>NZ_PTLZ01000001.1 GCF_003293745.1 Herminiimonas fonticola
ACCCCCATCACACCCAATTCAGCTCGCTACACTCTGCGTTTCGCTGCTTGTTCTGCGACGGGAGCCGAACTATAGCAAGCACCCAATGCCTTGGCAACCCCTTTTGAGAAAATACTTTAATTCTTTTGAAATTACTTTTTGCGCAGGCCTTAAACGTTCTTGAATTTCGCTGCGCGCTTCTCTACAAACGCACGCATTCCTTCTTTCTGATCTTCTGTTGCGAAGGTGCTATGAAAGAGTCGGCGCTCGAACTGTACGCCTTCAGCCAACGTTGTTTCATAGGCACGATTGATGGATTCCTTGATCATCATGACCATAGGCAGCGACATATTCGCGATGACGGTTGCTGCAGCCAATGCTTCTTCTAGTAACTTGTCCGCAGCAACTACACGCGATACCAAGCCAGCGCGCTCGGCTTCTGCTGCATCCATCATGCGCGCCGTCAAACACATATCCATCGCCTTGGATTTCGACACCGAACGTGGCAAACGTTGCGTGCCGCCAGCGCCAGGAATAATACCCAGCTTGATTTCAGGCTGACCGAACTTCGCCGTATCGGCCGCAATAATGAAGTCGCACATCATCGCGAGTTCGCAGCCGCCGCCCAACGCATAACCAGCTACTGCTGCGATGACCGGCTTGCGCACGCTGCGAATCTGCTCCCAGTTGCGTGTGATGTAATCGCCTTTATATACATCCATATAAGAGTATGTCGCCATTGCACCGATATCAGCGCCAGCCGCGAAGGCTTTCTCGCTACCAGTAATAATCATGCAGCCGATGTCGTCGTCGCCATCGAACGATTGCAGGGCCAAACCCAACTCGTCCATCAACTTGTCGTTGAGCGCATTCAATGCGGCGGGCCGATTGAGAGTGATCAACCCGACCTTGCCGTGAATCTCAACGAGGATATTTTCGTATTGCATGAATAGCTCCTTTAAAACCTACGCGCACTATTAAGAAGACATCATTTCGGCAACAACACCCACATCTCGCCGCGCTGCTTCATGCGGCCAGCTTGTTCACCAGCTTCCGCACCAAAACCCCAGAAGTAATCAGCGCGCACCGGATTCTTGATGGCACTACCGGTATCTTGCGCCATCACGAGGCGACGCAATGGGGTTTTACTCGCCGGCAACGTCGCAACCAAGAAGACTGGCGCGCCCAGCGGTATGAATTGCGGATCGACTGCAATCGAACGCTGCGGCGTTAACGGCACGCCCTGCGCACCTTTTGGACCTACGTTGGGATCTATGACTTTTTCTTCCTTGAAAAAGACATAGCTGGGATTTGCGTTCAGCAATTCCTGCTGGCGCTTGGGATTGGCTTTCAACCATGCCTTGATGCCTTGCGCGGATGCCTGATCCAGCGTCAACTCGCCTTTATCTATTAGATAGCGACCTATCGACTTATATGGATGACCGTTTTGATCTGCATACGCAATCCGCACCTGCTCTTTGCCATCGTCCAATTGCACGCGTCCAGAACCTTGCACCTGCAGGAAAAATGCATCGATAGGATCATCCACCCACACAATTTCTTTACCGATCAACGCATTTGACTGGCCCAGCTCCGCGCGAGAAGGATAGGCGACAACTTTATTGCCCAGCAAACGGCCGCGTACGCGCTGACCTTTCAGCTCGGGGAAAACACTCACCAGGTCGATGGTCAGGATGTCATCGGGCGCACGATGCAGAGGTGTTTGATACTTGCCACCACGTTTGCGCGAACCTTGCAGCAGAGGTTCGTAATAACCGGTTACCGTGCCATAGAAGGAGCCATCCGGATTCGATACGCGATATGGCTGGAAGTAATTTTCAAAGAACTGTCGTACTGCATTTTCATCGTTGCCGTCGAGATTCGCCGCGGCGGCGCATGCAGCTTTCCAGTCCGGACGGCGAATCATCACTGCGCAGGAAGACAAAAATGCAGGCAAGGCCTCGCGCTGATCGTCATTCTTCCATCCCGGCAAAACCGCAAATGTCACCGGACGCAGTGCCGGATTGATCTCGGTCCGCGGCAGACTGGGTAAATCGCCCGACGGAATAGTCGGCTTGCCTGGGGTCACTGGAACCGATGGCTCCACGACGACCGGCTGCTGCGGTGGCCGCACCGTAGAGCATGAAACAAGGGCAAACAGAATGGATGCGAGTAAACTAAGGCGAATAAATGACATGGGAGCAATTGGCAATGTGGCTATTATTTGTTGAAGCGGGAATCGCGTTGTTCTTGTTGATCTTTATCGTATGGTGGACGATGTTCTCGGGGCAGAAGAAACCAACTCAAGCACCGGCGAAAAAATCAACACCACCAAAAGACGACAAGACTGAATAGACCAGAGAATTAATGCAAAGTGCGCGGCAAGGACAAAACAAATTCAGGAATTTTGGCCGCAAACTGCTCGCCATCCTCAGCCACGCAAAAATACTCACCCGTCATTGAACCCTGCGGCGTCGCCATCGACATGCCGCTGGTGTATTCATATTGTTCACCCGGCTGCAACAAAGGCTGATTGCCGACCACGCCCAGACCACGCACTTCTTCAACATGGTTATTGGCATCCGTAATGACCCAATGCCGAGAAATAAGCTGCGCCGCGACCAAGCCGGTATTTTTAATCGTTATTGCGTAAGCGAACACGTAATGCGAATGATCAGGATCAGATTGTTCCTCTAGATATTGCGTGGTGACGCTGACGGTAAATTCGTAGGATGCCATGTGTTTCCTCTAATGCCGCGCATGCTTTGCCGCGTTTTCACTTCAAGATATATATGTATGCGCATGATAGCGCGTACACGCACTCTGTATCACTCACTATATATAGCAGTCGCGAACCGAAGACATGAAAATCGCATTCGTCCGATCATCTTGCGGAACGCAGCCTGAGAGCCACGGGGTAAAATAGCCGCTTCATTTACAAATTTACGACCATGGCCAACTATCGCATCGCTCCCAGCATTCTGTCCGCCGATTTCGCCCGTCTTGGGGAAGAAGTACGCAACGTCGTCACCGCCGGCGCCGATATCATCCACTTCGACGTGATGGATAACCATTACGTTCCAAACCTGACCATAGGCCCCTTGGTATGCGAAGCGATACGCCCACACGTGCAAGTGCCTATCGATGTGCACCTGATGGTCAAGCCTGTGGATCGCATTGTCCCCGATTTCGCCAAGGCTGGCGCCAACATCATCACCTTCCATCCGGAAGCCTCCGATCACGTCGACCGCACGCTACAACTGATACGCGACAACGGTTGCAAAGCCGGTCTGGTCTTCAATCCCGCCACGCCTTTGCATTATCTGGAACACGTGATGGACAAGCTCGACATCATTCTGCTGATGTCGGTCAATCCCGGCTTCGGCGGCCAATCCTTCATTCCGCACACACTGAAAAAAATCGCGTCCGTACGCAAATTGATCGATGAATCCGGCCGCGACATCATGCTGGAAGTCGATGGCGGCATCAAAGTCGACAATATCGCCGAAGCTGCACGCGCTGGCGCAGATACCTTTGTCGCCGGCTCTGCCATTTTCGGCAAGCCAGACTACAAAGCCGTCATCGATGCGATGCGCAGCGAACTGGTGAAGGTCTAAATTTGTCTTCCAGCGTAGTTGAAAATCAAGTGTTGCATGGTATACGCGGTGTCATCGTCGATCTCGATGGCACCATGTTGCATACCGCTCAGGATTTGCACATCACGATCAATCGGATGCGCGCCGACCTGGGTCTGGGACCGCTCACGCTAGAGACTGCGATCAGCTTCGTCGGCAAGGGCGCAGAAAATCTGGTGCGCAAAAGCATAGGCGTGGATTTTTCCGCCAGCGAAGTCGAGTTGCGCTTCAAGGAGGCACTCGCCCTGTTCGAAAAACATTATTTCGACGTCAATGGCGAATTCGCGACCGCTTACCCAGGCGTGCACGAAGGCTTGCAAGCCATGCGGGACCAAGGCTTGCGCATGGCCTGCGTCACCAACAAGCCGATGGCCTTCACCTTGCCGTTGATGGAAAAAACCGGCTTGCGCGATTATTTTGAAATCGTTTACGGCGGCGATTCTTTCGAGAAAAAGAAACCCGATCCTATGCAGTTGCTGCAAGTCTGCAAAGATTTTGGACTGCATCCATCGCAAGTCGTGGCAATCGGCGACTCCATCAACGACTCGCAGGCAGCACGCGCGGCGGGTTGCAAAGTTCTCAATGTGCCTTACGGCTACAACCACGGGCAGGCTATACAAGACGTCGATAGCGATGGTATAGTTTCTACGCTGCTAGACGCGGCACATCTTATTTCACCAACATAAATCATCATGTCTCTCGACAAAAAACGACTCACAACACCAGGCGCGCATGAGGCCTGGCTATGGCGAGGCTGGCAAATCTGGCGCTGAGCGCCACTTGCCGTTGATCGTCCGCACGTTTTGCATTCCCTGCACTCCCGCGCGATCAGCAACGTTTTTTGAACTACTTATTAAAGTACCAAACCGCTCGTCTACAATAGCGGTCCGGAGAGAACCCATGACTGAACTCGAATTCAAATCGCTGGCCACGCAAGGCTATAACCGCATTCCACTGGTCGCCGAAGCATTCGCCGATCTGGAAACACCACTTTCACTCTATCTCAAACTGGCGCAAACCCAGGATGGCGGCAAAAATACCTTTTTGCTGGAGTCCGTCGTCGGTGGCGAACGCTTTGGCCGCTATTCCTTCATAGGCCTGCCTGCCAACACCTTGATGCGCAGCTTCGGCACGCGTGTTGAAGTCGTGCGCAACGGCGCCATCGTGGAAACCTTCGAAGGCAATCCGCTTGAGTTCATCGCGGAGTTCCAGGCGCGCTATAAAGTCGCGATCTTGCCAGGCATGCCACGCTTTTGCGGCGGCCTCGCCGGCTACTTCGGCTACGACACAGTGCGTCATGTAGAAAGCCGGCTCGCGCATAGCACACCAAAAGATGATCTCGGCCTGCCGGAAATCCAGTTGCTGCTGACAGAAGAATTGGCCGTCATCGACAATTTGTCGGGCAAGCTTTATCTGATCGTATATGTCGATCCGACGCAGCCGGATGCGTATTTAAATGGTCGCCAGCGTCTGAAAGATTTGCGCGCCAAATTGCATCGCGCCGTCGAAGCACCGATCACCAGCGCATCGGTACGCACCAACACAATCCGCGAATTCGACAAACAAGATTATCTGGCCGCCGTCGCCAAAGCCAAGGAATACGTGATGGCCGGCGATCTGATGCAAGTGCAAATCGGCCAGCGTATCAAGAAGCCCTATGTCGATGCGCCGCTGACGCTGTATCGCGCATTGCGCTCGCTCAATCCATCGCCGTATATGTATTTCTACAATTTCGGCGATATGCAAATCGTAGGTGCATCGCCGGAAATTCTGGTCCGCAACGAAACCGTGGCAAGCGGTAAAAAGAAAATCACAATACGTCCTTTGGCTGGTACGCGTCCACGTGGCGACACGCCAGAAAAAGACGCAATCCTCGCAAAAGAATTGCTGGCAGATCCAAAAGAAATCGCAGAACACGTGATGCTGATCGATCTCGCGCGCAATGATATTGGTCGCATCGCAGAAATCGGCAGCGTACTCGTCACCGACAAACTGGTGATCGAAAAGTATTCACACGTGCAGCACATTGTCTCGAATGTCGAAGGCACGTTGAAAGACGGCTTGTCGAATCTCGACGTGTTGAAAGCGACTTTCCCGGCTGGCACCTTGTCCGGCGCACCGAAAGTGCGCGCGATGGAAATCATCGACGAACTAGAACCGACCAAACGCGGCATTTACGGCGGCGCATGCGGCTATCTATCCTTTGGCGGCGAAATGGATCTGGCAATCGCGATCCGCACCGGCGTCATCAAGGATGGCATGTTGTACGTGCAGGCCGCAGCGGGCATCGTTGCCGACTCGGTACCCGAGATGGAATGGCAGGAAACTGAAAACAAGGCCCGCGCAGTATTACGCGCAGCGGAACAAGTGCAAGATGGTTTGGATGGGGAGATTTAAATGTTACTGATGATCGATAACTACGACTCCTTTACCTACAACCTGGTGCAGTATTTCGGTGAACTCGGTGAAGAAGTCGTCACCGTGCGCAATGATGAAATCACGCTGGAACAAATCGCAGCGTTGAAACCGGAACGCATCTGCATTTCGCCCGGCCCTTGCACACCGCACGAAGCTGGCGTATCAATACCTGTATTGCAGCAATTTGCAGGCAAGCTACCCATCCTCGGCGTGTGCCTCGGTCATCAGGCGATAGGTGCAGCCTTCGGCGGCAAAGTCGTGCGCGCGCAGCAAGTCATGCATGGCAAGACTTCGCAGATTACGCATACCGGCATCGGCGTGTTCAAGGATTTGCCTAGCCCGTACACAATCACTCGTTACCACTCGCTGGCGATCGAACGTTCTTCATTGCCGGCTTGCCTGGAGGTGACGGCATGGACAGACGATGGCGAGATCATGGGCGTGCGTCACAAGGACTTTGATATCCAAGGTGTGCAATTCCATCCTGAATCCATCCTGTCCGAACACGGCCACGCACTGTTGAAAAACTTCCTCGTCCGCTAAATGGATAATGCTGGTCGCCATTTGAATACAGAAAGTCTCGTCATGCCGATTACTGATCAAGAAGCCCTTATGCGCTGCATCGATCATCGTGAAATTTTCCACGATGAGATGCTGCACCTGTTCCGCAAAATCATGCGCGGCGAAATGTCGCCTGTGATGATTGCGGCGCTGACGATGGGCTTGCGTGTGAAGAAAGAAAGCATAGGCGAGATCGCTGCCGCCGCGCAGGTCATGCGTGAATTTTCCACCAAAGTACCATTGGCCGACACCACCAATCTGCTCGACATCGTCGGCACGGGTGGCGATGGCGCTAACACCTTCAATATTTCTACCGCATCGATGTTTGTTGCCGCAGCTGCAGGTGCGCGCATTGCCAAGCACGGCGGTCGTAGCGTGTCGTCCTCGTCAGGTAGTGCCGATGTACTGGAATCGCTGGGCGCAAACATCAATCTGAAGCCGGAGCTGGTCGCTGAATCGATAGCGCAAACCGGCATAGGCTTCATGTTCGCGCCGAATCACCACGCTGCGATGAAACATGCTGCACCGGTGCGCAAGGAACTCGGCGTACGCACGATCTTCAATATTCTCGGGCCTTTAACCAATCCCGCTGGTGCGCCGAATATCTTGATGGGCGTCTTCCATCCTGACCTGGTTGGCATTCAAGTCCGCGTACTGCAGCGCCTGGGGGCACAGCATGCAATCGTGGTCTGGGGTCGCGATAATATGGACGAAGTATCGCTGGGTGCAGCAACCCTAGTTGGCGAATTGATCAACGGCGAAATCCGCGAGTATGAAATCCATCCGGAAGATTTCGGCTTGCAGATGATTGCCAGTCGTAATCTGAAAGTTGCCGATTCGCTGGAATCGAAAGTGAAAATTTTTGAAGCGCTGGATAACGTCAATGGCGCCGCACGCGATATCGTCGCATTGAACGCAGGCACCGCATTGTACGCAGCCGGCGTCGCCAGTTCTATCGCGGATGGATTGAAACAAGCACGCGAAGCGATTGCTTCGGGTGCGGCACGTGCCAAGCTGGAACAATTTGTTAAGGTCACGCAAGCGCTAGGCAAAGCCTGACGCGATCGCATGCTTGCGAAATTGCGCGCATTATCTGCACCACTATTTGAGTTGAATCGCCATGTCCGACATTCTGAATAAAATCCTGGCCGTCAAAGCCGACGAAGTCGCTGCCGCGAAAAAATATCGCAGCCTGGCAAGTTTGCGTAGCGAGGTCGAAACAGATAAAGAAGCGCGCGCAGCCATACGCGGTTTTGAGAATTCACTGCGTCAGAAAATTGCTGGCGGTAATGCGGGCATCATTGCCGAAATCAAAAAAGCCTCGCCATCGAAAGGCGTGATTCGTCCTGATTTCCATCCTGCGGAAATCGCTATCAGCTATGAACAATATGGCGCGGCTTGCTTGTCGGTGCTGACGGATGTGCAATTTTTCCAGGGCGCGCCCGATTATTTGAAACAGGCGCGTGCTGCGTGTGCCTTGCCGGTATTGCGCAAGGATTTCATCATCGATCCATATCAACTTTATGAAGCGCGCTCATGGGCTGCAGATTGCATTCTGTTGATCGTTGCGGGCCTGGATCACGGTTTGATGGCAGAACTGGAAGCATGCGCGCATGAGCTCGGCATGAACGTGCTGGTGGAAGTGCACAACGCGGAAGAACTCACCGCGGCTCTGCGTTTGAAAACTACTTTGCTGGGTGTGAACAATCGCAATTTGCGTACGTTTGAAACATCCTTGCAAACCACACTGGATTTATTGCCGCGCATTTCGCCAGACAAGCTGGTGATTACCGAATCCGCGATCGTTACGCCGGATGATGTGAAAAAAATGCGCGATGCCGATGTACACGCATTCCTGGTCGGCGAAGCATTCATGCGCGCACCTGAACCAGGTGTGGAACTGAGTCGCCTCTTCAACTAAAACATAAAGCTGCGGTAGCGAGCGCTATCGCAGCTTCAATGTCTATTCTGTTTTTTCAAACAGCCCTTATTTAAGCCATGCATCGCGCAGTCGAACTGCGGCAGTCGGCTTCGCTTCAGCCGTCAGCGTCACGTTAGGAGCATCGGATACCTGCACTTTCGCCTTCAGATTCAATAATTCATCGCGACGGAATACGTGCAGGGCTATCGCATCGCCGACGCGATAACGACCAAGCACGCCATCCAGATTCGTTCCTGTCACACGCAAGCCATCAATCGCGACCAACACATCGCCAGCCGACACACCGGCTTTGTGTGCGGTGCCACTCTCATACACGTTCGCCACCTTGCAATCGTTACCATCCCGCACAGTGCGCCAACCCAAACCCGGCTTGCCATTTTTGCGCTCATCGGCAAACGCGATGCCGAATGGCGTCAGCAATTTCGACAGAGGTAAGTCGTCCGTGCCGCGTACCCAGCGATCCAGCACGCGCTTCAACTTCAACCCGGTAACGCTATCGAACAAATCATCGACTTCGTTTTCCGTCACACCGCGTCCTTCTGAGCCGCCCTGATAAAAATCTCGACCATATTGCTGCCACAAGGCGAGCATTACATCGTCCAGCGATTTCTTGCCCTTGGTTTCCGCGCGTATCGTCAGATCGAGCGCAAGGCCGACCAGCGAACCTTTGGTGTAATAGCTGACGATGGAATTGGTCGCGCTTTCATCCTGTCTATAATATTTGCTCCACGCGTCGAAGCTGGATTCGGCCACGCTTTGTTTGTGGCGACCGCTGCCGCGCAAGACGCTGTTAACGGTTTTAGCAACCAGCTTCAGATAAGCCGACTCGTCGATCACACCGCTACGCACCAGCATCAGATCGTCGTAATAACTGGTGAAGCCTTCAAACAACCACAGCAGTGGCGTGTAATTTTCGGTCGCCAGATCATACGGAACAAACGCAGCAGGCTTGATGCGCTTGACGTTCCACGTATGGAAATATTCATGGCTGCACAAACCAAGAAAGGTGCGATAACCATCACTCATTTCCTGCTGTCCTTTGACCGGAAGGTCGGCACGCGAGCAAATCAGTGCGGTTGATGCGCGATGTTCGAGACCGCCGTAGCCATCACCTACTACCATCGTCATGAAAACATAGCGATCTACCGGCGCGCGTTTGCTCTTGGGTTCAAAGAATGCAATTTGCGTTTCGCATATTTTTTTCAAATCCGCCGTCAGACGTGGCAAATCGAAATTCGGCACCTTGCCTGTAAACACCACGTCATGTTGCACGCCATGCGCCTTGAACGTCGCCAAGGCAAAGGTTCCCAGCTCAACTGGATGATCGATCAGCTCATCGTAATTCGATGCGATGTAAGTGCCGAAGCCATACCGTTTGGCGTCTAATTGCCGCATCGCGGTGGCGACTCGCCATTTCTCATGGTCCTCGCCTTGCGGTTTTTGAATATCGACGATGTGTACACTTTCCTCACGATCCTGTACGCGTAGAAAAACGCTGGTGCCATTGAAAAAGCCATGCGTCTGATCCAGATGCGCAGTGCGCACCGACAAATCCCATGCATACACTTCGTAACTTACCGTCAATGGTCCGATGCATTCATCCGCGATCCAAGTGTGTTTATCGAGCTTGCTCAGCCCGACTTTTTTACCGTCGGATTCAGCGCTGATTTGCACGATGTTTTTGGCAAATTCGCGAATCATGTAACTGCCAGGTATCCACGCCGGCAAAGAGAAGCATTGGCCAATTTCATCTGGTTGATTGACCGTCACTGTGACTGTATACAGATGTGCTGCCAGATCCTTGGGAATGATGGTGTAGTAAATTGCGTTGTTCATGCTCTGCCGTGGAAGGAATGCGATAGCGCTAGTTTAGCTGCATACGTCCGCACGCGCATACATGCGGCTTGTGATCGCAAGCAAAACTCACCAACTGGACACACAAATAAAAACGGCCACGCAAGCGTGACCGTTCAAATCATCGAGAAGATCGTATTACCTGGTTGATGAAAGTTTGGCTTCCAGTGCCTTGGCATCGATCGCACCCGGGATACGCGAGCCATCGGCGAAGATGATAGTCGGCGTACCGGTTACTCTCATGCTGCGCCCGAGTGCCAATACTTTTTCGTGCGGCGCAACGCAATTGTCAGATGCAATAGCAGGATTTTTACCGTTCAACATCCATTCGTCCCAGGCTTTGTTGCGGTTCGCAGAACACCAGATGTTGCGCGAACGAGTAATCGAATCCGGCGACAGAATGTTGTACATGAAAGTGTAGACAGTAATATCGTTGATTTCTTCCAGCGTCTTGCGGAATTGTTTGCAATAGCCGCAATTCGGATCTTCAAACACGGCAATCACGCGCTTGCCATTGCCCTTGACCTGTTTCATCGCAGCTTCCAGCGGCAAATCGCTGAACGCGACCTTGTTGATTGCATCCAGGCGCGCCTTGGTGTAATCCTGATAAGTTTTGGTATCCACCACGCGACCGACGAATAAATACTGCGCCTTCGCATCGGTATAAATAATGTCGTCGTTCACTTGCACTTCAAACAAGCCGGAATACGGCGTTTTAGTCACAGACATTACTTTTGCTTCATCACCGAGCCGTGGCTCAATCGCTTTCCTTACAGCCGCTTCTTGCGCCGTTTCCGCAAATGCAGAAGCAAAAGTCAAACCCAGCAATACTGCAAACGCAGTCTTGATCATTTTCATTGTTAATTTCCGATTAAATTTTTGAGCAGAAGTTGATTCAACCTGCCAACAAAATACTGCGCGCTCTTATTACTGATTCTTGCTGCCCATCGCATGACCGATCAAACGCCTTTTTAAGACCGGCAACTTGTTCACCAAGTTCAATCCCAAATTGCGGGCTATGCGCAAAGGTTCGAATGCCGTGCCAAACAAGCGTGCCAAACCATCGGTCGCAAATTGCATCAGCAGTATATCTTCCTTGCGCGAACGCGCGTAACGCGCCAGCACGCGTGCGTCGCCGCAATCGCGATGCTCTTCGCGCTCAACGACTGCTTTGATCAAACCGGCAACATCGGCAAAGCCCAGATTCATTCCATGTCCAGCCAGCGGATGCACCACATGCGCGGCATCGCCGATCAAGGCGACGCGTGCTGCTGTAATCGCGTGCGGGCGTATCAAGGACAAGGGAAATGATTTCACTACTTCCGGCTGCAAAGGCGTCAGTGTGCCGAGTTCAGTAGCGGCCAAGGCACTCAGGCGTGCGGCCAGTTGCGTTAGCGATTCCTGCGACAGAGTATCGGCCAAGGCATCCGGCGCCGACCATACCAGCGACACTTGATTGCCAGGCAAAGGCAGCAAGGCGATGACGCCTTCCGCTACCGAGAACCATTGATGTGCAGCGCCGTGATGCGGTTTTTCGCATGCGAAATTACTGACAATCGCGCGCTGGCCATAAGGACGGTAATCGAAATCGATATTACATTGCGAGCGCACCCAGGATTGCCCGCCATCCGCACCAATCACCAACTCGGCGCTTAGCGTGTCGCCGTTTTCCAACTGCACGCTAGCAGCCTGATCGCTTATTTTCAAATCGACTGCGCGACCATTGACGGCTCTTACGTTTGACGCAAACTTCAGTGCAGCATCCAGTGCCTGATTCAAATTACGGTCTTCCACGATCCAGGCCAAAGTGCCGACGCGCGCACCATATGCATCAAATGCCAATTCACCGGCAGCATCGCCATTCACCATCATGGAATCGACAGGTGCGATACGCCCAGTATCCAGCGCCTCCCATACTTTTACAGAGGACAATAAATTATGCGCGACATGATTGACGGCATAGACCCGCACATCCCAGGCTTCCGCGACAGAAGTTGGTGGCTGCGCTGCTTTATTGGAGGATGCGGAAAGCGGGCTGAGTGGACTAAGTAAGGCAACTTTCAATCCCGCTTGCGCAAACCCAAGCGCAGCCACTTTGCCAATGGCACCATCGCCGATAATACAAACGTCGCTTTGTATATGCATAAAGCCGAACCTGTGAAAAAGAAGATAAAACACTGCAAGAACTTGCTTGAGTGAGAACATTATAGCGGCTGCGATCAATTCAAATTGAATGTAGTGCTTGCATATTCCAATAGTTTTGCTATACTTGCGCGCCTTGGCCTGGTAGCTCAGTCGGTAGAGCAGAGGATTGAAAATCCTTGTGTCGGTGGTTCGATTCCGCCCCGGGCCACCAAATTCAATGCGGGTTAGCAGCTGGTCTGCCAACCCGCATTTCTACATCTGAACACCTCCCGCAAAATCTGTCACATTCGTGCATTCACAAGCGTCATCATTTTTTGCGCGTCAAATTATTCTCTCTTTCTTCGTATTCCATTCATCGTCCAGCATCCAAGAAATCAAGTAATCAACAAGACATCATTTTGACTTAGTATGATCGATACAGGATTGTTGCAGCCATCCTGTATCGTGCCGATACGGCACCATGTATGGCCTTTTTTGGAGGTTATGATGGGATTACTCGATCAACTGGCAGGACAGGTAATGGGTTCTCTGGGCGCGCAAAAACAGGATCCGGTCGCACAAGGTGATTTGCTGGGCGGTGTAATGGGCCTGATCAATAATGCCGGCGGCCTTCCAGCACTTTTGCAGCAACTGCAGGGCGGCGGATTGGGCGACCAGGTTGCATCCTGGATAGGCACAGGGGAAAATCAGGCAGTCTCGGGGGATCAGATCATGGATGCCCTGGGCGCAGACAATATCCAGCAAATTGCGCAACAGGCCGGCGTGGAACCTGAACATGCATCAGTCGGCCTGGCCCAGCTTCTGCCGCAAATTATCGACCAGCTCACACCAAATGGACAGGTTCCGCAAAATGAGTTGTTACAGCAAGGACTAAGCATGTTGAAAGGCAAATTCTTTGCTTAGGGTTGTTGCCGGAAGAAGCTAGGTTTTACGGGCGTCTTCCGACAAGGTTGATGCAATGGATGTCAACTGAACGGAGTCTCTGGTCGTTGTAATTACGGCAGTACGGTAGTAGTGGTATCAATACTTAAAAAAGTGTTTTTCAATTACCCATTCTTGAGAGGTTCCAATGAACAAACTTTTAACACTTCTTGTTTCCAGCGCCTTTGCTACCTGTGCCTTTGCTGCAGATCCTGCGCCGGCCAAAACGCCAAGCCCGGCACAACAGGCTCAGCAAGAAAAAATGGCCCACTGCAATAAAGACGCTACAGGCAAAAAAGGCGATGAGCGTAAAGCATTCATGAAATCATGCCTGAGTGGTGATGACGCCAAAGTAAGCCCGGCACAACAGGCTCAACGCGACAAAATGAAGGCTTGCAATAACGACGCTACAGCGATGAAGGGCGATGAACGCAAAAAGTTCATGAAAACCTGCCTGTCCAAAAAATAAGTAAACACACTTCCGGCTTTTACTTCAGCTAAAGCCATTAAAAAAACGGACAAGGCATATTGGGTGCCTTGTCCGTTTTTATTGATTCAGTAGCTACGCGCTACCAGCGGTCATTCATATAAAACAAACGTGTGCAAACACGTTATTGCGTCATGAGACGTCATTCAAGCGAAATTCAGATTTAAAGCAAACTCCAGCCAAACAGTATCTCCATAAGCGATAAACCTCCCAAAATAAGCAGTGGGACGCCGATCGAAAACGCCAACAGCGTCAGGATGTCAAACTCAGCCTCTCTTAAATCATCTTTGGAATGTTTGAAATGCGGGAGATGCCAGGAATCAAAGAGATGTACTTTCATGATTGCCTCCGGTCAGTTCCAACCTTCTCGGTTCTTGCACTTTCAGTATAGAAAGTATCCCGCAACAATCAATGCATTTTAAATAACTCTGTGACGTGCTTGATATTCATATGGAAGCTCGCAACTCATCAGAAAAAATCGCGTAGCGCAGACTCGCTGACCAACCACCGATCAAATCAGGCCGGCTATAGAACTAAAAATGGAAGCTGACGTGAGATATTTTGTTGAATCCAGCAATTTGCGGGAGTACATTTAATCGGCCACAGTTGTCAGAAAAAGACTGACATGAGGCAAAAAAACCATAAACAACAGGTATTCCGCCTCGGATTTTGTGAAATATTGTCACATCAGAACGGTTGAAGACCCAGCATGAGAATACTTTGTTAAATTAGAGAAACAAAATACAACTTGCTCCTGAAGCGCCAAAAATATGCGAATTGCCGTACTCGATGATGACCGTAGCCAGACCGATTTAGTCTGTCAGGTTCTCAATGCTGCTGGTCACTTCTCCCACCCGTTTCAAAGTGGCAAAGAATTGTTGAATCAACTGCGTCGAGAAAGTTTCGACATGCTGATTATTGACTGGCAGGTACCAGACCTTAGTGGTGCCGATGTGTTGCGCTGGGCGCGCGAAAAGCTGCCAGCCAATTTGCCGGTCCTGTTCATGACCAGCCGCTCTGGCGAAGACGACATCGTGGCTGGTTTGGCCGCAGGCGCCGACGACTATATGATCAAGCCGATTCGCCGTGGCGAATTGCTGGCACGCGTGCAAGCCTTGCTGCGCCGCGCCTATCCAAGTCAGAATCCGATCGAGCAGATCCAGTTCGGCAATTTTATATTTGAAGCACGTACCGGACGCTTGACCGTGTCGGGTACACCGGTTGAAGTAACGCAAAAAGAATTTGATCTGGCTTTGCTGTTCTTCCGCAATCTGGGACGTCCGTTGTCGCGCGCCTACATTTTGGAAGCGGTATGGGCCAGGGATGTAGAAATTCCATCGCGAACCATGGACACTCATGTATCCAGAGTCCGGAGCAAGCTACAATTGCGTCCAGAACATGGTTTTCGACTGGCTCCGGTTTATAGCTACGGCTATCGCCTGGAACAAATGACTGGTTAAGCTAGCGCACAAGGTTTGCGCGGAGAGATGACATGCGCATTCCCCTTCAAAAATTGATGCTGGTCGCTGCGCTGACAATAGGATCGTTCCTGTTCGTCAGTGTGCCCGTTGCCGCTCAAACGCCGGGCAGCATCAAGGTCAATGTATCCGGCATCACCTATTACGCGCAATCAGGCGATACCCTGATCTCCATCGCACAGCGTCTGACGAGTAAAAGCGGCAACTGGGTCGCAATTGGCCAAGCCAACAAAATCAATAAAGATAGCAATATCCCTATCGGCACCGCGATCCTCATCCCTGCCGAATTGTTACCCGACGAACCTAGCGAAGCCATCGTGACTGCACGTAACGGCTCCATCACCGCAACTGCGGCAGATGGCAGTTCGACTATCCTGAACATCGGCAGCCGCATCACCGAAGGCATGCGCATCACGACAGAAGCCAACAGCTTCCTGACCATTTCGCTAATCGATGAATCACGCGTTTCTGTGCCGTCCAATAGCAGCGTACTGATAACCAAACTGCGCAAATCCTTGTACACCGCCAGCCCGCGCACCGAAGTCAAATTGATGCGTGGCCGTGTCGTGTCACGCGTGTCGCCACTGGATGTCAATCGAGGGCGCTTCGAAGTCCATACGCCATTGTCAGTTGCCGGTGTACGTGGCACATATTTCCGCGTCAGCATTAACAATCAAAAAGTCACGACTGAAGTCCTGGAAGGCCGCGTCGCAGTAGGCTCACTACAAGCACCGGAAACACGCATGCTGCCGCTGGCCAAAGGCAATCTCATCACGCGCGATGTCATTGGGCCGGCAATCGATTTGCTGCCGCCGCCACAATTGACCGGCACACCATATCGACAAGATGAAGCTGTGAAATTCAACATAGAACCAATCACCGACGCGCGCGCCTACCACGTGCAAATCGCACAGGATGGCGAACTTCTGAACCTGCTGGCGGAAGCCAACAGCAATACCAATGAAGTCGTGATCAACAATATTCAGGAAGGCAATTATTTTGTGCGAATTGCCGCGATCGATAAATTCGGCCTGGAAGGCATGCCACGCACCATGGCTGCCAACATCAGAAATCGCGAATCTTTCCAGGCACTGCCGACGCAGGCGGCACCGTCAGTCGTCGATGGCGACTTCAAGGAATTGGTATTGCGCTGGCCGGGCTCCGCCAACCAAAAGTACAACGTGCAAGTTGCGCGCGATATGGAATTCAGCTGGCTGCTCTTTACCACCAGCGTTACCGGCAATGAAATCAAACTTCCTCGTCCGTCGTTCGGCACTTACTTCGCCCGCGTGCAAAGCGTCAATGCGAATGGCAGCAGCAATCCGTTCTCGTTTGCACAAACCCTGATTGTGACGGATCAATGGATCATCAATGACGGACATCCTTTGCGTCCGAAAGAAATCTCGCGCAGTACACCCCGCTAAGCTGTTCAGCACACACACTTGATGAGACCTCGTTGGCTTTCTCCACTCAGGCAGCGTCTTGCGCTGCGTGAGTGGCTGGTATTGCTCTTCATCCTGACTGCGATTGCGGCGACTGTCAGTTGGCAAAATGGTCTGAGTCGGCTGGATCAATCGCGCTATGACTTGTTCTTGTCCACGGTCGACAAACCTACACCGGACGACATCATCATTGTGGCGATCGATGACTATAGTCTGGCGCAACTCGGTCGCTGGCCATGGACGCGCGCAGTTCATGCAGACTTGATCAACAAACTGAACCAAGCCCAGCCACGCGCAATCGGATTCGATGTAATTTTGTCGGAACCAGAGCCGTCGCGAACAGATGGCACATCCTCCGGCGACCAAAAACTGGCAGCGGCATTGAAGCAAAATGGCCGCACTGTTTTACCTGTAACCATCACGAATGCAGGACATGGTCTGACTGCAAATTTGCCGACACCAGAACTTGCTGCGGCAGCCAGCGCACTCGGCCACATCAATCTGACGCACGATAACGACGGCGTGGTTCGCAGTGTATTTTTACGTGAAGGCCAGGGCGGTCAATGGTGGCAAAATTTCTCGGCTGCGCTACTGACTATCGGCGAATCAGAACAGACCGCACCGACGCTTCCAAAAAGCGCTGTGCAAACCAATGTTGCCGGCCTCGATAGTTGGCAACGGGCCGACCAGATGTATATACCGTTTGCCGGCAACGTTGGTCATATCCAGTCAATCCCGTATGTTGCGGTGTTGCGCGGCGAAGTCCCGGCCGAATTCTTTACCGATAAATACGTGCTGATAGGCGCCACCGCACCCGGCATGACAGATTCGTATCCGACGCCGGTTGCCGGCAATACAGGGGCAATGCCAGGAATCGAAATCCATGCGCAAATACTCAACAATCTGATGCAGGGGAAAAGCATCCATATCGCCACTCCATTGGAGGCGATCCTGTTTTCTGTCATCCCGGTATTCATGGCGATGCTTGGTTATTTACTGCTATCGCCGCGCCGCGCCTTGTTCGCTGCAGGCATGTGGTTATTGATTACGGTTTTAACCAGCTATATCGGCTTGCGCTTCATGAACATCTGGCTGCCACCATCGATCGCCATCATTGCCATCGTGATCTCTTATCCTTTATGGAGCTGGCGACGATTGGAAGCCGCCATCAACTATCTGGGGCAGGAATTTACCCGCCTCGACAAGGAGCCGCATTTACTGCCGGAAGAAAAAACTGCACCATCATCCGAAGCTGTCACCGATGTACTGGAGCAGCGCATCTCGGCGATGAAAAATGCAGCACGCCGGGTGCGTGATTTACGCCAGTTCGTTTCTGACAATCTGGACAATCTGCCGGATGCCACGCTCGTCACGTCCATCGATGGCCTCATCTTGCTGGCCAACCGACATGCAAATGATTATTACTGGAGCCTGGGACGTGACAATGTGCGCGGCGTCTCGGTGATTGAATTACTGGCGCAACTCAAAATGCCGGTCCCTGTCGATCAGGCCATCAATCTTTCTTTTGACTGGCCGCATCTGCTCGATCTGAACCATGCTCAGGCCTTGCTCAACGGCGTCTCTGCGCAAGATCATGCGGGGCGCGATCTACTGGTTAAAAGCGGCCCGTGTTATTCGGCCACGAATCTACTGACAGGCTGGATCGTCAGCATTCTCGACATCTCAACGATACGTGCGATCGAGCGCAGCCGTGATGAAACCCTGCGCTTTTTGTCGCACGACATGCGCGCACCGCAAGCATCGATTCTGGCCTTGCTCGAATTGCAGCATGAAAGCTCTTCCGAATTGCCACAGCAGGAACTCTTTGCCCGTATTGAAAAAGCCTGCCGCAAGACACTCGGCCTGGCAGATAATTTTGTGCAGTTGGCGCGTGCGGAATCGGAGGAATATCGCCTGGAAGAAGTCGACTTCCAGGATCTGTTATTTGATGCCTCCGATGAAATGTGGTCGCTGGCAAAAAGTCGACACATTGATCTGAAGGTCGATATTGCAGAAGGCGAATATTCAGTCCGTGCCGACCGTACCTTGCTGACACGCGCATTAAGCAATTTGATGTCGAATGCGATCAACTACAGCCCCGATCACACCAGCATCCTCTGCGCGCTATGGTCGGAACAGGACGGCGAACAAATACGCGTCATGTGCAGTATTTGCGATCATGGCTATGGCATTGCCGATGCCGATCAAGGCAAACTGTTTCAGCGTTTCCAGCGTGTCGATTTGCCTAACCAGCCACGTCACGACGGCGTCGGCCTGGGATTGGTATTTGTAAAAACCGTCATCGAGCGCCATCTGGGCGAAATTCGCTTCGTCAGCGTGGCAGGCAAGGGCACAACATTTACACTCAGCCTGCCGCTCTGCCTCAGTATTTAAGCGCGCCCAAAACACCTCCTTGCATGCCTAAGGGCAAGAGCTTCGTACCATAGTGCAACAGGCTATAATATGCATCGACTCAACTCGAACGTTGGTGCCATAAATGCAACTGCTGGCCGTCGGCCTCAACCACACTACCGCGCCTGTTTCTCTGCGCGAAAAGGTAGCCTTTCCTGCTGACCAACTCGGTCAAGCGGTGGCTTCCGCGCGAGGGTGGTATGGCCGCAGCGACCAGCAAAACATTTCCGATGAAGCAGCGATACTTTCGACCTGCAACCGCACCGAGTTGTATGCCGCCAGCCACTTGCCCGGCGGCGTGAATGAAGCGATCGATCTGACGGCGCACTTCCTCGCCGAATATCACAAGCTGCCTTATTCTGAATTACGTCCCTTCCTGTACGCACTGCCGCAAGACAATGCCGTGCGTCACGCATTTCGTGTTGCATCTGGTTTGGATTCGATGGTGTTAGGCGAACCGCAAATTCTCGGCCAGATGAAAGACGCCGTGCGCCATGCAGAAGCGGCAGGCGGACTCGGCACTTATTTGCATCAAATGTTTCAGCGCACTTTCGCCGTTGCAAAAGAAGTACGCAGCACGACGGAAATCGGCGCACACAGCGTGTCGATGGCAGCGGCTTCGGTACGTTTGTCGCAACGCATCTTCGACAAACTATCCGAACAAAATATATTGTTCATCGGTGCCGGCGAAATGATCGAGTTGTGCGCCACACACTTCGCTGCGCAAAATCCACGATCACTGACCATCGCCAACCGTACGCTGGAACGCGGTGAAGCACTCGCCCATCGTTTCAACGGTCGCGCGATTCGCCTCGCTGACTTGCCGGACCAACTGGCAACTTACGACATCGTTATTTCATCGACGGCATCATCGCTACCTATCATCGGCCTCGGCATGGTGGAGCGCGCGATCAAGGCACGCCGCCACAAGCCGATGTTCATGGTCGATCTGGCGGTACCACGCGATATCGAACCAGAGATCGGCCGCCTTGACGACGTCTTCCTGTACACCGTCGACGATCTCGGCAACTTTGTGCAAACCGGCGTGGAAAATCGCCAGGCTGCGGTAGCACAGGCAGAAGCAATTATTGAAACACGCGTGCAATCTTTCATGCACTGGATGGACGCGCGCGCCGTTGTTCCTGTCATTCAAGACCTGCATGAATCCAGCGAAACCATGCGCATGATAGAACTGGAACGTGCGCGCAAATTGCTGGCCAAGGGCGAAGACATCGATGCCGTATTAGAAGCGCTGTCAAAAGGCTTGACTGCAAAATTCCTGCATGGTCCGCAACAGGCACTCAACAATGCACAAGGCGACGAGCGCGCCCGCCTCGCCGCCTTGCTGCCGCAACTCTTCCGTACCAAGCGCTAGCGACGCTCTTACGCGATCTCTGCACGCTGCTGCAGACTTATACAAAATCTTGTTTGCCGCCAGTTTACAAAGCTGCCGCAAACCACCGAATCAACCCTCGCATACAAGAACAAACCATGATGAAACCATCCATGCTCAGCAAGCTCGATCAATTGACCGAGCGCCTGGCTGAAGTGAATGTGCTGCTGATGCAGGAAGATGTCACCTCCAATATGGACAATTACCGCAAGCTGACGCGCGAACATGCAGAGCTAGGTCCTCTGGTCGCGCTGTACGGTAATTACACGCAAGCCGATAACGACATCAAGGATGCGCAGAGCATGCTGTCCGATCCTGACATGAAGGATTTTGCGCAGGAAGAAATGGCGGCGGCGAAGGCACGCATGGAGCAGCTGGAAATCGATCTGCAAAAAATGCTGTTACCGAAAGATCCTAATGATGAACGCAATATCTTTCTGGAAATTCGCGCCGGCACCGGTGGCGATGAATCCGCATTATTTGCTGGCGACCTGCTGCGCATGTACACGCGCTTCGCCGAACGCAATCGCTGGCAGATAGAAATGGTGTCCGAGTCTGCATCCGAAGTCGGCGGTTACAAGGAAGTGATCGTGCGTGTGGTTGGCAACGGCGCGTATTCAAAATTGAAATTCGAATCCGGTGGCCATCGCGTACAACGCGTGCCGGCAACAGAAACCCAGGGCCGCATACACACGTCGGCCTGCACCGTCGCCGTCATGCCTGAAGCCGACGAGGTTGAAGACGTCAACATCAATCCGGCCGACTTGCGCATCGATACCTATCGCGCATCCGGCGCCGGTGGTCAGCACATCAACAAAACCGATTCGGCAGTGCGCATCACACATCTACCGACCGGCATCGTGGTTGAATGCCAGGATGATCGCAGCCAGCACAAGAACAAGGCGTCGGCATTGAAGGTATTGGCGGCGCGCATCAAGGATGTGCAGTTGCGCGAACAGCAATCGAAGGAGGCAGCAACGCGCAAATCGCTGATCGGCTCGGGCGATCGCAGCGAACGCATACGCACGTATAATTTCCCGCAAGGCCGCATGACCGATCACCGCATTAATCTGACTTTATACAAGCTGGATTTCATCATGGATGGCGACCTGGCCGAGTTGACCAATGCACTGGCGGCAGAACATCAAGCCGATTTGCTGGCAGCGCTAGGCGACGCCAGTTGATGCACAATTCTGCTGAACCTTATTCGATAGCCACCACTCATACCGTGCACTGTTTCTCCAAGAAAAGACCATGAAAAAATCCAAACCCGTTTTACTCGCAGTCGCCTTCGTATCGCTGGCATTGTTAGCCGTGGCACTCTATCTGCAGCATGTCGAAAATATGCAGCCATGTCCGCTCTGCGTGATCCAGCGTTACGCCTTTGCTGCCATCGCCATCATCTGCCTGATTGCGGCATTCCGCAAAGAAGCTACCGCCAAAATCGGTGCCGCGCTGGCTGCATTGGTATCTCTGGCAGGAGCCGGCGTCGCTGGCTGGCACATTTATATCAAGGCACATCCAACCGTATCTTGCGGCATCGATCCTCTGGAAACGTCGTTGAATACGATCCCTACCGCCAAGCTCTTGCCATTCCTGTTCCAGGCAGATGGTTTGTGCACGACTGAATACGCACCTATCCTGGGCCTGTCTTTGCCGCAATGGGCGCTGGTATGGTTCGTCGTGATTGCGATATTCCTGTTGCGCACTGCGTTCCAGAAAAAGTCTTCGTACACATCGTATTAAACTACTTGCGCGCATGATGAGCATCCTGGCCGGCGATACGATTGCGAGCATCATGCGTAGCGCGCCGGTAGAACAACTGGAAGCACGCATGCTGATTGGTCACGTCACGCAGTTGACGCGCGTGCAGCTGATTACGCAATCAGAGCGCGCATTAAATACCGCTGAAGCAGAACAGCTCAATACCTTGTTTCAACGTCGCATTGCAGGCGAGCCCATGGCTTACCTGCTGGGCGAACGCGAATTCTTCGGTCTGACATTTCAAGTCGATCCTGCAGTGTTGATTCCGCGACCGGATACCGAATTACTGGTTGAATTGGCCTTGCAGCATTTGCCGTTACATGGTCGCGTGCTGGACATGGGTACCGGCTCGGGCGCGATTGCGATTGCGATTGCACACACACGGCGCGACGCGCACGTTACCGCGCTGGATGTGAGCGAAAATGCCTTGCTGGTCGCACAAGGCAATGCAAAAAATAATCAGGTTGATGTTGAGTTCTTGCGTAGCGACTGGTTCGTCGCAATCGCTGAACAGCAGTTTGATTTGATCGTTTCCAACCCACCTTATATCGTCGCCGGCGATCGCCATTTATCGGAAGGCGATTTGCGCTTTGAGCCGATAGATGCGCTCACCGATCACGCAGATGGTTTATCAGCCTTGCGCATCATCAGCCAGCAGGCTGCGCGCTATCTGTCTGCCGATGGCTGGCTATTGATGGAGCATGGTTACGATCAGGCTGAGGCTGTACGCGACTTGTTAAGCGAAAATAATTTCACTGAAGTACAAAGCTGGTGCGATCTGGCGAACATTGAGCGCGTGAGTGGCGGGAAGAAATCCCGCACAGGAAGTTAGTAGCACCGTCTGCATCAATTAGGCAATCAACTCAGGCTGCCAACTCTTTTTTCAGCAATTGATGCAAGGCCGGGAAATCAGGTTCACCCACATATTTCTTGATGATGTGACCATCCTTGTCGATCACCAATGTGGTTGGCGTCAATTGGATATCACCAAAAGATTTTGCCAGCCCACCTTGCGTATCGAGCACCACGGTAAATGGCAGTTTGCGCGTCTCGACAAAATTCAACACATAATTTGGCGGATCGTAAGCCATCGCGACGGCGACAAATTCCAGACCTTGCGCATGATATTTCTTGAACGTCTCTATCATCTCCGGCATCTCTTTGACGCAAGTCGTGCACGAGGTCGCCCAGAAATTGATCATCACGACCTTGCCGCGCAAATCCTGTGTAGTGATTTTCTTGCCTTGCAGATTGACGAAGGTGACATCAGGTATCGTTTCTTTCTGCGATACCGATAGATAACCAACTACCACCAACACTGCGACTATGAGCAATGCCGCCAGCTTGAGCCAGCGACGTTTGGGACTTGCGGGAACTGATGTTTGCATAATCGACAATCCGGGGCAGATAAGCCTGTAGTTATACCTATGAAGCTGCGCCCATTATAGTCAGGTCCGACTCCCAGCGTTTAGTCGGAAAATGTAAGTGCATTCCATCGGTTTTATGACAAGGATGCATCCGGCCAACCTGAAGCGGTATAGACAGCGGCCACTGCAGCAGGCATCGGCGCTTCAATCGCAGCACAAATCGCACGCAACAAATCGGCCAGCGGTAGTGGCAAGGGCGATTGCTCGCCGGCGATCGCCAGCAAGGATTTGATCAATGCCGGATTAGCCAAAGGCGCCAACTGATTGGCTTTATCCAATGCGGTCTTTATCCTGCCGTAACTTAATGCGGCGATTTCGATTAAATCCGTTTTCACCAAAAAGAGAGCCGGAGAGAAATCTGCCGCGCGTATGAACAATGACTGCGCAGACTGCTGCAACAGTGGTGCGGCCACATGCGCCACTAGAGAAAACAAGACATGGCATTCCGGCTTCAACTCAGTCACTGCAGAATATTTAACGCGTACCGCACGGTTTGCCTGCACAGCAAGGCGACGCACCAGTACCGTTTGCAAAACGAATTCATTCAGACTCACACGCTGATCGCTGGCGATCATTCGCTGGACCTGGGCCAGCATCGCATCCCGAGCCGTAATCGGTAATTGCCGCAACGCCGGCATCATCAAATCAAGCAGGGGTAGGCGTGCATCGGCGGGCAAGCGCGCGATCGCTGCAGCAAATTGTGCAACTTTTGCTGCTTGCTGCGGCAGATATTCAGACAAGCATTGCCGCTGCGGACTTTGTTCCCGCTCAGGACCAAGCAATAAGGCGTAAACCAGTAAAGGCGCAGCGTAAGGATCATGCACTGCCTGATCTATCTCCGGACACAATCTGATTTTAGCGAGTGCGCCGCCGTAAGCTTGTGCGGCCGTCGCGGCAATTGCATCAGTGCTTGCAAGCAGGTCTGATTTCATCTCGGCCAACGAACTGGCGGCATAAGCAATGTCCGGCAAAGAACCAGTCGGCACAGGGAAGACGACATCTTCCGCCGGCATTTCCTGTGCATCCAGCAAAGCAACATCACGGCCATAAATACGCCGCAGGCGTTCACGCAATGGTGGATGCGTTGCAAAGAGGCCCGCCATTAAATTAGGTCGCACCGCACTTAAAAACAAATGAGAAAGCTGCTCTGCATTTCGATGCTCGATGTAGGCACCCGAAAAACTTTTGCGACTCAGCCCGCCTATCTTGCGCAAGGCATTACCGAGGCCATCCGGATTTCGCGTGAATTGAACTGCACTGGCATCGGCGAGAAATTCTCGCTGGCGTGAAACGGCGGATTTGATTAAACGACCGAAAAAAAGTCCTATATATCCAATTACAAAAAACGTGACGCCAAACGCAAGCGCCGCTATGTGAAACACAGTAATTTTTCTGACCGTAACGCTGTCATCAGAGCTGTACAAGACAAATTCCATGGTCTTCCGGCCAAAATCACCAACCATCTCTATACCGAATAACACTCCGAGCAACTTGAGATTCAGGCGCATGTCGCCATTCAGGATATGGCTGAATTCATGGCCGACCACGCCTTGCAATTCATCCCGCGTAAGACGTGTCAATGTGCCGCGTGTGACCGCAACTACCGCTTCATTCGGGTTGTATCCTGCGGCGAATGCATTGATCGATTCTTCCTTGTCCAGCAGATAAACCCTGGGACAGGCAATGCCGGATGCAAGTGCCATTTCTTCCACGACGTTGAGAAGACGTCGTTCATGTATGTCACTCGTATTGAGTGCAACCATGCGACCGCCAGCCATGCGTGCCACGGCATCGCCGCCATCACGGAGATTGAACGTCTCAATCAAGGTTCCACCGCAAATCAGAATGACGGTGACAACGGTATTGGTAAGAAAAAATCCGTGAGGGTAGTGATGCGCACCTGACCAGGGCTGGCCCTGTATCAGTATCCACAGCAATGCCATGACAAAATTGACTGCGAGCACAATCGCCAGCACCGCGAGCGCGAACAGCCGCACCAGCATTCTGGTCTGCCGTCTTGCATGCTCCTGCTGTTCGAAGAAATTCATTGCGCCGTGCGGGATTCTAGTGCGCACGCATTACGCACAACCACAAAGATCAAGCGCATACGACTCACGCTTTCCGACGGCGGCAAGCTTGATGTGTTCAACAATCAGAACACGACTTTGATCGCCTTGCGTTCTTCCGGCGTTTCTGTAGCCTCCAGCAATTCTGCCGCTTTGAAACCGAAGGAATTGGCAATTACCGAACCGGGAAACTGCTGGATCGCAACGTTGTATGACATCACGCTATCGTTGTAACCCTGACGCGCAAAGGAGATGCGATTTTCTGTGCTGCTGAGTTCTTCGCTCAACTGCATCATGGTTTGATTTGCCTTCAGGTCGGGATAAGCTTCCGACAAGGCGAAGAGTTTGCCCAGTGATGCACTCAGTGCGTCGTCAGCGGCGACCATCTGCTTGAATGCGCTTGCATCTGCAAGATGACCCGAGACTTTATTGTTCGCATCGACTGCATGATTGCGTGCCGAAATGACCGCTTCCAATGTCTCGCGTTCGTGCGCCATATAGGCTTTGGCGGTTTCGACCAGATTTGGAATCAGATCGTAGCGACGCTTGAGTTGCACGTCGATTTGAGAAAACGCGTTCTCGAAGTAATTGCGCAAGGCGATGATGCGGTTGTATACGCCTACGCCCCAGAATACGACGACTGCGATGATGGCCAGTAAAACGAGCACTGCTGTCATGGTTGCTCCCAATGAAAAAGCCGCACGACAAACTGTCGCGCGGCCTCAATATATCACTCCAAAACTGCCGCTTGTTAAACGGCAATATTATTTAATCGCTATTTCTTCGGTGCGGCATTCTGAGTGGTATCCGGTGTTGTGCTCAACATACGATATTCCTCGTCGGTGATGTATTCAAACACCTTGACGACCTTGGCCACACCACTGACACCACGCGTAATCTCGGCTGCCAGATTGGCTTCGCCCTGTGTCACACGGCCCATCAGATAAACCACACCGCGCTCGGTTACAACCTTGATCGAATTGGCAGACAGATTTTTTTCATCGACAAATGAGGCCTTCACCTTGCCGGTGATCACGGCATCATTGGAGCGCGAGGTAAAGCTGGACGCACCAGCGACGATCAGTTCATTGACCACCGATTGCACACCTTCAATCGCTGCAGCTTCCTGTTCGGCGGCAGCTTTGGCCGCTTCATTCGGCACTTCGCCGGTCAGCAAAATCTTGCGATTGAAGCTCGTCACATTGACGTGGCCGCTTTCACCTACTACTTTAGGAATCCGCGATTCGCCCTTGACAAGAATTGCCTTGTCTTCGGTTTGCGCGCCCAGCGTACGTCTGTCGGTAGCAGCCAGCGTGCCGACTACGGCACCGCCTACCATAATGCCGACGCAACCCTGCAGGCTGACCAGCACGGCACCACAAATCAACGCGACAGCCATCGGACGTCGTACAACTTTCAAACCACGATTCAAATCAATCATTTTCATCTCCTCCAAATAATGCGACGTCTATGCCGTCGCACAAACAATGTATCGTTAATAAATGCACTTCCTGTATCCGTGCAGTGCGGTCGTGCGGGACGCAGATATGTACATCTGCGTCGGTAATCAGTTTCGCCATCGCGCCACCACCTTTACCGGTCATCACCACCACCCGCATATCGCGTTCCAGCGCTGCTTCGATAGCGGCAATCACATTGGCAGAATTACCGGACGTCGACAATGCAAGCAAGACATCGCCGGACTGTCCAAAGGCCTGCACCTGTTTGCTGAAAATTTCCTGATAGCTGTAATCGTTGCCGATGGCGGTCAGGATAGAGGTGTCGGTAGTCAACGCAATCACTGGCAATGGCAAACGTTCTCTTTCGAATCGCCCAACCAGTTGCGCCGAAAAATGCTGGCAATCGGCAGCAGAACCGCCATTGCCGCACGCCAGAATCTTGTTCCCGTTAGACAGGGCGCTGAACATTAGTTCCACAGCCTGTTCGATTGGACGCGCCAACAGGGAGGCGGCTTGAATTTTCAGCTCGGCACTTTCATGGAAGTGGCTGAGTATGCGTTGATTAATCATGGTGTCGTGGATTATAGAGCAGTCCATCGCGATGAGTCGCGTGGCACAGGAGGATTCAGGTTTCGATTGCGTTCTTTAGCCAGCTCATCTCGGTACCGTCGATCGCAATGACATCGAAGCGGCAGGCCGGCGGCATCTTGTAGCGCTGCAGAAAAATGTGAGCGGCGATGATCAGGCGCTTTTGCTTGGCCGGCGTGACGCTGGCGGCGGCACCACCATGATCTTTGTCGGCGCGCTTTCTGACTTCGACAAAAATCAATGTGTCTTTAGCTTGCATCACCAGATCAATTTCACCACCCTTGCAGCGAAAATTACGTTCCACCAGGGTCAACCCCTGTTGCTGCAAATAAGCGAGCGCATCGTCCTCGCCGATTTGTCCGCTGATCTGCTTCGCAGTGCGGGGACGGCTGAGGAAGGCAGGGATGTGCATCAGCGTATCAGGGCGTTTCCAGCGGTTGCACGTTGCCGTCGCGATATATCGCCGGTTGCATGACACGATCAAAATGCGGCGCGCCCTGACCGAAACGAATTGCCAGTTTGCCGGTCACGCCATCCAGATTGAATTCGTTTTGCTTGAGCGCGATATTGTGTGCGACGCGATAGGCATCGATGCCGAGCGCATACAAACGTTCGATATCCGGACTGATGCGTTGTTCGCCGCTTTTCGCCAGATGCGGATAAGCCATTACGGCCGCATGATCCGATTGCAATTGCCACGGCATGTCGAGCAGACGCACACCTTCCAGATCCAGCAACTTATCGGCACCCGCCCAATCGGCCAGTGCCAGAGGATTCAATTGCGAAGTACCGACCAAAGGCACATCACCACCAATAGCCAGCCGTAGTTGTATGGTTTGTGCAGCATCGAGTGCAACAAAAATCAGGGCCGGCTTTTCAGCCTGCATGCGTTTTTTCAATTGCACCAGTGCAGCCGCGTTAATAAAACCGCTGCTCATGCCAAGCTCCATCGTTTCTGATGTCAAGCCGAGATGTCGCCATTCCGTCGCAAATGCTTTAACAGCACGACGCTGCCACGATGCATTCGTGGAAATCGCAAATGCCTTAAGCCCGGTCTTGCGCGCACCCAGCCAATCGGCGACCTGACGCGCCTCATCTTCTATCGACAAACCCATCACCAGCATATTCGTCGGCACGCGCATATCAGCGCCATCTGCCGCATCCAGTTGGGCCAATGCAATCGTCGGCTTGGTGACATTGCCGTTTTGCGCAATCGCGGTAGCACCGCTACGCGTCAGCGGCCCGACCACAATGTCATTGCGCATCGCGGCATCCAGATACGCGGACAGCACGTCTTGTGCTGAATCGCCGGTTTCCACCAGATTGACGGTAATGTTGGCCGGCTCATATTGGTAAGCTGCCATGAAACCGGAGCGAACTGCGTCAGCTACTTGCGCCAGCGATTCCGAACGACGCGGCAACAACAGTGCAATCCGCACAGGCTGTAGACGGGTAACAACGACCGGCATTTCCACCGCCTCGAGAATCGGGCCGTTATTCAAATCATCATTTTCATCGCGCGGCAAAGCCAGATCGGTTTGAGCGAGTTGCAGCTTATCGAGTACCGAGCGCTGGGTCTGAATGCCGGGTAGACTGCTGGCAGCGCTGACAGCACCGCCGATAACAGCAGTTGTATTTGCCTGTACAGGCGCGCACAATCCGCTGATGGCCGCAGCCAGCACAAACATTCTCGCTAAATTTCCCAACATCCGATTCTCCCAATGACCGAACCAATCGACAGCGCATCCACGACCTTGCCGCTTATGCAAGACACCCTGCATGATGCATTACCGAATTTATTGCATGAAGTATTACGCGACGTCGAGCGGCAAATCTATCCTTCGGCGACATTATATGTGGTGGCTACACCGATCGGGAATGCAGGTGACATATCGTTGCGCGCTTTGCACACTTTATCGATAGTCGATGCCGTTGCTTGCGAAGACACGCGGAATACCGGTCACCTTTTGACCCGCTACGGCTTGTCAAAAAAACTCATCGCGGCACATCAGCACAATGAGCGTGAAGTGGCAGAAACGTTGATCCGTCGTTTGCAGGCTGGCGAACGCATTGCACTGGTATCCGATGCTGGTACGCCTGCAGTCTCCGACCCGGGCGCGCGCATAGTCGATGCGGTGCGTAATGCCGGTTTGCGCGTGGCGCCCTTGCCGGGCGCATCTGCTGCCGTGGCCGCATTGTCGGCCAGCGGCTTGCTGAATGATCAATTTTATTTTGTCGGCTTTTTGCCTGCCAAAGCCAAACAGCGCGAAACATTTTTATTCAAGCTGAAGAGCGTCACGGCAACCATGGTGTTTTACGAAGCACCGCATCGCATAGTCGAAACCGTGGAAGCATTGACCAGCACGTTCGAGGCTACGCGTCATGTCGTATTCGCACGAGAATTAACCAAGATGTTTGAAGAAATCCATCGCTGCACATTGGCCGAAGCCAATGCATGGATCAATGCGGAAGCCAATCGGCAAAAAGGCGAGTTTGTCGTACTGCTGGAAGGCGCACCTGCCGCTGGTGACCAGGACGAGATCGAGGCCGAGCGTATTCTGAAAATCCTGTTGCAGGAGTGTTCAGTAAAACAGGCTGCGACACTCGCCGCGCATATCACCGGACAAAAGAAAAATGCCTTGTATGATCGTGCTTTGCAAATGAAAGCCGACAGCGAATCTCACTAAAATTAACGCTGCACCACAAACGGTTTGGCGCCCGCCATACCGTGCACTTGCGCAGCCGCAGCAGCAGCCGCTTCACGGGTAGCGAACGGACCGCTGTACAAACGGAATAAATTATTCGACGGTTCGACAGTCAATTGCGGCAGGACGCCGCCTGCATCTTGTACCAAACGCGTGCGTACACTTTCCGCATTGACGGCTTGCGAATACGCACCGAATTGCAGGTAAAAACCACTCGCTACTGGCGTTGCAGCAGAGCTGGACGAGGTACTCCCATTCGAAACAAATGTAACCGGCTGTATCGCCGCTGGCGCCAACTGCGTGGATTCGGTCATCGGCATCGCAACTACCTCCATCGCCACGGTAGATGTAGATGCATTCCCTTTGTTCGCCAGGATCTGCTCTATATCAGCCGGCAACAATCGTTCAACTTGCAGATCTGCACTGCCATGCCCGATATAACCCAGTTTCAACGCTGCGGTGTACGACAGATCGATCACGCGACTCGAATGGAAAGGCCCGCGATCATTGACGCGCACGATTACTTGTTTGCCGTTGCTTAAATTAGTCACGCGTGCGTACGAAGGTATCGGCAAGGTCGGATGCGCGGCCGACATTTTGTACATATCGTAGAGTTCGCCGGATGAGGTTTTCTGACCGTGGAATTTTTTGCCATACCAGCTGCCGCGTCCTTTCTGTTTGAAGGGTCGCGCATCGGTAATCGGCACATACTGCTTGCCGAATACAACGTAGGGTTTATTGCCACTTTTTGAATACGGCTCGATGCGCGGCTCTGCATCCGGCGTATCCAGCAAACCTTCCGGCGTCACATCGCCCGGACCATCATCCTTGTAGTAACCGCCGCGACCGGAACCGGCAGGCGGCAGATTTGGATGTGCTGCGCTGCCCGAACGTGCCGCAGGCGACTTGCCGGATGAAGAAGTGTCGAGCGGTACGCTGCTGCAGGCGGCCAGTGCCAGAATCGGCAGCAAGACCAGAATGCGCGATGTTGAAAAATTCCATTGCATTGCTTGCTCCTAATGAAGGTTGCCTGCCCATCACAAGCAGTGAAGCGGCGAAATCAGCTTTGCATCAATTTTCTATGGCGCTGTATGCTCATCAAAATACCCACGCCCAAACCGAGCGTGACGAATGCAGTGCCGCCATAACTGACGAATGGCAAAGGCACGCCGACCACCGGCAGAATGCCGCTGACCATTCCCATGTTCACGAATGCGTATGTGAAGAAAATCATCGTGATCGCGCCGGCCAATAGACGGCTGAACAATGTCGGTGCATTGGCCGCGATGATCATGCTGCGTCCGATCAGGAGCAAATACAGCAATAACAAAATGCTGTTGCCGATCAAGCCAAATTCTTCCGAGAATACCGCAAAGATAAAATCGGTAGTGCGTTCGGGAATGAATTCCAGATGTGCCTGGGTGCCATTCAACCATCCTTTGCCGGTGATGCCACCGGAACCGATCGCAATCGTCGACTGGATAATATGGAAGCCCTTGCCTAGCGGATCTGTGGTTGGGTCAATCAAGGTCAACACCCTGCCTCTTTGATAGTCATGCATCATCGACCATACAACCGGCAGGCTGGCCAGCATGGTTATCACGGCCGCCACAATGACTTTCCATGACAGGCCGGCAAAGAAGATCACATAAAACCCGGCCGCCAATACCAGCAATGAAGTACCCAGATCCGGCTGACGCATGATCAGACCTACAGGCGCAACCAGCAACAAGCCAGCAACCAGAAACTCACGCCAGCGCGTCATGCCTTCACGTTTTTGAAAAAACCACGCCAGCATCATCGGCATTGCGATCTTCATGATTTCGGACGGCTGAATAATCATGCCGACATTGATCCAGCGTCTTGCGCCATTCCTGATCAAGCCAAACATCGCCACGCCGACCAGCAAGCTCACGCCAACGATGTACAGCGGCACCGCAAAGCGCATCAACGTCTGCGGCGGAATCATTGCAGCAATCCACATCACCATGAAGGCGATCATGATGTTGCGAATATGATCTTCAACCCGGCCAGGAAAATCGATGCCGGCAGAATAAAGTGTCACCGTTCCGAGCGCCAGAATCAAACCGACAATCAGGATCAAGGGGCCATCGAATACCTGCACGTAAGGCTGCAAGATTTGCCATGGAGAACGCTTGTTCATGCACGCTCCAATCGCAACAATGCATACATGTGTAGAAATCGTATCGATGGCGTCATGGATTTAATCTGTGAGTTCATCTTCTGGAATAGGCGCAACTTTGACTGGTGCCTTCATGTCAGGACGCTTGCCCAGCAAATAAAAATCCATCGCCACCTTGGCAATCGGCGCAGCAGCAGCGCCCCCGAAACCGCCGTTCTCGACGATGAGGGCGATCGCTATACGTGGATTGTCAGCCGGTGCAAATGCCGTGTACAAAGCGTGATCGTGGTGTCTGTCCGAGATTTTGCTCGCATCGTATTTCTCACCTTTTTTGATCGCGATCACTTGCGCAGTACCGGTCTTGCCGGCAGACACATACTCTGCTTTGGAAAACACACGTGCACCGGTACCTTCCTTGTTGACACCGACCAGTGCGCGCTTGATGACATCGATGTTTTCCTGCTTCAAGGGAATGCGATAACTTTCTTTCGGCACCGTCAATGTACGTTGACGTGTCACGCCGTTTTCAATTTCCCGCACCAGATGCGGCTTCATGACAATGCCATTATTCGCCAGTGTTGCGGTCGCATGTGCCATCTGTAACGGTGTAAACGAGTTATAACCTTGACCAATACCGATGGAAATGGTTTCGCCGGCATACCATCTTTTTTGTTCCGGTTTTTTGTATGCAGCAGCCTTCCATGCGGTGGATGGCAACACGCCGGTGCGTTCAAACTTCAGATCGATACCGGTCTTCTGGCCGAAGCCGAACGGCTTCATGAAATCATGTATCGTGTCGACGCCAAGATCGTTGGCCAGCATGTAGTAATAAGTATCGCAAGATTGCACTATCGATTTGTACATATCGACCATGCCATGCCCGCCTTCTTTATCGTCGCGGAATTTGTGATTACCGAACCAGAAGAAACCCGGATCGGCAATCGCATCCGACGGTTTGCGCCTACCCAACTCCAAAGCGGCTAATGCCATGAATGGTTTATAAGTCGAACCCGGCGGATAGGCCCCCGACAACGGACGATTCAACAGCGGATGATCCGGCGAATTATTCAACAAGTCCCAGTTCTGCTGATCGATACCTTCAACAAACAGATTTGGGTCGAAGGTCGGCATCGATACATACGCCAGCACATCGCCGGTCGAAGGTTCGATTGCAATCAAGGCGCCGCGCCTATCGCCGAAAGCCTGTTCGACCACTTTCTGCAATTCAATATCGATAGATAGAATCAGATTGTCGCCGGGCGTCGCTGCAGTGCGTGACAAGGTCCGGATTGGGCGTCCACCAGCGGACACTTCCACTTCTTCGTAACCTGTACGTCCGTGCAATTTATCTTCGTAGTTTTTTTCCAGACCTTCTTTGCCGATGTGTTCGGTGCCACGATAGTTGGTCGCGTCGTCACTAGCGTCGATTTCTTTCGCTTCACGCGTATTGATGCGGCCGATGTAACCGATTACATGCGAGGCAACCGAGCCGAGTGGATACTGGCGAAACAGGCGCGCCTGAATCTCAACGCCGGGGAAGCGATAACGTTGCGCAGAAAATCGTGCGACTTCTTCATCGGTCAAGCGCACGCGTATCGGTGAACTGGCCAGATTGCGTGATTCTTCCTGCAGCTTCTTGAAACGCTTGCGATCTTTCGGTTGAATATCGACCAGTGTCGCCAATTCATCAATCAGCGTTTCAAGATCGCCGTCGATTTTTGAAGGAGTGATTTCCAGCGTATAGGCAGAGTAATTACGCGCCAGCACCACACCGTTTCTATCCAGGATCAGACCGCGATTTGGCACGACAGGCACGACGGAAATCCGATTTTCTTCAGCCTGCGCTACATAATCGTTGTGTTTGTATACCTGCAACCAGATGAAGCGCGCCAGCAGGCAGCCGAACAAAACAAACACCATCACGCCCGCCACAGACAGGCGCAGGCGGAAGAGATGTAATTCGCGTTCGGTATTTTTTAATTCAGTCATTCGGCGTCAATACCGGCTGTCGGTGATGGCACATCAAAGCGGCCGCGTGTCGTCGCGATTGATCGCCCGGCGCTGCGGCGCGAGTAAGATCCACGCCACAATAGGCCAGAGTAAAGCAGAAACTATGCTCTCTGCAAAATACAACCAACCCGGAAATCTGCCACCCACAATCAAGCGGACAATCAGCTCCACGATCTGCGCCCCCAGCAACAATACGAACACATGCAATGCTTGTGTGCCGGCTGGGAACCACAGTACACGCCTATGAATCATGATGGCGAAGTAAGACAGCAGCGTGTACGCCAATGCGTTCTCACCGAGCACCGCTGCATCATGCACATCCATCAGCAGCCCCATGAAAAACGCGACGCCGATACCTACCTTGCGCGGCTGATGCATGCTCCAGAACACCAGAATCAACGCAACAAAATCGGGAATGCCTATCCATTGCCCCCATGGCAGCAGGTTCAACAAAAATGCCGCGATCAAACTCACCGCTATAAAAAGCGGACTGGCCGGCAACAGAATGTAATGTGGCTGATGATTCATCGTGTGGATGTCGCTGGCTGTGAGGCAGATGCAGGCGCGGGCGGAGATTCAACAATACCTTTGCCCGACGTACCGTTGGTGCGGCTTGCAGCATGCCGCAAGATGCCGGTCATTTTTGCGTTCTTGTCTTTTGTATCGTCTGCCGGACGTGGTTCGGCTTTGTTCGCGGTCAATAGAATCAGCAATTGACGATTGCGATCGAGCCCTGCGGAAGGCTGGCACACGATGCGCGCGAATGAATCTGTCGATTTGTTTTCTACCAGCGACACCGTCGCAACGGCAAGGCCAGGCGGATAAATGCCATCAATACCAGACGTCACCAATACATCGCCTTTTTGAATATCCGCATTGGTCGGCATGAAGCGCAGATCGAGTACATTCGATTGACCACGGCCATAGGCCACGCTGCGCAAGCCATTACGCACGACTTGCACCGGAATCGCCTGATTCTTGTCCGTCAACAAAGTGACTTCGGACGTAAATGGAAAAACGCGTGTGACCTGACCCACCACACCGATGTGATCAATCACCGGCTGGCCCGGCGCCACACCGTGTTGAAGGCCGCGATCCAGCACGATCTTGCGGGTGAATGCATCACGCGTGTCATACAGAATTTCGCCCATCACCGACTTCACCGGCAAACGTTCGCTGGTCCCGAGCAAATGACGCAATTGAGCATTTTCAGCCAGCAGTTGCTGACCTTGCTGCAAAGTCCGCGCGTTGGCGGTTTGCTGCAGTTTGAGTTTTTCGTTTTCCGATTTGATATCGGAAAGTGAAGTGAAATAATCGCCGATGGAATAAAGAACATCGCGCGGCGCGAGCGCAACGACCTGTAGCGGGTACAAGGCGGTGGAAATCACCTGGCGCACTACAGCAAGCGAGCGCATGTGCGAATCGACACCCAATAGCACCAATGCAATCAGGGCGAAGAACACCATCTTTGCGCGTGCCGAGGCACCTTGTTTGAAGAGTGGTGGCGGGCTGTATTCCATTTAATACTTGTTGGCGAACCTGCCGAAGACCATCTGTACAGGCTGCGCTGTCAGGACATTGCGTCCTGCAGCCGCAGCTTGCGTTACAAAAAATTGTGCTTTCATGACAGTGTGCATGTCAGCCCGCCAAAGATAAAACCGTGTGCTCGAATTATTCGTAAGAGAAAATCGAACCCAATTTATCCATACGCTCCAGCGCCATGCCGGAACCGCGCACCACACAGGTCAGTGGATCTTCGGCGACGATCACAGGCAAACCGGTTTCTTCCATCATCAGACGATCCAGATCGCGCAGCAATGCGCCACCACCGGTCAGCATCATGCCTTTTTCGGCAATGTCGGCACCGAGTTCAGGCGGCGTTTGTTCCAGCGCGTTTTTAACTGCAGAAACGATGTTGTTCAGCGGATCGGTCAGCGCTTCGAGAATTTCGTTGCTGGAAATCGTGAACGAACGTGGAATGCCTTCGGACAAATTGCGGCCTTTGACTTCCATTTCGCGCACTTCGGAGCCAGGGAAAGCCGAACCGATTTCCTTCTTGATCGCTTCAGCAGTTTGTTCGCCAATCAGCATGCCGTAGTTGCGGCGGATGTAGTTGACGATCGCTTCGTCGAACTTGTCGCCGCCAACGCGGATCGAGCCTTTATAGACCATACCGCCCAGCGAGATGATGCCGACTTCAGTTGTACCGCCACCGATATCGACCACCATCGAACCCGTTGCATCCGATACCGGCAAGCCGGCACCGATCGCCGCAGCCATCGGCTCTTCAATCAGATAAACCTGCGCTGCACCAGCGCCCAATGCCGATTCGCGAATCGCACGACGCTCAACCTGGGTAGAACCGCAAGGAACGCAAATGATAATGCGAGGGGAAGGCTTGAAGAGTTTGGTGTCGTGCACCATGCGGATGAACTGCTTGAGCATTTGCTCGGTGACGGTGAAGTCGGCGATCACGCCGTCTTTCATCGGACGGATCGCCTCGATATTGCCCGGCACTTTACCCAGCATCTGCTTGGCTTCCTTACCGACGGCCATGATGGTTTTCTTGCCGTTCGGGCCGCCTTGCTGGCGAATTGCGACCACCGAAGGTTCGTCCAGTACTATGCCCAGGCCACGAACATAAATCAGAGTATTGGCGGTACCCAAGTCAATTGCCAGGTCATTCGAAAAATAACTACGTAAATATCCAAACATGAATTGTCCCGGTGCGCAGCGCTGGTGCGCCTAATAAGGTAAATAAGAAATTAACTACGAGAGTAATTACGTGTGCAAAGAGCCAAATTTATTACCGCGGCAGCCCAATATCGGCGCCAGCAAGGCATTAACCCGATATTCTACCTTATAATTTACATTAAATTAGTCGTCCAAAACGCCAAAAATGTAAGCGGAACGATACATTTTGCCAAGCATTTGCTGGCACAAGAAGCCTTTTGCACGCCTCGATTCTTTTCTGATTCCTTTAACATTAAACAGCGGCCAGACCGCGACCCAACCATGTCTCTAGCTCTTTCCGATGTCAAACGTCTATCAATGCTCGCGCAAATCGACCTCACCGAGGCGCAATCCGAACAAACGCTGGATAAGTTAAATGGCATCTTCGCACTGGTTGAACAATTGACTGCCGTGGATACGACAGGCGTAGAACCGCTGAATCATCCGATCGCCATGTTGCTGCCGGATCTGTCGCTGCGCCTGCGCGAAGACAAAGTCAGCGAGCCGAATCGTCGCGACGATTACCAGCAAGTTGCACCAGCCACGCAAGACGGCTTGTATCTGGTGCCGCAAGTCATCGAATAAGTTTTAGCGCGGCTTTTGCAGCAAAGGCAGCAACGCGCAATCGGAACAGACCTTATTCCGCAACCGAATACCGACATTGATCATGCATACCAAAACCATCAAAGAATTATCCGTCCTGCTGCAGACTAAAAAAGTCTCGGCGACCGAATTGTCGAAACTATTCCTGGATCGTATCAAGGCCAGCGATTTGAATTCATTTCTGCATGTGGATGAAGCACTGACTCTACAACAGGCAGCGGCCGCAGACCAACGTATTGCCAGCGGCGACACGACTGTACTGACAGGCGTACCGATTGCGCACAAGGATATTTTCGTTACGCGCGGCTGGCGCTCGACCGCCGGCTCGAAGATGCTGGAAAATTACGTCAGCCCCTTCGACGCAACCGTGGTGGAAAACTTCAATCAAGCCGGCATGGTCACACTGGGCAAACTGAATTGCGATGAATTCGCGATGGGTTCATCGAATGAAAATTCCTATTTCGGCGCAGTCAAGAATCCATGGGACAAGATCGCGATTCCAGGCGGTTCGTCCGGCGGCTCAGCTGCAGCAATCGCCGCACGCCTGACACCCGCATCTACCGCGACAGACACCGGCGGCTCGATCCGCCAACCGGCAGCCTTGTGTGGCGTGACCGGCATCAAACCAACTTATGGCCGCGTGTCGCGCTTCGGCATGATTGCATTTGCATCTTCCCTCGATCAAGGCGGCCCGATTGCAAAAACCGCCGAAGATTGCGGCCTGTTATTGAATGCAATGGTCGGTTTCGATGAACGCGATTCGACCAGCATAGAACGCGAGAAGGAAGATTTCACCCGCGACTTGAACCTCAGCTTGCAAGGTTTGAAAATCGGTATCCCGCGCGAATATTTCGGCGCTGGTTTATCTGCCGATGTAGAACAAGCCGTACGTACTGCGCTGAAAGAATATGAAAAGCTGGGCGCCACCTTGGTCGATATTTCATTGCCGAAAACCGAACTGTCGATTCCAACTTATTACGTGATTGCACCGGCTGAAGCATCGTCCAATCTGAGTCGTTTCGACGGTGTACGTTACGGTTTCCGCGCCAAGGACTACACGGACTTATCCGACATGTATTGCAAGACGCGCGCGCAAGGTTTTGGCGATGAAGTCAAACGCCGCATCCTGGTTGGCGCCTATGTGCTGTCGCATGGTTATTACGACGCTTACTACCTGCAGGCGCAAAAAATACGCCGCTTGATTGCGCAGGATTTCCAGCAAGCATTCACGCAATGCGACGTCATCATGGGGCCGGTTGCGCCGACCGTCGCGTGGGATCTGGGCGACAAGGCCGATGATCCAATCGCAAACTATCTGGCTGATATTTTTACGCTGTCGACCAGCCTCGCAGGCTTGCCCGGCATGTCGATTCCCTGCGGCTTCGGGCAAGGCGAAAAAAATGCGAAGCGTCCGGTTGGCCTGCAAATCATAGGCAATTATTTTGCCGAAGCAAAATTGCTGAACGTTGCGCATCAATATCAGCAAGCGACCGACTGGCATCTGCGCCAGCCGACCGAGTAAGCAATCGTCACATCAGTCAAACACGCACAACGCGAACAAGGAAATATCATGCAGTGGGAAGTCGTAATCGGTCTGGAAACGCATACGCAGTTGACGACTCAGACAAAAATTTTCAGCGGCTCACCGACGCAATTCGGCGCAGCGCCAAACACGCAAACCTCGCCGGTTGATCTGGCCTTGCCCGGCTCATTGCCGGTAATGAATCGTGGCGCGGTCGAACGTGCCATCCAGTTTGGTCTCGCAATAGGTGCAACGATTGCGCCGCACTCGGTGTTTGCACGTAAAAATTATTTCTATCCCGATCTGCCCAAGGGTTACCAGATCAGCCAGATGGATTTGCCAATCGTGCAAGGCGGCCGCATCTCTTTCGCAATGGAAGTCGACGGCAAAACCGAGATTCGTTCCGTGCAATTGACGCGCGCGCATCTGGAAGAAGATGCCGGCAAATCGCTGCATGAGGATTACCACGGCATGACCGGCATCGACTTGAATCGCGCCGGCACACCCCTGCTGGAAATCGTCACCGAACCGGATATGCGTAGCGCCGCAGAAGCGGTTGCCTACGCCAAGGCGCTGCACACGCTGGTGACCTGGATAGGCATCTGCGACGGCAATATGCAGGAAGGCTCATTCCGCTGCGACGCCAACGTCTCGGTACGTCCGGTCGGACAAAAAGAATACGGCACACGTTGCGAGATCAAGAATCTGAACTCCTTCCGCTTCATGGAAGACGCAATCAATTATGAAGTGCGCCGCCAGATCGAATTGATAGAAGACGGCGGCCGCGTTGTACAAGCGACTCGTCTATACGATCCGGATAAAAAAGAAACGCGCGAAATGCGCAGCAAGGAAAACGCGCACGATTACCGCTATTTCCCCGATCCGGATTTGCCGCCACTCGTCGTCAGCGCAGCATGGATAGCACGCGTACAAGCTGCGATGCCGGAACTGCCAGGTGCAATGCGCGAGCGTTTTGTGCGCGATTACAGCTTGTCGGAATATGACGCAGCGATATTGACGCAATCAAAAGCGATGGCAAATTACTTTGAAGCCGTCACCGCAATCACAGGCAAGGAACAAGCCAAGCCGGCTGCAAACTGGTTGATGGGCGACGTCGCATCGACACTCAATCGCGAAGGCATCGAGATCACCGCGTCCCCAGTCAGCGCAGCGCAACTCGCCTTGCTATTGCAACGCATCGCCGATGGCACCATCTCCAACAAACTGGCGAAAGAAGTATTCAGCGCGATGTGGGACGCCAAATCAGACAGCGCAACCTTAGCCGACGAAGTGATCGAATCGAAAGGCTTGAAGCAAATTTCCGATAGCGGTGCACTGGAGAAAATCGTCGATGACGTATTGGCAGCGAACGCCAAATCGGTGGAAGAATTCCGCGCCGGCAAGGAACAGGCCATTAATGCTCTGATGGGGCAGGCGATGAAGGCCAGTAAAGGGAAGGCCAATCCTGCGCAGCTCACTGAATTGCTGAAGAAAAAACTGACGGCTTGATTAAGTAAGGCAAAAACAAAAAGCGCGCTCCGTAAAATGAGCGCGCTTTTTTATGCAACGAAAAAAAGGGGGAACAGAGCAGTTTTTAAAATTTTCCAAGCCATTCAAATGGAAACATTTATATACCGCCTAGACAGTTCCCGACCGCTAAAAATCTCCTGCGTACTTTCTAGCCAAGGTTATCGAGCAGATGCCGTTATAATTTCGCGATAACGTTGCAGCGTCAAATCGTATTTGGCATGGACTTGCGCCAATTCGATTTCGCTATCGCTGATTCTGACCTTCAGATCACGCACGTTTTGGTCGGCTCGATCCAGTTTGTATTGCAAACCCGCTGGAACCACGCCTTTTTTCTTTTGCGCTTCGACTGCTGCTTGCGCTTCTTTCCAGTCTCTATCTGCGCTCGACAAGGCTTTCTTTTGCTGGGCGATCTGATCGCTGATGACGCTGGTGTCGCGTTTGCGTGCGGCCGTGATGTCTTCTTCGCTGCGATAGCGTGCAGATAGGGCGCGGTCTGATTTTTTCTGTTCATCAGCAGCGACCAGTTCGGCTTTTTTCTTGTCGTCCTGCTGCTGTTTTTCGCGTTTTTGCTCTGCAGTGAGCGGCGCGGAAATATCTCTTTTTACTGCGCCGTTATTGCCGTATTCGCGGATTGCGCGATCTGCGCACTCCGGAATAGGTCTGTCGGAAGTGAGAGTACGGCCGGATGCGTCCTTGCACATGTATATGGCTGCGTGCGCACCCGACGCGATGAATATTGAGAGAAAAACCAGTGTCTTGACTGCACCTTTCATTTCACTCCCCAGAATAAAACAACGGCTGTTAGGTCACGCCGTACCTTTTGCGATAAGCAGCGACTGCATCCTTGTACTGCGCCTGTTCGGAATCGGCTCCCGCATTCGACAGGTATTCAAACAAATCCGACAAATTACCGATTGATACCACCGGCATGTCGTAGGTCTTACTGACTTCCTGCACCGCCGAATGGGCGGACAAGGCATCGTCTGCGCCCGAGCGTTCCATCCGGTCCAGCGCAATCAATACTGCACATGGCGTTGCACCTGCCGCACGGATCATGTCTACCGATTCGCGCACCGAGGTACCGGCAGAAATCACGTCATCGATAATCACCACACGCCCTTGCAACTTGGCACCGACCATGGTGCCGCCTTCGCCGTGATCCTTGGCTTCCTTGCGATTAAACGCAAACGACACATCGCGGCCCTTGTTCGCCAGCGCCACTGCGGTCGCCGAAGCGAGCGTGATGCCTTTGTACGCAGGGCCAAACAGCATGTCGAATTCGACACCCGAATCGATCAGGGTCTGCGCATAAAACTCTGCCAGACGCGCCAGCGTGCCACCCTGATTAAACAGTCCGGCATTAAAAAAATAAGGCGAGGTGCGACCGGCCTTGGTAACGAATTCGCCGAAACGCAATACGCCGGTATCAACCGAAAACTTGATGAATTCTTGCCGTAAATTGTTCAAAGCAACTCCATAACGGGTAAAAGTGACGAAAATTGTCGCTATTTGCGCGACCAAGGCCACATTTTAAATCGTTATCGGATGCACATGCCGGTAAATGCAAAGGGCATGCCCGGCGCCTAAAGACCAAGTGCATTGAATCGGTTATCCTGAGCGCCTCATTTTTTAAACGACTGCCATGTTAAAAATTATCTCCGCCAATTTGAATGGCATACGCTCAGCCGCAAAAAAAGGCTTCTTTCCGTGGATCGCAAAACACGATGCGGATTTTATCTGCGTGCAGGAACTGAAAGCGCAGGAAGCGGACATGACGCCGGAGTTTTTGACGCCGGAAGGTTACTTCGGCTATTTCCACTACGCCGAGAAAAAAGGTTATTCCGGCGCCGGCGTATATTGCAAAACCAAACCGGACAATGTGCAGATCGGCTTTGGCTGCAGCGAATTCGATGCGGAAGGCCGCTATGTGCAATGCGACTTCGGCAATCTGAGTGTAATTTCCGTCTACTGTCCGTCCGGCTCATCCAGCGAAGAACGTCAACTGGCGAAGTTCCGTTTCATGGACGTATTTCTGCCGCACTTGCTGGCATTGAGGGCACTCGGTCGCGAGTTCGTCATCTGCGGCGACTGGAATATTGCACACAATGAAATCGATCTGAAAAACTACAAAGGCAACAAGAAAAATTCCGGCTTCCTGCCTGAAGAACGTGCGTGGCTGACGCGTGTGCTCGATGAGGTGGAACTGGTTGATGCCTATCGCCACCTGCATCCGACGACGACGGAGGAATGCTATACATGGTGGAGCAATCGCGGTCAGGCATGGGCCAAGAACGTAGGCTGGCGCATCGATTATCAAATCGCGACGCGCAATCTGGCAGCCACGGCGAAGACTACGTCCATCTACAAGGACGAACGCTTCAGCGACCATGCGCCACTGACGGTTGATTACGACTGGAAATAAATCAGGCGGCTGACCGAGCGGGAGTCCTGCTTGGTCAGTTCCCTTCAAGACCTTTTCACGAAGCTGTCACAAAGCGTTTTTATACTCCCTACAACGCGGGGATCGCACGACAAATTCCATTTCAGGCTTGCGGCCACACGCGCCTCGCAACTCACCTTACCCTGGAAAAAACATGTCCGATCAAACTTCGCTTTTTCGTCGCCAAACCCTGAAATTTCTTGCCAGCGCGCCGCTACTGCCACTGGGCGCCTCATCTGCCTTGCTTGCTGCTTGCGGCGTCATCACCACCAAATCGCAATCGGCAGAATACGTTTCCACCAGCTTCACATCGATGGCAGCACCTACGCTGGCAAATGCCGCTGCGATGGCGACCACGGCAGTCGGCGCAACGCTCAATGTTCATTACGGTGACAACTCCACGCAACGATACAAACTCGCGTATCAACCATTCTTCATTACCGGCGAACAAGTACCGGATGGCAAAGGTGGCACTATCCTGAGTGGCGGCTACTTCGACATTCACAACAAACCCATTATCGATAAATCGGTCGCCGGCAAAGAACGTCAATTCTTTTCGGATGCACCCGATGGCACGTCACTATTGTCGCTGCCAAATCCAAGCGTGACCGGCATCAAGGGCAAAGCCGTGTTCGCCGTCGTCCAGTTTGAATACCTGACTCGCGATCAGCTGGGTGCAGCAAGCGACAAGAACAATGCCTACGGCACTTTGCCATCCCCAATTGCCGTGCTGACGCTGGATCAGAATCAACAGACTGGCAAACTCAGCCTGGTTAAATATCACAACGTCGATACGTCGAGTGCTCACGGCTTGTGGATTACCTGCGGTGCCAGCCTGTCGCCGTGGAACACACATCTGTCCAGCGAAGAATACGAACCGGATGCGCAGTTCATCGCTGAAAACACTCTCTTCAAAAAATACAGCAAGAATCTGTTCGGCGATGAAAACAAAGCCAATCCCTATCACTACGGCCATCTGCCGGAAGTAACGGTTAATCCGGATGGTAGCGGCACGATCAAGAAGCACTATTGTCTGGGTCGCATCTCGCACGAGTTGATACAAGTGATGCCGGACAATCGCACCGTGTTGATGGGCGACGATTACACCAATGGCGGCTTCTTCATGTTTGTCGCGGATAGAGAAAAAGATTTGTCGGCAGGTACCTTGTATGTCGCCAAAGTCGGCGCAGGTTTTTCCGTCGATCCATACGCATTGGGTGCAACGCTAAGCTGGATCAAACTGGGACATGCCACCAGCACTGAAATCGAGAAACTGGCCGACACCTTGAAGCCGTCCGACATCATGAGCAGCGTGAAGACCGATCCGCTCGATGCCAGCTATACCAAGATTTTTGCCGATGGCGTTGCCAACTGGGTCAAACTGAAACCGGGCATGGAAAAAGCCGCAGCCTTTCTCGAAACACATCGCTACGCCAACCTGGTCGGTGCCAGCATGGGTTTCACCAAGATGGAAGGCACGACCGTCAACATCAAGGATAAGATCGCATACTCCGCGCTGCAGAATATCCAGAACTCGATGGTCAAAAACGATCCCGCATGGCGCGCATCGACCGGCATCACGATCAACAAGGCCATCGTGGCTGGCGGCGTATTCGCACACAATCTGGATGGCGATCAAAAAGATACGAGCGGCATAACGATCAAGAGCGAATGGGTACCGATCAAAACCAAGGCCTTGCTGGTAGGCGAAGACACGCCGGCGGATGCATTGGGCAACCTCGCCAATCCGGAAAAAATTGCGAATCCCGACAACCTGAAATTCTCGGAAAAAATGCGCACGCTATTCATAGGCGAAGACAGTAGTACGCACGTGAATAATTTTTTATGGGCGTACAACGTCGACACGAAAAAACTGTCGCGCATCATGTCCATGCCAGCCGGCGCAGAAGCAACCGGCTTGCATGCTGTCGACGAAATCAATGGCTGGACTTACATCATGAGCAACTTCCAGCATGCGGGCGACTGGAGTGGAAAATTGCACAGCAAGGTGAAAGATCAACTCGATCCATTGATCAAGGCCAACTACAACGATAGATTCGGCGCAGCAGTTGGTTACCTGACCGCCGAACCGACGCAGATGACTTTAACTAAAAAACAATCAATCTAGATTACTCAAATTTTTGCAAAGCATTTGGGTAGCCCAGCCAATACAACAAAGCGGAGCCTGAGCTCCGCTTTGTTGTATTGGCTGCCGCATGTTTCATTTTTACTTGCGGCCTAAAGTCTACCGGGCGCAGGGACTGCTAAGCCTCTACAATTCAGCCTTCAGCCAGTTCGCCGCATAAGCACCTAATTCCATGTCTACCGAATATCCGTTGCCACTCACATCACGTTTAGCCCGCTTCCACTCCATCGCCACACCGTTTCTTTTCATTTTGCTCGGCGTGATCTATGCATCGTGGGCGGCGCGCATTCCGGCGATACGTGATGCGCTGCAATTGAGCCCTTCGCAACTGGGCATCGTATTGCTGGGTGGCGGCTTTGGCGCAGTCGGATCGTTTCCACTCGCAGCGTGGATGGTGAACAAATTCGGCGGACGCCGCGCAGCATGGTATTCGGGATTGGGATTGATCCTTGTCTTGCCGAGTCTGGCGCTCGCGCCCAGCATGGTGTGGCTAGCCATCGTTGCGATTGCCCTGGGTGCTGCATCAGGTTGTTTTGACGTTGCCATCAATGCAATCGGCACCGCCCATGAAAAAGCGGCGGGGCGCTCGACCATGTCTTTGTTGCACGCATGGTTCAGCTTGGGCGCAGTATGCGGCGCACTGCTTGGCAGTGCGATGGCGGGATTCGCCATTACACCACTGATGCATTTCAGCATTGCGTCGCTTCTCTTGTTGTTGCCTTTGTATATCGCTTATCAAGCGCTGCCGCCGGACCAGATCGTGCATGCAGAAAGCAAGGCGATGTTCGCTGTCGCGCACGGCCCTTTGGTCGCACTCGGCATCATCGGTTTTTGCGGTGCGGTGGCGGAAGGGTCGATTGCCGACTGGAGCGGTGTCTTCATGAAAGATGAAATGGGCGCGCACGATGGTGTCGCACCTTTGGCCTACGCCGGCTTTGCTGCATTGATGTTGTTGGCACGCATGGTGTGCGATCGCTTGAAAGATAGATTCGGCGCACGGCGTGTCGTCGCAAGCGGCGCATTGTTTGCCGCATTTGGCATCTTCGTCGCCATTGCAGCGTTGAATATTCCGTTGACGATTATCGGTTTTGCTTTCGCCGGCGCCGGGTTTGCCGCGGTGTTTCCATTTGTTTTCAGCGCAGCCGGCCGACATGGCTCAACTGCATTGGCAGCAGTCGCGACCTTCAGTTACAGCGGTGGCTTGATCGGGCCACCAGTGGTAGGTTTTCTGGCGCAAGGTTGGGGCATGCAAGTTGCGGTCGGATTGATAGGCGTGATGGCGATTGCCATTGCCATCGCAGCCAGTCGCGCGCGCTGGCTGGAGTAGAAACTACATTTTCAACCAGCCGCGCTGATGCACGTGGTGCAATACGATGCCGGCGACAAATCCTGCGCCTACATTCCACATGCAAAGTGCGGCAGTCAATAACACGACTGCGCGCGCACCACGATCAGTCGGGAAAGCGCTGCAACCAAGCGCCAGTTGCGCACCGCTTAAAAACAGAATCACGCCAAGCACGGCAGCCGGAAAAATCTTGAACAGCAGGTCGACGGAATCGCTGAAGAAAAAAGCCAGCACCAGTAGTACGCCACCGAGAATCACCACAGAGCCACCGGTTCTTGCGCCGAAGGCAATATGCCCAGCCATGCCGCCGGCACCATGGCACATAGGCACGCCACCCACAGAAGCACTGAACAAATTCATGATGCCGGTGGAAATCGATATGCCACCTTCCGTCACTGCGCGTTGCGGAAACAGGCGATTGTTTTCTTCCTTGATGGCGATCACTGCATTGCCTAATGTCAGTGGCAATTGCGGCAGCGCCAGCAATACTGCGCCTACAAAAAACTGATTCCAGGATAGTGCGCCCAATGCAAACGTAGGCGCATGAAAAGCGATGTCGGTTTTTGACAAGGCATCCAGCAGTGCTGGATTTTGCAGCACGCCGACCAGTACGCCAAATGCCAGCAACACAAACATGGCCGGGATTTTTTTATTCCCCATCAACAGCAGGGTGCCGATACCGGCGATGACGGCAATCAGCCAATCGCTTTGCATCATCTTTATGCCTTGCAGCATGAAGCCGAAACCCAGCCCGAATACAATACCAATCACCACTGTCGGCGGCACCATCTTCGCCAGGCGCGAAGCCAGTCCGGTCAAGCCGAGAAACAACCACGCACAGCCAGTCACCAGCGCTGCGCTATAGACTGCGGCGGGAGTAACGATGGCCGTTTGTACCGCCTGCAATGCGGCGACGGCGCCTATCGCTTTCATCGGTTGCACAGGAATCGGCGTCTGGTAATACAAACCCGCCACCAGCATCGCCATCCCAAAAGCAAACAGTACGCCGAACGGGTCCATCTTCAGCACGCCGATGTAGGCAGCAATGAACGGGATCAAGGTTCCCAGATCGCCAAACGCGCCCGCCCATTCCATGCGGTCATAGCGATTGCCGCTGGCCGCTACTGCGTCAGGAAGAGGGTAATGGATACGTTCACGGTTTTCCAAAATGGATTCAGGAAATCGATGCCAACGGTAAATTCAATAATAGATTTTGCGGTTTGATACGCAGCACATCTGATGTGTTCATCGCACACGCAAGATAAACCGGACGGCCGGCGACATCGGGCCGCACTACCGACGGATCGACGAAATCAAGTTGAAAGAGGGAGAGGATGCGACGATTGCGCGCTTCGTCCAGCTCGACGCCGGCATATAGATCATTGAGTATGCCAGTCGCTTCTGCATCCAGACCGATATGCCACGCCCAGTGCTTGGCTTCGATGGCACGCAATGGTCTCACCACTACCGCGACACCGTAGAAATGAGTTATCCATTTTTCAATGACGCGACAAAATGCAGTCAAGGCAGCGCGGCCGTAAGCAAAACTGACGACAGTATCGTGACGTTCATTGCGCGCCCAATAAGTCTGGGCGTTTTCCTGATCGATGACATCGAGTTCGACACGGCGCGGTTTGGTATTGGCTTCGATCAGCAATCTGCCGATATCGCCATAGTTGCTGCCGCTGGCATGCAGATCCACCGTTGCAGCATCGGCCAGCATGACGGCACTTTCTTCTATCGCCACTTTTTGCGGGCGGAAAAACAATTCGGCGGCGCGTACCTGCAATGCTTCTTCCGTGCCTTCCAACATGCCGTGCACAATGATCTGCGCCAACTGGTCGATGAAAACCGGCGGCACAGTCACAGTGCCGGCGCGGAAAATATCGAGATAGGCCGCTTCCAGCGAAGTTGCCGCAAGCAGCCTATCTCGCCATGCCAGCAACACTCGATAGTTCTCGCGTGCATCAGCATCTTCAAATTTCGCAAGCTCTGCCTCGCTTACGGCGCGACGCGGCGCACTCAGCAACGCTGCATGCAAAGCCAATTCATGCGCACAGGATTCGGCAACCGGTGCCACTTCAGGTCTGTGCCACCATGCGCGCAACAAATCATCAGTCAGTACAAGACGACCGTCGGCATCGCGTTGCGCCATAGTGAAGCCGGAATGCGGCCAGAAATCGCTTGATGTCGGCATTATTTGAAAATCTTATTTAAAAAATTTCTTGTCGCCGGTTTTCAGATCGAGCGCGTAGCGCACGCCGTTTTCGGTCAATATCATTTCATCCGGCGGTTCGTCGCCGGCGAGCACACCGTAATTCACTGGCAAGCCTTCGCCTTTGCGTATCAATTCATCGGCGCGTTCATACACATTCGGGCAACCGGTTTCTGCCATCAGCGATTGCACAATCGCGACTTTCCACGCATCGACACCAGCCGACTGGAATTCGCAAATCAAAAAACCATTTTGATCGCCGTACCAATCCACCAGCAAACCCGATAGTTCGTCTTCATCGCCGATGATCAAAGGCAGGCGTTTGGCGGCACCTATTCTTTTACCTTTAGCGGCATCAATGCGCTTGTGCACGGCAGTTTTGACGCGACGCTTGATCAAGGCGTGATCGATAGGTTCGTTTTGATCGAAACTCCAGACGCGGGCGCGTATCTGCGACTTGGGCGCATGCGCAGCGCGCGCCAGGAATTTTCCCGACGATGAATGAACCAGTGCAGTCGCGCCTGACTTCATGCGTTCCGCCGGTTTGCCATCGACGCGCTCGACCGCCGACGCATAAATCCAGGGCTGGCGTTCGAGCAGGCTTTTTTCCTTGCCTTGTTTAATGGTAATGATCAACATAAAAGCGGCTCACGGTAATGCGAAATGATTAAGAGTGTGTATGAAAAATACAGCTTGAAGGCGTCCATCATAAACCGCAACGCATATGAAAGAAAATTTAACCTTCATTTAACCGATTTAGGCGCAGAATGCGTTCACACTGGTGCCAAGATTTCCTTTCGACAGTCAAACTGACGAACAAGACACCACGATAAAAATCGTGGACTCATAAAATACTGGAGACATGATGGATACGACACAAAAGGAGATTGATGAACGCTCCGGTCTGACCTCGAACAATAAATTTGAATTAATGCTTTTTCGTCTCGGCATTTCTCCTCATTCAGAAACCAGCGAAGTGTATGGTATCAATGTATTCAAACTGCGCGAATTGATGGCGATGCCGACGGTAAATTCGATTGCCAACTCTCCTCCACACATTATGGGCATGGCGAATATTCGGGGCCAGCTCATCCCCGTAATCAATTTGCCGGCTGCACTTGGGTGCACGCCAGCTACCGGTTTGAACATCCTGATGGTGACCGAATTTGCGCGCACGACACAAGCGTTTGCGGTGGAAGAGGTAGATGAAATCGTCCGCCTGAACTGGAGTCAGGTACGCGCAGCAGAAGGCGCTGCTGCCGGCGGTGGCACCATCACCAGCATCGCGCAACTGGATGCTGATTTGAACAACACGCGTTTGGCGCAGGTATTGGATGTGGAGCAAATCCTGCGCAACGTCATGCCGTCCAATATTGCGGACATCGATACTGACAAGATAGACAATTCGGTCACCCTGCCACCGGGTGCAGTAATTTTAGCTGCGGATGATTCAGCTTCGGCACGCATGTTGATCAGTGGCTGCCTGGATGCGATGGGTCTGCCTTTCGTCATGGCGAAAACCGGCCTCGAAGCCTGGAAGATGCTGGATGCATTCAGCGATGCCGCCAGCAAGGAAGGCAAGAGCGCAGTCGACAAGGTGGCGTTGGTTCTGACCGATCTGGAAATGCCCGAGATGGATGGCTTTACGCTGACCAAGAAAATCAAGGGCGATACCCGTTTCAATAAAATTCCGGTCGTCATTCACTCCTCCTTATCCGGTGCAACAAATGAAGTGCATGTCAAAAGTGTGGGGGCCGATGCGTATACCGCCAAATTCAAGGCGGAAGAACTGGCAGCAACCTTGCTCGACGTTTTGGCCAAGGCGCGCAAGTAAGCGCGTAAGTTCACTCACTTCTGCTGTACGCTGATGGATGTCGTCCATCACCGTAATTCTTTGCATCACCTTCATCTCAATCCACTTCTTGCTTTGACACCATGCTGCGGCTTGCCGCATGCGCGCTCTTGTGTCAGCATCTGTCCCTGCCGACTATCCGTCGGCCAGCCCACTCAACAAGGTAAGCAGAATGATTTTCCGCAATAGCGACGTGCCACGGCATTCATGGTCAGATACGCTCAAGGTCTACCGTGAACCCGCTACCGTACGCATGCTGTTTCTGGGATTCTCTGCTGGTCTGCCACTCATGTTGGTGCTGGGCACGCTCAGTTTCTGGTTGCGCGAAGCGGGCATAGATCGCAGCACGATCGGTTACTTGAGCTGGGTCGGTCTGGCTTATGCCTTCAAATGGGCATGGGCGCCCTTGGTCGATCGCATGCCCATTCCATTTTTGACACGTTGGCTGGGACGTCGCCGCAGCTGGCTATTGCTATCCCAAAGCGCGATCATCGCCGGCTTGCTCGGCATGGCACTCAACGACCCTCACATCGCCTTGCAACCTGTCGTATGGTGCGCGCTCGCGGTCGCCTTCGGCTCAGCCACGCAAGATATTGCACTGGATGCTTTCCGTATCGAATCGGCCGACATCGATCGGCAGGCTGCGCTCGCTGCCGGTTATCAAACCGGCTATCGGCTGGCAATGATCTGGGCCGGTGCGGGCGTCTTGTGGATAGCCGCGCGCGCCGAAGTAGTGGATGGCGGCACTTACCAGGCCGGTGCCTGGCACGCTGCCTATCTGGTGATGGCCGCCTCGATGCTGCTGGGCGTATTGACGGTACTTATTTCCAAAGAGCCGATACGACGTGAATTGCCTCCAGCCAAAAATGTGGCTGCATGGCTGGATGATGTCGTGGTTGGCCCATTCCGCGATTTCATCCTGCGTTATCGCTGGCAGGCAGTATTGATCCTGGCGTTGATCGCGACCTACCGCATCAGCGACGTGGTGATGGGCATCATGGCCAATCCGTTCTACGTCGATATGGGTTACAGCAAGGATGAAGTGGCGGCGATCACCAAAATCTTTGGCGTCATCATGACCCTGGTTGGCGCATTTATCGGTGGCGCACTCTCGATGCGTTTCGGCATGATGCGCATCCTGACTCTGGGGGCAATCTTGAGCTCGGCCAGCAATCTGCTGTTTGCATGGCTGGCGGGGCATGGTCACGATGTGACGATGCTGGTCTTGGTGATTTCTGGAGACAACCTTGCAAGCGGCATCGCCAGCGCAGCGTTTATCGCTTATTTATCCAGCCTGACCAACGTCAATTATTCGGCGACGCAGTATGCGTTGTTGAGTTCGATGATGTTGCTGCTGCCAAAATTTTTGGCGGGATATTCCGGCACCTACGTCGATGCTTACGGCTACAGTAATTTTTTCACTGCTACTGCGCTGCTGGGTGTGCCGGTGATCATATTGCTTTGGTTTTCCGCCAGAGCGAATAAAACGCCGGCTCAGAAAGAACAAGTTTCAGTACAACCTGAAAATTAAACTGCCTGTTTTTTACGCAGGCGGAATACGGCCAGACTGCCGCGCCAGTTCGGCAAAAAGGATACCGGCTGGCCATCCTGCAGAGCGACACACTCGATCACTTCCAGGCCGACTTCATTCGCCAGCTCTTCAAAATCCTTGATCGTCGCGCAACGCAGGTTCGGCGTGTCATACCATTCATACGGCAAACTTTTCGATACCGGCATGCGACCGCGCAGCAAGGAAATACGATGCGGCCAGTAGGCAAAATTCGGGAAGGACACGATCGCATCGTGACCGACGCGAGAAATATCGCGCAGCACGCCTTCTACATTTTTCATCATCTGCAGCGCAGATAAACACAGCACCGTATCGAATGCATTGTCGGCAAAGATTGCCAAGCCCGCTTCCAGATCGCGCTGAATGACAGATACGCCGCGTTGCACACATTCCGGAATTTTATCGTCGTCGATTTCAATGCCATAACCACTGCATTGCTTGTCAGTTTGCAGATAGTCGAGCATGACGCCGTCGCCGCAACCCAGATCGAGTACTTGCGTACCGTTACCTATCCAATGCGCGATGAAAGCGAGGTCAGGACGCAGCACGCTTAATTGTTCAAAGTTCATGCGCTTGCTCCTGCCTTCAAACTACCGCCATCGATTTCCTTATAAGCGCGCGCAAAATACGCACGCACCACATTCATGTAACGCTGATCGTCAAGCAGGAAAGCATCGTGTCCATGCGGCGCATCGATTTCTGCATAGGTGACCGTACGTTTGTTGTTGACCAGCGCCTGCACCATTTCATGGCTGCGCTCAGGCGCAAAGCGCCAATCGGTAGAGAAAGACACCAGCAAGAATTCTGCACGTGTATTCGACAAAGTCTTGGTTAGATCGCCGCCAAAGTCTTTTGCCGGATCAAAATAATCGAGCGCCTTGGTAATCAGCAAATATGTATTCGCATCAAAGTATTCAGAGAACTTGTCGCCCTGATAGCGCAGATACGATTCGATTTCAAAGTCGATGCCAAAGCCGAATTGATACGCGCCCGAGCGCAAATCGCGCCCGAACTTCACCGCCATGTCGTCGTCTGATAAATACGTGATGTGGCCCAGCATGCGCGCTACGCGCAAGCCATTCTTGGGTACCACGCCATGTTCGTAAAAATCGCCGCCGTGATAATCCGGGTCAGTCAAAATCGCCTGACGCGCCACATCGTCGAATGCAATGTTTTGCGCCGTCAGTTTTGGCGTCGATGCAATTACGACGCAATGACGCAAGCGTTCAGGAAACAAAATGCTCCACGCCAGCGCCTGCATACCACCGAGCGAGCCACCCATCACCGCAGCGAATTGCTGAATGCCCAAAGCATCGGCCAGACGCGCTTGCGACTGTACCCAGTCTTCAACGGTAACGACGGGGAAATGCGCACCATACGGTTTGCCGGTCGCCGGATTGACGTGCATAGGCCCGGTCGAGCCAAAACAGGAACCAAGATTGTTGACGCCAATGACGAAGTACTTATTGGTATCCAGCGCCTTGCCGGGGCCGACCATATTGTCCCACCAGCCCTTGGTGCTGGCATCTTCGCTGTAATGACCAGCAACGTGATGCGATGCATTCAGCGCGTGACAAACCAGCACCGCATTCGAATGATCTGCATTCAAGGTGCCATAGGTTTCATACACCAGCGTGTAGTCGCAAAGTTTCGCGCCGCTCTGCAAAGGCAGCGGCGTCGAGAAAAACATGGATTGCGGTGCAACGATTCCGAGAGAGGTCATGTTATCTATTCACGAGAAATTGCTTAAATGCGGCGCTGAAATACGACACCGTACAGCGCTGGTTTTCTCTGGTATTCCAAAAAACAAAAAGCCCGAAAAGCGGTCAGCTTGGCGGGCTAAATTCGAAACTCGATTGCGAGCACGCTTTAGCCGTATTTATTATGCGCCCGCAAGCTGATGTCAAATCGGCGCCATGGCGTAAGAATAAACAAGTCGCCCGTCGCCGTCAAACTGACTGTGACGCCATGCGCATCAATTGTTTGATATCTCCTCCACGCGAGGGAAATTGGCATGCAGTCGAGCAGAAGTTAAAATACAACGTGCAATTATTGCAATTAAAGCTCAGGTACCCAACACCAAACCGATACAACGCGCCTGCTTCAGGCAATGTTAATTAGTAGCCAAACGCATTAAAATGCGACACCGGAAATAAAAAACGGATTTAGAGGGACAGAATGATAAACAAAGCGGCACCATCCCCCTTAACCTTGGCTGAAAATCAGCAAGCAATCTCGACGTCCAGCACCGCACCAGCATTGCCCACACTGACCATTGCTGTATTGACAAAAAATGAGGCGCGCCGCATCAGTGGCTGCCTGCAGAGTGCTGCATTTGCCGATCAATTGATCGTCGTCGATAGCGGTAGCACTGATAACACTCGCGAGCTTGCGCAAGCGGCGGGCGCAGAGGTTTTTAACTATCCCGACTGGCAAGGTTTCGGCGTACAACGCAATCGCCTGCTTGCTCACGCCAAGAGCGACTATATTTTCTTTCTTGACGCAGACGAAGTCATCACCCCCGAGCTGCGGACAGCATTGCAGGCAGCCGTGCATTCGGGAGCCCGCGCCGTCTGGAAAATTCGTTGGCTACAGGTCGCTTTCAACCGGGAATTAAAATATTTTCGATCTCAGGCCACACTGGAACGCCTGTTTCGCCGCGACATGTTGCTAGAGTATGTAGGCATTGTGCACGAACAGGCCATATTGACGAATGAGCCCACACCACGCGTCATATTGGATGGAAAGTTATTGCACTACTCTCGGGAAACCGTGCGCGGCAGTCTCGAAAAACTCCTGCAATATTCCATGCTCGGTGCAGCCAAGCGCGCCGAAAAAGGAAAGCGTGGCGGCATACTGCGCGGCGCGGCATCAGGGCTTTCATTATTCTTGCGGTTGTATATTGTTCAACTTGGATTTCTCTGCGGCGGCCCCGGATTTCTCCATTGTTTTTTCGTCGCGCTTGAAGGATTTTTCCGCTATGTAGCGCTCAAATATGATTACGACAGCCTGAGTTCCGATGTCGCCCGTTGAACCAGTTCAATCCGTAGAAATCAGCGCTTCCCGTCTACGTAGAAAAAACATGACACGAACCGCCGGCCTTTGCTTGTTGGGGACGCTATTGGCCCTGGGTTCATTGCACACAAAAACCCTGGGGGCAGCCTGGCTTGGTCTATGCATCTGGGGATTCAAAGGTCCATTCAATCTACGCAACACCCATACCAACAAGATGACATCTGCCGCCGCGTCTGCGTGGCTGATTGGTTGCGGGGTTGCGTTGCTGCTTGCCAGTCTTTGTGTCTTTATCTGGGCAGAGGATGGTGACATCCTCAATCCGCAATTCCGTTTATTGTTCCCCGCAGCGGCCGCCTTATTCCTGATTCGCCGCAACGCCATCTCGATACCAATACGGATAGGCATGACACACGCTGTTGCGGCTGCAAGCATTCTGGCTTTCTTGTGGTCGGCATTCTGGTGGATGCGTGGTGTAGATGTTCGTGGATCTTTAGCCAGCAATGCCATTCCATGGGCAGTAGCCGTAAGTTTCAATGCTTGCCTACTGCTGCCAATGGCCTTGTCAAAAAAAGAATCTGCCACTCGACGATGGATCTGGTTTTTCGGCACAGCATGTGGCATAGCTGCGGTACTACTGTCGCAATCGCGCGGCGCTTTTTTGGTAATCCCATGGTGTGGCCTGGTATACGCATGGTTCTGGCATAAGAAAACACACGCTTCCCACACGAGATTTCATCGCACCTTGCTAGGACTTTTCTGTGCTGTGGCTGTGTTGCTGGCTGGCGCCTGGTGGGGACCGGGTGATGTCCTCCGCATGCGTCAAGCGGCACAAAACATTCAAGAATTTCAGAGTACTGAAAATTACAATACCTCCGGCGGTGCACGCCTTTATCTGTGGGATCTGGCTTGGACAGGTATCAAGCAATCCCCTTGGATAGGCATAGGCAGTGTTGAACGTATGCGGCGCATCCAGCATGCAGGGGATGGAGGCTCCGAAGAAGAGTTGGCCAAATTGAGTGATGTACGCCAGTTGGGACACGTTCATAATCAATATCTCAACGCCGCTCTGGACGGTGGTGCCATCGGCTTGACTGCCTTACTTGCGCTGTTGGCAGGCATGACAATCGCAACGCGTCGACTGGCGCGTATCGATCCTGTGGCCGCATGGCAGATGGGTGGTGTGTTGTTCATGCATGCGACTGCGAGCCTGACCAACGTCAATTTTTTGCACAACTACTACGTAATGGCACTGTCGCTGGCAGCTGTAATGCCGCTGCTGGCTGCGCGCAACGAGCCCCCTTCCTTATAGAGCAACCATGCACATTCTGATTGTTAACCACAGCCCTATACCTGTGTTCGCTTACGGTGGTACCGAACGTGTCATTTGGGATCTGGGCCGTGCACTGGTACGCGCCGGACATCGCGTAAGCTACCTTGTGCCAGAGGGCTCTCACTGCGACTTTGCTGAAGTGCTTCTTCTGCAGAGAGATATCCCATGGGAAGCACAAGTACCTGCCGGAGTGGATATAACGCATTTCCAATTCAATCCCAACGTGCCTCTGAATTTTCCTCATGTAGTTACGCAACATGGCAACTCATCGGAGAGCGTTCCATTGCCGCGTAACACTGTCTTCGTTTCAAAAAATCACGCGCAGCGTCACGGTTCAGATGCCTTTGTTTACAATGGACTGGATTGGTCGGCATACGGCGCTGTCAACTGGCAAGCCACGCGCACACACGCTCATTTTCTCGGCAAGGCAGCGTGGCGCGTTAAAAATGTACAAGGCGCCATCGATGTAGCGCGTGCTGCGCATATTCCTCTAGACGTATTGGGCGGCAACCGCATCAACCTTAAACGTGGCTTCCGGTTCACGTGGTCACGCCAGGTTAAATTTCACGGCATGGTGGGTGGCGACAAAAAATTCCAGCTACTCAACACTTCACGTGGTTTGGTGTTTCCAACCTTATGGCATGAACCATTCGGCCTGGCAGTGATCGAGAGCCTGTATTTTGGCGCGCCTGTATTCGCGACGCCTTACGGCGCACTACCCGAGATTGTCACGCCTGAATGCGGCATTCTTTCCACCAGTAGAGCAACCCTTGCGCAAGCAGTATCGCGCAGTAAATTTGATCCGCATGCCTGTCATGCACGAGCGTTAACTTTCAACTCAGACCAGATGGCGAACGATTATCTATCCATCTATACAAGGGTACTTGCCGGAGAATCATTAAATCCCGTATCCCCTGTATTGCATGGCGATATCAAGCATCTTCCCTGGACGGCATGAACGACAGTACTCGAAGAGCTGCAGCCATTCGCTTACCCACGGCACGATTAATGGAGCATGCCGGACTAACGTTACGCATTCGGGTGCTGAATGAACACACCGTCAAATAAATATTCTTCCAGTCAAAATGGGCCGAATCCTGATGAGCCTGACTTTTATAAAGCCAGGCCGCAATCCCTCAAGGATCTGTTCCTCTCATTTAGCCTGCTTGCACTGCAGGGTTTTGGCGGCGTCATGGCCATCGTGCAGCAAGAACTGGTCGAAAAAAAGAAGTGGCTAACGCGGGAGGAATTTATTGAAGACTGGGCCGTTGCGCAGATCATGCCGGGCCCGAATGTAGTCAATCTATCCATCATCATCGGCGGACGTTATTTTGGTTGGCGTGGCGCCCTCGCTGCGCTCGCCGGCATGTTATGTCTGCCCTTGCTGCTCGTGCTGGCGATCTCAATTCTTTACGCACCCTACGCTCATCATCCCCAGGTAACCAATGCCTTGCGTGCGATGGGCGCCGTTGCGGCAGGACTCATTTTGGCTACAGGTTTTCGCCTGATCGCCGCCATGAAAAATAATCCACTGGGCCCGCGTACATGCTTTGTGCTGGGCGCGCTTTGCTTTATCGCGGTTGCCTTGCTGCGCATACCCTTGATCTATCCGTTGTTCGGTCTTGGCGTCATCGCCTGCGTGCTGGCTTATCGAAAGATCGCGCGATGAACGAGACGCTGCATCTTTCGCTGCATACTACCGACTGGCTGAATCTTTTTCTCCACTATCTATCGTTGTCGCTGCTTTCATTAGGCGGAGCGCTAGTCACGGCACCTGAAATGCACCGCTACCTGGTCGCTGAACAAAACTGGCTGACAGAGCCACAGTTCAGCGCATCGATTTCCATCGCACAGGCAGCCCCCGGCCCGAATATTTTATTTGTGGCACTGATGGGTTGGAATATCGGATTGAACGCAGGCAGCATGACGGCCGGCTTGCTCGGCATGCTCATCACGATGACGGGCATCATGATACCTAGCAGTCTTTTTACCTACACGGCAACACGCTGGGTGCATCACAATCGCGAGTTGCGTAGTGTGCGGGCTTTTAAGCAGGGGATGGGGCCGATCGTGGTTGGACTGATGCTGGCAACCGGTTGGATACTGGCCAGTACGCACAGCACACTATCGAAGGATTGGCCGCTTTGGTTACTGACCACAGCAATCATTCCTGTGGTGTTGAAAACCAAAATCCACATCTTGTGGTTGCTGCTTATCGGCGCGGCTTTAGGTTGGTTCGGGCTGGTATAAAAACTTCATTAAAAAGAAATTTTTTACAGCAATCGTAGTTGTTCGACCGCTTCGTTAATCGCTTTCGGTTCATACAGACGCGAGATCTTGCGCGTAGCTGGTGTCAGCACATTCAAATCGCTGTTCAAAATTTCATTCTTGACTGCCAGCAATTGCGACGGATGCATGGAGAATTCACGCAAGCCCATTCCCAGCAGCAAACGTGTCATCTGTGTGTCGCCAGCCATCTCGCCGCATACCGAAATCTCGACACCTGCTTTTGCTGCGATGGCAATCGTCGTCGACAGCAAATACAACACGGCCGGGTGTAAAGGATTGTAGAGGTGCGCCACTTCATGGTCGACGCGATCGATAGCCAACGTGTACTGGATTAAATCGTTGGTACCGATAGACAGAAAATCCAGACGCTTGATGAACAAGGGGAGCGTCAATGCAGCAGCAGGAATTTCAATCATCGCGCCGATAGGCAAGACTGGATCGAACTTGATTTTTTCTTCGCGCAGTTGCGCTTTTGCCTGCGCAATCATCGCCAGGGTTTGATCAATTTCAAATGCATGCGCCAGCATGGGAATCAGCAACTTGATCGGGCCAAATGCGGAGGCGCGCAAAATCGCGCGCAACTGCGTCATGAACATTTGCGGCTCGGACAGACAGAAGCGGATCGCGCGCAAACCCAGCGCAGGATTGAGCGCAGTCTGTTCGGCAAAATCCATAGGTTTGTCGGCACCGATATCCAGCGTACGTATCGTGACTGGGCGGCCCTTCATCGCGACCACGGCTTTTTTATAAGATTCAAATTGTTCGTCTTCGGTCGGCAATTTGTGTGCGTGTCCGGTACGTCCCATGAATAAAAATTCGGAACGGAACAAACCGATACCATGTGCACCCGCATCCATTGCATGCGCACAATCATCAGGAAATTCAATATTCGCCAACAAGGTGATCGCCGTACCATCCAAGGTCACCGACGGCATTTTTTTAAGCTTGCCGAGTTTTTTACGTTCTCGTATCTGGCGCGCTTGTTTTTCGCGATACTGATCGAGCACCACTGACGTAGGATCGACCACCACCACGCCGGCATCGCCGTCAATGATCAGCCAGTCGCCTTGCTCTATCAGCGTCGATGCATTGGAGACGCCGACCGTAGCCGGGATATCCAGACTGCGCGCAACGATGGCGGTATGCGAGTTTTGCCCACCGACATCAGTGATAAATCCGCTAAAGGCACGATCGCGAAACTGCAACATATCGGCTGGCGAAATATCGTGGGCGACAACAATCATGCTAGCGCTGCCTTCGTTTCCGTCAACCTTGGGCAGGAAATTGGCGCTGCCGGTCAACGCTTTCAGGACGCGTTCACCAACCTGTTGAATATCCGCCTTGCGCTCACGCAGATAGGCATCTTCAATCTCTTCAAACTGCGATGACAATTCTTCAATCTGTGTGACCAGCGCCCACTCGGCGTTGTAATAACGCGAGCGTATGATATCGAGCGGCATTTCGGAAATCATCGGATCGGACAGGATCAGCGCATGCACGTCGATGAATGCACCCAACTCAGCCGGCGCATCCTGCGGCAATTCATTCCAGATGGTTTGAAGCTCGGCATGTACGGCAGTAATCGCACACTGGAGGCGTGCAACTTCCGCCTCGACCTGATCATCGGCGATCAGGTAATGCTGCACGTCGAGCGCGGCAGGTGCGAGGATATGCGCACGGCCGATTGCGATACCGCGCGATACTGGAATGCCATGTAGCGTGAAAGAAGTCATCAAAATCAGGTCCAGTCCGTATCAGTAAAAACTGAAGGCAATGTGAAAAACAGACCAGCGCATGCAAGCAAAACGCCTGCCATTTGCTCCGGTTTATTTATTCGCCTTCACCGAACTTGTCTTGAATCAGCAATTCGAGTGCGTCGAAGCATTCTTTTTCATCAGGGCCGTTGGTTTCCAGCATGACCTTGGAGCCTTTTCCGGCAGCCAGCATCATCACGCCCATGATGGACTTGGCATTGACGCGGCGTTTGTTGCGCGTCATCCAGACTTCACTTTGGTATTTTGCGGCTAACTGTGTCAGCTTGGCAGAAGCGCGTGCATGCAAACCCAGCTTGTTGATAATCTCAATCTCTTGTTCAATCATTTTTATTATAAGAATTATTTAAATCAATTAATCAATTCGCCGAGAGCCGTACGCGGTTGTCCACCCTGACCGCGCCTCCTTGACCACCGGCTAATGCCATCTCAACTACAACATCCAAGGTATCTTGCCGATACGTAATTGCCCGCAACAACATCGGCAAGCTGATACCGGCAATCACCGCAACATTTTCGACATTGCACAAACCCAAGGTGCAATTCGATGGCGTACCGCCCATCACATCGGTGATGACCAGCACGCCAGAGCCATCATCCAAACCGGCGATAGCGTTCTTTGCCAATTGCTCGACTTCGCACGTATCCTGATCCGCATTGACGTCTATCGAATCCAGTTTTTCCGGGCGCGAACGAAATACATGCGTGGCCGCCGCGATAAAGGCTTGCCCCAGAGGTGCGTGCGTCAATAACAGAATACCAACCATCAGCTTTATTTAATCCGGTTTTTACAACAACTTACTCAAATTTTTGGACAATTTCTTTTATTCAATTACGAATTCCACGCTTCAGCCTGTTTTTCCAACGCATCAACAAACATCGCAGCGACATCGAAACCGGTTTGCTCCCTGATTTCCTGGAAGCAGGTCGGGCTGGTCACGTTTAATTCGGTCATGTAATCACCAATTGCGTCCAATCCTACCAGTAACAAGCCTCTTTTTAAAAGGATGGGCGCCAGGGCTTCACCGATTTCGCGATCGCGCGCCGATATTTCACGTGCCACGCCCACACCGCCGACTGCGAGATTACCGCGAATTTCCGTTCCTTGCGGAATGCGCGCCAGGCAATACGGCACGACTTGCCCACCTATCAACAGGATGCGTTTGTCGCCTTCGGTGATTTCTGGAATGTAACGCTGCACCATGATGGTTTGACGTCCATTATCCGTCAGCGTCTCGATGATGGAACCGAGGTTGAGTGCATCGTCTTTTACGCGAAAAATCCCGGCACCGCCCATGCCGTCCAGCGGCTTCAGGATGATGTCGCGATGTTCGCCGTGAAAAGCCTTGATGCGCGTCGTATCGCTGCTTACCAAGGTCGGCGCTATGTATTGCGGAAATTGTGCAATCGCGAGTTTTTCATTGAAGCTGCGTATCGCTTCCGGCTTGTTGAAGATGCGCGCGCCTTGTTGCTGCGCCAGCTCCAGCAAATAAGTCGCGTAAATGTATTCCATATTGAAAGGCGGATCGGTACGCTCCAGAATCGCATCGAAGGCCGTCAATTCCTGCGCAATCGGCGCATCCAGGCGATACCAATCATTGTTGTCACCGGTCAGCGTGACACGCGAAATATTCGCCACCACTTTACCGGCTTCAAACGCCATATCCTTGTGCTGGAATACATGGATCTCATGCCCGCGACGCGCGGCCTCCGCCATCATCGCGTACGTGCTGTCTTTATAAATCTTGAAGCCATCCAGCGGATCACATGCGAAAGCTATTTTCATCCTGCACACCCTGAAAGATCATCTTGTCGCAGCATATGCTCGACAAGTTTTAATTTTGTGAAACCATTGCAGCGCAATTGAACAAGCACATGAATGACTAAGCCAACAGCGCTGGGCTGCAATGCCTTAATACACTTCCGGATTCGGATCGGTTTTTTCCATTTCCAGCGACGCTGCCAGCAAAGCCAGGCGCGCTACGACACCGTACATGTAAAAACGATTCGGTGCAGCGGTACCTGGTTTGGCTTGGTAATCCGGCAAGGCATGTTGATGTGCAAACGCCAAGGGTACGAAATGTGCGCCCGGCGCATTCAGGTTTTCGTGATTGCCGCGCTCGGCGTGCACGCGATAGAAGCCACCCACCACATAGCGATCAATCATGTAGACGACAGGTTCGGCCACCGACTCATTGATGTGTTCGAAAGTTGGCACGCCCTCCTGAATCATGACGTCGGTAACTTCGAGACCATCCTTGACGACTGCCATCTTGTTGCGCTGCTTGCGGTTCAAATCCTTGACTTCGCTTGCATCGTGCACGGTCATGATGCCCATACCGTAGGTACCGGCATCCGCCTTGATGACCACGAATGGTTTTTCCTTGATGCCGTATTCCTTGTATTTCTTGCGCATCTTGGCGAGCAGGGTGTCGACATTGGAAGCGAGGCAATCGGTGCCTACATTTTCATTGAAATTAACGCCTTCGCATTTCATGAAATACGGATTCAGCATCCACGGATCGACGTCTATCATCTTCGCAAATTTCTTCACCACTTCATCATAGGCGGCAAAGTGATTGGTCTTGCGACGCACAGCCCAGCCAGCATGCAAAGGCGGCAACAGATTTTGTTCGTGGATGTTTTCCAGTATCGACGGCAAACCGGAGGACAAATCGTTATTCAGCAGAATTGTGCATGGGTCGAAGTTTTTAAGACCCACACGCCTACCGTTGTGCGAGCGCTCCAGTGGCTCCAGCGTCAAGGTCGTACCATCGGGCAGCTCGATAGGTGTTGGCCCGGTTACATCCGGCGACAAGGAGCCTAGGCGCACATTCAAACCAGTTTGGCGGAATATCTGCATCAGGCGCGCGATATTTTGCAGATAGAAGGTATTGCGTGTATGACCCTCCGGGATCAGCAATAGATTCTTGGCATCGGGACAATACTTTTCAATCGCTGCCATTGCCGATTGCACCGCCAAAGGCAGCATTTCCGGCGAAAGATTGTTAAACCCACCAGGGAACAAATTGGTATCGACAGGTGCCAGCTTGAAGCCGGCATTGCGCAGATCGACTGAGCAATAAAAAGGCGGCGTGTGCTCTTGCCATTCCAGCCGGAACCAGCGTTCGATGGCTGGGGTGGCGGTGAGAATCTTTTTCTCAAGGTCGAGCAACGGACCGTTCAAGGCCGTGACGAGATGCGGAACCATATAAACCTTTTTGCTGAACTATCGTTAATTGACGCTGATTTTAAACGGGAAACGCCGATTGCGCCCTTGGCTCGGCAAGCTTATCCGCTCAATTTGGCATACCTAGATTAGGGCTGAAGGGCAATTTTAAAGGCCCAAATGAAAAAAGCGCCTCACGAGGAGGCGCTTTTGAATCCCGCTTGCGCGGGTCAGGAGAAACAGATTACGAGTGGTAAGCCGACTCGCCGTGGCTGGTGATGTCCAGACCTTCGCGCTCTTCTTCTTCTGGAACACGCAGACCGATAACCAAGTCAACCAGTTTGAAGGCGATGAATGCAACGACAGCCGACCAGATTACTGTGGTGATCACGCCTTGGGTTTGAATCCAGACTTGACCCATGATCGAGTAATCAGGAGCAACAGCGTTAGCAACATAGTCATAGATGCCGGAACCGCCGAGTGCTGGATCAGCAAATACACCGGTCAGAATCGCACCGAGAATACCGCCAACGCCATGCACGCCGAACACGTCAAGTGAGTCATCTGCGCCCAACAAGCGTTTCAGACCATTCACACCCCACAGGCAGACGATACCAGCCAGCAGACCGATTACCAATGCACCCATTGGGCCGACGAAACCGGCAGCAGGTGTAATCGCAACCAGACCAGCAACAGCACCGGATGCAGCACCCAGCATCGAAGGTTTGCCTTTAGCCATCCATTCGCCGAAGGTCCAGGTGCAAACTGCAGCAGCTGTAGCCAACAAAGTATTGACGATTGCCAAAGCCGACAGGCCGTTTGCTTCGAGACCGGAGCCAGCGTTGAAACCGAACCAGCCCACCCACAGCAAGGAAGCACCAATCATGGTCATGGTCAGCGAATGAGGAGCCATCGATTCTTTACCGTAACCAACACGTTTGCCGATAACGTATGCACCGACCAAGCCTGCGATAGCAGCATTGATGTGAACCACGGTACCGCCAGCGAAGTCGAGTGCGCCTTTTTGGAACAACCAGCCTGATACAGAGGTAGCAGCTTCAGCAGCGGCAGCATCTGTGTAAGCATCAGGACCAGGCCAGAACCAGACCATGTGAGCCATAGGCAGGTACGAGAACGTGAACCACAGAACCATGAACAACAGGACAGCGGAGAATTTCACACGTTCTGCGAACGCACCGACGATCAGGCCGCAAGTGATGGCTGCAAACGTAGCCTGGAAAGCGACAAAGCTGAACTCAGGAATCACGACGCCTTTGCTGAAGGTAGCAGCGACTGTTTCAGCCGTGATGCCTTTCAGGAACAAGCGATCGAATCCACCAATGAATGCGCCGCCTTGTGTGAATGCCAGCGAGTAGCCGTACACACACCACAACACCACGATCACCGAGAACACCATGAAGACTTGCATCAACACGGACAGCATATTTTTCGAGCGAACCAAGCCGCCGTAAAACAATGCCAAGCCAGGGATCGACATCATGATCACGAGGATGGTTGCAATCGACATCCACGCCACGTCGCCTTTATTCGGCACAAGTGCCGGTGCGGCGGCTGGCGCTTCTGCTGGTGCAGCTGCGGCCGCTGCTGGAGCAGGCGCTGCTGCCGGTGCTGCAGCGGCTGGCGCCGCTACTGCTTCAGTCGTGGCCGGAGCGGCCGCTTCTTCAGCAATGACCGGTGCCGAAAAACCTACGGCAACCAACAAAGCACCAGTTGCCAGGGCGCTTGCGAATATTTTTTTGATACTCATCTGATTCCCCTTAAAGTGCTTCTTTACCGGTTTCACCGGTGCGGATGCGGACGACTTGTTGCAGGTCATAGACGAAAATCTTGCCATCGCCGATTTTGCCGGTACGTGCCGCAGTTTCGATTGCTTCGATAGCGCGATCAACGATCGTGTCATCTACAGCAGCTTCGATTTTGGTTTTAGGCAGAAAGTCCACCACGTACTCCGCACCGCGATACAACTCGGTATGACCTTTTTGACGACCGAAGCCTTTGACTTCAGTCACGGTAATGCCTTGCACGCCGATCGCAGACAAGGCTTCCCGCACTTCATCCAACTTGAAGGGCTTGATAATGGCGGTAATCAGTTTCATTTGAACCTCTTACGTTATTTTTAGATTAGAAAGCTTTGGAGATCGACAAAACTGCTGTTGTTTCGCCCAGTTTTTTAGTTTTGCCAGCGCCGTTTGTCGCCGAGTAGAACGATTTGTCTGCGTCAGTACCAACTACAGCCAGGCCGATAGTTGCAAATCCGAAGTCACGCGCAAGGCTGACTTTGTAATCAGTGTAATCAGCATTGTTTACATTCTTGACGTTTTGATGGCCAACATGGAAGCCCAGAGTTGTTTTATCCATCACTTCGAAGTTAGCATTCAATTCGAGGTAATCTGAACCATCGGAATTAGGTGCACCGAAGAAATCAGAAACTGCATTGCTGTATTTCAAAGTGAACCATTTATAGGTACCGGCAACATACAGTTCGGTTGTATTGTATTTTTGACCGCCAGAGATTTGAGCACCTGGGTAGTAGTAGTACAAAGCGCCAACATCAGCTGTGAAATCTGGAGTGATCGCGAATTTGTAGCCTGCGTACAGATCCATTTCGATCGAGCCACCTGTGAACGAATTACTGCTCACGTTCGAGTTCCAGTTACCGACGTAGAAGCCGCTAGAATGTGAATAGTCGAACCCGCCTTGAATTGTTGGTTCTTTAAAGGTTTGCGAAATACCACGGAAACGGTAATCTGTTGCTACAGTCACATTACCTGTGAACGAGTGTTCTGGAGTAGCTTCTTGTGCGTTAGCAATACCAGCAAATGCACCCATTACAGCAACTGCAAGAATCAGTTTTTTCATGATATTCCCTTTGAAGTTAAATATAGAAACCAAAATTGGTTGTCCTCAGGCATACATTTAGCAGGACTCATGCCAGCTTTTTTAGCTAGAATGTATTATCATTTTTACTATTAATCCTTACCCAATACTATTTTCTTAACCGTTCAAAAGTCACTTGCGCACCCTTCTAGCGCATATGAACATAAATTGCACCTGATTGGTGCCAAATAAACACTCTTTGCGAGGAAAAAATGGAAAAGCCTAATTTTTTTAACGATATGCAAGACAAAATCAATCAGGTTTTGGAGAACTCGCCCGTTAAAGACATTGAAAAAAATGTAAAAGCGATGATGAGCCAGGGATTTTCCAAGCTGGATCTGGTCACGCGTGAAGAGTTCGATGTACAGGCTGAAGTGCTGGCTACTACCCGCGCCAAACTGGAAGCACTCGAAGCGCAAGTAACTGCACTGGAAGCACAGTTGAAAAAATAAGAACGATAGACCGACTCCGGCAAAGCGCAGCTCGCATTTTTCCGATACCAACTATATAGATGCGTGCAAACACAGACTTGCTTCCAAGCGTTTTAGCTGCCGGCCATCGATTTATTTTCATATTTCACCGGGAAACCGGCACTGATATTCCAACAGCAGGGGGCACCATGCGTATGAGCGACGAAGAGTACTTCCGCAGTTGCGTGTCTCAAGAGCGTCATCTGGCGCAGTTGCGAGGGCATCACAACATCGAAGAGTTCTATGAAAGCGCCGGCTCTTTATGGGAAAACACCCAGGTTTTGCCCAAATGGACGCGCGACTGGAAAGCTTGCGGACCATTGATTGCAGAATATGCACTGGCCATCAGCTATCAAGACCTTCCCGATGATCCACACGGCAAGGCAATTCATATAGGCACCACGATTGTGCATATTTCGGATCACCCGACCCAAGATCAGGCAATGAGATATGCAATCGTCAAAGCGGCCATTGCTCATCTGGAACACGCCAAGCACTGCAAACACTGATTACAGCATCCGCTGAACCGCAGTAAATTCCAGGGAGCAACATGAGCCTAGCCGTTTTGACGAGTCGTGCGTTGGCAGGAATGCAAGCGCCTGAAGTAACGGTAGAGGTTCATCTGGCCAACGGCCTTCCATCTTTTACGATTGTCGGCTTGCCTGAAACCGAGGTAAAAGAATCGAAGGATCGTGTGCGGGCGGCTTTGCAGAATGCAGGCTTTGAATTTCCATCAAGAAGAATAACGGTCAATCTGGCACCTGCGGACTTACCGAAGGAAAGCGGCCGTTTCGATTTACCCATCGCGCTCGGCATATTAGCCGCGTCAGGCAAAATGCCAGCCGATGCATTAGCGTCGTATGAATTTGCCGGTGAATTATCTCTGTCCGGAGAATTGCGCCCTATCCGTGGCGCACTGGCAATGACGTTTGCGATGCATCGCAGCAGCGATAAAAACGGCAAGCAACGTGCCTTCATTTTGCCGCGCATGAATGCAGATGAAGCCGCATTAGTGCGTGACGTCACGATTTTTCCTGCTGATTCGTTATTGCAGGTTTGCGCACACTTCGCCGCCACGGATCCGGATGCGCGTTTGACGCGCCATATCGCGACACCGACCAGCGCAAGACCGAACTATCCTGATCTGGCAGATGTAAAAGGCCAGGCACAAGCAAAGCGCGCACTGGAAGTCGCCGCAGCTGGCTCACATAGTTTACTTATGGTGGGCCCGCCGGGGACCGGCAAGTCGATGTTGGCAGCGCGTTTCGCTGGCATTTTGCCGCCGATGACAGATGATGAAGCTTTGGAGTCAGCCGCAGTTCAATCTCTAACCAGCGGTTTTACTACTGCACGCTGGAAGGTCAGGCCATTTCGTTCGCCGCACCATACAGCTTCTGGCGTTGCACTGGTTGGTGGTGGAGGTACGCCACGTCCGGGAGAAATTTCGCTGGCACATCGAGGGGTACTCTTCCTCGACGAATTGCCTGAATTCAGTCGCACCGTGCTGGAAGTTTTACGTGAACCGCTAGAGTCTGGACAAATCACTATTTCACGTGCCGCACGACAAGCGGATTTCCCTGCGAGATTCCAATTGATCGCCGCCATGAATCCGTGCCCGTGTGGTTACCTTGGCCATCCGTCGAACAAATGTCGTTGCACACCCGATGTGATTGCACGTTATCAAGGAAAAATTTCCGGCCCTTTGCTTGATCGTATCGACATGCAAATTCAAGTCGGCGCCCTCGCGCATGAAGACTTGCTCAAGCAATCGACAGGTGAATCGTCAGAGCATGTCGCAGCACGCGTTGCGCATGCATCGGCACGCCAGCTATCGCGACAAGGCAAACACAATAATTTGTTATCCAACAGCGAAATGGACAACCATTGCAAACCGGATGCGGCCGGCGAGCAGTTGTTGCGCACAGCGATGACGCGCTTGAATTGGTCGGCCCGCGCCTATCATCGCGTATTGAAAGTCGCACGCACGATTGCGGACCTCGACGACACATCAACAATCAAGCAAGCGCACGTGGCGGAAGCGATTCAGTATCGACGTGCATTGCGCGAACAATAAATTTTAAGGTGCATCGACAATTTCAGGCTCGCCATTTGGATAAGGGTGCAGACAATATACTTTCCCCGTCTTGCCCTTCATGTGCGCTTGCGGCCAGACGCCCTTGATCTTGTACAGAATGGTATTTGAAAAAAGTAGCGGCCCTTCAACCACCCTGGCTTTTTTCAGCTCACTCTTCTTCAAACAGGCATGAGCCGTCGTATCGTATAGAACCTGCCATGCATCGGGGGACGATGCCGACGCAGATCCAACCATACTCAATGCTGCGAAGATAAAAGCACTGCCAGTGATAATTCGTCGCATGGTGAATATCCTTTCGCCGACACACTCAACAATCTTGCATTCATATCCGACACCAGCGATTAGCCAGGCATTTTCATGCTGCCGGAATGATGCTCGTTTCATACAAGCCAGCCAGCGGCTTTTTTTTCTTGGCCCATGCAACTGCTTCCTGCGCTTCTGCCAGCGTCATCACGGATGCCTTTTCGCGATTGCGAATAAAAGACACTCCTTCGAAAACACCTTCCTTGCTGCGCATGGCTTTCGCATAAACGGGTAAATCTTTTTCGCCCGCGTTCATTTTGCGTTGCTGGACGATATAAGCTTGATTGGTTTCAGTCATAAATTTTGATTTCAAAAATAGTGAAGTATGTGCTTTGCATCAATTGATGTGCACGGCATCAAAGGCCAGCATGTTCCATGTCACGCCCATGCGTACGTCGGTTTTTAACTCAACCAGTTGACGGGAAATGGCAAGCTGCGCACTATCCTTGCGCAAGCGTTCACCCAAACCGTCTTTCAGAATCCCGGCGCCTGCCATGATACGTTCGATATTGCCGTAACTCTGCAATAGCTTGGCGGCAGTTTTCACGCCGACTTTTGATACGCCGGGAATACTGTCCGATACATCGCCCATCAAGGCCAGCAAATCTGTCAACTTTTCAGGCGGCACGCCAAATTTATCTTCCACCCATTTGCTGTTGTGCCATTCGCTTTTGAAATGATCCCAAACCATCGCGCCGTGCGCAATCAGCACGTGCAAATCCTTGTCAGTTGAGGCGATGATTGCATCACCGCGTCCTTCTGCCAGCCAGCGCATGACGCCGGTTGCAATGACGTCATCCGCTTCCACCTCCGGCACTTCGACCACCTTGAGTCCGAGCGCAGCAAGTTGATCGTAAAAATCCGGTAGGCGCTCCTTCAAAACCGTAGGCATAGGCTCGCGGTTTTCACGATATCGCGCATACAAATCATGACGCCACGTATGGCCGCCGAAGTCAAAAGCCGGCAATACATGCGTAGGTTCATGCGTTGCCAGCAATTTGCGGAACGAACCCAGCGAATGTCGCAGTGCGGCTTCTGCCTTCGCAGAAGTATCAGGCTCTATATTGGCTTCATACACACGTCGCACAATATTCAGACCGTCAATCGCCAGCAGTTTTCCCATGAGTTATGGCCTTATGACACGTTGAAAATATTCTTTTCCAGAATTCGAAAGATTTTACTCGCCTTGGCATCGCCGTAAGCATTCCATGCATGTACATCCGCCTGAAATGCGAAGCAACACAGCACGCGGTGTAACATGGCTGCCTTGCCTACGACTTCATCATCATGAATTTTTCGCTCACACAATTGCGCAATGCGGCTGTCATCGTCGGTCTTCTTTTTCTGAGTGCCTGTTCGCCCAAATACGACTGGCGCGAAGTACATGGCGACGCAGCACCTTATGTCATTGCGTTGCCGACAAAGCCGACGACATACACCCGCAAAATTGATTTGAAAGGCATAACGGTATCGATGACGATGGTCGCATCGGAAGTCGATGGCATTACCTTCGCCGTCGGCAGTGCAGAATTGCCGGACGCCACGCAGGCACAGGTTTCTCTGGCTGCAATGAAGACCGCGATGATTAACAATATCGGCGGCACCGTCAAACAGGAAAAAGTGTTGACCATGCCACAATCGATGAATGCTCCCGGCACGGTGGCACTGACAGAAATTGAAGCAAGTGGCGCAACCGCGAATGGTCAAAATCGCGTTCTGTTTGCGCGTTTTCTGGCAAAGGAAAAACGCGTGTATCAGCTGATTGTCATCGGGCCAGAGAAATCGGTCAGCCGCGATGTGGTCGCAACATTTTTCTCTTCATTCAAATTGAACTAGCGCACAAGCATTTCTGTCTTTACAGGTATACCCTACATACATAACAACGCTAGAAGCCGTTTTGAAATCGTGCTATCGTTTTATCAAGTTCACATCAAGGAGGATGCTCATGTTAATTACGTTTAAATCCAAAGCTGCTGCCGAGGTCCTGATGTATGAAGAACATGCAAAACGTATTCTCGATCTGCTACATAAAGACCATAAACGCGGCGTCATTACCGCAGCAGAAACAGCCAATGCCATCAAATTGCTGGAATCCGAAATAACCGAAAGCAAGGCGCATTTTGCGTCCGAAGCGGTAAAGCGTGATGTGGTTGCTCATCATGGTGCAGATGGCGACGATAATGAGCACGAACAACCGGAAACCGTGCATTTCTCAACGCGCGCCTATCCGCTACTGGAAATGCTGCGTGCCGCACGAGAAGAAAACAAAGATGTGATGTGGGGCGTTTAGACTACGGTGAAATAAGTTTGCCTGCATGGGCAATTTCTTAGGTTATTCATCCTCGATTGCCTCGTACTGAATGATGCAAGCGGAGCAGTTTGCAATATCAAAACTGTCTCCCGCTTGACTCAAGCTTCAAAGCACTACTTCAAGCTCAGCCCTGCTTGTCAAACTCCAATTAAATTCATTGTCGGCATTCCCGTCCGTCCACAAAGCAATAAACTTCCGCAATTTATCCTGCCATAACGCGCGCGAACAGGCGGCTCCCGTTACAATCACGACATTGAAAATCACGAGCATTGCATGGTCATTCTTGCAAATCAGCTCAGGCAGGAAGCGACCTTGAACGATCACTGCATCGCGCTCGGCATATCCGCCCTAACGAAAACCTAATGTGGCGACCATACATTTAAAACCTGATTCACTTTCCTTTACTCTGCACGGTGCGGCACAAGCTGTAGCCGATGTTGGCCGTGGCATTGCCTTGCCGCAATCGCTGGCGCGGATTTTTGCGCAAACCAGCGCAACGCCACAGGCACGCGGCGCGATTCAGGATATTTCCTATCACTGCATGCGCCATATCGGTCGCGCAGAATCTTTGCTTAATGCAATGACGACCAAGCAAACCGAACCGGCAATTTTGCATGGTTTGCTGTGTTGTTCACTGGCACTGATTTCCGATCCGGAAGCCGCAACAGCAGGGGCACGTTACAGCGATTTCACAGTAGTCGATCAAGCAGTGACGGCTGCCGCTGCGGATCCAGACATGGCGCATGCAAAAGGCATGGTCAACGCCATCCTGCGTCGCTTTCTGCGTGAGCGGGATGCGTTAATGAAAAGTGCAGCAGGCACACAAATGGCCGTCTGGAATTATCCAGATTGGTGGATAGACCGGATGCGCTCGGCGTATCCGCAAGACTGGCAAGCAATACTCGCATCCGGCAACGCCGCGCCGCCACTGACCTTGCGTGTCAATCAACGCAAAACCAGCGTAGCCGATTACCTTGCAATGCTGTCGCAACAAGATATCGCGGCCACCCGCATCGGCCCCTTTGCCGTGCGGCTCGCGCAAGCAACACCGGTCAGTCAAATCCCCGGCTTCATCGATGGTCTGGTTTCCGTGCAGGATGCTGCTGCCCAACTGGCCGCACCTTTGCTTGATCTGCAAGATGGCATGCGCGTGCTGGATGCGTGTGCAGCGCCAGGCGGCAAAAGCGGCCACATACTGGAAACCGCCAAGGTCGAACTAATTGCACTGGATAGCGACGAACGTCGCATGTCGCGCATCACTGAAAATCTAGAGCGCCTGCAATTGAATGCATCCTTGTTGACAGGTGACGCCAGCGATAACAGCTGGTGGGATGGCAAACCCTTCGATCGCATTTTGGCCGACGTGCCGTGTACCGCATCCGGCATCGTGCGCCGTCATCCCGACATACGCTGGCTAAGACGCAAAAGCGATACTGCGCAGCTTGCAACAATTTCCGGCGAAATTCTCGACAACCTTTGGCAGATGCTGCGAGCGGATGGTAAATTGCTATTTGTGACATGCTCCTTGTGGCCGCAGGAATCGGAAGCGCAGGCAGCCGCGTTTGCTGTGCGCAATAATGCGACCAGATTACCGGCACCTGGGCAATTGTTACCGACCGCAAGTTTGGAAAACGACCATGACGGCCTGTTTTACGCATTGTTTCAAAAATCCGGGGCTTAACTTTTTTATTCAATCCATCAGACGATTGCACGGTACGCGCGCGTGAAACAAAACTTTTCCATTTCCCTTTACTGGCTATGCGCCACCTTGCTGCTGGCGTTCTCGCTGCAGTTCGTGAACGCACACGCAGCAGACGGCATCGAAATTGAACAAGCGCATCTTGAAGACAGTAGTGAAGGCTATCGATTGTCATCGACCTTTGTCTTCGATTTGAATCGCGGACTCGAAGATGCGCTGAATCGCGGCATTCCCCTGTACTTCACCACAGAGATTGAAATTACCAAACCGCGTTGGTACTGGTTTGATGCGAAAGAAGTGGTCGACGCGCAAACCATACGTATTTCCTACAATGTACTCACGCGCCAATATCACGCCGCGATTACCGGTCGTCTGCAACAAAGCTTTTCCAATCTGGACGATGCTCTTTCTTTAGTGCGTCGCCCGAATCGCTGGGTGGTCGCAGACAGGAATGAATTGAAAGTCGGCCAGACTTATTTAGTCTCGGTCCGCATGCAACTCGACGTTGCGCAGCTTCCAAAGCCGTTTCAGGTCCATGCACTTAATAGCAGCGACTGGCGCCTGACATCGAACTGGAAACACTTCATCTACACGGCGGAACGGCAGTGACCAGGTTACTTCGGTATTTGCTGGTAGTTGGCGGCGCCGTTATCAGTATCTTGCTGTTCATGCTGGCCTCTGCGTCAGAAAATTCCAACCTGTTCGAACGAAATTATGCGTGGCTGCTGATTCTCAATGCGGTCGTTGCCGCAGCCTTGCTGACGCTGGTTGTGCTGTTGCTGATACGTTTATATAAACGCTACAAGCGCGGCAAGTTCGGTTCCAAATTGATGGCGCGGCTGGTATTGCTGTTCGCCATGATAGGCATCTTGCCGGGCGCAGTGATTTATACAGTCTCGGTGCAATTCGTTTCACGCTCGATTGAATCCTGGTTCGATGTGCGGGTTGAGTCCGCGCTGGAGTCCGGCCTCAATCTCGGCCGCGCCGCACTCGACTCTTCGCTCGATGAGTTACGCGTCAAAGCCCGCAACATGGCGCTGGAATTATCCGACTCATCAGACGCAACCCAGATCACACAACTGTCGCGCATACGCGATCAGAATTTGTCGCAGGAAGCAGTCATCGTTACCGGCAACGGTCAGATGGTGGCAAGTTCCGGCTCACAATTGAGTGCCCTCCTGCCCGACCTGCCGACCGCTGCGATGTTGCGCCAGGCCAGGCTGACACGTGGCTATGCCGTCATCGAAGGTAATACCGATTTTCAGGACAATAGCCCCTCTGTCAGCGACGCCAAAACCAATACGATTACAACACCCGCCGCCAATCCGGCAAACAGCCTGCGCTTGCGCGTGGTGGTCGCCATCCCGAGTCCGAGCAAGAGCTTGTCCCTGCAATCCGAGTCACGTTACCTGCAATTATTGCAACCGGTACCTGAGCAGCTGGCGACCAATGCCGAAGCGTTGCGCGTGGCTTACAGCGAATATCAGGAACGCTATCTCGCTCGCACCGGCTTGCGCAAAATTTACATCGTGACCTTGACGCTGACCTTGTTGCTGGCAATCTTCGGTGCGATCGCAGGCGCCTTCCTGATTGCCAGCGATCTGGCCAAGCCGCTACTGTTACTGGCAGAAGGAACCAAGGCAGTGGCGGAAGGCAATCTGTCACCACGACCGATTGTTGCGACGTCGGATGAACTCGGCACGCTGACGCAATCCTTCAACACGATGACGCGACAACTATTCGACGCGCGTGCTTCGGTAGAAAAAAATCGCACCGAACTGGAAAACGCCAAAGGCTATCTGGAATCGGTACTCGCCAATATGTCGGCGGGCGTGATGGTGCTGGATAGAAATTTCAAACTCGTCACCTGCAACGAATCGGTTGAACGCATACTGGAACACGACTTCGCCCAGCACATAGGCAAACCACTCAAAGAAATTGAAGGCCTGAGCACATTCGCACAAGTCATCACGCAATCGTTCTCGGAGCAAAGCGCGCAATCGGCAGCTGGCGGAAGCGGGACTGAAAATTTACATTGGCAACATCAGATCGAAGTGCCACGTCGCATGGGCGGACCGGAAGCAGAAAACGATATTTCGCTGCTGGCGCGTGGTTCGCGTTTGCCCGCAGCAAGAGATAGCGGCTATGTCGTGGTATTCGATGATATTTCGGATGTAATTTCAGCCCAGCGCTCGATTGCATGGGGTGAAGTGGCTCGACGGCTGGCGCATGAAATCAAAAATCCGCTGACGCCGATTCAATTATCGGCAGAACGTCTGCACATGAAGCTGGAAGGAAAATTAACCGGCGCGGATGCACAGGTGCTGGAACGCAGCACCGCCACCATCGTCAATCAGGTCACGGCAATGAAGCGCATGGTCGATGACTTCCGCGATTATGCAAAAACACCGCCCGCGGTTTTATCTTCGCTGGATTTGAATTCATTGATAGAAGAAATCCTGCATCTATATCTTGCCGGCGACGAGCGCGATATCATTCACGCTAATTTGGCCGATGGCTTGCCGCACGTCATGGGCGACGCCACACAATTACGACAAGTCATACACAATCTGCTGCAGAATGCGCAAGATGCCGTAACAGATCGTACAAACAAGGAAGCAGCCGCCCGTATTGATATTATTACGGAAGAAATTCATTATCGAAGCTCGGATGGCGCTGTCAGTAATGCAGTGCAACTATCGATTACCGATAATGGCCCGGGGTTTTCGCCCAAGATTCTGGCCCACGCATTTGAACCCTACATTACTTCCAAACCGCGCGGCACTGGCCTGGGCCTTGCTATGGTGAAGAAGATTATCGAAGAACACGGCGGGCGTATCGACATCAAAAATCGAACCACCACGAATGGTGCAAAAGTGGCAATTTTGCTGTTAAAGTTATCCTCCTGAAAAGGTCCGAACTACAGGACATGGATAGAGGGTGACACTACGTTGAGGGAGTTGAACAGATGGCAAACATTCTAGTTGTTGACGACGAAATGGGAATACGCGAATTGCTCTCCGAAATTCTGGGAGACGAAGGGCATGTCGTGGCAACAGCCGAGAACGCTCAGCAAGCGCGGGAACTGCGCGCAGCCGCAAAACCTGATCTGGTTTTACTGGATATATGGATGCCGGACACGGACGGCGTCACTCTGCTCAAGGAATGGCAACGCGATGGCTTGCTGACGATGCCGGTGATCATGATGTCCGGTCACGCCACCATCGACACCGCCGTCGAAGCGACCCGTATAGGCGCACTCAACTTCCTCGAGAAACCTATCTCGCTGCAAAAGCTTTTGAAAGCCGTGCAGCAAGGCATTTCACGCGGACAGGAAGTAACACGTGTGGCCGCCATTCCGGTACGCGCACCTCTCGCGTCCAACGACATGCACACACATCATCTGTCGGCAGATAAAAACTTGTCTCCCGCCTCAGGTCTCAGCTATCAGGCCAGCATTCCGGTATCACTGATGTCTGCCGATACACAATTTTTCACGGCTTCATTTGAATTGCCATTGCGCGAAGCACGCGACGCCTTCGAGCGCGCCTACTTCGAACATCATCTCGGGCAAGAAGGCGGCAGCATGACACGCGTCGCGGAAAAAACCGGACTGGAACGCACCCATTTGTATCGCAAACTCAAACAGCTAGGCGTTGAACCCGGCAAGATTGCAAAAAAAGGGCTATGACACTGACGTCCCTGGTGATGGGCGCGCGGGCTAAAGATCGCGAAGCCGTCATTCTCAGCAGCATCGACAGCAACCTGCAGACCGCGATCATTCTCGAAGGCCTGCCCGACGGCAGCAGCGAACTCGATACTCTGGCGTCCAGTCACAATCTGACCGTTGCCCGCATCGCCCCCGGCTGCATGTGCTGCGTCGGCAACATGATCATGCGCGTACATTTGAATCGCATGTTGCGCGCCAAGCCAGAACGGCTCTACATCAGCGTCGCCAACAGCGAACACATAGAACAGCTCCGCCTCTTCCTCACGCAGGCACCGTATGACGATTTGCTATCGTTCACAGACGACATCGTGTGCAACACATAACAAAGCAACAATGTCATTTAGCTCACATTGTTAATCATCGTTAGCTCTGCTCAATATTTCCTGTAACACGCCGTTACCAAGTTATGAACCGGGAATGTGGTTCAGGACTTGAAATTTTTCCAATCTGCGCCATTTCTCTATCAATGCAATGATTTTCATTGCCTTGGCAACAGGAGATTCATATGAACGTTATCTACAACAGCGATCAATACAGCGTAGTGGAATTCGGCGCGGATGCCGATCAGGATGCATTGCGTTTCGGTGGTTATGAAATCATGGATAAACCTTCCAAGCGCGAAGTATTTATCGCCGGTGCGCTGGCAGAATCATTTCGCCGCGAAGTGAAGGATTTAATTGCCACCGAACCCAGCGTGGAAGAGATCGATGATTTTCTTGGCAACTATGATTCATTCATGAGTCAGGCCGTCGTCTTTCACTAACAACACGTTTTGCGTCTGCGTTTTTAAATCTGCAATAAGCGATCCCCGCGGGGATCGTTTTTTTGTTTGCCTGATTCCCTGACTGACTCGACTGACTTTCATTTATCATTCGGGACAACACCATCCTCATTCCTCAATTTACTTTTTCCGTTCTATCGCGATGCGCGCGAACTCTTATCAAATCAGCAGCAGCCAAAGCGACGTTCACAAAGATCTGAACGCACTGCTGGCAAAACACCTTACCCATCCGTTTCAAAAACCCATCACTGATTACAATCGCACTGCTTTCGAAAGCAGCATCGCCATCTGGCGAGCTGCAGGTGCCAAGCCCTTGATTCTCGATGCTGCATGTGGCGTCGGCCTATCCACTTTGCATCTGGCGACGCAATTCCCCGACCATTATGTGATCGGTGTCGATCAGTCTGCAGACCGCATTGCACGCAATACGCAATGGCCACAAGCCATGCCGCAAAACTTCACGTGGGTACGTGCAGATCTGGTGGATTACTGGCGCTTGTTATTGCAAAGCGGGATACAGCTGGAGCGTCATTACATTCTGTATCCGAACCCATGGCCGAAGATAGGACATCTGGCACGACGTTGGCATGGACACGCCATTTTCCCAACGATAGTCGCACTAGGCGGCGCGCTTGAATGCCGTAGCAACTGGCGTATTTACATTGAAGAATTCAGTAAGGCGTTGATGCAAGTAACACGGCAGGAAGTAAGTTGTCTGCCATATGTGCCGGAACAGGCAATGACACCGTTCGAGCAAAAGTATCAAGCTTCCGGGCACGACTTGTGGTGCTGTCAGATACAACTTGCGTAGCTCAGACAGCATCATAAAACGACACATCAACTACATGATGTCAGGCCGCCAATTCATACGGATGTGATATATGCAAGCGCGCAGGATCGGCGCAGTAGGCAATCTTGCCGGCAGCAATCGTCGCCACCAAGCGTGCCGTGCCTGCGGCCGAGACTTCCACCATGATCATGTCGGCGCGGCCGCCATTACGGATATGTCCGCGATCTTCCAGCCCCAATACACGCGCCGGGTTTTGCGCCACCAGACACCATGCTTGCGCCAGCGTGCACAAACCCAGATGTGCAAGTTTGAAGGGCGCATGCAGCATAGCCGGATAATAATAATCGGAAGCCAGCATGTCGCACATGCCACTCCTCACCGCATCTTCGGTTGCCAGGTTGCCGCAATGACTGCCGCCTAACAATACATTAGGCGCACCCATGACCACTTGATTACCTAAACCCATCGCCGTCAGCAAGGCTTCCTGTGTACGCGGGAATTCGCTGATGGTCACACCCAGTTCCTGATAGCGTTCACGTTGCGAAAATGTCTGATCCTCATGCGAGGCCATAGGCACACCGCGTGTGATGCAAGCTTTGGCCAAGGTCGCAATGACGTACGGCACTTGGTCTGCACGCTCCTGCGCTTTTTTCAAACGCCGCAGATATGTGTTCGTGTCGCAACGAGCGCGCTCGCTGTAAGCTGCCAGCTTTTCCGGCAACAAGGATTTTTCTGCAATAGCCGGCAGGTGTTCATTGAATGCAAAGAAATCAATGCGGCCCTGATGTATCCACTGCAATGCATCAGCCAGACCGTCGATATGATGATTTTCAAACCGCAGATGGATACGATGGTCGGCGTGCGCCGTCTTGCGCTGACGCGCTACTTGTTCCAGCAGGGCGATGGCCGATTCACGGCCGCGCAAACCACCTTCCCACGAATAAGTCAGACCATGACAAGCGGTGGTGATGCCGTTGGCGACCAATTGTCGGTCCGTATCCGCCAGTGCAATATCGTGGGAAAAGAAAGTGTCTGGCCGTGGCTGCAATTGACGCTCGAACGCATCGCCATGAATATCAACCATGCCCGGCAACACCAGCAAACCACCGGCATCGAACACCGTAGGCTGACGTGCAACATCATTCGATGCGGCCGCAATGCTGTCGATGCAGGCATGCGAAGTCGCAATCGCCTTGGTGCTCCAGTTAGTTTCGCCCTGCGCATTTTGCACGAGGCTGGTACCACCCTGAATCAGTAAATTTCGCACGCTCATAAGTCACCTGTTGGATAAGTTGATTGAGCTCATGCTAGTTGCCGATTATGACCGGACTTTGACATTTCAATTTCAGCCGGGCATGCGCGTCATATTTCGCAGTTTTATGCGCAAAACGCGACAGATAATCAAGCGCCGGCTCTGGCAGGAATACTGAGCGAAGGATAAACGAGGGGGCGAGTCGTGATACTGTGTTGGAAATCCTGTTTCAACAAAAAAGCTACCCGCTTTGCCTAACGAATAATTACGGAAACACATGTGTCAGCTTCTCGGAATGAATTGCAATGTTCCCACCGATATCGTGTTCAGCTTCACCGGCTTTGCAACACGCGGTGGTAGAACCGATATTCACAATGACGGTTGGGGCATCGCCTTTTTTGAAGGTGCAGGCGTGCGCCATTTCGTCGACCACCAGTCGGCAATCGAGTCACCGGTTGCGGAGTTGATACGACGTTTCCCGATCAAATCGAAAAACGTCATTTCTCACATCCGCAAGGCAACCCAAGGCCGCGTTGCATTGGAAAACTGCCATCCATTCGTGCGTGAGTTATGGGGGCGCTATTTTGTCTTCGCGCACAACGGCGACCTGAAGGATTTCAATCCAGAATTAAATGGCTCATACCAGCCGGTAGGCACCACCGATAGTGAGGTAGCGTTCTGCTACATCCTGCAGGAATTACGTCGCCGCTTTGACGATGCCTTGCCGACACTGCCGCAGATGACCGCTGCGATTGAAACGCTGTGCAGCGAGATCGCGTCTCACGGCACCTTCAATATGATGCTGTCGGACGGCACGGCATTATTTGCGCATTGCTCGACAAATCTGCATTACATCGTGCGCCAGTATCCATTCGCCGAAGCAGCGCTGTGCGATGAGGACATGAAAGTGGATTTTTCAGAAGTGACGACACCGAACGATCGCGTCGCAATCATCGTTACCGCGCCGTTGACCACGAATGAAACGTGGATTCCATTCAAGACCGGTGAATTGAAAGTGTTTATCGACGGCTTGCCGCTGCCTTAAGCTCTTCAGATTACCCTGATCGAGGGCATAAAAAAAGCTGCAAGAAATCTTGCAGCTTTTTTTATTGAAGCATCGCGAACGTATGTCGCGTTCAGGATAAATTCGGTGCCAACCAGCGCTCTACATCTTCCTTAGATGCGCCACGGCGTTGCACCATATCATTCACCTGATCGTCGCCAATCTTGCCAACGACGAAGTACTTTGCTTCCGGATGCCCGAAATAAAAACCGGATACCGCTGCGCCCGGGAACATGGCGAACGATTCAGTCAGCATCATGCCGATTTCTTCTGCCTGCAGCGTCTTGAACATATCAATTTTTACCGTATGTTCCGGACATGCAGGGTAGCCCGGTGCCGGACGTATGCCAAGGTACTCTTCCTTGATCATCGCTTCATTATCCAGCGACTCATCCGGTGCATAACCCCACAAATCCTTACGCACACGCTCATGTAGATGCTCGGCAAATGCTTCCGCCAAACGATCAGCCAAGGACTTCAGCATGATCGATGAATAATCATCGTAGGCATCTTCAAAACGCTTCTCGTATTTTTCAATACCGAGACCGGTGGTCACCGCAAACAAGCCTATGTAATCCGCTACACCTGACGATTTAGGCGCAATGAAATCAGCCAGACATTGATTAGGACGCTGCACGCCATCGATCACCGGTTTGACGGTTTGCTGACGCAAACCGTAATAAGTAAAGGCAACTTCGGTACGCGTTTCATCCGTATAGATTTCGATGTCATCGTCATTCACCGTATTCGCCGGCAATAGTGCAATCACACCATTCGCCGTCAGCCAGCGGCCATCGATAATTTTTTTCAGCAAGGCTTGGCCTTCAGCAAACACTTTGGTCGCTGCATCGCCGACAACTTCATCCGTCAAAATCGCCGGATACGGCCCTGCAAGATCCCAGGTCTGGAAAAACGGACCCCAATCGATGTATTGCGCGATGGTCGCCAGATCAACATTCTTGAATACGCGACGGCCGATAAACTTGGGCTTGACCGGCGCGCTCTTGCCGGTGAAATCCAGTTTCATTTTATTTTTCCGTGCATCAGCCAAAGTCAGCATAGGCACAGCTTTCTTGTTCGCATGCTGTACGCGTATGCGTTCGTAATCGGTGGCGATCTCGGCGATGTATTCATCGCGACTTTCCGGCGTCAGCAGCGATTGTGCAACCGACACCGAACGCGAAGCATCCGGCACGTAGACGACAGGGCCATCGTAGTTATGCGCGATCTTGACGGCGGTATGCGCGCGGCTGGTGGTCGCGCCGCCTATCAGCAAGGGCATTTTCAAACCACGGAAGTATTCGTCGCGTTGCATTTCCTTCGCGACGTAAGCCATTTCTTCCAGTGACGGCGTGATCAAACCTGAGAGGCCGATGATATCGGCGTTCTCCTCTTTCGCCTTCGCAAGGATTTCCGAGCACGGCACCATCACGCCCATGTTGACGACTTCAAAGTTATTACATTGCAGGACCACCGATACGATGTTCTTGCCAATGTCATGCACGTCGCCCTTGACCGTCGCGATGACGATCTTGCCTTTCGGCTTGCTGACGACACCTGTTTGTTCCTGCAACAGACGCTTCTCTTCCTCGATGAATGGAATCAGATGCGCAACCGCCTGCTTCATCACGCGCGCGGATTTCACCACTTGCGGCAAAAACATTTTGCCCTGACCGAACAGATCGCCGACGATGTTCATGCCATCCATCAGTGGACCTTCGATCACGTGGATAGGACGACCTCCATTGCCCAGCAATTCCTGCCGCGCTTCTTCGGTGTCTTCGACTATCCATTGTGTGATGCCTTGCACCAACGCATGCGCCAAACGTTGCTGCACGGTGCCGCTGCGCCATTCGAGCGTGGCTTCTTCCTTCTTGTCGCCAGCTTTCAGCGTCGCGGCAATTTCGATCATGCGCTCGGTCGCATCTTCGCGGCGATTCAATACCACGTCTTCGACACGCTCTTTCAGCTCTGCTGGCAGATTGTCGTAGACGCCAACCATACCGGCGTTGACGATACCCATCGTCATGCCGGCCTTGATCGCGTGATACAGGAACACGGTATGGATCGCTTCGCGCGCCGGGTCATTGCCACGGAAGCTGAAGCTGACGTTCGACACGCCGCCACTGATTTTTGCGTGCGGCAGATTCTCTTTGATCCAGCGTACCGCATTGATGAAATCAACTGCGTAGTTATTGTGTTCTTCAATACCGGTTGCGATCGCGAAAATGTTCGGATCGAAAATGATGTCTTCCGGCGGAAAATCGACTTCCTTGATCAGCAGCTTGTAGGCGCGTTCGCAGATTTCTATCTTGCGCTCGAAGGTATCGGCCTGACCTTTTTCATCAAAGGCCATCACGATCACGGCGGCGCCATAACGACGGCACAACTTGGCTTCATGCAGGAATTTTTCTTCGCCTTCTTTCATCGAAATCGAGTTGACGATCGCCTTGCCTTGCACGCATTTCAAACCGGCTTCGATGACCGACCACTTCGACGAATCGATCATGATAGGTACGCGCGCGATGTCCGGCTCCGACGCCACCAGATTCAGGAAGCGTGACATCGCTGCCTGCGAATCGAGCATCGCTTCATCCATATTGATATCGATGACTTGCGCGCCGTTCTCGACCTGCTGACGAGCGACGGCCAATGCTTCATCGTATTGCTCGTTGATGATCAAGCGTGCGAACGCTTTCGAGCCGGTGACGTTGGTGCGTTCACCGACGTTGACGAACAGCGATTGATCGTCAATGACGAAGGGTTCCAGACCCGACAATTTCAATGTCGGGTCAACCGATGGCACCAGACGTGGCTCTATGGTTTTGACGGTCTCGGCAATCGCACGTATGTGACTTGGCGTGGTACCGCAACAGCCACCGGCGATATTGACGAAACCGCTCTCGGCAAAATCTTTCAGCAAGGATGAAGTCACATCCGGCGTTTCATCGAAGCCGGTATCGCTCATGGGATTCGGCAAACCGGCGTTCGGATAAATACAAACGTAGGTGTCGGCGATCTTAGCCAATTCTTCTGCGTACGGACGCATCAGCGCCGCGCCAAGTGCGCAGTTCAAACCCACGGTCAATGGGCGCGCATGGCGAATCGAATGCCAGAAAGCAGGCACGGTTTGACCGGACAGGATACGACCCGATGCATCAGTAACGGTGCCGGAAATCATGATAGGCAAACGCTGACCCGACTCTTCAAAGAACTGGTCGATCGCGAACAAGGCCGCCTTGCAGTTCAGCGTATCGAAAATGGTTTCGACCAGCAGCACATCAGCGCCGCCTTCAACCAGCCCGCGCGTCTGATCCAGATAGGCAGCCACCAATTGGTCGAAGGTGACGTTACGCGCAGCAGGGTCGTTGACGTCCGGCGAGATCGATGCCGTCTTCGGTGTCGGCCCCAACGCGCCGGCGACGAAGCGTGGTTTGTCCGGCGTCGAATACTTGTCGCATGCAGCACGCGCAAGACGCGCCGATGCCACGTTCATTTCATAAGCCAGATGGCCCATGTGGTAATCGTCCTGCGCCACGGTGGTCGCGCCGAAAGTATTGCTCTCGATCAGATCGGCGCCGGCCGCCAGATATTCTTCATGGATCGCGCTGATCACATCGGGACGCGTCAAGGACAGCAACTCGTTATTGCCTTTGACGAACAACTCTCTACCGGGAGGAACTTCAATGCCAGCGGTAGCCAGATCGGCAAAACGCTCACCGCGATAATCCTCTTCCGTCAGCTTGTATTGCTGAATCATGGTCCCCATCGCGCCATCCAGAATCAGGATGCGGCGCGCCATCAGGTCGCGCAGGAGAGTTTCGGTAGGAGAAATTGCGTCGCGTTTCATCGTAAATTCTTTATTTGTTCGTTATCGGTTCAGTCACATAAAAATACAAAAACCCGGACACAAACTGCGCCGGGTTAGACAGGCCATGCAACTACTGAAATTATACGTTAAACCCCTTGTCCTTTCGCCGCTTCTTGACCTTTTCCCAACATCCACCCTGACTCCTTCCATTTGCTAAAGCGCCAGCACTGATTCCGGCAAATTTCCATCGGCTGCATAGCGCGACCTGACCGTGTGCGGCTCGTTCATCTTCAAGGTCAGACATTTGGCTGCACCGCCGGCCCTCATGAATTCCGTCAAGGCAATCTGATGGACGCTAAAACCCCAGCGCTGCAATTGGGCAAGCAAGACCGTCGACGCATGATTCAAGAACACGTGTTTGCCGCTATTGACAGCATTGCAGGCGAAGTTGAGTGCATCTTCGGCAGACACTGCAAAGCGTTTTTGTACCGGCACACGCGCCGCGATCCACGCCTGTGCAGCAGCGTCGAAAGCATCCTCGTAATACAACAAATAGCCGCCCTGCAAAGGACAGAAGCAGGTATCCAGATGATAGAAGCGCGGATCAACCAGCTTCAAAGCTTGCACTTCGATATCCAGCATATCGGCCATCAGCGGTGCACACGCCACGTCCGAGCGATGGCCATGACCAAACCACAGCAAATCGACACCACGATCCAGCAAGGCATCGCCGGCACCTTCAAATGGCAAATCATGCGGCATGTGCAATACCTGCAAGTCGTGCGCGGCGAACCAAGTCGAAAAATGAGCTTCTTCAGCTTGTCGCTCTACATGCTTGAAAGCAGACAGAATCACCTTATCGCCCAGCACCAAACCGCCATTCGCAGTGAACACCATATCCGGCACACCAGCCGCAGCCGGCATGCACTCAACGTGCGCCACGCTTTGCAAGGCATGCTTCAACTCCTGCCATTGCCCTTGCGCAGTCAGGTGATCACCATGCGCCACATTCCCTTCCATCCACGGATTGATGATGTAAGAAACTTCAAAGTGCTCAGGCGCGCACATCAGAAAGGTATCGAGATGCTTGCTCATCATGTGCAATCCTCCGTATGTGGCGTGGGCAAAGTGGCGAATACATGTTCGATGATGCGCAAGGCAGCATCAATTTCTGCTGCACTGATGATCAGCGGTGGCGCAAAACGCACGACGGTGTGATGCGTTTCTTTCGACAGCACACCTTCTTCCATCAAGCGTTCGCAAAAGTTGCGCGCCGAAATAATATTGGGATCGAGTTCCAGTCCTATCAACAAACCCTTGCCGCGCACGCTGCATATTGCCGGATGCTGTATCGCAGACAAACCATCGCGCAAGCGTTGCCCCAGACGCTGCGCCGCGGCAATCAATGCACCATCGCGCAACAAGGACAAGGCGGCATGACCAACCGCCGCCGCCAAAGGATTGCCGCCGAAAGTGCTGCCGTGATCGCCAGGCGTAAACACATCCATCACATCGCGTCGCGCGAGGAAGGCAGAAACCGGCAACAAGCCACCACCCAAAGCCTTGCCCAGAATCAATCCATCCGGCTTGATGCCTTCATGGTCGCAAGCCAGCAAACGTCCGGTGCGTCCCAATCCGGTTTGTACTTCATCGCAGATCAACAAAACATCGTGACGCGTACAGATTTCGCGACATTGCGCCAGATAACCATCCGGCGGCACGATGATGCCGCCTTCGCCCTGTATCGGCTCGACCAGGAAAGCCGCCGTGCGTGGCGTGATCGCTGCTTCCAGTGCCGCCGCATCGCCGAAAGGTATCGTCACGAAGCCGCCATCGAACGGGCCGAAGCCATCGCGGTACTGCGCCTCGGAAGAAAAACCGACTATGGTCGTCGTGCGTCCGGCAAAGTTGCCGTGACAGACGATGATCTCGGCTTGTTGATCGGGGATTCCTTTGACTTTGTAGCCCCATTTGCGCGCTGCTTTCAAAGCGGTTTCCACCGCTTCGGTGCCGCTATTCATAGGCAGTGCTTTCGGCATGCCGGTCATCTCGCACAACAGTTGCAAAAACGAACCTAGCTGGTCAGTATAAAACGCACGTGAAGTGACGGCCAATTGACCGGCCTGATGCGTCAGTGCTTCAACCAGTGCAGGATGGCTGTGCCCAAAACTGACGGCGGAATAGGCGGACATCATGTCCATGTAGCGCTTACCATCTTCATCCCACAACCAGATGCCTAGTCCCTTGCTCAGCACGACCGGCAAAGGCTGGTAGTTATGCGCGCAATAGCGATCTTCCAATGCAATGCGATGACTGCTCACGATAGCGCTCCTCAACGAGAAGAATGCAATTCACCATCACATGATAAAGACAAAGCCGGGAAATATTTCTGCGTTATTAAACGATTTTTAGGCGTAAAGTGAACGAATCATTCGCATAGGGAAGATTTATGGAAAAATTCGACCGCTACGACCGCATCCTGCTGGAAACCCTGCAAAACCACGGCCGCGCCTCCAATGTGGAATTGTCCGAACGCGTCAATTTGTCGCCACCACAATGCTATAGACGGGTGCAAAGACTGGAACAGGAAGGTGTGATTCGCGGTTATACCGCGCAAGTCGATGCGGCTGCACTCGGCCTCGGCGTCACTGCTTTCGTGAATTTGAATATTGCGCGCGAACAGTTCAAACAAGTGCGCGAATTGGAAAAAGCGATACGGCAATTCCCGGAGATTCTGGAGTGCTACACCATCTCCGGTGATTTCGATTATTTGCTGAAAGTGGTCGCCGTCGATCTCAAATCGCTGTCATCTTTCTTGACCGATCGCTTGATGCAAGTGCCTGGCGTGGCTGGGGTGCGCTCTATGGTCTGCCTGGAAGAAATCAAGCCAGCCAGTCCCTTACCGTTGCCGGGTTAAAAATTTTATTCTGATAGCCTGCCGCGCTTATCGCACATTTCCTGTCGAACAAGACGGCGATATCCGCAAGAACTTGGCCAGAGAGACTCACTGAAAACGCTTATCTTCCAGCGCAAAGCCCTTCAGAAATTCCGCTGCCGGCAAGCGCTTGCCGCCCGGCTTTTGCAATTCCGTCACGCGCAAGGCGCCGGTGCCGCAGGCAATCACCACACCATCATGTGCATTGGCCGAAATAACCTGACCGGCTTGCCACTGATCGGAAGATTCCAGTACTTCTGCCTGCCAGAACTTGACCGGTGTGCCATTGCACACCCCCATCGCTCCGGGGAAGGGATTAAACGCACGTATCTTGCGCGCCAGCTCCTGCGCTGATTGCTTGAGATCCAGCGTGGCTTCTTCCTTGGCAATTTTCGCAGCGTAGTTAGCACCAATCTCCGGTTGCGGCGTGGCGGTCAGGCCACCTTGCTCCAGTTTGCGCAAGGCATCAACGATCATTTCACCACCCAGCTTGGCGAGCTTGTCGTGCAAGCTCGCAGTGGTATCGTCAGCCGCAATCGGCAAACTTTGCATCAGCAACATCGGTCCGGTATCCAAACCCAATTCCATCTGCATGATGGTGACGCCGGTTTCCTCGTCGCCAACTTCAATCGCTCTATGAATCGGCGCCGCGCCGCGCCAGCGCGGCAACAATGAAGCGTGAATATTCAGGCAGCCCAGCGGCGGAATATCCAGCACCGATTGCGGCAGGATCAAACCATACGCCGCCACCACCATTACATCGTGCGGCGTAGCGCGCAGCAGATCATGCGCTTCTTGTGCGATATCAGGATATTTTCCATCGAGCCGCAAAGAGATCGGTTGTGCCACCGGAATGTTGTGCGCCAGCGCAAACTGTTTAACGGCGGATGCATGCAACTGCATGCCACGACCTGCGGGGCGATCCGGCTGCGTCAAGACGAGCGGAATCTCGAAGCCGGCCGCGTGCAAGGCTGCCAATGCAACGGCCGCAAATTCCGGCGTACCGGCAAATATGATTTTCATGGAATGAATTGTAGTACGGCAGACGCAGAATGAGAAACCATACGACTACCTTAGACTATTCAGTCCTGCGCGAGCGAGCCGCAGTCACATCTCAGCGCTGCGCCACCTTGTTGTGACGATTCAACTCGCGCTCTTCTTTCAGCATCTTGGTCTTGATGCGATTGCGCTTCAGCGGCGACAGGTATTCAACGAATACCTTGCCTTTCAGGTGATCCATTTCGTGCTGGATACATACGGCCAACAAGCCTTCGGCTTCCAGCTCGAACTGTGTGCCATCTGCATCGTAGGCGCGCACCGTGACCTTGGCATGTCGCTCGACGCCATCGTAGATGCCGGGAACGGACAGGCAACCTTCTTCGTAGACCTGCATTTCCGGACTGACCCAGATCAGCTCGGGATTGATATAGGCACGCAGCTCGGAATGTGTTTCCGAGGTATCAATCACGATCACCTGCTCATGCACGTCGACTTGCGACGCGGCTAGGCCAACGCCAGGCGCGTCATACATGGTTTCCGCCATATCGGCGACCAGGGTCTTGATGCGGGCATCGAATACGGTGACCGGCTTGGCAATTTTATGCAGCCGTGAATCGGGGTAACGCAGAATATTTAATATGGACATACAGCTTTTGCGCAACAAGGCGGCAGGTTAACAGCGTGGTTTCCTTGCTACTTCAAGGATTTATGTGCAAAATTTGATTCAATTTAGCAAGTTTTTTGACGAATGTGTTATTTCACTCACAACATGCAGCAGCACAGTAATGGCGTCACAATTAGTCAAGCTCACCGGACAAACCATGAAAAATTTTAGCACAGCTGCACTATTACTCGCTTTCTCATCCGTCGTTTTGCCCGCCAGCACCTATGCTCAAACGCCGACAAAAGCAGTCGCCGGCAAAACAAGCTGCGCGTTTTTGCCTAACGCTCCCGATCAGCATGTGGTCGTGCGCGGCGATACCTTGTGGGATATTTCGGGAAAGTTTCTGCAGAAGCCATGGTGCTGGCCGCAAGTTTGGGATTTGAATCGCGACCAGATACGCAATCCGCACTGGATTTATCCGGGACAAGTTATCTATTTTGACCGTGCAGCCGGAAAATTACGCCTGGGTCGAGGTGCTGGCAGCGGTAACAACGATACATCGACCGTGCGCCTGTCGCCACAAGTACGCTCGACAGAAGCGGTTTCAGAGGCGATTTCCACCGTCAACTTGTCGGCAATTCAACAATTTTTGACGAAGCCTCTGATTGTTGAAGAAAATGAATTGAACAACGCGCCACGCATCGTCGCCGTGCAAGAAGGCCACGTCTATCTCGGCAATGGCGATAAAGCTTATGTACGCGGTGAATTGAACGGCCGTACCGAATTCGAGGCATTCCGCCCAGGCAAACCATTGACGGATCCTGCCACCAAAAAAATCATCGGCTATGAATCCGTCTATCTGGGCACCTTGAAATTGCAACGTTTGAGCAATGTCGATAACGTCCCGCACACGTTCACCGTGACCAACGTCAAGGAAGAAATGGGCGTGCGTGATCGTCTGATCGCAGTTGAGCCTAAACCTTTCATGAACCAAGTTCCGCACGCACCTGAACAACAGGTCGATGCGCAAATCGTGGCCGTGTATGGTGGCGTGTCACAAGCAGGGCAAAATCAAATTGTATCGATCAATCGTGGCAGCAAGGATGGCCTCGATATCGGTACCGTGCTCGAATTGCAACGGCTGGGCATCTTGACTGCAGATCGCACCGCAGGCAATGGCCGCGGCTTGATCAAATTGCCGGATGAAACCTATGGCACGCTGTTGATCTTCCGCGTCTTCAACAATATTTCGTACGGACTGGTGATGCAAGTTACCGATACCGTACAAATCGCAGACGTCGCCAGATCTCCTGAATAATTAAGACCTTCATCTTCCGGCACTGACGCGTCACATCATGCGCTTACCATTAAGTGAATTGATGCTGAACGTGCAGGGCCGGTTTTCATTTTTGCTCAAGATTCGTCGCGCGGTACTCGCATAATGCCGGCGCCAGACGATCTCGCAAGCTGGTTGCGGCTGGAACAAACCGTCGGTGTCGGTCCCGATACCGCACGCAAGCTGCTCATCGCATTCGGCCTGCCGGAAAACATCTTCAGCGCAGGATTCTCTGCACTGCAGCAAGTCGTCCCTGATCGCATCGCGCATGCATTGCTGGCGCCCGTATCCGAAACCGTCAGCGCACTGATAGAACAAACACAGATCTGGGCAGCGCAGCCCGACAATCACGTATTGACGCTGGCCGACGCCGACTATCCGCCGGCCTTGCTGGAAATTTCCGATCCCCCCATCTTGTTGTACGCCAAAGGTCGCGTGGCTCTATTATCGCGCCCGTCGCTCGCCGTCGTCGGCAGCCGCAATGCCACAGCACAAGGCATCGTCAATGCAGAAAAATTTTCTGAAGCATTAAGCCTGGCTGGATTAAGCATAGTGTCAGGCATGGCCTTGGGCATAGACACGGCGGCGCATCGTGGCGGCATGCTGCCCATGAAACAAATACCAACTGCCGGCTCTACCATCGCCGTCATCGGTACCGGCGCCGATCTTGTTTATCCAGCGCGCAATCGTTCGCTCGCGCATCAAATCGCCGAAGCCGGTTGCATACTCAGCGAATATCCGCTCGGCATGCCGGCGATTGCCTCCAACTTCCCGCGTCGCAATCGCATCATCAGCGGTTTGGCGCGTGGCGTACTGGTCGTCGAAGCGGCATTGCAATCCGGATCACTGATCACTGCGCGCATGGCGGCAGACCAAGGACGCGATATGTTTGCGATCCCCGGCTCTATCCATTCGCCGCTATCGAAAGGTTGCCATCAGTTGATCAAGCAAGGTGCCAAGCTGGTGGAATCGGCACAGGATATTCTGGAAGAATTAAAGTACATGTCAGTTGTCACTTCAACAGCGCCAATTTCTGCAGCAAGCGCACCCGATGCACAATCTGCGCTGCTCTTGCACGCATTGGGTTTCGATCCAGTTGATGCAGATACATTAGCAACGCGTTGCCAACTCGACATCGCAACGTTAAACAGCCAACTGCTGATGCTAGAGATGAATGGCATGCTGGAGATGTTGCCAGGTGGCCTGTATCGTCGCATGGATTAATCCCTACACAATTATCAAACCCGCATCATTCAAAATTGTCATCTCACTTTGACATCGCATCTTCGCCACAAAATTTTCTGCCGCTGTTGGCATCCGCATTTTTAGGGTATCCTTGAACACAGTAAGCGCTGTCTTTGATCTGCCGCTGTCGTAACACCTCTTTGTAATTCGTTGTGTAAAGAGCGTGATTCATACGCATCCGATCCTGACGACACTCGCGATGGTGTCGTCTTAACCCAAGCGCTACGGTGACGCCATGTTTGATGTTCTAGTTTATCTGTACGAAACCTACTACCGGCCTGATGCCTGCCCGGACTCGGATGCGCTGACAAAAAAATTGTCTGCCATCGGCTTTGAGGAAGAAGAAATTTCCAAAGCGCTGGGTTGGCTGACTGCATTGGCCGAAACCACCAACAAATTTTCCGATTCCTACCCGCATCAGACGGCGTTCTCGTTCGGCACCCGGATTTATGTGTCACAAGAGACCGACGTGATCGGTGCCCCGGCGATAGGCTTTATCCAATTCCTGGAATCAGCCAAACTGATCAATCCTATCCAGCGCGAAATCGTCATCGAACGCGCCTTGGCTGCGGGTGAATCGCCAATCTCGCTAGACAAGCTCAAAGTCATCGTCTTGATGGTCTTGTGGAGCCAGGGTAAAGAACCGGACGGCCTGATCTTCGACGAACTCTTCCTCGATGACGACGATACCGAACCACGGATGTTGCACTAATCAATCGTAGCGCCTCAAACATGTCTGGCCGGGAAAGCTCACCCGCCAGACATGTCACTTCAGCAACACCGCCCGTTTTCGCTTCACTTCTCTTTTTGCCTCTCTTTTACCCCAAGCTTGCGGATTTCGCCGCAACGCGCTTATCATTGGCCGCTTGACGGCTATGCAACTCTTATATTAGCGCGGGCTTTCTTGAAAAAAGCCGCCCTCGCCATAAGCTGTATGCCTCAACCTGCACTCAGCCATGTGTGCCGGCACCTTCTTTAGAGATTACCTGACCATGACAAAAACCCTCATCATTGCCGAGAAGCCTTCGGTCGCGAACGATATCGCGAAGACGCTAGGCGGCTTTACCAAACATGATGACTATTTTGAATCCGATGAATACGTGCTGTCTTCGGCGGTCGGTCATTTGCTGGAAATCGCGGTGCCGGAAGAATTTGATGTCAAACGCGGCAAGTGGACCTTCACGCATCTGCCGATGATTCCACCGTACTTTGCGCTGAACCCGATCGCCAAGACTGAATCGCGCCTCAAGGTGCTGAACAAGCTGATCAAACGCAAGGACGTCACCGGCCTGATCAACGCATGCGATGCCGGGCGCGAAGGTGAATTGATTTTCCGTCTGATCGCGCAACACACGAAAGCCAAGCAACCGATCCAGCGCCTGTGGCTGCAATCGATGACGCCCGGCGCGATTCGCGAAGCGTTCAAGAACCTGCGCAGCGATACCGAGATGACGCCACTGGCCGACGCCGCGCGCTGCCGCAGCGAAGCCGACTGGCTGATCGGCATCAACGGCACGCGTGCGATGACCGCGTTCAATTCAAAAGAAGGCGGCTTCTATTTAACGACGGTTGGTCGCGTACAAACACCAACGCTGTCCATCGTGGTCGAGCGCGAAGAGAAGATCAAGAAGTTCGTCTCGCGCGATTTCTGGGAAGTGCGTGCAGAATTCGTTTGCGCCGCCGGCATTTATGAAGGCCGCTGGTTAGACACCAAATTCAAGAAAGATGAAGTCGATCCGGAACGTCGCGCCGAACGCCTGTGGAGCAAGGCGGCCGCAGAATCCATTGTCGCCGCCTGCCGTGGCGGCAAGATGGGCACTGTCACTGAAGAATCAAAACCGACCACATCGATGGCGCCAGCGCTGTTCGATCTGACCAGCCTGCAGCGCGAAGCGAATGCACGCTTCGGCTTCTCCGCGAAAAATACTCTCGGTCTGGCGCAAGCGCTGTACGAGCGTCATAAAGTATTGACCTATCCGCGTACCGATTCGCGCCATTTGCCGGAAGATTATTTACCGACAGTATTGGAAACGCTGGAAGTCGTTGCCGAGAACAATAACTATCACCAGTTTGCCAAACAGATCCTGAACAACAAATGGGTCAAGCCGAACAAACGGATTTTCGACAACACGAAAATCAGTGACCACTTTGCGATCATCCCGACCACGCAAGCGCCCAAGAATTTGTCCGAGCCTGAACAGAAGTTGTACGACCTCGTGACACGCCGCTTCATGTCCATCTTCTTCCCGGCGGCAGAATTCCAGGTCACGACGCGCTTCACCGAAGTCTCCGGCCATCAGTTCAAAACTGAAGGCAAGGTCATGACCAATCCGGGCTGGCTCGCGGTCTACGGCAAGGAAGTCATAGACGAAAAAGATCCGGAAAACAGCGGCACGCTGGTACCTGTCGCCAAAGGCGAGAAGACGCAAACCGAATCCGTCGTCGCCAACGGCCTCGTTACCAAACCGCCCGCGCGCTACACGGAAGCCACGCTGCTGTCGGCGATGGAAGGTGCCGGCAAGTTGATAGACGACAGCGACCTGCGCGATGCCATGACAGGCAAAGGCCTGGGCACACCGGCGACGCGCGCCGCCATCATCGAAGGTTTGCTGAACGAGAAATACCTGCTGCGCGAAGGTCGCGAAATGATGCCGACCGCCAAGGCATTTCAGTTGATGACCTTGCTGCGCGGTCTGGGTGTGAGTGAACTGACTGCACCGGAACTGACAGGCGAATGGGAATACAAGCTGTCGGAAATGGAACGCGGCAAAATCACGCGCGAAGATTTCATGCGCGAGATCGCTCAAATGACGCAAGTCATCGTCAAGCGCGCCAAGGAATACGACAACGACACTATCCCTGGTGACTACGCGACACTGAAAACACCGTGCCCGAATTGCGGCGGCGTCGTCAAAGAAAACTATCGCCGATTCGCCTGTACCAAGTGCGAATTCTCGATGAGCAAAACACCGGGCAGCCGCCAGTTTGAAGTTGCTGAAGTTGAAGAACTGCTGGCGAATAAAACCATAGGCCCACTGCAAGGCTTCCGCTCGAAGATGGGCAGACCTTTCGCCGCGGTTTTGAAAATTTCACGCGATGAAGAAATCAAAAACTTCAAACTGGAATTCGATTTCGGCCAGAACGATGACGAAAATGCAGAGCCGGTAGATTTCAGCGAACAAACGCCACTCGGCCCTTGCCCGAAATGCGCAGGCGGCGTGTACGAAATGCCGCTGTCCTATGTTTGCGAAAACTCGGTAGCCAAACCAAAAACCTGCGACTTCCGCAGCGGCCGCATCATCTTGCAACAGGAAATTCTGCCTGAGCAAATGAGCAAGCTGCTCAACGAAGGCAAGACAGATTTGTTGCCAGGCTTCGTCTCGCAACGCACGCGTCGCGCCTTCAAGGCTTATCTGGTCAGAGGCAAGGATGGCAAGACCAGCTTTGAATTTGAACCGCGCAAAGAGAAAGTGCCGGGCAAAGGTAAAGCGGCAGCCGTAGCGGACGATGCAGAAGAAACAGCGCTAGCTGCAGCGCCAGCAAAGGCCGCCAAGAAAGTAGCGGCCAAAAAGCCAGCTGCTAAAAAGGCTCCAGCCAAGAAAGTAGCTGCGAAGAAACCGGCAGCTAAAAAAGCTGCAGCTTAAATCGAGTTCTTCACACCATAGCAGGGGCGCATCAAGCGCCCCTGCTGCTTTGTAAGTATTACTTCTGTTTATAGAATAAGACTACAGCTTGCTAAAGCTAGCCCTGTAGTCTTATGCTGTTTCTCATCAATAGCAATTCCGCCGCAAAACTTCACACTGCATTATCTTTCGACGTAACCTTGCACGACCAACCTAGGGAGTTTTCATGGATCAAATCGAAGCAGGCAGTCCAGGCAAAGACGATTGCAATCTTGCGATGCTCGCGCATCTACTGGGGATTTTCACTGGTTTCATCGGCGCACTGATTATCTGGATAGTGAAGAAAGACAGCCCGGGTTTTGCCAGCTCGCAAGCCAAGGAAGCCTTGAATTTTCAAATCACCATCACGATAGGTTTTTTGATTGCATGGGTGCTGGCGTTTATTTTGATCGGCTTTGTGCTGGTACCCATTCTGTATGTCGCCAATTTGATTTTTTGCATACTCGGCGCGATTGCAGCATCCAAAGGGCAGGCGTACCGCTATCCGTTTGCGATTCGTTTGGTACAGTAAAATTTGTGGGGTCGAGGATGCCGTCTTTCCCCGCTCCAAAATGCAAATAAATGACAGCCCAGGATATGGCCGCAGATAATTTTCTCTCTCTTCCCACCGACCTGCCAATTCCGCAAGACGATGGCGCCTGCGATCATCTGCGTGGCTTGACGCTGCCATCCATCGCATTGCAAGCGACGTCCGGCACGACTATCGATCTATCGAAAGAGAAATCGCCCTGGGTTGTGGTCTATTGCTATCCCCGCACCGGTCGGCCTGGTCATGAATTACCCGGCGGTGCAGACAAGTGGAATGCGATTCCAGGTGCACGCGGTTGCTCGCCGCAATCCTGCGCCTATCGTGATCATCATGTAGAGCTGAAAGCGTTGGGAGCGTCTGTGTATGGCCTCAGTACGCAAGACACGGCTTATCAAAGCGAGGCGGTAGAAAGATTGCATCTGCCCTTTCCCTTGCTGAGCGATGCGCAACTCGCTTTTGCGAAAGCCTTGCAGCTTCCCACCTTTACCTTCGCGGGACTTGATTTGATCAAGCGCCTCACGCTCATCATTCGCGCAGGTCGAATCGAGGAAGTGTTTTATCCTGTGTTCCCATCAGATGCAGATGCGGAACATGTAATTGCATGGCTGACATCTCGCAGCGACAAATAGCTAATTGACCGTAATGCCTTCCAGCGCGAGCAGGAAGCGCTTGCGCCCCAGACCGCCGGCATAACCTGTCACTGCGCCTGATGAACCTATCACGCGATGGCAGGGCACGATGATGGATACCGGGTTTTTTCCAATAGCCGAACCTACCGCACGCAGTGCTTTCGGATTGCCCAACGCTTGTGCATGCTGGGTGTAGCTGACACTTTTGCCAAACGGGATCTCACTCAAAGCCGCCCACACGCCGCGCTGGAATTCCGTGCCGGATAAATCCAGCGCCACGTTAAATTCCGTACGTTTTCCCACAAAGTATTCATCAAGCTGTATCGCTGCATTCTTCAAATGCGGGGCAGCGAATTGGGTTGGTGTCGGCAGCCAGCCATCTGTGCCTTTGAAGTGTTTATGCTCTTCAAAATAAATGCCGCAGATACCCGCGTCCGTTGCCGCAATCAACAAGACGCCAACCGGACTTGAATGTTCTATGTATGAAATCATGATGTTTCCTTTTGCAGATCAATATCGGTCTGGCTAGATTAGAAATCGTTAAGCGAGCTATTTACCTTGCTGTGCTGTCGCGTTGACGTCAGCTCAGCGAGTGCCATAACAACAGCGCCGCATAGCCGCGCCAGGGCGACCAATTGGCGGCGCGCAACAGCAACTGCTTTTCCGTCAGGCGCACACCATCTTCCAATTCAATCGCCGCCTTTTGCAAACCCAGATCGCCGGCCGGAAAGGCATCGGTGAATCGCAAGGCGCGCATTGCAATGTATTGCGCGGTCCATTCACCTATACCGCGTACGGTTTTCAAATGGGCAACTACCTCCAACAAGGACGTGCCCGGCTTGATCTTCAAACCGCCCTGCGCGGCAAACTGCGCCAGATTGCGTATCGCTTCGGCACGCGCGATGGGCAAACCAATTGCTGCTACCTCTGCGGCACTGGCTGCAGCCAATCGCTCTGGAGTCGGGAAGTGATGTGTCACACCGATAAACGGTGTGTCTGCCTGAATACCAAACTTGCCAACCAAACGTCCCGATAAAGTCGTCGCTCCGGCTACACTGACTTGCTGGCCCAGCACTGCACGTATTGCCAATTCAAATACATCGAAAGTGCCAGGCACACGCAAACCCGGCGTTTTGCTTATCTGTTTTTGCAGCAAGGCATCGTCGGCCAAATGCGCGGCAATTACTTGCGGATTCGCATCGAGATCGAACTGGCTGCGTATGCGTGCCAGCAAGGGCATCAATGCAGGTGCAAGCGTGGTCGACAATGACAGCTCAAGTTGATTTTTTTCAGGCAGATGTTGCACGTGCAACCAGCCACTTATTTCCCCAAGTCGTACGCTGCGCGCATAAGACATATCGCCCTGCGCATCCTTGATCACGGTTTCAACACCGGCGATCGCGCGGCCTGACAGGTAATGCAGCATTTCTGCCCATGCAAATGGCGGTCTATACGCAAGCCGCAAGGTGATGGCATCCGCTCCCTTGTCAGATGATTTTTCTGCTGCTCGCCGTATGCTGGTTGGTGCCATGCCATAGCGAGTGAGGAACAATGCATTGAATCTGCGTATGCTGCCAAAACCTGCTGCATACGCCACGTCACTCATCGCCAGGCGCGTTTCCTGTAATAATTTTTTCGCAAACAGAAGTCTCTGCGTTTGCGCGAGCTCGACAGGTGTGACGCCGAAGTGTTGCAACAAAACGCGGCGCAATTGCCGCGATGACAAACCTACCTCTGCGGCCAAGCGTTCCGTATCGCCATCATTCAATGCGCCGGCAGCAATGCGCTGCCACACGGCGTACGCAAGATTCTGCTGCAATGCATAGGGAGCAAGTTCAGGACGACAACGCAAGCAGGGACGAAAGCCGGCAGCTTCTGCTGCGGCAGCAGTACTGAAAAAAACACAGGACGAAGCACGCGGCGTTTTTACGGAACAGACAGGTCGGCAATAAATGCCCGTGGTTTTTACGCCAGTGAAAAAGACGCCGTCGAAGCGCGCATCTTTTGCTGCCAATGCGCGATAACAACTTTCATCCGTGAGAGTTGCTCCATCCGGTATGTCATTGATGTTGATCTGATCCATGGCGTATTTATACGCGCCACTCCGATCAGCGTCTAGCCGTTTTCGGACAAGATTCGAATTGAAAATAAGCGGATGAAATAAATCGCCTTAATGCAGAAACAGGATTATTTTCCTGCCATTTTTTGCATCTGAAATGCCAGCGAGATCTGCGCAAACTCGATCAGGATATCTTGCGTACCCCCATTAAAAGTAGTGAAGGAATTACCAGTACGTACTACTAGTCGCGGTGGAAATATCCAAACGGCGTAAGGAACACCTATCATCTTGGCACTGCGCACATCACGCCATTCAACATGTCGGTTATACATCCAGGTTTGCGTAATACCTTTTTCATCTATCGTGATCGTCGAGCGCAAAAACCAGTAATAGCTGATCACCAGCATGAATGCCGCAAAGATGAGCAAGGCCTTAACGCTGAGTCCATATTCAAGCAAAGGGAAGCGACGCGCGATATCGATTGCATATACTACGAGTGCGACAGAAAAGACGGTAGCCAGAATCTTGAACCACAGGCTGTATGCCGGGCCACTGACTGTTTTGGCAGGTTTGTAAAAATTCAGTTCCATTTTGGTTCTTTGTAAAATTCCATGCGATGGATGATCGCACAGTTTGTTTGCTACTTCTTCCTGCAATCAGAGCAGGCTTGCCTCATACCTTTGTCGCAGCGCCTGCCATATGACACGCTTATCATCGTCACTTGCACCACCCCACCGTGCAATTTCGTCTATCGTGCGAAAACAAGCTTCGCAAAAGCGCGTCTTTGTATCCACACGACAAATGCCGACACACGGCGACGGCAATGAGCCTTCTTCTGATGACAGCTCAAGATTGGCCAGCAAATCACGGAACGCCGTCGGATCAACATTTTTTCTACGCATGCCGTGGTGCAAACATGATGATGGCCATCCCCAACAAGGTGCAGGCAACACCCGCCGCATCCCAGACGGAAGGCTTGATACCATCGACCGCCCACAACCAAACCAGTGCAGCACTGACGTAGACGCCACCGTAGGCGGCATAGACTCGCCCGCTGGCTTCCGGGTGTAGTGTCAGCAGCCATGCGAACAGTGCGAGGCTGAACGCCGCAGGAATCAGCAACCAGACTGACGCAGATTGTCGCAGCCACAGATATGGTAAATAGCAGCCGACGATTTCTGCAATCGCGGTGACGATAAACAATGCAATGGTTTTGAGTTCAAACATGTGGCTTTCCAGGCGATGGTTGCAGCGCTTTATTTAAATCCGTCAATTGCCATAACCATAGCTCGCCGTCTTCTGGATCGTTAACGATGCTAACGAATGTGAAACCGATTTTTTTCAAAATAGCATTCGATGCATTTTCTTCGTTCTCGGTTTGTGCAAGCACGGTCAACTCTGGACTTTTGGTCCGCACGATATCCAGCAACTGCTGCACCATTAGCGTGGCCACGCCTTGTCCTTCGAAATCGGGAAATGTGAAATAGCCGATTTCAACTTTTCCATCGGCGGGCGGTGCCTTGAATGCGCATGCGCCAACCAAGTGTTTATCGATGCAAGCCAGGTAACCTATCCACGGTGGCACGAAGCCCGTTGCGCGATACAGCACCGCGGTCGCGGCGCATACCTGCGTCGCAACATCGTTGAGTTTGCCGGCGCGAACAAGCGGAAGTCCTGCTGCACCAATTTGAATCAATTCGATAGTTTGCATCTGATTAAGCAAGTTGTTGTTGCTGTAAGCATCACGTAAGGGAATGGTCCGAATAATAGGTCATCAATCAAGTGCATGAAAATAGTGAAGTCATTTTAACCAGATAACACTGCTGGCTAAAAAATGAAGTCTGCTTAAGCGTTATTTTCATCTCGCCAAGATTGCTGCAGGAAGGGCATTTATTTATCACCGCGCCACCCTGCTCTGTACCAGCATGCTGTTTTACCGCTTTGCCTTAGAGGTACAAGACGTAAACAAGAACCACGGCATCGCGTCAAATAAAAAAAAGGAGACAACCATCACCCAAGCATCAAATCACTGAGGGAAAGACCTGGAACGTGTTGCATCGCACCTTGACATCCATCTGTGAAGGCGCATTCTAGGCTCGTCAGTCCGGCAACCATTTTCATGGGAGCTGTCTGTCGGTGATGAATCAGCGTTATTTCTAAAAATATAAAAGGAGATACACAATGAAGAAGAATCACGATCAGAGCAAGACCACCGCTCGCCGCAAGTTTCTGGGTACAGCAACCGCCGGCACTGCCGCCGCAGCCCTCAGTTTTCCGATGATCTCCACGGCGCAATCCGTGACGCAGATGCGCTTCCAAAGTACTTGGCCAAGCAAAGATATCTTCCATGAATACGCGCTGGATTTCGCCAAAAAAGTGAATGACATGACTGGCGGCGAACTGAAGATTGAAGTGCTGCCGGCCGGCGCAGTGGTGCCTGCATTCGGTTTGCTGGATGCGGTATCGAAAGGTACGCTGGACGGCGGTCATGGCGTGATGGGCTACAACTACGGCAAGCAAAGCGCGATTGCACTGTGGACGTCGGGTCCGGTCTTCGGCATGGATGCGAACATGGTACTGGCCTGGCATAAATACGGCGGCGGCAAGGAATTGCTGGACAAACTCTATACCTCCATCGGCGCCAACGTCGTCTCCTTCCTGTCTGGCCCGATGCCGACGCAACCGCTAGGCTGGTTCAAAAAACCGATTACCAAGACCGACGATCTCAAAGGCCTGAAGTTCCGCACCAACGGTCTGGCAATTGATTTGTTCACGGCGATGGGTGCTGCGGTGAATGCGTTGCCGGGCGGCGAGATCGTGCCGGCGATGGACCGCGGGCTACTCGACGGTGCCGAGTTCAACAATGCCAGTTCGGATCGCCTGCTCGGCTTCCCTGACGTATCCAAGGTCTGCATGCTGCAGAGTTTCCATCAAAGCTCGGAACAATTCGAGATCAGCTTCAACAAGACCAAATACGAGGGCTTGCCACCGAAGATGAAAGCCATCATCGCCAATGCAGTGGAAGCGGCATCGGCCGACATGTCATGGAAAGCAATCGATCGCTATTCCAAAGACTATCGTGAAATGCAAACCAAGGATGGCGTAAAGTTTTACAAAACGCCGGATGCGATCCTGCAAACCCAGCTGGCGGTGTGGGACGATGTCGTCAAGAAAAAGGGCGCCGACAATCCACTGTTCCAGGAAGTGGAGAAATCGCAGCGCGTCTTTGCCGAGCGCGCAATGAAGTGGGACATGGACACCAACAATAATCGTCGCATGGCCTACAACCATTACTTCATGCAAAAGGCGGCACCGAAGAAAGGCTGACGCGTCGACGTTCGACACAACCCCATCCAGTTCATCTGGATGGGGTTTTATGAACGCTGACTGGCGTCGCGAAGCGACCAACGTCACTTGTCTTTCATTCGGAGGTCGTCATGCAGAACATTCTACTTTTCATCGACAAGGTGAGCAGCTGGGTAGGCCAGGCATTTTCATGGCTGATCGTGGCACTGACCTTTCTCATTTCGTGGGAAGTTTTCTCACGTTACGTACTCAACCATCCCAATCCCTGGTCATTCGATTTAATGATCATGATGTACGGCAGTGCTTTCATGATGGCCGGTGCTTACACGCTGGCAAAAAATGGCCACGTGCGCGGCGACGTACTGTATGGATTCTTTCCACCCCGCCTGCAAGCGGGACTGGATCTGCTGCTTTACTTTGTGTTCTTCATCCCGGGCGTAATCGCGCTGGTATGGGCCGGCTATACGTATGCAGCAGAATCACTGGCCATCAACGAGCACTCCACGCTCACGGCCAACGGACCACCGCTTTATCCATTCAAGATGGTCATCCCGATCTCAGGCATCCTTTTGCTGATACAAGGCGTGGTGGAAATCATTCGCTGCATCATTTGCCTGCGTGACGGCGAATGGCCAACGCGCGTGAAAGATGTAGAAGAAGTGGACGTCGACAAGCTGAAGGCAATGGTTCAGGTAAAGGACAAGGACCTCGCAGAAGCCGATCAATTCGCCATCAAACAATCCGGGAGCCAGTGATGAGAAAAGAAGTTTGGTTTGGACTCTCCATTCTGGTCGCTATTGTGGTCGGACTTTTTATCTTGATGCCGTCACCGGAAAACATGACCAACGGCCATCTCGGCCTGCTGATGCTGGCGCTGGTGGTGGTCGCGATCATGCTCGGCTTTCCGACAGCGTTTACGCTGATGGGGATGGGCGTGATGTTTGCGTGGTTCGCGTTTTACAGTCGCGACCCCAGTCTGGCAACGCAGCAAACGCTGGACTTGATGGTGCAGCGCGCCTATTCGGTCATGGCCAACGATGTGCTGATCTCTATCCCGCTGTTCATCTTCATGGGCTATCTGGTTGAACGTGCCAACCTGATCGAAAAACTATTCAAGAGTCTGCACATTGCGATGGCACGCGTGCCGGGTTCGCTTGCCGTTGCCACCATCGTGACCTGCGCCGTGTTTGCCACCGCAACCGGGATTGTGGGTGCCGTGGTGACCTTGATGGGGCTGCTGGCCTTGCCTGCCATGTTGAAGGCTGGCTACAGCACGCAATTGTCGGCCGGTGCCATTACCGCAGGTGGCTGTCTGGGCATCCTGATACCGCCATCAGTGCTGTTGATCGTCTATGGCGCCACCGCCGGTGTCTCGGTGGTCAAGCTGTATGCCGGCGCATTCTTCCCCGGCATCATGCTGGCGACGCTGTATATCGGCTACGTGATCATTCTGGCGAAGCTCAAGCCCAGCATGGCACCGCCCTTGTCTGCCGCAGAACGCCACGTCGATTTACCGCCGTTTGCGGAAAGCATTTCCACTGGCATCAGCAACAACGTGGTGCCGGGCTTGCTGGGTGCGCTGAAGGGCAAGCGTGCAGCAGGTGTCTCTACACGTACATTGCTGTCGCAACTCGGAATTGCGCTATTGCCTGCCTTGGCTTTCGCGCTGGCTATGGGTGTGAGTTATCGCTTGGTCACAGCACCGGATGCGGCACAAACCGAGCTGGTGGAAATGGGTTTGGGCGCACAGGACGTGAGTAGCGAAGACTTGTCCTTGAACGGCAGTTTTGGTGAACCACCACCCGCGGAAGACGGGCTGGCGGAACCACCGCAGGAAGCCGCTCCGGCAGCCTCTTCGGCAGCGACACCAGAAGCAAGCCAGGCCCAGCCAACCGCTGCGCCAGCTGCATCCGGCGCAGCAGCAATGGAAAGGAAGCCCGCGCCGCAAAGCTTCTGGATCGCATTCGGCATAGGCTTGGCCGCGCTACTGGTGTTTTATGCCTTCTTCACCTTTGCCCGACTGGAGATTTTCAAGATGCTGCTGGGGTCCTTGTTCCCGCTCGCATTCATGATCCTTGCCGTGCTGGGCAGTATCGTGTTCGGACTGGCAACGCCGACCGAGGCAGCAGCGATGGGAGCGTTCGGCGGCATCCTGCTGGCGGCGGCGTATCGGCGCTTCAATTTTGGGATGCTGAAGGAATCCGCTTATCTGGCAACCAAGACCAGTGCGATGGTGTGCTGGCTGTTCGTCGGCTCCAGCATATTCTCGGCCTCGTTTGCATTGCTGGGCGGACAGGAGATCATCAATGACTGGGTGCTGTCGCTCGACATGACACCATTGCAGTTCATGATCCTCGCGCAAGTGATCATCTTCCTGCTCGGCTGGCCGCTGGAATGGACAGAGATCATCGTGATCTTCATGCCGATTTTCATTCCTCTGCTTGCCCACTTCGATGTCGATCCACTGTTCTTTGGATTGCTGGTGGCGATGAATCTGCAAACCGCCTTCCTGTCGCCACCGGTTGCGATGTCTGCCTTCTATCTGAAAGGCGTCGCGCCGCCGCACGTGACGCTGAACCAGATTTTCCTCGGCATGCTGCCGTTCATGGGAATTCAGATCATTGCCCTGATCCTGCTCTACATCTTCCCGGCAATCGGGATGTGGCTGCCAGGCGTGCTGTACAAATAGATCGACGTCGCACAACAAAACGGGATGCAGCCAATTCGGCGCATCCCGTTTTTTATTCCACTGCAATTTGTATTCCAATTCTTATCGCCAGTCATATTGCAGCGGTGCTGCACGTCGCAGCTTCCGGCGTGCTTCACTTTCTCGCTGCATTGATATCCATCTGCGTTCAGGCGCAACCAGCATGGCCCTGCCGTTTCGCTGCGCTCGCATTGCCGGCGCGACTGACTGCCTTGCGGCCCAGCTGTGCAGAAATGAATTGCCCGGCATCGACCACTGCATCGAAATCGATGCCGGTTGCGATCCCGAGTCCGCGCATCATGTACAGCACGTCTTCGGTCGCAACATTGCCGGTCGCGCCTTTGGCATACGGGCAGCCGCCAAGGCCGGCGACCGATGCATGATAAATCGTGATGCCGACTTCCAGGCTGGCGTAAATATTCGCCAGCGCCTGCCCGTAGGTGTCGTGGAAATGACCGGACAAACCGGCGATCGGGAATTCCTGTGCTGCGCGTTGCATCACCGCTTGCACATGACGCGGTGTCGCTACCCCTATCGTGTCGGCGATATCGATTTCATCGCAGCCGAGATCGCGCAATTGCTGCACCACGCTCGCGACGCTGTCGGTAGTGACCTCGCCTTGATACGGACAACCGAAGGCGCAACTCAATGCACCGCGCAAACGTATCTTGTTTTCCTTGGCGGCACGCGCGACATCGCGGAAGCGTTCTACCGATTCGGCAATCGAGCAATTGATGTTCTTTTGTGAAAATGCTTCCGATGCTGCAGCGAAAATCACGACTTCATCCACACCGGCCGCCAAGGCCGCTTCGAAGCCCTTCATATTCGGCACCAAGGCCGAATACAGCGTGCCCCGCCTGCGCGTAATGCCGGCCATCACTTCCGTCGACGTCGCCATTTGCGGCACCCATTTGGGCGACACAAAGGACGCCGCTTCGATGTTGACGAAGCCGGCTTGCGACAGGCGATTGACCAGTTCGATCTTGACCTCGGCGCTGATGGTTTGCTGTTCATTCTGCAAACCGTCGCGTGGGCCGACTTCTATGATCTTGACGGATGCGGGCAGGGCGGAAGACATCAATTGAACGACCTCGATAAAACAGATTTCAAAACGAAATTGGCGGCAAGTGCTACTGCAAAAATTTAATACAAAAATTTACTGCAAGGAAAAACATGTTTCAGATGGAAAAACGGCCGGTCGAAGATTCAACCGGCCGTCTCTACACTACGAATTCTAATTACTGCGGCGTCACATCGCAACGCGCATCGATCGCGGTGCTGCGTGTGTGCATGCCGAGCTTTTCCAGCAACTGTTGATCTGCGACCGCTTCCGGATTGCCGGTCGTCAGCAACTTGTCGCCGTAGAAAATCGAGTTCGCGCCAGCAACGAAGCACAACGCTTGAATCGCTTCGCCCATTTCGCGGCGACCTGCGGACAAACGCACACGTGCTTTTGGCATCGTGATGCGCGCAACCGCGACGGTGCGAACGAATTCCAAAGGATCGATAGGATCGGTGCCGTGCAAAGGCGTGCCTTCGACTTGCACCAGATTGTTGACCGGTACCGATTCAGGATACGGGTCCATATTGCACAATTGCGCGATCAGGCCGGCGCGTTGCAAACGCGATTCGCCCATGCCGACGATACCGCCGCAGCAAACCTTGATGCCGGCGCCGCGCACGCGACCGAGTGTGTCGATACGGTTTTGGTAATCGCGGGTCGAGATCACGTTTGAATAAAATTCAGGTGCGGTGTCGAGATTGTGATTGTAGTAATCGAGGCCGGCGTTTTTCAATTTTTCAGCCTGGCCTTCGCCGAGCATGCCGAGTGTCGCGCAGGTTTCCATACCCATTGCTTTGACTTCGCGCACCATCTCTTCGACTTTTTCCAGATCGCGATCTTTTGGTTCACGCCATGCAGCACCCATGCAGAAGCGCGTCGCGCCATGCGATTTTGCTTCGCGTGCAGCAGCCAGTACTTCTTCCAGTGGCAGAATTTTTTGTGCGGTCACACCTGTGTCGTAACGCGCAGCTTGCGGGCAGTAGCCGCAATCTTCAGGGCAGCCGCCGGTTTTGATCGACAATAAGGTTGCCAATTCCACTTCCGTTGGATCGAAATTTTCACGGTGCACGGTTTGCGCACGGAACATCAATTCGTTGAATGGCAGATTGAACAAGGCGAGCACATCATCTACCGGCCATGCGGTCGGGACGATAGGAGCGACAGGCGCTTGGAAGGTTACTGGTTGCGACGACATAGAAAAAACTCCTGACTAAAATTCAAAGCTAGTGTTTGTCAGGCCGACTTCGGCCAGCCAGGCAAACACGAAAAATCCAGAAAAGCAGCCGCTGCAGCAGGCAAGGGCGCAGACAAGCGCGGCACACAACCCAGCAACGGCGCAGACAAACGAGCCGACAATGCAGCCACATTATCTTCGGCAAACGGCATGCCGGCATCGACGGTATTGGCGACCCAGCCCACCAGTTTCAGGCCGCGTGCGGCAATCGCATCAGCAGTCAATAAAGCGTGATTCAGGCAACCGAGCCGCAGTCCGACCACCATTATGACCGGCAAAGCCAGTTGTTGGGCCAAATCTGCAGTATCGGTGTCATCCGTCAGCGGTACGCGAAAACCGCCTACGCCTTCCACCACAACCGCATCCGCCATTTCAACAACTTGTGCATAACTGCTGCGAATATGCGCGATATCTATTGCAACATTCTCCAACTTCGCTGCAACGTGCGGCGCAGCGGCGGCTTTAAACAGGTAGGGAACCGCCAAATTCCTTGGCAAAACGACATTTGCAGCCTGCGCCAAAGCGTCAGCGTCGTCATTGTGCCAGACCTCACCCTCGGCTGTCTGAATCGGATGCGCGCCGGCCGCCACGGATTTGATCGCCGCTGCCTTGACTCCGGCTTGTACCAGCGCATGCAGGATCGCGGTCGAAATCAGCGTTTTGCCGATTTCGGTATCGGTACCGGTTACGAAACAACTGAAAGACGCTGTCACAGTTTTGCTCACGTCATGCTCCTTTTTCTAATTGCTGCAATACATCGACCAGTTGCACGACATCGTCGGCAGTATGTGCCGCCGACAAGGTCACGCGCAAACGCGCAGTACCGGCCGGCACGGTCGGCGGACGTATCGCCGGTACCCAGATGCCGCGCTCGTATAAATTTGCTGCAACCTGCATCGCCACATCGTTCGCGCCGATCACGACCGGTTGTATCGCGGTGCTGGATTCCATCGCCTGCCACTTGCTCAACTGCAAAGTCTCTTGCCATTGCACGATCAGGTTTTGCAATTGCGCGCGGCGTTCTGCGCCTTCCGCACCTTCGATGATATCCAGGCTGGTCAGCAAGGCATGCGCGACAGCAGGCGGCGCAGCGGTTGTATAAATATACGGACGCGCACGTTGCACCATCCATTCGATCACGCTGGCGTGCGCCGCGACGAAGGCGCCGGCGACACCTGCAGCCTTGCCCAGCGTGCCCATGTAAACCAGATTTGGCGAACGCAGATTGAAATGCTCCAGCACACCACGACCATGCGCGCCCAGCACGCCAAAGCCATGCGCATCGTCAACCACCAGCCACGCATCGTGCTGTTCGCACAAAGCCAGCAAACGCGGCAAATCAGCCAGATCGCCATCCATGCTGAACACGCTGTCCGTCACCACCATCTTTTTTGCGGCGGTGCTGGCGGCGAGCAGGGCAGATAATTTTTCTATATCGCCGTGCGGATAAACCTGCACATTCGCCCGCGACAGACGCGCACCATCGATCAGCGATGCGTGATTCAAGGATTCGGAAAACAGATCGGCATCGCTACCGGCCAGCGCACTCAGCATTGCCAGGTTCGCCATGTAACCGGTGCAAAAATACAGCGCACGTGCATTGTCGATTTGCGGCGCGACAAACTCGGCGAGTCGTTCTTCCAGTTGTGCATGCGCACGCGAGTGACCACTAATCAAATGCGATGCGCCACTGCCTGCGCCATAGAGTTCGGCACCTTGCTGCAAGGCTTCGACAATCTGGGGATGCGCAGCCAAACCCAAGTAATCATTACTGCAAAATGCCAGCATGGAACGACCATCGACTTGCACACGCGGCGTGGATGGCGATTCAGTGATGCGACGACGACGACGCAAGCTTTGCGCGTCAATTTGCGCGAGCTGCGCATCCAGTGCCGCGATCAACTTGCTCATGCGGACATCACTTTTGCAAAAACGGTTTGCACACGCGAGGCAAGGCCTTCGATTTCTTCGCCACTCAAAATATACGGCGGCATCAGATAGACCGTGTTGCCGATAGGGCGCAACAACAATTCATGCTCCAGCGCCGTCGAGAAGAAGCGCTGCGAGAAAGTCGCTGCTGCTTGCGGACTGTCGATCACCGCATCGAAGGCCCAGATCATGCCGCGATGACGGAAGTTCGTGACTTGCTCATGCATCGCCAGTGGCGCGAGCGCCGTGCTCAAATGCGCAGCGCACGCACGATTATTCAAAATGACATCGTCTTCTTCAAAGATCGCCAGCGTCGCCAAGGCCGCACGACATGCGAGTGGATTGCCGGTGTAGGAATGCGAATGCAAGAAGCCGCGCTTCACGTCGACGTCATAAAAGGATTGATAAATCTCGTCGCGCGTCATCACCAAGGACAAAGGCAGATAACCGCCGCTGATGCCTTTGGACAAACACAAGAAGTCCGGCCAGATCGCTGCCTGTTCACACGCGAAGAAAGTCCCGGTGCGACCGCAACCAACTGCGATCTCATCCGCGATCATGTGGATTTGATATTTATCGCACAGCAGGCGCACTTCCTGCAGATACGCAGGATCGTGCATCGCCATGCCGGTTGCACATTGCACCAATGGTTCGATGATGATGGCGGCGATGTGTGGCGCACGCTCCTGCAATAATTTTTCCAGATCCTGCGCCGCGCGACGCGCGACATCGGCAGCGGATTCCCCCGGCTCGGCGACACGCGCATCCGGGCTTGCGACCACGTGCGCATGCTGCAACAGAGAATCGTAGGCATCGCGGAAGATGGCGACATCGGTTACACCGAGCGCGCCTATGGTTTCGCCGTGATAGCTACCCTTCAGGCAAACGAATTCGCGCTTGGCGGTTTTACCTTGATTGCGCCATGCGTGGAAGCTCATCTTCAACGCGATCTCTACCGCCGATGCGCCATCCGATGCGTAGAAGCAGTGACCGAGTACATGACCAGTGCGCGCCGCCAGCTGTTCCGACAATTGCACTACCGGCTCATGGGTAAAACCGGCCAGCATCGCGTGCTCCAGCAAATCGAGTTGCGACTTCAGCGCGCTATTGATGCGCGGATTGGCGTGGCCGAACAGATTGACCCACCATGAACTGATCGCATCCAGATAGCGATCGCCATTGACGTCGTACAGCCACGCGCCACGGCCGTGACTGACGGGGATCAGCGGCAGCGTTTCGTGATGCTGCATCTGCGTGCACGGATGCCAAACGCTGCGCAGGCTGCGCGTCACCAGATCGTTTTGTGTGCCAGGTATGTGATTCATTTTTCCAAGCTCGCTCGTATTCTTGCCATGCGCTTGCCAGTGCAAACGCAGGTCAACTTATTCGGGAAACACGCCGTCTATATAAAACCAGCGGCCATCTTCTTTGACGAAGCGGCTGATCTCATGCAAGCGCTGCGCGCGGCCGCCGCTTTTTGAGCGCGCGACAAATTCCACCGTCGCTTCGCTTTCGCCCGGCACAAACTTCTTCACTTCCAGCCCCAGCCATTTGGTCGCTGCATCATGCGCAAAATCAGTCAAAGGCGGGCGCGTAGACGCGTGCCATGTGGAATGCACGTAATGCATCAAGCCCAACACATAGGCGCTGTAACGCGAACGCATCAATGCTTCGGCATTCGATGCATCTGCGCCATCGTGGAAAGGCTTGCAGCATTGTGCGTAACTGTCTTTGCCGCCGTGATTGCCGCAAGGGCAGGCGGCGCTCGCCGCCGAATTTGGTTTTGCCATACTTTCTTTGCCTGCCGCTACCCTTTGCAATCTCAGTACGCGACGCTAATGCACCGTTTAAAATGGCGCAGGATATTCACAATGCGTTCCAACGCAGTCCAGGAAGCTATTGTAGGCGCGCCTGACTGGAATGTGAACCGTATTACCCCACCGCGAGACCTTGATGAATCTGCTTGAAGCCCAGCTGAACTACCCTTTTGACGACACCTTGCCCGACGTTGGCAGCACGTTCGAGGTCGCACCCGGCATCAAGTGGCTGCGCATGGGTTTGCCGTTTGCGCTCAATCACATCAATCTGTGGCTGTTGAAAGATACCGTCAAAGGTGAAAACGGCCCGATCACAGGCTGGACCATCGTCGATTGCGGCATCGCCAACGATGCCACGCGCGAAGCATGGGAAAAGATTTTCGCCACGCAACTGGAAGGCCTGCCCGTCGTGCGCGTCATCTGCACGCATTGCCATCCCGATCACGTCGGCCTCGCCGACTGGATCTGCAGCCGCTGGAATGTACCGCTTTGGATGACGACCGGCGAATATACCTTTGCACGCATGATGTCGGCCGCCTTGCCGGGTTCGGACGGTACAGCTATGTTCCCCTTCTTCAAACTGCACGGCCTCGCCGATCCGCAAATGCTGCAAGAGCTGGAAGGTCGCCGCAGCTATTACCCTACACTGGTACCAAGCGTGCCACTGACTTACGTTCGCATACACGACACGCAAAACTTCCGCAGAGGCGCACACACATGGCGCGTCATTACCGGCTTCGGCCACGCACCCGAACATGCATCGCTGTATTGCGAAGAATTGAATCTGCTGATCTCCGGCGACATGGTCTTGCCGCGCATCTCGACCAATGTCTCGGTCTTTGCAATAGAGCCGGAATCGAATCCGGTACAGCAATTTCTCGATTCATTATTGAAGTACAAGGATTTGCCGGACGACACGCTGATACTGCCATCACACGGCAAACCTTTCCGTGGTTTGCACACACGCATACAACAGTATGTCGATCATCACGCCGCGCGCCTGCAGGAAGTACTGGATGCCTGCGTCACGCCACAATCGGCAGCAGACATCGTGCCCATCATGTTTGTGCGCAAGCTGGATTCACATCAGTTGAGTTTTGCGCTGGGGGAAGCATTGGCGCATTTGCACAAGCTCTGGTTTGATGGAATCTTGAAGCGCGAAATTTTTTCCGATGGCACGATCAGATTTAAAACTTATTGATCACGCTTGAGAATAAAAAAAGCGCCATTGCAAATGGCGCTTTTTTCAAAAACTTAAACATTCCACAATCGATTTCTGCTTCGACTAGACAGCAATGATCGTGATCGCTTAAAAAGCCGAGAGCACGACACCACCATCCACACGCAATGCCGCACCGTTAGTAGCCGACGACGCCTCGGAAGAAATATAGACCACCATATTGGCGACTTCTTCCGGCGTCGTGAAACGTTTGATCAACGATGTAGGACGGACTTTCTCGAAGAACTCCTTCTCGAACGCCTCAATCGAATCGCCGGATAGTTTTTGAACAAAATCGGATACGCCTTCCGATTTCGTCGGGCCGGGCAACACCGAATTCACTGTCACGCCAGTTCCGGCGCAATGCTCTGCCAAGCCACGCGCAAGACTGATCTGCGCACTCTTGGTCACACCGTAATGAATCATCTCCAGCGGGATCTGTATGCCGCTCTCACTACTGATAAAGACCACGCGCCCCCAGTTCTTTTTCTTCATGCCGGCAAGATAAGCACGCGACAGACGCACACCGGACATGACGTTGACGTCAAAGAAACGTTGCCAATCTTCATCCGGAATTTCTTCAAACGATTTGGGATCGAAGATACCGAGATTGTTGATCAACACATCGACCGCGGGATACGCAGCAACCAATGCATCAATCTGGCGCGGATCGGAAAGATCACCCGCAAAGCCGAAGACCTGTGCGTTCGGGACAGCCTTGCGCAAGGTGTCCAATGCGGCATCAACCGATTGTTGTGAACGGCCATTGATAATCACCTGCGCGCCTTCACGCGCCAGCCCCGTCGCGATGGCAAAGCCAATGCCTTTGGTTGAACCGGATACCAAAGCCAGTTTATTCTTCAAGCCTAAATCCATGATGTTTTCTCCAGTTGATTGACGCAGTGATGTGGTGCAGTCTACGACAACAAGCAATTCGGCGCTGGTGCCGGCTGTGCATTCTAGATTTCCAGGTCACATGCAATGGCGTACGCATTTTTTGCCACGGCATCAACAATTTCTCGGTGTAAGCTGTTGATCCTGAATGGAAGAATTATTCGCTGGATTACATATACGCCGCACATTTGCATAAGCTTTGGTTTGATGGGGTGCTGAATCGGCTTATTGGTAGGGACGGAGTAATTAGGTTTCAAACGTATTAAGTTAATAAGTATTAATGCGCATGAATTTAACTCAAAGCTAAAAATTTAGGATATCTCGCGAATGACTACCGAACCAACAAATGCGCTTGCTAAACTCACGCATAATTTAACTACAGATGCCTCTCAACAAAAATTTATTTTAATGAAAGATTTTCTCGAACATACAGCTCCGGGAAAATTTGAAACCATAAGTTATCGGAGTTCAGCATATGGCCAAGACACTAGGCGAGTAGTTGCTCTCCCCCCTATAGAATTACACTGTGATACCTGCGAAAAACTGACGAATTACGAGCATCATTCAAATCAGTGCGATTTCATAGGCAAGCGTTCAGATAAGTTTATTACCTATACCTGTCGCAATTGCAAAAAAGCCTCAGTGACATATGCGATTCAATTCATCGTCGAAAACGAGTCGCTTACGCACATTCAGAAGTATGGGCAAAACCCAGCTTTTGGCCCGAGAACGCCAAAGAAATTTCTCGCAGCTTTGGGGAAAGAAGCTGATCTTTTTCTGAAAGGGCGCCGAGCTGAGAATCAAGCACTAGGAATTGCTGCATATGCTTATTATCGGCGTGTACTTGATGCGAAAAAGGACTTGCTATTTGATAAGGTAATCGCCGCTGCAAATGAGCTTGGTGCAGAACCTGCACTAATTCAAGAACTGACAACGGCTAAGAAAGCCACTCGATTCACAGAGGCCACTCGAACATTACGAAGTGCTATGCCTCGATCATTGTTAATCAATGGTGAGAACCCTTTGACTTTGCTTCACGACGCTCTTAGTGATGGATTACACAATCAAACTGATGTTCAATGCCTTGAAGCAGCAGGTAATGTCAGAGTCGTGCTTATACATTTTATTGAGCAACTCGATTTAGCACTTCAAAAAGATCAAGCCGTTTCAATTGCCGCAGCAGCAATTAAACGTCAAAAAAATAAACTTGAAAAACCGGAAGAACAATGAGCACAGAAGAGCTCCCCTCTATAGCGATCAGCCGATACTTGTAACTCATCACTATTCCGAGGCATGTTTTTAAAATCCGCTCTGACGCTGCCGATTTTTGCGGTGCGTGAAATGGATAAGAAATGAAAACTGTCTGAGCGCAGCGAGTTTTTTCATTTCCCATTTCAGGTGCTGCAAAATCGGGAACCCGAAGGGCAGCGGCTTCGCGGTCGCCTTCTTTTGCTTACTTTTCTTGGCGAAGCAAGAAAAGTGAGTAGCCGCCGGGCTACCCCCGGCAACTCACCACGAAGAACAACCCGAACAAATCAAAGATCCCGCTTCTTCCGCGGCGCATTAGCAAACAAAAAGTCATACAGCCAATTCGGCAGCAACCTCAACACCTTAGCCACCACTCCCATCTGCCAAGGAATCACCCGATAACTGCAACCAGCGTCAATAGTCGCAACCGCCCGCTCCGCAAACTTCTCCCCCGGCAGCAAAAACGGCATCGCATAATCATTCACCTGCGTCATAGGCGTATCGATATAGCCAGGCGCAATCGTCACAACCTTGATGCCGTCCTTTTTCAATTCCACACGCAGCGATTCGCAATAGGTCATGACTGCAGCTTTGGATGCGCTGTAGGCGCCTGCACCCGGCAAACCGCGTATGCCGGCGACGCTGCCTATGCCAACTAAGCGAGCGTCAGTTCGCCCCGCTGCGGCTTGCGCCTTCATGGTCGCGATGAAGGGTGCAAAGGTAGCGACGGTTGCGGTGACGTTGGTGGCGAAAATTTGTTCGAAGACTTGCAGGTCCTCTGCATATTCAGTCAGCGTGCCGCGCGAGATGCCAGCGTTGGCGATGACGATGTCTATCCCTTGTGCGACAGCGATGAAGTCGGCGGCGGCAGTGGCAAGTGCGGCACTGTCGTTGACGTCGAGTGCATAGACGCGATGGCGTTCTGCGTTAGGCAAGCTGGCGACGAGTTCATGCAATACTTCGCCGCGTCGTGCGACGAGACCCAATGTTGCACCTTCGCTCGCGTACTGACGCGCGAGTGCTGCGCCCAGGCCGCTGGATGCGCCGGTGATGAAGACTCGTTTTGCTTGCATGGCAACTCCAATCATTTCCAAACCAAATAAAAAGTCCGCCCTCTTGCGAGTTGCGGACTTCTTTTTTACTTGACTGCTGAAAAATTCAGCAATGGCATTTATTTAAATACGACGAATTACTTGGCCGACTTGGCTATCAGGTGATCCATCACTTGCAGAGTTGCTTCATGCAATACAGATTCCGGACGATTACCGAGGGCTGCACCGATGATGGATGGCGATGTAACGTAACGACCATCGACGGCAACCATAGGTACGCCATCAACCTTGTACGCAGCTTGCAGTTGCGCAGCGCGGCTGACTTTGGTTTGGATGCCGAAGGAGTTGTAGGTCTCGGTAAATTTCTTGATATCTACGCCTGGTTGCTTGGCGATGAAGTCGAGGATTTGTTTTTCAGTATCCAAGGTTTGGCGTTCTACATGGATCGCACGGAAGATGCGCGCGTGCATGGTGTCGACCAGACCCAATGTTTCGATCGTGTAGTAGAGCTTCTGTTGCGGGATGAAGGAATCGCGGAAGACAACCGGTACGCGTTTGAAGACGATCTTGTCAGCGTTCTTTTTTACCCATGCTTCTAGCGATGGTTCAAACGCATTGCAATGCGAGCAGGAATACCAAAAGAATTCTGTGACTTCGACTTTTTTGCCGCTGTCGGTTTGCTGCGCTTTTTCAAGCGTGCGGTAATCGGTGCCATTGACCGGTGCGGTCGGCGATGCGCCCGCGGTTGCTGCCATCAAGCTCAGGGTTGCTACGGCCAACAGGTGTTGAATAAAACGCATGGTATTCCTTTCGATTATTTTTCGACTTACTTGCCTATACGTACAACTGCAACATCGACGCCATTGTCAGACAACTTGGTGCGAACTCGGTTCATTGTTTCCAGCTGGCCGAAAGGTCCGATGCGGACGCGGTGCAGCGTGCCGGTTTCTGCCTGACGTTCGGAAACGGTAGCTTCAAAACCCATCAATGCCAGTTTGGCTTTCATGCTTTCTGCATCGGCCATTGCGCCGAATGCGCCAGCTTGCAGATAGTAGATCCATTTTTCATCTGCGCTCTCAGCCTTGGCGGCTTCCGCTTTGGCAGCCTCGACTTTTTGCTGCGCTTTTTCTTTTGCTGCCGTTGCCTTGTCGACAACTGGTGGCTTGATGGTTTCTTCAGCAACGGTAGGTGCTGGTGCGCCCGCAACCGGTTCTTTGGCCGGCGGTTTTTTGCCGTACAAAGGTTTGTTCGGATCGCTCAGCTCGTTGCTGGCAGGCGCTGCCCTATCGACTGTGCCGGCCTTGTTCGTGAACGGCAACGGCGTTTTATAAATCACCATCGCGACGCCGATTGCAATACCCAGGCCGAGAATCAGACCGATGATCAAACCGACTATCGTGCCACCTGCCTGCTTTTTACTCTTAGCCTTGCTATTCGCTTTGCTGCTGGTTTTACTATTCTTAGTCATAAATTTCCTGTTACATCCGGGTCGGTGCCGAAACACCGATCAAGGCCAGACCGTTACGTAATACTTGTCGTGTTGCATGCATCAGGGCAATGCGCGCCATCTTCAATGCGACGTCATCTACCAGCACGCGTTCTGCATTGTAGTAGCTATGCAATTCGCCTGCTAAGTCGCGCAAATAAAATGCGACTTGATGCGGGCCGAGTTCTTCCAGGGCTTTTTGCAAGGTCTCTGGATATTCGGCGAGCTTGGCGAGCAGCGATGCTTCGCGCGGTGCGGTCAATGGCGACAGATCGACATTCACCAGCGCGGCTTCATCAAAGTCAGCGCCTTCAGCTTGCTTCAGCACCGAGCAGATACGGGCGTGTGCATATTGCACGTAGTAGACCGGATTTTCGTCCGACTGCGTCAGTGCGACATCGACGTCGAACACGAACTCGGTATCGGCTTTGCGCGAGATCAGGAAGAAGCGCACGGCGTCGCGGCCGCGGGTTAAATCTCTGGTTTCGCCTTCAGCGGTTTCGCCATTCGACCATTCGATCAAATCGCGCAAGGTGACGTAGGAGCCGGCGCGTTTGGAAATTTTCACTTCCTCGCCGTTCTTCATCACGGTGACCATCTTGTGCAGCACGTAATCCGGATAGCCTTGTGGAATACCGATATCGAGCGCCTGCAAACCGGCGCGCACGCGCGCGATGGTGCCATGGTGATCGCTGCCTTGTACGTTGATCGCTTGTGTAAAGCCACGTTGCCATTTGACGGTGTGATACGCGACGTCAGGTACGAAGTAGGTGTAAGTACCGTCGGATTTCTTCATCACGCGATCTTTGTCATCGCGATAATCGGTGGTGCGCAACCACAGCGCGCCATCGAGTTCGTAGGTCTTGTCGGCCTTGATCAATGCATTGACTGTCTGCTCAACCTTGCCGTCGTTGTACAAGGACGATTCGAGATAGTAGTTATCGAACTTGACGCCGAAGGCTAGCAAATCCAGATCCTGTTCGCGGCGCAGATAAGCGACAGCGAAGGCGCGTATCGATTCGATGTCATCGATATTGCCGCTGGCAGTGACCGGCAAGCCATCACTGGCGGAAACCGTTTTCTTAGCGATGAAATCGTTGGCGATGTCCTGGATGTAGTCGCCGTTGTAAGCCGACTCAGGCCAGCCTTCAAGGCCAGGCTTCAAACCCTTGGCGCGCGCTTGTACCGAAGTGGCGAGGGTGGCGATTTGTACACCGGCATCGTTGTAATAAAACTCGCGGGTGACGGCATAACCTTGCGCGTCGAACAGCGAGGACATCGCGTCGCCCAATGCGCCCTGGCGACCGTGACCGACGTGCAACGGGCCGGTCGGGTTGGCGGAGACGAATTCGATAATGACTTTTTTATTTGCGCCCAGATTGCTTTTGCCGTATTGCGCGCCTTGCTGCAACACGGCTTTGACTACACCTTGACGTGACGCGGCGCTCAAGCGCAGGTTGATAAAACCGGGGCCGGCGATTTCAGCCGATTCGATCAGATCGCGATTAGCCGGATTGTCGAGAAGGGCGGCGACCAGCGCCTGCGCGACTTCGCGAGGATTCTTTTTGAGCGGCTTGGCAATTTGCATCGCCAGATTGCAGGCGACGTCGCCGTGCGTGGGATCGCGCGGACGCTCCAGCGTGACGGTCGGATTGAGTTCAGTGCCGGCGACCAAGGGTGCAACTGCGGCCTGGAAGATTTCGGTAAGACGTTGTTTTTGTGCTGCGAGCATGGATTTGTTTCTGACGGTGCAAGACCGCGCCTTGAATTGGAATAAACGTAGGCAGAATTATACTGGCTAGCCAGCGTTCAACCGCCCAATTTGTCGCTGCAATACGAACCTATGAAACGCGACATCTGGAAGGACTGCGGCTCCCACGGCAAACCGGAAAGTCTTTGCTCAACCGTAAAGATGTAAGTACACGCTATCGCGATTTCACCTGAATTTACCACAACAGCTATCGGTTCGCGCCTATATTCGCTGCCTTCGAAAGCATCCAGCGCGGCGACGTCCTGCGCGTCCACATCGAAGTACAGCACGCCTTCGACCGCAGCTTGCGGGCTGGCGATCATGCCGGGATAAGTGTCGTCGGCCAGCGCATAGCGTGCGTAACCTGACGCAGTGGCCGGCGCGGAGCGGTAATCGCCGCGCACGACGTGCTGCCAGATTTCCGCGAACATCAATGAACCGTAAGTGAAGATATGCATGCCTGTCTTTGTTGAAATGCCATTTGCATATGAGCGCTTATTTTAAAGTGGCGATGCGACGGCTGCATGTGGAAGCGACTTCAGGCATTCGATAGAAGTTCGACTTCGTCATCAATCAAACATCATCTGCTTGATGGTCGTTGCTAATATTCAAATGCACTGCTAATGTTCAAATGCGTTATCGATTATTACAAGCATCAAGAAAGCGTTAACAAAAATTAGAAATGCTGGAGACAGCAGACTACACGCATACCGTCGCTGTAGCACAGAATCTGCTCTGCCACTTTCATCTCGAATGTCACTGGAGAATTGCTCATGATCGAACTCATCACAGACCCGCAAATCTGGCTGGCCTTCATTACCCTGACCGCGCTGGAACTGGTACTCGGTATTGATAACATCATCTTTATTTCCATCCTGGTCGATAAACTGCCGGTCGAGCGTCGCGAGTTCGCACGCAAGCTGGGACTGTTCATCGCGATGTTCATGCGTATAGGCTTGCTGATGGTATTGGCATGGATAGTCGGTTTGGTCGAACCGCTGTTCACTGTGCTTAAGCAGGAAATCTCGGGGCGAGACTTGATCTTGATAGGCGGCGGACTCTTCCTGATATGGAAGAGCACCGGCGAAATCCATCAATCTTTGGAAGGCGAAGAAGGCCATGCATCCAGCGCGGTGCAGGCAACCTTCACTGCAGTTATTTTGCAAATCATGGTAGTCGACATGGTGTTCTCGCTGGACTCGATCATTACCGCAGTCGGCATGGTCGATCACATCGAAGTGATGGTGGCAGCGGTGATTGCTTCGGTCGGCATGATGATGCTGTTTGCCGGACCTATCGGCCGCTTTGTGTCGCGCCATCCATCGATCAAGATACTGGCGCTGGCCTTCCTGGTGGCGATTGGTGTGGTACTGATTGCCGAAGGTTTTGATTACCATGTGCCAAAAGCGACTATCTATACCGCGATGGCTTTTGCACTGGTCGTGGAGCTGATCAATATCCGCATGCGCAAAGCCAAACCTGTGCATTTACATGCGTCTTATTCGGACGATAAAAAAAGCGAATGAGAAGATAAGTAAGAGTAGTAAATGAAAAGGGGCGGCATCGAAAGATGCCGCCCCTTTTTACGTTCTTATTTAATCAGCTGCTTAATCACTTTTAGCGTAGTCCGGAAACTAGCGCGACCTTCTTTTGTGCCAGCGGTAGCGCGCCTGCAAATGCCAGATCACATTGACCAGCACATATCCAGACAATGCCGACACCACCGCGATGATGGCCAGGCCTGTCATCAATTCCGGGCCTACGGTTTGTACCCAGGCGATCAGGTTGTCATACCAGTGACTGACTTCACCTTGCTCGTTGACGACTTTATTAAACATGCCGCTATTCAGCGATACGCCAGCGGCAACTTCATTCGATCCAATAATGGCGTTACCCAGCTTGTAGGCAGCGTAATAAAGCGGTGGTACGGTAAACGGATTGGTCACGAAAGTGGCGAATGCGGCGACCGGCAAATTGACGCGCATCAGAATGGCGCCAATTGCGCCGAACAATACTTGTGCAAACGGAATCAGGATGCCGACAAACAAGCCTACTGCCAATCCGCCAGCCACGCCGCGCCGGTTGAACTGCCAGAGGAAATGGTGATGCAGGTAGCGGCTAAAAGGTTTCAGGAAACGATTTTGCTGAATACTCTCTGAGGTCGGAATATGCTTGAAGAAACGGCTGCGACGCATGTAAACACTGCTCCTGTTGCAAAACATTAAATATGCCAGAAGGCATTAAGTCAGCAAAATAAATTGATAAAAGTTGAACCCTGAATACTGATGGAATTCTCGATAAATACGCAATAGTCGAATGAAACAACCTGGCGCCTTACTACGCAGAACGCAGCGCCGCGATGGCTTCGCGATCAGTCATGAAGACATGGTCCTGCTTCAATCCCTCTATCCAGGCTGCATCTTCCAGTACGTCCCACACCTGCTTTTTGATCGCTGAAACATACAGATCGATGCCCATGCTCTTCAGCGTGATCTGCAAGGACTCCAGCGTATCGACGCCGGTTGCATCGATATCGTTGACCGAACCTACACATAATAACAAGCGTTTGATATGCGGATCGCGACTGCATTGCTCGACCACGAAATGATCCAGCGCACCGCCAGTCAAAAAATTCAGCGCAGCATCAATACGCACCACCAGCAAATCATTCGCCAGTCGCGGCAAATCGAAGCGCTGACGATCACGCAAGGTGCCGTCCGCATGTTCACTGACCTCAATGATGCGCGGCTGCATATGACGATACAGATACGACACCATCGTCAGCACGATGCCTGCCATCACGCCCCAGTGCAAACGCGGCATCGCAGCGATCGTCACAACAAAAGTCACGATCGCAATCACACCATCGTGACGCGAAATGGTGAACAGTCTTTTGAAGGCGCCAAAATCAAACAGGCTGAACACCGGCATGATGATCAATGCCGCCAATACCGAGCGCGGCACGTAATATAAAAGATCGGTGAAAAACAGCAGGCAGATCAATACGCAAATCAGCGTGAACACGGTGGCCCATGCGCTGGTTGCGCCGGCATACAAATTGAGTGCCGAGCGCGAGAAGGAGCCGCTGACCGGGAAAGCACCACTAAAACCGCTGGCTACTTTTGCCAAACCCTGACCTATCAATTCCTGATTTTCATCCCAGCGCTCGCGCCGCTTGCGTGCCAATACGCGGCAGCTCGACATCGCTTCCGTGAAGCTGATCAAGGCCAGCACCAAACCGGCCGACCAGAGTTCTCTATGGTTTTCGAACGAGATAGCCGACGGCAACACCAGCGGCGGCAAGCCGCGTGCAATTTCGCCGACCACTTCACCGCCAGCTGCCGAATAGCCAAGTGCCCAACTGAGTGCAGTCGCGAATATCGTAATGAACAACAGACTGGGAAAACTGGGGAAAAACCGCTTGCTGAGTGCGAGCAAAGCCAGCGTGCCCAAACCAAACGCGCTCGTCATCAGCATATGCGATGGATCAGCCACCACACGCTCGAACATATTGACAGGGTGCACACTGAAAATATCAACGACGCCAAACAGCGTGGGCAATTGCGACATCATGATGATGATCGCCGCCGCATTGATAAAGCCGACGATCACAGGTTGTGACACCAGATTGCTGAGGCGACCGAGACGGAATGCGCCCAGCAAAAACTGTATCGCACCGGAATAGATAGACAGCCAGATCGCCAGCGCCACCCATTGCTCGGATGCCGGCGCCGCCAGTGACGACAGCGAACCGAATACCAGCAAGCTGGATAGTGCAGCAGGACCGACTGCGAGCAAGGCAGACGAGCCCCACAACACACCGATCAAACTCGGAATCAAGGCGGCGTACAAACCGGTTGCGGCCGGCATACCGGCCAGCGTTGCATACGCAACCGCTTGCGGAATCAACACCATGCCTACGCTCAATCCTGCCCACGCATCGCTTTTCAGCGACGCCAGAGTTGGACGCGGCCAGCGCAGGAAGGGGAAGAATCGTTTGATATCGAAAGCAGAATTCATGTAAATAGAAGATCAAGGCAATGTCAGAAGCTATCGTTCCAAAACCACTGGGAAATTGTAAGTGAGCTGCAGCTAAAGCTGACCAAGATTGCTCGCAGTTTTTCTTCAGTGCAAGCTATGGATTACCGTTTTACCGCAACTTTCTCCGCGCGTACAATAAGCGCATGGATATCACCTTGCCCGAGCTGGAACAGGTCATCAATTACTGGCGCACCGAACGCCCGTCGACCGGCGAAGAACGCGCGCTATCGCCAGAAGTAAATGATCTGGCGAAGCTGTATGCGCTGATGATTTTCCATAAGCAAAAAACCACGCCGCTTGAAGCACTCGATCCCGTCTGCCGTCAATTGGTAGAAGGCTGGCGCAAGCAAGCTGCCTGAAATCTCGCCGTACCCATCACTTCGACAATCGCATCAAACCATTAAGCTGCCATATGCCGTGCCTGACGTTGCGGCAAGGCTGCATGCTCGGCTTTTTTCTCTGCCGTATGCTCCGCCTTCTTGCTCGCCTGCGCCTTCAGTTTGGTATTCGCCTGCCCCGCGTAATCGCTACGCAACACGGCCGCGACCTGCTCTTCATCCATACCGATACTGACCAGCCACTTCGCGACCAGCACGGCCAGGCGCTCCAGCGCAATCCGATTGGTCGCATCGGTCGTTGCATACAGCCAGTTCGACAGTTGCATGAAATTGGCGAAGGGCGAATCCGACATGGCCGCACCAAGTATCAGCGGTAAGGTATTCGTGAAACGTCCGGAGTTGGCAACCAGATCCCAGTAACGCGCAAAACGCACCAGCTGTTGCATCTCATTGAAAGAGATGCGATCGGTTGCGAGAATTGTGTAGGGCGGATGCGGGTCGAAGACGAGACCGTATTCTTTGGTGTGACGAATAATCGGTGTGCCGCGCAAGCGCTTCAAAATGCCGAATTGAATTTCATGCGGCTGCAGCGCGATCAGTTTGTCGAAGCCGCGTGCAAAGCTGGCGATATCTTCACCCGGCAAACCGGCAATCAAATCGACGTGCATATGTGCGTGCGAGTGTTCGCACAACCAGCGTATGTTTTCTGCAGCCTTCTCATTATTCTGTTTGCGGCTGACCAGCGCCTGCACTTCAGGGTTGAAACTCTGAATGCCGATTTCGAACTGCAGCGTCCCTGGCGGGAATTTCATGATGCCTTCCTTCAAGGCATCGGGCAGATGATCGGGCACCACTTCAAAATGCGCGAAGACCGGATCGTCAGGATTGGCCGCCAGTTTAGCTAGGAAGAAATCCATGATCTTCAAACTGGTTTTGATATTCAGGTTGAAGGTTCTATCGACAAACTTGAACAGGCGCGCACCACGTGCATGCAGAGTCTCCAGCTCGCCGAGAAAGATATCGATATCGAAAGGCCATGCAGTCTTGTCCAACGCCGATAAGCAGAACTCACATTTGAAGGGGCAGCCGCGCGATGCTTCTACATACAGCGTGCGATGTGCAATGTCTTCATCGGTGTACAACTGGTACGGCATAGTCAATTCAGACAATGGCGGCTGCACACCGGCATGCGTTTTCATCAAAGGCTTGGGGCCGTTCAAAATCTGTTTGCACAAATCGGGGAAGGTGACATCGCCCCAACCGGTGATCAGATAGTCGGCCATCTGCACGATGCTTTGTTCGTTTGATTCGTAGGAAACTTCCGGCCCGCCCAGCACAATCACGACCTCGGGGGCGACGCGCTTGAGCAGCGCGACCAGCTTGGTGGTTTCTTCCACGTTCCAGATATAGACGCCGAAACCGATGATGCGCGGTTTGTGTGAAAGTAACTTTTCGACCATATCGGTGGCGCGCGCACCGAGCACGAATTCCTGCAATTGCGTCACACTTTGCAGCTCTCCCATATTCGCCAGCAGACAGCGCAAACCCAGCGAGGCATGCGTATAACGGGCGTTGAGAGTGGAAAGCAGGATGGTCATGGCAACGACAACAGGTGGGGAAGCCATCATTCTACGCTGCCCGACCTTAAAATCATTCGGATTGGCCGCCGTCTCTTCCTATAATGGACAATTCTTTCGCGCCGCACGCGTCATTCAGCGCGATCCATTTCAAAAAGAACAATTCATGCCATCTTTATTCATGTCTTCATTATTTCGACTCACCGGATCTTGCCTGCTGATGTTTGCTGCGATGGCAAGTCATGCAGAGAACACACGCCCGGCATCACATATCGCCGAAGTCGATGCTGGCATGTGCCAGACCATGCGCGAGATGGACGTACTGCATAAAAGCGCGCCTGTCAGTTGTACACAACTGCGCGTCGTGCATTTTTCCTATCTGGGATTTGACGGCAAGGTACACGACGATGGTGCGGTGATGGTGATGGCGGCGCTGGCCGACCATGTGCAAGCGATCTTCGCCACGCTATTGCAAAGAAAATTCGCGCTCGCCGGCGCGCAATTGATGCAGCACTATCGCGGTGACGACCTGGCGGCGATGCGCGCCAACAATACCTCCGCCTTCAACGACCGCGCGATCACGAATGGCGGCGCGCACTCGCTGCACGCCTACGGTGCCGCCATCGATATCAACCCGATACAAAATCCGTTTGTGCAATTTGAAGATGCGGGCAAAGCGAGTTATTTGCCTGCCGCCGGCAGCACCTATGCAAATCGTCTCGCGGTACGTCCGGGCAAATCTACGCGCAAAGGAATGGCGGAAGAAGTGGTGGATGTGTTCGCAGAACACGGCTTTCTGATCTGGGGCGGCGACTGGGACGCACCCATCGATTACCAGCACTTCCAGATCAGTCGCTCGCTAGCCAAAAAATTAGCGGCTTTGCCGGTCGCGCAGGCGCAAGTCGTTTTCAATGACTATGTAAAAAATTACCGCAACTGCACACGAACGAAAAAAACCGCAGCAGGTCTAGCAGATAACAACATTGCAAAAGCAAACACAGTGAAAGCAAGATGCGTGAACGCCGTCGACAAGCCTTAGGACTCGTCAACCATCTGCGCGCAGCGACGTTAGGTAGGCATGTCTGTCGCGTTTTATGCAAGCTGCACTGCATGGCAGCTTGACGAACAGATCGCGAGCATGTGTACACTCGCACATCGACGACTAATCAAAGTCGCACCCATTCCGGAGATTGTTGCCCATGCTTATCAACTGCGTCGCTTATCAGGACGGTAATAAACTATCCGATATACAGATAGGCGAAATCAGCGATTACCTGAAGCGTCCAGGCTGTTTTGTCTGGGTTGCGCTGAAGGATGCAGATCCGCTTGAACTCGAACAGATGCAGGAAGAATTCAATCTGCATGAACTGGCAGTCGAAGATGCACGTAACGGTCATCAAAGACCAAAGGTAGAAGAATACGGCGACTCCTTGTTTGCCGTCGTCAAAACGGCGGAAATGGTCGGCGGCACAGTCCACATCGGCGAGCTCGATATCTTTGTCGGCCCCAACTACATTCTGTCGGTACGCAATCGCAGCGCACAGGGCTTCCTCGGCGTGCGCGCACGTTGCGAACAGGAGCCGGAACAATTACGCAAAGGCTCGGCCTTCGTCCTGTATGCCTTGATGGATGCCGTAGTCGATCGCTACTTCCCGGTAGTCGAAGCGCTGGAAACGGAGCTCGAATTGATCGAGGCAAAGATCTTCGACAAGGGCGCACAGCGCGCCAACATCGAACGGCTATACGAACTCAAACGCGAAGTCGTCATGCTCAAACATGTGGTCGCACCGCTGATGGAAGCAGTCGCCAAGCTGTATGGCGGCCGCGTACCGAATCTGTGCGAAAGCACGCGCGATTACTTCCGCGACATCGGCGATCATCTGTATCGCATCAATGCCATGGCCGATGCCTTCCGCGAAACCATCGCCACGGCAATCCAGGTCAATCTGTCCATGGTGACGATTGAAGAAAGCGAAGTGAACAAACGTCTCGCTGCCTGGGCTGCGATTTTTGCGGTGGCCACCGCCTTCTTCGGTTTGTGGGGGATGAACTTCAAGTTCATGCCTGAGCTGGAATGGAAGTATGGTTATCCGGTTTCCGTCCTGATGGTAGGCAGCGTGTGCGGCTACCTTTACTACCGCTTCAAAAAATCCGGCTGGCTGTAGATTAAGCCGATAGCGAATAAAAAACGCCGCATGATTGCGGCGTTTTTTATTAATGCTGCTTATTCCTTCGCTTATTTATTCACTACTTACTTCGTCGTGTCGCGCTTCACGTCTTCCAGCATGCTGAGCGCCAGTGCTTCCGCTACGCGTATGCCATCGATCGCCGCCGACATGATGCCGCCTGCATAACCGGCGCCTTCACCGGCAGGGAACAAGCCGCGCGTGTTGATGCTTTGCAAATCGTCGTCGTTGCGCTTGATGCTGATAGGTGAGGAGGTGCGTGTTTCCACGCCGGTCAGCACAGCATCGTTCATCGAGAAGCCCTTGATCTGCTTCTCAAACGCAGGCAATGCTTCGCGTATTGCCTCGATTACGTAGCTAGGCAACGAGGTATTCAAATCACCCAGCTTGACGCCCGGCTTGTAGGATGGAAGTACAGAGCCGAATTCAGTTGAAGGGCGGTCTGCGATGAAGTCGCCGACCAATTGGCCAGGCGCATCGTAATTGCCGCCGCCCAGCTCAAACGCGCGCTCTTCCCATTGCCTTTGAAATTCCATACCGGCCAAAGGATCGCCTGGATAATCTTTAGGCGTAATGCCGACCACGATACCGGCATTGGCATTGCGCTCGTTGCGCGAATACTGGCTCATGCCGTTAGTGACGACGCGGCCCGGCTCAGATGCAGCAGCAACCACTGTGCCACCCGGGCACATGCAAAAGCTGTAGACCGAACGACCGTTGCTGGCGTGATAAACCAGTTTGTAATCGGCTGCGCCCAGGACCGGATGGCCGGCATTCGGGCCCAAACGACAGGCGTCGATCAGCGATTGCGGATGCTCGATGCGGAAGCCGATGGAAAACGCTTTAGGTTCCAGGTAAATGCCGCGTGCATGCAGCATCTTGAAGGTATCGCGTGCGCTGTGACCGATGGCCAATACCACGTGATCAGTTGCGATATGCGAACCGTCAGCCAGCTTGAGGCCGCAGACCTTGCCGTCTGTTATCTCGATGTCATCGACCTTGCTTTCGAAACGGAATTCGCCGCCCAGCCTGACGATCTCTTCGCGCATCAGCTCGACCATCTTCACCAGACGGAAGGTACCGATGTGCGGCTTGCTGACGTACATGATTTCCGGTGGCGCATCGGCCTTCACGAATTCCATCAAGACTTTGCGGCCGTAATGCTTGGGATCTTTTACCTGGCTCCACAACTTGCCGTCGGAAAAAGTGCCGGCGCCGCCTTCACCGAATTGCACATTCGATTCCGGATTCAGTTCGCGTTTGCGCCACAGGCCGAAGGTATCCTTGGTGCGTTCACGCACTTCCTTGCCGCGTTCCAGAATGATGGGGCGAAAACCCATTTGCGCCAGAATCAGCGCAGCGAAAATACCGCAAGGCCCAAAGCCGATCACGACCGGACGCATCGCCAGATCAGCCGGTGCCTGCGCGACGAAATGGTAGCTGGTGTCGGGCGCAATGGTGACGTGGCGATTGCCCTGCAAACGCTGCGCGTGTTTATCCTGATTGCGTATCTCGACGTCCAGCGTGTAGACCATGATGATCGCGTTTTTCTTGCGCGCATCGTAACCGCGACGAAATACCGTGTAATTGATCAGCTCGTCGGCATTGATGCCGAGGCGCGCGATGATCGCAGCCAGCAAATCTTCTTCGGCATGGTCTAAAGGGAGTTGAACGTCAGTGAGTCGCAGCATGCTTGTTTCTAGCCAATCTTGTAAAAATCATCTGCCGCCAGGGTTGGGGCGGTCGACAGCGCGCTATTTTACTCCAGTCATTTTTATTCAAATAAACCTTGCTCAACACTGACCTAGCGGCCGGGAAAATTGAATGGGATAAATGACTTCGGGTGCCCTCGCTGCATTTAACAATTTCTTGCAATCCTGCTTTTCTCCAATCAGATTTGCGCTGAAATAGCGCAAGGTTTCTTCTGAGACAACGTCGCTTTATCGTCCGCGCAACGCATGCCTTCATATATGCAGTAATTAGCCTATGTTGCATTGACTCCCGGAAACTAATTGATTATGGTAAATGACGACATCGAAGTCCTGCACTGAGTTGTCGGTGTTCATCCACTCAATAAAAGAGACGTTCTTAGAACGCATAACGGAGACTGGGAAAGGAGTGCATATGAACGCAACCGCGAACAACGCACAATCTGTCACTGCAGCAAATAGCTCACTGGAATTTTTATCCTTCACGCTGGGCAAGGAAGAGTACGGCATCTCGATTCAAAAGGTACAGGAGTTGCGTGGTTACGATACCGTCACCCGCATCGCCAGCGTGCCGGAGTTTGTCAAAGGCGTCGTCAATTTGCGCGGCATCATCGTGCCTATCATCGACATGCGCATCAAGTTCAATCTGGGCACGCCGACCTACGATCAATTCACCGTCGTCGTGATCCTGAACGTCACCGACCGCGTGGTCGGCATGGTGGTCGATAGTGTGTCGGACGTCATCACCTTAACGCCCGAACAAATCAAACCCGCGCCTGACATGAACAGCACTATGACCTCCGATTATCTGGTCGGTCTGGGTACGATAGACGAACGCATGTTGATATTGATCGATATCGACAAATTGATGTCCAGCGCCGAAATGGGCCTGGCTGATCCCAGCCTCGCCTGACAACGCGCCCGCATCACAAGATTACAACGCAGATCATCCGCAAGGCTCCCGCACAACAATCAAAGATATACATCCCTGATTGCATTGATTCACATCTGTTTGTTTCGAGACTGACATGCTAAAAAATATCACCATCAAATCGCTGCTCTTGTTCGTCATGGCCATACTTTCCATCTTGCTGGTGGCAACCGGTGTCCTGGGATTGACTTCGCTGGATACAACCAACAAGTCATTGAAAACCGTGTATGAAGATCGCACTGTTCCCATAGGACAGTTGAATACCATCATCACACTGTCAACCATCAATCAACTCGATATTGCAGCATCCATCTATGGCGATCCCGGTTTGGTACTGCCCAAAATGGATGCGATTGAAAAACGCTCGCAGGAAATCAACAAGGCATTCGACGGCTACATGGCGACCACATTGACGCCGGAAGAAAAAATTCTTGCGGATAAATTTGCCGCCGATCGCAAGATCTTCCTCGACAAGGCATTGTTGCCGGCAATTGCAGCATCACGTGGCGGCAATGTGTTGCGCGTGACAGAAATCGTCAACGGCCCGATGGAAGAGTTGATCTTGCCGGTACGTGCCGGCGTCAGCGCGCTGATCGACCTGCAATTGCGTGTCGCAAAACAGGAATTCGAGGATGCGCAAAAGCGTTTCGTCATGGTGCGTAATATTTCCATCGCCACCATCATCTTTGGCGTATTGCTGGCCAGCTTCATGGCTTTCTGGCTGATACGCCTGATTGCACGCCCGCTGGCCGAAGCAGTGCAAATTGCAAAGAGTGTCGCGAGCGGCGATCTGACGCAGCAGATCCATGTGGATTCCACCAATGAGACCGGACAATTGCTGCAAGCGCTCAAGGACATGAACGAGAGTCTGGCGAACACAGTGTCTAGCGTGCGCCGCGGTACGGAAACCATCACCGTTGCTTCCGGCGAAATCGCTTCCGGCAATGCCGACCTGTCGAGCCGCACAGAATCGCAAGCCGGCTCACTGGAGGAAACCGCCAGCTCGATGGAAGAACTGACATCGACCGTACGCCAGAATGCCGACAACGCGCGACAAGCAAACCAACTGGTGGTCTCTGCATCCGAAGTCGCAGTCAAGGGCGGCAGCGTAGTCAGCGAAGTCGTCACCACCATGGGCTCGATCAAGGATAGTTCGCGCAAGATAGTCGACATCATCGGCGTCATCGACAGCATCGCCTTCCAGACCAACATCCTCGCGTTGAATGCTGCAGTAGAAGCTGCGCGTGCCGGCGAACAGGGCAGAGGTTTTGCCGTAGTGGCGAGCGAAGTGCGCAATCTGGCACAGCGTAGCGCCAGCGCCGCAAAAGAGATCAAGGCCTTGATCGATGATTCAGTGAACAAGGTAGACGTCGGCAGCAAGCTGGTCGACCAGGCCGGCAGCACGATGGATGAAATTGTCACCTCGGTCAAGCACGTGGCCGACATCATGAGCGAGATCACCTCTGCCAGCCAGGAACAAAGCGACGGTATCGAGCAAGTGAATCAAGCCATCAGCCAGATGGATGAGATGACTCAGCAGAACGCTGCGCTGGTCGAACAAGCTGCCGCCGCGGCGCAAAGCATGCAGGATCAGGCGGTCGAGTTGTCACGCGCCGTCAGCATCTTCCGCCTGAACGGCAACAGCGCTCCTCCGGCAGCTATCGCAAAGCGTGCAACACCGACTTTGACGCAGGCAAAACCAGCAGCCAGATTAACCACCACAGCGAAACCGGCTCCAGCCCAAGCTCAAAAAACCATGAGTACCGAGAAAAACGGCGACGACTGGGAAGAGTTTTAAATCGAATAACTAGCCAAGGGCCGAAGACGAATTCTTCTTCGCACCGTTCGCAAGCTTCGACGAAACACAAGATGCATGCAATCCAGTCAGCCTGGCTTGCATGCATTTTTCATTGGAGCGCTGAATTTGCGATGTATTGACTGCGCTTTGCCAATACCGTCGCTAAGCTGTCATCAGCGCGTAACAAGCGCTTGCTGTAATTGCAGATAAAAACCGTGGAACAATTGTTCTTGTACTGGCTTTGATAGACAATGCAAGTGGAACGCTTCTTGCAAATGACTGTTGAACTTGAATCGCTCCTCACATCTCTCATTTTTCACTGAATTGAACATGACATCACCGAGCAAGAAAACCGCCACACCATCCTCCGCCAAGCCAGCGATCATCGTCAGAAATTCTCCCGTACACGGACGCGGCGTCTTTGCGACCCGCAATATTCCAGCCGATACTTTCCTGATCGAGTACGAAGGCGAGCGTATCAGCGACAAGGAAGCATCGAAACGGCATGGCCTGGATCCGGAAAATCCGTATCACACGTTTTTCTTCAGTCTGGAAAGCGGCAAGATGATCGATGGCGGCGTCGATGGCAGCGATGCACGCTGGATCAATCACGCATGCGAACCAAACTGCGAAGCACGCGAAGAGAAAAAGCGCGTCAATATTTACGCGCTGCGCGATATCAAACGTGGTGAAGAATTGAACTACGACTATGGCCTGGTGGTGGAAGATCGCCAGACCAAGGCTTTGAAAAAAGCCTACGAATGCCGCTGCGGCGCAGAGACTTGCCGCCACACGATGCTGGCACCGCCAGAAAAAAAGAAGAGCAAGAAAAAAAGCAAAGCCAAGAAGAACAAGAAGGACTGATGACATAAAAAGGCGGATGACTTCACAGTCATCCGCCTTTTTAGTTTTACTTCCAACAATTAGCCCGGACTAAAAACCTTCAGCCCGATAATTCCGCTGACAATCAACAGTATGCAAATAATGCGCGCTACCGTAGCCGGTTCACCCAGCAACACCATCCCCAGAATGACCGTACCCACCGCGCCTATCCCGGTCCACACCGCATAAGCAGTCCCCACCGGGAGTGTTTTCATCGCAAAGCCCAGCAACACGATGCTGATCACCATCGCCGTCACGGTGCCGACAGTCGGCCACAACTTCGTAAAACCATCCGTGTATTTAAGCCCGATGGCCCACACCACTTCGAACAGACCTGCAATTACCAGAATTAGCCAAGGCATATTTTGATTCCCCACATTGCCGAGGCCGTCCCCGATTGATGATGGAGAGGTGAGGTCGTCCCCACGTCCTTGAAAGAAATACGCGAACCAGAAAACGTGATGTTTGCTTTACGGCAACCGACGTTACCGACGCGCAATCAAATCTTAGCAAAGAACGATTTTTTTGGCTGAGCGAAAAAATATTGCCACAATTGAAATTTCAACGAGGGAAAGCGCCTGAAATCAGGCATCTTTGTTTATAGAGCGGCAAGAAAAGACATCATATTCATAAATTGAATACCTGATATTTGAAATCGGAATTGGTGCGTCGCGTCAACAATCCCTATACTTCAGTTGTCTCCTCTATGTCTCCTCCTTTGATATAGATTTAGCCCGCCTTTTTTGAGCGGGCTTTTTTTTGCCCATTTCTTGTGCAGCGCAGATTTTACCTGACGCAGCCGCAATACCAAGGCAATACTATTTTCAAAATGGTATTCATCAATCGCATATCGGATATCAGAAATGAGAATTGGCCTTGGTCAGGGGCGCAGCCCTATACTTCGGTTGTCTCCTCTATGTCTCCTCCTTTGATATAGATTCAGCCCGCTCCCGTAGCGGGCTTTTTTTTTGCCCGCGAACAAACTCACCTGCGTCCAGACTTATATCTTGGGTGCCTGGTAGCAGAAGCAATCCTTCGCATGATCGTTCACCATGCCGATCGCCTGCATATACGCATAGATGATGGTCGAGCCGACAAACTTGAAGCCGCGCTTGGCCAGATCTTTCGACAATTGATCCGACAAAGATGTCTTGGCCGGCGTTTCGTTGATGCTCTTGCGTGTATTCAGGAGCGGCTTGCCAGCCACGTAGGCCCACAAAAATGGATCCAGACCGCCGACTTCTTCTCGCAAGCGCAAATAGGCCTGCGCATTATTGATAGTCGCTGCCACTTTCAGGCGATTGCGGACTATGCCCGCATTGCCCAATAATTCGGCGACCTTGGTAGCGTCATAGCGTGCGATCTTTTCTGCGTCCCATTGATCGAAGGCGATGCGATAATTATCGCGTTTGTTCAATATGGTTGACCAACTCAGACCGGCTTGTGCGCCTTCCAGGTTCAACATCTCAAACAGGCGCGTTTCATCGTGGCAGGGCACGCCCCATTCTTCATCGTGATATTTCAGATAAAGAGGATTATCGGGATTGGCCCAGCTGCAGCGTTTAATCGTCATGATTGGAATGTGCCGAATGAATGGATCAAACATTATCACCCAGGCATGCTGCGGCAATGCATGCGCATTTAATCGCTTGTACAAATTTCTGCCTTGATCAAGAATGACGCCTTGATTCGAAAGAGTCCCGTTCGAGCAGGCCCTCATTCATCTGCACGCAGCATTCTGCCCGCTACCATCAAATCATTTACGCATGTCTTCCACACCATCAGCAACACACAAAGTAGCCATCATAGGCGGCGGGCCCGCCGGATTGATGGCGGCTGAAGTGCTGGTTGCGCAAGGCATCAAGGTAGATTTATACGATGCCATGCCATCAGTAGGTCGCAAGTTTCTGCTGGCCGGCAAGGGCGGCATGAACCTGACGCATACCGAAGCGAGCACACCCTTTTTATCGCGCTACGGTGCACGCGCAGCGCAGATTGCACCGATGCTGGACAGCTTTGGCCCTGAAGCCTTGCGCGCGTGGGTACATGAGCTGGGCATTCCAACCTTCGTCGGTTCTTCAGGTCGCGTGTTCCCGACAGATATGAAAGCTGCACCGCTGTTGCGCGCATGGCTGAAGCGCCTGCGCGATGCCGGTGTCACTTTTCACATGCGCCATCGCTGGCTGGGTTGGGACGATAAACAGACGCTGCGTTTTTCCACACCAGCAGGTGAAATGACCGTGCCGGCCGATGCCGTCGTATTCGCCCTAGGCGGCGCTAGTTGGGCGCGATTGGGTTCCGATGGTGCGTGGCTGCCATTGCTGGCACAGCATGGGATAGATAGCGCGCCGTTAAAACCAGCCAACTGCGGTTTCGATATCGCATGGAGCACGCACTTCCAGGAACGCTTTGCCGGACAACCCGTCAAGTCCGTCATCGCCAGCTGCACCGATATCGATGACAAGGAAATCAAACGTCAGGGTGAATGCGTCATCACATCGACAGGAATTGAAGGCGGCTTGATTTATGCGTTGTCGGCACCTCTGCGCGAACAAATTGCAAAAAACGGCAGTGCAACCTTGCATCTTGATCTGGCTCCGGGCAAAGCATACGAACGTGTATTGGCCGAAGTTGCTGCGGGTCGTGGCTCACGCTCGATGTCCAGTCATTTGCAAAGCAAGGTTGGCATTACCGGCGTGAAGGCGGGATTACTGCGTGAATGCGCCAGCAAGGAAGATTATGCCGATTCGAAAAAACTGGCTCAGGCAATCAAGGCTTTACCCTTGAAGCTGATGGCGACACGTCCGATAGACGAAGCGATCAGCAGTGCAGGTGGCGTACTGTTTGAAGCGCTGGATAAACATCTGATGGCGCAAAAGATGCCAGGCGTATTCTGCGCCGGTGAAATGCTGGATTGGGAAGCACCGACCGGCGGTTATCTGCTTACGGCTTGTTTTGCCACCGGCCGCAATGCTGGCTTGGGTGCTGCAGCATGGCTGCAAGCAAAAGCTGATTGATCATCTGCATCCAGATCTCTATCAGCACGAGTAGTTACGTCGCACAGCACAAGATTACACCATTCCCTTATCCGACAATTCCTTCTTGATGTAGGCGTAGAACACCGGCGCTGCGATCACGCCCGGGATACCAAAGATCGATTCCATTAGCAGCATCGCCGCCAGCAATTCCCAGGTACGGGCATTGATATGGTGGCCGATGATTTTCGCGTTCAGGAAATATTCCAGTTTGTGTATCGTCATCAGGAACAACAAAGAAGTCATCGCTATATGGAAGGAATGCGATAGCCCGATGACCACCAGTATGGTGTTGGAAATCAGATTACCGAGCACCGGCAACAAGCCCACAAAGAAAGTAACCGCAACCATGGTTTTGCGCAAAGGCAGCTCGACGCCTGCCATAGGCAAAATCACGATCAGGTAGATGCCGGTCAACACTGCATTGATCGCAGCGATACGCACCTGCGCAAAGACGACATTGCGAAATGCATCATGCAAGACAAGCACGCGTGCATGCAAGGAAGCAGCAAGCGGCCGGTAGACATGCGTGGTCGAGGTGGTGTCATACAAGGCGGCCATCGCGCCTATGATCATGCCTATCAATATGTGCGCCAGAATACGACCCGCTTCACGTCCCATAGAACGCGCTTCCAGTGCGTGCGTGTGCAACCAGTTGGTAATCATGTCGCGCAAGGCTGCTGCATCCACTGGAATATATGTCGCCAACCATGCCGGAATCTGACTGCGCGATGCCTCCAGAATGTCCGCCATCTTTTGCAAAAGAACGGATATGCGTCCGGCATCGCTACTGAAAAAAGTAATCGCACCCCAGATCACGCCTGTCAGTCCGGCCACAATCAATACACTCAACAAGGCCACTGCGACGACCTGCGCTCTGCGACCCACCAGCGTTTTCCCCAGCTTGGGTGCCAACAACTGCACCAGCGAATACACCAGCAAACCGGAGAACAATGCCGCCAGCAAACCCTGATACATGACGAGCAGCAAGGCTGCACCGGCCATGACATAAGAAGCAATTTCAACGTGAGTCAGATTGGATTTTGATGGGACGGACATGAATGCGCCGATACAGGTAGAGAATTATTTTTTCAAAGGAATAGGATTATTGTTTGGCACCGACACTGCCGCCACGCCATTCTTCGGGCTGCCTTCAATCAATTTGTCGGAATACGTCAGATAAACCAAAGTATTACGCACCGGATCAACTACCCGCACGATATGCAAGCGCTTGAATAAAATCGATTGACGCTCGGAAAACACTTCTTCCTGCCTGGGTAATTTGCCATTGAACGTGATGACGTCGCCAACCTGACGACAGGCTATCGATGCATCTGCCGTATCTTCCGCCAGCCCGACAGTGCCACTGATGCCGCCGGTACGTGCACGCGATACAAAACAGGACACGCCTTTTACTTTTGGATCGTCATAGGCTTCGATCACGATGCGATCATTTTTGCCGAGGAAACGAAACACTGTGCTGACTTCGCCTATCTCTTCCGCATGCAAAGGCAAGGCACATGTGGCCGCGATCAAGATGGTTACAGCAAAAATTTTCCGCATGGTTTTTCTCCGTCCTTGCAAGTCACTTAACATGTGCAGACGCTGCATAGCGCCCAGCAGAACAATACCTGTGAATCAAAGCAGACAGATTACGCATATAGTCGGCAACTGACCAGTAGTGCAGCCAAACAAATTCTTCCGCAGCGCTGCGGCGGGCAATGCAGGAATCGGATGCAGCGTCTGAGCCAAAATGTAATAATTCCGCATCCATTCATCTCTACAGGAACCGATCATGATTCTCGAACTCGTTGATATCCGCATCCAGCCAGGCAAGCAAACCGAATTTGACGCCGCCGTGCAGCGTGGGCTGGAACAAGTCATTGCCAAGGCAAAAGGTTACAAGGGACACGTCATCAACAAATGTATAGAGACGCCTGAGCGCTATGTAGTTCAGATTTACTGGGCAACGCTGGAGAATCACACCGTCGATTTCCGTGAATCGCCGGCATTCCAGGAATGGCGCGCCATCGTTGGTCCATTCTTCGCCAGCCCGCCTGCCGTTGAACATTTCAATCAATTGTCGAAATCAGCTTGATGCAAACTGTGTAAAGCGCCAGTCGCTTTAAACCAGACATAAAAAACCTCGCAATTGCCAAGGCAGGTGCGAGGTTTTTTTATTAAGGCAAACAGCTTAGAGCATTATTTTTTCTCGGGATGATAGCTCTTGAAGTTTTCTGCATAGTCACGGAAATTCTCACGCAACATTTTTTCATATTCAGTACGAAAATACGCAACCGCACCTTCTATCTGGTCTTTGAATGTCGCTTCCGAAGGCGCATCGCCGGAAGCGACGAACGCACCGAAACGGGCGCTCGCGTACATCATCGAAGCACATACCTGGCCCGCTACCGCACGTTTGGAATTCTCGTTCGCCAGCTGGATGAAGGTATCAGCCATATCCCAAAATTTTTGATTTGGATCTGGCGGTGCCGGTGCTTTACGAGAAATGTCTTTGGCTTTGAAGTTGTCGTCGCTCATGATGAATGTATGAAATAAAAATTAATAAAAATTGTATGCAACAGGATCAATGGCTTGACGTGCAGCACATGCTCAGATGCGACAGCTTGTACAAGTTCGCCTTAAACGAAGTTACCAAAGGACTTACATAGCACTGCATTTTTGCGTTTGCAGCACTATAGCGCAAAACTAAAATGACTTAATTGACCTCGGCCGCGTTTGACCAAAGTTGTAAAAGCAGTCGCAATCAACCCTCAGTGAGTTTCCGTTGCAAGCGCAACAAATTCGCCCGTCAGACGCCCAACCTGCTGCCCCTCATATTCCAGCACCGCCGTTACCGCGATGCGCGCACGGCCTTTGCGCTCCAGCGTGCGTACAAAGCGCGACCAATCGCCGGCATCTTCTATAAAAGAGCGTGCGGTGAAAGTGCCGTTGATAGGCAATAGATAATTCATCGTATTGCTTTGAATGACCAGTTGGCTGTTGATGGAAGTGCTTTTCAATTTTGTATGTACTAGGGACCATGCAGCCAGAATTGCCACTGCAGAAGCGCTGCCGCCAAATACGGTTTCCTTGTGATTGATGTTAGGTGCGAGCGGTGCGCTCAGGACAACTTCATCAGCCAGAACACTCAAGACTTCTACCTGCATCGCTTTGGATAGCGGGATGTGATCATGCAAATACTGTTGCACTGCCTGTTCGTTCAAAGTCTGTCTCCTTACACTCTGTGAGCACTGGTTTTGCGGCTACTTCAATTTTCTGGATTCGGTCAAACGAATCAACAAGGCTAGCTGTTCTTTTTGCAGTTCCAGCAAGGTATTCCATTGTCCTTCTCTGAGCACATCCAGCTTCTCGTGCAGCAACATGATTTCCAACTCGGCCTTCAAGTTCACTTCGTAATCGTGTTTTGCATTCAGGCGGTCTTTTTCTGCCTGCCGGTTTTGCGACATCAGAATCACAGGTGCCTGAATCGCGGCCAGCATGGATAAAACCAGATTCAATAAAATATACGGATAGGGATCGAAGGCCTTGTCGTAGTGCAGCAGGATAAAGGAATTCAACAATACCCATGTGAACATGATCGCGCCAAACAAGCCGATAAAAGCCCATGAGCCGCCGAATGCAGCTACCGCATCAGCAGCGCGCTGGCCCCGACTGGCCTTCTCGTCATAATCCTTACCGGTATCGCGCGCGATGTGAGTGCGCGCAGCGACGTGATGCGTAACTTTCTGGGCACTCTCATCCAACTGCTCGTAAGGCTTGCCAAATAATTTCTTGGCGGCTTCATCGTGCTTGTGCATGGTTTTTTCCTGATGTTCTTTATTAGGCAATCACCAAGGATCATAGGTACCGATACTCCACAATCGACCTTCCAGATCCAGACAGCTAAAACCGCGTCCGCCATAATCCTCGAACTTGATGTCGATGACAATTTTTGCGCCTGCAGCTTTTACCCGTTCGTAAACAGCATCGGCATCTTTCACGACCAGATAGGAACTTTGCGTTTCCGCACCGCCAATCTGGTCCGGCTGTTTGATGAATTTCCCCCATTCACCTTCAGAGCCGACCGATCCAATCATGATCATCCCGCTACCCAAAGTCAGCTGTGCATGCGCGATGCTGCCGTCCGGGTTTGGATAAATCGCGTGTTTTTCAAAACCGAAATTTGTACACAACCACTCAATCGCGGCCGGCGCATCACGGTAACGCAGACAGGGGATGATGCTGGATTTCGTTTCTTCTAATGACATGGCGATCTCCTTTTATGCATAAGTATTACGCTACATACGATGCGACATCATCACTTTTCAACAGTTCCGGATATCGGCAAGTAGCGCTGCAATTGTCGGCTGTGCAAACGACCGAGCAACACCATCGCAACCGTTGCGCCAAGGAATGCCAGCCACATATCGGATTGCGTATCCCATTGATCTCCTTGCGTACCGAGGAATTCATCAGCGCCCTGCCCCATGATCAGCGCCGCCCACCATTCGATCAGTTCGTACCAGGCGCTGATTGCCATCGCGACGCAGATGGACAGGAAGGCGACCATTTTTTTGCCAACCACATAATTGCCGCGCACGAAAATTTCCTTCGCTACCAGGGCCGGCACCAAACCTTGCCAAAAATGTCCTAGCTTGTCGTAGGGATTGCGCGCCAGCGACAAGTAGTCCTGCACCCAATTACCGATCGGCACGCGCGCATAGGTATACGTGCCGCCGCCAATCAGGATCAGCGCATGCAAAAAAATCAGGCAGTACAACAATGTCGTCAGCGGAAAACGCTGGTAAGTAAATGCCAACACCGGCAGTGCGATCAGCACAGGCATGACTTCCATAAGCCACGTCGCTCTATCGTAGGGACGAATCGCCGAAATACATAAGGCAATAATCAGAATCGCCGCAGCAATCAGCAATTGCTTGCGTTGTGCAGGATCGGCAGGATTAGATGATTCGATTTGCATGAGCTCAGGTTTCCAGAAAATATGGGCAGGAACGATAAATCGTTAGCGTTCATATTACGATAGTGCAGCAATCACGCGACACATTGGACAATTCGTCCTGCCATTTTGCATACAAGCCCGGCTATAATCGGCCGCGGAGACACACCAGTAGCCCATGCATTTGTACATACGTGAAGCTAATCCATAGCCTCCATTAAACACTCATCCGGGTAAACCGCTGCAATGAGAATGACGAAAGCCACGCATAGATTTGCTAGCTGGATCGCCTGTTTTGCGATCCTGATGGCATCGCTTGCGCCTTCGATTTCTCACGCAGTAGCCGCGGCAAAAAATGTACCTAATGCGTGGATGGAAATTTGTACCGTTACCGGCAGCAAGATGGTAATGGTCGATGCAGAGCAGAATACCCAGACACAGGCACCTGTAGAAAAGGCGATGCACTTCGAGCATTGTCCGTTTTGCCTGAACCATGCTGTGTCGGCAGGCATGCCGCCTTCACCAGATTTCATCATGCCGGTAGTCGCCGGCGATCACGTTCTTCCTTCCCTGTTTTATCAGTCATCGCGCCCGCTGTTTGCATGGGCCGTTGCACAACCTCGCGCTCCTCCAGCTTTCTCCTGATCTTCGCTGAGTACCGATAGTCGCGCTTGCCGATGGCAAGCAGCCGCCTGTCGGCGTTTGTCTCTATCGAAACAGGAGCTTGTCATGTCTACCCGACGCAAGTTTGTCATCGCCCTGAATGTCATTGCCGTCTGCATTGCATCTTTGTCTTACGCTGTACATCGCTACGTGCAGATGCAAACTCCGGCTGCGCCACCTGCAATTGAAATGCAGTTGCTTCCTATCCAGAACCTGACTGCTGCGCAGCATTCCACATGCGGGCTGTCATGCGTAATCACGAGCCGCTCTGCGCTCGGCATCACGCACTGATGAAACGCGACTGTCGCTCAAACGTACGCTCCGCAACTGCGCCAAGCCGTTGCCCACTCCGAACAGCCAAGAGATAAAAATGAGATTTCGATTCAATCCAATTTACACAGCCTTGCTAGTTGCACTCTCGACTGGCTCTTATGCCGAAGATGCACAAGACTCGGTAGTCAAAACACTCGGCACGATTACCGTTACCAGTGGCCGGCCGACATCGCTGCCGACACAAATACCAACTACGTTTGAAAGCATCACCAAGGAGCAAATCCAGCAAACGATCAACGCCACCGACAGCGAAGACGCGTTGAAATATTTTCCGAGTCTACTGGTGCGCAAGCGCTATATCGGCGACTACGATCATGCGGTGCTCGCCAGCCGTGCATCCGGCACCGGCAACAGTGCACGCTCGCTGGTATATGCAGATGGCATCCTGTTATCGAACCTGCTCGGCAACGGTGCCAGCTTCACACCGCGATGGGGCATGGTGACGCCGGAAGAAATTGAACGCGTCGATGTGCTGTACGGACCGTTCTCTGCCGCATATCCAGGGAACTCGGCCGGTGCAGTCGTCGATTACGTGACACGCATGCCGGACAAGTTTGAAGGACATGCCAAGGTCAGCGGCTTTACGCAAAACTACGATCTGTATGGCACGCATTCGACTTTTTCTGGCCATCAGGAAAGCGTATCGCTGGGCGATCGGCGCGGTGCATGGTCATGGTGGATCAACGCCAGCCATCTCGACAGCGACGGCCAACCGATAGTGATCGTCAGCAAACCGCTGAGCACAACGGCGAGTGCGGCGAACCCGGTGACCGGTGCAGTGGCCGGCAAGGATACAAAGAATAATCCGACGCAGATTCTCGGCACCACCGGCCAGACGCAGACGACGCAGGATCAGGGCAAGATCAAGCTGGCTTACGATTTTTCGCCGACACTGCGCGCCAGCTATCTGCTCGGCTGGTGGCAAAACAATACGACCAGAACACCCGAAACCTATCTGCGTGATGCGGCGGGCAATCCTGTCTACAGCGGCCCCGTCAGCATTGACGGCCGTGCATACACACTAGGGCAAACCGACTTTTCGGCAAGCCGCGCCGATCAGAATCACGTCATGCAGGCGCTGTCGGTCAAAAGCAATACACGCAGCACATGGGATTGGGAAGTAGCGGCTAGCGTGTACGATTATCAGAAGGATCAAGTCCGGGCATCCGGCACTGCCTATCCGAATGCGGCATTTGGCGGCGCAGGAACGCTGACAGATATGAGCGGCACCGGATGGAATACGCTTGCGTTGAAAGGTACATGGCGGCCTGACGGCACCAAGGGTGCACATATCGTCGACTTCGGTTACCAACGCGATGCCTACCAATTGCGCACGTCGACTTTCAGTACCAGTAATTGGATAACTGCAAATGCCGGCGCTCGCTCATCGTCTTTTAATGGCGATACGAATTTGCAAAGTCTGTATGCACAAGATTCATGGCGCATTGCAAAAGACTGGAAGACAACGTTGGGAGGACGACTTGAACAATGGCAGGCAAGCAATGGTTCTCTGTCAAACAGCAATACGACGGTCGCCTTCAGCGATAGAAATGAAAATTATTTTTCACCCAAAGCTGCAGTTGCCTATCAAGCTACTCCGCAGTGGGCATTGAAGGCGTCTTTAGGTAGAGCGATACGCTTCCCAACTGTTTCCGAGCTCTATCAAGGCTCGTTGGATCCCGCGACAAACATACTGTCTAGAAATGATCCAAATCTAAAACCGGAAAAATCCTGGACCAGCGAACTCACTGCAGAGCGCGATCTAGGCAAGGGATTGTTGCGCACGACCATCTTTCATGAAGATACGAAAGACGCACTATATTCCCAGCTCAATGTCGCAACCAACGTTACCAACATTCAAAACGTCGATCAGATGCGCACCACCGGGCTGGAAGTCGCGTATCAGGAAAACGATGTCGCACTACTCGGACTGGATTTATCAGGCAGCGTGACCTTTGCCGATTCGAAAACCATCAAGAATGCCAACAATCCTGCAAGCGTCGGCAAATGGCAACCGCGTGTGCCGAAATGGCGCGCCAGTGCGCTTGCTACTTATCGTCCTGACGAGCGCTGGGCCTACACTTTTGGCGCGCGTTACAGCGGCCGTCAATACAGCCAACTCGATAACAGTGACGTTAACGGTTTTGCGTACACCGGTGTCAGCAGCTTCTTCGTGACCGATATACGCGTGCGCTATCAAATCGCCAAGCAATGGAGCGCATCACTTGGAATCGACAATCTCAACAACAAGAAATACTGGAATTTTCATCCCTACCCGCAACGTACCATCCTCGCCGAGTTGAAATTTGATCTGGATTAAACCGCAAAAAATGGGAGCCACAAGCTCCCAATCAAGAATGCCAAATCGCTAGCGTCAGGATGTTACTATTCTGAAACTACCTGTGCGTCGTCGTCCATCACACGAATAGTGCGACGTTGTAATCCTGTAGTTGAAACCTGGCATAAGCCATCCGGTATCGCCTCTATAGATGTTGATGCGCAAGCGTCGAACTCAGGAAGCTTATGACGATAGTCACGGTATTCAACCAGAAGGGCGGCGTGGGGAAAACCACGACAGCCCTGAATCTCGCCGCTGCATTAATGCGCCGCGGATGCTTACCCTACGGCATCGATCTGGATCCGCAAGCGCATTTGAGCTCCATCGCCAACGTCGTAGCCAGTTCTGGCGACGACACGATACTCAGCTTGTTTCAGCGCAATCGACCTTTGCGCGAGTTGGTACGTATCTCGCCGAATAACGATATCCGCATTATTCCCGCCCATCTTGAATTATCTAAAGTCGATACCTTGTTTGGCAAAGGCTATGACGTCGTCAATATGCTGAACGCGCATTTGCGCGCTGAAAAACTGGATAACGAACTCACGCCGGTGATGATCGATTGCTGTCCGTTAATCGGCGTGTTGTCCCTGAACGCAATCTTCGCCTGCGATTGCATGATCGTGCCGGTGTCAGCCGACCATCTATCGGCAAAAGGCGCGATGCAGATCGACAAGACCTTGAAGGCACTGGAGCCGGTATTAAAACGTCGTATCAACAGGCGTTATCTGCTGACGCGTTTCGACGGCAGGCGCAAGATGTCGTGGGAAGTGTTGAAGATACTGGAAGATAAATTTGGTGCAGACGTATGTCGCACGCATATCTCGGAAAATGTCAGCCTGGCGGAGAGCCCTGCGCATAACAAAACCATTTTCGAACACGCGCCAAACAGCCGCGGCGCGCAGGACTATGACACCCTGCTCGATGAGTTACTGGCGGACGGCTTTATCAAAATCAAAGAAACAGAAGAATCCGAATTAGCGCGAGATGAGTGACAGAATATCGTCAACTGAATGAGCTATTCCCGGGCGCATAACCTGCCCTTTGATATCGCAGCGCAGTATTTCGCAATGACGATACATCTGTTTTAATTTACGTTCGGCATCTGCGCGATCCATCCCACCGATCACGATACTTTCTATTTTCTGACCTTCGCGCGTCTTCACTGAAAAATCAAATTTCAACATGAATACCTCTCACAGAATCGAATAGTTCGCATTACCCCTCCTAGAATGTCAGCAACACCACTATGGTGCAAGACTTTCATTGTCTGGATGTAACGTTTCTTTATAAAAAGACACCATTTTTGTCATATAAAGTGTCCATCTACGTGCAAAATGTATGAAATTCGTCACATTTCCCGGATTTTCACGCAGTCGTGACAACAAATTAATGTCAGCGCTGGCTCTAAGGCAAGATCCAGGCCACTGCATGTCATCCATACAAATTTCGATTTGGGCTTCACGCAATCATTCTGTCGATGTACAGTCACAAAAGGTCATCCTCCACTTTTCCAAGGATTTCTCATGCGCATAGATATTTATAGAAGAGCAGAACACGCCGGTCACTTTTCCTATCTCGCAGTACCCGAAGGCAAGCTGATTCCGGAAGAAGTCGTCAACACGGATTGGGAACCCACAGATCGCGCAGTCGATCTGGCAGATGGCGCAACGCATCTGGAGGATTTCGCGATTAACAATCCGCTAGGGCAAATCAAAGCCAAGGGATACGCAATCACCAGCATCAAAGATCTATAGATCTACGCAGTATTGTTAGTTCACAACCGGCCATAGCTCATGCACATGAGCAGCCGGGTTTTAGCTATCGCTGATAAAAATATGCACGCATCCGCTACGATTAGTGCGTCAGTCTGCATGCGCATGTGCAAAAGCGCAGTGCTGCTAATTACGTACGCCACCATCATTTCTGCAACGGCGCAAGATGCCGGCAAAGCCAACACCAGCAGCGTGCGCACCGAAGTCATTGCGCAGGATCTCGATCATCCATGGGCAGTTGCATTCATCGACAAACAGCGCATGCTGGTCACAGAAAGGTCCGGCAATCTGCGCGTGGTGCAGGCTGGCTCACCACCATCCGCGCCGATTACCGGTTTACCAAGAATAGATGCAGGTAGCCAGGGCGGTTTACTAGACGTGATTACCGATAGCAAATTCGCCAGCAACCGCACCATCTACTTTTGTTACAGCGAAGAAGCGAATGCAAAAACTGGCGGCAATGGCAATTCAACTGCGCTTGCATCTGCACGCTTGTCTGACGATGCCAAGAAGCTGGAACAGATAAAAGTACTATTCAGCCAGCAGCCCAAGTTCAACAGCCGTGCGCACTTCGGTTGTCGCATTGTTGAAAATACCGATGGCAGTTTATTTCTGACGCTGGGTGATCGCTTCAGTCGCATGCAGGATGCGCAAACCCTGAACACGCATCACGGAAAAATCATACGCATCAACAAGGATGGTTCAACGCCATCGAATAATCCGTATGTAGGCAAGGCTGGCGCGCTACCGGAAATCTGGAGCATAGGCCATCGCAACGTACAAGGCGCCACGCTGGGCACTGATGGACAGCTATGGACGCACGAACATGGCCCGCAAGGCGGCGATGAAATCAATAAGCCGCAAGCAGGCAAGAATTACGGTTGGCCGGTGATTACTTACGGCGAAAATTACGGCGGCGGGAAAATAGGCGAAGGGCTGACGGCCAAGGCTGGCATGGAACAACCGCTGCATCAATGGACGCCATCGATTGCACCTTCCGGCATGACATTTTTGCGCAGCGATAAATACGGCAAGGCCTGGCAGGGAAATCTGTTCGTCGGTTCGCTCAAGTTCCGTTATCTGGCGCGACTGGAAATCAAGGATGGCAAGGTAGTGCGCGAAGAACGCTTGCTGCAGAATCTTGAGCAACGCATACGCGATGTGCGTGAAGGACCGGATGGATTGCTGTATGTATTAACGGATGAGGGACGCGGGCAGCTGTTGCGTTTGCTACCCGTGCAATAAATACGCTCAAGCGGTTTCTGAAATCGTATTCAGGCTGCTCGCCGTACTCGCGACACTCTGATCGAACTGGCCGTAAGTCTGCGTCAGTTGCGCCATGATTTTCATGACGGCCTTCATACTGTTTTGTGCATCGCTCTCTGTCGTTGTTGCAGTCGGATGACTCGCCTGATACGCCACCAGTTCCTGCAAGCTGACAGTGCCATCCTTGTTCGCATCAGCAGCTTCGTAAGAAGTACTGTCCGATTCGGATGCGTCACCCGAGCCGGAGCCGGATGGCCGTGCACCACCGGCCGGCTTCGCCGATGCGGTCGCTGCGCTTGCATCTACACCACCGACTGCACTGTCGGCCTGCTGCTCTGGCCCGCCCATTTGTTGCAGGCCTGCGCCCAGTTCAGCCTTGGTGATCTTGTTATCGCCATCCGCATCCAGCGTTTTGAAAATTTGATCAACCTTCTCTGCATTCGCAGCCGTATCAGTTGATTTGGCATCGAAAGCCGCCTGCAATTCTTCCTTGTCGAGATAGCCTTGATTCTTGGTATCCAGGCTGGCGAAAATATCATCAGTCGAAGGTGGAGGTGGCGGCGGTTGATCGCCACCAGCGCGCGCGATACGCGAACTGTCGAATTGCGCATCCAGCGCATCGGCCAGCTGCTTCACGCCATCGGTCAGTTCCTGCTTGGTGATCTTGCCATCACTATCGGAATCAATCTGACTGAAAAGTTCATCGACATCAGACGCAGAGTCCGCGGCGCTCGACCCCAGCGCCGATTGCAGACTTGCTTTGTCGATATAACCCTGGTTGGTGGTGTCCACCTTGGCGAACAAGTCGTTCGCTATTTTTGTCGCGTCAGGACGCTGCACTGTCCATGCGCTGCTGCCGCTGCTGCTTCCACCTAAGCCGCTGATTGCCATGTGATTCCCCTTTGATTGACGCCGGCAGAGACAGCTATTCCCATGCAGGCGAACTCAGGATGTCAGGTTAATGTATCCATGGCATGTGCACTTTGTATCGAGATTGATACATTCGGCAAAGCAACAACAAAGAAGCGCTAGTCGCTTCAGCGCGTGATTGCAATGCTGGCTATCAATCCGCCGTCAGGCGCATTGCGCAAAGTCAGATGACCGTCGCATTGAATGGCGGCTTCGCGCGCAATCGACAATCCGAGACCGACACCACCCAGCGCCTTGTTGCGCGAAGGATCAAGCCGAACGAAAGGTTCGAATACCGCCTCCATTTTTTCAGGCGGAATACCCGGGCCGTGATCACGCACTTCAATCAGCAGCGTAGTCGGCGTATCGATCAAGGACACCACGGCATCACCGCCATAACGCAAGGCATTTTCCACCAGATTCATCAAGCAACGGCGCAAGGCGATCGGCTTGGTGAACAAAGGTTCGGTATTACCCAGCATGCGCACGCTATCGCCGTTTGCACGTGCATCTTCCACGATGACTTCTATCAAGGCCTGCACGTCTAGCAATTGCAAATCTTCGTTCGACACTCGTCCGCGCAAATAATCCAGCGTCGCGTCCAACATCACCGCCATCTCACTGATATCGTCGCGCAATTTTGGCTTGGCATAATTTTCGGCCAGATTTTCTATGCGTAACTTCATACGCGTCAGTGGCGTACGCAAGTCGTGCGACACCGCGGCCAGAAAACGCTCACGTTCTTCGATCTGCTCCCGTACTTTACGCTGCATGTCATTGAACACACTCGCAGTCTGGCGCACTTCATCAGGGCCTTGCACGGCCATAGGCACACTGTACAAATTGTTCGCCAACTGAGCCGACGCGTGCGCAATCTGCTGCATAGGCCGCGCAAGGAATCGTGCGCCAAACCATGCAGTCGCGGTCAACGTCAATAGCTGCATGATCAAGCCTATCCATAGTCCCGGCGGCAAGTGCGGCACGTTATATCCGGCAATCTGCAAGCTTGGCGGCGGCGGGCGATTCACAGAGAACTCTACCGATCTGGAATCCGCATGTGCACTGAACTGCGGTGGTGGCGGCGGTGGAAAATCGCGGCCAAAAAAATTCACGACCAAAATAAAAGTCATCACGTGACTGACGATAATCGCCAGCACGATCAACGCAAACAAGCGCGAAAAAATGGTGTTGGGCAGCAATCGTTTCATCGTACGACCTTGGCATCAAACAGATAACCTTCGCCACGCACCGTCTTCAGAAATTTCGGATCTTTCGGGTCTTCTTCCAGCTTTTGTCGCAGGCGCGAAACCAGCAAATCAATACTGCGATCAAACGCAGTCGCGTTATGGCCGCGCGCTGCATCCATCAGTTGATCGCGACTCAACACACGATGCGGTCGCTCGATGAAGACGCTCAACAAACGGTATTCTGCATTCGATAAAGGCACCACCATTTTTTGCGGCGTGACCAGCTGACGTGCCAGGCGATTGATGGTCCATCCTTCGAAATGCCATTGATCATCACTGCCGTCCGCTGCCTGTTCGCGCTTTTTGCCATCCTTGGTCCTGCGCAAAATCGTGTGTATGCGTGCCACCAGCTCTCTAGGGTCAAACGGCTTCATCACGTAATCGTCAGCACCCAGTTCCAGGCCTACCACGCGATCGATCGATTCGCCACGTGCGGTCAGGATGATGATGGGAATATCTGTGCTCGCGCGCAGTTGACGGCACAGTGACAAACCATCTTCGCCAGGTAACATCAGATCGAGGATGATGGCATCGAAGTGGCCTGTCTCCATCGCACTGCGCATCGCTGCGCCGTCGCCCACCGCCTGCGCCTGGATGGAAAATCCAGCCAGATAGTTCGCCAGCAAATCGCGAATTTCCTCGTCGTCATCGACGATCAGCACAGTTGTCGTTTCGCTCATTCCACATTCCATCTTCTGTTGTGCCGACATATTTTGCCGAGCATTAATGGAGCGGATAATCTCACAAGCGCGTTCGGCTTGCCAAACCGCCTGCCAATTTTTTGCAGCGCACGCAGATAAAAATATGCTGATAAATGATGTCTGTCGCCTTACTCACTTACAATAACGGCACATCAAATGGAGCTCATATGTTTTCTGGACAAACTTTCGAACAAATTCTTCAAAAGAAGAGCACACGCCTGGTTCTTGCCGCACTTTGCGTGTATCTGGCACTGGCTGGCGCGCATCAATTATTGACTGGTACCGGGCAAGCCGACTGGCTGCGCGGTGGTGGCAATTTGCTTTTGTGGGGCGGCTTTGCAGTAATGAATTTACTCAAGGCGTATGGTCGCGCGACGAAGGGTATCAATATCCCTATCAATATCGGCCTGGTATTGGTTGTTGGCAGCTGGATCGCAAAAATGGAATGACGTGTTGTCATCAATTTCGGGGATAAAAATTATGCAATTCAGACATTACAAAGGCGGCATCTATGATTTTGTCTGCGCCGCCAAACTCGAATCGAATCCGGAAACAGTCATGATCGTGTACACCGCGGCCGACGGCTCATTCTGGACGCGTCCGGAAGAAGTGTTTTTTGAAATGATCGAGCACGACGGCAAAACCGTGCAACGCTTTATCGCAATCGACGCATAAACAGATAGGCAGATACCTGGGCAGCGCGACTTTCAATGAATCGCTTGAATGGAAAGATAACGTGTACGCACTGATCATCGAAGATAATCCGGACATCGTCGCCAATCTGTATGGCTTTCTCGAACCTTTGGGTTACACACTGGATGTGGCACTCACAGGTCCAGCCGGTGTCGCGCGTGCCATCGAGTCGCACTACGACGTCATCGTGCTGGATCTGGAATTGCCCGGCCTCGACGGCATTGAAGTCTGTCGTCAATTGCGCAAGGATAGACGACTCGCCACCCCCATCCTGATGCTGACTGCCCGCGACACGGTCAAGGACAAACTGACTGGCTTTGAAGTGGGTGCCGATGACTATCTGGTCAAACCATTTTCACTGGTTGAACTTGAAGCACGTTTGAAGGCACTCGTGCGCCGCGCCCGCAATGAAACGGTAGAACACATCCTCGAATTCGGCGAACTGCGTTTCGATCTCAGTCGTTATGAAGCCACGCGCGCCGGTCATAAACTTGTACTCACACCTACCGGCTACAAATTACTCGAATCGCTGATGCGCAAGGCACCGGCATTGATCACGCGCGAAGAATTACTGCGCGAAATCTGGGGCGATGATCCACCGGATAGCGATGCATTGCGTACGCATATACATGCGCTGCGCCAGGCCATGGATAGACCGTTTGTTACGCCTATGCTGCGCACCTTGCCCGGCAGCGGTTACCGCCTGGTGAATGAAAATGAAAAGTAAGCAATCGCTCAGACGCCGCATCGCCGGCGCATTCATCTTGATGGCATTCATTTTATGCAGCTTTTTTTCGCTTGCATCTTATGTGGCCGTCGAAATGGCAGAAGCCAAACTGATCGATCACAACCTCGATAAATTAACAAACCAGATCATCGGTCAGTATTTAAGCAAGCAAGAATACGAACTGCCGCCCGACATGAATTTTTATGTCGATGACGATATTCCCGAGACCTTCCGCAAACTGCCTAATGGCACGCATGAAATTGAAATTGGCGAAACGAGATTTCATGTCGTCGTGCGCACCATGAATGCGCATCGCTTTGCACTCAGCGATGACACTACCGATTTTGAAGATACCGAATTATTGATTTTCAGTGCGGTGACAGCAGGATTTTTCGCCAGTATGTTGTTGTCCGTCTTGTTGGGGCTGACCTCTTCAAAACTCATCATTGCACCAGTGACGGCACTGGCCGAAGCGGTGGAGCGCAATGATGAACCATCCAAATTACCCTCGCTGGATACACCAAATGAAATCGGTACACTGGCACGCGCCTTCGCCAAACGTACTGATCAGCTACAGCATTTTCTCGCTGATGAAAGATTGTTTACCGGGGATGTCAGCCACGAACTGCGCACCCCCCTGACCATCGTGCTGGGCGCGGCGGAGTTGTTGAAAGTGCAACTCGCAGAATCACCGGAGCAACTAGCAGTCGCCGAACGCATACGCCGCGTTGCCGCAGAAGCAGCCGAACGCGTAGGCGCATTACTGCTGTTGTCGCAATCGCCGGAAACATTAGGGGGCAGTCAGCTATCTCTCACGCATTTGATCGAACGCGAGATTGAACGCTGCCAGCAATTATTGGGCGATAAACCGGTGCAGATAGTGTTCGAAGATGCGGGTGACGTATGGGTCTATGCGCGCACCGAACTGGCTGGGGTCGCGATCGGCAATCTGTTACGCAATGCCTGCCAGTACACCGAGCAAGGCACGGTGAAAATCGTGCTGACTCCGCAACAGTTGACGATAGAAGACAATGGCCCCGGCATTCCGGAAAACGTGCGCGAACGATTATTCGAACGCTTCGTGCGCGGCAAGGAAAATCCTTACGTCGGCTCTGGCCTCGGTCTGGCGATAGTCAAACGTGTCGCCGACCATCTTGCCTGGAAAATTGAGCATGAAGCGCCTGAGAATGGTGGCAGTCGTTTCATTCTGACTTTTCCAGCCAATTAGCGCGCAACATCTGCTTAAAATGACAAGAATTGGCCATCCAGACAAGTTTTACGGCAATCCATTCTTTTAATATCACTTTGCTCGCGGTAGTTTTGCCCCGCTTTTGACTCTTAACGCACACTTAACGGCGCCCTCGATAGCGTAGCGACTTCTATTACAGAAGTCAGTGTGCGCCTTGAAAACCTCTCCCGTTGCAAGTAGCCCGACTGCCATTCCACGCGATGGCAGCCACGCGTCCTTTTCCCTGTTTGATCGTCTCCCCGCCGTAGGCGTTGAAAGACTAGCGATTCTTGCTAGTCTGTTTTTTTCGATCACCTGCAATCATCTTTTTTTCTCCGCCGCATTGGCGCAGCGCGACTGGTCGCATGCTGCTTCATGGCTGTTCGCTATTGTGATTTTCGTCGCGATCACGGCTTTGCAAAGCATAGGCTTGTTCATCGCACTCAATCGCTGGAGCGCGAAGCCGTTCTTGACTGTGCTGCTGATCGTCACTGCAGCCGCGACGTATTACATGGACAAGTACACCGTTTTCTTCAACTCGGAAATGGTCAGAAACATCCTGCGCACTGACGTCAAGGAAGCCAGCGAACTGTTCTCGCTGAACTTCTGTATACATATGCTGGTATATGGCGTCTTGCCGTCATTGCTGGTTTGGAAATTGCGCTTGAAGAGAACACCATTGCGCCGAGCCACACTGATACGCATCGCTTACCTTGTCGGCGCACTCGTCATCACCGGCGGTTCCATCATGCTGGTATTTCAGGATTTTTCTTCGTTGATGCGCAATCAAAAAGAAGTGCGTTTCCTGATCACGCCGAGTAATTACCTGTTCTCACTGGCACGCGTTGTCGCAGCCGACACCGCACAGGCCAACACACCTAAAATTCCTATCAGCGCGGATGCGCATATGGCCGCTGGCTGGAAGCAACGTAGCAAGCCTATGCTTTTTGTGCTGGTTGTCGGCGAAACCACGCGCGCCGCGAACTGGGGCATGAACGGTTACGCGCATCAAACAACACCTGAGTTAAGTAAGCTCGATGTCATCAACTTCGCGCACGCAACGTCATGCGGCACCAACACCGAAGTGTCAGTGCCATGCATGTTCTCAACCTATGGCCGTCACAACTACGATGAAACAGCCATACGCGCACATGAATCGCTGTTACATGTCATCGACCACGCCGGCGTAAAAACCTTATGGCGCGACAATCAGGCAGGTTGCAAAGGTGTCTGCGATGGTTTGGAAGAACAACATCTAGACAACAGCAAGAACGCTGCCTTGTGCGATAGCGAACGCTGCCTCGATGAAATCCTGCTGGATGGTATGGATGGAGAGATACAGAAAGCGAAGAACGGCAATCTGTTCGTCGTCCTGCATCAGCTTGCCAACCACGGGCCGGCTTATTACAAACGTTATCCCGCGGCTATGCGCGTCTTCACCCCGACTTGCGATACGGCCGATCTGAGCAAATGCACGAAGGAAGAAATCGTCAACACCTATGACAATGGCGTGCTGTACACCGATCATTTTCTGGCGAAGACCATCAATTATTTGAAAACGCAAACCACCTACGATACGGCAATGCTGTATCTGTCAGATCATGGTGAATCGCTGGGCGAACATGGGATTTATCTGCATGGCTTGCCTTACTCGATCGCGCCTAAAGAACAGACGCAAATTCCGATGGTGATGTGGATGTCGCAAGGATTTGCATCCAGCTTTGGCGTCAGCAAGGATTGCATGGGTAAATTGGCCAACACACCGGTCAGCCAGGACAATCTGTTTCACTCCATCCTGGGCATGCTGCAAATCGAATCCAAACATTACGACAAAGCACTGGATCTGAGCGCAGGCTGCAAGGCCTGAAGCAACGCTGAAATTAACTGACTTGCTGCGCCGCCAGCATGCCACTGACCAGAAAACCGGTAGGCGCCAGCAGACGCTTTCTGTTGCTCAGCGGCCGGCTTTCCACCCATTTGAACAAGAGCGCACCGCCGACTATGCTTGCCGCTAATGCGACCATCATGCCTATCAAATTGGCGGCCGGCTGTTCCGGAAAGAAGTGAAAAAATACTGCGTTCACGACCATGCACAAAGGAAAGTGAATCAGGAAAACCGAATACGAAATACGTCCCAGATAAACCAGGAAGCGCGGCATAGGCATCGCCTCCATTGCCCCGGTTTGACGCGCAATACCCAACATCAGCATCACACCGCCTGCCACCAGAATGCGTGAGCGGAAATCAAACAGCAAAGCCGCCATCACCGCGGTCGTCAACAGCGCCAACCACCACATGCCATCCTGGCGACGCGTAGCCCAGTAAGCGAGCGCTCCCAAACCGTAAGAGCCAAAGAAGTAGAACGCGGTCGTATCCAGCTCTTTGTGCAGATTAAAGAAGAACAGCGATGCTGCAGTCAGCAAGGCGATCGCGATCGGTCCCAGCAAACGCAATTTTGCATAGCGCACCTCCATCCGGCCGGCACCCCACATCAGCAATGCCGCCAGCGAAAAGAGTTGCAGATCAATCGCCACATACCAGACCCCAGCTGACAGTGCATCTTGCCCCGCCAGATCCTGCAGGAAAAACACATGCGGCAGTAATTGCATCCAGGTCGGCGCATCCGGAATCGAATCATGCGTCAGCCACTCCCGCGCCAACGCGGCGCACACGATGGCGCACACCAGAGCTACCAGATATGGAATCGCCAGACGAAGATAGCGCTGATAAATCACCTGCGCCGGCTGAGTCGGCAAGGCCTTGCCATGCGGCGCGAATTTCGCGGCCATCAAAAATCCTGCGACCACAAAGAAAGCCTGCACCGCCATCCGGCCATATTGGTAGAACAGATCGATCAAAGTCGGCACGAGTGTATAGGCAGCATCCGACATCGGGCCGTAAAACGCGAGGTGATGCAATACGATTAACAAACAGGCAATCGCCTTGAGTGCATCCACACAAGGCATTCTTGAGGTAGTACGCATGAAATTCTGACTTCTAGGAGTATGGTTCTTGACGCCGTCGGCGTGTGTGGCAGGCTGATCTTATGACCGACAAGCTGCGCAAGGGCGCAAGTCTACACGCAGTTGGCGCATTTTGCAGGCCCAAGCCGCTCCCAGACTCATTCTGCCCTTGTTTTGTGTGCAATCTGTCCATACCCCGCGACCTGAAACGCTCGCATACAGCCCGCACAAAAGCCACTATGATATGCACCCTGAACAGACGAAACCAAATACGCCCAATGAGCAACGATGTAATCAATGCAGATGTAATTCAGGATGATTCCGAACAGAATCAAAAGGACTCAATTCACGAAGCACGCTTGTGGCGCGACGATGGCTGGACCGCGCGCGTAATCAAGAATGATGACGATGAAGGCTGGGCAGTCGAAATGATCAAGGATGGCGAAGCCGAACCAGCGCTGGTTGGTCCGTGGACTATGGGACGCGACAAGAAAAATCCCAAGCCGCTGGATACACCGGCCTTTCATACGCTGGTCAAGACCGCATCGGAAGTCTTGCGCCGTCATGAACAACAACTGCATGCGACTTTGCACAAGAGTGTCGTCGTGAATACAGCGTCGGCAACGATTACCGTTAATCTGGATATCGTGCCCGATGAAGATGATCCATATGCGGTATTGAGCGCGCTCGATGAAAGCAGCGATCAAATCGCAGAAGTACGTGTCGCACCCAATTTCAAGCTGACGCGTGCGAGTGCAGAGCAGTGGATAGAAAACGAATTTCGCAGGCCGTAAGTTGAGACAATTCGCGAAAATATCTGTCGCATAACTTTGCTACAGAAATCATCAAGGAGCGCCCATATGATTGCCGTTATCTTTGAAGTCATTCCACACGACGATCACAAGCAAGACTATATGGATGCAGCGGCATCATTGCGACCGCTACTGGATGAAATAGATGGCTTTATTTCCATCGAACGATTTCAGAGCCTGAGCCAGCCCAACAAGATTTTATCCTTGTCTTACTGGCGTGATGAAGAAGCGGTAAAGCAGTGGCGCAATCTGGAAGAACATCGCCAGGTACAGGCGGCCGGAAGAGCAAATATCTTTGCCGATTACCGGCTACGTGTTGCGCATGTGCTGCGCGATTACGGACTCAATGAAAGAGCCGAAGCGCCTACGGATTCACGTCAGGCGCATAAAGCCTAGGCCACGAAAAGCAGGGCGCTTACGGCTATCACTCGTCGGCAAGTTTTGCGTACAAGCGATCGAATTCTTCATCCAGCGTATTCTTCGGCAAACTGCTTTTGCCGCGGCTATACCAGTAACTGGCATTACCCAGATCGCCTTCAACTCTATGCAGATAGCCGTGTATCTGGCACGACAACACATCGCCATGCACTTGCACCAAGGCATGCGCCTCTTCCCAGTTTCCCGCTTTTGCAAGATCGAGTACTTCTTTGTGATTACAAGCCATTTCAAATCCTCTATTGCTATTCTTTGCTGCAAATTTTTTAGTTAGCCGAAACGTTCCAGCTCAAAGCATTCTGCATATTCTGCGTCATCAAGATTCAGAACTAAGGCGCTTTTTCGATTGATAGTCAGCACGCGTTCGTCGAAACCATGGCCGCGTGTATTCAGATTACGCTGATGTTGTGACTGATGCAGGCGCAACATCTCGGCTTTCCATGTCGCAGTCGCCGCATCAAAGGTCGTGACAAGATCGGTGCGCATCGCAAGTGTTTTCGCATCCTGATTCAATACTGCCCACAGCTGCAGATTTTCCGCCAAGGCTACGGCGCGAAACAAGGCGTAGGTGCGCTGATGAGTAACATTGCTGTCGTTTCCGTGCGGCATGAAGACCAGATCCGGTTTACGTTGCAGCAGATAATCGCGAATGCTTTCGTGATTGGCAGTGTCCAGGCGCGGATTACCTTTTTCATCCGGTGGCAAACGCAGGAAGCTCACACGCTCCACTGGCAAACCAAAAAATGCACAGCTTGCGGTTTGCTCCTGCTCACGCAAGGCCGCCTTGTCCGCATCAGTATGCGCACCGGCATAACCATCTTCAACACCACTGACACCAGTCGTCAATACCGCCAGATGTAGCGCATCGCCACGCTGATGAAAAAACTGCAGCGTCGCTGCGATTGCATCGAAATCATCCGGATGCGGTGCCAGCACCACTATTGTGAGTGGCGATGGCAAAGACAACTGACGCAGATTCAGCGGAACGTCTTTAGTCGCTGTCTGTAATGATGAAAACATCATGGCACCTCTATCACTTGGCGATCGTACCGGCCTTCAATGCCGCTACTGTTTCCTTGAAACCACCTATCAGTTTTCCATCGACAAAAACTTGCGGGAAGGTAGGCCAGCCACTCCACATCTTGATTGCCAGACGCGGCTTCCACATCGAAAAGTAATTACCGTATTCAAGATATTTGAAAGTTACACCAGCTTCCGTTAACGCCGCACGCGCTTTTTTTACAAAAGGATTAATTCCCATGCCAACCACCACAACCTTGTTTGTGGTGACTGCACTCGCTACTTCATTGACGGTTTTTTGATGATAGCCAGCAATGTATGCAGCAACTTCCGGCGACAATTTGTCCGAGCTTAAAACAGGGCGATTCATGCGATTCCTTAAAAATTTTAATCAAGCAGCATCTGCAATTATTTTTCCAGCGCGATTTGTGGTGATGCTGATGCGTCGTGTTTAATACCACGCGCCTTGCGCATCATCCGTTTCAACCAGTGCTCCAGATCATCGATGTAAGTAAATACTGCAGGCACCACCAGCAGACTCAACAGAGTCGAGGTAATCAAACCACCGATCACGGTAATCGCCATCGGCGAACGGAAACTAGGATCCGCCCCCCAACCCAAAGCCAGCGGCAACATGCCGGCACCCATCGCAATCGTCGTCATGATGATAGGGCGGCTACGTTTGTGGCAGGCATCAACCAGTGCATCGAAACGATTCATGCCTGCCTGGCGCGCAAGAATTGCGTAATCGACCAGCAAAATCGAGTTCTTCGTCACGATACCCATCAACATGATCAGACCGATCATGGATGGCATCGACAAGGCGCGACCGGTAATCAGCAAGGCGACAAAGGCACCGCCGATGGACAAAGGCAACGCGGCCAGAATCGTGACCGGTTGCATGAAATCCTTGAACAACAACACCAGTACGCCGTAAATACACAGCACACCTATCAGCATTGCCAGGCCAAAGCTTTCAAACAGCAGCAACATCTCTTGCGCATCACCCAGTTCGGCAATCTTCACCGATGGTGGCAAATTAAGCATCGATGGCAGTGCGCGTGCTTCGGCATTCAGATCGCCCAGGGAACGGCTGCCGAGTTCAACATCGAGGGTGACGTTACGACTGCGATTCAAGCGATCGATCTGCGCCGGGCCACTTTCCATCGTGACGCTAGCCACGGTACCCAACATGACAGGACCGTTCTTGCCCGGCACCGTCAAGCGTTCTATTGCCGACAGATCGGCGCGTACGTTATCCGGCAATTTGACGAGGATGGGCACCTGACGCTGACTCAAATTAAGCTTGGGCAAGTTCATATCGTAATCGCCAGCCGTCGCCACGCGTACCGTTTCTCCTATGCTGGCCGCCGTCACGCCCAGATCTGCCGCACGTGCGGAGTCGGGACGCACGATGATTTCCGGACGCACCAGCGATGCACTGGAACTCACGTTACCGATACCTTTCAAAGTACGCAACTCGCGTTCGACTTTTTGCGCAGCCTGCTGCAAGGCAACCGGATCTTCACTACGCAAGACCAATTGCATCTTGACGCCGGTATCCGGCGGACCCACGTTGAAGCGTGCACCCGGTATGTCTGCAATATTGGCGCGTATGCCAGACTCGATAGTCGCCATCGTTTCTTTTCTGTCGTTGCGATGCGTAGTCGTCAGCGTCAACACGGCACGGCGCGCTTCCGCTGATGCGCCTGGCGCAAATGCATCACCACTGGAGCCACCACCAACCGAACTGAAGATACTGGTGATGTTCTTGTCTTTCGATACTGCGAGACGTACGCGTTCGGTCACCGCTGTAGTTTCTGCCAGCGTGCTGCCCGGCGGCAGTTCGATATTGATTTGCGTTTGTCCTCGATCGGCCGGCGGTACAAAACCGGTAGGTAGCAAAGGCACCAGCATGATGGAAGCGATAAAGAACACGCCAGAAGCAATCGCCGTAAACAGGCGATGATTCAATGCCCATTTCATCACGACCATATAGCGTCGCATCAACCAGCTGTCTTTTTCTTCATGTACCTTCGCGGGCTTCAGAATGTAAGCGGCCATCATGGGCGTCAACAAACGCGCGACCAATAGTGAAGCCAGAATCGCCAGCACTGCAGTCCAACCGAACTGCTTGAAGAACAAACCCGGAATACCCGCCATGAATGCAGTCGGCAAGAACACCGCAACCAATGCGAATGTCGTCGCGATCACCGCCATACCAATTTCATCGGCTGCTTCCATCGCCGCCTGCATAGGCGTCTTGCCCATGCGCAGATGGCGCGAAATGTTTTCAATCTCGACAATCGCATCATCGACCAGCACGCCAACCACCAGCGCGAGTGACAGCAAGGTCACGGTATTGAGTGTGTAGCCAAAGTATTTCAAGCCGAGGAAGGTCGGAATGACGGACAAGGGCAACGCAGCCGCTGCAACCAGCGTCGCGCGCCAGTCGCGCAAGAACCACCAGACCACCAGCACTGCCAGCAACGCGCCTTCATACAGCAACTCCATTGAGCCATCGAAGTTTTCTTCTACCGGTTTCGCATTGTCGATGGCCTGTTTGAAAACGATGTTGCGGTTCGCGGCCTGCAGTTCTGCGATTGCAGCTTGCGTGCCTTTTGCTACATCCAGTTCACTCGCGCCTTTGGTACGGAATACTTCGAAGCCGACTACTGTTTTGCCATCCTGCGATGCCGACGAGCGACGTTCAGCTATCGTGTCGATCACATTTGCAACTTGATCGAGCCGGATGTGATGACCGTCTGCCAAGGGAATATCCATTTGTGCCAGTTCGGCGGCACTCTTGACCGTACCGATGGTGCGCACTGCCTGTTCGGCACCGCTGACATCGCCGCGTCCGCCCGGCGCTTCCTGCTGCACCAGTCGCAGACGACGCGACACATCAACGGCCGCGACATTCAAGGCGGCCATTTTTGCGGCATCCAATTCAATCCGAACTTCGCGATTGACGCCGCCTACACGCTTGAATGCACCGACGCCAGGCACACTGAGTACACGCTTCGATACTGTGTTGTCGACGAACCAGCTGAGTTCCTGTTCATCCATCTTACTGCCCGCAGCGGGCGCAGCAGTGAAGGTCAGCACGACGCGACCGGCGGTCGATACTTTAGTAACTGAAGGGTCGCGCAATTCGCTAGGCAAGTCGGCACGTATCAGTGCCACTGCATCGCGCACATCATTCACTGCATCGGAAATATTTTTTTCCAATACGAACTCGACCGTGACGGTCACCAGACCATCGAGTACTTTGGTGTAAATGTTCTTGATACCTTGCAGCGTCGCGACCGAATCCTCGATCTTGCGTGCGACTTCCGTTTCCAGCTGTGCCGGTGCCGCACCAGGCAAGGATGCAGTAACCGTAACAATCGGCAATTCGATATCGGGGAAATCCTGCACCGCGCTCGATTTGAACGACAGCAGGCCGCCTAATCCCAGCAGCACAAACAGCATGATGGCCGGGATCGGATTCTTGATGGAAAGCGAAGAAAAATTCACGCTTGCTCCTATTTAGTCGTCTGTGGTGCGCCAACTGTAGGCGCAGCTGGCACGCTGCCGGCCTTTTTGACAGTTGCAGCATCCTGCGAAATAGCTGGTTTGCCTGCAGCAGGAACATCTGAGGCCACAGTTGGCGTTGCTACAGGTGCTGTGGCGGGAACCACTTTCACCAAATCGCCATCATTGAGAAAGCCGGCACCATTTGCAACCACGACTGCATTCGCATCTATGCCGGACACCACTTCAATACTGTCCAGCAAACGACGGCCTGGTTGAATCTTGATTTGCGTGACGCGATTATCTGTATTCAAACGGAATACATAGCTGAAGCCATCGCGAATCACAATCGCCTGTTGCGGTACGGTAATCGCCGACGACATGCCGAGATCGAATTCACCGGTTGCGAACATGCCGGCACGCGCAGGCGATGCGCCTGTTGGGGCTGGTGACAGATCGACGTACACGATGGCGGAACGGTTCTGTGTATCTACAGTAGGCGCAATCATTCTGACCTTCCCTTTGACCTTGGTGCCATTCGCTGCCGTGATTAAAGCGGCAGTGCCAGCAGCCAGGCTGCCAAGCTCCGTCGAGGTCACTTCTGCACGCCACTCGAGTCGACCCTGACGAATCAGACGGAACAACTCAGTACCCGCGCCAACCACTGCACCGACTGTTGCATTACGAGCCGAAATGACACCATCGTCCGGTGCCAGTACCTGCGTTTGCGACAAACGAAGTTCTTGCGCAGACAAAGTTGCGCGCGCTGCATCGGCTTTGGCTTTGGCAGTTTGTTCGGTGGTCAGATACTGATTGATCTGCTGTGTACTCAATGCGCCGCTGCTTTCCAGAGTACGTGCACGTTCGGCATTATTCTTTGCATCGGCCGCATTGGCTTCGGCTTCCATCACGCTGGCGCGTGCCTGCAATACATCGGCTTGCGTAGACGCGGCAAAGAAGGTTGCCAGCACCTGACCCTTGCGTACGGCATCACCAACGTTGACGCGCACATCGGTCAGGCGCAAGCCATTCGACTCGCTACCGACAATTGCTTCCTGCCATGCAGTGATCGTGCCGTTGGCGCTCATCTTGATCGGCAAACGCGCCTGTGATGGCTGCGCGGTGGTGACAGTCAACGCCGGTTTAGGCCCAGCGTCTTCCTTCTTTTTTCCCGCGTCGGCTTTTCCGCCGATCAGCATGACGATGCTCGCAATCAATACGACCAGCACGATGGCGGCGATGACGATGGTTTTAGTTTTGAAACGTTTCATATTTTTGTTCCGTTATTGTTTCGCGTTATTTTTGTGCGTTCGTGCTGATATTGGAGTCAGGATTTGACGCTGCTGCAGAATCCGGATTGACCCAGCCACCACCGGCAGCGCGATACAGCGCTATCCATGCCGCCATGCGTTCGCGCTCCAGTGCTACTGCGTTCAACTCCGACGCCAGGCGCAGACGGCGCGCATCTTCCAGATCCAACAAACTGGCCAGACCATTTTTATACAGCGCATCAAAACCGTTGAACGATGCGCGATAGCCTTCTACCGAAACACGCGCATCCTCACTACGCGCAGCCGTGCTTTGCAGATTGACCAAGGCTTCTTCCACTTCCCGCACTGCCTGTCGCACGCTGCTGCGATAGCTGATTACTGCTGCGTCGTATTGTGCTTCTGCTGCGGTGACGTTTGCTCTACGCGCACCGCCATCGAACAGTGGCAAGGTCAAGGAAACCGGGCCCACCGACCAGGTATCCATATTCGTCGTCACACCACCTGAACGGAAACTCGCCACGCCAATTGAGCCACTCAAACTCAAGCGTGGATAACGTTGCGCCTGCGCGTTACCGACTTCGGCACTGGCTGCAGCAACTTCGCGCTCTGCAATGAAAACGTCAGGGCGTTGTGTCAGTGTTTGTGCCGGTAGACTGGCAATATCCAGCACCGTTGCCGAAGTATCCGGCGCAGGCGTATCGCTGATTTTCTTGCGCAGAGCAGGCTCATCAATCGCCGTCAGTGCAACCAAGGCTTTCACATCCAGATCGCACAATGCAGTTTGTTGAGTCGCACGACCGCGACCTTCCGCCGCACTGGCGCGCGCCAATGCGGCAGTTGCCGGCGCCTGGAATCCAGCCTTGGCGCTCAGGTCAGACAAGCGCGAGGTTTCTGCACGCGAAGCGGTATCTTCCATTGTGACGAGCGCGAGCTTGTTGCAGGTACGCAGACTGTAATAACGATTTGCAACTTCCGCTGCAACCGAGACGCGCGCGTCATGCCAGTTCGCTTGTGCACCTTGCAAACGCGCCAGCGCCGCTCTACTAGTCGCGCGATTGCCGCCAAATAAATCCGCTTCCCACGATGGCTGCAAGGCAGCTTGCGTAGTTGTTCCCATTGGCAATGGCGCTTGCATATTGCTGCGACTGGAGCTGGCTGTTGCATCAAGCTTCGGGATCAATGCTGCTTCTGCAGCAACCCGCGATGCACGCGATTGTTCGATGCGCGACACTGCGGTAGCGACAGTCGGGCTCACGGTTTGTGCGGACTGTATCAATTCCACTAACAACGGATCGTTCTGTTGTTGCCACCATTGCGACAAATCGGTCAGCGTACCGTGATGCGGCAAACCGGCAGCGCTGCTGTCCGCAGGCTGCGCTTTTGGCAACGGCGAATACCACTGCGATGGCGCAGTAACTGACACTTTTTCAGGTGGCGCATTAAGAGCGCACGCACTCAGCAGTACAGGCAGGCTGACGTAAAGGATGAGGTGAGTTTTTTTCATCATAATTTTTTTGCTTTTTTGGCAAAAGGCGCCGGTGCGATAGCGCCAGCCAAGGTCTGCCGGCGCGCGATTTCCATCGCGACCATGGCTTCGCCATAATCGACCAGACGCGTCGCCCATTGATCGACAGCTGACGGCGTGTTGATCAACTTGGGACGGATCGCATCGATCACGTCCTGACAAATGAAGAGTTGCAACGCGAGGCCGGCCAGCGAGAACGCCAGTCTATGCACGTCATCATCCGCCTTGGATAAGTTCAGATGACGCAACAACACAGCAACCAACCCCGCATGCGATGGCTTGATGTGATTGTCGATTTCTTCCATCCATAAACCAGTCGGCTCCAGCATCTCGCGGTAATGCATGCGCACTGCGAGTTGCACGACGTCGCCATGCTTGAGCGGCGCAACAAAATCTTCGAAGAAGATGCGCAACACATCACGCAAACTCAAGGTCGGATCGGACAGATCAACGCTCTCGCAAGCAGTGCCCAACGGTTCGCTGAAGACCACGCGATACAGGCCCGCTTTGTCTCCGAAATAATATTTGATCGCAGCAAGATTGACGCCGGCCGCTTGCGCGATTTCGCGCGTCGAGGTCTTGGCAAAGCCTTTTTCGGCGAACAGTCGCAAGGCCGCCAGCAGCAGCCGACTGCGTGCTTCGGCCCCATCGGAGCGCGGCTTGCGTGTGTCACTGCTATCAGCAGCCTTCGCAGAGGCACGCGCACGGGGTACAGACGGATTGGGTTTGATGGCAGGTTTCATGAACGACATTAAAACACATAAATCAATCAGATGATTTAATTAAATCATCTGATTGCATTAAATCAATTGAAGCCTGCAATTGGCGGGAATTTGACCAAGCCAAACCGGCAGGATTTAGTATTGCTTGTTTGAAACGTCAGTCAGCGCGGTGGTTTTCTGTGCTTGACTGCGCTAACCGGCCTACCGATTTGAGCGAGCAGGTAGAAATCAAACTCTAGTGTGTCGAAAAAAATCTGATGATTTTATGTATTCGGCATCCATGCACAACGCAGCATTTCATTCCCATGCTGCGCCGGATGTTTTTCTCTATACTGCGAGATCCCGGCACGCATGTGCCGACTAACATTCAATCTCGATCTGCAGTTCTGCATGAATGACTCCTTCTCCCTGTTCAACCTGATCGATACCTCGCCGCTCGAAATACTTTCGTTTGCACTCGCGATTGCAATGGTGTTGCTCAATATTCGGCAATCGCCGTGGGCATGGCTGTTTGCGATCACATCGGCGGGACTGTATGCGATCGTGTTCTGTGAAGCAAAAATCTACGGCGACATGGCGCTGCAATTTGTCTTTGTCGCGATCTCTGTATGGGGCTGGTACCAGTGGCTGTTCGGCGGCAGCAATCGGCAGGGCGTCACCGTTTCGCGCTTGAACGCAAGAGCCTGGGCCATGGTCGCGCTCACCTGGGCGCTTGCTTATGCCATCGTCGCCACAATTCTGCGCACGCTGACGGATACCGATGTCCCGCATATCGATGCTTTCCTGACCGCAGGCAGTCTGGTCGCGCAGTATCTGTTGACGCGCAAGATGCTGGAGAACTGGCACTTGTGGATCATCATCGATCTGCTCTACATTGGTTTGTATCTGCACAAGAACTTGTATCTCACCGCCGTGCTGTACGGGCTGTTCGCGATCCTCGCATTCGTCGGCCTGCTTGCGTGGAAGAAATCGCTGACTGCAAAAGAACCAATAGCATGAGCACGTCCATACAGCGCGTTGTCATCCTGGGCGCAGAATCGACCGGCAAATCAACCCTGGCAGCAGCGCTCGCCATACATTACCAAACAGTGTGGGTCCCCGAATATCTGCGCGAGTTTGTCGAGTCGCGACAACGCACGCCGTGGACCGAAGAACAACTACCCATCGCCATCACGCAACGCGAGCGCGAAACAGAAAACGAAGCACGCGCGCATCGTTTTCTGTTCTGCGACACTTCGCCGCTGATGACCGCCGTGTATAGCGAATACTATTTTGGGCAGGCCGATGCGGAATTGAATGCGCTGGCCAGTCGACATGATTATGCCGCGACCATCGTAACGGCACCCACCACACCATGGATGCCGGATGGTTTGCAGCGAGAATCAGATGCGGTGCGTCAACAGATCCACGCCAGATTGGTGCGCAAACTGGATGATGGCAGCATCACGTACTTGCTGGTAAATGGCGATACGCAACAACGGATTGCACAGGTAGATGCCTATCTCACACAACGCAAAGTTACTTGAACCGGGCAATAAAAAACGCCGCACTAAGGCGGCGTTTTTTATTCTGGAGTCGCTCTTTAGAAATCGAACTGCGTCGACAAGCGGAATACTCGCGGCGCGCCCGGAATCAGGTAACCACCAAATGCATTCGAGGTATCTCCCCAATAGAATTTGTTGAAGACGTTATCGACACCGAAGCGGAAGGTCGTTGCCGTGTTGCCGAACTTGGTTGCATAGCGCGCGCCCAGATTCAACACATGATAGCCATCGACCTTTTTGTCCAACGATGCAATTTGACTGTTTGGTGCAAACACCTTGCTCGTCGAGTAAATCCATGTGGCATTCAGCTTTACCGCTGGCATTTGCGGCAATGCGTAGTCCATGTAAACCGCCGACTTGAATTTCGGCACGTTACCAATGCGTTTACCTTCAATATCAGGATCGCCTGTGCCTTCTGCCTTGGCTTGCAAAGCGACGAAACTTGCGCCCAACATCAGATTGCGTGTAGCGCGACCTTGCGCAGCAAATTCAATACCACGATTGACTTGCTCACCTGCGGTTAGATAAGCATCAATGGCTGCCGTCGCATCGTTTGTCGATGCATGCGCATATTCGTTATGACGTTTGATTTGAAACAAGGCAGCGGACACACTCAGGTCAGGCGAAATATCCGCCTTTACACCAAATTCCAGTTGTTTGGACTTGTACGGATCCAAAACAGATTCTGCATTAGGCAGGCCAGATGGAACTTCGCCGCCCGGCTCCAGGCCTTGTGAAGCAGATGCATAGAACGACAAGGTTTTACTTGGGCTATAGACCAATGCAACGTTCGGCAAGACATAGTCATCATCCGTGGTGCGTATCAAACCACCACCAGAATTAAACTGAACACGCTTGAGTTTTGTATAACGTGCACCTGCATGCAATTTGAACTGTTCGTTCAATGCCATCACATCTTGCACAAAGAAAGATTGCTCTTCTTCTTTGCGACGCAAGCCTACTGGATTGGTTGGCTGAAGAACCAAATCTCTTTGTGGTGTTGTGTAGATGTTGCCTTGCAAGCCACCCACTGTCGGATTGAACAAATAATCAGCAAAATTATCTCTTCTGTTCAAGGTCGACAAACCAGTTGTCAGTTCATGGCCAATACTTCCGGTCGCAAATTTACCTTGCAACATGGCCTGCGTGGTCATCACAGAACGTTTGTCGTTGTCCCTGCGCAAATCGTACAAACCGAAATCGCCGTTAGCACAGTAGCCAAAATTTAAGATTTCGCCTGGCGTTGTACATCCTGAAGACAACGCGACCGCATCATCACGACGCAATTCAAATTTGTTTGCCTGCAACGTGGTACGCCAGTTGTCATTCAACTCATACTCGAATTTAACGCCCAGATTATTGCTGTCATCAGTAACCGGCAAACTCCAGGTTTGATTATTCAACATGGTCTTGCCACTCACACTTGTCGGCAGGCGCTGATCCAGACCCAGCAATTGAAAACCTGGAACGGTCAGCTGCGACTTGTGTTGATAATCCATGTCGACCGACAGCAAGGCGCGCGAACTCAAGCGCCAGTCGAACGCACCGGAGACAAACTTGCGATCGCCGTTCGATCCCTGCACGTAGGACTTGGTATCTTCTGCCGCAGCGTTGATGCGATAGCCGAATACGCCATTGTCCGAACGACCACCGAGATCGATCGCGCCGTAAATCGAACCACGCTCGCGCACTTCAAACGTAACCGAACGTAATGGCGTATCGGTTGGACGCCTGGTTACATAATTCAGAATGCCGCCTGAGGATGCAATGCCTGCCTGCAAACCGGCCAGGCCTTTGAGGATTTCCAGCCGCTCCTTGTTTTCCATCGGGATAGCAGAGTGCGCAAGAATCACCATGCCATCCTTGCGGTAATTGCTTCCCATGTCTAGCGTAAAGCCGCGAATCGCAAACCAGTCAGACAAACCTACGGCGTTATACGAGTTCTGCACGCTGGCATCGTATTTGACCGCATCAGTCGCTGTGCGAATGCTGCGTTCCTGCATTTGCTCAAGAGTGATGACGCTGATCGAAGCCGGCGTTTCACGCAACGGTGCTTCGGAAAAGCCGCCTACGCTTGCGTTGCGTGCGATGCCGTCAGCAGGTGCCGATGTGACGACGACCTCAGGCAAAACGTTATCGGACTTGTCAGCGGTCTGTGCAAAGGCAGCGGGCGCAAATGCGCAGGCAACGGCCAAGGCTATCAGTTTGTGACGGGAAGGAAATGCGGACATAGTTTGCTCACTCAACAATCGCGTTATGGACAAGCGCGCGAAGGAACGAACAAAGAGTCTCTGGGGGAATAACCTTGAGTGGCTTTGCGCTTCCCTACGCTGGCATTATCCAGGTCAGGTTCAAGGGTTTCATCTCACCCAAAGACATTTGTCTTCAGGACCCCTAGCGTGGACCGCATACTAACATGGAAAAAGTAGCGTACGGAACGGCATTTTTACCGAAAGTTGCAGCAAATATCGCCGATCTTAACCGAGATCAATTTATGCAGGTGGGCGATGAATGCCGCGCTGGATTTATCCCACTGGCATGCATAGCGCTACGTCAGAATGATGAGGGGGGTGCAATAGGGATCGCGACCTTGTTGCCAGATTTGGAGGTTGACTGGGTGAACAGATCTTGTTTTTAATGCAAGGTAGCAAATTTATTTGTGCGCTTTCTTTGCCGCTTTTTCGGCTCCGCTGATTTCATTGCTGTTTTGATGATCGTCATGCGCATCGACGAAATCAGGCGAATGCTCTATGCGCGTAATGCCGGAAGATACAGAAACTGGATCGCTGGCAGGAAAGGTCATTTCAATGCCGTCATCCAGCAAGTCTTCCTTGGCTTTTTCACCTTCCGATTTCGTAGTTGCCGTCGGCAGTTCTGCGACCGGATCACTGGCAGGAAATGTTTGCGCCAAGGCGTTGTCGAGCAAATGCTCCTGATGCGACTCGGCGGCACCACGTTTTTTAGTGTTATCCGATGGATCGATAGCATCTCTGGATTTGTCACCGGAAGTATTGTCTCGTGTCATGTGGAACTCCTTGCTTGTACCGCAGTAAAGCCATGCGCGAAGGCGCGTGCTTGGTTGTTTACTGAATCAATGACTTGATTACTGACATAGTCACTTGTAAATACATGCGTATTTATTCAACGCCCTTGCTGGTAAGACCGGTGGAATCCGCATCCAGTTCAACGATGGGTGGATAAAGCACAGTCAACACGTGCAACTCCTCATCGCCTGACGGACCTTTCAGCGTCACGCTATCGCCTTCAAATGCCTTGAGCAGAGCTTGTGCAACCGGCGACAACCAGCTGATCTTGCCGTTGGCCGGATCCAGTTCATCCAGCCCAACGATAGTCACCGTGTGTTGCTCGCCATGTTCATGCCGATAAGTAACAGTCGCACCGAAAAAGATTTGCTGCTCGCCGGCATGTACTGAGGGATCAACAATTTCTGCCATTTCCAACCGTGTTTGCAGGTAGTGAATACGCCGTTCGATTTCACGCACTTGCATTTCAGATGAGCCGCCTGCCAAATCCGTATTGCGCTCATCGCCCTTCGTCGCCATGCGCAGTGATTCCAGCAAATGCTGCAACTCGATTTGCAGATGCTGATAGCCGGCGGGCGTTATGTAATTGCGCACACCTGTCGGCATTTCCGGCAGGATTGACAGTGGTTCGTCGCCGCTCTCTTTTACGAATGCCTTGTTCATGATGTGCACCGAATGCGCAGGGATATAGATATAAGACTAACAGCATCGCCGCAAGGCCGTGCGATGTCAGTACGCTACATCACATAAGGGCTTGCGTAGAGGGAAGGTTTATTGAGAACCGACTTTAATGCAAAATTTCAGAGTGGGATTTTGCCGCGCATGACCTTGGTTTGGCCGCGAGCATTTTTGGTATCCAGACGTTTGCGTTGAGAACCGTAAGTAGGCTTGGTAGCGCGTCGCGTTTTCGGCAGGATGGTGACGTTGGCAATGATTTCTTGCAGCCGTCGCAACGCTTCTTCGCGACTTTGCTCCTGGCTGCGACCTTCCTGCGCCTTGATGACGATCACGCCTTCTTTGGTGATGCGCTGATCGTTCAGCAGCAACAAGCGTTCTTTCAGATAATCCGGCAATGAAGAAGCGCCTATATCGAAGCGCAAGTGAATGGCGGTCGCCACTTTATTCACATTCTGTCCGCCCGGGCCTTGCGCCCGGATGGCTGTCAGATCGATTTCGCTATCGTCGATAGCGAGGGTGCCAGTGATCTGCATGTTATTGATGGCACGCCGACGTGCTCATCGCAAGCTGCCGTTTATAACAGCAACTTGCATTATTGATTGAATCAGACGTCGGACCACAACTTGCCACCGGTTGACCAGTTCTCGCGCTTCACATCTTCGATGATGATATCGACCGATTCAGCGCTGGAACCGAGAGTTGCGACGGTTGCTTCGGTCACTGCTTTGACGAATGCACGTTTTTGTTCGACTGTGCGGCCTTCGAATAATTGAACATTGATAGTTGGCATGGATTTTCCTTTTTAGTTAATCAATAAATTCTGAAACAAAGTGAATGAGTTGAATTGCCTGGCCATTAATGACGATAGGACGGCGATACTGCATCAAGCCTGCGCAGTAAAGCTGGCCATTCGAGTATGCCTTCCGGCGAACCGTCACCCAGCAATTCCTTGTAAGTCTTGGCACAAACTTCAGGCGCCGGAATATTCAACGGACCACCACCGGATTGCGCTTTCAACTGGAAGGAACAGGCTTTATCCAGCGTATCCATCAGCACATAAGCTTCGGCTATCGTGCGGCCGCTGATCAGCGTGCCGTGATTGCGTAATAGCATCGCCGGATAATCACCCAGGCGTTCAATCAATCTTGTTTGCTCGACTGGCGACAGCGCCAAGCCTTCGTAATCGTGATAACCCATTTGCTGATAGAAGCGCATTGCATGTTGCGACAAAGGCAGCAAACCGCCTTGCTGCATGCCGACCGCCACACCGTTTTCATTATGCAAATGCATCACGCACATCGCATCCTTGCGTGCGCTGTGTACCGCACCGTGGATCGCAAAGCCGGTCACGTTCACACGCACGTTTTGATCGCCGATGATCTTGCCTTGCAAATCAATTTTGACCAGATTCGACGCGGTAATTTCTTCGAAACGCAAGCCGAATGGATTGATCAAGAAATGATTTTCTTCGCCGGGCACTGTCGCCGAGATATGCGTGTAGATCAGGTCATCCCAATTTTTCAGCGCGCAGAGGTGATAGCAGGCCGCGAGATCGACGCGCACTTGCCATTCGGCATCGCTGATACCAGCCGGTGCAGCTTTAACAACGGAATTATTCATATTGCCTTGCATTGAAATCTGAATTTGGATGCGCTTTGCACGTCTGTATGCAAACGCAAATTATAAAGTCATTAGCTGCGCCATGTCCGGCTTGAACACGGGAGATTCGTATGAATGCCGGCATCGAAGCACACGAAGAGACGCTTCGGAAAAAGAAAAGTCATGCAGACAAAACGCCGCATGACTTTTCTTTTACACAGAATCAGACAGGAATCTGCGCAAAGCGACCGCTATTGAAATCATCGATGGCTTGAATGATTTCAGCCTGGCTATTCATCACGAAAGGGCCGTGACCAACGATTTCTTCATTGATCGCTTCACCACTGAGTATCAGGAAAACCGCATCGCTATTCGCTTCTATCGCCACCTTGCTGCCCGCGCTATCCAGCAAGACCATCTGCGCCTCGCGCGCGACACTTTCGCCATTGACCAAGACCGTACCGTGTAACACGATCAATGCCGAGTTCCAGCCATCGGTCAGCGAGAACTCAGTCGCTTGGCCTTGCTTCAGATTCACATCCCACACTTGCATGGGCGTGAAAGTATGCGCTGGCCCGGCATGACCGTCATAGTCGCCAGCGATGACACGCAAGCTGCCTGCATCATTCGGCAAAGCCACGACCGGAATATCGTTGCCAACAATTGCTTGATAACCGGGCGGCGCCATCTTGTCTTTCGCTGGCAGATTGACCCATAGCTGCACCATCTCCAGCGTACCGCCGGAACGCGTGAACGCTTCCGAATGAAATTCCTGATGCAGGATGCCGGAGCCCGCCGTCATCCATTGCACATCGCCAGGGCCAATCACACCGCCTTTACCAGTGGAGTCGCGATGCTCGACCTCGCCCTTGTAGACGATAGTGACAGTCTCAAACCCGCGATGCGGATGCGAACCCACGCCAGGCGGGTGATCTGCCGCCGCAAATTCTGCCGGGCCGGCATAATCAAGCAACAAGAAGGGGCTGAGTTGCTTGCCGTGACTGTGATACGAAAACATGGAGCGCACCGGGAAGCCGTCACCTACCCAATGTGGGCGAGGAGCGTCAGATACATTGATGACTTTTTTCATGAAACTGTCCTTTCGGTAAGCTTCTTATATGCGGTCTGACACCACGTAAAGCAAGAGTAGCCAGACTTTTCAGGCGTTCCTTCGTACGTCAAATTATTGAATTTGCACACTGCAAACCCAATGTATTCAAGGCTGACAACAAGGAAAATTACGCTCAACGCTGATTGCACAAGCAATTCCTGGCACCACCGACAACAATAAAAACGGTAAGCCTGCATAATAGCCAATTCGCTATTAAGTCCGACTAGCTAGCTGCCGTGTCGATAGCTAAAACAAATTGAAGTTCTAAAGTAAATCAATTATACAAATGATGGACGCCAGTCTATTATTCGTACTCACACCAATTTTTAACCCTGAAGGAAACACGACATGTCCCTTATCAACACCCAAGTCCAACCCTTTAAGACCCAGGCTTTCCATAACGGCAAGTTCATTGAAGTCACCGAGCAATCGTTGAAGGGTAAATGGTCTGTACTGATTTTCATGCCAGCAGCGTTCACATTCAACTGCCCTACCGAAGTTGAAGATGCAGCTGACAGCTATGCAGAATTCCAAAAACTGGGCGCAGAAGTCTACATCGTCACAACCGATACACACTTCTCGCACAAAGTTTGGCACGAAACATCGCCAGCAGTTGGCAAAGCTAAATTCCCATTGGTTGGTGACCCAACCCACACATTGACCAACGCATTCGGCGTGCACATCCCTGAAGCTGGTTTGGCACTGCGCGGTACTTTCGTCATCAATCCAGACGGCGTCATCAAAACTCTGGAAATCCATGACAACGCAATCGCTCGTGACGTTTCCGAAACACTGCGCAAGCTGAAAGCTGCTCAATACGTTGCGGCTCATCCGAACGAAGTTTGCCCAGCTAAATGGAAAGAAGGCGAAAAAACCATCGCTCCATCGCTGGACCTGGTTGGCAAGATCTAAGTAGTCGTTATAAGTAGTAGCTAAGCAATACCGTCCGGGCCACGTGGTCCGGACGTGCAAGACCTCTATCAAACTGTAAAGAAAGCAGGGACCATCATGTTGGATGCCAATCTCAAAACCCAATTAACAGCTTACTTGGAAAAGATCGTGCAACCGATCGAGATCGTCGCGTCACTCGATGGCAGCGACAAATCTCGTGAATTGCAGGAGCTGCTGCAAGAAATCGTTGCGTTGACCGACAAGATCACTCTGATCGAACGCACCGACGACAACGAGCGCAAACCGTCTTTCCAAATTAAACGTCCAGATGCACACGCAGGCATTCAGTTCGCCGCGATTCCTATGGGCCACGAATTCACTTCACTGGTACTGGCATTGCTGCAAACCGGCGGCCATCCATTGAAACTCGAAGACTCGGTCATTGAACAAATCCGTAATCTGGACGGCGACTACACCTTCGAGACCTATATGTCCTTGTCGTGCCATAACTGCCCGGAAGTCGTGCAAGCGTTTAACGTCATGGCCTTGATCAACCCACGCATCCGTGCTGTCACGATCGATGGTGGTTTGTTCCAGGACGAAGTGAAAGAACGCGAAATCATGGCCGTGCCGACAACCTTCCTGAACGGACAAGCGTTCGAATCAGGTCGCGTCAGCATCGAACAGATTCTTGCCAAACTCGACACCGGCGGTAACAAGCGCAAGCAGGAAGAGCTCAGCGCAAAAGCACCCTACGATGTATTGATCGTAGGCGGCGGACCTGCGGGTGCAGCAGCTGCGATTTATGCAGCACGCAAAGGGATTCGTACCGGCGTAGTGGCAGAACGTTTCGGCGGTCAAGTGCTGGATACTTTGTCGATCGAAAACTTCGTGTCCGTACAAGAAACCGACGGTCCGAAATTTGCGGTCGCACTGGAACAGCACGTACGCAGCTATGAAGTCGACATCATGAACGTGCAACTCGCTTCCGAGTTGGTTCCGGGCAAGCTGATCGAAGTCAAACTGAAAGATGGCGGCTCGCTGAAAAGCAAAACCGTGATCCTCGCCACCGGCGCACGCTGGAGAACCATCAACGTGCCGGGTGAAAACGAGTACCGTAACAAAGGTGTTGCGTATTGCCCGCACTGCGACGGTCCGTTGTTCAAAGGCAAACGTGTGGCAGTCGTTGGCGGCGGCAACTCGGGTGTTGAAGCAGCAATCGATCTGGCTGGTATCGTCGGTCACGTCACTTTGATCGAATACGATTCAGCCTTGCGTGCAGACGCAGTGTTGCAACGCAAGTTGCACAGCCTGGCTAACGTTACCGTGATCACGTCAGCACAAACGACGGAAATCACTGGCGACGGCAAACGCGTCAACGGTTTGGTCTACAAGGATAGAAAATCCGAAGAGATCAACACAGTTGAACTGGAAGGCGTCTTCATCCAGATCGGCTTGGTGCCAAACACCGAATGGCTGAAAGGTACGGTTGCCTTGTCGCGTCATGGCGAAATCGAAGTCGATGCACGTGGCCAGACTTCAGTGCCAGGCGTGTTTGCTGCAGGCGATGTCACGACTGTGCCGTACAAGCAGATCGTGATTGCAGTCGGCGAAGGCTCGAAAGCAGCGTTGAGCGCATTCGATCATCTGATCCGTACTCCGGATACTGATGAAGAAGTCGTGGCAGTCAAAGGTGAAGCAGTTCCTGCCTAAACTTCGATCGCACACAAAAAAGCCGCAGAGATGCGGCTTTTTTATTGGGCTACGTTTTTCAGAAACTGTATTCGCCGAATACATATTTATCGAAACTGAACTTGCTGCCACCTGGCAGCGAGTCGACCAGCCGCTTTGCATTCTTTGCCGAGATAAAGACATCCGCTGTTTGATCCTTGCTGCGGAACCTGGTCGCAGGACTCAAAATGGTATTGGCCTTGATTCTGATGTGACGGATGACCTTGGCTCTTTCACTGCAAAGCAAAAAATGCTGCTCTTGCCGAAAACCGGACAGCGGAATATTCAGCCACCATCCTTCATCACCGGCGTAAGGCACGATCGTGGACCATATCGTGTTGCGCTCGTTCAGCAGGTTGGCGTGCAGGTCTTGATTGACCAGCTTGATTGCTTCTATCTTGTTCATGGTGACTTTATCGAATGCGGTGGATGCGCAAGGCATCTATAGGCGAGAGGATAAAGCAAATCATGGTGCGCCATAAAAAATACCGTCTATAGACGGTATTTTTTATTTCCAGAACAAGATTGATTTCAATATCAAAAAAGCACGATGATGACGAGCAGAGTTCCTATCCCAATATACATTTGATTCTGTTTGAGTAAAAACGCGATATCAAAACATGTTGCGTACAAACCAATCCGTGCAATACATCACATGCAAGTTCAAAAAATCAGGCTATTATTTCAAAACACGTGGCAACCCGAACGTGAAAAATATCAGCGTTATATAAGTTGTTAACTACGAGACTGCATCGTTGCAAGAGGCGATGTATAGGTTGGCCCATAAAAGGAGACTAGTTATATGAAAACGCCTTTGCCTTTCCGTGTATTGTCAAAAATCGCCGCCCTTTCACTAGCCGCGGCTTTTTCTTTGCCTGCTGCAGCACAAAGCGCTGGCGATAATATCGTCAATGTTGGCTGGTTTCATTTATATACGGATGATTCTAGTCAGACTCTCATGCGAACCTTCCCAGGATCTGCGCCATTTGCCGGCAGCAGCGCCAGCGTCGGTAATGCTGACACGCTAGGCATAGCTTTCACGCACTTTTTCACCGATAACTTTGCACTTACTGCAGATTTGGGCATTCCGCCAAAATTTCATCTTGACGGTGGTGGCTCGCTCGCAGGTTTGGGCGAGATCGGCACTGCCAAACAATGGAGTCCGGCACTGATTGCAAAATGGTACTTCGGTGATAAAACTTCGAAGCTGCGTCCTTTCGTAGGCTTGGGTGCGACACGCGTCTGGTATAGCGACGTTCAATTATCCCGTTCACTGCAAAATCAGGTAACAGTTCCTTTCGGTGTTGTAGGAGGATCTGCTAGTGCCGAACTTAGTTCATCGTGGGCTCCTGTCTACAACGTCGGCCTGACCTACAACATCGACGCGAAATGGTCACTTGGTTTCTCCCTTGCCTATATCCCTCTTGATACTGATGCATATATCACGGGTAGAAATTCAGCAGGTACCGTCGTTTCAAGATTCCAAACCAACCTGACTCTTGATCCTTACGTAACCTTCCTCTCGCTGGGTTATAAGTTCTAAACTATTTTTAGCAACACAACAAAAAGCGGCGTGCCTGATATCAGGCACGCCGCTTTTTTCACTCCTATTGCGACGCGCCACAATTGCATAACGCCTTTTATCGCGACCCAGATTAGGCTGATTCATGAACTCCGCAATCACGATTTCAAATCCCTGCTTGCGCAGCAATTCCAACACCTGCTCCGGTGGGTGCGAATCTTAAAAGAAGATTGCGCCAAACATCATGTCCTCGAACGCCCATAAAATGCCGTTCGCGTTTTAGCCCATAGCCCGCCACTCAAGCACTATTGTTTTCTCGGAACTGGTCGATATAGAAGTAGAGACATCAAATGTTAAACGATTATAAAAAATTAATTCTGCCGGAATGCATAGCCCTGCGAGCTTCCGTGCAAGTGATTCTGTAACAGAGTTGCTCTACCTTGGTGCGAGTACACAACAGTTCACTTTCTACGGGGGGCCGTTACGGCAAAAATCACTTGTATACAGTTATGATGTTTCCATCGGGAATGATCGCCGCCAGGCAATCTTTCGATCACCACATTCATGGATGGAAGTAAGCGATGAACAGCGTTAAGCGTTATCTAGCAAGGCTTGGTGTCGGAGTTAAATTAGCCGCCATCTCTTTTGTATTGATTGCCATCGTCTTTGGCATTTTTGTATGGGCCACCGGGCAGGCAACTTCCAACATGCTGGAACAGCGTGCTGCAGAAGAAGTCACCGCGAAAAGCAAACTTGTAGTCGGCATGAGTAACGATGTCGCATTAATCAAGAGCAAACTGCTGTCACTCAAAGTCGGCACCACCGGCGGCTATTACGTACTTGATGCGAATGCTGGCGCAAATTACGGCAAGTTGATCATCGCTGCGCAAAAAGAAGGCCAGAACGTCCTTGCAGACAAGGCAACTGACGGCCGCGAATACATCAAGGAAATCCTCAGCAAAAAAGACGGCGTGATTCACTATCGCTCAGATGCCGGCGCGCCAGAACGCGTAGCCGCATTCACTTACGTGCAGGATAAGAACTGGGTAATCGTCGGCGACACTTACGCCAACGAATTCACACGCGAAGCCACCGCCTTGCGCAATATGTCCGGCGCAGCCGCGCTCCTTGCCTTGCTGATTTTGGCTGCGCTGTTGTACACCGTCATACGCAAAACCGTTACCGGCCCGCTCGGCCAGGCAACAAAAGTGGCACGGCAACTTGCCAGCGGCGATCTGACTGCACGACTCGAAACAAAACGCGTGGATGAGATCGGCCATTTGCTGTCTGCCATCAACGGCATAGGCCAGGGTCTGGCCAATGTCGTGTGGAATATCCGTCACGGCACAGAAACCTTATCGACCGCCACATCCGAGATCGCCGCCGGCAATCTGGATCTGTCATCGCGCACCGAACAACAAGCCAGTTCACTGGAAGAAACTGCTTCCGCGATGGAAGAGATGACTTCTACCGTCAAGGAAAATGCCGCCAATGCAATCCAGGCAAATGAATTGGCCAGAACCGCTACACAAGTCGCCATCAAAGGCGGCGGCGTAGTGGCAGAAGTCGTCAACACGATGGACTCGATCAATCAATCGTCGAAAAAAATTGTCGACATCATCAGCGTCATCGACAGCATTGCTTTCCAAACCAACATCCTTGCATTGAATGCTGCAGTAGAAGCAGCACGCGCCGGCGAACAGGGTCGCGGTTTTGCGGTCGTCGCAGGCGAAGTACGCAATCTCGCGCAACGCAGCTCGGCTGCTGCACGCGAGATCAAGGCGCTGATCGAAGACTCGGTCAACAAAGTACAAAGCGGCAGCAAGCTGGTGGCGCACGCAGGTACCACGATGGATGAAGTCGTTTCCAGCATCAAACGCGTCGACGACATCATGACCGAGATCAGTTCGGCCAGTCGCGAACAAAGCATAGGCATTGAGCAGGTCAATCAAGCCATTGCGCAAATGGATCAGGTCACGCAGCAAAATGCAGCGCTGGTAGAACAAGCTGCCGCTTCAGCCGAAGCGCTGCAAAGCCAAACCACTGAATTGATCAACGTCGTCAGTATCTTCACGATCAAGAGCGGCAGCCACGGCTCAACGACTGAAGCAAAAGAAATGGTGAGCAAAGCCATAGAAGCCATGCGTGAAATCGGCACGGAAAAAACCTTTGCAGAAATCAACAACAAGCTCGGCCAATTCTGCGACCGCGATTTGTACGTCGTCGTCTATGACATGAACGGCCGCAATCTGGCACACGGTGCCAATCCGAGTAATGCCGGCAAGGACATGATCGACGCCAAAGATGGTGCCGGCAACCTGTACATTCGGGAACGCGTCGCCATCATCCAGAACACCGGTAAAGGCTGGCAAGACTATATGTTCCTCAACCCGATTTCGAAACAGGTAGAAGCAAAATCGATGTATCTGGATCGATATCAAAACCTGATTATCGGTTGTGGCGTCTACAAGGTATAAGCGCTATCAGAATGAACTCCGGCACGCGTCTGTGCTCGAACAGAATATGTCAGCGTGCTAAGATAAATTATTCTTTGAGGAGGTCATCATGGCTGGAAAGTTAACACCGCAAGAATTTCTGGATGAACTCAATCGCAACCTGAAAGATCATCCAGGCTACGAAGACTGGATGCAATTTGTACCGCCGCCTGAAGGCGTGGAGCCGGATACGGTAGAAGGATTTGAACGTGCCGGCCCGCAACCGCGACATTCACTGTACGACCTGGTCGCACTGAAAGTCGGCGAAGCGTTCGATATGTTTCCGAAATAAGTAACTCGATCCAAATCCACGATCGACGCTTTGCAGAAGTAATCCTGTAATCAAGCAATCCACATCTAGCGCGCCTGAAAATCGGCGCGCTTACTTCACCGGCAACATCACCAATTAACGCAACATCCCGCGCGCATAAAACCAGCCATCCTTGGGATGCGGTCGCGGCTCGCCTTCATCCATCAGGTAAGCTTGCGTCACTTCCAGCGGAAAAAATTCCATGTGTAGCCAAAAGTTAAGCGTCTTGCCGCCTATGCCGGACGACATCGTTTCACCGGAAATGGAATCCTGGTACCAGACGATCTGTATTTGATCCAATGGAATAGGTTTCATGGTGATTTCTTGCCTGTAATTAATGTGATTATTTTACGTGGCTTTGTAGCCAAATCTTCCGCCACATTTGGCAAATATGCCACCCATATATTGGGACGATATAGGTCATTCGCACGTTCCGATTATCCTGACCGCAAGCTCTGCGCACTTGGTGTAATCTTTCATAAAAACGGATCATACGAATCCGTTTACACAAAAGAAACAACCGTCGAACTGCAAGAGTTCAAACGGTTTATGGAGGGGACATGAAGAAGGTAGCTTGCGCCGTATTGGCGCTCTGTTTGGTCGCATGCAGCAAAAGCAACGACGTCAAGACCTCATCATCTGAGGTGATGGAATTGCCTGCCAAAGCAGTCAGCATCACCAAGGAAGTTGAATTCACATTTAATGCTGAACAATTTGTTGATGCATTCAATGCGGCTGCCAAATCATCCGGGCAATCATTTCGCATCGGCAAATTCGACGTCAAGCACGGTGCGGTGCATGACTATTTTAAACAGAATTTTGCGGATAAAACTTCACTCACTGTCAGCGTATCGAAAGAGACCGGACGCATCATCAGTGTCACAGCTGTCGTCGCCGGTAATCCGGATGCGATAGACCGTGGCACTGTTCTAGCAATCTCGGAAGTCATCGCCGAAGCGACCAATCCCAAGCTGAGTCAAAAGAAAGCATCAGCATTGGCAAGCGACATGATGCAAGAATCCGGCAGCAATCACGAAGCAGGAAGATTCCCGCAGCGCTTTGTCAATAATGTGCGCTACGTGCTGCGCAGCGATAGCGGCATCGGTTATTGGTGGATGGCGAATCCGGTTTGACGTAACTCCGCAAGGCAGCTCTAGTACAAGTCACTCCCTTTATTAAAGGAACGACTTGCATGCAGCACTTATCGTACTTCGCAGTCGACAGTATTCGATTTATTCGGGCCTGTATTGGAAGCTGGACCTGTGGACTGACTGAATGCGGGCGGCGGCGTGAACGGTATCCCAGGATTCGCCGGCAAAAGGACAGGGGGCTGTTTGAAGTTTGGGGTATAGCCGAACTGCCCGGCGGAAAAATTCGAGGTACCAGCTGGATTAGTGACATGAATCAAACCATCGAGCACCTGCACATACAAACCAGGTGCCCGGGCGGCAGTCGGTGAAGGGAGCGTAAGTTGCGCCAGCATCAAGGGCTGAATAGCTGAGGGCATAGACATATCGCTGCGCGTAGCTTGCATGGAAAGATCCAACGCCGCTGTACTTGCCAGCAGATAAGCCTGGCGCGCAGCCGCGACCGCTTCCTCATTCGGCTTGATATATTGCACGACCACATTCGCCGCCTGCATGCTGATGTTTGCGGCTGGCGTCACCAATTGCACACTGTCCTTGCTGCGCTTGCCGAGCAAGCCCGTATTTGACCGCACGCCGCCCTGAATCAAGGTAAACGCAATACTATCGGCAGCCGGCTTGCCTGCTTCATACGAAAACTTATCGATAGTAAGCACTGTATCTGGCTGCAGAATCAACACGCTGTCATCGCTGAACTTGATTTGCGCATAAGCCCTGCCTTGCGTCGATAGCGTATCGCCCGGCTCAACCACTGATTTCATACCGAGCACGCGTACGCTTCCGTTCGCCTTCTTCGCCAACAGCGGACCGCTCAGATGCGTCACCGTACCGATTGCAGGTGCTGCTTGAACCACTGTTGCCGCGCACAAGGCTGCCAGCAACAGCAGCGATTTAATTGCAGTACATTTTTTTGGTTGGTTCATTTTTTGTTCCACTCTTGTCATTTGACGCGACTTCTTTGGTGTCGGATTTATCGGCTGGTTTGTCAGCTGTCTTGTCGCTTTTCGTATCATCGGGGGTAGTCGACGTTGCACTTGATCCACCCGATGTACCACCACTCGATGTAGTGGTAGTTTTCTTTGTATCTAGAAATGCCACTTGGTCGAAATCAGTTTTTGGTGCCGCTGTGGTGACAGTCTTGATCACCTCATTACTTGCTTGTTGAACTGGTTTATTCGGCTCACTTGCAGTTGGTGGTGACAAGACCTGACACAAGGCCGAGTTGGGGGCAATGGTACAAATATCGGCAGATGGCGGTGCCGAGATGGAATCTCTTTTGGTAACGCTGCCACCATTTGCGTTAACAGAACCACCCGAATTAATAATTATTCGTCCACTGCGGCTCGCAGTGCCCGCACTGTTATCATTTGCTGACAAAACAATGGCTCCACCATTTGTAGCAATCGAGGTATTCACAACAATGTTATTGCCGGCCTGCGCCGTTAATCCAACACCGGCAGCTGCGATATTGACCGAACTGTAAAAAGTAATATCGTTCGTTGCCTGCAATGTTATGTTCGCGGTTGCACTTGATATTGCTGAAGACAGAATGTTGGATTCTGTAGGGCCGGAATCATCAGCAAAAGCGACAAAACCTGAGCCAGGAAGTGGGATGACATTCATGCCATCCGAGGCGACAACAATATTCAGAGGATCAAGCAACCACTGACCATTTTTCCCATTTGCGGCACCGGCATTCACACGTATACCTGCCACGTCCAGATAGTGCCCCGAGGTCTCAACAAACCCACCGTTACCGGACAACGCGCCACCGAGCGCAAATATAGAACCGTAAACCTGTGCGGTCTTATTGCCCCAGACGATAACTTTGCCGCCGTCACCACTGGCAATCGCATCCGCCTTGATAACCGCATCCTTATCGACAAAAGTTTGTTCCGCATTCATCACCGCAGAATTTTTACCCTGGTAATCACCGCCTATCAGTGCGGTACCGCCGCCGCTCTGTCCACTGACATCGACCAAGGCATTGCCCATCAGACCAACCTGCTCACCAAGCACCTGTACTTCGCCGCCACTGCCAGCACCCGTCGCGGTCGTCACACTGCCTGCTTCCAGCAATGTGGTGCGCGTAGACTTCAAGATTATCTTGCCGTTCTCGCCGACCACTGCGCTGTTGGCATTGAGCGTACCGCGTTGATTAACCACCGCGCCGTAGATACCGATCTTGCCGCCTTGCGCGATGACTTGACCGATATTGATGGCGCTATTGGTCGGCGCCGACAGCACTACATGCATCGCAGGATTGGATGAGTCCGCCAATTGCACGCTATGTCCCGCCGCCAATACAACTTCACCTTGCGGCGAAGTGATGATGCCGCTGTTGGTGACATCAGGTGCGATCAGAAAAACCTTGCCGCCCGATGGCGTCGTAATCTCACCTTCGTTGACCACGCTGCCTGCGGTGACACCGGAAAAGAATTTGTTTTTACCAGCGAGGAAATCTGCATTCGCGATATCCAGCGTTGACGCAATCAAACCATTCACGTTCACTTGTGCGCCCGCACCGAACACAATGCCATTCGGATTGATCAGGTAGACGCGGCCATTCGACTGCAGCGCACCCATGATGCGACTTGGGTCCTGCCCTGTGATGCGATTGAGCACGCTGCTGTTGCTGCTTTGTTGCAGGAAGCGCACAACCTCGCCCTGCGAGATCGAAAAGCTGCCCCAATTGATAATCGCGTTCGGACTGTTGGTAATCGAGAAGACATTACCGTCTTGAGAAAACGTCACCTGCCCATTCACTACAGTTGGATTTATCGGTGCCGCATAAGCAGCACTTGTTGCGCCCAGACAAGCGGCTAGCAATAAAGGCAAAATTTTAGGCTGCATGGATTTGATCCGTAGTGCTGGGGTCGTCGCTAGTTTACGAGTCATATTCGTTGGAGTGATTTTCATGATGTCCTCAGAAAGACAAGCTGAGACGGGCATGCAAACGGTCATCGCCTTTTTGCGTAGCCGTCGCTTCCGCATGCAGCACATGACCGTAATCCATCTGGAAGTTGACGTTGTTACGCAGTTGCAGGCGCACACCTACACCGATGCTGCTGATAGCAATACTCTTGAACTCACCCGGCAAAGCATGATTGCGTGTCAGATAAGCCGTGTCGTAAAACGCCAGCACGCGGCATTGCCAATCCGTATTGCGGCATAAAGGCGATGAATACACTTCAAAGTTAGCCGTCATACCGGAATCATTCGACACTTCACGCTCGTCAAAGCCGCGCACTGAACTCGCACCGCCGGCACCGAACTGCTCACCCGGAATCAGCGCATCCTTCGTATATTGACCATTGACGATAGCGCGTGCCAGCCACTCTTGCGGTAAAGCCTGTGTTGCACTTGCAGCAAAACGCAACGCCGTGTAATCGGCATCAGCCTCAAAGCGCATCGCGTCAAAATCCGGCTGACGTCCGCGTGAACCGCCGGAAATGTTATGCAGCAATGTCACGCCAAAATTCGCATCGCCATTCGGCAATGCCCAACTTCCAAAATAACCAGCACTGAGCGGATGCACGGTCACGTCATTGCCCAGCTCGACGCCCAAGGTTTGCATACTATTCTTGAATTCCTTGTAGTCCAAACCATAGACCACTTTCGATTCGTAGTTGCCGACTGTCGCCAGATTCTGGTTATAACGTGCGCCGTACATCGAACCTTTACCGCTCACCGCAATATCAAGAATCCCTGCCGTAACCGTACCCGCGTTCACGTCCGAATGACTCGCGAAAAAATCCAGCGAATCGCCTAGCGCATACAAAGGCACGTGATACCCAATGCCATACACGCTCACGCTACTCGGTTCTTCCAGTGTCGTCGTGTACTGCAGACTCAACACGTGATCAAGTCCGAACAGATTTGCATTCTGCAGCACGACACCGGCATGCGTCCTGCCAGTCGCGACAGTGCCGGTATTGTCGAGATTGACGGTAGTGCTCCAGATCGATTCGTCGACGACCGCCAGCGTTGCATCAACCTCGCCATCCACTGCACCGGACTTCATTTTCATGACAGTCTTTTTAACGGGATTTTCATTCGCCAGTTTCAGGCTTTTCGAAATCTTCTTCAGATCGGGAATTTCCCCCTCGCGCAAACCCGGCAAACTGTTGCGGATATTCGCGTCGGTGAAATTCTGATTGCCTTCAACAACCACATTGCCGATTTTGGTTTGCACCACATTCAAAATCACCACGCCCTGATTCAATTCTTGTTCAGGCAAATCGATGCGCACCAGTTCATAGCCGCGCGCTTGATACGCAGCTTCCAGCGCCTCCAGCGCACCCATCACATCGGCAAAATCGCGTTGCTTGCCAACGAAAGGGGCGACGGTGTTATCGACGGTTTGTGCCGACAGCAAAGTATTGCCGCGTACGTCAAAACGGTTGATATCGAAATGAGGGGAAGTATTGTCCGCATCAGCTGCGATGGAGATGGAGCCGACGGCCGTCAACAATGCGCCGACCAGCATAGGTATTAAACGGTGTTTCATTCTTGCGCCCTGGGTGCGTAATTATTATGTTTTTGAATGGCCGCACCCTTGAGCAACAAACTGGGGATGGCACAAGCGCAAGTGTACCGATTTTGCATTTCGGCAAGGGAATTTTCAAAGATAAAAGAGGGGAATGCGGCAGGAACGCCACAGTAGTTCGACAAGCATTCAATTCGCCGAAACGGCGCACCGATCAAGTGCATCCGAGCTCATCGTTTAGTCATTTAATACGAAGACAGGGCGCCAGCCCTCATGACGTATTGATGACACCAAGTGTCAGCCAAGTAACTGCTAACGTTTGCCTGATCGATTCTTCAGTTTTTAGAAAAGTCGCAATGCGACTATGTCTGCAGCACGCATAAAACTGGGCTCTGTTAGCGACTGTCGTGTTGCACACCCACATCAATCACGCCATACATTTCCACGCCTGAACTGCTGTTGGGTGTGCGTGCATAACCACCGCAACCACCAAGAATTGAAGAGACCAGCAATAACAAGGTCAGGCGGCTGGCGAAATATTTTGCAGATCGTTTCATTGCCTTGCTTTCAGATTACATAAAACTCTTGCAACAAAATTGTGCTCTGCTGCAGATGTTAACTATCAATCGCTAACCAACTTCAATCGCATCCACACGATCGGGATAAAACGCGACATATTCCTTGATCGCTGCAACTGCAGGATAAGGCATCTCATACGTCCACACTGCATGCGCTGAACGCTCGCCACCTGCAGGTATGCCGTAATAGGAGCAATCGCCTTTGAACGGGCAATACGTCACATGATTGCTACGTTCCAGCAGCAACATGTCTACGTCCCTGCGCGGGATGTATTGCACCGCTGGGTACGACGCCTCTTGCAAGGTCAGTGCTGCCGTCGTATCGGCGACGATGCGGCCCGCTACTGTGACTTTGACGCGTGCGGGATTAGGTGTAATCGTGATCGGATGATCGGGGCCGGGGATTCTGACTAGCTTGTCTTCCATGATTTCTATTCCTTCTTTCGTTGGCGTGAAATATTGGTTTCATCAAGTGACGCAAGATGAAACCAAAACGGAAAAGCCTCTGAAGAAACAGCTTAACGCTTATTGTCATTCAGAGTTTGAAGCGATTTTTTTTGTTGTCGCTCCGCAAGCTCTGCAATTCGTCACCCGAAAATTCAACGCCCACCGAAAACCGTATCGCCAAATATCTTGTTCTGACCATGCGGTGCCGAGCGCCAGTATTGCGGTGGCGCTTCTATCGTTGCGCCAAGCGCAACCGCTGCATGCCAAGGCCAGCGCGGGTCATACAAAATGCCGCGGGCCAATGCGATGAAGTCGGCCTTGCCGCTAGCGATGATTTCTTCCGCGTGTTGCGGCTCGGTGATCAGGCCGACTGCCATCGTGTTCACACCAGTCGCTTCTTTCACACCTTGTGCAAAGGCCACTTGATAACCCGGCCCAATAGTAATTTTCTGCAAAGGTGAAATGCCACCCGACGACACATCGATCCAATCGACATCGCGCTTCTTCAACTCAGCGGCAAAGGCGATAGTCTGTTCCAGATTCCAGCCGTTCTCCATCCAGTCAGTTGCCGACACGCGAATACCAACCGGTTTATCTGCCGGAAAAACAGCACGCACCGCATCGAATACTTCCAGCGGAAAGCGCATGCGATTTTCCAGCGAGCCGCCGTATTCATCGGTGCGTTGATTGGCAATCGGCGATAGAAACTGATGCAGCAAGTAACCATGCGCGGCATGTACTTCAAGTCCATCGATACCCAGGCGTGCGGCGCGCTTGGCCGCCAACACAAACGCATCACGCACGCGACGCAAACCTGCTGCATCCAGCGCCAGCGGTTCGACATCGCCTTCCTTCTGCGGCACAGCCGACGGCGCATACGATATCCAGCCACCTTCCTCGACCGGCAACTGTTGCCCGCCTTCCCACGGCGACTTGCTCGATGCCTTACGTCCCGCGTGCCCAAGCTGCATGACCACGGCGATCCTGGAATGCTTGCGGATCGCAGCAAGGATAGGTACCAGCGCCGCCTCGGTAGCGTCATTCCACAAACCCAGATCCGTCGGCGTGATACGTCCCTCCGGCTCAACAGCCGTCGCCTCGATCATCAACATGCCGGCACCCGACAAGGCAAGATGGCCGAGATGAATCATGTGCCATGCAGTTGCCGCACCGTTATCGGCGGAGTACTGACACATGGGGGAAACGACGATGCGGTTGGGGAGGGTAAGGCCGCGGAGGGAGTAGGGTGAAAACAGTTGGCTCATGATTGATCCGATTGATGGATGAGCGAATCAGAGTAGCAGACCCACGAACTTGCTGCAGATGCTGCGTGAATCTACGCAAGCGCATTCAACCTGCCATACGGATTTATCGCAGGGATCGTTCTACGTCTCTCACATCCCACAATATCTTCGCTATGTTCGTCAGCGTACCGTACTGCCGTATCAAGCAAGCTATACTCGGCGCGCGGAAAGGCTCTTATATCAATCACCTCATCGTATTGATACAAGCACACGCCCGTCAGACTGAAGGCTATCCACATAAGCGCCGCTTATCTGGATTACATATGGCTGGTGTCTCAACACCGGCTTGCCCGATCGGTCATCTTGAGGGAATAAAAATGAAAACAAGCAAGATCATCAGCGGACTGCTGGCAGGACTCGCATTAATGGCAGCCGCCTCCGGCATGGCAGCCAATGTCGATGTCAACATCGGCCTTCCCGGCGTCTATGTTGAGCCACGCCCCGTATATGTCCAACCTCAATACGAAAACGACTGGCGTGAACGCCGCGTGCGGGCAAATCAATGGCGCGCTGAAGACCATCACGATCATGACTACGACAACCATAAGTCAAACAAAAAACATAAGAAGAACAAGCATTACCACAAGCACCACTAATCATTCTCGCAGACTAAATGCTTGAGAAAAAGGGCGGTACTGCTTAATCATGATTAAGCAGTACCGCCACCTTTTAATCATAGGACTCTCGCAACTCATATTACTTTGCAGTTTATGGAAAGCTGCGCATTCTAACGATCCATAAATACATAACCAGACTCAGCAATTTCAATCCGCCGACTAAGACCTTCACATGATTTCATGTCAATAGAAGACTTTAATGTAGTGCAATCCTTCTTTGGAACAGTGCTTCCAAGACTCGTCACCGAAATCCGTGAATCAACAAGCGAAAATCTTTCCATTAAAAATTCTTTGATTCTCAAAGCTTGCCGCATTGACAATTCATTTTCATTTTTATCGGCCGACTTGCCACTATGAGTAATCAAGAGAATATTGCTGTCGGACGAAATGGCGTGTATCCATTGAAGATGTTTGTCCAACATATTCGCCCCGACGTCAGTCATTTTTTCCTTTGAGCTATCGAAAGTCAATTGCGTCAAAAATTCAGAGCACCGTTTATTTGCTGCTTGCACGCGACTAACCTTAAGCTCGGAATTAGTAACCTCATTCGTCACTTGCCGAACAAAAAGCACATCTGCCGTAACTGGCATGGAAGGAAACCTAACTAACCCATAAGTACCGAGTTTATGCCATAGGACATCAACGCCGTGAAGTACCGGAGTAGCGTCTAACTGCCTACAGGGATTAATTGCAAGTCCTACAGAACTAGCACTCTTTGAGAAATAGTCGAAATCATCTTGGCTCACCTTTGCAGAGACATTCTGTTCTCTCATCCCAATTACCAACAAAGAGCTATCTTGTAACGCGCCAAACGACAAAATCAACGGAGCCATGACAAATGCCGCCACGGCCAAGGCCCGCCGCAACGACCACGGCACCTTTCGCATCGCTTGCGCAACAATCCCTTCCTGTGGACGCCAAGGGCAATATATATCGGTAAATTTACCAAAGACAGAACAACTTAGTACGGCCCCAATGCCTAAGAAAGTCAAGATAAGACCCCTTCCACCGGAAGGCACAGTAAACGCGAGCCACAAGAAAATAAATAAAGTGAGTGCGCTTAATATCAATAGAATTTCGTAATCCTTCCTCCATTCGAACTCTCTTGTTCGTTTTGGCATCTCCTCTTCCGGAGAAGCTACTTTGTTTCTCGCTCTCCAATTGAAAAAACTCGTCACCATAAAATGTATACAACGTGCCAATGAAAACCCTGCCAATGTTGCTAAGAGAAGGCCAATAGATACCGTGAGAAAAAATCCAAAAGATGTAAGAGAAAATGAAAGAGCATCCGCTACAGAAAGCCCTCCCGGATTAAATTGGTAGCGAAAGAAATAAATATAAAGGAGGGCGCCTCCTAGTGATGTGGCAAGAATGTAAATAAAGGCTAGTATTAAAGCTGCTACTTCGATCTTTAATTTGAAAAATTCCCACTTAAATTTTGTGTCTCTCGCCCTTTGATCACTGCTTACCAAATGCTTGCTATCGTCTTGCATTCTGCATCCTTAAAAGAATTATTGGAACAACCACATTATGAACAGCTACTCGTAATGCCCAATGTTACGATGGCGGCAAATAAATCTAATCGATAGTATATAAATGCAACCAATCGTTTTCTGAAATGCATTAATTTCATATCGAGCTATGGCCAGAAAAAGAAAACAAAGCGGTATCGATCTGCTAGTACGCTCACCTTGGTGGATTAGCGCAGCCTTGGGAACTGTAGGCTTCATTGTTTTGCGTTGGGTTATTCCATCAATCTTTGCGGCGAATCCTTTTCTAGTGGCGCTAGGAACGTTGTCGAAATCACTTGCATGGTTGGTACCCTGTGGATTCGGCCTGATCGCCTTGATTTCATTTTTCTTAAACAAGCGTTCCGAGCCACCAGCTTTTACATCTCAAAAGCAGAAAAAACAAAAGCTTCCTAAAGAAGAGCCTAGCTTTAACATCAACGGCCCTGACGAATGGGCAAATAACACAAGCCCGGCCTCTCCGAACCCCGATGTTATTACTCCCGCTCACACACCGACATGGAGCATCGAGTCTTTGCGGTCGCTCGAATGGAAACGGTTTGAACTGCTCTGTGCGAAGTACTACGAAGCTGCAGGATTTAAAGCCGTGACAATCGCAGCCGGTGCGGATGGTGGTATCGACGTAAAATTATTCAAGACCGATCTGAATACGCCGATTGCAATCGTTCAGTGCAAGGCTTGGAGCAAAGCCGTCGGTGTAAAAGAGGTTCGCGAGTTGCTAGGTGTGATGGTGCATGAAAAAGTAGCGCGCGGTATTTTCATAACGAATGGAACATACACACCAGACGCACTTGCATTCGGCGCATCCAATCCGATACAGCTTTTGGATGGCAACGCATTTCTTCAGAAAATTCAAGTTCTGGATTCATCTGCACAAGAGGGGCTAAAAGCGTTTGCATTTGACGGTGATTACAAAACACCTACCTGCGCTTCTTGCGGGATCAAGATGATTAAGAAAAAGGCCTTTTGGGGTTGCTCAAATTTTCCTCGATGCCGTTCAAAAATATATTTCAAAAATGCTGCGACTTAGGACGATCTATTCATTCCTACAAGACTTAAATCATATCTAAATCCATCTAGAATCGCTCTGGTAGACTTGTCGCTGAAAACTAGCTATATAAGCAGGTCACATCGGTGGCTCCGCCGATCAATCGAGCGGCACAAGCCAACAATAAAAATGAGAAAGATCAAGCCCAATGGTTTTTAGCGAAGACTCGCGAGTCAAAATTCCCTGCATTCTGCATTTAGTGCGACTTGGTTACAGCTATCTTTCTCTAAAAGATGCCATTTTGGATGAGGAAAACAATATTTTTCCGGATCTTTTTCGAGCTTCAATTGCTCGAATCAACCCGGGTATAGAAGCCGATGAGATCACCCGTCTACTGGTCGACACCAAGCTTCTACTGGAAAATGAAGACCTCGGAAAAGCTTTCTACGAAAAACTCATTGAACGCTCAGGAGTCCGTCTGATCGACTTCGCTGACTTTGACAATAACAGCTTCCATGTCGTTACCGAGCTGACCTACAAGAACGGTGATGATGAGTTTCGGCCTGACATCACGTTGCTCATCAACGGTATGCCACTTGCCTTCATCGAGGTCAAAAAACCCCATAATCGCGAAGGCGTACTAGCCGAGCGCAACCGCATCATCACGCGTAGCCGGAACCCGCGCTTCCGTCGTTTCATAAACATCACCCAGTTGATGGTCTTCTCCAACAACATGGAGTACGACGATGGCTCACCACATCCAATCGAAGGCGCGTTTTATGCCAGCCCGTCGTATGACTCTCCAGTCTTTAACTATTTCCGCGAAGAAGAAACACTGGATCTTGCAAATCTGCTAGCAGATGAGAACGACATCATCGAGAACGAGGTGCTGCGCGACAACAACCTCAATGTCATCAAACACAGCCCGGAATTTCTCAGCAATAAATCACCCGATGCGCCGACTAACCGTATATGTACTTCACTGTTCAGTAGAGACAGGCTGGCCTTTCTCTTGCGATTTTCACTCGCCTATGTGAATGAGTCGGAGGGTCTGCAAAAGCACGTTATGCGTTACCCACAGCTCTTTGCTACTAAGGCCATCGAGCGCAAGCTTGATGCGGGCATACGCAAAGGCATCATCTGGCATACGCAGGGTAGCGGCAAAACCGCACTTGCCTACTACAACACTCGCTTTCTCACTGACTACTTCCAGCGGAGAGGCATAGTCCCGAAGTTCTACTTCATCGTTGACCGGCTCGATCTACTCACCCAAGCACAGCATGAGTTTGCAGGCCGTGGTTTGGTAGTACATACCATCGACAGTCGCGAAGCTTTCTCCCGCGACATTAAAACCACGCAGGTAATACACAACCACACTGGCAAGCCCGAAATCACAGTGGTCAACATCCAGAAATTCCAAGATGACCCCGACATAGTGCGCGCTGAGGACTACGACGTCAGTATCCAACGCGTCTATTTTCTTGATGAAGTACACCGCAGCTACAACCCAAAAGGGAGCTTTCTCGCTAATCTCAGCCAATCTGACCGCGATGCCATCAAGATCGGTCTGACTGGCACACCGCTGCTGGGTGACGACTACAACTCCCGCGCACTGTTTGGCGATTACATCCACAAGTACTACTACAACGCCTCCATCGCTGATGGCTACACCTTGCGCCTCATTCGCGAAGAAATCGCCACCAACTATAAGCTCACGTTGCAAGAGGCGCTCGCCGCTGTAGAGCTGCAGCAAGGGGATATCGACCGCAATCTAATTTACGCACACCCGAAGTTTGTTGAGCCCATGCTCGATTACATCGTGCGTGATTTCGAAAAAAGCCGAAGCGCACTGGGTGATGTCAGCATCGGCGGCATGGTCATCTGCGACAGCGCCGAGCAGGCGCGACAGATGTTCGAAATTTTCAACATTGTCTACGCAGCCCGACCCGTGTCCGTCTATTCAGCACAGGATTCAGCCCAAGAATTAATCGCCGCTGCGCAGCCTGAAAGTTATGCAGCCCGCACACTGTTAGATAACCGAGCCAAAAGTGCCGCCCTGATCCTGCACGACGTGGGTAGCAAGGATGAGCGCAAACAATGGGTTGAAGACTTCAAGGCCGGCAAGATCGACCTGCTGTTCGTCTACAACATGCTGCTCACCGGCTTTGACGCCAAGCGCCTCAAAAAACTCTACCTTGGCAGGGTCATCCGTTCGCACAACCTTCTGCAAGCGCTAACCCGCGTGAACCGGACCTACAAGGATTTTCGCTACGGCTATGTCGTCGATTTCGCCGATATCCGCAAGGAGTTCGATGCCACCAATAAGGCATATTTTGATGAACTGCAAGCTGAGCTAGGCGACGAAGTCGAACATTACTCAAACTTGTTTAAATCCACAGAAGAGATCGCTCAAGAAATCGAAGCGATCAAGGATATTCTATTCACCTTCAACATCGAAAACGCTGAAGTCTTCTCACAACAGATTAGTCAAATACAAGATCGTGCCACGGTGCTAGCGCTTAAGAAAGCATTAGCCGATGCACGTAGCCTATACAACCTGATCCGCCTGCAGGGTGACGACGGTTTGTTGCAACAACTCGACTTTCAAAAACTTAACCAACTCTATCGAGAAACTAGCAATCACCTCGATCTGCTGAATCTCAAAGAAAGCATTGAGTCCAGCACAGACTCCAGCAATCTACTCAACATCGCGCTAGAAGATGTGCTCTTCATGTTTACCAAAATTCGGGAAGAAGAGCTGGTACTGGCGGATACTCTAAAGAGCACTCTGCGAAAGACGCGCGAAGCGCTCGCTGACAACTTTGATCCGCAGGATCCCAAGTTCGTAACCCTCAGAGAAGAACTAGAGCGACTCTTTAAAAAAAAGAAGCTGAACGAAGTCAGTCAGGAAGAAATGACTGCTAACATTGGCACGCTCAATGCAATTCACGACAAAATCAAAGAGCTAAACCGTCAGAACAATCAACTTCGCGCCAAATATCGGGGTGATGCCAAATACACTCGCATACACAAGCGGCTGTTGGAGCACGGCACACTCACCCAAACAGAGCGCCGCCTCTTCGAAGCTCTCACTGGCGTCAAGCAACGGGCCGATGAGCATGTGCTGCAAAACACCCGATTACTTGATAATGAAAAATACTTCGAGCGGATGATGCAGCCCATCGTGATGGACGAGTTCGAGAGTGGCCAAAAGATTAACCTTAACCTTGATGCCGCCGACGCCATCAACCATTTAGTAGTAGCCGAATACATGAATGAATTTGCCTCAGGCAACCGAACAGGAGTAGCACTTTGGTAACGCAGGATTTCGAAAAACGAACCCGGGATTTGATCGACAGTCTCAAGGCTATCTGCGCCGCCTATGGCCTCGGTAACGACGGCAACGAATTTAAGATCATCACCCAGGTTTTTCTCTATAAATTTCTAAACGACAAATTCGCGTTTGAAGCCAAGAAAATCCGACCCGCACTGGCGAAGGTTGATAAATGGGAACAGGCTCTTGCCAGCCTAAGTGCAGATGAATATGGGAAATTACTACGACGGATGGGACCGGAAACCGCTCGCCTGAAACCCGAGCACTTCATTGCCCATCTGTGGAATCGTCAAACCACACCGGAATTTGCCAAGCTTTTTGACGACACCTTGCGTGATATCGCCATCAGCAACAACGACATCTTCGCTGTCAAAACTGATGGCGGCACGAAAATCACTCTGTTTGACCGCGTCAGTGAATTCATTACCGATTCGTCCAAACGTGATGCCTTCTGCCGCGCCGTCATCAACAAACTAGGCGACTTCAGCTTCGAACGCATCTTTGACGAGAAATACGACTTCTACGCTGCTCTTTTTGAGTATCTAATCAAGGACTACAACAAAGACAGCGGCGGAAAATACGCTGAGTACTATACGCCGCATGCCGTGGCCAAGATCATGGCCGCCATTCTGGTGCCAGATAACCGGCGCGGCAAAGTCAGCAATGTGAGCTGTTACGACCCTTCGGCCGGCTCCGGCACGCTTTTGATGAATATTGCGCACGCTATCGGCGAGCAACGCTGCAGCATCTACTCGCAGGACATCTCGCAAAAGTCCTCCAGCCTGCTACGTCTGAACCTGATTCTCAACAATCTGGTGCACTCCATCCCCAACATCATCCAGGGCAACACCATGCTCCACCCCTACCACCGGGAAGGCAAGGCGCTCAAGAAGTTTGATTACATCGTCAGTAATCCGCCATTCAAGATGGATTTCTCAGATTTTAAGAAGGAACTGGATACCAAAGAGCATCGGGAGCGCTTCTTTGCAGGAGTGCCCAATATTCCGAAGCAGGCGGTGGGCAAAATGGCCATCTACCAACTCTTTATGCAGCACATCATTTATTCCTTGAAGCCCGGCGGTAAAGCGGCGGTGGTGGTCCCTACAGGCTTCATTACGGCACAAAGCGGTATTGACAAACGCATACGCCAGCATCTTGTTGATAACAAGATGCTGGCTGGCGTAGTCTCTATGCCCAGCAACATTTTCGCCACCACCGGCACCAACGTCTCCATCTTGTTTATCGACGCCGCCAACAAAGCTGATGTGGTGCTGATCGATGCATCCGGCCTTGGCACCAAGGTCAAGGACGGCAAGAACCAGAAAACGCTACTTTCCACCGAGGAAGAAGATCGCATCATCGCTACCTTCAATGCCAAGCTGGCGATGGAGAATTTCTCGATAGCAGTGAGTTACGAGGAGATCGCCGCCAAGAATTACTCCTTGAGCGCCGGGCAGTATTTCGAAGTGAAGATCGAATACAGCGATCTAACACCAGCGCAGTTTGCCGCGAAGATGCAGGGGTTCAACAAACGACTGAATACCCTTTTCAAGGAGTCAGCGGCGCTGGAACAGGAAATCAAAAAACAGTTAGCGGGAGTGGCTCTGAATGAGTAACTTGCTTACCACCATCGGGAGTATCGCTGATATTTTTGATGGCCCGCACGCAACGCCCCTTAAAACTGGTATCGGCCCGTTTTTCTTGAGCATTTCTAGTCTGGAAAACGGACGACTTGACCTATCCAAATCGGCTCACCTTGGAGAAGAAGATTTTAAGAAATGGGCAAAGCGAGTCACTCCACGAAAGGGTGATCTGCTGTTTTCTTATGAAACTCGATTGGGCGAATCAGCCCTGATGCCTGGTGGTATCAGGGCATGTTTGGGCCGTCGCATGGGGTTGCTGCGACCTCGGTCAGACAAGGTAATTCCTGAGTACCTTCTCTACGCATATCTATCTCCAGCATTTCAGCAAACCATTGTTGCCAATACCATCACAGGCGCCACTGTTAATCGAATTGCGCTGAATGAGATGCCTAATTTCCCGATACGGATACCAGGATTAGAAGAGCAAAAGAAAGTCGCAGGGTTGCTTAAGGATCTCGATGCCATGATCGACTGCAACAACAGCATCAACTCCGAACTGGAGGCGATGGCCAAGACGCTGTACGGCTACTGGTTCGTGCAGTTCAACTTTCCCGACGCCAACGGCAAACCCTACAAATCCAACGGCGGCAAGATGGTCTACAACTCCACGCTGAATCGCGAGATCCCGGCGGGCTGGAAAGATAAGCAGTTGAGCCAAATAGCAAACATCACGATGGGAACCTCACCTTCAGGCGACTCCTTGAATAACTCTGGCGACGGAGTCGAATTTTTTCAAGGTTCCACTGACTTTGGCTGGCAATTTCCTACTGTGCGTCAGTACACAACTCAGCCTGCGCGAATGGCAAAGCGCGGTGACATTCTGTTGAGTGTTCGCGCACCGGTTGGGGACTTAAATGTTGCACATATTGATTGTTGCATTGGGCGTGGCTTGGCTGCACTGAACAGTCGAGACGGATTTGACGGTTTTTTGTTTTACGTGATGCAGTATCTCAAGACGATATTTGATCGGCGAAACGGTGAGGGGACCACATTTGGTTCGATTACAAAGGATGATTTGCATTCTTTGCCACTAGCTTACCCGCCCTCTGATTTGCTGAAGAAATACAATGACATTGTGTCTAGATACAACCAGATGATCTTTACTCGAAGCATGGGAAACCAGAAACTCGCCCAACTTCGTGACTGGCTCTTGCCTCTACTGATGAATGGCCAAGTAACGGTGAAGTGATGCTAATTCTGGTTTAAGAGCTTCCCGCCTAGAAAACAAAAAAGACCTTTACGAGGTCTTTTTTGTTTATGTGTGAATGTTTCAAATATTCCAAGGCCTACATCATCAAATATCAATATTCCCAGCAGACAGCGCATTCAATTCAATAAACGCACGGCGTGGTTCGACGTCGTCGCCCATCAATGTGGTGAAGATCTGATCAGCTGCAATCGCGTCTTCGATCTGAACTTTTAACAAGCGGCGCACGGTTGGGTCCATGGTTGTTTCCCACAGTTGTTCTGGGTTCATTTCGCCCAGACCTTTGTAGCGTTGCTTGCCGACGTTGCGTTCTGCTTCGCTGCGCAGCCAGTTCATCGCTTGATGGAAATCGCTGACGCCGATTGTTTTGACTTTCTCGCCGGTGCCACGTTGGACCATTGCGCCTGCGCCGATCAAACCCTTGAAGGTTGCAGCAGCGTTGGCCAGTACCGTGTAGTCCGGGCCGGTGACGAAGTCGGCGTCGATGGCGCTGACTTTGACGTTGCCGTGGTACATACGGTGTATGCGTAACGCATATTTGTCTGCCAGCTCGTCGTACTTGACGTGCACGGTGACCGATGGCTCGCTGATGCCGTCTTGCAAACGCTTGGCCGATGCCTCTGCTGCATCGCTGTTGCTGAGGTCTAGCGTAACGCCGGTCATGATGGCAGTGAGTGCTGCGCCATCGACTGCGCGTGTGAGGCGGTTGATGATGGCGTTGGCAGTGTTGTATTGACGAACCAGCTCGGACAATGCGTCGCCGCTGATTGGCGCTGCGCCTTCTGACGGGATCAGGACGGCATCGTTCAATGCGATCTGCATCATGTAGATGGCTTCTTCCACGTCATCCTTCAGATAACGTTCGTCCTTACCGTGCTTGACCTTGTACAGCGGCGGTTGCGCGATGTAGACGTGGCCGCGCTCGACCAGTTGCGGCATCTGGCGATACAGCAGCGTGAGCAGCAGGGTGCGGATGTGGGCGCCGTCGACGTCAGCATCGGTCATGATGATGATGCGGTGATAACGCAGCTTCTCGATATTGAATTCTTCCGCGCCTATGCTGGTGCCTAGCGTGGCGATCAGTGTGGTGATTTGTTCGCTGGCGAGCATTTTTTCGAAACGGGCTTTTTCGACGTTGAGGACTTTACCGCGCAGTGGCAGGATCGCTTGAAACTTGCGGTCGCGACCTTGCTTGGCGGAGCCGCCCGCGGAGTCACCTTCGACTACGTAGAGTTCGCAGAGTGCTGGATCTTTTTCCTGGCAATCGGCCAGCTTGGCGGACAAGCCGAGGCCGTCCATCACGCCTTTGCGACGGGTGAGATCGCGCGCCTTGCGTGCTGCTTCGCGCGCACGTGCGGCTTCAACGATCTTGCCGCAAATGATCTTGGCGTCGTTTGGTTTTTCTTGCAGATAGTCGGCAAGAGTTTTGGCGACGATCTCTTCCACCGGGCCGCGTACTTCGCTCGATACGAGTTTGTCTTTGGTCTGCGAGCTGAATTTTGGTTCAGGTACTTTGACGGACAAGACGCAGGTCAGGCCTTCGCGCATGTCGTCGCCGGTGACTTCGACTTTGGCTTTTTTGGCGAACTCGTGTTCTTCAATGTATTTGTTGATGACGCGCGTCATCGCGGCGCGCAGGCCGGTCAGATGCGTGCCGCCGTCGCGTTGCGGAATGTTGTTGGTGAAGCAGAGCACTTGTTCGTTGTAGGCGTCGTTCCATTGCATGGAGACGTCAACGGTGATGTTGGTGTTCTGGTCCGACATACGTTCACCAGTTGCCTGGAAAATCGTCGGGTGCAACACGCTCTTGGCTTTGTTGATGTATTCAACGAAGCCACGAGTGCCGCCTTCAAACGCAAATACTTCTTCCTTGCCGGTACGCTGGTCGCTCAATTTGATGTTGACGCCATTGTTGAGAAAGGACAGTTCGCGAATACGTTTTGCCAGAATGTCGTAGTGGAATTCGACATTGGTAAAAATTTCTTCATCGGCCCAGAAGTGAACTTCGGTGCCTCGCTTGTCGGTTTCGCCGACGACTTTGATTGGCGAGACGACGTGACCATCGATGGTTTCGATTTCGCGATTCTGTGGCACGCCACGGACGAATTCCATCTCGTGCTTTTTACCATCGCGACGAATTGTCAGCTTCAACAGTTTGGACAAACCGTTAACGCAAGACACGCCGACGCCATGCAAACCGCCAGAGACTTTGTATGAGTTTTGATCGAACTTGCCGCCTGCGTGCAGTTCGGTCATGACGATTTCTGCCGCGCTGCGTTTAGGCTCGTGCTTGTCGTCCCACTTGATACCGGTCGGAATGCCGCGGCCGTTATCGGTAACGGAAATCGAATTGTCGGAGTGGATGGTGACGTGGATCTCGGTGCAATGACCGGCCAGCGATTCATCGATGGAGTTGTCCAGCACTTCAAACACGCAGTGATGCAGACCGGTGCCGTCCGAGGTGTCGCCGATGTACATGCCCGGGCGTTTGCGCACGGCTTCCAGACCTTCAAGAATCTGGATGGACGATGCGCCGTATGACGCGGAAAGCGTGGATGGCGATTGCGGGGTGTTGTCGTTCGGGATCGCGGACATGGCTACCTTTAAAAAACGGTTACTTGATTACTGCGCAAAACGAGGGGTCTTTATGTCGCTGCTCGGCTTTCGACGGCGGGGGACAAACTGGCTTGCGCGGATGAATGCGCTGGCTTGGCCTCTTACTCATGTTGCGAATGACTACTGCTGCTTTTTACTTCTAATCCTGATATTGCTGGTTCTAAATTCCTGTGAACACGGTGCGTGTTGATGAGAATTACTTAAGATGGCTGATGATGCGTGGCCGCTCTTATTTTGAACCTTTTATTGCTCTTTTGCATATGGGGGCAAAGCGCTGATTTTAAAGCGTTTTGCCCCGTTTTTATGGCTGCTGATACTGGTCAAATTCCAGATCAAATACGCATCGGCATGACGACGTATTTGAAGTCTGCATTGTCCGGCACCGTGATCAATGCGGATGAATTGGCATCACCCAAAGCGATGTTGATGCTGTCGCCTTTGAGGTTGTTCAATACATCCAGCAGATAGGTCACGTTGAAGCCGATATCGACGCTATCGCCGCCGTAATCGATTTCGATTTCTTCGACTGCTTCTTCCTGGTCGGCATTGGTGGAGCTGATCTTCATGCTGCCTGGGCTCATGATGCAACGCACACCTTTGAACTTGTCGGACGTCATGATCGCAGCGCGTTGCAGCGAACGCAGCAAGGCATCGCGGCCGATCGTGAAATTGTTCTTGTAACCCTTAGGTACGACGCGGGTGTAATCCGGGAACTTGCCTTCAACCAGTTTGGAGATCAGTTCGATGTCGCCGAAGGTGAGCTTGACTTGGTTGTTGGCGATCTCAAGATCGACAGGCTGGTCGGTATCTTCCAGCAGGCGTTGCAATTCGATAATCGTTTTGCGCGGGATGATGACTTCCTGGCGCGCAAATTCCTGATCGGTCTCAACCTGGCAGAAGGCCAGACGGTGACCGTCGGTTGCAACTGCGATGACGTTCTTGCCATCAACGACGAGCAACAAACCATTCAGGTAATAACGAATGTCTTGCTGCGCCATCGAGAAGTGCACCATGTTGAAAAGGTGCTTCAATGTTTTTTGCGGCAGCGTAACTTTGGCGTTGTATTGCTCGGCTTGCGCAACGGTTGGGAATTCTTCCGCCGCCAGTGTTTGCAAAGCAAAACGCGACTTGCCCGATTGCACGGTCATGCGTTTGTTGGCAAGTGTCAGCGAGACGTCGCCGGAATCCGGCAGGGCGCGCAAAATGTCGAGCAGCTTGCGTGCTGCGACAGTGGTGGAAGCAACTTCGTTGCCGCTGCCGACTTGTGCGTGCGTGGTGATCTGCACTTCGATATCAGTCGACAGGAATGAAACGCGCTCGCCATCCTTGCGTATGAGGATATTGGCCAGAATCGGCAATGTGTGCCGACGCTCGACAATACCACTCACAATCTGCAGCGGACGTAGCAGCGCGTCACGTTGGGTTTTGACCAATTGCATAGTTAGATCCTTATCGATGGTTAAACGGATGCGGTATTCATTATTGCCATGCGTGTAGCAGACGTGCTGCAACTTGCTTGTTTTACTCGGCCAGCACTTGCTCAATCAGCGCTGGCTTTATTAATTAGCGATCAGCTTTCTTTTTGCGACATTTTCATCGGTGCATCACCCGTAATGGGCAGAATGAAAATGAGGCTCTTTTTACTGAATCGGCACTGATAATTAAACCTGTAAACAACAACCCGTATTTTGACAGAAAGACCCGCCTAAAAGCCGGTTCGGCGCTATTTTGTGCCGCATCTTTCTGTCTTACTACTTATTCACTTGCTATCCACAACTTATACCGAGGATATCCACAAAGTTATCCACAGGCTGATAGGCAGCGAGTTTTTGCTCATCAACCTTTTAAAGTTTGCTCCAGCACATGCAATTCATGATTGCATTCCGGACTCTTGCCACGGTCGGCGGCGATCTTGCGAACCGCGTGCAAAACCGTCGTATGGTCGCGACCGCCGAACAGTTCGCCGATTTCCGGCAAGCTCTTTTGCGTTAATTCTTTGGCAAGGTACATCGCAATCTGGCGTGGCCGCGCAATATTCGCAGGACGCTTTTTGGAGTACATATCCGCCACTTTGATATTGAAAAAATCGGCGACAGTCTTTTGAATATTTTCGACCGAAATCTGGCGGTTTTGTACAGACAGCAGATCTTTCAGTGCGTCTTTGACAACCTCAATCGTGATGTCTTTGCCGTGGAAGCGCGAATACGCAAGGATCTTGCGCAAGGCGCCTTCCAGCTCACGGACGTTGGAACGTAAATGTTTGGCAACGAAAAACGCGACGTCATCGGAGAAGGTCACGCCTTCCTGGACGGCTTTTTTAAGCAGGATCGCGACGCGCATTTCCAGCTCTGGCGGTTCGACGGCGACCGTCAAACCCGAATCGAAACGTGAAATCAGGCGGTCATCCATGCCCGAAATTTCTTTCGGATAGGTATCGCTGGTGATGATGATTTGTTTCTTTGCTGCAATCAAAGCTTCGAACGCGTAGAAGAATTCTTCCTGCGTGCGGCTCTTGCCGCCAAAGAATTGAATGTCGTCAATCAGCAACAGATCGAGCGAGTGGTAGTAACGCTTGAAATCGTCAAAACCCTTGCGCTGGTAAGCAGTCACTACGTCACGAACGTACTGTTCTGCGTGGATGTAGCGAATCTTGACGTTGGGATTGTCAGCCAGAACCTGATTGCCGATGGCGTGAATCAAATGGGTTTTACCCAGACCGACACCGCCATATAAGAACAGCGGGTTATACGAACTACCAGGATTATTCGCCACCTGGATCGCGGCAGCGCGTGCCAATTGATTAGCTTTACCAGTAACGAAACTGTCAAATGTCAGCGCTGTATTAATACGGCTTTGATCGCGACGCGGTGTGTGGTCGGTGGCGTTGGACGGAATCGGCTCCAGCACATTGGACGGCACTTCGTCGGATTGACTTGGCGCAACACTGGATTGCGAAGCCGGCTTCTTGGCCACATTCAAACGCGGGTCGAGTACAAACTGGACATCGACCGGCTCTTCCCAAAACTGGGCGGCGAGGCTGGTGATACGGCTGGCGAACTGGGTTTTGACCCAATCCAGCTTGAAACGATTCGGCGCGGCAATCCGCAAGGTACCGTCCTCGTAATCGAGCGGCGCCAGTGGTTTGATCCACGCACTATATTGTTGAGGCGTCAACTCCTGCTCCAACTGGGCGGAGCAGGTCTGCCAGAAATTTTCCATTGAATCGTCTACTTGAATTGGTACAGGGGTATTGCGTTGCTGCCCTTGGGTGGTCTATTTATATGCCTGGTGGCATGCCACGCGTTGGCCTATTCTAACCCGAGCGGCCAGAGTTATCCACAGGCCTGGCGCTTATTTCATCAAGTAATTATCAGGCAACAAAGCGGCGCAATTGCGCTAAGTGATTGACAGGGAAGCGGAAAATGCTGTCTAATTCAGGGTTCACTACCCAGGGTGTTGGTATTTGTGTTGTCGCCGTACGGCTCAGCATGCACCAGCTGCCAGAGATTTGGCGATGGGCGCGTGACTTCCGATTTATTATTTGCTGATTAGCGAGACCAACATGAAACGTACTTACCAACCTTCCGTCGTACGCCGCAAGCGCACCCATGGCTTCCGTGTCCGTATGGCAACCCGCGGTGGCCGCGCTGTGCTTAACGCACGCCGCGCCAAAGGCCGCAAACGCCTCGCTGCTTAAGCGAATGGCGTGACCGGCGATCGTTCGCTCGACTTTGCACGCGATCGGCGGATCGTTAAAACGGATGAATTTTCATCCGTTTTTCGTTTGCGACCCGTGTATCGTACCGCGCATTTCGTACTTTATACGCGTGCTACCGATTTGCCGCACGCCCGTTTGGGCGTGGTCGCTGCCAAACGCCTCGCGCCTCGCGCCGTGACGCGCAATACGATCAAACGCGTGACGCGTGAACTGTTTCGACAAACGGCATTGCCGTCCATCGATTGCATCGTTCGCCTGTCGCACTCTGTCAATACGAAAAAAGGGCCTGCCACCACGGCCAGCCTGAAAGTCGCATTGAGAGAAGAATTAACACGACTGTTTGCTTCACAAAACCGGCCTCAGAATTTGACGCCGACTTTGCCGGAAGGGCAAAAATGAAGACCATCCTGTTATTACTGGTACGCGCTTATCAGTTGGGCATCAGCCCCTTCCTCGGGCAGAATTGCCGCTTTTATCCAAGCTGCTCCGCTTATGCCATGGAAGCCATTGGCGAGTATGGCGCCTTGAAGGGCAGCTTTATGGCGACCAAACGTCTGTGCAAATGTCATCCGTGGCATCCCGGCGGCCATGATCCGGTGCCAAAAAAATCGTCATCCGAAAAAACTACTTCTACAACCGCTTGCGGTTGCGGCCATTCCTGATTACTGATTAAGACACTTATGGATATCAAACGTACCGTCCTGTGGGTTATTTTCTCGTTCTCGTTGTTGATGCTGTGGGATAACTACAATCGTTATACCGGCAAGCCATCGATTTTCTTCGATAACAAAACCACACAACAAGCCGCGACACCTGCAGCTGCGGGCGACAATGCCGCCAAGCCTGCCGCCGATGTACCAACCGCTACCACTGCAACAACGAGTGGCGCGAACAGCACTGGCGTACCGACCGGTGGCGTTGCACCATCCAAAAGTGAAGTGATCACTATCACTACCGATCTGATCAAGGTCGATATCGATACCGCCGGCGGTGAAGTTCGTCGTCTGGAATTGTTGAAGCATCACGAAAGCAGCAACAACAGCCAGAACGTTGTGCTGTTCGACGTCAATGATCAACACACTTACCTCGGCCAAACCGGCTTGATCGGTGGCGCATATCCAAATCACAAATCACTGTTCACCGCTGTACCAGGTGCGCGCACACTGGATAACGCTGATCAAGTGCAATTGGTTTTGCAGTCCGAGCAACAAGGCGTCAAGCTGATCAAAACGTTCACCTTCAAACGTGGTGAATACAAGGTCGATGTCAAACATGATGTCGTCAATAACACCAATGCACCGATCAACCCATCGCTGTACATGCAATTGGTACACGACGGCACTGCACACGCCGGCGGCTCGATGTTCATGGCTTCGACCTTTACTGGCCCAGCAATTTACACCGATACCGACAAGTTCCAGAAAGTCACTTTCGAGTCGATCGAAAAAGGCAAGGACGAACACGCATTGAAAGGCGACAGCGGCTGGATCGCGCTGGTGCAGCATTACTTTGTTTCGGCATTCGTACCTGCAGACAAAGCACCGCGCGAATACTTCACCAAGAAGCTGGCGACCAATCTGTATGCAGTCGGCACCATCCTGCCTATCGGCACAGTGGCACCGGGCGCAACGGCTTCGATGGACGCTACGCTGTACTCAGGTCCGCAAGAATCGAAACGCCTGGAAGCAGTTGCTCCCGGCTTTGAATTGGTCAAAGACTATGGCTGGTTGACGATTATCGCTAAACCGATTTTCTGGTTGATGATTCAGATTCATCAAATCCTCGGCAACTGGGGTTGGACCATTATCGTTCTGACGATTGTCATCAAGCTCGCGTTCTTCCCATTGTCGGCAGCAGGTTATCGCAGCATGGCGAAGATGAAGCTAGTCACGCCTAAGATGACCGACATCCGTACCCGCTTCAAAGGCGATCCGCAAAAAATGAATGCGGCGATGATGGAGCTGTACAAGAAAGAGAAGATCAATCCTATCGGCGGTTGCTTCCCGATGATCGTGCAAATCCCGGTCTTCATTTCGCTGTACTGGGTCTTGCTGGCCAGCGTGGAAATCCGTAATGCATCGTGGTTGTGGGTACATGATTTGGCTTCACCGGATATTCTGTTCGGCGCATATAACATCTTCGGTTTCCATCTGACGATTGGTATCTTGCCTATCCTGATGGCGATCTCGATGTTCATTCAAACCAAGTTGAATCCGACACCTCCTGATCCGATTCAAGCTAAGGTCATGATGTGGATGCCTATTGTGTTCTCGATCATGTTCTTCTTCTTCCCGGCTGGTCTGGTGCTGTACTGGGTAGTCAACAACATCCTGTCGATCGCACAGCAATGGGTGATCAATAACAAACTCGTGGGCAAAGTCGCAAGCTAAACTCTTTGCTTCACTATCGATAACGAATTGTTGTTATCAAAAAAAGCCCGTGCAATTACACGGGCTTTTTGTTGCGCTCACCATTCAAACCGTTTATAAATTACACATGACATTTGACTCCTCCCCCATCGCAGCAATCGCGACCGCACCAGGTCGCGGCGGCATCGGCGTCGTACGCGTCTCCGGCAAAAATCTTTCCAGTGTAATGACCGCGGTATGCGGCGCAGACAAGGGCTCATCCCTGCAAGCGCGCCATGCCACGTATTTAGACTTCCTCAATACCGATGGCAGCGTCATCGATCAAGGTCTCGCGATCTACTTCAAGGCACCGCATTCGTACACCGGCGAAGATGTATTGGAGCTGCAAGGCCACGGCGGACCAGTCGTACTGCAAATGCTGCTGACACGCTGCCTTGAGGCTGGTGCGGATATCGGTTTGCGCATGGCAGAGCCGGGCGAATTTACGCACCGTGCATTCTTGAACGACAAGCTGGATCTGGCACAAGCTGAAGGTGTAATCGACTTGATCGAAGCATCGACAGAAGCCGCAGCCAAGTCGGCATCGCAATCGCTGTCGGGCGCATTCTCCAAAACCATTCAGGATCTGGTCGACAAGATCACCAACCTGCGCATGCTGGTCGAAGCGACGCTGGATTTCCCTGAAGAAGAAATCGACTTCCTGGAAAAATCCGATGCACGCGGCCAGCTCAACGGCATACGCGAAGCGTTGCAAACGGTATTCAGCCAGGCATCGCAAGGTGCATTGCTGCGCGACGGTTTGAATATCGTATTGGCCGGTCAACCGAACGTCGGCAAATCATCGTTGCTGAATGCATTGGCAGGCAGCGATATCGCCATCGTCACACCCATCGCCGGCACCACACGCGACAAAGTCATAGAGACGATACAGATCGAAGGCATCCCGGTTAACGTCATCGACACCGCCGGCATACGCGATGCCGCCGACGCCGGTGACGAAGTTGAACGCATAGGCATAGAACGCACCTGGGCCGCAGTGCAAACCGCTGACGTCATCGTGCACATGCTGGACGCCAGCCGCGGCCCGACCAGAGACGATGAAGAAATCGCTGCGCGCTTCCCGGTCAATGTACCGGTAATGCGCATCTGGAACAAAATCGATTTGTCCGGCCATAGACCAGCCATCGATCGGATGCCGGATGCAACGCACATCTATTTGTCTGCCACCGATTTACTCGGCATGGATTTATTGCGTGGCGAGTTGCTGCACCTGGTCGGCTGGCAGCAAACCGGTGAGTCCTTGTATATGGCGCGTGAACGTCATCTGATTGCATTGAAGTCGGCACACGACCATCTGGAAATGGCCGCACAACATGCAGCACACGATAGCGAAGCAACCGATCCTGCGCTCGATTTATTCGCAGAAGAATTACGACTGGCGCAAGATCGCTTGAGCAGCATCACCGGTGAATTTACATCGGATGATTTGCTGGGTGTGATTTTCAGTCGCTTCTGCATCGGCAAGTAATCCTGTTTTAAAAACGTCCGCTGTTGAAATTTCTGCTTTTGAAACGCTCGTGCAGATAGTCAATTTGCCGGGCTTTTTCCGCAACAAAAACTCAATGTGGCAATCGATAGTAGACTTGCCGGTTGCCACATTGATTTCCCCTTACACCGCCACGTAGCTCAAGACCATGTCCATAAATTCGAAAATCATTTATACCCTCACTGACGAAGCGCCTGCGCTGGCGACTTATTCCTTGCTGCCTATCGTCGAAGCTTTCACCCGCTCATCCGGCATCGCGGTGGAAACGCGCGACATTTCTTTGGCGGCTCGCATCCTTGCAGCCTTCCCCGACTTCCTCGACGACAAGCAAAAGATTGCACCGGCATTGGCCGAACTCGGCGAACTGGCGACCACGCCGGAAGCCAACATCATCAAGCTGCCAAACATCAGTGCATCGATTCCGCAATTGAAAGCGGCCATCAAGGAATTGCAGCAACAAGGCTACAAGTTGCCTGAGTATCCGGACGATGCGCAAACCGATGCAGAGCGCGATGCCAAAGCGCGTTACGACAAGATCAAGGGCAGTGCGGTTAACCCTGTCCTGCGTGAAGGTAACTCCGATCGCCGCGCGCCACTGTCGGTAAAAAATTATGCACGCAAGCATCCGCACAAGATGGGTGCCTGGTCGGCCGATTCCAAAACGCATGTCGCACACATGGATAGCGGCGATTTTTACGGCAGTGAAAAATCAGCACTGATCGCCGCAGCCGGCAATGTGAAGATTGAACTGACAGCAGCCGATGGCAGCAAAACTGTGTTGAAAGAAAAGACTGCAGTCCAGGCCGGCGAGATCATCGATGCAGCAGTATTGAGCCGCCATGCATTGCGTACCTTCCTCGCAGCGCAGATCGCCGATGCGAAGGCGAAGAACGTATTGTTCTCGGTGCATCTGAAAGCCACGATGATGAAGGTATCCGACCCTATCATTTTCGGTCAGGTTGTCGCGGTGTACTACGAAGATGTATTGAGCAAGTATGCAGATGCGTTGAAAGAGGTCGGCTTCGATCCAAACAACGGCATCGGCGATTTGTACGCGCGCATCACGACTCTGCCTGCCGATACGCAGGCTGCAATAGCAGCAGATATTCAAGCGCTGTATGCACGCAGTGCACCGCTGGCGATGGTGAACTCTGATAAGGGCATCACCAATTTGCACGTGCCTAGCGATGTGATCGTCGACGCATCGATGCCGGCGATGATTCGCGATTCCGGCAAGATGTGGAACACCGCTGGCGAACTGCAAGATACCAAGGCGGTGATCCCTGATCGCTGCTACGCCGGCATTTATCAAGTCGTCATCGACGATTGCAAACAACACGGTCCTTTCGATCCGGTCACGATGGGCAGTGTGCCTAACGTCGGCTTGATGGCACAAGCGGCTGAAGAATACGGTTCGCACGACAAGACCTTCCAGATCGCTGTTGACGGCGTAGTGCGTGTCAGCGATGCCAGCGGCAAAGTATTGATCGAACAAAAAGTCGAAGCAGGCGATCTGTTCCGCATGTGCCAGACCAAGGACGCTTCAATTCAGGATTGGGTCAAACTCGCGGTCAATCGCGCACGCGCAACCGGCACACCGACAGTATTCTGGCTGGATGCACAACGCGCGCACGATGCGCAAATCATCGCCAAGGTGAATGTCTATTTGAAAGACCACGACACTGCCGGACTCGATCTACGCATTTTGTCGCCGGTCGATGCGACGCGCTTCACGCTGGAACGCATACGCGCCGGCAAGGATACGATCTCGGTAACCGGCAATGTGTTGCGCGATTACCTGACGGATTTGTTCCCGATTCTGGAACTGGGCACCAGCGCGAAGATGTTGTCCATCGTGCCTTTGATGGCGGGTGGTGGTTTGTTTGAAACCGGTGCCGGCGGTTCTGCACCTAAGCACGTGCAGCAATTTGTTGAAGAAGATTTCCTGCGTTGGGATTCTCTGGGTGAATTCATGGCGCTGGCTGCATCGCTGGAACACCTCGGCCAGGTCAACAAAAATGCCAAAGCATTGGTGTTGGCAAAAGCGCTGGATCAGGCAACCGGTAAATTCCTCGATACCGACAAATCACCAGCGCGCAAAGTTGGCGGCCTGGATAATCGCGGCAGCCACTTTTACCTCGCGCTGTACTGGGCGCAAGCCTTGGCCGAGCAAACCGAAGATGCGGCATTGCAGGCACACTTCAAGACACCGGCAAAAGCGCTGTCCGACAATGAGGCAGCAATCGTGGCTGAATTGAAAGCGGCGCAGGGCAAGGCTGTTGATATCGGCGGTTACTATCATCCGGACACCACCAAAACCAGCCAGGCTATGCGCCCTAGCAAAACCCTGAACCAGGTGCTGGACACTATCCTTTGATGTAAGAGCCGTTATGCAAAACCTTAGGTAAGATTTGGTGTGTGCATAGGCCAACGCAATAAAAAGCCCTGCTATACGGAAACGTAAGCGGGGCTTTTCTATTCAGCCTTGCCCTTGCAAGCACGATGATCCGTTGAAAACCATCCGTAAGTCAGATTGCAACAAACTCCTCTTCTCCTACAGCAAGATGAGGAGAACGCCGATAGAAGCGCGACATGGCTTTACCTACTATCCATCTACGGCCACGCGCCACCTCATTAAGAACAAAAACAATATTGAAGGAATTGAAAATGCGCAAGATACCTACGATTGGTTTGATTTCCGTCGCTGCGGCACTGAGTTTTTTCTGCGCCAGCATGGTGATGGCTGAAGGCCCGACGGATCATTCGCCAGTGATCGTCGCGGCTTCGCGATAAGCGAAACTGAAAACCAGGAACCAGCAGCAGCGCGAACACCTGTGCGACCTCGCTGCTCAAGCACTGACTAGATTGACCGTTATTTAGATAAGACTCAGCAAGCAAGTCTGAGATTGGTTTCCTCAAAACTTAAACAGCCCGAATATTTCGGGCTGTTTTTCTTTGTGTGAGGCAAAAGGATATTAATGATGAGCGGGGATTTGCTCGCGTTTGTTCCAGGCCGAGATCGCATCCTGATCGTTTTTGGCTTCGGATTTGCTGGCGCTGAAATGTGCCGCATTATGATTCAGTGTGCACCCCTCATTCGTACAATGCACGTAGCTGTACGGCAATTCGGATTCAAAGTAATGGGCTTCTTTCAGCTCTGCTTCGCTATTACAAACTGGGCAAGGTTTTAATACTGCATCCATTTTTTCCTCCTAAGTGATTGCGTGTTGTCTCTCTATTCGATCTCGTTCGATACCTTAGATACTTAAGAGTTCAGCTGCATCCTCCTGATTTGAAAGTAGCTTTTTATTCCCGGCGAGTGGCACCGTCTTTCCACCACCTGATTTAAATTCTAATACAAAATTTGGCGCAATGTTTTTATCCCTACAAATTATCTGTATTTGGAGTGATGTATTGCCGCCACGTATATTAGCGATGTGCAAGATGGCAGCAGAATAATCGGACGTCATACAGCAGTAACAATCGCTTGTTACGATGTGCTTGTCCTTCTCCATGTATTGGATTTTTGCCCGACTACCGCAAGGTAGCGGGCTTTTTTTTGACCGACTGAATCAGATCGAAATTCAGCGTTTCTGGAATACGCCTTTGAGACGATCTTTCTTCACGTTATTCCACGTGAAAATCTGCGCATTCATCGCAATGTAGACGCCGTGCGGCAGAGCCTGCGCGATCCCGCATGCAAACCCGAAGTTGAATAGTGCATCCGAATTCTTGACTTCATACGGCACCATCGCGCCGGTCAGGATGATCGTCTTCGGCAATTGAGCCGCTCCCAGCACTTCGGCAGTTTCGCGCATGGTGTCGGTACCGTGCACAACCACGATGCTGGTCTCATCCGCACGCAGGCATGACGCAGCGATGCGCTGTCTATCGGCATCGTGCATATCCAGCGAATCGAGGAAGGGCAATTGCTCCAGCTGAATCGGCACCGTGATGCGCGCGCGCTGGATGACATGTGGCAAATGGCCGTGACTGAAGCCGAGCTTGCCTTCGATTTCGTCGTAATGTTTATCGAATGTGCCGCCGGTGGCAATGATGCGCAAGGTCATTTTGGATCACAAGGAAACGAAGGATAGTCCAAAGTTGGATATCACATCATAAGCGAGCAAGGTCGCAATGAAAAGAGTTGCGTACTTATCAGGCGATAAGTACGCAACTGGTTGGCCGCAATTGAACAGGCAAGCCGTTCTTGCTACCGCCAAGCACAAGATCAGGCTGCGATCTTCATCTCCGCATCAATCGGGATTTCCTCGTTGTTGAGCACCGCAAACAGGTGATCGATATTGATGGACTGGATCAGCAGATTGCCGCGATTGGCCTTGATCACTTCTGTCACCAGCATCCCGGTGCTAGGCGCTGCCAGCGGCGTTGGGGTGATTTGCGATGCCTGAAATTCCGGCACGCCATGCAACTCGCTGACCAGCAAACCTATACTTTGATTGCCGCGCTTGACGATGATGACCTGGCTGCTACTGTCTATCTCTGACTTGTAACCACGCATCAAATGGCCAAGATCGAATACCCAGACGAAATGCTTGGCTTCATTTTCATGCCGCAAAGCGAGGATGCCGACACGTTCCGCACGGCTGCCCATGGACATCGGTGAAATCGCCGAAGCCGGCAAGGCTTCTTGCGCGTATTCTGCCGCCAGTGCGAACAGCGAACCGTCAATGAAGAAGGTAGCAAATTCACGACCGGGCGCGGCGCCTGGATCGACCTCCAGTTCGGTCGCTGCGCTGTTGCCGGTATTGACCTGTTGCCGCTCTTCGCCAAAGGCCTTGTAGACCACGGCCAGCACATCTTCGCAATAACCGTCGGATGTTTTGAACTCGCGATAGCCGTGCGACATCGTGCAACCGAGAATCGCGTAATGACCATCGTGGATGACTATGCGTGATGCACTGCTGCCGTTTTCCATCTTCAACAATTCTGGAGCGATGTCGAGCATGGCACCGACCGGGCGCGTCGCATCGGTGCTGGAAATAATCCGGCCGCTGCGATCAACGAAGAGGGCGCTGACGTCTTCCTTGTCGCCAAGCGCGCCTTGCAGCATCGCTGAAAATTCCGGTTCGGAATCAAACACGATACCGATGCCACCGACCACTTGCGCCGGATTCTCTGGATGACGAATCGCTGCGTGATACACATAAGTTGGTCTATCACCGTACAACGGCGTGTTTTCAAACGGTGTGACGTAATAGTGCTGATCGTTGGACAAGCCGCATACCTGTTCAAATGTGATGTCATCGATCAAGGTACCGACCACGCTCAAACCGTCTTCCTTGAAGTCGCTGCTCGAAATAATGGTGCCGGTCGCGTCGTAAACAAAGATGCGCGTGTACACCGTGTAGAGTGAATTGATGTAGTCGAGTATCTCTGTCAAACGAGCGACGGTTTCTGCCGACTTGACCGGCGCGGCCAAAGCAACTTGCAGCTCCGGCGTCAATGCCCACCAGCGGCAATCGTCGGAGCGCTCATACAGATTGCGATCCAGCAGATCGACCATCAGATGCGAGACGAATTCTGAATCGCGCAGGCTGGACGACAATACCGTTTCATACAAATCGCGTATTGATTGCGAAAACAGTTCATTGCTGCGTGCGCCGGTTTCGCTGATTTGTTCGAGTATGGTTTTGAGTTTCAACAGTTCGCCGTTTTGACCGGCGGTCATGACTTGTCCGTTCCAGACGACGCGACGTATAGTTTCTGCCGCGCTCATGATTTCAAACAAGGGCGGACAAAACGATTCTGCATGCGACAGCAAACCATCGGCGACATTTTTATCCAGCGAGGTTAATGCGTTGGTCGCCAAGCCGGTAAAGCCGAGCTCAACCGGGATCATCACTTGCCCTTGCCAGCCCGGCGGCCCCATATAACCTTGGTAGCCATCTGCAGGGAAGGTGCGCGCCAGATATTCGCGGCCGCCGTACACGACCAGACGCGGATCGGCATCGCAATTGACAGGCACAATCGCACCGACTGGAATCCAGCGCGGATCAGCGCTGGCGATGACGCGATTTTCACCATCAAGCAACAGCATATTGGAACGTTCAGCCGGGTCGCGATGCGAGCGGAAGATGCTCGCCATCTCTTCTTCAAAATGGAAGCACAGGCACAGCACCCCGACCACTGCACCGGTTTCCGGATGATGCATGCGGCGCGAATAAATCAGCGCTTCATGTTTGCCTGGACGCAGATCGGTCGCACGAAAAGTTTCTACATAAGTATCAGACGCCAACGTTTGCCGAATCAGCGGATCGGTACTGCCTTCCAGCGGTGTGGCTTCATCGATCTGTACCAGCACGTTGCCGGCATCATCCAGCAAAATGATTTCGTCATAGACGGTGTATTTGTTGCGGTAAGCGCGCAGACGCGCACGTATCATGTCGCGGTCATCGTGCAAGCCGGCGACAAAAGTACAGAGTTCGCGATCGGTGGCGAGAAAGCCGACGTCGGCGGTACGTTCATACAGATTACGCACAACGATATCGATCACGTATTGCGCCTTGGTCCCTATCTCTTCCAGCACGTTAGAAACTTTTTCACGCACCAGACTGCTCACCAACTCCTGCTCAAGGCGATTGAAGCCGGCGCGGGTCGCTGCCATCGTCGGCAAGATCGCCTTCGCTTCGACCGGGCAATTCATCTTGGCGGACGCCTCGATCATGCGCCACATCAGGTTCAGCTCGCGCAGCGATTCTTCGCAGCGGCTGACGTCGCGCATGTAAGGCAGGAAGGTGTCTATTTGCAGTGCGGAATGATGGTCCATGTGAAGCTCCCTGGGCTGTGATTTTTTCGCTGCCGCTCCACAGCGGCACGCGGGCAAGACTTGATCGCCTAATTAGTGCACATAGGCAATAAGCAAATTGCAGACCAGCGGGGAATCTTCTTGTTCTTTTCTAATGCCCGAATGCGAACTCGGCACAGTCGTCAACCTGGACACTCACGCGCACTGCGGGTTACAGCTCGCATGAGCAAATTTACGAATGTTTAATTCGTGAACATCGCTTGCAAATAACGTTGCCTATAGATTATTGGTGCTTTTTTTACTCAACATTTCATCGTGAGCTTCTGCTTCGCGTTCTTGCTTCATTTAATAGCGCTGCAGAAAAAACGCTCGCTGACTGTGCACTGCAAATGCCGTTACACTATCGCCGGTCCACACCATTTCTGAATTCGTATTGTTTTAGCTATGAAACCTATTGCTCCGGGAACCGTGATTTTTCACCGCCATCGTGGTTATGGCGTCATCACGGCCGTCAATTTGATGACAGGCTGGATTTCTGCTCGCTTCGGCAACGAGATGCGCACGCTCGATTTGAATTTGTCTACCGACGAAGTGCAGCACGCAGATGGCGAGCCCATCTTGTTCCGCCGCACGCCACCCGATCCTATGCCACACGCGCGATTGATGGCAATGGTGCGCAAGCTGCATCAAGCCGGCTATCAACGTCTGTATTTATATAGCTGGCCAAAACCCTCTGGCCTGCACTGGCGCTGGCATCTATTCACCGGCCCGCGCAACTGGATGGAACGTCCATGGCGCGAAGGCTGGTACGGATCAGGTGCCGAATACAACTGCAATCCTGTGATGGGTTGGGGCGATACACCGGGCGAAACTGCTGAAGAACTGGCCAGCACCCTGGCGCAGTTCGACCCGACCGGCATGGCACAAGCACTTGGTCGTGATGAAGATCACGCAAGGTGGTTCGACATGGTGTGCGATGCGCTGCTGCCGGATTACACCTTCTCGCTCGGCTGGGATAAACAGGATGGCCGCATCCCCGATGCCTTGCCGGTGATCCCGGTACGACGCGGTGTGCCGGAATATGCCGGCCCGCCTCTGCCATGGCCACCGGGCTGGGCGAAGTTGTGGGGCAGTGCGCATCTGGCCAGCACGACTGCAACATTGCTACCGAAAACCAAAAAGAATCCTGCCGGCGATCGCTCAGACGCTACTCGTTAAACGCTGGCAAGCTCGATACCGGAAATTTCAATTCATTGCTTCGCTTGCAGCACATTCTTCGGTGTGCCGTTGGCGAAATCGACGATGTTTTGAAACGCGCTGCGAAAATAAAGTTCGTAGCTGTCTTTTTCCACATAGCCGAGATGCGGTGACGCCAGCACGTTTTCCATTTTCAACAGCGGTGAAGCCGGTGCCAGCGGTTCGTTCTCATAAACATCTAGCGCAGCAAAGCCAGGGCATCCTTGCTCCAGTGCTGCCTGCAATGCATCGGTCGCTACCAGTTCGGCACGGCTGATGTTGACGAACAGCGCTGACGATTTCATTCTCGCCAAATCATCTGCAGTCACAATGCCGCGCGTGACATCGTTCAAGCGCAAGTGCAGCGAGAGCACATCCGCCTTGCTGAAAAATTCTTCCTTCGATGCGGCCGCTTGATAACCATCCTGCACCGCCGCTGCACGACTTGCATCACGGCCCCACACCAAAACATTCATGCCGAATGCCTTGCCGTAAGCGGCCACCATGCGGCCGATACGGCCATAACCGAAGATGCCCAGCGTACGGCCTTTCAACACGGTGCCCAAGGTGTTACGGGCCGGCGAAGTAGACGCGATTTGCCACAGGCCATCTTTCAGATTATTGACGTATTGCGGCAGCTTGCGCATCGCGGCCATGATCAGGGCCCAGGTCAATTCTGCCGGTGCAGTCGGATCGCCTACACCTTCGACTATCGTGATATTGCGTGCCGCAGCCGCGCTCAGATCGATATGGCCGCTGACCTTGCCGGTTTGCGAAATCAGTTTGAGTTTGGGTAATTTTTCCAGCAAAGGACGCGACAAGACCGTGCGTTCGCGTATCAATACCAAGGCATCGAAATCGGCCAGGCGTATCGCCAGTTGTCCGACACCGCGTGCACCATTGGTGAAGGTCTTGACCTCATGCCCCTGCAATAGTGAGAAGCAATCTAGCTGACGTACACAATCCTGATAATCATCAAGAATCGCTATTTTCATGGGCAAGCTCCGCAAGGAAATGATTTCGTATTATCCGATAGCTTGCAGAAAAGCGTGTGGACTTTGCTTTGAGCGCTATTGTCAAAAACCTCGATACCCCAATCGTAAAAAAGCCGCTGATGGTTCAGCGGCTTTTTTAGCGTGGAATGAAGTTCATGTGCGTATGAAGCTAAACCATCTGCATCTGTTTAGGCGCAACAGAACTTGCAATAGCGCTTGTCGCAACACTCGCTGCATTCGCTTTGCGCGCTTCGATTTTTGCACGAATACGTTCCCACATTTTGTCATGCAAAGGTAACAAGGTCACATTGACGATAGGCTCAACAACCGCTGCTACACCGCCCAATGCGAGCGAACCGGTGAAGACATACATGAGGCCGAACGCAACGCCCATGTGCATGCCGATTTGACTGGTGGTTTTTGCTGCAGTGACCATGATTCATCCTTTCTTGATAGCTAATGCCTGAGGCCTTGAAGCAAAGAATAATCATTCTCATTAAATCAAGCAATTTGATTAAATTGAAAGAAGTAATAGCTCATACCTATTATCAAAACAAACCTCGAATAACGATATTGACGAACTGTCCCACTATCCCGAAGTCGAATGCAAACCGCTAACCACTCAAGGAGAACTACATGGCTTACGTAGACGGTTTCGTTGTACCTGTACCGAAAAGCAATATTGATCAGTACAGAGAATTCGCTCACAAGTTTGGTGTGATCTGGAGAGAATATGGTGCACTCGAATATCGGGAGTGCGTGGCAGATGACGTCAAACCGGGCAAGCTCACGTCATTTCCGCAAAGCGTAGATTTGAAGGATGACGAAACGGTCATCTTTTCATGGATCGTCTATCGTTCACGCGAGCACCGCGACGAGGTCAACGACAAAGTGATGAAAGATCCACGTGTTGCTGACATGTCGCCGGACAAGATGCCCTTTGACGCGAAGCGCATGATCTTCGGCGGTTTTGAAATGGTGATCGACTTGAAGTAAAGCGCTTTGCCCGGCAAGGAACAGCGATTGACCTATATGCAGGTTTTCTGACTGACAACAGTCGCTTCGCGTAAAATCAGGCCTCGCTTCTCCTTCCCGGATCTCTTGTGTCTCACCGAATCATCTCCGTCGTCGCCCTGCCTTTTCGCGTGGTACAAAAATCCGCATATGGTGTCTGGGCTCTGCAAAATCGCGAGCGCGTACGCCTGTGGGACGAGATGACGCAGATGCGCGGCTTGTTGCCGCTGTTGATGAAGCAACGCAATGGTTATCGCTGGACCGAACTCGACCGCAAGCGCATCAAGGTGCATTTACACAAGCTGGTGGAATTGAGCCCTTACATGGTGCTGTTTGTCGCACCGGGCGGATTTCTGGTGCTACCGGTATTGGCATGGTGGCTGGACCGCCGTCATCTGCGACTGGATGAAGAAGCTGCGATCAAAGCGAGCACTGAAGAAATTCAGTCTTGATTTTTCGCAGTACGCACACGCGCTTTACGCATGAGCAATAAGCGCTGGCTTTATACCGCCGGATTTTTTCTGCTTTGCATTAGGTGCAGCAAGAAATCGATCACAAAACACGTGACCCACACCAGCCACACACTCCACAGATTGTGCGACAGAAAATGCGCACCGCGCACCATTTGCACCAAGCTCATCACAACACCTAATGCCATGCCTATGGCCAACGCCCAATGTGCAAGTTGGCGCTTGCTCTCTCTCAACGCAAAGTAACCCGCAATAATTGCGAAGCCGCCGGAAGCATGTCCACCCGGCCAGCAGCGTCCTGGGCCACTCACATTGTTGATGGTTTCAAACAAGGGAAACCACATTGCGTGACCACCAAAGGTATTGATATCCCACGGGCAGGAATGCACGCTGGCGCCTTTCAAGGTCTGCACCACGAAGGCCGCAGCACCGGCCATCACGACGAACACCGTCAACACACGGCGCCACGGCCGCAATAGCGCAAGCCAGTTGCTCGCAATCGCCAACACTATGCACAGCGCCCACGCCCACACGGTAATTGCCTTGAGTACTGTATGCCCCCAAAAATCCAGCCCGTGTGAAATACGCAAAGGGAATTGCTGCGTGGCGCTATCGAAAAACAAATTCGCCGCCCAAAAATCCACAGCTCCATTACGTGACATCCACGTAAACAACAAACCCGACAGCAACAATCCAATCAAATTGATCAACGCAAAACAGCGATACGATTTATTCACTTTTTACTTTCCCGCAAACGTATCAAGCCTTCTTGCGTCGCACTCGCCATCAACACGCCATCGCGGTTATAGATATGCGCAAAACACAGTCCGCGACCGCCCGATGCATTCGGGCTTTCCATGGAAAACAGCAACCAGTCATCCATGCGCAAAGGTCTGTGAAACCAGATCGAATGATCGAGGCTGGCAATCTGCAAGCGCGGATCATCCATCCGTATGCCGTGCGGTTGTAGCGCCGTCCACAAGAATCCGTAATCGGATACGTAAGCGAAAAATGCATCGTGCATTAACTGATCGTCGCCCAAAGGAAGCGGTGCGCGCACCCACACCTTGCGCGTGGCAGAATCAACCTGACCGCCGAAAAGATTGTCATCCCGATTGGTACGAAAATCCACAGGCACGGGCTGAAACGCACGACCGGTAGAAATACCGCGTTCCTGCCACACCTTGAGACTGGACGGCAACGCGTCCGGATCGCTCATAGGCGGTGCCGGCTTTTGATGCGACAGACCATCTTCATCAACCTGAAACGAAGCCGACATCACAAAGATGCGTCGTCCTTCCTGCGTGCCGACCACACGTCGCGTGCTGAAGGTACCGCCATCGCGCACGCGCTCCACTTCATACTCAACCGGCAATTGATGATTACCGGGCAGCAGGAACATCGCATGCATGGAATGCGGGCGTCGATCCGGTACCGTGATGCCGGCGGCATACAGCGATTGACCCAGGGTCTGGCCGCCGAAAATATTCGGGCTACCCATGAAATGACTTTGCCCGACAAATTGATCCGGCCCGATCTGCTCCGGCTTCAGCAAGCGAATGATTTCTTCGGTGTTGTAGAGCGAGTTATCCACCATGATCGGATGCCTTGGTTATAGTTATGTGAACAGGGTCACGAGTTTATGACTGCCAGACATCGGCGACGATTTCATAAGAGCGTGCACGTGCTGCATGATCGAACACCATCGTGTTGATGATGATCTCATCGGCTTGCGTAGTCTCTAAAAATTGATTGAGCTTTTCTTTCACTGTCGCTGCATTGCCAATAATCGAAGCACGCAACATGGACTCAACCGACACACGCTCATGCGGCAACCATGAACTATCCATGTTCTCTACCGGTGGCGGCAATTTGCCCGGCTTGCCACGCACCAGCCCCAAATGCATTTGCTGTTGCGAGGTCGCCAGACGCTGCGCTTCCTCATCGCTATCTGCCGCGAAGATGTTAACGCCCACCATCGCATACGGTTTATCCAAGTTTGCAGATGGACGGAAGGTTTCGCGATACAAATTCAGCGCGGTCAGCATGTAATCGGGTGAAAATTGCCCTGCAAATGCAAATGGCAAACCGAGATGACCAGCGAGTTGCGCACTGTAACTGCTGGATCCCAATAACCAGATTGGAATATCCAGACCTTCACCGGGAATCGCCTGCACCTGCGCTTCGCCATCAGTTGGTTGCAGGAAGGCGCGCAACTCATTCAACTGGCGTGGGAATTCATTTCCATCTTCACTGATATCGCGACGCAAGGCACGCGCAGTTGCCTGATTCGATCCCGGCGCACGACCGAGGCCGAGATCGATACGTCCCGGATACAGCGAAGCCAGCGTACCGAATTGTTCCGCGATAACCAGCGGTGCATGGTTCGGCAACATGATGCCACCTGAGCCAACACGGATCTTTGATGTGCCGCCGGCAACGTAGGCTATCACCACCGACGTCGCGGCGCTGGCAATGCCCGGCATGCTGTGATGTTCGGCCAGCCAGTAGCGGTTGTAGCCAAGTTTTTCTGCGCGCTGCGCCAAATCCAGTGAACGATGAAATGCATCGGCTGGCGTACCGCCAACCAGAATCGGCGATAAATCAAGAATGGAAAGCGGTGTATTTTTCAGGGATTTCATGAACAGCAATCTGTAAGCGATGAATGGTTGCAATCCCGTCTCGGCGACCATGCGCACAAGCGAGAACTAGCTGAACAGGATAGCGCGAATCGAACATTCAGGTCGGTCACCACTATTGTTGCAAGTTCTTCATCGTCATCAACTTTTTCAAGTAGCTCACCCGCTGAATTTCATTTGCGGTGTAAGTTAAGCGCAGCTGTTTTAGCGTTAAAAACTTATGCAGTTTGCAAATTGCACGGGCATCTTCCGTGTAACTTTTGCAAAATAGAATCTTCTTTATCTTTCTTGTTCATTTCACAAAATAAGCCTTACTATCCGGCGATTCGCTCACTACAATGACTTGGCCAACTAACCATAGGAGGTCATATGCCTTTTACCCGTTCCATTCTTGTTTCCGCTTTTCTCGCGATACTGTTGATCGGTTGTAAAAAGGCAGAGACGCCGCCTGCACCAACCATGGGCGGTTCCGTTGCCGCACCAACAAGTACGCTGCCACCATCGGATTCCAAATTGCCTACCACACCGTACGGCACATCCAGTAGCGGTAATGCCGGCGGCCCCGCACAAACTGATTCGAGAGAATTAACCAAGCAGCAGGAATCAACCGACATGCCGCTTTCTGGTCAGGCAAACAATCACTCGACTACTGATCCTGTCGAAAAGAAGAAGTAATTTTCTGTCCCTTGCCAAGCCCGCCTAGCGATAGCGCGGGTTTTATTTTCGCTGAATTTTTATTCAAGAACCTGCTCACCAAGACAGTGACAGGTCTGGCATCAAGATCGCGTCAAGATAAAACGCGAAGACAAATGACGAAAGAAAAATGATGAATAGAAGTCACGCGCATCTGCTGATCGCTGCAATATTGATGGCGCTGGAAGTGGACATCACGCCAGCAAGTTGACGGTGAATTCTGTCCCTGCACCAGGTTCGCTTTTAACTGTAATGGTGCCGCCATAACGCGCGACCAATGTATAGCTGATGGATAAACCAAGGCCAGTGCCGCCTTGGCGCTTGGTCGTGAAGAAGGCATCAAATACGCGCGCCATATCTTCTGGCTTGATGCCGATCCCGGTATCCTTCACCGCGATAGTGATACCGCGTGTACCGTTTTCATCTTGCCAGTCGCAGGTTTCTATCGTGAGCTTGCCGCCGTCTTTCATCGCGTGGATGGCGTTGGTAAAAAGGTTGATCAACACTTGTTGCAACTCGCCACGATTGATCGGCACTGCAAACGTCGCGTAGCGGTTATGCACCACTTCGATATTGCTTTGATTGAGTAAGTGACGCACCAGCACCAGTGAATCAGTCACGACATCATTGACGGAAATGGTTTCAACATAACCGGCAAACTCACCTGGACTGGCGAACTGCAATAATTTGGTGACGATGGTATTGATGCGATGTATCTGTTGATCCATCAATTGCAATTCGCCTTGCACTGGCTTGGCGGCAGCACCGAGCGCATCGCGCAATACATCCAGATTGCCTTGCAACACCGCAATCGGATTATTAATCTCATGCGCGACGCCGGCAGTGATCTCGCCTATGGCGGCCAATTTTTCTGCCAACACCAATTGCTGTTGTGCCTGCACTAATAACTTGTTGGTTTTTTCCAGCTCTATCGTGCGCTCCACCACTTTGCGATCGAGCTGGTCGCCCCATGCCTTGAGCTCTTCGTTTTGCTGTTGCACAGTATCGAGCAATTCATCCAGATGGTGCGATAGACTACCCAATTCGTCACGCGTCTGCGTGCCACCTGTGCGCGCATGCATATTGCCTTGTTCGACGGCCGTCATCGTGCGGTTCATGCTCGTCAATGGACCGTAAATATCACGAGCAACGCGTAGAGAAAAATACACGCCGCCAATACAGATCAACGTGAACAGCGTAGCAAGCAGGGCGATCGCGGTTTCCTTGGCATTCCGGAATGGTTTTTCCAGATAGCCGACATACAACATGCCGACGCGATTACCAAAACTGTCGCTGATCGGTTCATAAGCAGAGATATACCAGTCATGCACGACGAAGGCACGGTCCAGCCACGTCCTGCCATCATTCAGCACATGATTACGCACAATTTGTGATGCGCGCGTACCTAAGGCGCGCTTGTTACCAAACAAGCGTACGTTGGTGGCGATGCGTACATCGTCGATGAATAATGTTGCGGTGCCGGCACTACCTTCCGGCAGCGAACCATCCGCATAGACCAGACTGTTGATGGTGTCGACAAAGCCCAGATTCTGATTCAACAACATGCCGCCTTCCAGCACGCCCAGCAAACTGCCATCTGCATTGCGCACTGGTGTCGCGGAATGGATGATCATGCCGCTTCTCTCAGCAGTCTTGTCGGTCGGTGCGGCGTTCGAGGTATTGACTAGTTCCAGATAAGCTTGCCGCGTAACCTTGTCGCTGATTTGCTTGAGTTGATCTTCGGAATAGATATCGATGCCAGTTGCTTTTGTTCCTTCCAGCGAAGCGCGTACCACCGGCCAGTTCGCGTGGCTGTTACCTAGCGCTCCATTCATACGATTCGACGATGCGATGACACGTCCATTCGTATCGAGCAAATTCAAAAAATCGAGTTCCAATGCCTCATGCTTTTCCATGAGCATGCGTTGCAAGCTCGCATGATCGCCATCACGCACCGTCATCACAAACGGATGCGACTCGCCAAGACTGGCAATATCAAGTCCGATTTTTTCACGTACGTGTATGAAGTATTCGTGCGCCACCGTCAAATCGCTACTGACTTTGAAAGTGAGCAGGCGATCGTAATAAGCCACGCCCCAATATGAAATCAGCGAAAAAAGTATCGGCAACACCGTGAGGAAGGGCACCAAAGCCACCAGTAATAACTTGGTGCGCACGGAGGTATTGCCAAGGAAGCGCATCGCAAACACGCGCTGAACAAATCCACGCATGGTTGAAGCTCCTATACGCCCCACTCGGCGCATTTGCGCTCAAGTGTCTTGCGTGACACGCCCAGACGACGCGCAGCTTCTGTCTTGTTGCCACCGGTCTCTGTGAGAATTTTAAGCATGTGCTGCTTCTCGATTGCATCCAGTGATTCGTCGCCATTATGCGCATCGCTCTGCGTAGACGGCTTGGCAGGTGCGAGATGTGGAATGCTGCCCAGTATCAACCAACGCTCGATGGCATTCCGCAATTCGCGTACATTGCCTGGCCAATTGTAGGATGTCATCGAAGCGAGCAGGGTACTGTCCAGCTCTTGTGGTGGCACGCCCAGTTGTTGCGATAACTGCCGCACAAAATATGATGCCAAAGCCGGAACGTCATCAATACGCTTACGCAAGGGTGGCATGTGCAGTTGCACAACGTTGAGGCGATAGTACAGATCCTGTCGAAAGCGCCCTTCACGCACGGCTTCTTCCACATTGCGATTGGTCGCTGCGATAACACGTACGTCAACCGGGATTTCGCGCTCGGCTCCGACCGGACGGATCTTTCTTTCTTCCAGCACACGCAGCAATTTGACCTGTAACGCCAGTGGCAATTCGGCGACTTCATCCAGGAACAGCGTGCCGCCCTGTGCGTAAAAAAACAATCCTTCGCGCGAAGATGCAGCACCGCTGAATGCGCCTTTGACGTGACCAAATAATTCACTCTCGATGATATCCGGCGCTACCGCACCGCAATTCACCGGCACGAAATGATTGCCGGAACGACTGCTCAAGTAGTGCATCGCGCGCGCCGCAATCTCCTTGCCGGTACCGGATTCACCTGTGATCAAGACCGTGCTGGGAACGGTGGCAAGTCGCTTGATTGCAGCACGTATCGGCTGCAAAGCTTCCGACTGGCCGACCAGGCCATCGACACCCAGATCGACGTGATAATCCAGTTCGCGCCGCAAAACAAAATTCTCACGGCGCAGATGCGTGCGATCGAAGCAACGACCGATGGCGCTCAGAATTTGATTAACGCGAAATGGTTTCAACAAGAAATCTGCAGCACCTGCACGCAAGGCGCGGATGGCTATTTCCAGGTCGGCGAAGGCGGTGATCAACACGACGTCGTTATGCAAACCCAACTCGCGTATCTCTTGCAACCAATCGACGCCGGCCTTGCCGGGTAATGAATTATCCAGAATGATCAAATCAAAATGACGCAAGCCCAGTAGTACGCTGGCGTCTTCCACCGATTCAACCGCTTCGACACGGCTACAGCGACCAACCAGGGTCCGCTGCAAAAAACTGCGCATGCCGGGTTCGTCATCGACGATGAGAATGGAACGCTCCTGCCATCCGCCGAATGCTTCGACAAAAGGTTCGTCTTCAGTATGAATATGTTTTGCAGCAGTCATGTCGGATTCTATGTTGGATAACTGCAGGCTATGCACGATTCTTTTTTGTACATACGTCTTTGATCATAACAAACTGCATAGTAGTTGAAATAACAAAAAAGCGAGGCCGATGAGTGCCTCGCTTTTTTTCATTCCTGCAAAAACTTAATGAAACAATGCCATCGCTTTTTGCATGGTTGAGGACACGCCCCATGCCAATGGAATGATGACGTAAGCCCAGAAGATAACAACGATAATCGGACTACTAGGCTTGATCTCTGAATGATGGCTAGACATAAATATTCTCCTGTTATTGCTTCATGCTGCGTTCAATTTGCGCCGGATGGTTGCAGTGCGCCGCTGCCGAATGGCGCTCTCTCGCGTGCAGAATCATCAGCCATATGATGCTTGGCCTCGACCGGCTTGATGAACAGATTGCAGATAAAGCCGAGTATCAACAACCCCGCCATGATGTACATCGTTACCTCATACGCCTGGCCCTTCGGCACACCATGATTGACCTGGTATTCGCGTATGTAATTAACCAGCACCGGACCGAATACACCTGCCGCCGACCATGCCGTCAACAAACGACCGTGTATACCACCGACAAATTTAGTGCCAAACAGATCAGCCAGATAAACCGGCACAGTGGCAAAACTGCCGCCGTACATACTGACGATGAGGCAATAACACATGACGAATAGCGCGACGCTACCTACATGACCGGCATACGGTACGCAGGCATATAGAATCGCGCCGAGGACGAAGAAGGCATAGTAAGTATTTTTACGTCCCAGATAATCCGAGATCGACGACCAGATAAAACGACCGCCCATATTGAACACGCTCATCAGACCGACAAAACCAGCCGCAGCGGCTACCGTTACCTCGCCTTTGAAGGTTTCCTGAATCATTACCGATGCCTGTCCAAGCACGCCGATGCCGGCCGTCACGTTCAGGCACAACACTAGCCACAACAGATAAAACTGCGGTGTCTTCATGGCTTGGTCGATGTGCACATGATTGCGTGTGATCATCTTGTTTTCGACCACGGGCGGCGTCCAGCCTTCAGGTTTCCAGTCTGGAGCAGGGATGCGAATCGACAGCGCGCCTATCATCATTGAAATGAAATACAGCCCACCCATGACGATGAAGGTCTCCGTCACACCAACCGAAGTCGGCGATTTGAAGTAACTCATCAAGAAGACCGATAATGGCGCGCCTATCATTGCACCGCCGCCAAAGCCCATGATCGCCATGCCGGTCGCCATGCCACGTCGATCGGGAAACCATTTGATCAGCGTCGAAACCGGCGACACATAGCCAAGTCCCAATCCTATTCCGCCAAGTACGCCGTAGCCTAGATAGACCAGCCAGATTTGATGCAGATGCACCCCGAGTGCCGACACCATGAAGCCGCCGCCGAAACAGCACGCCGCCACAAACATGGTCAGACGCGGACCGACTTTTTCCAGCCACTTGCCACCGAAAGCAGCAGCCAAACCGAGAAAGACAATCGCAATACTGAATATCCAACCCAGTGTTGTGAGCTTCCAGTCATCCGGTGCGGAACTGTCGATACCGATTATTTTGGAAAGCGGGCCATTGAATACGCTGAAGGCATACGCCTGTCCTATACATAAATGAACTGCCAGTGCTGCCGGCGGCACCATCCAGCGATTGAAACCCGGACCGGCGACGCTTTTCTCTCTCGCTAAAAAATCGAGCATGTGAATCTCCTTTGAACTCTGCACGGCATCTTTGTGCCGCGACGTTTTATTTGCGATGCGCATACTTTGATACGCATCACTTGTGACAAACATTTCTGTCAGTGGAGATCACTACGCAATCGACATGCCATGCAAAACAGAGTCGCTAAGCAACTGATTTTTAAAGGCTTTGCGTATTTCGGGGATATGCGAGAGAGACAATTTGACTGTCGATAGCGACAATTTGACCGGGCTTTATCGGGGGAGAGAAATAATTAACCATCCCATAAATGCAAAAAGCCTGACCATGAGATTTTTCATGGTCAGGCTTTTTAACTTCATTCAAACCATCTAGCGGTTTGACTCTCTGCCTTACGAACTACCGCCGTGCTATCTATAGATCAAACGCAAAAAGCTTACTTTGCTGAAGGGAAGAACAATTGTTCGCCTTCGATTTTGTAAGAAGCGATTTTCTTTTGACCTTCAGGCGAAGTCAGGTAATCGATGAACTGCTTCGCGCCTTTGTAGTTGATGCTTGGATACTTGGCAGGATTGGTTGCGATCACGCCGTACGGGTTGAACATTTTCTTGTCGCCTTGCACTGCAATCACCAAACCGGTTTTAGCACGGTATGCACCGTAGGTTGCGCGATCACTCAAGGTGTAGGCCTGCAACTCGGCAGCCATCGTCAAGACTTCGCCCATACCCAAACCGGCGGATACATACGCGCTACCTTCCGGTTGTGAACCGACTTCTTTCCAGTATTTTTTCTCCATGACATCGGTACCGGAATTGTCGCCACGCGAAATAAACTTGGCTTTGCTATCGACGATTTTCTTCATTGCAGCGAGTACGTCTGTACTGCCTTTGATATGAGCTGGATCGCTGGTCGGGCCAACAATGATGAAATCGTTATACATCACGTCGCGCCTATCAACGCCATGACCTTCTGCGACAAACTTGTCTTCCAGTGTACGTGCGTGCACCAGCGTGACATCGACGTCGCCATTCTTCGCCAGCTCTAATGCCTTGCCGGTACCTACCGAGATCACGTGAACCTTGGAATTGGTCTTGGCTTCAAAGTCAGGCAGGATGTATGGCAGCAGGCCCGAGCTTTCAGTGCTGGTGGTAGTCGACAACTTGATGATCTGCTGAGCAAAGCCGAATGGTGTAACCAGTGCGGCGGCCAAAGCGACCGAAGCAAAACGCAAAAGTGAACGACGTGACATGATTCCTCCTGAAGAACTAATAAAAATGGCTGCGAACCTTGACGGTGCGCAGCCATGTTAATCGGGTTGAACTATTGCATCAACCCATGCGCAAAGCTTAAATAATTTTATTGGTCTGTACGGCTTGCAGCACTATGTCTTTCAAGCCTGTGCCGCCGTGATCGATATGTTCGAGCAATTTGCGACGCATAGGCGGCGCCCACGAACGTTTCAAATGACCACTGATATCTTTCAGCGATTGATCTCTATCGGTCATGGTTTCAAAGAAGTCACCGATCTGGTTTGCCATCGTGACTAAATGATCTACGGTACTGTGACTCATACTTCTTCCTTTTACTTGGTTTTATCGCGCATCAATCGATGTGATTGTGCGTATACGACATGACTGTTGCTGCGTACAAATCCGACCAACGTGACGTTAGCCTCTTCGGCCAATTGAATCGCAAGACTGGTAGGCGCTGAAATAGCCGCCAGAAAACCCATTCCCATCGTTGCCGACTTCTGCACCATTTCATAACTGGCACGACTGGTAATCAGCGCAGCACCGTTAGTAAAATCGCGCTTCTCGTCTGCCATTGCACCGATCAATTTATCGAGTGCATTGTGACGGCCAATATCTTCACGTACCAGATCAACCGACCCATCCGCATTCATCCATGCCGCTGCGTGTGTCGCACCGGTATAACGCTGCAAACGCTGCTTGCCTTGCATCGCCTTCATGCCGGCATAAATCTGCGTGGCAGAAAACGCTGTACTGCCTGTCACAGCGTCCGGCCGGCGAACTGCCTGCGCCAAGGTTTCTGCACCACACAATCCACAACCGGTACGGCCGGTCAGGTTGCGACGCTTGTCTTTCAACGTCACGAAGCGTTCCGTTGCGATTTGCATCTGTACCTGTATACCTTGCGCGCCGGGTACGATTTCACACTCGTACAACTCTGAACGATCTTTCAAGATGCCTTCGCTCAATGAAAAGCCGAGCGCAAAATCTTCCAGATCGTAAGGTGAGGCCAGCATCACCGCATGCGAGATGCCGTTATATTCCAGCGCGATCGGTACTTCTTCCGCGACATCATCCTCGCAGAGCTCACGCCGATCCGCGTCCCATTTTTCTACTGAGACCCGGACCAGCGCGGTGCGCTCTTCGTCGGAGATGCCGTTCATCTACGTCTTGCTGCTCTTACTTCGCGACCGCAGATTCTTTTGGAATCATCTGGTCAGTAGCAAAGCTTTCTTGCTGCGTGTTGAAGCGGTTGTAAGTACGCTGCCATTCGGAAGGCTGGCTAACCGGCATGATTTGCACAGCCGTTACCTTGTACTCAGGACAGTTAGTTGCCCAATCCGATGAACTGGTCGTAATCACGTTCGCGCCCGATTCCGGGAAGTGGAACGTGGTGTAGACCACGCCTGGCTGAATATTTTCCGTAATATCAGCACGCAATACCGTCTCACCAGCACGCGATTGAATACCGACCCAATCGTTTTGCTTGATGCCACGATCCAGCGCATCTTGTGGATGGATTTCCAGACGATCTTCGCTGTGCCACATATTGTTGTGAGTACGGCGAGTTTGAGCACCCACGTTGTATTGCGACAAAATACGACCGGTAGTCAAAATCAATGGATACTTTTTGGTGACTTTTTCGCCGGCACCGAAGTACTTGGTATCAATGAATTTACCTTTGCCGCGTACGAATTCGCCAATGTGCATGGTTGGCGTACCTTCTGGCGCCGCATCGTTGCATGGCCATTGGATACTGCCGCCGAGCTCGTCGATACGCTTGAAGCTCACACCGGTGAAGGTAGGCGTCAGGGAAGCGATTTCATCCATGATTTCGCGTGGATGTTTGTAGCTCATTGGATAACCCAATGCGTTCGACAACATGCAGGTCACTTCCCAATCGCCTTTGCCGGCTTTTGGCGGCATCACTTTGCGTACGCGCGAGATGCGACGTTCTGCATTGGTGAAGGTACCGTCTTTTTCCAGGAAGGACGAACCCGGCAAGAACACGTGCGCGTATTTTGCGGTTTCGTTCAGGAAGATATCTTGTACAACGATACATTCCATTTTTTCCAGCGCGCCAGTAACGTGTTGTGTATCCGGATCGGATTGAACAATGTCTTCACCCTGGCAATACAGGCCCATGAAGGTGCCATCCATTGCCGCGTCAAACATGTTTGGAATACGCAGGCCTGGTTCTGGATCGAGCACGCAATTCCATGCAGCTTCGAATTCAGCACGGGTAGTGGAATCCGAAACATGACGATAGCCTGGCAGTTCGTGCGGGAAGGAACCCATATCGCATGAACCCTGCACGTTGTTTTGACCGCGCAGCGGATTGACGCCGACGCCTTCGCGACCGATGTTGCCGGTTGCCATCGCCAGATTGGCGATACCGATCACCGTGGTCGAACCTTGTGCATGTTCGGTGACGCCGAGACCGTAATAGATCGCGCCGTTTTTAGCGTTTGCATACATGCGTGCAGCAGCGCGGATTTCTTCAGCTGGTACACCGCTGATTTTTTCCACGGCTTCAGGAGAATTTTCTTCTTGGCAGATGAAGTGTTCCCATTCCTTGAACGAATCAACTTCACAACGTTCGGCGATGAATGCTGGCTTGTGCAGTTTTTCGGTCAGGATGACGTATGCCAATGCATTGACGATCGCAACGTTGGTACCCGGCATCAATTTCAAATGGTAGTCCGCTTGTACGTGCGGTGATTTAACCATTTCTGTTGTGCGTGGATCGACAACGATCAGTTTCGCGCCTTGGCGAATACGACGTTTCATTTGCGAAGCGAACACCGGATGTGCATTCGCCGGGTTGGCACCGATCACAACGATGACATCGGATTTCATGACCGATTCAAAGGTTTGCGTACCCGCCGATTCACCCAGCGTTACTTTCAAGCCGTAGCCGGTAGGCGAGTGACAAACGCGGGCGCAGGTATCAACGTTGTTGTTACCGAATGCAGCGCGCACCAGTTTTTGAACCAGGTAGCCTTCTTCATTGGTGCAACGTGACGATACCAAGCCGCCGATCGAGTCCTTGCCGTATTTAGCCTGGATGCGTTTGAATTCTGACGCGGTGTAGTTGATCGCTTCTTCCCATGACACTTCTTTCCATGGGTCGGTGATTTTGCTGCGGATCATCGGTTTCAACATGCGGTCTTTATGCGTTGCATAACCCCATGCAAAACGACCCTTGACGCAAGCGTGGCCTTGGTTGGCTTTGCCGTCCGGATTTGGCACCATGCGGACCACTTCATTGCCCTTCATTTCGGCTTTGAACGAGCAACCAACGCCGCAGTATGCGCAAGTGGTGACTTTGCTGTGTTCGCCCTGGCCCATCATGATGACGGTTTTTTCAGTCAAGGTCGCTGTTGGGCATGCGTCAACGCAAGCACCACAAGATACGCATTCTGATTCGATGAAGTCTTCGTTTTGACTGGCCGATACGCGCGAGGCAAAACCGCGACCATCGATGGTCAGCGCGAAAGTACCTTGAGTTTCTTCGCAAGCGCGTACGCAGCGGTTGCAGACGATACATTTCGATGCATCGTAAGTGAAGTAAGGATTCGATTCGTCTTTTTCCAGCTTCAGATGGTTTTCGCCATCGTAGCCGTAACGTACATCGCGCAGACCGACGACACCAGCCATGTCTTGCAGTTCGCAATTTCCGTTGGTTGGGCAGGTCAGGCAGTCCAGTGGGTGATCGGAGATGTACAACTCCATCACGCCACGGCGAATGTCAGCCAGCTTAGGCGTTTGTGTTTTGATCTTCATGCCAGCTTCAGCCGGCGTGGTGCACGATGCAGGGTAGCCGCGGCGACCTTCGATTTCAACCAGACACAGACGGCATGAGCCGAATGCTTCCAGGCTGTCAGTAGCGCACAGTTTCGGCACGTTGATGCCGACTTCTGCCGCTGCACGCATGACGGATGTGCCTTGTGGCACGGTGATTTCTACGCCATCGATTTCCAGTGTTATCAGGTTCTCGGACTTGCTTTTCGGCGTGCCGTAATCGATACCATTTAATTGATTCATGTTTCGCTCCAGTTTCTTGACTTGTGCAGCAGGTTTAAGCTGCGTTGGCTAATGCTTTTTGATCGCCAAAATCTTCAGGGAAGTGATTCAGGGCAGACAACACCGGGAACGGTGTCATATTGCCCATCGCACATAGCGATCCCGTCACCATCACATCGCACAAGTCGCGCAGCAGGTGAATTTGCTGAGGCCGATTCTGATTAGCGATGATTTTGTCCATTACTTCCACACCACGTGTCGAGCCGATCCGGCACGGTGTGCATTTGCCGCATGATTCGACTGCGCAAAAATGCATTGCATAACGCGCCTGTTTGGCCATGTCGACGGTATCGTCGAAAGCCACCAGGCCGCCGTGACCGACGGTCGATGCGACGGCGGCAAAAGCTTCATAGTCGAAGGGTGTATCGAACAGCGATTCCGGCATGTAGGCGCCGAGTGGGCCACCAACTTGCACGGCGCGGATCGGACGACCCGACTCCGAACCGCCGCCAAAGTCATACAACAATTCGCGCAAGGTAACGCCGAATGCTTTTTCTACCAGGCCGCCGTATTTCAGATTGCCGGCCAATTGCATAGGCAAGGTGCCGCGCGAACGGCCCATACCGAAGTCTTTGTAGAAGGTTGCGCCACGCGACAAGATCAATGGCACGGCGGACAAGGAAATAACGTTGTTGATAACGGTTGGCTTGCCGAACAAACCTTGCAGCGCCGGCAGTGGTGGTTTGGCACGCACCAAACCACGCTTGCCTTCGATACTTTCCAGCATCGCGGTTTCTTCGCCGCAAACGTAAGCGCCAGCAGCTTTGCGTACTTGCAGGTTGAAGGTGCGGCCGGAGCCCAGAATGTTTTCACCGAGGTAGCCCGCTTTGTTCGCAGCAACAATCGCTTCGTTCAGGTTGGCGATCGAGTGCGGATACTCGGAACGCACATATATATAGCCTTCGGTTGCTTTGACAGCCAAGCCAGCAATGGTCATGCCTTCGATCAGCATGAATGGATCGTCTTCCATCACCATGCGATCGGAGAAAGTACCGGAGTCGCCTTCATCGGCGTTGCAAGCGATGTACTTTTGATCGGCTTCAGCGCCGAGCACGGTTTTCCACTTGATGCCGGTTGGGAAAGCTGCGCCGCCGCGACCGCGCAGGCCGGAATCGGTGACTTCCTGAACAATCGCAGCCGGCTCCATGGCGATGGCTTTTTTCAAGCCAACGTAGCCTTCATGCGCCAAGTAGTCATCCAAAGAAACTGGATCGGTAATACCGACGCGTACGAATTGCAGGCGCTCTTGTTTTTTCAGGTAAGGAATTTCTTCGGTCAAACCCAGTGCTTTTGGGTGTTTACCACCTGTAGTGAAGCCTGCGTCGAACAAACCGGCAACTTCGTGCTCTTCGATAGGACCAAACGCGATACGGCCAGCGTCAGTTGCGACTTCTACCAGTGGCTCAAGCCAGAACATGCCGCGCGAACCGTTGCGCACCAATTTGATGTCTATGCCGCGTGCTTTTGCTTCTTTGGCGATGGCTGCAGCCGTTTCATTGGCGCCCAGTGCCAGCGCGGTTGAATCGCGCGGGACGAAGATAGTTACGGTCATTGCACACCTCGCTTCGCTTGAATCAAGCGGTTGAATTTTTCGTTCGATACGCGTGCGTACAGATCGTCATCGATCTGAATCGCAGGGCCACTGGCACATTGGCCGAGGCAATAAACGACTTCCAGCGAGAATTTGCCGTCGTCGGTGATTTCGTGGAAATCGCAACCGAGCAATTCTTTGGCGTGATCAACCAGTGATTCGCAGCCGCGAGCCTGACAAGCCTCGGCGCGGCAGATTTGCACGACGTGCTTACCGGCTGGATGCTGGCGGAAGAAATGATAGTATGTGATCACACCATGCACTTCAGCACGGGACAGATTCAGACCGTCGGCAATCGCGGGCACCATGCTAGGCGGAATGAAACCGACTGCACTTTGGATATCATGCAGAATCGGCAGCAATGCGCCAGGCATCGTTTTACGTTGGGCGATGATGAACTCAATCGCCGCCACATCGAATGTGTGTTCAGTGCTCATACAGAGACTCCTGTGAACGACATCGATGGCGCATGCCGCGAGGTCGTGAAATCAAACGAAAACATACTGCTTCCTTGTTAAAAATTATCTTGTATATATGTTTTTAATAGCATATAGTTTGCAGGCGAACCTTTGCAACCTTTGAAAGGTAGCACTCGAAAAGCCTAGGCTCAATAGGCTATCTTTTGCATAATCGGGAAAAGTGACACCAACACCAATAGGTTTTTAATTACATATGTTCAAGGTAGTCATCAATCCCCATTGGGAAATCACACACAGCTCGGCAGATACACCGCTGGACACCGCGGTCTTGCTGGGTTTGCTGATGTCGATACAAAAAACCGGCTCCATTTCCAAAGCGGCCCGCCTGGTCGACTTGTCATATCGCTATTCCTGGGGTTTGTTGCGCGATGCGGAAAAAATGTTCGGCACCTCGCTGTTAAATACTGATCGCGGGCGCGGCACGACTTTGACTGCCTTGGCGGAAAAACTGATTTGGGCCGATAGACGCATACGCGCACGCTTGTCACCAACGCTCGAAAGTCTGGCTTCCGAGCTGGAAAGCGAAATCGGCAAAACCATCGTCGGCAAAACCAAACCGCTGCGCCTCGATGCCAGCCACGGCTTTGCGGTCGATGCCTTGTTGCATCAACTAACCGAGGCTAATCTTCCAGTCGATTTGCGTTATCGCAACAGCACGGATGCGGTCGCCGCCTTGTCTCGCAATGAATGTGATCTGGCTGGTTTCCACGTGCCGCTTGGTGAATTCGAGAAAAAGGCCGTTGAGCGTTACACGCAATGGCTGAATCCGCGTGAGCATTGCCTGCTGCATCTGGCGGTACGTACTCAAGGCATGTTTGTCGCGCCTGGCAATCCGAAAAAAATTCAATCGTTGCAAGACCTGACGCGGCCCGGCATACGTTTCGTCAATCGGCAAGCCGGCTCCGGCACACGCATGCTGCTGGAACTGATGTTGGCCGGCGCGAATATCTCGCCGTTTGATATTGAGGGCTATCAAAGCAATGAATTCACGCATTCGGCGGTCGCGGCTTTTATTGCAAGCGGGATGGCGGATGTGGGTGTCGGTGTGCAGACGGCCGCACATCGATTCAGCCTGGACTTCATTCCATTGATACGCGAACGCTATTTCCTCGCTTTGCCGCTGGCGATCATGGACGATCCATTAATACAACTGGTGATAGACGTCGTGCAGTCGGGTTATTTCCGCAAGGTGATCAATGGTTTGGCGGGCTACGATGCTAGCGACACAGGGAAAATCCTGTTGCTGTCTGAAGCATTCGGCCACGTTAAAACTGCCGCAGCGTAAATACAGTACGACAGAATAACGATCAAGCGAGGCAACCTTGCCTCGTTTTTTGCTATTTAAGAATAGCGATGCCTTTGATCTGCGCGTACAAGGCTTTGCCCGGCACCAGATCCATGGCCACGCATGACTTGCTGGTAATCCGCGCCAGCAAGCGTGTGCCATTCGCATCCAGCCCAACCATCACCTGTCCTGCGGCATCTGCCGACAATTCTGTCACCGTCGCCGCGACGATATTCAGTATGCTGGTATCGCGTTGCGGTGTCAGACTCAAACTCACATCGCGCGCCTGCACGCGTATCCGCACTTGCTGACCTATGGTTGCGCTTTGTTGTGGCAACAAGAGTTGACCACCTGAAAATGTGGCCGACGTCAGATGGTAGTCAGGATCATGTGCACTGATAGTCGCTGTGACCAGGGCGCTGGCAGCATCACCATGCGCTACATCGAGATCCAGACGTGTCAGCAAATCATTGGTCGCACCACTCGCGATGACCTTGCCGCTTTCCAGCAGTACTAGATGATCTGCAAGACGTGCAACTTCTTCCGGCGAATGGCTGACGTACAAGATAGGGATATCGAGTTCATCGTGCAGACGTTCCAGATACGGCATGATTTCACTTTTGCGTTTTGCATCCAGCGCAGCGAGCGGCTCATCCATTAACAAGATACGCGGACTGGTCGCCAATGCGCGCGCGATGGCAACACGCTGGCGTTCACCACCAGATAATTTGTCCGGCTTGCGCTGCATCAAGTGACCAATATCCAGCAAGGCAACCGCGTGATCGAGAGAGACTTGGCGCGACGTAGTAGAGATACGCCGCATACCGTACTCGAGATTGCGTTTTACATCGAGATGCGGGAACAGACTAGCTTCCTGAAAAACGTAACCAAGTGAGCGTTTATACGTCGGCAAAAATATGCCGCGCGCATCATCTTGCCAAACCTCACCATTGACTTCCAGATACGCATCGCTGGCGCGCTCAAGTCCGGCAATCACACGCAGGCAGGTTGTCTTGCCTGAGCCTGAAGTGCCGAACAAGGCACTGACGCCGCGACCTGGCAGCGCCAAATCGACGTCCAGCGAAAATGCGCCGTAACTCACTTTGAAGCGCGCGTTGATTTGATTGGCGACCTTGCTCATTTACGCCGCCCGGTCGGATTCAAGGTGTAGAGCGCGACCAAGACCAGCATCGAGAAGATCACCATGCCGGCCGCGAGTCCGTGTGCTTGGGCATATTCGAGCGCTTCAACGTGATCGTAAATTTGAACTGAAATCATGCGAGTCTGATTCGGTATGTTCCCGCCTATCATCAACACAACACCGAATTCGCCGACGGTATGCGCAAAGCCCATGACGACGGCAGTCAGATATCCGGGTTTTGCCAAGGGCAGGGTAACGCTAAAGAAAGTGTCGAGTGGTGACGCACGCAGGGTTGCGGCAACTTCCAGCGGTCTATCACCCATCGCTTCAAAAGCATTCTGGATCGGTTGCACGACAAACGGCATCGAATAAAAAACCGAACCAACCACCAAACCGGCAAAGCTGAAGGGCAGAGTGCCAATACCCAGCGCCTGCGTCAGTTGCCCGATCGGACCATTAGGCCCCATCGTGACCAGCAGATAAAAACCAATGACAGTCGGAGGAAGAACGATAGGGAGTGCGATCATCGCGCCTACCGGCCCTTTGAGCCAGGAGCGCGTACGCGCCAGCCACCACGCGATCGGCGTACCGATCAACAACAATATAAATGTGGTGAGACTGGCTAGCTTAAGAGTCAGAACAATCGCACCGATGTTTTCATCGGTGAACAAGGCAGACCTCTCTTACAGATCGTAGCCGAAGCTGCGGATCACGGTTTTGACAGATTCTGATTGTAAGTACTTTGTGAACTCTGCGGCAGCCTTGTTATCTTTTCCCTTGGTCAAAATCACGGCATCCTGACAAATAGGATTGTGCAAATTGGCAGGAACGATCCAGCCGGAACCCGACTTGATCTTGCCGCCTTCATACACTTGCGACAGCGCGACGAAGCCGAGTTCTGCATTGCCGGTCGAAACGAATGTGAAGGTTTGACCTATGCTTTCGCCTTGTACAAACTTCGGTTGCAGTGCATCGTACACGCCAAGCTTCTTCATAGCTTCTTCTGCTGCCAAACCGTATGGAGCCAATTTAGGCGTGGCCAATGCGATATGGGCGAAGGTGTTCTTTTTCAGGATCTCGCCTTTGGCATCGACGTAGTCAGACTTGGCCGACCACAGCACCAGTTTGCCGGTTGCGTAAGTGAAGCGCGAGCCGGCAACTGTGCCGTTTTCTTTTTCCAGTTTGGCTGGAGTTTCATCGTCCGCTGCGAGGAACACATCAAACGGCGCGCCGTTTTGAATTTGTGCGTAGAACTTGCCGGTTGCACCGAAGGTCGTCACGATTTTATGGCCCGTTGCCTTTTCAAAATCCGCAGCAATCACTTTCATCGGTGCCGTAAAATTGGCAGCGACAGCGACTTGCACTTCTTCTGCCTGTGCAGCGCATGAAACACCCAGCGACAACAAACTGGCCATTAATGTGCGAGAAATTTTTTTCATGATGGCTATAAGTAAAATTGAAAAAGAGGTTAAAAATTCTTCAGGAAGCGACGGCCAGAATGATGTGCGAGGCCTTGATCAGTGCTGAAGCACGCACGCCTTCTTTCAGGCCTAGCACTTTTACACTCTCATTAGTGATGATGGATGCAACGGTTTTGCCGCCTGGCAGTTCGATCACGACTTCTGCATTCACTGCACCTTCCTGACAGCGCACGACGGTGCCGGTGAGGCGATTGCGCGCGCTGGTCTTGATGTCGTCACCCACCGCCAGAATGATCCACTGCGCCTTCACCAATGCGTAGGCTTCGCTGCCGACTTCCAGCGCCAGATGCTCGGCACTGTCATTGGTGATGATGGCCGCCAGCTCCTCGCCGCGACCGATATCGAGAATAATTTCAGCGTTAACCGCACCCATTTTTACTGCGGTGACAGTGCCGAGAAACTGGTTGCGTGCACTGGTTTGCATATCGAATCTCCTGCTCATTGTGTAGTACTGATCAAAGTCATCCATCGTGCGGCCAAGTGCTGCGGGTACTGCCGCCCATTCTTGTTCGAGTCGGCGATAAGTGGCGACCATGCGTCTGCCATATTCGGTCAGGCAAGTGCCGCCGCCAGTGCTACCGCCAGGTTGGCGTATGAGGACAGCTTCGTGTGAAAGATTGTTGATTGCCTCGACCGCTTGCCACGCTGCCTTGTAACTCATGCCCATAGCAGTGGCGGCGGAAGAGATGGAGCCGGATGCGTCTATGCGCTCCAGCAATTCCAGATGGTCCCAACGTTTACCGCGGGCCTTGGACAAGCCTTCCAGCTTGATGGGGGAATCGGACTTGCTCATTGATGGTTCAGCTTGGAAAAGAAATTGGTTACTACGTAAAAGTCGCAATCGTGCAGCCGCTATAATACACGTTATTACTTTTAACGACATAACGTATTCGACGCGGGAATAACCCTTCTGCCGAATACCCTTTTTGCATTCAGGTCATAACCGGGATTGCGGATGGAATCGGATAAAGTGAATCCGCCGCCGCAGATGTCCTGTTATTCGCCGGACGATGAATTGCTTTGCGTCCCCACCTCCGTTTTGAAAATACTCTAGACCATGTTCGTACGCCAACTCGACTATCTCGTTACGCTTGCGCGTGAAAAACACTTCGCCCGCGCCGCAGAAATTTGCTGCGTATCGCAACCTGCGCTATCTGCGGCCGTACGCAATCTGGAAACCGAACTCGGCGTCGCCATAGTGCAGCGCGGCCAGCGCTTTCAAGGCTTTACGCCGGAAGGTGAACGCATCCTCGACTGGGCGCGACAAACTCTCGCCGCACTGGAAGGTCTGAAGCAAGAAGCATCGATGTCGCTCGCCAAACTCAGCGGCACTTTACGGATGGGAGCGATACCGACCACCATGCCCATCGTGTCGTTGTTGACAGGCGCATGTCGCAAACAACACGCTGATCTGCGACAACTGGTACTGTCTTTAAGCACGGAAGAAATCATGCGCAAGCTGGATGATTTCGAACTCGATGTCGGCTTGACCTATCTGGAGGATCAACGCCTCGATGGTTTTCATGTGCAGCCTTTGTATCGCGAACGCTATATGTTGCTGGCGCGTGATCAATCAGCGATTGGTGACAGAACTGAAATCAGCTGGAAGGACGCCGCGGAGCTGCCGATGTGCCTGTTGACCTCGCATATGCAAAATCGCCGTATCGTCGATGCCGCATTCCGTCGGGCAGATGTGCAAGCGAATGTCGCTGCAGAAACAGATTCAACCTTCGCACTGTATTCCCATGTTCGTCACGCGGGTTTGTTCAGCGTAGTGCCGCATAGTTTGTTGTGTCTGTTTGAATTGCGTGACGATATGGTGGCGATCCCATTAGTACCCGAGCTGAGCCGCACGATAGGCATGATTTCACTCGCGCATAATCCATGCTCGCCTATCGTGACTGCAGCGCGCACTATTGCCGCACAGATTGATTTGCAGGCACGCTTCGATGCCTACATAACTGGCAGCTATCAGCCCATCACATCAAACGATTAGACCGCATTTCGCTTCGTCCCTAAGATCGCTTCGCTGGCATTCATTTCGATGCCCGCTTGCAGAAGATAAAGAAAATTCAGCGTCCCCCGCGGTTTTCAATTCTTTGCGGCAATCACGCAATCTTACGGAGAAGAAGCATCATGGCAAAAGTTCTATGCGTTTTATATGACGACCCAGTCAACGGTTATCCAAAAACTTATGCGCGCGACGACGTAGCGCAACCTTCGATTTATCCTGACGGCCAAACATTGCCGACACCAAAAGGTATCGACTTCAAACCAGGCACCTTGCTCGGTAGCGTATCGGGTGAACTCGGTTTGCGTAAATACCTGGAAGCTAATGGCCACACTCTGGTTGTGACTTCCAGCAAAGACGGCGCAGACAGCGTCCTCGACAAAGAATTGCACGATGCAGAAATCATCATCTCGCAGCCATTCTGGCCTGCCTACATGACTGCAGAACGTATCGCCAAAGCAAAGAAATTGAAAATGATCGTGACAGCCGGTATCGGTTCCGATCACACCGATTTGCAAGCAGCGAACAAGCACCACATCACCGTTGCCGAAGTGACCTATTGCAACAGCCACAGCGTTGCAGAACACGTCGTCATGATGATCCTGGCACAAGTGCGCAACTACATTCCTTCGTACAAACAAGTCATCGACGGCGGCTGGAACATCGCTGATTGCGTCGAACGTTCATACGATCTGGAAGCAATGAGCATCGGTACCGTTGCAGCTGGCCGTATCGGTCTGCGCGTCTTGCGTCTGTTGCATCCGTTCGACGTCAAGCTGCACTACATGGATAGACATCGTCTGCCAACCGCAGTGGAAAAAGAGTTGAACCTGACTTACCACAGCACGCTGGAAAGCCTGACCAAGGTCTGCGACGTCGTGACATTGAACTGTCCATTGCACCCGGAAACAGAGCACATGATCAACGAAAAATCGTTGAAAAACTTCAAGCGCGGCGCCTACATCATCAATACTGCACGCGGCAAACTGTGCGATCGCGATGCCATCGTTGCGGCACTGAAGAGCGGCCAACTGGCTGGCTACGCTGGCGACGTCTGGTTCCCGCAACCAGCACCGGCAGATCATCCATGGCGCACCATGCCGCACCACGGCATGACTCCACATATTTCCGGCACCAGCCTGACAGCGCAAACACGCTACGCAGCAGGTACCCGCGAAATTCTCGAATGCTACTTCGAAGGCCGCCCTATCCGTGACGAATACCTGATCGTTCAAGGTGGCAAATTGGCTGGTGTTGGCGCTCACTCGTACAGTGACGGCAATGCAACCAAAGGCTCGGAAGAAGCGGCCAAGTTCAAAGTCGCGTAAAAGAATCCTTCAAAAAAATAGCCCATCGAATATCCGGATTCGATGGGCTAATGTTTGATCTTGTGCCGACGCAAATGCACGGTCCGCATTTTTTTGCAATTAATTCAGCAATGTTGATTTGCTGATCTTCAGGCCAGCGCTTCTTTCGCAGCTTCTTCTGGCGTCAGGCCATCATAGAATTGATCGGTAAACCATTCGATCTGCTCTTCAATATGGTCCTGCGCTTCTTCAATGGTCGCGCCTGCGGCGACTAAAAATCCTTCTACTTCTATGCACCAGTTTATTAGCGCCAGCGTTTCCGGATCCAGTTCTTCTTTCTTGGCCATGATTTTGCCCCTCATTTATTCGTTGATGACGACAGTGTCACATGAGAGAACGCGGAACGCAGCATCAGAAATGATAAAAGCGCGGAATTCCGCGCTTTTATTTACAAGCCTTCGAAAACATCTTCGCTGGCGGTTTTCAATTCTTTGGCTTCTTCCACCATTCTGCGATGTGCGATGCGTTTACGCATGATCTCCGCATGTTGTTTCGCCGTCATTGGCGGCGTTGTCATCAAGTCTTTCAACAATGCGATATTGGTGTAGTTGTTTTTAATGAGACGGCCCAAGTTGCTTGACTCCGTAGTTAAGTATCAACATCACTGCTTACCGAAAACCCGGGAAGCATTTAAACAATTACGTTACTGTATTTTGCACCAAATTAAAGTCTTTATCACTACCGATGAAAAAATAGCCGGCTCACGCAACATACGAACAAAACACTAAACGAAAAAAAGCCCCGCAAGACTTTGGCTGCGGGGCTTAAAACCTTCCTTGAGAGGGAAAGAGGAGACTCGGTAAAAACTTTGTTCGGAATTGCAAATCAACCTTGCTGAACTATCGCGTCGGAAGCAGTGTCACGTTTAGCGATGCGAGCCTTGATGTGCGCGACACTTGGGCGCATCACCTTGGCAAGCACAGCACTAGTTAAACCACCGCTGCCGTTCATCAGCATCACGGTGAATAACTCTTGCAAACGCGGCGACCACTGCAACATATATGCGATGTAACTGGCATGGAGGTTGCGTACTAAAGGGCGCATTAAGATTAATCCAATAAATGTTAATTCGCGTTCAACGAATTATGTTGCTGTTGCGTTAGGCGTAAGCAGCCTGGAAGCGCAGTTGCAAAGCGACTTGCGGTTTTGCTTGAGCAATACGGTTTGCTTTGCTGAACAAAGCAGCACGCGATACGACTGGAGCTGCTTGTTTTGCGACAACAGTCGTAACTGTTGGTTTTTGTTCGTAGGCGCGCAAACGCAGTTCAGCGGCCAATTCCGGGTTCGATTGGGCGATTTGATTTGCTTTGCGGTACAGCGCGAATGATGTAGACATGATGTTTTCCTTCTCTCTAAATTTAATAAACCTTGTTGATGAATAGAAGTATAGGGACGACAGAGATATAAATCTAATTTCAATTTAGGATATGAGTTATACTATTTATGAATAATGTAAAACCACTTAATTTCCTAATGGAAATACAAATATGAGCTTTTTAACCCTCGATTTAAATCTGCTGCGTGTATTTGACGCAGTCATGACTGAACAAAATTTGACGCGTGCCGCCAATTTATTGGCGATGACGCAACCTGCCGTATCGAACGCGCTGCGACGCCTGCGCGATGCACTCGGCGATGAGCTCGTGATCCGTACCGCGCACGGCGTCAAACCAACTTCGCGCGCTACCGAATTGTGGCCGGTGGTGCGCCGCGCTTTAACGGAGCTGGAAGCTGCTGTTACGCCGGATACCTTTGATGTATCACGCGCGACCACGACGTTCAGGATGGCGATGGCGGATGCAACCGCATCGATGTGGCTACCATTTTTAGTCTCGGCCATTGAAACCGAAGCACCCGGCTTGAATGTACGTATGGTGCCGCTGACCACACGGGAGCCGCGTCCCATGTTGCTGCGTGGCGATATAGATTTGGCGATCGGCTTTTTCCCTGGCGTCGCAGCGCAGCTCGCCAGCGGGCAAAATACGGCCGTTTCGCAAATTCGCCATGACCGTCTGTACACAGGTGAGTACGTGTGCGTGATGCGAAAAAATCATCCCTTGGCGAAGGAAGAACTGACGCTGGATGCATACTGCGAGGCGCATCACTTGCTGGTGAGTTTTTCCGGCCGCGCAAAAGGCTTGATGGATGATGCGCTGGCGGAATTGGGACGCGAACGGCGCATCATGCTGACAGTGAATCAGTTTTTTACCGCTGGACGTGTCGTCGCCAATTCAAATTTGATCACCGTATTGCCGCGCCACCTGATTGCATCGACAGGCATGGCAGATGAACTGACGATCAAGGATTTGCCCTTCGACTTGCCTGATGTACACGTCGACATGTTGTGGCATGAAAGAGATGCGCGCAATCCGGCACATAAATGGTTGCGTGAAAAATTAAGCTCCAGCACTTACGACGGCATAGGTCACATCACGAAACGTAGCCGCACAACTTGATGCCCGAATTTTTATTCTGAAACCCGCTAGCTGCGGGTTTTTTTACGTCTCGTTTTATGCCTATTAATTATTTCTGAAGAACAAGAACCCTTCGGAATGTGCCCCCGGAAATATCTTATTGAACTCACAAGATTCAAATCAGTCCTATTTTTCAATTCATCAAATTTAGGTATCTATGCCACGCACAAAAAAAATAATGCTGTGGAGTACAGTCGGATTATTGAGCATCCCGCTAGTCTTTGTACTGTTCCTGCTGGTATTCGACTGGAATGCAGCTCGCCCGTGGATCAACCAACGCGTCAGTGAAGCGACTGGACGCAATTTCGCCATCAATGGCGATCTGACTCTCAACTGGCAACGCGGGCAACCTGCAACCGACACTTGGCGCGACTGGATTCCGGCGCCACGTCTAAGTGCACACGACGTTACCCTCGGCAACCCGGCAGACTCGAAAACCGACAGCAATATGGTGGAAGTCGGACACATTACTTTTTCCGTTAATCCCTTGCCCTTGTTAACCCAAACGATCGTGATCCCGACCTTGCAACTGGACGATCCTATCGTCAGTCTGGAACGCAAGCGTGATGGCCAAAACAATTGGACCTTCAAAAAAACCGAACCGTCGCCATGGACGGTGGATCTGCAGCGCCTGCTTTTTTACAAAGGCGAGATCACCTTGAAAGACGAGATCAAGCATATCGATGCAAAAGCAAACATCGACTCGCTTGAACCGACGACTCAAAATGATTATGTCGTCGGCTGGAAATTATCCGGCACCTTCAACGGTGCCAAAATTAGTGGCGACGGCAAAGCGGGCGCCTTGCTGGCTTTGAAAAATGTGGATAAACCTTTTCCACTATCTGCAAATCTGAATGTTGGCAAAACTTCGATACGCGTAAATGGCACCGTGACCAAACCGCAAGAACTGGCTGCGATCAATATGCAGCTGCATTTGTCGGGCGCCAGCATGGCTGATCTTTATCCGATCACCGGCATCACTTTGCCAAAGACGCCGGAATTCTCTACTGAAGGCCAACTCACCGGCATTATGAATGTGCAGGGTGGCAAATGGACTTACGATAAATTCAAAGGCAAAGTCGGTGAGAGTGATATCGGCGGCACACTTACCTATGAATCAAAAGAACCGCGGCCATTATTGTCAGGAACGGTAGTCTCCAATCTTCTTCGTTTAAGCGATCTTGGTCCTATCATCGGTGCCGATTCCAACGAGAGTAAAAAGGAACGTGGCGTCGCTCCGAATCAACCATCGAATAAAGTATTACCGGTTGAAAAATTCACGACGGAACGTTGGGGCAGCATAGACGCTGACGTAAAAATCACTGGTCGCAAGATTGTGCGCGATGAATCCCTGCCTATCGAAAATCTGGATACGCATTTGAAATTGCAGGATAAAGTTGTGACACTGATGCCTCTGAATTTTGGCGTGGCCGGTGGCAACATGATTGCGAATATCAAGATGGATGGTCGCAACGACCTCATCAAGGCCGAGATAAAACTATCTGCACGTCATCTCAAACTCAAGCAATTGTTCCCTACCTTCGAAGCGATGCAAGCCAGCTTTGGTGAAGTGAATGGCGATACCTCTTTATCTGCGACAGGTAATTCGATTGCCAGCATGCTTGCTTCATCAAATGGCGAAATCAAGGCGCTGATTAATGAAGGCACCATCAGTAAATTATTGTTGGAGCAAATTGGCTTGAATGTCGGTAACGTGGTTTTATCGCAGCTATTCGGTGACAAGCAGGTGAAACTGAATTGCATGGCCAGCGATCTGTCTGTCACAAATGGTTTGATTCAAACGCGAACCTTGATTCTTGATACGGATGACGCAGTTCTCTACATCACAGGGAATATCGATCTTGCACAAGAAAAACTGGATTTGACGATCAATCCTAAAACCAAGGGTTTAAGGATCATTTCCTTGCGTGCGCCTCTGTATGTGAAAGGTGATTTCAAAACACCTAAGGTCAGTGTTGATAAAGGTGTAGTCGCATTGAAAAGCGGTGGCGTGATTGTTTTGGGTGCATTGGCACCGGTAACGGCATTGCTGCCATTGATTAATGTCGGATCGCAAAACGAAGGTGACAATAAATGTGCAGTACTGTTGAAAGAAGCACGAGACAAACCGGTCGCGCCACCACCAGGTAAAACTTATAAAGGAAAACCTGCCAAGAAGCAGAGTGGATAAGTCTCTGTTAAACGCGTGGATAGTTTGTGGATAAAGTTATGAAAAGATGCTGAAGTTTTTTTATGCAGAATCTATTCATGCCAGATACACCGTTTATGCAGGGTTTATCTTATTCCCAAGTTCTTGATTTCAAACTCACTTATACGGTTATCCACAGAAAACACCCTGCGTTAACTATTACTACTAAACATATATATAAACAATTAATTTAAAACCAGAAACCCATACCAAACCTCAAAATGCAAAAAATCAAAGTCAAAAGCTTCTGCAAAATCTCGAATACTAGATCGAAAAACTAATTGCCAGGAAAAATCACAAGCTAAGTAAGCTTTATTTTTTCTCCCTTCAATAGAGAAAAGAATTGCCTGACTATGCCGAATGCATAACAGGCGGCGATTTTTTCCAGGAACTGAACAAAGTCCACTGGCGAATCTTCGTTTGCGTTATCAGAAATCGTACGAACGATGGCAAACGGAATTCCAAATTCAAAACAAACCTGCCCGACTGCAGCACCTTCCATCTCAACTGCCAACACACCCGTCAGATGATCATTAATCTGATTCAACTCAAGGCTGGTGGAAATGAATTGGTCACCACTGGCAATCAAGCCTTCATGGACAACTGGTCTATCAATCAAAAATTCCCGCTGGTTGGCCTCGGATATCGTTTCTGGAAAATCTTGATTGATAAATTGACCGGCAGCCTGAGAAATCAGACTGGATAAGGGTTTATCGGAAAAAAAGTGCGACAAGCCGGTTAATGGCACTTCAAACCGTGGAAACAGGGGCGAAGCATCCATATCGTGTTGAACCAGCTGGTTTGCTACCACGATGTCACCAATACGAACGTCTGTAGTCGCCGCTCCTGCCACGCCAGTGAAGATGATATGGGTTACCCCGAAGCTTTCAATCAAAGTCGCTGTGGTTGCCGCTACAGCGACTTTACCTATCCGCGATAGAACACAAACGCTTTCAATTCCCCATAAACGACCGCTGACGTAATCACGCATGCCGCGTTGATCCGTTACAGCGTCTTGCATTATCTCTATCAGTCCAGCCTGTTCTTCACGTAATGCACTGATGACACCTATCTTTATCTTTTGAAGGTTCATGCGTTATTTCTCATTCATCAATGAAGAGATGACTTGTGATTTTGCAGAGGCTTTTGACTTTGATTTTTTGCATTTTGAGGTTTGATATGGGTTTTTGGTTTTAAATTAATTGTTTATATATATGTTTAGTAGTAATAGTTAACGCAGGGTGTTTTCTGTGGATAACCGTATAAGTGAGTTTGAAATCAAGAACTTGGGAATAAGATAAACCCTGCATAAACGGTGTATCTGGCATGAATAGATTCTGCATAAAAAAACTTCAGCACCTTTTCACAACTTTATCCACAAGCTATCCACGCGTTTAACAGAGGTTTATCCACAGCACTTTTAGGCATTTTTGCATGGTAGTCTTGCCACGTATCCATACTGTTGACGTGGACTGGAAAACCTTATTTTGAAAGAATAGTCATGAGCAATTCTTCGATTCCCAGGATTCAGCATTATATCAATGGCCATTTGACGGAAACGGCAGGCGGCAGTCAGCAAGCCGTGTTTAATCCGGCAACAGGCGAGGTTAGCGCACAGGTGGTTTTGGCCAGTGATGCAGACGTTCAGGCAGTGGTAGCGGTTGCAAAAGCTGCTGCACCGGCATGGGCTGATATGGCACCGTTGAAACGGGCGCGTATCCTGTTCAAGTTCAAGGATTTGATAGAAAAGCATCATGACGACCTGGCTGCTGCAATTACGCGCGAGCACGGCAAAGTGTTTTCTGATGCAAAAGGCGAAGTAACGCGCGGGCTGGAAATAGTCGAGTTTGCTTGTGGCGTACCGCAACTGCTGAAAACACAATTTACCGACAATATCGGTGGCGGCATCGATAACTGGAATTTGCGTCAACCCTTGGGCGTGACGGCAGGTATTACGCCTTTCAATTTTCCCTTCATGGTGCCGATGTGGATGGCACCGGTTGCGCTCGCAACTGGCAATACCTTCATTTTGAAGCCGTCTGAGCGTGATCCATCGCCATCGTTGATGGTTGCCGACCTGTTAAAGCAGGCAGGGTTGCCTGACGGCGTTTTCAATGTCTTGCAGGGGGATAAGCGGGCCGTCGATGGTTTGCTGCAGCATCCGGACGTGAAAGCAGTTTCCTTTGTTGGTTCGACACCGATTGCCGAACACATCTATACAACGGGCGCTGCTCGCAAAGGTCCGTATCCATTACGCATCCAAGCGCTAGGCGGCGCGAAAAACCATTTGGTCGTGATGCCGGACGCCAACCTGGAACAGGCGGTGGATGCCTTGATAGGAGCTGCCTACGGTTCCGCCGGCGAGCGTTGCATGGCTATCTCGGTGGCAGTTGCTGTCGGCAGTGTTGCGGACAAATTGGTTGCAGCCTTGATCCCTCGCGTGAAATCGCTGAAGGTAAAAAACGGGATGGAAGCCGATGCCGAAATGGGTCCGGTAGTTAGCGCCGCGCATAAAGCCAAAATCGAAGGATATATTGAGGCTGGCGTCAAGTCTGGAGCGAAGTTGCTGGTAGATGGCCGTGGTTTGGTGGTGGATGGTTACAGTAAAGGATTTTTCCTCGGAGGATGTCTGTTTGATCATGTGACTCCTGACATGACTATCTATCAGGAAGAGATTTTTGGCCCGGTTTTATGCGTGGTGCGTGTACCTGATTTTGTAGCGGCACTTGAATTGGTCAATGCACATGAATTCGGCAATGGCGTGGCCTTGTTCACTTCCGATGGAAATACCGCGCGCGAATTTTCACGTCGAGTTGAAATTGGTATGGTGGGTATCAATGTACCGATTCCGGTACCTATGGCCTGGCATTCTTTCGGCGGCTGGAAAAGATCTATGTTTGGTGATACCCATGCCTATGGCGAAGAAGGCATCAAATTTTATACGCGTTATAAATCAATCATGCAGCGCTGGCCGGAATCGATATCGAAAGGCGCGGAATTCACCATACCCACCAGCAAGTAATTTGGTTCCAAGTGCAATCTGTCAGTCGACTGTAAGTACGGTCGACGATGATGAGGTTTGCGCGATGCTAGGTCATCGCCCACCACATAACAATTAATAACGATAGAGACAATGGCCGAATCCGCAGGGAAGTACGACTACATCATAGTTGGGGCAGGGACCGCCGGTTGTGTGTTAGCCAACCGCTTGACGCAAGATCCGAATACTTCAGTTTTGCTATTGGAGGCGGGAGCCAAGGATGATTATGGCTGGGTGCATATTCCCGTTGGTTTTCTCCGCACTGCCGACAATCCGCGTACCGATTGGCAATATCGTACCGAGGCAGATCCCGGTTTGAATGGGCGCAGCTTGCTGTACCCGAGCGGGAAAATCCTGGGCGGCTCTTCATCCATGAACGGAATGATTTATCAGCGTGGTCAGGCTCAGGATTACGATCACTGGGCAGAGTTGACTGGTGACGATAGCTGGCGCTGGGATCAGGTCTTGCCCTTGTTTAAAAAGTCGGAAGATTATGCTGAAGGTGCGAATGATTTTCGTGGCGTGCGTGGCGACTGGCGTGTTGAAAAACAGACTCTGCGCTGGGACATCCTGGATGCCTTCCGCGATGCTGCGGCACAAAGCGGCATTCCAAAGATAGATGATTTCAATCGCGGAGCTGGCGTAGAAGGTTGCGGCTATTTCGACATTAATCAGAAAAATGGTTTGCGCCTGAATACAGCCAAGGCTTTCTTGCGAACAATTATGCGACGCGGCAATCTGGATATCATGACCGGCTCGCATGTGAAGCGTTTGATCATTCAGCAAACAGCGCAGGGTAATGTGTGTACGGGAGTTGAGTTTGTTGGCGGAGATCGAGAGTGGACTGCCGATGTTTCACGTGAAACAATTTTGGCTGCGGGCACGTTCGGGTCGCCGCAAATATTGCAACGATCAGGCGTGGGCCCACTTGCCTCGTTGCAAAAGCACGCGATTGCACCGATACAGGATCTGCCCGGTGTAGGTGAAAACTTGCAGGATCATTTGCCGCTCAAGATGGTTTTCAAGATGAGTGGAGCAAAGTCCTTGAATACTATGGCCAAGGGTTTGCTGGGCAAGGCAGCACTCGGCTTGCAGTATATTTTGAAGAAAAATGGACCGTTAACGACAGTGCCAGCCCCTTTGGGCGCGATGCTGCGCTCCGATTCCACGCAGTCCAGCCCTGATCTTTACTATCAAATTCAACCGTGGTCGCAGGATTCTGCTGGCGCGCCTCTGCATGATTTCCCGGCTTTTACGGTAAGCGTATCCAATTTGAAGGCAACTTCACGGGGCCGAGTTCAGATCGCGTCAGGCGATGTGATGATGCCGCCAACGATTACATGCAATTATTTAAGTACGCCTGAAGATCAGGAAATGGCGAAAACCGCGATTCAACTGACGCGTAAAATCGCAGCTGCTCCGGCATTGCAATCCTATGCCTTGGAAGAAATGCAGGCTAATGATGATTTGTTGCGCCAGGCAGGGGCGATTGCTTTCGCCGGAGAAAATCCGGTTGGCACTTGCAAAATGGGTAGGGCAGATGATCCATGGTCGGTCGTGGATAGCCAGTTTCGGGTGCTCGGCATTGCAGGATTGCGGGTTGCTGATGCCTCTGTGATGCCTATCATCCCTGCCGGTGACACGAGCGCAACTACCATCATGCTTGCTGAAAAAGCCGCGAGGCTGATACGGGCGTATAGATAATCGGTATTGCGGGCAGGATAGCTGATTCAATAATAATTTGTGTATGGGTAGGGCGATAAAGTGGAGTTGGTTTAAGTGACGGACTATGTGATTCTGGCTGCGGCCGCTTTTCTGGCGGGAATGATAGATGCGGTGGTTGGCGGCGGTGGCTTGATCCAGATCCCGGCCTTGTTCTCGGCCTTGCCGAATGTCGCACCCGCCACACTTCTCGGCACGAGCAAGTTCGCCGGCATCTGGGGTACCGGTGCCGCTGCAGTCGGATTTGCCCGGCGAGTAAGGCTGCAGTGGAGTACTGCAGTGCCAGCCGCTAGTGCCGCATTTGCCCTGTCTTTTGCCGGTGCCTATACCGTCACGCATGTCCCGCCCGATTTTATCCGCAAGTTTTTACCTTTCATTTTGTTGGCGGTTGCCGCTTATACATACAAGAAGAAAGACTTCGGCAGCATCCATGCGCCCCTGCATGTTGGGAGCAGGGAAAAGCTATTCGCCATTCTGGTCGGTGGCGGCATTGGTTTCTACGATGGATTCTTTGGCCCTGGTACCGGTAGCTTTCTGGTTTTCCTGTTCGTGCGTTTCTTCGGCTTTGATTTCTTGGGGGCTTCAGCTGTAGCCAAGGTGGTGAATGTGGCCTGCAATCTTTCAGCCTTGATGTGGTTTGGTTATAGCGGACATTTGCTGTGGCAACTTGGTGTGGTGATGGCGATATGCAATGTACTCGGTTCGCTGATAGGTATCCGACTGGCGCTGAAGCACGGGACGGGTTTTGTTCGCAAGCTGTTCCTGCTGGTTGTGTCGGGCCTTATCCTGAAGACTGGATACGATGCATTCATAGGCTGAAGATGGGGTGGTGGATTGTTTCACGTGAAACAAAAATCCATCTAATTCAAAGGTAAAACAGGGTTGCGGCGAAATAATCGCAAAAAGACTTTATAATCTCGCCTCTGCTTACCGTCTCATCGAGGCGCATTATGATCTTTCCTACCAAATTTGATGTCATTGTTGTCGGCGGCGGTCACGCCGGGACCGAGGCTGCGCTCGCTTCTGCGCGCATGGGCCAATCGACGCTTCTGCTTTCGCACAATATAGAAACGCTGGGACAAATGTCCTGCAACCCGTCCATAGGCGGTATCGGCAAAGGCCATCTGGTCAAGGAAGTCGATGCGATGGGCGGCGCGATGGCGATCGCTACGGATGAGGCGGGTATTCAATTCCGTATCCTGAATTCATCCAAAGGCCCTGCTGTACGCGCGACCCGTGCGCAAGCTGATCGTATTTTGTACAAGCAGGCGATCCGTTCACGCCTGGAAAACCAGCCAAATCTGTGGTTGTTCCAGCAGGCAGTGGATGACTTGTTGGTTGAGGGTGATCGCGTCGTCGGTGCCGTGACGCAAGCCGGGATTCAGTTCCGCGCGCGCGCGGTAGTGCTGACAGCCGGGACCTTCCTCGATGGCAAGATCCATATCGGCATGAATAACTATTCGGCCGGCAGGGCAGGTGATCCACCGGCAATTTCGTTGTCGGCACGTCTGAAAGAATTGAAGCTGCCGCAAGGTCGTTTGAAAACCGGTACGCCACCACGGATCGATGGTCGTTCTATCGACTTCTCCGTGATGCAGGAACAACCGGGTGATCTGGATCCGATTCCGGTCTTTTCAGTAATGGGTTCGGTGGCTATGCATCCTAAGCAGATGCCGTGCTGGATTACGCATACCAATGAAAAAACCCACGATCTGATTCGTGGTGGTCTGGATCGCAGCCCGATGTACACCGGCGTGATCGAAGGTGTCGGCCCGCGCTATTGCCCATCGATAGAAGACAAGATACATCGCTTCGCCGGCAAGGAGTCGCACCAGATTTTCCTCGAGCCGGAAGGCTTGACCACCAACGAATATTATCCAAACGGGATTTCGACCAGCTTGCCATTCGACGTGCAACTGGCACTGGTGCAATCGATGCGCGGCCTCGAGCATGCGCATATCTTGCGTCCTGGTTATGCGATTGAATATGACTACTTTGATCCACGCGGTTTGAAGGCCTCGCTGGAAACCAAGGTTATCCAGGGCTTGTTCTTTGCCGGCCAGATCAACGGTACCACCGGCTACGAAGAAGCCGCAGCGCAAGGCATGTTGGCGGGTATCAATGCCGCTTTGCAAACGCAAGAGCGCGATGCATGGACGCCGCGTCGCGACGAAGCTTATCTCGGCGTGTTGGTCGACGACCTGATTACCAAGGGTGTGCTGGAGCCGTACCGCATGTTTACCAGCCGTGCCGAATACCGTTTGAGCTTGCGTGAAGACAACGCCGACATGCGTTTGACCGAGATCGGGCGTCAGCTTGGTTGCGTTGGCGACGCGCAATGGGCGATGTTTGAAACCAAGCGCGAAGCCGTTGCGCGCGAGCTTGAGCGCCTGCGTTCGACTTGGGTCAGTCCGCGCATTCTGGCTGAAACAGAAGCTGAACGTGTGCTTGGTAAAGGGATAGAGCGAGAGTATGCACTTGCAGACTTGTTGCGTCGCCCGAACGTCAGCTACGAAACCTTGATGAGTTTGAAGGGCGTAGATGGCCAGGATCTGGGTGGCCCGGGCGTCGCGGAAGAGGCTGTGCGCGAGCAAGTCGAGATCCAGTTGAAGTACGCCGGTTACATCGACAGACAGGCAAAAGAAGTTGAGCGCCACGATCACTATGAAAACCTGAAGTTGCCAAGCGAGTTCGATTACATGGCCGTCAAAGGCTTGTCTATCGAAGTGCGTCAAAAGCTAACCAAGCAAAGACCGGAAACATTGGGTCAGGCTTCGCGCATTTCCGGCGTCACGCCGGCAGCGATTTCATTGATGCTGGTGCATTTGAAAAAAGGTGGTTTCAAGGAATTCGCTGCTGTGCCAACTACAAATGAAGCTGCTGCATGAAGAGTTTTGATAGGGCGGCGCTGACCGCGATGTTGGCTGATGGTGCAAAAGGTTTGTCGCTGAATTTAAGCGAAGCACAAATTGCCAGGCTGATTGATTACCTGGCTTTGATGTCCAAATGGAACTCCGTCTATAACCTGACTGCTGTGCGCGATCCGGTGCAGATGGTGACACAACATTTGCTGGATTCGCTGGCGGCGGTTTCTGCCTTCGAGGGCGCAAAGAATGTGCTGGATGTCGGTGCCGGTGGCGGCTTGCCGGGCATCGTACTGGCCATCTGGGCGGCGGAAGCACAACCAGAAATGCGCGTGTCCATGATAGACACGGTGCACAAGAAAACCGCATTCCTGACGCAAGTCAAAGCGGAACTTGGCTTGAGCAATGTGAATGTGTACACCGCGCGCGTCGAGCAGTGGCAAGCGCCGCAGAAATTCGATGTGATTACGTCACGCGCATTTGCAGAGCTGAGCGACTTCGTGAATTGGTCCGGCCACTTGCTGGCCGACGATGGCGAATTTATCGCCTTGAAGGGCGTCTCGCCGGATGCCGAAGTGGCGCATTTGCCTACTGGTTGGACAGTAAGAGAGGTGCGTGCCTTGCAAGTGCCGACCTTGCAGGCTGAGCGTCATTTGATTTTCATTGCAAGGGCTGTGTCATGAAAAAACTTCTTGTGCTAACTGCTTTGGTGTTTGCGGGTTTCAGCAATCTGGCGTTGTCACAAGAAGTTCGTACGGTCGCGAATGTTGACCTTACGCGTTACGTTGGTAACTGGTATGAAGTCGCGCGCTTTCCGAATCATTTCCAAAAGGATTGTGCCGCCAACGTTACTGCGCAATATAACAAGCGTGCAGACGGCGAGATCGATGTCATCAATCGATGCAAGAAAGCAGATGGAAAAATTGACGAAGTGGTCGGTCGCGCCCGCGTCGATAATTCTCAAACGAATGCAAAACTGAAAGTGAGTTTTGCATCGAACTGGTTGAACTGGTTGCCTTTCATTTGGGCCGATTACTGGATCATCGATTTGGCACAGGATTATTCGCTGGTCGCAGTGAGTGATGCATCGCGCGATTATCTGTGGGTCTTGTCGCGTACGCCTGGCATAGCCGATGCTGATTACGAGGCGCTGGTTAATCGTGTAACGGCGCAAGGATTCGATACCGCCAGGCTGGTGAAAACAGTGCAGGAAAAAGCAGCAAAGTAAGGAGAGCTTTACATCAGCGGTTTGTCGCAACAGCGATAGGTACTGATGTTTTTGAATGACCCTCGCATCAGATTGACCACTAACTAAAACGAGAACATGGCAAAAATATTTTGCGTCGCCAATCAAAAAGGCGGCGTCGGTAAAACGACTACCGCAGTCAATCTGGCAGCAGCTCTTGCACAATTGAATCAACGCGTACTACTGGTGGATCTTGATCCGCAAGGTAATGCAACGATGGGGGCCGGCATTAACAAGGCCGAGTTGAAGTCATCGATTTATGAAGTGCTGCTCGGCATGGCCGATGTGAACACAGCGCGCGTGACATCGGAAGCCTCCAAGTTCGATGTGCTGCCAGCCAATCGCGAACTGGCAGGTGCTGAGGTTGAAATGGTTGAACTCGATAATCGTGAAAAGCGCTTGAAGGATGCGCTGGCCGTAGTCGATGCCGAATACGATTTCATGTTGATCGATTGCCCGCCGGCCTTGTCCATGCTGACCTTGAATGGTTTGTGCGCAGCGCACGGCGTGATCATTCCTATGCAGTGTGAATACTACGCACTCGAAGGTTTGTCTGATCTGGTCAATACGATCAAGAAGGTGCACGCGAAACTGAATACGGATTTGAAGATCATCGGTTTGCTGCGCGTGATGTTCGATCCACGCATGACCTTGTCACAGCAGGTCTCGGCGCAACTGGAACAGCATTTCGGCGACAAGGTATTCAAGACCATCATCCCGCGCAATGTACGTCTGGCGGAAGCGCCGTCTTACGGTATGCCGGGTATCAACTTCGATCCGGCGTCCAAGGGTGCGCAAGCGTATCTGACCTTCGGCGCGGAAATGGTTGAACGCATTAAAACGATATAGGCAATGCGGTATCGATAAATACTTTGCGAAGAATCGGGCGTACTACACGCGCCACTTCGCTAAACGAACGATGTGAGTCAGGAATTATGGTTACGAAAAAACAAAAAGGTTTGGGTCGCGGTCTGGATGCATTGCTGGGCGGCGCGACTGATTTCAACGAAGCGATTGCCGCGATTCCTGGTGCGCCTTCGATATTACAAGTCACCGACATGCAAGCCGGTAAGTATCAGCCGCGTACACGCATGGACGAAGGTGCATTGAATGAGCTTGCCGCATCGATCAAGGCGCAAGGTTTGTTGCAAGCGATCCTGGTGCGTCCAATTACATCAAGCAATGGCAATCCACGGTACGAAATCATTGCGGGCGAACGTCGCTTCCGTGCGGCGCAAATTGCCGGTTTGACCGAAGTGCCGGTACTGGTTAAGGAAGTCGACGACGAAGCAACCGCCGCGATGGCGCTGATTGAAAATATCCAGCGCGAAGATTTGAACCCATTGGAAGAAGCGCAGGGCATACATCGTTTGATCGCTGATTTCAATTTCACGCATGAACAAGCTGCGACATCTGTCGGACGTTCGCGCAGTGCGGTTTCCAATCTCTTGCGTTTGCTGAATCTGGCCAAGCCAGTGCAAACCATGTTGATGGCCGGCGATATCGATATGGGCCACGCCCGTGCTCTGCTGGCAGTGGATAGCGCGACGCAAATCAATCTGGCGAATCAGGTTGTGGCCAAGCGCATGTCGGTACGTGAAGCAGAAAAACTGGTGGTGCGTTCCACGCTGGAGCAATCAGGTGGTAACAAGCCGCGTGCCAACGGCAAGGAAAAATCGCGCGATATCACGCGCCTGGAAGAAGAGTTGTCCGACGCATTGGCAAGCCAGGTTGTGATCAAGCTGGGCGCAAAAAACAAGGGCCAGTTGATCATAGACTTTGCGGATCTGGATGCGCTGGATGGCATCATTTCCAAATTGCGCGAAACTACCTGAACGCCAGGCAAAAAACAATCAAGCCGGAGCAGGGCGCAATGCCAGACCTTTCAAGCAGCCTGCCGTTGGGTAGCGCATCAAAATCAACGCCATCTCATACGATCCTGATCTTGCCCGGCTTGGGCAACTCAGGGGCCGGCCATTGGCAAACGCAATGGGAAGCGACCATGCCCAATGTCGTGCGCGTACAACAGCGGGAATGGGATGCGCCGCAACGTAGTGTGTGGGTTGAGACGCTGAATACAGCGCTACTTGATATGGACGGTACTGTGATTCTGGTTGCCCATAGTCTGGGTTGTGCGCTGGTGGCGTGGTGGGCGATGGAATACGGACATGCCGCACATGCGAACAAGATCGCCGGGGCATTGTTGGTGGCACCGGCCGATGTTGAGCAAGCCGATTTGCCGGCCTCGGCTACCGGGTTTGCCCCTATGCCACGCCTGCGGCTGCCATTCAAAGCCATCGTCGTCGCTTCATCCGACGATGAGTGGTGCGCGTTGCCAAAAGCGAAATCTTTTGCTTCCGACTGGGATGCGCAATTCATTTCGATTGGCGCTTTGGGCCATATCAATGCGCAAAGCAATCTTGGTGACTGGCCGCAAGGACGTGAATATCTGGCAGCGTTGGCATAAGGCAAATATTCGCGCCAGAGGATAGGCCAATGTCATTGAACGGTCATTAAGACCTCGATTTTTCCCCAAGCAAACGTTTGACGGTGCACAAGGAAAGCCCTTATAATCCCGTGGCTTCATGGAACGCACGACTTAATTCACTCCAGTCCGAATAGCTAGATCGCAAGATCGCCAAAGGACTGCCCCATTTGGACCCAGTATGCTGCCCGTCGTCCTATTGCAACTCGCGACTACGGTAATCGCCAGCATTATTGCCGGTTTGATCGCTGGGATGCCGGCGCTGTATTCGGCGCTGTTAGGTGGGTTGTGCTGCGTGGTGCCGAATGGTCTCTTTGCGCTACGTTTATTTTCCGCTGCGCAAAAATCCGAGTCTGTTAATCCGATGACTTTTTTCATCGGGGAATTTATCAAGATTGCATTGACGATTGCCCTCTTGGGCGCGGTCGTCTGGTTGTACCGCGATTTGAATTTGCTGGCGTTAATCGCCGCGTTCATTGTGGCGCTGAAAAGTTACATCATCTTATTATTTAGGCACTGACATGGCGACTGAAATGGCTACTGCAGGGGCGGCGCATCACGCAGCACCAACCGCTTCCGAATATATCGTCCACCATCTGGGACATTTTTCGACCAAGCATCAGGACAAGATCGTTGATTTTTCGATCATTAATATGGACACGATTTTCTGGTCCATCTTTGCTGGCGTTGTTGGCTGCTTTTTCATGTGGCTGGCTGCGCGCAAGGCAACTTCCGGCGTTCCAGGTCGTTTCCAGGCTGCGGTTGAGATGGTCGTTGAAATGGTCGACAACCAGGCTAAATCAATTGTTCATGGCGACCGTACTTTCATTGCGCCATTGGCATTGACCGTATTCGTTTGGGTTGCACTGATGAACTCGCTGGATTTCTTGCCAGTTGATATGTTCTCGGCCTTCTTCCACGCAGTCGGTATTGATCACATTTTCCCGTATCACCGCGTTGTTCCTACTGCCGATTTGAATGGCACTATGGGCATCGCACTCGGCGTCTTCGCGCTGATGATTTTCTACAACATCAAAATCAAAGGAGCTGGCGGCTTCGTTCATGAATTGTTCGCTGCTCCGTTTGGTATCTGGCTTGCACCGTTCAACTTGCTGTTGAACATGATTGAATTCGCAGCGAAAACCGTCTCCCTGGCGATGCGGTTGTTCGGCAACATGTACGCTGGCGAATTGTTGTTCCTGTTGATTGCATTGCTGGGTTCCACCGCGACAGCGTTCGGTTTCTTCGGTCATGTAGTAGCAGGTACCTTGTGGGCAATCTTCCACATCCTGATCGTTTTCCTGCAGGCATTTATTTTCATGATGCTGACGCTGGTGTATATCGGCCAGGCGCATGAAGGGCACTAAGATTTTTGAAATTGGTTTTGGAATTGCAGTATTAGCAGGCTCCGTTTTTTAGTATTAATTTTTGATTTAACTTTAACTTTGAAGGAATTGTCATGACTGATCTCTCATTTGTAGCGCTGGCTTGTGGTTTGATTATTGGTCTGGGCGCAATCGGCGCTTGTATCGGTATCGCAATCATGGGTGGCAAATACCTTGAGGCTTCTGCTCGTCAACCAGAATTGATGAACACATTGCAAACCAAAATGTTCCTGTTGGCTGGTCTGATCGATGCTGCGTTCCTGATCGGTGTTGGTATCGCTATGTTGTTCGCATTCGCTAACCCGTTCATCGCTAAGTAATTCGGTCGTTGACCGGTTTCACGCTGAAGACATTTTCGGCATACGTTACTTAGAGAAGGAAATACCATGAACTTAAATGCAACTTTGATTGCGCAGTTCGTGGTCTTCTTCATCCTGGCAGGCTTCACGATGAAATTCGTGTGGCCACCATTGATGAATGCGCTCGATGAGCGCGCCAAGAAGATCGCGGACGGTTTGGCAGCTGCCGAACGTGGCAAGTCTGATCTGGCAGCCGCTGAAAAGCGCGCCCAGGCAGAACTGACATCTGCGCAAGAAGCAGGTCAAAAGCGTATCGGCGATGCCGAGAAGCGCGGCCAAAGCATTATTGATGAAGCCAAGAAAACAGCCGCTGAAGAAGCTGCGCGTATCATCGCGACAGCCAAGGCAGATGCTGATCAGCAAGCAACCCAGGTTCGCGAAGCATTGCGTGACCAGGTCGCTACCCTTGCAGTTAAAGGTGCTGAGCAAATTCTGAAGCGTGAAGTCAATGCTGCAGTCCACGCCGATCTGTTGAACCAACTGAAAGCCGAGCTGTAATCATGGCCGAACTCGCAACGATTGCCCGTCCTTACGCCGAAGCTCTGTTCCGTGTGGCGAAAGCCGCTGATTTGAATGGCTGGTCTGAACTGGTTTCCGAAATGGCACAGGTTGCTGCGAATCCCGATGTGTATGCATTGGCGCACAACCCGAAAGTTTCGGATGACGTTATCAGCAATGCATTCATCTCGGCGCTCAAATCGCCGGTTGGCGCTGAAGCGAAAAACTTCATCAACATGCTGGTGCAAAATGACCGCCTGACGCTGTTGCCGGAAATCGCGACACAGTTTCACGCATTGAAAAATGCACAAGAAGGCGCCGCTGATGCAGAAATCGTCAGCGCGTTTGAACTGTCGTCAGCGCAGTTGACCGAGCTGGTCGCAACGCTGGAAAAGAAATTCGGCCGCAAGCTTAATCCGACCGTCGCTGTTGATAGCGCATTGATCGGTGGCGTGCGTGTCGTTGTTGGTGATGAAGTGCTCGACACCTCGGTGCGCGCGAAACTGCAACAGATGCAAGTTGCGTTGACTGCGTAATCGTCGTCGGACCTAGCCCAAGCTACAGAGAAAAATTTTAGGAGTTTATATGCAACTCAACCCGTCTGAAATCAGCGAACTGATCAAGAGCCGCATTCAAGGCCTTGGCGACACCGCTGAGATTCGCAATCAAGGCACGGTTATTTCCGTGTCCGACGGTATCTGCCGCATCCACGGTCTGTCCGACGTCATGCAAGGCGAGATGCTGGAATTCCCAGGCAATACTTTCGGCCTCGCGCTGAATCTGGAACGTGATTCCGTCGGCGCCGTTATTCTGGGCGAATACGAGCACATCTCTGAAGGCGACACGGTTAAATGTACCGGTCGTATTCTGGAAGTGCCTATCGGTCCTGAACTGCGCGGCCGCGTCGTTAATGCTCTCGGTCAACCGATCGACGGCAAAGGTCCAGTCAATGCAAAATTGACCGCTCCTATCGAAAAAATCGCACCAGGCGTTATTGCTCGTCAATCCGTCGACCAACCAATGCAAACCGGTATCAAAGCGATTGACGCGATGGTACCTATCGGTCGCGGTCAACGCGAACTGATCATTGGTGATCGCCAAACTGGTAAAACAGCTGTCGCGATCGATGCCATCATCAATCAAAAAGGTCAAAACGTAACGTGTATCTACGTTGCTATCGGCCAAAAAGCATCGTCGATCAAAAACATCGTTCGTTCGCTGGAACAACACGGCGCGATGGAATACACCATCGTGGTTGCTGCAACGGCATCTGAATCGGCTGCTATGCAGTTCGTTTCGGCTTACTCCGGTTGCGCCATGGGCGAATACTTCCGCGATCGCGGTGAAGATGCGCTGATCGTGTATGACGATTTGTCGAAACAAGCTGTTGCGTACCGTCAAGTGTCCTTGCTGTTGCGTCGTCCACCAGGCCGCGAAGCGTTCCCTGGCGACGTGTTCTATCTCCACAGCCGTTTGCTCGAACGCGCAGCACGTGTTAACGCCGACTACGTCGAAGCGTTCACCAAAGGCGCAGTAAAAGGCAAGACCGGTTCGTTGACAGCATTGCCTATCATCGAAACACAAGCAGGCGACGTTTCCGCATTCGTTCCAACCAACGTAATTTCGATTACCGACGGTCAGATCTTCCTGGAAACATCGTTGTTCAACTCGGGCGTCCGTCCAGCGATTAACGCTGGTATCTCGGTATCGCGCGTTGGTGGTGCTGCTCAAACCAAAGTCATCAAGGGCCTGTCCGGCGGTATCCGTACCGATTTGGCGCAGTACCGTGAATTGGCTGCGTTTGCTCAGTTCGCTTCGGATCTGGATGCATCGACCCGTAAGCAACTCGACCGCGGTGCACGTGTAACCGAATTGTTGAAACAAGCTCAGTACGCTCCATTGTCGATCTCGTTGATGGCGGTTTCGCTGTTTGCGGTCAACAAAGGTTACTTCGATGACCTCGAAGTCAAACGTGTACTCGCATTCGAATCAGGTCTGCACGGTTTCATGAAGTCCAGCCACGCAGCATTGCTGCAAAAAATCGAAGACACCAAAAAGCTCGAGAAAGACGACGAAGCTGCATTGGCTGCTGCGATTGCTGATTTCAAAAAATCGTTCTGATTCCGGGGCTATAAGGAGTAATAACTCATGGCTTCAGGCAAAGAGATACGTGGCAAGATCAAGAGCGTAGAAAATACGAAGAAGATCACCAAGGCGATGGAAATGGTCGCAGCATCCAAAATGCGCAAGGCGCAAGACCGGATGCACGCGGCTCGTCCATACAGCGACAAGATTCGTAATATCGCTGCCAACTTGTCGCAAGCCAATCCGGAATACTCGCATCCGTTTCTGGTGAAGTCGGATGTGTCGAAAACGGTTGGTTTCATTATCGTGACGACTGACAAGGGTTTGTGTGGCGGTATGAACACGAACTCCCTGCGTATCGTGACGACTAAATTGCGCGAACTTGAAGCGCAAGGCAAGAAGGTCGAAACCGTCGCAATCGGCAATAAAGGTTTGGGCTTCCTGAATCGTATCGGCGCACGTGTTGTGTCGCATGCGGTGCAAATCGGCGACACCCCTCACCTGGACAAGTTGATTGGTCCGGTCAAGGTGATGCTCGATGCGTATCAAGACGGCAAGCTGGACGCGGTGTATGTCGTGTACACCAAGTTCATCAACACGATGAAGCAAGAGCCGATGATGGAGCAGTTGCTGCCATTGGCCGCTGATGCGTTGAAGGCAGATGCAGATTCGCTGGCTTGGGATTACATCTATGAGCCGGATGCGCAAGCCGTGATTGATGAATTGTTGATCCGTTATGTTGAAGCGCTGATTTTCCAGTCTGTAGCGGAAAACCTCGCGTCCGAGCAATCGGCTCGCATGGTGGCGATGAAATCGGCAAGCGACAATGCAGGTAGCGTGATTGGTGAACTGAAGCTGGTCTATAACAAGACGCGTCAGGCTGCGATTACGAAAGAACTTTCCGAGATCGTTGCCGGTGCGGCTGCGGTTTAATTCGATTGCTGGACAACTCCAAGCGTAAGCAAGGCGTTGTTCTCAACAACCAGATTTTAAATTTTATATATTGAAGGAACGAAAATGGCTGATGGCAAAATCGTTCAGTGTATCGGCGCGGTGGTGGACGTTGAATTTCCCCGCAATGCGATGCCTAAGATTTACGATGCCTTGAAGATGGCAGGCTCCGAACTGACGCTGGAAGTTCAGCAACAGTTGGGTGACGGTATTGTTCGTACCATTGCACTCGGTACATCCGACGGTTTGCGTCGCGGCATGATCATTCAAAACACTGGCAATCCAATCACGGTGCCAGTCGGTACGGCTACTCTTGGCCGCATCATGGACGTGTTGGGTAACCCAATCGACGAATGCGGTCCTGTGAGCCAAGAGCGCACAGCATCGATCCACCGCAAAGCGCCTGCGTACGACGAATTGTCGCCATCGCAGGATTTGCTGGAAACAGGCATCAAGGTTATTGACTTGGTTTGCCCGTTTGCAAAAGGCGGTAAAGTCGGTCTGTTCGGTGGTGCTGGCGTCGGTAAGACAGTCAACATGATGGAACTGATTAACAACATCGCTAAAGCACACAGCGGCTTGTCCGTGTTTGCTGGTGTTGGTGAACGTACTCGTGAAGGTAATGACTTTTACCACGAGATGGCTGATGCGAAAGTAGTTGATCTGGAAAATCCAGCCAACTCCAAAGTAGCGATGGTCTACGGTCAGATGAATGAACCACCAGGTAACCGTCTGCGCGTTGCGTTGACCGGTCTGACTATGGCTGAAGCGTTCCGTGACGAAGGTAAAGACGTGTTGTTCTTCGTCGATAACATCTATCGTTTCACACTGGCTGGTACTGAAGTATCCGCTCTGCTGGGTCGTATGCCTTCGGCTGTGGGTTATCAACCTACACTGGCTGAAGAAATGGGTCGTCTGCAAGAACGTATTACCTCGACAAAAACCGGTTCGATCACATCGATCCAGGCCGTCTACGTTCCAGCGGATGATTTGACCGATCCATCTCCAGCAACCACGTTTGCTCACTTGGATTCCACCGTTGTTCTGTCACGTGACATCGCATCGCTCGGTATCTACCCAGCGGTTGATCCACTCGATTCGACATCGCGTCAATTGGATCCACTCGTCGTTGGTCAAGATCACTACGACACAGCTCGCGCTGTTCAAGGTACCTTGCAACGCTACAAGGAATTGCGCGACATTATCGCGATTCTGGGTATGGACGAGTTGGCACCAGAAGACAAACTGCTGGTCGCACGTGCACGTAAGATGCAACGTTTCCTGTCGCAACCGTTCCACGTTGCTGAAGTATTTACCGGCGCACCAGGTAAATACGTTTCGCTCAAAGATACGATCAATGGTTTCAAAATGATCGCATCCGGCGAACTCGATCACCTGCCAGAACAAGCGTTCTACATGGTAGGCACTATCGAAGAAGCAATCGAAAAAGCGAAAAAACTCAACTAATCATTGAGCAGCTTGCGCGGTGCAGCTTCAACGCTGCATGCGCAAGCAAACGTTTTCCGGTCTTTGGACGAAGAAATAAGGTTCTAACATGGCACACACAATGCGCGTAGAGGTAGTCTCCGCCGAAGAAGAAATCTTCTCCGGCGAAGCAGAGTTTGTCGCGCTGCCGGGCGAATCAGGCGAACTCGGCATCTTGCCGGGCCACACGCCACTGATCACACGCATCCGACCAGGTGCGGTTCGCATCAAGATTGCCGGCCAGGCTGAAGACGAATTTGTCTTTGTAGCAGGCGGTATTCTGGAAGTGCAACCACACGGCGTGACGGTTCTGGCCGACACCGCGATTCGCGGTGCCGATCTGGATGAAGCCAAGGCAGCAGAAGCAAAACAATTGGCCGAAGAAGCACTGGTCAATAGAGAATCGAAAATCGACTACGCACAAGCACAGGCTGAATTGGCCTCAGCGATTGCACAGTTGGCGGCGATTCAACGGTTGCGTCAAAAACGTTAATCGGGAATTCCCGCATACAATGAAGGGCAGCTTAGGCTGCCCTTCTTGTTTTTGGAAAAGGAATCATGAATCAAAATCCGCAAACCATCACCAAGTTACTGGCCGAATCACGCGTCATTGCCATCGTCGGCTTATCCCCCAAGTCGGATAGGCCCAGCCATGGCGTCGCCGCCTACCTGCAACGCCACGGATACCGGATTATTCCAGTCAATCCGGTGTGTGCAGGCACTCACATTCTCGGTGAGCATTGCTATGCAACGTTGATGTTGGCAGCCGCAGCGCTGGAGGAGCAGCAAACGCGTATCGATCTGGTGGATATTTTCCGCAAATCAGAATTGGTCGGCCCCATCGTCGATGAAGCTATTGCGATCCATGCCCGAGGCGTATGGCTGCAAATTGGCGTGATCAATGAAGCGGCAAGCGACAAGGCGCGTGCCGCCGGCCTGGATGTCGTCGCAGATCGTTGTACAAAAATCGATCATGCCATCTGGCATGCCGAGCAAGGTTAACGGAGATCACTATGGCCAGCATCCAGCAACAATTCCGAGCGACTAAAAAGCAAAAGATAGTGGATGCGGCTGCCGGCAAGAAACCGCTTTCCAGCGGCGACAAGGCCGGGGATAAATTGCAGGTTGAGCAGCTCGCACAGCAGATTGCCGACGTGCAGGAGATTTTGTACGCCGAACGCAAACATAAAATCCTGATCGTCTTGCAAGGTATGGATACCTCCGGCAAGGATGGCACTGTGCGCGGTGTGTTCGGCAAGATTGATCCGCTCGGTGTCAGCAGCATCGCTTTCAAGGCACCGACTGCGGAAGAGAAGGCGCACGATTATTTGTGGCGCGTGCATCAGCAAGTGCCGGGGCTGGGCGAGTTCACGATTTTCAATCGTAGTCATTACGAAGATGTATTAATCACACGCGTACACGACTGGATAGACAACAAGGAATGTGCAAGGCGTTATGAGCACATACGCGCATTTGAAAAAATGCTGGCGGAAACCGGTACCGTCATTCTCAAATTCTTTTTGCACATTTCCAGCGACGCGCAAAAGCAGCGGCTGGAAGAGCGTATCGCCTATTCCGACAAGCACTGGAAGTTTGATCCCAACGATCTGGAAGAGCGCAAATACTGGAGCGATTACCAGCGTCAGTATGCAAAGGCGATCGCTGAAACCGATGCCGCTCATGCGCCGTGGTACGTGATTCCAGCTGATTCAAAAACACATCGCAATCTGGCGATAGCCAGCATCTTGCTGGATACCTTGCAGAAGTTGAAACCGGCTTTTCCTCCGGCTAATCCAGCGTTTGCGAAGTTGAAGGTCGTCTGACGCAGATGCGTCGGACTCAAACGATAGCGCGTCATCTCATCGTTACATTGCCATTCTGTTGTCGTCAGGTGTCGCATGACCCGATGATTCAGCGGGTTTAAGGCGACTGAGGAAGGACAGCAACTCTATCGGCAGAGGAAAGATGATGGTCGTGTTTTTATCTGCTCCTATCACCGTCAGGGTTTCCAGATAACGCAACTGTATTGCTTGTGGTTCCTGTGCCAGGATTTTGGCTGCAGCAAATAATTTTTCAGACGCCTGCAATTCGCCTTCGGCATGAATTACTTTGGCGCGCCGCTCACGTTCAGCCTCCGCTTGTCTGGCGATGGCTCTGATCATGGATTCCGTCAGATCGACTTGCTTGATCTCGACGTTGGCAACCTTGATGCCCCACGAGTCGGTTTGTACATCCAGCGATTCTCTAATGTCGTGATTCAATTTTTCCCGCTCGGCCAGCATGTCATCCAAAACGTGCTTGCCTAATACCGAACGCAACATGGTTTGTGCCAATTGGCTCGTTGCGTTCAGGTAATTCGCCACCTGAATGATCGCCTTTTGCGGATCAATGATGCGGAAGTACACAACGGCACTGACCTTCACGGAAACGTTATCGCGCGAGATGACATCCTGAGTCGGCACCTCGAGCACCACGGTACGCAAATCCACGCGTACTACCTGCTGAATCAAGGGAATGATGATGACCAGACCTGGCCCCTTCACCTTCCAGAAGCGGCCCAAGGTAAAGACGACGCCACGCTCATACTCGCGGAAAATCTTGATGGCCGAGACGAGGAAAACGATGATAGCAAGGGTAAAAAAAGACGGAAGCCAGTTTAGTTCGGAGAACATGATGAATCTCCTTTAGCCAATTGCCTCGGTAAAGATGACGAGTGGCAATTGTCACTCGCCATACCGTCAGCAATTCATCTATTCATAGTAGGCATTTTTGCCGGGATGTCCATAAAGACATTCTGGACTTTGCACCCAGATCTCCGGCGGGCCGGTACTTATATCGACCACATGAACCAGACCCCGGCCAGTAAAGCGCCAACGCTGGTCATGACTGCGATGCTGCGCACGGTGTGCAATTGCGTCCACAGCAGAAGGCCGGTAATTGATAACAAGATCAAACTACCGGCGATTGAGTCAGCCAGCAAAACCCAAAAAGCACTCACACCGATAGACATATGCAAGCGGGTCAAAGTACCGATCGGCGTGGCATCAACCTGATCCAGTTTAACGAAGCGATTGCCGACGAAATATTCGGCAGATACACCGCGGCCGGGGCGATTCAATGCGATGGTCCAACGCTCTGGCTGGGTTAATTCGCGGTCATCCCACAGGATGGTTTTTGCCGGTTGGGATTTGACGACGGGTGGTGCAATAGGGACAAAATCCAGTTCCTTTTGCAGCCACCTGGACATCTCTTCAGGATTGGCAAAACGGCTGGATGGAAGTGTCAGCTGCGCGGTTGATTGCACAGTTTTCTCAACGGGGATTTTCAGGATGGCGCGATGATTGAGCAAAATGCCGGTCGCACCAAACAGCAGTCCGAACACGGCACCCCATAGTCCAACGTACAAATGAATCTTGCGCAGCCAGGTGAGGAAGATGGCGCGTTTGCTGCGCCGACGAACGTGTTTGTCATGCGAAGCAATGCCGGATAAATCGACCGGCTTGCCTTCGCGCGTGCGAAACGTTCCGTCAGCACTCATGCTTAGTCCATCGGATGTTTAGGTGGCTGCACCGGGCCGGCATTTGCGCCCTTGCTTTTCACAAAGGTGTAAGTCAAATGATTGCGCAGATTGTCATATGGCTTGCCCGCAAATTCGCCAGCGGTTTTATCGATGTGCAGCACATGCATCACATACTGGCCGCGCCATGGCGTATTGATTTCAACGATGCCTTGCTCATTGGTGTGATGTTCCTGCATCCAAGTGTTAGGCGCGATGACTTCAAGCTTGGCGTTTTTCAGCGGCTGTCCGCGATATAGCAAAACGAAGGAGTTCGCTTTGCTGCCTTGAGCAATATCCAATACCAGTGGCGATGTTGTACCGCTAGCCAAGGGTTGACCGAGGCGAGCATAGTAATTCGACTTGGCCATGCCGAGGTTGTGTTTGGTCAGGTCTGCAACAGCAAGGGATTCTTCCAGCGCCAGAACGGTGGATGCTTTGCCGCTGGCAATGCCTAGGTGAGTGGCCGTGCGATTGACATTGACTGATTTGACGTCGCTGCCGTTGGGCACGAATGCTTGTAAACCGCTAATGCGATCAAGTTTGCCCGGACTTTTCTCTCTCAACTGAACATCGACTTCGCCGTAATACAGTGATGCGTCGGTCTTGCCTGATTCCAGCCAAAGGTAATGTGCTTGCGCTACGCTGCTTACCAACAATGCTGCACAGCAGGCTGTGGCAAGTAAGGGTTTGATGAAATTTTTCATTGTTTGCCAATCTAAAAAATTGCCCACGACCTTTAGGGTGGTGGGCATGTTGTTATCAGAATGCGTAACGTGCGGTTAATTGCACATTGCGTGGAGCACCTGGCAAGTTGAGATTGGCAGAAGTGCCGTGACCAGAGATGATGTACTCGCGGTCGAACAGATTGTTGACGTTCAACTGCAAATCGAACCCTTTAATGCGGTAAGCCACCATCGCATCCATCGTTGTGTAGCTTGGCAGCGTGACGGTATTGGCCGGATCGGCAAAGCGATCGCCGACATAGTTCACGCCGGCGCCGGCGCTGAAGCCGTGGCCTAGGGCCTTGGTCAGCCAGATGTTGGCGCTGTGCTCAGCCGTCAGGGTGGCGCGCTTTCCCTCTAGTGGGACCTTTACACCATTATTGCCCGCTCCCGTACTAGGTGACTTGGCCACGCGCGCATCCAGATAGGCGTAGCCGGACCAGATTTGCCAGCCGCCCGACAGATCGCCGGTAAACGTCAGCTCGATACCATCGGTACGCTGCTCGCCGATGGGAACGAGGACGCCAGGTTTGGTCGGGTCGCTAGACTTGATGTTGGTCCGGTCCAGTTGGAACAGCGATGCGGTGGCCGAAGCTCTGCCATCAAATAAATCAAACTTGGCACCAATTTCCTTGCTGGTAGTTTCTTCCGGTGCCAGTTGTGCGGCGTTCGCTGCCAGCGCAAAGGTTTCCGCAGATGGCTGGAACGATTTGCTAACCGATGCATAGTAGGACTGAGTGGTGCTTGGCTGATACACCAGACCGACACGCGGACTCCATGCTGTGTCGGTGCGGTTCAGATTGGCTTGTCCGGCAATGTGTTGCTGGGTTTCCTGCTTGAATGAGTCGTAGCGGATGCCGGCCAGAGCTTTCCATTTTTCCGATAGTGTAACGAGGTCCTGTACATAAGCACTGGCCGTGGTCAGGATACCCTTGTTGTCAGTCGTACTCGTTGGTGCCGTGACGGTGAACGGGACGACTGGATTGACTGGGTTGAAGAGATCAACCGTTGCAATGTTGTTTTGCGTCAGAAATCGTTGATTCTTGTTTTGCTGACCAATTTCCACGCCATACAACATTTGATGCTGCATACCGGCCAGCGTAACTTTTTGCATCAACTCGGTCTGGTTGAAATAGCCACTCTCGTCGCGTTGAACATTACCGCGGCTGAGCGTGGCCCTTTTTGTTGTTTCATTAACCGCGGAAACATTCGTATTGTAACGAGCCAGTGAGTATTCGTAGTAACGGAAGGTATTGCGTATCGACCATTCATTGTTGAAACGGTGATCCAGCGTGAAACCCGTCGAAGTTACTTTCGCATCCGAATAATCGTTGTCTCTGGCATTGGCTGCACCGTAATAAGTACTCGGCGCGACATTGACAGGCAGGCCTTGATAAGAAGGAATACCGAAGTCGGTCACACGTTTGTCATGCAGATATTCAGCTTGCAGCAGCAGCTTGGTATTGTCACCGAGTTTGAGCAAGAGTGAGGGCGCAAATGCCTCGCGCTCCAGGAATTGCTGGTCGCGATAACTATCTGCTCGCTCTACCGCACCGGTCACGCGAAAGGCAACGCCGCTTTCTTCATAATTGCGGGCAAGATCAAACTCGCCACGGCGCTGATTCCAACTGCCGACTTGCAGCATGGCTTCGTTTTTGTCCATGCCAGGTTTTTTGGTAACGCGGTTGATCAAGCCACCGGACGAGCCACGACCATACAGAACAGATGCAGGCCCTTTGACGACCTCTACCTGCTCAACATTGGACATGTCACGGAAATACAGTGCATCGTCACGCACACCATCAACAAACTGATCGCCAATCGCGGTGAAGCCGCGAATCGTAACCTGGTCGCGTTGACCATCGCCGTGCGACAAGCCAACACCAGGCACGGATTTCACGGCGTCCTCCATTGAGCGCACGGCTTTGTCGCGCATCAATTCTTGCGGGACTATGTTTACAATTTGAGGGATATCGCGCAATGGCGCGTCTATCTTTGTCGCGCTAGTCGAAGTGGTCGTGTTGTACGTTTGTTCGCCAGCTTGTACCGTCACTGCGGGCAAAGTTGCCTCGGTGGGTGCAGTTTGGGCAAAAGCAGCAGGGGTGGAAAACGCAGCCAGTAAAGCGGCGGCCAGTGGGGTGAGGTGGCGATTCATACGGTCCTTTTGGGTAATCAGAAATTGATTGATTGGAAAATTTATTTGGCAGTCAATTTTGTGCTGGCCAACATTCGATGCCGCTTTGGCAGCGGATAAAACATTGCTCACTTTGAGGTCTCGAATTATAAATACGAATTATTATCGTTTCAATAATGAGAGCTATTTGTATCGCGCTTTGTATCATTTCCAACACAATTTGGTTTGCATAGTAAAAGCGAATCATTATCATCTGTATTCCGTTGATTCTTCGGATCGACAGCCAGCCATCTGATTTCATCCACCGACTTGTGTCGTGCCGGTTGCAGACTAGCCAGTGCACCTAATCATCACAACTTGGAGGAATTACAGATGGCTCATATCAAAAGCCGCAAGCACCATATCGCCCGTCGTTCTAGCTGTTCCGCAGCAATTGCAATGGCATTCATTGCCTTGCCTGGTGCAGTTTATGCGCAGCAAACCAGCGACGCTGCTGCAAAAAAAACAGAAACACTTCCGCAGATCACAGTGCAGGGTGCGTCGCCTGAAAATTACAAGGCAGATACTGTTTCTTCGCCAAAATTCACGCAGCCGCTGATTGATACGCCGCAAACGGTTTCTGTCATCAAAAAGGAAATTTTGCAGCAGCAGGGAGCGACTTCCTTGACGGAAGCCTTGCGCAATACACCGGGTATCAGTATCCAGCTCGGTGAAAACGGCAATACGCAAACCGGCGATGCGATCTTCATGCGCGGCTTCGATACATCCGGCAGCATTTTTGTCGACGGTATTCGCGATCTGGGTTCGATCTCGCGCGACACATTTAATATTGATCAGGTAGAAGTCGTCAAAGGCCCATCGGGTTCCGACAATGGTCGCGGCGCTTCTTCCGGTTATATCAACATGTCCACCAAATCGGCGCAATTCGAAGACTTTACTAATGGCAGCCTGACGGTTGGCACGGCAGATCGCCAACGCGCGACGGTTGATTTGAACCGCAAGCTGGATATCGGTATTCCGGGTTCAGCATTCCGCCTGAATTTCGTGGCACAGGATTACGGCACGCCAGGTCGTAACGAAGTAGAAAACAAACGTGTCGGTATCGCACCTTCCTTGTCATTTGGTCTGGGAACGGCAACGCGTACGACCTTGAATTACCTGCACATAGACCAAAGAAATACCCCGGATGGCGGCGTGTCGACTTTTGGCAAGGACGGTTATGTTTTCCAGGGACGAGTCAATAACACGAGTCCTTTCGTTCCTATCGGTAGGGGCCCGGCCGTCGATTCCAGCAATTATTACGGCGTAAATGGTGATCATGACGATGTAACGATCGATATGCTCACTGCTCGCATCGAGCACGATATCGCGCCTGGCACGACCATCCGCAACACAACGCGCGTCGGCCGCTCCAAGCAGGATTTGTTGATCACGGGTGTAAGCGCTCTGGTGCCAGCGGATGCGGCGGTCGGGGGCAATCCAGCAACCTTTACCGTTGGCAGATCGCGTCAAGGGAAGCAACAAACCAATGACATCGTGACTAATCAGACTAACCTGACGACCGAGTTTGATACCGGCTTCATCAAGCACACCTTGTCGACCGGTGTTGAATTCATCTATGAGAGCCAGAACTCGCAAACGCCGGTGACGAACTCGACAGGTACAAAGGCTAATCTGTACTCCCCGAACAGGAACGATTCGGTGGCAGCGCCTATTTATCGCGGAACCTACTCGGACGGTAATACGTTCAGTGCCGCCGCTTATGCATTTGATACCTTGAAACTTTCTGAACAATGGTTGCTGAGTGCTGGCGCGCGTTTGGAACGCTTCCGTACAGAGACTAACTCTGCCAGCTTTGCAAGCAACACGTTGACGAAGAATCCTGATCAGACTCTGACAGATACGTTGTTGAGCTGGAAGCTCGGTGCAGTCTACAAGCCGGCAGCCAACGGCAGTATTTATGCAGGCATATCCAATTCTTTCCAACCACCAGGCGGCAATAACTTCTCGTTGAATGCTGATCCGACAAATGCCAACAGCCCTACCTTGAAACCGCAGGAAGGCAGCAATATCGAACTCGGAACCAAGTGGGATCTGTTTGATAATCGCGTGTCTGCAACCGCAGCCATCTTCCGCAGCGAAAACAAGAATGAATTGGTTTCCGACGGCGGCACGCCAGAAGTCTTCAGCCAACTCGGCAAGCGTCGTGTCGATGGCATCGAGCTGGGTCTGGTTGGACAAATCACGCCACGTTTGAATGTCAGTACAGGTCTTGCGTATATGGATTCCAAGATCATCAAGGGCACGCCAACCAATCAGGGCGGCATTATCGTCTTCTCGCCTAAGGTCACGTTCACTTCCTGGGCGACATATAAACTGGAAAACGGCATCACGATCGGTGGCGGCGCGCGTTATGTAGATACGCAAGCACGCAGCAGCAATGTCACCGCGCCGACCAGCGGTTTATCGACCATGCCAGACTACTGGGTTGCTGATGCAATGGCTTCCTACGACGTTAGCAAAAACCTGTCGCTGCAGCTGAATGTATATAACCTGTTCGACAAGAAATACATCGCATCGTTGAACAACAGTGGTGCACGCTACACGCCGGGTCAAGAACGTAACGCATTGCTGACGGCAAATCTCAAGTTCTAAGCAATAGATCTATACAGGGTAACGTTATACTTTGAGCCTCTCCTTCGGGAGCGGCTCTTTTCATTTAAGGACAAGATCATGATGTTGCATATACCCGAGGTGCTAACACCGCAGCAGGTCGCGGAAATACGCAGTCGGCTAGATAAGACAGATTGGGTCGACGGACGCGAGACAGTGGGCGCCCAGGGTGCGCAAGTCAAACGCAATCGGCAGTTGCCTGAGCTTTCTCCTATCGGAAGAGAACTTGGAGAAATCATTCTCAAGGCATTGACGAAAAACCTGCAGTTCATCGCTGCCGCGTTGCCGTATCGTTTCGTGCCGCCATTATTCAATCGCTATGAAGGTGGCGAACACTACGGTTTTCACATCGACGGTTCGATACGCACCATTCCAGGCACCAACTTGAGTTTGCGTACCGATTTATCATGCACGTTGTTTCTTTGCGAGCCGGAAGAATACGAGGGTGGAGAACTGATTGTTGCTGACACTTATGGTGAGCACGAAGTGAAGTTACCGGCCGGCGATCTCATTTTGTATCCGTCGAGTAGTTTGCATAAAGTCGAGCCGGTTACCAGTGGCGCACGGGTTTGCTCATTCTTCTGGATACAAAGCATGGTTGCCAATGATGGACACCGCACGATGTTGTACGAACTTGATCAGAACATTCAAAAGCTGCGGGAAAAAGTAGGCGATTGCGAAGAAGTGGTCGGCCTGACCGGGCACTATCACAATCTGTTAAGGCAATGGGCCGCTGTCTAGTCAGCGACAAGGGTCGTGGTAGTTGATCGATTAATACACATCGCGTCGGTAACGTCCTTGCGCGATTAGCTGGCCCACGGTTTCTTTGCCGAGTATCTCGGTCAGTGCGTCTTCGACGCCGCCAGCCATTCCTTCCAGACTGCCGCACACATACACCGCTGCATCTGCTGCGATCCATGCGCGTACCTGTTCTGCCTGTTCGCGCAACTTGTCTTGTACATAGATGCGTTCAATCTGATCGCGTGAAAATACAAGATCAGCGCGCTCCAAGTTACCTTGGCTTTGCCACGTTTCAATTTCATCACGATAGTAAAAATCGTATGCGGCATTGCGTTCACCAAATATAAGCCAGTTGCGAGATGCGCCACTTGCTGCGCGTGCTTTCAAATGGCTGCGCAAACCGGCCAGGCCAGTGCCATTGCCGATCAGCATCAGAGGACGATGTGCGTTGTCACCGAGGCGGAAGTTGCTGTGTGGACGCAGGCGCAAGGCTATCGGCTCACCGACGGCAGCTTGTTTGGTCAACCAACCGGAGGCGATGCCCAGGCTTCCATCTTCGCGTCGCTCTTGACGAACCAGCAAATGCACGCGACCGTCTGCTGGAATCGATGCAATGGAATATTCGCGCGGACGTTGTGCGTCGTCGGGCGCAAGAACCTGGACTAGATCGCCAGCTTCCCAACTTGCCGCTGCATCACTGATTGCTTCCAGTTCCAGATGGAAGGTTGGCGCGCCGGCGCTGCCCGGATTCAGGTGTCGGCGTGCAGCCAGCCGCCATTGTTGATATGACGGTGCTTGCCAGTCGGGGGCATCACTGGTGCCCGCAATATGACTCAGATGATGCTGCCAGGTTTGCAATGCGCTGTTAGCGGCTTTGTCGACGAAGACGCTGTCAAACAATGCTTGCGCACCGGATGTTTTGAGCCAGGTCGTCAAGCTGCGGCCGAAGCCGCAAAAATTTGCATACTCGCTATCACCCAACATCAATACGCCGAAATGCAGATTCGGCAAGGCGAGTTGTAGGCTCATTAGCTTGCTTACAAATAAGGATGCATTATCCGGCGGATCGCCTTCACCGTAAGTACTGACAATGAAGAGAGCGCGCTCGGCCTGCGACAAATCGCTGGCGCTGATTTCCGACAAGCTTGTTACGCGGGTGGGAACACCAGCCGTGTGCAACAGACGCGCGGTGTGCCAGGCTAATTCTTCAGCAAAACCGGTTTGACTTGCATAGCCGACCAACCATGGTTGCGCACCATCCGCTGCGGGGATCAGTGCTGCTGCATTACGCAATGCCTGCTGACGCTTACGTCTTTGTGCATAGTAAATGCCTGCGCACAAGGCGATATATACAGCGACAAGAATGGTCGCAACAATCGCTCGGGTTTGATCGCTCCAGTTCATTGCAGCAAGGCCGCCATTGATTTACTCATGTGTTCTTCAAAACCTTGATTGCCGCGTTGAATAAACAGCGCCGCCAGATCGTGTCTATCCGCATAGGCCAAGCCTTGTTCTGCACCCATTACACCGAGTGCGGTCGACCATGCATCGGCAGCCATGCAATCGCGATGCAATACCGTCACAGATGCAAGGCCATGAGAGATAGGTTCGCCATTGCGCGGATCTATCGTGTGCGAAAAGCGCGTTTCACCATCTTCAAAATAACGACGATAGTCGCCGGATGTGGCGACAGACAAATTGTAGAGTGCAGCAATGGTCGCTATGTTTGATTCGTTTGCAGCAGTCGAGGATGTCGACAACGGATGTTCCAGTGCAATCCACCATGGCTGTCCATCCGGTTTGATGCCAGCGCCGCGCAATTCCCCGCCAACTTCTACCAGGAAGCTGTCTATACCTCGTTGCAGCAAGGCATGCACAAGCTGATCAACGCCGAAACCTTTGGCGATTGCCGACAGGTCGACATACACGCCGCCCGGCTGCAATGCACGTTGCGATTCGACGTCGAGTTGAATACGTTGCCAGCCACAACGCGCACGTGCAATGGCAAGTTGCGCAGCGCTTGGCGCGATAAATGCGGCATCGCTATATCGCTGCGTCGGACCAAAGCCCCACGCGTTGACCAATGCACCGGCAGTTGGATCGTAGGCGCCGTCGCTGTCGCGCGCGACCTGCAATGCGTATGCAAGCACGGAGAAAAATTCCGTCGGCAAGGTATGCCAACTATTGGGCGGTGCATCGTTGAAGCGGCTGAGAGCGGAGTCTGATTCCCAGGTACTCATTTGCGCAACGACAGCATCAAGTTGATTCTGGATTGCGCTTTGCAACGGTGCTAAAGCGCGCGCAGCATCGGCGACCAGTTTGACCGACCACGTAGTGCCCATCGTATGACCGTGCAATGCATGTACCACGCTACCCAAGGCGGGCGGCTGCGGTGATGTGTCGATAGTCGGGACCAGCGTGCGTCTCATAGTGGATTCAGTTCAACAAGAAAAAACGCCCGTTGCTCGTACAGCAACGGGCGCATTTGAAACATACTCGTTACGGTTGCAGGACTTCCAGCGTCGCGCTGTAGCTGATGCGGCGCACCGGCTGCGCGATGGTGCCTACCGTTTCTCTCGGCGGGCTGATGTTGGCGCTCAACCAGTACATGCCAGCGTTCGCCCACTTGATACTGAGCTTGCCATCCTTGTCGGTTTTCAGCGTGATCTCGCCGAGTCCATCGCGATAGCGATTGCCGCCGCGGATGATGGTTACCGTCAAATCCGCTGCTGGTTTGCCATCAAGCAGGAAGCGGAAGTTACCGGTATCGCCAGCAAAGATTTCAGTCGGATTGCTTAGTGGTACCAGTTCCAAACCGTTGCCGCTCGGTTTCAATGCTTGCGCGCTTGGCTTGCCCGCTGTGATGAAGGTTTCCACGCGACTCTGCATGCGGCTTACATTCAAATCCGTTGCATTGGCCGGTATCTCTTTTGTGTAAGCATCGTTGGTGCCGCGCCAGCGTTTCATCTCGCCGTTGACTTTGTACATTGCGCTGAGGCTGTCGGTGAGGGCAGAAACCTTGTATGTGCCTTCTTTCGTCAGCTTCAATTCAAAGCTGTTGCGTTGCTTGCCGGCGACAGAGTTTTCCGGCGTGACCGATGTGCCTTCCGGGCCGCTGATGACGACATTATCAATCAGTACCGGCCGGCTGAGGTTGAACAGCTCATCGGATGACGATGCGTCTATCGTCACGATGGAATCAGCACCTTGCGTCAAGGTCGATGACGGCAGCAAAAATGGACGATGCGCATGCGCGGCCATCGGCAGGGCGACGATCAGGGAAGTAGCCAGCGCCGTAGTATGCCAAAGCAAAGTATTTTTCATTAAATGTCCTTGGATATTGGTTTGATTACGGCTTGAGTTCGACCGAGACAGCGCCAAGTTCATGCTCGCCTTTGGCTTGTGCGGTTTGTGTTGATTTCGGCGGCCATGCAAACGGCACGCGCACCACTTCACGGCCACCTGCTTCGCGTGATGCTTCCGCTACCAGCACATAGTCGCCGGCCGGCAATTTATCCATGCCGGATTTGGCGCCGCTGAATGACATTTGCTGTTCACCCGGCGCGCGCGTCGCACCACTGATGCCGTCAACCGGCATCTGCAGATCGCGGCCGCTCTTGCGCCACCATTGGCGGACATCTTTCAGCCACTTGGTGCCGCCGTTATCTTTTTTCTTGAGGTCATACCAGACCGACAGATTGCGCACGAACGTTTGATCGGTATTCTCGACCCAGAACGCTACGTAAGGCTTGTGATATTCAGCTACGTTCAGGCGAGGAATCTCGACCTTCACATTCAGGTCTGCAGCAAAGGCGGCTGGTGTTGTCAGCGCAGCGCCCAGCACAAAGGAGTAACTAATTCGCATAAGGAAAATCCTCTTGGTGTGTAATCAGTGAATAAACAGAATAGCCAGCAAAAACGGAATCAAAATCCCCAGCCCGACCATAGGCCAGGTCATCGGTCGGTTGTTCGCATGCATCTTCAAGATGAACAAGCCGGTGATCGAAAAGATCAGACAGGCTGCGGCAAAAATATCGATGAACCAGCTCCACACCGCACCTGAATTACGGCCCTTGTGCAGATCGTTCAGATACGAGATCCAGCCGCGATCGGTTAATTCATATTCCACATCGCCGCTGGCGCGATCGATGCGCAACCAGGCGTCGCCGCCCGGACGCGGCAGCGCTACATAAACTTCTTCCGGTGACCATTCCGCCTCGCGCGTGCCGACATCGACCGACAGCTGATTCTTCATCCAATGCTGCAATTCGACCGGCAACGGATCGTTCGCCTTGTCGTTATCGTCGTCCGAATTAATCTTTGCCAACTGCGTGCGCAATTCGGCCGGCAATTCGATTTTTTTGGACGTGATGGTAGGTTTGGCTTCGATCTGGCTTGCGTGATTCAGCGTAAAGCCAGTCACCGCAAACATCAGCATGCCGAGCAGACAGATGGCAGAGCTGATCCAGTGCCATTGGTGCAGCGTCTTCAACCAGTAAGCACGTTGGGGGTTTTTTGCGCTTGCTTGCATTACGGATTTTCTTCATGTTGTTGGGTGAGGCGCATGCGCTACAAATAGCAATAATTCTCATTTAGATTTTCGTCGATTCATTAATCGATTGCAAGGGTTTTCGTGTAAAGAAATATGAAGCGGCGGCAGGCTTAGGGCGAGCATCGACGCAATTGAGAATAAAAAATAGCAAAAAAACTTGCTGTTATAGGGACGTCAACGCTGATTTTCAAGATCTTGAAAATCGTTTTTTGAGCACTAATATTTGTACTGACAGATGCTCAATCGAGGTCTGTTGTTAACTTTATCGCTTGAACTTTAAAAGGATATTCATCATGCGTACCTATGACTTTGCACCACTGTACCGTTCTGCTATCGGTTTCGATCGCTTGGCTCAATTGTTTGACGATGCACAACGCGCGGACGCGCAACCCAGCTATCCGCCATACAACATAGAACTGGTCAGTGAAGACAAATATCGCATCACAATGGCCGTCGCCGGTTTCGACCGTTCCGAAATCGAGATCGAAACAGAACGCGACACGCTTAAAATCACCGGCCGCAAGACGCGTGAAGACGCACAACGCAACTTCCTGCATCGCGGCATTGCCTCACGGAATTTTGAACACAGCTTCCAGTTAGCCGATCACGTGCGCGTTGTTGGAGCGAAACTGGATAACGGTTTGTTGAATATTGAACTGACGAGAGAAATTCCGGAAGCATTGAAGCCACGGAGAATCGTGATTGATGGTGGTGACAACGTGCAGGCGCTGGAACATAAAGCGGCCTGACAACTGGCAAGAAGGCAGATTGTTACTGCGTATTAATCTGTCGGTTGGATGATTAGATCGGACGACGGCTCCAGATTATGTAATCTCTGGGGCCGTTGTTGTGTGATCAAGCGACTTTGTCTTTGATACCGGCGGCGCTCCCGACGAAGTGGGTGCTGCAGAAATGTTGCTCGTTCGCGCATCCATCCAAATACTCATTGCACTCGCCATGCAGCGACCTATATTTAACGCTGTATTACCCACCATTTTTTGGAGGAGCGCGCGATGAGTACGACATTAGAGAAAAAGTCCTTGGACAAGCCGGATGAAGTTCGCCTATTCAAGGAAGACAAAGGCAAGCTAGCTGTCTTTACACTCGGCAACCATACAATGGGTAGGGGCGAGTTTGAACCCGGTTGGCGCTGGAGTCTGCATGTGAAACCGATAGCAGGAACAGATTCTTGCCAAGCCGCTCATACCGGCCTCATCCTGGAAGGCCGGATGGTTGTTAAGATGAATGATGGAGCTGAGATGGAGTATGGGGCGGGTGATGTTTTTTATATGCCGCCTGGGCATGATGCCTGGGTAGTTGGCAACCAGCGTTGTGTGCTGTTTGATGTAACAGGCGTCGCAAAATACGCGAAACCTCAATAAGACAGCTCTTTTGGGAGCTGCCAGAAAACCTTATGTCCGCACGACAGCGACAGCCAGAATGAAGCCGTGTTCCTGAAGCTGGGTGTCACTGCTAGTGCGCGATATGCAAGTGGGAAGGCGATGCGAACAAGGTTATTTGGTGGTGAAGAGGGTTCACTAGTAGAGGGAAAAGAAGCCATGCTTGACCCTGTACTAGACTCGAATTAAATGTAATCCCAACTTTGAGCGTCGCCACAAAATATCTTCATCACAAGTAGCCCATTCATGGCGCTGCAAATACGCCACTTCGGCAGCAAACAATCCCGGCGCAATTTCCTCTCCCATATCTGCCAGGCTGGATCGATCGGCCAGCATCAACTTGATGCGCGTTCCATATGCACGCGCATAGCGTTCAACCAGCGCAGGCGGTAGCCATGCGTACTCTTGCTGCAAATCGCGCACGTAATCATCAAACTCCATCACCGCGCGCTTATTCGGTTTGCTGCCGTAAATATCGCCACCCGGCAAACAGGCATCGGCTGTCCATGCGCCATGATGATTGTTGAGCACGGGCGCGATCAGATCGACGGCTTCTTCAGCCAGTTTGCGGAAGGTGGTGATTTTGCCGCCGAAGACTGTGAGAAGTGGTGCGGCATCGGTATCGAATGCAAGTTTGTAATCGCGTGTGACTTCGGATGCGCTCTCGCTATCGTCTTCTTTTTCATCTTCGACCAGCGGGCGCACGCCGGAGTAGGACCAGACAACATCAGCGGACGTGATCGGCTTTTCAAAGTAGTGATTGACCAACTCACACAGGTAATCGATTTCTTCAGCATTGATTGCAACCTTGTCGGTATCGCCGTGGTAGTCGATGTCGGTGGTGCCTATCAGCGTGTAGTCGTGCTCGTACGGAATCGCGAAGACGATGCGACCGTCAGGGTGCTGGAAGATGTAGGCGTAGGGATGGTCGAATAATTTCTTGACGACGATGTGGCTGCCTTTGATCAGGCGCAGTTTTTTACCGGCGCGACCGTGCACGGAGTCATGTAAAAAGCTGGCAGCCCACGGGCCGGTGGCGTTGATCAGTAGTTTTGCATTTACCTCTATCGTTTCATCGTTGGCATTGTGCAGCGTCGCGTTCCAGCGATCGGCTGTGCGCGTGACGGTAGTGCATGCGGTACGCGTGAGAATGGTGGCGCCGTTTTCTCTGGCGGAAATCGCATTCAACACAACCAGGCGTGCATCGTCGACCCAGCCGTCGGAATACGCAAAGCCTTTGGTAAAGCTGTCCTTCAATGGTGCGCCGGCGGCATGCTTGCGCAGCTTGATGCCGTGCGAGCCGGGAAGTAATTCGCGTTTGGCCAGATGGTCGTAGATGAACATGCCGGCGCGTATCATCCATGCCGGTCGTTGCCCTTGGTCGTGTGGCATGACAAAACGCAGCGGATGGATGATGTGTGGTGCGGAGCGCATCAACACTTCACGTTCTATCAGTGCCTTGCGTACCAAGCTGAATTCATACTGTTCCAGATAGCGCAGGCCGCCGTGTATCAGTTTGGTGGAGGCGGACGAAGTGTGCGAAGCAAGATCATCTTTTTCACACAAGACGACGGACAGACCGCGACCCGCGGCGTCACGCGCGATGCCGGCGCCGTTGATACCGCCGCCCACGATGAGGACGTCGCACTGGAGTTGCTGATGCATGTCTGGTCTGTCCCTGAATTGCTTGTAACTATTGTAAGCGGGGAATTTGTCCATTGCGCCTCTGTGTGCGTTGATGGACGAATATTTGCTGCGCGCTCGCGGTACACTGGCTTGTCTTCTTTATTACTGCGCAATCATGAGCTTTCTTCTTGACCCCGGATTCTGGGAAGTTGCCAGCTTTGTCGTCACCGCGCTGGCCCTGCCGTTTGCGATCTTTCTTTTCCTGTACGAACAGCGCAAAGAGCGCGATTCCGAGGATGAAGAGGCGTATCAGTTGCTGCAGAATGCGTACAGCGATTTCCTCAAAATCGTGCTCGACAATCCCGACCTGCAATTGCGCAGCGCACTTTCGCGCACGGACCTGAATGATGAACAGAAGGAACGGGCGCTGATTATCTTCGAGATGCTGATCGCCCTGTTCGAGCGGGCCTACATCGTGTCCTATGTGCCGGATATGCGCGGCGTGGCCTTGCGGCGCTGGCATTCATGGGACGATTACATGCGTGAATGGTGCCGCCGCGAGGATTTCTATTACCTGTTGCCGCAACTGTTGCGTGGCGAAGATGAAGACTTCGCCGACTATATCCGCGCCATCGCCGAAGAAGAGCGTGCCGACAAGTTGTTCAATATCGGCCATCGAGAATAATTCGCTGTTGATGTCAGACAGACGCATCGCGGTCCCGGCACATCCTCTTTCGGCGATAATAGCGGACCCTTCGTAGATCTAACCTAATGCAGTGAATTCATACCGAGAAATTCAGTCCTGATGCCTACACAATTTGCTCCGCTCAAGAACGACACCTTTCTACGTGCATTACTGCGCCAACCAACCGAATACACGCCACTGTGGCTGATGCGTCAGGCGGGCCGTTATCTGCCTGAATACCGCGCCACCCGCGCGCGCGCCGGCTCCTTCCTCGGCCTGGCGAAAAATCCCGATTACGCGACGGAAGTGACTTTGCAACCGCTGGATCGCTACGATCTGGATGCGGCGATTCTGTTTTCCGATATTTTGACGGTGCCGGATGCGATGGGGCTGGGTCTGTATTTCATCGAAGGCGAGGGACCGAAGTTCGAACGTCCGTTGCGCGATGAGAAGGCCGTGATGGCGCTGACCGTACCTGAGCTGGGTTCGCTGCAATACGTGTTCGATGCGGTGACGCAGATACGTGGCGAGTTGAACGGTCGCGTGCCGCTGATCGGCTTTACCGGCAGTCCGTGGACGCTGGCTTGTTATATGGTGGAAGGCGGCGGCTCGGACGACTTCCGTACGGTCAAGGCGATGCTTTATAACCGTCCGGATCTGATGCATCACATCCTGCAAACCAATGCAATCACGGTCGCCGGCTATCTGAATGCGCAAATCGATGCCGGTGCACAAGCCGTCATGATGTTCGATACCTGGGGTGGTGCCTTGGCCGATGGCATTTATCAACAATTCTCGCTGCATTACATGCGCGAAGTCATGAAGCACGTCAAAACGGAAAAAGACGGTGTGCGCATTCCAAGCATCGTCTTCACCAAAGGTGGCGGCTTGTGGCTGAACGAAATCGCGGATGTCGGTGCCGATGCAGTTGGTCTGGACTGGACCGTGAATCTGGCGGCCGCGCGCGCTCAGGTTGGTGATCGGGTCGCCTTGCAGGGCAATCTGGATCCGACGATTCTGTTTGCGCAGCCCGATCAAATCCGCGCCGAGGTTGCCAAGGTGCTGGAATCTTTTGGCAAACACACGCCAGGCTCCGGCCACATATTTAATCTGGGACATGGCATTTCGCAATTCACGCCGCCGGAAGCGGTTTCTGTCCTGGTCGACGCCGTGCACGAATTCAGCCGGCCTTTGCACGCATAAATACCGATGTGCTCGTTCGCGGGGCCTGCGCACTCAATTCAGCTTGTGACGCGGTAAGAGGCGTGAATTGTCTGCGCCAACGCTCGGTTTTGGCGCGAAGCAATTAAACTTATGCACAGAAATTGTAAGTGCGTACAGTGTCGTCAGTTTATCTCGCTCTTAACATTTCGTAACAAAGTGAAATTTATAAGTGCTTGATTTTAATAGGTAAATATTTTGCTTTTTGTTTTGGCATTTTATTGAAACCCGCATGAAATCTGGTGCCGAGTGGCATTTGAGGAGCTTATCCACAAAGTTATCCACAGAAATTGTGGATAGAAAAAAAAGAGCTTTAGAAACGTGGAGTTAGCGTACTTGGTGATACTTCACATGAGGTTTGGTTCGCACTTGGATCCCTCACTTAAAGTTGCCATCAAGCTTCGCAGCTTGAAAAACAAACGCACTAAAGCAGTACTTCAAAATGGGTAGGCAAAAAGAACAAGCAATAAAAATATTGCTTTATAGATATTTTATGTCTTAAATCCTCACTAGCTTATTCACAAAATAGTGCGTGAAGCTAACGAGAACGCCTACTATTTGGATTTTGTGGTGTCGTAAAGAAATTTATGCAAGTGGTTGATTTTAAAAGATTTATTTTTTCGTCGAATATAATCAAAGAATTCCATTTGAGAGCTGTGCTTAAGTAAGCGCTGATGCAAGGTGATTTGTCCACAAAGTTATCCACAGGAGTTGTGGATAGTAGGAAAAAGCTTTATGAAACCGGGGTTTAGCGAATTATCTTCTGCGCAAGCTCAAGTCTTTGTGCAAATGCAATAAAATTTGCGTTTTAAGCATTGTCTTTTTGAAAAAGCTATTTGCGCCAAATGCTTGCACAGAAATGGCGTTTATTGACAGCCCTTGGACAATCAGCAAACACTTATACACAAAAATTGGCTTGTGCGCAGCAACATGATTTATTTACCGGATTTATTAATTACAAAAATCTTCTATTTGTAAGTTATTGATTTAAAACAGTTAAATTTATGCTTTGGTTTTAGGCAATCTATTGAAGCCCGCATAAATACTGGCTTCTCAGGCTGTCAAGGGGCTGTTATCCACAAAGTTATCCACAATCGCTGTGGATAGATAAAAAAGCGCTTATGAAACGGGTAGTTAGACCACTTCCTCAGGTATTACATTAACTCCGTGGACCATTGCATCCTCAAAGTCGCCCTCGACACGCCGCTTGATTTCTGCTTCGACTATGTTTGGCCGCTAGCCGCGGATGCCGCTCGTCCTTTAATCGGACAATTGGTGCTGGTGCCATTTGGTCGCCGCGAAGTAATGGGCTTGATCGTCGCCGTGCACGATACGACAGACGTGCCGCTGGAAAAACTCAAGCAGGCCATTGCAGTGCGCACGCAATTGGCACCGCTATCCGCCGAGTGGATTGCGCTGTGCGCATTTGCTGCCGACTATTATCAACGGCCTTTGGGCGAAGTCGCGATTCCGGGTTTGCCGAAAAACCTGCGCGCGCTCAAAACCACGTCGCTGGATAAAGCCGTCAAGAAGCTGGGCAAGGCAGATGCTGTGCACGATGCGACGCCGATCTCCATGCCGCAGCTGAATCCGGCACAACAAGCCGCGGCCGATGCGATTGCAGGTGCGACAGGTTTTGCGCCTACCTTGCTGTATGGCGTGACAGGCAGTGGCAAGACTGAAGTGTATTTGCAGGCCGCTGCGCAAATTCTCGCGCACAGCATCGATGAGCATAATCCTGCGCAAATCCTGATCCTGGTGCCCGAGATCAATTTGACGCCGCAACTGGAAGCGAATGTGCGGGCGCGTTTCCCCGGAGTTGCGCTTGCGACTTTGCACAGTGGACTGGCCGAAGGCGAGCGCATGATGCATTGGCTGTCCGCGCATCTGGGTCAGGCGCGCATCATTCTCGGCACGCGTCTCGCAATTTTGTCTTCATTGCCGCATCTGAAATTAATCATCGTCGATGAAGAACATGACCCTTCCTACAAGCAGCAGGAAGGCTTGCGCTATTCAGCGCGCGATCTGGCGGTGTGGCGTGCGCATCAATTAAGTATTCCTATCGTGCTCGGTTCCGCTACGCCCTCGCTGGAAACCTGGCATCACGCGCAATCCGGTCGCTATCGCAAACTGGAATTGCGCGAGCGTGCCGTCAAGGATGCGGTTTTGCCTAAGGTTGGTCTGATCGATCTGGAGCGCAAGGCGCCACGCGAACAAATGGTCGAAGGCATTAGCGCCACCTTGATCGCTGCATTGAGGTTGCGCATGGAACGTGGCGAACAATCCTTGCTGTTCCTGAATCGGCGCGGTTATGCGCCTGTGATTGCCTGCGATTCTTGCGGCTGGGTCAGCAACTGCACGCGCTGCAGCGCCTTCCTGGTTTTACACAAACTCGACAAGCGCTTGCGTTGTCATCATTGCGGTTATGAACAACGCATACCAAGATCCTGTCCGGATTGCGGCAACGTCGATATCCAACCGCTGGGTCGAGGCACGCAACGCGTGGAAGAAAATCTGCAGGCGATTTTTCCGGAAGCGCGCATCTTGCGCATCGATGCCGATTCAACCCGACGCAAGGGTAGTGCGCAGGAAGCTTTCGACAGCGTGCATAGAGGTGAAGTCGATATCCTGATTGGCACGCAAATGGTGGCGAAGGGACATGACTTCCAGAACCTGACGCTGGTTGGTGTGCTGAACCCGGATACCGCACTGTTCTCGCATGACTATCGCGCCAGCGAAAGACTGTTTGCGCAATTGATGCAGGTGGCCGGGCGTGCCGGCCGTGTCGCGCAAAAAGAAGGTGGCAGCGCGAGTGAGGTCTTGATCCAAACACGTTATCCGCAACATCCGCTGTATTCAGCCGTGCGCAAGCATGATTACGACACCTTTGCCAGCGAGTTGCTGGAAGAACGACAGCAGGCGTGCTTTCCGCCATTCATGTATCAAGCTTTATTGCGTGCCGAAGCGAAAGAGTTGAAGATTGCGCTCGACTTCTTGCATCAAGCCATAGACTGCGTCGAGCACGATGGCATCACGATGAACGATCCAATTCCGATGACGATGACACGCGTCGCGAATATCGACAGGGCGCAGTTGCTGGTCGAATGCTCATCGCGGCCGGCCTTGCAGGCATTTTTGAAAGTCTGGATTACAACTTTGCGCGAAATGAAGTCGCGCGTGCGCTGGTCGCTGGAAGTCGATCCAGTCGATATCTAAACTAAATAATTAATTCATCATCATGACCATCAAACTCACTCCCGAAACTGAAGAACGTCTGATCGGTTCACTCCAGCGCTACTTCGACGTCAATATGGACGAAGGCATAGGCGACCTGAAAGCCAGGCTGCTGCTCGATTTTTGCGTGAAAGAAATGGGCCCGAGTATTTACAATCAGGCGATTCTGGATGCGCAATCGGCGATGCAGGATAAAGTCGCGGAACTGGATGTCAGTTGCTACGAAGCCGAGTTTTCTTATTGGGGCAAGAAATGAACGCACGCCATTTGTTTGCCTGCGCCTTGCTGGCGCTCAGCGGATCTGCCATCGCGCAGACGCAAGGTTTGCTGCAAGAGTCCTTAAAGGATTGCGACAAGAATCAATTGACGATGAACGTCTGCGCCAGCTATCGCTTTGACCTCGCCGATAAAGTCTTGAATGAGCAATACAAACAAAATCTGGCCGCCTTGAAAGAAGGCCCGGCGCAGACCCGCTTGCGTGAAGCGCAGCGCGCCTGGATTACCTTTCGCGACAAGGATTGCCTGGCCGATACCGGTCCGCGCGAAGAATCCGGTTCAATCTGGCCCTTGCTGCATTTTTCCTGCCTCGAAAAACATACGGTGCGTAGAGCGGAAGATTTGAAAGTGCAGGCCTGCGGCATGCAGGGCTGCGCAAATGACGCGCCAGTCAGCAAGTAGAGCAATAAAATCGAGGCGAGGAACGCGCAATGATAGTTTGGCAATGGGCGACATTCGATGAGCTTGATGCTGCGACCTTGTGCGCGGTGCTCGCCGCACGGCAAGACGTGTTCGTGCTGGAGCAGCAATGTCTGTATGCGGATATCGATGGCAATGATCAGCGCGCTTTTCATTTGATCGGTCGCCACGAAGACACGCAGCAATTGGCGGCGTACCTGCGCTGCTTTGCGCCTGGCGACAAATATCCGGAAGCCGCATTGGGTCGCGTACTGACTGTCCAGTCCATGCGCGGTCTCGGTCTCGGCAAACTGCTGATGGCAGAAGGTATACGCCGGGTCGAACAATACTTTCCGGGCGCGGCAATCCGCATTTCAGCGCAAGAGCATCTGGTGCATTTTTACGGCGCATTCGGCTTTCACCGCGTATCGGATACCTACCTGGAAGACGGCATTCCACACATCGAAATGTTCAGAGAATAATTCGCTCAAGTATTATTCGTATACGAATCATTTGACATCAATCGATGCGGCGACTACAATGGCTGCTCGTTAATCAAGCAAGCGGGATATCAAAAACAGGAAAATGTGAGCTTGTAGTGATGCGGCGCGACAGAATGAAAAGATGTCGCTAAACTCGCGGTCATGAATGACATCACCCAACTTGTTGCCGTAAATGATTCGATTCGCATTTTGCAAAGCGTTCGTCGCATTGCGCAATGTGTAGAGCACCATTCAAAGCGTTTAGCCGTCACACACAACATCACATCGCCACAACTCGTGGCACTTCTTGCAATTGCGGAATTGGGGCCGAGCACGCTCAAATCCATCGGGCGTGCGATCCAACTCAGTCCAAGTACCGTGGTCGGCATTGTCGATCGGCTGGAAGAAAAAGGTTTGGTGCAACGACAACGCGATACGCGTGATCGTCGCAATGTATTTGTCGCAGTGACAGTGGCGGGCCAACTGGTCCTGGCCAATGCACCGTCTGCATTACCGAACGGTTTTGGCAGTGCGCTAGGCGCACTGCCTGAAGCTGATCGCCAGGCTTTGGTCGTTACGCTGGAACAATTCGCCTCTTTGCTCGAAGCAAAAATACCTGCCGAACCTGCGCAGAACACTGACGTTTAAACAAACGTTACTGCGCAAGCCTGATTCCCCTTTAACCGAAGAGTGACGTTGCGGCCAAACCGGCTGCGGGGATCGCTTTTCTCGTAAAAGGAGAAAGCATGAACGCAAGAGCACCTGCGGCCGTTGCAGCCGACCACATCGTGTTGCGGATGCCGAGCAATTCGCCGGACCGTCGTGACGGCGCCGATCTGCATGACTTGATCGCACGCTGCCCGCCGCTCGATCTCAACTCACGCTACGCCTATCTGCTGCTGTGCGAACACCACGCCAATACCTGTGTGGTGGCGGAGTTCAATGGCGAACTGGCTGGTGCCATTACTGCTTACATCCAGCCATCGCAACCCGATACCTTGTTCATCTGGCAGGTTGCAGTAGCGCCGAATATGCAAGGCCAGCGTCTGGCGTCGCGCATGCTCGATAGTCTGACTGAGCGCTGCGCGCATACCCACGGTTTCAAGCAAATCGAAACCACCATCAGCCCGAGCAATATCGGCTCGCAAAAACTCTTTGCCAGTTATGCACGACGTCATCACGTAGCCATCAAGAGCAGACCACATTTCACCGCCGTTGATTTTGGCGGTGGTCGACATGAAGAAGAATGGCTGTATCAAATCGGTCCTCGTTTGACTGTTGTGTAATCAAGACTGTTTGATCATTGATTACGCGTAGTCCTGGCGAGACCACTCCATCAACCATCCATCAGGAGAAGCATGATGCGTATTTTTAATCGACTTGAATCAGAAGTCCGCGGATATATCCGCTCGTTTCCAACCATATTTTCCAAAGCCCAGAACGCGGTGCTGACCGACGAAGGCGGCACTACCTATATCGATTTTCTTGCTGGGGCCGGTACTTTGAACTACGGCCACAACAATCCGGTGATGAAGCAAGCCGTCATCGATTATCTGGCGGAAGACGGCATCGTGCATGGTCTCGACATGGCAACCAGTGCCAAGAAAGCGTTTTTGCAAACGTTTGAAAGTCATGTGCTGAAGCCGCGCAGCATGCAATATAAACTGCAGTTCACCGGCCCGACCGGCACCAATGCGGTGGAGGCGGCGATCAAGCTCGCACGTAATGTGACGGGGCGTCAGATGGTGATCTCATTCACCAATGGTTTCCACGGCGTGTCGTTGGGTGCGCTGGCGCTGACAGGCAATCGCAAGTTTCGCGATGCGGCCGGTGTTTCGCTCAACGACGTACACCGCGCGCCGTACTCGGGTTACTTCGGCATGAACATCGACACGATTGCAATGCTGGACAAGATGATTGCCGATCCAAGTAGCGGCGTTGATTTGCCGGCGGCCATTATCGTCGAATGCGTGCAAGGCGAAGGCGGCTTGAATGTCGCAGGATTGAACTGGTTGAAGAAGCTGGAACAACTGTGCAAACGTCACGAAATATTGCTGATCGTCGATGACATTCAGGCAGGTTGTGGTCGCACCGGTACCTTCTTCAGTTTCGAACCGGCCGGCATCAAACCGGACATCGTCACACTGTCCAAATCATTGTCTGGCTTTGGTTTACCGATGGCATTGTTGTTGATGAAGCCCGAGCTGGATGTGTGGAAACCGGGCCAGCATAACGGCACCTTTCGCGGCAACAACATGGCTTTCGTTACCGCGACGGCGGCACTGGAACATTACTGGCGCGATAACAAGTTCCAGGCTTCGATACAAAAGAAAGCGCTGACGATAGAAATTTTCCTCGACAAGCTGGTGGACAGTTATCCGGACGCCAAGCTGACGCGTCGCGGTCGCGGCATGATGCAGGGCATTGCGTGTGCAGATCCGGCTTTGGCTGATCGCATTACTTCTATCGCCTTCCAGAACGGTTTGATTATCGAAACATCAGGTGGTGAAGATGAGGTTGTCAAACTGCTGATGCCATTAACCATCGAGCAGGAAACCCTGCTGGCTGGTCTGGATATTCTGGAACATGCGGTCGCTGAAGCGGTTACGGAAACCGCGACATCCAATGTTGAATCCGACAAAGAGGTGACAGCATGATCGTACGCACACTGAAAGAAATTCTCGACACGCCGCGCGACGTCAAGGCGCAGAACTGGTGCAGCCGCCGCCTGCTGTTGCAGGAAGACGGCATGGGTTTCTCGATGCATCACACGGTCATCTATGCGGGCACACAAACGCATATCTGGTACCAGCATCATCTGGAAGGCGTGTACTGCGTGGAAGGCGTCGGCTCGGTTGAGCTGATTCCGTCGGGTGAAACCTTCCGCATCGAGCCAGGTACCTTGTATGCGCTCAACAAGAATGATGAACATTGGTTGCGTGCAGAAACCGATCTGCATTTGATCTGTACCTTCAATCCGCCGCTGGTGGGCGACGAGACGCACGATGAAAATGGTGTATATGCGGCAGCACCTGTAACAGTTGGGTCAAATGCAAAAACGGCGGTCGCTAAGAAAGTTAAAACTAAAACCGACACTGTCGAAGCTTAAGGAGATGATTATGCTTTCTCAAGATGCCTATCCGACACGCACGCAGAACAGTGCGGCAATACTCGCACGCCATGACCCTGTCGTGTACGAACCTGCAGCGCAGGCTAAACGCGATACGCGTTTGACGACTGCGCAACGCGTTTCTTATGAGCAGAATGGTTTTCTATTGATGCCTGAGTTATTCAATCAGGATGAAGTCACTTATCTGTTCGATGCGATGCAAGGCATGCGCGAAGAATTTACGCATGCAGGCCGCAAGGAAGTGATCGCCGAGCCGGGCAGTGGCGAAGTGCGGTCCATTTTCAATGTACATCGCTTGAATGAAATCTTCTCCAATCTGGTGCGCGATCCACGCGTGCTGAATGTCGCACGTGAGATTCTTGGCAGCGATGTCTACATTCACCAATCGCGCATCAACTACAAACCGGGTTTTACCGGCAGGGAGTTTTACTGGCATTCCGACTTTGAAACCTGGCATAGCGAAGACGGCATGCCGGCGATGCGTGCGCTGAGTTGTTCGATACTGTTGACCGACAACAGCGATTGCAACGGTCCATTGATGCTGATTCCGGGCTCGCATCATCACTATGTTTCGTGCATGGGTGAGACACCGAATGAGAATTACAAAACCTCATTGAAGAAGCAAGACGTGGGCGTACCGGATCAAATCCTGTTGCGCTATCTGGCCGATATGGGCGGCATCAAATCATGTGCGGGCAAAGCTGGTTCTGTGGTTTTCTTCGACTGCAATACGATGCACGGTTCCAACGGCAATATCACACCTTACCCGCGCAGCAATGTGTTCTTCGTCTATAACAGCATCGCCAATCAGCTGGAGTCGCCGAAAGGCGGTCTGACGCCGCGCCCGGAATTTGTCGCTGCGCGTGAGGGCATCGCACCACTCTCTTCGCAGGAATTGGTGACAGATTGATGCGCTGCATTGAAGCTGCTGCTGTGCCTGCAATAGCGCAGCCACAGCTTCAACGGCATTCTGCATAAGGAATCGATGGAAGCCTACCTGCGTTCTTTTGCGCTGTTCTTCGCGCTGTTCAATCCCTTCCTGATGAGCATTTATCTGCTTGATCTGATTCGGGGTTTGCCTACGCCTACGTTTGCGCGCGTGCTGATACGCGGCAGCCTGATCAGTGCCTGTGTATTTACCTTGTTTGCATGGGGTGGCGAAGCATTCTTCCGTGATTATCTGCAGGTGCGCTTTGCATCCTTCCAGATTTTTGGCGGGATTGTTTTCTTGCTGATCGGTTTGCGCTATGTGTTCTCAGGAGCGCATGCGATTGAAAGCATGCGCGACAATCCGACCGCGATGGCGGGCAGCATCGCGATGCCTATCATGATAGGTCCCGGCACGGTCAGTGCTGCGGTAGTGATAGGCACGCGTTTGCCATTACCCGGTGCGGCAGCGGTGATCGTCGGCACGCTGGTATTGACGGTCGCGATTTTGGTGGCGATGAAAATCGCGCATGACAAATTGAAGGAAAGACATGCAGCCATCACGGATCGCTATATCGATCTGGTGGGCCGCATGTCTGCATTATTGATTGGGACGATTGCGATCGACATGATCGTTACCGGTTTGGAAAGCACAGGTTTTATGGGTTGAATAAACGGATATGATCAAGCGGGGCGCTTGCGCGTTGCAGCGCAACAATCCTTTGTTCTACTTCGCCCTGTAGTGCCGGGCGTTCCAAAGCGGTGCAATGCTTACGGAGGACTTTTCAATCGCGAAGATGGGATGTTGCTGACAAGCGACATAAGCGACGATAGACGCTGATCAAGGTCAATTTCGACAAAAAAAAGAGCGCGAACAATCACCCTTTTCATAAATGCTGTGGCTATACTAATTCTGGAAGCAGTTTTAGCTTTCAATAATAGGTAGTTTCAAAAATCAATAATTACCAAAATAAATATAGAGGAGCACACTATGAAACAGATTCACAGCGCTTTGGCACTGGTCGCTTTTTCGGCAGTTCTGGCAGGTTGTGCCACCACTGAAGCAGAAGCTCCAAAAGCTGCTCCAGCACCTGCGCCGGCTGCAGCGGCACCCGCACCAGTAGCGGCACCAGATGCTGCATTGACTAAAGCAGTGACTGCTGCTCTGGCTAAAGAAGCGCAATTGGCAGGTACTAAAATTACTGCAGCCGCTACAACTGATGGCACAGTGACCTTGACCGGCACAGTTAAAAATGACTGGCAGCAATATCTGGCAGGCGATATCGCCAAGAAAACAGCTGGCGTCAAAACCGTTAAAAATTCGGTCAAAGTACCAGACTGATTTTTACGCATCAAAAGAAAAACGCCGGGCATGCCCGGCGTTTTTTATTGTCATCAGAAAAATCGTTGAGTTACCTAACTCTGCATCATCAGATAGGCAATCCAAGACGACCTTCTTCAGCCAGCTGCCGGATGATGCGTATCGTATCGATATCCGCTTCCTGATAAGCGGAACGACGAAACTCGTTATAGAACGCATCCATGTCGTCATCCGGCAAACCGCTGTCATATGCAAAGCGCACAAACAAGGCGCCCGGCTGCGGTTCCTCTATTGTCACTACCAGACTGGATGCCGGAATATCTTCTTGCTCCGGCACGTCGTAATGCACTTTTTCCTGCGGGGTGAAGGTGACGTGATCGTGGATCAGCAAGGCGTTGTAACGCAGCGCACGCGACAGCACATTATCCTTGCGACCCAGAAGATCGCATTCATCCAGCCATGGGATGAATAGTTTAGGCGCTTCTGCGCGCAGCACCAGCCCGCGCCAAAGCTGATCGCGTGTCAGCGTGTCGATCAGAGGATTGAGTGGATCATTGATTTCAATCAGATGCTGGAATTGCATGGGTACGGGTTTCATCAAAATGGTGGAGGGGACGAACCGGCTGGCCGATGTTCTGGTGTTATTGGCGTGCCGATGCGACGTCGTTGCCATTGTACTGTGCAGCCGGTGCGGCCGGGCGTGAGCCAGCGAACATTCATCAATGATATTGCCACCTGCTGTCAGGCGCAATTATGCTTTAATGCGAGATCAACTTTTTTCGTTTGCGTCCATGCGACGCATCGCATATTGCTCATGAAGCGTACTTATACTGTTATCGGACTGGGAGCATTCGGTTCCACTGTCGCGCGCGAACTGGCGCGTCTGGGTAATGACGTACTCGGCATCGATCTCGATCCGGCGCACGTCAACGACATTGCCGACGACATCACGCAAGCAGTCGTCGCCGATGCACGCAATGAAGATACCTTGCGCGATCTGGGCGTGCAGGATTGCGACGCGGTAGTGGTCGCGATTGGCGAAGATCTGGAGGCGAATATTCTGGTCACGCTGACCGTCAAGAACATGCCCAAGCCGGAAGTCTGGGCCAAGGCCTTGAATCACAATCACCATAGGATCCTGCACAAACTGGGCGCCGATCACATCGTGCATCCTGAACATGAAATGGGTTTGCGCCTAGCGCACGCGATGATGTATCCGGAAGTGGTCGATTACATCAGTCTCGGCCATGACTTGTTTACCGTCGAAGTGCGCGTTTCTGAAAAGCTTGCCGGACAAAACGTCGCATCATTGAAACTGGCTGAACGTGGCGTGCAGCTGTTGCTGGTCAAGCATCAGCGGGAAATGCTGACAGCCTTGCCGGACGATTATGTTTTCCGCCTCGGCGATCAAATGGTGATGAGCGGCACGCTGGACAATCTGCGCGGCACCTCCGCTTTCTTGTGAGACAGGCATGAGACGCGGGTTTCAACCGCCTATGCTGTATAGACAGGTCAAGCGCCAGGTATTACACCTGACGCCACCACAGGCATTGATCCTGTCCTTCGTCGGCCTGTCGCTGGTCGGCATGCTGTTGCTGAAATTGCCGATGGCCAGCAACGCACCGACTTCATGGATGCAAGCCTTGTTCACTGCGGTGTCGGCATCGACGATTACGGGTTTGACGGTGCTCGATGTGGGCACGCATTTCACACTGTTCGGGCAATGGGTTTTACTGGCGCTGATACAGCTCGGCGGCATCGGCTTGCTGACCTTTGGCGTGTTGATCATCCATTTGACCAGTGGCCGTTTGACCTTGCGTAATCGGGCCGCGATGCAGGATTCCTTCAATCAAAGCGGTAGCCTTGATATGCGTCGATTGTTGCGCGTATTGTTTGGCTTTATCGTGCTGACGGAACTGGCGGGTACCTTGTTGCTGGCCACGCAGTGGGTGCCGGAACTGGGTTGGTCGCGTGGCCTGTTCTACAGCTTCTTCCACGCGGTATCCGCGTTCAACAATGCCGGCTTTGGTCTGGCCTCGAATAGTCTTGCTGGGTATGTCGGCAATCCGTTGATCAATCTGGTGATTTCCTTCTTGTTCATTTCCGGCGGCATAGGTTTTGCGGTGATTGCCGATCTGCGCGCCAAGCGTCGCTTTCAGGATTTCGCATTGCATACCAAGTTGATGCTGGTCGGTACGGTCGTCATCAATCTGGTCGCGATGCTGGTGCTGTTTATTCTGGAGTATGGCAATCCCGATACACTGGGTGGATTGCATGGATTGGGCACCAAGTTGTGGGCCAGCTGGTTTCAGGCGGTAGCGCCGCGTTCGTCGGGTTTCACAACGATGGATACCGCCAGCCTGATGCCTGCGACGGCATTTTTCATCATGACCTTGATGTTCATCGGTGCTGGTAGCGGTTCAACTGGCGGCGGTATCAAGCTGACGACTTTTATCGTGTTGCTGGTGGCGACGCGTACCTTCCTGCGTCAGCAACGCCATCCGGTGTTATTCGGCCGTAGCATAGAAGCCGGCATGATTTTGCGTGCGTTAGCGGTAACCGTGATGGCCTTGTTTTGCGTGATTACCGGCACCTTTATCCTGATGTTGACTGAAAACCGGCCTTTTCTCGATCTGGCGTTTGAGGTCGTGTCGGCAGCTTCGACTACCGGCTTGACGCGGAATGTCACGCCTACGCTATCGGTGACCGGCCAATGCGTGGTGATGGTGTTGATGTTGATAGGCCGGGTTGGTCCCTTGACACTCGCCTTTACGCTGGCGAATCCCCAAGGCACAGACATTCAATATCCGAGCGGACGCGTCAATATCGGGTAGGTGTCGACTGCCGGCAAGTGAGTTGTCTGGAAGGCATCAACTCGGTCCTGAGCCGGGATTTGTGGTCGGAGGATGGGCCGGCGCTGATACAATGGCCTGCTTTATTTCCCGGCTTGTTTGCACTTTTTCTGATGTCATCTTCCCCGAATTCATCCACGCACGGTCTGAACGCACCGCAGCGCGAAGCGATCCAGTATATGGATGGCCCGTGCCTGGTGCTGGCTGGTGCCGGTTCGGGCAAGACGCGCGTGATCACGACCAAGATTGCGAACCTGATCGAAGAGCATGGCTACGAAGCGAAAAACATTGCCGCGCTGACCTTTACCAACAAGGCCGCGCTGGAGATGCAGGAGCGTATCGCCAAATTGCTGAAAGAGCCGAAGAAGGCCAAGCAATTGACGGTCAGTACCTTCCATTCGCTGGGCGTCAAAATCCTGCGGCAGGAAGCGAAAGAGCTGGGCCTGAAGGATAGATTCTCCATCATGGACAGCGATGATTGCTTTTCGCTGGTGCAGGATCTGGCGGTCACGACAGACAAGCAACTGATACGCCGCATCCAGACCGCGATGTCGCTGTGGAAAAATGGCTTGATTGATCCCGACACCGCCTTGAATCAAGCCAAGGATGAAGACGAAGCGCAAGCCGCGCGCATCTATCGCAGCTACGTCGCGACCTTGTCCGCCTATCAGGCAGTTGATTTCGATGATCTGATCCGCTTGCCGGTGGAACTGTTTCGCACCAATGAGGCGGTGCGCGACAAATGGCAGCGCCGTTTGCGTTATCTGCTGGTCGATGAATATCAAGACACGAATACCTGCCAGTACGAACTGGTCAAAATGCTGGTCACCGGTGTCGGCAAGAAGCCGATGTTCACCGCGGTGGGCGATGACGATCAGGCGATTTACGCGTGGCGCGGTGCGACGATTGAAAATCTGAAACAACTTGAAATCGATTTCCCTGATCTGAAAGTCGTCAAGCTCGAACAGAATTACCGCTCCAGCACGCGCATTCTGCAAGCTGCCAACTCGGTTATTTCCAATAATCCCAAACTGTTTGAAAAAACCTTGTGGTCAGATCACGGTCTGGGCGACCCGATCAAGGTGATGGGCATGCAGGACGACGATCAGGAAGCGGAACAGATTGCGATCATGCTGTCGGCGCATCGCTTCGAGCGGCGTGCCAAGTTTTCTGATTACGCGATTCTGTATCGCGGCAATCATCAATCACGCGTGATTGAACAGGCTTTGCGCAAGGAAAGAATTCCGTACACGATCTCCGGCGGCCAGAGTTTTTTCGATAGAGCCGAGATCAAGGACATCATCAGTTACCTGCGCTTGATCGCGAATCAGGACGACGATCCTGCATTCATCCGCGCGGTCACTACGCCCAAGCGCGGCGTCGGCCAATCAACGCTGGAAACGCTGGGCGCCTTCGCTGGTCAATGGCAATGTTCACTCTTCGAAGCGGTATTCAAGGGCGGGCTGGAATCCAAGTTGGCCGATAGACAATTAACGCCTTTGCGTGAATTCTGCACCTTCATCAATAATCTCGAGCGGCATGCACATCGCGAGACCGAAGCCGGCACGCTGCTCGACGACATGATGAAAGAGATCAATTACGAAGCCTATTTGTACGACAACTTCGACGACAGGCAGGCACAGTCGAAGTGGCAAAACGTGATCGACTTCACGACCTGGCTGAAAGAGAAGGGTGCCGGCGGCAAGGATGGCACCGATGCCGAAAGAAGTTTGCTCGATCTGACGCAAATGGTCGCGCTGATGTCCATGCTGGAAGGCAAGGATGAAGAGCCCGATGCGGTGCGCATGTCGACCTTGCACGCATCCAAAGGTCTGGAATTCCCTCATGTCTTTTTGGTCGGCGTGGAAGAAGGCATCCTGCCGCACAAGGGCGACCCTGATGCGCCTATAGAAACTTTGGGTGCGCGCATAGAAGAAGAACGCCGCCTGATGTATGTCGGCATCACGCGTGCGCAGCGCTCCTTGCATGTGAGCTGGTGCAAGAAGCGCAAGCGCGCACGCGAACATGTGCATTGCGATATCTCGCGCTTCATCAAGGAAATGAAACTGGATGAAGGCGATGCGGTACCGACTGAAGATGAAATCATCACGCCGCAAAGTCGATTGGCGAATTTGAAGGCTTTGTTGCAAAAACCGAAGGTGGCGTGATCAGCGTTACTTGATGCGCGTCACATTTGCGGCGTGCAGCAAGCGATACGGGCACGGATTATGCGTCGCATCTCATGCGCGCTGCCTTGTCTGGGCAGATGCTGATTTTAGCGACTTCCACTATTCGAACGATGACTGAACGCCACCTACCTCCATTGATTAAAAAACGTGCGCGCCATACGCTGCGCATCTCGCGCCATTCTTTTCGCATTGCCGTTTTTCTGGGGGGCGCAGCCTGCGTTGCGGCTTTTTCGCTGGCCTTTGCATGGCTGGCCGAGACCATGCTGGAATGGAATCGCGAGTTGACGCACGCCTATTGGTGGAGCGCATTGTTGATGTTGCCGCTGGCCTTTGCCGGCATACGCTGGTTGACCATGCGTTTGGCACCGGAGGCACGTGGCAGCGGTATTCCGCAAGTGATTGCGGCGATGACAATGCAGGCCGGGCCGGCGCAGAATACCTTGGTGTCCCTGCCGCAGTCCTTGTGGAAAATTGTGCTGACCGCAGCGGGTTTGCTGGCTGGTGCATCGATAGGTCGCGAAGGGCCATCGGTACAAGTCGGTGCCGCAGTCATGCTGGCGTGGGGGCAATGGTGGCAAAAGCGGCCACGCTTCGCGATCGGGTTTCGTCCTGAGGCCCTGATTGCTGCAGGTGCTGCCGGCGGTTTGGCGGCCGCGTTCAATACGCCGCTAGCCGGCGTCGTATTTGCGATTGAAGAACTGGGACGCGGCACGGCCGTGCGTTGGGATCGATTGGTCATGTCGGCAGTGCTGTGCGCCGGTTTTATTGCACTGGCGGTAGTGGGCAATAACGCCTACTTCCATATCGAGCAATCGATACTGGCACTGCATTCGTCGTGGGGTGCAGTTGCCTTGTGTGCGACGGTCAATGGCGTGCTCGGCGGCTTGTTCGCCAAGGCTTTGCTGGCGGGGCCAAAAGCGTGGTTGCCGGCGTCACGGCGCGGCTGGCTGGAGCGTTATCCGGTTCTGTTGGCGGGCGCTTGCGGATTGCTGGTTGCGTTATTGGGTTTGCTGACTGCCGGCGCGACTTACGGTACAGGTTACGAACAGGCGGCGGCTTTGCTGAACGGTCACCCGGTCGACAGCATGATGTTTGGAATTGCCAAGTTGGGGGCGACGATCTTGTCCTACTTTGCGGGCATTCCCGGTGGCATTTTTACGCCATCGCTGGCGATTGGTGCCGGCATAGGCGACAATATCGCACGACTGTTGCCGGGTACGTCGGATGGCCAGTTGATTGCCTTGCTGTCGATGGCAGCATTTCTTGCTGCTGCGACGCAAGCCCCGATTACTGCGAGTGTGATCGTGATGGAAATGACACGTAGCCAGGACGTGACCTTGCTGTTGCTGGCGACGACACTTGCTGCATCGGTGATCTCCCGGCAATTTTGTCCACGACCTTTTTATCACACGGCTGCGCGCACCTTCCGCCGCGAAGCCATGCACAAACATCCGGTGGTGCCGGCAATATCAGCTGCCACTCATCCTTGAAAAAGAAAATTCATGAACGAAGACCGTATTGTCGATATTGAAATCAAGCTGACGCGCCAGGAAGATCTGGTCGATGCGCTGAACAAGATCGTGTATGAACAGCAAAAGAAAATCGATGAACTGGAAGCCTTGTGCGTTGCGCTGGTCGGACGTTTGAAAGAGATCGCCAGCGGCGCTAACGAACAAGGTGCGGCGCATGAGCGGCCGCCACACTATTGATGTGTGAGCCTTGTCTCGCGCAAAAAATTCTCTACTAGATACAACTTTATACAGACTGAAGCTATGACGACTACCCCAGCCCAGGTTGTGCAAGAGCAAAAGCTCCTGCACGCCAAACTCAATACCGAAACCTCGCAAATTGAGTGGTCAGAATTGCTGCGTTATTTCGCCGGCGGTTTGGTCATCGTCGTGAGTAGCGATCTTGATCTGGTCGATGTTGCTGCGCGATTCTCGATCGACGACAAAACGATGGTTGAGCAATGGCTGAATGAAGGCAAGCTCGCCAAGGCTACTGATGAGCAGGCGACCGCATGGCTGGATGCCGATACCTTGCTGTGGGCGGTCGTGGCGCGACCTTGGGTGCTGGTGCAGGAAAACAAACCGGTCTGACCGGCAAGCATGATGAGCGATCAACAACACAAGAAGCCGCAAACCAGCGATCCATTGCATGGACTAAGTCTGGAAAAAATCCTGCTGGCGCTGGTGGATCGTTATGGCTGGGAAGAGCTGGGTGGTCGCATCGACATCAAATGCTTCAACATCGATCCGAGCATCAAATCGAGTTTGACTTTCTTGCGTAAAACGCCGTGGGCCAGAAGCAAGGTCGAGGAACTGTTTGTGAATATGTCCGACGATTAAGACTTAAGCGCCGGACATATTTGTGGAACGTTGTAGCTGTGCGCTATAACTCAGAATTACAACTTCGATTTATGGTGAATCGCGACGAACAGCGTAGCCAGGGTCGACAGTACGGAAGTGAAATGGATTTCTGGTTCGGTGTTGTCCCAAATGTAATGCGCCATCACAGCTTCAAATTCCTTGCTGCGTTTTTTTGCCGTCACTGAGTGTGCGCGTGTAATCGCTTTCAGGAACTGGCGACGCATGTTCGGAATGACCGTAATGTGTTCGCTATCATCCAGAAATTCAAAGCCGTTAGGCAGCGGGCTGCCTTTCATCTGAAATTCCAGACGTTCAAATACTGCCGGCGGCAGATTCTTTGTCAGTTCGCATGCGCTTTCATTGAGCTTCAATACCATGCTGAAGCCGGCTGGGTAAATCACATCTTCATCTTCACGTTCCGATAAAAACACTGCCAGACGCAGCGAGTATTCAGCATTGAACGCATCATCGCGTGTGCTGCTATCGCTGGTGCGTGTGGCCGGCCAGAAAATCAAGGTGCCGGGAGTGCTTTCATCGTCAGGGTCAGGAAAGAATTCAGCCGAGATGTCATCGGCGGATTCGCCTGCGACTGACAGCATTTTCAATACCGGTCCGGCAAGTTCACTCAATATCGATGCAGCAATGGCACCGGTAGTGGCGATATCGGCGTTGGTCAGGTCTTCGACGATGTAGCCATTCAGCGGCTTGAGTAATGCGTTTGGGTCGAGCATATGCGGTGTGGTCATGTTTAAATTGAAGGGGTTTATCGCTGCGGATCATGCAGTCACTGTGCAGTAATCGTGCAGCAACAGGAGTCGTTGCAATATAACTTAAAACCCCACTGCAACGAAATGGAAAAGCACGCGCAAGACTGAATTAACGATGAATTTATTGCACATGGCTCACTCTGAGCAAGATCTGTAATGAATGATTCATACTAAGGCGCTCGCATTTGTCTCTCAATTCAAAGTAAGGATAACTATGTACACATGGCTGCTCCCCGCCGTCAAGGCGATCCTGCCCTATGTCGGCGACATCGTTAACGCGGCTTTGCCGGTATTTAAAAGCCGCAAGATCGATGAAGACGCGGCAACGCAAGAAGCTCTGTTGCAAAAGCAAATCAACGAGTTGCAGGACGTGGCATCGCTGAATGCGGTGCACATCAAGGATCTGGCCGAACAATTGAAGCAAATGGTGATCACGCTGGAGCAGGGCGTCATTGCCAACGAGCGACGTTATCGACGCTTGTCGATGCTGTCATGGATAGCCATTGCACTGTCGCTGACAGCCACAGGTTTATTGTGGCGCGGTAATTAATATAATTGCTTGAGACGGCTGTGAGTTTGTGTTGCCGAGATGCAGCACGAACGTAAACAAGATGAACTTCTGTTAACAAACCATGTCAGTAATAAGGCGTGCTGTGTCAATCAATTTGCTTGGCCGCATCAATTTCCGTACGAGTACTTCGTATCGGTTTCCTATTATTGAACAAGGAGTTGCCATGATAAAACTACGTACAATTCTCGTCGGCGCGGCAGTGGCCATGTTTTCGCAATTCGCAGCCGCCCAGTCAGCCCCCCAGTATTGTCCTGTCCTTATCGTCGTGCCTGCTGCCCAGGCTCCAGCCGATCCTAATGATCCAAGGTATATCGATCAATCGCGTTTGAATTACACCGCTGATCCCTTGGTGAAACGACGTATTGAAGCTAGTGGTAAAACCGTATCCTGCGCGATGCCCGGGCCAGCTTCGAGTATGCCTGGCAAATAATTTTCTGATTTGACGGGTAGTTGATCTGGCGAGAGCGCTGCTCTCGCCAGATTTTATTTGCAGCGCATATTTCTATGTCGTTCCAGGCATTGGCGTTGTGGTGTGCGCCCTACGTTTTTACTGTGGATTTGTACAGTAAATGATATGCTGCTCAGCATCTTGTTTCGCCTATCAAATGTTCATGAGTAGTCAGCAAAACCATATCGCTCACCTTGATATGGACGCCTTTTACGCTTCCGTCGAATTGCTGCGTTATCCCGAATTGCGCGGTCAGGCAGTCGTGATAGGCGCAGGTGCTGCGCATCAACCAGTATTGCAGGCTGATGGCACGCGCAGTTATTCACGCTTGCGCGACTATGCTGGACGTGGTGTGGTCACGACCTCGACGTATGAAGCCCGTGCGCTGGGAGTGTTTTCTGCGATGGGACTCATGAAGGCGGCGAAGCTGGCACCGGATGCGATTCTGTTGCCGACAGACTTCACTGCATATCGCCATTATTCAAAATTGTTCAAGGCGGCTGTCAGCGCGATTGCGCCGAAGATGGAAGATCGCGGCATCGATGAAATTTATCTGGATCTAAAGGACCAGACTGACGATATTGCCATCGTTGCACAACGCATCAAGGACGCGGTCGTTGCTGCGACGGGTTTGTCCTGTTCGATAGGCGTGGCACCGAATAAATTGCTGGCGAAGATATGTTCGGATCTGGAAAAGCCGAATGGTTTGACGATACTTGCCGCCGCCGATATTCCTTCGCGCATCTGGCCACTGTTGGTGAAGAAGATCAATGGCATAGGTCCCAAGTCAGCCGAGAAGCTGGCGGTACTTGGCATACTGACGATAGAACAATTAGCGATGTGTGACCCTGCTGTGCTGCAAGCGAATTTCGGCCGTGTCTACAGCGCATGGCTAATGCGTGTTGCGCAAGGCATCGATGAGCGTGAAGTTGCTACACGCTCCGAGCCCAAGTCCATCAGTCGTGAATCGACATTAGAGCGCGACCTGCACGCAAAACTGGACCGCAACGAATTGAGCGCCTTGTTTACACATTTGTGTGAACGCGTGGCGGATGATCTGGTGCGCAAGGATTATCTGGGTCGCACCGTCGGTATCAAGTTGCGCTATGCCGATTTCAGTACGGTGACGCGCGATCTGACCTTGCCCGATCCAACCAATAATGCGCAAGCGATACGCCAGGCTGCCGGTGAGTGCCTGCGCCGTGTGCCGCTGGACAAGCGTTTGCGTCTGCTTGGTGTGCGGATTACTTCTTTATCAAAGCCAGGGGGAGTACTGCCGACAATTGCCGAACAGGGTGAGCTGTTCGCTGCGCAGTAGATTTGATGTGAGTGGTTTATCTCGCCCGGGATGGCGAGATTGGACTAGCTGCAAATAGGATCATCGAATTTGCAGCCATAGTCTGGCCAAATTTATTCTTCGGTCTTTTCGGTGGTGTCTTGCTTGCCGTAAAACTGTACGCCCATCGCAATTCGCTCACGACCGCTTTCACGTCGGTGTTTGTTCGTATCGCGGAGTGAATACACGCAGCCGCAATATTCCTGTTGATAGAAATTCTCGCGTTTGGAGATTTCGATCATGCGTGCAGAGCCGCCTTTTTTGCGCCAGTTGTATTCCCAGTACAGCATGTCCGGATATTTCGCCGCTGCGCGCACGCCGCAGTCGTTGATCTGGTTCATATCCTTCCAGCGCGAAATTCCGAGCGAACTTGAAATCACAGGGAAGCCGTGTTCATGCGCATACAAGGCAGTGCGTTCAAAGCGCATGTCGAAACACATCGTGCAACGCACGCCGCGCTCTGGTTCGTTCTCCATCCCTTTGGCGCGCTCGAACCAGTTGTCGGTATCGTAATCGGCATCAATGAATTCAATATTGTGCTTTTCCGCAAAACGAATGTTCTCTTCCTTGCGCAACAGATATTCTTTTTCCGGATGGATGTTCGGGTTGTAAAAGAAAATCGCGTAATCGATACCGGAAGCCAGCATCGCTTCCATCACTTCGCCAGAACACGGCGCGCAGCAGGAGTGCAGCAGAACCTTGCCGGGTTTGCTCGGGAGTGGAATGGGTTCGCGTTTGAAGTCGGGTGCGGAATCGGTCATGGTGCTTTCTCGTTTGCGGGCGCTATGGTCGTCAGGCCAGCATCAAAACGAGCCTTGAAATTGCTCAGATGCGTATGGTACCAGATGCGGAAAAACGGAATATTGTAAAGTCCGTGGACGGGACTCGTCTACGTTCCGCAGGCCGCCGATTCGCTTGCAAGCGAATCGCTTCGAGTCCCGCCGTGAGTCGCGCAGGCGGCTCACTCCACTCCGCAAAGTGAATGCCGTGCCGGCATTTTGATCTGGAAAAGAAAAATGCCCGCTTGCGCGGGCATTTTGTATTTGGCGGAGTGGACGGGACTCGAACCCGCGACCCCCGGCGTGACAGGCCGGTATTCTAACCAACTGAACTACCACTCCATACTACTAAACTGACTCAGAACTGCGTTTGACTGATTGGTGGGTGCTGACGGGGTCGAACCGCCGACCTACGCCTTGTAAGGGCGCCGCTCTACCAACTGAGCTAAGCACCCGCGTAATACCGCTTACTCAGTCAAACATTTGTTGTTGTCGACAACATGTCTGAAGGGGCCGAAGTATAGAGCATATTAAAAAATTTGTCACCACTGTTTGTGGAATCTTTTCTGATTATCCAAATTTATTGGCGCAACTTCTCTCGAAATACGATGACAAATTGCCAGCTGATCCGCTCCCAACGAGGCCGTATCTGGCGGTTTATAATGGCCGGCTACTTTCTTCTTCGAGTTTGTTATCAATACATTATTTCGCCGCATTCTTCACGCCATCCTGTTTGAAATCTGCGCTCTGATTATTCTGGTTCCCCTGATGTCTTACGGCTTCAATATGGATATGTTCCATTTTGGTGCCTTGGCATTGTTGCTGGCCGTGTGCGCGATGTTGAGCAATATGATTTACAACCATTTCTATGAAATGGTCGAGCATCGCTACGGCTGGCGTCGTACGGTTGGAATGCGGGTTTGGCACACCATAGGTTTTGAGGTGTTCTTCATGTCGATCGCATTGCCGTTGACGGCATGGTGGCTGAACATCTCGATACTCGATGCGCTGGTACTCGACTTGGTGTTCTCAGCCTTTTTCATGCTGTATGCGTTTTGCTTCAACTGGGTCTACGACATTGCACGGCATAAACTGGCATTGAAGCGATCCCCGGCAGAATGATTTGCTGAGTCATCTTGCACAAGTTTGATTACGACGTTTCCATTTCTTCTTCCGGTTCTGTTTTGCCGGCGCGCTCGGGCCGGGGTGTAGCTAACTGAACCTTGGATGTGACATGCAAGGTCGTGGTCGGGTGGGCGAAGGCGATATCGCGTTGTGCACATGCTTTCATCAACTCCAGATTGATGCGCTGCTGCGTATCCATGTAGACGCTGTATTCGCTGCTCTGCAGGTAATACACCACTTCAAAATCCAGGCTGCTTTCACCTATGCGCACAAAATGCGCTCTATCAAAACGCGTGACCGAAATCGCGCTGATGATTTTGCGGATGGCTTGCGTTAATTCGGTAATTTTTTCGCCTGAGGTTTGATGTGTGACGCCAAAGGTGAAGAGCACCCGTCGCTCTGACATGCGTTTGTAATTACGAATGGCCGACTTCAATAACTCGGCGTTCGAGCGTATCAATTGTTCACCACTGATGCTGCGCAAGCGCGTGGTCTTGATGCCGATATATTCCACCGTCCCCTGCAGATCATCGACCACGATGAAGTCACCGACTTCAAACGGTTTATCGAGACCGATGGACAGGGAGGCGAACAGATCACCGAGTATGGTTTGCAGTGCCAATGCAATGGCAACACCGCCTATGCCCAAGCTTGCAACGAACGCGGTGATGTTGACGCCGATATTCGCCAAGACGGTCAGCAGAACCGTCAGCATGACGACCAGTCGCAACAAAAATACCATCGTGGTGGTGGTTGCTCGATTGCGCAGGTCAGAATGCACATCAGGGTCAACCAGCTTCTCCATCCACATATTGATGCCGCGATTAATCCATATCGCGACTTGAATGCCGATGATGACAACCATGGCTTGCGATAGGCGTTGCTCCAGTTTTACAGGAAGGATCAGCGTCTGCACACCGATCAAGAGCGCGAATAAAAAATAGAGATATCGTTTGGAGCCGTCGAGTATGCCGAGCATCGCTTCATCAATGCGTCGTTTGGTGAGGCGCGCCAGTACGGACATGCGTTTCTTTGCAAAACGGACCGCGAGCCGTGTGAGCAGATCAAGAATCAAGTAGCTCAACGATGTCGCGATCAGTGCATATAGCCAGTTTTCCAGTGAAATTCCAAATACGAAAAATTCTTGCAGCAAGGCCATTTTCTACTCCCATACAAAAACATACGGCTTGCTTTGATGCATGCCGTTTCCTGTCCTTGTAAAAATAGAGGGCGGATAAACGCAATAGTTCGCAGACATTTTCTGTGTGGAAATGGAATGAGTGGATTGCAGTTTTAATCCACGGTTTTAAATCGCAACCTTGGTTACAATCAGGCATTCTTTTCAAGGCGGGTATGAACACTACTGAATCCGTATCTCCGTTATTCCCGCCATTGCAGCCGTATCGCAGCGGGATGCTGGTTGTCGATGATTTGCATACGCTGTATTGGGAAGAGTGTGGCAATCCTGTCGGCGTGCCCGTCCTGTTCTTGCACGGTGGTCCGGGTGGCGGCATTACTCCCATGCACAGGCAGTTTTTCGATCCCGCTTATTACCGCATTGTTTTGTTCGATCAACGCGGTTCAGGACAATCCACGCCACTCGGTGAAGTGCGCGATAACACAACACCTTTGCTGATCGCAGACATTGAAGCCTTGCGTCGCATGCTTGACGTCAAGCAGTGGCTGGTGTTCGGCGGTTCATGGGGAGCGACCTTGGCACTCGCTTATGGACAGGCGCATCCGCAGTCTTGTCTCGGATTTATATTGCGCGGAATCTTTCTGTGTACGCGCGCCGAAATTGATTGGTTCTTGTACGGCATGCGCGTAACTTTTCCGGAGGCGCATGACGAGTTTATCGCTGCGATTCCAGCAGAAGAGCGGACAGATTTGCTGCGCGCGTATGAGCGCAGATTGTTTGGTAGCGATGTTGAGCTGGCGACGCAGACTGCGCGCAACTGGAGTCGCTATGAGGGCAGTTGCCTGTTCTTGCAGCCGCAACCAGAAATAATAGATGTGTTCGGTGATGATACGGTTGCACTCGGCATAGGTCGCCTGGAAGCGCATTATTTCCTGCATCAGGGATTCATGGCGGAGGATCAGTTGATACGCGACATCGAGCGCATCCGCCATTTGCCGGCAGTGATAGTGCAGGGGCGTTATGACGCCGTGTGTCCGCCGATCTCGGCGTATCGATTGCATCAGGCGTGGCCGCAAGCTAAATTGCATATCATAGGCGATGCCGGACATGCCGCAATGGAGCCGGGCACGGCGGCGGCGCTGGTTGCGGCAACTGAACAATTCCGTATGCAACAATTTTTTAACTGATGCTGATTGCCGACTTGTCTGTATCGTCGTTTGGCATAAACGATGGCCGGAACCGGAATGTCAGTTCCCGAGTCGAAACATTCCTTTCATATGATTTGAGCGCACAAATGATAAACAAACGAATCACTATCATGATGCTCTTGCTGGCATTGGCAGGATGTGGCGGCAGGGAAGGGCTGGAGCGAACCGAGACAGAAACCACTGCAGACGGCACTTCGAAAGCCGATTCGGTTGGCGAGTACAAGATGGCGTTGGCGAATCGCATCGTGCAAGTCAATTCCACCAAGGTCTATGTGGGTCGGCCGCAAGCGCTGTTGCGTTCTGTCGTGGTGGTGAAGTATGTAGTCGATGCCAACGGCGGTTTGGTACGCAGCGAAATCCTGCGCTCCAATCGTGATCGGACAACCGAGACAACCGCGTTGACCAGCTTGCGTAGCACGGCGCCGTTTCCAAAACCTGCAGCGTCTTTGTTGAAACACGGACGTGTTGAGTTGATGGAAACCTGGCTATTCAATAACGATGGTCGTTTCCAGCTGCGCACGATTGCCGAACCGCAAATGAATGAATAAACTGTTTGCTTGCCAGGAGCGCAAGCGCATCGGCATGCGTTCTATTCAATAAATACAAAATGCGAAAGCAAGAGAGCGCGCAATGAGTTTAAGCTGGGTCATCAATGCCGCCATAGGCGCATTGTTATTGCCGCCACTGAATCTGATTTTGGTGTGTGGCTTGGGTTTGTGGATGCGACGTCGCTGGCCGCGATTTGGTTTGGGTTTGTCCATAACCGCATTGCTCGTGTTGATCGTCATCAGCACGCGTTTCGGTGCCTCTTTGTTTGTCACCCCGCTGGAACAATCGAACTCCCCTTTGCTGTCGGCAAAAGATGTCGGTGCACAGGCGATTGTCGTATTGGGTGGAAGTCGTATTAGTCGCGCACCAGAATATGCAGGGCTGGATATTCCCAGTTCGCCCACGCTGCAACGATTGCGATATGCAGCAAAACTGCAAAGAGAAATAGGATTGCCCATACTGGCAACAGGTGGCGCGCCGGATGGCGCTGCAGAATCAGAAGCGGCAATCATGGCGCGCGTATTGCGGGACGATTTTTCTGTACCTGTGAAATGGATAGAAGGCGCGTCGAATAATACCGCCGAGAACGCACAGTTTTCCTATCGCATATTGAATGCCGCCGGCGTACATCGCATTCTTTTGGTCACGGATGCGCTGCATATGCAGCGGGCGAAGCTTGTATTCGAACAAATGGGTCTTGAAGTAATTCCTGCTCCGACTATTTTTGTTACTGCGATGCGGCCAACGGCTACAGATTTTTTGCCAAACGCACACTGGCTGCAAAAATCGTCTTATGCCATGCACGAGTGGCTGGGACTCGCGTGGTACGCCTTGCGCCATCGTAATTTGACTAATTGATGCAGCACGTCTTGATCAATCTGCTTAAAATGAAGGGCCTGATCGTTTGATCATTACTATTTTTTAGGACGCAGCATGACTTTGATCGATAGCAAACGTCCTTCCAAGCTTTATTATTTTTCTGAACGCAGCAGTCTTGAGCGCTCTTTGTCGCTAGGCGAATTTCGTTTGAGCCCGCCGGCCTCTGATCTGACTACGCACGGTGCCAATCCCGGTCATTATCTTGTGCTGGGCTTGATGCAAAGTTGGGACGGCACCTTATTCGATACCACGCTAAACGTTGATTCTTATCTGGTCGTGCACGATGCGGAAGAATTTGGCGAACGTCTGCATAAGGCGGTGCAAAAAACGCTGCCGAACTGGGCGGGGATTGATGCGGCAATTTCATACGGTGCACCTAGCCCTTTGGGTAAGGTTTTTTCAAAAGCGAAGAGTCACGTCAAGGAAAATGAATGGCGTTTTGCCTGGCGCCCTATGCATGCCGGTGCATCAGTACATCCGGTCGTGATTAAAATCGGCAGCATTGAAGATATCGCCGAGCTGCATAGTCGCAACGACTGATCGCAGCATGACGCGGATCTGTCCCGCAAGCCAATTGATTTTCTAAAGTGAAAATAATGAAAACTCTGGAATTTGATGTGGCAGTGATAGGCGCGGGCAGTGCCGGTTTGTCAGCGTATCGTGCAGCCAAGGCGCACGGCAAAAACGTGGTGCTGATCGAGAGCGGTCCGTATGGCACCACATGCGCGCGCGTAGGCTGCATGCCGAGCAAATTGTTGATTGCAGCAGCGGAAGCAGCGCATGCGGTTGCCGAGGCAGCAGGGTTCGGCGTGCAGGCAGGAGCCTTGCGCATTGATGGAAAAGCAGTCATGCAGCGCGTCAAGAGTGAGCGCGATCGCTTCGTCGGGTTTGTCGTGAAAGGCGTGGAGCATATCGATGCCGCCGAGCGCTTGCGCGGTCACGCGCGTTTTATCGCAGCCGATTGCCTGCAGATAGACGATCACACCCAAGTGAAGGCCGAGCGCATCGTGATTGCAACTGGTTCCAGTCCGCAGATACCAAAAGAATTACGCGATCTGGGCAAGCATTTGATCGTCAATGACGATGTCTTTGCATGGGACGATTTGCCGGAATCCGTCGCCGTGATCGGCGTCGGCATCATCGGCCTAGAGCTGGGCCAGGCCTTGCATCGTCTGGGCGTGCGCGTCGCGATTTTTGGTCGTGGCGGCAGACTGGCACAATTGAGTGATGAAGCGATCAATCAAACAGCCGTTGATTGTTTCGGTGCCGAGCTTGATTTGCGTTTGAATACGACGCTTGTCGGCGCCAAGCTGGTCGACAAGCAGGTGGAATTGCATACGCGTAGCGGCGACGGCAATGAGCATACCGAGCATTTTCAATATGTACTCGCCGCAACGGGTCGCACACCGAATATCGCAGGGCTGGGTTTGGATGCGACCGGCCTGCAACTCAATGAACATGGCCTGCCTTTGTTCGATCCGTTGACGATGCAGTGTGGGCATGGTGGAATTTTTATTGCCGGCGATGTCGATAACGACAGACCTTTGCTGCACGAAGCGACAGATGAAGGGCGCATAGCTGGTGATAATGCGGCGCGCTTTCCGCATGTGGTGCAGGGTTTGCGGCGGGTCGGACTGGGAATTGCTTTTACCGATCCGCAGATTGCGACAGTCGGGCAAACTTATCGCACCTTGAAGAAAGATCATTTTCAGACCGGTGAAGTATCTTTCGCAGATCAGGGGCGCAGTCGTGTCATGCGACAGAATCGTGGCTTATTGCGGGTATATGGCGAGCGCGGCTCGCATCGTTTTCTTGGCGCTGAAATGATAGGCCCACGCGCCGAACATCTGGCGCATCTATTGGCATGGGCATGCCAGAATCAAATGACCGTCGATCAGATGCTGGATATGCCGTTTTATCATCCGGTGATTGAAGAGGGCGTGCGTACGGCTCTACGCGATTTGAAAGAAAATCTGGTCAAGCAGGTGAGCGAAATCGAGCACTGCACCGATTGCACGCCTGGCGTTTGACTTTAATAAATCAGGTTTCCAGAGTTTATTTGCAGTTAATGTGCGGTAACGCCTAGTCGGCACTGCTGGAAATATGATAAAACTTGAGTCAGCATTTGCCATTGCAAGCTTGATGTTTGGTATCTGCAACTAATGAATAAAACCGCTGTCACAATGTTGGTGATCGGTAGTGTAGTCAGAGAAGCGGCTGCTATCCGACATTGCCAATAAAAGAATATGTAATCCGCAGTACCGTCTTACAGATTTTTAGCTAGGGCGGACCGCTGTTTGTTTTGACCATTTTGATCTGATAATAAGGGGCATCCTCATGAAAGCATCTACCTTGAAAACGACACGGAGCGATATGAAAACCTTAGTCAAAGACGCGCAGGAATTATTCCGTGAAGCGACCAGTGCGACTGGCGAACGTGCGGATGAGCTGCGTAATCGCGGCCTGCAATTGCTGGATTCAGCATTGACACGCGCGCATGAAGTACAAACCGCAGCGATCGAAACCGGCAAGGAAGTCGCTGAAAAAACCGATGAATATGTGCATGAAAATCCATGGCGCGCAGTGGCAATTTCCGCCGGCGTAGGCCTTTTGGTTGGTCTTTTGATTTCACGCAAGTAATCGAACGGACCCGATCATGGAACAGCCTAGCTCCCGTTCGCAAGATACTCGCCCTGGTTTGATTAGTGGCGTCGTTGAGCTCGCCAAGAACTCTTTCGGCTTGTTGATGAGTCGCATTGAACTTGCCGCGCTGGAGCTGGCTGAAGTCCGCACGCATATGCTGCAATTGGCGGCACTGTTCGCGTTGGGCATCATCGTTGCCTTTTTTGCGATTGGTTATTGGACTGTATTGATTGCGTATCTGAGTTGGCCGATTTTGGGCTGGAAGATACTGCTGATTCTTGCGATCGTTTGTACGGTGGCTGCCGCCGGTATTCTCTTCTACATCCAGTCGCTAATCCGGCAAGGTAAATTATCAATGCCGGCGACCATGCAGGAATTACGGAATGATCACGATGCATTGTTGTAATCCAAGAGGCTTTGCATGACACAAAACAGTAAACCGGAAAAAGAAGAGACGCTGGCGCAGCAAAAGAAAAGATTGCAGCAGCAGTGCAACGCCTATCGTGCCGGCATAGGTCGCTCCCGCAAAATAGTGAGTGCGCATCTTGGCGCGGATGAGATTGCAAAGACAGCGATAGGCCTGGTCAGCACCCGCGCGCAATTGGCGTTGGCCAATTTTTCCGATATGTTTGACTTGAGGAGCCTCTCGGCGGCCAAGCTGCAACGCCTGTTGCCCCTGGTGGTCAGCGGCGTGTCTTTGCTAGGTAAAGGTTCCTTATGGCGATCGCTTTTGCGCGGCGCTGCAGTTGCCGGTATTGGCGCGACTGCGGTTTATTTTGCTACGCGTAAAAAGAAGCGTGGGAGTCATGAACATGTCGCCTTGCATGAACATTTGTGACATGAGCTTGGAGTAAGCAAGCATGTCATGCTGGTAGCCGCGACACGTAATTGGAATCAACAATAAAAAAGCCGACTTCAAGTCGGCTTTTTTATTGCGGGCAAATAGCGCTTACTTTGCTGGAGCTGCTGCATCTGCGGCCGCTGCTGGTGCGGCAGGCGCTGGTACTTTAGGTTCTGCAAACTTGGCACCTGCGCTATTGGCCATCAATACGACCACGCGCTCAACTTCTACATCGTCCAGATCAGGATTGCCGCCTTTTGCTGGCATTGCACGTATGCCGTTGATGGCATGCTTGGCCAGAGTTTCATAGCCTTGCTTGATGCGTGGCGCCCAAGCACCGGCATCGCCGAGTTTCGGTGCACCGGCTGCGCCCGTGCCATGGCATGCAACGCAAGCCATTTTGTAAACTTCTTCACCGGTTTTCAATACTTTTGGCGCGTTCACATCTTTCAATGTGAAGCCCTCGTCGGCAACCGGCTTGACGCGTGCGGCGACCGCTTCAGGGGATAAACCGCCGGATCCTGCTCCCATGGATTTGTCGCTGGTGACAAAAATCACCAGCAAAACGATACAGATGATGGGGACCAGAAAGCCGGCCACGATAGCTAAAATGAGTTGCTTAGGCGTTTTAATCGCTGATTCTTCGTGGTGTGCGTCGCTCATTATTCCCTCAATACAATTTCGAAAATCGTTAGACGGCGCATGCAGCCGATGATGACTGCGCGGCGCATGGGTTTAGCTGATGCCTTGCCAAACCCTTGATTATAGACACAAAGTAATTGATATGGAACGGCAAAACGTGGCTTTACGTGGACGGAAAGTCAGAAAAACGGTATCCTGCAAACCTCTTCAAGGGGTTCCCCTTATGCGGCTGTAGCTCAGTGGATAGAGTATTGGCCTCCGAAGCCAAGGGTCGCTGGTTCGATTCCAGCCAGCCGCACCAAGTAGCATGTCAGTATTGTCAATTATCAAACGTTTAGATAGACGCATTCCAGCGCGCTCTCCATTCAACAAACTCGTTGAATGGCATGGGTTTGGCGATGAAATATCCTTGTGCCTCGTCGCAATCAAGCTCACGTAATTTATCCAGCAGTGCCTTGTTTTCCACGCCTTCTGCGACTACCGATAAACCAAGATTGTGGGCAAGATCGATAGTCGAGCGAACGATCTTGGCATCGCTTTCGTCCCTGTCCATCGCCATCACGAATGACTTATCTATCTTCAGTTCGTTGACTGGAAGGCGTTTGAGATAGGCGAGAGAAGAGAAACCAGTGCCGAAGTCGTCAATCGAAAGCTTGAATCCCTGTTCGGATAATTTATACAGTGTGGCTTCTGCGCGTTGCGGATCGTCCATGATGGCGCTTTCTGTAATTTCCAGACAAAAGGCGGAAGGCGATACGCCGCTATCTTGCATGATGCTCGACAAACGCTGCGGAAAATCCGGATCCATCAAGTCGCGCGTGGACAGATTAATGGCAATGCGCAAATTGCCTTCTGCAGGTTGGAGACTAAGCCATTGTTGCGCGGCTGTTTCAAACATCCAGATCGTCAATTGCCGCACAAAGCCGGTTTGTTCTGCAAACGGGATGAAATCCATCGGCGGTACCAGGCCACGTTGCGGATGCTGCCAGCGAATCAAGGCTTCGGCGGCGACGACTTGTCCGGTGGCAGTCGCTACTTTGGGTTGCAAGAACAAGCGCAGCTCGCCATTTTGCAAGGCATGGCGCAAATCGCTCAGCAGCGATAAAGTCAGCGTGCTGGAGGAGTCGAGTGTCGGTGTGTAAAACAAAACGCCGGCGATTTGCGCCTTCGCTGCATGCATCGCGATTTCTGAACGACTTAACAAAAGATCCGCATCTGCCGCATCTGCTGGCCAGCATGCCACGCCCATGCTGGCACTCAGATCGACGGTTTGCTCATCTAGCGCTAAAGGTGCTTCAAATGCTTTGCTAACTTGCTCGGTAATGGCAAGTGCGCTTTGCGCATCTGACTGTGCCAGCAAAATGGCAAATTCGTCACCTGCCAAACGCGCCACCAGATTGCCTTCACCAGAAATCTGCTGCCGTAAACGTGCGGCTACGGCCTTGAGCAATTCATCGCCGAACGCGTAGCCGAGTACATCATTGACGTGTTTGAAGCGATCCAAATTTAATGTGATGACGGCTAATGGCGCCGCGCTATCTCGACTCTTGTCGATTGCTGCCTTGAGTGTCTCGCGAAATTTTTCGCGATTCGGCAAGCCGGTCAGGCGGTCCCAATAAGCGAGACGCAGAATTTCTTCTCTTTGTGCCGCAATGCTGGTGCGCATGCTGTCGAAGCCGTTTGCGAGCAGGCCGACTTCATCACCACGATTTTTTCCGGAAACAGCGACATCGAAATTTCCGGAGGCTAAAGCTTTGGCCAGCAGGGTTAATTCTTTTAAAGGTTGCGTGACCCAGCGTGCAGCTTGTTGACTACCCACGGCAAAGAGCAATACGCCACCCAGGGTGATCAAGCCCAGCATCCACTGCAGTTGGGCAAACGGGGCATTGACTTCGGCGATGGAGCGCATCAACACCACTTGCAGTGCACCGCCTAAAGCGTCGATAGAAACGTAGCGCGCGACCATGCTGTCGCCGTTGATTTCCACTCCTTGCGCGCCGACTTGCGCTGCACGCAGAACAGCTTCGTGTTGCTCGGGCAAGGTCGTCAGTTTCAACTCATGAGTGTCGACATTTTCGCCTGATAGTAGAGTCACGTGTACACCGGACAAACGCTTCAGATCATCCAGCAAAGGTTGGCTGATAGGGAAGCCCATCAGCACCCAGCCGACTGTCAGCGGTGCGCGTACCGGTATCATCACGAATTGATATACGCCACCATTCACCAGTGCAATCCGGCTACCATCGACATCCTTGGATAATGTGGTGGCGATATTACTTAAAACATTGGCGACCATGGCATCGCTGCTGCCAGTCTGACTGGAGCTGACAAGATTGAGGCCTGGATCGAGTAGGGCGGTAATCGATGCGCCTATGCGTTCGCCGCTGTTTTCCAGTGCTGAAGAGATGGTTTCCTTGTCGCCAGTGGTGACGGCAGAACGAAATCCATAGTCTGCTGCCAGCACGATAGATGCCTCGCGCAAGCGCTGTGCATTTTGTTGTAGCAAACGATCCCAGATACGTTCACTTACCCTGAGATCAGATACGATTTCATTTCGTACTTGTCGTTCAACTGCGGCACGTACCGCCCAGAAACCTGCAACCTGCACGGCCAGCAATAATGCCAGCATCACGATGACGATACGCGACGACAGGCTCATACCGCTCAGACGTTGTTTCCAGCTACTCATTGCGACCCTAATCCTTTCAGGGTCACTTTGACAGTTTCGTCAGCGCTGCCAATTTTGAATGTCTGTTTTTGAGCTGGCGAGCCGATCGGGAGGCGGCTGTGCCAGATCCGCAAACTGTAATCTCCGGTCGGCACCTCATTGATAGACAGCACACCATTGGCTGTAGTGATGCCATAAAACGGCGTGTCGACGACGAGAATGTAGGCAATCATCTGGTCATGAATATTACATCCCATGACCACTACGCCAGCCTGATCGAATACGACAGGATTGGTCGGCGTGCCTACATATAGCTTGAGTTCAAAACGTTTGGCTGGTGAGAATGAATACACATGGTGGCGCACCGTATCGATATTCGGAAACGACACGCTGGTGCCAGTCGGAATTACCAACAGCGATGGGATGAAGGCTTTATCCCTTTGTGCCATTTGCGCGAGCGGTAATGGTTTGGCAAGACGTTTGGCTTGCGCAGACTCAAGGAAAACCACCGCATCGCGCAGAGGTTTGCCGGATTCATCCAGCACAGTTACGCTGACATTGCCGGCAACAGCACTGGCCGCAACCAAACTGCCAAGCAGCAGCCTCGCCAAATGTGCCGCTACACGGTTCATGGTTCTATGGCCAAGCCTACAACCGGTTCACCGTTACCTAAGATACCCAAAGGGTTTGCGTGTCCTGATTTCAAATCAATTTGAACCAGACGAGTTTTGCCTGAATTTGCCGTACGCACCGCCGCTAACGGTACATTATTCAGATCGGAAATATCGAAAGATGCATCTTCCAATTTGCCCAGTCCTAGCGAGCCGATCGTCGTCAACTGGCCTAGATTAGGTGACACAACCGGTTGCGCATCTTCTTGTGAACCTTGCATCAGCAATGCACCCAAGGAGCGGTCGATGGCGTAGTTGGTGGTGAGTTTTTCATTCTTTTTGTTATAGGTATACGCGGCAGCGACGACATCCGGCTTCTTGCCGGCATTGATATCGCCTGCAGCAAAACTGAGCGATGGATCTGCCTGTACGCCATCTGTTTTCAGATCGAAGTCGACTTGTGCGCCGGTCTCAGGATGCAATCTCAGATTGAGGCCGCCGGATGAAACGACACGAATACGATCAGCAGCAGGATTGAAATCAAAGCCCATTGTTTGGCCTTGCAAGCCCGGGATCGCAGCAGTTGCGCCAACTGGCGAGACTGCTGCAGTATCGGTATTGATAGTGTAGATACGTCCGATTTGGCTTAATCCAAACAACACACCGCGCGATACACGGTAATCGATTCCCACCAGTTTTTCACCGTTGGTCAGTCCCTTGATCGGTTTGCGTTGCAGCACCTTGCCTGGTGCTGCCGCATTCACTTGAATTAATTCATTTGACGCGGTGACAGCCCAGACCGAAGTAGGTAATGCAGCTTGCGAAAGCTTGGGCGTTTGTGCCAGTGCATGCGTCATCAATGCAGTGCTTGATGCTGCAATAACGGAAATGTACAAGCAGCGATTCCATGCAGAGCGTGAAGGGCTTTTTACTTTCGGCATGGCGGTTCCTTAAAAGTCGTTTGGCAGATTTATATGGCGGCAAAGAATGTAAACGGCGCATCAGATATGTATTTCAAATAATGCAGGTCTGATGCTGCAAAGAATTTAAATACTACAGGAAAAGAGTTCGATTCTTCCTGAACAGTGGCGCTCTTTTACCCATATTCATGGGATGGCGGCATTGCTTGATATAAAGATAAGATCTTGCCCGGGAATACACCTCAATCACGTAAATCAAATTCGAAAGTGAAATAATGAAACAAGCCTTGTTGGTCGCGGTTCTTGGTATGACTTTATCTGTTCCTGTTATTGCCTATGCAGACGGTGCTTATGTTGGTTTAAATGCAGGACGTACGGATCAGAAAGTTTTTGCCGAAGGAATAAGTGGTACGGCAAAGGATACGACAACAGGCTACAAGCTTTATGGTGGCTATGACTTCAACAAGAACTTTGGTGTTGAAGGTGGGTATATGGATTCAGGTGACGGTAAGGCAGTTTTCTCCAATGGCTTTTTTGTCTCAGGGAAAACAACATCACTGTATGTTGCCGCGACCAGTACTTTGCCTTTAAGTGAGCAGTTTTCCGTGTTTGCAAAAGCAGGCGTGGCAACCAGCCGCGCAAAGCTTCACAATTCCGTCGGGGACTATTTTGATGAGCGTACTACTTCGCCAGTATTGGGAATCGGTGCTGCATATGCCTTCAATAAAAATATCGCTTTAGTTATTGAATATGAAAATTTTGGAAAATCAGTAAAAATCGAAAATGATTATGTAAAAACAGAATTGTTGTCGGTAGGTCTTCGCTACAAATTCTAATCGCTCATTCTTAAAAAATAAAAGCCGGCTTTTACGCCGGCTTTTATTTTATGCAGATTGCTTAAAATGCTTTTATCAACTCTGCACACGCGCTGCGATATGGGCTAGTGCTTCTTCCACTTGATCAACCAGAACCAGGCAGAGGTCGCCAGCTTGCAGGCTTTCCAGCGCGGTATCGATCGCGAGGAATTCGCCGTGAATTTCTTTGACCGATTGCGTGCGCTTGGCTTTTGCCAGACCTTCACGCAACAAGCCCAATACTTCACCGTCAGCACGACCGCGTTGACATTGATCTTCGTACAGAATCACGTCATCGAATGCATCGCCGAGGATTTCAGTTTGGCGGCGCAAATCTTCATCGCGCCTGTCACCGGCACCGCTGATGACGACCATGCGGCGTTTGGCGGGCATGGATTCTACTGCTCGCGTCAGTGCTTCGATCGCATCCGGATTGTGGCCGTAATCAGCGATGACGGTTGCGCCGCGATGGGAGAACAGGTTGAAGCGACCAGGCGTGGTCGCTGCGCTGTTTTCAAATGTGCGCAAACCAGTCAACACGATATTCCAGTCCAGGCCCAGGCCCCATGCTGCGCCTATAGCGGCCATGGCATTTTCTACCTGGAAGCCGATCAAGCCATTGTGTGTGATTGAGATATCGGAAAGCTTGATGCGATGTTCGAAGCTGCCTTCGGCGGCCACAATTTCAGTCCCATCCACATATACGACACGATTGCCTTGCGCGCGGTGTGTGGCGAGTACCGCTTGATGAACGTCTTTTGCAAAGAAGGTCACGCTACCGCTGCAGCTGGCAGCCATGTTGGCGACCATAGGATCAGCGGCGTTCAAGACGGCAGTACCGTTAGGCGCTACGTTTTGCACGATGACGCGTTTGACGACGGCCAGATCTTCGACGGTTGAAATGAAGTTCAAGCCGAGGTGATCGCCGACGCCAATGTTGGTGACGACCGCGACGTTGCAACGATCAAAGCCGAGGCCTTCGCGCAAGACGCCGCCACGCGCGGTTTCAAAAACAGCTGCGTCTACATCGGGATGCATCAAGACATTGCGTGCGCTGCGTGGACCGCTGCAGTCGCCGGTATCGATACGTTCATTTTCGATGTACACGCCATCGGTGCTGGTCATGCCGACGCGATGTTTGTTCGCTTGCAAGATGTGCGCGATCAAACGGACGGTGGTGGTTTTGCCGTTGGTGCCGGCAACTGCGACAACCGGAATGCGGCCATCGTCGCCTTCGGCAAACATGGTGGAAATAATTGCTTCGCCGACCGGGCGGCCTTTGCCGAACGATGGACGGATGTGCATGCGCAAGCCAGGTGCAGCATTGACTTCAACGATGCCGCCACCTTGTTCTTCCATGGTCTTGTTGACAGTTTCGCAAACCAGATCGACGCCGCAGATATCGAGGCCGATCATTTGTGCGGCCTCAATCACGCGCGCTGCCATCTCTGGATGCACATCGTCGGTGACGTCTGTTGCGATACCGCCGGTACTCAGGTTTGCGTTGTTGCGCAGCAGGACTGGCGAACCTTTGGCTGGAATACTGGACAGGACGTAATTCTGTTTCTCCAGCGTTGCCACGGTAGTGCTGTCGACCTTGATTTTAGTCAGTGGTGTGGCATGACCATCACCGCGCAATGGATCCAGATTGACCTGGTCGATCAATTGCTGAATCGTTTGTACGCCATCGCCTATGACTTCCGGCGGCGTGCGGCGTGCGGCAGCGATCAATTGCTTGCCGACCACGAGGAAGCGGTAATCCTGTCCGGAAATATAACGCTCGATCACTACATCGTCGCAAATGACTTGCGCTGCGGCAAAGCCGGCTTCGATTTCTTCGCGGGTTTTCAGGTTGACGGAAACGCCTTTGCCCTGATTGCCGTCACGTGGTTTGATGACGACGGCTGCGCCGATTTCGCCGGCAGCTTTCCACGCATCTTCTGCGGTAGTGACTGAGCGACCATCCGGGACGGGCACGCCAGCTGCACTTAACAGCAGCTTGGTCATTTCCTTGTCTTGCGCAATCGATTCGGCAATCGCGCTGGTGAAGCCGGTTTCCGCAGCCTGGATACGCAATTGTTTGCTACCCCAGCCGAACTGCACCATGCTGCCTTCGGTCAGGCGGCGATATGGAATGCCACGTGCAACCGCTGCATCGACGATGGAGCCAGTGCTTGGTCCGAGACGGATGTCTTCATCCAGTTCGCGCAAGCTGGCCAATGCAGTTGCCAGATTGAACAAAGTATCTTCCACTGCTGCGCGGCACAGGTTTTGTGCGAGTTCAAAGGCAAGACGGCCGACTGCTTCTTCAGTGTATTCGACGACGACCTGGTAAGTGTCTTTTTCGATGGTTGCTATGGTGCGGCTGAATGTCACCGGGCAACCGGCTTGCGCTTGCAAACCTAAAGCGGCGAACTCAAGCACGTCGGCCATGGAAAACGCCTGCTTCGGACGTGCGCTTTCTATGAATTTAATTTCAGGAAAGCGAGCGCGCAGACGGTCTTCGAAACCGGGAATTGCAGCAATGTCTTGTTCCGACTCATTGCACGACACAATGGCTTCGATCGACGTGTGCCGGCTCCAGAGATTGGGGCCGCGCAGGGCGCGAACGCGGGATATTTCCATGGACATCTTCCTTCTTGGCGCAGCAGCTGGCCGAATCTTGGCGCTGCGCGGCACTTTGTTATTTGATGCGCTAGTGTAAACCGCATCCGTCTCTTTATTGGTGTGATATGCAAAAACAGTGCTCATGGCGTTTAGGCGGCGATGGCCGCTTCGGTTGGTTCAAACGACTCAATCCCGACGCGCATCAAGTCGGGGCTGACGCCAAGTGCCCATGCTGCTGCAATGGCGGCTAATACAGTTTCGATGTTCAGGTTTGCGTGATTTTGTGTGGCGTTAGGGATCAGAGTTTCTTCCTTGCCTGATGCCAGCACAATCTGACCGTCACGCAAGAAGACGGCGCGTTGGCCTTGTTCCAGATGCGTAGCGATGGAGGCAACACTGGCTGATGCAGCAAAGAAAATCACGCTGCCATCACACAAAGAAGCCAGTTCGGCGACCCGCGCATCGGCGGCATTCAATACCGCGACGCCGGTTGGCAACACGACATCGACCTGCGTGCGCGCGACGCGGCTGCTCATCTGGTCGGCATCATCGATATAGAATTCCGGCAGGCTGCCAGTCGGATCGATATTTGTGACCACGCCAACCTGGCACCAGTCGTAGGCGAGGCCTTCCGACAGAATGGCTTTGCTGTCGTTTTCAAATACGGCGGTTTCGACCATGCGGTTAATCAGGACTTGACGCGAGGCATCCCAGTTGTCGCTGGATTTCTTCAAGACCTGGCGTTGATGCAGGAACAAACCATCCTTGCATGCGAGGCCGACGTAGGTGCCTTGCAGATGCAGCAACCATGCGATCAGGCGCGATACAGCGGTGGTGCCATGCGAGCCGGTCACGCCAACGATAGGGATGCGGCCGCTTTCATCTTCAGCAAACAAATGATCGACAATCGCGCGACCGACTGGACGAGCTGGGCCGTCGGCGGGTTTCAAATGCATCAGCAAACCCGGGCCGGCGTTGACTTCAACAATCGCTCCGCCTTGTTCAGCCAGTGGTTTGGAAATGTCTTCGACCACCAGATCGACACCAGCGATATCCAGACCGACGATGCGGGCGGCCAGCGCGGCGGTGGCGGCAACGCTAGGGTGAACCAGATCGGTTACATCGCAGGAGACATTGCCGTTACGTTGCACTAAAACGCGTTCGCCGTCTTTCGGTACGGATTCGGTCGTGAAGCCCTGACGTGCCAGTTGCAGCAAGACCGGGCGTGGATCATCGTCCGGATCGGTCAGGACCAGATTGAGCGGATGTTCTTCGCTGCTGCCGCGACGCGGATCGTTATTGAGTTGGCTCTCGATCAGTTGCATGACGGTGGATACGCCGTCGCCGGTGATCCATGCTTCTTCGCCGCGGGCAGCAGCGACCAGCTTGCCGCCGACGACCAGCAGACGGTGTTCGTCGCCGCGTACAAAGCGTTCGACGATGACGTCGCTGCTTTCCTGCTCAGCCAGTTCAAATGCGGCGCGTACTTCGGTTTCGGTATTGAGGTTAATCGACACACCGCGACCATGGTTGCCGTCGAGCGGCTTGACCACGACTGGCAGGCCGATACTTTCTGCTGCTTCCCATGCCGCGTTGGCGGAATCGACAATGCTGCCTTCCGGTACGGGTACGCCACATGACTGCAGCAGGGTTTTGGTGAGTTCCTTATCGCGCGAAATGGTTTCGGCAATCGCGCTGGTCTGGTCGGTTTCGGCAGTCCAGATGCGACGTTGTTTCACGCCGTAACCGAGTTGCACCAGATTGCCGTCGTTCAGACGCATCGATGGAATGCGTCTATCGGTGGCAGCTTCGACAATGCAGCCGGTGCTCGGACCTAGGGCGACGGATTCCAGAATGTTACGCAGATTGTCTACCGTCGATTTAACATCAAAGGGTTTGTCTTCGATGGCGGCCATTACCAAGTCGCGGGCGGCAACCAATGCGGCGCGGCTGACTTCTTCATGGCGGGCGCGGACGACGATTTTGTAGACGCCGCGTTTCGAGGTTTCGCGCGCTTTGCCGAAACCACTTTGCATGCCGGCAAGATTTTGCAGCTCTATCATCACGTGTTCCATGATGTGGCCTGGCCAAGTGCCTTCACGTACGCGCATCAAAAAGCCGCCGTGCACGCCGACGCCACAGTGATGTTCGACCAGGCTAGGCAGCCATGCGGTCAGACGTTCATAGAATCCAGGGATGGTATTGGATGGCGAGTCTTCCAGATCGCCAATATCTACCCATGCCTCAAGCACAGGACGATACGTCCAAATATTCGGTCCACGTAGACTCAGCACATCGATGATATCGATGGTTTTATTGTTCATTTTATAATGTGTGGGTGAGTGTCTAAGCCAAAACTGCTATGGCTAAAATTGAAGTAACGCTCTCGGCGTTCTTTGGTTTACTTGTTTCGCGATTATATTTCACGTGTCGCTAAATACGCAGCAACAAGTTGAGACGTTTGGATATACTTGCCGCAATATCGAGATAAAACCATATATTCTGGTCGCAAGTTCGATCAACATCCGTTCTTCACGAAACACCTTCCTGCCTTGATGAAAACTGCATTTCCAATATTATTACCAACAAAACAAGCACTTCCTGCGCTGTTGCAGGATGCAACTGGGCAATTGAGCAAGAATGAAATCATACTCGCCCATCTGGAACTTGATCTTGACCTGAGTCTGCATTTCGTCCCGGGCATCGTCATTTTGACGAATTTGCGCCTGTTGGCCCGTTCCCTGAACGAAACTGTTTGGCAAAGCTGGTCTTGCCACACCGCAGATCTGGCGCTCAAACACCACGATCATGCCGGCGTCGGTACGCTGGAATTACAAGATGCCACATCGCAGTTGGCCAGTTGGCGTTACACGCTGGCGCAAAATCCTGCCGCATTGGCATTACTGACGCAATTCGATCGCTTGCGCCATGAAATCACGACCGGGGTAAAGTCCGCGGTTGCCGATCAGGATGACGATGCGGAAGAAGAGGCAGATGCCGAAACTGACGGCGTTGCAGAAGAGCAAGCGCCATCGACGGCGTCGCTGTTTCGCTTGTGGCGTTTTGCGAAACCGTATCGCGGCCAATTGCTGGCCGGCTTCCTGCTGACGCTGGCGTCCACCGCCGCGACGCTGGTGCCACCGTACATGACGATGCCTTTGATGGATAACGTCCTGATCCCGTATCAAAACGGCGCGCCGCTCGACACCGCTTTGGTTGCGCTTTACCTCGGTGGCTTGTTCGGTGCGGCTTTGGTTGCCTGGAGTTTGGGCTGGGCCAAAACTTATATTCTGGCGCTGGTCAGCGAGCGCATAGGTGCAGATTTGCGCACCACCACTTACGAACATTTGTTGCGCCTGTCGCTGCAGTATTTCGGCGGCAAACGTACCGGCGATTTGATGACACGCATTGGTTCCGAGACCGATCGCATCTGCGTTTTCCTGTCGCTGCATTTACTGGATTTCTTCACTGATGTGTTGATGATCTTGATGACGGCGGTGATTCTGGCGTCTATCAATCCGTGGCTGGCCTTGGTCACCTTGTTGCCGCTGCCATTCATCGCATGGATGATTCATGTGGTGCGCGACAAATTGCGTAATGGTTTCGAAAAAGTGGATCGCATCTGGTCGCAAGTGACCAACGTGCTGGCCGATACAATACCCGGCATACGTGTGGTGAAAGCATTTGCGCAGGAAAAACGTGAAGCGGCGCGTTTCCGTGAAGCCAATAATCACAATTTGCTGATCAACGACAGAGTCAATAAAGTCTGGTCGCTGTTTTCACCTACCGTCACTTTCCTTACGGAAATCGGTTTGCTGGTGGTGTGGGCTTTCGGTATCTGGCAGGTGTCGCGCGGCATGGTCACGGTCGGTGTCCTGGTTGCATTTCTTGCCTACATCAGCCGTTTTTATACGCGCCTCGATTCCATGAGCCGTATCGTCTCGGTTACGCAAAAAGCGGCGACTGGTGCCAAGCGGATTTTCGATATCCTCGATCACGTTTCCAGCGTGCCGGAAGCAGCGAATCCGGTTCGGATGGAAAAAGTGCAGGGTCGCATCACGATACGCGACATTGGTTTCCGTTACGGTAATCGCGCGGTGATACGCGGTCTGGATCTGAATATTCAGCCGGGCGAAATGATAGGTCTGGTCGGTCATAGCGGTTCCGGCAAAAGTACGCTGGTTAATCTGATTTGCCGTTTCTATGATGTGTCAGAGGGCGCGATCATGGTTGATGGCGTGGATATCCGTGCTATCTCGATTCCGGAATATCGCCGCAATATCGGCCTCGTGTTGCAAGAGCCTTTCCTGTTCTTCGGCACGATTGCCGAAAACATTGCTTACGGCAAACCAAACGCAAGTCGCGAAGATATTATCGCGGCGGCGCGTGCCGCGAATGCGCATGAATTCATTTTGCGCCTGCCGCACGGTTACGATTCCATGGTCGGCGAACGCGGGCAAACCTTGTCCGGTGGCGAGCGCCAGCGCATTTCGATTGCGCGCGCCTTGCTGATCGATCCGCATATTCTAATTCTGGATGAGGCAACTTCATCCGTCGATACCACGACCGAACGCGAGATACAAAAAGCGTTGGACAATCTGGTGCGCGGCCGTACCACAATCGCGATCGCGCATCGTTTGTCTACCTTGCGTCGCGCTGATCGCATCGTTGTCATGGATAGAGGACAAATCGTGGAAGTCGGTTCGCACGACGATTTGCTGGCGCGCGAAGGTGCGTATTACAAGTTGTATCAGGCGCAACAACGGCAGGCCGAAGACATGCTGGAAGATAATGCAGGGAAGGAAACGGCATGAGCGACGTGCAATCAACTCAATCCAAACAGTTTCAACTCAGCCGCAATGCCTTCGGTAAATTGATTTACACCGCAGTCGGTGACGATGAGGTACATGAAGGCGTCGTGCCTGTGCGCGCGTTTCCTATCGCCGCACCGGATGTCGGCATCGCGCTTGTCAGCACCGATGGTCGCGAACTGGCGTGGATAGAAAAACTCAGTGACCTGCCGGATGCGATACGCTTGCTGCTGGAAGAAGAGTTGGCCAATCGCGAATTTCTGCCCGAGATCACGCAGATCAAGCATGTGTCTGTCTTCGCCTCACCGAGTACCTGGACCGTCGCCACTAATCGCGGCGATGCATTGCTGGTGCTGAAAGGCGAAGAAGATATACGTCGCATAGGCGAATCGGCATTGATCATCGCCGACACGCATGGCATTCAGTTCCTGATTCGCGATTTGAAAAAGCTGGATAAGCACAGCCGTAAACTGCTGGATCGATTCCTGTAATCGATTGCATGCACGCGGTGCAAATGCGCGCATGCAATCCTGCGAAAGGAGTAATGTTTATGTCCAGTCGTTCGCAAGATCATCTGCCTACGGTATTGCGAAATCTCGCGGTACCCGTCATCGGTGCGCCCATGTTCATTGCCAGCGGACCCGAACTGGTGCTGGCGCAATGCAAAGCCGGTATCGTTGGTGCTTTTCCGGCATTGAATGCACGGCCGGCCGAATTGCTGGATACGTGGTTGACCGAGATGCAGGCCGATCTGGCCGCATACAAAGTCGCACATCCGGATGCCATCATTGGCCCGATAGCCGTCAATCAAATCGTCCATCAATCGAACGACCGCCTCGCGCACGATGTCGCGGTTTGCGTCCAGCATCGCGTACCCATCATTATTTCATCGCTGCAGGCACCACCCAAAGAAATGATGGATGCGATACATGGTTACGGTGGCGTCGTATTACACGACGTGATCTCTATTCGGCATGCCAAAAAAGCGCTGGAAGCGGGTGTCGATGGCTTGATCCTGGTCGCCGCAGGTGCCGGCGGTCATGCCGGAACCTTGTCGCCATTCGCGCTGGTCGGCGAGGTACGGAAATTCTTTCACGGGCCGATTGCCTTGTCGGGCGCAATCGCAAGTGGCGATGCAGTGCTGGCTGCGCAGGCGATGGGAGCCGATTTTGCGTATATAGGGTCGCGCTGGCTGGCGACGAAAGAAGCCAATGTCGATGAAGCTTATCGGCAGGCACTCGTGACATCAACGGCTGCCGATATCGTCTATAGCAATTTGTTTACTGGCGTGCATGGCAATTATTTGAGGAAATCCATCATCAACATGGGGCTGGATCCGGATAATTTGCCGCAAGCTGACAAGACGACGATGAACTTCGGTTCTGGTAGTGCCAACCAGGTCAAGGCATGGCGCGATATTTGGGGCGCGGGCCAAGGTGTGGGCATGGTCGACGCTGTCACCAGCGTGGCGGACGCGGTGCAGCGCCTGATTGTCGAATACGGGGCGGCAAAAGCACGCATGCAGATTTAAATCTGTCATTTTTGGCAATGCAAAAATGACAGATGACGGCAATCGTGATGCCTACTTAAAAACCAAAGCGTGCGCCCGCACCCATCAAGGTCGCAACACCTAATACAGCAAAAATCACAGCCGCAATCCGGTGCACGATTTTCACCGGCATCCGATTGGCAATCTTGTCGCCGAAATAAACTGCAGGCGCATTCGCCAGCATCATGCCGAATGTAGTGCCGGCTACCACCCAAACAAATGAATGGTATTGCGCCGCCAGTGCGACAGTCGCTATTTGCGTTTTGTCGCCCATCTCCGCCAGAAAGAAGGCAATCAGTGTGGTCATGAAGACGCCGTACTTTGCGAGCTTGGTATCGCCTTCATCGAGTTTGTCCGGTATCAGTACCCAGCCAGCCATCAACAGGAAGGAAATGCCGAGCACCCAACGCAAAGTTTCCGGTCCGAGCACGGTCGTGATCCAGGTGCCGATAGCCGCTGCGAATGCGTGATTGGCAATCGTCGCGACCAGAATGGCGAGCACGATGGGCAAAGGACGGCGAAATTTTGCTGCGAGGAGAAAAGCGAGTAGTTGCGTTTTGTCGCCGATTTCAGCGAGGGCAACGATGCCGGTAGAGACGAAGAATGCTTCCATTGTGGGGGTAAACTTTCGGGGCCGGATGATAACCAAAGCACAAACAGCGACCCCGGCCCATGCGGTCGTCATTTGAGCTATGGTCTCGCCAAATCTTTCGATTATCTGCACCATGGCCTGCGGGCCAAGAGTGTTGATGCAGATTCCTTAGTTGACTAAGGCCGGCTACTCCCCAACGTTCGAGGCGAATGATAGCAGAGCTCGCCGGGTTTTGCTTGCAGTGTGTTTTTGTTGGCAGGGAATTATTGCTGTTTATTTAATTTAAAACGCAGAGCACAGTCGCGCTTTCAGTTTGCGCTAACTTGCGACTGGCGGATTAATCAGTCAATCGCACATCAGGTGATGCAGCGGAGCGGCTGCCAGGGACGGCTTGATTGCTGTTGCCGTGATAAGCGAATGCGACGGAAGTCTTGACGGCGGGCGTCGCGTTCACACCGGCTGCGTGAAACAGTCGGCTATGAAAAAACACGACGTCGCCCTGCTGCAGTTCGACCGCTTTCCCTTGCGCGAATATCGCCTGATTGGCTGGATGTTCAGGCCGTAAAAAATCCAGTTCATCGAGCTGTTCAGGTGCGATGTGCAAACGATGTGAGCCGGGGATGAATTTCAAGCCGCCGTTGTCTGGTGTCTCATCACCCAATGCCAACCACACGCAAATCAGATCAGGTTGCGTGAAAGACCAGTAGCGAATGTCGCGATGCCATCCGGTTGCGGTGCCGTATTGTGGATGTTTGGTCATCACGCAGTTGTGGTGCGCCAGTGTCAGGCAAACCGGTTCATCGAATAATTGGCGCAGCTTGGAAACCACGCGCGCATCTTCGGCCCAATCGTGAAAACATGCATCACGATCGTAAGCACCGCGCAAACGACGTACGGTTCGGCCGCCTTCGGCTTCCAGTGAAGCAGGCGCGCCCGCATAACCGAGTTCGGCTTCGTATTCCAGCGGTGGCAACGCAGCTTGCAGTTGTAAGGCCGCAACCGCGAGCATGTGTTCGCACGCTGCAGGCCCCAGCATTGCGCGGAAAACCAGATAACCGTCTTTCTCGAACTGCGTGATCTGTTCGTGCGAAAGTGCGTGCGCCATTGTCCTAGTGTTTGCCTTGCTCATCTTGAGTGCTGTTGTGGTTTTAAGTCGATTCCAAGCTTGTCAGTGTAGCGCCAGTTCATGCTACTTGCTGGTCGGATTCGTGAGGAGATGGACTTTACTCGCCGGCGGCCTGGAAATTGTGGCCGGCAGCTTTCCATTTGTCGACGTGCCATTTCCAGTTGATGCGGCCAGTCAGATTGCCTTCATCGTCCAAACCTTCTACTGGCCCGTGGAATACGGCGAACATCACAGCACCGTTCGGACTAACCGGCTGATGCACCGCGCCATCGCTTTCCCACAGATAGCAGCCGGTTTCAAATGGGCGTTCCGGTTCATCGCGATAGTGGAATCCACCTTCCAGCATATAGCCTTCGACGGCGCCAACGTGGCGATGGATAGGTGCCGCCGCGCCTGCGTCAAATTTGATCAGCAGGGTAAAGCGGCCGGTGACGGCGTCTGCATGCAGCAATTTGAAATGCGCGCCTGGCATTGCCCACGGCAACCAATCCATATTTTGCGGATGGCAGGTATACAGGGTGCCGATCTGGGTTGGCGGCTGTTTCGTTTCTGATTTGTTCATCGTGTTATTTGCTGTTGCTTGATCAAGCTGTTTATCGTGCGCATGCCACTGTTGCGGCATGTAGTTGTATCTGTTCGGCCCAGTTTAGGCGCGAATCACATTTACGTATAATGAAAAAATTCGAACTCACTCATTCCACCATGACGCGCATCTGCCCGAAGTGTTCCTACGTTCGTAAACCGACCGATGAAGCGCCGGAATGGCAATGCCCATCTTGCCAGGTCGCCTATATCAAGGCATCCGGCGAGCCGGTATCCGCCAATTACGGTCGCTACAGCGCATCGGCTGCAAAAGACAAATCATCGTCCGGCGCGCTCAAGTGGGTAGTCATACTTGCCGTATTCGGGGCGGGTCTCTACTTCAGCAAGCCGTTCTGGTCTGGCAAGCCGACATCAACAGTCGCGGTAGCCAATGCCGCGCAGCCGGAAGTGACATTGTATGCCACTGAGTGGTGCGGCTATTGTGCAGCCACGCGTCAGTTGTTTGAGGCGAACGGAATTGCATATACCGAACTCGATATTGAAAAATCCAGCGCCGGTTACGAAGGCCACAAAAAGCTGAATGGCAATGGCGTACCTTTGATCGTTATTGGTGACAAGGTCATACGTGGTTACAGCGAAGGCGAAATACGTTCGAGCCTGCAGCCATGGTTCAATAAAACCTGATTCAGGCCATCATTCAGCACTTCAGGACGAGCGCTTTGGTACCGCCTGAAAAACATAAAGATAGCTATGCGTAAAACTAAACTTCCTTCTGGCGAATCCATCCCGGTACTCGGTCAGGGCACCTGGTATATGGGCGATGAGCCGCGTCGCCGTGCTGAAGAAATTGCCACGCTGCGCCTGGGCCTCGATCTCGGCATGAGCCTGATCGATACCGCAGAAATGTATGGTGATGGCGCATCCGAAAAATTAGTCGGTGAAGCCATTGCCGGTCGTCGCGATGAAGTTTTTCTGGTCAGCAAAGTATTGCCCGGCAATGCATCGCGCAGCGGCACGATTGCAGCATGCGAGCGTAGTCTGAAACGAATGGGCACGGATCGTATCGATCTGTACTTGTTGCATTGGCGCGGCCACACGCCGTTTGCCGAAACCATCGCTGCCTTTGAAGCATTGCAGGATGCAGGAAAAATCCGTCATTGGGGTGTCAGCAATATGGATGTCGACGACATGCGCGAAATCGCACGCGCATCCGGCGGCGATGCAATTTCTACCAATCAGGTGCTGTACAACCTGACGCGCCGCGGCATTGAATACGATCTGTTGCCGCAAGCGCAAGCCCGAGGATTGCCCTTGATGGCGTATTCGCCTATAGAGCAGGGACGCTTGACCGAATATCCGGAAGTCGAAGAGATTGCAGACAAGCATGGCGTCACACCTGCGCAGATTGCACTCGCCTGGGTATTGCGGCAGCAAGGTGTGATTGCGATTCCAAAGGCATCGACGCTCAGCCATGTGCAAGAGAATCGCGCTGCGCTGGAAGTCAAATTGACGGCGGAAGATCTGGCGGAACTGGATGAAGTCTTCCCGCCGCCAACTGGACCGGAATCGCTGGAAATGCTTTGATTGCAAGTTAGAGATTGCCTGCAATCTCTAACCTGTAGAACGCTAATTCGCTGGCTGATCGCTGCGATCAGCCAGCGCACCGCGCAACAAATCAAACGCCTGCCTTGTAAACGCATCTGCCTGACTGCATTTCATTTTCAACAGCAGCGTCACGGCATCGTCGTATTGCGCATCCAGCACGCTGACTTCGTATTGTTCGCACAATCGACGCAATGTCGACTCATCGGCAAACTGCAGTACAAAGCGTCGCTCGCACATCGCTTCCACCGGCACCAGTTCCGCTGTTTTGATCGTCTCTGAAATGGCTTGTCCATACGCACGGGTCAAGCCGCCAGCACCCAGTTTCGTCCCGCCCCAGTAACGCACGACTACCGCCAGCACATTGAAGACATCCTTGTGTACCAGTACGTTATACATGGGGCGCGCCGCCGTGCCGGATGGCTCGCCATCATCGTCCAGGCCGGAGTCACCATCGCATATCAGTACCCAGCAAAAATGCACAGCGTTCGGATGCTGCGCGCGCAACTGCGACAAAATCGCACGCGCCTCGGCACGTGTCGTCAGCGGATACAACAAGCCTATGAAGCGGCTCTTCTTGATCTCGATTTCAGTGGTGGCAGGTGCTGCGAGTTGATACATGTGTGCAGATACGTGAAGAAAGAAAATTATTCTGAAGCTACAGTCTTCTTTACCAGCGCAATACGCGCGGTCCGATCAGTGCACCTATGCCAGTCGGGATCAGGATGCCGATCAGATACCAGAAACCTATGAAGGGCGCGTCGATTTCCGGGCAGTGGAATGAATATACCAAAGTCGCTGCTGCGCCAGCGGCAAAGCCGGCACCAGCGCCAGCGAGGCGCAAGCGTGTAGGTGCCAGCTCGCGCATCACTTTCAGGACGGCGGCAAAAATCGGCAGCGACAGGATTGCGATCAGCCATGAACAATAGTGCCAGGTGTCGCCCCAGAACAGTGGGGCGCGTTCTTCCGGTGCAGCGTTCATTAATGAGGTCGCAGCTACCAACCATATCAATACGATAGGTGCTGCGATCAGCGCTGGCAACATCGCAGTACGCAGCCCTGGTGTCGAAAGACGAGTGACGGCAATCCACCCTGTGGCCGCAAGTGCAAGGACAAATGCCATCTTGATCCAGAACGCCGGCAACATCGCGAGCTCCGTCATATTCGGACGCAAACCTAAAGTCGTCATCATGATGGCTATGCTCGCCAGCACGCCTAAGGCAATAAGCAGCGCGAAGCGACGTACCGGTATCTTCGGTGCGGCAACGTCCGGCCCGCTGGCCAGCATATTGATCAAGTCATCTGTTTTCATGATTCATCTCTTAATTTTGCTGCCAGTGTTTTCAAGCCGCGATGTACCGCGACCTTGACTGAGGCCTCGGATATTTTCAAGGCTAGCGCTGTTTCGCGCACCGACCAGCCATCTACCTTGGTATGCATGATGGCGGCGCGTTGCTGTTCTGGCAGCAGTTCCAGTAATGTCGCCAGGTCACGTTGTGCTTCGTTTGCGTCAGCATCAGCCGTAGAAAACAATTCATTTTCATCGTCTAGGGGACCGTTGTGCATCTCGCGTCTGGCGTGTCTGCGCAGCCAATCGATCAGTTTGTACTTCGCTATCGCATACAACCAGGCGGTCAACGGTGCGCTAGGGTCATACGTCATGCGCTGGTTATGAATCGCCAGCAGCGACTCTTGCAGCAAGTCTTCCACTTCATCCGGCCAGCGGCTCAGACGACGGCGCAGGAAGGCGCGCAAATGCGTGGCGCTGGCCTGCAAAAAATCGCGATATGCGGCTTCATCGCCAGCCAGCCCTTGCACCAGCAAGGCATGCAGGCGCAACTCAATCAATTCATTGCGCGCATTGCCATTCGGCTCATCTCTATTGGGTATTCGTTGCATCTATGCCTTAGGTGACACGGTTTGCAAAATAAATTTCTGTGGCTTTGAAATTATTTTCACTTTTCTTGTAACCAAATTCCATCTGCTTGCGAATTATCTTGTACCTCACTTAATGAAACCCATCGCAACATGAAATCACTTGCATACACAAAGCTGTTCTCAGTCGCGCCGCCATCGTATGCCCTTAATGCCTGGCAAGTCAAAAGTGGTTGTCCCGGCGCTGGCCGAACTTTACACCAGCAAGAGCGTGCGATTCAAAAACGGGGGATGTGATGCATACCGGTAAAAATCTCATTATTCATCCGGGCTGGCTGCGCGTCACTCATTGGATTAATGCATTCGCCGTGCTGTTACTGGTGAGCAGCGGCTGGCGTATTTACAACGCGTCGCCTTTCTTCCCGTTTTCGATTCCATCGAATCTGACCCTGGGTGGCTGGCTGGGCGGGGCCTTGCAATGGCACTTCTTTGCGATGTGGTTGCTGTTGATTAATGGCATCGTTTATTTGCTGATCAATGTTCTCTCCGGCCGCTTGCATCGGCAGTTTTTTCCGATTTCTCCCAAAGCATTCTTGCTGGATATGGCGGCTGCACTGAAAGGCAAGCTGGCGCACGCCGATCCACGCAAGTACAACACGGTGCAACGCGTCGCCTACCTGTTTGTCATGTTCGACATTGTGTTGATCGTGTTGTCGGGGCTGGTGTTGTGGAAGTCGGTGCAGTTTCCGCTATTGCGTGAATTGATGGGTGGTTATGAAGCGGCGCGGCGCGTACATTTTTTTGCGATGGCAGCCCTCGTTGGTTTCGTCGCTGTGCATCTGGTGATGGTTGCTTTGGTGCCGCGCACCTTGCTCGCGATGATACGTGGCCGATGAAAAAGTTGAAGCAGCGTAAAGGACAGCAAACATGATCAAGAAAAAAATTGCCATGCCGGGCGATAGCGTCGCGATATTGAACGATGCAATACGCAATATCAGTCAGCCATCGCGTCGTATCTTTCTGCAACGCAGCCTGACATTGGGCGGCCTGTCCTTGCTGACGGGCTGTTCGGTTAGCGACAACAGCAGCATTGAGGCAGCGTTGATGAAAGTGTCAAAGTTGAACGACAAGGCGCAAGCGTTGTTGTTTGATCCGAATCGTCTGGCACCGACTTATCCGGATTCGATGATCACGCGACCTTTCCCTTTCAATGCGTTTTATGGCGAAGACGAAGTGCAGGAAGTTGATGGCAATGCGTGGCGACTTGAGTTGAGTGGTCTGGTAATGGATAAAAAACCGTGGTCCCTGGCGCAACTGCGCAATCTGCCGCAGACCGATCAAGTCACACGCCATATTTGCGTCGAAGGCTGGAGCGCAATCGGCAAGTGGGGCGGTGTGCCGTTTTCGCATTTCCTCAAACGCATAGGCGCGGATTTGAGCGCGAAGTATGTCGGCTTCAAATGCGCCGATGACTATTACACCAGCATAGACATGGCGACCGCTTTACATCCGCAAACGCTGATGGCGCTGACGTATGACGGTGAAGAATTGCCGCCCAAGTATGGCTACCCGATGAAGTTGCGCATGCCGACCAAGCTAGGCTACAAGAATCCGAAACATATACAAGCGATGTTCGTCACAAATACCTACCCCGGCGGTTATTGGGAAGACCAGGGGTACAACTGGTTCGGCGGCAGCTGACCACTATGCAGCGCAGTTGCCCTGAAGTTTCAAGGAGTAGTCATTCCCCGCAGTTCTTTTTTAATTTAATCAAAGGAAATACATCATGAAAACAATCACTACCGCAATTCTCTCCGCTTGCCTGTTGATGTCCGGTGCGGCTTTCGCCCAAGACGCAATGAAGAAAGACGGCATGGCAAACGACAGCATGTCCAAGGATGCAATGAAGAAGGATCACATGGGCAAGGATGGCATGAAAAAAGATGGAATGAAAAAAGACAGCATGTCGAAAGATGCGATGAAAAAAGATCACATGGCAAAAGACGGCATGAAGAAGGACAGCATGGGAAAAGATGCCATGTCTAAAGATGAAATGAAGAAATAATGATGAAAAAAGCCTGCATCAATTTTCTATCGATGCAGGCTTTGCGATTCTTCAAGTGGATGCGATGTAACGGCTATCGTGTATCGATGGCTTAGGTCGTCAAAGGCTTATAGCGGATACGCTTAGGCTTCGCACCTTCTTCACCCAGACGCTTGCGTTTGTCTGCTTCATATTCCTGATAGTTACCATCGAAGAAGGACACTTGCGAATTGCCTTCGAAGGCGAGGATGTGCGTCGCGATACGATCGAGGAACCAGCGATCATGTGAAATCACCATAACGCTGCCGGCGAATTCCAGCAAAGCATCTTCCAGCGCGCGCAGGGTTTCCACGTCGAGATCGTTGGACGGTTCATCGAGCAGCAAGACGTTGCCGCCCTTCAATAGGGTTTTCGCCAGATGCAGACGACCGCGTTCACCGCCGGACAGGTTGCCCACGATCTTTTGCTGGTCGCCACCCTTGAAGTTGAAGCGACCGAGATAGGCACGTGACGGCATTTCGAAACGACCCACGCTCAGAATATCGGCGCCGCCGGAGACATCGTCGAATACGGTTTTGCTGTTGGCGAGATCGTCGCGTGACTGATCGACCAGCGAAACTTTTGCCGTTTGTCCGATGACGACTTCGCCGCTGTCCGGCTTGTCGAGGCCGGCGATCATTTTGAATAGCGTTGATTTACCGGCACCGTTAGGGCCGATGATGCCGACGATCGCGCCAGGTGGCACGGTGAATGACAGGTTGTCGATCAACAGGCGATCACCGAATGCTTTAGATACATTCTTGAATTCAATGACTTCGTTGCCCAGACGCTCGGCGACAGGGATGAAGATTTCCTGCGTTTCGTTGCGCTTCTGGTATTCGTGTTCCGACAATTCGTTGAAGCGTGCCAGACGCGCTTTCGATTTGGCCTGACGCGCCTTCGGATTTTGACGCGACCATTCCAGTTCTTTCTGTAATGCTTTTTGGCGTGCAGATTCTGTCGATTCTTCCTGCTTCAAACGTGCCTGTTTCTGATCCAGCCACGATGAGTAATTGCCTTTCCACGGAATGCCGCTACCGCGATCGAGCTCAAGTATCCACTCGGCTGCGTTGTCGAGGAAGTAGCGATCATGGGTGATGCCGACCACAGTGCCCGGGAAGCGCAGCAGAAATTGCTCCAGCCATTCAACCGATTCTGCATCCAGATGGTTGGTAGGTTCATCGAGCAACAACATGTCGGGTTTGGACAGCAGCAGTTTGCACAATGCGACGCGGCGCTTTTCACCGCCAGACAGCACGGCGATCTTGGCGTCCCATGGTGGCAGGCGCAGTGCATCGGCAGCCATTTCCAGTTGCTGTTCAGGATTGTCACCTGCAGCAGTCGAGATGATCGCTTCCAGTCGGCCTTGTTCTGCGGCGAGCGCATCGAAGTCTGCATCTTCTTCGGCATAGGCAGCATAGACCGCTTCTAGTAGTGCTTTCGCTTCGAATACTTCGCCGAGGCCGGATTCGACTTCCTGACGTACGGTTTTTTCCGGATCGAGTTGCGGTTCTTGCGGCAGGTAACCGATGTTCAAGCCCGGCATCGGGCGCGCTTCGCCCTGGATGTCGGTATCGAGGCCGGCCATGATTTTCAGCAAGGTCGATTTACCGGAGCCATTGGTGCCCAGTACGCCGATTTTTGCGCCAGGGAAGAAGGACAGTGAAATGTCTTTCAGGATCTGACGTTTAGGGGGAACGATTTTCCCCACGCGATTCATTGTGTAGACGTAATTTGCCATGTTTATTTTCAATAAGGAGTTGCTTGCGGAAAGTGGCTGCAAGGATAACCGATATCGCAAGGACTGCGATTACAGACCGAATATTTTCCGGTTTGTAAATACGGGCGAACATGATTCAACGCCAACGCAACACCGGGGATGCAAGCGCTTCGTTTTTCTTGCATTATGGAGGTCATTATCCTATTGTGCGATGCACAATCCCCTCTAAGAGAGCACTCTTTGTCTTCACCAGATAAAAAAAGCAGCCTCGCTGCATTGACGCTGGGCGCCGTCGGCATCGTCTATGGCGACATCGGTACCAGCCCTTTATATACGATGAAAGAAGTGTTCTCTGAAGAACACGGCCTTGCGCTAACACCTGAAAATCTGCTCGGCGTTGTCTCGCTGATCGTCTGGGGCTTGATCATCATCGTTTCACTTAAATACGTCACGCTGGTGTTGCGCGCAAACAATCGCGGCGAAGGCGGCATCATGGCGCTGATGGCGCTGGCGCTTTCTTCTGTGACCAAACATTCGCGCTGGTATTTTCCGCTGATGGTTATGGGCTTGTTCGGCGCGACGCTGTTCTATGGCGATAGTGTGATTACGCCGGCGATTTCTGTGTTGTCCGCCGTCGAAGGTTTGAGCGTGGCGACTTCCGCCTTCGATCCGTATGTCGTGCCATTGACGGTTGCCGTGCTGGTTGCCTTGTATTCATTGCAGGCAAGAGGCACCGCCGGCATCGGAAAATGGTTTGGTCCCATCATGGTGATGTGGTTTGGTGCACTGGCGACAATGGGTGTGATCAATATCGTTGAAGCACCGGAAATTCTCGCCGCGTTGAATCCCTGGTATGCGCTGCATTTCCTGGAAGGGAACAAGCTGCTCGCGTTTATTTCACTAGGCGCGGTCGTGTTGGCGTTCACCGGCGCGGAAGCGTTGTATGCAGACATGGGTCACTTCGGCGCGAAGCCGATACGCATGGCGTGGTTCATGGTGGCCTTTCCGGCGCTGGCTTTGAATTATCTGGGTCAAGGCGCTTTGTTGTTATTGAATCCATCCGCAGTCAGCAATCCTTTCTATCAACAGCTGGGCCCGTGGAGCGTATATCCCTTGGTCGTGCTGGCAACGATGGCAGCGATCATTGCATCGCAAGCGACGATCTCGGGCACCTTCTCGATGACCAAGCAGGCGATTGCGCTGGGTTTCCTGCCGCGCATGAAAATCGAATTCACATCGGCCAGCCAGATCGGCCAGATTTACATTCCGGCTGTGAACTGGTTGCAAATGGTTGTCGTGTTGATGGCGGTGATCGGCTTCGGTTCTTCATCCGATCTCGCTGCGGCTTACGGTATCGCGGTGACGGCGACGATGCTGGTGACGACTATCCTGACCTTCTTCGTGATTCGTTATCGCTGGCATTACAACCTGATCCTTTGTTTTGCCGCTACCGGATTTTTCCTGGTGATCGACGTCGCTTATTTCTCGGCGAATATGTTGAAGCTGTTTCACGGTGGCTGGTTCCCGCTGTTGCTGGGTTCCTTCCTGTTCACGATGATGCTGACCTGGAAGCGTGGCCGCGAACTGGTGTTCGAGAATCTGCAAAAGCATGCGATTCCACTGGAAGATTTTTTGGCCTCGCTGTTTATTTCGCCGCCGGTGCGTGTCCCGGGTACTGCGATTTTCCTGCGTGGTGAATCGGACGGCGTGCCGCATGCGATGTTGCATAATCTGTCGCACAACAAGGTACTGCACGAACGCGTGGTGTTCCTGACTGTGTTGATGCAGGAAGTACCGTATGTGCCGGAAGAAGATCAGGTCCGTATCGAGGTGCTGGGCAACGAGTGTTATCAGATGAATGTGACGTACGGCTTCAAGAATGTGCCGGATATTCCTTTGGCACTTGAGCTGGCGAAAGATCAGGGACTGGAATTCGAGATGATGGAAACCTCGTTCTTCATCGCGCGCCAGACAGTTGTAGCCAATCCGGTACGCGGCATGGCTTTGTGGCGCGAACATATTTTCGTCGCGATGTCACGCCATGCACGCGGTGCAGCCGACTATTATCAAATCCCATCGAACCGCGTGATCGAACTTGGTACCAAGGTTGAGATTTAAGCGCGCAGTCTTGGCTGGCTGGAAATCGATGTAATAAAAAAGGACGGCGATGCCGTCCTTTTTTATTTAATTTTATGATGATTTCTTCGGGCGGCCGTAAGTGAACCACAGCCCGTCTACAGTGTAGAAAATCAGCGCAAGCCAGATCGCCGCAAAGCCGATCAGGCGCGCGCCGCCGAATGGCTCGTGATACAACCAGATGCCGGCCAGCAGTTGCAGCGAAGGCGTGATGTACTGCATCAAGCCCATCGTGGAAAGCGGCACCAGGCGTGCAGCCGCCGCGAACATCAGCAGCGGTATTGCAGTAATCGGGCCGGATGCAATCATCAGCCACTTGGTCGTCGCCGATGCGTCGACGAATCCGTGCGCGCCCTGCGATATCATGAATATCAGGGAAATCACCGCCAACGGAAACAGCAACATGGTCTCCAGCGACAAGCCTTCCAGCGTCCCCAGTGATGCGGTTTTGCGCAGCAGGCCATACAGGCCGAAGGTAATGCCTATCAACAGGCTGATCCACGGCGGATGACCGCTTTGCCACGTCAGCCACAGCACGCCAAGTGCTGCGATACCAACCGCCATCCACTGCAATATGCGCAGTCGCTCTTTCAAAATGACAGAACCCAGCAACACATTGACTAGCGGCGTCATGAAGTAACCCAGGCTTGCATCGACTACGCGATCCTGATTGACGGCCCAGATGTACAGAAACCAGTTGCTCGACAACAGCAGCGCACTCGCCGTGAAGCCGGCCAATACTTTTGGTTGTTTCAAGACCGGCCCCAGCCATGCCCATTGCTTGCGTAGGCTCAGCACAATCGCGAGAAACGCCAAGGCCCACACCATCCGATACATCAGGACTTCCATCGGTGGAATTTCCTGCAGCGACTTGAAGTAAATCGGGAACATGCCCCAGATCACGTAAGCGCAGAGGGCGTAAAGAATGCCGGGATTCATGGCGGGGTCGCTGGTAGAAAATGACGGAGGCGCTGCAATTATGGCAATGAGTTGCTGCGGCGAAGAATACAAGCCTCGGATTATCCCAGCAATTGCACAGGCTTGCTGACGGGCTACGGTGGTGTTGGAATGCTATGAAAATATCGCGCTGGCTCGGGGATCGTGAAGCCGGCCGGGACAACAATTTAGTTCTCGGCTGGCTCGTCGAAGAAAAACTCAATCGAGTCGGATTTTCTGTCGGCATGCAGGTGGCCTTGATCAAGCAGCGCTTCGTATTGGCACACTTGATTGCGGCCATGATCCTTGGCGTAATACAAGGCTTGATCGGCATGGCCGAGAATGACGACGGGTGTTTCTTGCGAGATGCTGGCAAAACCGACACTGACCGTGATTTGGCCCACTTGCGGAAATGCGTGCTGCTCGATATTTTCGCGGAAGCGCTCGAATACCATTTGCGCATCAGCCAATGTGGCCGAACGCAGCAACACCACAAATTCTTCGCCACCAAAACGAAATACGCGATCTTGCGAGCGGAACGATGAGCGCAATACATTGGCAACCAGGATCAATACTTCATCGCCGTACAAATGACCGAACACATCGTTGACGCGTTTGAAATGATCGATGTCGATCACGGCCAGCCATTGCGATTTGATCTCGCTGTGATGGCGGCGTTCACCGTCGTCGCGGTGCGATGATTCCTGCGGTCTGGCGTGAACCATGCGCGCGAATTTTTCATCGAAGGTTTTGCGATTCAGCAAACCTGTCAGTGAATCGCGTTCGCTGTAATCGAGCAGACTTTGATAGTTGCGATAGACGCTGAGTATGCCTTCCATTACCTGCAGCATCTGCGGCGTGAATGAAGTCTCGTGCACGATTTCCAGACAGGTCGATACTTTGTCGTTTTGCCAGATCGGAATCCACAACGCGTGCTGGCCATCGGGCCGTACTTCTTCCAGGCGATTCTTGCGTTGTGCGATACACGCGACCAGCCCCGGATAATTCACGATCGGTTCGCCAGCTATTTCGGAAGCGGAGGTTTCTTCATCCACGGTTTGTACTTTGCCGTCGATGATCCACACGCGTGGGCGTATCAGCAGATCGCCACGCGACTGAAATAATTCCATGACGCGCGCACGATGTACGCCGATCATGTTCAGCAATGCAGTCATCACGGAGATGTCTAGCAAGTCATGATCGCGATGGCCGGTGATCTCTACCAGATGATCCAGCAGAGATCCCATCATCAAAGGTTCACTCTTGGTCACAAGATGCCCATGCCGAAACGGTGATCAGTATTAATGTGATGCATCTGTGTGAACATGAGGGCGTGACTTCAAGAAAAATTTCTATTAAGAAAAGCTAATTTCAAGAGCGTAAAAAAGGCCAACTGATTGATTTATATATTTTTTATCGCCAAATCAGAGTGAACTATTTTATCTGAATACCCTGAGGTAACATCATTAGTTGATAGCGGGTAACTATATTTTACGTTTGTCATTTTCCCCTGCTATGACGTGAATGACAGAGCTGCAACACATGATTTCAAAAATGTAACAAATATATTTCCATGTGGAAATATATTTGAGGCTAATGCATGATGCAGGATGAAATTGCTGCACAAAATTGATGTGCTTGCGGGCAATTTGGATGGCGATTTTTGGTCGTTCTTCGAATTAATTTCTTGTTTGACTATGCTGTCGCGAAGACAATAACGTGAAATTTCTTGAGCGCCGCCGGCGTTCTTTTTTTGTGGAGCAAGGCATGTTTATTCTTTTGCTGGTGGTCACCTTGTTGATTGCTATCGGCATTTCGATTGCAGTGATGCAGGCGTTTGCCAAACCCTTGAACGCGATTCTGTATCGGATTATTGCCGATGAAATCAGCGCTGCATGGCTCAAGTATCTGAAGTTTGCGATTCTGGTGGTGGGTGTTTCATCCGGTGTGCGCGTACGCGAATTCGAGAAATATATTTCGCCATCGCGTTGGGATAAGGATGCAAAGGTGGTCGAGTTCACCACGCAGCGTTGGGTGCTGGAGTTGTATCAAACCGCGATAGAAACATTGCAAGGCATCGCGTGGATGTTGCTGGTGTTCTTCATGTTTGCACTGATCGCCTATGTGATCGTGCGGATTGCTGAAACCAAAATGGGTGAGCCGAAAAAATAAGCAGGTTTATTTAGAAGTTTCCTTGACCTTCCTACAATGGGAAGCAATAGAGTGAACATGTCGGTTCACTATAAGGAGGGCAGTCATGTATGAATTGCAGGTTGAAGAAATGAGTTGTGGCCATTGCGCCAGCACAGTGACGAAATCGGTACAGGCAGTCGATGCGCAAGCCAGGGTGGAAGTTGATCTTGCGCTGCGCAAAGTGCGGGTGCAGTCCACAGCGGAATTGGACAAGATTGCCGCTGCGATTGTGGCGGCCGGTTATCCGGTAGTTGCAAGCACGACGGTTTAATTCGCAGTCGTAAATAAAAAAGCGAGCGGTGATGAGCCGGCTCGCTTTTTTATTGTCCGTCTTGTTGGTGCAAATTCTTACTGGTGGCAGGCATCACGTTCCGCGCCGTCATTTTCTTGCGCCAAGCCGCGCAAGATAGGGCAATCGGCGCGTGCATCGCCTGAGCAGGATTGCGCCAGATCCTGCAGCGTATCGCGCATTTCGCTTAATTCAGTGATGCGTTTTTCCAGATCGGCGACATGCATCAATGCAATCGCCTTGACATCAGCACTGGCGCGATGCGAGTCATTCCACAGCGAAAGCAGATCACGGATCTGATCCAGCGAAAACCCCAGCGATCGCCCGCGCTTGATAAAACGCAAGGTATGCAGATCGCTGCCGTTATAAGTGCGATAGCCGGCATCGGTACGCGTACTTTGTTTGATCAAATTGATGGATTCGTAGTGACGAATCATCTTTGCGGAAATGCCGGAGGCGCTGGCGGCTTGACCGATGTTCATGATGTTCCTTTTCTAATTGCCGACTTTGTAGGGCTGCTGTTTTGCTATTGCCTTATTGCTGGCGGTACAAATGCTGACCTTAATCAACGCCACGATAGCGTGGGTCAGGCGAGATGTAAGCAATGATGGAGCGCTGCAATAAGCCGGGCGGCGCTACAAGTTTCAGGTCAAAGGAGGATACGGTGAAGCCAACATAAAAGTCCCAAGCGAACGATTTGTCGCCGACTATGAAATTAATGATTTCACCGCCTTCTACATTGACCCATTTGGTTTCAGGAGTAATCACAATGGTGCGCGTTGCTGCGGTTGACGGGGCTGCGTTACCGAGCAGGTCTATGCGTGTGGACTGCGATGATGCCGGCATGCTGAATGCCATCAGCGCAGTAAAAACAAGAATAAGTGATCGGATCAGCATGGTTATCTCCATTCGTAACGACAATACATACTTAGAGAACGCGAACCGGCGCCGGTTCCTCTCTTCAGCCGCTTATTATCTACCTATGATTCCAGGTCTGCTTGTTGATATAAGTTTTTGAACTATCCATAGCCGAAATGGATTATTTACATTCATAGTCGAGATGACTAACATCGCTTTGTAATGTCGGTCGCGCATACGACCAGTCTCACCACCAGTTTTCCTGAAAGCACATCATGTTCGGTTTCAAACGAAAAAATTTATCTACGCTGGCATTAGTCGGCGTGCTTGCATGTTCGGCGACTCTGGTCACGCATTCCGCGCTGGCTGCCGATCTGAAAATCGGCTTGTCCGCCGATGTGTCTTCGCTGGATCCGCATTATCTGAATATCGCGCCGAATGTCGCTTTCTCTTCGCACATCTTCGATGCGTTGGTGAACGTGGATGCAAACGGCAAGCTGGTGCCTGGTCTCGCAACTTCGTGGCGCGCAGTGGATGCGACGACCTGGGAGTTCAAGTTGCGGCGCGGCGTGAAATTTCACGATGGTTCTGACTTCACTGCGGATGATGTGATCTTTTCGCTGGATAGACCGGCCAAGCTGACGAATAGCCCTGGCCCATTTACTGCGTACACCAAGCAGATCGTCGCCAAGAAAATTGTGGACCCTTATACCGTGCGTCTGACGACCGCCGCACCTTACGGACCACTGACGCTGGACATGAGCGCGGTATTCATCGTGTCGAAAAAAGTCGCAGAGAAGGCCAGCACCGATGACTTCAATAGCGGCAAAGCATTGATAGGAACCGGCCCGTATAAATTCACCAGCTTCAAACGCGGTGATCGCATTGAAGTCGCCCGCAACGAACACTACTGGGGCGGCAAGTCGGATTGGGACAAAGTCACTTTCCGCATCATTACCAATTCCGCACCACGTCTGGCCGCATTATTGTCGGGCGACGTCGATGCGATTGAAGGTGTGCCTACTGCCGATTTATCACGCCTGAAGAACAATGCCAAATTCAGCTTTGCGCAAAAAATATCCTGGCGCACGATATTCTGGGAGCTGGATCAATCCGCCGGCCCTTCACGTTATGTGACCGACAAGGCCGGCAAACCGCTGCCTAAGAATCCACTCGCCGATGTGCGCGTGCGCCAGGCAATTTCGAAAGCCATCAATCGCCAGGCTTTGGTTGAGCGCACGATGGAAGGCTTGGCAGTGCCGGCATCAAACATCGTTTCGCCCGGTGTATTCGGCTATAACGATGCGCTGAAAGTGGAAGCCTACGATCCTGAAGGCGCCAAGAAATTGCTGGCGCAAGCCGGCTATCCCAACGGTTTTGCACTGACGATACATGGCCCGAACGATCGCTATATCAATGACGAACAAGTAGTGCAAACGGTTGCACAATTCCTGAATCGCATAGGCATACAAACCAAGGTGGAAACCTTGCCGCTGTCTGTTTATTTCGCCAAGGCGCGTGCCGGTGAATTCAGTGTGTCGCTGTTGGGTTGGGGCACATTGGCCGGTGATTTTGGTTTGCGTACCCTGGTCGGTACACCGAATGCGGAAACCGGTTGGGGTTCGTGGAACTGGGGCAAGTACAGCAATCCGGCCGTGGATAAATTGATTGCCTCATCGCTGGCATCAGTTGATCAAGGCAAGCGCGAAGCATTTGCGAAGGATGCGGCTGCGCTTGCGCTGAAGGATTACGCGGTCGTGCCCTTGCATCACCAATATGCGACCTGGGCGTTGCGCAAAGGCTTGAAGTACACTGCGCGTACCGATGAATTCACTTTCGCACATCAGTTCCATCCAGAATAAATCCCGCGTGCAATTGCACCTGCAGGACTACCACGTTCGCGCGTTTAACTTTGTTGTAGCGAGCGTGGACTGATCATGCTTGATTTCATCCTGCGCCGTCTGGCCCAAAGCATCCTGGTGCTGGCCGTGATGTCCTTGCTGGTGTTTATCGGCGTGTATGCGATCGGCAATCCTATCGATATGCTGATCAGTCCGGATGCCGATCAACTGGAACGCGCCCGCACCATCGCTGCCTTCGGTCTCGATAAACCGCTGTGGCAGCAATACTTCATTTTTATTCAGCAAGCATTGAGCGGCGATCTCGGTCGCTCGTTTTCATTCGGCACGCCGGCATTGGCGCTGATCCTTGAACGACTGCCTGCAACCCTGGAACTGGCAATCTGCGCGATACTCATCGCGATAGTTCTCGGGATTCCACTCGGTTTGTGGGCCGGCTTGCGTCCGCATAGCTGGACCGGGAAAAGCATCATGGCCGTTTCCATCCTGGGTTTTTCCTTGCCGACGTTCTGGGTTGGTTTGATGCTGATCATGGTGTTCGCAGTACAGCTCGGCTGGTTGCCATCCGGCGGACGTGGTGAAACGGCATTGCTGTTTGGCGTGCCGGTCAGCTTCCTGACGCTGGATGGTTTGCAGCATCTACTTTTGCCCGCTTTCAATCTCGCCTTGTTCAACATCGCATTGGTCATCAGGCTGACGCGCGCGGGCGCACAGGAAGCGCTGCTGCAGGATTACGTCAAATTTGCGCGCGCCAAGGGTTTGTCTAACAGCCGCATCATAGGCGTGCACGTGTTGAAGAATATTTTGATTCCGATTGTCACTGTCATCGCATTGCAGTTCGGTTCCATCATCGCGTTTGCGATCGTGACGGAATCGGTGTTTGCATGGCCGGGTATGGGCAAGCTGATCATCGACTCGATACGCGTGCTGGATAGACCGGTGATCGTCGCTTACCTGATGTTGATTGTTGTCCTGTTCATCTTCATCAATCTGATCGTCGATGTCGTGTATTCCATGCTGGATCCACGCGTACGCTTGTCGGACGCGAAAGGCTGATGATGAATACGCTTATCAAATCAGCCAAAAAAACGAAGTCTGAGTTTGCGGTGGAAACACCATTCCAGCGTTTTGCGCGCAATTTTTTTTCCAGCAAAATCGCGGCCGCAGGATTTATCGCGCTGTGCCTGATCGTGTTGGCTGCGATTTTTGCGCCTGTCATCGCGCCGCAAAATCCGTATGACCTGACGCAAATCGACATCATGGATTCGCGTCTGGCTCCGGGTGGACAAAATCTCGATCACACGTTTACCTATTTACTCGGGACGGATGAACAAGGTCGCGACATGCTGTCGGCAATTTTGTATGGCGTGCGTATCTCCATCATTGTTGGTGTCGTGAGTACGGCGATTGCGCTGCTGATCGGTTTGACGCTGGGTTTGTTTGCCGGTTATTTCGGCGGTCGCATCGAAGGTTTCATCATGCGGGTGGCGGATATTCAATTATCGTTCCCGCCTATCTTGGTCGCGCTAATTTTGTTGGCACTGATGGGACCAGGCACCAGCAAAATCGTCATCGCATTGGTCGCGGTGCAGTGGGCTTACTATGCACGCACGGCGCGCAGCGCCGCACTGGTCGAACGCAAGAAAGAATACATAGAAGCTGCGAGCGGGCTCGGTCTCTCGCCATTGCGCATCGTGTTCCGCCATCTATTGCCGAATTGCCTGCCACCACTAATCGTCATCGCTGCATTGCAAGTCGCGTCGGCGATTTCTCTGGAAGCGACCTTGTCGTTTCTCGGCCTGGGTTTGCCTGTCACCGAACCATCGCTGGGCTTGCTGATCGCTAACGGTTTCGACTACATGATGTCGGGCAAATACTGGATTAGCGTTTTCCCCGGCATCGCCTTGCTGATAACGGTGGTGGCCATCAATCTGGTCGCCGATCAATTGCGCGATGTATTGAATCCGCGGCTGCAGACGCAATGACCATGACGAAAACTTCCCCAACCTTGACCGTGCAAAACCTGCAGATGCATTTCTCTGCACGTGACGGCATCGCGAAAGCGGTGGAGGACGTGTCGTTCTCGGTGGCGCCCGGCCAGATCATGGGCCTGGTCGGTGAATCAGGATCAGGCAAATCGATGACCGCGTATTCGATCATGGGCTTGATAGATCCACCTGGAAAAATCGTAGGCGGAAAAATTCTGTTGAAGGATCAGGATTTGCGCGCGCTGTCGCCGGAGGCTATGCGCCGCATACGCGGCAATCGCATCGCGATGATTTTTCAAGACCCGATGATGACGCTCAATCCAGTCTTGCGCATAGATACGCAAATGATAGAAGCCGTGCTGGCGCATCAAAAGGTCAGCAAAGGCGAAGCTCGCGAGATGGCGCGCGATGCCTTGGTACGTGTCGGCATTGCGTCGCCGGATGAACGCTTGCTGGCCTATCCGCATCAATTTTCCGGTGGCATGCGACAGCGCGTCGCAATCGCGATTGCCTTGTTGAACAAACCGGATCTGATCATTTGCGATGAACCTACGACGGCACTCGATGTGACGATACAAGGTCAGATTTTGTACGAGATGCAAAAACTGTGTAGAGAATCCGGCACCGCACTGATCTGGATTACGCACGATCTATCCGTGATCGCCGGCCTGGCCGATGCCGTCTGCGTGATGTACGCGGGCAAGGTTGTCGAAAGCGGCAGCGTGCAAGACGTGCTGGAAAAACCGCAGCATCCATATACTTACGGCTTGATCGCCTCGTCACCATCGCGCAATCTGCCGGGTCAGCCCTTGCGACAAATTGCAGGGATGACGCCATCGTTGCTGAATCTGCCATCCGGCTGCGCCTTCCGTACACGCTGCGAACGTGCAACTGCCGTCTGCGAAAATACGCCGCCAATATCAAGGGATGGTGCGCGGACACTGCGTTGTTTCCATCCTATGCAAGACGCAATGAAGTTGGTGCCCGAGGCAAATCATGACTGAGCCAGTTCAGCATCCACAGCCTTTGCTTGAATTGCGCGACGTCAGCAAGCGTTTCGCCAAGCCTCTGGATGCGGTCGCCAAAGTGGCAAACCTGTTTGGCGCAAAGAAGGCGGCAGAAGTCGTGCACGCAGTTGATCAAGTATCGCTGACGATTCATTCCGGTGAAGTCATCGGTCTGGTGGGTGAGTCCGGTTGCGGTAAATCGACGCTGGGCCGCATGGCGGTGGGTTTGCATACCTTGTCATCCGGCACGCGCTTGTGGAAAGGTACAGATCTCGCCACCGTCAGCGTTGCGCAAAGACGGCAACAGCAACTGGCGATGCAAATGATTTTTCAGGACCCGTATGCATCGCTCAATCCGCGCATGCGCATACAAGACATCGTTGGCGAAGCGCCGGTTGCGCACGGTATGATTCCACCCGCGCAGCAGAAGGAATACGTCGCGCAACTTTTGCAAAAAGTGAATCTTGATCCGGCCCTGGCGCGTCGCTTCCCGCATCAATTCTCCGGCGGGCAGCGTGCGCGTATAGGGATTGCGCGCGCCTTGGCGGTCAATCCGGAATTGCTGGTGTGCGATGAAGCAGTTGCCGCGCTCGATGTATCAATACAGGCGCAGGTACTGAATCTGTTTATCAAGTTGCGCGATGAACTGAACCTGACGTATCTATTCATCAGTCACGATCTTGGCGTCGTGCGTCACGTGTCGGATCGCGTCGTCATCATGTATCTGGGACGCATCGTCGAGTCATCGCCAACGGCAGAATTATTTGCAAGGCCAAATCACCCGTACACGATAGCGCTGCTGGCATCAGCCCCAAAACTGGAAGTGAAAAAAATAGATTTTTATGCAGTGAAGGGAGAAATTCCATCGCCCTTGCATCCGCCATCAGGTTGTCACTTTCATCCGCGCTGCCCGCATGCGATGCCGCGTTGCATTGTCGAACAACCGCTGTTGAAAGAAATCGCGCCCAGCCATTTTTCGGCTTGTCATTTGAATGACAACGTAGCCTAAAGCGGATCTCTTTTAGTCGGCTCTGCAGCACCGAATCCCTTGTTGATATAGCGACGCCACAAGATCTCAATCGGGCCTTGCGCATGCTGCGCCAGCCACCAGCGACTCAAAAATAATTGCAGCAGCATGATAGCGAATGCAATCGCCAGCCATCCTGCAGGCGTCCATCTAGCTCCCAGGCCAAAACCAAAGCCTTGTATCAAGATCGAGCACAGCAAGGATTGCATCAGGTAATGCGTCAATGCCATCTTGCCGACAGGCGCAAGCCAGTTATCCAGCCAGCCCCCTAAGCTTTCTTTCGCCAGCAAAACGGTGGCGACATAAGCTGCCGCCAGGCAAGAGCCGCCTACCGGCAACCACGCATACAGCAAAAATGAATAGATGGATGGGTGCAGCGGATCGATTGCTTCGACCACGACCATCGTCGCCCATGCGAGGTTGAATGGAATGCCTATCGCAAAACCCGTCCATTGCACCCTGCGCCAGAATTTTTTATGCCGCGCTGCCTGCGTCAGCCAGCCGAGTCGTACCGACATTGCGCCCAACAAGAACAGCACCGCGATATGCGGCAGTATGAACAGGCTTTGCATGGTCACGGTCAGATAGTCGCCTATGCGCTGTATGCCTATGCTCAACAGATTGCCTTCTGTATAAACGACGCGTCCTGCTTCGACTGCAGCGACGGTGTTGATCGCCTGTTCCTGCAAGGCAGAAGGGCTGATCATTTGCATGCCGAGTAAAAAATTTCCCAGCAATAGCGCAAAGAAAATAATGATCCAGACGCGCAAATTGCTGCGCACCTTGCGCAAGCGCGCGCCAGTCAATCCAGCCAATATAAAGAAACCGGCAATCGCATACACCGTCAAGATATCGCCAAACCAGATTGCCGTGCCGTGCACCACGCCGCAAGCCAGCAGCCATTTCAAGCGACGACGGTATAAACGCTCCGCATCACTCCAGCGTCCAAGTTTCTCCTTAAGCGAGCGCGTCACCATCACAAAGCCTGCGCCAAACAGGAAGGCAAAGATGGGATAAAACTTTTGTTCGGCGAAGAAGGCGGTGAAGGCGATAGCCAGCACATCGAAGATGGATGCCGTCGCCGGCAACACGCCATAACGCAAGCTTTCGAAACCCCAGATGAAAGACCATACATTCACCAGCAGGATGCCGAATACGGCAATCCCGCGCAGAGCGTCGATGCGGGCGGAGCGTGGGGGCTGAACCTGATTTGAAAGTGAGGTCATTGAGACTTGCTTGAAAAAGAGTTTGCCGATTCCGGCCTGGTGATCATCACGCTGAAAATAAAAAAACAGACCGCATCGTTGCACGGCCTGTTTGAAGATGAAGAAACTATTCTGTAATGGCAGTGGCCATTCCTGTCTTCATGCGTGCCAGACGTCTTTGTGAAAAAACCCAGGTAAATTCAGCGCCCAGCAAAAAAATTTGCGCCGAATAATAAATCCACGCTAGCAAGATCACCAATGAACCCGCCGCGCCGAAGCCGGATGCCATATTGCTGCCGCCCAGATACAGACCTATCAAAAATTTTCCAAATGTGAACAGCAAAGCCGTCACCGCTGCACCCACCCATACATCGCGCCACGGTATCGATGCACGCGGCATGAACTTGTAGATCATCGCGAACAAACCGGTGATGACGGCAAAAGAGACGGCGATATTCAAGATCTGCAGCACGATACCCCAGTTGCCGAGGATGTTGCCCCACCATTTGCCGAGCGCTGCCAGTGCCGCGCTCAACACCAGCGAGATCAGCAGCATGAAACCCAGTCCCATCACCATGCCGAAAGACAACAGGCGCTTGCGTGCCAGTTTCCACAGGCTGCCGCGTTTGGTTTCTGGCGGCACTTTCCAGATCCGATCCAGCGCGCTTTGCAATTCGCCGAACACCGCCGTCGCACCTATCATCAAGGTTAATGTGCCTAGCGTTGCCGCGACGATACCCTTGCCCGGTTCGCTGACAGACTTCAATAAACCTTCGATAGCCGCTGCGCCGGTATTGCCGACGAGGTCGCGCAACTGCTGGATGATTTCGCCCTGCGCTGTCGTATGCCCGAAGAAGAAGCCGGCAATCGCAATCACGATGATCAACATCGGTGCCAGCGAAAATATCGTGTAGTAGGCCAGTGCCGCACCCATGCTGGGGGCAAAATCATCCACCCAGGCCATGACCGCTTGCTTGGTGATGGCCCACGCTTCGCTTAAATGGCTTTGATTCATTACGGCGCTCGCTTTCTGTTTTTTATTAGACGTTGCTCGGCTTGCATGGTATCTGCGACGATTGTACCGATAGTGCTGCCTATGTTTCAATGCGCGTTGATTCTGTCAGCCTGCTATGCTGACCGGTCGCTTACGTTTCGCTTAAAAATCATCATGTCGCGTCGCCACCATCATCATGTCTATGTCGTCGAATTGTCGCCCGACGTCATGTATGAGCCACGCTTCAAGAAAGCCAATCCCGATTACATTCCTGGCAAACCTTGCGTCTATGTCGGCATGACCGGCCTCGATCCGGATCAGCGCTTCGACAAGCACAAGGCTGGTATTCAGAGTAATAAATACGTGGAGAAGTTCGGTTTGCGTCTGCTACCTGAGCTGTACGCAGTCTACAACCCGATGCCGTATGACGCCGCATGCGAGATGGAAGTCGAACTGGGGATAGGATTGCGCGAAGCCGGGTATGGTGTGTGGCAGGCATGAAGCCGTAATGTGATCCTGCAGATTGAGCTGCGTGCGGTCTGTCAGCTTCAAATGTTTCACCTGAAAATCCACTCATGCGGGGCAGTGTTGTTTCTGTTCGGATTTCTCAATCCCTTCCGCATGGTGACGACGCAAACCGAGTTCCTGCATCTGTTGCCGCAAATAGGGCCACACAAATGTCCGGCGCCTTCTTGCTTGGGCCTTTGCTGGCTGCTTACATGGTGGTCAAACTGGACTTCACCACGTCGTACTGGCTAATCGTTTTCACTTTCATTATCGGCGTTACGGTGGCAGGGAAAATTCTGCCGCATCGGATGGATGTTCCCGTCAACATTGCGGTTGCGCCGTCAGGCAGCGGATTCTTCAGACAGGTAATCAGACTGTTTCGCAGCGAGCCGGTGCCGGCCTTGGCATGCTGCAACTCAGCAACTTGACCGCCTTCGGCCGCATCAGTGCGGTAGAAGGGCGCGGTCGTATTGCCGGGGTGATTGCACTGGTCGGCCCGGTCGGCAGCGTGTCGGGCGCGATTGCCGGTGGCGTAGTTGCTTCCTTTTTCGGATTGCGAGCCATGTACTTCGTCATGACGACGTTATTCATCCTGCTGGGTGCCGTGACAGTCATGCGCGCTCTCAAGGTTCAACCAGACATTCCTCTTGCATTGGATTAAACATGAAACCCGCTCTTATATTGAGTGCCGTTGCATTCATGGCGTTCGCTGTCTTTCGACCGGCGTTCGCCGATAACCCGACCACCATTCGCATAGGCGTGGCGCAACCTGCCGTTGGCAATCCACCCGGCATTGCCGGCTCGACGCTGGCGATTGCACACGCCAAAGACTGGCGTGAAGAAGAATTCAAGCGCGACAATATCAAGGTGGAGTGGTTTTTCTTCAAGGGTGCCGGGCCGGCGGTGAACGAGGCACTCACCAATGATCAACTCGATTTTGCATTACAGGGCGATCTGCCATCCATCATCGGCCGTGCGGGTGGATTGAAGACCAAGGTCATACTCGCCACCAGCACGCGCGCCAACATCTATTTGGCAGTGCCTCCTGATTCGCCCATCAAAACGCCGAAGGACATTCGAGGCAAACGCGTTGCGTTTTTCAAGGGGACCTGGACAGTTGCCTATCAATCGTTTTCTCGAAGCAAACGGTTTGACCGAGAAGGATATCAAGGCCATCAATCTGGATACCGCTACTTCGCAGGCGGCATTGACGACCAAGGATGTCGAGGCTGTATTCGGCGGTTATGAATTGCTCAAGTTGCGCGACAAGGACATTGCCAGAATTGTGTACAGCAGCAAGAATGACTCGCCGATATTTACGCGGCAGACGCATGTGCTCGTGACAGAAAACTTTGAAAAAAAATATCCGGCGGCTACGCAGCGACTGGTTAATACACTGCTTCGTACGGCGAAATGGGGCGCGGATGAAGCCAATCGTGAGGAGGTGTTCAATCTGTGGGCGCACACGGGAACGCTGACGCTGGCCAACTGGAAGGAAGATTTTTCCGGTGAACCCTTGCGCATACGCTTGAGCCCCTTGTTCGATTCTTTTCTCACTGCGCGTTACAAGGATGCAGTGGATCAGGCGGTCAAATTCAAATTGACGCGCAAGCGTTTCGATGTCGATCAATGGATAGATCGCAGTTATCTGAATACGGCATTGAAGGAAATGAAGCTGGAGAATTACTGGCCGGTCACGCAAGCCGATGGAAAATAATCGTATCAGCTGGTAACGATACGGAGCGCATATATAAAACGAGTATGTGAACAGAGATCGCAGATGAATAAGAAAGGGGATGCAGATTGCCCCCTTTTTTTATTTTGTTATCGGTATCACGGTGCCGGATTTGGCTGTCGTGTATGGATTGCTTCGATTGCCTTCAATATCTCTTCGCTCAGTACAAGTTTGGTGCTGTCCAGATTGCTCTGCAATTGTGCCAGCGTGGTTGCACCTATGATGCTGCTCGTCAAAAATGAGCGGCTGTTGACAAAGGCCAGCGCGAGTTGCGCCGGATCGATGCCGTGCTGCTTCGCCAGCGCTACGTATTCCTGGGTTGCGCGTTCCACCTGCGGATTGTTGTAACGAACGAAGCGATCGAACAGCGTAATGCGGCCGTCGGCTGGGCGTGCGCCATTCAGGTATTTTCCACTCAGTACGCCGAATGCAAGAGGTGAGTAGGCCAGCAGTCCGACTTGATCACGATAGGCGAATTCCGATAACGCAATCTCGAACGTACGGTTCAGCAAATTGTATGGATTCTGGATGCTGACGATCTTCGGCAGCTTGAGTTTTTCCGAAGCGCGCAAGAATTGCGCAAGGCCCCAGGGTGTTTCATTCGAGACGCCGATGTGGCGCACCTTGCCTGCCTTGACGAAATCGGCCAGCACTTCCAGCGTTTCTTCGATGGGAACGGTTTCTTCCTTTTCGATGTGTGCATAGTTGAGGTTGCCGAAGATATTCACGGTGCGATCCGGCCAGTGCAATTGATACAGGTCGATATAGTCGGTCTGCAGGCGTTGCAGGCTCAGGTTCAGCGCTTCGGTCAGACCCTTGCGATCGAGATGGTTGATGCCATCGCGTACATGGCGCGGTTGATGTGGCAAACGTGCAGGGCCTGCGGCCTTGGTTGCAACCAATACCTTTTCGCGGTTGCCTGCCTGCTTGAGCCAGCTTCCCAGATAGCGTTCAGTCAGGCCTTGCGTTTCCGGTTTGGGCGGGACCGGATACATCTCGGCGGTATCGATCAGGTTGACGCCGTGTTCGATTGCCAGATTAATTTGTGCGTGTGCATCAGCCTCGCTGTTCTGCTGGCCCCATGTCATGGTGCCCAATGTAATTTCACTGACGTTGATGGAGGTATTGCCTAACGGACGGTACTTCATTCAGAAATTCCTTTTCAAGTGATTGCTGGCCTGCGAGTGTTATTCGGGCAAGCCGAAAATAGTAAGACTTGGAGAGCGAGGAAGGAACGAATAAATCTATACATGTTTATGTGAACAGTGCCGAGGATGTCGGACAACAAGCCTGCCGGCCTCTTGTCTGCTGGCTTTGGGGCGATCTAGAGGCTGTCACGGCCGCAATTGTCGATATGGAAAAGAGTGCTGCCATTCGATAAGCTTGCCTGTTAACGGAACCTTATTGACTGAATGCAATCCGACTTCTTATCAAGCGTCATTCATAGCAGCAAATACTACACCCCGGGATGGCGCTATTCCACGAAAAAAGATCACTATCGCTCACATAACATCGTGATGCTGGTCGTTTTCAGGAATTGCCTTCGCATCCTCTGACGAGGTGGGTACGGTATTTGCTATTGCTTGGTTTGTAGATAGGTCAGGAAGATATGTTGCGGAATTTTGTTACTTTCACGCGGGCTCAGTCCGGTATTTTATTGCTGGCCCTTTGTTTCATCCCCTGCGTGCAGGCGCTGGCATTCGATTTCAACGATGTCGCAAAAAAGGCCAAGCAACTTGCCGCGAGCTCTTACAAGGAGCCGCAAAAGAACATCTCCAAAGGGCTGGAGAATCTGAACTACGATCAATACCGTGATATTCGCTATAAGCGCGACAGTGCTTACTGGCGCACTTCCAAGCTTCCGTTTGAACTGACCTTCTTCCATCAGGGTCGCCAATTCGCCAGCGCGGTCAAACTCAACGAAATTGCCAACAACCGTGCGCGGCCGATACCGTTTGATGCGCGCGCCTTCGATTACGGTGCGAATAAACTCAGTGCGAAGGATTTGAAGCACGCGGGCTTTTCCGGCTTCCGCGTGCATTACCCGATCAACAAGGCGTCGTACAAGGATGAGGTCGCGGTTTTTCTCGGCGCCAGTTATTTGCGCGCAGTCGGCAAGGAACAGATTTACGGTTTATCGGCGCGCGGATTGGCGGTCGATACCGCATTGAACTCGGGCGAAGAATTCCCGCGCTTTGTGGAATTCTGGATTGAACGACCAGCAGCGAATAGCAAGCAGCTGACGATCTATGCCTTGCTGGATTCGCGCCGCGTTTCCGGCGCTTATCGCTTTGTCATCAAGCCGGGTGAACAGACTATTACAGACGTGAAGTCGCAGCTCTACTTGCGTGAAAACGTCACCAAGCTCGGCATTGCGCCTTTGACCAGCATGTATTTCTTTGGTGAGAACCAGCATGCTGCGTCAGATGATTACCGGCCAGAGGTGCATGATTCGGATGGCTTGTCGATTCAATCCGGCACCGGCGAATGGATCTGGCGACCGCTGGTTAATCCGAAGCGCTTGCTGGTGACCTCGTATGCATTGAACAATCCATTCGGCTTCGGCTTGATGCAGCGTGATGAAAACCAGGCTAACTATGAAGATCTGGAAGCGCGTTACGAAGCGCGTCCTAGCGCATGGGTAGAGCCAATGGGCAAGTGGGGCGCTGGCCGTGTCGAGCTGGTGCAGATACCGACACCCGATGAGTTGAACGACAACATCGTTTCCTACTGGGTGCCGGATCAGGTTCCGAAGCCGGGCACGCCTATCAATTTCGATTATCGATTGTCGTGGCATAAAGGCACGCAAAAACTGCCGCCTTTGTCATGGGTTACACAGACCCGACGCGGCCACGGCTATCTGCGCAAGCCGGATGACAGCATTGCCTTGTTCGTCGATTTTGAAGGACCCATCTTCAAGAAACTGGATAAGGAAGCCAAGATAAGCATGCGCGTATCGGTCGATGGCAATGGCGAAATCCTGGAGTCGCATGTGATACGCAATGAAGCGACCGGCGGTTATCGCGCCGCGTTGCGCGTCAAGCGCATCGATGACAAGAAGCCGGTGGAGCTGCGTGGCTTCCTGCAAACCGTCAACACAACTCTATCGGAAACGTGGAGTTACATCCTGCCGGCTGATTGATGGATGCGCCGATTATTCCATTGCCGTGTCGGCATTATCTGGATCGCCTGGCCTTGCCGCCAGCGGTGCGCGACGGCATAGAAGCGCAACTCGCCGAGATGCCGACCTTGTCGACGCGCGATGCGATGACGCGCTTGCATCATATCCTCGCGCAAAAAGAGGCGGATGGCGAGAATCCAGCCTACGGCTCGGTCATCGCACGCGCCAAGCTTGCGCTTGGACATGCGGCGGTGTGGCGCGGCATTGATGAGGCATCCGCCGCACATGCAAACGAACTTCATGAACCTGTAGCTTTGTGCGTAGCACCGCCGCTGAATCGTGCCTCTATGGTGCCGCATCCGTGGGGTGAGTTGAATCCTTTCACGCGCTGGTTCCTGCGTGCGTTCGGCCCGGTACGCATGAATCAGAGCGGAGTCGCAGAGCCGAAAGTAAACGACCTTGCGATTGCAGATCGACCTGAATCAGCGGTAGTTGATAAGGTGCCTGCCGCAAACAACCAGGCCAACGGTGGTATTCGACGTCTGATCTTGTTGTTCCTGATGTTGGGTCAAACTGCGCTCGCCACCTATTACATGAGTCGCGTGTTGCCGTATCAAGGCAAGGAATGGCTGGAAATCGCGATGCTATCGCTGTTCGCCTTGCTGTTCTGCTGGGTGTCTGCCGGCTTCTGGACGGCGATGACCGGCTTTATCTTGCTGGCGCGTGGCAAGGATCCTTTCCTGATTTCAAAATCTGCGTTGACCAGCGGAACGATAGAGGCGGGCGCACGCACTGCGATCGTGATGCCTATCTGTAATGAAGACGTGACCCGCGTGTTTGCCGGTTTGCGCGCGACGTATGAATCAGTACAGAAGACAGGTCAGCTAGCGCATTTCGATTTCTTTGTATTGAGCGATAGCAGTAACAGTGATACCTGTGCGGCAGAAATCTCAGCGTGGGCAGCCTTGTGCAAAGCGGTCGATGGCTTCGGACGCATCTTTTATCGCCGTCGCCAACGTCGCACACGACGCAAGAGCGGCAACATCGATGATTTTTGCCGACGTTGGGGCAATAATTATCGCTACATGATAGTGCTGGATGCCGATAGCGTGATGAGCGGCGATTGTCTGAGCAAGCTGGTGCAAGCTATGGAAGCCAACCCGGACGCCGGCATCATTCAGACTGCGCCGCGTGCTGCCGGTCGCGATACCTTGTATGCGCGGATTCAGCAATTTTCGACGCGTGTGTACGGTCCGCTGTTCACGGCAGGTCTGCATTACTGGCAACTCGGCGAATCGCATTACTGGGGACACAACGCGATCATTCGCGTCCAGCCTTTCATCGAACATTGCGCCTTGTCGCTATTGCCGGGCAAAGGGCCGTTCGCCGGCGAAATCCTGTCGCATGATTTCATTGAGGCGGCGCTGATGCGGCGCGCCGGATGGAAGGTCTGGATCGCCTACGATCTGGATGGCAGTTATGAAGAGATGCCGCCTAATCTGCTGGATGAGTTGAAGCGCGACCGCCGCTGGTGTCAGGGCAATTTGATGAACTTCCGTTTGTTCTTGTCACGCGGCATGCATTCGGTGCATCGCGCAGTATTCGTCACCGGTGTGATGGCCTATCTGTCTGCGCCTTTGTGGTTTCTATTCCTGATACTTTCCACCGGCTTGCTGGCACAACATACGCTGACCGAGCCGACTTACTTCACTGAGCCGTGGCAGTTGTTCCCTAACTGGCCGCAATGGCATCCGGAAAAAGCACTGGCCTTGTTCAGTGCGACCGCCACCTTGTTATTCCTGCCGAAAATACTCAGTGCATTGTTGGTTTGCATGCAGGGCGCAAAACAATTCGGTGGTCAGATACGTTTGCTGTTCAGCGTATTAATAGAAATGTTTTTCTCCATGCTGCTGGCACCGGTGCGCATGCTGTTTCACACGCACTTTGTGATCGCGGCTTTCATGGGTTGGGCGCTGCGCTGGAAGTCGCCACCGCGCGAAGATGCTGAAACCAGTCCGCGTGAAGCCTTCCGTCATCACGGCTTTCATACCTTGCTGGGTTTGGCTTGGGGTGGTGCAGTGTTCTGGTTGAATCCGACGTTTTTACCTTGGTTGCTGCCTATCGTCGGTTCGCTGGCAGTGGCGATTCCGATTTCGATTTATTCCAGCAAGGTGTCTAACGGTTTGCGCTTCCGCAAGAAGAAGCTGTTCCTGATTCCGGAAGAAGCGGAACCACCGGTGGAATTATTGGCAACGGTGGCGCATGTGAAAGCAACGCCACCACCGCCTGATTTCATCGCGGCGGTGGTCGAACCGAATTTCAATAGTGTGGTGTGTGCGAGCGGCAAGCTGCATCTGCGACGTTCGCCTGCAGCACTAAAAATCAGCGCAGAGCTAGTGCAGACTGCCTTGTTGAGCGGACCTGCTGCGCTGGCAGATGCACAAAAAAATATGCTGTTGAGCGATCCGCTGCATATGTCGCAACTGCATCTGGCAGTGTGGACTTCTGGACACGCGCATTCGGATTGGCTGCAGCGTATCCGTCTTCAAATAGATGTGAACAAGGTCTTGCGTCACGCAGCGTAATGCGCACGTGAAATTTTGAAGTCAGAAGCCTGCACTCAGCATTTGAAAGCTGAAGATGACCATGCCAATCAGCGAAATCAGGAGCAGCGCAACCGGGATTAACAGCAGAATGAAAGCCAGAAATTGAATCACCACTTGCCTGAGAGTTGATTCCTTGCCGCCAAAACGGTCTGCGAGTTTTTCCGTGATCCAGGTTGCTAGTGGTGTGGTCAGACTGCTGATAAAGCCGCCTATGGTTTCCAGTGACATTGATTTCCTTGGGTAAATGTAAGCGCCACAGTGTAAGTGATTTCCGCGTGCGCTTCTAAAATGACAAACTTTGCCGACTCTCGAATTGACGTAACTGCCGCGAAATCGGATCGGTAAAAGAGATCGTCTTCGCCAGCAATTTCAAAGGTTGGCTGTAATCCTGTTCCGCACCTTCATCCGGATAAAGCTCGGGATAAATCCTGTCGTTGACTATCGGTATGCCTAGCGCCGCCATATGTGCGCGCAACTGATGCTTCTGGCCGCTGACGGGTTCCAGTTTGTAACGCGCCAACGCACCTTGTACTTCCATCAGGTCTATCGCGGTCTCTGCATTCGCTTCACCTGCGACTTCTTCCATTTTCATGAAGGCCGCGCTTTCCAGCAGGCGACTGCGATACGTGGTTGGCAAGGCGAGATCGGCGCGATACGGCGCGATCGCTTCATATTCCTTGCTGACGCTGCGTTCGCGGAACAGGGTTTGATACAGATTGCGCGTGTGCGGCTGTATCGTGAACAGCACCAGGCCTGCGGTCTCTCTGTCGATACGATGCATGGGTGCCAGTGTGTCTATGCCGAGTGAATTTTTCAGTCGGACCAACAGAGTCTCTTGCAGATAGCGACCGGCCGGTGTGACCGGCAGAAAATGCGGCTTATCTACTGCAAGCAGATAATCGTCCTGATACAGCACTACTTCATCGAAGGGAATGCGCGGCTCGACCGGCAGATTGCGGAAGTAAAAAATCTTGCTGTTCGGCTGATAGCCGCTGCTTACGCTTAATGCCTTGCCGTGTGCATCCAGCACGTCGCCACGCTGCATGCGGGCCAGCCATTCGCTGCGCGGAATCGCGGGGAATTGCTCAACCAGAAAATCGATGATGGTTTGCCATTGCCCGGGCGGCAGGGCAACGCTGCTGGGGCCTACGCCATTCCTGCTGGCCGGCTTGGCGATCGTATTTATTTGCTCACTCACTCGCTGTCTTCATCTAGGCGTTTGGCGCGCTGCAAACGCCATTCCCATTCGGGCACGCCGCCGTAGACGTCTTCCAGCGTGGTAGCGGTTTCCTGCAGTTTGGTATCGAGCGCGATGCGATTGTCGAAGACGAAGCATTCGCCTTCCCAATCTTTTTCGGCATCCGGCATTTTCTCGAAATAATTGAGCACGCCGCCTTCGAGTTGATACACGGGTACGCCCATGTCCAGCATCCAGGCGCTGGTTTTCTCGCAGCGTATGCCACCCGTGCAATACATTGCAACGCGCTTGCCGTCGGCTTGCCATTGCGGCACATGCTCTTCTATATATTTGGGGAAGTCGCGGAAATTATCGACGCCGGGATCAATCGCATTCTTGAATTTACCCAGCTTGAATTCGAAGCTGTTGCGATTGTCGATGACAACTACATCGTCTTGCGCAATCAGTTCGCGCCATTCTTCCGGGCTGACATCGATGCCGGATTTACTGACCGCATCCACACCGTTGACGCCGAGGTAAACGATTTCCGATTTCCTGTGCACCTTCATTCGGGCAAAAGGTGCGGTATCGCAGGCGCTGTGTTTGAAGGCGATATCGGCAAACTTGCCGTTGAAAAATGCATCGCTACGTAAGGCTTGCTCGAAGGCATCAACCGCGGCGTGAGTGCCGGCCAATACACCATTGATGCCTTCGTCGGCTACCAGGATGCTGCCCAGCAAATCGCCGGTCAATTCACGCAAGCGCGTGACGACAGCGTCGGCATCGGCTAACGCGACAAATTTATAAAAGGCGGTATGCAGCAAAGGTGTTGCTGCCAAAGTCTGAGTTTGGTTCATACCCAGATTGTCGCAGATTTGCCGGGCTTATTGAGTTAGCCCGGCTGTGCAGGAACAGGATTAGAAGAGCGGCGCAGTACTTAATCAGGCCGGTGTTGCTTGTCGGTTTCCTGTTTTTGTTTTCCTGCAGAAAACATCTCCCACAAAGAAATGAACAGCGCCGCAATCACCGGGCCGATCACAAAGCCATTCAAGCCCAGCAAGGCCATGCCACCGACTGTGGAAATCAGTACAACGAAGTCCGGCAGTTGCGTGTCCTTGCCGACCAGCATGGGGCGCAATAAGTTATCCACCAAACCGATGACCAGCACACCAAACGCGATCAGCGTTACACCTTGCCAGACCGCACCTGTCACTAAAAAATAAATCGCGACCGGTACCCAGATCAAGGCTGCGCCGACTGCCGGCAACAGCGACAGAAACGCCATCAGTACTGCCCACAACAACGCACCTTGCACGCCGAGGAACCAGAACGCAATGCCGCCAAGTGCACCTTGTACTGCTGCGACGATGATGTTGCCTTTGACCGTCGCGCGTATGGCGGTAGTGAGATTGTTGAACAGTGTGCGTTTGTGTTCCGGATTCAAAGGCGCAGCCTGCTTGATGCGCATCACGATCTTGTCACCGTCACGCAGCAGGAAGAACAGGATGTACAGCATGATCGTGAAACTGACCAGGAAGTTGAAGGTGTTCTGGCCGATGCTGATCGCTTGCTTGGTGATGAACTCGCTACCCTGCACCGCTGCATTCGATAGTTTTGTTTGCAGCACGCTGAAGTCTGTCAGGCCAAAGCGATCCAGCAGATTGACGACCCAGGTCGGCAAAGCAGTGACGATTTTCTGGAAAAAGACGCCGAAGTTGATTTCCCCAGAACGTATGTTGTTATACAAATTGGTCGCTTCATGTACCAGCGAGATCGAAATCAGCACCAGCGGAATAACCACGACAATCATGCAGATCGCCAGCGTGGCAAGTGCAGCGAGATTGCTGCGCTGATTCAGCTTGATCAACAGCTTGCGATAGAACGGCGAAAAAAGAATCGCCAGTACGATGGCCCAGAATACCGCGCCATAGAAGGGCAGCAAAATAGCGATGAACGCGAGCGAAAAAGCGACCAATAAAACCACGAAGGTCTTTTGCTGAATTTCTGGATAGTTCATGTGGTGGGTGGCCGCTAGAGCGGCGCGCATTGTCGATGCAGGCAATCCTACCTGAACTTGTGCAGAAAGTGAGCGCGCCAGCTCACATAAGAATGGATGCGGGAACGATGCTGATATTGGATGCGCGTAAAAAGTACAAGCCAAAAATGAAGACAAAAAAAGACCGGCCTAGGCCGGTCTTGAAGATTTACAGCTTTAACTGAATGAATTATTCAGCTGCAGCTGGTTTGCTCATGTGCTTGGCGCGCATTGGTTTCAATACAAACCATGCCATCAACGCAGCAGTTGCATTCAATGCACTAGCTACGACGAACACTGCGTACCAGCCGCCGGTAGCCGAAGCCAACACTGCCGACAGTGGGACCAGCAACGAAGCGGTACCTTTAGCTGTGTACAGCAGGCCAGCATTCGATGCTGCATATTTGCTGCCGAATGTATCTGCGCAAGTCGATGGGAACAGCGAGTAGATTTCGCCCCATGCAAAGAACACGATACCGGTCAGGATAACGAATGCGAATGGGTTGTGGCCGTAGTGGAACAGAGCCAGGATACCAACTGCTTCGATAGCAAATGCGATGAACATGGTTGGTTCACGACCGATTTGATCCGATACCCAGCCGAAGAATGGACGGGTCAAACCGTTCAATACGCGGTCGATAGCCAGAGCAAATGTCAACGCTGGCAATGTGAGGCCCATCATGCTGACTTGAACGTCGAACACTTTGAAGTCACGTGCAATCGAACCCAATTGAGCAGTTGCCATCAGGCCACCAGCTGCAACCATCACGAACATTGCGTACATGATCCAGAAAACTGGTTCACGCAAAACTTCCGATGGTTTGTAATCGCGTTTGGTTTGTTGAACGTTTGCGACAGCGGCGTCTTTTTTGTGTTCTGGAGCACGGAACAGGAACAGCGAAACCAGCACAACGATGATGCCTTGGCCGATACCGAAGTACAGGAATGCATCTTGGTAGCCGCGTGTAGCGATCATTGCCGAGATAGGAATGATGGTCACAGCAGAACCAGCGCCGAAACCAGCAGCGGTCAAGCCAGCTGCCAGACCGCGACGGTCCGGGAACCATTTCAATGCGTTACCAACGCAAGTACCGTACACAGCACCAGCGCCGATACCGCTGACGACAGCTGCGAAGTACAACATTGTGAGCGAATCAGCGAACGAGTTGATGAACCAACCCAGACCGCACAATACGCCGCCGACCATAACAACTGGACGTGGGCCGAATTTATCGACGAACCAGCCTTCGATAGGTACCAACCATGTTTCGGTCAGAACGAAGATCGTGAACGCGACTTGAATCGCAGCGCGACTCCAGCCATGTTTAGCAGCGATAGGATCGACGAACAATGTCCAACCGTACTGCAAGTTTGCGATCATCGCCATAGCGACGATCCCCAGGATCAATTGTATCCAGCGGAATGACGCCGGACGGTTAACTGTTTCACTCATAATTGCCTTCTCTCAACTCTCAGGTATGGGAATGCACCTAATCAAGTACTCGGTGCGCTCGTTGCAATAAACAACTGATTCAATCCGATCATTTGCAATCGCAGCCATCCGTCAGAAAAGCTTGTAACTCACTGACTCCGTGGATGCGATCCGTGTTTATTAAATTCAACGACGCAACTATCAGAGAAGAGGTAAATCGTCGCAATAGATAAAAGCAAGAATGACTGATATTCAGATTGTGGATATCACGTATTCATGTCGCGATAAAAAATAGGAAGTGTGGATACCACCTATGATTTTTGTGGATAGTACGTAAATTGTTAAGATAATGTGAAGCGATTTGCGTGCGAGTTTATGAAAAGTATTTCAGAATTTTTTTGCCTTGTGTGCGCAGTTTTCGGCTTCATTCTGCACGCAGGCTATGGGGGCGTGAGGCATCCTTGACTGCAGGCTATTGCTATCTCGGACGACGGTAGTAGCATGTGCTTGCTACGCCGATGTAGTCTATGGGCAGCAATTGGTGTTGTAGAAAAATATTTTCGTTGTTATGGAATAAATCTGTCGCGCCATCGTTTACCTCGATATCAGCGCATTGCTGTGTGTTTTGAAGTCGCCCGACGAAAGCCGTTTGAAAAAACGACTTCCTTCTTTCGCTAGTGTCACCCACCTTACCGAAAAGGAATTGCAAAATGAAACGCTCACTGATTCTGTTCTCCGCTGCTGCTACTCTGGTTTTTTCCAGCGCTGCTTTTGCACAAACCGCACCCGTCAAAAAAGCTGACGGCATTCTGGTCAACAGCGCAGGCATGACGGTTTACACCTTCGACAAAGACGTCACCGATAGCGGCAAAAGTACTTGCAACGGTCCTTGCGCTACGAACTGGCCGCCAGTCGCAGCAGGCGATGCCAAACTGAGCCCACCGTACTCGGTAGTTACGCGTGATGATGGTTCCAAGCAAGTTGCTTACAAAGGCAAGCCTTTGTATCTGTTCGCTGCCGACACAAAAGTTGGCGATCGTAATGGCGACAAAGTGAAAGATGTCTGGCACGTGGTCAAGGACTAAGTTGTCCTGATGCAATTGTTGTCGCATCATCGTGGAGCCAGCCATGCAGGATGAGCGCGATCGCCTGATCGCGTGCATCCCGCGTCTGCGTCGTTACGCCCGCGCACTGATAGGTGATCGCACGGGCGCCGACGATCTGGTGCAAGACACGATGGAGCGCGGCTGGAAAAAATTATCGTCATGGCAGCGCGGCAGCGATATGCGCGCATGGCTGTTCGGCATCATGCACAACCTGCACGTCGATCAGCTGCGCCGTCCTCGTATTGCAACTGAAGTGCTGGATGAAGATACGCCGATGCCGGCGATCAAGGCAACGCAAACCGATGGTCTGGAAATGCGCGATCTGCAATCCGCATTGGCCACACTGCCCGCCGAGCAAAGAGAAATCCTGTTGCTGGTGGCGCTGGAAGAAATGTCTTATGAAGAAGTGGCGGCAACACTGGGATTGCCTTTGGGCACCGTGATGTCGCGGCTGTCGCGCGCGCGGCAAAAGTTGCGCGCACACATGGAAGGGCGAGCTGTCGTATCGCCATTGAAGGTAGTCAAATGAGGGCCGTCAAATGAATCAGCTTGCGGTGACGGAATCAGATCTGCACGCCTACGTCGACGGCTTGCTGAGTGACGCGCGCAGCGAAGAAGTCGCTGCCTATCTGGCTGCGCGGCCGGAAGAGCTGGCGCGCATGGCTGCTTATCGTGAACAGAATGAAGGATTGCGTGCACTGTTCAATCCGGTACTGGATGAAGCCGTGCCTTCACGCTTGAGGACAGGCCTGGAAGATCGCGCTTCATCGTTTTCACTTGCGCCATCCTATTTGCGTTTTGCTGCAGGTCTATTGATTGCCATTGTCAGCGGTGCCGGCGGCTGGATGCTGCACGGTTCTGCGCAGACCGGTTCGCTGGCCGGCTCGACCATCAAGAATAGCGACGCCCATATCGCGCTGACAGGTTTCGCGCGTCAGGCCGCAATTGCACATGGTGTCTACACACCGGATGTGCGGCATCCGGTCGAGATCGGTGCCGACCAGGAAGATCAGCTGGTGACATGGTTATCCAAGCGCACAGGTGCGGACATGCACCCACCGAAATTGGGCAAGCTCGGTTACGAACTGGTAGGTGGTCGCTTGTTGCCGGGCGAGAGTGGCAGCCCGGTCGCGCAATTCATGTATCAGGAAGCGGGAGGTCAACGCCTGACCTTGTATGTTTCTACCGATCAGGCACAGAACAAGGACACCGGCTTCCGCTTCGCGCAGCAAGGCGCGGTCAATGTGTTTTACTGGATAGACGGCAAGTTCGGCTATGCCTTGTCAGGTGGCGTGAATAAAGCTGAGCTGGCGAAGATCGCGCATGTGGTCTATGAGCAACTGGAGACCAAGCCGCAGTGAGTCGTCATCACATCTTCGTGTAGAGTTCTTCCGAAGGCGCTCGATGCAATGCAAGTCATTTGAGAATACTAAAATCAGGAGACCAGCATGAACTACCAGGGATCATGTCATTGCGGCAAACTCAAATTCAAGGCCGAAGGCGAAATCAAGCAAGTCCTCGAATGCAATTGTTCGTATTGCGCGCGCAAGGGCGCATTGCTGTGGTTTGTACCGCGCGCGAAGTTTATCTTCCATGCTGGTGAAAACGAATCAAGCGTCTACAAATTCAACAAGCACGTCATCGCCCATCACTTTTGCCCGACTTGCGGTTGCCAGCCTTTTGCCTTCGGCAAGGATCCATCCGGTAACGAGATCGCGGCGATCAATGCCCGCTGTCTGGAAGGTGTCGATACTGCTGTGCTGCCGCATCAAGTTTACGACGGCAAGCACTCATGAGACATCGCGGGTTTTTATAGCGTTGCGCAGTCTCGTTCAGGGATAGCCGACCGGCGTGCCGGGAATATCCGGCATGGGAATGAATTCGGTTTCGCCCGGGACGTCGGCAAAGCGCCGTCCCTTCCAATCTTCCCTGGCTTGTTCCAGTCTATCCAGCGAGCTGGAAACAAAATTCCACATCAGGTAACGCGAACCATCCATGGGTTCGCCACCCAGCAGCATCAGCTTTGTGATTCCGGGTCCAACACCACGCAGTGTGACGGCTGTGTTTGCCTTCAATACCAGTAATTGGCCCGCATTGAAGATGCCGTCTCGCCCCAGATCCAGCTGACCTTCGATCACATACATTGCCTGCTCTGGGTATTCCGCAGGTACATCCAGTCTTGCGCCAGCCTGCAGTTGCACATCGACATAAAACAGATCGGACAAGGTGGCGACCGGCGATTTTTTGCCGAAGAAACTGCCGGCAATAATTTTTGCAGTCGCGCCATCGCCTTCGATGATGGGCAATTGATCGGCGGCAGTATGTTGAAAGGCCGGATCTATTTCTTCATATTTCTTTGGTAACGCAACCCAGCATTGCAAGCCGTATAGCGATGAGCCCTTGGCACGCAATGCCGCGCCTGTGCGTTCCGAATGCACGATGCCGCTGCCGGCCGTCATCCAGTTGACCGCGCCTGGTTTGATTGTTTGAATCGAACCTACGCTATCGCGATGTTCGATTTCGCCATCGTATAAATACGTGACAGTAGCGAGGCCGATGTGCGGATGTGGTCGTACATCCAGTCCGCGTCCCGCAATAAATGCATGCGGCCCCATTTGATCGAGAAAGACGAAAGGACCGACCATGCGCTTTTGCGTTGTCGGCAAGGCGCGACGTACTTCAAAATTGTCGCCGAGGTCACGCGTGCGCGGGACGACGACGGTTTCCAGTGCGCTTTGGTCGGTATCCATAATCTATCCAGACTTGGTTTAGTTGGCTTGCGTAACGATCTTGATTTCGCCTGACAGTGCTTTGTGTACCGGGCATTTATCGGCGATCTTGTTCAGACTGTCTTTTTGCTCAGCACTCAGATTGCCGTGATAGTGCAGCGTGCGATTGAATACATAGACGCCATCCTGTTCGCCCGCGACGACGGTTACATCGACTTTTTCCAGCGGGATTTCCTTGCGGCCAGCATACATATTAAGCGTGACTGCGGTGCATGCGCCCAAGGCTGCTGCCAACAAATCGTGCGGTACAAAACCTGCATCATCACCACCGAATGCGGATGGCGCATCAGCGATCAAGCTGTGCGGGCCGGCGCTGACGATCTGTTGCAGCTTGCCTGCGCCTTTGGTTACTTTAATTTCGGTTTGTGCCATCTGTAATATCCTTAATTTGATGCGTGATTGATAGGTGAATTGGCACGATCCTGCAAGGGATCAAGCGTGAGCATCACTATAGCCTAGGCGGAAATACACTGTCTTGACTTAGGCTAGCTTTGCCAATTTGTAATCTTGCCAAAAATTCATTCAAGCATAAAAAGCCTCAGCTCTTATATATGACATAAGACTTTTGAGTTAAACTAGGTCTGGCTTTTACACAAAGTTATTCGCGCTTTTATTATCTTGATCATGGATAGGACACAACATGCTTAACCCTGGCACGCAGCAACAAATTCCGGTAACGCTTATTCCCGGTGATGGTATCGGCCCTGAAATCGTTGATGTCGTTGAACGTGTGTTCGATGCGCTGGGCAATCCATTTGCATGGGACAAGCAGCAGGCCGGCCTGAATGCATTTGAAAAAAGCGGTGATTTGTTACCCGAAACAACGCTCAGCAGCATTCGCCAGACCGGCCTCGCATTGAAAGGCCCGCTGACTACGCCTATCGGTGGCGGCTTCCGTTCGGTCAATGTGCGCCTGCGCGAAACCTTCCAGCTCTACGCCAATGTGCGTCCGGCCCGCACCATCGTGCCCGGCGGTCGTTACGAAAAAATCGATCTGGTCATGGTGCGTGAAAATCTGGAAGGCCTGTACGTCGGTCACGAACATTACGTCCCTATCGGCGACGATGCGCATGCCGTCGCGATGGCGACTGGCATCAATACGCGCGCCGGCAGCCGTCGCATCGCCAAGTTCGCCTTCGACTATGCAGTGCGCAACAATCGCAAGAAAGTCACTATCGTCCACAAGGCCAATGTGCTGAAAGCATTGACCGGACTGTTTCTGGAAACGGCCAAACAAGTTGGCCTCAACTACGCAGATCAAATCGAATTCAATGACCGGATCGTCGATGCCTGTGCGATGCAACTGGTATTGAACCCGTGGCAATTCGATGTGCTGGTATCGACCAATCTGTTTGGCGACATCCTGTCCGATCAAATCGCCGGCCTGGTTGGCGGCCTCGGCATGGCACCGGGTGCGAATATCGGCGAAGGCGCAGCCATTTTTGAAGCGGTGCATGGCTCCGCACCGGATATAGCAGGGCAGGGTTTGGCAAATCCAACCGCATTGTTGCTGGCTGCAGCGTTGATGGCGGAACACAAGGGCTTGCATAAAGTGGCACGCGATTTGCGCGATGCAATCGATGCGACTGTCGCGACGGTAGATGGCCGCACCGCAGATATTGGCGGCAAGGTATCGACTTCCAAATACGGTGATTTGCTGATCGAACGTATCCGCGATAAAAAATAAGAGCTTTGATTTTTGGCGATTGCAATACTGTGAGGTTGCAATCAGTTGAAATGAATAAACTGTTTGTTCAAGGAAAGCGCGTCGTGCGAACCACGACGCGCTTTTGTCTTTCCGGCCAAGGATTTAGTTGTGCGGCGGCTTTGAGTGTGGAGGACGTGTCGGTATTCGCAGCACCATTGCAGCACCGATTGCACCCAAGACTAGCAAGATCACTTGTATCCATGGCCGATCCGAGAAAGTCCAGATGGATACGCCCAGCATCAACACCATGGAAATGATCGCCACGTATTTGGTCCGACGCGTCAGGCTGCGATGCTCTTGCCAGTTGCGCAGCATCGGACCGAGCAGCGGATGCTGCAACATCCATTGATGTACACGCGGGGATGCTTTGGCGAAGCAGGCGGCTGCGACTAGAACGAAGGGTGTGGTTGGCAGTCCCGGCAAAAATATGCCGATCACTCCCAGTACCAAGGCCACGCCACCGGCAAACCCGTACAGCATCCTGGTCAGACGCGACAATGGTTTGCTTTGAATTACCGGTACGGGGTGTTGAGTAGTCATGAAACAAATGCAAATTAGTGACAAGCAAGAATACATCTCTTTGTATGGTCTTTTATCAAGGACATGTGTTCTTTTCATTTGCCTCTATCGCAGTACGTATCTGCTGCAAGGCCGCCGGATCTTCTATCACTGATAACTCGCCAGGATCGCGTCCTTCACAAATCGCCTGTATCGCGCGCCGCACCAGCTTGCCGGAACGCGTCTTCGGCAAGGCGCTGACAAAGTACACATGCGATGGCCGGGCGATGGGCCCGAGTCGCTGATCCACCACTTTCATGATTTCGGCTTCCAGCTTTTTTGCATCATCGGGGTTGGCAGCTGCCGCTGCATTTTTCAAAATCACGAACGCGACAGCGCACTGTCCCTTGACGGGATTTTCGACGCCGACGACCGCGACTTCCGACACATTGCCGTGGCTGGAAATGCTTTCTTCGATTTCGCGCGTGCCTAATCTATGTCCTGCGACATTGATGACGTCATCCGTGCGCCCGAGGATAAAGTAGTAGCCATCGGCATCGCGTATGCCCCAGTCGAAGGTTGAATACGCTACACGTTTGAAATTGCGCCAGTAAGTACTGACAAAGCGCTGGTCGTCGCCGTACAGGGTTTGCAGACAGCCGGGCGGTAATGGCCCTTCGATGACGACCACACCTTTTTCATTGGCGGTACATTCTTCACCTGTATCTTCATTGATGATCTTGGCCTTGTAGCCGTACATGGGCAGGCCGGGGCTGCCCGAGCGTGTGGGTTTGTCGCCTACGCCTTTGGCCACCGAGATGATGGGCCAGCCGGTTTCTGTCTGCCAGTAATTGTCGATGACAGGCACGCCGAGCACATTGGCTATCCAATCGGATGTGGTTTGATCCAAGGGCTCGCCTGCCAGATACAGCGCTTTCAGTGAAGACAGATCGTGTTTCTGCAACAGTTCCAGCGGCTGCTTCTTCAGCACGCGTATCGCGGTCGGTGCCGACGACATGCGCGTGACCTTGTATTTTTCCACGATGCTCCACCAGATGGATGCGTCCGGCCGTATCGGCAAACCTTCGTACAAAATGGTCGTCATGCCTGCCAGCAAGGGGCCGTAGATGATGTAAGAGTGGCCGACCACCCAGCCTATATCCGAAGTGCAGAAAAAAGTTTCGCCAGCCTTGCCGCAAAAGATCAAATCCATGGAAGTCGCCAGCGCCACTGCGTAACCGCCGACATCGCGTAATACCCCTTTGGGTTTGCCGGTGGTGCCTGACGTATACAAGATGTAGGACGGCGCATTCGATTCCAGCCATGTCACCGGCACTGCGGCGTCCATATGTTGTTTGCGTAATGTCGCGTAATCGACGTCGCGTCCTGCCACTGTCTTCATGGCTGCCAGGCCTCTATCCAGCATCAACACATGGGCCGGCTTGTGCTCCGCCAGTGCGATGGCTTCATCCAGCATGCATTTGTAGGCTGTGACGTGACAGCCGCGTGAACCGGCATCAGCCGAGATGATCAAGAGCGGTGTCGCATCATCGATGCGGGTCGCCAGACTGGTCGATGCAAAACCGCCGAAGACCACCGAATGGACCGCGCCTATGCGTGCGCAAGCCAGCATCGCGAATGCCGCTTCAGCAACCATGGGCATGTAAATCAAAACGCGATCGCCTTGTTTTACGCCCAGCGCTTGCATCATCGCGGCACTGCGATTTACCTCAGTATGCAACTGCGCGTAGGTATACGTGGCCTCAGTGTCGGTCTCGGTAGAGATCGCGACCAAGGCCGGCTGATCAGCACGCGTTGCCAGATGCCTATCCACCGCGTTGTAACAAAGATTGGTCTCGCCATCGACAAACCATTTGGCAAACGGCGGCTTGTCGTAATCCAGCGTCTTGCGGTATGGCTTGTGCCAATCTATACGTTGGGCCTGCGTAGCCCAAAAGCTTTGCGGGTCATCAACTGATGAACGGTAAAACGCATCATATGCTGCGGCATCGAAACTCATAAGTCTCCTCCGGCCAGATAAATCATGTCTGTGTTCTTATCGTGAAACGGCCTGTGCCGATACTGATGCCGACGCAGGCGGTACGGCCGGCTAGATCACATACAGATCCACGTATTCATGGACTGGCATCGCTTCCAGCTTTTTCTGATCCAGCGAAATATCGAGAATTCTTTGCTGCTGTTTCGCCGGGAACTGGCGCGCCAGATTGATCCTGAATTTGGCTTCCAGTAGCGGGATGCCTTCCTTGCGGCGGCGGGCATGGCCGACCGGATATTCAACGACAATTTCTTTCAGCTTTTTGCCATCCTTGAATTCAATCGTTACGGCATTCGCGATCGAGCGCTTCTTCGGATCGTGATAATCCTTGGTGAACGCAGGATTTTCCACGCAGACGATCTTGTCGCGGAGGACATCGATACGTTTGTCGCTGGCAACATCGTTTTCGTAATCTGCCGCAGTCAGGCGACCGAAGATCAGCGGCACGGCGACCATGTACTGTATGCAGTGATCGCGGTCGGCCGGATTATCGAGCGGTCCTTTTTTATCGATGATGCGTATGCAGGCTTCGTGCGTGCGTATCGTGATTTTCTTGATATCTTCGACTTTCTTGCCGGCCTTGCTCAATTCTGTGTGCAAGGTCATCGCTGCCTCAACGGCGGTTTGCGAATGGAATTCTGCCGGGAAGGAAATCTTGAACAGCACGTTTTCCATCACATACGATTCGTACTTGCGCTGGAACTTGAAGGGCTGGCCTTTGAACAGCACGTCGTAAAAACCCCAGGTCTTCGCAGTCAGTACCGAGGGATAACCCATCTCGCCAGTCTTCGCCATCAGCGCGAGTCGCACCGCGCGCGAAGTGGCATCGCCGGCCGCCCATGATTTGCGCGAACCGGTATTCGGTGAGTGGCGATACGTGCGCAACGACTGACCATCTACCCAGGCCAGCGATACCGCATTCAGGATTTCGTCGCGCGTCAGGCCCAGCATTTCTGCGACGACTGCAGTGGACGCCACCTTGACCAGCACCACGTGATCGAGGCCGACTTTGTTGAAGGAATTTTCCAGTGCGATACAACCCTGGATCTCATGCGCCTTGATCATGCCGGTCAGCACGTCACGCATCGTCAACGGCTTCTTGCCGGCAGCGACGGCTGTGCGCGACAACCAGTCGGCAGTGGCGAGTATGCCGCCCAGATTGTCGGATGGATGGCCCCATTCTGCTGCGAGCCAGGTATCGTTGAAATCCAGCCAACGTATCATCATGCCGATATTGAATGCGGCCTGTACCGGATCGAGCTGGAATTGCGTACCCGGCACTTTCGCGCCATGCGGGACTATCGTGCCCGGCACAATCGGCCCCATCAATTTTTTGCATGCCGGGTATTCGAGTGCTTCCAGGCCGCAGCCCAGCGTATCGATCAGGCAATTGCGCGCGGTGTCGTAGGCAAGCCTGGAAGTGATTTTGTACTTGGTGACGTAATCGACGATATCGACCAAGACCTTGTCGTGTTTGGGGCGTACATTTGAAATATGAGCAGACATGGGGATCCCGTAATCGTAGTGAATCAGGAATGAAGCGCCAGGCGAGGCCAGCCTTTTACTTGCGCTTTATTTTCGTTTTGCAAGCGGGACGAAAGCCAGATCTTCCGGGCCTACATAATGTGCGGAAGGCCGGATGATCTTGTTGTCTATACGTTGCTCTATGATGTGCGCGGCCCAGCCGGACGTGCGTGCGATCACGAACAGCGGCGTGAACATCGCAGTCGGCACACCCATCATGTGATACGAGACCGCCGAGTACCAATCCAGATTGGCAAACATCTTTTTGACGTCCCACATCACGCTTTCCAGCCGTTCGGCAATGTCGAACATCTTCAGCGTACCGGCATCCTTGGATAAGGTGCGGGCGACTTCCTTGATCACTTTGTTGCGCGGATCGGCAATCGTGTAGACCGGGTGACCGAAGCCGATCACGACTTCCTTGTTTTCAACGCGGCGCTTGATGTCGGCTTCCGCTTCGTCCGGATTCTCGTAACGTTTTTGAATTTCAAACGCGAATTCGTTGGCGCCGCCGTGCTTGGGTCCGCGCAAGGCACCGATCGCGCCGGTGATGGCGGAGTACATATCGGAGCCGGTGCCGGCAATTACACGAGCGGTGAAGGTGGAAGCATTGAATTCGTGTTCCGCATACAGAATCAGTGAGGTGTGCATCGCTTTTTCCCATAGCGCGGATGGCTTTTCGCCGTGCAGCAAGTGCAGGAAGTGGGCGCCTATCGAGTCGTCGTCGGTTTCGACTTCTATGCGCTTGCCGTGATTGCTGTAGTGATACCAGTACAGCAGTATCGAACCCAGTGCAGCCATCAGGCGGTCGGCGATATCGCGTGCGTCAGGCGCATTGTGGTCGTCTTTTTCCGGCAGCATGCAGCCGAGTACCGAGACGCCAGTGCGCATCACGTCCATAGGATGCGAGGCTGCCGGCAGCCATTCCAGCGCTGCCTTGACGTTCGCAGGCAAACCGCGCATGGACTTCAGCTTGGTTTTGTAGGCTTTCAGCTCCGCCACGGTAGGTAGCTTGCCGTGCACCAGCAGATGCGCGATCTCTTCGAATTCGCAACCGTCGGCAATATCCAGAATATCGTAACCACGGTAGTGCAAGTCGTTGCCGGTCTTGCCGACGGTGCAGAGTGCTGTATTGCCTGCGGTCACACCTGAGAGTGCGACTGATTTTTTTGGTTTGAAACCTGCTGCTGGGCTTGCTTGTGACTCGCTCATACCTGTCTCCTGATGGATTTTGTATTCGTGATTACTTGTCGGCGTATTTATCGCTGTACTTGCGTTCCAATTGATCGAAGTAGGGTTTGTTGACCAGACGCTGACGCTCGATAAATGGAGTGACCAGCTGCGGGTCTTCATCCAGGCGATGGGTGTCGCGCAATACCGTCAGTGCTTTTTGCATGCCGGCGACTGCGCCTTGCAGTGCTGCATTTGCGTACAGCACGATGCCGTAGCCGAGTCCGGCCAGTTCATCGGCGCTGAAGATGGGTGTCTTGCCGCCTATGACCAGATTCACCAGTTGCGGCTTGTCCAATGCTTGCGGCAGGCGGCGGATTTCATCAGCGCTTTCGGTAGCTTCGACGAACAGGATGTCGGCACCGGCTTCGCTATAGCGTGCTGCGCGTTCCAGCGCATCTTCAAAGCCGTGCACGCTGCGCGCATCGGTACGCGCCATGATCAACATGTTTTCATCGCTACGGGCATCGACTGCAGCGTGGATCTTGCCAACCATCTCGGCACAGGAAATGACTTCCTTGCCGTTGAAGTGGCCGCAGCGTTTGGGCGAAACCTGATCTTCCAGTTGCACTGCATCGGCACCGGCGCGTTCCAGCGTGCGTATCGTTTGGCGCACATTGAGTGCATTGCCGAAACCGGTGTCGGCATCGACGATGATGGGGATATCGACCGCATCGCGTATGCGTGCAGTATGGTCGGCCAGTTCATTGAGGCCGATGAAGCCTTGATCCGGCAAACCAAAGTACATATTCGTCACGCCTGCGCCTGTGATGTAAAGCGCCTCGAAACCCAGATCGGCAATCACGCGCGCCGATAGCGCATTGAATGCGCCTGGTACCAGCAGGCCGCGTCTGGCATACACCTGGTCGCGTAAAAGCTGCTTGCTGCTTTGCTTGCTAGTGCTGGACTGACTACTCATGGTGATCCTTTGGTCGGAGTGTTTCATCGAGATGCCTGCTCCTCATAATGGCAATGTGCATGCCATCCTGGGTCTGATGTCTTTCCAATCGTGTGTGGATTTCAGATAAAAGCAACAAGTGTCTTTAGAATCAATAACTTGCGTGTTTTTTGATGTTTGCTGGATCGCTGCGTTGAATATGCGCGGCAGCCGGATCGCGTGTTACATTTGAAACGTTTGAAACGCATGGGTGAAACATGAAACGTTCCTCCTCTCCTTTCCGTGACAATGCCGACAAGCCGGTCATCTGGACCGTTTCGATTTCACGTCTGTTTGAATTGTTCCGCGATATCACGCTGGAATTCGACGACCAGGCCGACATTGAACCTATCAATCTGGGCTTTGAAGACGCGGTGCGTCACATCCGCGAGCGCCTGGCGACCGAGCGTTGCGATGCCGTGATTGCCGCCGGATCGAACGGCGCGTATCTGAAAAGTCGTTTGTCGGTGCCCGTCATCATCGCCAAGGCTAGCGGCTTCGATGTGATGCAGGCGCTGGCGCGTGCGCGCAAGATCACGCCAGCGATCGGCCTGATCACCTATCAGGAAACCATGCCGGCGCTGGCCGAGTTCCAAACCACCTTCGGCCTGAACATCGCGCAACGCACTTATGTGACGGAAGAAGATGCGCGTTCGCAAATCAATGAACTGAAAACCGCCGGCATCAAGGCCATCGTCGGCGCGGGTTTGATCACAGACCTGGCCGAAGAAGCCGGCTTGACTGGCGTCTTCGTTTATTCATCGGCATCGATACGTCAGGCATTTGAAGATGCGCTGGAGCTGGCGCGCTTGACGCAACTGGAAGCGACACGCGGCCGCAGTTTTCCGGTGGCGGATACCTTGCGCGCCAAACATCACATCAAGGATTTGCGTGGCGAGTCGGCCGCGATGGAAAGTGTGCGGCAATCCGTCACGCTGTTTGCGAAGTCGGCAGCCACTGTCTTGATCCACGGCGAAACCGGCACCGGCAAGGAGTTGGTGGCGCAAGCGATACACCGCGCGCATCCGCTGATGCAGGGCAAGACGCAAGCCAGCCATCCCTTCGTCGCCGTCAATTGCGGTGCATTGGCGGAGTCGCTATTGGAGTCTGAGTTGTTCGGCCATGAAGAGGGCGCGTTTACCGGATCGCGTCGTGGCGGACGTGCGGGTTTGTTTGAAGCCGCACATCGCGGCACCCTGTTTCTGGATGAAATCGGCGAGATGCCCTTGTCCCTGCAAACACGCTTGCTACGCGTACTGGAAGAACGTGAAGTGGTGCGCGTCGGTGGTACGCGGCCGATACCCGTCAGTGTGCGCATCATCAGCGCGACGCATTGCGATCTGGATGCGCGCGTCAGGGAAGGGCGCTTCCGTGCCGATTTGTTTTATCGCCTGAGCGTATTGCGCCTGAGCTTGCCGCCTTTGCGCGGACATCCCGAAGATGTGTCTTCACTGGCGGAATGGTATTTGAAGAATGCACTGGCATCGCTGGATGTCAGGCCGGCGGCCAATTTACATGCAGAGATATTGACTTGCCTGCCTTTGCTGGCGGCTTATCCGTGGCCGGGCAATGTGCGCGAACTGCGTAACTTGATGGAACGCCTGGCCTTGTTTTTGGCGGCCGCACCATTGCAAGCGTTGACGCCGGCTTTCCTGAAAAGCATCGCGCCAGAATTGTATGCGGCTATCAACGATGTGACGTCTGATGAAGCATCGACACAAGATGCGATGCCGGCAAAAACAGAAACGCTGCAGCAAGTATTGCAGCGTCATCAAGGCAATCGCGAAGCAGCGGCAAATTATCTGGGCATCAGCCGCACCACCTTGTGGCGCAGATTACAGGCGTCTGGCGAATCAAATTCTGCGGGCGATGACGCAGGAAAAAGCACTGATTAAAGCGAGTACGTTCCTGCGCGGAATGCACAGATGTTTGCTATAGCGTTCCCAACCGGCAAGGTTCATCTATATTCGCACCCCTCTCCAAATAGTAATAATTCTCATTTATAATAAAGTCTTTCCTCAATCCGAGGATGTTGCCGCCGAACTGGAAATCTGAAAAGCGTCGCCCAGTACGGCGCACGTACTGCGTCAGATTTCATTCGGCACTGGCATGCCGCCTCTTTTGATTCGGCAATGGCCGACCAAGGTGAAGGATCAAGACATGAGCAAGTCTCGCAATAATTTCGACAATATCGCGCGTGAGCACAGTGTGTTGCTGAATGAGTACGGTCGCGTGCAGAGCCGTTGCAGTGAACTGGTAGCCCGCCAGGTCGATCAGATCGAAATCTTGCAAGCGGAGCTCACGCACATGCGGGCAGAGATGATGCGCTTGCATGCAACAGTGATGGTGCGCGATACCGCGTTGGCTTATGCGCGTGAAGACCTGCGTAACTTGCAAGCGACGATACTCGGTTTGCCGACACGCGTGACCCTGGCGCGTCGCGTCGAATCTTTGACGCAGCATGTTCAAGCGTTGTTGCGCGAGCGCCTGGGTTTGCATGTAAAAGTTCAGTCAGCATCAACAGTGGATGGCGTTGCATCAGTCTGTGCCGAAATGCCTATGGACTTGCGAGAAAAATCAGTCTTGTGTGTCGGTCAGGATGAGCCGGCCACCATCGTTGCCCAGCAGGCAATTGAAAAAGCCGGCGGTCATTTTCTGCATCATGACGGTCACGATGGTGTGGACGAGGCAGCGCTGGAAGCAAGTCTGAAAATGGCCGATATGGTGATTTGCCAAACCGGTTGCGTCAGCCACGATGCGTACTGGCGTGTACAGGATCATTGCAAGCGCACTGGAAAAAAATGTGTGCTGGTCGAGCAAACGCAAACACTGCATTTTGTACGCACCAGGGATACCATTATCTAAAGCGAATGAATAAATAGATGGCCCGCGTATGTGCGGTGAGCTTGCCGGCAAGCGCAAGTCTGAAACTTACGGAGCAGCTATCTTCGTCGTCGGCACCAGGGGTTGCGTGATTTCCATCGATTCCGTTGCCGGCGTCGCTTCATTGGTCAGATAACGTTCGACCAGTTGAAAGAAGCGCGCGTAGAATTTTTCTGCAGCGATGGTTTCGCTGGATACCTTGACCAGCGAATCATCGCTGGACGAGAACGGCAGTGAAACCGAGCCCAGCGCACCCACCCCCAGACTCGCAGAGTTGTTGGTCTTCTTCAGCGCATAACGATCTTCGAGGGCATTGACGAACACGGATGAGGTTGTGCCATCCGCATTATCGGCCGCACACACGACGCGAAACGCAATCTGTACGTGTACGTCACTCTCAGGCTGAAAGCTCTTGCGACCATCGACCTGATCGTGGGTAGCCGCGTTGATCACATAACCCTGACTCAACAAGGTGCGACGCACCGCTTCGCAAGCGACATTGCCGGGCACCGGAAAACGACGCGAGTAGATATCGGCCGAATCGAATTTCTCCGCGGTGTAGACGACAGGTTTGGGGCCGGCACAGCCGGTAAGGCCCATAAAAAGTGCTGCCTGCATGAGCAGGGCGCGATAACTGAATTGCATAGGATAGATTTTATCTGTTTGAGCACGCATACGGGGCAATACACCTTGAATGGACAAGGGCATCAGGCAAAAATTCCATTTGATTTCTCTGATTGCCTGCGTTTAAGGCGTGATCGTTGAGTATTTGCATATTGCCAGGTCAAAAAAAAAAGCCCGACTGAGCCGGGCTTTTTTGCTGCAGCGGAGACAAGTCGGGAGAATTTTTAAAACTCCGTCCAATCGTTGCTGTTGCTGCCTGCGTTCGCGAATGCGATCTTTTGCGGTGCGGCTTTGTTTGCAAACGTGCGTTGTACCGTATTGACCAGCGGTTTTGCCGGTGAACGAGCCGCTGCAGATTTGGCTGCACGCGCTGTTTTGATTTGTGCCTCATCGAGTGTGAACACGCTCACTATTTCCGAAAGATGGGTGGCTTGATCCTGTAGCGATTGTGATGCCGCCGCCGCTTCTTCTACCAAGGCTGCATTTTGCTGCGTTACCTCATCCATTTGCGTGATGGCCTGATTAACCTGTTCAATCCCCGCGCTTTGCTCACGGCCTGCCGCAGTAATGTCAGACATGATGTCGGAGACGCGCTGGATGCTGTCGACTATCTCTTTCATCGTGATACCGGCTTGTTCCACCAGTTTGCTGCCGGTATCGACCTTCTCGACAGAGTCGCCGATCAGCTGTTTGATTTCCTTCGCTGCCGAAGCGGAACGTTGTGCCAGATTGCGCACTTCAGATGCCACCACTGCAAAGCCGCGCCCCTGTTCACCGGCACGTGCCGCTTCCACCGCTGCATTCAGCGCCAGAATATTGGTCTGGAATGCGATGCCGTCGATGACGCCGATGATGTCGACGATTTTTCTGGAGGATTCGGTAATCGATCCCATCGTATCGACAACTTGCGAAACCACTGCGCCGCCACGCATCGCAGTGCTGGATGCGTTGACTGCGAGTGTGCTGGCTTGTTGCGAGTTTTCCGAGTTTTGTTTGACGGTGGAGGTGATTTCTTCCATGGAAGAAGCAGTTTCTTCCAGCGCGCTTGCCTGTTCTTCCGTGCGTGACGACAGATCCAGATTGCCTGCCGCAATTTGTCCCGATGCGGTGGTGATGGTGTCGGTACCGGTTCTGACCTGGCTGACAATATTGGCCAGACTGTCGCGCATTTCGCGCATCGCGAACAACATACTGGTTTGATCCTTGGGACGCAAATCGATGGCGACGGTCAGATCGCCGGCTGCAATGCGCGACGCAACGCCAGCTGCATAATTTGGTTCACCTCCTAATTGGCCTTTCAAGTTACGTGTAATCAGTACGCCCAGCAAGATGCCGGAGAAGGTACTCAAGATCACCAGCAAGACCATGAATGCACGGCTGGAGTCATACAGTTGCTCGGTTTCTACATACGCCTGTGCAGCGCGCGCTTCTTTCTGTTTGGATAATTCTGTCAGCACATCGTCCAGCGTATTCGCGTGTGCGCGGGTTTGCGCCAGGCTGTTAGTCAATTCGGCGCTTCGTTGTTGCAGCGGCTCTTTATCCACAAGCGTTAATGCCTGCCACATTTCCTTTTCATAATCTTTCGAAACACTTGCGTATTGTTCGAACAGAACTTTGGCTCTATCACTGAAAAATAGTGGACGGGCTTTTTCCAGATTCTCTTTTGAGGAGGCTAGATACTTTTTGATATTGTTTTTATTCAGCGTGCGTTCTTCTTCCGTCGTTGACAGCAGAACATTGCCACGCGCACGACCGATGAAGAGCAGATCGATATTGGCTTCCTTGATATAAGACAAGCCCAATAATTCCTTGTTATAGATATCGCCGGCCTTGTCGTTGATCAGACCCATGTTGTATATGCCAATACCGGCAACGATGGCGCCGGCAACCGACAAAGTCAAAAAGCTGGAAATCAGCTTGGTTCCTACCGTCATATTTTTAAACATATCCCGACTCCTGTTAAATGCTGGTTGGTGCATGCGAAAGTGTACGGAAACAGCGCCCGGCTTTGTGGGCGGGCACAAGTGAAACATTGCTTTGATTACTGATCAGGCTGTAGTTGGTGGTAACTCCAGCTGCCAGAGATATTCCTATACAAAATCCTGCGACCTTGAGGGAAATCGACGCAAAAAGTTTCTATTTTGAAATAAAACCGGCATGTTATTAAGCACTTATTCAGAAGGGTTGGCTACCCCATGTTTGTGGGATATGAATCAAAAAATTGTGAAATATATATAAAAATAGCTGCCATTTAATTAACTTTTTTCTCTGCAATGTTCGATCTTGCACATCATCATTCTTGAAACTCAGTTAATCTTCATGCTTTGTCGCTTCAACATGAGAAAAAGTAATGGGTAATTTGGTGATTGTTCGCCACGGCGAATCACAGTGGAACAGGGAAAACCGCTTTACCGGCTGGACAGATATCGATCTGACCGCCAATGGTATTCAACAGGCACGCAATGCCGGTCGTGCGTTGGCCGAAGCCGGCTTTCGCTTCGATCTTGCCTACACTTCAATGCTGAAAAGAACGATCCGCTCGCAATGGCTGATGCTGGATGAGTTGGACGCGATGTACATACCCATCATCAGTCACTGGCGTTTGAACGAACGGCATTACGGCGCATTGACCGGGCAGAATCGCGCTGAAATGATCAATAAATTTGGCGAAGAGCAAGTCTGGTTGTGGCGTCGTGGCTTCGACAGTCGACCACCGCTGATGGACAAAGACGATCCGCGCTCGCCATGCTTCGAGCCGCGTTACGACGGGCTCGACCGTGCTTCATTGCCTTTGGGCGAATCGCTGAAAGACACGGTAGAGCGCGTACGTTTGTTTTGGGACGAGTCAATTGCACCGGCTTTGCGCGCAGACAAGAACATCATTATTTCTTCGCATGGCAACAGTCAGCGCGCGCTGGTCAAATTGCTGGAAGATATGTCGGATGAAGAAGTCTCGCGCTTCGATGTGCCGAACAGCGTGCCGCTGGTCTACAAGCTGGATACGCAATTGCGTGTGCTGGATAGAAGTTCGATGAATATCCCGCATCCGGAAGTGTCGGCGATACTCTAAGCGCACTGATTATTACGCCGCATAAAAAACCCGCGACTCTGGTCGCGGTTTTTATTTATGTAGGCAATGCCGGAATGGCGACGCTGAGTGCGGAACTTAGCGGTAATACTCGAAAAAATCCTTCTTCAGGAAGTCTTCCAGTTCCGCATTATCCTGCACGCGCGCCGACAGCATGACGACGCGACCCAGGCGACGCGATTGCCAGCTGAAGTCGCCGGATTGGCGTTGGCGTATCAGCTCGATCATCTTGCGCACAATCGCGGTATCGATATCGCCGTTCAGGCCGGCATCGATTTCCAGCAATTGACGTGTGTCGTTACGACGACGCTCATCCCAGCCGCGGAAAATCATTTCCGCCGTGCGTACACCCTTGAACGTCACCTGGAATACGCCGCCACCATCGTTGCGGCCGCGCGATTGCGCATGCTGCATGCTGTGCTGAACGTTGGCGCGTGCGATCGCATTGTCATCCGGCTGCTCTTCGTTTTCCCTGTCGTTGCGATCTGGCGTGCCTGCTGCGCGGCGACGTTCGCGCGCGTTATTCAGCATGCTCATCATGTCGGTGGGTGCGGCTTCCGGCTGAGCTTGTTGCGGTTTGACAGTGACGACTTTTTCTTGCGGGACAGGTAGCGGTTTTTTGCGTGCCACGTCCTGATCCTTGCGCGCCTTTTCTTTTGGCTTGCCCGTCATCTTCTGGGCTTGCGGCGTTACCGTGATGGAAGGCGATGGTGGCGATTTGCTCGAACTATCGGATGGCGGCAACAAACGTATGGACAGCGGTGCAGTCATCGACGTGCCGAGTTCTTGCGGCGGGGTCGACCGATGCTCCAGCGCAAATAGCAGGATCGCAATATGGAATAACAGTGACAGCGCGAAACCGATGGTGCTGCGATTGCGTGCGTTGGCAAGAATGGAATTGGACTTCATCTTCGACAGCAGGTGGAAACTGCTGACATTATGGACTTTTCAGGGATTCTTGTTTGACCAAAATACCGTTAAACGCATGGTAGTTGGCTGATATAAGGCAATGTTTGAATTGGTTTGAAAACCAGTGCCGGAAAGAGTTCCCAATGCCGGCCGCTTACTTTTGTATTGCAGTCGTATCACAAGGCAATAAAAGCAATATTGCAAAATCATTGCCGCCCGCAACAATTTCCCTTGCTCGTCGAATAAATTTAATCCGTACAATAACAACATCAGAAGCAGCCTTCACCAGAAAATAGAATCAATTGAATACGTCACAAGTTCCAGTCGCAGACCATGCAAATGGTGATGTCATCACAGCATCGCCACCGCTCTACATCGTCAAAACTTCCACCATCCACGGCACCGGCATTTTTGCGCGCAGCACGATAGAGCCTGGTGCATGCATTGTTGAATATCAGGGTGAGCGCATCATGTGGGACGTCGCACAAGACAGAGCTGATGCCGAAGGCCCGCTCAATCACACTTACTTTTTCAGCCTGAATGATGGCCGCATCATCGATGGCGGCAGCGGCGGCAATGAGGCGCGCTTCATCAACCATTCATGCGAACCCAATTGCGAGGCGGTCGAACATGACGATGGTCGCGTCTATATCTATTCAGTGCTGGAAATCGCCGCCGGCGAAGAGCTGAGTTACGACTACGCATTGATATTTGAAGAACGTCACACGCCAGCCGTCAAAAAAGCATTCGCCTGTTATTGCGGTGCGCCTACCTGCAGCGGATCGATGCTGATGCCTAAACGCTCGGCCAGATATCGCGCGCAAAAAGCACTATCCAGGTAATCCAATCCGAATCTCGAACTAACAAGGCCGAATGAGCGATCAGCTCATTCGGCGCTTCTCATGCAAGAAAATTCCGCCCGGGCAGCATGTCGATGGGCGTTTTCAAGCGCGCTTTCAAAGCTCTCAAGTGATACATATTTAACGCAATACTTGCAGCGATTTTTGTAAATCCTGACAACGTATTATTGTTAAAACTGATATCAGCTATTAAAAATATGCATATCCCGTTTTTCACACCTGCATCGCTTGAAAGCATTGCTGGATAACGCTTTCAGTGATTATTGCGTCGCAATATAAATGTCAAATTCCGGATAAATAAGTATAACTACGTATTGTTCGGCTAGGGGTACCTACGTATATTCCATCGAAAATTTAACGGGTACTTAACATTACCTTGAGATTGCTGAAGAGCGCTCAACTCACTCCGTTTTTTCTGATTTGTGTCTTTATGACGCCGCCGGCTTACCGGCACCGGGATTGTCGAACGCTAGGCAAAACCGGCAGTGAAATCTGATCAAACCGGGTTGTTAGCTCCGAAGAGGTTTATTCATGCAAGCGGGAAGTTGTACATGATCAAACCAAACGGCTTGGCGATCCTTCACCGGATCATCAGGCCGAAAGGCGGAACGGCGCTCGACCGGACCACGAAGTGGCTGCCTTTAAACCCCAAACCTTGAGAGGCCTTTGCATTTGCATCGGCGAATATTTAATCCAAGCATTAGCTGTTTGGTCGCAAGACCAGATGATTGATGGACATGAGGAACACATGATGGCAACTTTTAACGGAGCATCCAAATGAGCGGCGGACCAGCAGTAGCATTAGATAAACCAGTATCCAACAAGCGTTGGTGGCAGCTGGTAGTCGGTGTCATTTGTATGATCGCAACCGCGAACATTCAATACGCATGGACATTGTTCGTTCCAGAAATCCAAGAACAATTTGGCTGGAAACGTGCAGAGATTCAAATCACATTTACCATTTTCGTTCTGGTACAAACCTGGCTCGCACCAATTGAAGGTTACTTCATCGACAAATTAGGCCCACGCCTGATGGTCGCATTCGGTGCATGTTTCATCGGTTTTGCTTGGTACTTGAACTCGCAAGCTACCTCCCTGACCGGCTTCTACGTCGGCGCAGTGTTCGGTGGTATCGGCGTCGGTTCGATCTACGCAACATGTATCAACAACGCGTTGAAATGGTTCCCGGACCGTCGTGGCTTGGCAGTTGGCTTGACCGCTGGTGGTTACGGTGCTGGTTCGGCTGCAACGATTCTGCCTATCGCGGCAATGATCGAAACATCGGGTTTCCAAGCAACCTTCCTGTTCTTCGGTATCTTGCAAGGTGGCCTGGCTTTCGTCGCTGCATGGTTCCTGCGTTCGCCAACTAAAGGTGAAGTCAGCGTATCGAGCAAACTGGTACAAGCTACTCGCGATTACACATTGAAAGAAGCGCTGAACACAAAACTGTTCTGGCTCATGTTCTTCATGTTCATCTGCGTAGTTACCGGCGGCATGATGGCTGTTGCTCAGCTCGGCGTTATCGCTAGCGATCTGGGTGTGAAAGAGTTCGAAGTCGATATGTACTTCTTTGTCATGGCAGCGTTGCCATTGGCACTGATGCTCGATCGCATCATGAACGGTATCTCCCGTCCACTGTTTGGCTGGATCTCAGACAACATCGGCCGTGAAAAAACCATGGTTATCGCGTTCACACTGGAAGGCTTCGGCATTATCGCTCTGGGCTACTTCGGTTCGAACCCATGGGCGTTCTTGATCTTGTCCGGTGTCGTGTTCCTGGCATGGGGCGAAGTGTATTCCCTGTTCTCGGCTCTGGCTGGCGATGCATTCGGCACCAAGCACATCGGTAAAATCTACGGCGTGTTGTACACCGCTAAAGGTATCGGCGCACTGTTCGTGCCAGTCGGTAACTTGATGATGGAAGCAACAGGCACATGGTCTACCGTTCTGTACACGGTTGCATGTATGGATCTTACCGCCGCGGTTCTTGCGATCGTAGCCCTCCGACCAACGCTGGCAAAACACGTCGCGTTGTCCAAGGAGAAGCTCGCTCAAGAGAATGCTGCAGCTGGTAATCCTTCAGCCGCACACGCTTAAGTAGTTTTCCCCTAGTAGTAAATCGGTCTCAACTTTCAGGGCTCCTTCGGGAGCCCATTTTTTTTGTGCGATCGATTTACTAAATAGGTAGGCAGAATCAGCCGGCCTTCTTCTTTTCCGCTTCGCGCTTGCGCAAGGTCGTGACGTTCTCGCGATTCACGCCCCAGTTATCCATCTCGACTTCATCGATGATGACGAAGGTTGTTGCCGGATTCTTGTTCAATACGCGACTCAGCAAATCGGTCGCACCTTCAATCAAGGCCAGCTTCTGTTCTGCAGTGACGCCTTCACGGGTTACACGGATATTGACGTATGGCATGGTGAGTTCTCCTTTGGGTTTGCTTCAACAATTTGAGTGCTCTCCGCACTGGCAACATGCCAATCACGGAGAGCGGTTTTCAAAACAAGGCTGACGGCTGAAACATGAACAACGTGATGTTCAGCAGTGTCGCCTATCTTATGACCAAGTGCCTGCCGTTGCACCGCCGTCCACTGCCAGCACTGTGCCAGTCGTGAATTGCGATTCGGTCAGATACAGCACTGCATCGACCACATCCTTGGTAACGCCGGTGGTACCTGTCGGTGCCAGACGGCGGAAGAACGCTTGTGTCACTTCATCATCGCTGTGCATAGGCGTCTTGATAATGCCCGGTGCGACGGCGTTGACCTTCACGTTCGATGCTGCGAGTTCGATTGCGAGGCCGCGTGTTGCATGGTTCAAGCCACCCTTGATCAGCACAGGCAGCAAGGCCGGTACCAGCGCATTCGGCTGCATCGCAATGCTGGCGGTGATCGTGACGATGTGACCTTGCTTGTTGGCCGCCATGTGCGCCGCCGCTTCTTGCGTAGGGTAGAAGAAGCCCTTCAAGTTGGTATCGACGATGTTTTCCAGATCATCTTCCGTGTAATCGACAACCGGCTTGGCGGTAAAGATGCCGGCGTTGTTGATCAACACGTCGACTTTGCCGAAGGCTGCAATCGCTTGCTCGAACAATTTTTTCGCTGTCGCTGGTTTGGCGATATCGCCATCCACCATCAGGAAGTTCTTCGGCGAACCCAGTTTTTCCGCTGCGGTTTGCAGGCGCGCCATCGTGCGTGCATTGCGGACTACGTTGTAACCGCGCTTCAAATATTCCTCTGCAATCGCAAAGCCGATGCCGCTCGATGCGCCTGTGACGATGACTGTCTTGTTGCTGTGTTGTGTAGCTGTGCTCATTTTCATTTCCTCAATAAAGTATGTAAGTGCGCAGTGTTTTTGCTCGGAACTCGAAGCTTGGTTACTGCGTGCAGCGGGTGGTTTGTGTTCCCGATGTGATGAACTATACTTATGCCGATTGAGATGATAAATACAGGTTTTGTCAAATTACCTGATACCTGATGTAACTAATGAGGGACGGCTATGAAACGCAATTTCGACGACATTCTGCTAGGCAGCATCGAGCTGTTTTGCCTCGCGGCAGAGCTGAGCAGCTTCACCGCCGCCGCCAATGCGGCCAGCGTCACGCCTGCCGCAGTCAGCCGTTCCGTCTCGCGCCTGGAAGAACGTTTGGGCGTGCGCCTGTTTGTACGCACCACGCGGCAGATACGTTTGACCGAAGCGGGGCGCGTCTACTTTGAGCAATGCCGGCAAGCCTTGTCGCAACTGGTCGATGCAGAACGCCTGGTAACCGGCGAGCAGGTCGCGCCGGCCGGGCTGCTGCGCATCAGCATGCCGACGCCGTATGCGCATTACCGCTTGCTGCCCTTGTTGCCGAAGTTTCGCGCCTTGTACCCGGACGTGCAGGTCGATGTGCATGTGAGTAATCGCAATATCGATTTCGCTGAAGAAGGCTACGACCTCGCGATACGCGGGCGCGCGCCGACCGATTCCAACATGATTGCCCGCAAGCTGGAAGATGCAAAGCTGGTACTCGTCGCATCACCTGATTATTTAAAGCGCGCCGGCACACCAAAGAAGCTGGAAGATCTGCAAGCGCATGAATGCATACAGTTTGAATTGCCCAGCACCGGCCGCAAGATTCCGTGGCAGTTCCACGTCGACAAGAAAGAAGTCTTTATCACCACCGAAGGCGGTTATTGCTGCTCAGAAGATGTACTGGGGATAGTCACGCTCGCGCGCAACGGCGCAGGTTTGGTGCAGACCTATCGCTTCATAGTTGAGAAGGATATTCAGAATGGCGATCTGGTCGAATTGCTGCCGCGCTCAGGCGGCACATCGCGACCGTTCATTCTGTTGTATCCGCATGCGCGACATATGTCATTGCGCGTGCGGACGTTTGTGAATTTTTTGGTTGAAAATCTAGGTAAGGATGCGGCTATCAGCTCACTGAATCAGATCAGTGCTTAGGGCAGCATTGACTGACGTCACGGTCTCGACTTCTATTCTTCAAAATTTCACGATGTATAACCTTTTCTCCCATGTTTATGGGATAGGGAAAATGAGTGAGGTGTGGACAATGGATTGCCAAACATTACAAAAATGTTCATCAAGCTCAAGAGCTTAAAACCGCAATATGCAATAAGGGGAAGTTATGGCCGGTATTAATGTTATTAGGGAAATCAGAGAGTTGAAAAGCCAACTTTCGTACGCAAAAAATATAGGATTTTTTATGGGGGCGGGTACGTCTTGTGCCCTTGGCTTACCTAATATTGCTCAACTTACTGATGCAATAGAAGGTGTTTTGACTAAAGGACAGGCAGCGCTATTTAAAACGATAAAGGATGATTTAGAAGCGAATGCAGACGGCAGGGCTATAAGTATCGAGGACATTCTCAATCAAGTACGGAGAATAAGAGAAATCACTGGTGAGAAAAAAACAAAAAATTATCTTGGAATTGACGGAGATTCCGCCAAGTTGCTCGACATTGAAATATGCAAAAAAATTTATGAACTAATTAGCGAAAAAGAATCCGTTGCAAATTTAGATGTGACAAAAACTTTTTTTGCTTGGCTCAACATGCAAAACAGAGACTACTCGAAAGAAGTCTTTACAACGAATTACGATTTAATAATTGAGAAATCTCTAGAAGAAATACAAGCTCCTTATTTTGATGGATTTGTGGGTTCGTACGAACCATTCTTTTGGCAAGAAAGTATTGAGAAGTTTGTTAAGAAAAATGATCTAACGCAAAACTGGATACGGCTTTGGAAAATACACGGTTCGCTTAGTTGGTTTTGGAAAATAAATGCTATTACCAAGTCGCATAAAGTCGTCAGAATCGGCAAGGTTGAGAATATTAATGAGGAGCCTAACGAACTAGTAATTTATCCGTCAAAAGAAAAATATGACTCATCTAGAAAGCAACCTTTTGTAGTTTATTTTGATCGCTTAAAAGACTATCTACTTAACGGAGAACTGCTATTTGTTTTTAGTGGATATTCGTTTATGGATCAACATATTAACGAGATCGTCTTTAATTGTTTACGTCAAAATAATAGATTGTGCGTATTGGTGTTTTTCTTTAACGACTCCGAAGTAGTTAATCTGCACTCTCTATCTTCGTCTTATTTAAATTTAAATGCATTTGGACCTACCAAAGCGATTATCAACGGAGTATTGGGAGATTGGTCCTATGCCGAGGAAGATTTAAAGCAAAAAGAAAGACCTGAAATGTTTTGGGATAAGGATGCTAAGAAATTTATTCTCGGAGATTTTAAAAAATTGGTTAATTTCTTGGTTGCGAACTCAGGAAAACTAGATGAAATCGAGGCAGCAGCAAATGCGAACTGATGCCACTTATCTAGGAATAATAATTAGAGTTGACTCCAACGCTGTAGAGGTCGAACTGTCAAATGATATTCCGTCAGCCGCTCCCATAATTAACGGAAGACTATACAAAATTGGGCAGATCGGGACATTCGTGAAAATGCCGATGGGCAATATTACTATCTATGGAATCGTATCGTCAGTGAGTAACCGTCCAATTAATAGCGATGATGACGGTACTAAAAATTTCATAGCTGGCTCGAGATTTTTGTCTGTGCAGTTAGTTGGGGAAAAAATAGGAGATAGTGAATTTGAAAAGGGTGTTGGAACATATCCCACAATTAATGATGAGGTTCATCTAGTTATCGAAAAGGATTTATTTGATATATATGGCGAAAAAAATATCGGCTCTATAGAAATAGGGAAACACTCTTCGTCAGAGAATCTGAGTGTCTATGTCGATACACACAATCTTATACTTCGGCATTGCGGTATTTTGGGGTCGACGGGGAGTGGTAAATCAAACACGACTGTTAGTCTATTGAAGGCGATTCTGACCGATTACCAAGGCTCCAGGATCATTTTGGTTGATCCACACGGGGAGTATGCCTCTGCATTTCCCGATGCAAATGTATTAAAAATTGGTCATGCCCACAAACCGTTGCACATCCCATTTTGGTTGATGAATTTCGATGAGCTTGCCTATTTTTTGGTGGGCGCCGATCAACGAGATGATCAAAAAGTGGAGTACCGTCTTTTTCGAGAACTCGTAACTAAATTAAAAAAAGAAAATTTCAAACTTAAGTCTGGCGACGTAAATCCAGATTTAATTACTGCTGATTCGCCTATTCCATTTAACGTCAGAAAGCTATGGCATAAGATGAATTGGTTACTCAATGCATCTTTTTCGGTAACACCAAAAGACGAACAGACAGAGGTAACGGCTAAGGAGGTAAACGCGGGTAACTATGATCAGTTGATTCCTGCGACATTCGAGCCATACGCACTTACAAATGCAGCTCCATTTAAATCAAAACATATCGAATACTATTCTTACGAGAAGAAGTTGCTTTCCCGTCTAAGGGATTCTCGCTATGACTTTTTGTTCAATCCCGGAGACTATAAAGATGAAAATTCATCCAAAGATTTGCATAACTTATTGAGCGACTGGGTGGGTAGTGAAAAGAAACTTGCTATTCTTGATTTAAGTGGAGTGCCATTTGAAGTTTTGGATATTACGATTGGTTTGATAACCAGATTTGTGTATGACAGCATGTTCTGGGGAAGACATGAATCTTATACTGGCAAGAATAGGCCTTTGCTTTTGGCGTATGAAGAAGCTCATACGTACTTGGGTAAAAATGAGAAAAATAGTTACTCAAAAGCCGCTGTGGAGAAAGTATTTAAAGAAGGAAGAAAGTTTGGCGTCGGTGCTTTAGTAATTTCTCAACGGCCATCGGAAATTTCAGAAACTATCCTCGCACAAATCGGAACGTTGATTGCATTACGATTAACGAATTCAGGGGATCAATCAATCGTTAAATCATCGGCTCCAGACAATTTAAATAGCTTGATGGATTTACTTCCGTCGTTAAGAGTTGGTGAGGCTGTAATTGCTGGCGAGGCTATCAAAATTCCGTCACGTGTTCGCCTAAAGCTAAATTATCCGCGACCGACAAGCGAGGACCCCAAATTGGTTGAATGTTGGACTAAGAGTCATGAGTCAGATGCTGAAAGTTACAAAACTGTTGTAACAAAAATTCGTGAGCAGAAAATCTAAATTTTACTTTTAGGGATAAAAATGGATCGCAGAAATATCGACTCAAGCATGATTCGCAGTATCGGACATGATGATGCAACTTCGACATTGGAAATCGAGTTTAATAACGGACAGGTTTGGCAGTATTATGATTTTCCTGTGACGCTATGGCACGAATTTGATGGGACAGAATCTCATGGAAAATTTTTTCATGCGCAAATAAAAAAACAATATCGGGAAAATCAGGTGGCTTAAGAAAGCGGCATTTGCCGCTTTTTTTTTTGAAAATTTTATCCCTCGGCTTATAAAATTCAAAATACGTTTTGCATAATCGAATGCGCAATATGTTGCTCAATGCTCATCAACTCCAGTTTTAACTACAAGCAGTTTTCTCTCCAATCTGACCAATATGGTTTGTTTACTCTGCAAGAGAGTAAACTACGCCCCATCTTTCGCATTTCCGCGATACGACCATTCTTGTGAGTACCTATGTCTGAAGCATCCTTCCCCCTATTTGCCGACCTTAACCTGAGCGAGCCGCTGCTGCGCGTGCTGAAAGAGCTGGGTTACGAGGCGCCGTCGCCTATCCAGGCCGCCACGATTCCGCTGCTGTTGGATAACAAGGATGTGCTGGGGCAGGCGCAGACCGGTACCGGCAAAACGGCGGCTTTCGCACTGCCTATTCTGTCGCGCATCGATATCAAGCAATCCACGCCGCAGGCTCTGGTGCTGGCGCCTACGCGTGAGCTGGCGATTCAGGTGGCGGAGGCTTTTCAGCGTTATGCGTCGCATATCCCCGGTTTTCACGTGTTGCCGATTTATGGCGGCCAGAGCTACATGTCGCAATTAAGCGCCTTGCGTCGTGGCGTGCATGTGGTTGTCGGTACACCGGGTCGCGTGATTGACCATCTGGAAAAAGGCTCGCTCGATCTGTCTAAGATCAAGACCATGGTGCTGGATGAGGCCGATGAGATGCTGCGCATGGGCTTTATCGACGATGTGGAAACCATCCTGCAAAAGACGCCGGAGTCGCGCCAGACCGCCTTGTTCTCGGCGACCATGCCTTCCGCAATCAAACGCATCGCGACAACCTACTTGCGCGATCCGGAGTTGATTACCGTCGCGGCGAAGACCGGCACTGCCGACAACATCCGTCAGCGTTACTGGCTGGTCAGCGGCATGCAAAAGCTGGAAGCGCTGACGCGAATTTTGGAAGCGGAAACCTTCGACGGCATGATCATCTTTGCGCGTACCAAGTTGGGTACCGAAGAACTGGCCAGCAAATTGCAGGCGCGCGGTTTCTCCGCTGCTGCAATTAACGGCGATATTCAACAGCAGCAACGCGAGCGCACGATTCAGCAATTGAAGGACGGCAAGATCGACATCCTGGTCGCGACTGACGTTGCTGCGCGCGGTCTGGACGTTGAGCGCATCAGCCACGTGATTAACTACGACGTACCGCACGATCCGGAAAGCTATACCCATCGCATCGGTCGTACCGGTCGTGCCGGTCGTAGCGGTGAAGCGATTCTGTTCATCGCACCGCGCGAACGCAATCTGTTGAAAGCCATCGAGCGCGCGACGCGCCAGCCTATCTCTGTGCTGGAGTTGCCTACTGTCGATGCAGTCAACGATGTGCGTATCTCGAAGTTCAAGGAACAGATTGCAGAAACAATCGCGGCCGGTGGCCTGGAAGTATTCCATTCGCTGATCGAAGAATACGAGCGCGAACACAATGTACCCGCAGTAGAAATCGCAGCAGCATTGGCGAAGTTGGCACGCGGCGATGTGCCGCTGTTGATCGACAAGAACAAACCGGCGCCGCGTGAATCGTGGGGCAGCGATAAGCCGGTTTCTGGCGGTCGCTTTGAACGTGCCGAGCGGTTCGAGCGTAATGAAAGACCAGAACGCTCGGAAAGATTCGAACGTCCTGAGCGCGCAGAACGCAGCGAACGTTCAGCCGCACCACGCAAGGAACGCGTACCGCGTGCACCGGATGAAGGCATGCAAACCTTCCGCATTGAAGTCGGCCATGCGCACGGCGTCAAGCCGGGCAACATCGTCGGCGCGATTGCGAATGAAGCAAACCTCGATTCCAAATACATCGGTCGCATCGAAATCTATGACGACTACAGCACGCTCGATTTGCCGAACAGCTTGCCGTCCGACATGCTCGATCACTTGAAAAAAGTCTGGGTCGCCGGTCAGCAATTGAATATCACTGCGGATGGCGAAGCATCGGCACAATCCGCTGCAGCGCCTGCACCTAAGAAAGCAGCACCAGCGCAAGTGCCGTTCTCGGACCGACCAGCGCGCAGCGATTTTGCCGCGCATTTTGACAAGCCTGCACAGGCTGAGTCGCGCGAACGTCCTGCACGTACTGAACGTCTGACTCCCGCCGCTGCAGCTTCAGTTCTCAAAGAAAGTTATGAGAACGATGAGCCTTTGGTGAAAGTGCCAGGCGCACAAAAGAAAGAACGCACTGCTCAGAAAAAAGCGGGCGCGGTAGAGATGGAAGCTTTTCGTATTGAAGTGGGTCACGATCACGGCGTCAAGCCGGCCAACATTGTCGGCGCGATTGCGAATGAAGCGGGACTCGAAGCGAAGTACATAGGCCGTATCGAAATCTTCGACCGTCACACTCTGCTCGACTTGCCTGCCGGCATGCCGGATGAAGTGTTCGCTCAACTCAAAAACGTTTCCATCTCCGGCAATCCTTTGCGCATCAGCCATTCCGGCTTGCGCCCTATGGAAGAAAAGACCCTGGACAAGCGCGTCACGATTGCGCCGCCAAGCAAAGGCGGCGATAGACGCGTCGCAGAAAAAGCGCGCGGCGGCAAACCGGTGTCGAAACGCGTCGCTGTCGCTAGCGGCAAATCTTTTGACGCACCGCGTTCTGCGTCCAAGCCATCGACCGGCCCTTCCGGCAAACCGATGATCAAGCTGGGTAGCAAAAGGAAGTAAGCAGTAAGTAAGCAAGATCGCTGAAATAAAAAAGGGGACGAAAATTTCGTCCTCTTTTTTTTATCTGGCGCAGCGCCTATGTATGGGCAGCTTGCGCCTGACGGTTTGTGGTCGTTTTGCCCGGATGGAGTGTGTTTCCATACAGAATGCTTGAAACATGCGCGCTGCGTGAGTACATTTGAGTGTGTGTAGATTCTAGTTTTCCCGCTGTACCGGCCTCACGCGATGGCCGGCAAATCCCAAGCGAGGTAATAATGGACGTCTTACTTTACGCACTTTTCTGCTTGCTCTTGCCGCTATGGGTTTTCGGCGGTCTGTATCTTGCGGTGGAGGCTGCCGAAATGGCCAAGGAACACTACACCAAGGTCAAGACCAAAAGGGAGTGAGTACATGCAAACCCGGAGGGCGCTTCTACATCACGCCATCCGAATCTGCAGGGTGAGTGGACGCCCAGCTCACCTTGAATAACCTCGGCCAGCCATCATCCAATATTCCCCAGTTTTACGAGACCAGCTTGAGTCCGATTACGCCTGCCAGAATGAAAACGATGCGGAGTATTCGCAGCGGTGCAGTCGAGTCACCCAGTAGCATCATCCCCAGAATCGCAGCAAAAAGCCCGGCGACGCCAAGTAATGTCGATGCCATGAGTGACAGATCCGTTCTTTGATGCGCCAGGCCTTGCGGCCGGGCGAGGGTTTTATGATGCTCTTGCCGCCGTGGGTTAGAGCAATTTTTCGGATAATTTTTGACGCGCTTCATCCACTGCCTGCGTGACTGCTTCCGGCCCGAAGACCAATCCTTGCAGCGGGAAGAAATGCACATCGTTGATGCCGATGGATGCCAGCGCATACTTCAAATACGGCGTCAGGAAGTCAGCCTGTTTCGCACGTTCGCCGACATGAAAGCCGCCTGAGCTGACCAGTACAAAAGTTGGCCTGTCTTTCATCAATCCAACCTTGCCTTGCGGTGTGGAATTGAAGCTGCGGTTGATGCGGATCACATGATCTATCCACAGTTTTAGCGCGGCGGGTACCGTGAAGTTATGCATGGGCGTGACGATGAACAGCATGTCATTTTGCTCAAGCTCGACGATCAATCGTTCCGACCAATCGAATTCTTCTGCATCGTGTGGCGTGTGCGAAGTGACAGCCAGCGCGTAGTCGCGTCCTATCGGAGGAATCGGTGACTGCACCAGATCGCGTTCGGTGATTTGTACGTTGCTCAGACCTGATGCGGCAATCGCTTCCCTGGCAAGTCGGTAGCCGTGGCTCGCATCGCTGTGCGGGCCGCTGTTCAATAACAAAATGCGTGTCATGTTTCGAGTCCTATTTTTGTACTTGCGTTTGTTTAAGCGGTTCGACGAAGTGCATGCCTTGTGCAAGCAAGCCTTGGCGGAAGTAAAAGCGCTGTGCCAGTGCCATATGCAAGCCGGTATCCAATACAAAATTTTCGCAATTCAAGTCCATGGCTTGTTGGCGTGCCGCTTGCAGCAAGCGTTCGCCGACGCCGCCACGATGCAAGGATGACGTCACCACCAGATCATCAACGTATACGAAACGACCGTACAGTAAATTATCCATCAGGCGATAACCGGCAAGGCCGACGATTGCACCGTCGCTCCATGCTGCGAGCAGACGATAACCTTGCGCACGCTGATGAGCGATCTGTACTGCGTAAGTTGCGCAATCTTTCAGGTGCGGACGCAACTCCTTCATTACCGGGAACGACGCTTCCAGATCATCGGTGCTGTGTTCGATGTGGCTGATATCCACCAGAGACTTCATTTATTTCTCCAAAAGGCATGGGCGCTTTATCGTTGCAGCAATATTGCAATGCGGCTGCAACGATAGAACGGGCACGAATCAATATTCGCATTCAACTTATTTTGCTGATTGCGATTTGTTGAGCCAGGCGGCAAATGTTGCGGTGCCAAGGCGAGCTTCACCGATGGGCGTCAACGATTGATCGTTGAGTTGCGCGCCGTAATACGCTGCCTTGCTGTCAGACACGACGACGCGTGTGTCCTTGAGGGCAGTCAGGTAACGCTTCATCAATTCTGCGAGGCCGACTTTTTCCGGACCGGCAGCATCGAAGGTGCCGTTGATCGGCTGTGCCAGCGCAGTGTCAGACACAATCGCTGCGATGTCGTCGGAGGAAATCGGTTGTACGTGTGCCGGTGACAAACGGATCTCGTTGCCGACCGTACCGTATTGCGCGATGCCGCCGAGGAATTCAAAGAACTGTGTAGAGCGGACGATGGTGTAGGGCACCTTGGCCGCCTTGATCAAATTCTCTTGTGCCATCTTGGCGCGGAAGTAGCCGCTTTCCAGCATGCGTTCGGTGCCGACTACGGACAGCGCGATGTGATGTTTGACGCCGGCTGCTTCTTCCGCTGCGAGCAGATTGCGGCCGGAGGTTTCAAAGAAGTCGAGTACGGCCTGGTCTTCGAACGAAGGCGAGTTGCTCAAATCGATCACGACTTGCGCGCCTTTGACTGCATTCGCCAATCCCTCGCCGGTCATTGTGTTGATGCCGGTGCTTGGTGAGCCAACCAACACTTCGTAGCCGAGCTGGCGAAGATTGGTGACCACTTTAGAGCCGATCAGGCCACTGCCACCGATAACAAGAATTTTCATATAAACCTTTCAATGTGCCCGCTTGGGGCGAGGGATTGCGTGGGGTTGCTCATGTTGCTGATGATTACACTGGCATTTTGCGGAAGGCAATGGCAAAACGGTTCCAGCTATTGATCGATGTGATCAGCGCGGTCAGCTCCATCAGTTCTGCATCGGTGAAGTGTGGGCGCACTGCTTCCCAGACTGCATCCGGCACGTGGTTTTGCGAAACCAGTGTCAGCGATTCTGTCCATTCCAGCGCGGCGCGTTCGCGGTCGCTGAAGAATGGAGTTTCGCGCCAGGCCGAGACGGTTGCCAGGCGACGTTGTGATTCGCCTTCTTTCAGCGCATCGGTGACGTGCATGTCGAGGCAGAAAGCGCAGCCGTTGATTTGCGATGCGCGCAGGCGGACCAGTTCTTTGGTCAGGATTTCGATGGTGCCTTTGGCGAGTTGGTTTTCAACGCCCATCAGTACTTTCATGATGGCTGGTTCGGCGGTGTAGAAGTCGAGACGTGGTTGCATGTGAAGCTCCTTGTTTAGGTACAGCGGGTTGAATAAATTGGCGTTTCCTTGATGTGTAGTATGCGAATATCATGGCCATGTTAGAAGGGCCAAGAAATGCAAAAATGACTAGTCCATGAAAAAGCCGCCAAATAACGCAAACAGCGCCAAACCTGAACTTGACCTGCAGATCGACCGCACGCTGGAATTGCCTATGTACCTGCAGATATGCCAGCGTTTCAAGACGGCAATTGAGCAGGGGCATTTGCATGCAGGCGATCGCGTACCTGCGGTGCGCGCGCTGGCGACGGAATTGAATCTGGCGCGCGGCACGGTGGAAATGGCTTATCGCATCCTGACCGACGAAGGCTATTTGCAGGTCAGGGGAGCGGCGGGGACAGTCGTTTCGCCATCCTTGCCGCAACCTGCGCTGCAAAAGCCGCAAGCGCCTATGCCGGGGCAAACGGTGTCTGGCATTCTCGATCACGATGGCAAGGCACCTAAGCCGCTGCAACTGGGTTTGCCTGCGCTGGATGCTTTCCCGCGCAAGGTGTGGAATCGAATTGTTGCGCATCGCCTGCGCGGCAGCGACCCGGCGCGGCTGGGTTATCCAGCTCCTGCCGGCTACGACCGTTTGCGTGAACGGATTGCCACGTATCTGGGCGTGTCACGCGGCGTAACTTGTTTGCCGGAGCAGGTGTTCATCACAACGGGGTTGCGCACGACGCTGGAACTGATCTTGAGCAGCCTGTCCACGGCTGGCGATGAATTCTGGTTTGAAGATCCCGGCTATATTCTGGCGCGCCCGTTTTTGCAAAACGCGGCAGTCAAGGTAGTGCCGGTGCCGGTCGATGAAAATGGTTTGATGGTTGAAGAGGGCAAGCGCCTCAGTCCATATGCGAAGTTCGCGATGGTCACGCCCTCACATCAAAGTCCCTTGGGCATGACCTTGTCTCTCGAACGTCGGATGGCTTTGCTGGAATGGGCCAGTAGTGTCGGCAGCTGGATTATTGAAGACGATTACGACAGTGAATTCCGTTATCAGGGACGGCCGCTGCCCGCGCTGAAAAGTCTGGATAGGAATGATCGCGTCATCTACAGCGGCACGTTCAGCAAGGTGATGTTTCCGGGTTTGCGATTGGCGTACGTGGTCGCACCTGTCAGCGCGGTCGCACGTTTCCAGGCGGTCGCTTACAACTTGAATGCTGGTTGTCCCTATTTGCTGCAGGCTGGCGTCGCAGACTTTATCGCCGAAGGTCACTTCTCACGACATCTGAAAAAAATGCGCCTGCTATATGCAGAGCGTCGCGCAATTACGCAGCGTGTTTTTCAGGAAGTATTGGGCGATCGCATACGCATCGATTTGCGACCGGGCGGCTTGCATATGCTGGCGAAGCTGGGCGATCACGAAGATGACGTTCTGTTGGCAGATCGTGCACGCGAGCTGGGTTTGGCCATGCATCCCTTGTCACGCTGGTACATCAATGCAAAACCGCAACAGGGATTGTTGCTGGGGTTTGCCAATGTGATTGATGAGAAAGATGCGCGACGCATCGCGATGAAACTCAAGCAAGCGATGTCATAAAAAACGCCGGGATCTTTCAGTGAATGTGCAATGACTTTCGATGCGTTTTTAAATTACTCAGCTTGGCGAACGGTCTTCATTTGGAAATGTAATCGCGCCCAGAATAACCAGTACGCACAATGCTCCCAATGCCTGCAGCATCAACGTAAAGCCGCCGCGTTCGTGTAGCGTTGCAACCAGACCGACCGATGCGCCCGCTGCAGTAAATCCTAGGAAATAGCGCACCGAGTAAGCACGCGCCCGCCATTCGTCGCTAGTGTATTTTCCTATCATGGCGTCATTGACCGTCACTTGTCCAAAGATGCCGATGATGATGCCTATGCAAACCAGCACCAACGGCACGCCGGACAATGCTGCGCCGAAGAAAAGCAGCGGCGCGAGTATCAACGCGAGCGGCAGGAACAAGGTCTTGAGTGAATGCTTGTCGAGCAGATGGCCGATGATGTATTGCGCGAATGCACCGAACACATAGGTGCCTGCAGCGATGACGCCGAGCAGTGCGGTATTGGTGGTCAGGTCAGACAGGCGTTCTTCAAACAATTTCGGCAAGGCGACGGTCAGTGCATTGAATGTCGTCGAGCTGGCGATGATGGTGATGACGAGTGCGGCGATGACGCGCCACATCGCTTCTTTCGATACACGTGCGGCTGTGTGATTCGCTGCTTTGCGACTGCCACGCGCTTCATGTTTGACCTTGCTCGCAAAGAAAATCCCGATTGCGATTGCGGCAAGTCCCGGTAACACGAATGCCCAGCGCCAGCCCACGTATTCACATACTACGCCGGTGACGAGTGCCGACGATGCCACACCCAGATTGCCCCACACACCATTGACGCCGACTTCGCGGCCGAGCTTGTCCGCATGCGAGACCAGCATTGCGGTACCCACCGGATGATAGATTGCGGCGAACAGGCCGACGGCGAGCAACGCGACACTGAGCTGTTGCGGCGTCTGCGTTAATCCTACGGACATCATTGCCAGACCGATGCCGATAAAGAAAATCACCATCATGTGACGCCGACTCCAACGGTCGCCCAACCATCCTGTGAGTAGTGAGCCAGCACCGAACGCGATAAAGCCCGGCGTTGCATACGGCAGCAAGTCGGCATAGCTCATGCTGAAAACCGGAGCCATGACGATGACCGCCGCCGCGAAAACCAGCATGGCGTAGTGGTCGATGAAATGAGCGACGTTGATGTAAGCGATAACGGTGCGTGGATGGTTCACGAACTGGCCTTTCCAAAAAGAGTGCGCCTAGGTTAATCTGACTGTTCATCGACTGGCAGACAACTAACATCGCTTACGCGCCAAGTTAAGGCGTGATTTTGGAATGCGGAGAAATTAATGATTATTGGCGCCACCTCTTATCCGCGCGGTACGCAACTGGGATTGCATGTGCATCGCGAGGCGCAATTGCTGTTTGCATCCAGCGGCATCATGCAGGTGACGACACCGAAAGGTCGTTGGCTGGTACCGCCTGCGCGCGCCGTCTGGCTGCCGCCCGGAATCGAACATGCAGTCGATGTGCTGGCCGATATTGAAATGCGTGCCTTGCTGGTGCCGTCAGATTGGCTGGCAACTCACCCTGAAGCGCCACGCTTGAATCGCGAGTTTGTCGTCGCCGTTGGCCCGCTATTGCGTGAAACTATCCTTGCCGCGTTCAAGCATGCTTCGAATGTGAAGCGTATCAATCTGTTGGTGGAAGTTGCGCTATTCGAACTCGCAGAAGATGAAGATGCAGCGACCTTCATGCCGTTGCCAAACGATGCTCGTGCACGGCGCGTGGCGGACATGATCCTCGCAGATCCCGCGAACGATAGAGAACTGGAATTGCTTGCCCACGCCGCCGGCGCATCCGCGCGCACGATCACGCGCCTGTTTTCGGCAGAAACGAATTTGACCTTCAAGGAGTGGCGACAGCGTGCACGCATCATGGCGGCGGTCGAAGCTTTGGGTAGCGGCAAAACATCGATCAAACAACTCGCGGCAGAACTGGGTTTCAGCAGCGTCGCCGCTTTCGGTCATGCGTTTCGGCAGATCATGGGGATGACGCCTAGCGAGATGATGCGCAGATCAGGTGGGACGGGCTAATGGTTTTGTTTATGTCGACATCAAGGACACGTGCGCTGCGACTATGCGCCAGCCTTGCGGTAGTCGTAACCAAGTATGGCTTTGACGACCGATGCGCGTTTCGCCTTTGCGCGTGAACTCGGTATTGGCAGTCGCATAGTCGTGACCGTAGGTGGTGATGACGGTGTTCATCAGTTCACGTTCCAAGCCCTTAGCTGGACGCGCAAGGCGGAAGGCGCGTATCGCTTCGTAACCGAGAAGATTTTCGCCTACGCCGTAACGCAATGTGTTTGGATTGTTCCAAAATAATTCATCCAGCACGGCGACATCATTGCCAGTCAACGCTGCTTCGTAACGCATGAATGCAGCAGTCACTTCGGCGACTACTTCAGGTAGGTTGATTTCATGTTCCATGTTGAATGTTCTCTTTCTGCTTGGCGCGCACCAAAGTCTGCACCGCGTTGAGGAGATCACCTTTTGTCACGGCGCTATCAAGCGATATTCCATAGCGCTCTGCCTCGTCTTTGTGCTCCGGATTGGCAGGTTCATCCTGATCTTCCCGCACAGTCATCGACTGCCTGATCGCATATTCCAGAATGGTTAAGCGTTCGATTAAATTATCTTGTTCCATGCGGCTTGTCTCTTGTTCCTTGTATTGTCATCTCGCAGCAAGTCCTTGCAAATTAGCCGGCGACAGCAGCGGCAATTGCGATGCCGATGTCTGCCGTCCTGGCATTGCCGCCCAGATCGGGAGTGCGCGGACCATCTGCCAGGACTTGCTTGATGGCGTCGAGTATCGCATCGTGCGCTGCGCGTTGCCCAAGAAAATCCAGCATCAGTGCGCCAGACCAAATCATCGCGATCGGGTTGGCGATGTTCTTGCCGTAAATGTCGGGTGCAGAACCGTGCACCGGCTCGAACAATGAAGGGAATATGCGTTCCGGATTCAGATTGGCCGATGGCGCCAAGCCCATGGTTCCGGTGCATGCGGGACCGAGGTCGGACAGGATGTCGCCGAACAGATTGGATGCGACGACGACATCAAAGCGATCCGGCTGCAAGACGAAGCGCGCGGCAAGGATATCAATGTGCTGTTTGTCTACGGCGACGTCGGGATAACTTTTGGCCATATTATCTGCGCGTGAATCCCACCACGGCATGCTGATGGCGATGCCGTTTGATTTGGTTGCGACAGTCAGGCGTCGTCGTGTACGGCTTTGTGCCAGCTCGAACGCATACTTCAATATACGGTCGGTGCCCCTGCGCGAAAATGCCGATTGCTGCAGCACGAGTTCGCGCTCGGTACCTTCGTACATGATGCCACCGATTGCGGTGTACTCGCCTTCTGTGTTTTCACGCACTACATAAAAATCGATATCGCCAGGCTTGCGATTGGCGAGCGGACAAGGCACGCCTTCGAACAGGCGCACCGGCCGCAAATTGACATACTGATCGAATTCACGTCTGAACTTCAGCAGCGAACCCCATAGAGAAACATGATCAGGCACGGTAGCCGGCCAGCCGACCGCACCGAAATAAATGGCATCGCAACCTTGCAGTTGCTGCTTCCAGTCGTCGGGCATCATCTTGCCGGTTTGCGCGTAGTAGTCGCAACTGGCCCAGGCGATGTGCTTGTATTCGAGGCGAATGTCGAAGCGCTTTGCTGCGGCATCAAGCACGCGCAAGCCTTCAGGAATGACTTCTTTCCCGATGCCGTCGCCGGGGATGATCGCGATTTTGAATGATGGGTTCATGTGTAATTAAAAATGAAAACTACTTGAAGGGCCGTTATTCGGGGGGCGGATGCTGCTCATCATTGTATGCATTTCTGGTTGACGTCAACCGCGTGCGTCAGTATCCCAATTGATATCGCAGCTACGTGAGGGAAGCCGGACGTATTGCGGGAAAGTTTTTCTTGCAAATGAACAATGAAAAGTCGAAAAACAAACTCTCATGTTGAAAAAATGTAAAGAAATCCTAGACTGAAAATACAATCACAGCAGGAGAATAAAAATGTTCAAGCACATCCTACTTCCGACCGATGGTTCTCCTCTGTCTGAAATTGCCATCCAGAAAAGCATATCGCTGGCCAAGACTCTCGGTGCCAAAGTGACCGGTTTGTATGTCATTCCGGAATATCACACCTTTACATGGCAGACTGAAATGCTGATAGATACGAGTGAAGATTATGCGAAATTTAGTCTGGCTCAAGCAGAAAAGTTTCTGGCCGTGATCCGCGACCAGGCAAAAGAAGCTGGCGTAACAGTCGCATTGCTCCATGTCATCAGTGAGCATCCCTATGAAGCGATCATTAAAGTTGCGGATGATAACCAGTGTGATTTGATAACCATGGCATCGCATGGTCGCAAAGGTGTTCAAGGATTTTTAATTGGTAGTGAAACTCAAAAAGTCCTCGTACATAGCAAAATACCCGTGCTGGTGTATCGATGAGTATTCCGAGAGATGTCGAATCGTTGGGATATCTCTTGTAATGGCAGGTGCAACTCGCCTTGTCCGGGCCCATCGCGGCTATGTGATGGAAACCGGTCGCATTGTGCACCCTGGTCGGTACGCATTTATCGGAACGCGATGCGCGGTACATCTACTCAAAAATTACATCTCCGCTGCCTGCACGTTCGACATTGCGTTTTGGCGGAGCCCCTTTGATACGGACGTCACCGGAGCCAGAGACATCTACTCTGGCGGATTGCGAGGCATACGTGTACACATCGCCGGATCCGTGGACCTGGATATCTGCGGACTTCGCCTTGATGCCGACAATATCGACGTCCCCGGACCCCTCCACGACAACGTTGACCGTATCCACCGAACCCGAGGCTTTGATGTTTCCAGACCCTGCAATCCGGAGCTGCAGCGCCGTGCCCGCAAGCCCGGCACCGACAAAGCTTCCTGATCCGTTAATCCGTACGGCCACTGGCGACGGCCCCGCGACCAGGGCACGTATGGGGGCGCTGGTCGAGAATGATCTATTCGTTGCCAGAACGAGTTGGCCGGCCACTACTTCAACAGTGATCAATGGCAAGATGTTTTCCTGCGCCAGCAGGCGCACGGACGGTTTCGTCGAGATCGTGTAGGTGACGTCGACAGGTCCATCAATCATTACCGCATTAAACCAGGCTACCGGTCTGGCTTCTTCCTTCACTGGTCCTTGACCGATGACGCTCTCACTTGAGCCGTATACGGTTTTCCCGTCCACAATCACCACGCTGCTGCTTCCATTGCTCCCGGCCGCGCCGCGTGCCGTAGCAGTCGAATTACCTGCCGCTTCGCATGACAGGGCCGCGACGGCGAGTAAGCTTCCAACGATTGATAGGTTGTTCATTTCTGCCCTTTCTGGAGTGACCGCCAGCCAATTTGCTTTGTCCACAGCTTGCGTAGTAGCAAGGCAATCTCAGTAGCGGCGATGACCTCATCCGTTAGGCGATATCAGCTAGTGCAGGCCGCTTTGTCTGAACCGCGAAGAGCACTCAACATCCGGCATTGTTCCAGACGACAACATCTGAAATGAATTCGTCAACGAAAGGTCGTTCAACATCTAACAATGAATCTACAGTCGAAAACATAACCATACATCCATGCCGGTTCCAAATGGCGCAATTTTTCATGCCTGATAAGCAAAGGGGAAAATACATCGGCCCAAGTACCCGCAAAGGCCTTGAATCTGGAAGCGCCCTATAAAAAAGGCCGCTCAATGAGCGGCCTGCGATCTTTATGACAGTAGTAAACAATTTACGACATGGTTTTCATGAAATAGCGGCTTATTCAACCGTCACGGATTTGGCAAGATTTCGTGGCTTGTCGACGTCAGTGCCGCGCGCCAGTGCCGTGTGATATGCCAGCAACTGCAAGGGCACTACATGCAGAATCGGCGACAGCGCGCCGTAATGTTCAGGCAGGCGAATCACGTGCAGGCCTTCACCCGAGGTGATGCGCGAATCGCCATCGGCGAAGACGTACAGTTCGCCGCCGCGGGCGCGGACTTCCTGCATATTCGATTTCAATTTTTCGATCATCGAATCATTCGGTGCAACGGTGACGACCGGCATTTCTTCAGTAACGAGTGCGAGCGGGCCGTGCTTCAATTCCCCAGCCGGATATGCTTCAGCGTGTATGTATGAAATTTCTTTCAGCTTCAACGCGCCTTCGAGTGCGATCGGGTAATGCAGGCCGCGGCCGAGGAAGAGAGCATTTTCCTTGCGGGCGAAGGCTTCTGCCCACGCGATGATTTGCGGTTCCAGCGCGAGCACGGCGGTGAGTGCAACCGGCAGGTGGCGCATTTCCTTGAGGTAGGCGGCTTCCTGTGTATCGCTGAGGCGACCTTTTACTTGCGCCAATGTGAGCGTCAGCAGGAACAGTGCGGCCAGTTGCGTGGTGAAGGCTTTGGTCGATGCGACGCCGACTTCAACCCCGGCGCGCGTGATGTAGGAAAGCGCACACTCACGCACCATTGCACTGGTGGCAGAGTTGCAGATCGTCAGCGTGTGTTGCATGCCTTGCGATTGCGCGTGACGCAGTGCGGCCAGCGTGTCGGCGGTTTCGCCGCTTTGTGAAATTGTGACGACGAGCGATTTCGGATTCGGCACGCTGTCGCGGTAACGATATTCACTGGCGATTTCCACATCGCAACGGACGCCGGCAATCGCTTCTATCCAGTACTTGGCGGTCATGCCCGAGTAGTAGCTGGTGCCGCAGGCAAGGATCAGAACTGAATCTATCTCTTTGAAAATATTGAAGGCCTTGTCGCCGAAAATATCCGGCGTGATGCTTTCTATACCTTCAAGCGTGTCGGCAATCGCGCGCGGTTGCTCGAAGATTTCCTTTTGCATGTAATGGCGATACGGGCCGAGTTCGACTGCGCCGGTATGCGCGTGCACGGTTTTGACTTCGCGCTGTACTTGCTTGCCATTCGCATCGACGATCCAGACGCGTTGCAACTGCAGGTCGACGACGTCGCCTTCTTCCAGGTAAATGATCTGATCTGTCGTGCCGGCCAATGCCAGTGCATCGGAGGCGACAAAGTTTTCGCCATTGCCGACGCCGACGATCAGCGGCGAGCCGCGACGTGCACCGACCACGCGATGTGGTTCGTCACGGCTGAATACTGCAATCGCAAAAGCACCGGTCAGGCGTTTGGTAACGAGTTGCACGGTTTCGAACAGGTCGCCGGTATACATGTGTTCGATCAGATGGCCGATGACTTCGGTATCGGTCTGGCTTTCGAATACGTAGCCCAATGCTTTCAGCTCATCGCGCAGCTCATCGTGGTTTTCGATGATGCCGTTATGCACGACAGCGATGCGATCGCGTGAAAAATGGGGATGCGCATTGTGCGATGCCGGCGCGCCGTGGGTGGCCCAGCGGGTGTGTGCGATGCCGGTAAAACCTTCGAGATGTTCCTTGGCGATCTGCTTTTCCAGTTCTGCCACGCGCGCGGTGCTGCGCGAGCGCTCCAGCTTGCCGTCTACATGCAGCGCGACGCCGCAGGAATCATAGCCGCGGTATTCAAGCCGTTTGAGTCCTTCGACCAGGATAGGGGTGATATTGCGTTGCGCTACTGCGCCGACGATACCGCACATGGGAACCTCGTGGTGATTTGTGTAAGTGACACAGTCTAGAGTAGGGTTTGTGAAATAAGTTTTCTAAATATTCAAATAAATGGCTTATTATTTCTCTTGAATGGTTAAGTGAAATTAAATTTCAAATACAAGACAATATTTTCCATATGAGCGACGACACAATATTGCTGGATGAGCTGGACCGCCGCATCCTGAATGCCTTGCAGGCCGATTCGTCGCAAACCAACAATGATCTGGCGCTGGCCGTCCATGCATCGCCGCCCACCTGTCTGCGGCGCGTCAAGCGCATGGTCGATGCCGGCGTGATTGAGCGTCAGGTAGCGATCGTCTCGCCGCAAAAGATAGGTGCGGGTCTGACTGCGATCGTTGAAATCACCTTGGATAATCAGGCGGCTGAGCGGCAGGTGGAGTTTGAGGTTTTGGTCGCCGCCGAAAGTGCAGTCTTGCAATGCTATCGCGTGTCGCCGGGGCCGGACTTTGTGCTGGTGATTCAGGTCGCCGATATGCCGGCGTATAACGCCCTGGTTCACAGGCTGTTTGCGTCGCATGCGAATGTGCGCAATGTGAAAAGTTTTTTCTCCATCCACCGCAGCAAGTTTGAAACGCGGATTGCAGTATGAAAAAACGCCGGCTTGAGCCGGCGTTTTTTTAAGTAGTGCGGGTGATGATTTGCTCCAAATCTTACTTCTTGATTTTGACCGGTCGCTGCCAGCCTTCCACCGTAATTTGCTTTGCACGCGAGACAGTCAGCTTGTCAGCCGGTGCATCCTTGGTCAGCGTCGTGCCCGCACCGATAGTCGAACCCTTGCCTACGCGTATAGGGGCAATCAATTGCGTCGCGCTGCCGACGAAGACGTCGTCTTCGATGATGGTGCGCGATTTGTTGACGCCGTCGTAATTGCAGGTGATGGTGCCAGCGCCGATGTTGACGCGTGAGCCTACGGTCGAGTCGCCTATATAGGTCAAATGATTGGCCTTGCTGTGAGCGGCGATCTCGCTGTTTTTCACTTCGACGAAATTGCCGATGTGGACATCTTCCGCCAGCACAGTACCTGGGCGCAGACGCGCGTAAGGTCCGATGATGCAGGCTTCGCCGACGACGGCATTTTCAAAATGGCTGAAAGGGCGAATGTGGGTTTGCGCACCGACGGTCGTATTGTGGATCACGCAGTATGAGTCGACGCGTACGCCGTCTGCCAATGTGACGTTGCCTTCAAAGACGCAGCCGACATCGATGCTGACATCGCGTCCGCAAGTCAGTGTTCCGCGCACATCGATGCGTGCCGGGTCTGCCAGCGTGACACCTTGTTCGAGTAATGCGTTGGCGATGTTGTGCTGATGCACGCGTTCCAGTTCGGCCAACTGGACTTTGCTGTTGACGCCGTGGGTTTCCCACACCTTGTCTGGTTGGGCGGAAACGACTTCGACGCCATCGGCCACTGCGCTGGCAACAATATCGGTCAGGTAATACTCGCCTTGCGCGTTTTTGTTGGAAAGACCGGCCAGCCATTTTTTCATCTTGGCGGTAGGAGCAACGATGATGCCGGTGTTGACTTCACGGATCGCGCGCTCCTGCTCGCTGGCATCTTTTTGTTCGACGATGCGTTTGATCGTGCCATTTTCACGAACGATGCGGCCGTAGCCGGTGGGGTTGTCCAGATCAACCGTCAATATGCCTAACTTATCCGAACCTGCGATGTCCAACAAACGTTGCAGCGAAGCAGCAGTTGTTAAAGGCACGTCGCCGTAAAGAATCAGCGTAGGCGCATTGTCATCGAGTTGCGGTACTGCCTGCATGACGGCGTGGCCGGTACCAAGTTGTGGTTCCTGTTTGGCAAACGATAAATCTTTGGCTTGCAATAATTGCGGTACCTGTTCGCCGCCGTGACCGTAGATCACGCACAGCGTCGATGGGGACAGTTGCCGCGCCGTATCAATCACGTGAGACAGTAGCGGCTTGCCCGCTAGTGGATGCAAGACTTTCGGCAGCGCAGATTGCATGCGCTTTCCCATACCTGCAGCAAGAATGACGATATTCATAGGAAGCCAGTTAAAAGAATGCAAAATTTTATCACGCGTCCTCTTGGTCCTTTTGCAAAAAAGATATCGATTCTTTGCATGACGATCCTGTTGCTTGGCTGCAGCGCTGCGCGGCTGGGTTACAGCAACGGTGAAATGATTTCCTACTGGTGGCTAGACAGCTATGTCGATTTCGATAGTGAGCAAAAACCGTGGGTGAAAAATCGCATCGATCAGGTGTTTGCCTGGCATCGCAAGACGCAATTGAAAGAATACGTGCGCCTGATCAGTCGTACGCAGCATCGCGACCTTGGCACGGTGACGCAAGCCGACTTGATGGGCGATTATAACGATGCCAAAACACGCGTGTTGATGATTGCCGACCGGGCTGTGCCCGAGCTGGCAGATCTGGCGCTCTCACTCGACGCGGAGCAGATCGCCAATGTCGAAAAGAAATTTTCCAAATCCAATGACAAGTTTCGCAAGGAATATCTGAGTGGCGATACTGAATCGCGCCAGGAATTTCGTTACAAGAAGGCGTTGAAGCAGGCGGAATACTGGTTTGGCAATTTCAGCAGGGAGCAGCAAGCGAAAATCCGCATCGCATCGGATGCGCGCCCGCTGAATAACGACTTGCTGATGATAGAACGTGTAAACCGCCAGCAGGAATTGGTCGCGCTATTGAAAAAAATCCAGACGGAAAAACCGGGCAGGGAAGCGACGATTACGATGCTGAAGAAATTTGTTGCGGCAACGGTCGATCACTTTGGCAACAAGCAGCATCAGGTATTCTTTGATGAATCGACTGCGGCAACGGCCGGCATGGTGGCGAACATCATGCATATTGCGACACCTGCGCAGAAGACACATTTCGTGCAGGCATTGCAGGATTGGATCAGCGATTTCAATCGTTTATCCACCAAGGCTGCAGCATAGCTAGAATCAGAAGTTGGAATAAACGGGAAAATTGAAATGCTAACCACAAGGGAGTGTTTATGAAACGTTTGGCTACTGCAGTATTACTGTCCTCAATCGCAGCATTGTCGGTTGCGCAAAAGGCGCCAGATGCAGCAGATACCTGTCTCTCGAAACGTCAGGATATTCTGACGCAGATCGATCAGGCCAAAGCAAAGGGTAATAATAAACAAGTGGCAGGGTTGAACAAGGCATTGAAAGCGAATGACGCGAACTGCACGCCCGAATCATTGCGCCGCGCAGGCGAAAAAGATGTGAGCGAAGCACGTGCGAAAGTGGCAGATCGTGATCGCGAATTGACTGAAGCGAAAGCTGAAGGCAAGGACAAGGACAAAATCGCCAAGCGCGAACAGAAGTTGAATGAAGCGCAGGCGGAATTGCAACGCGCGCAAAAGGCGCTGGGCAATTAAGATGGAATCGGCAGACTGTGGATATTTTCTGCCAGGGTTTGTGACAGGATTAAGCCGCAGCATTTGCACAAGGCTTTCAATGTTTAAGGTGAAAGCCTTGTAGAGATTATTCTTCCGAACGCAGCGGAATAATGCTGGACACAGTAGAGCCGGTAGAGCACGGTTCTTCATCGAAGGCGATGTCACCATTTGCCATCGCCTCGCCAGTCGCTTTCAAATCCTTGAAGCCGAACAGTTCGCCATCCATCAAATGCGATGGCACGACTGTCGATAGCGACGAGAAAATATTGTCGACGCGACCTGGATGTTTTTTCTCCCATTCACGCAACATGTTCTTGATCTGTTTGCGCTGCAGGTTTTCCTGGCTGCCGCACAGGTCGCATGGAATGATAGGGAAGTTTTTCACCTGCGCGTAGCGTTCGGTGTCGGCTTCTTTCACATACGCCAGAGGGCGGATTACGATGTGCTTGCCATCGTCGGATTGCAACTTCGGTGGCATGCCTTTGATCTTCGCGCCAAAGAACATATTCAGGAAAAATGTTTCCATGATGTCGTCTCTATGATGACCGAGTGCGATCTTGTTCGCACCCAGTTCATCGGCAACGCGATACAGAATGCCGCGACGCAGACGCGAGCATAGAGAGCAAGTCGTTTTGCCTTCCGGGATCAGGCGCTTGACGATGCTGTAAGTATCCTGATTTTCGATATGGAATGGGATACCCAGTTCTTTCAAATACGCAGGCAGGATGTGATCAGGGAAATTCGGTTGCTTCTGATCCAGATTGACCGCAACGATATCGAACTTGATAGGCGCACGTTCACGTAGCGTCATCAAGATATCCAGCAATGCATAACTATCCTTGCCGCCGGATAAACACACCATGATCTTGTCGCCGTCTTCAATCATGTTGAAGTCTCCGATCGCCTGACCGACCTGGCGGCATAGGCGTTTGTGTAACTTGTTATTTTCGTAGACGATCTTTTCGCTGGCTTTGAAGCTCAGGGCTGCGGCCGTTTCAGCTGGCGCTGCAGCAGTGACAGCTGCGTTCTCGGCATCGTTCATCAATGTTTGGGACATATCAGTTCCCCTTGATACGGAATACTTCTACGCCTACCGATTCGCAATCCGGATAGACGTCGGGTTTTTCTGTCGACACACGTGCCGCGCGCACTTTAGGATGCGCGAGCATCGCCTTGATCACGTCGTCGCACAACGTTTCCTGCAAATGCACATGACCTTCGGCCATGCGCTTGGCGATGGTGCTACGCATGAAGTCGTAATCGACCACTTCATCCAGCGAGTCGTGCGTTGGCGTCGAGTCATTCAGCGGGATGAACAGATCGACGTTGATCACTACGCGTTGCTCGCCCTTCTTTTCAAAATCGTGCACGCCGATATTGATCTGCACTTCGTAGTCGCGCAAAAACAAACGACGGCAATCGGCGAGCTGTGGATGGAAAAGGAAGGAATTCATATCTGTTATTAAACCGGTTGTATTGCAAAAAATCTTGCGGTGAAAAATCTTAAAAAATCAGGAGGCGACAAACATGACGTCGCGCTGCAGGGGAATCAGGTGCTGGCCGCCATCGACGACGATCGTGGTGCCGGTAATGGCCGGCGATTCAGCGACGAAGCAGACTGTCGCGGCGATATCTTTCGATGTGCTGGAGCGGCCTAGCGGCGTGACTTTATGTGCGCGCTCGAATTCTGCTTCGCTTTGGTCGCCGGACACCAAGGTAATGCCTGGCGCAACGCCGACCACACGCACCTTGGGTGCCAGCGCCTGCGCCAGCATGGTCGTGGCACTGTGCAAAGCCGCCTTCGACAAGGTGTAAGACAAAAAATCCGGATTCAGATTAAACAGTTTTTGATCGAGCAGATTGACGACGACCGATTGTTCATCATCGGCGGTTTCTTCAAACAGCGTTTGTGCCAATAAAACCGGTGCTACCAGATTGACGTGCATATGCGCATCCAGCGATGCAGCAGAAAAATCGGTCGCGCTATCGTAATCAAATAGTGATGCGTTATTTACTACGCAGGAAATCGGCCCCAGTTGTGCTGCCGCGGTACGCAACAAAGCTTTGACCGCAGCCTCATCGTTCAAGTCGCAGGGCAGCGCAATTGCGTTGCGACCCAGCGCTTCGATCTCGGCAACCGTCGCGCGCGCCTCATCGGCCGAGCGCGCGTAATGCACCACGATATCCCAGCCGCGTTGCGCCAGCGCGAGCGCAATCGTGCGACCTATGCGTTTGGCCGCGCCGGTAACGAGCGCTGTTTTTCTTGAAACGGTTGCTTGGTCTGTGGACATGGATGCTTGTGTTTCAGTTGTGTCTTCTGCTGATTTCTTTACAATACCGCCATGCAACTGCAACTGCCTCAACCATCCCCGGACGCGCTCAGCGCGTCACACGCACTCCAGAACCTGATCGCGGAAGAAATTCGCCGGCATGATGGCTGGATTTCATTCGCCCGTTACATGGAGCTGGCGCTGTACGCGCCGGATGTCGGTTATTACAGCGGCGGCGCTGCAAAACTTGGCAAAGACGGTGATTTTACAACCGCGCCCGAAATTACGTCGCTTTTTGGTGAAACTCTGGCGCATGCGGCCGGCGAACTGATGGCGCAAAGCGTGCCGCAGATACTCGAGTTTGGTGCTGGCACCGGCAAATTGGCGCTGGATATTTTGACCGAATGCGCGGCGGCGGGCATTCCTCTGGAGTCTTATTCCATCGTCGAATTATCTGGCGAGCTGCGCGCGCGTCAGCAACAGACTTTGGCAAATTTCCCACAAGTGAAGTGGCTGGATGATTTTCCTGCAGCTTATTCTGGTGTGGTGTTGGGTAATGAAGTGCTGGATGCGATGCCGGTTTCGCTGGTTGTCAAAAGCGAAAGTGGTTGGCTGGAACGCGGCGTGGGCTTCGATGATGGCAAATTTGTATTTGTCGATCAGCCTTGTGACGCGGCCCTGGTGGCGCAAATTCCTTATGAAGAAGAATTGTCTGTTGGCTATCTGACGGAAGTACATCCTATTGCCGTCGGTTTCATGGGTACACTGGCCAGCATGTTGGCGGCGGGCCTGGAGCAAACCGGCAAGGGCGGCGCAGCGATCTTGCTGGATTATGGCTTCCCGGCTAGCGAATACTATCTGGACCAACGTAGCGCAGGCACCTTGATGTGTCATTACCGTCATCACTCACATCCCGATCCATTTTATCTGCCGGGTTTGCAGGATATTACGGCGCACGTCGATTTCACTGCGATGGCGTATGCTGCCGTCAATAATGGCTTGGAAATGCTGGGCTATATGAGTCAGGCCGCATTCCTGCTGACGGCGAGTTTGGGCGATCGCTTGCTGAAGACTTCGCCGGAAGATGCGCGCGCTTATCTGCCGCAAGCCAACGCTGTACAAAAACTGACGTCGCCGGCGGAAATGGGCGAATTATTCAAAGTGCTCGTGGTCGGACTGGATGTGCAACTGCCAGCAAGGTTCGACCGCGCCGATCAAACTCGCCGACTTTAAAATGCGGCGTGCCGGCTGCCGCCGCTAGCTGTCATCGCGTCAGGAAAGCTGCTTATGTTTCGCTGGTTTCTCGTCATCTTTCTTGCCGTGATCGTGTTTTCCGCTGCGCTGCCGTGGCTGGAGAAATTCGGCGTCGGCAAATTGCCTGGCGATGTACGTTTTACGGTATTCGGCAAAACCATCTTCTTGCCGTTTGCTTCGACGATATTGTTATCGCTGCTGGTCTTTTTAGTGGCTAGATTCTTTTGAGTGAAGCGGTAAACACTGAAGTTTCAAACGGTTCTGGATCTACGGAGGATGCGCAATGATTCGCTGGGTGGCAGTCATTTTTGTGGGCTTGACGGTTTTCTACGCCTTGTTGCCATGGATACTGGTAAAAATCGGTGTTGGCCGCATCATAGGCGACGTCAAATTCCAGCTTTTTGACCGAATTTTCGTCCTGCCTTTCGGTTCTGCCGTGTTGTGGTCGGCCGTCGCCTTCCTGATTGCTGAAATTGTTAAGCGAACCTGTGCGTTTTGCTGAATTGAAAGAGAATCCACGCTTTTAGCTAAAAAATTTGCAGTTTTGGCGATGAGTGACGCGCTAATGATATGATTCACGGCTTATCAACAGTAGGGCTTGTGGGTATAACCGTGAGTTCCCTTAGTAGTGGACATATTAATTATCCTGGGTTTGATCCTGATCAATGGCGTTTTTGCCATGTCAGAAATAGCGATCGTCACATCTAAACGCATTCGTCTCCAAAAATTATCTGAAAACGGCAGTCGCGGCGCAAAGGCCGCACTTGATCTGTCCGATAGCCCTAGCCGTTTTCTTTCCACCATCCAGGTCGGTATCACGCTGATTGGCATTTTCAACGGTGCTTTCGGTGAAGCGTCGCTGGTCGAACGGTTGGAGCCTGAAGTTGCCATGATCCCGATCCTTGCCGTGTATGCGCGTGAAATCGCGCTTGGCATTGTCGTGGTCGGCATTACCTTCGGCTCATTGATTCTGGGTGAATTGGTACCTAAACGTATCGCGATGCAATATCCGGAAGCGGTCGCCTCTATCGTTGCCGCGCCTATGTTGTTCCTGTCGAAAATGATGGGTCCATTCGTCAAAGTCCTGACCGGCACGACGGAATTCATCCTGCGCATACTTGGCATGCATCACAAGAAAGATGATGCAGTCACTGAAGAAGAAATCGCCGGCATGATCCGCGAAGGTACCGATGCCGGCCTGTTTGAAAAAACCGAACACGACATTGTGTCGCGCGCCTTGCGTCTGGATGACCAGCGCGTGGCTGCATTGATGACGCCGCGTCTGGATGTGCATTTCATCGATCTTGAAGATTCGATAGAAATCAATTTGACCAAGATTGCCGATAGTTCCTACACCCGTTTCCCGGTTTGCAAGGGCGATATCTCGCATGTGATTGGCATCGTCCATGCTGGCAATCTGTTTGATCAGGCGATCCGTGGCAAAGCTGTGACTGCGGTGGATATCGAAGCTGCCACACGTCCGCCGCTGTTCGTGCCGGAAACCATCAGCGCGATGCAGTTGCTGGAAACCCTGAAGAAAAACCGTGCCGAGCTGGCATTGGTCATCGATGAATACGGCGAGATCGAAGGCATCGTGACCTTGAGCGACGTGTTGGGCGCGCTGGTGGGCGACGTATCGGTGATTGATGAACATCATGAAGACGACGGCGTGCGACGTGATGACGGTTCATGGCTGATTGACGGTGGCGTGACATTTGACCGTTTCCGTGAATTGCTGCAAACCGAAGTGCGCTTCCCGGAAGAGGCATCTGGCACGTATCACACGCTGGCCGGTTTTGTGATGACCTTCCTCGGACATATCCCCCAAATGTCTGATGCTTTTGAATGGGAAGGCTACCGGATTGAAGTAGTGGATATGGATAGAAATCGTATTGATCGCCTGCTCATTACCGAGCTTGATCCACCTGCGGACGAGGCTGTATCGGATGCAGAAAGCTGATGCGTTGTAACGTAAAAGCTGAACCATAAAAACGGGCCGGATAATTTATTCGGCCCGTTTTTATTTGTTTTCTGGAAATCAGTCGCGGCAGGCTTTAGGCATAGCTAATCATCATATTAGCTTCAATGAAACGTTGTTTCTCGTTGCCGTTTTGTGCGGGATTACGGTGCCTGCAGCGTGGTATATGCGGACGGATAAAACGGTCAAAACCGTCGACATATCAGCAAATTCAGCAAAATAACCACGAAGTTGGCGGTATTTGAGGGAAGATTGCGCGTGTAATGCGTGCCGATTGTGACGAATGGTTAAAAAGGGATTATATTCCGTGCGATTTACTGCAGGATATGATTTAGTTGCACAAAGGAAATCGGTGAATTTCAGCCGGTTTATTTGTTTCAGACGAACCATTCTCGGTGGGTTTCATGCGGCAGACGGGTGATCAACATGCTGTTTCGCAAACTGATACGCGCGCGGACCTCTTTCCGTCGGAGGAGGCTGGGCGTCAGCTAGAGTTTTTTGCCGAAACATCGCAACACCACGTCAAAACCGGGAAGTCGAAAGTCCATGTAGTCCGCGCGCGTCACGCGTCGTCACTCGATCTCAATGTGCGTCAAGGTGCGCGCGTAAAACGCCTGATGCTTGCCGGCGTACTCGCGTTGATTTACCTGTTGGTCATGGGCGTGTTCTATTTGCAGGGTTTGATCAGCTTGCGTGTGTTGCAAGCTAATGCCGTTTTGATCGGTACTTTCTTTTTATTATTCCGCCTATGTTTTGCGCTGGGTTTGAATCTGAAGGTCCAGGAAAAAAATCTTCGTTTGCCGATTACAATTTCAGCTATCGGCATCATGTTGTACACGGTGTATATAGCGCCGGTTACGCAAATCGCTTTTATCCCCTTCCTGTTTCTGGTCATGGCTTTTGTTATGCACAGACTGTCGCCGCGAGAAGTTTTGTTTCTGGCCGGCGCGACTTTAGTTGGTTATGCATTGGTGGTGGCGGCGCATTACGCCATGGGTAATGATGGCAGCATGTTGACCCTGGAATGTGCGCAATTGTTAGTGTTGGCAGTGACGCTGCCAGGTTTTGCGGTCCTGGCGAATCGTGTACAGCGCTTGCATAGCGCCTTGTTCAAGGCGAATCGCAAAATCAAGGACATTGAGGAAGATGCGCAACGCGATGTTTTGCTCGGTTGCTTCAATCGCCGATATATCGTCGCAGCGCTCGAACAGCAAAAACGTTTGGCGGATGAAACCGGCGCACCACTTTGCCTTGCCGTTATCGATCTTGATCATTTCAAACGCATTAACGATGAAGCCGGTCACTTGGGTGGCGATGAAGTCTTGCGTACATTCACGCGTATTGCACAAAGCAATGTGCGCGAAGGTGATATTTTTGGCCGTTATGGTGGCGAAGAATTTCTACTGGTGCTGCCTGAGACTTCTTTGCTGGCAGCATTGAATGTCGCCGAACGCATACGCGAACAGGTCGAGCATTTCGACTGGGATGAAAAATTGCGCAATCGCGTAACGGTATCTATCGGCCTGACACAACACATGCCTGGTGAGTCAGTATTGGATCTTTTTTCGCGTACCGATACTGCGATGTATATGGCCAAGCAGGGCGGCCGCAATCAAGTCGTGGTCGAAGAGCCAACACTGGATCTTGGTCTTGCTTGAATAATTGCCAAGAGCCGGCCCTCGCACGTCACTGTTTCAAATCCCGCTTTTCACTTCCCATCGTGTTGCCACTAAGTTGCGCGCAACTTGCACGCATGTCGTGTGCATCACACAATTGCCATGACGCCGTTTAACAAATGTAATATTGTTCTACAGTAATGGCGCTTTCATTGATTCGATGAGGGGCGTGGCATTTATTTCTATTGGTTTTAAACATCATGCAAGAACTCGCGGGACTGACTGCACTCATTATCGAACCGCATGCCGGCATGCGCGCCAGCATACACAACATGCTGAGCTTGGGCGGCATGAGCAAGATCGAGTACGCGAACAGTTCTGGCACGGCGATTCGCCCCCTGAAGCAAAAGACTTTCGATCTGGTTATTTGCGAATACGATTTGGGCGAAGAGCAGCAGGATGGGCAGCAATTGCTGGAGGATTTGCGGCATAACAAACTGATTCCACTATCGACAGTGTTCTTCATGGCGACTGCTGAGCGTACGCACGGCAAGGTGGTGAGTGCTGCGGAGTTGGCGCTCAACGATTACGTATTGAAGCCCTTTACCGCTGATAACTTGATGGAGCGGATTGCCAAGGCGATCGAAAAGCGCAATGCGTTGATGCCTGTGTATCGCCTGATGGAGCTGGGGAATCTCGGCGAGGCGATAGAAATTTGCCAGACAGGCGAGAGCGCCAAAGCGCCGTATCGTGTCGATTTCCTTCGCTTGCGGGCAGAGATGCATATGACTTTGGGCGAGGTCGATGCTGCGGAAGAGATTTATACCGAGTTGTTGTCCAAGCGGTCGATCGCCTGGGCGCATCTTGGTTTGGCCAGTACCTTGTTCATGCAAGAGCGCTATGAAGAAGCGGAAGAAAAACTGCACTCGCTGATAGAGACAAAAGGTGAGTTTCTTGATGCCTACGATTGGCTCGCTAAAACGCAAGAAGCAAGAGGTGATTTGACGGCGATGCAGGCCACACTGGAAAGTGCAGTGGCACGCTCACCGTATGCGTTGCGACGCTTGCGTAAATTGGGCAAGGTCGCATTGCAAAACGGCGATACTGAAACGGCGCATCGCGTTTTTCAGCAGGTCGTCAGCAAGGCCAAGTTTTCCGAGTTCCGCGAACCGGAAGACCATGTGCAGCTGGTTGAAACCGCGTTGGCCAAGGGCGAAATAAAATCTGTTCCTGCGATCATCCGCGATCTGGCGAAATCATTGTCTGGCTTGAAAAAAACGGCAGCTTGTCGCGCCATCGCGAGCGCCATGTTTCATCGTCATAACGGCGACAAGGAGCAGGCCAGCGAAGAGCTGGAGGTTGCACTGCTGGCCTGTAAGGAATCGATAGGCTTGAGCAACGAGACCAAGATGGCCTTGGCAAAAAATTGTCTTGAAAATGGTTTGGAGCAAGGTGTCATCGAGATCATGACCTCGGTTGTCGGTAACGCACCTACCCCCGCAGCGATGAGTAGCGCGATGCGTTTGTTGCAGGAGGGCGGGCGCGAAGACTTGCTCAAGCGCATCACGCAAGCCAGCAAAAGCGAAGTGGTGGACCTGGTTTCTGCTGGTGCCGAGAAGGCGCGTCTTGGCGATTTTCAGGGTGCCGTCACCTTGATGTCGGAAGCAGCAGAAAAACTGCCGCATAACCCGCAAGTAGTTTTCAACGCCGCCGTGGCCGCGCTGAAGTGTCTGGATAACATCGGCTGGGACATGCAATTGGGCGAGAAGGCGCGGCGCTATGTCGCCGACGCCCGTCGTCTGGATCCGCGCAACCCTCGCCTTTCCTTACTGACCGGTATGTATCGCGACATTTTGAAAAAATACAAAATCAGTGGAGTCGATGACATCCCGACCATGCCAGCGACCAAGGCGGAAGCTAAAAAAGAAGCGGTCGCAAAATAATCGGCTGCGATTTTGCCGCTGGCTATCGTGAGCTTGTGTACTTACTGCACTTGCAGAATGGCGTTTACCAATTCAGGTGGTCGTGCGATCACAGCGCGATGATTGAACCGGATGATGGGGCGCTGCAGTAATTGTGGATGTGCGGCGAGGGCTTGCAACAAGGTGTCATCACTGGCGTCTTGCAGGGCAAGCGTGGCAAACAACTCTTCATTGCCGCGAGTCATATCCAGGACGCTGACGGCTTGTTCCGATTGCAAAACCTGATGCAATTCAGTCAACTGGGGCAGAGTCAGAGGCGTTTTTTGATAATCGACGACATCCAGATCAAGTTGATGTTGTGTCGCAAATTGCTGAGTGAGTTCTAATGCTTCGCGCGATTTTGAGCAGCGAGGATTGTGATAAATAATGAGCATGATGTTTTGAATGCGTTGTTTGTCGTGAAAGGCGGGTTGAGTGATGCGTGCATTATGCCTTTTCGAGCGCAATCGGTTGTTCGGGACGCATGCGTGTGTAGATGTTTTGTGATCGGCTGTAATGACAGTTGTGCGCTTGTATATTTGAGTGCGCGGTACAAGATCGCAAACTTTGCTAATGACTTGAACGATATTCTGTGATTTTCCCGATGTTTGTAATCAATGTTGAGCTTGTGCGGATAAATTGAAGCGATTCATTGTCTACCTCTATTCGATAATAAAGTGATGCCATGTCTGACAAATCTGATAGCAATTTGCCGCCAGCTGTTTCTGCTCCTTCCGAAACGCCAACACCTGATCACAATCCGCCACTCAACACTGCCGCAACTGCGGCCAATACTGCTGAGTCCGCGGCAGAGCCGCCAGTTGCGCGCGCACCGGCTGCGCCTTATGTGCCGGCCGCCAAAATAGAATTTAGTAAAGGTAGTGCGCCGGCCTGGCAACTGCCGGATGACACGCCGTGGAAGCAAACCTGGCGCGTTTTTTCCGCGCGTTTGCAAAGCCTGTCGGATCAGGTGGGGCGCCGCTTGACTCAGCGCACGCTGAAAATCGGCGTATCAGCGCGAATTTTTCACCCGGAAGCAGGCGCGCGTGGCTTGCAGGGCAAGACTTTGCAGTATCTGGAAGAGTCGATTGCGCAATGGGTGATGTCGCGCGATGTGCTGGTGTTGATGATTCCTACGGTCAATACAAACGGGCTTTTGCATCCAAGCAAGATTCGTTTGCGCGATTACGCCAAGCATTTGGATGGTTTGGTATTGCAGGGCGGTGCCGATGTTGCTCCTCAGACATATTCACAAACTGCGACGCGCCCAGAATGGATAGGTGACAGTGCGCGGGATATGTATGAGTTAGAGCTATTGCATGAATTTGTCGAGGCCGGGAAGCCGGTGCTGGGTATTTGCCGGGGTTGTCAGTTGATCAACGTTGCATTCGGCGGCACGCTGTATCAAGACATTGCGTCGGATGTGCCGGACGCCAAGCCGCATGTGAATGACTTGTACGATAGCCATCGCCATACGATTCAATTTCCGTCCGGCTCCTCGCTGGCGTCGCTGTTCGCGGGGCAAACCGCGCCTCTGGTGAATTCGATCCATCATCAGGCGGTGCGAGATCTGGGGCGCGACTTGATGATTGAAGCGGTATCGGAGGGTGACAATATTGTTGAAGCCGTCCGCCATACCAAATCCCGTTTTGTGATGGGTTTGCAATGGCATCCTGAATTCCACCGGGCTGGCGGTTCAGAGCTGCTGGATTGCACGCCTATTCTTGATAATTTCCTGCGTGCGGCAAGAGAAACGCGTTTTTAGTACTGCGCTGCTGTCAAATAGTTATCTGCGCCGCTGAGCAAAGCTGCTCGAAAGTGCATCGACTTTGAAAAATCTTTGAAAATATTACTCATCAAATCACTTCCAGTTGTTGACAAGAGAGGTCGACTCCCCTATAGTTTGGGGTTCCCCGCGGAGGGGTGGCCGAGTGGTTAATGGCAGCAGACTGTAAATCTGCCTTCTTACGAATACGCTGGTTCGAATCCAGCCCCCTCCACCAAGTTTCTAGGGAAGTTTAAGTAGTGGTAGCGAAGATGAGGTGACCCTCGCGGGTGTAGCTCAATGGTAGAGCTGAAGCCTTCCAAGCTTATGACGAGGGTTCGATTCCCTTCACCCGCTCCAGTTTTTAAGGTTGGACGTGCCAGCTTGCAGGGCATAGGACGGCTAGTTTGCCCTTTTAGCTCAGTGGTAGAGCACTCCCTTGGTAAGGGAGAGGCCACGTGTTCAATCCACGTAAAGGGCACCAAAGAATTTAGTTGTTTCAGTTTTATCTGTATAAATCAGTAAGTCGGTCGGGCGTGTGCCTGAACATTCTCATCAAAATTGTTAGGAGTTCAAAATGGCAAAAGGCAAATTCGAGCGGACCAAGCCGCACGTCAACGTCGGCACGATTGGTCACGTCGATCACGGCAAGACCACACTGACCGCAGCGATTGCGACAGTATTGTCGAAAAAATTTGGTGGCGAAGCAAAAGCGTACGATCAAATTGATGCAGCACCAGAAGAAAAAGCACGCGGCATCACCATCAACACCGCACACGTAGAATACGAAACAGCAGCGCGCCACTACGCGCACGTTGACTGCCCAGGCCATGCTGATTATGTCAAAAACATGATCACCGGCGCAGCGCAAATGGACGGCGCGATCCTGGTTTGTTCCGCAGCTGACGGCCCAATGCCGCAAACACGTGAACACATCCTGTTGGCGCGCCAAGTTGGTGTTCCATACATCATCGTGTTCCTGAACAAATGCGACATGGTTGACGATGCAGAATTGCTCGAACTCGTTGAAATGGAAGTGCGTGAGCTTCTGTCGAAATACGAATTCCCAGGCGACGACCTGCCTATCATCAAAGGTTCGGCTAAATTGGCGCTCGAAGGCGACCAAGGTCCATTGGGCGAAGCAGCAATCATGGCTCTGGCCGATGCACTCGACAGCTACATCCCAACACCAGAACGCGCAGTAGACGGCGCCTTCCTGTTGCCAGTAGAAGACGTATTCTCGATCTCCGGTCGCGGTACAGTTGTTACCGGTCGTATCGAACGCGGTATCGTCAAAGTTGGTGAAGCTCTGGAAATCGTCGGCATCCGCGATACCCAAGTCACCACCTGCACAGGCGTTGAAATGTTCCGTAAATTGCTCGACCAAGGTCAAGCAGGCGACAACGTCGGCGTACTGTTGCGCGGCACCAAGCGTGAAGACGTAGAACGTGGTCAAGTTCTGGCAAAACCAGGCTCGATCAAACCGCACAAACATTTCACAGGCGAAATCTACGTTCTGTCGAAAGATGAAGGCGGCCGTCATACACCATTCTTCAACAACTACCGTCCACAGTTCTACTTCCGTACCACGGACGTAACTGGTTCGATCGAGTTGCCGAAAGACAAAGAAATGGTTATGCCAGGCGACAACGTCTCGATCACCGTGATGTTGATCAACCCGATCGCGATGGAAGAAGGTCTGCGCTTCGCGATTCGCGAAGGCGGTCGTACTGTCGGCGCCGGTGTTGTTGCTAAAATTATTGAGTAATAAATGAAATGCTTGCGGCGATCTTTAATCAGGTCGCCGTAAGTACTTCAAGTAGTGGTAGTGTTTAAAGCGTAGGGGCGTAGCTCAATTGGCAGAGTGTCGGTCTCCAAAACCGAAGGTTGGGGGTTCGAGGCCCTCCGCCCCTGCCACCGATTCTGGTGCAGGGCATCGAAAGTAGAAAAGTATGTCTAATCATCCCGTACAAACTGTTGGCGCGTCAGGCGATAAGATTAAGATCGTCTTGGCGATACTCGTCGCAATCGCGGGCGTAGTTGGATTTTATGTTTTGTCGGACAAGGCAACGATTGTGCGCGCTGCTGCGCTGGTTGGTGGCTTGCTGGTTGCAATCGCAATCGCATGGACGTCGGCATCGGGTCGTGACTTTGTTAATTTTTCCAAAGAAGCGGTTCGTGAAACAAAGAAAGTAGTTTGGCCAACCCGCAAGGAAACATTGCAGATGACTGCAATTGTTTTCGGCTTTGTGTTGATCATGGCGCTTTTCCTGTTCGGTACGGATAAGTTACTCGAAGTTGTGTTGTACGACCTGATTTTGGGCTGGAAAAGATAATGGGCGACAATATTCAGGATGACGCGCAAGAAGGCGTGCCTAGCACTGCCGCTGCATCGGCTGCAAGCACAGCTGCGGCAAGTAAAAAACGTTGGTACGTCGTTCACGCCTATTCCGGTATGGAAAAGAGCGTGATGCGTGCGTTAACCGAGCGCGTGATTCGCGCCGGTATGGAAGATCAGTTTGGACAGATTCTGGTGCCTACCGAAGAAGTGATCGAGGTCAAAAACGGTCAAAAATCGGTCAGCGAACGCCGTTTCTTTCCTGGTTATGTGCTCGTCGAGATGGAAATGACCGACGAAACATGGCATTTGGTTAAGAATACAAGTAAGGTAACCGGCTTTATTGGTGGCAAATCGAACAAGCCAACACCGATTCCGCCGCACGAAGTCGACAAGATCATGCAGCAAATGCAGGATGGTGTCGAAAAGCCGCGTCCAAAAGTTTTGTACGAAGTCGGCGAGCTGGTTCGTATCAAGGATGGTCCGTTCACAGACTTCAACGGCAATGTCGAAGAAGTCAATTACGAGAAATCCAAAGTGCGCGTGTCGGTGACGATTTTCGGTCGCGCCACGCCAGTTGAGCTCGAATTCGGCCAAGTCGAAAAAGTATGAAGAATTAGCGCTGGTCGAAGCGTGGTACATCGAAAGATGGCTGAATTTGATCAAGGCAGTAAAAAGAGGAGCCCAAGTAATACGCCGCAAGGCAAGTGAACAGGCGCTACCACTCAATCAATGTAGGAGCCATCATGGCAAAGAAAATCATTGGTTTTATCAAGCTGCAAGTTCCAGCTGGTAAAGCAAACCCATCCCCTCCAATCGGGCCTGCTTTAGGTCAACGTGGTTTGAACATCATGGAATTCTGCAAAGCGTTCAACGCGCAGACTCAAGGTGTTGAGCCAGGTATGCCAATTCCGGTTGTGATTACTGCATTTGCTGACAAGTCTTTCACTTTTGTGATGAAGACGCCTCCAGCAACCTACCTGATCAAAAAAGCTGCGAACATTACTAAAGGTTCGCCTAAGCCACATACCGACAAAGTCGGCAAGATCACACGTGCGCAAGCTGAAGAAATCGCAACAACCAAACGGCCGGATTTGACGGCTGCCGACATGGATGCTGCCGTGCGTACGATCGCCGGTTCCGCACGTTCCATGGGCATCACGGTGGAGGGTCTGTAATGGCTAAGTTATCCAAACGCGTTAAAGCATTTGCAGCAAAAGTTGATCGTACCAAAGCGTACCCATTCGACAGCGCAGTTGCTTTGATCAAAGAATGCGCATCCGCAAAATTCGATGAATCGATCGATATCTCGGTTCAACTCGGTGTTGATGCTAAAAAATCTGACCAAGTAGTTCGTGGTTCTGTTGTCTTGCCAGCTGGTACCGGTAAATCGGTCCGCGTTGCGGTTTTTGCAACTGGCGAAAAAGCAGAGCAAGCGAAAGCTGCTGGTGCTGACATCGTCGGTATGGAAGATCTGGCTGAATCGATCAAGGCTGGCAATATGCCTTTCGATATCGTTATCGCATCGCCAGACACCATGCGTATCGTTGGTACCTTGGGTCAAATCCTCGGCCCACGCGGGATGATGCCTAACCCGAAAGTCGGTACTGTTACTCCTGACGTTGCTACTGCAGTTAAAAATGCAAAAGCAGGTCAAGTGCAATACCGCACTGATAAGGCTGGCATTATTCACGCCACCATCGGTCGTAAATCGTTCTCCGACGAAGCCCTCAAATCCAACTTGTTGGCTTTGATGGATGCGTTGACAAAAGCCAAGCCAGCAACCAGCAAGGGTGTTTACCTGCGCAAGGTTTCGCTGTCGTCGACTATGGGCGCTGGTGTTCGCGTCGATCAGTCGAGCTTGTCTGCGTAAGAAATTGAATTAAGTCCCGTTGCCAGTTTGGTGGCGGGCGCATCTTTGGGCTGGACCGGATTCGGCAGGATAGAAGAAGGTTCAGGCAATCAAAGACCGTTGGGCGGCGTGCATGTAAGTAGTGTGCAAAGTTAAATGTGGTATCGGCAACGATGCTATGCCCAGCGCAGATGGTGACCCCGAACAAGTTTTGCAGTCTCTTCGCTGGCTAGCCAGTATGAACTCCTAACTTCGGACGCCGTGTTCGAACCGATGCAAGGCAAGCAATCAATGATGATTGTGTATGCGCCGAGTATCATTTTTGGAGGTTGATCTTGAGTCTCAATCTGAATGACAAAAAGGCCGTAGTCGCCGAAATCTCTGCAAAGATCGCATCTGCGCAGACTATCGTCGTGGCCGAATATCGTGGCATCCAGGTTGGTCACTTGACACAACTGCGCGCCAAAGCGCGGGACCAAGGCGTCTACTTGCGCGTGTTGAAAAACACACTCGCTCGTCGTGCTGTTGAAGGTACCGCATTTGCAGACCTCGCTTCTGAAATGACCGGCCCGTTGATCTATTCGATCTCGGACGATGCCGTTGCTGCAGCTAAAGTCATCAGTGACTTTGCTAAAACCAACGACAAACTGGTTGTTAAAGCAGGTAACTATGCAGGCAAGACGCTTGATAAAGCGGCTGTTACTGCATTGGCAAATATCCCTAGCCGTGAAGTCCTGCTGGCCCAAGTCTTGGGCATGATGCTGGTTCCGGTTGCGAGCTTTACGCGTGGTCTGGCTGCTCTTGCTGCTCAAAAATCTGAAGGCCAAGCGCCTGCAGCTGCAGCAGAACCAGTCGCCGAAGTTACCGAAGCAGCAGCGGAATAACAGGTCGCCGCATAAGCGGCCTGTGCTCTTGTTTCGACGCTTCGCGTCAGTACCAATCAGATGTAATTATTGAAAAAAATTTAGGAGTTTCAAATGGCAATTAGCAAAGACGACATCCTGGAAGCCGTAGGCAACCTGACAGTCCTGGAACTGAATGACTTGGTAAAAGCATTCGAAGAAAAATTCGGCGTATCCGCTGCTGCAATGGCTGCACCAGCAGCTGGCGGCGCTGCTGCTGGTGGCGCTGCTGAAGAACAAACCGAATTCACCGTTGTATTGGCTGATTTCGGCGCGAACAAAGTTGGCGTGATTAAAGCAGTTCGTGAAATCACCGGTCTGGGCTTGAAAGAAGCTAAAGATCTGGTTGATGCTGCACCGAAACCTTTGAAAGAAGGCGTTTCGAAAGCAGACGCTGAAGCAGCTAAGAAAAAGCTGGAAGAAGCTGGCGCGAAAGCAGAAATCAAGTAATTCAGTTTTACTTGCGCTCGTTAGTCGTTTCTATCAGCGCCTGAGTCAAAGCACGAAACCTCCCGAAAGGGCGGTTCGGCTTTGGCTCCTTTGTCGTTTTTGAATTTAAAAATGTGGTTGTCAGCAGACTTGATTGACTTGATGTAATCTGGTGTGTTGTTCAGCCGACCGGCCCAAGGGCAGAGACTTGAGGTTTCAATGTTTCGAGTTGTGAATTGTTGCAGCTCGGCAATGCAGCCTGAATCCTGAATTCTCTATCCTTCCCCTGTCACTCACGGAGTGTCCATGCACTACTCATTTACTGAGAAAAAGCGCATTCGCAAATCATTCGCGAAACGCGCTAACGTTCACAACGTTCCGTTCCTGCTGGCGACCCAGCTCGAGTCTTATCATGACTTTTTGCAAGAAGACAAAATACCGTCCCAACGCAAAAATGAAGGCTTGCAATCTGCCTTCACGTCTATTTTCCCTATCGTTTCGCACAATGGTTTTGCGCGTCTCGAATTCTTGTCGTATGTGCTCGGCGATCCGCCGTTCAACATCAAAGAATGCCAACAACGTGGATTGACGTACGCGTCGCCTCTGCGTGCCAAAGTTCGCCTGGTGATTCTGGATAAAGAATCGCCGACCAAGCCGGTCGTCAAGGAAATGAAAGAACAAGAAGTTTACATGGGCGAATTGCCGCTCATGACTTCTACAGGTTCTTTCGTTATCAACGGTACCGAACGCGTTATCGTGTCGCAGTTGCATCGTTCGCCAGGTGTGTTCTTTGAACATGACCGCGGCAAGACGCACTCGTCCGGTAAATTGCTGTTCTCCGCACGTATTATTCCTTACCGTGGTTCATGGCTGGATTACGAATTCGATCCAAAAGACATTCTGTTCTTCCGCGTCGATCGTCGTCGCAAAATGCCTGTCACGATCCTGTTGAAAGCAATTGGCATGACGCCGGAGCAAATCCTTGAAAACTTCTTCGTTTTCGATGATTTCACTCTGCACGCTGATGGCGCTGAAATGAAATTTGTGGCTGAACGTCTGCGTGGCGAAGTCGCCCGTTTTGACATTACAGACAAAGCCGGCAAAGTTATTGTTGCAAAAGACAAGCGCATCAACAGCAAGCACGTGCGTGATGTTGACGCTGCTGGTATCAAGCAAATTTCGGTTCCGGAAGATTATCTGCTGGGCCGCATTCTGGCGAAAAACATTGTTGATGCGAGCACTGGCGAAGTCATTGCCAACGCCAATGATGAATTAACCGAGGATTTGCTGGCGAAATTGCGCGAAGCCGATGTCGCTGCAATCCAAACCTTGTACACCAATGACTTGGATCAAGGTGGCTACATTTCGCAAACCTTGCGTATGGACGACACTAACGATCAGATGGCAGCCAAGGTTGCTATCTATCGCATGATGCGTCCAGGCGAACCGCCAACTGAAGATTCGGTTGAAGCCTTGTTCAATGGCTTGTTCTACAACGCAGATCGTTATGATCTGTCGGCTGTCGGCCGCATGAAGTTCAACCGTCGCATCGGTCGTGATTCGCTGACTGGCGACATGACTTTGTCGAACGAAGACGTACTGGCTGTGATCAAGATTCTGGTTGAGTTGCGAAATGGTCGCGGCGAAGTCGATGATATCGATCACTTGGGTAACCGTCGCGTACGTTGCGTCGGTGAATTGGCTGAGAACCAATTCCGTGCTGGTCTGGTTCGTGTTGAGCGCGCTGTCAAAGAACGCCTAGGCCAAGCCGAAGCCGACAACCTGATGCCGCATGACTTGATCAACTCCAAGCCTATTTCGGCTGCGATACGTGAATTCTTCGGTTCGTCGCAGTTGTCGCAGTTTATGGATCAAACCAATCCATTGTCGGAAATCACGCACAAACGTCGTATTTCTGCACTTGGACCTGGCGGTTTGACGCGTGAGCGCGCCGGCTTTGAGGTGCGCGACGTGCATCCAACTCACTACGGCCGCGTCTGCCCGATCGAAACACCGGAAGGTCCGAACATTGGTCTGATCAACTCGCTGGCTATGTATGCTCGTTTGAACGAATACGGTTTCCTCGAAACCCCATATCGTAAAGTCGAAGGCAGCAAAGTTACCGACCAGATCGATTATCTGTCCGCGATTGAAGAAGGTCGCTACATCATCGCTCAGGCGAATGCGACTATCGACAAGGCAGGTCAATTGTCCGATGAGCTGGTTTCTGCACGTGAAGCTGGCGAAACGATTCTGGTATCACCAGAACGTGTTCAATACATGGACGTGGCAACAGGCCAGGTTGTTTCGGTCGCTGCTTCGCTGATTCCATTCCTCGAACACGATGATGCGAACCGCGCATTGATGGGTGCCAACATGCAACGTCAGGCAGTTCCTTGTCTGCGTCCGGAAAAAGCATTGGTTGGTACCGGTATCGAACGTACGGTTGCAGTCGATTCGGGTACAACAGTTCAAGCGCTGCGTGGCGGCGTCGTAGATTACATCGATGCAGGCCGTGTCGTGATTCGCGTCAATGACGACGAAGCACAAGCCGGTGAAGTCGGTGTGGATATCTACAACCTGATCAAGTACACCCGTTCGAACCAAAACACGAACATTAACCAACGTCCTATCGTGCAAGTTGGCGATCGCGTTGCAAAACATGACGTTATCGCCGACGGCGCATCGACAGATCTGGGCGAACTCGCTCTGGGTCAGAACATGCTGATCGCGTTTATGCCATGGAACGGTTACAACTTCGAAGATTCGATTCTGATTTCTGAAAAAGTTGTGGCTGATGACCGTTACACCTCGATTCACATCGAAGAGTTGTCGGTTGTTGCACGTGACACCAAGCTGGGCGCCGAAGAAATCACCCGTGATATCTCGAACCTGGCTGAAAACCAACTGGCGCGTCTGGATGAATCCGGTATCGTCTACATCGGTGCAGAAGTTACCGCTGGCGACACTCTGGTCGGTAAAGTTACGCCTAAAGGCGAAACCCAACTGACGCCGGAAGAAAAACTGCTGCGCGCGATTTTCGGCGAAAAAGCATCTGACGTAAAAGATACATCGTTGCGCGTACCATCCGGCATGGTCGGTACCGTAATCGACGTGCAAGTGTTTACTCGCGAAGGTATTCCACGCGACAAACGTGCACAACAGATTATCGACGACGAACTGCAACGCTATCGTTTGGATTTGAACGATCAGCTGCGTATCGTTGAAGGCGATGCATTCCAGCGTCTGGAAAAAATGTTGATCGGCAAAGTCGTCAACGGCGGTCCTAAGAAAATCGCTAAAGGTGCGAAAATCACCAAGGAATATTTGGTCGATCTGGACAAATACCACTGGTTCGATATTCGTCCTTCCGATGACACCTCGGCTAACGCTTTGGAAGCAATCAAGGAATCGATCGCTGAAAAACGCCACCAGTTTGATCTGGCATTTGAAGAAAAGCGCAAGAAACTGACGCAAGGCGATGAGTTGCCGCCAGGCGTACAGAAGATGGTCAAGGTTTATCTGGCAGTCAAACGTCGTCTGCAACCAGGCGACAAGATGGCGGGTCGTCACGGCAACAAGGGTGTTGTGTCACGCATTCTGCCTATCGAAGACATGCCACACATGGCTGACGGTACACCAGCGGACGTCGTACTGAATCCACTGGGCGTTCCTTCGCGGATGAACGTTGGTCAGGTTCTGGAAGTGCATCTGGGTTGGGCAGCAAAAGGCCTGGGCTTGCGTATCGGCGAAATGCTGAATGCTCAAGTGCAAATTGCCGAGTTGCGCAAGTTCCTGGCAGCGATCTATAACGAGTCCGGCAAGACGGAAGATCTCGATAGCTTCAACGACACAGAAATCCTGGAGTTGGCGAGTAATCTGAAGAACGGTGTACCGTTCGCAACGCCGGTGTTTGACGGTGCTGATGAAGGCGAAACCCGTCGCATGCTGGATCTGGCTTACCCGGATCACATTGCCAAGCAATTGGGCATGACCGCTTCCAAGAATCAGGTCACGATGTATGACGGTCGTACCGGTGAAGCGTTTGAGCGTACTGTAACTGTCGGTTACATGCACTACCTCAAACTGCATCACTTGGTTGATGACAAGATGCATGCGCGTTCGACCGGTCCTTACTCGCTGGTTACGCAGCAACCACTGGGCGGTAAAGCTCAGTTCGGTGGCCAGCGCTTTGGTGAGATGGAAGTCTGGGCACTGGAAGCATACGGCGCGTCTTACGTCTTGCAAGAGATGTTGACAGTCAAGTCCGATGACGTGAATGGTCGTACCAAAGTGTACGAAAATCTCGTCAAGGGCGACCACGTCATCGACGCCGGCATGCCGGAATCCTTCAACGTTCTCGTTAAGGAAATCCGCTCGCTGGGTATCGATATCGACCTGGAACGCGACTGATGTAAAGCGAGGGAAGAGCAGCGCAAGTTGTTCTTCCCTTTGCTGATTGAATTTAGTACTGAAGCAAGCGTAGTAGAAAAAATAGCTAGGCAATAGCAGTTTCTGGAAGTGTCGTCTGTCCCGGTATGCGCGGAACTCAGTGTGGAAGTTTACTTGCCCACTCAGCTCTCCCGCCCATGCGAACAGGGTTTAAAGCAGCGCCGACGCAACCTTCTCATCATCAAGCGTTTTTTCACGCCAACTGGAGTGATACATGAAAGCACTGCTCGATCTATTCAAGCAAGTTCAGCAAAACGAACAATTCGACGCGATCAAAATTGGTCTGGCGTCACCAGAAAAAATCCGTTCGTGGTCCTACGGCGAAGTCAAAAAGCCGGAAACCATCAACTATCGTACGTTCAAGCCTGAACGTGACGGCCTGTTCTGCGCAAAAATCTTTGGCCCTATCAAAGATTACGAATGCCTTTGCGGTAAATACAAACGCCTGAAACATCGCGGCGTGATCTGCGAAAAATGCGGCGTTGAAGTCACGCTGGCCAAAGTGCGTCGTGAACGCATGGGCCACATCGAGTTGGCATCGCCAACCGCGCACATCTGGTTCCTGAAATCGCTGCCATCCCGTTTGGGTATGGTGCTCGATATGACCTTGCGGGATATCGAACGCGTTCTGTATTTCGAAGCCTACGTTGTGACCGATCCAGGCATGACTCCGCTGAAAAAATGCCAGATCATGTCGGAAGACGATTACGCAGCGAAATACGAAGAATTCGGCGACGACTTTACCGCATTCATGGGCGCCGAAGGTATCCGTGAATTGCTGCGCGCAATCGACATCGATCGCGATGCTGAAATGCTGCGCCAGGAATTGAAAGAATCCAAATCCGAAGCCAAGATCAAGAAATACGCCAAGCGTCTTAAAGTTTTAGAAGCGTTCCAACGTTCGGGCATCAAGCCTGACTGGATGATCATGGAAGTGTTGCCAGTCTTGCCGCCAGAATTGCGCCCATTGGTGCCGCTGGATGGTGGTCGCTTCGCAACCTCCGATCTGAACGATTTGTATCGTCGCGTTATCAACCGTAACAACCGTTTGAAGCGTTTGATGGAACTCCGCGCGCCGGAAATCATCACCCGCAACGAAAAACGTATGTTGCAAGAAGCGGTCGATTCGCTGCTGGATAACGGCCGTCGCGGTAAAGCAATGACTGGCGCCAACAAGCGTCCGTTGAAATCGCTGGCTGAAATGATCAAAGGCAAGGGCGGTCGTTTCCGTCAAAACTTGCTGGGTAAGCGCGTCGATTACTCGGGTCGTTCCGTCATCGTCGTGGGTCCACAATTGAAATTGCATCAATGCGGTTTGCCAAAATTGATGGCTTTGGAATTGTTCAAACCATTCATTTTCAACAAACTTGAATTGATGGGTCTGGCAACAACCATCAAGGCTGCGAAAAAACTGGTTGAGATTCAAGAACCAGTCGTGTGGGACATTCTGGAAGACGTGATCCGTGAACATCCGGTCATGTTGAACCGCGCGCCTACCTTGCATCGTCTTGGTATTCAAGCGTTTGAGCCAGTCCTGATCGAAGGCAAGGCAATTCAATTGCACCCACTGGTCTGTGCTGCATTTAACGCCGACTTTGACGGCGATCAAATGGCGGTTCACGTTCCACTGTCGATCGAAGCACAGATGGAAGCGCGCACCTTGATGCTGGCGTCGAACAACATCCTGTTCCCATCGAATGGCGAACCATCGATCGTTCCTTCGCAAGATATCGTGTTGGGTCTGTACTACGCGAGCCGCGAAGCGATCAACGCCAAAGGCGAAGGCATGATGTTCCCGGACGTGTCCGAAGTCATCCGTGCTTACGACAATAAAGAAGTTGAACTGGCAACGCGTATCACCGTACGTATTACCGAATATCCGAAGAACGTCGAAACCGGCGAATTCGAAAAAACGGTAACTCGTTACGAAACCACAGTTGGCCGCGCGATTCTGTCCGAAATTCTGCCTAAAGGCTTGCCGTTCTCAGTATTGAACCGCGCGCTGAAAAAGAAAGAAATTTCACGCTTGATCAACTTGTCCTTCCGTAAGTGCGGTCTGCGCGCAACGGTAGTATTCGCTGATCAATTGCTGCAATCGGGTTTCCGTCTGGCGACACGTGCCGGTATCTCGATTTGCGTCGACGACATGCTGGTACCACCACAAAAAGTGGACATCATTGCTACCGCCGAAGGCGAAGTCAAACAGATCGAACAGCAATACTCGTCCGGTCTGGTGACGTCTGGCGAACGTTACAACAAAGTGGTTGATATCTGGGGCAAAGCCGGTGATGACGTCGGCAAGGCCATGATGGATCAACTCAAGGTTGAAGACGTCACCAAACGTGATGGCACCAAAACCACCCAAGAGTCGTTCAATGCGATTTACATGATGGCCGATTCCGGTGCGCGCGGTTCCGCAGCACAGATTCGTCAGCTGGCCGGTATGCGCGGTCTGATGGCGAAACCGGATGGTTCCATTATCGAAACGCCGATCACCGCGAACTTCCGCGAAGGTCTGAACGTTTTGCAGTACTTCATCTCGACTCACGGTGCACGTAAAGGTCTGGCCGATACCGCGCTGAAAACTGCGAACTCGGGTTACCTGACACGTCGTCTGGTCGACGTGACCCAAGATCTGGTTGTGATCGAAGATGATTGCGGCACCTCGAACGGCGCATCGATGAAAGCGCTGGTCGAAGGCGGTGAAGTGATCGAAGCATTGCGTGACCGTATCCTCGGCCGCGTTGCAGCGAACGACATCGTGAATCCAGAAACACAAGCTACCTTGTATGCAGCCGGCACCTTGCTGGATGAAGACATGGTGGAAGAAATCGAACGTATCGGCGTCGATGAAGTAAAAGTACGTACACCATTGACTTGCGATACGCGCTTCGGCCTGTGTGCAATGTGCTACGGCCGTGACCTCGGTCGTGGTTCCATGGTCAGCGCCGGTGAAGCAGTCGGTGTGGTTGCAGCGCAATCGATTGGTGAGCCTGGTACTCAGTTGACCATGCGTACCTTCCACATTGGTGGTGCAGCGTCGCGTGCGGCAGTTGCTTCGTCGGTGGAAGCCAAATCGAATGGTACGGTTCGCTTCACAGCGACTATGCGTTACGTCACCAACGGCAAAGGCGGTCAGATCGTCATTTCCCGTTCCGGTGAAGTACTGATTACCGATGACCTCGGCCGTGAGCGTGAACGTCATAAAGTACCGTACGGCGCAACCCTGATCGTCAAGGATGGCTTGGTGATCAAGGCTGGCACTGCATTGGCGACATGGGATCCGTTGACTCGTCCTATCATTACCGAATACACCGGCGTGGTGAAATTCGAGAACGTAGAAGAAGGTTCGACCGTTGCACGTCAGATCGATGAAGTGACCGGTCTGTCGACCTTGGTTGTTATCGATGCGAAACGTCGTGGTTCGGTTACCAAAACTGTTCGTCCACAGGTCAAACTGTTGAACGAACAAGGTGAAGAAGTCAAAATCGCCGGTACCGAACACGCAGTGACGATCGGCTTCCAGGTCGGCGCACTGATCACTGTTAAAGACGGTCAGCAAGTTACCGTCGGCGAAGTGCTGGCACGTATTCCGACCGAATCGCAAAAAACACGTGACATCACCGGTGGTCTGCCGCGTGTTGCCGAGTTGTTCGAAGCGCGTTCGCCGAAAGATGCCGGCATGCTGGCAGAAGTCACAGGTACGGTTGCATTCGGTAAAGAAACCAAAGGTAAGCAACGTCTGGAAATCACGGACATGGACGGCGAGAAGCACGAGTTCCTGATTACCAAGGACAAGCAAGTGCTGGTACATGACGGCCAAGTCGTGAACAAGGGCGAGATGATTGTTGACGGCCCAGCCGATCCACAAGACATCCTGCGTTTGCTGGGTATCGAAGCGCTGGCACGTTACATTGTCGACGAAGTGCAAGACGTGTACCGTTTGCAAGGCGTGAAGATCAACGACAAGCACATTGAAGTTATCGTGCGTCAGATGTTGCGCCGTGTTGCCGTGGTTAATCCAGGCGATGCCAACTACATCGTCGGCGAACAAGTTGAACGTTCGGAATTGCTGGACGAAAACGATCGCGTCGTTGCTCAAGGCAAGATCCCTGCAACCTACGAAAACGTGTTGCTCGGTATTACCAAGGCATCGTTGTCGACCGACTCCTTCATCTCGGCTGCATCGTTCCAGGAAACTACACGTGTCCTGACCGAAGCTGCGATCATGGGCAAACGCGACGGTCTGCGTGGCCTGAAAGAGAACGTCATCGTTGGTCGTCTGATTCCTGCCGGTACCGGTTTGGCATTCCACCGCGCCCGTAAAGAGAAAGATTCGTGGGAAGCGGAAGAGCGCGCAGCATTGCTGCAATCCGAAAAAGCTGCTCGCGCAGCCGAAGCGGAAGCGCAGTTTGCTGATATCGGTAGCACGCCTGACAGCGATACCGACGCTTCGTAATCCAAGCTGGTTCTAGTTCTAGCATCTAACGGCATCAGGAGAAATCTTGGTGCCGTTTTTCTTTGTGTAAAGCATGTTTGCCACTACAAAAATATCTTACTGATATGATTTAATGTCAAGAAGGAAAGTATTTTTATAGTAGTTGCCGCGCAGAAGATGGTGTCGATCGAATTTTCCGCCATTTCGCAACGAAATTGCAGCATGGTCCTTCATACATTTGTTGACTGTGAAAGTATAGAGGACTATACTCGCGAGTTCTCGATTTTAAGCTCTGCTGGGCTTAAGCGCTCTTTGGTCTTGCTTTTCCGCAATCCTCCTGCGCGTTTTTCCATCCCTGCTCTAATCGAGGCGCGCGTCGAATATCAATTCTTCCGCAATGATTCTTTAGTCCCCGGACAACCGTTTTCGGGTTCGTATTATTAATGTTGTATTAGCTGGATATAGAGCGATGCCAACCATCAATCAACTGATTCGCCAGCCGCGTGTTTCTGCACGCGTCAAGAGCAAATCGCCGGCGCTGGAAAACAGCCCGCAAAAACGCGGCGTATGTACCCGCGTCTACACCACGACTCCAAAGAAGCCGAACTCGGCTTTGCGTAAAGTCGCCAAAGTGCGTTTGACCAACGGTTTCGAAGTAATTTCGTACATCGGCGGTGAAGGCCATAACCTGCAAGAACATAGTGTCGTGCTGTTGCGCGGCGGTCGTGTAAAAGATTTGCCGGGTGTGCGTTATCACATGGTTCGCGGTGCTTTGGATACTCAGGGCGTTAAAGACCGTAAGCAAGCGCGTTCGAAGTACGGTACCAAGCGTGCAAAAGCTGGCAAGAAGTAATTAAGTATTTTTGCGGTCTCCGCAAAATTGTGTCGGTCCCTAATGGGCCGAGTAAGTGGATGGTTATGATGACTGTCCGCGAGTGTGCGACAAACCTGTTGTTGCGCCTCAACTGAAGATTGAAAGGAATCGAAATGCCACGTCGTCGTGAAGTTCCCAAGCGGGACATACTGCCAGATCCAAAATTCGGTAATGTTGATGTTGCCAAATTCGTTAACGTGTTGATGTTGTCCGGTAAAAAATCGGTCGCAGAAAACATCATCTACGGTGCGTTTGAGCATATCCAGACCAAATCAGGTAAAGATCCGCTGGAAGTATTTACAGCTGCAATCTTGAACTGCAAGCCACTGGTTGAAGTAAAGTCCCGTCGCGTTGGTGGTGCAAACTACCAGGTGCCTGTTGAAGTTCGTCCTGTCCGTCGTATGGCTTTGTCCATGCGTTGGTTGCGCGAAGCTGCTAACAAGCGCAGCGAAAAATCGATGCCACAACGTCTCGCGGGTGAATTGCTCGAAGCTGCGGAAAGCCGCGGCGGTGCAATGAAAAAACGCGATGAAGTTCACCGCATGGCAGAAGCGAACAAGGCGTTCTCGCACTTCCGCTTCTAATAGATTGGTGTTCTCGCCTGCCTGTGCAGGCGTTGTGCGCTACATGTGTAATTTGTTCGAGGCCGGGCACATTTTGGAAAAAATGGCGCTCGGTTTTGTTCATTAAAAAGAATTAGGACTAATTATGGCCCGCAAGACCCCCATTGAGCGTTACCGCAATATCGGTATTTCGGCTCACATTGATGCTGGTAAAACCACGACGACTGAGCGCGTTCTGTTCTACACAGGCGTGAATCACAAGATTGGTGAAGTTCATGATGGCGCGGCCACCATGGACTGGATGGAGCAGGAACAAGAGCGCGGCATCACGATTACGTCTGCTGCGACGACCTGCTTCTGGAAAGGCATGGCGAACAATTTCCCTGCGCATCACATCAACATCATTGATACACCAGGTCACGTTGACTTCACAATTGAAGTTGAGCGTTCGATGCGCGTACTCGATGGTGCTTGCATGGTTTACTGTGCAGTCGGTGGCGTGCAGCCACAGTCGGAAACAGTATGGCGTCAAGCTAACAAGTACAAGGTTCCACGTTTGGCATTCGTCAACAAGATGGATCGTACCGGCGCGAACTTCTTCAAAGTTTACGATCAAATGCGTGCGCGTTTGAAGGCTAATCCTGTGCCTATGCAAGTGCCTATCGGTGCTGAAGATAGCTTCGCTGGCGTGATCGATCTGGTCAAGATGAAAGCAATCATCTGGGACGACGCTTCGCAAGGTATGAAATTTGAATACGGCGAAATTCCTGAAAACCTGTTGGCTGACGCGAAAAAATGGCGTGAAAACATGGTGGAAGCCGCTGCTGAAGCGTCGGAAGAATTGATGAACAAGTACCTCGAAGAAGGTGACTTGAGCGAAGCTGAAATCAAGGCTGCGATTCGTCAACGTACTATCGCCAGTGAAATCGTTCCAATGATGTGCGGCACCGCTTTCAAAAACAAAGGCGTGCAAGCCATGCTGGACGGCGTGATCGAGTACTTGCCATCGCCAGTGGATATTCCGCCTGTGCCAGGCTTGAACGAAGATGACGAGCCTGTCGTGCGTCAAGCAGAAGACACCGAAAAATTCTCGGCGTTGGCATTCAAGATCGCAACCGATCCGTTTGTTGGTCAATTGTGCTTTATCCGTTGCTACTCGGGCACCTTGAACTCGGGCGATACCGTTTACAACTCTGTTAAAGAGAAGAAAGAACGTATTGGTCGTATCGTTCAGATGCACGCAAACCAACGCGAAGAAATCAAGGAAATGTTGGCAGGCGATATCGCTGCGGTCGTTGGTCTGAAAGACACCACCACTGGCGACACCCTGTGCGATGACAAGGCGATCGTTGTGCTCGAACGCATGGTCTTCCCTGAGCCTGTGATTTCGCAAGCTGTTGAGCCAAAAACCAAAGCTGACCAGGAAAAAATGGGTCTGGCATTGAATCGTCTGGCTGCAGAAGATCCATCGTTCCGCGTGCGTACCGATGAAGAATCGGGTCAAACGATTATTGCTGGTATGGGCGAGTTGCATCTGGACATTATCGTTGATCGTATGAAGCGCGAATTCGGCGTTGAAGCGACTGTCGGTAAGCCGCAAGTTGCGTACCGCGAAACCATCCGCAAAGTTTGCGAAGAAATCGAAGGTAAATTCGTCAAGCAATCCGGTGGTCGTGGTCAGTACGGTCACGTGGTTCTGAAGATCGAGCCGCAAGAGCCGGGCAAAGGTTTCGAATTTATCGACGCAATCAAAGGCGGTACGGTTCCTCGCGAATACATCCCTGCAGTTGAAAAAGGTGTGCGCGAAACACTGACTTCCGGCGTTCTCGCTGGTTACCCAGTGGTTGACGTTAAAGTCACCTTGTTCTTCGGTTCGTACCATGACGTCGATTCGAACGAGAACGCGTTCCGTATGGCTGCATCGATGGCGTTCAAAGACGGTTGCCGTAAAGCGAGTCCAGTCATTCTGGAGCCTATGATGGCGGTCGAAGTTGAAACACCTGAAGACTACGCTGGTACCGTGATGGGCGATTTGTCCTCACGTCGCGGCATGGTGCAAGGTATGGATGAAATCGCGGGCGGCGGCGGCAAGATCATTAAAGCCGAAGTTCCTTTGTCCGAAATGTTTGGTTACTCGACATCGTTGCGCTCCGCAACACAAGGTCGCGCAACCTACTCGATGGAATTCAAGCACTACTCTGAAGCACCTAAAAATGTGATCGATGCAATCGTCACATCGAAGGCGCCTAAGTAATCTATTCGTTGGAAGGCCAAGCGAGTTGAGTATCTTTACGAAGCTCCTTGGCTGGTAGCAAATAACTGTTAAGGGATGCTCCAAACGGGGTGTCTTAATTTAGATAAATCGTTCTTTTTGAAGGAAGAATAAAATGGCAAAAGGCAAATTCGAGCGGACCAAGCCGCACGTCAACGTCGGCACGATTGGTCACGTCGATCACGGCAAGACCACACTGACCGCAGCGATTGCGACAGTATTGTCGAAAAAATTTGGTGGCGAAGCAAAAGCGTACGATCAAATTGATGCAGCACCAGAAGAAAAAGCACGCGGCATCACCATCAACACCGCACACGTAGAATACGAAACAGCAGCGCGCCACTACGCGCACGTTGACTGCCCAGGCCATGCTGATTATGTCAAAAACATGATCACCGGCGCAGCGCAAATGGACGGCGCGATCCTGGTTTGTTCCGCAGCTGACGGCCCAATGCCGCAAACACGTGAACACATCCTGTTGGCGCGCCAAGTTGGTGTTCCATACATCATCGTGTTCCTGAACAAATGCGACATGGTTGACGATGCAGAATTGCTCGAACTCGTTGAAATGGAAGTGCGTGAGCTTCTGTCGAAATACGAATTCCCAGGCGACGACCTGCCTATCATCAAAGGTTCGGCTAAATTGGCGCTCGAAGGCGACCAAGGTCCATTGGGCGAAGCAGCAATCATGGCTCTGGCCGATGCACTCGACAGCTACATCCCAACACCAGAACGCGCAGTAGACGGCGCCTTCCTGTTGCCAGTAGAAGACGTATTCTCGATCTCCGGTCGCGGTACAGTTGTTACCGGTCGTATCGAACGCGGTATCGTCAAAGTTGGTGAAGCTCTGGAAATCGTCGGCATCCGCGATACCCAAGTCACCACCTGCACAGGCGTTGAAATGTTCCGTAAATTGCTCGACCAAGGTCAAGCAGGCGACAACGTCGGCGTACTGTTGCGCGGCACCAAGCGTGAAGACGTAGAACGTGGTCAAGTTCTGGCAAAACCAGGCTCGATCAAACCGCACAAACATTTCACAGGCGAAATCTACGTTCTGTCGAAAGATGAAGGCGGCCGTCATACACCATTCTTCAACAACTACCGTCCACAGTTCTACTTCCGTACCACGGACGTAACTGGTTCGATCGAGTTGCCGAAAGACAAAGAAATGGTTATGCCAGGCGACAACGTCTCGATCACCGTGATGTTGATCAACCCGATCGCGATGGAAGAAGGTCTGCGCTTCGCGATTCGCGAAGGTGGTCGTACTGTCGGTGCCGGTGTTGTTGCTAAAATTATTGAGTAATCAGTAAGCAATAAAAACGATTTGGCTTAACGCCATTTACTATCGCCGCGAGTGTTCACTCACTCGCGGCTCGCTCTTTTAAGGAATGAACATGTCTACAGCACCGAAATCAGCTCCAAACCAAAAGATCCGCATTCGTCTGAAAGCATTCGATTATCGTTTGATCGATCAATCGGCACTCGAAATCGTTGAAACGGCAAAACGTACTGGCGCAGTTGTAAAAGGCCCAGTTCCATTGCCTACACGTATTCAGCGTTTTGACGTTTTGCGCTCGCCGCACGTCAACAAAACATCGCGCGATCAGTTCGAAATCCGTACCCATGTTCGTTTGATGGACATCGTTGACCCTACAGATAAAACAGTTGATGCATTGATGAAACTGGATTTGCCTGCTGGCGTTGATGTAGAAATCAAACTGCAATAATTTGTTTTTGATAATGCGGGGCAGAAATGCTTCGCATTTTTAACTGTGGGCTGCAACAATTCACGCATTTAGATGTTGTGGAAGTGCTTTTCACCAGTTATAATCTCGGGCTTCGCTGAGGATTCCCATTTGGAATCCTTGTCGCATTCGTAGTTTAAGTTGTTTTATATATCAGCCCCGCCCAATCGTAGGTGGGAATGGAGAAAAAATGAACCAAAACCAAGATAAAGGCCAAGGCCTGCTTGGTCGCAAGGTTGGTATGATGCGTATCTTCACGGATGACGGGGATTCAATTCCTGTTACCGTGGTGGACGTTTCAAACAATCGTGTGACGCAAATCAAAACGCCTGACGTCGATGGTTATTCGGCTGTCCAGGTTGCTTTCGGTAGTCGCCGTGCTTCCCGTGTGAATAAAGCTTCTGCTGGTCATCACGCCAAAGCAGGTGTTGAAGCCGGTACCGTCCTCAAAGAATTTCGTGTTGCTGCTACTGCTGCTTCCGAGCTGAAAGTCGGCGATGTTATCGCCGCCAGTCTGTTCGAAGTCGGTCAAAAAGTAGACGTGCAAGGCGTAACTATCGGTAAGGGTTACGCTGGTGTTATCAAGCGTTACCACTTCGCTTCCGGTCGCCAAACGCACGGTAACTCACGTTCGCATAATGTCCCAGGCTCCATCGGTATGGCGCAAGATCCAGGTCGCGTTTTCCCTGGTAAGCGCATGACTGGTCACTTGGGTGACGTGAATCGCACAATTCAAAACCTTGAGATCGCTCGTATTGATGCTGATCGCCAGTTGTTGCTGGTTAAGGGTGCGATTCCTGGTGCGAAAAATGGTCAGGTGATTGTCTCGCCGGCTGTTAAAACCAAAGCAAAGAAGGGGGCTTAATTCATGGAACTCAAGCTCCTGAATGACCAAGGTCAATCGTCTTCGAACGTTGCTGCGCCGGATACTATTTTCGGTCGCGACTACAACGAAGCGCTGATTCACCAAGTCGTCGTTGCCTATCAAGCCAACGCACGCAGTGGTAATCGCAAACAAAAAGATCGTGAAGAAGTTCATCACACCACCAAAAAACCTTGGCGTCAAAAAGGTACGGGCCGCGCTCGTGCTGGTATGTCGTCATCGCCTTTGTGGCGCGGCGGCGGTCGGATTTTCCCGAACTCGCCTGATGAAAACTTCTCGCACAAAGTTAACAAAAAGATGTATCGCGCAGGCCTCTGCTCGATCCTCTCGCAGTTGGCTCGTGAAGGTCGTCTCTCCGTAATCGAAAGCCTGTCAGTTGATGCGCCAAAGACCAAGCTCTTGTCGCAAAAATTGAAAGGTATGGGTCTGGATTCCGTGCTCGTCATCACTGACAGCCTGGATGAAAACCTGTTGTTGGCATCGCGCAATTTGCCTAACGTGCTGATTTGCGAGCCACGTCATGCTGATCCAGTTTCGCTGGTTTTCTACAAGAAAATCCTGATCACGAAATTGGCATTGGCCAAGATTGAGGAGATGCTGGCATGAGCGCGATTCTGAAACATAGTGAAGAACGCTTGATGAAAGTGTTGTTGGCGCCAGTTATTTCCGAGAAAGCAACTTTCGTTGCTGAAAAAAACGAACAAGTCGTTTTCCTCGTGATGCCGGACGCTACCAAGCTTGAAATCAAAGCTGCGGTTGAGTTGCTGTTCAAGGTTCAAGTTGAATCTGTTCAAGTTGCCAATCGTCAAGGTAAGCAAAAACGTTCAGGTCGCTTCAATGGTCGTCGCAATCACACACGCCGTGCGTTTGTATGCCTGAAGCCTGGTCAAGAAATCAACTTCACCGAGGAGGCTAAATAATGGCACTCGTTAAAGTCAAGCCGACCTCGCCTGGTCGTCGCGGTATGGTCAAGGTCGTCAATGCCGACCTGTACAAAGGCCGTCCATTCGCAGGCCTGATCGAAAAGAAATCGAAAACTGCTGGCCGTAACAACAACGGTCACATCACTACTCGTCATATCGGTGGTGGTCACAAGCAGCATTATCGCGTTATCGACTTCAAACGCACTAAAGATGCTATCCCTGCAAAAGTGGAACGTATTGAATACGATCCAAACCGCACGGCAAACATCGCGTTGGTGTTGTATGCGGATGGTGAGCGTCAATACATCATTGCAACCAAAGGCATGGCCGTTGGCGATCAAGTGATGAATGGCTCGGAAGCGCCGATCAAATCGGGTAACTGCTTGCCTATCCGTAATATCCCAGTCGGTACCATCATGCATTGCGTTGAAATGTTGCCAGGCAAAGGTGCTCAAATTGCACGTACAGCCGGCGCTGGCGTTGTGTTGATGGCACGCGAAGGTACTTACGCTCAAGTTCGTTTGCGCTCTGGCGAAGTTCGTCGTATCCACGTTGAATGCCGTGCAACCGTAGGTGAAGTCGGCAATGCCGAACACAGCTTGCGTAAAATCGGTAAAGCAGGTGCGATGCGCTGGCGTGGTGTTCGTCCTACCGTTCGCGGTGTGGTCATGAACCCGGTCGATCACCCACACGGTGGTGGTGAAGGCAAAACGGCAGCAGGTCGTCATCCAGTGTCGCCATGGGGTCAGCAGACTAAAGGTAAGAAGACGCGTCGCAACAAGCGCACGACTTCTATGATCGTCTCGCGCCGCGGTAAGAAATAAGGATAAGACATGACACGTTCATTAAAAAAAGGGCCGTTTTGCGACGCCCATCTGGTGAAAAAAGTCGAAGCCGCGCAAGCGAACAAAGACAAAAAACCAATCAAAACCTGGTCCCGTCGTTCGACAGTCATGCCTGACTTTATCGGCTTGACGATCGCGGTACATAACGGCAAGCAACACGTGCCGGTTTATGTGTCCGAAAACATGGTTGGTCACAAGCTTGGCGAATTCGCGCTGACCCGTACGTTCAAGGGCCACGCTGCTGACAAGAAGGCTAAGAAATAATGGAAACTAAAGCTATCCTCAAAGGCGTGCGCCTGTCGGATCAGAAGGGTCGTCTCGTTGCGGATCAAATTCGCGGCAAAAAAGTCGACGCGGCTCTGCATCTGCTGCAATTCAGCCCTAAAAAAGGTGCTGCGATCATTAAACGTGTTCTGGAATCCGCAATCGCGAATGCCGAACACAATGACGGCGCAGATATCGACGAATTGTTCGTGAAAACGATCTATGTCGAAAAGGGCCCGATCCTGAAGCGCTTCACAGCACGCGCTAAAGGCCGGGGTGATCGTATCTCTAAACAATCCTGTCACATATACGTGACTGTCGGCAACTAAGGAGTCACGATGGGACAGAAGATACATCCAACCGGTTTCCGTCTTTCGGTTACCCGCAACTGGGCATCGCGTTGGTACGCTGGCAATAGCAATTTTGCCACCATGCTGAACGAAGATCTCAAAGTTCGCGCATACCTGAAAACCAAACTGAAGAATGCTTCGGTTGGTCGCGTCATTATTGAGCGTCCAGCAAAAAATGCTCGCATCACTATTTACAGCTCACGTCCTGGTGTCGTGATCGGTAAAAAAGGCGAAGACATCGAAGTATTGAAATCCGCGCTGACAAAAATGATGGGCGTGCCGGTTCATGTGAATATCGAAGAAATTCGTAAGCCAGAAACCGATGCACAATTGATCGCTGATTCGATTGCACAGCAATTGGAAAAACGCATCATGTTCCGTCGTGCAATGAAGCGTGCGATGCAAAACGCGATGCGCCTCGGTGCACAAGGTATCAAGATCATGTCGTCCGGTCGTTTGAACGGTATCGAGATCGCACGTAAAGAATGGTATCGCGAAGGTCGCGTACCACTTCACACATTGCGCGCAGAGATTGACTACGGTTTCGGCGAAGCTGAAACAACGTACGGCATCATCGGTATCAAAGTCTGGGTCTACAAAGGTGATCGTTTGCCTAGCGGCGAACCACCAGTCGACCTGACAAAAGAAGATGACACCAAACGTCGTGGCCCACGCCGCGATGATGGCAAACCAAGCAGCCGTCCACGTACAGCACGCCCAGAAGGCGCACCAAGTGCAGCAGCTGCACCAGGCGCCGCACCGGCTGCTAAACGTGTTCGTGCTAAAAAGCCGGATGCCGCTGTTGACGGTGCTGTTTCGGCTGAGAAAGCAGGAGAATAATCATGCTGCAACCAGCACGCAGAAAATATCGTAAAGAGCAAAAAGGCCGTAATACCGGTATTTCCCACTCGCGCGGCACAGCCGTATCGTTTGGTGAATTCGGTCTGAAAGCAATTGGTCGCGGTCGTATCACAGCGCGTCAAATTGAAGCGGCGCGTCGTGCAATGACGCGTCACATCAAACGTGGTGGCCGTATCTGGATTCGTATTTTCCCAGACAAGCCAATTTCGAACAAACCTGCTGAAGTCCGTATGGGTAACGGTAAAGGTAATCCGGAATACTACGTGGCTGAAATTCAGCCAGGCAAAATGTTGTACGAGATGGATGGTGTGGACGAGGCTCTGGCACGCGAAGCGTTCCGGTTGGCTGCAGCTAAGCTGCCGCTGTTGACCAAGTTCGTCGTTCGTCAAGTCGGCCAATGATAGGGGCGAACATGAAAGCATCTGAACTTCAAGGCAAAGACCAAGCGGCTTTGACCAAAGAATTGAACGATCTGCTGAAAGCGCAGTTCGGTCTGCGTATGCAGATTGCAACACAACAGCTGAACAATACGTCGCAGCTGAAAAAAGTACGTCGCGACATAGCACGTGTGAAAACGGTATTGAATCAGAAGGACGCCAAATAATGAACGATCAAGTAAAACAAGCGCTGAAGCGTACGTTGATTGGCAAAGTCGTATCTGACAAGATGGACAAGACCGTAACCGTGCTGATCGAGCGTCACGTCAAGCATCCGCTGTACGGCAAAATCATTATGCGTTCGAACAAGTATCACGCGCACAATGAAGGTAACCAGGCAAAAGCTGGCGATACGGTCGAGATTCAAGAAGGTCGTCCTATCTCCAAGACTAAAGCTTGGACCGTGACACGCGTTGTACAAGCTGCACAAATAGTTTAATTAGTTGTTGCGGGCCCGCTATTTCGGTGTAATAATGGCGGGCTTCGTTCTTGCAATCTCTTGATTGCAAGGGCTGCAGTAAAAGTTTTAGTGCAGAAGTTGCATTAATTGAAGTTTTGAAAATCGTCCACCTCATCAGACTGCTTTCGGCAGGCTGCCGGGACCAAGACTGACTGCAAATGCACATTGTGTGCGCGAGCAGGTTAAGTTGGGAAAGAAAACATATGATTCAAACAGAAAGCCGGCTCGAAGTAGCCGACAACACGGGTGCTCGCGAAGTGATGTGCATCAAGGTGCTCGGCGGTTCAAAGCGCCGTTACGCAAGTATTGGCGATGTGATTAAAGTCACTGTCAAAGTTGCTGCGCCACGTGGTCGCGTGAAAAAAGGCGAAATTTATAACGCAGTTGTTGTGCGTACTGCCAAAGGTGTTCGTCGTCAAGATGGCTCCCTGGTCAAGTTCGACGGCAATGCAGCAGTTTTGCTGAACGCAAAACTCGAACCAATTGGTACGCGTATTTTTGGACCGGTTACACGTGAATTGCGCACTGAGCGCTTCATGAAAATCGTTTCTCTCGCGCCTGAAGTTCTGTAAGGAGTCGTGATGGATAAGATTCGTAAAAGCGACGAAGTCATTGTGCTGACTGGCAAAGACAAAGGCAAACGTGGCGTGGTTCAAAGTCGCGTTGATGCTAACTATGTCGTTGTTGAGGGTGTGAATGTTGCTAAAAAAGCGACCAAGCCTAATCCAATGACTGGTGCAACTGGTGGCATCGTTGATAAGTTGATGCCAATTCATGTGTCGAATGTTGCGTTGTTCAATGCAGCGACAGGCAAAGCAGATCGCGCTGGCTTTAAAGATGTGGACGGTAAAAAAGTCCGCGTTTATAAGTCAAGCGGCGAAGCAGTGAAGGTTTAAGAGATCATGGCCCGTCTCCAAGAGTTTTATAAAGATAAAGTCGTTGGCGATTTAACCGCGAAGTTCGCGTACAAATCGGTAATGGAAGTTCCGCGCATCCTGAAGATCACCCTGAACATGGGTTTGTCGGAAGCGATTGCGGACAAAAAGATCATCGAGCACGCAGTTGGCGATTTGACCAAGATTGCAGGTCAAAAACCGGTTGTGACCAAAGCGCGTAAAGCGATTGCGGGTTTCAAAATCCGTGAGGGTTATCCAATCGGTTGTATGGTGACTTTGCGCGGCGCTCAGATGTATGAATTCCTTGATCGTTTCATCACAGTTGCGTTGCCACGTGTGCGCGATTTCCGTGGTATTTCGGGCAAGGCATTCGATGGTCGTGGCAATTACAACATCGGTGTGAAAGAGCAAATCATTTTCCCCGAAATTGAGTACGACAAGATTGACGTGTTGCGCGGTATGAATATCAGCATCACGACAACTGCAAAGACCGACGAAGAAGCAAAAGCGCTTCTCGCCGCATTTAAATTTCCGTTCAGAAACTGAGGTTGCCATGGCAAAACTGGCACTGATTAACCGTGAACAAAAGCGTGCAGACCTGGTGAAGAAATACGCCGGCAAACGCGCTGAGTTGAAGGCAATCATTGATGACCAATCGAAGTCGGAAGAAGAGCGCTACGAAGCGCGCCTGAAATTGCAGGCGTTGCCACGTAACTCGGCTCCTACTCGTCAACGTAACCGTTGCGCTTTGACTGGTCGCCCGCGTGGCACTTTCCGTAAGTTCGGTTTGGGCCGTATTAAACTCCGTGAATGCGCCATGCGTGGCGAAATTCCGGGTATGACTAAAGCCAGCTGGTAATAGGAGAATAAGCAATGAGTATGAGCGATCCTATCGCCGATATGCTGACCCGTATCCGCAATGCGCAAGTCGTGAACAAAACTTCAGTGGCTATGCCATCGTCGAAAGTCAAGATTGCCATCGCCAACGTCCTGCGCGACGAGGGTTACATTGAAGATTACGCCGTGACAGAAGCTGCTGGTAAAGCAGAGCTGAAAATCGGTTTGAAATATTACGCCGGTCGTCCAGTTATCGAGCGTTTGGAGCGTGTGTCCCGTCCAGGGTTGCGCGTCTACAAAGGCAAAGATGACATTCCAAACGTTATGAACGGTTTGGGTGTGGCGATTGTGTCGACGCCAAAAGGTGTCATGACTGACCGCAAAGCGCGCGCAACCGGTGTCGGTGGCGAAGTTATTTGCTACGTCGCCTAAGGAGCACAAGATGTCTCGTGTAGGTAAAATGCCAGTTGCACTGCCTAGTGGCGCGGAAGCGACCATCACAGCAGCGCAAATCACAGTTAAAGGTCCATTGGGCTCTTTGACCCAGTCGTTGAACGGCTTGGTGCAAATCGAAAACAACAGCGGTACTTTGAGTTTCAAAGCCGCTAACGACAGCCGCGAAGCAAATGCGATGTCCGGTACGATTCGCGCTCTCGTCAACAACATGGTCAATGGTGTTACCAAGGGCTTTGAAAAAAAATTGACGTTGGTTGGCGTTGGTTACCGTGCCGCTGCGCAAGGTGACAAGCTGAACCTTTCGTTGGGTTTCTCGCATCCTGTAGTACACCAAATGCCAGCAGGCGTGAAAGTGGAAACACCGACGCAAACCGAGATCCTGATCAAAGGCATCAACCGCCAGCAAGTTGGTCAAGTGGCTGCTGAAGTCCGCGCATACCGCAGTCCTGAGCCTTACAAAGGCAAGGGCGTTCGTTATTCGGACGAAGTGGTTGTGATTAAAGAAACCAAGAAGAAGTAAGGGTTGACGATGGATAAGAAACAATCACGTCTGCGCCGCGGACGCCAAACTCGGGCCAAGATCGCCGAGTTGAAGGTGGTTCGCCTGGCAGTGCATCGCACCAACTTGCACATCTACGCAAGCATCATCGGACCGGACGCCCAAGTTTTGGCTTCTGCTTCGACCGCTGAAGCTGAAGTGCGTAAAGAGTTGGCTGGTCAATCAGGTGCGGGTGGCAACGTTGCCGCAGCTGCACTGGTTGGTAAGCGCGTTGCAGAAAAAGCACTGAAAGCAGGAATCGCCGAAGTTGCGTTCGATCGCTCCGGTTTCCGTTACCACGGCCGCGTTAAAGCAGTTGCTGAAGCTGCACGTGAAGCTGGTCTGAAGTTCTAAGGAAAAATCGTCATGGCAAAAATGCAATCAAAAATGCAAAGCGACAAACCGGACGACGGCATGCGCGAAAAAATGATCGCGGTCAACCGTGTGACCAAAGTGGTCAAGGGTGGTCGTATCATGGGTTTCGCAGCACTTGCAGTCGTTGGTGATGGCGATGGCCGCATCGGTATGGGTAAAGGCAAGTCGAAAGAAGTGCCAGTAGCCGTACAAAAAGCAATGGAAGAAGCGCGCCGCAAAATGATCAAAGTCACGTTGAAAAACGGTACTTTGCAACATACGGTTACCGGCAAGCACGGCGCGTCGTCAGTTTTGATGCTGCCAGCTAAAGAAGGTACTGGTGTGATTGCTGGCGGTCCAATGCGCGCAATTTTTGAAGTAATGGGCGTAACGAACGTCGTGGCGAAATCCACTGGTTCGACCAACCCTTACAACATGGTTCGTGCAACATTGGAAGGCTTGGCAAAAATGAATACCCCTTCGGAAATTGCAGCGAAACGCGGCAAGTCTGTCGAAGAAATTCTGGGCTAAGGTGAGCACAATGGCAAAGACAGTTAAAGTTACATTGGTCAAAGGTTTGATCGGTACACGTGAAACACATCGTGCTACCGTTCGCGGCCTCGGCTTGCGTGGTATCAATTCGGTATCCGAATTGGAAGACACGCCGGCAGTGCGCGGCATGATTAACAAAGTATCGTACCTCGTGAAAGTAGTGTCGTAAGCTTCGGCTTGCACACGGAGAACATCATGGAATTGAATACTATTCAACCAGCAGACGGCGCCAAGCATTACAAGCGTCGCGTCGGTCGCGGTATCGGCTCCGGTCTGGGCAAGACAGCCGGCCGTGGTCACAAAGGTCAAAAATCCCGTTCAGGCGGTTTCCATAAAGTCGGTTTCGAAGGCGGTCAAATGCCTTTGCAACGTCGTTTGCCTAAGCGTGGTTTCAAATCGCTGGCAACACCGTACAAAGCAGAAGTTCGCTTGTCCGATCTGGAAGCATTGCCAGTAACGGAAATCGATATCCTGGCATTGAAACAAGCTGGTGTTATCGGTGAACTGGCACGCGTTGTGCGCGTTATCTTGTCCGGTGAGCTCACTAAAAAAGTGACACTCAAAGGCCTGATCGCGACCAAAGGCGCAAAAGCAGCGATCGAAGCCGCTGGCGGTTCGGTTGCTTAAGTTTAGTCTGATAACGGAGTAAATAGTGGCAACTACTCCTCAGCTTGCTAAAGGCGCTTCCAGTGGTTTTCCCTGGAATCGCCTGTGGTTTCTGCTCGGTGCGTTGGTAGTATTCCGCATCGGCGCGCACATTCCTGTTCCGGGTATTAACCCAGACGAATTGGCGCAGTTGTTCAAGCAAAATCAAGGCGGCATCCTGGGCATGTTCAACATGTTCTCCGGTGGCGCATTGTCCCGCTTTACAGTTTTTGCACTCGGCATCATGCCTTACATTTCTGCATCGATCATCATGCAGTTAATGTCGGTAGTGTCACCGCAACTGGAAGCGTTGAAAAAAGAAGGCGAATCCGGCCGGCGGAAAATTACGCAGTACACGCGCTACGGCACGTTGTTGCTGGCGACTTTCCAAGGTTTGGGTATTGCTGTTGCGCTGGAATCGCAAGCAAATCTGGTCGTTGATCCAGGTATGGCGTTCCGTCTGACAACAGTAATTACGCTGGTTACTGGCACGATGTTTTTGATGTGGTTGGGCGAGCAAATTACCGAACGCGGTTTGGGTAACGGTATCTCGATCATCATTTTTGCAGGTATTGCGGCAGGTTTGCCAACAGCAGTGGCCGGTTTGTTTGAATTGGTTCGTACCGGTTCGATGAATGCATTGTCGGCGATTCTGATCTGTCTGGTAGTTGCAGCAGTTACCTATCTGGTTGTGTTCATTGAACGCGGTCAGCGCAAGATTCTGGTGAATTACGCCAAGCGTCAAGTTGGTAACAAGATTTACGGTGGTCAAAGCAGTCATTTGCCACTGAAGCTGAATATGGCTGGTGTGATTCCTCCAATTTTCGCTTCGTCGATCATTCTGTTTCCGGCGACGATTACGAGTTGGTTCACATCAGGCGAAACGACCAGTCCTTTTGTTCGTTTCCTGAAAGATTTGGCTGCATCGATGGCGCCGGGTGAACCGATACATGCGCTGTTGTATGCTGCTGCGATTGTTTTCTTCTGCTTCTTCTATACCGCTCTGGTATTCAACAGCAAAGAGACAGCCGATAATTTGAAGAAGAGTGGTGCGTTTGTTCCAGGTATTCGTCCTGGCGATCAAACCGCTCGTTACATTGACAAGATTTTGACTCGGTTGACGTTGGCTGGCGCGGTCTACATTACGCTGGTTTGTTTGTTGCCTGAGTTCCTGATTGCTCGTTGGAAGGTACCGTTCTACTTCGGTGGTACATCGCTTCTGATTATTGTTGTGGTAACGATGGATTTCATGGCGCAAGTGCAAAACTACGTGATGTCACAGCAGTATGAATCGTTGCTCCGCAAAGCGAACTTCAAGGGCGGGATTCCGACGCGTTAAGCGCGAGGAAAACGAAACGAATGGCAAAAGACGACGTAATCCAAATGCAGGGGGAGATTCTAGAAAATCTCCCAAACGCGACATTTAGAGTCAAGTTGGAAAATGGGCACATAGTGCTTGGTCATATTTCAGGAAAAATGCGTATGAACTATATCCGCATTCTGCCTGGTGACAAGGTGACGGTAGAGTTGACACCTTATGATCTGAGTAGGGCACGTATTGTGTTCCGTACTAAGTAACTTTAAAACGAATCAACTGTAAGAAAGAGGGCAAAAATGAAAGTGCTCGCATCAGTTAAGCGGATCTGCCGCAACTGTAAGATCATCAAGCGCAAGGGCGTCGTTCGAGTAATTTGCATCGAACCGCGTCATAAGCAGCGCCAAGGTTAATTTAACGTTATTGATTTGAGGAATAACGAATGGCACGTATCGCAGGGGTAAACGTACCCAATCATCAACATACCGTAATCGGCCTCACAGCTATCTATGGTATTGGCCGCCCACGTGCGCAAAAAATTTGCGACACAACCGGTGTTCTGACCACTAAAAAGGTCAAAGATCTGGACGATAACGAGCTGGAAAAGCTGCGCGATGAGATAGCAAAATTCATCGTTGAAGGCGATCTGCGTCGTGAAATCTCGATGAACATCAAGCGCCTGATGGACTTGGGTTGCTATCGTGGTATGCGTCACCGCAAAGGCTTGCCTTGCCGTGGTCAACGTACACGTACAAATGCTCGTACTCGCAAGGGTCCGCGTAAAGCAGCGCAATCGCTGAAAAAATAATCCAAGCGCAGTTTGACTAGTCGTCGGATTCAAGGAAAGAATTATGGCAAAAGCACCTAATAACGCCGCATCAGCACGTGTGCGTAAGAAAGTTAAAAAGAACGTTGCTGAAGGCATCGCGCACATCCACGCGTCTTTCAACAACACCATCATCACGATCACCGATCGTCAAGGCAATGCGCTGTCATGGGCAACGTCTGGCGGTGCCGGCTTTAAAGGTTCGCGTAAATCGACCCCGTTTGCAGCGCAGGTTGCAGCAGAAGCCGCTGGTAAAGTCGCGATCGAATGTGGTATCAAGAACCTTGAAGTGCGTATCAAAGGCCCAGGCCCAGGTCGCGAATCTTCGGTTCGTGCATTGAACAATCTCGGTATCAAAATTACCCAGATTCAAGATGTCACACCAGTGCCACATAACGGTTGCCGCCCACCAAAGCGTCGTCGTATCTAAGCATTCGTTCTAACGGACGTTGTTGTGCCGTTATCTGCCCGCCAATGACCTTGGCGGGTTTTGTTCTTAGTAAGCCCACCGTCTGATTGCAGATTGGTCAGACTAGCGCTCAATGAATTGGTTTTCGTAAGAAGATTCATTCGGGGCGTCACTATCTAAAGGAAATTCTCGTGGCACGTTATATTGGACCTAAAGCAAAACTCTCCCGTCGTGAAGGTACCGACCTTTTCCTGAAAAGCGCACGTCGTTCGCTGGACTCGAAATGCAAACTTGATTCGAAACCTGGTCAACATGGTCGCACTTCCGGTGCTCGTACCTCTGACTACGGCAATCAATTGCGTGAGAAGCAAAAAGTAAAACGTATGTACGGCATCCTGGAACGCCAATTCCGCCGTTATTTCGCTGAAGCTGATCGTCGTAAAGGCAACACCGGCGAAACATTGTTGAAATTGCTGGAAGCGCGTCTCGACAACGTCGTGTATCGCATGGGCTTTGGTTCGACACGTGCTGAAGGCCGTCAATTGGTCTCGCACAAAGCGTTCACCGTCAACGGTATCGTTGTCAACATCGCTTCGTACCAAGTCAAACCAGGCGATATCGTTGCTGTTCGTGAAAAATCGAAAAAGCAAGTGCGTATCGTTGAAGCCTTGTCGCTGGCTGAGCAAATCGGCATGCCTTCATGGGTAGCGGTTGACTCGAAGAAAATGGAAGGTACTTTCAAGTCCCTTCCAGACCGTAGCGAAATCGCTGCAGACGTCAACGAATCGTTGATCGTCGAATTGTATTCACGTTAATTCTGAATTCCCGGCCCACCATCTGGTGGGCTTTTTTCGTCATGCCATCAGCCTTATCGGTGTAATGAGCCGAGGGTATTGAAAAGGACATTTCATGCAAAACAGTTTGTTGAAGCCACGTATTATTGAAGTCGAAGTACTCGGTGCAGGTCACGCTAAAGTCGTGATGGAACCGTTTGAGCGCGGCTACGGCCACACCTTGGGTAACGCACTGCGTCGCGTCCTGTTGTCTTCTATGGTTGGCTACGCGCCGACAGAAGTTACTATCGCCGGTGTTGTTCATGAATACTCGTCACTCGACGGCGTGCAGGAAGACGTCGTGGATATGTTGTTGAACTTGAAGGGCGTTGTGTTCAAGCTGCACAACCGCGACGACGTCACACTGATCCTGAAAAAAGAAGGCGAAGGCGCTGTTCTCGCATCCGATATCGAATTGCCACACGATGTAGAACTCGTTAATCCGGATCACGTGATTGCTCACTTGACCGCCGGCGGCAAACTCGACATGCAGATCAAAGTCGAAAAAGGCCGCGGCTATGTGCCAGGTAACGTTCGTCGCTTGTCGGAAGACACTAATAAAACCATCGGTCGCATCATTCTTGACGCATCGTTTTCGCCAGTTCGCCGCGTTTCGTACGCTGTGGAATCGGCTCGCGTTGAACAACGTACCGATCTGGATAAACTGGTTATCAACATCGAAACCAACGGCGTGATCACGCCTGAAGAAGCGATCCGTCAATCGGCGCGCGTTCTGGTGGATCAGTTGAATGTATTCGCTGCGCTGGAAGGCACAGAAGCTCCTGCAGATGCACCTTCGCGTGCACCAGCAGTTGATCCTATCCTGTTGCGTCCAGTTGATGATCTGGAACTCACAGTTCGTTCGGCTAACTGCCTCAAAGCAGAAAACATTTACTACATTGGTGATTTGATCCAACGTAGCGAAAACGAACTGCTCAAAACGCCTAACCTCGGCCGTAAATCCCTGAATGAAATCAAGGAAGTACTGGCATCCCGCGGTTTGACTTTGGGCATGAAACTCGAAAACTGGCCGCCAGCTGGTTTGGAGAAGTAATTTTTGTCGGGACAGAGGCAACTCTGTCCCAATGAATTTGTAGTAGAATCCGTCGTCGTAAAAATTATAGATACCGGTCCGCGCCATTGCTAGCTGCAATGCCGATAGAAGAACTGGATTTAAACTCAAAAACTGAAAGGAATTACCATGCGTCACCGTCACGGCCTTCGTAAGTTAAACCGTACTTCTTCCCATCGTCTCGCAATGTTGCGCAACATGACTGTTTCGCTGCTGCGTCACGAAGCAATCAAAACCACATTGCCAAAAGCTAAAGAGCTGCGTCGTGTGATCGAACCGATCCTGACCCTCGGCAAAACCGACAGCCTGGCTAACAAACGCCTCGCATTCAACCGTCTGCGCGATCGCGAAATGGTTGTCAAACTGTTCGCTGAACTCGGCCCACGTTACGCAAACCGCAATGGCGGCTACCTGCGCATCCTGAAAATGGGTTTCCGCGCTGGTGACAACGCACCTATGGCATTCATCGAACTGGTTGATCGTCCAGAAATCACCGAAGCTGTAGAAGATAACACTGGCGATTAAGCCAACTAGCAAGTAATCGCAAACGCGATTGCAAGTACAACAAAAGCCAGGCATTGCCTGGCTTTTGCTTTTGTGGCTGGCACTTCGATCTACCACTGTTTGTGGCAAGATAGAGGGCCTTGCTGTCGAAATGTGTATGCTCTCGCTGCTACTTCGAACTTCTCAATTACATCGACACTTAGCCGTGTTGCTTTCGCCATGTCGCTTGCATCTCAAGCCCTGTTGGTTTTAACCAACGCACCAAATGAAGAAGCCGCAGAACAATTGGGGCGCTTGATAGTCGAACGACGGCTGGCGGCATGCGTCAACATTCTGCCTGCAATGAGGTCGATTTATCGCTGGGAAGGCCAGCTTGAAGAAGCGAATGAAGTGGCGATGCAAATCAAAACGACCGCTGCGCACTACACCGAGTTGGAAGCTGTAATCAAGGCGGCGCACCCGTATGCGGTGCCTGAAATTATTGCCATCCCGATTGTGGATGGCTTGCCGGCATACCTCGATTGGATCACACAGGAAACGAGTAAGGAACGGAATGCTTAAGAATTTCTTGTCGATATTGTGTGCATCGCATCGTTTTTACTGCAGCAAGCAGGAAAGCAATCTCCTTCAAGCTGGCATGTTCTTTAAACGCGTTATCGTTTTGCTGCTCTTGCTATGCGCATTGCCTTTCACAGTGCATGCGAATGAAGATTTTCTGGCGCCCGAAGTCGCATTCAAATTCTCGGCTCACATGGCCGATGCACAAACGATAGCCGTGACGTATGCGATCGCAGACGGGTATTACATGTACCGCGAGCGATTTGCCTTCAAGGCGAATAATGCGAGCCTGGGCGAACCACAGATCCCGGCAGGAAAAATCAAGTTCGATGAAACATTTCAAAAGAATGTGGAAACGTATCGCAACAGCGTGACGATACGTATCCCGGTTCAAGCCAACGGACGCTTTACGCTGACGGCCACCAGCCAGGGTTGTTCGGACAAGGGCTTGTGCTATTCCCCTACGGATGCACACGCAACGCTGTCCGCCACAGGCAATGCATCTGGTAATGGGCAGAGTGTGGAAGCCTCTTCTTTGAGTGAGACCCCAGGCGCGAATGTAGTTCTGGATTCAGACATGGGACGCATTGAACGTTCGCTGCAAAGCGGTAAGTTGCTGGCGATTATGCCGCTCTTTCTCCTGTTGGGCCTTGGCCTGGCATTTACGCCTTGCGTGCTGCCTATGGTGCCGATTCTATCGAGCATCATTGTTGGTGAAGGTGCGCAAGTAAAGCGTAGTCGAGGTTTGCTGCTGGCGACTGTGTATTCACTCGGCATGGCACTGGTATATACCTGCCTCGGTATTGCGGCCGGCTTGGTGGGTGAGGGCTTGTCGGCGGCCTTGCAGAATCCCTGGGTGCTGAGCGCATTTGCTATTTTGATGGTGGGCCTCGCACTATCGATGTTTGATGTTTATCACTTGCAAATGCATGCATCCGTGCAAAGCAGATTAACGCAGGCATCGTCGCAACAGACAGCGGGAAAACTATTTGGCGTCTTTGTCATGGGTGCCATCTCAGCCTTGATCGTCGGCCCATGCGTTGCCGCACCGTTGGCTGGTGCACTGGTTTATATCAGCCAAACGCGTGACGTCGTAGTCGGCGGTAGCGCGCTGTTCGCGATGGCAACTGGCATGAGTGTGCCTTTGTTGCTGGTTGGTGTGTCCGCAGGCGCTTTGCTGCCGCGCGCCGGAGCGTGGATGACTGGGGTCAAACGTTTCTTCGGTGTATTGATGCTGGGACTCGCGATCTGGATGATCTCGCCGATTATTCCGGACTCAGTGCAAATGATTGCATGGGCCGCGCTCGGCATTGCTTACGGCGCTTACTTGCTATGGGCTGCAAAAGGTGGCTGGGTCTCGAAAGCAATAGGATTGGTTTTCGCAGCGCTTGGATTGATTCAATTGGTGGGTGTTACAACAGGCGGGCGCGATGCACTATCGCCGCTAGCGCATTTGCGTAAAGACGGCATTCAACATGCGTCCTTCAATCGTGTCAAAACGGTGGCTGATCTGGATGCCGCGATTGCAAAAGCGCATGGTAAAAACGTGATGCTGGATTTCTATGCCGACTGGTGCGTCTCCTGCATAGAAATGGAAAAGCTGACCTTCACCGACCCACGCGTGCAGGCACAGTTCGCCGATATGGTTTTGCTGCAAGTCGATGTCACTGCAAACGATGCACACGATAAAGAACTGTTGCGCCGCTTTAACTTATTCGGACCGCCTGGCATTATATTCTTCGATAAAAATGGCCAGGAAATTCGTGGCGGGCGTGTCATCGGGTTTCAAAAAGCCGATAAATTTACCCAATCCTTGGCGCTCATCAAGCAATTCTAAATATTGCGTGCATTGCGCTATGATCATAGCTTCTCGTTATTTGTATAGTTGATATCTGTCGTTGGGAAACCGGTTTGGCACAGCTATAGTCAAACTTTCATGATTGCAATTACAAAGGAGAAAACATGACTTTACGTTTGGGTGACATTGCCCCTGATTTCGAGCAGGATAGCTCGATCGGAAAAATCAAATTTCATGAATGGGCAGGTGATTCATGGATCGTTTTGTTTTCGCATCCCGCAGATTTCACGCCGGTATGCACGACTGAACTCGGTTTAACAGCAAAACTTAAATCGGACTTCGATAAGCGCAACGTCAAAGCAATTGCGCTATCCGTCGACCCGGCTGACAAGCATTTGCAGTGGATTGCGGACATCGAAGCCACCCAGAAAACCGTGGTTGGCTTTCCTATCGTCGCCGATGCCGATAGAACGGTCGCAACGCTGTACGACATGATTCATCCGAATCAATCGGCAACAGCAACGGTGCGCTCTGTATTCATCATTGATCCGCAAAAGAAAGTACGTTTGACGCTGACTTATCCTATGAGCGTAGGACGTAACTTCGATGAGATCTTGCGCGTCATCGATGCATTGCAGTTGACTGATAGTCATACCGTTGCCACGCCAGGTAACTGGAAAGATGGCGATGATGTGATCATTCCATTGACGATTCAGGATGAAGACGTTATCAAGCAGAAGTTTCCAAAGGGCTATAAAGCCGAACGGCCATATCTGCGGCTGACGCCGCAACCGAATAAATAAGTTTGTTAGGCAGGTTGCAGTGCTTTAAATAAAAAAGCGTCCATTCAAGGACGCTTTTTTATTGTTTGTGATGGCTCATTATTCTGTTGCTCAATATCGCGCTCGTTCATTGTCCGAGCTTCTGTCGTCCAGATATTTTCTGCGACGGAAGAAGATCAGCAGGCCAATGACGATTGCCGCCATCAAGCCCATCGCAATCCAGAATCCTGAATGATCTGCCAGCAAAGGCATATCGACAAAGTTCATGCCGAAGATGCCCGTGATGACCGTCAGCGGCATGAAGAGTGCGGTGATCACTGTCAAGGTACGCATGATTTCGCTGGTGCGATGCGCCATGGCAGAGAAGTGAATCTGTACGGCGGATTCTATCGATGCTTCCAATCTGCGCGCATGATTCAGTACTCGTGTGATGTGTTCCATTACATCATGCACGCGCACCAACAACAAATCCTGCGCGCGATTATTAATACCTTGATTGTTGTCGACAAGATAATCGCGCAACTCTTGCAAGGCATCATGCTGCTCTTCGCATAGGTGATCGAGTTTGCGCAACTCGATACGCGCATCCAGCAATGCAGTCCAGTCCTGAAATGCGCGACGTGGATTGAGAAGTGCGCGCTGCCAGCGATCAATCTGTCCCGTTAATGGCTGACGTAAATCGAGATATTGGTCAATCATTGTATTGAGCAGGCGTAGTGCCAATTCTGCAGGGGAAGTGGGCGGTCTGTTATGTTGAGTATTGCCTTCAGGTCTGTATTTGTATTCCAATAAACGTAAGCGGGTTGCTTCTATCGTGCGGCTGTTGGCGGCATGCACGGTGACGAGTGCGCGGCCCATCAATAAAAATGTCACCGGCTGTGTGATTAGCTTGCTGAGAGCTGGTGGGATCTTCCGTCTTTCATGTTCGTCCAGATCGTTTTCCGCAGGAGGCAGATCGGAGGTAAAGGACAGCTTGCGAAATACAACCATTGCGTAGTCTTGCGTGGAATCAAAGTAGGAAGGATGCTTTTGATTGATTGCATCTTGCAAATGCAGGTCGTAGATACGGGTGTTCGTTGCATGCTCAATGGCGTTGCGCCAGAGCTCAGGATTGTCGGCGACTTCATCGTGGGTAGCATCTATCCACAGGAAACCGTCTTCAGGTACCGTATAAGGCATGTCGGCAACAAGAGTAACCTGGCGTTCGCCGATTTGATAAATATTCATAGGCAGAATGGTTTTCAAAAATGGCTGTGGTGCGGACTAACGCTGAACCATGAAAATCAAACAGTTAAGTAATCCGGCAACATAGTGACGCTAAAGTCGTGCGTATCAGTTGCCGGATTTCGACTGCGATAGATCAACCAAGTTTCAGGCGACGTGCAATATCGCGCGCAAAGTAAGTCAGCACGCCATCGGCACCGGCACGTTTGAAGGCCATCATGGATTCCATCATGGTCTTGTCGTGATCGAGCCAGCCTTGTTGTGCTGCAGCCTTGATCATCGCGTACTCGCCGCTGACTTGATAGGCGAAGGTTGGCACCTTGAATTCGTCTTTCACGCGGCGCACGATATCCAGATACGGCATGCCTGGTTTAACCATCACCATATCGGCACCTTCTGCCAGATCGAGCGCCACTTCACGCAAAGCTTCATCGCTGTTGGCCGGATCCATTTGATAAGTGGCTTTGTCGCTTTTCCCTAACGTGGCGGACGAGCCGACTGCGTCACGGAATGGGCCATAGAACGCCGATGCATATTTTGCCGAGTAAGCCATGATGCGCGTGTTGATATGGTGGTGCGCTTCCAGTGCGTTGCGGATTGCGCCTATGCGGCCGTCCATCATGTCTGACGGCGCAACGATGTCTACGCCTGCCTCTGCTTGCGTCAATGCTTGCTTGATCAGGATGGCGCAGGTTTCGTCGTTCAACACATAACCGTTTGCATCCAGTACGCCATCCTGGCCGTGGCTGGTATAGGGGTCGAGCGCGACGTCGGTCAAGATGCCAAGTTCAGGAAAACGTTTTTTCAACTCGCGCACTGCGCGTGGCACCAGCCCGTCCGGATTGGTTGCTTCAATGCCGTCCGGTGTTTTCAATGATGCATTGATAACGGGGAATAATGCCAGTGCCGGAATATGCAAGGCTACGCATTCTTCTGCGACATGTAGCAGAAGATCGACAGAAAGGCGTTCTACGCCAGGCATCGAAGAAATCTTTTCGCGCTGGTTTTCGCCTTCGGTAATAAACACCGGATAAATCAGATCGGCGGGTGTCAATACGTTTTCCCGCATCATCGCGCGCGAGAACGCGTCCTTGCGCATGCGTCGCATCCTTACGGCGGGAAATTGTGCGTTGGCTAATAGTTTGGACATGGCAGTCTTCAGCAAAGATGAGATGGGTTAAAAAAGCGCTAAAAATAAATGAAACTTTTTGATCGCGCGCTCGTCCTAGTAGCAGATGCTTTGCATCTCCCGCTTCTCCTCCCTGAGCGGGGCCAGGTCGTACTATGCGATATGGCGTTATTGCCCTGGAGATACTCCCCTTTCTCCAGGGTTTTTTTTTATTCTTTTGGCTCTACATCGTTCGGGATTTCACCCGAAGTTTCGTCCGTGTCGTCATCATTCAAGCCGAGCAATTCCAGAATCTTTGCGTCGGCTTCTTCTATGCCGCTGCGTTTAAGCGCCGAAAACAATTGCGCGGTAAATGGAAACGGTTGGCCGTCTGCATCTACATAGCTTGCCAGAATCGTACGCGCAGTGCGCAGCGCATTCGTCGATTCATTTCTGTTTAATTTATCCGATTTCGTCAGTATGCAATGGATAGGTTTGCCAGTCGGCGCAAACCATTCCAGCATTTGAATATCAAGATCGGTAAAAGGCCGGCGCGAGTCAATAATCAATATCAGAGCCGCGAGTTGTTCGCGACGTTGTACGTAATCGCCCAATAGCTCTTGCCAGTGCAGCTTGGCCGAACCGGAGACTTGAGCATAGCCGTAACCCGGCAAATCGACCAGCAAGCCGCGGATTTCATCTACGTTGGTTGCATCTTTTCGATGTTGGCCAACTTGCGCGCCGCCGATCGAAAAATAATTGATATGCTGCGTACGCCCCGGTGTTTTGGATGCAAAAGCCAGTTTTTTCTGGTTGGACAGGATGTTGATTGCAGTCGATTTGCCGGCGTTGGAGCGGCCGGCAAAGGCGATTTCAGGGACTTGCGTATTTGGCAAATCACGGAGATGATTCACCGTGGTGAAGAAGCGGGCTTGCCAAAGTAGGGACATAGGATGTGTACAAAATGCATAAGGTGTGGCAAAAATGCCGGAAAGCTATTGTACAATAAGGGGTTGCGCTTGTTGCACTGCGGTAGGGAAAGCGTCTCGGTTGTAACAAAAAACGTCGCCAATAAGGCAGATTTTAATACTAAGTCTCAGGGTGTCTGAATGAATCGTGTTTGTTTACCAATCGTAAAATCCTTATGCATCGCATTGCTGGCAATTGTTTCTGTTGCCCACGCCTCCGAAGAAAAAAAAGTTGTCAAAGCCGACGCTGCCAAAGGCGAAGCGCTTTATAACACGGGCGATGCAACGCGCAACATCACGGCTTGTATCGCTTGTCACGGCGCTGCCGGGAATTCTTCCATTGCGGAGAACCCAAAGCTGGCCGGTCAACACGGCGCATACATTCATAAGCAACTGGTCAGCTTTAAAAGTGGCGAACGCAAGAACGCCATTATGGCGCCCATCGCCAAAGGCATGACTGAAGAAGACATTCAAAACCTGATCGCCTATCTGGCGAAGGCCAAGCCGACTCCCGGTGCAGCTAAAAACAAAGATACAGTTGAACTTGGCAAGAAAATCTTCCGCGGCGGTATCGCCGAGAAGAATGTTCCTGCCTGCGCTGCTTGCCACAGTGCGAATGGTGCCGGTATGCCAGCACAGTTCCCGCGTTTGGCTGGTCAGCATCAGGCTTATACAACGGCACAGTTGATGAGTTTCCGTGCGGATACGCGCAAGAATGAGCAGATGAGCAAGATCGTCAAGCGGATGTCGGATGAAGAAATTCAAGCCGTTTCAGATTACGTCGCTGGCTTGAAGTAATAAATAAATTGCCAGTGAATGAATAAAGAGGGGTGGCCAAGGCTGCCCCTTTTTCTTTGCAAGGGCGATCGATGTTGTGCAAGCAACTCCAGAGAGTGTTTCCGCATATTCAGCGCATGTCTGGATGTGGTTTTAGGGTGATGGAATGACGAGCGAGACAGAAACAAATACCGGCGGTTGGGAATTGAAAACCAGTCGTCGCTGGTTGGCAGATGCGGTTGAATTGCTGTCTTCTATGCGCTTTGCGATCAGCTTGCTGACGCTGATCTCAATTGCATCGATCATCGGAACTGTGCTCAAGCAAAATGAACCGATGACGAATTACGTCAATCAGTTCGGCCCATTCTGGTTCGCAGTGTTCGCCAAACTCAATCTGTACGGACTCTATTCGACGTGGTGGTTTTTGCTGATCATGACCTTCCTGGTGATCTCGACATCGCTCTGCCTGATTCGCAACGCCCCCAAGATGTTGAAGGATATGCGCAGCTGGCGTGAAAATGTGCGCGAGCAATCGCTACGCAATTTTCATCACAAAGCGGAATGGCAAGCCAAGCTTACACGTGCTGAATTAACGACTCAAACTCTGGCGCGGATTGCCGCCCACGGTTACAAAGCCAAAGTCGTTGAAAAAGAAAATGCAACGCTGATCGCAGCCAAGCAGGGCGCCGCGAACAAGTGGGGTTATATCTTCGCGCATAGTTCCATCATTATTATCTGCCTCGGCGGCATGCTTGATTCTGAGTTGCCGATACGCATACAGAAACTCATCTTCGACAAAACATCGTTTGCCGGCAATGGCGTGATTGCGCAAATTCCCGCGCAGCATAGACTCGGATTGGGCAATCCTACCTTTCGTGGCAATACACTGATTCCGGAAGGCAGCAGCAGCAGTACCGCCATCATTCCTCAGCAGGATGGTGTGTTGATTCAGGATCTGCCATTCACGATCCAGTTGAAAAAATTCGTCATCGATTTCTACTCGACCGGTATGCCCAAGTTGTTTGCCAGCGATGTGGTCGTGACTGATCATGAAAATGGCAAGGTATTTGCAGCGACCATCAAGGTTAACGAGCCACTGATCTATCGCGGCGTTGCGGTGTATCAGTCCAGTTTTGAAGATGGTGGCAGCAAGTTGAAGCTGGCTGGCTATCCTATGCAAGGTGCCGCGCATGCCGCATTCGCCATGCAAGGTGAAGTCGGCAATACATCGCCGCTGGATGCAAGCAAAGGGGGCGATTACACGGTTGAATGGTCGGGCTTTCGCGCTTTTAACATCGAGAATATGGCGCAGAACGGACAGGATGTACGTGCCGTCAATCCGAACCAGAGTTTCATGTCTTCCGGTCTTGATAAACATCTCGGTTCTGCCGCCAAGAATGCGAACAACAAGGATTTGAAAAACGTTGGTCCTAGCGTGCAATACAAGTTGCGCGACAAGAACGGGCAGGCGCGCGAATATAACAACTATATGCAGCCGGTGCTGGTGGACGATGCCTATGTTTTCCTCGCTGGCGTACGTGATTCTCCATCCGAACCATTCCGCTTCCTGCGCATTCCGGCGGATGACAACGATACTGTGGAAGAGTGGATGCGTTTGCGTGCCGCGATTCTGAATCCGGATTTGCGGGCACTGGCCGCGCAACGTTATGCCAAGCGCGCATTGCCGGCTACGCGTGCGGATGCTTCTGCATTACGTACGCAATTGCAGGCGTCATCGTTAAAAGGCTTGACGATTTTTGGTGGCGATACACAAGAAGCTGGCTACATTGCTGTCTCAAAATTTCTCGAAAAAATTCCACCGCAAGATCAGGAAAAAGCCGCTGATATTTTCATGAAAATCCTGAATGGCAGTTTGTGGGATCTGTGGCAGGTTGCGCGTGAAAAAGATGGCTTGAAAGCAATCGAGCCTGACGACAAGCACGGACGGTTTTTGCAATTGGCGACGAATGCTTTTTCAGATGCATTCTTTTACGGCGCACCAGTTTATTTGCAGTTGCAGGGCTTCGATGAAGTGAAGGCTTCGGTGCTGCAGGTAACGCGTTCGCCAGGAAAGAACATTGTTTATTTTGGTTGCCTGTTGCTCGTTCTCGGCGTGTTTTCGATGTTTTATATACGCGAACGCCGTCTCTGGATATGGATCAAATCAGAAGGCGATGGTAGTTCGCATGCGTTGATGGCCGTTAGCTCGCAGCGCAAGACTCTGGATTTCGAGAAAGAATTTGCAGTATTGAAGCAGCAATTATTACAGTCCTGACCAGAGCAGCACTAACAGGCGGACTCGACTATACTGAGCCGCGTTTCTCGCCCTGAGCTAGTAGAAAGAAATGAAGGCTGTATTTGCACGGTCGTCGCAAGACAATCTTGCAAGTCGGCTGCAGTCATTACGGAGAATAGTCATGGATGTAGTACAAGATCAGATTTACGCGCAGCCACCGGGTTTCTTTAAGCGCCTGTCAGTGATTGACTGGTTGTATGGCGTGGCATTGCTGGCAGCGTCCCTGTTTGCGCTGAATCGTTTCGGCCATCACATGGATATTTACGAAGAAGTGATCTTGGTCTTGGCAGCGCCTACGTTTGCGTGGCTGGGCTGGCACTGGAAATCCGTGCGCTGGCTGCTGGCTGTGCTGGCTGTGCTGGCTTTATCTGCAATCTCCATGTACGACGGCTCATTGGCGATGAGCGAACAAAAATTCTTCCTGAAATATCTGCTGTCCAGCCAATCGGCAATCCTGTGGATGAGCACTCTGTTCCTTTTGTCGACGCTGTTCTATTGGGGCGGTTTGATTGCGCGCTCAGAGACCGGTGGTTCTATTGGCAGCAAGCTATGCTGGGCTGCCGTCATCATGGGCTTTACCGGCATGCTGGTGCGCTGGTACGAGTCTTATCTGATCGGTGCCGACGTTGGTCATATTCCAGTTTCGAATCTGTATGAAGTGTTCATCCTGTTTTGCATGATTACCGCCTTGTTTTATCTTTACTACGAGCAGGTTTATGCGACGCGCCAATTGGGGCCGTTTGTATTGTTGGTGATTAGTGCTGCGGTTGGATTCCTGCTTTGGTATACGGTGAGTCGCGATGCATCGGAAATCCAGCCATTGGTACCAGCCTTGCAAAGCTGGTGGATGAAAATTCATGTGCCGGCCAACTTCATCGGCTATGGCACGTTTTCATTAGCTGCGATGGTGGCGGTTGCCTATCTGTTGAAGTCGCACGGCATGCTGGCCGATCGTCTACCTGCGCTGGAGGTGCTGGATGACGTGATGTACAAAGCGATTGCAGTTGGCTTTGCATTCTTCACGATCGCCACGATTCTGGGCGCGCTGTGGGCGGCTGAAGCATGGGGCGGGTACTGGTCGTGGGACCCGAAAGAAACCTGGGCACTGATCGTCTGGCTCAACTACGCATCGTGGTTGCACATGCGCTTGATGAAGGGTTTGCGCGGCAAGATTGCAGCGTGGTGGGCGGTTGTTGGTTTGCTGGTAACGACCTTTGCTTTCCTCGGCGTTAATATGTTTTTGTCAGGTTTGCATTCTTACGGCGAGCTATAAACAGGGCGTAGGCATGACAGCTTAAGAGCTGACAATGTGAAATTTTTGCATTTCGCTTTCTGTAATGAAACTCCTGTAATGTTGGCAGGTCTGAATAGACTAATGGTCATCATCACTACGGAGTCGCCATGTTAATCAAGCGCAATCCGAATGGAATCGACATTCCATTCGCATCGGAAATTACGCCACGCGCAGTATTTGAATCGCGTCGTGCGTTCATACAAAAAATAGCTGCCGGTTCTATTGCCGGTGGCGCACTTCTGGAAATGGCGACGCGTGAGGCATTTGCCGCGACGTCTGCCACCGCACAAAAACTCGCGGCACATCCCAATTCATCCTATGTCGTGCTCGACAAAGCAACGTCGTATAAAGACGCCACGACTTACAATAATTTTTACGAATTCGGCACCGATAAGGCGAGTCCGGCGCGCTATGCGTCGGCAATGAAAACGCGGCCATGGACTTTGTCTATCGAAGGTGAAGTCAAAAAGCCGATGACGCTGGATATCGATAGCTTGCTGAAACTTGCGCCTTTGGAAGAACGCATTTATCGCCTGCGCTGTGTCGAAGGTTGGTCTATGGTGATTCCGTGGACTGGCTATTCGCTGGCCGAATTGATCAAGAAAGTCGAGCCGACTTCCAATGCAAAATATGTGGAATTTGTCACCGTTGAAGATAAAGAGTCCATGAATGGTTTGCGCAGACCTGTGCTGGATTGGCCGTATGTAGAAGGCTTGCGCATAGACGAAGCGAATCACCCGCTGACACTGTTAACGCTGGGTATGTATGGCGAAGTATTACCTAATCAGAATGGCGCTCCTGTGCGTATCGTCGTGCCGTGGAAATATGGTTTTAAATCTGCCAAGTCGATCGTCAAGATACGTTTCGTCAAGGATCAGCCGCGTACGGCCTGGAATATTTCAGCGCCGCGTGAGTACGGGTTTTATTCCAACGTCAATCCTGAAGTCGATCATCCACGCTGGTCGCAAGCGACTGAGCGTCGCATAGGCGAAGATGGTTTTTTTGCGAAGAAGCGCCCGACGCTGATGTTCAATGGTTATAGCCAGGTTGCATCCTTGTACACGGGCATGGATCTGAAGAAGTTTTTTTGATCTCTGGCAATCGACGTTTTGTATCGCATCGTCGGCCCCGTTGGCGGCCGATTTGTCATGGGTAAATAATGACGGCGTTTAATCCTTCATCAAAGCAACTGACGCTTATTAAGAGTTTGCTCTTTGTGATTGCCTTGCTGCCATTCGGCAGGTTGGTCTTGTTTACTTTTACCGATCAGTTGGGCGCGAATCCGATTGAGTTCATCACGCGCAACACAGGTGACTGGACGCTGTATTTCCTGTGCATCACGCTTACCGTTACGCCGCTACGGCGCTTGAGTAAATGGAATTGGTTGATCAAGTTGCGTCGCATGATAGGCTTGTTTGCATTCTTTTACGCTGCTCTGCATTTCACGACCTTCCTTTGGTTTGATCATTTTTTCGATGTGAGCGAGATGCTGAAAGACGTCATCAAGCGTCCATTTATCACGGTTGGGTTTGCGGCTTTTGTATTGCTGATTCCGCTTGCCATCACCAGCACGAATGGCATGGTGAAGCGCTTGGGCGGCAAGCGCTGGCAATGGTTGCATAGGCTGATTTATGTCATCGCATCGCTGGGAATATTGCATTACTGGTGGATGAAAGCGGGCAAGCACGATTTCGAGCAGCCGATTATTTTCGGGGCTATCGTTGCGGCTTTGCTGTTGGTGAGAATATTCTGGGCCTGGCAAAAACGCTCAAAAGCAAATGGGCTTGAGGGTACTGCGGTGTAATGATTGAGCCGGATATGCGTTGCGCACTCCGGCTCTTGTCTTATGGAAGCAATGATTCCAGCGCAAACAGATCGGCGGGCGATTCGCGTTTGCGGATCAAATGAACGGTCGCGCCATCGACCATGATTTCGGCAGCTCGGCCGCGTGTGTTGTAGTTGGATGACATCGTCATGCCGTATGCGCCAGCTGACATGATAGCCAGCAGATCGCCTTCCTGAATAGCCAACTCACGCGAACGTGCCAGCCAGTCGCCGGATTCGCATACCGGACCAACTACATCGTAAGTCTGAGCTTCAGTTGCGCGTTGCAAGACAGTTTCTACGCCATGCCAGGCTTCATACATCGCAGGACGCATCAAATCATTCATTGCTGCATCGACAATCGCAAAATTTTTGGTTTCGCCATGCTTGATGTATTGCACCGCGGTCAGCAGCACGCCGGCATTGCCAACGATGGAGCGGCCAGGTTCAAACAATACTTTGATCGGTGTGCCTTGATAACTTTTCGCGCGCCATGCATCAATTTTTGTAAACACGCGTGACAAATAATCGCCGACTGCCACCGGTTGGTCGTTGTCGTAATTGATGCCTATGCCGCCGCCTATGTCCATATGATGGATGGCGATACCTTCGCTTGCCAAGGTATCGATCAACTCGATCAATTTATCAACGGCTTCCAGTAAAGGTGCATCGTCCAGCAATTGCGAACCGATATGGCAATCGATGCCAACCACGCTAATGTTGGGCAGCGATGCCGCAACGCGATAGGTCGTCAACGCATCTTCATATGCAACGCCGAATTTATTGTCTTTCAATCCGGTTGAAATATACGGATGGGTTTTTGCATCGACATTCGGATTGACGCGTAGTGAGACCGAAGCGCGTTTGCCCATTTCACCAGCAACTTCATTCAGCCTATGCAACTCAGGAATCGATTCGACGTTAAAGCACAGAATGTCATGCGACAAGGCGAGTCGCATCTCTTCACGCGATTTTCCGACGCCGGAAAAAATCACTTTGCGTGGCGAGCCACCCGCCGCCAATACTCGCAGCAATTCGCCGCCGGAAACGATATCAAAGCCGGAGCCGAGTTTGCCGAGCAGATTCAAGACTGCCAGATTCGAGTTGGATTTGACTGAGTAGCAAACCAATGCGGTCTCGTCATTGCGACCATGCTTTTTGCAGGCATCGGCATAGGAAGAAAAATTCTCGACCAATGCGGCTTTTGAATAGATGTAGGTCGGCGTACCGAATTGCTGGGCGATTTGCGTCAACGGAACGTTTTCCGCGCACAGCACGCCGTCTTGATAAGAAAAATGCGACATGGTGAATTTACTTGGAATCGGAAGAGCTGGCCGGAGGCGTATTAACCGGGAGTGAGACGGAAGTCGAGCTGCCTGTCGTTTGTATCGTCGTTGTTTGGTAGCCTTTTTCGCCTTGCGGCATGTATAAAGGGCCTTTTTGCCCGCAACCGGCGAGCAGGCTGACGCACAAGGCGCCAGCCAGAATATTTAAGAAAGCGCTGATGCGCGGCAAACAAGGAAGGGACTTCACGATTAGAATCACTGTTTAACGAAACGTGGTGGAGTGTAGCATGACCGAATCAGAATTCCTGCAGCGGGCCGAGGCAACTTTGAGCCAGATCGAAGCCACTTTGGAGGAGCTGGCCAATACCAGTGATCTCGATGTGGAATGTACGCGTAGCGGCAATGTGCTGGAAATCGAATTTGTGGATAATGGCACAAAAATCATCGTCAATAGCCAAGCTCCGATGAAGGAACTGTGGGTGGCGGCGAAATCCGGCGGTTTTCATTTCAAGGCGCAAGGTTCGAAATGGATCAATCATCGTGATGGCGACGCGGAATTGTTTGCTGCCTTGTCGCAAATGGTGAGTCAGCAGGGCGGCATAGACGTCACATTGCACGATGTAAATTAAGCGAGTTGATTTGGGGCGCGCTCAAATAGAAAAAGCGGAAAAGTCTTGCGACTTTCCCGCTTTTTCAAACTGCTTCTGCTTTGCAGTAACTAGAACAGTTCGTTCTTGACCTCATCCTTGGTTGGCTCGTTTGCGCGTGCAGGCGCATCACTCAGGCCTAAGTTGCGCACGCCCGCGCTTGGCGGATTCTCTGCGTAGAAATACTCGCCATTGACCGTGATAATCCCTTCAGGCACGGTGCGCTCTGCCATAGGTACATTCTTCAGCGCTTTTTGCATGTAATTAATCCAGATCGGTAGTGCCAGCCCGCCACCGGTTTCGCGATTTCCCAAATTTTTCGGCTGGTCAAAACCTATCCACGCGATACCGACGATTTCTGGCTGATAGCCGGCAAACCACGCATCGAATGAATCATTGGTAGTGCCGGTTTTTCCTGCCAGATCGGTGCGCTTCAAGGCCATGGCTTTGACGGCAGTACCGGACGTCACAACATCTTTCAACATGCTGTCCATCAAAAATGCATTGCGCGCATCGATGACCCGATTGGCTTCGTCGCCAGCCTTGTCAGGTTTAGCTTCCGACAGCGTTTTACCGCTGGCGTCGGCAATTTTAGAAATCAGGTAAGGGCTTACTTTATAGCCGCCATTGGCGAATACTGCGTAAGCGCCGGCCATTTGCAAAGGCGTCACCGCGCCCGCGCCCAGAGCCAATGTCAGATAAGGCGGGTTTTTATCCGCATCAAAGCCGAAGCGGGTGATGTATTCCTGTCCGTATTTGGCGCCGATTTTGTGCAAGATTCGAATTGAAATCATGTTTTTCGATTTCATCAAGCCTCTGCGCATACTCATCGGCCCATCGTATTTGTTATCGTAATTCTTCGGCTCCCACGGTTGTCCGCCAGTTTGCCCGGCGTCGAAACTGATGGGCGCATCGTTGATAATGGTGGACGGCGACAAACCTTTTTCCAGCGATGCGGAATAAATGAATGGTTTAAAGGACGATCCCGGCTGGCGCCATGCCTGCGTGACGTGGTTGAACTTGTTGCGGTTGAAATCGAAGCCACCGACCATCGCGCGGATTGCGCCGTCATCGGTGTTTGCGGCGACGAATGCCGATTGCACTTCCGGCATTTGAATCACGCTCCAGGTTTTGCCTTCCTGCATGACACGGATCACCGCGCCACGTTTGACGCGTTTATTTGGCGGTGCTTTGGCACTGAGCAAATTGGCGGCAAAGGTCAGTCCTGCACCTTCAATCTTGATTTCTTCGCCCGACACTAACACTGCGGTGATTAATTGCGGTGTGGCGTCCAGTACAACTGCGGCGACCAGATCGTCGCTATCAGGATGGTTCGCCAATTCAACTTCAATCGCGTCTTCGGCTTCTTCCTTGTTGTCTGGGATCTCGATGTAGTTTTCCGGGCCGCGATAGCCGTGACGTTTTTCATAGTCCATGACGCCGCGGCGCACGGCCAGATAGGCGGCATCCTGATCCGCTTTGGTAATCGTGGTGAAAACGTTCAAGCCGCGGGTGTAGGTTTCTTCCTTGAATTGCTCATACACTAATTGACGCGTCATTTCGGCTACGTATTCAGCATGTACGCCGAATTCGCTGCTATTTGTCTTGATCTTGAGCTCTTCAGCCTTGGCGCGCGTATATTCCGGTTCGGTGATGTAGCCGAGCTGGTACATGCGCTGCAGAATATATTGTTGGCGTGCTTTCGCGCGTTTTGGATTGACGACAGGGTTGTAGGCCGAAGGTGCTTTTGGCAAGCCGGCGAGCATTGCTGCTTCGGCGATGCTGATGTCCTGCAATTTTTTGCCGTAATAAATCTGTGCCGCAGACGAAAAGCCGTAGGCGCGCTGACCCAGATAAATCTGGTTCATATAGACCTCGAGAATCTGATCTTTCGACAGGTTCTTTTCAATTTTCCATGCCAGCAGCACTTCGTAGATTTTACGTTTGAGCGTCTGTTCACTGGATAAAAAGAAATTTCGTGCGACTTGTTGCGTAATGGTGGACGCGCCTTGGCGGGCACCGCCGCTCAAGTTGTGCACGGTTGCGCGCACGATGCCGACGTAGTCGACACCGCCATGCTCAAAGAAACGATCATCCTCAATCGCCAGCACGGCTTTTTTCATAATGTCGGGAATTTCCTTGATATGGACCAAATTGCGGCGTTCTTCGCCGAATTCGCCAATCAAGACGTTATCCGCTGAAAAGATACGAAGCGGGATTTTAGGTCGGTAATCGGTCAGCGAATCCAAGGCAGGCAAGTTTGGATACGCCATCGCCAATGCAAAAAAGAGTATTAGCGCACCGATTACACCCAAGCCGGATATCAGGCCGACAAAGCCGAGGACTAGCCTTAAAACAGTTCGGGAGGTTTTTTTCGGTGATTTGGAAGAAGTACTGCCGGACGATGATTGTTTGGAAGCCATGCAGAGAGAAAGTGAGGGGTAGATATCCGCGTCATTATAGCTGTCTGCCGCAAGCGGGCGCGATTGTGACTAAGAATCGGCCGGAATTGCAACATCCCATACCTCGCGTGGATTTTTGGCAACGGATTTGCAAATTACTTTATGGAAATTGCTTTACAGTTTTGGAGGCTTGTTGCTACGATTTAATGTAACGTTTTATCAATGTGTCCTAAATGCACGTTTTTAAACACTTTTTTATTGAAGCCCTTATATCTTTTAATTGAAGTTAGGGTTTCGACAAGCTAAACGGCATCGCGTTCAATATACACATAACGTTTTTGGGGAGAACTGCCCTTGGCTTTAGATTTTGGCTCCTTATTCGGCAAAAAGAATCCGCCGCTGGTTGGCTTGGACATTAGTAGTTCCGGGGTGAAACTCGTTGAATTGTCTGAAATCGGCAAAGGCGAATTGCGCCTCGAATGCTTTGCTTCCGAGCCACTTGCGCGTGGTGCAGTCGTCGATGGCAACATCGAAAACATCGATCAAGTCTCGGACGCTATACATCGTGTATGGAAAAAGAGCGGTACCCGCGCCAAATTGGCCGCAATGGGCATGCCGCCGGCTTCCGTTATCACCAAGAAAATCATTCTTCCTAGCGGCTTGTCCGACGAAAGCCTGGAGCTGCAGGTGGAAACCGAGGCCAGCCAATACATTCCGTTTGCACTGGATGAGGTGCGTCTTGATTTCGATGTCATCGGTCAGGTTGAGAATTCGCCGGAAGATGTCGAAGTCATGCTGGCAGCGACTCGCAAGGAAAAAGTAGAAGATCGAGTTGCAGTGGCTGAGGCCGCAGGCATTACGCCTACTGTTATGGATATCGAATCCTATGCTGCGCGTGCCGCCATATCTCGACTCACTCAACAACTGCCAAACGCTGGCAAAGGCCAGATTCTTGGTTTGTTTCAAATCGGTGCGCAAGTCACGCACGTTTCGATTTTGCTGGATGGTCAGTTGGTTTATGAGAGAGAGCAACCATTTGGCGGCCATCAATTGACGCAGGAGATTGTGCGTACTTATGGCTTGTCCTACGAAGAAGCGGAAGCCAAAAAGAAGGCGGGCGATTTGCCGGATGGCTATCAAACTGAAATTCTCGATCCATTTCTGGAAAACGCTGCGCTTGAAGTTACTCGTGCCATTCAATTCTTCTTCACCTCCACGCCTTACACACGCATAGATCAACTTTTTCTCGCGGGCGGATGCGCAATCATTCCCGGTATGGTGGACATGGTCGCCAATCGCACGAAGCTATCGACCTCTGTCGTGAGTCCTTTTAAAGGAATGCAACTAGGCCCGAATGTGCGCGAAAAACAATTGCGGATAGAGGCGCCAGCTTATTTGGTTGCCTGCGGACTGGCAATGCGGAGGTTTGACTGATGATCAAGATTAATCTTCTTCCTCATCGGGAAGAAAAGCGCAAGCAGCGTAAAAAAGAATTCGTTGCGATGCTGCTATTGAGTGCGATTGTTGGCGCACTGATTGTGATTGCCGTAGGTGGTTTTTTTGCGAGCAAGCTTTCCGAGCAGGAGCAACGTAATAATTTCATCAAAAGTGAAAATGCTCGCTTGGACGAAGAGATCAAGGAAGTTGCAAGTCTGAAGCAGGAAATCGAGGCGCTCAAGGCCCGTCAGCAAGCGGTCGAGGATTTGCAAAGCGATCGCAATCAGCCAATTTATCTGATGGATGAATTGGCGCAACAGGTTCCGGAAGGCGTTTATCTCAAATCCTTTAAACAAGATGGTCAGCGCGTTTTGTTGAATGGTTATGCGCAATCGAATGAGCGCGTTTCCGAATTGCTGCGCAATCTGGGAAATCATTCTCCATGGTTGGAGCGGCCGGATTTGATTGAAATTCGGTCAGTCGGTATCGGGCAGGGAAAAGATGCGAAGAAAGTTTTCGAATTTAATATCAACGCCGGTATCAAGCGGCCGCGTGACAATGATCAGCCTGTAGTAAGCGCAAAGGTGCTGGCCCCGGCTGCAGCTCCGTTGAAACCTTGATTGTGAGACAGGCACCATGGCAGATTTGAAAAATATTGGAGAGTCGATCAGTGCGCAGTTTCGCGATCTGAATGGCTTGCATCCCGGTCAGTGGCCCATCGTTCCACGTATGTTGTGTGGTGTCGGGGTATTGCTGGCCGTGTTGGTAGTGGGATGGTACGCATATTGGAGTACCCAGCTTGAGGAGTTGGATCGAACTGCGGCAGAAGAGTTGACGCTGAAAGATGCCTACAAAATAAAAGTACAACAGGCAATTAATCTGGACGGTTTGCGCAAGCAAAAAGTGCAGGTCAGTGAATATGTCGCGACGCTGGAAAAGCAATTGCCAAGCAAGGCAGAAATGGACGCTTTGTTATCGGATATCAACCAGGCAGGATTGGGACGCGGTTTGCAATTTGAATTGTTCAAACCGGGTCAAGTGGTGGTAAAAGATTATTACGCTGAATTGCCTATCGATATAAAAGTAACTGGTCATTACCATGATGTTGCTGCATTTGCGAGTGACATTGCAAATTTGCCTCGTATCGTGACCCTTAATCGGATGAATTTGGTTGTGGCAAAAGATAATTCATTGACATTGGATGCTGTGGCCAAAACTTTTCGCTATCTGGATGATGGCGAAGTTGCGGCGCAACGCAGTGCTGCGGCAGGGGCGAAAAAAGGTGGCAAAAAATGAAGCGCTATCAATGGATTCGTCTTGGCGTGTCAGGCTTGTTTTTAGTCGGCCTATTCGGTTGCGGGGATGGCGGCATACATGATGTTAGCCAATGGATGAAAGAAGTCCGGCAGCAAACCAGAGTGTCAATCAAACCCTTGTCCGAGCCGAAGAAATTTACTCCGTTTTCATACGACGCCAAAGGAAGAGAAGATCCTTATAGCCCTAACAAGCTGGCAGTTGCCTTGGCGAAGTCAAAAAAAGATGGGGGTTCTATTCGCCCGGATCTGGAGCGTCGCCGAGAAGCGCTTGAAAGCTACCCACTGGATAATTTGCGCATGGTTGGCACATTGGCGAAGCCAGGTTTGACCTTTGCGTTGCTGCAAGCTGATAAATCGGTATTTCAAGTCAAGGTGGGAAATTACATCGGACAGAACCTTGGGATGATCGTAAAGATTACTGACACCGAAGTAGAGTTGAAAGAAATCGTTCAAGACGCGTCCGGCGAATGGGTCGAGCGTGAGGCCAAGTTGGAATTGCAGGAGACGCAAAAATGATGGCGCACCAAAAACAACTCAAAGACTCGCAGGGAATCATGCAAACATTTAAGCGTACATGTGCGTTCATCTATCTTGTGGCGATATGCGGTGCCGTAGCGGCGCAGGAGAACGCAATTGAATCGATTACCGCAAATCAGCAGGGGTCCAATGTAGTGGTGCGGGTGGCGATGAAAAATCCGCTCACCAAACCTCCAATCGGATTTTCCATCACTAATCCAGCGCGTATCGCACTGGATTTCGCCGGCACGGCCAATGCAACCGGCAAGGGCATGCAAGATATCGGTTTGGGCGATGTGCGTAACGTCAATGTCGTACAAGCAGGCGAGCGCTCTCGTTTGGTTTTCAATTTGACGCGTGCATTGAATTACGCGACTACAGTTGATGGCAAGAATGTGATTGTTACCATTGACGGCACAGGCGGTTTGGCAACGGCAGTCAATGCATCCGGACTACCGGTAGCGTCTTCGCAAGTGAGTGTGGTTTCGAGCCGTCAAGCCTTGCGTGATATTGATTTCCGTCGTGGGAATAATGGCGAAGGCCGAATTGTCGTCGATTTGCCAAATAATCAAGTTGCGCTTGATGTTCGTCAACAGGGCAAGAAAATCGAAGTCGATTTTATGAAAACTACAGTGCCGGACGTATTGCGCCGTCGTCTGGATGTCGCTGACTTTGGCACCCCGGTCAATATCATCACGACGCAGCAGCAAGGCGAAAACGTGCGCATGACCATCGAGCCGAAAGGTTTGTGGGAGCACAGCGCTTATCAAAGCGATTCGCAACTGGTAATTGAAGTCAAGCCGCTGAAAGAAGAGCCGAACAAACTCGGACAGGGTGTGCGCGATTATCGTGGTGAAAAACTATCCTTGAATTTCCAGAATGTCGAAGTGCGCGCAGTGCTGCAAGTTATTGCCGACTTCACGGGTTTGAACATCATTACCAGTGATACGGTCGGTGGCAATCTGACTTTGCGTTTGAAGGATGTGCCTTGGGATCAGGCACTGGATATCGTGATGCAGGCCAAAGGCCTGGATATGCGAAAAAACGGTTCGGTGTTGTGGATAGCTCCGCGTGATGAGCTGTTGACGAAAGAGAAATTGGAGCTTGAGCAGCGCGCGCAAATTGCCGAGCTTGAGCCGGTCAGAACAGAAACTTTCCAACTCAACTATCAAAAAGCAGAATCTTTCAAGCAGGTCTTCGGCATTGATGGCGGTAACCGTAGCATCTTGACCAAGCGTGGAAGTGCTGTTGTTGATCCGCGTACAAATCAACTGTTCATCACCGATATCCCATCCAAATTGGAAGAGATTCGTGCGCTGGTGCAGAAAACCGATATTGCCAGTCGTCAAGTGATGATCGAGGCAAGAATTGTTGAGGCAACTGACACATTCAGTAGTAGTTTGGGTGCCAAGCTATCCTTTGGTGTGAGGCAACAGGGGAACTATGAACTTGGCGGCAATCAGCTTACTCCCGGCGGGAGCGCCGCTTTGCCGAGCCTAGGTGGCAGTGCAGTCAATTTGCCGGCTAGTTCTACAGGGGGCAGTGCCGGCTCGGTTGCGTTGACCTTATTTAATGCTGCTGCCACCCGATTTATTGGCCTGGAATTGTCTGCGCTGGAAGCTGATGGCAAGGGAAAAATCATTTCCAGTCCGCGTGTCATTACTGCAGATCAGTTGAAGGCATTGATTGAGCAGGGTACGGAACTACCTTATCAACAGGCAACCAGCAGTGGCGCGACCAGTATTTCATTCAGAAAAGCCAATCTGAAGCTGGAAGTTACTCCGCAGATTACGCCAGATGGCAACGTCATTCTGGACGTCGATGTCAATAAAGATAGTGTTGGCATCGAGACACCGGCAGGCTTTGCGATTGATACCAAGCACGTAAAAACACAAGTCCTAATTGACAATGGTGGCACAGTTGTAATTGGCGGTATCTTCCAACAGACTGAACGTACTTCTATTTCAAAAGTGCCTTTCTTTGGCGACATTCCGCTTTTCGGTAATTTGTTTAAGAACACCGGTCGGACCAACGACAAAACCGAATTGTTGATTTTCCTGACACCTAAAATTCTGACTGACAAAGTATCAATCAGGTAGGATGCTGGTTGTGGCGGCGGCCCTCTCGGTCGCCGCATTTGGCGAGAAAGAGTTAGTGTAACGTGGGTGGAAATATATTTTTGGTCGGCTTGATGGGGGCCGGAAAAACGACAGTTGGTCGTGCGCTGGCAAAACGGCTGAACAAGCAGTTTATTGATTCCGATCATGAAATTGAAGCGCGTACTGGCGCTTCGATTCCCTTGATCTTTGAAATCGAAGGCGAAGCGAGTTTTCGCCAGCGTGAAGCGGAAGTTATTCGTGACTTGACGGCGCAACAGGATATCGTCCTGGCCACTGGTGGCGGTGCGGTACTCAACCCAGAAAGTCGGGCTTATCTCAAGTCGCGCGGCACAGTGATTTATCTGCGTGCCAGCGTCAACAGCATCTTGCAGCGTACCAGTCACGACAAAAACCGTCCCCTGTTGCAAACCGCAGATCCGCGCAAAACCATAGAAGATTTATCGCGTACGCGCGAACCGTTCTACAATGAAGTCGCCCACATCGTCATTGACACTGGACGGCCTAACGTACAATTCCTGATGCAATCGATTCTGGCGCAGTTGGGGCCGGAACATGCGCAAGTAAATGCGCCTACGTCGCAGCAACAGGATTCTTTATCAAAACATATTACGATGGCACAGCTTTCTTCTTTTCATACCCTGCACGTTGATTTAGGTGCACGTAGTTATCCCATCAGCATAGGACAGGAGTTGCTGAGCGATCCTGCGGTCGTTGCTGCACATATCCCTGGTCCTCGCGTCGCAATTGTGACAAATACGGTAGTTGCTCCGCTCTATCTTGATCGCCTAAGTAAAACGCTGGAAGCTGCGGGCAAGCGGGTAACGCACATTATTTTGCCGGACGGTGAAGAAGAAAAAAATTGGACCAACCTGATGAAGGTTTTCGACGTGTTGCTTACTGAGAAATGCGATCGAAAAACCACCTTGATCGCTCTGGGCGGCGGCGTGATCGGCGATATGACAGGTTTTGCCGCTGCAGCCTACATGCGTGGCGTGCCGTTCGTCCAAGTGCCTACTACGCTGCTGTCACAAGTCGACTCATCTGTTGGTGGCAAGACCGGGATTAATCATCCGCTCGGCAAGAATATGATCGGTGCGTTTTACCAGCCACAAGCGGTGATTGCCGACACTTCAACATTGAACACCTTGCCTGCGCGCGAGCTCTCCGCCGGCTTGTCTGAAGTGATCAAGCATGGTGCAATTATCGATGCACCTTTCTTCGATTGGATAGAAGCGAACATTGCCAAGCTCGTGGCAAAAGATGCGGATGCATTGGCTTACGCCATCAAGCGCTCATGTGAAATCAAGGCAGATGTTGTGCGCCAGGATGAGCGTGAAGGCGGTTTGCGTGCGATCCTGAATTTCGGTCACACCTTTGGCCACGCGATCGAAGCCGGTATGGGCTACGGTGTTTGGTTGCATGGCGAAGCAGTTGGTTGCGGCATGGTGATGGCCGCTGATTTATCCCAGCGCCTGGGTTTCATTGACGCGCAATCAAAAGAACGCATAGTCGCAGTAGTGAAAGCCGCAGGTTTGCCGACAGTAGCGCCGGATCTCGGCGTGGCACGATGGTTAGAGTTGATGGAAGTCGACAAGAAAAATGAGGGCGGTGAAATCAAATTCATTTTGCTCAAACCCTTGGGCGCCTCGATCATCACTACGGTACCGCAAGATGTCTTGCTCCAAACCTTGAATGCATGCATAGGCTGATTCCATTTGCGGTAAGTCTGGTTAAGGGGCTTTTCTAATATGAATATCGAAGCCCATCTGGCGCCGTATGCGGCGCACTCAGAACAATCTGCGGGGCGTCGTTATTCAGAGCCTGCAACCTCATCGCGTACCGAATTCCAGCGCGATCGTGATCGCATTATTCATTCCGCTGCATTTCGCCGGCTGGAATATAAAACCCAGGTATTTGTTAATCATGAAGGCGATTTATTTCGCACCCGTTTGACGCATAGTATTGAGGTTGCACAAATTGCGCGCTCGATTGCGCGCAATTTGCATTTGAACGAAGACTTGGTCGAGGCAATTTCACTGGCGCACGATCTGGGGCATACGCCATTTGGTCACGCCGGGCAAGACGCGTTGAATGCCTGCATGAATGACTATGGCGGATTTGAACATAATCTGCAAAGCTTGCGCGTGGTCGATGAACTGGAGCAGCGTTACGGTGCATTCGATGGCTTGAACCTGATGTTTGAAACACGCGAAGGCATACTCAAGCATTGCTCGTTAGCGAATGCAAAAAAGCTGGATGCAATCGGTTTGCGCTTCATCCAGAAAAAGCAGCCTACGCTGGAAGCGCAACTTGCCAATCTAGCCGATGAAATTGCGTACAACAATCATGATATTGACGATGGTTTGCGTTCGGGTTTGCTAACGAGCTTGCAACTTGATGAAATTGATTTTTACGCGCGTCATCGCCATCAGGTTGAACTTGCATTTCCCGGCATAAATGGACGACGCGCGATTAACGAAACGATACGTCGCATGATCAATGCGCTGATTGTTGATGTGATCGAAACATCGCAACAGCGTATCCAATCTGCGCAAATAAAGACGATGGATGATGTGCGTAATGCGGCTCCGTTGATCGCATTCTCTGACGCAATGCGCGCAGAAGCCGTTTTGTTGAAGCGCTTCTTGCGAGAGAATCTTTACCAGCACTATCAAGTCAATCGCATGACCAGCAAGGCCCGCCGTATCGTGACGGAATTGTTCGATGCCTTCATGCGCGAACCGAATCTATTGCCGCCCGATTACCAACAGATCATTAGCGATACGCCGCAGGCAATTGCAACGCAGGCTCGCAAGGTTGCAGATTACATTGCCGGCATGACGGATCGTTACGCGATACGCGAGCATAGGCGCTTGTTCATGATTGAAGAGATGTAAGCGTCACTTCCGATATCAAGAAATATCGCTTTCAAAAATGCTCAGTCAATGATGTTCGGCGAAAGCCGAACTCATGTCATGAAAGCGACAAAAAATCACCTCCGCGCAGGATCTATACCTTAAACCAGATCGCGCAATGGATGTGCGTAGTCAGGCCATGCAGAAGTAAAAAACGGCGCAATCATTTCCTGCGTTACTTCTGGCAAAGAAGGCGGTCGCCACTGCGGCGCATTATCCTTGTCGATAGCCAGCGCGCGTATCCCTTCTACGGTTTCGCCGTGTTCAAAACAACGTCTTACCATGGTGCGCTCCAGGCGCAGGCAATCTGCCAGCTCCATCTTCGCCGAACGACGGATTTGTTCTAGCGATACGCAAACCATCAGCGGCGAACGCTTCAATATGGTGTTTAGCGTTTTCTGCGCAAAAGGATCGTCATCCTGCGCCAAAGAGGACATGATTGCTGCCACGTTGTCATGTGCAAAATGATGATCGATCAGATGGCGTTGTTTGGCGAGCATGCTGTTTGCTGGATCGATTTGCGCTGCAAACGGTGCGGCAAACTCATCAACCGCTTGCTGATACTGATGGTCATCGACTGATTCAAGCAGAGTCATTAGCGCCGGCAATTCTGCGCGCGGCACAAATACATCGGCCAGATTTGCGTACAAGGTATCGTCGGTAGCAACGATTTCGCCCGTCAATCCAAGATAGGTGCCAAGTTCACCTGGCAGTCGAGATAGGAAATAACCGCCGCCGACATCAGGGAATAATCCGATATTCACCTCCGGCATCGCCATTCTGGTGCGCTCTGTGACAACGCGTATGCTCTGCGCCGAGCTACTCTGAGAGATGCCCATGCCGCCGCCCATCACAATGCCGTCCAGCAGGGCAATGTAAGGTTTTTGGTAATGATGAATCAAGTGATTGAGCGCGTATTCTTCGGTAAAAAAATCTTCCAAGAGTGCGCTGCCACCTTGCAATCCACCATGCGCAACCTCATGAAAAAAACGGATGTCGCCACCTGCGCAGAATGCCTTTGGGGTACTGGAGTTGATCAGCGCAGCGTGTACGTTTTCATCCGTCCGCCATGCCGATAGCGCTTGCGTCATCGTACGGATCATGCCCAGCGAAAGAGAATTCATGGCTTGGGGGCGATCTAGTGTCAGACAGCCTAAGCCATGGTTCAGGGTGATGCGGATATCTGCGGGCATATATGAAGTTTCTTGGGTGAAGTTAGGCATTCTAGCGGCTTCTTTGCGACATGTAGTGATATGAAGCAAGCCGTTGGGAGCGGGAATTGCACCGTTTATCGGATGTGCCTAGTAATGCGGCTCGATTGGTTTAAATTAATATTACTTAAAGGGAACATGCCATGAAACATATTTTTTCCTCTTCTTTCAATCAGCGCAAATCGGCCGGATTTACGCTGATTGAACTCATGATTACCGTTGCAATTATCGGGATACTTGCCGCAGTGGCTGTGCCTGCTTACAGCGACTATGTAATACGTGGAAAAATTCCAGAGGCAACGAGCGCATTGGCCAGCATGCGTATTCGACTCGAACAGTTTTATCAGGACGCTCGGAATTATGGATCCGATGATGCCAATTGTGGAGTACCGAATCCTGCTTCAGATAATTTTACCTACACATGTAACTGGAGTGTGGGTGGCGGTGTGGGCGGGACGAATCAGTTTTACCTGATTACTGCAACAGGGATTGCAGGGCGTGGCATGAATGGATTTGCCTACACGATCGATCAAGCTGGCAACCGTAGAACGACAGCGGTGCCGAATGCTGCCTGGGGAACTGCTCCCATCGCATGCTGGGTCGTCAAGAAAGGTGGCGGATGTTAATTCTTCGCCATCAGCGCGGTTTCAGCCTGATTGAGCTGATGATAGGCATTGCCATAGTGGCGATCCTGCTGGCTGTCGGCATGCCTACATTTGGGTTGTGGATGCAAAATACGCAGGTTCGTACTGCGGCTGAATCGATTCAGAATGGCTTGCAGACTGCGCGTAACGAAGCGGTGCGACGCAATACCAATGTGCGCTTTAATCTGACCAGTGCCACTGGATTGGTGACGTGGAACGTCTGTGTCGTTGTGGGTGCTGCTTGTGGCGAAGTGATACAGCAACGTTCGGCTGCAGAGGGGGGCGCGAATGCGCGCGTTGGCATTAGTACTGATGTACCACCTACGCCTGTGCCAAATACGCAATATGCTACCGCGCTTGCAGCTGGCGCCGGCTTGTCTGGGGCTGGCGGTGCGGGCGTGACATTCAATGGCGTGGGCAGTATACCTGCCGCCAATATCGGGACGGACATTACGCGCATCGATATCATCAATGCCCTTGCAAATGATGCGCGCAGGCTGGTGATAGTTGTCGGTACCGGTGGACTGGTTCGTATGTGTGATCCGCTACACGCATTGGCAAGCAATCCACAGGGTTGTTCTTAATATGATTATGGAAACTTCTATACTCAAACAACGCGGGTCGGTCATGCTGGAAAGCCTGATCGCCATCCTGATTTTTTCGATGGGTATTCTTGCCTTGGTCGCATTGCTTGGGGCATCGGTCAAGGATACTACCAATGCAAAGTATCGGGCGGATGCTAGTTTGCTGGCCAATCAGGTCATCGGCGAAATGTGGACCGGCGACAAGACAAACGCGACCTTGGTTGCCAATTATGGGACAGCCAGTGGTGCACAGTTTGTTGCATGGAAGGGGCGAGTAATTCAAGCGCTACCAGGTATTATTGATGCCGTCGTAGCCCCGCCTGTGGCCGGACAAAATCTGCCGACTATAGCGGTCGATGCAAACAATATGGTGACAGTGACCGTATTCTGGCAGGCTCCGGGGGAGTCGGGACGACACAATTACGTCGCGGTCACGCGGCTGCACGAGTAGCGCGGGGGAATTGGTGATGCATTATTCTTTTTCAACGCGCCGCAACCAAGGTTTCAGTCTGGTGGAAATCATGGTTGGTGTCGCAATCGGTCTACTTGGTGTATTGATCATCATGCAGGTATCCGTCGTTTTCGAGGGGCAGAAACGAACGACCACCACGGGTGCGGACGCGCAGACTAATGGTGTGACTGCTCTCTATACAGTCGAGCGTGATGTGCGTCGGGCAGGATATGGCATGAGCGTGCCAGGCGCATTAGGCTGCACCGTCAAACGATATTATGACTCGGCACCAATTGGTGATTTATCTTTAGCCCCTGTGGTGATCGCCAATGGTGCTGCTGGCGCACCAGATAGCATCCGTATACTTTCCAGTTCCAAGGCTGGCTGGAGTCTTCCGAGCCGAATAACTGTTGAGCATCCTCCTCAAGCTACCAATATTTTTCTCAATACCACCTTGGGCATGGAGGAGGGTGATTTACTGGTTGCATACGAACCAGGAAAAGATTGCACGCTAATGCAGGCTACTGGAATCCCCAATGGCAATGTACAGGTTCATCATCAAAATACCAGTGAATGGAATCCGCCGGGGGGCAGCAATATTTTCCCTGCTAGTGGCTATGGTGTCGGTGCACTGGTACTTAATTTGGGAGCATTGATAGACCGGACTTATTCGCTGGCGAACGGTAATTTGATACTTGCTGATTTTTCAAGCGCGACCAATACAAGCACTATACGTGCGATCATTTCTGACATCGTCAACATGCAAGCGGAATATGGTTTTGATACCCGTGCATGGCCGCAAAACGACCCTAGAGTCGATACATGGAGTGCCACGATGATAGATGCAGATGCTAGTGGCACTGTGAATGATGCTGGCGACATCGCTAGGGTCATCGCGGTGCGCATGGCGGTGGTTGCACGCAGCCCCTTGATGGAAAAACCCAATGCCAGTGGCGTTTGCGATATTACGATAGACACTGCAGTAGCAGGTCGCACTGTAAATAAACCGACATGGGCAGGTGGTGATATCGATGTCAGCAAAAATCCCGATGGCTCGGCCAATGCAAACTGGAAGTGTTATCGCTATAAAACATTCGAGAACATCATTCCGTTGCGGAATTTGTTGTGGGGGCAGACATGAAATTAAATTCCCGCTTCAACGGCAATGTTGAACGTTGCGTTGTGCTGCCTGCCTATTCGATGCGGAGAGTACACCGTCAGCAGGGCGTCGTGCTTTTCATCGCACTGATCGTATTGGTTGCGATGACGCTCGCAGGTATAGGGTTGGTGCGTTCGGTCGACACAGGCAATTTGGTCGCTGGTAACATGGCATTCAAGCAAGGCGCCACCCTGGCTGCAGATGCCGGGGCAGAGACTGCAATTAGCTGGTTGACGCCTTTGAATGGCTCCATCGCCTTATATACAAATAATGCGGCCGCAGGATATTACGCAACAAGTCAATCTACGCTTGATCCAACAAATAGGAATAGTACGGCAACAACACCTGCGGTTGATTGGGAGGACAATAATTGCAGCGGCTTGACGTTTTCGGTCTGCGTTAAACCTGCTCCCGCAATATCGGTTGGAGACAATTCAGTTTCATACATCATTCACCGCCTATGCCTGGCTGAATCTGATCCGAACAGTGCAGGCAACACTTGCGTCACTTATCAATCCAGCAGCTCCACCAGTCCTAAACGAGGCGAGATCAAGTATGGCGACGACAAACGGTTTGAGCCTTTGCCTGGTCCTTACTATCGCATAGTCTCTCGGGTAAAAGGACCGCGGAATACCGTGAGTTTTGTGGAAGCAATGATTCATTTTTAGCGCATTACTCTTGTCTCATGACGAGAGAATGACATGACAAGTACAAACCGATAGCAATATCCGGAGACCATGATGAAATACCTATCCTATAGTGCGCGATTCCCGATGATATTGTTTGCATTGATGCTTGTCGGGTACGGTGCTCATGCTGCCGAAACCGATATCGCTAATGCTCCTTTGGCTTCCTCTTCAGTTGACGTGGTCAAGCCAAATGTCATGTTCATTCTGGATGATTCGGGCAGCATGGCTTGGGATTATTCGCCTGATGCTGCTGGCAACTTCGATGATGATGAATACGGGTCAAGAAGCAATCACTGCAATGGGATGTATTACAACCCCGCCGTCACTTACACCCCGCCGGTCAACGCCGATGGAACAAGCTTTGCTGATGCGAGTTTTACTGCTGCACTTCCAAATGGTTTAAACGCGGCCACTTCCGGTTCCGGAGGGGCAAACAATCCGGTCAATCTGAATAATAGTTATTACTTTACTTATTCGGGAGCTACTAAGGCCTTGGGTTTTACTTACAACTCAAGCGAAAATGTTGATACATCAACTACTTTTTACAAGGAATGCGATAGCGATGTTGGGTCGAATCCTGGTAACGGGAAATTTACCAAGGTGACGATCACAACCGCATCCGCTGCGGCGTTAAAAACCAATTTTGCCAACTGGTACAGTTATTACCGTACTCGCATACTGGCAATGAAAACTGCGGCAGGCAGGGCATTCAAAGCCGTAGGCAGCAGCTATCGTGTCGGCTACTCGACGATCAGTTATACCGGCACGGACTCTGGCAATGCCGAATTCTTGAAAATTGCAGATTTCGATGTTACCCAAAAAGCCAGTTTTTACACCAAACTGTATAACGCGGTACCTTCGGGCGGGACGCCTTTGCGTGCGGCCTTATCGAAGGCTGGCCGGATCTATGCGGGGAAATTGCTGACCGGAACAGACGATCCGGTGCAGTATTCTTGCCAGCAAAATTTTACTATCCTGTCGACCGATGGGTATTGGAACGGTGATGCCGGTTACCAGTTAGACGGCACGACGGATGTCGGTAACCAGGATGCGACAGAACTCCGGCCTATGTATGACGGCACGGTCGTCACCAATGTTAGTTACACGACTGCTACAGTTACCTTTAGCGGCTCCAGCAATACTTTGGTAAGCGGGATTGTTGTTAATGGCACCCAAATCATGTCTGGCTCCATCAACGATAGTTCTAACAGCAACACGGTGGCTTCCAGAACGGCTGCTTTAATTAGTAAAAATGGTTATACGGCGACGGTGTCCGGGAACGTTGTGACCATTAAGGCGCCTACCGCTTTGGGGGCAATTACATATACGCCGGTAGTGACCAAAACGGGGGGCATGACCGCCACCGCGACTGCATTCAGCACTGCTCCCAGTGTCGTTACCAGTGGTGGCGTTTCTAATTCGCTGGCCGACGTCGCGGCCTATTATTACAATACTGATTTGCGTACTACTGCCCTAGGAAACTGTACGGGGGCGCTGGGCGGCAGCGCGGATGTTTGCGAGAACAATGTGCTTGGGTCGGGGCTGGATAACAAAGGCTCTCAGCACATGACAACCTTTACGCTCGGCCTGGGGTTAAATGGGCTGCTTCAGTATTCGGAAGATTATCTGGGCGGCGGATCTGCGGATTATGAAGCGATCAAGAATGCCACCAAAGATTGGCCCGTTCCGGAAGCGGATAAGCCAACTGCTGTTGATGATCTTTGGCATGCTGCGGTCAACGGGCGTGGTAGTTATTTCAGCGCTCAGACGCCTGACACGCTCATTAAAGGTATCACCAAGGTACTGACGAGTGCCAAGGCGCGTGAGGGCTCCGGTGTTGCTGCAGCTACCAGTAATCTTGAGCCGGTAGCTGGCGACAATTTCCTTTTCCTTGCTATGTATCGTACCGTGTTTTGGGATGGGGACCTCGAGGCGAAAACGATAGATCCAAGCACGGGGGCAATTGCAGATACGGCTAGCTGGTCAGCACAGACAAAGCTGGATACAAGAGTCACTGCAACTGCTGATACCCGCACTATCTATACGTACAGCGGGTTAGTAGCGGATACGAACAAACTGAAGCCATTTACCTGGGCAAGGCTGACGGAAGATGAGCAGGCTTATTTCAACAGCATGTGTGCACCCACGGTGCGATTATCGCAATGCAGTGATTCGATAGGTGGCCCAAATCTGACGACGATTCAGAGGGGCCTGATTCCAGGTGAAAACCTTTTAAAATTTATTCGCGGCCAGAATGCTTATGAAGATCAGGCGGGCAATGCGAACCCTATCTACAGGGACCGTGAACACGTATTGGGTGACATGATAGGTTCGCAACCTGTATATGTGAAGGCGCCGCCTTTTGTTTATGTTGACGCTAATTATGACGCGTACAAAACGCATCAGAAAGATCGCTTGGGGATGGTCTATGTAGCGGCGAACGATGGCATGTTGCATGCGTTCGATGCGACGATCGGTCAGGCCGACTCGGGTACCGAGAAATGGGCTTACATCCCACCTATGGTTTTACCTAATCTGTATAAATTGGCGGACAAGAATTATCCAGCGAATCATCAATACTATGTTGATGGTGCACCTACCGTCGGGGACATCTGCCCGAATGCAGGCCTGATTACTCCAACGACATGCACAAAGAATGAATGGAAAACGATTTTGGTCGGTGGCCTTAATGCAGGTGGCAAAGGGTACTATGCGCTGGATATTACCGATCCGGGAAATCCGAAGGCATTGTGGAATTTTACCGACGCCAATGATGTGGATCTTGGGTACAGCTACGGTAATCCTGTGATTACTAAACGCCTTGATGGTACCTGGGTGGTTGTCTTTACATCAGGCTACAATAACCATACAGGTAGCGGCGATGGAGAAGGTCACCTGTATGTCTTGAATGCCGATACCGGCGTGCTGCTTTCCAAGCTAGACACAAATGTTGGCGACACAACTACGCCAAGTGGTTTGGCTAAAATCAATGCGTGGATAGACAGTCTCAGTGACAACACCGCCAAACGGTTTTATGGCGGCGATTTGCTGGGCAACGTATGGCGCTTCGATCCCGATGACCGGATAGCTCCGACCGGGAATAAGGTGACCTTGCTGGCCGAGTTGGGTAATGTGTCTCCTATCGGTACGCAATCTGTCACGATCAAGCCAGAGTTGACTGAGGTTGCCAGTGCCGGGGTTAGCTATCCGGTGGTGAATGTTGCAACCGGGCGTTATCTGGGTATTTCCGATTTGACTAATACGAGCATACAGTCGATTTATTCGTTGAAAGACAATCTGACTGAAACCGGTTTGGGAAAAGTTCGTACTGCTGGCGTGCTGGTGCAACAGACATTGACTACCAGTGCCGATGGCTCTACGCGGACTACATCAAGCAACGCTGTTGACTGGGCCAGCAAATCAGGTTGGTACATGGATCTTAATCCAGGTAATAAGTCACCTGGTGAGCGGGTCAATGTCGATATGCAGCAGCAATTGGGATTGTTGACGGTGGCGGGTAATGTTCCAAAGAATGATGCATGTACTCCTGGTGGATATGCATGGATATATTCACTTGATTTCAAAACAGGGCAATTTGTTGAAGGCGCAACGGGCAATGTTGCCGGACGTCGGCAGGCGGGCTTGGTCGCCGGTATGAAAACATTGAAATTGAATACCGGTAAAACCGTCACCTTGATTACGGATACAGGTGGCACCATTACTGTAATGGATGATCCATCGTCCAATCCCGGAAGTGGCAATGGCGCGCGACGCGTTTCGTGGCGCGAGTTGATTGCGGATTAAGAGGGTGACATGCATGGCTGACCAGGTGTGCCCCCCTTTTTGCTGAGCGTGCGAACGGTATGCTGCCTACCGGCGAGTGTGCTGGCTTTCGGGTTATCCTTGGCTGTGCATGTCGGCTTGATTATTGCGATTTGTATTGGTGGTATCGCACAGCCCGGACATGTAGGTTTGCCAGATCTTGAACCTGCCTCCCTGCAAGTGGTGATGGTCGAGTTGGGTAGAGACGGTGGAACTTTTTCAGGTACGAATCATGTGCGCGAGACGGCTCGCAAGCTGGTGCATATGGCTGATCCCATGTTTGTGGATGCTGAGAAAATTCCTCGGGAAGCGGGGAGCGGTAGTTCAATCCTTCCGGCCCTGCTTCCGACTCCACCATATTATTTTTCGGCAAAAGAATTGACGCAAAGACCGTTGGTGGCCCGTGATGTGCCGGCGGATCTGATGTTGGTAGTGCCGGACGTACCTGCGCAGGCAGCGACATTGCAGATTTTGATCAATGAATATGGCGAGATTGATCGAGTAATAGTGGAGGATTCCTTGTTGCCAGAGACCGCCCAGAAAACGGTTGTCGATGCGTTTGTAAAAACCAGATTCCACCCTGGGGAAATTAATGGCGTTCCGGTCAAGAGCCAACTGAGAATTGAAATCATGCTGGAAGAGATTGACGGAGAAAAATAAGAAGCGCTAATTTGAACTTCGTTATTCGTGAAAACAAAAAAGGGCGCAATCTGCGCCCTCCATTTTTAGCGACTAATTTTCTCAGTCTTATTTTTTACCTTAAGGCGTGACAGCGTCCGATTCATCCGGCAATCGTTTGATTGCCTCATGTTGATGATCTTGCTGTTTGGTTTTGTATTTGATAACTTGCCGATCGAGTTTGTCGATCAGAGCATCAATCGCCGCATATAAATTATCGGCAATGCTTTCCGCATGCAGATCCTTGCCTCTCACGCGCAAGTTTATTTCTGCTTTCTGGCGTTTTTCTTTTTCCGGGAGATTGTCTACAGTCAGAATGACTGCAATGTCGATAACGTGATCGAAGTGTCGTTTGATACGCTCCAGTTTTCCTTGTACATATTCGCGGATGGCTGGGGTTAATTCGAGGTGATGTCCACTGATTGTGAGATTCATACAGTGCTCCTATGATAATTCACTGGAGGTTCAAGCGCCTTGTTACCTGGCTACAAGAACACAGCAAGGTATAACAAAAACTACGAAGGACAGTTCTACAACGATTTGCGCAAATTGACTGGTGGAATTTTCAAGGCTTCACGGTACTTTGCAACAGTACGTCGCGCTACAACCATACCTTGTTCCGCCAGCATTTCTGCAATCTTGCTATCAGAGAATGGAATTTTCGGGTCTTCAGCTCCTATCAGTTGCTTGATCAGTGCGCGTATCGCAGTTGACGATGCTTCACCACCTGTTTCCGTTGCAACATGGCTGCCGAAAAAATATTTCAATTCGAACATCCCATGCGGGGTAAGCATGTATTTCTGCGTCGTTACACGAGAAATAGTGCTCTCGTGCAGACCTAGTGTATCAGCTATTTCGCGCAACACAAGTGGGCGCATCGCGACCGCACCGTGTGAGAAAAAGTTGCGTTGTCGTTCTACAATCGCTTGCGATACGCGCAGGATAGTGTCGAAGCGTTGACGCATATTCTTGATCAGCCATTTGGCTTCCTGTAGCTGTGAGCCAAGTGATCCGTCGCCTTTGCTCTGCTTCAAAATATTTGCGTACATGCTGTTGACGCGCAGTCGCGGCATGACGTCGTGATTTAGCATGACTTGCCAACCGCTGCGTGTGCGTTTGACAATCACGTCGGGGACCACATAGTCGGATGCATCGCTGGCGAAAATGCTGCCTGGGTGCGGGTTGCATTGCTTGATGATGACTTGTGCTTCGCGCAAATCTTCGTCGTCGCAATCAAGGGCCTTGCGTAGTTTGTTGAAGTCGCGTTGCGCAAACAGGGTGAGATGATTTTCTACAATCGCGAGTGCCATGCGACGTGTGACCATCGCGACTTTCGGCATGCGCTTGATTTGCAGAGCAAGACATTCAGAAGCATTGCGCGCACCTACGCCGGGCGGGTCGAAACTTTGCAGCAGGTTCAGTGCAATCTGCAATTCTTCCAGCTCGATTTCCAGTTCTTCCGGCAGGCGAGCATGAATTTCTTCCAGTTCTTCTTCCAGGTAGCCGTTGTCGTTCAGCGCATCGATGATTAGCTCGAGTAATGCGCGGTCGCGTCGTTCGCGTACGGTGACTCGCATCTGTTCCAGCAAGTGTTCGCGCAAGGTGGTTTCGTGTGCTTCCAGTTGAGGCCTGGCGTCATCATCTTCTGGCGCCTTCGAGGTGCGTGCTACATCGTCAAAGCTCCATTCGGCATCGCCGTTGGATGATTCCGGTGAGTCTGGCGTATCGAAGCTGGTTTCGCTTTCGGGTACTTGCGCATTCGCTTCTACGCTGGCGCCTTCTGGGGTAGTTCCGGCGGAACCGATTGCACCATCGGCGAGCAAGCGAATCGCGTGATCGAGTGGATCGTCAGTACGTTCCAGCAGAGGATTGTCTGCCAAAATTTGTTCAAGTTCCTGATGCAATTCCAGCGTGGATAATTGCAGCAGACGGATCGATTGCTGCAATTGCGGCGTGAGTGCCAGATGTTGCGAAACGCGTAGCTGCAGGGATTGCTTCATAGAGAGTTATCTTGCTGCCGCCATTACATGCGGAAGTGTTCGCCCAGGTAAACGCGGCGTACCGATTCGTTGGCGATAATCTCGTCCGGGCTGCCACTGGCCAAGACCGCTCCCTGATTGATGATGTAGGCGCGATCGCAGATGCCGAGAGTTTCACGGACATTGTGATCGGTGATGAGTACACCGATGCCGCGCTCTTTCAGGAAGCGCACGATGCGTTGAATTTCAATCACGGCAATCGGATCTACGCCGGCGAACGGTTCATCGAGCAAAACGAAACGTGGGTTGGTTGCGAGTGCACGTGCAATTTCAACACGACGACGTTCGCCACCTGACAAAGACATCGCCTGATTTTCACGCAGTTTTTCGATTTGCAGATCGGCCAGCAAAGTGTTGAGACGTTGCTCGATCTGCGGTTTGCTTAAAGACTTGCCATTGGCGCGCTGCAGTTCAAGCACGGCACGGATATTATCTTCCACGCTTAATTTGCGGAATACCGAAGCTTCTTGCGGCAGATAGGACAGACCGAGTTGCGCGCGTTTGTGTATCGGCTGACGTGAAATATTCACGCCATCCAGTTCGATACTGCCGGCGTCGGAAGGAACCAGGCCAACGATCATGTAAAACGAAGTGGTTTTGCCGGCGCCGTTCGGGCCCAGCAGACCAATCACTTCGCCACTTTCAACCTGCAATGCGACGTCGCGCACGACTTGACGCGAGCCATAGCTTTTTTGTAGTCCGCTGACAATTAACTTGCTCGACATCTTATGGGGCCTTTGTTGTTTCGCTACGCGGCTGGATGATGGCCTTGATGCGTCCCGCACCTGGCTTGCTGTCACCGCCGGCGGTGTTGTGCACGGTAAAGAATTCAGCGCGCGTATCGTAGGAAATGAACTCGCCATTCACTTCATCGGTCGGCTTGCCATTTTCCAGGCGGCGCATGCGTGCCTTGGAAAACAGTTTCATGACTTCATTCTTGTCGTCGTATTCAATACGTTCGGCCTGGCCGTCTATCCATTGATCAGGCCCGCCATCACGTTTTTGACGGAAGCTGGCGAGTGAGCCCGGCGCGGCATACATGACGACAAATTGATAACCGGCAGGATCTTGCGTGACGACCATCTTGTTCGACTTCATCAAAATCGAACCGCGCGTCAGCACGACATTACCGATGAAGGTGTTGATCTGCTTGACGTCGTCGTACTGCATTTGATCGGCTTCGACGTTAGTCGGTTTGGTCGCATCGGCTTTCTCTGCGTGAGCGAAGGAAAGCGCACCCAGACCAGCGAGAAGCAGCATTGCAGAGAGTAATCGTTTCATGAAATTTTTCTAAAATAATCCATCGATTAAAAGTCGGATCACGAATCAATTGGTGACGACAGGCGGCTGGTACTGACCTTTTACATTGCTCGATAAACGAAATTCACCGGTCGCATTATTGGCAAACATGCCCGAGCCATTCAATGTCGATTTTCCTAGGATCAGCTCAACTGGTTTAGGTGTTTTCATCACGTCGTCGTCAGGCAATACCAGCAAATAAGATGTCTTGAGCTGGAAATGCTGTGACGTCGCTGATGCAGGTCTGTCTATATGCACGTTGTCGTACATGTGAATTTCGCTACTGTTATTGCTTATGGTGGCGCGCAGGGAACGACTTACCATAGGCGGTCGTTCAGCACTATAACTATGCATGACCGGATTCTGTATTTGATAGGAGTCGTCTTGCGGATAATGCTTCATCCCGGTCCCTGTCAGGTTATAGCGCGCCTCACCGGTTTTTGCCATGCGGACGAAATTGAATTTCTCCACATAAAAATCCGGTTCCGTGCGCACGCGATCCGGCATGGACTCTTCGGTTTTTTTCTGCATCACTTCAACCAGCCAGAAACTGCCTAGTGCCAATGCGGCACTTATCACAATCAGCACGATCAGGCGTACGCCTGTTGCAGGTCGAATGGCTTTCATGAAAGATACGGAGCGATGGCCGCCTCGTAGTTGCCTTGCGCGCGCAGGATGAAGTCGCACAATTCGCGTGCCGCACCACGACCGCCGCCAGCTTGCGTGACGTAATGCACGCGCGAGCGTACTTCAGGATGGGCGTTGGGTACGCTGGCGGCAAAGCCGACGCGCGACAGAATAGGCAGGTCGATGACATCGTCGCCGATGAAGCCGCATGCGTCGGCAGCAACATTAGTTTGCGCCAGCAATTGTTCGAATGCGCTGCGCTTGTCATGTATGCCCTGGAATACATGATGAATGCCAAGATCGGTGGCGCGGCGCAGCACGATAGGCGACTGGCGCGCGCTGATGATTGCAGTAGCAACACCGGATTGCTGCAGCAATTTGATGCCGTGACCATCAAGGACGTTGAAGGTTTTGATCACTTCGCCATCAGCGCCGAAATGCAGACTGCCATCAGTCAGAATGCCATCGACGTCAAAAATCATCAGGCGTACATTTGCTGCGCGGGCCAATGCGGCTGATAGTGACGTGGCGGAATCAGCAGCTGAGTTCATCAGATTACTTTCGCACGGGTCAGATCGTGGATGTGTAATGCGCCAACCAGTTTGCCATCGGCATTGTTCACCAACAATTGGTTGATGCGGAATTCTTCCATCATGTCGACCGCATCGACGGCGAGTTGATCCGGCTGCACGCTACGTGGATTGGCATGCATCACGTCGGCAATCGATAGTGTCGAAAAGTCTTGTTTGTTTTCAATCAGGCGGCGTAAGTCGCCATCGGTAAATACGCCTATGGCCTTGCCGTCGGCGTCTACCACGGCAGTCATTGCCATGCCTTTCTTGCTGATTTCCAGCAATGCAGAATAGAGCGTGGCGTCGACAGCGACAGTTGGAATCGCGTCGCCGGTGCGCATGACATCGCGCACGTGCGTCAGCAGGCGACGGCCGAGTGCGCCACCTGGATGTGAGCGTGCAAAATCTTCTTCACCAAAACCGCGTGCATCCAGCAATGCCATCGCGAGCGCATCGCCCAGGGCCAATGTCGCGGTGGTGCTGGCGGTCGGTGCCAGATTCAGCGGGCAGGCTTCCTGGTCGACCTTGACGTTCAGATGCACGTCGGCAAACTGCGCCAGACTGGACGCGTCGTTGCCGGTAATCGCAATCAGGGTTGCGCCCATGCGTTTGATAATCGGCACGATGGCGAGTAATTCACCGGCTTCACCCGAATATGAAATTGCGATCAGCGCATCGCTGGCGGTAATCATGCCCAGATCGCCATGCGACGCTTCGGCAGCATGCACGAACAGCGCCGGCGTGCCGGTCGAGGCGAGGGTGGAGGCAATCTTGCGGGCGATATGGCCGGACTTGCCTATGCCGGATACGACCACGCGACCGTTGCAATTTAATAATAGGGAAACTGCTTTGACGAATTGCGCGCCGGTTTCTTCGCTAATTCGTTTTTTTAATGCAAGAATCGCATCTGCTTCGATTTGCAGGGTTGCGCTGGCAAATTGCAGCGCGCGGGTTGTGCTATTCGCATCAAAAGTTGCGGGCACGGTTTTGGCATGGGGTACACTCATGCCCGAAAGTATAAACGAATTCATCTGGCAAGAAGGGCTGACTAAGCAAAAAACCTGCCAGACGAAACAAAAATATGTTTTGATTGTTCTTCGCGTATTTTCCGAATAACCCCAGCCGGCTTCAGATGATGTTTTCCCCATTAGAACTAACGCTTCTGTTGCTTGCTGCGGCGGTATTGGGCGTGGTCGCCTTCCGCATGATGCATTTGCCGCCGATGCTGGGTTATCTGGTGGCCGGTATTCTGATCGGTCCGCATACCTTGGGTTGGGCCGAAGATAACGCGACGACCCATGCCTTGGGCGAATTCGGTGTCGTGTTCCTGATGTTCTCCATCGGACTGGAATTTTCTCTCGCCAAGCTATCGGCTATGCGGCGCATCGTTTTTGGGTTGGGCATGGCGCAGGTGCTGCTGACGATCGTGTTGACCATGATATTCGGCTGGTTGGTGGCGCATATATCTACGCGTTTGAGTTCTATTAGTTGGCAAGCTGCATTCGCAATCGGTGGTGCGCTGGCGATGTCGTCGACGGCGATTGTTTCCAAAGTGCTGACCGAACGCCTGGAGCTGGAGAGCGAACATGGTCGTCGCATCATCGGCATTTTGCTGTTTCAGGATCTGGCGCTGGTGCCCTTGCTGATCCTGATTCCTGCGCTGGCCAATCCAAACGGCGATCTGGTCGCCACGCTTTCATGGGCGTCATTCAAAGCGGTAGTCGTGCTGTTTCTGCTTTTTTTCGTCGGACATAAGTTGATACGCAGTTGGTTCCGCATCGTCGTCAAGCGGCGTTCGCAAGAATTATTCATGCTGAATTTGTTGCTGATTACCTTGGGCGCGGCGTGGATTACTGAAATGGCCGGTTTGTCGCTGGCGCTTGGCGCGTTCGTGGCCGGCATGCTGATCTCCGAGACTGAATACAAGCATCAGGTGGAAGAAGACATCAAATCCTTCCGCGATGTGCTGCTTGGTCTGTTCTTCATCTCGATAGGCATGTTACTGAATGTGCGCCTGGTGATCGAATACTGGTGGCTGGTCTTGCTCTTGCTGACCGGGCCGGTTTTGCTGAAATTTGGTTTGGTGGCGCTATTGGCAAAATGGTTTGGAGCGCCCGTCGGTGTGGCACTGCGGACCGGGCTGGCGCTGGCGCAAGCCGGTGAGTTCGGTTTCGTGCTCCTGCATCAGATCGGCAGCTTGAATTTGCTTGAACCGCTGATCATTCAATTGATACTGGCGTCCATGGTCTTGTCCATGCTGGCCGCACCTGTGATTCTTGCCAAATCCGACGCCATCGTGATGAAGCTGTCGACTAACGAATGGATGGTGCAATCGCTTGCATTGACGCAGATTGCGACGCGCACGATGTCCACGCAGCAGCATGTGATTATTGCCGGCTTCGGCCGCACCGGTCAGAGTCTGGCGAAGTTGCTGGATGAAGAAGGAATCCCTTATCAGGCGCTGGATCTGGATCCCGATCGTGTGCGCGATGCGCAGGCCGCCGGTGTGAATGTCTCGTATGGTGATGCGGGGCGTCGCGAAAGCCTGGTCGCGGCCGGTATCAATCGTGCGGCAGCCGTAGTCATTACGTATGCCAGCACGCCGTCGGCATTAAAGGTTTTGCATCATATGAAGGATCTGGCGCCTTCGCTGCCTGTCATTGTGCGCAGCTATGACGATTCCGATCTGGACAAATTGCGCGCCGCTGGTGCGTCCGAAGTCGTGCCGGAGGCGATCGAAGGCAGCCTGATGCTGGCGTCGCATGCCTTGCTGACTATGGGCGTACCTTTGCGGCGTGTCGTACACACGATTCAGATGGCGCGTGGCGAACGCTATGCGTCGCTGCGTGGTTTCTTTCATGGCGCCAGCGATGTGTCGGACATGGCGGAACATTTGCAAGTGCGTTTGCGCTCCGTACTGTTGACCGACAGCGCGAATGCCATCGGTAAAAAGCTGGGACAATTGGAGCTGGATGCGCTCGGCGTGGAAGTGACTGCGCTGCGCCGCAATGGTGTGCGCCTCGACTGGGAGCCGGAAACCATCCTGTTAGCTGGCGATATTCTGGTCTTGCGCGGTGCCGTCGAAGAACTCGCACGTGCGGAAGGCCGTCTACTAAAAGCATAAGCCTGGGTATTTGTGGTTGACGCTGGCTATGCGAAGACGGAAAATTGCCCACCTGTGATGCACTCGTACTTATTATTGATGTGCTTTAGCTATGAGCGTCACTCGTGTTATTCGCGCCGCGATTTGCAGTTTCCTAAAATTTCTATTGTCCCCATGGTGGTGATTTGAGCGTTTCCCCCGGCAGTCTTTCTCATCCTTCATTCGCAGCGCCAGATTCCGTGCGTGAAGATGAATCGAGTGCGCCGACCAACGCTGCGTTGCCGCTGTATGTCGATCTCGATGGCACGCTGACCTATACCGATCTTTTATTTGAATCGGTCTTGCTGCTCATCAAACGCAATCCTCTTTATCTATTTCTTTGCTTTGTTTGGTTGTTGCGCGGACGCGGCAATTTGAAAGCGCAAATCGCCAGACGTATCGAGCTGGATGTGTCACTGTTGCCATATAACGAGGGATTGCTGGCTTACCTTAAACAGCAACGCGCTGCGGGACGTCGCCTGGTATTGGCGAGTGCATCCGATCGCACTCTGGTGCAGCGCGTTGCTGATTTTCTCGACATCTTCGATGCAGTCCTCGGCAGCGATGAAATGACCAATCTAAAATCCCGTGCGAAGCTGCAAGCGATCATGGCAGATGCCGGGACCAACGGTTTTGCTTATGCGGGGAATGGTGCGGCCGATCTATCGGTGTGGGCGAGCGCGACAGAAATCATCGTGGTCAATGCGTCGTCCGCTATCGTGGCACAGGCGCAAAAAATCAAAACGCCGACCTTGATCATCCCGCCGCGTCCATTCAAGTTACGCCTGGTGATCAAGGCATTGCGTCTGCATCAATGGGCCAAGAATGTCTTGCTGTTCGTGCCACTGATGGCGGCGCATGATTTGAGCGGCGATAGCTGGTTGGTGACGCTGCTGGCATTTATTGCATTCGGCATGTGTGCATCGGCGACCTATGTCATCAATGATTTATTTGATCTGGCATCAGACCGTGCACATCCGCGCAAGCAGGCGCGACCTTTCGCCGCCGCGACCTTGACGATTCAATTCGGTGTTGCTCTGGTCCTGGTATTGCTGCCCTTGTCCTTGTGGTTGGCGGCTGCGATTTCCTTGTCATTTTTCGGTTTGATGGTGCTGTACGTGGTGGTGACCTTGTTGTATTCGGCACGTTTGAAACAAGTGGCGATTGTTGATGTACTGGTGCTGGCTTCGCTGTATACGCATCGTATTCTGGCCGGTGGTCTGGTGAGTGCGGTGGTGATTTCCAACTGGCTGCTGGCGGTTTCCCTATTCATGTTCCTGAGTCTGGCGCTGGTCAAACGTTGCGCCGAACTGGAATTCATGAGCGGCGATGGAAAAGTTTCATTGGCCGGTCGCGGTTATCGCACCAGCGATTTGTCTTATTTGATTTCCATGGGCATCGCCAGCGGTTTTGTCGCGGTGATGTTGTTGGCGCTGTATGTAGACAGTCAGGTCGGCGGGGCGATGTATCCGCACGCAGAAATTTTATGGTTGATCTTGCCGCTGATGTTGTTCTGGATCATGCGCTTGTGGTTGAAAATTGCGCGCATGGAAATTCACGATGATCCACTGTTGTTTGCAATTACCGATCGCGCTAGCTGGGTCGTCGCGGCGCTGGTTGCCTGCGTTGCATTGGCAGCGTCGGTGGGAGGGATGGCATGAGCCAGATGGGCGCTTTGGGACTGGCACTATTTTGCGTATGTCTGACGGCAGCAGCGCAAGTGTTGTTGAAGATGGGTATGTCGTCGCCGGCGATTCAGCAGGCAATGTCGAATGGCATGCGTTCGGTTTACTGGCTGGCACTGACCAGTCCGTTGATCTGGGGCGGCATGATCTGCTTCGGTGCGAGTGCCGGTTTGTGGTTGCTGGTGCTCGGCAAGCTGGAAGTCAGCATGGCGTATCCATTGATTTCGCTAGGCGTCGTGTTGACGACGCTGGCGGGGATATTTATTTTGGGCGAAACGGTCAGCATCTATAAAGTGCTGGGCGTATCGTTGGTGATTGCAGGCGTACTCGTCCTGTCGGTAAAGAGTTAAGGAATTGGAATGAATTTGAATTCAACACGTTCGCTGTACGCTGGTGCCGATCCGGTACGTGCGCGTCAGGTTTTCCAGTGGACGTTTGTGATCACGCTGATGATCAAGATGTGGCTGGCGGCGTATTTCCCGATGACGGGCGATGAAGCGTTTTTCTATCAGTGGGGCGTGTTCCCGGCCTGGGGTTATTCCGATCATCCGCCTATGGTGGGCTGGTTATTATTTGTGCTGAATAGCGTTTCGGCACATCCTTTGTCGCTGCGCTTCTTCACTGTGTTGATGTGGAGTCTGATTGCGCTGGGCCTGGTTGATTTGTTGCGCCGACTTGCGCCGTATCAGGACGGTGCGGCATATCGTCTAGGTACTTTGTTCCTGCTGCTGCCGTTCACGTTGTTGCTGAATCTGGTGACGACCGATACGCCGCTGATTTTCTTCATCTTCCTGAGTGGCTACTGCTTTATACGCGGCACGATGTCCGACAAGCTGTTCTGGTTTTTCGGCGCCGGCATCTTCCTCGGGGGGGCGCTGTTGTCGAAATACTTTGCCGGCTTATTGGCAATTGCCTACTTTGTTTATCTGTGCCGCTCGCGTCGCGGCTGGCTCAAGCTGATCATCATTGCCGCCTGTTCTGCGCCCTTGTTCGCGATCACCGTGGCTTTCAATGCGAACAATTGCTGGACCAATGTCATGTTCAACATGATCAATCGCAATGAGAACACGCAATTTTCGTTCTACACCATCGGCGAATATGTGTTGATGATGATTTACCTGATTACGCCGTGGGTGTTCGTCAAGTTGTTGCGTTCGGGCGGCATGATGATTCAGCGCGGCGCTATCGTTGTGCTGTTCCTGGTGCCGTTTGCACTCTTCCTGTTCTTGTCTATGGAAAAAACCATAGGCTTGCACTGGGTGCTGGGCTTTATGCCTTTCCTCTTTTTGTTCATCGGCACGACCAGTAACGCAGACGATTTGCGCAAGTATGCAAAATGGACAGCATGGTTTGCGGTGCCACACTTCCTGTTTCTGGCAGCGATTATTTTATTGCCGACCACGATGTGGAAGGGCTATGCGCTGCACGATGACATCGTGTTCCATAAAGAGGCGCCAACTATCGTCAATACCTTGCGTAGAGGCTTGCCCGCGGATGGCGCTATCATGGCGCGTGCTTACACACCGGCTGCTTTGCTGTCGTATCACGCGGGCGAGTACTGGCCGACCTTCGGCACCGGGAAATTCCACGCGCGTCAGGATGATTTGAATGTCGATTTCAAAAATTATGCGGGCAAGACGATACGCATTTTCGATAGACGCGCAATTAATGCGGATGAATTGAAGCCTTATTTTTCGACTGTGACTGTGCATACGATAGACGCGGATGGCGTCACCTTCTGGTATGCCGATGGCAAGGACTTCAACTATGAGGTTTATCGCGAGCGCATTCTGAAAACAATTGCCGATCGCTATTACCGTATTCCATCTTTCCTGCCTTTATACGGTTGCCAATTCCTTGAGCGTTACGACATCAAACGTCCGTAAATTGATTTACGGGGCGCTGTAAGCAGCACATAAGCTTGTTGTAGTAAGGTGAGTCGGGGATAGCTATGCCGAACGGGAGCACTCCTGTTCGGCATTTTTCATTGCGGTCAACATGGTTGAATAAATGGAAATATTTGAACGCATACTCGGCATTATTCTGCCGGTCTTCATCATCATCGCACTGGGTTATGGCTACGCCCGATTGCGCGGCGAATCGGTGCGCTCGGATATGACGGCGGTCAATCGCGTCAGCATGGATGTGCTGTGCCCCTTGCTGGTCTTTACTGCATTGGCTGCCAAGGATTTCGATCTGGCGCATAACGGCATGTTGATTCTTGCCGGCGCCTTGATCTCGCTCGGCTCGGGTTTGCTGGCGTGGCCGATTGCCCGCTGGCTGGGTTATGACATACGCAGTTTTGTGCCACCCATGATGTACAACAATTGCGGCAATATGGGTTTGCCGCTGGCGATACTCGCGTTCGGTACTTCCAGCCTCGGTTCGGCGGTGGCTTTGTTCATGGCCTGCAATCTGGTTTATTTTTCGGTGGGCATCAAGATCATCGAAAGCGGTCGCGACAAGAATGGTGTGCATACCTCGCCGTGGAAATTTCTCGCCAATCCTATGATGATTGCAATGATCATAGGCATGGCATTCGCGATCGTGCACGTACCTTTGCCTGCGCCTTTATTCATCGCGATGAAAATGCTGGGCGATGCCTGCATTCCATTGATGTTGTTTGCGCTCGGCGTGCGCATGCTCGATGTCAGTTTGAAAAGTTGGCATATCGGTTTGATGGGCGCCATCGTTTGTCCCATCGCCGGCCTGGCAGTTGCATTGTTGCTGGATCAACTCATCAGTTTGACGGCAGAGCAGCGTGGGCAAATGTTTCTGTTTGCATCGCTGCCGCCTGCAGTGTTCTGTTTCATGGTGGCAGAACAGTACAAGCAGGAGCCGGACAAGGTTGCATCGATAGTCTTGCTGGGGAATCTGGCTGCGCTGCTATTTGTCCCTGTTGGTTTGTGGATGGGACTTCCCAAATAAATCTGAAAAGAGAAAATAAAAAAGGGCGAACCTCGGTTCGCCCTTTTTGTTTGTCGCTGATATGAATTTTAGGCTGCAGATTTTTTCAGTTTCAGCAGCGGCGCCAGATATTTCCCCGTAAAACTGGCGGAATTTTTCGCCAGATCTTCCGGCGTGCCGGCACCGATCACTTGCCCGCCACCCGCACCACCTTCAGGTCCCATATCGATCAGCCAGTCGGCAGTCTTGATGACGTCCAGATTGTGTTCGATGATGACGACCGTATTGCCTTGGTCACGCAGACGATGAATAACCTTCAGCAGCAAGTCGATATCGTGGAAGTGCAGACCTGTGGTTGGTTCATCCAGGATGTACAGCGTGCGGCCGGTATCGCGCTTGGATAATTCCAGCGACAGCTTGACGCGTTGCGCCTCACCGCCGGACAAGGTAGTTGCGCTCTGCCCAAGACGGATATAGCCGAGGCCGACGTCCAGCAGCGTTTGCAGTTTGCGTGCAATCAGCGGCACTGGTTTGAAGAATACATGCGCTTCTTCTACCGTCATGCCCAGCACTTCGGTGATGTTCTTGCCCTTGTATTGAATCTCCAGCGTTTCGCGGTTGTAGCGATTGCCGTGGCAAACATCACACGGTACATACACGTCTGGCAAAAAGTGCATCTCGACTTTGATGACGCCATCGCCCTGGCACGCTTCGCAACGACCGCCCTTGACGTTGAAGGAAAAACGTCCTGCCGAGTAACCACGTTCTTTGGACGCCGGCACAGTTGCAAACAAATCGCGGATAGGTGTGAATAAGCCGGTGTAGGTTGCAGGATTCGAGCGTGGTGTACGACCGATAGGCGCTTGATCGACAGAGATCACTTTGTCGAAATGTTCAAAACCGCTAATCGATTCATGCGCAGCGGGTTCAGCTTGCGAGCCGTACAGATGGCGCGATGCCGCGTGATACAGCGTGTCGTTGACCAGCGTCGATTTGCCCGAACCCGAGACACCGGTGACGCAAGTCAGCAAGCCCACAGGTAATTCCAGTGTGACGTTCTTCAGGTTGTTGCCGCTGGCGCCTGTGATCACAAACTGTTTCTTGGCATTGAATGGCGTGCGTTTTTTCGGCACTGCGATGCCGAGTGTGCCGTTCAGATATTGTGCGGTCAGTGAAGCTTTGCTTTTGAGGATGTCTTTCAGCGTACCTTCGGCTATCACTTCGCCGCCGTGTACGCCTGCGCCTATGCCCATGTCGACGACGTAATCGGCGCAACGGATCGCATCTTCATCATGTTCGACGACCAATACGCTATTGCCGATGTCGCGCAAATGCTTGAGCGTTTCTATCAATCTGTCGTTGTCACGTTGATGTAAACCGATAGACGGCTCGTCCAACACATACATGACGCCAGTCAGGCCGGAACCGATTTGTGACGCCAGCCGAATACGCTGCGCTTCACCGCCGGATAAAGTATCTGCACTGCGGTCCAGTGACAGGTAATCGAGGCCGACGTTATTCAAAAACTTCAGGCGCGAAACGATTTCCTTGACGATGCGGTCGGCGATTTCTTTCTTGGCACCGATCAATGTCAGGGTTTCAAAAAATTCCAGCGTCTGGCGCAAAGGTGTCGCTGCGACTTCGTAGATGGCACGCTTTTGTGTACCGTTACCAACCAGCACATTGCGTGCTTCGACGCGCAGGCGCGCACCATCGCAACTCGGACATCCTTTTTCATTGATGAACTTGGCGAGCTCTTCTTTCACCGCCATCGAATCGGTTTCGCGATAACGACGTTGCAGATTGTTTACGACGCCTTCGAATTCGTGTTCGCGAATAACCGTGCGACCTTTTTCATTCACATAAGTAAATGGAATTTTTTGTTTGCCTGAGCCGAACAGCACGGCTTGTTGTGCTGCTTCCGGCAGTTTTTCAAAAGGCAGATCGAGATCAAAGCCGTAGAACTCGGCAAGATTCGACAGCATCTGGAAGTAGAACTGATTGCGTCTATCCCAACCTTTAACCGCGCCGCTGGCCAGCGACAGGTTAGGGAAGGCCACGATGCGTTTTGGATCAAAGAATTCGATATGGCCCAGGCCGTCGCACTCCGGGCATGCGCCCATAGGATTGTTGAACGAAAACAAGCGCGGCTCAAGTTCCTGCAATGAATAGCCGCAGATCGGGCAGGCGAATTTGTTTGAATACAAATGTTCGGCGCCGGTATCCATCTCCAGCACCAGCGCGCGACCTTCGGCGAGGCGCAATGCGGTTTCGAAGCTTTCTGCCAGACGTTGCTTGATATCGGCTTTCACCTTGATCCGATCGATGACGACGTCGATCGTGTGCTTCTCGGCTTTTTTTAATTTCGGCAGATCGTCGACGTCATAGATTTTTGCCTCGCCGGTGCCGCTTTGCACGCGGAAGCGTACAAAACCTTGCGCCTGCATTTGCTCGAACAGATCGACGTGTTCACCTTTGCGATTGGCAACAACTGGCGCCATGATCATCAGCTTGCTGTCTTCCGGCATGGCCAGCACGGCATCGACCATTTGCGATACCGATTGCGCCGCCAGCGGATTTTCCGGATGGTCGGGGCAATACGGCGTGCCTACGCGGGCGTACAGCAGGCGCAGATAATCGTGAATTTCGGTAACGGTGCCGACTGTGGAGCGCGGATTATGCGAAGTGGCTTTTTGCTCGATGGAGATCGCCGGCGACAAGCCTTCGATCAAATCGACATCGGGTTTTTCCATCAATTGCAAAAACTGTCGCGCATACGAGGACAGTGATTCGACGTAGCGGCGCTGTCCTTCTGCATACAGCGTATCGAAAGCGAGCGAGGATTTGCCGGAGCCGGACAAACCGGTAATCACGATCAATTTATTGCGTGGCAAATCCAGATTGATGTTTTTGAGGTTGTGCGTGCGCGCACCTCGGATACGAATTTCGTCCATTCACTCTTTCAGCTAGGCTTTTCCGGTGCCCCCTGGCCTTTTTTGAAGGTTTGGAGCAGGTTAAAACGGGTCAACCTGCTACTATAGCGGGTTTTAAAGCCAGTCGTAAAACCGCTTTTGCTCTATTTCTTGTTTGCCATGTCATCCAACTCTTCCAACGACATCAGTAGCGGCATGAGCCGCGATGAAATCCGCGCCAGCACTTCGCTTGCGTCGATTTTTGCGTTGCGGATGCTGGGCCTTTTCCTGATCCTGCCGGTATTCTCAGTCCATGCAAAAGGCTTGCCTGGTGGCGAAAGCGCGACGCTGGTTGGGCTGGCTTTGGGAATTTACGGCTTGACGCAATCCTTCGGACAAATCCCGTTTGGCATTGCCTCTGATAAATACGGACGCAAGCGCGTCATTGTTATCGGTCTGATTCTGTTTGCGCTCGGCTCCTTCATTGCCGCTGCAGCGGACACCATCGTTTGGGTCATCATAGGCCGGGCGGTGCAGGGCGCCGGTGCCATTTCTGCCGCGGTGACAGCTTTCATTGCAGACTCCACCAGAGAAGAACATCGCACCAAGGCGATGGCGATGGTCGGTGGCTCCATCGGCTTGACGTTTGCCGGCTCGCTGGTGATTTCCCCTTTGTTGTATCAGGCAATCGGCATGGGCGGCATATTTGCACTGACCGGCATCTTGTCGGTGTTGGCAATTCTGGTAGTCATATATATAGTCCCGGCCGCGCCGGCCTTGCCGCCGGGGCGTGTGTCTATCCGCGAAGTGCTGGCGAATGGCGAATTGATGCGCTTGAACTATGGTGTGTTCGCGCTGCATTTGACGCAAATGGCAATGTTTGTCGTGATGCCGTCTGCGCTGATTCGGTTTGGCAATTTGCCGCTGGCCGAACACTGGAAAATTTATCTGCCTGTCGTTATCGCTTCTTTTGTCTTCATGCTGCCGCCGATTTTCATTGGTGAAAAGCGTGGCAAAGCTAAGCAGGTTTTTGTCGGCGCGATTGCCTTATTATTGCTGGTTCAGATCGGCATGTGGCTGGTGCTGTCGCAAACCCAGGCGCATTGGTCGTGGTTGGTCGCCTTGTTGCTGGCTTTTTTTATTGCCTTCAATATTCTCGAAGCCAGCCAGCCATCTCTGGTGTCGCGCATTGCGCCGCCAGCAAGCAAGGGCGCAGCTTTGGGTGTCTATAACACGTTGCAGGCGCTAGGCTTGTTTTGCGGTGGGGCATTGGGCGGTTGGTTGACGCAACACGCAGGTAGCGCGTCTGTCTTTGTTTTGGGTGCAGCTTTAACGGTAGCGTGGCTTATAATTGCTGCCAATATGAAAAACGTACCGCGCCGCAGTCAGGTTCAGGCTGCCGTAGTTTAATCGGAGAAATATCTAATGGCATCAGTTAATAAAGTCATCATCGTCGGCAATCTGGGTCGCGATCCTGAAACACGCTACATGCCAAACGGCGAAGCCGTTACCAACGTGGCCGTTGCCACAACGGAAAGCTGGAAAGACAAAAACAGCGGTGACAAAAAAGAAGTCACCGAATGGCATCGCATTACCTTTTACCGCAAACTTGCTGAAATCGCCGGTCAGTATTTGAAAAAAGGTTCGTCGGTTTATATCGAAGGCCGTTTGCAAACACGCAAATGGACAGATAAAGATGGTGTCGAACGTTATACGACAGAGATCATTGCCGACACCATGCAAATGCTGGGCGGACGTCCTGGAGCCGGTGGCGGCAGTGCATCCATGGATGACGATTACGGCAGCAGCGCTCCGGCACCGCGTCAAAGTTCAGGTGGCGGTAGCAGCGCAGCGCGTCCTGCCGCTAAACCGGCAGCATCGAACTTCAATGATATGGATGACGACATCCCGTTCTGACGATTGCTTTTCTTGATTCACCAACAAAAAGCGGTGCCTCATATCAGGCACCGCTTTTTGTTTGGCTGTTTTGCCTGAATCGTAAAACATTGTTTAATTTCCGTGTGGAAACTAAAGTTTAACAATAAGATTGCCGATATACAGACAAGCTAGTCATCGTTGTCATGTGACATTGGCAGCAAATTTCCACCCCCCTCTATCTATTGCGTATCCCTTGCTTTTACAGGAGGTGTGCAAGCATTCTGGAGCGCTCTCCATGCAAGACAAGCAACAATCCTTAAGCGGGAACGAAGTATTGGCATTTACCCTGGGCCAGGAAGAGTACGGCATCGATATTTTGAAGGTGCAGGAAATTCGTGGTTACGACGCGGTGACCAAGATTGCCAATGCGCCTGAATTCATCAAGGGCGTGATCAATCTGCGCGGTGTGATCGTGCCCATCGTTGACATGCGCATCATGTTCAATCTGGGTGAGCCGAGCTACGATCAATTTACCGTTGTCATTATTCTCAACATGGGTAATCGCGTGGTTGGCATGGTGGTCGATAGTGTTTCCGATGTGATTACGCTCAGTGCCGAGCAAATCAAACCGGCACCGGAAATGGGTACGACGATGAAGTCCGATTATTTGCTCGGTCTGGGCACGATAGAAGAGCGCATGCTGATTCTGGTCGATATCGATTTGTTGATGTCTTCGTCGGATATGGGCCTGATCGAAAAAATCGCTGCCTGATTTTCCTGGCCGTGGCGCAGTTTTTCGCCCGTCACTTTTTAATACCGCAATAAATTTATACGATCGAGTAAAAAATGAAAATCAAGAATCTGAAAATAGGCGCGCGACTGGGAATGGCCTTTGGCTTGTTGCTGGTGCTGATGGCATTCATGACGGTAATGGGTGTGTGGCGCTTGCAGGATGTGGCACAAGCCACTGGGCTCATGGAAGAGGCAACGGTCAAGGAGCGCATGGCGCAACAGTGGATCAGGGGTATTGCAACGAACACCGTACGTACTTTTGCGCGCTTGCGAACGACCAATCCGGAAGAAGAAAAAATTCTCGCGGCAGAAATGACGGCGGTAAGTGCCGATGTCAGCAAGGTGCAAAAGGAATTGGAGCCCTTGGTCCACAGTGATGAGGGCAAGCAAATGCTGGCGGCTGTTGCCGAACAGCGCAAAACATATAGCGCGATTCGGGATGCCACCTTCAAGCTGAAAGCGGAAGGTAGCGCCAATCTGAACAATATCATCGATACCAAGATGACGCCGGCAGCAGAGTCCTATATAAAATCGGTGCAAGACGTAGTCGATTTCCAAAAAACCGTTTTTGAACAATCAAAAAAACAAGTTGATGAAATTTATGAGGCCGGCCGCAATCTGTTGATCGTCCTCGGCTTGATTGCACTGGCGCTGGGTGTGGTGCTGGCATGGATATTAACGCGTAGCATTACCCAACCGTTGAGCTACGCAGTCAGCGTGGCGCGTGTAGTTGCTTCCGGCGATTTGACCGGTCAAATCCAGGTGGATTCGCGTGACGAAACAGGCCAGTTGCTGCAAGCCTTGAAGGATATGAACGACAGCCTGACTGGCAGCATCACGCAGGTTCGTTCAGGTGTCGATACCATTGCGACTGCATCGAATCAGATCGCATCCGGCAACCTGGATCTGTCGTCGCGTACTGAAGAGCAAGCCAGTTCGCTGGAAGAAACCGCATCTTCGATGGAAGAGCTGACGTCTACCGTCAAGCAAAATGCCGACAATGCACGACAAGCTAATCAACTCGCCGTCACTGCTTCCGGCGTGGCGGAAAAAGGCGGTGCGGTCGTGTCGAAAGTGGTCGATACGATGGATGGCATCAATACCTCGGCGAGAAAAATCGTCGATATCATCGGCGTGATCGATGGCATAGCCTTTCAGACCAACATCCTGGCGCTGAATGCCGCGGTGGAAGCCGCGCGTGCCGGCGAGCAAGGCCGCGGCTTTGCGGTGGTCGCATCGGAAGTGCGCAGCCTGGCGCAGCGTTCGGCTGCCGCAGCGAAGGAAATCAAGACCTTGATCGACGATTCGGTGGATAAAGTCGATACCGGCAGCAAGCTGGTGGCAGAAGCGGGGTCGACCATGGTGGAAGTGGTCGATAGCGTCAAGCGCGTGACCGATATCATGTCCGAGATCATGGCTGCCAGCCAGGAACAAAGCGCAGGGATAGAACAAGTCAATCAGGCCATCAGTCAGATGGATCAAGTCACCCAGCAAAATGCGGCCTTGGTGGAAGAGGCTGCCGCCGCTGCGGAGTCCTTGAATGAACAAGCGGCGAAACTGGCGCAAGCGGTAAGCATATTCAAGCTGGATGGCGCAGTGAGCAGTACCAGGGTTGCGTCACGTCTGCCGGTTGTGGCCAGCGCACCGGTAAAGCGTCAGTTGGCAGCAAGCCCGGCACCGAAGAAAATCGTCAATGAAGCCCGTCCGGTTGGCGGCGACGATTGGGAAGAGTTTTAAGTTATTGCTGGTCTTGTAAAAATCCCGCTAAAGCTAGCGGGATTTTTTATCTTGTCAGTAAAGGTGGGGTGGGCGAATGAATAGATCTTTTACCCATCAAGTCATATGGTGAAAGTTGCAAATCGAAGCAATTATTTTCAAGCCGGAGTGTTGCCAGTTCCTACGTGTGAACTGATTTCTTCGTAAAGTGGGAAATGTCGTTTCGGAAATGTTGTTATTTGACACCCATTTCTTATGCCACTAATACCAAGCCGCATGAAAACAGTGCAAATGTGACTTTTTATTTTATTAGTACAATCTTTTCTATTCATTTCTTTTTTGCTGCATTAAGATTTGAAGATGAAAGTAAGGTAATTTAACAATTCAGCGTGCTGAATTTATCAAAATTTCTTACTTATCTCAAAAGTATTGAGGCAATAAAAAAATTAATGAAAAGTGCAAAGACATTTGCTTAGTCTCAGTCAAACCCTAGCCGTTTTAAGTATGCTGCCTAAGCGTAACGAAGCACAGAGTAATCAGCTAACCAGCTTGATGGAGGTCGCTGGCGAGGTCGTGCTGCGCCTCAACACGCGTGGCACAATCCTGTTTGCCAATGCACGCGCCGCCGATACACTCGGATGCGATATTCAATTGCTGGGTAGAAATCTGTTCGAGATGGTGCGTCTGTCTGATAGACATGCGATCGAAGCAGCATTTCGCCAAACCGTGCAATCGCTTGAAGTCACCCGCGTTAGCGTGCGGATGCCGACGCAGGTTGCGACTCTGTGGTTTGAATTGCAAATGATTGCGTACGCAACCGAAACGACGACGCTGGAAATTGTCGTGGTTGGGCGTGACATTTCCCATCAGCAGAAAACCGAAGAGCGTCTGCGTCACATGGCAACGCATGACGAACTGACCAATTTGCCTAATCGTACCTTGCTGGCCGATCGTTTGAGCATGACGATTGCGCAATCGCGCCGCACCAATATCGGTTTCACTGTCATCGCGCTTGACCTTGACGGTTTTAAAAAAGTGAACGATGCCTTGGGCCATCCAGTCGGTGATGCATTGCTGCGCATCGCAGCCAAACGCTTGCGTGAAACCTTGCGCGATGTCGATACGCTGGCACGAGTCGGCGGCGATGAATTTGTCGCAGTGCTGCCAGGCGCAGTCGATGAAGTGGAAATTCAAAACGTTGCACGCCGGATGATTTCTGCCATACAACTGCCGTTTGAGATCAATGGTAATGCCTTGTATGTAAGCACTTCTATTGGCGCAGCGATTTATCCGGTGCATGGCGACAGTGAAGTGAAATTGCTGGCGCACGCCGACACCGCCATGTATCGCGCGAAGGAAACCGGCAAAGCGCGCTGCATCATTTATAACGAGGCTGCGTTCAATCACATCGAACATGATGTGTCGATGGAAGCCGCGATGTTTGAGGCGGTCAGGAATGGCGAGTTTTTGCTGCACTATCAACCTATCGTTGATGCGCGCACACGACAAATCATGGGCTTCGAAGCATTGATGCGCTGGATGCGGCCCGATATCGGGCTGGTGCCGCCAAGTCAATTCATTCCGATGGCGGAAGACAATGGCTTGATCAATTTGCTCGGTGCATGGGCCTTGAAATCGGCTTGTGTGCAACTCAAACGATTTGAAGAAGTCGTCGGTCGCAAACTCTATGTATCGGTCAATGTCAGTCCGCGCCAATTCCGCAATGATCAGTTTCTCAAAATGATGGACGATGCGCTCCAGTTGTCCGACGTGAAGGGCGATCAGCTTTTGCTTGAGATCACTGAGGGGATTTTGATGTCCGATCCTGAATATGCAGAACAGCTTTTGACGAAAATTGCATCGCGTGGTGTGCGTATTGCCATTGATGATTTTGGTACTGGTTATTCGTCACTGATGTATCTGAAGCGCTTTCCGATTGCCGCACTCAAGATAGACCGTACCTTCATCAAGGATTTGCCGCATTCCGTCAAGGACGCGGCCATCTGCAACGTGATCCTCAGTCTGGCGAGCCACTTGAGTTTGCTGACTGTGGCTGAAGGCGTAGAAAACGAAATGCAAATGGAATTTTTATCGACACAAGGTTGTTCTCTGATTCAAGGTTTTCATACCGGCTTTCCTGAGTTGCCGGAGACCTTGATAGAACTACTGAAGGCAGATGCAGCTGCACTGCAACACTAATCTGCCAAGCAACAAGATCAACTCATGACAAAACAAATCAGCCCATCTCCGTCAGCCGACAAAACATTGGAACTGCTGTGGACGCGGGTACGTCAACGCGGCGACATGCCCGGTTTTTCCAAGGTGGTCGCAGCGATTGTCGGTGCGATGCACGGCGATGACGATCGCGAATTCAATATGACCAAAACCGTGTTGTCCGATCCAACGTTGACACAACGCGTATTGCGTCTGGCGAATAGCGCGATGTATTCAGCGTTCGGACAAGGCATCAACACTGTGTCAAAAGCCGTGATTGTGCTGGGCACCGAAACCATTGGACATCTGGCGCTGGGTTTGAAGCTGATAGATGGATTGGCTGCCGCATCACCGGATACCTTGAATACACGCAACGAAATGAGCAAGGCCGTAATGGCCGGACAGATCGCACGACAAGTGGCTGCGTCATCGACACAAGGTGATACGGAAGAAGCCGTCGTTTGTTCCATCCTGCATTCGCTGGGACGACTGATGATGTCCTTCTATTTGCCTGAGCAATGGGGGCAGGTGCGGGCCTTGCTTGCACAGAAAAACATTCCGGAAAATGAGGCGGCGCGAGAAATTCTCGGTATAGGACTGGATGAAATCGGTCGCGCGATAGGCAAGCGTTGGGGTTTGCCAAATGGCCTGGTTGATAGTCTGAAAGACATGCCGCCGCGCATTGAACCGGGCATTTCTCATGAGCCACTTGAACATACTGATTGGCTGGCTGCAGTTTCCACCATGTCGACGCGCTGTGCCGGCGTGCTGTGTGTGGAGGGTGACGTTGTAGTGGCTGATTTGGCGAACATCGCGGAAAACTACGCGGACATGCTGGGCCTGGACACGGAGTTTGTTTTGCAGGCAATAGAGTATGCGCAACAAGTCGCGGCGGACGAAGCCTTGCTGGACAATGCAGAAGCATCGACTGGTGATGTGAAAAAACAGTTGCCGCTGCCATTAGGCAAACCGGCCGATTCGATTCAGATCCTCAGGCGCGGTGTCGGCGATATGGGTGACGGCGCGACCTCTAGTACGAATACCGGGCAATTGATGACCGTAGCGTTAGAGACAGTTTATCAAGGGCTGGGTTTGAGCCGTGCGATTGCATTTTTACGCAATCATGAAGAAGGCCAATATATTGCGCGCATGTCTTTTGGTGACGGCGCGGAAGAACTGTTGCCGCGTTTGAGATTCAATGATGCCTATCAGCCTGACGTTTTTCACGCCGCGCTGGCCAACGACAAAATGATTTTTGTCGAAGATGCGCAGGCATCGAGCTTCATCAATAAATTGCCGCGCTGGTGGCGCGATGAACTGGGTGCTTCGCGCAGCTTCATGATCTTGCCACTGATGCTGAACTTTCATCCGGTCGGATTTATCTACGGCGATTGGAGCGCTTCTTTGCCGACGGCAGAAATCGCGCCGAATGAAGTTGTCTTGCTGGACGAGTTGCGTGCGCTGATGGTGACGGCAATTGAACGTCGCGGCCATGCCGAGCCATCCTGGGCGCGTGCAATGCACTGACGCGTAATACGCTGATTCAGTCAAACGGGCGCAATCATCGCGCCCGTTTGCAATTCTTGTGGTCCAATACCGTTTATGGCCCGACTCCCACGACTCGTAATTCCAAATCAACCGCATCACGTTATCCAGAGCGGCAATGACGGCTTGGTCATTTTTCGCGATATCGCTGATCACACGGCATTCTTGAGTCGTCTGAAAGATGCATCCAGGCAGTTCAAGGTTGCTATCCACGCCTACGTTTTAATGCCCACACATTTACATCTTTTGGCCTCGCCCAGTGATGTCGAGGGACTGGGAAAAATGATGCAGTGGATAGGGCGCTCTTACGTTCCTTACTTCAATCAAAAACATGCACGTACCGGTACGCTGTGGCAAGGTCGTTACAAGGCGACCGTGATTGATCCGGAACGTTACTTCATGACTTGTTCTGCCTACATCGAGTTGAATCCGGTGCGTGGCGGGATCGCGCACACGGCGGGTGAATATCCATGGTCGAGCTATCAGCACCATGTCGGGATCAGGCCTGACCCGATTATTTCCGATCATCCCTTGTATTGGTCTTTGGGCAATACGCCGTTTGAGCGCGAGGCGGCTTACAAGGCGCGCGTTGAAAATGGCGTGAATGAAGATGAGGTAAGTCGTTTGACAGAGGCGACGTTGAAAGGCTGGGCTTTTGGCTCGGAGCAATTTCAATCTGCGCTGGAAAAACAGGTGGCCAGGCGCGTTCGCCCAGCAAAACGCGGTCGCCCAGCGCGTAAATTAGCTGAAGCGCGCACCAAAATATATTAGAGCCCATGCCGAATCCGACACAATTTGGTGCAAAACCTATCACTCTGTCCCTATTTAATTCCTCACTGAAATTTGCGCTTACTTTAATTTACTCTGACCCTAATTGTTGGGGTTGAATTTACTGTTGCGCTGCACTATCCTTCAGCCTCAACTTGAAAAGTAGTGGAGAAGGCTATGCATGCGCAAGGTTTGTACGATCCGGCTAATGAACATGATGCTTGTGGCGTAGGTTTTGTCGCCCACATCAAAGGCAAAAAAAGTCATTCTATTGTTGAGCAAGGTTTGCTCATCCTCAAAAATATCGACCATCGCGGCGCTGTAGGTGCTGACAAGCTGATGGGCGATGGTGCCGGTATCTTGATTCAGATCCCGGACCAGTATTACCGCGAAGAGATGGCTAAGCAGGGTGTAACCTTGCCGCCAGCCGGTGAATACGGCGTTGGTATGGTTTTCCTGCCTAAGGAAAACGCTTCCCGTATCGCTTGCGAACAAGAACTCGAGCGCTCGGTATTGGCCGAAGGCCAGGTCGTTCTGGGCTGGCGCGATGTGTTGGTCGACAAAGAAATGCCTATGTCGCCGACCGTGCGTGAAAAAGAACCTGTCATTCGCCAGATCTTTATCGGTCGTGGCCAGGACATCATGGTTACCGACGCGCTGGAACGCAAACTGTACGTCATCCGCAAGTCATCCGGTCACGCGATTCAAGCCCTGCATTTGTTGCACGGTCAGGAATTCTTCGTGCCATCGATGTCGGCACGCACCGTTGTATACAAAGGCTTGCTGCTGGCTGATCAAGTAGGCGAATACTACAAAGATCTGCAAGATCCGCGTTGCGTTTCCGCGCTGGCGCTGGTGCATCAACGCTTCTCGACCAACACCTTCCCTGAATGGCCGCTGGCTCACCCATATCGCTTGCTTGCGCATAACGGCGAGATCAATACAGTTAAAGGTAACTTCAACTGGATGCGCGCGCGCGAAGGCGTGATGAAGTCGGCAGTGCTGGGCGACGATTTGAAAAAATTGTTCCCGCTGATTTATGAGGGCCAATCCGATACCGCATGTTTCGACAATGCGCTCGAATTGCTGGTGATGGCTGGTTATCCAATTGCACAAGCAATGATGATGATGATTCCGGAAGCATGGGAAAACCATACTTTGATGGATGACAATCGTCGCGCTTTCTATGAATACCATGCTGCGATGATGGAACCATGGGACGGCCCGGCCGCGATGGCCTTCACCGATGGTCGTCATATCGGCGGTACATTGGATCGCAACGGCTTGCGCCCTGCGCGTTACATCGTGACCGACGACGATCTGGTTGTGATGGCATCGGAATCTGGCGTGTTGCCAATTCCAGAATCGAAGATCATTCAGAAATGGCGCCTGCAACCAGGAAAAATGTTCCTGATCGATCTGGATGCAGGTCGCATTATCGACGACAAGGAATTGAAAGATACCTACGCGAACGCCAAGCCATACAAGCAATGGATTGAGTCGGTACGCATCAAACTCGACGAACTGAATAAAGAAGCGGTCGAAGCCAAGCCGACTACGCCATTGCTCGATCTGCAGCAGGCATTCGGCTACACGCAGGAAGATTTGAAATTCCTGATGTCGCCTATGGCTACCACTGCTGAAGAAGCAACCGGTTCTATGGGTAACGATTCACCGCTGGCGGTCATGTCGAATAAAGACAAGACGCTGTATAACTACTTCCGTCAGTTGTTCGCGCAAGTAACCAACCCGCCTATCGATCCGATTCGTGAAGCGATGGTGATGTCGCTGGTGTCCTTCATCGGACCTAAACCTAACTTGCTCGACACTAACAACATCAATCCACCGATGCGCTTGGAAGTGTCGCAGCCTGTGCTCGACTACGCGGATATCGCCAAGCTGCGCAACATCGGCGCGCATACCGGCAGCAAGTTCAAATCGCATGAATTGAATATTTGCTACCCAGTCGCTTGGGGCAAAGAAGGCATAGAAGCGCGTCTGGCGTCACTGTGCGCACAAGCGGTCGATGCAGTGCAATCCGGTCACAACATCCTGATCATTTCCGATCGCAAGATTGATGAAGCTCATGTCGCGATTCCAGCCTTGCTGGCAACGTCGGCAATCCACTTGCACCTGGTCAGCAAAGGTATGCGTACTTCGACCGGTCTGGTAGTGGAAACCGGTTCGGCGCGTGAAACACATCACTTCGCACTGCTGGCAGGTTACGGTGCAGAAGCGATCCATCCTTACCTCGCGATGGATACAGTAAGTGCAATGGCAAAAGGTTTGCCGGGTGAGTTGTCGCCTGAAAAAGCCATCGCCAACTTCCAGAAAGCCGTCGGCAAAGGCTTGATGAAAGTCATGTCGAAAATGGGTATCTCTACCTATATGTCGTATTGCGGCGCGCAGATTTTTGAAGCCATCGGCCTCAACAAATCGCTGATCCAGAAATACTTCAAAGGCACCTCATCGAACGTCGAAGGCATAGGCGTATTTGAAGTAGCAGAAGAAGCATTGCGCTTGCACAAATCGGCATTCAGTGCGGATCCAGTACTCGCACACTCGCTCGACGCAGGTGGCGAATACGCATATCGCGTACGTGGTGAAGAACATATGTGGACGCCGGATGCGATTGCAAAATTGCAGCATTCGACACGAGCCAACAACTTCAGCACATATAAAGAGTACGCGCAGATCATCAATGATCAATCGAAGCGTCACATGACTTTGCGCGGCTTGTTCGAATTCAAATTCGATCCAGCCAGCGCGATTCCTCTGGATGAAGTCGAGTCGGCAAAAGAAATCGTCAAGCGTTTCGCTACCGGCGCGATGTCGCTGGGTTCGATCTCGACCGAAGCGCATGCAACGCTCGCGATTGCGATGAACCGCATAGGCGGCAAATCGAACACAGGCGAAGGCGGCGAAGATACCAAACGTTATCGTTCGGAGTTGCGCAACATTCCTATCAAGGATGGTTCGACTCTGGCATCGGTCATTGGTCACGATGTAGTTGAAGTCGACATGCCTTTGATGCCTGGCGATTCGCTGCGTTCGAAGATCAAGCAAGTTGCATCAGGTCGTTTCGGTGTCACCACCGAATACCTGACTTCGGCTGAACAGATCCAGATCAAGATGGCGCAAGGTGCAAAACCGGGTGAAGGTGGTCAGTTGCCAGGTCATAAAGTATCCGAGTACATCGCACGTTTGCGTTTCTCGGTACCTGGCGTTGGTTTGATTTCACCACCACCGCATCATGATATTTACTCGATCGAAGATTTGGCACAGCTGATTCACGATTTGAAAAACGTCAATCCGACAGCATCGATTTCGGTCAAGCTGGTCGCTGAAGTCGGCGTCGGTACAGTCGCAACAGGTGTGGCTAAAGCGAAAGCGGATCACGTTGTGATCGCTGGTCATGACGGCGGCACAGGCGCATCGCCATTGTCGTCGGTTAAATTTGCTGGTTCGCCATGGGAATTGGGTCTGGCTGAAACACAGCAGACGCTGATCTTGAACGGCTTGCGTACACGTATTCGCGTACAAGCCGATGGTCAGATGAAAACCGGCCGTGACGTTGTCATCGCTGCTTTGCTGGGCGCGGATGAAATGGGTTTCTCGACTGCACCGCTGGTCGTTGAAGGCTGCATCATGATGCGCAAATGCCATCTGAATACTTGCCCGGTCGGTGTGGCGACACAAGATCCAGTCTTGCGTGCCAAGTTCTCCGGCAAACCAGAACACGTGGTGAACTACTTCTTCTTCATCGCTGAAGAAGCACGTCAGATCATGGCGCAACTGGGTATCCGTACATTCGATGAACTGATTGGCCGCGCTGATCTGCTCGACAAATCGAAAGCGATTACACATTGGAAAGCCCAGGGCCTGGATTTCAGCCGCATGTTCTATCAACCTGCTGTTGCTGAAGGCGTTGCACGCTATCACACAGAAGGCCAGGATCACGCTCTGGAAAAAGCGCTGGATAACAAGCTGATCGCACAAGCGAAAGCGGCAATCGACAATGGCGAAAAAGTCTCGTTCATTTCGACGATCAAAAACGTCAACCGTACAGTCGGCGCAATGTTGTCCGGTCAAGTCGCGAAGAAATACGGTCACGAAGGTTTGCCTGACGACACTATCCACATCCAGTTGCAAGGTACCGCAGGCCAATCGGCCGGCGCTTTCCTCGCGCATGGCATTACCTTGGATCTGGTCGGCGAAGGTAACGATTACGTAGGCAAGGGCTTGTCGGGTGGCCGCATCATCGTGCGTCCTAACACTGAGTTCCGTGGTCGTGCTGTAGAGAACATCATCAGCGGCAACACCTTGTTGTACGGTGCGGTTGCCGGTGAAGCATTCTTCAACGGCGTTGCTGGCGAACGTTTCGCGGTGCGTAACTCCGGTGCGATTGCGGTTGTCGAAGGCACTGGCGATCACGGTTGCGAATACATGACAGGCGGCACCGTCGTCGTGCTGGGCGAAACCGGTCGTAACTTTGCTGCAGGTATGTCGGGCGGGATCGCATACGTCTACGATCCGAAAGGCGACTTCGCCGGCAAGTGCAATATGTCCATGGTTTCCCTGCATGCGGTGCAATCGGCAGCCGAGCAGGAAGACAAGGCAGAGCACAATTCCTGGCATAGCCATGTACGCGGCGCCGATGCGCAAACCGATGAAGCAATTCTCAAAGGTTTGATTGAGCGTCACTTCAAGTACACCGGCAGTACGCGCGCACGCGCCTTGCTGGATGAGTGGAACAGTGCACGCAGCAAGTTCGTCAAGGTATTCCCATCGGAATACAAACGCGCGTTGGCTGAAATGCACGCTAACAAGGCTGAGCAGGCAGTGTCCACCAAGGTCGCAGTGTAAGACTGCGTCTACAAGCGATGTCATGGCCAGCTCGAACAGAGCTGACCGCAACGAATGGTTTAGAAGGCGAGAGAAACATGGGAAAGATTACCGGCTTTATGGAATTTCAGCGCTTGCGTGAAGCAAGCGAAGAACCGGAAAAACGCACTGCGCACTACAAGGAATTCACGCTGCATTTGAGCGATTCTGAAGCAAAAATTCAAGCGACACGTTGTATGGATTGCGGCATTCCGTTTTGTAATAACGGTTGCCCTGTCAATAACATCATTCCTGACTGGAATGATCTGGTGTACAGCGGTGCTTACAAGCAAGCGCTGGATACACTGCACTCGACGAATAACTTCCCGGAATTTACCGGTCGTATTTGCCCTGCACCTTGCGAATCCGCCTGCACACTCGGCATCAACGACGATCCAGTTGGCATCAAATCGATCGAGCATTTCATCATCGACAAAGGTTGGGAAAGCGGCTGGGTTGTACCGCAACCTGCAACTGTCAAAACTGGCAAGAAGGTCGCTGTTGTCGGCGCCGGTCCTGCCGGTATGGCAGCTGCACAGCAATTGGCGCGCGTCGGCCATGACGTCACCGTGTTTGAAAAGAACGATAGAGTCGGCGGCTTGCTGCGTTACGGCATCCCTGACTTCAAGATGGAAAAATCGCACATCGACTTGCGCGTCAAGCAGATGGAAGCCGAAGGCGTGAAGTTTCGCACCAGTGTCTTGGTTGGCAAGGATTTCCCATCGAATATCATCAACTGGGCAAAAGAAACGATTTCGCCTGAACAGTTGAACAAGGATTTTGATGCGGTGATCATTTCCGGCGGCGCAGAACAACCACGCGATCTGCCGGTTCCTGGCCGCGAGTTGAAAGGCGTGCATTTCGCGATGGACTTTCTGCCTTTGCAAAACAAGGTCAACGCAGGCGACAAGGTCAAGGACCAGTTGCTGGCAACCGGCAAGCACGTGGTCGTGATTGGCGGCGGCGATACAGGTTCCGATTGCGTTGGTACCTCGAATCGTCATGGCGCTGCATCCATTGCGCAATTCGAATTGTTGCCGCAACCACCGGAAGAAGAGAACAAGCCTCTGGTCTGGCCTTACTGGCCAACCAAGCTGCGCACCTCGTCTTCGCATGAGGAAGGTTGCGAGCGTGATTGGGCTGTTGCGACCAAACGTCTCGAAGGTAAAAACGGCAAGGTTGAAAAACTGATTGCCGCACGCGTTGAATGGAAAGACGGCCGCATGCAGGAAGTGCCGAACTCGGAATTTGAAATGAAGGCCGACTTGGTCTTGCTGGCGATGGGCTTCGTCTCACCAGTCGCACAAGTGTTGGACGCATTCGGCGTCGAGAAAGATGCACGCGGCAATGCCAAGGCGACCACGGATGGCGAAGGTTGCTACCGTACTTCAGTCGATAAAGTATTTGCTTCTGGCGATATGCGTCGCGGCCAGTCTCTGGTTGTTTGGGCAATTCGCGAAGGTCGTCAATGCGCACGTGAAGTCGATATTTTCCTGATGGGTGAATCGGTTCTGCCGCGTTAATCGGTGTCGCTTTAATAAAAAGCCCGCTACTTTTCATGAAGTAGCGGGCTTTTTTACAACGCTTTGCAAAAATGCAGTTATTCAAAAACTGCATGAGCAAGAGCGATTTCTCGTTCTGAACTACAATTACGGTATTGCAATAGAAATATCTCGCTGTGCCTAATCTCGTTGAAATCCGTGATCTCCATTTTAGCTATGATGAACGTTCGATTCTGTCGACGCTCAACATGGATTTCCCGCGTGGAAAAGTTATTGCCGTCATGGGTGGTTCCGGATCCGGAAAAACCACCGTTCTGCGCCTGATAGGCGGACAGTTGCAGCCGCAGTCCGGCGAAGTGACGGTCGATGGCCAAATCGTGAACGCGATGGACACCAAGGCGCTGTATCAGATGCGGCGCAAAATGGGCATGCTGTTCCAGCACGGCGCATTGTTCACCGATATGTCGGTATTCGACAATGTCGCTTTCCCTTTGCGCGAACACACTAATCTGTCGGAAGAGTTGATTCGCGATCTGGTCTTGATGAAATTGCACACAGTCGGTTTGCGCAACGCTGCGCAATTGAAGCCGGCTGAAATTTCTGGCGGCATGGCGCGACGCGTCGCGCTGGCGCGTACGATCGCTCTCGATCCGCAACTGATCATGTATGACGAGCCGTTTGCCGGCCTCGATCCGATCTCCATGGGCATGACTGCCAATTTGATCCGCAAGTTAAATGATGCGCTGGGTTCCACCACGATCCTGGTATCGCACGATGTGCATGAATCCTTTTTGATCGCCGATTACGTGTACTTCCTGTCCGGCGGCAAAGTCGTCGCACAGGGAAGGCCGGCAGAAATGATGGTGTCGACGGATCCATACGTGAAGCAGTTCGTGAATGCTGAACCTGATGGCCCGGTGCCATTTCACTATCCCGGCACTACACTCGCGGATGATCTCGGTTTGGGAGCGCGCGCATGATGGTTGCGTTTTTGACGATGATAGGGCGCGGTGTACGTGAATTCGTTACCAATCTCGGTTTTGGTACGCGTATTTTTTTCGCTGTCATCCGTGCGTCTGGCAGTTTGCTGCGCCGGCCACGTTTGGTTGTCAGTCAGATTCATTTCATCGGTAATTATTCGCTGGTGTTAATTGCAGTTGCGGGCTTGTTTGTCGGTTTCGTGCTCGGTTTGCAGGGTTATTACACGCTGAACAAATACGGCTCCGAGCAGGCATTGGGTTTGCTGGTTGCACTGTCGCTGACGCGCGAACTTGGGCCGGTGGTGACGGCACTCTTGTTTGCGGGACGCGCCGGTACATCGCTGACAGCAGAAATCGGTTTGATGAAAGCCGGTGAGCAATTATCCGCAATGGAAATGATGGCCGTGAATCCGTTACAGCGCGTGTTGGCACCGCGCTTCTGGGCAGGTGTTATTGCAATGCCGGTATTGGCCGCAATTTTCAGTGCAGTCGGCATCATAGGTGGCTACATCGTCGGTGTGAAAATGATCGGTGTTGATGAGGGAGCATTCTGGTCACAGATGCAAGGTGGTGTCGACGTCTGGAATGATGTGGTGAACGGTGTGATTAAAAGCATAGTGTTCGGTTTTGCCGTCACCTTTGTCGCCTTGTATCAGGGATATCAGGCACAACCGACCCCGGAGGGTGTTGCAAGGGCAACAACGCGCACGGTCGTGATCTCATCTTTATCGGTGTTGTGGCTGGATTTTTTGTTAACGGCGTTGATGTTCAGCTAAGAGTTGTGCGGAGCGGCCATTGTGCTTTTCGATTAAAATGTGCGCCCCTCTTGCGCTTTGAGCGTGGTGCATGGCGAGGTGATTTGTATTGGTGATTTATATCGATACAAACGTTTTCTCCCATATTTGAGGTATCTGTTTATGCAACGAAAATCATTAGACTTATGGGTTGGCCTGTTTGTGCTGCTGGGTGCAGCCGCCCTGCTGTTTCTGGCGCTGAAGGCTGGCAACATGAGTTCGCTGTTGTCGTTCGAAAAAAATTACACGGTGATCAGCCGTTTCGATAATGTTGGTGGTTTGAAGCCACGCGCGCCGGTTAAAAGTGCCGGTGTCGTCGTCGGACGGGTTGCGGAGATCAGATTCGATGACAAGAGCTATCAGGCAACGGTGACGCTGGATATTGAAAGCCGTTATCAATTTCCAAAAGATACGTCAGCCAAGATTTTGACTTCAGGTTTGCTGGGCGAACAATACATAGGGCTTGAGGCCGGTGGCGATAGTGCCAATCTGGCAGCAGGTGACAGAATTACAATGACACAATCGGCGATGGTGCTGGAGAACTTGATCAGTCAATTCCTCTTTAGCAAGGCAACCGAAGGGAAAGAAGAGCCAAAATGAAAAACATGAACAAAGCCATTCTATTTGCCTCAGCTGTATTTCTCAGCGGATGTGCAACCACTAACGGCAGCAATGCGGATGATCCTCTGGAAGGTTTTAATCGCGCAATGTTTGAGTTTAACGACGGACTTGATCGCGTCGCGTTGAAACCTGCAGCGACTGCATACCAGGAAGTTTTGCCTTCGTTTGTACAAACTGGCGTCAACAACTTCTTCGGCAACATCGGCGACGTATGGACCATGGTCAATAATTTCCTGCAAGGGAAAGTGGAGCACGGTCTGTCTGATGTTATGCGCGTTACGTTCAATAGCACGATTGGACTTGGTGGCTTACTTGATATCGCCTCGGAAGCAGGCATTCCAAAACACAAGGAAGATTTCGGCCAGACTTTAGGCAAGTGGGGCGTCGGCTCCGGCCCTTACGTCGTCTTGCCTTTGTTTGGTCCATCGACAGTGCGCGATACCGCTGCATTGCCGGTCGATATTTACGGCGATTTGTGGACTTACACAACGCCGGTTGATGTGCGTAACGTGGGTGCGGTGGTTCGCGTGATCGATCAGCGCGCGACAGCATTGAATGCGACCAACTTGCTGGAAGATATTGCTCTGGATCGTTACACTTTTATCCGCGGCGCTTATTTGCAGCGTCGTCAAAACCAGGTAAATGATGGCGCAGAGTCGACCAAGCCAGAAGCTGATAAGGTTGTTGGTCCGCAAAGTGATGCGGCGCCATTGCTGCCAGCATCCGATACCGTCGTTGCTGTTGATGCGGCAGTTGAACCACAAGCATTGGAAACTGTCGAAAACCTTGCAAACGAGCCAGTTGCACTCATGTAGTGTAAAACGCGCTGGATGTGATGGTTTTAATCCGGCGCGTGTGTCATCCGCAAGTGTTGAATTAGTTATAAACAGAATTGGGAAAAGATGAAACTATTGAAAAAACTCATGTTCGCCGCTGCAGCGATGACCTTTGCCGCATACGCAGCAGCGCAAGAGGCGCCTGATGTTTTGGTTAAGCGCATCAGTGAAGAAGTCATGGCAATTGCCAAGTCCGACAAAGAGATCCAGAACGGAAACTCTCGTCGCGTGCAACAAGTCGTTGAAGAAAAAATCCTGCCGCATGTCGATTTTCAGCGCATGACATCACTTGCAGCAGGCCGTCACTGGCGTGAGGCGACACCTGATCAACAAAAGCAATTGACGACAGAGTTCCGCAGTTTGCTGGTGTACACATATTCCGGCGCGATTTCGCAAATCCGCGATCAAAAACTGGAATATCGCCCTTTGCGCGCCGATCCTGCCGATACAGAAGTGATCGTGAATACGCAAGTGCTGCAAGCGCGCAACGAGCCGATACAACTCAGCTATCGTCTGGCAAAATCGTCTAACAGCTGGAAAATTTACGATATCAATGTACTCGGCGCATGGCTGGTTGAGACATATAAAGGTAGTTTCGCTACGGAAATCAGCAAGGGCGGCGTCGATGGTTTGATCAAGACTCTGTCGGATAAAAACAAGAAACTTGCCGGCAGCATCGCCAAAACTGGCAAAACCACTGTTTCTGCGCAATAAATGATCATGTTTCAGCCCGGCGCATCGCTCACCTTCGACAATGCCAAAACGGCATTGGATGCAGGTTTGCAGGCGATCGCCGGCGGCCAGACCGACATTGATTTTTCCAGTTTGGTCACGGTTGATTCGGCTGCGGTAGCGACGATGCTGGCTTGGCAACGCATCGCTGTATCCAAAGCCGTGTCTTTGTCTTTTCGGAATATTCCTGCCAACTTGCTCAGCCTGATTTCGCTGTATGACGTGACTGCGCTGATCGCGCCGAATATTGTTCGCGCCGATCTGCCGCATCATTGACCTTTTTTCAGCGGTCAATTCTCTTAATCCTTCTTCGTCACTCGCTGTATAACTGCCCTAAAACGGCGGTGTGTAGCGAAAATCCAATATAATCAAGGGTTTCGCCATTCGGTCAGCGCATCACGCAACGAACAGCGATACCAGCGTTTCATTTTCCGTAAAGTGCGATTAGCCACCATGGCTGCAATTCAAATTAACAATGTCGAAAAAAGCTATCGCGCGTTGAAAGCGTTGAATGGCATTTCACTTTCTATCGAAGAAGGTGAATTTTTCGGCTTGCTCGGACCGAATGGAGCCGGCAAAACTACCTTGATCTCGATTATCGCCGGCTTGAATCGCGCAGATTCCGGCACGGTAGAAGTGCATGGACATGATGTCGTGAGCGATTATCGCCAGGCGCGCAAGCTGCTCGGTGTGGTGCCACAGGAGCTGGTGTTCGATCCCTTTTTCACCGTACGTGAAACCTTGCGCATGCAATCGGGTTACTACGGCTTGAAGAATAACGATCCGTGGATAGACGAAGTCATGCATCACCTTGATCTGACTGGCAAGGCTGACGCCAATATGCGCGCCTTGTCTGGCGGTATGAAGCGTCGCGTGCTGGTCGCGCAGGCACTGGTGCACAAACCTCCTGTGATCGTGCTGGATGAGCCTACCGCTGGCGTCGATGTGGAGTTGCGTCAGACTTTGTGGAAGTTCATCTCGCGCCTAAATCGCGAAGGGCATACGATCGTCCTGACCACGCATTATCTGGAAGAAGCACAAGCCTTGTGCAATCGCGTCGCGATGTTGAAGGCAGGGCAGGTCGTCGCACTTGATTCGACCTCGGCATTGATCAAGCGCATCTCCGGTTCGCAATTGGTGGTGCAGCTTGCCTCAGGCAATTTGCCTGATGAGTTGAAAGATTTGGTTTCCCATCCGGACGAACTGGTTCTGGGCAATAAATATACTTTGCGCGTCAATGAATACAAAGACGTCGAGCCTATTCTCGCCAAACTGCGCTTGTCGGGTGCCGTCATAGAAGACATGCAATTGCAGCAAGCCGATCTGGAAGACGTATTCATTCAGATCATGGAAGGCGAAAAATGACCGGTTTCCAGACCTTGTTCTATAAAGAGATGCTGCGCTTCTGGAAAGTAGCGACGCAAACTGTTGCCGCACCTATTTTGACCGCGGTGTTGTACTTGCTGATTTTCGGCCATGTGCTGGAAGATCATGTGCAGGTTTATCCCGGTGTGAAATACACCGCCTTCCTGGTTCCCGGCTTGGTGATGATGAGCGTGTTGCAGAACGCGTTTGCCAATTCGTCGTCGTCGCTGATTCAATCCAAGATTACCGGCAATCTGGTATTCGTTTTGCTGACGCCTTTGTCGCATTGGGAATTGTTCGGCGCCTATGTACTGGCGGCGGTCGTGCGTGGTGTAGTGGTCGGTAGCGGGGTGTTCCTGGTTACTGCGTGGTTTGCGGATATGTCGTTTGCCGCGCCGTGGTGGATTTTGATTTTTGGCATTCTCGGTGCGAGCATGCTGGGTACCATGGGTTTGATCGCTGGCATCTGGGCAGAAAAATTCGACCAGCTGGCGGCATTCCAGAACTTCCTGATCATGCCGGCGACATTCTTGTCCGGTGTTTTTTACTCGGTACATTCCTTGCCGCCATTTTGGCAAACCGTGTCGCACCTCAATCCGTTCTTTTACATGATCGATGGTTTCCGTTATGGTTTCTTCGGTCAATCGGACGTTGACCCATTGATCAGCTGTCTTGCGGTTGCGTTCTTCCTATTGCTGCTTTCGGGTCTGGCAGTTCAGTTGCTGAAAAACGGTTATAAGCTGCGTCATTGATCGTCAGCACAGCATTTTTATTTATTCGCTTATTTATTCATTTTTCACTCAATATTAAAAGGCAAAATCATGTTGCCCACACCAGAATTAGTTAAAAGTTATATTGCTGCAGGCATGGATTGCACGCATGTTGAAGTAAGCGGCGATGGCGCGCACTTCGAGGCAGTGATCGTGTCGAATGCATTTGCAGGCAAGCGTTTGATCCAGCGTCATCAATTGGTCTACGCCGCACTCGGCGATCGCATGCGTGAAGAGATTCACGCCTTGTCGATGAAGACGTTAACGCCGGAAGAATTCCAGAAGTAATGCGCTTGCAGAATTCATGCGCTATACATAAACCAACTCATTAATGGACAAGCTTTAAATGGATAAGCTTTTGATTCAAGGCGGTCACCGTCTTTCCGGCGACATTGCTATTTCCGGTGCGAAGAATGCCGCCTTGCCTATCCTGTGCGCAGGCCTGTTGACCGCCGATTCTATTCAGCTGAGCAATGTGCCGCTGTTGCAGGACGTGACGACGATCTTGAAATTGTTGCGTCAAATGGGTTTGCAGGTCGAGCAGGATGGCGAGAACGTCACCTTGAATGGCAGCGCCATCGACAAGCTGGAAGCTCCGTATGAAATGGTGAAAACCATGCGCGCAGCCATCCTCGTGCTGGGTCCATTGCTGGCGCGTTTCGGCGAAGCGAAGGTATCTTTGCCTGGCGGTTGCGCGATTGGTTCGCGTCCAGTTGATCAGCACATCAAGGGTTTGCAGGCGATGGGTGCCGAGATCACGATAGAGGCCGGTTACATTCATGCGAAAGCAAAGCGCCTGAAAGGCGCGCGTATCGTCACCGACATGATTACCGTCACCGGTACCGAGAATTTGTTGATGGCTGCAGTGCTGGCGGATGGCGAGACGATACTGGAAAACGCTGCGCGCGAACCGGAAGTCACCGATCTTGCGAATCTGCTGGTCGCGATGGGCGCACAAATCGCCGGCATCGGTACAGATCGTTTAGTGATTCAAGGTGTAGAGCGTTTGCATGGCGCCTCGCATGCAGTGATTCCGGATCGGATTGAAACGGCGACCTTCCTGTGTGCAGTAGCAGCGGTGGGCGGCGACGTCACCTTGCACAAAGCACGGACCGACACGCTGGACGTTGCATTCGATAAATTGCGTGAAGCCGGCGCGATTCTGACTGCAGGCGACGATTGGATACGCGTGCAAATGTCGTCGCGCCCTAAAGCTGTGAGTTTCCGTACGACTGAATATCCTGGCTTCCCAACCGATATGCAGGCGCAATTCATGGCGATGAACTGTATCGCCGAAGGCAGCAGCCGCGTGATCGAAACGATATTCGAAAATCGCTTCATGCATGTACAGGAAATGAATCGCCTCGGCGCAGCCATTACGATCGAAGGCCACACTGCGATTGTCAACGGCGTTGATAAATTGGTTGGCGCACCTGTGATGGCCACTGATTTGCGCGCGTCAGCTTCGCTGGTGATTGCCGCACTGGCAGCTGAAGGCGAAACCTTGATCGATCGCATTTATCATCTGGATCGCGGTTACGATCGGATGGAAGTCAAACTGTCCGCAGTCGGTGCACACATTCAGCGAGTGAAATAATGACGCAATCAGATGCACAAAATAATCCACAACAACTGACGCTGGCCTTGTCGAAAGGCCGCATCTTTGAAGAAACCTTGCCGCTGCTGGAAGCTGCCGGTATCAAGGTAACGGAAGATCCGGAAACTTCGCGCAAACTGATTTTGCAAACCAACGATGTGAATGTGCGCGTGATCATTGTGCGCGCATCCGACGTGCCGACCTATGTGCAATACGGTGCTGCCGATTTCGGCGTAGCCGGCAAGGATGTCTTGCTTGAGCATGGCGGTGAAGGTTTGTACCAGCCTATCGATTTGAATATCGCCAAATGCCGTATGTCGGTCGCGGTAAAAGACGGTTTCGATTACGCCAGTGCCGTGCGCCAGGGTGCGCGTCTGCGTGTCGTGACCAAATATGTGCAGACCGCGCGTGAGCATTTCGCGGCGAAAGGCGTGCACGTAGATTTGATCAAGCTGTATGGTTCGATGGAGCTGGGTCCTTTGGTCGGTCTGGCTGACGCGATTGTTGATCTGGTCAGCACCGGCAGCACCTTGCGCGCGAACCATCTGGTTGAAGTCGAACACATCATGGAAATTTCATCGCGTCTGGTTGTGAATCAGGCCGCACTGAAATTAAAAGGTGAACGCTTGCGACCAATACTTGAAGCATTTGAAAAGGCGTCGAAACGCCAGTCTTGAAATAATGAGCGCTTAATTCAATATGAGTACTCATGTCTACATGACTTGATAGAGAAAAAAGATGGCCATACAAATCCGAAAATTTGATTCCACTGATCCCGACTTCAAGGCGCAACTCGCCGATGTGTTGGCATTCGAGGCGAGCGAAGACGAAGCGATCGATCGCGGCGTCATGCTGATTCTGGATCATGTAAAACGCGAGGGCGATGCCGCGGTATTGCAATACACCAAGCAGTTCGATCATGTAGACGCTGCGGATATGGCTGCGCTGGAAATTACACAGGCCGAGTTGCAAGCGGCGCTGGATAACTTGTCGCCGACACGTCGTGCCGCATTGCAGACTGCGGCAGATCGCGTGCGCATTTATCACGAACGTCAAAAGGCTGAAATCGGCTCCAGCGGTTTTAGCTATACCGAAGCTGATGGCACAGTGCTGGGACAAAAAGTCACGCCACTGGATCGCGTGGGTATTTATGTGCCTGGCGGTAAAGCTGCGTATCCGTCATCGGTATTGATGAATGCGATCCCTGCCAAAGTAGCGGGCGTGCAAGAAGTGATTATGGTGGTGCCGACACCGAACGGCGTAAAGAATGAATTGGTATTGGCTGCCGCCGCAATGTCTGGCGTTGATCGTGTCTTCACGATAGGTGGCGCGCAAGCTGTCGGTGCGCTCGCTTACGGTACTGCGACGATTCCGCAGGTCGATAAAATCGTTGGTCCTGGCAATGCATATGTCGCAGCAGCCAAGCGCCGCGTGTTCGGTACAGTCGGCATCGACATGATCGCCGGACCGTCGGAAATTCTCGTCGTGTGTGATGGCTCCACCGATCCGGACTGGATCGCGATGGATCTGTTTTCGCAAGCCGAGCACGATGAGTTGGCGCAATCGATTTTGATTTGCCCCGATGCGGCTTACCTCGATGCGGTTGCCGCAAGCATCAATCGCCAATTGGCTGATATGCCGCGCAAGGATGTGATCACGACTTCGCTGACCAATCGCGGCGCGATGATCAAGGTGCGTGATATGGATGAGGCGTGCGAGATCGCTAATTCTATCGCCGCTGAACATCTGGAAATTTCCACCGAAAATCCACAACAGTGGGCGGACAAGATACGCCATGCAGGCGCCATGTTCCTCGGTCGTTTCTCTTCCGAATCGCTGGGCGATTATTGTGCAGGTCCAAACCACGTTTTGCCGACATCGCGCACGGCGCGCTTCTCGTCGCCACTCGGCGTCTACGATTTTCAGAAGCGCTCCAGCATGTTGCAGGTAAGTGAAGGTGGCGCGCAGACCTTGGGTAAGGTCGCAGCAGAACTTGCTTACGGCGAAGGCTTGCAGGCACATGCGCGTTCGGCAGAATATCGGCTGAAAAAATGACGTGCTTCCAGGTTCGGCAATGACAGACTGGCGCGATCGCATTTTTTGCGAAGATGCGCTGGCTGGTCTGGCGCGTATCCCGGATGCCGCCGTCGATTTGATCATCGCCGATCCGCCTTACGGCTTGGGCAAGGATTACGGCAACGATTCCGACAAGATGGATGCCGATGCTTATCTGGAATGGATGGAGCAGTGGGTGGATGCGGCTTTACCCAAGCTCAAGGCGAACGGCAGCCTGTATATTTTCCTGACCTGGCGTTATTCGCCGGAAGTATTTGTCATGCTGAAGAAGCGCATGACGATGGTGAATGAAATTATCTGGGACCGACGTGTGCCATCCATGGGCGGTAGTACGCGCCGGTTTTCATCGGTGCACGACACGGTAGGCTTCTTCGCCAAGGCCAAGGATTATTACTTCGATCTGGACGCGATACGCATTCCTTATGATGCAGTAACCAAGAAGGCGCGCTCGCGTTCGATTTTTGTCGGTGCCAAATGGCTGGAGCTGGGCTATAACCCGAAAGATGTGTGGAGCGTATCGCGTCTGCATAGGGAACATAAGGAACGCGCTGATCATCCAACTCAAAAGCCGCTGGAAATTATCGAACGCATGCTGAAGGCATCGTGTCCGCCGGATGGCGTAGTACTCGATCCCTTCATGGGTAGCGGAACAACGGCGGTAGCCGCCAAACGTTGCGGTCGCCATTTTGTCGGCTTTGAACTGAATACTGAATATTGCGAATTGATAGCACAGCGACTGGCCGCACTTGATGTAAACGATGTCGAAGCGGCTACAGTCCTCGTAGATCAAGTCAAATCGGTTCCGGAAGAGATTTAACAAGCTTGTTTAGCTGATACACAAATCGTGTCGAAATATGCTGCGTCAACCGTTTCAAAAGTTGTTATGTCACTCTCAAATGTAAAAAATGCAGAGATAGGCAGAATCATTGGCCGGAACGCAAAGTGCTTGCTGAAAATGTGGGTAAAATGCAGGTATTGTCAGAAAACGCTTTCGGCTCGCCCTAGCAATATCAGGAAACACCTACTATCTCGACGGTTTTAAACCGCATTCTCATCGTAACGGTCACTCGAATATGTCTACGCCACGCATCGCAGAAATCACCCGTAATACCAACGAAACGCAAATTCGCGTTGCGATCAATATCGACGGTACAGGTAAGCAAAAACTGAATACCGGCGTGCCTTTCCTCGATCACATGCTGGATCAGATCGCGCGTCATGGCTTGATCGATCTGGATATCGAAGCCAAAGGCGATCTGCATATCGATGCGCATCACACGGTGGAAGACGTCGGCATCACGCTCGGCCAGGCTTTCGCGAAGGCGATCGGCGACAAAAAAGGCATCCGTCGTTACGGTCATTCCTACGTGCCGCTGGATGAAGCGCTGTCGCGCGTGGTCATCGATTTTTCAGGCCGTCCAGGACTGGAATTCCACGTGCCATTTACGCGTTCGATGATCGGTACTTTTGACGTCGATCTGACGCATGAATTTTTCCAGGGCTTCGTCAATCACGCGCTGGTATCGCTGCATATCGACAACTTGCGTGGCGAGAACGCCCATCATCAGTGCGAAACCGTATTCAAGGCATTCGGCCGCGCATTGCGCATGGCTGCCGAGCTGGATCCGCGTTCCGTTGGCACGATTCCATCGACCAAAGGCAGCCTGTAAGCTGTCTGTAGCGAAACGTTTCAATTCACTGAAATCTGAACCATCAGCATGAACAAAATAGTTGTAGTGGATTACGGAATGGGCAATTTGCGCTCGGTTGCGCAGGCCTTGCGCCAAGTCGCGCCGGAAGCAGATGTGCGTATTTCCGGCGAGGTTGGCGACATTCGTTCCGCTGACCGGATTGTGTTGCCAGGGCAAGGTGCGATCCCGGATTGTATGCGTTCACTGCAGGAATCCGGTTTGAAAGAAGCGGTGCTGGAAGCGGCCGCCAACAAACCATTATTCGGCGTGTGCGTAGGCGAACAACTGATGTTCGACTGGAGCGAAGAAGGCGATACACCAGGTTTGGGATTGTTCCCGGGTAAGGTCATCAAGTTCCGTTTCGACGGTCAAGTGCAGGAAGATGGTTCGCGCTTCAAAGTCCCGCAAATGGGTTGGAACCGTGTGCATCAATCCTTGTCCCACCCGCTGTGGAACGGGATTGCTGACGACAGCTACTTTTATTTCGTGCATAGTTACTACGCAGTTCCTGCGGAGCGCGCGCATATCGCAGGTGAAACGCCGTATGGCGCACCATTTTGCAGCGCGATCGCTCGCGACAATATTTTTGCAACGCAATTCCACCCGGAAAAAAGCGCAAGCGCCGGTTTGCAACTGTATAAAAACTTTGTTCACTGGAAGCCGTAAGCGTTAATCTGCAACATCCATTTCTTTAACCTAACTATTCAACGCATCCATGCTGCTCATACCTGCCATCGATCTCAAAGACGGTCACTGCGTTCGCCTGAAACAAGGTGATATGGAACAAGCCACCGTATTCTCCGAAGACCCAGCCGATATGGCGCGTCACTGGTTGGAACAAGGTGCGCGTCGCCTGCATCTGGTCGATTTGAACGGCGCTTTCGCCGGCAAGCCTAAGAATGAACCGGCAGTCAAAGCCATCCTGCAAGCGGTTCGTGAATATGCAGAGAAACACGGCATCGAAGAAATCCCGGTTCAGCTTGGTGGCGGGATACGTGATCTGGATACCATCGAGCGTTATCTCGACGATGGTTTGAGTTACATCATCATTGGCACTGCTGCAGTCAAGAATCCTGGCTTTTTGCACGATGCTTGCAGCGCCTTCCCGGGACAGATTATTGTCGGCCTTGATGCCAAAGACGGTAAGGTCGCAACTGACGGCTGGAGCAAATTGTCCGGTCATGAAGTAATCGACCTGGCGAAAAAATTTGAGGACTACGGTTGCGAATCGATCATCTATACCGACATCGGCCGTGACGGCATGATGGGTGGCGTGAACATCGAAGCGACCGTCAAACTGGCGCAGAGCATGACGATCCCGGTGATCGCATCCGGCGGCGTGCACAACATCAAGGATGTGGAATCCTTGTGTGCGGTGCAGGACGAAGGCATTGAAGGCGTGATCTGCGGTCGTTCGATTTACGAAGGCACGCTGGATCTGCGTTCGGCGCAAGACAGAGCTGATGAATTGAGCGGTTTCGAACCGGAAGCAGACGAATGACATTGGCAAAACGCATCATCCCTTGTCTCGACGTCACTGCAGGTCGCGTCGTCAAGGGCGTCAATTTTCTGGAATTGCGCGACGCCGGTGATCCGGTAGAAATCGCCAAGCGCTACGATGATCAGGGTGCGGACGAGATTACCTTTCTCGACATCACTGCGACCTCGGATGGTCGCGATCTGATCCTCGACATCATCGAAGCAGTGGCTTCGCAGGTATTCATTCCATTGACAGTAGGCGGTGGTGTACGCGCAGTGGACGATGTGCGGCGTTTGCTGAATGCGGGTGCCGACAAGGTTGGTATCAACAGTTCGGCGATCAGCAATCCGCAACTGGTGTTCGACGCATCGCAAAAATATGGTTCGCAATGCATAGTCGTCGCGATCGATGCAAAGAAAGCAGCGGATGGTCGCTGGGAAGTTTTCACACATGGCGGTCGCAAGGCTACCGGCCTGGATGCGATCGAATGGGCCAAGAAAATGGAAAGTCTGGGCGCGGGTGAAATCCTGTTGACCAGCATGGATAGAGACGGCACCAAGATCGGTTTTGATCTCGACCTGACGCGTTCGGTATCGGATGCTATCAGCATTCCCGTCATCGCTTCTGGCGGCGTCGGTGGCTTGCAGGATCTGGCCGATGGCGTGAAAATCGGACGTGCAGATGCGGTGTTGGCAGCGAGTATTTTTCATTACGGTCAGCACACAGTGCAGGAAGCCAAGCGCTTCATGTCCGAACAAGGTATTGCTATGAGGTTGGTATGAGCGTCAGCGCAAAATGGTTGAATAAAGTGAAGTGGGATGAACACGGCTTGGTGCCTGTCATCGCGCAGGAAGTCGGGACTAACGATGTGCTGATGTTTGCGTGGATGAATCGCGAAGCGCTGGAAAAAACCATCACCTCCGGCGAAGCAATCTACTGGAGCCGTTCACGCAAGAAGCTGTGGCACAAGGGTGAAGAATCCGGTCACACGCAAAAAGTGCATGAAGTGCGCCTTGACTGCGATGAAGACGTGGTCTTGCTGAAAGTAGAGCAGGTCGGTGCGATTGCTTGCCACACCGGGCGTCACTCCTGCTTCTTCCAGAAATTTGAAGGTGATGTAAAAGAAGGCGACTGGCAAACGGTTGAGCCTGTGCTGAAAGACCCGCAAACTTTTTACAAATAAGATTCTACAAATACAGTTTTACCAATAAGGCAAACTCGTCATGAGTGAAACACTGAAACGATTGGCCGCCGTAATCGAGTCGCGCAAACCTGTGAATGGTGGCGACCCGGAAAAATCGTATGTGGCCAAGCTCTTCGTCAAAGGCGACGACGCGATTTTGAAAAAAATCGGTGAAGAAGCGACAGAGCTTGTCATGGCCGCCAAGGACGCGCGTGTTGATGGCAATAAATCCCAAGTGCTGTATGAATGCGCCGATTTGTGGTTTCATACTGCAGTGTTGCTCGCGCAGTTCGATCTCAAGCCACAAGACGTACTCAACGAACTGGCACGCCGCGAAGGTATTTCCGGTATCGAGGAAAAGGCCAGCCGCAAAGCCGACTGACAAACCTCGTATTTGCATGTGCCTGATTTGATCACAGCCCCACGGAGATTCATTTGGATAATTGTATTTTTTGTAAAATTGCTGCCAAACAAATTCCTGCGCAGATTATTTATGAAGACGACGATTTGCTCGCATTCAACGATATCAATCCGGCCGCGCCTATTCACTTCTTGATCGTTCCCAAAAAACATCTGGCGACATTGGCCGATTGCAACGCAAGCGATACCGCTTTGCTGGGTAAAATATCCCTGCTTGCTCCCAAGTTGGCAAAAGAGCTGGGTTGCGGGTATAGCGTGGATACAAACGGTGCACCGCAAGGTGGTTTTAAAACACTGTTCAATACCGGGCCGGATGGCGGACAAGAGGTGTACCATCTGCATATGCATGTGATTGGTGGGCCGCGTCCTTGGCGTCGTTCACTGGCGTAACGAATAATTTTGAATTCCGGACAGAGACGTCCTTTGAGGAGAAAATAATGGGTTCATTTAGTATCTGGCACTGGTTGATCGTACTGGTTATTGTGGCACTGGTTTTCGGCACCAAAAAAATCGGTAGCATGGGTACCGACGTCGGCAAGGCAGTCAAGGGCTTCAAGGATGGCATGAAGGGTGAAGACGACAAGCCTGCTGCCCAGAATGCTGCGCCGTCGCAAGTTGCAGACAAAGGCACTGTTGACGTCGAAGTGAAAGAGAAGTCGAACAGCTAATATCTTGCGCGTTGCATCATGGCCATCGTCATAATGTTGCGTGCAAATTATTCAGCCTATCGTCCATCCTATGATCGATATTGCCTTCTCCAAACTTGCGATCATTGGTGTTGCGGCACTGGTGTTCATCGGGCCGGAAAAACTGCCTAAAGTAGCGCGCATGGCCGGCACTTTGTTTGGTCGTGCGCAACGCTATATCAACGATGTCAAATCCGAAGTAAGTCGCGAGATGGAGCTGGACGAGCTGCGCAAAATGCACAAGGATGTGCAGGATGCTGCCAGCGATGTCGAGCGCAGCGTCACTCAGAGCATATCAGCGGCCGACAGCGGATTGCATTCTGCCTGGGATGGTTCCGACACAGATATCAATCCCTTGATGGAACCGCCAACCTACGATCAGTCGTCAGATAAGTCGAAGAATTTTCGCAAGAAAAAACTGGCGACGACTTCAGCGGTGCCATCCTGGTACAAGCGTCAAACCGGGCAAAAATCGCGCGTCATTTCCGGCGCGGCGCGCATGGCAAAATTCCGCCCGGCGAGCGCACGCAAGTCGACGCCTTTTTTCCATTGATAAAGCGGTCGCAAGAAGCATGTTTGCATTGCGACTGTTTTTTTATTCTGACCTGATTATTAATTGTTCTCTCCGGCGCTTGCAACGGCTGCAACACACTGAATGAAGAAAAAGACATGATAGGTAACGAAGATTCATTCATTTCGCATTTAGTCGAGTTACGCAGCCGCTTGATGAAAGCGACTGTCGTTGTGATCGCAATCTTTCTTTGCTTGATGCCTTGGGCTGGCGAAATTTACGACTTCCTGGCGCGGCCGATGATGCTGGCATTGCCGGAAGGTAGCAAGATGATCGCGACTGGTGTGATCACGCCTTTCCTGATTCCGGTCAAGGTCACGATGCTGGTGGCCTTCATTATTTCCCTGCCTTGGGTGCTGTATCAGTTGTGGGCATTCATTGCGCCCGGCTTGTATGCACATGAAAAGAAATTGATCGCACCGCTGGTGGTGTCATCGTCGGCCTTGTTCATGATCGGCGTCGCCTTCTGTTATTACTTTGTGTTCGGCGTCATTTTCCACTTCATCAATAACTTTGCGCCTAAGTCGATTTCGGTCGCGCCGGATATCGATAGCTACTTTGGTTTTGTGATGACGATGTTCATTGCCTTTGGCTTGACGTTTGAAGTGCCGGTGATTGTGATCGTGCTGGTGCGCATGGGACTGGTCTCTGTTGAGAAGCTCAAGCAGATTCGTCCTTACGTGATTGTCGGTGCGTTTGTGATTGCAGCTATTGTGACGCCGCCGGATGTGATGAGCCAGTTATTGCTGGCTGTGCCACTGTGCGTGCTTTATGAAATAGGTTTGCTGCTGGCGCCTTTGTTCGTGAAAATTACGCAGGCGCCTAAAGAATCCGAATCGATATAAGCGCTAAGCCTGGCGCAACCAGCTAATCAGTGGGTAGGTATCCTTGAAGTCTGATGCCAGTGTTTTCTCCAGGTCGCTCACTTTCTTGACGTCGATTTCTTTCCATACGATGAAGCTCTTCAACTTGATGTATTCAAGATGCGGCACATCGGCGTCAAAACCTTTGGGCGGACGTGTCAATTTCCCTTCTTGCTGCAAATCGCCGTAAGTCTCTTTCAGCTTCTTGTTTTTCAATAGCTTGGAAAATCCTGCTGCATTGGCGATTACGTGTTCGCGAATGGCGCGCAAGCGCTCAGCCGGCGGCATCCATTCGCCGCCTGCAATCAGCAAGGTGCCGGTCTGATCAATGTGGAAGTAATAAGTCGCACCGCCACCCTGACTGGGCTTCTTCAAGCCGCTGGCATTGATCGCGGCAGAGAAATGCGTCTTGTACGGAATCTTCTCTTTCGAAAAACGCATGTCGCGGTTGATGCGGAATAGCGCCTTTTTGGGATTGCAACCGGCAACTGCGGGATCGAATTTGCTGATATCTGCGATCAAGGCAGTTACCAACTCGAGAAATTCAGCGCGCAAAATATCGTAGCGCGGCTTGTTCATCACAAACCATGCGCGATTATTGTTTTCCGATAGCTCGGCAAGGAATTGTGTGAGGTCGCGAATATGCATGGCGTGCGTTTATCCCGTTGCGTCTTTATTCGGCAGCACGTGGCGGCGCTTTGGGACGCACGCCTATCGTGACGTTCAGCGTGTTTTCCTGATTCCTGCGCAATACGACAATCTTGGCTTTATTGCCAGGCGAAAGTTGAGCGATCTGGTTCAACATGTCGGCCATGTCCGTCACCGCTTTGCCTTCAACCGATACCAGAATATCGCCAGGCTGCATGCCGGCCTTGTCTGCTGGCCCGCCTTTCAGTACGCCGGCAATAATGGCGCCGTTGGTTTTCTTCAAACCAAAACTTTCTGCCAGTTCAGGCGTGATGTCTTGCGGTTCAACACCGATGTAGCCGCGTACCACCTGGCCGTTCTTGATGATTGAATCCATCACCGATTTGACAGTGGTGACCGGGATCGCGAAACCTATGCCAAGCGAGCCACCGCTACGTGAGTAGATCGCGGTATTGATGCCGAGCAGGTTGCCGTTGGCATCGATCAAGGCGCCGCCGGAATTGCCGGGGTTGATGGCGGCATCGGTTTGAATGAAGTTTTCGAACGCGTCCAGTATGCCCAGGTGATTGCGGCCCAGCGCAGAAATGATGCCCATCGTGACCGTTTGGCCAACGCCGAAAGGATTGCCGATGGCAAGCACCGCATCGCCGACACGCGCATCTTCGACGTGACCGAGTGTGATCGCAGGCAGATTGTCGAGATTGATCTTGACGACGGCGAGATCGGTTTCCGGATCAGAGCCGACAACTTTGGCAATGGCCTTGCGGCCATCTGCCAGCGCGACTTCGATTTCATCTGCTGCTTCGACCACATGATTGTTGGTGAGAATGTAACCTTGTGCGCTGACGATGACACCCGAGCCGAGGCTGACTTGCTTTTCCTGTTGATCATCGAAGCGATCGCCGAAAAATTTCCGGAAAAACGGATCGTCCATGAATGGATTTTGCGATGGCGCTGCGGTTTTGCTGGTGAAGATATTAACGACCGATGGCATCGCCAGTTTGGCCGCGTCGCGGAATGAACCTTGAGTCGGTGCAGCATTCGGCGGCGCTTCCAGCATGGGGATCGACGTCGCGCTACGGATTTTTTGTCCGCCGCTGAATACGCCGCCCGCCCACTCAGGCTTCAAGGTCGTTACAATAAACAAAATTGCCAAACCGACAGTTACGGTTTGCGCAAACAACAGCCAGAGACGTCGCATAAAGGTAGGGAAAATGAGTCAGAAAATGATGGATAGAGATGATCTTGCCAAATATTTGGCGGGAACGCTTGATATTACTCGTTTTCGAGATTTTTGCCCAAACGGCTTGCAGGTTGAAGGTCGCAAAGAAATTAAAAAACTGGTCAGCGGCGTCACTGCCAGCCAGGCTTTGCTCGAGGCAGCAATTGAAAACGGTGCCGATGCCATTCTTGTGCATCACGGTTATTTCTGGCGCGGTGAAGATGCGCGCGTGATCGGGCAAAAGCACAGGCGTTTAAAATTATTGTTGGCACACGATGTGAATTTGTTCGCCTACCATTTGCCGCTGGATATGCATGCAGAGTTTGGCAACAATGCACAGCTCGCACGTCGCCTAGGTTTGCAAGCTGAATCGCGTTTTGGTGAAGATGAATTGGGTTGGCTGGGTACAGTGAACGATCCATCGATTACATCAGTAGGGGAGTTGGCGCTGCAAGTCGAGCGCCAATTGGGCAGGAGGCCTTTGGTCATTGGCGATCCCGCACAAAAACTTGGCAAGATAGCTTGGTGCACGGGCGCTGCGCAAAGCTTGCTGGGTGATGCGATCGCTGCCGGCGCCAATGTATATTTAAGTGGCGAAATTTCCGAGCCAACCGTGCATTTGGCACGTGAGAGTGGTGTTGCCTATCTTGCATGTGGCCACCATGCCACCGAGCGTTATGGCGTGCAGGCCTTGGGCGAATATCTGGCGGCACAGTTCGGTATCGTCCATCACTTTATCGACATCGATAATCCTGTGTAATTTATTGATGCGGTTACTGATTCGTCTCATTGCGGTTTGTGCATGACAAATGTGTAAATTGCTATGGTATAACTAGCAATTCAAAAATAGACAGAGCACGCATCGTATGTGCGTCAGAGACAGGGATACCGATCAATCATGTCGCAACCGATAACGGATACGCCGGCTAAGCCCATCACTGTTTTAGTGGTTGAAGACGACGCGGTAACGCGACGCGCATTGTGCCTGGGGATAGAAAAAGAACCTGCTTTCAAACTGCTGGATGCGCTGGATAGCGTGAAGTCGGCATTAAACTGGCTGCTCCATCACCCGGTAGATGTCTTGCTGGTCGATCTGGGTTTGCCAGACGGGTCCGGAATCGACATCATCCGCTTTTGCGCGCAGCGCTATCCAGCGTGCAACATCATGGTCATCACCACATCCAGCGATCAGGATAGCGTGGTCGATAGCATAGAGGCAGGTGCGTCTGGCTATGTATTAAAAGATGCGGGGCAACTTGATATCGGACGTTCGTTGCTGGACTTGCATACCGGCGGCTCGCCTGTCAGTCCAACGATTGCACGCAAGCTCTTGTCACGCATGCGCGCCGACAAGAAAGTGAATGACGCTTTGCTGGAACAAGTTGATTCGGAAGCGGCGGGCTCTCAGATATCCCTGACCAAGCGCGAAGCGACAATTCTTGATCTGATTGCATGTGGCGATAGCTACGGTGATGTCGCCAGACAGTTGGCCTTGTCAGTCGGTACTGTGCAAACGCATATTAAAAATATTTATGAAAAATTGTCTGTGCATTCGCGCGGCGAGGCGGTGTATGAGGCCAATCGTCGCGGTTTGTTGCAGATGGATCAGCTTAAATCCAAGCGTTGATACTGCCGCTCGCATAAATAAAAAGCCGCCAAATCTGGCGGCTTTTTATTTACTTCTTCAGTGAGTCGCGAATTTCGCGCAATAGCAAGATATCTTCCGCTGTTGCCGCTTCTTCTACTGGCTCATCTTTTTTCAATTTGCTCAAAATGCGCACCATCTGGAAAATGATGAATGCCAAAATCAGGAAATTGATCGCAATCGTAATGAAGTTGCCGTATGCGAAAACAGCGCCAAGCTTTTGCGCTTCCACCAAAGGCAGGGTCGGATCCTGATTGTTCAGTGGCAAATAATAATTTGCGAAATCCAGTCCGCCGAAAATTTTGCCGACGATAGGCATGATGATGTCTTTCACCGCCGAATCGACAATTTTGCCGAATGCGCCACCAATGATGACCGCAACTGCCAAATCAACAACGTTGCCTTTTATTGCAAAAGCTTTAAATTCCTGCATCATGCCCATGGCAATTCTCCGGTTATCATGTTTATAAAAGTGCAATGCGCTAACGTATCCTAATTTTCGGCGCTTTAAACGTCAAATTAAATTTCCGCTATTTCCGGCAAATTCGATGGATAATGCGTCGCAAACAAGAAAATAGAACAACAGAATTATTAGAAAAGTTCAGCAAAATTGGCTTTGAGACATCGATTCTCTTCAAAACGGACGTTGCCTTCGATATAATCTAAGGTTGCTAGAAGTTTCGTACAGATTTCGCATTTTGACGATTGGGGTTGGTATGAGTAACGAAAAGCAGGTCGACTCCGGTCGACGTGGCTTGCTCGTCGCTACGTGCGCGGCAGGCGGTGTGGCAGGGTTGGCTGCAACAGGCGTTTTAGTATCTACATTTCAGCCTTCGGAACGTGCGAAAGCTGCCGGTGCACCTGTCGAGTTCGATATCTCGGGCTTGGTGCCGGGTGAGCTCAAGACCGTTGAATGGCGCGGTAAGCCAGTCTGGATCTTGAAGCGTACGCCTGAAATGATCGAATCTCTCAAGCAAACCGATGCGCAAGTTGCGGATCCGAACTCGGAACGCAAGCAAGATGAATTGACGCCGGAATACGCGCGCAATGAATACCGCTCCATCAAACCGGACATTCTGGTTGCAGTCGGTATTTGTACGCATCTGGGTTGTTCTCCTGTGACGCGTTTCCAGACCGGCGCACAACCTTCGCTGCCGGATGACTGGCACGGTGGCTTCTTGTGCCCTTGCCACGGATCGACCTTCGATCTGGCTGGTCGCGTATTCAAAAACAAGCCCGCGCCTGACAATCTCGAAGTACCACGTCACATGTTTGTGGGTGATTCCAAACTGGTCATCGGTAAAGACGAGAAAGGCGAGGCGTAATCATGGCTTTCCACGAAAAACAACTTCCTGCCGATGCGCCTATCGCGGACAAGGCATTGAACTGGGTAGACGCTCGCTTCCCGTTGTCAGCAACATGGAAAGCACATCTCTCCGAGTATTACGCGCCAAAAAACTTCAACTTCCTGTACGTATTCGGTTCGCTGGCATTGTTGGTGCTGGTGATCCAGATCGTGACCGGTATTTTCCTCGTCATGCATTACAAACCGGACGCGAATCTTGCGTTTGCTTCGGTTGAGTACATCATGCGCGATGTGCCTTGGGGCTGGCTGGTGCGTTATATGCACTCGACTGGCGCTTCGGCATTTTTCGTGGTTGTTTATATTCATATGTTGCGCGGCCTGTTGTACGGTTCGTATCGCAAACCGCGTGAACTGGTCTGGCTGTTCGGCGTCGGCATTTTCCTGTGCCTGATGGCTGAGGCGTTCTTTGGTTACCTCCTGCCTTGGGGCCAAATGTCGTATTGGGGCGCACAAGTTATTGTTAACTTGTTCGGTGCGATTCCTTTCATCGGCCCTGATCTGTCCTTGTGGATACGCGGTGATTACGTCGTTTCCGATGCAACCCTGAATCGCTTCTTCGCGTTCCACGTGATCGCTATTCCGCTGGTCTTGATCGGCCTGGTTGTTGCGCACATCGTTGCCTTGCACGAAGTCGGTTCGAGTAATCCGGATGGCGTTGAAATCAAGGAAAAACTGGATGCAAAAGGTATTCCGCTGGACGGCATTCCTTTCCATCCTTATTACTCTGTGCACGATATTTTCATCGTGACGATTTTCCTGTTTGTGTTCACCGCAGTGGTGTTCTTCGCGCCGGAAATGGGTGGTTACTTCCTCGAGTACAACAACTTCGTGCCAGCTGATCCACTGAAAACGCCGCCGCATATTGCCCCGGTCTGGTACTTCACGCCGTTCTATTCGATTCTGCGTGCAGTTACATCAGACTTCATGCTCTGGCTGGCGGCAGGTGTTGCTGCATATGTCGCTCTGATCATCCTGAAAACGCGTCTGGCTAGCAAGTTCAAAGCTGCCGCTGCGGTAATCGGTCTGCTTGTCATCGTAGCGATGTTTGTTACCGATGCGAAATTCTGGGGCGTTGTACTGATGGGCGTATCGGTCATGATCATGTTCGGTCTGCCATGGTTCGACATATCCCCGGTCAAGTCGATACGCTATCGCCCTGACTGGCACAAATATGTATATATCGTTTTTTGCATCACGTTCCTCGTTCTCGGTTATCTAGGCGTGAAAGCTCCTACCCCTATCGGCACTGCAGTTTCGCAGATCGGTACCTTCATCTACTTCGGCTTCTTCCTGTTGATGCCTTGGTGGAGTGCGATGGGAACATTCAAGCCTGTGCCGGATCGCGTCGTTTTCCATCCGCACTAAGCCGCAAAGGGATAAAAGAATCATGAACTTGATGAAAAAACTGATTGCGACGCTAGTACTTTTGCCGGGCTTGGTATTGGCTTCGGAAGGTGGGTTTCCACTGGATAAAGCGCCTGACCACACCAAAGACTTGGCGGCCATGCAGAATGGCGCCAAACTTTTTGTGAACTACTGCCTGAACTGCCATTCTGCATCGGCTTTGCGTTACAACAAGTTGCAAGATCTGGGTCTGACCGAAGAGCAAATCAAGAATAATCTGCTGTTCACGTCGGACAAGGTCGGCAACATGATGACCATTGCGATGGCGCCGAAAGATGCGAAGGAATGGTTTGGCGCAGCGCCACCGGATTTGTCGGTGATCGCCCGTGCCAAGGCATCCAGTGCAGGGCCTGGACCGGACTGGCTCTACACTTATCTGCGTACCTACTACAAGGACGATACGCGCGCGACTGGCTGGAATAACTTGACTTACCCTAACGTGGCGATGCCGCACGTATTATGGGAGCTGCAGGGTATACGCGAAGCCAAGTTCGTCGAAGAAAAAGATCCGCATGATGCAAGCAAGGTGATCCATAAATTTGCCGGTTTCGAGCAAGTTACACCTGGCAAGCTGACTGCACTTGAATACGATAAATCAGTCGCTGATCTGGTGTCTTTCATGACCTGGATGGCTGAACCTGCACAAGATACCCGCAAACGCCTGGGCGTTTGGGTATTGATGTTCCTGGGTGTATTTATCGTAATCACCTGGCGCTTGAACGCTTCCTACTGGAAAGATATCAAGTAATTTGTTGCCCGTAATCTGCGGGCATTTGTACCGGGGTGAGCCGCCTGCGTCTCACCCCTTTGTTTCTAAGGAACTATAAAAATGATGGTTCTCTATTCGGGCACGACTTGCCCATTTTCCCAACGCTGCCGCCTGGTCCTGTTTGAAAAAGGCATGGACTTTGAAGTACGCGATGTGGATCTGTTTAACAAACCGGAAGACATCTCGACAATGAACCCGTACGGCCAGGTGCCGATTCTGGTTGAGCGCGATTTGATCTTGTACGAATCCAATATCATCAATGAATACATCGATGAACGTTTTCCGCATCCGCAATTGATGCCGGCTGACCCATTGATGCGCGCACGTGCTCGCCTAATGTTGTTCAATTTTGAAAAAGAATTGTTCATCCACGTGCATGTTCTGGAAAACGACAAAGGTCGTAGCGGTGAAAAAGCACAGGAAAAAGCACGCAATGAAATCCGCGATCGCCTGACCACGCTGGCACCACTGTTCCTGAAAAACAAATACATGCTGGGCGATGAATTCTCGATGCTGGATGTCGCGATTGCTCCATTGCTGTGGCGTCTGGATCACTACGGTATCGAATTGTCGAAAACCGCTGCACCGTTGATGAAGTACGCAGAACGCATCTTCTCGCGTCCTGCATACATCGAAGCGTTGACCCCATCTGAAAAGGTCATGCGTCGTTAAAATTTGCGCCATGTACTAGATGTTGTTGAGTGAAAGCGGATTTTTCATCTTGCCTTTCATTCAACGACATTGTGTGGATTCCATGGCACACTTTTTACCTGCTTTGCATCGATAGGCATCATGTCTGAAACTTCAACCAAACCTTATCTGCTGCGCGCCATTTATGAATGGTGCACTGACAACGGCTATACGCCGTATCTGGCTGCGGTAGTGGACGCGGGTACGCGCGTGCCTATGGAATTCGTCAAGAATGGCGAGATCGTCCTCAACATCAGCTTCAGCGCGACTAGCGGCTTGAAGATGGACAACGATTTGATTCGTTTCAGCGCGCGTTTTGGCGGCGTCTCACGCGATATTTCAGTTCCTGTCGATAACGTTGTTGCCATCTATGCACGTGAAAACGGGCAGGGCATGGCGTTTGAAGCAACGACCAAATCGGACGATGTGCAGGTCGCGGATGAACAGTTGGAAGATTCTTCGGGGCAGCCGGTGCAGTCTTCATCGGGGCCTGCATTGGCTTCGGTGCCGACAACACCCAAGCCAAACGAAAAAAATACCGACGATGAAACGGATGATGTACCGGATCCACCAAAAAAAGGTGGAAGACCTACACTTACTCGCATTAAATAGCGTAGAATACGCGCTGCGAAAAGTTTAGCCGACTTAGCTCATTTGGTAGAGCAGTTGATTTGTAATCATCAGGTGGCCAGTTCGAAACCGGCAGTCGGCACCAAATAAAAACCCTCTGTAATGTCAGTTACAGAGGGTTTTTTCTTGCCTGTCACTTTTACTTGGTCGTCGTGGGCTTGTTCGAGGCAATAGGCTCGTCCACATATACGGCAGGGAAGATACGCTTCAGGTTACTGATCTTCGGCAGATCGTTGTAGACGATATAGGGATGCCGTGGATTACGTTGCAGAAAATTCTGGTGGTAGTCCTCGGCTGGATAAAATTCTTTCAGTGCATTGATTTGCGTGACGATGTCGCGACGAAAAACGTGCGCCTGATTCAATTGCGCGACGTACGCTTCGGTCAGCTTTTTCTGTGTGGCATCCGTATAAAAAACCGCAGAGCGATACTGTGTTCCAGTGTCTGGTCCTTGACGATTCAATTGGGTCGGATCGTGCGCAACCGAGAAGAAGATCTGCAGTAACTCGCCGTACGATACTTCGGCCGGATCAAAGGTGATTTGCACTGCCTCAGCGTGGCCAGTGCTGCCGCGACTCACCAGGTTGTAGTTCGCATTTGCCTTGTCACCGCCAGCATAGCCGGATACTACATTGCGCACGCCGCGCACATGTTCGAATACGCCTTCAACACCCCAAAAGCATCCACCTGCAAAAACAGCCGTCTGCAATGCGCCTTTAGCCTTGGCGTTATCGAGGGCAGGGGATGCGATCACCACTGGCGCTTCAGCAGCATGCAGTGTCGCAGATGTAAAACTGCCCAGTGCCAGCAGAGACAGGAAAGCGATTTTGGTCGCGAGTTTGCTATTGCTTGATTTCATTGAGTGCTCCTTAACATTCAGCGCAAGAAAGACGATGGTTCTGCTTATCCACGTGGCACAAAATTCAGCGCAACGGAGTTCATGCAATAACGCAGGCCAGTAGGTTTGGGGCCGTCGTCGAAGACGTGACCCAAATGCGCATCACACAAGCTGCAGGAAATTTCGTCGCGTTGCATGCCGAAGCTGCGATCAGAACTTTTGACCACATTCAAGGACGATATAGGCTGCCAAAAGCTGGGCCAGCCAGTGCCGGACTCAAACTTGGTTCTGGAGTCGAACAAGGCGTTAGCGCAGCAAATGCAGCGATACAAGCCGTCGCCATGACTCTTGGCATACTCGCCGCTGAATGCCCTTTCAGTGCCAGCTCTGCGCGCCACCTTGAAGGCCTGCACCGACAACTGCTTGCTCCATTGTTCATCCGTCTTGATGACCTTTGGGATGTTTACAATTTTTTCGCTTTTGCCGGCAGCTGAAAAAATTTCTATAGATACGACACTCGGAGTGACGGCAGATTCTTTCGCGGTGCTGGCGGCCAAAACATCGCGCGAAAAGATGCCCGTAAATAAAGCTGCGATGCCGCCTTTTAATAAAGTACGGCGCGAATTGATTTCGTCCTCTGGCTTGTCCGTTGCGCTGACGCTAGTTCCGTCCTTGATCATCATGTCTCCTTGATAAAGCATGCGAGAAATTAGTTCTCGTATAGGTATACGTTCCGCGAGTGTCAGCGGATTCGCTTTCACCTGTTATTTCGTCGTGCAGGCGAAAAGGTTACAGCGATACAAAGATAAGGAGGGATGGGGTGTAATGGCGGCAATTCCGATTGGCAACAATGCGCTGCTTGCAAGCGAGGGAAATGCTGAAAACTTGTTGCGGCGATGAAGCCGAATTTATTCGGCTTTCATGCCCGACCAGCGCGGTGTCAACGTATGCTGTATCTCGAATAAATCCAGGACGCGGCCGACAGTGTGATCGACCATTTCTGCTATCGATGCAGGGCGATGATAAAAGCCGGGGAGAGGTGGAAAGATGATGCCGCCCATTTCTGTCACGGCGGTCATATTGCGCAGATGCGCGAGATTGAATGGGGTTTCACGCACCATCAAGACCAGACGGCGGCGCTCTTTCAACACGACATCGGCTGCGCGCGTGATCAGGTTATCGGACAGGCCGTGTGCGACTGCCGCCAGCGTCTTCATCGAGCACGGCGCGATGATCATGCCATCTGATTGAAAAGAGCCACTGGCAATCGACGCGCCTACATCGCGCACGTTGTGCACCACATCCGCCAGCGCTTCGACATTCTTGCGCTTCATGTCGAGTTCCTGATGCAGATTCAGCATGCCCGCTTCAGAGATCAGCAGATGCGTTTCCACATCTGCATGATCGCGCAGCACTTGCAATAGACGGATACCGTAGATGACACCAGTCGCACCGGTGATCGCGATAATGATTCGCTTCCGGCGCGCAGGCGTTAAGGAGAGTGCGTCAGCAGACGCCGTCACTTCAGGCTTTCAGCAAAGCTTGCAGCTCGCCGGACGCAAACATTTCATTCATGATGTCTGAGCCGCCGATGAATTCGCCCTTGATGTACAACTGAGGAACGGTAGGCCATTGCGAGTAATCCTTGATGCCTTGGCGAACTTCTGCGTCGTCCAGTACGTTGACGGTAATCAGATCGGTTACGCCACTTTCTTTCAGCAATGCAATCGCCTTGCCCGAGAAGCCGCACTGTGGGAATTGGGCTGTGCCCTTCATGAATAAAACAACTGGATTTTCGGTTACGGTTTCTTTGATCCAGGATTGTACGTCGTCGCTCATTGCTGCCTCACTGTAAGTTAATGCGTCATTATAAGAAAAACCGGCCGGTTCTGCTGCCTTATCCCTTGAGTTTGGCAAAAGCGGCGGCCATCGCGCTACTGCCGGACTCTGCTTGCCGTCCTTGTTGATTCTGATGCTGCGACAGGCGCTTGCTGTCGTTGCGGTCGCCACGTTGCTCAGGTTTGCTGCCGGCGACCGGTGCAGAATCGGACAAACGCATTGTCAAAGCGATACGTTTACGTTTTTCATCCACTTCCAGCACTTTCACCTTAACAACCTGACCTGCTTTGACCACCGTGTGCGGGTCTTTGACAAAGGTGTTGGACAGCGCGGAAATGTGTACCAAGCCATCCTGATGCACGCCGATATCGACGAAAGCACCAAAGGCTGCAACGTTGGTCACCACGCCTTCCAGAATCATGTCCGGACGCAAATCCCGGATCTCTTCCACACCATCCTTGAAAGTCGCCGTGGTGAACTCGGGGCGCGGATCGCGGCCTGGTTTTTCCAGCTCTTTCAAAATGTCGGTAATCGTCGGCACGCCAAACTTCTCATCTGCATATTTGGCCGGATTCAGCGATTTCAACAGGCGTTCATCGCCGATCACGCTTTTCACGTCCTTCTTGATATCTGCCAGGATTTTTTCAACCAGCGGATACGATTCCGGGTGCACCGCCGATGCGTCCAGCGGATTGTCGCTGACCATCACGCGCAAGAATCCTGCAGCTTGCTCGAAGGTCTTGTCGCCTAGGCGCGGCACGGCGCGCAAATCCGCACGCGATGCAAACATGCCCTTCATGTCGCGGTAACTGACGATGCTTTGCGCCACGCTATTGTTCAAGCCGGACACGCGCGCCAGCAAAGGTGCGGACGCCGTATTGACGTCCACGCCGACCGCATTCACGCAATCCTCAACGACTGCATCGAGTGAGCGCGCCAACTGGGTTTGGCCTACGTCATGTTGATACTGGCCAACGCCGATCGATTTCGGATCGATCTTCACCAGTTCTGCCAATGGATCTTGCAAGCGACGCGCGATGGATACTGCGCCACGTATCGAGACATCCATATCCGGCAATTCGCGCGAAGCAAATTCGGATGCGGAATACACCGATGCACCGGCTTCGGAGACGACGATTTTCGTCAACTTCAATTCAGGACGCAGCTTGATCAAGTCCAGCGCCAGCTTGTCGGTCTCGCGCGAGGCAGTGCCGTTGCCGATAGAGATCAGTGCAACCTTGTGCTTCTCTGCCAGTTGCGACAGTGTGTGCAAAGTGCCTTCCCAGTCATTGCGCGGCTGATGCGGATAAACGGTCGCGGTATCCACCACTTTGCCGGTCGCATCGACCACCGCAACCTTGACGCCGGTACGCAAGCCGGGATCCAGTCCCATCGTTGCGCGCGGGCCGGCTGGTGCAGCGAGTAACAGTGCTTTCAAATTCAGCGCGAATACATTGATCGCTTCGACTTCTGCCTTTTCACGCAAGTTGGTCATCAACTCGGTTTCCAGGTGCATGAAGGTTTTTACACGCCAGGTCCAGCGTACGGTGTCGGCCAGCCATTTATCGGCAGCACGACCTTGATTGCTGATGCCGAAGCGCGACGCGATACGGCCTTCGCATGGATTGTGCGGCGCATCCCACTTTGGTTTTTCTTCTTCGGTATCGAGGCGCAGATTCACGTTCAACATTTCTTCACGGCGACCGCGGAACAAGGCGAGGGCGCGATGCGAAGGAATGGTGGCAATGGTTTCCGAGTAATCAAAATAGTCGGCGAATTTTTCGCCGGCATCCTGCTTGCCTTCGACTACTTTGGATTCGACGATGCCGTGTTCGGTCAGGTATTCACGCAAGGCTTGCAGCAGCGTTGCATCTTCGGCAAAGCGCTCCATCAAGATTTGGCGCGCGCCATCGAGTGCAGCCTTGGTATCGACCACGCCGGGATTGTCTATGCCATCAACCGTGAAAGCAGGCTTCAGGTACTTTGCCGCTTCTTCTTCCGGATTCAGGGTTGGGTCGGCTAGCAGTGCATCGGCCAATTCGGTCAAACCGGCTTCGACTGCGATCTGCGCCTTGGTGCGACGTTTTTGCTTGTATGGCAGATACAGATCTTCCAGACGGGTTTTGTCTTCTGCATGCGTGATGGCGTCGAGCAAGGCCGGCGTCATCTTGTTTTGTTCTTCTATGGATGCGATGACGGCAGCGCGGCGGTCTTCCAGTTCGCGTAAATAGCGCAGGCGTTCTTCCAGCAAGCGCAGCTGGATGTCATCCAGGCCGCCGGTTGCTTCCTTGCGGTAACGTGAAATAAAAGGCACGGTCGCGCCTTCATCCAGCAGGGCGATGGCGGCGGCAACTTGTACGGGTTTGGCCGCGAGTTCGACGGCGAGACGTTGTTCTATGGAAGGCAGCATGAATATTGATGAATTAGTGTAGCGAGCGCTAGATGATACGCAATTGAGGGGAATGCGCCAGTCTTGACAGGGGAGAAAACACGGGAGAGAAAATGGGGATTATTGCGGGATGTTTCTTGTGGTTACGTTTGCGGGTAGCTAATGTTGTTCTTTCTTCGCGTTGGCTCGGTTGCCGGGGGTAGCCCGGCGGCTAGTTACCTTTTTTGCTTCGCCAAAAAAGGTAACCCAAAAAAGGCGACCGCACAGCCGCTGCCCTTCGGGTTCCCGTTTGTGCAAATCAAAAAATGGGAAGCGAACGAAACTCGCTTCGCTCAGACAACGTTCACTTCTTTTTCCATTTTCTGCTCCGCACAAACGGCAGCGTCACAGCGGAAGACCGACTGGTTCGGCTCGCCTTCGGCATTGCCGGACCAAAAAAGCGATGACAGTGAATTGAAACAAGTGGGGAAAATGTAATTGGTAAGAATCTTGGCATCGTAGGTTGGGCTAACGTTTTATCAGCCCAACATTTAAAACCACATCATCTGTTCATCTATTGTGGTCTCAGAAAAATCATCCAGCGGGTGGCAATAGTTCTTTTGCGATGTCTCGATGATTGCATTTATCTCTGAGGGTGTTGGGCTGATAAAACGTTAGCCCAACTTACGTGCTGCCGGAGCGTCCTCTTGACCGAAAGGTTAGTATCACAGCATCTCCTTATCCAGCGCAGCGAGAACCCAACTAGTTACTTTCTGAGAAAAGGTTGTTGTGATTTCGCTCGGTGGATTTGTTTTCTCTTGAATCATAAAACTCCACTGAGCGATTAAATTCTCTGCTTCTGCCAATGAGGACACTTGCCGAATAAAGTTTGGTAGTTCCTTTCGAATCTCTGCCCCAGATTTAGAGTCAATTAGCATGGGGTATGCGGCTTCATGAGCTAAGTAGTTTCTGGCTGCCACTCCCTTGCGAAGAATTTCGATTTCAAACGCGCCAATTTCGTGACGATCTTTGAACTGATGGATATCCCGTCCAAGTTTGAACCAATTTTCTAGGCTCTCTGAGTAGCTTGCGATTCCAGAACGACCTGCAATGTTTCCTCTTTCGATTTCTTCTCCGAGATTGGCGATTAGAAGAACATATTTGCAGTTGTGCTCGAAACTCTGCGCAAGCGCCAATGCTCTACCAATGGAGTTTCCGTAGCTGATGCCGATAGGGTCTATCGATTCAAAGGCAAGCCACATATGATCCTTAACTTGTTTTATACAAAAAGCACGGTAGGTTGGGTTGATAAAACGTTAGCCCAACCTATCGTGCTTTGGAGTCCTAATCGAGCATGTGCGTATCGCGCGATTCCGCATCAGAAAGCGCTTTCTTGAGAGCGCCCGCGAATTCTTGAGCCTCCGCGCTAGAGCGGAACGTTAGGCTGCACTTCTCACCCAGAAAGGCTACTTCCGTCGGAACCGCAACTGCTTGCACCACTACCAATAGGCCTCCGCCCGGAACGCTGAATCGCAAGGACTTCGGCGAAAAGACCAACGTGGGCACGCCGACTCGTTCGGCCGCCAAAGAGGTTGCTCCATCAATTAACAGAACTAGCATTGGGTGAGCTCTAACGTTGGAGGTAGATTAAAAGTGTCAGCATCGCTTTGCTCTTATATCGACACCGTCATTTCAAAGAAAAATCCACCCGATTAGCCTTCGCTTTAGCCGCATCATCTTTAGCGCCTTGATTGCCCGACTTCGAACCCAGTATAAAAATCCGTGTGTCCGGCACTTTGCCTTCGCCGATCAGCCAGTCTTTCACCGCCTGTGCACGACGATTGGCGAGTGAGGTCAGGTCGTCGTCGCTGACGGTGGCGTTGGTGCTTAAAAGATTTTCCATTTCTTCAACCGGAATATCTTTTTGCAGGCCAACCATATTGCGCGGCTTCTTGAAGTCGGCATCTTTATAGACACGTTTCAACAAGGCTGGATATTCCTGCGGTGTGACGGTAAGCGTGGCGGCGTCAGCTGATTCGCCGCGACCAACCATGTCCTTCAATTTCAAGGCGCGAACTCTGCGGTCTATCGAGGCTTTTTTCAAGCCTTCGCGGTCGGTTTCAGGATCGGTGCGGCCGGTGATTTCGAGTTTGAGTGCAGGGCGATCCACTAATATTTTTGCCATGCTTTTCAGCTTAGTTTCGCTGGCGTCATTGATGCGGGCACGACCGGCATCGAATTCAAGCATTGAAAGTTCTTCGCCACCACCGAACATTGAACTCAGCAAGGTGAACGGTGCTGTCACAGCTTTGGTCAAGATATTGACGATCACCTTGACGATCAAACCACCGACGGAGAACTGTGGATCGTCGAGCGAGCCGCCTATGGGCAGATTGATGTCGATCACGCCGTTCCTGTCGCGTAGTAGTGATAGCGCAAAGCTCACCGGCAAGGTGGTCGCGGTCGGGCTTTCAATTTTGTCGCCCAGAGTAAGTTGTTCCAGAACCAGTCGATTCTGGGCCGTGAGTACGCGGTTCTCTACCTTGTAAGACACGTCAAAGGATAGCTTGCCCTTTTCGATGCCATAACCGATATAGCGACCGGAATAAGGTGATAGCGGTGCCAGCTCCATGCCATTCACTGCTGCCTTGATGTCCATCGTCAGATCGCCCTTGAGCGGATTGATTTTGCCGTCTATGGCGAGAGGCGCACTATTGACTTCGCCTTTCAGATTGACGTTTGCGCTGGAGTTTGGATCAGACGACAGGCCGCTGATGATGCCGCCAAATTTCATCAGGTTGGCGGTGTAATTCGGTTTGATGAAATTGTCGGTATAGCGGATATGACCGCCTTGCAAGGTCAGTTTCTTGATCTTGATAGGCGGGATATCGCTGGCGGTTTTGGGTGGTGTCGGCAAGACTGCGGTTTTTGTTCCCGTGGGAGCAGTAATCGCTGTCGGCGCTGCAGCCGGTTCTGCTTGCGTTACGCTTTTTTGTACGCCGCCAGTGTTCACTACGCTGATATCTTGCAGATTGATGCGACCATTTTGATCGAGAATGACGCGCGCAAAGAAATCGCTGAGTGCAACCTGATCGATGCTCAAGGCGAGTGGTGAGAGACGTACATCCATGCCGCCGAAATACAAGGACTTCCAGCGCAAGAATTCACTGGTGCTGAGTTTGTCCACGGTGGCGAGATTGCCCAGCGTGAAATCGCCCTTGAAGCCGCCCAGCATTTCGCCATTTTTTCCTTCGTCGATTTGCAGCGTACCTTTGCTGGAGATATCAGCCCGCGTCAAAAGAATATTGACCTTGTCGGTGATGTAGGGCTGCGCTTGCATGATGTCGACGTTCTTTAAATCGAGCACCAGATTTGCATGCAAGGGCGCCATGCCGAGGTCGCCGCTGACTGCCAGCTTGCCGGTTTTATTGACAGCAGCTTGCAGGTCGATTTTTCCGCGTGCGCCAGCCTTGGTCGAGATGTCTTGCATCGCCAACTTGAGTGGTTCTATGGTTGTCACCGCTGCGCGTTTCAGGCTGCGGTCTTCCAGTTTTGCAGACCAGTGATCGATGTCGATTTTTTTGACGGCGATGGTGTAGGGAGCGCTTGTGTCGTCAGCCTTGGCTTTGCCGGCAGGTGGCGCGACGGCAATTTTTCCCGCATCTGCGCGCGACTTGTCTTGCTGCAGAAAGAAGGCCGCCTTGTTCGATATGACTTCGTCGACGCTGACGGTTTTGCTGCCGGTATCGACTGCTATCTTGCGTATGCTCAGGTCGAAATTTTCTGCCTTGGCTTGTATCGGATGAGCAGCCTGCATATCTGCAAAGCGCAGGGCGGCGTTTTGAATATCCAGTTCTGCCAATGCAAAACTGAGGGCAGCTTTGGGTTTGCTCGCTTCGTTTGTGACTGGTGCTTTTTCTGTCGCTGTAGGTGCGGCAGTTGCGCTAGTTGCAGATCCCGCTGCCGCTGTTTTTTGAATGTCAGGTGGTGGCGATGGCGTTGCCGATTTTTTTGCGGTCTTTAGCGGCGTTGCCGTGCTTGGTGGTGTCAGCAGATTTTCAAAATTGAACTGCTGATTGGCGTTGCGCGTGATATCAGCTTCAAGGCCATTGATCGCCAGCTTGGCGACTGCTATGTGCTCGCTCAGGATGCTGGCATCTTTCAATGTGATTGCCAGCTCCGGCAGTTTGACTATGGATTTATTGTCTTCATCATTCAACTGCAGCGATTTCAGCTTGATGTCGCCGCTCAGCAGCAGCGCCGGTGCCTTGTCTTTTGCTTGCTGAAAATTTGCAATCAAATGCAGATCGAGGTGCGCGCTTGGTACTTTGAAATGCGGCGTGCCGGGTATGTATTTCAAATAGGTAGTGAGATCCAGATTATCGAGATTCAAGTCGACGACGGCTTGCACCGGGTCGGCAAAGGGCAGGGTTTTTCCCTTGATCAGCAACGGCGTGTCGTTGACTTTGGCGCTTAATAATGGCTCGACGAATACGTCAATTTTTGAATGCAGGGATGAAACGAAAGGCACGCCGATTTTCAGATCCGTCACCTTGTGCAAGGTCTTGGCTGGTCTGTCATCGAATTCGATATGCCCTTTATCGATCTCGATATTGAAGACAGAAAAACGTGCCGGTTCAGGTGACGGCGGTTGGCTATTGATCAGCTCGATGATGTCATCGATGTTGTAATGCGTATCGTCTTTGCGGACCAGATGCACATACGGGGCACTGACTTGTAATTGTTCAATCACCGGTGCCAGGCGGAACAGCGATTGGATGGACATATCGACTGTCAATGCATCGAATCCTGCAAACTTCACATCGCCTTCCGGTTCCATCATCTTGACGTCGCGCAAGGTGACGCGCATCGCGTATGGGCTGACTTCGACCTGGCCTATCGTGGTTTGTCGATTCAGTTTTTCGGAAATGAGCTGTTCTGCCTGTGACTTGATAATGCCCGGCAGTGCAAAGTAGCCGAACAAGCCGATAAAGAGGATGAAAATCACCAGTCCGATAGCCGTTCGTCTGAAAACCGGTTTGCCGGAAAGTTGACGTAGAGATTGGGGCAGCTGCTGGAGGGATTTTTGCATGAGAGTCAGCATGAACCGAAGTGATGGTAATTGGATTCTACCAGCGGCGTCGGTGGAATGTTGCTGATCTGAATAGGCTTTTCTTTAACAAAAAGCCATTGTAGGCGTCAGGCGAATCACTGATGCCAAGCGCCGGTTTGGGGCGCCGGCACTTCAAGCTGCTGGATGCAGCTTATTCAATTTGAATTGAATAACTCAATTCAGGAATTGCCATCCTTGTTGGAAAATTGATAGACCTCTTCTGCGTCTGCGCGGGCAGCGAGCTTGCTTAAGCGCAAGTCGCGATAAACCGCAGCACGCATAATCAGCATCGCGACGACAGGCGCTGTCAGCAGCAGGAACAGTGAGATGATGATTTCATGAATCACCAGCCGTGATTGCAGCACGGTGAAGTACAACATGGACGCCAGCAGCAGACAGCCTGCGCCTAGCGTGACCGTGATCGCAGGGCCGTGTATGCGTTGATAAAAACTCGGCAGGCGCATCAAGCCCAGCGCGCCTATCAAGATGATGGCGCCGCCTAGAATCAATAGCAGCGATACCGGCAATGCAGCCCAGGCGGGCAGGCTTTCAAAGGTCTTCATTCAATAATCTCCCCGCGCATCAGGAACTTGGTCAGCGCGATGGTGGATACAAAACCGAGCAGCGCAATCAGCATCGCCGCCTCGAAATAAATCAGGCTGCCGAAGGTGATGCCCATCATCAATGCCAGCAGCATTGCGCACATCCACAAGGTGTCGAGTGCGAGTACGCGATCATGTGCAGTCGGGCCGATCAGCAAGCGCACAGTGCAAAACAGCATCGCCAGCAAGATACAGATGAAGGCGAACGCGATAGACCATTCGAGTAGCGTCGTCATGCGGTCTTCTCCTGTTCAAAGATTTCCATCAATGGCTGTTCGTATTGCGTCTTGATGGTCTCTATCCACCATTGTTCGTCGTGCAGGTCGAATACATGCAGTGCCAGTTCATGTTTTTCCGGCAGGATTTCTACCCACACCGTCCCCGGCGTTGAATTGATCAGGCACGATAACAGCGCCAAGCCATAAGGATTGTGCATGTCGAGCGGAATCTTGATGAACTGCGAATTCAGTTTGCTCTTGGGCGTGAACAGAATCAGCCAACTGACGTTGAAGCAGGAGCGCACGATTTCCACCAAGGCCATCGCCAACAAGCGAAACAGCTTGAAAGGTTTTGCTATGCGCGGATAAGCCATCGGTTGCAGCGGTCGCGTCAGTAAGGGTACGACGACGGCCAGGATCGCGCCTAACAGCAGATGTGCCGGCTCCAGACTTTCATTGAGCAACAGCCAGAACAGCAGCAGTACAAGAGACATCCAGGGTGAAGGTAGCCAGCGCTTCATGGTGCAGCTCCTTCCTGATGTGCGTTCGGTACCACCGGTTCGCCAAGAACCTTGTGTACATATTGGGTAGCCTGATGCAGGTCTTTGCTGGTGCGCGCGAGATAATCGTAGATAGGTCCGGCTTGCACGGTCAATATCACGCACAATAGTAATAGCAGGCTGATCGGTGCGACTTCCGAAACATACAGGCGCGGTGGCGCGATTGCGCCGGCAGCCCAGAATGTTCGTACGCCAAAACGCAGCATGGAAATGATGGCAGCCAAACCGGACAGCACGATCAACGCCATCAATACCCAAGCGGTTGGCGTGATGATCGTATCTATCGACTGCGGGTTGAGCAGGGCGTGGAACAGGCCGAACTTCGCAACGAAGCCGGACAAAGGCGGCAAGCCCGTGATGATCAACGCACATGCGGCAAACGCCAAACCGAGAAAAGCCAATGCGCCCGGGATGCCCACGCCGACAGTTTCTTCCGGCGTTTCTTCAATCGCGAAAGCTTCCATCGTCAGCGCCAGCATGCTGGCGCCGGGCGAACGTATGCGTTCCACCAGTTCAATCAGCAGCACGAAGGCGGCCATCGCCAGCGTCGAGCCGATCAGGTAATACAAGCCGGCGGTTACCAGCGAAGCTTGTCCATAACCAATCACCGAGAGCAGCGTGCCGGAAGAAATGATCGCGCCATACGCAGCCATGCGCCCGGGAGTTTCACTCGCCAGCATGCCGGCAGCACCGAACACTATCGTCGCCATGCCGCCCCATAATAAGGCTTCGAAGCCAAAACCTGCAGCGGCGCTCGCATCGGAAGAAAAGGCCAGCAACCATAAACGCAAAATCACGTAAGCGCCAACCTTGGTCATCAACACCAGCATGGCAGCAACTGGCGGCGATGCGGCAGCGTAGGTGGTCGGCAGCCAGAAGCCCAGTGGCCACATCGCGCTTTTTACGAGGAAGGCAATCGCAAGTATGGACACACCTATCTTCAATAAAATCAGATCGGTGGCAGCGATGTTCACTAGACGCACGGCCAGATCAGCCATATTCATCGTGCCGGCGCTGGCGTAAATCAAGGCGACGCCGATCAAAAACAATAGCGATGCTGCCAGATTGACGGCGATGTATTGCATGCCCGCGCGTATGCGGGTGGTGTTGTAGCCGTGCAGTACCAGACCGTAGGACGCGGCCAGCATGACTTCAAAAAACACGAACAGATTGAACAGGTCATGCGTCAGGAAGGCACCGTTAATTCCCATCAGCAGGAACTGGAATAGCGTGTGGAAGTGCACGCCGATTTTGCTCCAGCGCAGCATGGAGAACAGCAATGCTGCAGTCGCCAATACCGCGGTCAGCAATAACATCAGCGATGCCAGTCTGTCCGCGACCAGGGCGATGCCGAACGGTGCCGACCAGTTCGCGGCCAGGTAGACGCCTATGCCTTCGGTCCAGCGACCGCTGTCGGTCAGATAGATCAGCGCGACCGCAACACAGAGTTGCAGCAACACGGAGGCAAGATTGACGATGAACTTGAACTGATGGCGTTTCTCGTTAATCAGGATCAGCAATGCGCCGCACAATAGCGGCAACAGCACCGGCAGAATGATCAGGTGTTGCATCCAATCCAGCTTCATCAATCGGACTCCTCACCATCGACGTGATCGGTGCCGGTCAAGCCGCGCGAACCTATCATGACGACCAGATAAAGAGCGGTAGTCGCGAAGCCGATGACGATCGCAGTCAATACCAGCGCTTGCGGCAAGGGATCGCTGAATAGGGACGGGTCTGGCGTGCCGGTCCCCAGCGTCAGTGGTGGACGATTTACCCACAGCCTGCCCATGATGAAGATAAACAGATTCACCGCATACGACATCAACATCAATCCGGTCAGTACCTGAAAACTACGCGGGCGCAGGATCAGCCAGATGCCTGATCCGAACAGCACACCGATGGCGAGCGAGATAACAATTTCCATCAGATGACTCCTCGCTTGTTGCTTGCCGTGCTCGCTTCGCTGGCATTGCCGGCTTGCGGACGACGACTACGTATGGATTGATGCGCCAGCGCGACCAGGATCAACATGGTGGCGCCAACCACGACCACGAACACGCCGAGATCGAAAAAGAAAGCACTAGGGATGTGTATTTCTCCCAGTACAGGGAAGTTGACGTGCGCCGTGTGACTGGTCAGGAAAGGATAGCCAAGCACGATCGCGCCGAGGCCGGTTGCACATGCAATGATCAGTCCGAATGACAGCCAGCGCAGCGGCCGCAGATGCAAGTGCGATTCCAGCCAGGTCGTGCCGGCCAGCATGTATTGCACGATGATCGCGACCGCAAAGATCAGACCGGCGACGAAGCCGCCACCGGGCAGATTGTGGCCGCGCATGAAAAAGTACATCACGATCATCGCCATGAATGGCAGCAGAAAGCGCAGATACACGCCGGGAATCATCAGGTAACCGCTATCCACCTGTTCTGCGGGGGTTTGTTGTGCAGCCGGGTCGGTGTTGTTGAGTTGCTGCTCAGGCAGCGCTATGCTTTCCGGTGTCGGCCGGAAGCGTCGCAGCAAGGCATAGACCGTCAATGCGACGATGGCGAGCACGGTGATTTCGCCCATCGTATCGAAGCCGCGGAAATCGACCAGCAAGACATTGACCACATTTGTGCCGCCGCCTTCCGACAAGGCGCGCAGCAGGAAGAAGTCGCCTATGCTCGCCGGTTGCGGATGCATCAGCACGATGTAACTGACAGCGGCAATGCTCAGTCCACCGACGATAGCCAGCGCCATATCGCGTGAACGGCGCAACCAGACTGTACGCGGTATCTGCATATTCAATTCGCGCGGCACCAGACGTCGTGGCAGCCAGCGCAAGCCGAGCAGGATCAGCACGGTGGTCACGGTTTCCACCATCAATTGTGTCAATGCCAGATCAGGTGCCGACAGCCACAGGAAGGTCATGCTGACTACCGCGCCAGTGCCGCTGATCAGAATCAAGGCGGCAAGACGGTGATACTTGGCTTGCCACGCGGCGGCAACTGCGCAGGCGCAACCGATCAACCACATCATCGCGAACAGTGGATCAATGTCGGCCAGCGATGCCGCAGCCAATGTTGGTAATGGCCTGACGAGTAAAAGCGGCACTGCAATCATCGCAACTATTATCAAGAATAATTGCGGTTGCAGGCGGCGCGTGCCCAGCCATTTCACCAAAAATGCGGAGCCGGACGCCAAGCGCAGCATGGTGCTTTCGTAGGCTTGCGCACCGCTCAGTCCGTGAAATACCGGTACGCGATCGCGCGACTGCAGCGTAAAGTATTTACGCAAAATGACATACAGCAGCACGCCACCGGCGAGTGCGGCAAAGCTCATGGCCAGCGGCAGGTTGAAGCCGTGCCACATTGCCAGATCGTAGACTGGCGCCCGTTCGCCCAGCACCGATAACACTGCGCTATCCAGAAACGGTTTGATACTGAGGGCTGGAGCAACGCCGACGATCAGGCAAAGCAGTACCAGACACTCAACCGGGAAGCGCATCCAGCGCGGCGGTTCGTGCGCGGTCTTGGGTAAATCCGCCGACAGTTTGCCGAAGAACACACTGATAAAACGCAAGGAATAGGTCACGCTGAAAATGCCCATCGCGAGGGCGGCATACGACATCCACCAGCTTTCCGTGCCACCGACCAAAGCGGTTTCGGCAAAGAACATTTCCTTGGAAAGAAAACCGTTCAGCAAAGGCACGCCCGCCATCGCCGCGCTGGCGACAATGGCCAGCGTCGCCGTAATAGGTAATGCATGCCGCAATCCGCGCAGGATACGCATATCGCGGGTGCCGGTTTCATGGTCGATGATGCCGGCCGCCATGAAGAGCGAGGCCTTGAAAATCGCGTGATTCACAGTGTGGAAAATTGCCGCCACCATGCCGAGCGGTGAACCTATGCCCAGCAATACCGTGATCAAGCCAAGATGACTGATGGTGGAATATGCCAGCAAGCCTTTCAAGTCATGCTGAAAAATCGCGACAAAAGAACCGAGTAACAGCGTGCAGACGCCGGCACCGGCGATGATCCACATCCATTCTTCGGTGCCGGACAAGGCCGGCCAGAATCGCATCAGCAGGAACACACCGGCTTTTACCATCGTCGCCGAATGCAGATACGACGAGACCGGGGTAGGCGCAGCCATCGCATGCGGCAGCCAGAAATGGAAGGGAAATTGCGCACTTTTCGTCAATGCGCCCAGTGCCACCAGTATCAATGCAGGCAAATACAAGTCGTGCGCGCGAATAAGGTCGCCGGCCTCGAGCACGGTATCAAGATCATAGCTGCCGACGATATGGCCGATGATCAGTACGCCGCACAGCAGGCACAGACCGCCGGCGCCGGTAACCGTGAATGCCATGCGTGCGCCGCGTCGCGCATCGATACGGTGATGCCAGTAACCGATCAGCAAAAAGGAGGTAATGCTGGTCAGCTCCCAGAACACCACGAGCTGAATCAGATTGCCGGATAAGACAACACCCAGCATGGATCCCATGAACGCCAGCAGGAAAGAAAAGAAGCGCGGCACCGGATCTTTCGGCGACATGTAATAGCGCGCATACAGCACGACCAGCAAGCCTACGCCTAGCACCAGCATAGAGAACAGCCACGCCAGCCCATCCATGCGCAACATGAATTCGACACCGAAGGCTGGCATCCATGCCGCTTGATAACGCACGATTTCGCCGGCTCCGACTTGCTGATACAGGTAGGCAGATCCCAGCAGACCGAACAAGGAGATGCCAGCGGCCAGTATAGATACACGATTGCGGGCGTTGGCCGGCATGCATGCGGCGATCACGCTGCCGATGAAGGGCGCGATGACGATGGCGAGTAGCAATATGGCTTCGGGAATTCTGTACATGCGCAGGAAATCTTCAGGAAAACGTTCAGCCGATATCAGTGCAAATCAGCAGAAATCAGAAAATAAGGCTCGCATCGCATGGGCGCGAGAATTCTTGATTGATAAAAATATCCCCTCAATGTTCAGAGATGATTGCGTCGGTCACAGTCCAGGACTGGATACAGCTCTCAACAACCAGACTATAGGCCTGACAGGTTTGCGTTGAGTGCGATGCGTTTAGGCAGCGCAGATTTGATACTGAAGATTTGATGCGAATATTGCACGCATCAAGTTTTCTTCAGCCAATATTATAAGGGCATGATGAAAATACGCGGGCAGAAAATCATCCGCGTATTTTTTTGAGGTTCTATTTTTACAGTGCGAGTGGTCCCAAGGCACCAATTGCAATCGTCAGCAAGCCGATGACCAGATTGATGGCGACCAGTTTGCGTATGGTCGCCATCGCGGCACCGCCAGTTTTCCAGTCCTGCGCTGCGACTGCACGTTTCAAGCGACGATAAGGCGCGAAGAATATGTGAGCAAAGATCAACATCATGATCACGCCGAGTACAAACATCAGCATGACGTGCATAGGCGGTTTTCCCATGCCGGCCATCATGGCCATTCCGCTGGCAAAAACCAGTGCGATCGAAATCCACACCCACAAGAAAAATTTGGTGAACACACCAGACAGCAAAGTCAGGCGTTGTGGTGGTTCCAATGTCACTGCGACAACAGGACGCAATGCATTGTGGGCGAAGAACATGCCGCCTACCCACACCGTGAAGCCGAGGATATGAAGAAATTTCGCGATGATCATGGGATTTTCTTTGAAGAATGAATGTCGGGAACCATAGAGTAGCCGATGGACGGCAGATCACAAAGCAGTTCGGCCGCCGACATTGATGTGTCGAGTAGGCGATAATCTGTGTTTGCAAATTTTGCAGCAAGAATGAAGTAATGCGATTAAGTAGTTGCGGCGATCCGCGCATGATCGCTATTTGGAGAATGGAATGCTGGGTTGGTTTGAGAAATTGTTGCACCCGTATCAGGAAGAAGTGCCGGCGACACCGCCGCGCAGCTTCATTGCATTTGTATGGGCTTGCACGAAAGGTGCGCGACGCTACATCCTGGCGATGACGGTGGTCACAGCTGCGACCGGTGCATTCGAAGCATTGTTGTTCGCGATGATGGGCCGCATTGTCGATTGGTTGGCGCATGTGGAACCGACGTTGTTGTGGAAGCAGGAAGGCGACAATCTTTTGTGGCTGGCTGCCATCGTCATGCTGAGCGTGGTGCTGGTTGCGTTGCAGACTTTTTTCAAGCATCAGACGCTGGCTGGTAATTTTCCTATGCAGTTGCGCTGGAATTTCCACCGGATGATGCTGAATCAAAGCATGGGCTTTTATCAGGATGAGTTTGCCGGTCGTGTCGCGGCCAAGGTGATGCAAACCGCGCTGGCTGTGCGCGATGTGTGCATGATCACCGGTGACATTCTGGTGTTCGTGCTGATTTATTTCGTCACGCTGGTCAGCGTAGTCGGTAGTTTCGATCGCTGGCTGCTGGTGCCGTTTTTGAGTTGGGCATTTTTCTATTTATGCACCTTGCGTTATTTCGTGCCGCGTCTGAGCAAGGTTTCACGCAAGCAGGCCGATGCGCGGTCACTGATGACAGGCCGTATCACCGATGCGTATACCAACATCAGCACCGTCAAACTGTTTTCGCACGCTGGCCGCGAAGCCGGTTATGCACGCAGCGCGATGCAGGAATTCATGGTCTCTGTGCATGGTCAGATGCGTTTGGTCAGCGGTTTTGAAATCGTCAACCACAGTCTCAGCATGTTGCTGATACTCGGTACTGCCGGCGTCGCGTTATGGCTATGGACGATGGATCAAATTGGTGTCGGTGCAGTCGCTGCCGCGACGGCGATGGCCTTGCGTTTGAACGGCATGTCGCATTGGGTGATGTGGGAAATGGCATCCCTGTTCGAGCAGGTTGGTACTGTACAGGACGGCATCAATACACTGTCACGTGCACACACGGTGACCGATGCCGCGGATGCTGCGCCCTTGAAGGTAGTCAAAGGTGAATTGACCTTTGAGCAGATCGGCTTTGCGTATGGCGGCACGCGGTCGGTGATCGATCATATGGATTTGACCATTCGTGCAGGTGAGAAGGTCGGCCTGGTCGGTCGTTCCGGCGCGGGAAAATCGACGATCGTTAATCTGCTGCTGCGTTTTTACGATCTGGAATCAGGCCGCATTCTGATCGATGGACAGGATATTGCGCACGTCACGCAAAACAGTCTGCGTGCGCAAATCGGCATGGTGACGCAAGACACCTCACTATTGCATCGCTCGGTACGTGACAATATTTTGTACGGTAGGCCCGATGCCAGCGATGCCGACATGATAGATGCGGCGAAGCGCGCAGAGGCGCACGATTTCATCCTGAACTTGAGCGATGCAAAAGGCCGCACCGGCTATGACGCTCACGTTGGTGAACGCGGCGTCAAATTATCCGGCGGCCAGCGGCAACGGATTGCGATTGCACGCGTGATGCTGAAGGATGCGCCGATTCTTTTGCTGGATGAAGCGACCAGCGCACTCGATTCGGAAGTCGAAGCGGCGATCCAAACCAGTTTGTACGAACTGATGGAAGGCAAAACCGTGGTGGCGATTGCGCATCGCCTGTCGACGATTGCGGCGATGGATAGATTGATCGTGCTGGATAAGGGGCGCATTGTCGAGCAGGGTTCGCATCGCGAGTTGCTGCAACAGAATGGCTTGTATGCGCGCTTGTGGGCGCATCAGAGTGGCGGCTTCCTCGGTGAGGAAACGGATGACGATCAACTGGTTGGCGCTGCTTGACGTGTGCGCTGGTGTGAATTGCCAGTTCAAGAAATGAAAAACGGAGCATGTGCGAACATGCTCCGTTTTTTTATCAGAACTTATTTTCTAAGAACTTATACAGTTTGTTTTTGTTTGCCGACTAACAGTAAAGCAAGCAAGGTCAAAGCAGCAGCGCCGGAAAGATAAAAGCCTACGTAGTGCAAACCGTAATTAGTTGCCAGCCAGGTAGCGGCATACGGTGCCAGTGATGCGCCAAAAATCCCTCCCAGGTTGAAGGTCAACGAAACACCCGTGTAGCGTATCTCTGCAGGGAAGAGTTCAGACAGCATGGTGCCGAGCGGACCGTAAGTCATGCCCATCAGTGCCAAGCCCAGGGAGAGGAAGATCGTCACGCCAACCAGACTGTTTGCAATGAACATCGGCGCTATCAACAGGCCGAACAGAATCATGCCTATCGATACCAGAATCATCGTGATGCGGCGGCCGTATTTATCGGCCATCAAAGCGGAGACTGGAATCGTGATCGCAAAAAATATGACGGCAAACAATTGCAGGATCAAAAATTGTTGACGTGAATAACCGAGCGCCGTCGTGCCCCAACTCAATGCGAATACCGTCATCAGGTAAAACAGCACGAAGGTGGCGAGCGCGATGATGGTGCCCAAGACCAGCATGCGGCCATGTTCGCTGAAGACAGTCGCGAGTGGAATCTTGACGCGCTCGCCTTTGTCCAAAACTTTCTGGAAGGCTGGCGTCTCGGTAATTTTCAAGCGCACATACAAACCGACCAGTACCAGCACTGCGCTGGCGAGAAAGGGAATGCGCCAGCCGTAGCTGAAGAATTGTTCATTGGTCAGCGTTTCGCTGAGCAGCAGGAAGATGCCACCCGACATGAAGAAGCCCAAGGGTGCACCCAGTTGCGGAAAACAACCGTACCAGGCGATCTTGCCCGGAGGTGCATTTTCCGTCGCCAGCAAGACCGCGCCACCCCATTCGCCGCCTAGTCCCAAACCTTGACCGAAGCGGCACAAGGCCAGCAACAAAGGTGCGGCGGTACCGATGCTTGCATAGGTTGGCAGCAGGCCGATTGCGACGGTTGAAATACCCATAGTCAACAGTGCAGCGACCAGCGTGGCTTTGCGACCTATGCGATCGCCGTAATGACCGAATACTGCAGAGCCGACCGGGCGTGCAAAAAATGCGATGGCAAAAGTTGCCAGCGATTGCAGTACGGCGGCAGTCGGGCTGGATGAAGGGAAAAACAGATGAGGAAAAACCAGTACCGCCGCTGTCGCGTAGATATAAAAATCAAAGAACTCGATCGTGGTGCCGATCAGGCTGGCGAACAAGACATTGGCTGGTGAGTTTACTTTTTTTAAGTCCGCAGTAATGCTGTGACCATCGCTCATCTTTTTCTTCTTTCATCCCTGCGGCATTGCATGCCGGTTTTATTGTTGTGCTTGCTTGAGTAAATCGTTGCCGGCACCGGTCGTCACGCCATGCGCTTGTTGATCGGCGTGATAAGAGCTACGCACCATCGCACCAACTGCCGCATGCGCAAAGCCCATCTTGTACGCTTCTTCTTCATACATCTTGAAGGTGTCGGGATGCACATAGCGGCGTACCGGCAAGTGGTCGCCGCTAGGCATCAGGTACTGGCCTATGGTCAGCATGTCGACGTCGTGGGCGCGCATGTCGCGCATCACTTGCAATACTTCTTCATCGGTTTCGCCGAGGCCGACCATGATGCCGGATTTGGTTGGCGTGTTCGGATGCATGGCCTTGAAGCGTTTCAGCAAGTTCAACGAGTATGCATAATCGGAGCCCGGACGTGCTTCCTTGTACAGGCGCGGTGCGGTTTCCAGATTGTGGTTCATCACATCTGGTGGTGCGAGATTCAGAATCTCCAGCGCTCTATCCATGCGACCGCGGAAATCGGGCACCAGGATTTCAATCCGTGTATTCGGCGACAGTTCGCGTACGCGGCGTATGCATTCGGCAAAATGGCCGGCACCGCCATCGCGCAAATCGTCACGATCCACCGAAGTAATAACGACATAACTCAGGCGCAATGCAGCGATGGTTTTCGCCAGATTTTCCGGCTCATTCACGTCTAGCGGATCGGGCCTGCCGTGGCCGACGTCGCAGAACGGGCAGCGACGTGTGCATTTGTCACCCATGATCATGAAGGTCGCGGTGCCTTTGCCGAAGCATTCGCCTATGTTCGGGCAACTGGCTTCTTCACACACTGTCACCAGATTGTTGGCGCGCAGGATGTCCTTGATTTCGTAAAAGCGGGTTGAAGGCGATGCGGCCTTGACGCGTATCCAGTCCGGTTTCGGCAGCCGCTCCATCGGGACTACCTTGATCGGTATCCGTATGGTTTTGGCTGAGCCTTTTTGTTTTTCGCTTGGGTTGTAAGCGGGCGCAGGTGTTACTGCCGGTGCGGAGGATTCTGGATTGCTGTCGATCGTCATTGGGCTGGTCGCTCTTCGTCAAGTGTTGCCATGACAGCGCCGGGTGCAGCGCTGGATAACAACGCGTGGCGCAGACGTTCATCTTTGCCACGATAAAAATGGATACAACGGGTAATCGAAAAAACGGTAATGCGAAAACGGTAATACAGGACGTTGATACAGCGTCTATCTGGAAAGGCTTTGCGTCAATCTTTCAGCCAGCTCATTTTGTACTGCATCTAGTGTTGCGTGCGCGCCCAGACTTTGCATGTCTATCGTGGCCAAGCCTTCATAACCGCAAGGATTGATCCACGAAAACGGCGTCAAATCCATCGCGACATTCAGCGATACGCCGTGATAGGTGCAACCGTTGCCACGTATCTTCAAGCCAAGCGCAGCGATTTTCGCGCCTTGCAGCGGGCCGTCCGACAGATAAATGCCGGGCGCACCAAGCTTGCGTTCACAGGCAAGATTATACGCCGCCAGCGTATCGATCACCGCCTGCTCGATTTTGTTGACCAGCTCGCGCGCGAAGAGGCGCGCATCGGCGTGATTGCGGCGCAAATCCAGCAGTAAATAAATGACAACCTGACCCGGGCCGTGATACGTCACTTCGCCGCCTCTATCGGTTTGCACGACAGGGATATCGTGCGCGTCGAGTACGTGCTCAGGATCGGCTGCCAGCCCGAGCGTGAAGACGGGCGGGTGTTCGACTATCCACAATTCGTCGGCAGTTTGCGGCGTGCGCGCATCGGTAAATGCGCGCATCGCTGCGAAGGTGATGTCGTAGGATTCGCGTCCGCGTTGCAGAACGATGGGACGGGTGAGTACGGTCATGCGATTACAGTACAACCTTTACCATCGGGTGCGACGACAGCGCACGGTACAAATTATCGAGTTGTTCGCGGCTGGTGGCACGCACCGTGACGGTCAGCGCCAGATAGTTGCCGCCCGAGGATGGGCGCATTTCCAGTTTGCCGGCGTGGAATTCCGGATCGTGCAATGTCACCAGTTCCACTATGGTTTGGGCGAATTGATCCTGCATTGCACCCATGATTTTGATGGGGAAGTCACTGGGATATTCGATCAGGCTTTCACTTGGGTCAATTGGTTTGGTCAGATCGATTGGTTTAGTCGGTTCAGTCATGATGGTGTTCTCTGTAGTTGCCTTTAGTTGCCAAAGCGCGCAACGATATCAATAGGGTGAGTCAGTGATGATGTGAGTCGCGTGCTTTTCACGCAATCTTCGCCGCTTGGTAAGCGCTGTATAACTTCTTGTATATGGGGCCGGGTTTGCCATTTGCTATGGCTAGGCCATCAATGGTAACGACAGGCAGCACTTCTTTTGAGGCCGAAGACAATAATACTTCGTCAGCCGCAAAAACTTCTGCACGCGAGATACGCTGCACCTTGAAAGGGATGTGGTCGGCGGCGCACAATTCTTCCATCAAGCCGTAGCGTATTCCTTCCAGAATCAGGTTGTCGCGTGGTGGTCCGATCAGACAGCCATCCTTGACTACCCACACATTCGAGGCAGAGCCTTCAGTCAGAAAACCATCGCGAAACTGTATCGTTTCATTCGCGTCATGGGCTGCTGCATTTTGCGCGGCGAGCACATTGCCCAGCAGCGAGGTGGATTTGATTTCGCAGCGTAGCCAGCGTTTGTCTTCCATCGATACGCAGGCGACGCCGTTTTCGCGCGCGGCATCCGGCAAAGGAATCAGCGGATTACTCATGATGAAAACGGTCGGTATCGGCTCACTGTTCGGGAAGGCATGTGTGCGTTTGGCAACGCCGCGTGTGACCTGGATATACACCAGTTGATCGGCAGCTGGATGCAGTTGTACGACTTCTTCTATCAGGTCCAGCCATTCCCGTTCAGTGTGCGGATTGGCTATGCTGACCGCAGCCAGACCGCGAAACAGGCGTGCCAGATGTTGTTTGGGGCGAAATAATTTGCGGTCATACACAGGGATGACTTCGTAAATTCCGTCGCCGAAAATAAAGCCTCTGTCCAGCACTGGCACTTTCGCTTCGGAAAGCGGAGTCAGCGTGCCGTTCAAGTATACGAAGGGATCGTCCATGGCTGGGTTCGAATCGGGATTGAAGGGATGATTTTGGCACAAACGCTGCGGCCGTGCGTTGAAAACCTTGCAACAATCATGGTGTGCGAGCTTGAAAGGACGGCGCAAATGAGGTGTGCAAAAAACAGGAAGCAAAGAAAAGCGGCACATTCAAGCATGTTGAATGTGCCGCTGAACTTACTGTCGCCGTTGCCTGTTAGTCAGGCAACCATGCCTGACAGCATTAATGTATCCACAAACGGATCGAATCGAATGCGCGACCGAACAGGCCGGCTTGTCCCACTTGTTCCAGTGCCAGCACCGGCAATTCAGCTATGACTTTATTGTCACCGGACATCACCTTGATGGTGCCAACCTGGCTGTTTTTGTCGATAGGGGCGACCAGTGGGTCTTTGCGTGCCAGTACCGGTTTGATTTTTGCACCTTGGCCTTTTGGTACGGTTACATAAACATCATGCGTAAAGCCGATCTTGATACTGTTTTGCGAACCTTTCCAGACATTCGGGGTGGCGATCGCAACATCTTTTGAATACAGTTTTACCGCATCGAAATTCAGGAAGCCCCAGTTCAGCAGTTTCTGGCTTTCCTGTGCGCGCGACTGATCAGAAGCCGCACCAATCACCACAGAAATCAGGCGACGTTCATTGTTGCCATTCGGACGCTTGGCGGTAGAGATCAGGCAGTAACCGGCTTCTTGCGTATGGCCGGTCTTCATGCCGTCCACGCTTGGGTCCAGCCACAGCAGGCGATTGCGATTGGATTGCTTGATCTTGTTGTACGTGAATTCCTTGGTCGAATAAATTTTATAAAATTCTGGATGATCGTTGACCAGATGGGTTGCCAGAGTGGAAAGATCACGTGCAGTCGAATAATTATTCGGGCTAGGCAATCCATGCGAATTGGCGAAGCGGGTGGACTTCATGCCCATGCGTTCTGCTTCGCGATTCATCAGCACCGCAAAGGCATCTTCAGTACCGGCAACCGCTTCCGCCAATGCCACTGCAGCATCGTTACCCGATTGCACGATCAAGCCGTACAGCAAGTCGTTAACCGAAACCGGTACGCGTGGCTCGATAAACATTTTCGAGCTTTCGGCATCAACCTTCCATGCCTTGGTCGAGACAGTGATCATTTGATTCAGGCTCAGGCGTTTTTCCTGGATTGCGGAAAAGGCAATATAAGCAGTCATCAACTTGGTCAGCGACGCCGGTTCTATGCGCATGTCCGGCTCGTTCGATGCCAGAATTTGATTGCTGGTCGAATCCAGTAACAGCCACGATTTGGCAGCAATAGTCGGTGCCGGAATGGCTTGTGCAAAAGACGTTTGTGCAAATGCGGTGCCGGTAACTGTGGCAGAAAGTGCAAGGACGCTGGCTGCGATGACCGCAAATAATTTTTTCATAAGACTTTGTATTGGGCACACGCGATGATGATGCGCATGCTGATTGAAGAAAGAGTGATTATAGACTTGCGGCACTTGGACGGACATAGATGGAAACAAGTTCCATCAAGCTCGCCACAATGCGATGACATGATTTTTGATGTGATGCAGCTTGCGACCAAAAAAATGATCAGCACCAGGCACCACGATTACCGGCAGATCTTGCGGGCGCGCCCATTCGAATACATTCGTCAGAGGGATCGTTTCGTCAAACTCGCCATGAATCAGAATGGTATCGGCAGGCACGGTAGGCAAAGGCCATTTGCCCGGCGCAGAACCGACCAGTACCAGACGTTCGGCGGGGGTGCCTTGTTCTTCCAGACGTTTTTGCAATTGCGTTTGCACGAAGGTGCCGAAAGAGAAGCCAGCCAGCGCAAACGGCACAGCCGGATATTGCCCACGTATATGCGCCAGCAGTTGCGCCATGTCGTCGGTTTCGCCCACTCCTTCATCGTATGCACCTTCGGAAGCGCCTACGCCGCGAAAATTCATGCGCACCGCCGCGTAGTTCAGCGCCACGAATGCGCGCGCCAGCGTATGCACGACCTTGTTATCCATCGTGCCGCCGAACAGCGGATGCGGATGGCCGATCAGGGCGATGCCGCGCGGTGTCGTTTCAGGAAGATCCAAGGCGCATTCAAGTGCGCCGGCTGCACCTTGCAGGGAAAAACGTTGGGTTTGGGCGTTCATGTTTTATCTTGAATGACGGTGTTGCATTTTGAATATCGAGTGAAGAACTTTAGATTTTCAGGCGGGCGACGATTTTTCCACCGACCAGATGTTCATCGATGATTTCATCGATGTCGTGATTGTCGATATACGTGTACCAGGTGCCTTGCGGATAAATCACGAGCACCGGGCCTTCTTCGCAGCGACCGAGACAACCGGATTGATTGATGCGCACATCGCCGCTGCGGCTCAAGCCGAGTTCCTTGATGCGAGCTTTCAGGTGTTGTTGCGCGGCATGCGCACCTTTTTCAGCACAACATTCGCGGCCATCGTCGCGTTGATTCATGCAAATGAAAAGATGCTGGCCAAAATGTTGTTTGTTTTCGGTCATCAGGGTGTTCCTCAAAGACCGGAATGATACACCCGCATCATTTTGCTTTCACGCGATGGCTCGCATGCAGCAGGAACCACAGAGCCGCAAGCGGCCACAGCAGCGATAGAAATTGTGCTGCACCGTTGAAGTTGAGGAATTTCCCTTGCACCCAGGTTTCCAGCGTGGCAATGAAATAGGGATTGGTCGGTGCCAGATTGATTGCGATCAGCGCGGCAATCAACAAGGCGACGGCACTGCGTCTTTGCGCAGAAGGCGGCAGGAAAGCAAAGCCGGTCAGCAATCCCATTCCCAGCAGCACGCCGCCTTGTGCACCCGGCGTGATCCAGGTGAAGGCGTTGTCCGGTGTAAAGAATAAAGCGGTAGCCAGCGTTTTGACTGCCAGTGCCGCGATCAATAATGCAAGCAGCAAAAGTGTGCGCGGAGCCTTGTCGCGCAACATGCTGAGCAAAGCCAGCAAGGCGCCACTCAGGCTCAATGCAGTAATGATCGTCTCGGCCAGCCAGTATTGTTCGACTGAAAGTTGTGCACCATTGCGCAATAAACTGCCCAGATCGACAGGCGTTTCCAGCAGCAGCGACAACCAGTCAGACAAAATCGGCAGCATTTGCCCGTTACCGAATAAATAGCTTTGCGGATAAATCTGCGCCAAAGGCCACAGTGCAAAAATGATCAAGCCGCGACTGGCTTGCGCAGAGAACCAGCGCTGTCGGTAGTAACGCAAGCGACTGCGTTCCAGCACCAGATGACTGCTGGCGCTACCGATCAGCGCACCTATCAATGCGCCCAGACTGTTGGTGACGAAATCCAGATTCGACGCGACGCGATTCGGCAACAGGGTTTGCGTTGCTTCCATTGCGCCGGACAATACGATGCCTAACAGCAGTGCCAATATGACGGCGGCGCTACGCCGAATTTTTGGATGCAGAGAAAAAACAGTCAGGATGCCGAGCGGAATATAGCCGAGGATGTTGGTGGTGACGTCGAAACCGGTCCAGTAGCGTGGCAGTCCAGCCAGCAAATAGGTTTGCAGCGGCAGCCCCATGCTCTGCCAGCCTGTAAATGGATACAGGCTCGCATAGACGATCAGCAGTAGATACGCCAGCAAGGCCCCACGCGAAAAAGCCGACGCTTGCGGCGTCGGTGCGAGCGGCGGCAGCGGGTTTATTTTTTCGGTGGCAGTGTCGCTAACCATACTGTCATTTCATCGATGATTGCATCACTCGCTACTGCCAATGCAGCAGCGCCACCTTGCGCATCTGCGCTGGTTGTCGGCACTTGTTTCACAAACATTTTTTGCGCACGCAGAATACGGCCGTCGAATATCGATGCACGCATCGCAATATTCGCGCTGCTTTTACCTGCGCTATCGAAGCCTTGCGAAAAGTCATCGGCTTCAATCCGCAAGACTGGCAGATTGACCGCACCATCGGATGCCGGAACCACTACGCCGCCAGCTTGTGACAGACGCGACTTCAGGCGCAGCAGGAATAACTGGGCTGGCGCCATCGTCCATTTGCTCGCTGAATACGGACGTGGTTGCAAGTCGTTGGCGTAATTGAGTCTATAAAACATGGCTTGGCTGTCGAGCCAGATCGGTGCCTTGATGTCGGCAATGCTGAGGGCCGGCAGCGGTGCGCTTGCATTCACAGGAGTGTGTGAGCGCAGCGGGCCGAGATCGAAGAGCGCGGCAGCTTGCTGGTCGGTTGCGCACGCTGCGAGCAGCAAGCTGCTGCTTAATATGAACACAGCAGTGAGCGCTGTAGAAAATCGGCATGTCATGTTTTTCATCGTAAGCCTTGAGCAATGATTTTATTTACTGGCAGGTGCGGTGAAGCCGGCTTCGCCCGGTCCTGGCTGCGCCGGCGTGGTGCCAAACAAGATGCTTTGTGGTTGCTGATTGACTGTTTCCAGCGTGCGATTGAGTGCGCGCATGGTGCTGCGGGTTTCATCGATCAGCGGTACGACTTCGTATTCGACGCGAGAGGCGGCCGAGCCGATATTGTTGACTGCTCCATTGAAACCGTTCAGCGGACCGTCAGGTGCATTCAGTCTGGTCGTGAGTTCATTCAGATTGCCGGTCAGGCGCGTTGCATCGTCGGACAGTTTATTCAACGATGTCAGCGCGTTGTCGGCCTTCAGCGTCAATGAAGGTAGTTTCTTGAGTGTAGGTTCCAGCTGATCGGGAATCTTGCCGACTTTGTTGGCGGCGTTGCTGACGTCCTTGAAGGCAGCCAGAATATCTTTCTGATTTTCTTCAGACAGGACAGTGTTGAATTTTCCGATCACGACTTCGGTTTGTTTGAGAATTTCCATGCCACGTATCTGCAAGGTATCGAGGAAGCCCGGGCGCAGTTCGATGCGCGCCACTTTCTTCGCTGTCGATGGCAGCAATGTTGGCTTGCTACCGTCGTCGTCCAGCTGAACGTAAGCGAGACCGGTGACACCTTGATAGCTGAGTGTGGCAAAGGTCGATTGCGTGATCGGCGTGTCTTTCGAGACGCTGAAACGGATCAGGATCTGACCAGGTTTTTGCGGATCGAACAGAACGGCATCAACGCGGCCGACGTCCAGCCCGCGATAGCGCACACCTGCTTGCGGATTGAGGCCAGGTACCGACAGCGTGGTGGCGATTTCGTAGGGAACGCGTTCTACCCGATCGCGATTGAACCACATGGCAATCAGCACCGCCGCGATCAATAGAAAGATCGTGAAAATGCCAGCCATTAATGCGTGTGCTTTATTTTCCATAATTGTTTTTCAGCTGGTTCACGATGCGCTGTCCTGGTGTTGACGTTGCTTTTGTTCCTGACGACTTTCTTCGGATGTATCCGGCATTGCTTCGATGGCGCGCAAACCGCGCTCACCGCGAAAAAACGTTTCAATAAACGGATGCTTGAACTCGACGACATTTTCCGGTTTGCAGTAGGCAATGATGTGTTTGTCAGCCAGCACGGCGACACGCGATGACAGCGAAAACAGCGTATCCAGATCATGCGTAACCATAACTACCGTCAAACGCATTTCATCGCGCAAGGTGCGTATCAGGTCGACAAAACTCTCGGATGCATTCGGGTCCAGCCCGGCGGTCGGCTCATCGAGAAACAGTAATTCCGGTTCCAGTGCCAGTGCACGGGCCAGTGCAACGCGCTTGATCATCCCGCCTGATAAATCGGATGGCATCTTCAGCGCATGTTCCGGGCCGATACCTGCCATTTGCAATTTCAACATTGCAGCTTCGCGTATTAATTGCTTGGGCAGTACGCGCAATTCGCGCATGGGTTGTGCCACGTTGTCGAACACCGTCAAGGCCGAAAACAGTGCGCCGTGCTGGAACAGCATGCCCCAGCGGTTACGCAGTTTTTGCAACTCTTGCTGGCTGATCCTGTTGATGTCTTCGCCGAAAATGCGAACTGTACCGCTCGCCGGATGATTCAAGCCCAGCATCTGCCGCAACAAAACCGTTTTGCCTGAACCGGAGCCGCCCACTAGCGAAACGATTTCGCCCTGATTGATGCTCAGATTTACATTTTCATGGACGACGACATCGCCGAACTTGGTGCACAGATTTTCGATCTGGATGATGGGCTGGGCGCTCGTTTCTGCCGCGGGGCAGTCCATCATGTTTTCCGGTTGCTCCATTAAAACCCCACTCCGCTGAAGATGATGGCAAACACCGCATCCGCCAGAATCACAATGGTGATCGCACTGACGACGGAGATGGTGGTGCCTTCGCCCAGGCTTTCCGTATTCGGTTCTATGCGCAAGCCGAAGTGGCAGGCGACTAATGCAATCAAGCCGCCGAATACGACGCCTTTACCCAAACCTATCCAGTAATTTGCCAATGGCACGGCATCCGGCAATTCGCGAATAAAGTATTTATACGATAAACCAAGTTCCAGATGAGCCGCGACCATGCCACCTATCAAGGCCATCGCATCTGTCCACACCACCAGCAAGGGCATGGCTATCGCCAGCGCAATGACTTTCGGCATGATCAGCCGGTATCCGTGCTGCAAGCCCATTACCAGCATTGCATCGAGTTCTTCATTGACGCGCATCACGCCGAGTTGCGCCGTAATCGAAGAACCGGAACGTCCTGCCACCAGAATTGCTGCCAGCAAGGGGCCAAGCTCGCGTATCACGCTCATGCCCAGAATATTGACGAGGAAGATATCGCCACCAAACTGATGCAATTGTTGTGCCGACAAATAAGACAGCACCACGCCAATTAAAAATCCCACCAGCGCAGTAATGCCTAATGCTTGGTAACCGGCATGAAAAATATTCGCGGAAATTTCTTTCCACGGGCCACGTGCAGGTTCTTTTGCGAAGCGACCCAGATCAATTACCAGTTGGCCGATCAGGCTGACGAAGCCGGTCAGATGATCCAGCAACTTGTCCTTGAGTTGCCGCAGGGAAGTGGGTGCGTACCAGTATTTTTTCGGCGGCCTTATTAGAGCCAGGGTGCCGGTTTCTTCCAGTCTATGGAAAAAATTTTCATGTTGCGGTGCCAGCGTCAATTGCGCCGGACGTTTTTTGCCCCACGCATCCCATAATAACTGTGCGCCTATGTAATCCAGCGCGGTCACTTGCGACAGATCCCAACGTACATCGGCTTCTTTGCAAATGGGTTGCAGCGCCGCAGTGATGGTTTGCATCGTGTTGCCTTCTGCCAGTGCGCGAACCTGCCACGATCCCGCTAGCGTCGCAGTAGCATTGTCGTTCGGTGTATAACTGAGAGTAGGAGATGCATCGTTGGGCATGCGGGAAGTGTAAGGGAGAAACGCGCGGGCGTCACGTACGGCACCGCACATCCATTAGCTGCATTGGTTCCGTCTGTGTAACCATCCCGCTACAATGCGCACATGACATTGACCAACGCATCGCAAAATCTGGCCGCATTGTGCGAACCCAGTGCACAGAATATTGCCATCCGCATCGTCGCCGAGACGGGTTCGACCAATGTCGATTTGCTGGCCGACGTGGCGCGACTCGCCGGCCCGACCTTGTTGTGGGCCGAGTTGCAAACTGCCGGCAAAGGTAGGGCAGGGCGTAGCTGGCATTCGACTGCCGGCTCTACGCTGACATTTTCTCTTGCGTGGAAATTTGCCTTGCCAGTTCAGGCGCTGGCGGGTTTGCCACTGGCAGTCGGTGTTGTCGTGGCGGAAACGCTGACATCATTCGGCGTGACTGCGGGGCTGAAATGGCCTAACGATGTATTAAAAGATGGCGACAAGCTGGCCGGCATATTGATCGAAACGGCCGCGGATAAAACGGATCGCTCAGCGATCTGGACCATCATAGGAATCGGTATCAATCTTGCGCATGCACAGCAATTAAGCGAACAACTCGGTCGAGCAGTGGCCGATGCACCAGCGTTGGTAGCGCAACGTGTACAACTGATGGCCGCTTTGCTGAATCGCTTTAGTGTCGCCTTGCCAGAGTTTGAACAAAATGGATTTGCTGCGTTTGCAGCAGCGTGGAATGCGCTGGATGCTTACGCCGGATGCAGCGTGAATATTCTGGATCAGGGAAAAATTCTGCATAGCGGAACAGTAGCTGGCGTCGACGACGCGGGTCGCTTGTTGCTGGATACGGCACAGGGTCGCATTGTGATAGTCGCTGGCGATGTATCGTTGCGAGTTGCAGAGTAACGCACAGAGAAATACAAAGAGAAATACAAAGAGAAATACACGGAGGAATAGGGCGATGCTGTTATTGGTCGATGCAGGAAATACGCGTATCAAATGGGCGGTGGTCGATAGATCCCTCGCACCGATTCCAGACAACTGGCATGCCTCCGGCAGTGTGGCGCGCGCCGATGTCGCGCAACTGGCGCAGGCATGGCGCGACTTCAAGATCAGCCGTATTCTATTGTCGAATGTGGCTGGCGCAAGCATGCGCGAGGAACTCGAAAAAGCGGTGTCACACTTAACCGGCATCAAGCCGGTCGCGATGGAATGGTTTGCATCTGCCGCCGTATTGGGCGGCGTGCGCAACCAATATCAGAATCCGACGCAACTCGGCAGCGACCGTTTTGCTGCCGTAATAGGTGCGCATGCCTTGTTCCCGAATAAAAATCTGGTAGTCGCGACTTGCGGTACGGCGACCACGATAGATGCCGTGAATGCAGATGGCACGTTTGTGGGCGGCATGATTTTGCCCGGCCTGGGTTTGATGGCGTCCTCGCTGGCAAAAAATACTGCGCAGTTGCCGGAAGTTGCCTTGCATGCGAATGCATCGCAGCCGTTTGCCGATCATACGGATGCTGCGATAGTCAGCGGTTGTCTGGCAGCGCAAGCGGGTGCGATAGAACGTGCGCTTGCGGCGCACGCAAACGCGCATCCGAACGACGCGGTTTCCTGTATTCTGGCTGGCGGCGCAGCGGATCTGATTGCGCCGCAGCTAACAATTGCCTATCAGCGCGTCGATAATCTGGTGTTGATCGGTTTACATACTGTGGCTACTCAAACTTTACCTACATGCTAAAAATTCTGTTCGGCTTACTGTTATTGATCAACGGCGGTTTGTTCGCCTATCAGCAAGGCTATCTGGATACCTTGTCGCCATCGAGCCGCGAACCATCGCGGCTGACGCAGCAATTGAATGCCGATAAGCTCAAATTGATTGCAACGACAGTGGCAGTAGCTGCCGACGATAAAGCCAGCGCAAAATCGGAAACGAAAGTTGCAGCAGTTGTCGCGCCAGCTGAGCCGGAAAAGAATCTGGCGCGTGCAGACAAGATGTCGAATGGGCTGGCATGCGCGGAGGTTGGCAATTTCGATACGGTTGAAGCGAAAAAATTCGAAACACAACTGGCTGGACTATCGCTAGGCGATAGATTGACGCGCCGTGCTATCCCGGAAAATGCAAGACACATGGTCTACATCCCGCCTTTGGCCAATAAAGAAACGGCCGATAAAAAAGCCGGCGAACTCAAGCGCCTGGGCGTGCAGGATTTCTTTGTCATTCAGGATAATTCACCCTTGCAATGGGGGATTTCGCTGGGGATATTCAAATCCGAGGAAGCCGCACGCAATCAACTCGCTGCGTTGAATCAAAAAGGTGTGCGTAGTGCACGCGTGGGTGCGCATACGCCAAGCACGACTAAAGTGGCGTTTCAGCTGCGTGGACTGGATGTTGCGGCGAAGAACAGCGTCGCTAAAATCAAGGAAGCTTTCCCCAAGCAGGAACTGCGTGAATGCAGTGCCGCCGCCGTCTAGGTACGATACACCCGCATCGCGTTAGCTTGTTAGCGATATCTTTTCTTCCTGCAGATGCTGCGCACGTGATGCACGCAGGGCGGACAAACACTTTTCGCACATGCAGGTTTTTGCCCGGCCGTTTGCATCCAATATCAACTCAGACTTGCTTGCCGTCGGCAAGGCGGTACACCAACACTGTTGCGTCGAGACTGCATCGACCATGCCGCAAGAAAATTCAATACCGCATTGTGAGCACTGGCTCATTGTTTATCCGATCCTGCTTCAAAGTGGGGCGTAAAGCGTAGTCATTGCTTGAGAAATTGGCAGAATGACAGCCGTGCATGATTCCGGGTTTTTGTCGCATTTTGTCAATCGTGCAATATGTATGCGGAAAATTTGCGGGAATCCAGACAAGAGCCGGGAAAACATTCGGCATTCACTGTAAAATCGCGGTCATCTATTTTCAGGACTTGCCATGACTGACACGAATGCCGATCTTACTGTAGTTTCGCCACAAATACAGGCGCAAATCCTGGCCGAGGCGCTGCCGTATATCCGCAAATTCCACGGCAAAACCATCGTCGTCAAATACGGCGGCAATGCGATGACCGAAGAGCGCCTGAAGCACAGCTTCGCACGCGACGTAATCCTGTTGAAGCTGGTCGGCATGAACCCGGTCGTGGTCCACGGCGGCGGTCCGCAAATCGACAACGCACTGAAAAAAATCGGCAAGCAAGGCACCTTCGTCCAAGGCATGCGCATCACCGATGAAGAAACGATGGAAGTCGTTGAATGGGTGCTGGGCGGTGAAGTGCAGCAGGATATCGTGATGCTGATCAATCACTACGGCGGTCAGGCTGTCGGCTTGACGGGTAAAGATGGCGGTTTGATACGCGCACGCAAAATGAAAATGCCGGACAAGGAAAACCCGGGTCAGTTTATCGACCTCGGTTTCGTCGGTGACATTGACGCGATCAATCCAGCGGTGGTGAAAGCCTTGCAGGACGATGCTTTCATCCCGATTATTTCACCTATCGGTTTTGGTGATGACGGTCAGGCCTACAACATCAATGCCGATGTGGTCGCAGGCAAGATTGCAGAAATCCTGAAAGCCGAAAAGCTGATCATGATGACCAATATCGCCGGCGTACAGGACAAGCAGGGCAATTTGCTGACCGATTTGTCGGCACGTGAGATTGACGAAATGTTCGACGATGGCACCATCTCTGGCGGCATGCTGCCGAAGATTTCTTCGGCACTCGATGCCGCGAAATCGGGCGTCAATACTGTGCATATCATTGACGGCCGTATCGAACATTCGCTGTTGCTTGAAGTGCTGACTGAACAGGCTTTCGGTACGATGATCCGTTCGCACTAAACAGAATTCCGCTTTAGCGTTTTACTTGCAAAAAGGCGTGTCGACTTGATAGTCGACACGCCTTTTTTGTTGGGCTCAAGGTTTGCGCATGCTTCGCCCTGCGATATTAATTGCTGAAATCGGGTTAATTAATTTCCGCTGGGAAATATTGAGTAAAGGATAAATGTATTGAACTGGGGCAAGGATAAAAAGTGTTGCCGTATTTAATTTTTTATATGCTTTCCAAATGAAATGTTGTTCTTTCCTTCCGTAAACATGGGATATTAATGTTGCCTTCTGTCAGCAATACTGCAAGGCATGTCGTTAGATGGAAGGATTGCGCAATACAGGATTTCAATTCCTTCTTGCGCTTTTCAACTGAACATTTATGACTGGTGGTCGCGATCAAATTGACTGGATCGCGCGAGATGCCGACGCGGTACAACAATAATTAAAATTTTGGAGATTACTATGTCCAGCCTGCAAAAACGCAGTTCAATGACGATCGCCAAAAAGCTCGGGCTGCTTATCGCCAGCGCCATTCTCGGCATTATTATCCTGACTGCCTTGTCCCTGGTTTCAGAACGAAAACTCATCCTTGAAGAACGAAAAAGCAATGTGCGCCAGGTGGTAGAAGCTGCACACGGGATACTCGTTTATTACCAACAGTTGGCGAGCAAAGGCACGCTGACTGAAACCGAGGCAAAGCAGCAAGCGATGCAAACGATCAAGGGTTTGCGCTATAGCGGTAACGAGTATTTCTGGATCAATGACATGCAACCGCGCATGCTGATGCATCCGATCAATGCCGCGCTGGATGGCAAGGATCTGACAGAGAATAAAGATCCGACCGGGAAGCATCTGTTCGTGGAATTCGTCAAAATCGTCAAGGCGGAAGGTGCGGGTTTCTTGCCATATATGTGGGCCAAACCCGGCAATCCTGAACCTGTGCCGAAAGTGTCTTACGTCAAAGGTTTTGAACCTTGGGGCTGGATCATCGGTTCTGGCGTCTATATGGATACGGTCGAAGCGACGATCGTGCAGCGGCTGATTTATTTCTCTATAGGTGCGGCGATTCTGGCCGTAATCCTTTTTGCAATCGGCATGGTGATTTCGCGTGGCTTGATCAAACAACTCGGTGGCGAACCGGGCTACGCGGCTGCAATCGCTGGAGATATAGCTACCGGCGATTTGACAGTAGATGTCAAAACCAAGCCGGGCGACAGCCACAGTCTGTTATTTGCAATGAAGAGTATGCGCGACAGTCTCGCGAAAGTGGTGGGTGAAGTGCGTGTCGGTACCGATACCATCGCCACCGCATCGGTACAAATTGCAGCCGGTAATCTGGATCTGTCATCGCGTACCGAGCAGCAGGCAAGTTCGCTGGAAGAAACCGCATCGTCGATGGAAGAACTAACTTCCACCGTCAAGCAAAATGCAGACAACGCGCAACAAGCCAATCAACTCGCAGCGCAGGCATCTGACGTCGCGCTCAAGGGTGGTGAAGTTGTGGCGCGTGTGGTCGATACAATGGAATCAATCACAGAGTCGTCGAAGAAGATTGTCGATATCATCAGTGTGATCGACGGTATCGCCTTCCAGACCAATATTCTTGCCTTGAATGCGGCTGTCGAAGCCGCGCGTGCCGGTGAGCAGGGCCGTGGTTTTGCCGTCGTCGCAACCGAAGTGAGAAATCTGGCACAGCGCTCGGCCTCCGCAGCCAAGGAAATCAAGAGTCTGATTGGCGACTCGGTCAGCAAGGTCGATTCAGGTAGCCAACTGGTCGCTGAAGCCGGGGCCACGATGAATGAAATCGTCAGTAGCGTCAGACGTGTGACCGACATCATGGCTGAAATCACTGCGGCAAGCAGAGAGCAAAGTGCAGGTATCGAGCAGGTTAATCAGGCAATCGCGCAGATGGATCAAGTGACGCAGCAGAATGCCGCATTGGTTGAAGAAGCCGCCGCAGCGGCCGAAGCGATGCAGGATCAGGCGCACAAATTAAACGATGTCGTCGGCGTCTTTAAACTGTCCGGGACGAACCAGCAGGCTGCGTTGCAATTGCGTTGAACGAAGTAAATTTGACCAAAAGCGATGGCACTAACGGTCAAATTTTTGAATCGAATCGATAGAAAAGCCACGGCGTCGACAGGATATTTGTCGCGCTGTGCGCTAACGAGAATATCGACTCAATACAATTTCTCGACTTTATAGCCGCGCTGTTGCAACAAGGCAGGCACACCTTGAGCGCCGATCAAATGCAATGCACCGACCGCGACAAAAGTCCTTTTGTCGGTTTTCAATAGCGCTTCAATCTTGTTTGCCATATTCGGATTGCGCTCATCCAGCAGTACGCGCTGCAAGAATTTTGCTGAAGTTGATACTTCGTTTTGCATCTCTATCAGTGCAGCTTCCAAAGCCTGGTTGTCTGCATGTTGCCAGGCGGTGATCAAACTTAGTCCTTTCCTGATAGCGCTGCCGTCTGCCAACTGCGCGAGATTTTCCTGCAGATATTCTTCCTGTTGCGCATCGCTCAGGCCGTTGAATAGCGAGAGTTGGTAGTCGGCAGTTTCCAGCTGCTGTACGGCTTTATTCTCTTTTTGTGCGACAGACAGAAAATACAGTTCTATACCTTGTTCGGTCGGGTATCCGGCGCGCGCCATTTCTTGCACGATCAGCAGGTTGGTCACCATCCAGGGTTTCATTCTTGCTACGTTTTCAAAGGGAATGCCGGCGACTTGCAAGGCTAGCTTGAGTTTTTCCAGACTGCCTGCCGACAGGTATTGGGCGATGGTTTGCCCATCAGGATAAATGCCATGTCGCATGACGGCTTGTTGCAGCATTGCGGTGTCGCGAATATCGGCTTCCAGCACCAGTGTGTCGGCTGTCGACAAGGCGCGTGTCACTTGTGGTTCGAGTGGGTAGAATGCTGCTTGTCCGACGTGGACGGTGCCGAACAGATAACTGGTGTTGCCGCGATGGCTGACGCGGTATAGCACGCCACGATTTGGCGCCGTCGATTTGTGTACGTTTTCTGTCGGATTTTTGAGTGCAGTGTTATCAGCGCGATTGTCCGCGTGCGCGAACGAGAAGAAGCAACTGAACAGTAGACTTACAACAAGAACGAAATGACGATGCATGTAACTCCTTTTTCTATGCTGATAATGCGATCACTGCATCATGCGTAAGCTGACCTGGTTGTTCGATCTGGACAATACGCTGCACGATGCGTCGCATGCGATTTTCCCGGCAATCAATCTCAATATGAATGCCTTCATCGCACAGGTGCTGCACAAAGGCGGTTTTCCGGCAGACGATGCTGCGGTGAATGCTGCGCGTGTCGCTTACTGGCAGCGCTACGGCGCCACCTTGCTCGGTATGGTAAATCATCATCAAGTGCGGCCTGAGGATTTCTTGCGTGAGGCGCATCAGTTCGATGATTTGGCGACGATGATACGCGCGGAACGAGGTTTGGGAAAATTGTTGCGCAGGCTTCCCGGTCGTAAAATCCTGCTGACGAATGCGCCGCGACGTTATTCGCGCGATGTCTTGCGGCATCTTGGTTTGCACAGGCATTTCGCCAAACACATACCGATAGAGGCGATGCGCGTGCATGGCCATTTGCGTCCCAAGCCATCGAAGCAGATGCTGCGCAAGCTGCTCGCGCGTGAGCGCATTGCGGCGCGTGATTGCATATTGGTCGAGGACACTGTCGCGCATTTAAAAGGCGCGAAGGAGCTGGGCATGCACACAGCCTGGATAACGCAATATCTGGCCAGCGATTCGATCAAAGGCGGCACAACTGGCACGCACGCAACAGTCGCGAGCACAAAACGCCCTATTTATGTCGATGTCAAAGTAAAATCCGTTGGGCAACTATTCAGGAAGTTGCACCGACTGCGCTAGTCCGATTGCTTACCTACCTATAAAAAATATGGCAACCACCAAACCAGGCGAACGCAAGCTGCAAATACTTCAGACACTGGCGACGATGCTGGAGCAGCCCAAGGGAGAAAAAATCACGACGGCAGCCTTGGCTGCGCGTGTAGAAGTTTCGGAGGCTGCCTTGTATAGACATTTCGCCAGCAAGGCGCAAATGTTCGAAGGCTTGATCGAGTTCATCGAATCGACCGTGTTCGGCTTGATCAACAAGATCACCGAGCAACAGGATAACGGCTTGTCGCAAGTGCAGGCGATTGTCGGCATGCTGTTGAACTTTGCCGAACGTAATCCGGGCATGACGCGTGTGATGATAGGCGATGCACTGGTCAATGAAGATGAGCGTCTGCAACTACGCATGAATCAATTCATCGAGCGCATAGAGCTGGCGATCAAGCAGGCGCTGCGTGTCGCGGCCAGTCAGGGTCAGGCGAGCGAAGCAGAAGTCGCCGCGCGCGCCAATCTGATTGCGAGTGCAGTACTGGGGCATTGGCAGCGTTATGCCAAGACCGGCTTCAAGCAAAATCCATCCACTTACGCCTCGGCGCAGATCGCGTTGTTGCTGGCTTAATATCCTGCTCATCGTCGGTTGGTGCAAGCCGACTGACGACTCCGGCAAGCTCTTGCCGCTTGGTCGTACAATAGCGGCTTGCCCAGCATTGCTCGCCCTGACTTATGTCCCTGTTTGTTCCCGCAGCTCCATCCTCCGACTGCTTTGCTCTGCTCGACGATTCCGATGCAAGCGCGGCAGATCCGCGCTCGCGACTCTATTCCTCACATATAGGCACTCTGATCTGCGAGAGTGCAGATCAATTTCCAACCATGTTGCAACAGATGCAGCAGGCTTTGCGGCAAGGCCAGTTCGCGGTCAGCCTGTTTTCCTATGAGCTTGGTGCCGCCATGCATGGCATTGCTCCGCACGCAGGTAGCTTGGATGCGATGGAACTACCTTTGGCAGAAGTTTTGCTGTTTGAGCGTTGCGACACACTTTCCGCCGGACAGGTGAGTGCATGGCTTGCACGGCATAAATCCTCATCACCGGCCGGGATTGCGAATGTGCATGCGGATATAACTGAAGAAGCATTCGATAGTGCACTGGCACGCATACATGATTACATCGCAGCAGGCGATACCTACCAGGTCAATTACACCTATCGTCTGCGCTTCGATGCGTATGGTTCCGTGCATGCGCTATATCGCCGTCTGCGTGAACGTCAGCCAGTGCCGTATGGCGCGTTGATCGTGTTGCCGGATGACCGTGCGGTTCTGTCCTTATCGCCGGAATTATTTGTGCGGCATGATGATGGTGTGCTGACTGTACGTCCAATGAAGGGCACAGCTGCTGCCAGCGGTAACGCGCAGCAGGATGAAGCTTCCGCACATGCTTTGGCCGCCGACCCAAAAAATCGCGCAGAAAATTTGATGATCGTCGATCTGTTGCGCAACGATCTGGGACGTATCGCCGAAGTGGGTACTGTGGTCGTCGATAAACTGTTCGATGTGCAGCGTTACAGCAGCGTGCTGCAAATGACATCGACCGTGCATGCGCAACTGCGCGACGGCATTGCGCTGCCTGAGATATTCGACGCTTTGTATCCTTGCGGTTCGATTACCGGTGCGCCCAAGCATAGAACGATGCAAATCATTCGCGAGCTGGAAGCCAACCCGCGCGGTATTTATACCGGTGCGATAGGCTGGTTCGATCCACCGCAGTCGGCACGTGTCGTCGGCAATTTCTGTTTGTCCGTGCCTATCCGCACCTTGCAATTGCAGGCGCAAGACGAACTGCAAATTCGGCCGGGCGAAATGGGCGTGGGCGCAGGCATTGTGCATGACAGTGTGGCTTTGGCTGAATATGAAGAATGCCGTCTCAAGGCAGGTTTCTTGATCAATATGCCTGCCGAGTTTGAATTGTTTGAAACCATCTATGCGACGCGCGCTGACGGTTGCCGTTATCTGGACAGGCACTTGCAGCGCTTGCGCGCTTCAGCGGAGTATTTCGGTTTCGCCTCCGATGAAGCCAAGATACGCAAGGCTTTGCATGATGTCTGCTCGCAATTTCCTGAGGCGATGCCATATCGCCTGCGTCTTGCCTTGCAATCTGAAGGTACTTACGCCATTCAAACTGCACCCTTATCGGCAATAACAAGTCCGGTAAAAATTCTGTTGGCACAGACAGCAACAGATGCAGCTGACCTCTTCTTGCGACACAAGAGCACGATCAGAACCAGCTACGATGCGGCATGGCGCGCGGCCGAGCAGCAGGGCGCCTTCGATCAATTGTTTTGCAATGAAGAAGGCCAATTGACGGAAGGCGGGCGCAGCACAGTGTTCGTCAAACTGGATGGGCAGTGGTACACGCCACCTTTGAGCGTAGGAGTTTTACCCGGCGTGATGCGCGCGGTATTGCTGGAAGACACTGCGTGGAATGCAGAAGAAAAGGTATTAAGCCTGAACGACTTGCGCAGGGCAGAAGAGGTCATGGTTTGCAATGCCTTGCGTGGCGCATTGCCGGCAACGATCGTCTGGAATAACTGAACAAACGATCGTTGCTGCGCAAATTTATGCCGGCAAGCTCACGTTGAAACAACTGCCGGGTTCGCTACGCGCGACACAAGTAACCTCGCCGCCATGCCGGCGTGCGATTTGGCGCACCAGACTTAAACCCAGGCCGACACCACCTTCACGCTCGCTGGCACCGGCAACACGATAGAAGGGTTCGAAGATTTTTTCACGTTCTGTAGCCGGAACGCCGGGTCCACCATCGCATACCTGCAGCAAAACACTATTCCCGCGTATCGACAAGCTCACGTCTATCGGTGTGCCATTGCCATAGCGCTTGGCATTTTCCAGCAGATTGCGCACCATGCGGCGCAACAGACGCGCATCGCCGGCTAGTTCAATCGCCTGTGCATCCAGCTGTGCATCGAGGCGTGCACACTCTTCCGCCACCAGTGCAGTCAGATCGATTTTTTCAAATGCCTGTGCAGTGTCGGCCGTCGCATCGAGTCGGCTGGCGAGCAAAATTTCATCAATCAATTGATCGAGCTCGCCTATATTGCGTTTCAGTTCGCTACGTATTTCCGGTTGCGCCTCGCTACCCATCAATTCGATCGCCATGCGTATGCGTGCCAATGGTGAACGCAACTCGTGTGACGCATTCGCCAGCAAGGCTTTTTGCGCATCGACCAATGCTTCGATGCGTGCGGCCGAACGGTTGAAGCTGGTTGCCAGCCGCCCGACTTCATCCTTGCCCTCGACTGCAATCCGTGTCGATAACTGACCTGCGCCCAGAGCTTCTACGCTGGTTTGCAGACGCTCCAGGCGACGTGTCAAACGACGCACGATGGGATAAGAGCCTATACCTATCGCCAAGCCTATCAAGATCAGCGTGGTGAAAAAACTGAAAGGTGGTTTGCGTCGTCCCGGATGCTGGCCGACCAGCCATCTATCATCCGGCAATTTGACTGCAAAGACGGGCGGGCCGCCACCCATCCAGCCGCTGGTAACTTGCGTATCGTCCAGCGGCGGTAATTCGCGTCCGGCCGAGGCGATTTTTTCACGTTTGGCCGAGTACAAAGTCAGGTCTGCGCGCATGCGTGATTGCCAGCGCGTGAGTGCCTGCTGCTGTTCTTCGTTACTTGCTTCGGGTGGTGGTAATACGTCGGAGGCAATCGCCGCAAAGGATTCCAGACTCGGGCCGATCTGGCGTGAATCTGCATTCATGCGCCACGCGGCAGCGAACAATAAACCAGCCACAGTAAGGCTGATCAGCATCGCCAGATAAATGCGTACGTAAAGCCGGTGCGACCAGCTGAAACGCGATTGTGTTGCTGGTTCAGACATCTTGCGCCTTTGCGAATACATAGCCTGCGCCGCGTACGGTAATGATGCGCTTCGGCTGTTTTGGGTCGTCTTCAATTGCGGCGCGCAAGCGGCCTATGTGCACGTCTATCGATCTATCGAAGGCTTCCAGCGGTTCGCCCTTGACGGCATCCATCAATTGTTCACGCGATAAAACGCGTCCCGCACGATCAGCCATCGCTGCCAGCAGATTGAATTGATAGGCAGTCACCGGCTTGTCTTGATCATCGAGGCGAATCACGCGTGCATCCAGATCGATTTCCAAACGGCCGAAACGCAATACGCGGTCGGCGTTAGTGGCCACGCCTTGTTGACGGCGCAACACGGCGCGCAGTCTTGCCAGTAATTCGCGCGGTTCAAACGGTTTGGGTATGTAATCGTCTGCGCCGAGTTCAAGTCCGACCACTCTATCCATAGGATCGCCTTTGGCGGTCAGCATGACGATGGGCAGTGCACCGGTTGGTTGCGGCTGCGCGCGTATCTGACGGCAAACATCGAGACCGTCCGCATCCGGCAGCATCAGATCCAGCAGCACAATCGCGAACGCTTGCGTGGCATCGGCTTGCTGCAATTGTTGCAAGCCATCCTTGGCCGTCGCGCTGTGCTGCACGTCGAACCCATTCTGGTTCAGGTATGTTGCGACCATGCTGGCGAGGCGTTGGTCGTCTTCTATCATCAGTAGGCGTTGTGTCATCTTGTTAGTGTAATTCCATTTCGTAATCAAAACGATGTCGTGTTGCCCGGTTCCGCTGGTATGCGTTCGATGCGATTGCGGAATGAAATAATGTGGTGAATCACTAAAAGAACCAAAAGCGCCAGCACGACCGATCATCCGGTCGTGCTGGCGCGTGCACTGCAAATGATCGCTTACGGTTTTGCTGCTGGTGCCGGACCGCGACCTTCGCCGTTTCCAGGGCGTTGATCGTGGTGTGGTCCATGACCTCTATGACCAAAGCCATGACCGCGTTTGCCAATTTCTTCCGCAGCTTTCACACGTTGTGCAGGTGTCAGCACTTCGGCTGCATCGGCAAATGCCTGTGTGACGCGACGTGAGCGCTGGTCAGCCAATTGCTGTTGCGTTAGACGGACTTGTTCAAGCGCATTGCGATCTATCGTCGGTTGAGCCAGCAACTTCACGCCTTGCGCACGTGCTTCGCGGTTTTTTTCCTGGATTGGACGCAAGTCATTGAAGGCTGCTTTTGCAATGGCGTTGAGTTTGGTTTTTTGTTCCGCGGTCGCATCTGGCACCAAACGTTTCAGCATGTGCTGCATGCGTTTTTCTGCATGTGCAGGATCCATTTTTCCGTGCGGACCGAAGTGGCGTTCAGCTTGCGCTGTTTGCGGAGCCTGGCCTTCTTGCGCGTAGCTGACGCCGACGATGGAAAGAGCGCTGACCAGAGCAGCACCGGCGGTAATCATGATCATGCGGCGGCCGCGTGAGCTACTTTTCACCAGAGCCGATTTCTTGCTTGGGATTTGCTTGTTCATTCAAAACTCCTTTGTGTATCAAGTGGTGCCTGCTGTGTTTCGCAGGCATGTAGCTACTGTAGTTCTGCTCTGTTGCGGTCACGCTAGCGAGCGGTAAAGTTATGTAAAGGTGCTCGCCCGTCTTTGTTGGTGCAAGGGCATGCCGACCAAGCTTGATCACGCACCAATTTGGCGATGGCTGGGGAGTGATGGGTTGGGGTTCGTATTGTGTGGGAGGGTGCCGCTGGCACATCTTTTGCAGTCAGATATCTATGCCGGTCCTGCCTCGTTACGCGATTCGACTGCAGCCCTAAATAATAAGGAAAAAAATGAACAGGCGTCACTTTCTCCAAGCCAGTTTGGCTACCAGCGCGAGTTTGCTGGTATTTCCCACCGCTTATGCGGATGGGCCCATCACGCACATTAATGATGCCATCAATAAATCCGGCCGCCAGCGCATGCTGTCGCAGCGCTTGGCCAAGAGTTATTTGCAGATTGGCCAGTCTATCGATTTGATGCGTTCGAAAAAAGTATTCAGTGCTTCCGTTGCGCTGTTTGAGCGTCAACTCGTTGAGCTGGAGGTATATGCCCCGACGTCGGAGAATAAGGTGACGTTGGCGGATCTGAGAAAGGCTTGGGCAACTTACAAGACCATGTTGGTGAGCAATACACCGAATCGTCAGGATGCGAAAGCGATCATGGTGGTCAATGAGCAAGTCCTGGCATTGGCACATGCCTCCACGGTTCAACTGGAAAAATCATCCGGTTCGGTGGCGGCGCGACTGGTCAATATTTCGGGGCGTCAGCGCATGTTGTCGCAACGTATGGCGAAGTTTTATCAAGCAATCAATTGGGGTGTCGCCTCGTCCGATGCGTTGATCAATCTGGCCAAGGCGCGAGACGAATTTTTGCTGGCGATGACGGAGTTATACAGTTCACCCAAGAATACGCCAGCCATCAATGCAGAAATCATGCTGGCGCAACAGCAATGGTTCTTCTTCGATCAAGCCTTGAAGAGCAGTGCCGATAGTGTGGAAACCAAGGTGCGTTTTGCGACGAATGTGGCAACTACCAGCGAACGTATTCTGGAAACAATGGACAGGATTACAGGGATGTACGAGCAACTGGCTTAAAGCGTGAATGTCGAGTTTGAGTTGTAGTGAGGCTGCAACTCAAACTGTTTTGCCGGTTTACTTGTAGCTGAATGAATATCTGAATTTAGTGCGTATACCCGCAGACGCTGCAGCTGGCATTGCGTGCAAACTTGATACTGCTCCATTCCATCGTGCGCGCATCGAGCAACAGCAGGCGACCGGACAACGATTCACCTATGCCTGCAACGACCTTCAATGCTTCAGCAGCTTGCATGCTGCCTATGATGCCAACCAGCGGCGCGAATACACCCATGGTGCCGCAATTCACTTCTTCAAATTGCTGATCTTCCGGGAACAGGCAGGAATAGCAGGGCGCGTTTTCATCGCGCTTGTCGAACACGCTGATCTGGCCGTCGAACTTGATCGCTGCGCCAGAAATCAGTGGCACGCGATTCGCAACGCAGGCGCGATTGACTGCATGCCGCGTGGCGAAATTGTCGCTGCAATCCAATACCACCGATGCATTGCGCACCAGTTCATCCAGGCGTTCGCCGGATACACGTTCCTTCAATGCGACAATCTGTATGGTCGGATTGATTTCATTCAGCGTCTGCTCTCCCGATAAAACCTTGGCTTGCCCGACGCGTTCTGTGGTGTGCAGAATCTGGCGTTGCAGATTGGTCAGGTCAACTGTGTCATCGTCGACCAGCGTAATGGTGCCTATGCCGGCCGAGGCGAGATAGAACGCGGCAGGAGAACCCAAACCGCCTGCACCTATGATCAATGCATGCGCGGCCAACAACTTCTCCTGGCCTTCGATATCGATTTCATCGAGCAGAATGTGGCGCGAGTAACGCAGTAATTGTTGATCGTTCATAAGGAATCCGTGTTGCTTAATAAAAGGCGCATGGGTCACACATCATTTACAGAACGGGTGTGAAAAAACACCTTGTTGCAATCAAAAAAAGCCGCATCGCTGCGGCCTTTTTTGCGAATGCTGGCGACTATTTCTTGACGTCGGTTTTCGGTTCAGTTTTTGAATCTGTTTTTGGCTGGTTGATGCCCGCTTCTTTATTCACTTCGACTTTTGCTTTCGAAAGAATCACAGGCAAGCCTTTCAAATGATTCAGCGCTTGCGCCAACTGGAAGTCGTCTTTGCTGCCGAATTCCAGCGGTTTGCGTTTTTTCTCCAGCGCGGCGATGCGTTGCTCTTCTTCCAGTTCATCAACCGCAGGACGCGCTTCAGCTTCCTTGTCCTTGTCGTTGGTCAGATGCTTTTGCAGATCGGCTTCACGCAGACGCAAGCCATTCAAGACATCGCCTTCTGCGGTTTCATCCACCATCAGATCAGGCACGATACCTTTGGCTTGAATCGAACGGCCGCTAGGCGTGTAATAGCGCGCTGTCGTCAACTTGACGGCGGTGTCTGCAGAAAGCTGACGTATGGTTTGTACCGAGCCCTTGCCGAAGGTTTGCGTGCCCATGATGGTGGCGCGCTTGTAATCCTGCAATGCGCCGGCCACGATTTCAGAGGCAGAAGCAGAGCCGGAGTTGACCAAGACCACCATAGGGATTTTCTTGATCGCATCAGGCAGCTTTGCGAGTGGATCGCCGACTGCACGCGTTGCATAGAATTCGCGACGTGCGTAGAAGCTGGCTTTGGAATCCGGCAATTGACCATTGGTCGAAGTAACGACCACGTCTTTCGGCAGGAAGGCAGCAGAAACGCCAATCGCACCCGGTAACACGCCGCCCGGATCGTTACGCAGATCCAGTACCAGACCTTTCAGATTAGGGTCTTGCGCGTACAGCGCGGCGATTTTTTTCGCCATGTCATCTACCGTCGGTTCCTGGAATTGCGCGACGCGCAGCCATGCATAACCAGGTTCCACGATTTTGGATTTCACGCTTTGTACGCGAATTTCCTGACGTGTGATCGTGATGATGATCGGTTTGTCTTCGTCTTTGCGCGCAATCGTCAGCGTGATTTTTGTGTTCGGCTCACCGCGCATCTTTTTGACGGCTTCGTCCAGCGTCAAGCCTTTGACCGGCGTGGAATCCAGACGCGTGATCAGATCGCCAGCCTTGATGCCGGCACGATACGCAGGTGAATCCTCGATAGGCGAAATGACTTTGACGTAGCCGTCTTCCATGCCGACTTCAATTCCGAGGCCGACAAACTTGCCTTGCGTACCTTCACGCAATTCCTTGAATGCTTTTTTATCAAGATAAGCTGAATGTGGATCCAGTGACGAGACCATGCCCGAAATCGCTTCGGTCAGCAGCTTTTTATCATCGACCGGTTCAACGTAATCCGATTTGATGAGACCGAATACATCAGCCAACTGCCGCAATTCCTCGAGTGGCAAAGGATTGCCAGCACTTTTCTGTGCCATTGCATCCAGCTGTGTACCCATGCCGATCGCGCCGGCAACCATGCCTAAACCGATCAATCCGATATTCTTGAGTTTCGTTCCCATGCTCACCTAATAGTTACCCAACCAAGTGGGTCAAACGCGCGACCTTGGTGTCGCATTTCAAAGTATAAACCTGATTGTTCATTGCCGCCGCTATTACCTGTGCTGGCAATGACTTCGCCAGGTTTGACGGCATCGCCAGCGTGTTTCAAAACAGACTGATTATTGCCGTAAATCGTCATGTACTGGCTGCCATGATCAACAATGATCAAATTGCCAAAGCCGCGTAGCCATTCGGCAAAAATGACGCGACCGGCGGCAATGGCTTTGACTTCCGTGCCTTCTTCGGCGCGTATGAACAAGCCTTTCCAAGTTGGTCCTTCACCGCGTTTGCTGCCGAATTTGGCGGTTACATCACCGCGGATAGGTAACCGCAGTTTGCCGCGCAAGGCAGCGAATGCTCCATCTTGGATGCCGGCGTCGGGAGTGAGTTCCGGGGTTATTTGATTACGGGCGAGCGCCGGGGATGCTTTTTCGCGTCTAGGTGCTTCGTCGTCTTCAATCGCATTCGGATTGGCAATTTTTCCGCTGGACGTTTTGTCATCCGGCGTGCCACGTTTTTTTGCCTGTGCCAAACGTTTTTCGCGCTCTTCTCGTTCGCGTGCGGCACGTTCCTGTTTGCGTTTTTCTGCAGCGGCAGCTTCTGCCTTGCGTTGTTCTTGCATTAACACAGCCAGTTTATCAACCAGGCTCGAGAGTCGTTTTTCGTCGCGTTCTATGTTGCCGATTTCTTTGCGTTGAGTGACGAGCTTGCTGGATAGTTGCGCGAGCAGAGTGGCGCGTTGCGCTTTTTCTTTTTGCAGGATCGCGTGTTGATCGCGCGCGTCTGCAGCGATTTCATCGAGTTCTTCCTTGGCGTTGAGTACGTCTGCCTGATTGTCTGCGATCGCTTGCAGATTGGCGCGCAGGGATTCGATCAGTGTGGCTTGCGCGCGCGAGACATAGCCCATGTATTGCAGTTCGCGATTGATGCGATTGGGGTTGTCACCGGACAGTAGTAATTTGATGCGGTCTTCATTGCCGGCGATATATTGCTCGCGTAGCAATTTGGCGAGCTGACGTTGCTGCGCTTCGACAATTTTCTTCAATTCGCTTTGCTGGCTGGATAAATCCTTGAGCCTGGCTTCGGTTTTTCGTTGTTCTTCGGACAAATCGCGCAAATTGCGTTGTGCATCCGATATCGCTTCTTCCGACTTGGCCAGAGCGTCAGCGGCTGAGCTCTTGGCGGTTTCTGTCTTGTCTATGCTGCGCTTGAGCGTAGTCAGTTTTTGGCGCAGATCGGCGCGCTCGCTTTCAGCGATCTTTTTTTGTTTGCTTCTATCAGTCGTTTTTTGCGCGTATGCATCGGCATGTGCGCCGGCAAACAGCGTCAGCAAAACGAGCAAAAGCATGCCCGTCAATCGTTGTTGTTGACCGACGGGTATGCGCGAATTGCGTGTGATGGATGATAAAAACGAAATCGGCACGGAGTTTATAGTGTCGGTCCGTGGCTGGCGGCGGCTTTGACGGCAGCTGCCAGCGATGCCTGATCGCCCAGGTAATAATGACGTATCGGTTTCAGATTTTCATCCAGTTCATAGACGATAGGGCGACCGTTTGGAATGCTGAGCGACACGATGTCTTGATCGCTGATGCCATCGAGAATCTTGATCAGCGCGCGCAAGCTGTTGCCGTGGGCGGAGATGATGATTTTCTTGCCGGCACGTATCGAGGGGGCTATGGTGTCGTTCCAGTAAGGTTCTACGCGCTGCAAGGTGTCTTTCAGGCATTCACCCAGTGGAATTTCTTCACGCTTCAAACCGACATAGCGCGGATCATCGTACATCGTGCGCGGATCGTCCTCGGCCAGCAGTTTAGGCGGGGTATCGTAGCTGCGACGCCATTGCAGAACCTGATCGGCACCATACTTCTTCGCCGTTTCTGCCTTGTTCATGCCTTGCAGCGCGCCGTAATGGCGTTCGTTCAGGTGCCAGTCGCAGACGACTGGTATCCACATCAGATCCATTTCGTCGAGCGTGATCCACATGGTGCGTATCGCGCGCTTCAATACTGACGAATAAGCAAGATCGAAGGTAAAACCTGCTTCACGCAGCAGTTGGCCGGCGTGCTTTGCTTCAGCACAACCTTTTTCAGTCAAATCGACATCGGCCCAGCCGGTAAAGCGATTATCGAGGTTCCATGTGGACTCGCCGTGGCGCATCAATACGATTTTGTACATGGTTCTAATAGGTAAGTAATGGTTTTTTGATGCAAAATGCCGAATCCGAATTGTATTCGGTCTTCTATTTTATAATGCGAACATTCTTTCTACTCATTGGAACAACGTGAAATTCATCATTGATAACATTTTTCTGATTGGCATCGTACTGGTATCCGGCGGCGCATTGGTTATGCACACACTGCAACGCGTTGGTGCAAAAGTTACTCCGTTACAGGCAACCCAGATCATTAATCAGGGAAAAACCCTGATTCTCGACGTCAGAACTGCAGATGAATTTGCTGCCGGTCACATCCGTGACGCGAAAAACATTCCATTGAAAGAATTGAAAGCACGTATTGCCGAGCTGGAAAAATTCAAGGAGCGTCCGGTGATTGTTGTTTGTGCCAAGGGATTGAAATCCGCAAAAGCAACCGCACAACTGAAGAAAGCCGGCTACAACGAAGCCGCTAGTTTACTCGGTGGCTTGGATGCATGGCAATCGCAAGGTCTGCCTGTCAGCAAATAAGTATCAAGTAACTCACAGGTTAATAAGGAAAAATTATGACTGCGCATGTGACGATGTATAGCACGGGTGTTTGCCCTTATTGCACGATGGCGGAACGTCTGTTGACTGCCAAAGGCATCGCCAGTATTGAAAAAATCCGTGTCGATCTCGATCCTGCGCAGCGTGCTGCGATGATGGAAAAAACCGGTCGCCGCACGGTGCCGCAGATTTATGTCGGTGATACGCATGTCGGTGGTTTCGACGATTTGAACGCGCTGGAACGTGCGGGCAAGCTGGATGCTTTATTACAGGCTTGATACGCCTGGCTTGATGCGCGCCGGCGATGCGGCATCTGCAAATGAATAAACGGTAACTGTTCGGAGGGCTGATCGCCCTCCATTTTTAATCTGACTGAAAGTGCTTCATGGCTGACGAAAATCTGCAACCTGTATTCCAGATCCAACGTGTTTACCTGAAAGATCTGTCGCTGGAACAACCTAATTCGCCGGCAATTTTCCTTGAACAAGAATCGCCTGAAATTGAAGTGGCGGTTGATGTAGGTGCAGAACAAATCGCTGACGGCATTTTTGAGTCGACCGTCACGATTACGGTTACTGCAAAAATCAAGGACAAGATCGCGTTTTTGGTAGAGGGCAAACAAGCCGGTATTTTCGAAGCGCGCAACATCCCTGACGAACAACTCGATCCTTTGATCGGCATTGGTTGCCCAAGCACGATTTATCCATATCTGCGCGCGAATATCGCTGATGCGATCACCCGCGCGGGCTTCCCGCCTGTACATTTGACCGAAATCAATTTCGAAGTGTTCTATCAGCAGCGTCTGGCTGCAATGGCGCAGCAACAAGCCGAAAGCAGCTCCGGCATCGTGATGGCTGACGGTTCCATCGCAAAGCATTAATTCAAGCTCGTACAGTACGCGCCCGTTGCGATCCTGAATCAAGCGGGCGCGCTGCACTTTTACGAATAATGTCTTGAAGGTGATCGCATGAAATGGTCTTTCCCGGCTTATGCAGCACTGCTGATGTCAACACTGGCGGCGAGTGCCGCGCAGGCGGCTGAATTCAAATCGGTGGGTGCCAATCCTGCCGTTTTGTATAACGCGCCGTCGGAGCGCGGCCGCAAAATATTCATCGCACCACGTGGCATGCCGGTCGAAATCATTTTGACGCAAAACGGCTGGAGCAAAGTACGCGATGTGGCAGGCGATTTAGCGTGGATTGATGCATCGGCATTAAGCGCGAAACGCAATGTGATCGTCACTGCGGCCAATCTCAAACTGCATGCCACGGCGGAAGAAAATGCCGCTGTTGTGGTCACGGTTGATAAAGGCGTGCTGCTGGAATTGCTGGCGCCGCCAGCCGCCGGTTGGGTCAAACTGAAACACAGAGACGGGCCAAGCGGCTTTGCAAGAATTGCTGAAGTGTGGGGCGAGTAGTTACTATTCCTCGAGTGACAGCGCTGGCGATGAAGGCGTGATCAGCATTTTCAGTCTTCGATATTTAATCCTCTTAAACAAACTCTCTGCATGAATATCACAATACTAGGCGCGGGCGCATGGGGTACGGCTTTGGCGATGTCGCTGGCCGAAAGGCATGCGGTTGTGTTGTGGGGGCGCGATACTGCCGTCATGCAGGAAGCCGAACAGCGTCGTGAAAATTCTACTTATCTGCCAGGCTTCCGTTTGCCTGACCGCCTGTCTTTAAGTGCTGATTTCTCGGCAGCGATCGCGCATGCAGGTAGCGATGGTTTGCTCATAGTGGCGACCTCGCTGTCCGGTTTGCGTCCTTTGGCTGAACAGCTGAAGTCGCATGCGATTCCGAATATTGTCTGGTTGTGCAAAGGCTTTGAAGCCGACACGCATTTGCTGCCGCATCAGATTGTGCGCGAAGTGCTGGGCAAGGATATTCCTGCGGGCGCCTTGTCCGGCCCCTCGTTTGCGCAGGAAGTGGCGCAGGGCTTGCCATGTGCATTGGCGATTGCATCCGATAGCGCAGCCTTGCGTGAACTGGTTGTCGCTGCAGTGCACGGACCGAGCATCCGCGTCTATACGACCGACGACCTGATCGGCGTGGAGGTAGGCGGTGCAGTAAAAAATATTCTAGCGATTGCCACCGGCATTATCGATGGCCTCAAACTCGGCTTGAATGCGCGTGCTGCATTGATTACGCGCGGACTGGTGGAGATCACGCGCTTTGGCGTTGCATTAGGCGGGCGTGCCGAAACCTTCATGGGTTTGGCCGGCATGGGCGATTTGATTTTGACTTGCACCGGCGACCTGTCGCGTAACCGCAAGGTTGGCCTGGGTTTGGCGCAAGGGAAAAAACTGGAGCAGATCGTGACCGAGTTGGGACACGTTGCAGAAGGTGTGCGTTGCGCGCAAGCCGTGCGCGCATTGGCGATTAAACACGGCATAGACATGCCGATTACGCATGCGGTTGCCGCAGTCTTGTTTGACGGCGATTCACCGCGGGCAATGGTCGGACGACTATTGGCGCGCGATGCACGAGATGAAGCCGCCTGAACCAAAATTTTCACATATGCAACGCGGCGATCAATCTAGCTGTCTCAAAGTAGCAGCGTCAAAGTGACGGCATCAATGTTGCTGCAGCAACAGCGTTAACAAAACCGACGAATCTTCCAGCGCATGCAATGCATGCGGCTCACCGCCCGCCAGATAAACCAGTTCGCCCGCTTTCACGGTTTGCGTCTTCTGATGTGCGTGCAATTCAATCGCGCCTTCCAGGCACTGAATGGTGACTGCACCAGGAACGGAGTGTTCCGGCATGCCTTTGCCGCGTGGCAGCACCAGGCGCATCAATTCTAATTGTGGGGCTTTAAAAAGTGCGTTCGAAACGGATGCGGTAATCCGTGGACCTAAAGGCCGAACGTCGATCAACTGGCCGGATGTTGCGTGCGGTAGAGCCATTATCTTCTCCTCAACGTTGTTCCAGTGCGATCAGGGTTTGCATTTCTTGCTTTTGCGATCTCATCTTCGCGATTTCCCCCTTGTTATAACAAACAAATCGCGCCGAATCAATCGATTGGAAAATCACCAAGAACAGCTATGAGGAAGGTGAGCAATTTATTGCTCGTCGGGAGTAGATAGTTTTTTCTTCAACTGCAGTTTTTGGATTTGACGCTGCGCCGAGACGGATTTTTGATGCGGCCCGCCGACGCGTTGTCTTGCCGCGAGCGCGACGTGGTTGCGCGGTTTCAACGCCTGTTGCGACGGCTCTATGCGTATCGTCAGTTTTTGGCGCTTGGATAGCGCTTTATTGGCCATGATGTGAATGGCGCGCATGCGGTAATGCGCGCCTTTTCTCCATGCCTAGCTTACAGCACATACCGCGACAGATCTTCATCGACAGACAATGCGCCCAGTCTTTCATCTACATAAGCGGCATTGATGGTCAGTGTCTGATCCGGGCTGTCGCTGGCGGAAAAGGAAATTTCCTCCAACAGTTTTTCCATCACTGTATATAAACGACGCGCGCCTATGTTTTCGGTTTTTTCATTGACCGAATAGGCAATTTCCGCCATTCGTTGAATGCCATCCTGCGCGAATTCGATTTTGACCCCTTCGGTTTCCAGCAAGGCTTCATATTGCTTGGTCAGGCAGGCATCGGTGCCGGTCAGAATGCGCTCGAAATCGGCAATAGACAGCGATTCCAGTTCGACACGGATAGGGAAACGACCCTGCAATTCCGGGATCAGATCCGATGGTTTTGCCAGATGAAATGCGCCGGATGCGATGAACAGAATGTGATCGGTTTTGATCATGCCGTACTTGGTGTTGACGGTCGTACCCTCAACCAGCGGCAATAAATCGCGTTGTACGCCGGCGCGCGATACTTCGCCGCCGCCGGTTTCCGAACGTGTTGCGATCTTGTCGATTTCATCGAGAAAAACGATGCCATTCTGCTCGACATTGTGAATCGCTTTTTGCTTGAGCTCGTCTTCGTTCACCAGCTTGCCGGCTTCTTCTTCGATCAACAGCTTGATGGCTTCCTTGATCTTGATCTTGCGCGCTTTCTTGCGGCTGCCACCCACGCCGGAAAACATGGACTTGATTTGCTCGGTCATTTCTTCCATGCCGGGCGGCGCCATGATTTCCATAGTCGGGCCGGCTTCCGCCAGTTCGATTTCAATTTCTGTGTCGTCCAGCGAGCCTTCACGCAAACGCTTGCGGAAAGTCTGGCGTGTCGTGTTGTCGGGCGTGCTGGCACTAGCAGCTGGTGACGAGGAGAAACCGAAATCACGGGCCGGCGGCACCAGAATATCGATGATGCGATCTTCCGCCGCATCTTCTGCGCGCGCGCGGACTTTGCGTGTTTCCAGTTCGCGTGTCTGCTTGATGCCGATGTCTATCAAGTCGCGGATGATAGTATCTACATCGCGGCCTACGTAGCCGACTTCGGTGAATTTTGTCGCTTCGATTTTGATGAAAGGCGCATCTGCCAGTTTCGCGAGGCGGCGTGCGATCTCGGTTTTGCCAACGCCGGTCGGTCCTATCATCAGGATATTTTTGGGCGTGATTTCGTGACGCAGCGGCTCCTGCACTTGCTGACGGCGCCAGCGATTACGCAGGGCGATGGCAACGGCGCGTTTGGCATTGGCTTGGCCGACTACGTGTTTATCCAGTTCGGAAACGATTTCTTTGGGTGTCATGTTCATGATGTGTTCGCCCGAGATCGGACGTTTTCCTGTATTGGTCCGGAATTAGTCCAGAGTTTCTATCGTGTGCGACAGATTGGTATAAATGCACAGTTCGCCGGCGATGGTCAGTGATTTTTTGACGATTTCCAGCGGTGACAAATCGGTGTTTTCCTGCAAGGCCTTGGCCGCCGATTGGGCGTAAGTGCCGCCTGAGCCAATTGCGCCTATGCCGTCGTTCGGTTCCAGCACATCGCCATTGCCGGTGATCACCAATGTGGTTTCGTGATCTGCGACCAGCAGCATGGCTTCAAGGCGGCGCAGAATGCGATCGGTACGCCAGTCCTTGGCGAGTTCTACCGAAGCGCGCATCAAGTGGCCCTGATGTTTTTCCAGCTTGGATTCGAAGCGTTCCAGCAAGGTGAATGCATCTGCGGTGCCGCCTGCAAAACCGACCAGTACCTTGCCGTTATAAACCTTGCGCACTTTGCGCGCAGTGCCCTTCATGACGATATTGCCTAATGTGACCTGGCCATCGCCCCCTAGTGCGACGATATTGCCGCGTCGCACCGAGAGTATGGTGGTGCCGTGAAATTGTTCCATGCTTGCCTCTGAAATGAAGTGGCTGACTTAATGCAAAATACTGATGCAAAACGGGTGATGTTGGATAAAACTTGCGCGCTCATGTTGGAAGCATAAGCGGCGTTCTAGAAAAAATGGGGGCGGACGATTCGATTGCAAGTCGAAATTTCGTCCTTGATTGCAGAGTTAGTTTTTGCGCGGGACGATACGTACAAGTTCTGCAACGCCCATTACGTGACAAAGCGCGACAATAAAATGATTGGCATTGTGCAATTCGATACTTTTCCCGGCGCTGACCAAAGGCGTCAGACCGCCAAACAAGCGTCCGGCTGCATTGAAATCCATGCGTGCCAGGCGCGTGCAATCGAGGATGACGGGATTGTGCGTGTGCGCGTAGGCAGCGATGTTTTGTACGAGTGTATCGGTACGCGCATCGATTACGACAGGCATCATGAAGTGGTCGCTGGCAGTTTCGTCAGGTTCGGCGGTTTCTTCTGCTGCAGTGACTACCTTGTTTTGCGGTGAAACGAAGGATGGCGGTGATACTTCAAAGGTGACGCAGTAATCGATACTGGTCTCTTCAAAATCGGATTCGCGATTCAATAAACGCAAAAGCTCCAGCAGCAAAAGCCACGGCGCTTCAGTTTCATCGCGACGGCCTACCATCAGGATCGCGCGGATTTTTTCTGTCAGCTCGGGTGCGCCGACCAGGATCAGGTTGTGGCCGGATTTTTGCAGTTTCTGCAAAACGCTGAACAACAGGCCGCAACCGACAGGATCGACTTCGGTAACGCGCGCAAATTCGAGCTTGATGACATTGCTCATTTCCGCCATGTTCTTGATGCGTTCCAATTGCTTGATGCTGGTGGCATCGAGCTTGCCGGAAAACGCAACGCCAGGCGTGGTGCCGGCGCGTGGCGCGGCCGCTGCTTGCGGTTTGGATTCGGCGGCGTTGCTGTCTATCCACGCAGGTGGCGACATTTCAAATTTGTTGGCGTATTCGATGGACAGATTTTCAAACGATACACGCTGACCGGTAATTTGATAAAGATCGAACAACATGCCCCATACGGTTAATGGCGTGTTGCCAAGCGCATCTTCTGCAATTGCATTCAGCAAGACAGGTTCAACCAGATCGGTCTGACCATTGGCAAACAGGATGGCGGCTTCTTCAATCACCGGTGCAGCTTCGGAAGTGGATATCGCGACCGGTCCTATGACGGTTTCTGCACCCAGCAGGAAGGCAGTGCTGGCGCCCATGATGTCGGGCAGCATAGACGGTTGATCCAGGGTTGCGGCATCGGGGCTTTTTGCTTGAGCGCGTGCTGCTGGCAGGCGCTGTGCGGTATCCATGAATTGGCTGGACGGACCAGGCATGGTATTGCCGCTGAAGGGCAGCGGTTTGACGAACTCGGACGACATTTCAGATTCGATGGCATCGATCTTCATGGCGGTCGCGTGTGCTGCTTTGCGCTGAACTTGTTGCGTTTGTTCGTTTTCGTTTTTTGTGGCGCGAGCGGCACTATTGTCGCGCTTCTTTTGCGAAGACTCTTGCTCAGTCGGCTTGCGCGCCGACTGGCCGTCCTTCTTTCCAAATAGCGAAAAAATCCCCACGTCTATCCTGGTGAGCAATGGTGTGCACTCTAACAGTGCGCCAAGTTTATAAAGTGGTGCTATCGGAATTTCTCCAATGGCAACCATGTAAAAATTCTCGCCTAAAGGTAACACAGGCAGCCAGTACAAAGCGACCCGCAGAGCCTCTGCAGGTCACTAGTGTAGCCAAAAAACCAGGAAGTATCTTTAAAAACTTGTGCGAACGCCAATGATCAGGTTTCTACCCGGCAGTGGAGCTTCTTCGCGCAATACCGAGGTGGATAGACGAATGTCGTCGTTCAACAGATTCTTGACGATGGCGAACCAGGTTACGTCGTTTGAATTGATGCGTTGCGTGTACGACAAATTGGCGTCGACCTGTGTGTAGGACGGCGTGACGAAGCTTTCAAAGCTGGCCAGTTTGTCCTGTTCTTGTGCGTGCAATACCTTGACACCCGAGCGCCAGCCGCCTTGACGATAGCCGACTTCGCCGCCGTAACGTGTCGCCGGTTGCAGTGGCAGATTATCGAGATCGGTCAGCTTGCCGCGCGAGGTGTCGGCAAAGCCACGCCAGGACCAGCCTTCACCCCGCAGGTTGTAGCTGATTTCTGCTTCGGCACCGCGTATCGTCGCGCTGTTTTGCGACCAGAAGCGTTGCAGGAATTCGTTGTTGGTAGCGATCGGATCGACCACGCCATCTTCATTCACAGTGGTGCCGTCGGTGCGACCATAGATATAGTTCTTCACGCGAGTCTGGAAGATGTTGGCTTTCCAGCGTATCAAGCCTTCGGTTTTTTGCAGGCTGATTTCGAAATTGCGTGAGGTTTCCTTGTTCAGATTGTTGTCGCCTATGTCAAAGGTCGCGGTCGATTCATGCGGTCCGTTGGAATACAACTCCTCGATTGCAGGTGCGCGTTGCGCAACGGATGCCGTAGCGCCAAGGCCATAACCCGGCGTGAAGGTCCATAGGCCGCCTAATGAATACGAACCGAGGTTGAAGTCGCGTTGCGTCAATCCCGATACTGCATCCGGCTTGCGTTTGACTGATTCTAGGCGTGCGCCAGCACTGGCACGGAAAGGGCCAAAGTCGCGTTCTTCCACCAGGAAGCCGGCGATCGAATCGGTTTTGGTCAGGGGAACGGTTTCCGGTCCGCTGCCATCTGCCGCGAGTGCCGAGAATTCAGAGTTTTCGGTTTGCAGGCCGAAGGTGCCGCGCCAGCCAGCCATAGGTTTATGCGTCAATTCGATGCGGCTTTCCAGCGCATTGTTTTTGAAATCGGTGGCCGGTGTGCCGTCTTCCAGATTTTCCGTGTGCTTGTAATCGGTATGGCCTAATTTGAAGCGCAAGGATTCAAAGTTGCCGAATGGTTCCTTGATCAAGCCATCGATATCGAAGCGTGTTTGTTTCAGCGTGATGAAGGAACGTTCTTCGGTTGGAATGCCATAGCGATCGTCGTTGACGCCGACGGATGCGCCTATGTGGCCCCAGCTTTGAATATACGAGGCGCCGAAGCCAAGGCTGTTGGCACGCGCAAATGAGTTGGGCAGACGACCGGAACCCAGACTGGGATCGCTCAGGCTGACATCACCTGGAATTTTATAATCGTCGGAATTACGCAGATTGCCATCAATATGCAAACCGATATCGCCAGCGGCACCATCGACAGACAGTGACATGTTCTTCGTGTGATCTACCGTGCCGTAACGAACTTCGGCGTCACCAGTCGGCTTGGCGTTCAAGACGGTAGGGATGCGGTCATTGATGATGTTGACCACGCCGCCTATCGCACCTGATCCATACAGCAATGATGCCGGGCCGCGCAGGATTTCAATCTGGCGCGCAGTCGATGCTTCACCGCCGACCGCATGATCGTTAGACAGGCTGGATGCATCCAGTATGGACATCCCGTTTTGCAGAATTTTGACGCGTGGACCTTCCATGCCGCGAATGATCGGACGCGATGCGCCTGCACCAAATGCGGATGCGGAGACGCCGAGTTCTTGCGACAAGGTATCGCCGAGTGAATTGCCGAGTTTTTCGCGTAACTCGTCGCCGTACACGACTTTGGCTGGCGCGAGTATTTGCGCGCCTTCGTCGCTGTTGAAAGGGGTGGAGGTGACGACGACGGCGGGCAGGGTTTGCTCTTGCGTTTGCGCAAAAGCAGAGTGTGACAATGTGGCGAGCGCAGACAGAACGGCGCTTGCCAGCAGGGTGCGTTGAGCGATCATGATACTTCCTTGAAAAATCGAATAGAAGCCGCCGCGCTGAATCGCAATGCGATCAGGCAGGACGGTACAAACAGGAAAAATCAATCACGCCGTTGGCGGTGCGCGTGAAGAGAAATGACAGAGAAAGGGTGCGTCCCACGAAGCATGGGCGGCCCACAGCGCCAGAACCTGCACGCTGGTTTGCAGAAGAGGAATAAACGGAAGTGCGGGTGCGCTATCGGCCAGCGCCATGCCGTCAAACAAAGTACAGGAATGCGATTTGTCGCCTGCGTATTCAGTAGTTGAGTCCGGCGTGGAGTCGAACGTTGACGCGAAAGATGTTTGACTGACAGTTCGCACTGCATGCTGATTATCTATTCTGTCCGCATGCACTATCCGATGCTGCAATCCCATCCATTGCGCGAACAATACAGCGATCACCAACAATGCGGCGAAGCAAAGTCGTGTTGCGGCTGGTGTGCGTGATGAGAATGCAGGTTTCAAAAAATACTCGTTCGTTGATACGGTGTGAGCGGCAGGTCAAATACATGCAAAGGCTGTCAATCAATATTCATGATCTGGGCCAAACCGAATAAGCCTAAACGCTTGTCGCTTCCAAATCGGAGCGGTAATCGTATATTGCAACAGAATTGCATTCTACAAAAAAACAAAGCGCGCGGATAGAGGGCCGCGCGCTTTGTTTGCAAATGAATGGGGATTAATTCCGGCTGGAATCAGTCGCCATACAGTTTTTGTTTCAATTCGCGACGTTGCTGCGCTTCCAGCGACAGGGTAGCGGTAGGACGTGCCAGCAAACGTGGTACGCCGATAGGCTCGCCGGTTTCTTCGCACCAGCCGTAGTCGCCGGCGTCAATGCTGGCGATCGATTGCTGTACTTTTTTCAGCAACTTGCGTTCGCGGTCGCGGGTGCGCAATTCCAGAGCATGTTCTTCTTCGATCGTAGCGCGATCGGCTGGATCGGGAACGAGGACTGTTTCACGCAAATGTTCGGTGGTTTCGTCTGCGTTTTTCAGCAATTCTTTTTCAAGTTGCTGCAGGCGATTCTTGAAGAATGCGAGTTGTGCCGCATTCATGTAATCCTTTTCGCCCATCTTGAGGATTTGCGCTTCGGATAACAGAGGACCGTCATTGTCGGCGGTCGGGATTGCTTTTGATTTAGTTGCCACTTCGCGTACTTTCGAAACTACAGCTTGTTCAATTTTATCTACTGGTGCGGAGACGGCCTTTTTACTGCTGCCTGCTCCAGACCGAGATGCGTCTTTGTTTGCTGTTACTGCAGTTGCCTTGGGAGCGCTTGCAGGAACTTTCTTGATTGGTTGTGCTGCTGCTTTCACCGCAGCTTTTTTAACAGCCGCTTTTGCTTTGACTGCAGGTTTGGCCGCTGGTTTCACATTTTTTGCGGCAGCGGTTTTCTTTGCCACGACTTTTGTTTTTGCAGCGACCTTGGCGGATTTTACCGCACTCTTCGCCGGCGTTTTCTTTGCGACCTTGGCTGCCGATTTAACAGCAGGCTTGGCCGCCGGTTTGATCACTTTTTTCAGTGCCTTGACGTTTTTTTCTGCAAGTGTTTTTGTCGCTGACTTTGCAGTTGATTTCGCCGTGGCCGTTTTGCCTGCCGGTTTTGCACGAGCAGTGCTAGCTGCCTTTTTCGTGGCAGTTTTTTTTGCGCTTTTTGCAGATTTTGCGACGGTTGCGTTCATAGTCCCTTGTCCTCAATGAACTTTCCCACACTCGGATCATATCGTGCTCTGCGTGCGATTTACTGTCTTTCGCATCGTCCCGGCCGCTCTATCCTGAGCTAAAAACTGGGCTAGTTTATACCAAACATTGTTCTAATCCGTAAATAAAAGTTTCTTTTGGCAGATTCTGTCCGATAAATACCATTTTGTTGGAGCGGATTTCGTCTTCGCCCCATTTGCCTCCTATGTCGGTGCCCATAATTTGGTGCACGCCCTGGAATACCACCTTGCGGTCGGCACCGTCCATCCACAGCACACCTTTGTAGCGCAACATGCGTGGCCCGAAAACCTGCACGATACCGCCCAAAAATTCATCCAATTTTTCGGTGTTGAATGGCCGGTCGCTCTTGAATACGAAGGCTGCGATGTTGTCGCTGTGATGACCGTGATGGTGGTCATGATGATGGTGCTCATGTTCGCCGTCGTGATCACAGGCTGCATCGCAGGTGTGGTCGTGATTGTGCGCATGTTCTTCTGCCGCGATGAAATCGGGGTCGATTTCCAGCTTGTCATTCAGGTTGAAGCCACGCAGATCCAGTACGTCGGCAATCGCGACCTGGCCGAAAGCTATGGTGCTGATAGCGGCGCGTGGATTGATGCGCTTGATGCGTTCGGTCAAAACCTTTAATTCATCTGCGCTGACCAGATCGGTTTTCGACAGCAGCAATTTATCGGCAAAACCGACCTGGCGCTGCGCTTCTTCATACGTATCGAGTTGATGCATGGCGTGTTTGGCATCGACTACGGTGATGATGGCGTCGACCAGATAGTCGGCGGCGACTTCTTCATCGATGAAGAAGGTTTGTGCAACCGGACCAGGATTGGCGAGCCCGGTGGTTTCGATGACGACATGATCGAACTGCAGTTCGCCATCACGACGGCGTTGCGCCAGTGCAGTCAATGCAACGATCAGATCGCCGCGTACCGTGCAGCATATGCAGCCATTGTTCATCTCGACGATTTGCTCGGTGCCGTCCTGCACCAGGATTTCGTTATCGATATTTTCCTGGCCGAATTCGTTTTCTATGACGGCAATCTTGAAGCCGTGCGGTTCTTGCAGGATGCGATTCAGTAGCGTGGTTTTGCCTGCGCCCAGGAAGCCGGTCAGGATGGTAGTAGGAATGAGTGCCATGATTTTTAAGTCGTGCTTTGAATTCGTTTGTTGAAATCGGATACGTAATCGAGCGTTGAAATTCCGTCTTGTCTTTAATGCGCGGCGCAGTCTGCGCAAAGTCCCTTGATGGTGAGTTCTATTTCGTGACTCTGGAAACCTTTTCCTAGTGTGCTTTGCAATACTTTTTGCAGTTGCTGGCGCAGCGTCGCAGTCGATGGATTGATGTTGTGTTTGGCGTCGGTAGCGAGCAACTTCTCATCGATATTGTCGATGCAGAAAACCTTGGCACAACGCGTGCATTTGAAGTGACCGTGCTGATGTTGTTGCGCATGATGCGTGCCGTGTGCGATCTCTTCCGTTCCTGCGTTATAGCGGAACACGCGATCGTCGCCGGCGATCTTGTGCGCCAGCCCGGCGTCGGTCAGGCTATCCAGCGCGCGGTACAGCGTGACCCTGTCCATGTCGACCAGCGTGTCCTGTATGTCCTGATGCGAAAACGCATAACGCGCACTGAGCAGCGCGGCCAAGACCTTGATGCGAGCATCGGTGGCGCGTACCGACGTGGTACGTAACTGGCTTTCAGCCAGTGCCAGAAAATCTGGAGCTGTGGTTTTTTTCATGATGATGCGGTGACAAGTTTAATGACGGCGTGATGGCTTGATTATGCCGCAATTTGCAATTCAGTTGCAATATATCCGCTTATGCGAAATCTTGTGGATGCAGTTCAGGGTTTCTTTTTTGCGCGCGGATGTGCGGCGTCGTAGACCTGTGCCAAGCGTTGAAAATCAAGCGAAGTATAAATCTGTGTCGCGGAAATAGACGCATGCCCCAGCATTTCCTGTACCGCGCGCAAGTCCCCGGAAGATTGCAAGACGTGCGACGCGAAGGAATGGCGCAACACATGTGGGTGTACATCCATAGGCAAGCCAACAGCTTGCGCATGTGCTTTCAGGCGGAGTTGAACCACGCGTGCGGATACGCGTGTGCCGCGTTCACTCAAAAACAATGGATGCAGATCTAGTTTGACCAGAGTGTCGCGCACGGCAAGCCATGATTTGAGTGCGTCCATGGCTGCTTGTCCGATAGGCACGCTGCGCATCTTGTTGCCTTTGCCTGTGACCATGACTTCGTGGGCGTCGAAATCTATCCAGCCGGCTGACGCATAGCGACTTTCCTGTGTATATCTGACGTCCAGTCCAACCAATTCCGAAACCCGCAAGCCGCTGGAATACAGCAATTCAAACATTGCGTGATTGCATAACTGCATCGCTGAATCTGCATTTCTTCCAGGGCTGGTTTCCGACACCAAACGCACTGCGTCGTCGGCTGCCAAGGCTTTCGGCAAGGGTTTGTTGCGTTTGGGTGCCTTGATGCCATCGACAGGATTTGACGTGATGGCGTTTTGTTCGGACAGCCAGTTGAAAAAACCGCGCCATGCAGAAAGTTTGCGTGCAATCGAACGCGCATTCAAACCGTGCGCATGCAATTGCGCCGCGAATTTTCTGATCTGAAAATGATTGACGGCGCTGATTGATGCATTGCTGTCTGTTGCTGTCGCGAACACGACCAGTTCAAGCAGATCGCGTCGGTAGCTGGTGACGGTGAGCGGCGACAATTGCCGCTGGCTGATCAGGTTATCGAGATAACCATCCAGATAAGCCTGATTGCCGGCGACGCTCACGATGTTGATTTAGTCGAGCAAACTCGACAGTGCGGCGCTGGCGGTCTGGCCGATGTTGATCAGGAAATCGGTCGCCATCTCGGATGTAAAGCGATGCGGATCAGACGAGCCGAGCACCAGCAAACCAAACGCTTCCGGCGCGTCGTCCAAACGCAAAGGCAACAAAGCCAGCGATTGAATCGATGGCGCATCTTCCAACCATGAAGCCGCTTCAAAATCATTGTTGCTGCCGCAGAACGGCACGGTCAAGCCATTTGAAAACAGACGTGAATCGGCAGAAACCGGCGCGGCAAACCATGTATGCGCGAATTCTTCCGACACGCCCCACAAACGTAAAGTAACGTGCGGCACCGAGAACGTGTTTTGCAAACCTGTGGTTAATGTGTGCGGCAAATCGACATCGTTGCGGGCCAATAACAGCGAACGTGTCCATGTATGAAATTTTTGTGTGATCTGGTCGTTTTCCTGGGCGATGCGGATTAGCTCGGCCAGACGCATTTCCATGATCTTGAACTTTTCACGCATTACGTCCATTTGTCGCTCTTGCAAAGACAGAGTGCGTCCGCCGAGTGGACTCGACAGTTTTACCTGTGCCAGAACTTCCGCATGTTCTTCAAAAAAATGCGGATTATTCAGTAAATAGTCGGCGACGGTATTGGAGTCCAGTGGAGATGTCATGTGTCGTAATTAAATTTAGAGGAACGTAAAAGATCGTAAGGAATCGCTGTGGCTGAAGGTGCGCAATCGGGATTGCATCGTTTGCTTATCGAGCAGCCATGAATTGCTCATGATTCTAACCGACATCGGCGCCTGACAAACAATTCTGCAGCGCAGATCAAGGCTGGATTTTAAAGTTCGATTTCGCCTTCGAATACCGTTACGGCGGGGCCGGTCAGCATAACGGACGATGAGTTACCTGCCCATGCAATCGATAATTCGCCGCCACGGGTTTGTACCTTGACTGGCGATGCCAGCAAGCCACGCCGAATGCCGGATACGACAGCAGCGCAAGCACCGGTGCCGCAAGCCAATGTTTCGCCGGCACCACGCTCAAATACACGCAACTTGATTTCATGCGCATCGATGATTTGCATGAAGCCGGCGTTAACGCGTTTTGGAAAACGCGGGTGATGCTCGATCAGTACGCCATCTTCGCGCACAGGTGCTGTTTCTATATCGGCGACGACTTGTACCGCATGCGGATTGCCCATCGACAATGCAGCGATCCAGTAAGTCTCGCCCTTGATATCCAAAGGCCACAAGGTTTCTTCGCCCTCGGCTTTGGACAGCAGATCGGTCGTGTCGAAAGGCACATCTTCCGGTGCCAGAATTGGTGGCCCCATATCGACGGTAATCTGTCCATTCGCTTCCAGTCGCGGCTCGATAATGCCGGACATGGTTTCTACCTTGATCGCATGCTTGCTGGTGAGTTTTTTGTCAGTGACAAATTTGACGAAGGCGCGTGCGCCGTTGCCGCACTGCTCGACTTCACCACCGTCGGAGTTATAAATGCGATAGCGGAAATCAACGTCGGCCGCTTGCGGCTTTTCCACTACCAGCATTTGATCGGCACCGACGCCGAAGCGACGGTCTGCCAGATATTGCCATTGGGCCGGAGTGAAAGCTATCGCCTGATTGATTGCATCGATGACGACGAAATCGTTGCCGGCACCATGCATTTTTGTGAATTTGATTTTCATGTGGCGATTATAAAGCCGCTGGCCGTGCGTGGTAAAAATGCATGCAGGTATCTGCATTCATGCATTAGTAAGCAGGAGGGGCTTCATCTGATGCATTGGATTCGTAGAAGCTGGCTTCTCCTGCGGGCCGTGTCTTGAAGCGTTTGTGCGTCCAGAAGTATTCTGCGGGTGCTTCGCGCGCTCTGTCTTCGATGAATGCGTTCATGGTGCGGGTGGCTGCAGTGATATCGTCGCCCGGAAAGTTTTCCCATGCCGGATAAAATTTGACGGTCCAGCCACGGTAATTCGGCAAGTAGGTGGCGACTACTGGAATCACTTTGGCATGCGTTGCCGCCGCAATTCTGGCTGGTGCTGTAAGAGTTGCTGCAGGTACGCCGAAGAAAGGGACGAACTCTGCATCCTTCTCGCCGAAATCCATATCCGGCAGCATGAAGAAAGGCAAATTTTCACGCATCGCGCGGATGATGGGTTTCACGCCATCACTGCGTGAAAATAATTTGACCGGGCGAAAGCGCGAACGACCCTTGCGCAATACTTCATCGAATATCGGATTCAATTGCTGTGTGTAAATAGAGCACAACGATGATTCCAGCATGACGGCGACGCCGGCCACATCCAGACTGACAAAATGCGGGCACAACAAAATAGTGGGGCTTGCATTGATGGCATCCAGTGGTACAGATGGTTCAATAATTATCAATCTGCGCAGACGTGCTTCGGATGCCCACCACAAAATGCCGCGCTCCAGCACGCTGCGTGCATAATTTTGAAAATGTTTTTTCGCGATGCGATGGCGCTCTTCTGGAGTCCACTCAGGAAAGCATAATTCAAGATTGATCAGCGTAATAAGCCGCCGTTTTTTCTTGTAGATGAAGAGCAGGCTGCCGATTGCTTCGCCCAGTCGCGCGATGACAGGTAAGGGTAGCCAGTGCAGCAGCCACATCGATATGACGAGCGCTCTCATGACGCGGCCTGGTCTTGGTCGGATGCAGTAACTTCATCTGGTGCAGCGACGCCGGCAGGAATCTTGTAGTGGTTATAGCTCCAAAAATATTGTGCCGGACAAAGTGAGATCAGCTGTTCCATCGCGGTATTAATCGCGCGCACCTGCTGTTGCGGTGTCAATTCTGCTGCCATGCTGAACGGTAGAAAATGCAGGGTGTATCCCTTGCCGCGCGGCAAACGCTCTGCGAACGCGAGAATCATGGTTGCACCGCTCATTTCCAGCATCTTGGCCGGCAAGGTCATTGTGTAAGCGGGTTTGCCGAAAAAATCAGCCCATATACCTTCACCGTTTTGCGGAACCTGGTCAGGCAATAAACCGATTGCGCCATTCCTTTTCACGACTTTGAACAAGGCGCGTACGCCGCTCAGATTGGCCGGCGCCAGTGAGAGATTGTGGCGCGCCCGTGCGCCTTCGATCAGCGGCTTCAATGCTGCTTGCCGTGGTGGGCGGTACATGACGGTTAGCGGCAAGTGTGCAGCGGTAGCTTGTGCGGACACTTCAAAGCAGCCCAGATGCGGCGTCAGAAAAATAATCCCGCGTTTGGCATCCTGCGCCTGTTGCACCAATTGCCAATTCTTTATCGTGACGGTTTTCAGTACACGCTGCGGAGAGGCGCACCAGATGAAGGGCAGTTCCATCATGTTCTTGCCGGCTTCTGCGACCGCAGCAGACAAATGATCGCCAAAGCCGGCTTGGCGAATATTGTCCTGCAAGCGGCGACGATATTGTGACGAAGAAAGATAAACAGCCCAGCCGAGTGCGCTGCCGATTGCATGCAAGAGCGGCAAGGGCAAGAATGACAAGAGGCGGAAAATGAGAACTAGCATGCAAGTTTTTATACTTATTCGAGCAAGCCCTTAGAAGAGACTTTGCCGATTTATTTCAAGAGGCGTAAAATAGCACAAAGAAGTACCCGCCGAGTTAATGACAACTTGCGAGGCGGTATATAAATTTCGCTAAAGCGTCGCAGGTTCACTGAGTTGACCGCGACATCTAACCAACTATAGAAAGAACCTGCGATGGCTAATGATTTTCTGTTTACCTCCGAATCTGTCTCTGAAGGCCACCCTGATAAGGTCGCCGATCAAATCTCCGACGCGATCCTCGATGCAATTTTCCAGCAAGATCCAAAAGCCCGTGTTGCTGCTGAAACCCTTTGCAATACCGGTCTGGTCGTTTTGGCTGGTGAAATTACAACGTTCGCCAACGTTGATTACATTGAAGTAGCGCGTCAAACCATCAAACGTATCGGTTACGACAATGCCGATTACGGTATCGATTACAAAAGCTGCGCAGTACTGGTGGCGTACGACAAGCAATCACCGGACATCGCACAAGGTGTTGATGAGGGCGCTGGTATCGACCTCGACCAAGGAGCTGGTGATCAAGGCTTGATGTTTGGTTACGCTTGCGATGAAACGGCAGAACTGATGCCGGCTGCGATTCACTATGCGCATCGCATCGTGGAGCGCCAATCAGAATTGCGAAAAGACGGTCGCCTGCCATGGCTGCGTCCGGATGCAAAATCGCAAGTCACCTTGCGCTACGTTGATGGTCGTCCTGTTTCCATCGACACCATCGTATTGTCGACACAACACGCGCCGGAAATGCAACACAAAGACATCGAAGAAGCCGTGATTGAAAGCATCATCAAGCCTGTCGTGCCGGCTGAATGGTTGAAAGACACACGCTTCCTGGTCAATCCAACAGGTCGTTTCGTCATCGGCGGTCCGCAAGGCGATTGCGGTTTGACCGGTCGCAAGATCATTGTCGATACCTACGGCGGAGCAGCGCCGCACGGCGGCGGTGCGTTCTCCGGCAAGGATCCTTCGAAGGTCGATCGTTCGGCTGCGTATGCTGGTCGTTACGTTGCGAAAAACATCGTGGCAGCTGGTTTGGCAGAACGTGCGCAAATCCAGATTTCGTACGCAATCGGTGTGGCAAAACCGACTTCGGTGATGGTCACCACATTCGGCACAGGAAAAATCAGCGATGAAAAAATCGCTCAACTGGTGCTCGAACATTTCGATCTGCGTCCAAAAGGCATCGTGCAAATGCTGGATCTGTTGCGTCCTATCTATCAAAAAACCGCAGCATATGGTCACTTTGGTCGCGAAGAGCCGGAGTTTACATGGGAACGTACTGACAAGGCCGCAGCATTGCGTGCAGCAGCCGGTCTGTAATTAGTCGGTTTGTAAGCAAGTCGTCGTTGTACTTTGTGGTCGGATGAAATTCATGCAGAATTCATCCGACCATTTTGTTTTGAGAAGTGAATGTCTATCGTGAATACTGTCAGCCGCATTGTGTTTCCATTATTGGTATTGCTCGGCAGTACCGTTTCGGCACATGTTGCTGCGACCAATCCAGTTACGCCTGATAAGTCGGCCAAGCTTGATGATTGGTGTAGACGACTGGTGGTTCGCCTGCCTGGCATCACGAATCCCATGTGCAGACGCAGTGAGTTGGCACCAACCGGCGTAAATTCCCTGCAGGGTTTTCCTTTGCTGGCGCGGCAAATTCCTGCCCTTAAAAGTGAAGGTCATACGCATCCGCCATTACGTGTGTTGTTGATGGGCGGCATACATGGCGATGAATTGACTTCTGTCTCTATCGTTTTTCGCTGGCTGGAATGGATGTCGACGCCGGCTGCTCAGCATTTTGAATGGAGCGTGGTGCCTGTCGTTAATCCCGATGGCTTGCTGGCAACCAAGGCCAAGCGCGTCAATGCAAACGGCGTCGATTTGAATCGCAATTTTCCTACTCCGGGTTGGCAGCAGGATGCACCTCGTTACTGGGCCGCCAGAACCAAAAGCGATCCGCGTCGCTTTCCTGGTCATGCGCCTTTATCCGAGCCGGAAAGCCGCTGGGTGTATGACGAAATGGCAAGGTTCCGCCCGGATGTAATTATTTCCGTGCACGCGCCGTTTGGCGTTCTTGATTTTGATGGCCCGGCACAACCGCCGCGTCGTTTCGGCCGCTTATTGCTCAATCGCGTAGGGGTTTACCCCGGTTCTTTGGGCAATTACAGCGGCGTCCATAAAAACGTCCCGGTGATCACGATCGAGTTGCCGAATGCGCAAAAAATGCCATCCGAAGCCGAGGTGAAGCGCATCTGGCTGGATATGCTGGGTTGGATAAGAGACAACGTTGAGCCGCAGGCAGAAACCGCACGCGTGCACTCGGTATCCTTGTCCAGTTCCGCGCCATTGAAAAAGTAATTTTCATTGCGGCAGCATGGTTTCAGGCATGTTTTTCGATTAAAATAGCAGCCGCATCAAGGAGCGTTGCGATAGGTCGTCGAAGCTATAGACCTACCAGGCTTGATGCAGTCAATACCAGCAACTGCGCTCACGTTTCTTTTTTTCTAACCGAAAGGAGGGCGTGATAAACGCCGCAGTAATGACTTCCTCTACCAAATTCACCGATTACGTTATCGCCGACTTGTCCCTGTCCACATGGGGTGACAAGGAAATCAAGATCGCCGAAACCGAAATGCCCGGCCTGATGGCCATCCGCGAAGAATTCGCTGCTGCACAGCCACTGAAAGGCGCGCGCATCACCGGTTCCATCCACATGACAATTCAAACCGCAGTGCTGATCCAGACTCTGGAAGCATTGGGCGCGAAAGTTCGTTGGGCATCGTGCAACATCTATTCGACACAAGACCACGCTGCTGCTGCGATTGCTGCTGCCGGCACACCAGTGTTTGCTGTCAAGGGCGAAACGCTGGACGACTACTGGGAATACACCCACCGCATCTTTGAATGGCCGAACGACGCCAAAGGCGCGCCGGTTTATTCGAACATGATTCTGGATGACGGCGGCGATGCAACCTTGTTGCTGCACCTCGGCACCCGTGCAGAAAAAGACGCATCGGTATTGAATAACCCAGGTTCAGAAGAAGAAATCTGCCTGTTCAATTCGATCAAAAAACATCTGGCAGTTGACGCTAACTGGTACTCAAAACGCTTGCCAGAAATTCTCGGCGTGACCGAAGAAACCACCACCGGCGTGCATCGTTTGTATCAAATGCACAAAGAAGGCAAATTGGCTTTCCCTGCAATCAACGTCAACGACTCCGTTACCAAATCCAAGTTCGACAATCTGTACGGCTGCCGTGAATCGCTGGTCGACGGTATCAAGCGCGCGACCGACGTCATGATCGCCGGTAAAGTTGCGGTCATCGCCGGTTACGGTGACGTCGGCAAAGGTTCAGCTCAAGCGATGCGCGCATTGTCGGCGCAAGTCTGGGTTACTGAAATCGATCCTATCTGCGCATTGCAGGCAGCGATGGAAGGTTATCGCGTTGTAACGATGGAATATGCTGCTGAACACGGCGACATCTTCGTTACCTGTACCGGTAACTATCACGTCATCACGCATGACCACATGGCGAAGATGAAAGACCAGGCGATTGTCTGCAACATCGGTCACTTCGACAATGAAATCGAAGTGGCAGCGTTGAAGCAATACACATGGGAAAACATCAAGCCGCAAGTCGATCACATCATCTTCCCGGATGGCAAACGCATCATCTTGCTGGCTGAAGGCCGTTTGGTTAACCTCGGTTGCGGTACCGGACATCCGTCGTACGTGATGAGTTCGTCGTTTGCGAATCAAACGATCGCGCAAATCGAGTTGTACGCCAACACGAAGAATTATCCAGTCGGCGTCTACACCCTGCCTAAGCATCTGGATGAAAAAGTCGCCCGTCTGCAATTGAAAAAACTCAATGCACAATTGACGACGCTGACCACTGAGCAAGCCGATTACATTGGTGTGGCGCAAGTTGGTCCGTACAAGCCTGAGCATTATCGTTACTAAGAAATTGTCGGTGCAAGCACAGCAGCCTGATCAGGTTTGCTGTGAAAAGCACCGCTGCTCTCGAGCAGGTGTTTGACATTAGTTGCCGTGCCGTTTCATTGCCTTGCGATGGAACGGCGATTTCCTGAAATTGAATTCAAGGAGAAATCACATGCGCTTATTGTTAATCTGGGCGATCAATGCAGCGGCGCTGTTTGCGCTTCCTTATCTGATGACGTCGATCAAGGTCGATAGCGTAGGCACGGCCATCATCGCCGCGCTGGTGCTGGGACTGGTGAACGCGCTAATCCGTCCGATACTCGTTTTGTTGACCTTGCCCGTGACCTTGCTGACGCTGGGTTTGTTTATCTTCGTCATCAATGGTTTGATGTTCTGGGCGGTATCGCAAATGGTGGGCGGCTTCCATGTTGCCGGTTTCTGGTCGGCAGTGGGCGGTGCGATCTTGTACAGCATTATTTCGTGGATATTATCCGCGCTCATACTCAAAGAAAAATGAACCAACAGAATTTCAGCATAGAATTTTTTCCGCCCAAGACACCTGTCGGCGTGGAGAAATTGCGCGTCACCTGCGCCAAGCTGGCCGAATTGAATCCCAAGTATTTTTCGGTCACTTTTGGCGCCGGTGGTTCGACGCAACACGGCACGCTTGATACAGTATTGGAAATCCGCGGCGCCGGTCATGAGGCCGCACCGCATTTATCCTGCCTGGGCAGTTCGCGTGAAAACCTGCGATCGATTTTGCAGGAATACAAATCGCATGGCATCAAACGCATCGTCGCCTTGCGCGGCGATTTGCCTAGCGGCTACGGCGCGATGGATGCCTCGTCCAGCGAATTTCATTACGCCAATGAACTGGTGGAATTCATACGCGCGGAAACCGGCGACTGGTTTCATATTGAAGTTGCGGCCTATCCGGAAATGCATCCGCAAGCCAAGTCGCCGAATGACGACATTGCCAGCTATGCACGCAAGGTCAAGGCCGGTGCAGATTCGGCGATCACGCAATATTTCTACAATGCGGATGCCTACTTCCGCTTTGTCGATGATGCGCGCAAGGCAGGTGCGGACGTGCCGGTGACGGCAGGTGTGATGCCGATTACCAATTACTCGCAGCTGATGCGTTTTTCGGATATGTGCGGGGCAGAAATCCCGCGCTGGATACGTCTGAAGCTGGCCAGTTATAACGACGACACCGATTCGATACGCGCCTTCGGCCTTGATGTGGTGACGGATCTGTGCGAGCGTTTGCTGGCTGGCGGTGCGCCAGGTTTGCATTTTTACACCTTGAATCAGGCTGCGGCTACGCATGCAATATGGAGTCGCCTGAATCTGTCACAGAAGTAATTTCGCTTGTAAAAAGAAAAAGCCGCGTATGCGGCTTTTTTTATGTGTGGTCTTGCGCGAATGTCGCAGTTGGCGTCATCACCATATCCAGCGCAACATCATATGGATCTGCCGCGAAAATGGTTTCTGCATTTGCATAGGCCACGCCTATCGTATACGGCTTGGGTACTGATGCCAGCGTGCGATCATAAAAACCGCCGCCATAACCCAGTCGAAAGCGTTGCTTGTTAAAACCTACGCACGGGATGATCAATGCCTGCGGCTGCAGTTCCTTATGCTGGTCTGCCGGCACCGCAGCGCCGTAGCGGTCCTTGATGACAGGATCTCCGGGCGTCCAGGCACAGAACTTTAACGGTGTGTTATCACTCACAACTACGGGTAGTGCGAGTTGCACGCCTAATTCAGTCAGTGTCGCATAAGCCGCATTCAAATCAGGTTCGCCGCGCATCGGCCAGTAAACGCCCATTGTATGGAAACGTTTGATGGACCAGCATGTCATGACTTTTTCGATAAGTTGCTTATCCCAAAGCAGTTTTTGCTCAGCAGTGATTGCATTGCGTGCTGTGAGTAATAGTTGCCGTAATTCGCTCTTGTTTTGCATGGGATAGGCTAAGAATTTGAAGGAATCGCGTGCTATTCTAGTTATTGTTAATGCGAGCCTGCCGGTTGAAAAATTATCCGGGCAGCGCTCAGCTCAGTGCTCAGTATACGCAGGGTCAAAAAAAGGTCACGGAATTCATGTTTTCGAATAAATTATTTTCTCGTATTTTGCTGGTCGCGATGTCAGCGACGTTCTTGTTGCCGCTTGCCCATGCGCAAAAACGCACAACGGGCTTTGCCAGTGACGACGATGCTTTTCTGGCATTGCGCGATGCTTCGCGACGTAATGATGCCGGTCGTGCCGCTGATATTGCAGCGAACCTGGGCAACTATCCGATTCCATCTTACGTTGATTATTATCAACTGAAGCCGCGCCTCAAGGATGCCTCGCCTAGCGAGTTGCAAGCTTATCTGGCGCGATATAACGGTAGCGCCATCGCTGATCGCTTGCGCAATGACTGGCTGCTTGATCTCGGCAAACGGCGCGACTGGATCACTTTCGATGAGCAGTATCCACAATTTCAATTGAACGACGATACGCAAGTGAAATGCTATGCGCTGATGTCGAAAGCGGCGAAAGGGGTCAAGGTCGCGGATGAAGCGCGCGCATTGCTGAACGTTCCCAAGGATTTCGGCGAAGGTTGCGTCGCATTGGTGGCCGCGCTGATGGAAAACAAGCAGTTTGACGAAGACGATCTGTGGGCGCAGATACGACTCGCATCTGATACCGGCTCCACCGATTATGTGCGCCGCTTTGTGCCATTGACTGGTATCGAAGACGGCTCCCTGGTTGCGGCAATGGATAAGCCTGCATCCATCGTTGCGCGCGGCGTTGGATTCCGCCGTGTGCGACATGAAGTGTATGTCGTCGCGATGGGCCGCATTGCTAAAAACAATCCGGCGCAGGCTGCCGATGTGTTGTCGAACAACACCTTGTTGCTGAACAAAAAGCAGGAAGCATTCGCGTGGGCACAGATCGCCTATCAGGCCTCGATGAAGCTGGCGCCGGAAGCGGTGCAATACTGGCGCAAGGCGGGTAATGCACCCTTATCGCTGGAAGCGCACCAATGGAAAATCCGCGCCGCCTTGCGTGCCGGCGACTGGAAGCTGGTGCAAGCCGGTATCGAAGCGATGCCTGCATCCTTGCGTGATGATGCGGCATGGACTTACTGGCTGGCGCGCGCTCTGCGCGAAGATGGCAAGCTCGATGCTGCGAATGCGCGCTTCCAGCTGATTGCGCCGCAAACCAATTTTTATGGTCAGTTGGCACTGGAAGAGCTGGGACAAAAAATCACGATTCCGCCACGTGCATTGCCGGTGACCGATGAAGAGATCGCACCTATGGCAAGCAATGCCGGCTTCCGCCGTGCGCTCAAATTCTTCGATCTGGATTTGCGCTTTGAGGGTTACCGTGAATGGAATTGGGAACTGCGCAAGATGAACGACAGGCAGTTGTTGGCTGCTGCAGAATTCGCCCGTCGCAGCGATGTGCTGGATCGTATGGTCAACACCTCGGATCGCACCAAGACTGAATTCGATTTCACGCAACGTTTTCCTGCGCCGTATCGTGACATCATGCGTGCAACGACGCAACGGCAAGGAATGGAAATGGCCTGGGTGTATGGCTTGATTCGTCAAGAGTCGCGTTTCATCATGAATGCACGCTCGCATGTGGGCGCTTCCGGTTTGATGCAGTTGATGCCGGCTACCGCAAAGCATGTCGCCAAAAAAATAGGCATGACAGATTTTGTACATAGCCAGGTCAATGAAATCGAAACGAATATCTTGCTCGGCACCAGCTATCTGAACATGGTGTTGAGCGATCTTGAAGGTTCGCAAACCATGGCGACCGCTGCCTATAACGCAGGGCCGGGGCGGCCGCGCACATGGCGTTCCAGTCTGCCGCGACAGGTTGAGGGTGCAATCTTTGCCGAGTCGATTCCTTTTTCTGAAACGCGCGACTACGTGAAAAAAGTATTGTCGAACGCGACCTACTATGCGGCCATGTTCGAAGGTAAGCCGCAGTCATTGAAAGCCCGTTTGGGTAGCGTTGCACCTGCTGCTTTTGTGCCGACTGATTTGCCGTAAAAGCGCATTGCATGCTCCGGTGTCTGGAATGCCGGAGCAACATCCGATCACGAATATTTTTCACCGACATTTATGCAAACCACAGAACTTGATCCTACGCTTTCGCAAACGCTGGGCAATGCAGAAAAGAGTGGCCTCAAACTCGTGATCGCCAATAAGAATTATTCGTCGTGGTCCATGCGTCCCTGGGTCGTGATGACCGCATTCAATATTCCATTCCAGGAAATTTCGCTACTGCTGGATCGTTCGGATACGGCGGCGCAAATTGCGCATTATTCAGCGGCTGGTCGCGTACCGATTCTGCTGGCGGGTGAAACCACGATTTGGGATTCGCTGGCGATTTGCGAATATCTGGCGGAACAATTTCCTGAAAAGAAAATGTGGCCGGAAGATGTCGCAGCGCGCGCGCTGGCACGTTCGATTTGTGCGGAGATGCATTCCGGTTTTACCGGCGTGCGCTCCGCGATGTGGATGAATATCCGTGCAAAATTTCCCGGCAAAGGCCGCAGCATAGATGCGCAGGCTGATATCGGTCGCATCAGCGAGATATGGGAAACCTGTCTTGCGCTATCCGGCCCCAGCGAATTCTTGTTTGGCGAGTTCTCGATAGCTGACGCTTACTTTGCGCCGGTAGTCATGCGCTTCCGTACGTATGAAGTGGTGCTTGGTCCGGCGCTCGACGCCTATGTCGAGCGTGTTGCTGCACATCCGGCCGTGGCGCAATGGATAAGCGGTGCCTTGGCCGAGACTGCGCGCATTGAAAAATACGATGTCTATCCCGACTGATCAAATTCGGATTGCATAGCCCTGAAATGAAAACCTATATCGTCGGCGGCGCAGTGCGGGATGAGTTGCTTGGCGTCGCAGTCAAGGACAGAGACTACGTTGTGGTCGGTGCGACGCCGGAACAAATGATAGCGCAGGGTTACACACCAGTCGGCAAGGACTTCCCGGTTTTTCTTCATCCTGTCACGCACGAAGAATATGCGCTGGCACGCACTGAACGCAAAACTGCGCCAGGTTACAAAGGCTTTGTATTCCATACGGATGCCAGCGTCACGCTGGAACAAGATTTGATCCGGCGCGACCTCACGGTCAATGCGATGGCAAAAGATGCGGATGGCGAGATCGTCGATCCCTTTGGCGGCAAACAGGATCTGGCACAGCGTATTTTTCGGCATGTGTCGCCTGCGTTCGCGGAAGATCCGGTACGCATTTTGCGAGTTGCCCGTTTTGCTGCACGCTTTCCACAATTTTCAGTCGCCACAGAAACCAATGCGCTGATGCAGACAATGGTGGCAGCCGGCGAGGTCGATGCCTTGGTGCCTGAGCGTGTCTGGCAAGAATTGGCGCGCGGCTTGATGGAGCAACAGCCATCGCGCATGTTTGCCGTATTGCGCGCCTGCGGCGCCTTGAAACGCATCTTGCCCGAACTTGATATTTTGTGGGGCGTGCCGCAACCGGCTTCGTATCATCCGGAAATCGATGCCGGCGTGCATGTGATGATGGTTGTTGATTACGCCGCGCAGCAAAATTTTTCTCTGCCAATACGCTGTGCTGCGTTATTCCATGATCTTGGAAAAGGCGTGACGCCGCCAGAGTTGTGGCCACGGCATCATGGACATGAGATGCACAGCGTGAAGTTGGTCGATGCGGTTTGCCAGCGCTTGAGGATTCCAAATGATAGTCGTGATCTTGCTTTGATGACTGCGCGCGAACACGGCAATATCGGTAGGGCGCTGGAATTGCGTGCGGCGACTATTGTGAGTTTATTCGAGCGTTGCGACGCCTTTCGCAAGCCGCAACGATTCATTGATATGTTGCAGGCATCGGAATGCGATCATCGTGGCCGCACCGGGTTTGAAGAGAAACCGTTTCCGCAAAACGCTTATTTGCAATCTGCATTGGCCGCTGCACAAACGGTGAATGGCGGCGAGATTGCCGCGCTCACGCAGCAGCGTTATCCAGATCAGCCCGGTAGTATTCCCGAGGCGATTCGTACTGCGCGTATCAAGGCCGTAGCGCTGGCAATTGCAGAAGATTCCGCTGCTGGCCGATCCTGCAATTGAGTGCGCTTTTTGGAAATGCTGCTTAGCGTATAAAGCGTCCATTACTGATCATCGTCATTTCGACGAATTCGCTGCCAGTGTGATCAGCAACGGTGTAGCTGATCATCAAACCACCCAGATCAAATTTCTGCATCGATTCCATCGCACGCACAAAGCTTTCGCGGGTTAGATTGCGACCGGCGCGCTTCAATCCTTCGACCAAGACCTTGGCGGCTACAAAACCTTCCATCGCTGCATAAGACACGGTCGTATTGCTGGCCTTGGCGAGCGCTATGTATTCTTTGCCCAGCCCCGTGGTTGATGAATTTGGCGCTGGTGTAATTTGCGACACGATCACACCGGTGCCCGCAGGTCCGAGATCTTGTACGAAGGATTGTGAGGAGTTGTTCGACAAGGTCATGATTTGCACCATGCTGCCTTTTGCGCGTATCGCCTTGATGAGTTCGACAGTGTGAGCGGAAGAACTGACAATGATCAGGGCATTCGGATTGGCCTTGACGATGATGTCGGCGCTTGCTGCGTAATCCGGTTTGACGCGTGGGAATGAGGTAACGATGGCGGGAATCATATTGCGCTCGTTCATCGCACTGACAAAGCCGGCCAACCCATCCATGCCGAAAGAGTCGTCGACGTGCAGCAAGCCTATGCTTTTCGCACCTATGGTTGCAAAATGCTCCACACCTTTTTTGACTTCGTCCTGATATTTTGCTCGCACGTTAAACAACAGCGGATTAACTGGCGCATGGAAAACCTTGGCGCCTGTGCTGGGGGCAATCAACGGAATTTTGTTTGCGGCGAGTATCGGCAGGATGGCTTCGGTGAGTGGTGTGCCGCGATTCTGGAACAAGGCAAATACATGTTCTTTCTTCACCAGCAGTTCGGCATTGGCGGCGGCTAATTTAGCGTCGAACTTATCGTCCAGTGTGATTAATTCGATTTTGCGACCGTTGACGCCACCACGACTGTTCACACTGGCAATGTATGCGTTTGCCCCTTCGTTCATTTCTTTAACCGGCGCTGCAATGATGCCAGTCAGACCTATCGTTTGACCGATCAGAATTCTGGTATCGGTCACGCCATCTTCTGCATAAGCCTGGCAGAAAAAACCGATGGAAATCAGGCCAACAATTAAAACGCGTAAAGAACCAAACATGTTGAACTCCCCTAGGCGGCCATTTACGCAGTTATGCGTTGTCGGCTCATTTTGTGATAGTGCCTAAGAATGCCATAGCCTTGTTCGAGCAACTGATTTTTCAATCAGCGATGCCGGAGTGCGACGTGCATTTTTGATAATTTTTGATGCTTGCGCGGCGGGAAATCGGGCGCAAGCGATAGGTGTATTGATAGCTTATGCATCAACCGCTTTGCCGGCAAACTGACCGTGAGCAAACGGTTTAAATCAGGCCGGATATCAGGTCATCGGAACATGGCGACGCGTGGAGAGTGCGTACAGACGCAATTCCTGGCGTGTTACGACACCATCGTTGTTGGTGTCGATTCTTTCAAAATTTTCTACGACACGAACCAGTTTGGCTGCTTTGGCTTGTGATTTGGTAATACTTTTCGGCGCGGGCGCGTTATTGCGGGCCGCCGTATTTTCGGCTGCAGCGCGGCGCACATCCGTTCCTGCGACTGGTTGCGAAAATGCAACATTGCTCAGCAAAATGGCGGCTATTGCGATTAATTTTGCGTTCATGATGGCTCCCCTTACAAGCACGTATGCGTGATTGCACCCGTATTGAAAGGTTATTCGGCGTGATGTGCCAATGCATTTACGCCTTGTTACATTTCCGCTTGATATTTCTTTTCTTTATAAGCAAGGAAGAAAGCATTCGTTGGAAATGATGCGCTACATGCGTAAGCTGAAGCGTTATGAATCTGATCCTGTGCGGTTCAGATTCAATGCAGATTCACTGCGTAAGCACACGATGGAGATGCTTTATGGATTTCCTTGATTCGATCACTGCAGTGTCAGCCGCCGCAGTAGTGATTGCCGCGCTGATATATCGCTTGTAGAACTGCGCTGTTAAAACATTCTAGAATTTCGGAATGTGCAAGGTCTTGCTGATCATCAGACTGCCGGACAATACAAACAACAGCGCGAATGGATGAAATTCCCACGGGCCCAGCATCAGGATGTCGCCATAAATCGTGCTACCTATACGGCCTTGCGATGCCAGCCACGCCAGAATGCCGGTGATCACTACACTGGTCGGAATCGGTGTACCTTCAAAATAAGCGACCTTGTCTGCACCTTCAGACAAGGCTTCTGCAGTGACGTTATAACGTGCCAAGCGGCTCACGCCGCAGCATACGAAATAAATCATCGCGACCCAATCCCAGCCGCCGTTCAATCCGGCGGCGAAGCCCAGCGTTACCGGTGCGAGTCCGAATGAAATCACATCGGCGAGAGAATCCAGTTCGCGTCCCATCGCCGAATGCTGGCGACGCCAGCGTGCAATCTTGCCGTCCAGTACATCGAATATAAATGCGGCCGGAGCCATGGCTGCTGCCGCGTAAAAATGGGTGAGCGACTGGCTGTTCATATAAAGCATGGCGAAAAATACTGCAGCAACACCGCAAGCTGCATTGCCGAGCGTAAAGAAATCAGCGAGGTGAAAGCCGCGCAACATCGAGAAGTGCTTGCGGGGCGGTTTGGATGAATTCATCGCGTCTCTTTGAATAAAATATTTCGATCAGTGCGCCGACCAGAACATGGAGTGTGAAGCAATCGGCCTGTGAGTTGGCAAGTATGTCATTGAATGAAATGCTTGTGCAGTGAAATTATTGTCATAAGGAACGCTATCGATGAGGATATTTACTCTGATTTATTCTCAAAAAATTTAGATTCCAGATATGCCGGTTACCGCACATACAAGGCCTATCCATGCACATAGTCTGGTGTTTTATCGGCGGGAGACTGACATGTTATTTGTTCAAAATAAAGCATGCAACACGCGTAAATATGTGCTGGCCCTATCCTTGTTCGCCAGCAGCATGGGCATAGGCTCGACAGCGGCTGTTGCAGCAGATGCGAGTGGCAATTATCAGCAAGAACGTGCGGCTTGCCTGAGTGGCCAAACGCAGCAGGATAAGAAAACTTGTTTGCGAGAAGCAGGTGCAGCGCGCAGCGAAGCCAAGCGTGGCAAATTGAATGGTGATGCGAGCTCGTATCAGCAGAATGCGCAAGCGCGCTGCAATGCCTTGCCGCCGGCAGATCGTGATGACTGTATGCGGCGCATGCAAGGTGAGGGAACTGTGTCTGGCAGTGTGGATGGCGGTGGTATTTATCGTGAAACGACTACTATCGTGCCGGCACCTATGCCTTCTGGATCGGAATATCGGCCAGCACCTGTACCTGCTCCACAGTATTAAATTCAGGCTTTTAAAAAACCGCCATACCGAGATAGCTCGATGTGGCGGTTGATGTGAGTTGCTGTCGCTACTTGCGGTTTCGGCTCTCTCGGATTTGTCAGCGAACGAAGTCTGCATAACCACGCGCACGTAAGGCACATGCCGGGCAAGTGCCGCAACCATAGCCCCAATCATGCAATTTGCCGCGTTCACCGAGATAGCAGGTATGTGTTTCCGAGCGGATCAGATCGACCAAGGCTGTGCCACCTAAATCCTGTGCCATTTTCCACGTCTCTGCCTTGTCTATCCACATCAATGGTGTTTCCACCTGCAGCTTGGTGGCCATCCCGAGATTGAGTGCGACCTGCAAGGCTTTCATCGTGTCGTCGCGACAGTCTGGGTAGCCGGAAAAATCCGTTTCGCACATGCCGCCCACCAACACGTTCAAGCCGCGTCTGTAGGCAACGGTTGCCGCGACTGTCATGAACAACAGGTTGCGACCGGGGACGAAGGTGTTGGGCAAGCCGTTTTCCATCATCGCTATCTCGACATTGCTGGTGAGCGCGGTGTCGGATATTTTTGAAATCAGCGACAGATCTATCATGTGATCTTCGCCTAGTCGGCTATCCCATTCTGCAGAAAAGCCGCGCAGCTTTTGCAACACAGTCGGACGCACCGTCAGTTCGATTGCGTGCCGCTGACCGTAGTCGAAACCTATGGTTTCTACTCTGCTGTAGCGTGCGAGTGCCCACGCCAGACAGGTGGTGGAGTCCTGACCGCCGCTGAAAAGTACCAGTGCGCTATCTGCTGAATTCATGTTTCCCTTGCTGATCAAAATCGATAGCCGAATTATATGGGGTAACTGCGGCGTGTAAGGGCGCGGCTATCTTTTGCAGATCAGGATTGCGGCGTGATCTTGGAAATGGTTTGTTCGATAAAATCGCCCGATGGTTCGGTAAAGCGTATCCGCACTGGATACCATTCTTTGCTGGATGCAAACCAGATATCGATTTTTTGTTCTTTGCTACCGTCCTTGATGACTTTGCTGACCTTGACTGCTTTCAAGTCGCCGAATGGGGTTTTGACGGTTTCCGCTTTACCGATTTTAAAGATCCATGGATCGGCATCTTTTTGTCCTGCCACCACCATAGGGATGCTGGCACCTTGCTTGAATTTGGCAGGCAAGCTGCGTGCGATGGTTGCAAGTTGCCACACGACGCTATTGCGATCCTGTTCGCCGCCCTTGATTGGATAGCTGGCGTCGGATGCACTGAAGCTGATGCGGCGGGTTTCGCGATTGAAGGTGGTGGTGGTCGCGTCCTTGCGATAGCGCTTTTCGGTTGAAGTCGCTGGCGCCAAACCGGATGCATCGATAGCGCCTTCGCTTTTTGCTTCGAGGATTTTGCCGAGCAACATGGCGCGCGTTTCCGTACTGATCGCGTACTTATCCTTGCTGTTGGTCCAGTGCAGCACGGCAGAACCATTCAAGGGCAATCCTTTTTGATTGGCATTGATGGTGTAATCCAGATTGGCCGATGGTGGCGGATTGAGCGTTGCCTTGGTTGCTGTTTGCGCAAAAGCGGCGATATGCGAGGTGCTTGCTGCGCATACAAGTAGCGCACGTAAAAGAGCGCGAGAAAGCAAAGAGCTGGAAACAAAACGGTTCATTGAATCACCAAATATCAAGTGTTTGAAAAGATCAGACTAGTGTATTGCGGAAACGTTCAGGCTGGTCAGCGTCATGTCGAGGTAATCGCCATTGGTTTCGGTGTAGCGCAAGCGCACCGGATACCAGTTTTGATCCGGCGCCAGCCAGATATCCAGCTTTTGCTCGTGTGAACCAACGCGCGGTGCGCGCGCGACGTGCCATGCGCGTGTGCTGATGCCATCTATCGTAATGTCTTCCTGACCGATGATCAGAATTTGCCAGGTTTCTGCATTGCGTGTGCCAGCGACGAAGAGATCGATGCTGCTGCCTGCAATGAATTTGCCGCTATCGCCACGCCCTATGCCAGCCAGTTGCCAGACGATGCTGGCTCTATCCTGTTCGCCGCCGGTACGCGGGTAAGACAGGGTTGATGAAGAGAAGCTGATTGTATTGCGTTCGCGATGGAAGTGCGTATTGGTCTCTGCCTTGCGAAAACGTTTTTCGCTGTAGAGCTCGGGCGCTATCCCTATGTCTTCAATGGTGCCGCTGCTTTGAAAGCGCAGAGCAGTAATGAATAGCACGCCAAATTCGCCGTTCACCGTGTACTTGCTACCGTCTGTATGCCAGCTGATGGTGCCGCTGCCATACATGGGCGCGCTTTCTTGTGAAATTTTTTGCACGTCGTATTTCAGGTCGGCTGAAGGCGGCAAATCAATGTTGTAGTTGATTGCTTGCGAGTCGGTGTCTGTCGGCTCCAGATTTTCTTGTGCTGCGAGTTCGTCTGCGAGCGAGACTTCGGCTTGCGCAGCCACAACCTCGGTGCTCGCTGGCGGCAGCGCAGGTGATTGAACGATGCGCGGTGTGGCGGTGCGTGCCGGAGCTTTGGGTTTGACTGGTTTGGCTGCAGCCTTGATTACCGGCTTCGGCGGTGGTGCTTCCAGTGTTGCCGCAATGACGGTGGTGTTTTCTGGAGCCGAGGGTTTGGGGAAAACAATCGCGCCACTGAACCAGCTGATTGCGATCAAATGCAAGATGACTGCAGCGATCAATACTGACAAACGGCGCAAGCGTGTGCGCGAAGGTTTGTCTTGTGCTGAGCTTGAGGGTAGATCCATAGTCATGTCAGCAGTGTAAACGCAAGACCAGAGATTCGGTGCACAAGCAGGGACATGGGGTGCCGCGTAAAATGCTGTCTTTGGAAAGTACCTATGCAAAGCAAAAGAATTCTGGCTGCAGCCATGATGTGTCTGGTCGTCACCACGGCATACTCTGCAGAAGCTATCCGTATCGGCATGATAGAAGGCATGTCGGGCACATTCGCCAATGCAGGCGAGGCCGTTGCGCGCAATCTGCAGTTTGCAATTGCTACCGTTAACGCGCGGGGCGGTGTCAAATTGGCGGATGGCAGACATCCGCTGGCGCTGGAGATTTTCGACAACAAGCAAGGTGTTGAAGAATCTCTGATCGAATTCAAACGCCTGACCGATAAACACATCGCCTTCGTGGCGCAAGGCAATAGCTCTGCGATTGCCAGTGCATTGGTCGAAGCGGTAGACAAACACAATCAGCGCGCGCCCGATAATCGCGTGCTGTTTCTCAACTATTCCGCAGTCGATCCAGCTTTGACGAATGATAAGTGCAGCTACTGGCATTTTCGTTTCGATGCGAATGCCGATATGCGCATGCATGCGTTGACCGAGGTCATCAAAGGCGATGCGCGCGCCAAACGTATTTATCTGATCGGGCAGGATTACAGCTTCGGTCGCATGGTGGCGCAAACTGCACGCAGCCAATTGGCTGCCAAGCGCCCCGACATAGCGATCGTTGGCGATGAGTTGCATCCTATAGGCAAGATCAAGGATTTCGCACCCTATATAGCCAAGATCAAGGCGAGTGGTGCCGATGCAGTGATCACAGGCAACTGGGGCAATGATCTGACCTTGCTGGTGAAGGCTGCCAAGGAGTTTGGCTTGAGCGCCAAGTTCTATACTTTTTACGGCAACAGTCTGAGCGCACCAGCCGCGATAGGCGACGCTGGCGTGGATAAAGTGCGTGCGGTCGCGGAATGGCACCCAAATGCAGGTGCCGGCCTTGCGCAATCACCTAGCGACCGTTTTTATCAAAACTTTCTGCAACGTTACCCGCAGCCCAAGGATGATTACGTACTATTGCGCATGCATGTGATGATAGAGATGCTGATCGCCGCGATTGAAAAAGCCGGTACGACTGAAGCGAATGCAGTGGCAAAAGCACTGGAAGGTGCGCGGTATCGCAATGCATTTCATGACGCGTCTATGCGTGCTGCCGATCATCAACTGATCCAGCCTTTGTATGTTTCCGTCATGCGCAAAAAATCGACGGATGGCATACGCTTCGATAACGAAGGCAGTGGCTACGGTTTCAAGACGGAACTTTATTTGCCTGCAGTCAGTACGGTTTTGCCGACCAGTTGCCGCATGCAAAGACCAAGGTACTAGGATATTCATCTTTCTCTGCTAAGCTGGGTTTGTAGCGCAGGCTTTTCATCGTGTCTTTTTTTGGAGGTGTAGCGTGACCCAATCCAATATGCCCAATCTTCCCGGTTTCGACGCGATGGCCGATACGCTGGAGTTCGTTAAAAATATGTGGGGTGGCGTGCAGGCGACCTCGGGAATTCCGATGCCCACTTTATCGCTGGAAGATGTCAACAAGCAGATCGCCGATCTAAAAGCAGTTGAGTCGTGGCTCAACGTCAACATGAATATGTTGCGCGGAACAATACAGGCGCTGGAAGTGCAAAGCGCGACGATCACTACGCTGAATGCAATGGGCGCGACATTTGGTGCGCAAATGAAGCCTGATGCGGCGGCGCCAGGGGGCGCATCAAATACTACGAGCAGCGCTTCGTCTGCAGATGCTTTTACTCAAAATACCAATCCTGCCGCCGACCAGAATCCCCTGTATGTGAATGCCGCGGCAGATGCAGCGACAGCGTGGTGGTCTGCGCTGCAGACGCAGTTCAATCAGGCAGTGAGTAATGTAATGGCAGACGAGACATCGGCCAAAGCCAGGAATACAGCGCCGGCAAAACCCTCTGCCAAATCCTCAGCTACTGCAGCGAAAACCGCAGTTAAAAAACGTTCGCCTGCTGCCAAATCCTGACGCTGCCTTCAAGTTCAATTTTTGTCTGCAACTTTTGTAGTCGTTCCTGCTACACGTAGATGTTGCGCAATCCAGATCGTGAGTACGCCGCAGGCGACGGCAATATAACCGACTATATCGTAATGGTTGATTTGTCCGCTGGGCGTGCGCGTGATAATCAAGCCGGCAACCAGCGTTGCCAATCCTGACGACAGCATCTGCACCGAAGACACCAGGCTCATGAAGGTGCCGCGCACTTGCGGCGCGGGCACCGCACTGACCATTGCCATCCCCGGCACCATGCGGCCAGGCACCAGAATAAAGAACAGCGTCGAGTTAATCAGTACCAGCCACCATGCGACCGGGAATAGATGCGTGGTGATCAGCAATGGAACAAACGACGCCAGCGCCACCCATCGGAATATTTTCAGCTTGCCGTGCTTGTCCGACATTCTGCCTATCAATTGCGAAGTAAAGAAGGTGGCCGCGCCGCCGCATAAATAAATCACGGTGATGAACGATTCCGTCATGCCGACATTGCTGGTCAGATAAATAGGGATGTACGGGATCACAGTAAAGCCGGCCATCATGATCAATGCGATGAATGCGAATGCAGTCAAATGGCTGGGTTCTTTGGCCACGGCGTACAACTGCTGGAAAACATTTCCCACTCGTTTGCTGTGCAGATGCGCAGTCAGATTAGGCAGTAATTTGTAGCCGATGATCCAGAAAGTTGACGCCAGCAAGACAATGAAGAAGAAGGGTGCGCGCCAGCCGATATCAGTGAAGGTCGATGCCAATAGCAAGCCGAGTGGAACGCCTGCCACTGTCGACATCGAGAAGGCAGTCATCACCGTTCCCATGGCCTTGCCGCGTCTTTCGAATGGAATCACATCTGCCACCATGGTTTGCACCAGTGCGCCGAGTATGCCGCCGAATGCACCGGCCAATGCGCGTGCGATCAGTAACGCGGTGTAATTCGGCGCGAGGCCGCAACACAAGGTCGCAATGATGAACAAGGCATACAGCGTCAGCATCAGCTTGCGTCTGTCAAAGCGATCGATATACGTCGCAGCCAGCAGACTGGATGCGGCAGCGGTCAGCGTATAGGACGATAGCAACAAGCCGAACTGATGTGTGTCGATGTGCAAGACCCGGATCAGTTGCGGACCGAGCGGCATCATGATCATGAAATCGAGTATGTGCGTGAATTGTATGCCGGCGATAGTCAGCAGGAACAGACGTTCGTTCTTTACTAAAGGTGGTGGTGAGGCTGATTGCAAAGAGGGTTTACCGGTTGGGATTTTAATGGGCGAATTCGGCTAGATAGCTCGCTGATATTTATTGTTAAAAAGTCAGTGTGCGCATGCCATACAACGATATTCTGTGTGGACTAGTCTAGCGGGTTTGCAGCAGACTTGCTGAGAGGGCTTAAGCAATCAGAAATTTAATGATGGCTATCGTATAGTGTCGCTTGTGCTTGCCGTCGATAGCAATCGACCGGGCGAATATTGTATAAATGAAAATGAGGCAGATCGCATGCAAGCAATGATGAGCAAGTTGTTCAACGCGGACGCAAGTATCGAGGTGCGATCATGATGTGGTTTGGTGCTTACGTTCTTGCTGGTGCATTTGTCGGTGTGCTGGCTGGTTTGCTTGGCATAGGTGGCGGCATGACATTGGTACCGGTCATGGCGGCTTTGTTCGCTGCTCAGCATTTTGCGCCGGATCACATCGTGCACATGGCATTGGCTACCTGCATGGCCTCGATTGCATTCACCTCCGGCTCCAGCGTACGTGAGCATCTTAAATTCGACGGCGTTGATTTCAACATCGTGAAGCGGATGACGCCGGGTTTGGTGCTCGGTAGTTTGCTGGCTACTTCTGTATCGGCCTGGATTCCACAGCGTCATTTGGCATTGAGTTTTGCTGTGATTGTGTTCTTTGGTGCGACGCAAATCTTGTTGAATAAAAAACCGAAAGCCGCACGTTCATTACCTTCTGCCGGCCCCTTGTTCTTTGTTGGTCTGGTGATCGGCATCATCGCCGGGCTGGTTTCTGCCGGTGGTGCATTCCTGACGATCCCATTCATGTTGTGGTGTGGTGTACCTATGAAGAAAACCATAGGCACAGGCGCGATGATGGGGATTCCGCTGGCGGTGGTGGGCACGATAGGCTACATCATCTCAGGCTGGAATGTTCCCGGTTTGCCATCTGATGCCGTTGGCTTCATTTCGATTATTGCGCTGGTCGGTATTGTCTGTGGCAGTGTGGTCACGGCGCCGTTCGGCGCGCGCCTTGCGCACCGTTTGCCGGTGCCGATATTGAAACGCATTTTTGCCTGCCTGCTGTATGTGCTGGCAGCCAAGATGCTGTGGACTTATTGGTAGAAATCAGATGACGTCTACCGACTCGAGATGGTTTGAGCCGGTAGACAAAGCTGATACGTGATCAATATTGATCGCGGTGCCTGATCAATTTTTGCGAGAGAATTTTTCTGCGAGTTGACTGAGTTTGTCAGCGCGCATGCGCTCGGCTTCTTCGGCTTGTTTTTTCGCTGCTTCAGCTTTGCGCTGGGTTTCTTCCGCCTGACGTTGCGCCTTGCGTTGATCTGCATTTTTCTTGAAACGTTCTTTCAAGGTCGTCGTCGCATGGTTGCGATGCACGTCGGTGACTTCATCCGCTTGCGAGCCGTCCAGATTGAAACGCACGGTGGCTTTTTCCATCCCCTTCAGATAACGCAGCGAATTGGTGTGTATGCCAAGTGCGGTACGCAAGGCTTTACGGCTGACGTCAGGGGTTAGCGCGATCAATTGCTTGTCGATGCCAATAGCCAAGGGTTGGAATTCACCAAAAACGGTGAATTTTTCCTGCAGCTCTTTGAGCAGAACACGGGCGGATTGAAACGGATTAGGCGTTGGTTCGGTAGTCGTCATGAAACAGTCGAGCAATGGTGAGCTAGGGTCCGCAGGATATCACGCCAGGGGCTGATTGCCTGCTTTGCGTGTTTTTATCTGAGCGCAGGACGACGGAAGTTATGGCAACGTGTACAGTGTGCGCACGAATTATTCAGCTTATGACGAGATGCAATGATGTATGAAGATGACGAAAAAAGTTACGACGAGCCTATTGAGCGGCCCTGGATTGTTTTAAAAACCACCTATGACGTGGAAACATGGATAGATCATCAAAATCGAGCGATCCAGCAATTAATCAGTAGCAACAAGGCCAGTGGTTGGGGAATTTGCTTTGGTTTGAGTGAAGGCGGCGAAATCTATTTGCATACGACGTCGGAAGGCGATGTGCTACTGGATGTCACGCCTGAAGCGGAATGGGTCGCGCCATTGATCTCTGCTGCGACGCAAGTCGATATGCCGGCGGGGCAGATATGGGCTTTGCCCGGCGATAGGTTGACGCAATTAGTGTTTGGCTTGAGCAGCCTGATTGCGACGACTCGATTGGTAGCTGAGCATAATTTCAATATGAGGAAGCGATATTAAATTCAGCGCGTGTTTTAATTTGATATCAGAATTTTGCAATCTGATTGAACAGACGAGCTGAAATAAAAAAGGGCGAACCGGCATGACCGGTTCGCCCTTTTTAGCAACTGTAGAGTGACCGCCGTTGAGCATCACTCTAAAGCTTATTTACATTACGCTGCAGCAGCGTGGTTGTTACGTTTGCTCAGGTAAGTGCCAACTATGACGACGCCAATTGCCAGAATCAGGCCTGGAATGCTCAGGTGGCTATGGCCGAACAATGCGAGTTCGTGGTGTGGAATGTTGGTGGCGATCCATGGGGTAACGATAGGATCCGAGAACAACATTTCGCCAGCCAGATAACCAAGCAATGCCGCGCCCAAGGTGATGATGATAGGGAATTTTTCCATCAATTTCAGCACGATTGCGCTACCGAACACGATCAACGGAACGCTGATTGCCAGACCGATCACCAACAAGGTGACATTGCCATTGGCCGCAGCAGCGACGCCGAGCACGTTATCGAGACTCATGACCAGATCGGCAACCAGAATGGTTTTGATTGCGCCCCACAGGTTGGAATGGCCTTCGATATCTTCTTCGCCGTCACCTTCGGCCAGCAATTGCACGCCGATGTAAAACAACAGAACTGCACCGATCAGTTTCAGGTACGGCAGAGTCAGCAGTTGCAATGCAAAGATGGTTAAAACGATACGCAGGATAATCGCTGCTGCGCTACCCCAGATCACAGCCATTTTCTTTTGTTTCGGTGGCAGCGACTTCGCGGCCAGCGCGATCACAACGGCGTTATCGCCGGACAGCACGATATTGATCAGAATGATGTTGCCGAGTGCGGCCCAAAATGCCGCGGTTCCTATAAATTCCATGTCTTCCTCAAGGTTTATTAAGCCAAAGTGGCGGTCGACGTACGACCATGTAGTTGTTGATCATCAGGAAAACCCGAAAAATCTTTTATGGCCACTACGTATTCATGTGCGCGACATTTCGCTTTAAACGGAATGCCTGCGGTTCAAGATAAAAAACACTCAAAACCGGTTGGAGAAGTTGAATTGCCTAGACAATTTGCTTCACTGCACAGGCGCAGATTAGCGCTGCGGAACTTAATTAGTTGTGAGAATAGAGTTAAATTTTCGTTAAAATTGTCTTAAAAACAATTCGGAAATTACTGCCATTTTTTGGATTATTTTCGACATGTAGCGTCGCGGCTAGGTATTCGCAGATGCGCACGACTAGAGCGAGGCCCAGTCCTGTGCCGGCGGAGCCCACCAATGGTTTTGCGGAAGGATTATTTTGCAGGCGCGCCTGTACGGATTCAGGCAGGCCGGGGCCAGTATCTTCGACGATAACGGAATGCCCAATCATCTTGACGGTGACTGAGCCTTGTTCTGTGTATTGGCAGGCGTTGCGGATCAAGTTGCCGATTGCCGCTGTCAGCAACTCTTTGCGTGCCGTCACGACGAAATCTTCGCCTTCTTCAAAATTGAGTGTGACCGGCTTGTTCTCGACGAAATGCTGGCAGCGTGCAATTTCGGCATGAATGACCTCTGCGACCGAGGTTTCCGGCCGATTGATCTGGTCTGGCGCGCGCGCCAGTTGCAGCAGTATTTCAACGCACTCGTTTGCTTCCTTGGCTGCGCGCAGGATGCGCTCTGCTGGCGCATGCAGTGCCGGTTGCGCCGCCGTTTGTTCGACCAATAACTCTGCCGCGCCTGTGATGATGGTAAGAGGAGTACGTAATTCGTGGCTGACATCACCGGTAAAGAAGCGCTCGCGTGTCAGAAATTGCTTGAGTTCTGCGGTATGGGCGGCGAATGCGCGAGCTAATATGCCGAGTTCATCCTTGCTGTCCAGTAGTGGTAATTCTGTTGGATGGTTATTGTCCTTGACTGCAGCAGCCAGTTCGACGATGGGGTCGACGAAGCCGCGTGCGATAAAACTTCCCAGAAACAGCGACAGCGCGACGAAGCCGAGGAAGCCGGCTATGACCATCGCGTAAATCACATGCTCGATGTTTTTGTATTCGCTGGCGCGATCGATGACCACATAGGTGCCTGCATTATCTTCGCCGACCAGCAGATGGACGTTTTTTCCTTCGAAGCTTTCCTTGGCGACGCCGAGCGGCATGTCGCGCAGTGCAAGCGGGATATCTTCGCCGTGATAAAAACTGACATCGGACGGCATTTCCACCGGCATGCCGATCGCATGGCGCGGCGATGCCCAGGCAGCAATGCTGCGTAAGTGTTCATCTACCAGTAAATCTTCGGTACCTTCAATGGCAACGGCGACTACCGCGCCAAAGAAAGTACAAATCGCGAGTGCGAAAAGAAGGTAGGCGACAACTATGCGTCGTCGCAATGAACTACGTCGTTTCATCCGAGCCTACCAAGCGGTAGCCTATGCCCTGAACTGTGCGCAACATCGCAAACGGATGTGCTTTATCCAGTGCCTGCCGCAAGGCGTGGATGTGGGTGCGTAGCGCATCGCTGTCTGGCGGATGATCGCCCCAGACTTCCAGTTCCAGCGTTTCGCGCGAAACGACTTTTGGCGCTTCCTTCATCAGGCAGCCCAGGATCTTGAATCCTGTTTTGGTCAACGTGACCGGCATGCCGCCGCGTTTGACTTGATATGTCGAGGTGTCGAATACCAAATCGCCGACGCTGAGGAAGTTCGTGCCCTGATTTTTGCCGCGTGCGCGACGTATCAATGCCTTGAGGCGAACTTCCACTTCCAATAGCGAAAACGGCTTGACTAGATAGTCGTCTGCGCCGCTGTCGAAACCGGCAACTTTGTCGTCCAGTGTGTCGCGCGCGGTCAGCATCAGCACCGGCGTATCGTTTTGCAATTCGTCGCGCATCTTGCGGCACAGCGTCAGGCCATCTATGCCTGGAATCTTGATGTCGAGAATGACGGCATCGTATTCATGTTGCGCCGCGAGTGCGAATCCTGCGTATCCGTTGGCTGCGCAGTCGAGCACGTAGCCGCGCGGTTCTAGAAACGCGTACAGATTCGCGACGATATCGGCGTTATCTTCAATAATCAAAATGCGCATGGTAGGAAGGCGAGTGTTCGCCTGTAATCACTTTCAGTTTCGGTTTGGTTCATGAATAATCCTTGGCGCGTGGTATCTGCCAGCAGATTTATTCATGAATCTGGTCAAGTTCGACATTATGCCTGCTGATGGCATGGGCGCGCTTACTGTGTTGTAAGGTCCGCAGGCCTTGTTTCCCTTTGCCAGCCCTGGAATAGCAGATTTCATGGTTCAACGCGTCGACAAGGGGTTTATCTTTGCGCCAACGCCTGCTCAATGTCGGCCACCAGTTTTTTATCGGCGGGTGTCACTTTCGATGGATAACTGGCCATTACATTACCCTTGCGATCGAGCAGGATCTTGTGGAAATTCCATTTCGGCGGCCGCGCCCCAGCTTTCATCAATGATTGATAAAACGGATTGCTGCTCGGGCCGATAACCGATGTTTTGGCAAACATCGGGAATTTGACGCCATAGGTATTGTTGCAAAATTCGGCGATTTCCTTGTTCGCACCAGGTTCTTGCTGGCCGAAATCATTCGATGCAAAGCCCAGTACGACCAGACCTTGATCCTTGTACTTGGCATACAGTTTTTCCAATCCTTCGTATTGCACTGTGTAGCCGCAGTAGCTGGCGGTGTTGACGACCAAAATGACTTTACCTGCGTACTGGCAAAGATTTTGTGACGCTTCATCTTGCAGACGTTGCACAGTATGGTTCAATGTTGCAGGGCAGGCCGCGTTGGCTGATGTCTGTGCGTATGCGTGTGCACCTATGAAAAAACTCGATAGTAGGGTGCAGCGCAGGATCGTTGAAATTATTTTCTTCATGATGAGTTTGCTTGTCGTATGTGGATAAGTGCATCTTGCATCAAGATGCCAAGTTTGTCATGGCGGGTGCTGTGAAGTTTGTTCTACATGACATGCTTTTCAGCAAGCAAGCTTGTGCAGGAACGGATTGAATTCATCGCAGAATGGTTTACCTTTTGTATGAAACAAGTGTGTTCCGCATGGCGTCTAATCTTTTGCAGAGCAAGCTATTTGGCTTTTTGTAATGCAGGGAAAATGAAATTTCACACTGAAAATAAAGCTTTATATAAGGAAATTGCCGGACTGTTACTGGGTAAGTGACGAATTTCTTGGTAGAATCAAGCACTTAACTCAATTTTTAAGGCGCATATGTTGTACCCAGAATTGTTTAAATCCTTAGAACAGGTTCGCTGGAACATGGAAACCGATATTCCATGGGATCAGTTCGACGGCTCCAAGCTCACTGATGAGCAAGCACAAACCATACGCATGAATGCGATTACGGAATGGTCGGCCTTGCCTGCAACGGAAATGTTCTTGCGTGACAATCGCGGCGACAGTGACTTCTCTGCATTCATGTCGGTCTGGTTTTTTGAAGAACAAAAGCATTCGCTGGTGTTGATGGAATATCTGCGCCGCTTCAAGCCGGAGTTTGTGCCGACTGAAGAGGAATTGCACAACGTGCGTTTCGAATTCGATCCTGCCCCAGCGCTGGAAACGCTGATGATGCACTTCTGCGGCGAAATCCGCTTGAATCACTGGTATCGCTGTGCGTCCGACTGGCACACCGAACCTGTCATCAAGCAAATCTACAAAATCATCAGCCAGGATGAAGCGCGCCACGGCGGCGCTTATCTGCGCTACATGAAAAAAGCGTTGAACGAAGTGGGTGATTCGGCGCGCGCTGCATTCGCAAAAATCGGTGTGTTGATGGCTTCGGCGCGTCGTACTGAAAAGCCTTTGCATCCAACCAATCTGCATGTGAACCAATCCTTGTTCCCGAACGACACCGTGCAATCACGTTTACCTGATCCGGAATGGCTGGAGCGCTGGCTGGACGGTCAGATCAAGTTTGACGGCGAGTGGGAAAAGAAAGTTGTCGATCGGATTCTGCATAATATGTCGCTGCTGTTCGAGCGCACCTTCGGTTCCGTGCAGGAATTGAATCGCTATCGCAAGGAAATCGTCACGCGTCTGGCAGCGGTACAGGCAGCCTAAGCAAGGTTGCAGTTTTTGCATTCGTAAAAAAGCCGCAGAATTTTTGCGGCTTTTTGTTTGTCTGAAATTGTTCGAATTGCATGTGCCACAGGTTTTTGTGAATATGTAGAGTCATCAGGAGAAAATAATGCAAAGACGTGTTTTTCTACGTGCCGCACTTTTGCTTGGCGCAATGCCGACCATCGGTTTTGCCAAGGTGAGCCAGCCGGTGATCCAGGTTTACAAGAGTGAGACTTGCGGTTGCTGTACACAGTGGGTAGATCATCTACGCGCGAATGGCTTCAAGGTGAATGCGCAGAATGTGCCGAACACTGCCGCGTATAGGACGAAGCTGGGCGTGCCGTCTTCATTAGGCAGCTGCCATACCGGAACAATAGGTGGTTACGCGCTGGAAGGGCATGTGCCGGCTGCTGATATCAAGCGCTTGCTGGCAGAAAAACCGAAAGCAGCAGGTTTGGCTGTGCCCGGCATGCCGATGGGATCGCCCGGCATGGAAGTGGCCGGTGAGCCGGCGGATGCTTACGATGTGCTGTTGTTTCAGGCGGATGGAAAATACAAGGTGTATAGCCACTACCCTGCCAAGTAATCCAGGCCGGCGCGATAAAAAAAGGGACCTTATCAAAGGTCCCTTTTTTTGCGCATGCACGTTTGACGATTCTTGGCTCACTAGCTATCAGTGATGTTGATGTTCTTCCTGCTTGGTCTCGGTATTTTTAGCTTTGTTTTCTTCAACTAAAATGGAAGTTTCCACTTTCCCGGCCTTCTTGAACGTCAGCGTCAGCGGCAATTTGTCGCCGGCCTTGAGTGGAGCTTTCAATCCCAGCAGCATGATGTGATAGCCGCTGCCGGGTTGCATGACGATTTTATCTTGCGGCTTGAGTTCTATGCTACCGACTTCGCGCATGCGCATGACATTATCAGTGGTCATCGACATGCTGTGAATTTCCACCGACTGCGCTGCAGGTGATTGCGCGGAAATCAAGGCGTCAGCTTGCTTGCCCTTGTTTTCCAATGTGAGATAGGCGCCGCCGCTGGTTTGGCCAGGCATGGTTGTGCGCGCATATGGATGGGCTATAAGGATGTCGCCGGCGCGGTACTCATGTGCGAGTGCAGAGCCGCAGATTAACAAACCGGCAGAAATGAATGAGAGTGAGCGTAAGTTCATGCTGTCCTTTGAATGGAACTTGAATGGTTGCGTACGGCGAAGAAAATTCCCAGCGAGTATCCTAGCTTAAAACCGGATGGAATTAACTGCCACCTTCAAAACCGTTTTGCCGCCATGCTTCATACACCACGACGGCAACCGTGTTGGACAGATTCAGACTGCGATTATCCGGTCGCATAGGCAAACGTATTCTTTGCTCGCCAGGGAAAGAATTGCGCAGCGTCGGATCCAGTCCTTTGGTCTCCGAGCCGAATACAAAAATATCTCCCGGCTGAAATGCCAGATTTGCAAACGGCGTCGAGCCATGTGTCGTCATGGCAAACATGCGTGCCGGATTCAAAGGTTGTTCAGCCGGAAATGAAGCGAGAAACGCCGCCCAGTCGCTATGTACCTTCATCTGTGCATAGTCATGGTAATCGAGGCCGGCGCGGCGCATCTTGGCATCGTCCAAGGGGAAGCCGAGTGGCTCAATCAAATGCAATTGCGCACCAGTGTTCGCGCACAGGCGGATGATATTGCCGGTGTTCGGCGGGATTTCGGGTTCTACCAGTACTACATGAAACAAATCAATTCTCCTCGGCGTAATTCAATATGAAGCCGCCAGTGTGTTGTGCGTTCGGGGCGTGCACAGATCGGATGGCGCATTTTAATCTGATGTGTCGCCAATTACTTATGCGGTGTGCGTGCGAAAACCAGATTGGTGACGCGGACTGCGCCATGACGCTTCAGCGTGGCAGCGATTTCATTCAGGGTTTCGCCTGTGGTCAGTACATCATCGACCAAACCTATGTGCTGCCCGCGCACGAATTTGACGGCGTTGGCCGGTAGCGCAAAAGCGTGGCGGATATTGCGATGTCGTTCGGCGGTTGGCAACATCGCCTGCATCAAGGTGTCGCGCGTGCGTTCTATTAACTGAGGGGCGAGCGGGATGGCAATAGCCCGTGCCAGCGGTTTGGCGATTTCCAGCGCCTGATTGAAGCCGCGTTCGGCCAGACGCTTTTCGCCTAGTGGCACCGCAGCCAGCAAGGTTGGCATGGTGAAAGCCGGCTCACGCAATATGGCGTCTCGCAACATGCGCGCAAATAAAGGAGCCAGGGCCAGACGATTACCGAATTTGAGGGCCAGTACCAATTGATCTATAGGCGCAGTGTAATCGCTGGCGACGATGGTGGTGTCAAAGGCGGGCGGATTGCTCAGGCAGTTGCCGCAGCGTTCGGCTTTGTCGCTGGCGAAGGCTAGCGGAGACGCGCACTGCGAGCAGCGATGTGGGTGCTGGCTGAAAAAGCGACTGTTGCAATCCTGGCAAAGCGAGTCTGCGCCGCTAACTCCGCATAATGCGCACGACGATGGCAGCGCCGCAGGCAACTGCCGAATGAAATGCCGAGTCCAGTCGAGAAAACGATAATGCATCGCGCAACCCAGCCTTCATGCGTGTAAACTTGCGGCATTATCTCACTGAACCTTCTCTCTATTCGTGTCCTCCCTTCCTGACTCCAGCCTGAGCGCGCCAATTGATTTAAACCGGGTGCGTACCTTGTTCGATGACCCGGCGCGCTTGGTCGAATCGAATTTTCTGCGTCGTGAAGTCGCGACTCGTATGCATGAACGCCTGGCTTTGGTCCGGATTACGCCTGAGCGTGTGCTCGATGCCGGTTGCGGCGAAGGCGAGGATCTGACAACTTTGCAAAAACGCTTCCCGAAAGCGGCAATGCTGGGTTTGGATGCGTCGCCCGCCATGCTGGCGGAAGCGCAGGCTGCACAAACGGCAGCCTTGTCATCCATGAATCGTTTGCTGCAGCAATGGTTACCAGCCGGGATGGGCAGAGAATCGGGCGCGAATTTGCTATGTGGTAATTTTTCCCAGCTACCTTTCGGTATTAACGCGGTCGATCTGGTGTGGTCGAATCTGGCCTTGCATTGGCACCCGCAACCGGATCGTGTATTTGCCGAATGGCGTCGCGTATTGCGGCAGGATGGTTTGTTGATGTTTTCCTGTTTTGGCCCTGATACCTTCAAGGAGTTGCGTGCTGCGTTTGCGCAAGCCGACAGTGAGCCGCATGCATTGCCGTTTGTGGATATGCATGATTTTGGCGATATGTTGGTGAGCGCCGGCTTTTCAACGCCGGTCATGGACATGGAAACCTTGACTGTTACGTATGGCTCGGTCGAAAAACTGATGGGCGATGTCCGTGCTTTTGGTGGCAACCCATTGGATACGCGGCGCAGAGCCTTGCTTGGCAAACAAGCGTGGCAGCGCGTAGTAGATGTGCTGGAGCAAAGCCGTGATGCCGACGGCAAGATTCCGCTGACATTTGAAATTATTTACGGCCATGCATTCCGGCCGGCGCCACGCACGACTGCCAGCGGTGAATCTATCGTTCGATTTGATTTGCCAAAAAAATAAGAAAACAGACAAGAGGAAAGCAAGGGTACTTGCTGAAGTGGCATTACTTTAATGCAGTGAGCGCTACAGTATTTTTGGGTAGTGTGCAGTGAAGTGTTGCTTACTTTCAGCATTTAGAGCGCTAAATTCCTGTGCACTTGATAACACTGTCATTTCCGACTTATACTTCGACGGTTTTGCGCGAGCGCGACTTTGCGTGCGCGTATATATAAAAGCAAGCGGTCAGACTGAAGCAGCTGCAGGAATAGTGCGGTGCAATGATAAGTAGGCCGGAATCGCAAGCACACAATCAGATGTGTAGTTGATTCCCGATGGATCAAGAGGAGCATTCCAAAAAGAATGCGCTAGAGGCTGGGGCTGGCAGTCTTGCCCGGCGGTGAACTGGATTCTTAATTCAGAATTCTTAATTTGGGCATTTGAGGAAATCATGGAACTTGCGAAGCGCCTTCAATCTTTGATGCTCGGTGCGTCGCTCCTGACGGCAGGTTTGCCGTCGTGGGCGGTGACCGATAGTCCAGGCGGACCTGCAGTACGTCAGCTCAATTTTCACGAGCCTGTGACGCAGATCGCCGAACAGATCTATTCGCTGCACACATTGATGCTGATTATCTGTCTGGTGATTTTTTTCGCTGTCTTCGGCGTGATGTTTTATTCGATACTCAAGCATCGCAAGTCGCTCGGCCACCAGTCTGCCAAATTCCACGAAAGCACTTTAGTTGAGATCGCATGGACCATCGTTCCATTCCTGATCGTTATTGGCATGGCGCTTCCCGCCACCAAAACGGTGGTGGCAATGAAGGATACGTCGAATGCCGACATCACCATCAAAGCCACTGGCATGCAGTGGAAATGGGGTTATGACTACCTGAATGGCGAAGGCCAGGGCATCAACTTCCTTTCGAATCTGGCAACGCCGCGCGAACAGATCGTCGATTCCTCAATCGTTAAAAACGAAAACTACTTGATCGAAGTCGACAATCCTGTCGTCGTTCCCGTCAACAAAAAAATCCGTATCGTTCTGACTGCCAATGACGTGATCCATGCGTGGATGATTCCTGCGTTCGGCGTCAAGCAGGATGCGATTCCTGGTTTTGTACGCGATACCTGGTTCAAGGCTGAAAAAATCGGTACTTACCGCGGTCAATGCGCCGAGCTGTGCGGCAAGGATCACGCGTTCATGCCTATCGTCGTGAACGTCGTCAGCAATGAAGATTACAAGGCGTGGGTCGATGGCAAGAAAAAGGAAATGGCTGCGAATGCAGACGATCCTAACAAGACATGGACTGTGGATGAACTCGTGCAACGCGGCGAGAAAGTTTACACATCAAATTGTATCGCTTGCCATCAGGCAAACGGCAAGGGTGTACCAGGCAGCTTCCCGGCACTGGATGCTTCGCCTATCGTCACTGGTCCAAAAGCCGCAAACATTCATATCGTGATGGAGGGCAAGGGCGCCATGCCTTCATGGAAGTCTGTGCTGTCGGATACCGAAATTGCTGCGGTGATTACCTATACCCGTAATCACTGGTCCAACAAGGCTGCGGAAAATATTGTTCAACCAGCTGAAGTGCTGGCTGCGCGCAAGTAATCGAATCAGGAGATTGAGATGAGCACAACCGCAGTCGATCATTCACACGCCGCAGCCCACGATCATTCGCATGACGATCATCACGGTGCGCCAGAAGGCTGGCGCCGCTGGGTCTATGCGACCAACCATAAAGATATCGGTACGCTGTATCTGTGGTTTTCTTTCACCATGTTGTTGTCCGGCGGTTTCCTGGCGATGTTGATTCGCGCAGAATTGTTTCAGCCTGGTCTGCAATTGATGCAACCTGAGTTCTTCAATCAGCTAACCACGATGCACGGCATCATGATGGTGTTCGGCGCCATCATGCCGGCCTTCGTTGGTTTCGCCAACTGGATGGTGCCGCTGCAAATCGGCGCATCCGACATGGCGTTTGCGCGGATGAACAACTTCTCGTTCTGGTTGTTGCCACCGGCCGCAATTTTGCTGGCGGTCTCGTTCCTGGTTCCTGGTGGAGCAACTGCTGCCGGCTGGACTTTGTACGCACCGCTGTCGACCCAGATGGGCCCAGGCATGGATATGGCGATTTTCGCGCTGCATATCATGGGTGCGTCGTCGATCATGGGTTCGATCAACATCATCGTGACCATCCTGAACATGCGCGCACCTGGCATGACGCTGATGAAGTTGCCTATGTTCTGCTGGACCTGGCTGATTACTGCTTACCTGCTGATCGCTGTGATGCCGGTTCTGGCTGGTGCGATCACGATGACACTGACAGATCGTCATTTCGGCACATCGTTCTTTAATGCTGCCGGCGGCGGTGATCCTGTCATGTATCAACACATCTTCTGGTTCTTCGGACATCCAGAGGTGTACATCATGATTCTGCCGGCGTTCGGTATCGTGTCGCACATCATTCCAACTTTTGCGCGTAAACAATTGTTCGGTTATGCATCGATGGTGTATGCAACTGCTTCGATTGCGATCCTGTCGTTCATGGTGTGGGCGCATCACATGTTCACCACCGGTATGCCGGTGACTGCGCAGTTGTTCTTCATGTATGCAACGATGCTGATTGCAGTACCAACCGGCGTGAAGATTTTCAACTGGATCGCGACCATGTGGCGCGGTTCGATGACCTTTGAAACGCCTATGCTGTTCGCGATCGGCTTTATCTTCGTGTTCACGATTGGTGGTTTCACCGGCCTGATTCTGGCCGTGACACCGATCGACATCCAGTTGCAGGATACCTACTACGTAGTTGCCCACTTCCACTATGTGTTGGTGGCAGGTTCCTTGTTCGCACTGTTCGCCGGTTTCTACTACTGGGGTCCGAAGTGGACAGGTTTCATGTACAACGAAACACGCGGCAAGATCCACTTCTGGGGTTCGCTGATTCTGTTCAACGTTACCTTCTTCCCTATGCACTTCCTGGGATTGGCCGGTATGCCGCGTCGTTATGCAGATTACCCTGCGCAGTTCACTGACTTCAATGTGATTGCATCTATCGGTGGTTTGGGTTTTGGCTTGATGCAGCTGTACTTCCTGTTTGCGGTGGTGATTCCATCGATACGTGGCGGCGTACCAGCTGCTGACAAACCGTGGGAAGGTGCAGAAGGCCTGGAATGGACTGTGCCTAGCCCAGCGCCTTTCCATACCTTTGAAACACCACCGACTGTTAAGTAAATGGAGTGGCGGCCTCATGTTCAATGAGGCTGTCTTCATATGACGGATCAAAAAAAGCGTAATCTGCGTACAGGGCTGCTTCTGGCCGTAGTCGCAATAGCCTTCATGCTCAGCGTGATTGCCAAACGTATTTGGTTTAGTTAGGGCGAGATGGATAATCAGATAGAGCCAACCGGAAAATTAAACGCCCGGATGTTCGGCAAACTTGCCGTGATTGCGGTAATGATGTTTGGCTTTGGTTATCTGCTGGTGCCGCTTTACAAGCAGATTTGTGAACTGACTGGCGTGAATATCCTGACCTCGCAAGAGATGAAGGTAAAGCCTATCGATAATTCGCAAATCGATAAAAGCAGGACGATTACGGTTGAATTTGATGCGAATGCACAAGGACCATTCCGGTTTCGCCCAACGGTAAACAGCATGCAAGTGCATCCGGGTGAAATGACCCAGGTGCTGTATGAAGTGGTCAATACGCAAAAGCGCAGTATAGAAGCGCAGGCAATTCCAAGTTACGCACCACAGGAGGCTGCAGCGCATTTCAAGAAAGTCGAATGTTTCTGTTTTCAGCAGCAGACGCTGGAAGCAAGTCAGGCCAAGCAAATGCCGGTGGTATTTTATCTGGACCCGGCCTTGCCCAAAGATGTAAAGACGATCACCTTGTCCTATACTTTCTTTGAGATAGCCAAGCCAGAAAAGACCGTTGAGTTGAAGTCAGCAGTCGCAGGATAAGAAATACGAAGGCGGAAATACGACGACGATCGTGTCGCCAGGTTTAAATGGAATTGAATTGCGGCGCTTGTGACATGGGTCAAAGCTGCCGTTGCATCGTAACTATTTGAATTTTGTATTGGGAGATGGAGATGAGTGCACCACACGCAAATGCGCCTTATTATTTCGTGCCGGGTCCGTCCAGCTGGCCGGTGGCCGCGGGTATTTCCCTGCTGACGATGATGCTGGGCGCATCGGGCTGGGTCAATGATGCTGCCTGGGGTCCTTATGCAACTTTTGTAGGTCTCCTCGGCTTTCTGGTCGTACTGTACAAATGGTTTGGCGATGCCATCGGCGAATCCGAAGGTGGCATGTACAACCAGCGTGTCGATGCATCGTTCCGCTGGAGCATGAGCTGGTTCATTTTTTCCGAAGTCATGTTCTTTGCTGCGTTCTTCGGTGCCTTGTTCTATGCGCGCAGTATCACGATGCCTTGGCTGGGCGACCTGGATCACAAGATTCTGTGGCCTGATTTTGCCGCGCATTGGGGTAACGTTGGCCCTGCCGGTACCGTTGAATCGTTTGCCACCATGGGCCCGTTCTGGATCCCGACCATCAATACCGCCTTGCTGCTGATGTCGGGCGTGACATTAACTATTTCGCATCATGCGCTGCGTGAAAATCATCGCGGCAAAACGGCTTTTTGGCTGGCAGCGACGATCTTGTTGGGCGCAGTCTTCATGGGCTTTCAGGTGTATGAATACATGCATGCATACAGCGAACTGAATCTGAAGCTGACATCCGGTGTGTATGGTTCAACCTTCTTTTTGCTGACCGGCTTCCATGGTTTCCATGTGACTCTGGGTGCGATCATGTTGAGTGTGGTTTTGTATCGTGTACTGAAAGGTCACTTTACCGCAGACCATCATTTTGCTTTTGAAGGTGCAGCCTGGTATTGGCACTTTGTTGACGTGGTCTGGCTTGGTTTGTACGTTGTTGTTTACTGGCTGTAATCAGTAAACAGCAAGACGTAAAAAAGCCGCACTTCGGTGCGGCTTTTTTACGAGCAAGTCTGATCTTGCGTGAGATACAAAGATCAGTTGAAATCTTGAACTTAGCGTATGCCGGTGGGTTGGATATAACCGAGGCGATACGCAAGCAGAACCAAAAGAAACAGTGTGATCGAGAAGCCGACGCGCATCGCGAGTGCCTTGATCGTGCGGTCACTTTTGCCTTTATCCTTCATCAGGAAAAACAGCGCGGAGCCAAGGCTGCCGAGAATCAGGATAAAAGCGATGGCGACAAAGATTTTCATGGCGATGTGCGTGAGCCGAAATGGGGCAATGGCATGGTTAGAGTGAATTGGTATTGTAATGCGAATCACCTTCCGATTTAGGCTCATTCCATTTGTCGCCGCCGCGGTTGCGGTGGCGATAGGATTGTCGCTGGCTCAATGGCAAACGCGACGTGCAACGGAGAAGATTGAACTGGCAGAGAAACTGCAGGCGCGCCAGTCTGCGCCAGCGATTCGATTGGATGCGACCTTGCCTAATAGCGAGGATCTTGAATTTCGGCGTGTGATTGCCAGAGGCGAGTTTTTGCGCGAGTGGCCTGTCTATCTGGATAATCGTCCGAACAATGGTGTCGCCGGTTTTTATCTGCTGATGCCATTCAAGATTGCCGCGACCAATCAATATGTCTTGGTCGCACGCGGCTGGATTCCTCGCAACGTTGCTGATCGCACCAAATTGCCGGCTATCGTGACGCCGGAGGGTTCGATTGAAATTGAAGGTGTGGCGCGACAGTCCATCGGTCACGTCATGCAATTAGGGGCTGTTGATGCGCCACAGCCTCATGCGATTGTGCAAAATCTGGATATCGCGAGTTTTGCAGCCTCCAGCAAATTAGCGATGCAGCCGATTTTTCTTGAACAGTTATCCGATACTCATGATGGTTTGGTGCGTGACTGGCCCTTGCCATATACCGGTGTGGAAAAACATCGTGGTTATGCCTTCCAGTGGTATGCGCTGGCGGCGATGGCCTTTATTTTTTTTGTTGTGACAGGAATTCGACGTGGAAAAAACTAAACACAAAGGACGCTGGAAATTACTGGCCGTGATTTTGGTCTGTGCATCACCGATTATCCTGTCGTACTTGACGTATTACGTGATCAAGCCGCAAAGCCGTACCAATTACGGCGCATTTATCGATCCGCGTGATTATCCGATTCCTGATCTGGGAACGACTACGCTGGATGGCAAGTCAATTACACTGGAAGCTTACAAGGGCAAGTGGATCATGCTGCAAGTGGATGGTGGGGAATGCCCTGCGATCTGCGAAAAGAAATTGCATGACATTCGTCAGCTACGTCTTGCGCAAGGCAAGGAAATGGAGCGCATCGAGCGCGTCTGGCTGATCACCGACAATAAGCCGATCGATACGATATTGATGCGCGAATTTGACGGTACCCATATGCTACGTGTGAAGGCGGATGCGGTACGTGGATGGTTGCCGGTGGAAGAGGGGACAACAATGTCTGACCATATTTTCATGATCGATCCTCTGGGAAATTTGATGATGCGTTTTCCTAAAGATGCAGACCCGAACAAGATCAAGAAAGATGTAATCAAACTTTTGAAAGCTTCTTCAATTGGTTGATTCCAATACTTTGTTCCAGTTGGCCAGCAAAGGACTGTTCGTCGCAATGCTGGCGTGTGTGATTGTCTGGTCGTCGAAAGATCCGGACAAGTACCGCAAGCTGGTATGGGTGACAGTATTCCTCACCTTCGATGTGATCATGTTCGGCGCCTTTACGCGGTTGACGGATTCCGGCCTTGGTTGCCCTGACTGGCCGGGTTGTTACGGTCATGCCAATCCTTTGCAGGCAATGGAGCATATACGCGCCGCCGAAGCCTTGATGCCCGATGGCCCAGTGACGGTGATGAAAGCATGGGTTGAAATGATTCATCGCTATCTTGCGATGGGAATCGGTGTGCTGATCATTGCGATCATGGTGATTGCATGGCGCTTCTGGTTGCAGAGCGGCCGCAGCAATCAACGCTTCTCGCCACGTTACCCTATGCTGCTGTTTGTTTTTGTCTGCATACAAGGCGCGTTCGGTGCGTGGACCGTCACGATGAAATTGCAACCCATCATCGTCACCATACATTTATTGCTCGGCATGGCTTTGCTCGGGATGTTGACTTGGGTAGGTGCACGTCAAAAAGATCACGCTCCGGTTGCAGCGCAGGCGTCGGCATTGCGAGTTCCTGCATTGATAGGTTTGATGTTGCTGACATTGCAAATTGCATTGGGCGGCTGGGTCAGCACCAATTACGCGGCGCTGGCTTGCAGCGATTTTCCTTTGTGTCACGGAGCAGTGATTCCACAAATGGATTTCGACAATGGCTTTACCTTGTGGCGCACTCTGGGTAAAACGGCGGATGGCGAATATCTGCCGTTTGCTGCGCTGACAGCAATCCACTGGACGCATAGATTTTTTGCTTTCGTGCTGGCCGCTTATCTGGCTTGGCTGGGTTGCAAGGCACTCAAGATTGAAGGCATGCGGCCTGTTGCGCGTGCTTTACTGGGTGCGCTGGCTTTGCAAATCACGATCGGTATTGCCACCGTGTCATTGAAATGGCCGCTCGCACTTGCAGTAGCGCACAACGGTTGTGCAGCGCTGCTTGTGCTACTGCTGGTCATGTTAAACTACAAGACTAGAATCTCGGGCCAGCCCGAGAAAATCGTGAGTCAGATCAAATAGTTTTGCAGATGGATTTGCATATTGATCTGATCACCAGCCGCATCAAAAGATAACGCATGACAACCCTGACTGCTTCTCCCAATCGCATCGCCCAATACTGGGCACTGACCAAGCCGCGTGTGACGCAGCTTGCAGTGTTTTGCGCCGTGATTGGCATGTTCCTGGCAACACCTGAACTTCCAAGCTGGAAGATTGTTGTCGCAGCAACTGCCGGCATCTGGCTCTTGGCTGGCGCCGCTTTCGCGATCAATTGCCTGGTCGAGCGCGAAATTGATTCACGCATGGCGCGCACCGCAAGACGCCCTATGGCGCGTGGCGAAATTACCGTGCCGCAGACGCTGGTTTTTTCCGGCGTGATTGGCGGCGCTGGTATGTGGATACTTTATAACTTCGTCAATCCGCTGACGATGTGGTTGACCTTCGCGACCTTTGTTGGTTATGCCGTGATTTACACCATCATCCTGAAGCCGGCGACGCCGCAAAATATCGTCATCGGTGGTTTGTCTGGCGCGATGCCACCAGCACTCGGTTGGGCTGCAGTCGCAAATGAGTTGCCTATGCAGGCGTGGATACTGGTTTTGATTATCTTTATCTGGACTCCGCCGCATTTCTGGGCGCTGGCCTTGTATCGGCGCGATGAATATGCAAAATCCGGCTTGCCTATGCTGCCGATTACCCACGGTACGGCTTTCACGCAATTCCATATCTGGTTGTACACGATAGCCTTGGTAGCAACGACGATGTTGCCGTTCGCAGTAGGCATGAGCGGTTTGATTTATCTGGTGTCGGCTGCTGTACTTGACGCGATTTTTGTCTGGTATGCGTGGCAGGTTTATCGGCATTACACCGACATGATCGCGCGCAAGATGTTTACGTATTCGATTATTTATTTGTCGCTGCTGTTTGCAGCGCTGTTGGTCGACCACTATTTAAGGTTTTGAAAAAGATGCGCTTACGTTCCTTGCTGCTTGTCTGTACCGTTTTGCTTGCGTTGAGTGCATGTGGTGACAAGGCTGCGCCAGTTGCTTTCAATAATACGGATGTGACCGGGCTGGCTTATGGCAAGGACTTTTCCTTGCATGATCATAACGGCAAGTTACGTACGCTGGCCGACTTCAAGGGTAAAGCCGTTGTCGTGTTTTTCGGCTTCACGCAATGTCCGGATGTGTGTCCTACGACAATGCTGGAAATGGCCAATGTAATGAAAGCCTTGGGGCCGGATGCCGACAAGGTGCAGGTATTGTTTATTACGGTAGATCCTGAGCGCGATACTGCAACTTTGTTATCGCAATACGTGCCGGCATTTGATCCGCGCTTCCTGGGTTTGCGTGGCGACTTGGCAGAGACTGAAAAGACCGCCAAGGAATTCAAAGTCTTTTATCAAAAGGTGCCGGGTAAAACGCCGGGTAGTTACACCGTCGATCACACTGCAGGCAGCTATGTATTCGACCCGCAAGGACGCATCCGCTTGTTCATTCGCCACGGTCAAGGTGTAGAGCCTATCGTGCATGACTTGAAGATTTTGCTGGCGCAACCAGCCTGATGGTTTAAGTAATCTGACATAAAAAAGGCGCTCGATTGAGCGCCTTTTTTGTTCACTGCAACTTGCTTGATTATGCGTAAGCAGCCAGCGAACCTTTCATTTTTTTCAATGCAACGGCTTCGATCTGGCGTATGCGTTCCGCTGATACGCCGAACTCATCAGCCAACTCATGCAAGGTTGCGCCTGAGCCATCGTCATTGGCTAACCAGCGTGCTTCCACGATACGACGTGAACGCGCATCCAGTTTGCCCAGCGCTGTCGACAAGCCTTCAGTTTGAAGTTTGTCATAGTTTTGCGCTTCCAAAACCTTGGTTGGCTCTTGCATATCGGAAGACAAATAAGCGATAGGCGCAAACTTGTCGTCTTCATCGTCAGTTGGCGCTTCCAGAGCAATATCGCGACCGGATAAACGCATTTCCATTTCGATGACTTCTTCGCGTTTGACGTTTAGCGTTTTTGCCAAAGCATCTACTTGATCTGGCGTCATCGAATCGAGGCTGGTTTTATGACTGCGCAGATTAAAGAACAACTTGCGTTGTGCCTTCGTCGTCGCAACTTTCACCAGGCGCCAGTTTTTCAGGATGTACTCATGCATTTCTGCCTTGATCCAATGCATCGAATACGACACAAGACGCACGCCTTGATCAGGATCAAAACGTTTCACGGCTTTCATCAAGCCGATATTGCCTTCCTGGATCAAATCCGCATGTGGCAAGCCATAACCGAGGTAGCCGCGTGCAATCGATACGACCAGGCGCAGATGCGAAAGCACCAGCTTTTGCGCAGCGCCCAAATCGTTATCGTCGCGCAGGCGACGTGCCAGCGACATTTCTTCTTCGTGCGTCAGCATAGGCAGGCGATTGACCGCCGAGATGTAAGCGTCAATATTGCCCAGCGCGCCAGAAAACCCCAGTGCCATGATGTTGCTGGCTGGAATCATTGCGGTTGATGCAGATGCTGCTTTCATGCTTTCTCCTTGCTCACTTGTATTCAGAATCGACTCGCCTTGCTCCTGCGAAATCGTTTAGAACGGCTATATTAGCACTCTCTAAGAATGAGTGCTAATGAGCGTTTTATACTAGGCCGATAGCTAAAATGCTATTGCATTTTTGATCACGATAAATCCTAGCTTGCGAAAATTAGAGCGGAATTTCGCCATGAAGTTGCGTCGGAATGGCAATTTTTTGCAGGATTTTTGAAAGTGATTTTCTTGCAAACGGAAAGCACATTTTTTTCGAAAGCATTGAATTGGCGTGCTTTTGCAGCGAGTGCGTGCTTACATTAATGTTTTGATATCTTTGAAACAACGCTCATCTTCATTAGCGTTGTTTACTGCGTTCAAGCCAGTCGCGCTAAATGGCGCTGTACTGATAACAAGGCACCCAGCAAGCCGAGAAAGGCGCTGGCCGCCAACATGATCAAGGTCGCGCTGGCATCCAATGGCGCAAGTCGGAATTCGGAAGCGTATAGCCGCGCAAAGTCCGCGATCGCAGCGTTGAGCGGGTTCAGGGCAATCGCAACTGCGATCAAGGCGATAGCGCCGGCGATCAAGCCGAGCAAGGCGCCCGTGTAATAAAAAGGCCGGCAGATAAAAGAATCGGTGGCACCAACCAGGCGCGAGACTTCGATTTCCTCGCGTTGCGTCATGACTTGCAAACGTATCGTGTTGAACACTACAGCAACCACCACCACACCCAAAGTTGCAGCGAGGAATAGCAAGACCAGCCGCATGACTTGCAGTAGCGCTGCCAGACGCTCGACCCAGGCTGAATCGATTTGCACAGATTCAACGCCGCTCAAAGCCTGAAGTTTTTCAGTGATTTTCTTGATCTTTTTTGCGTCGTCATCGTTCTGGAAGCCTGTCATTTTGACGACGTAGGCATCCGGTAATGGATTGGCGCCTAGCGTACTGATGGCATCTTCCAGCCCGGTTTTATCTTTCAGCGTGCTGAGTGCTTTTTCGCGCGGGATGAATTCCAGCTTGACCGGATGCTTGGCTTCCTGTGCGATACGTTTGATTTCCGGCGCGAGCGCGGTAGCGCGGTCACGTGATGCATCCATCTGCATGAAGACACTGATTTCCGGTTCTACCGCTAACTGTTCGGATACAGGTCTGACGTTTTCAATCAGTGTCAGACCGGCAAATGGCAATGCCAGTGCGATCGATACGACCAATACATTCAGTAAAAAATTGCCCGGTGTCTTGAACAAATGGCGGAATGCATCGCCTAGTGCGAAGCGATGTTGTCTGAACCAGCTATTCATGCCATCACCTGCGGAGTGGTTCTGCGCCAGCTTTCGATGATCTTGCCATGATCGAGATAAATCACGCGGGTTGCCGTATCGAGAAATTGTTCGTCATGGGTGGAAATCAGGCAGGTCACGCCGACCGCATGGAAAGCTTTCAATGCGTCGAGTACCTTGTTGGCACTTTCTCTATCCAGATTGGCAGTCGGTTCATCCGCCAGAATGATTTGCGGGCGGTTAACGATGGCACGGGCAATCGACACACGCTGTTGTTCGCCACCGGATAATGTTTGCGGTGCAGAGCTGGCCTTGTCGAGCAAGCCAACCTTGTCCAGCGCAGCACGCGCGCGTCGCTCAGCATCCGAGCGCGAAGCGCCGCACACGATCAGTGGCAACATCACATTCGCCAAAACATTGCGATCCGACAGCAAGCGTTGTTGCTGGAAAATCAAACCGAGATTGCGACGCAGATAAGGCAGGCCAGAATTTTTGATGCGACCGATATCGTGACCGCTGACGATGACGGTACCTTCCGTCGGTCTTTCCATCGCAGCTATCATTTTCAATAGCGTGGATTTACCGGCGCCCGAAGGGCCGGCCAGAAAAACCAGCTCGCCCTTGTTGACCGACAATGTGATGTCGGACAGCGCAGTGACGTTTTGCGTATATTTTTTTGAAACCTGGCGAAATTCAATCATCGATGTCGCGTTATCCCAAGAGTGCTTCTACAAATTCCTGCGCATTGAATGGCTGCAGATCTTCTATCTGTTCGCCGACGCCGATAAAGTAAACCGGGATCGGTCGTGCGCGTGCAATCGCTGCCAACACACCACCTTTTGCAGTGCCATCCAGCTTGGTGACGACCAAACCTGTCAGACCCAGTGCATCATCAAAGACTTTGACCTGCGTCAGTGCGTTTTGCCCGGTGTTGCCGTCGATGACCAGCAAAATTTCATGCGGAGCAGACGCCATGCCTTTGGCGGTGACGCGTTTGATTTTCTTTAATTCTTCCATCAAATGCAATTGCGTAGGCAGTCGTCCAGCCGTGTCGACCATCACAACATTGGTGCCGCGCGCCTGTGCAGAATGCACCGCATCGAATGCGACGGCGGCCGGATCACCGGATTCCTGCGCGATCACGGTTACGTTATTGCGTTGGCCCCAGACTGTTAATTGTTCGCGTGCCGCAGCGCGGAAGGTATCGCCGGCCGCTAGCAAAACGGATTGGCCGTGCGTCTGCAAATGTTTGGCGAGTTTGCCGATAGTGGTGGTTTTGCCCGCGCCATTGACGCCGGTGATCATGATGACCAGCGGCTGATGCTGCTCAAGTACCAGCGGCTTTTGCAGCGGCGTCAGCATGTCGAGCAACAGGCTGCGCAATGCGGATTTGACTTGCGCGGCCTCGGTCAGTTTTTCGTTCTTGACCTTGCGCTTGAGTTCGTCGAGCAGAAATTGCGTGGCATCGACACCTGCATCCGACATCAATAAGGCTGATTCCAGTTCTTCATACAATTCATCGCCGATTTTTGCGCCGACGAAGAGTGTCGTCAAATTAGATGATGTTTTGGAAAGTCCGACTTTCAGTCGTGCTACCCACGATTGTTTTTGCTCTATCGGCGTAACGGCGGCAACGATTTCAGCTGGTGTTGCAACTGCGACAGGTGCTTCTTGTCCGAGAGTTGGAGCTGGCGTTACAGGCGCGTTCGCTTGCGGTGCAGGTTCTTGCGGTTTTTTCTTGAAGAAACTAAACATCGGGAATGGTGTCAGAACAGCGGTCACAGGCGCTTGCCGGTGTATTGCAGGCAAGCGGATACAATCGACGTATTCTATCAGAGCGAAGGCTATCAAATTGCGTATTAGAACAATGAGAGTAATGCTGTTGGCAGGATCGATTATTTTGGCATCGTCATTTGCCCAGGCCGCACAAACTGAAGAATTTACGTTGAAAAACGGGATGAAGATCATCGTCAACGAAGATCATAGAGCGCCTACCGTGGCGCACATGATCTGGTATCGGGTCGGTGCGGTCGACGAGCGCAACGGCACGACAGGCGTGGCGCATGCGCTGGAACACATGATGTTCAAAGGCACCAAGAAGCTGAAAGTAGGTGAGTTCAGCCAGCGTGTCGCACAACTGGGCGGACGTGAAAACGCATTTACCAGCAAGGATTACACCGCTTATTTCCAGCAAATCGAAAAATCCAAGCTCGAAGCCGTGATGGCGCTGGAAGCCGATCGCATGGTCAATTTGCAATTCGACAAGAATGAATTCGCAAAAGAAATCCGCGTCGTGATGGAAGAGCGCCGCCTGCGCACCGACGACCAGCCGATCGCGATGGTGCAGGAAGCGTTGACGGCAACTGCCTACGCCGCACATCCATATCGTAATCCTGTCATAGGCTGGATGGACGATTTGCAGAACATGACTGTCGCTGACGTGAAAGCCTGGCATGACGCCTGGTATGTGCCGAATAACGCGACGATGGTTGTATCCGGTGACGTCGATGCCAAACAGGTTTTTGCGTTGGCCGAAAAATACTTTGGCCGTAATGTTGGCCGAGCCTTCACACGCACGCGACCACAAAACGAGCCGCCGCAACTCGGCATCAAACGCGTAACCGTTAAGGCCCCGGCAGAAAATCCCTATGTCGTATTGGCATTCAAGGTGCCAGCCTTGCATGACGTAAAAAAAGATGACGATGCATTCGCGCTTGATGTGTTGGCAGCCGTTTTGGATGGCTATGACAATGCGCGTTTAACGGCCAAGCTGGTGCGCACAGATCGCGTCGCGAATGAAGTTGGCGCTTCGTATTCTGGCGTCGCGCGTGGACCTGTGATGTTCTTGCTGGATGGTTCGCCGGCTGCGGGCAATACAACTGAGCAACTAGAAAAGCAATTGCGGGCTGAAGTGACGCGTATTGCGACCGACGGTGTATCTGAAGCCGAATTGAAGCGTGTCAAAACGCAATTGATTGCAGGTCAGGTCTACAAGCGCGATTCAGTATTCGGTCAAGCGATGGAAATCGGCGCGATGGAAATGTCCGGTCTGTCGTACAAGGATATCGATCTGATCATTGAACGCTTGCGGGCGGTGACGCCGCAACAGGTGCAGTCGGTGGCGCAAAAGTATTTCGGCGATGATGCGTTGACGGTCGCGACCTTGGTGCCTTTGCCTATGACCGATAAAAGACCTGCAGGATCTGCAGACTCAGCAGCAAACGGCCCCTTGCATTGATAACGCCTATCTTGTTCTACGCTGCGTTCAAAACCAATAAAGTATTTCTGGAGTCCCCATGTTCAAAACGATAGTCGGCCTAGTCTTGTGTGCCGCATGCAGTATTTCTCACGCTGCATTACAGATTCAATCCTGGAACTTGCCGAATGGTGCGCGCGTACTGTTTGTCGAAAATCACACAATTCCGATTCTCGATCTCAGCGTCGATTTCGATGCGGGTTCTAGGCGTGATCCTGCCGGTAAGTCTGGCGTGGCTGCATTGACCAGCGCGATGCTGGCACGCGGCATACGCGCGGTACCAGCGTCGAATGAGCCGGCACTGACAGAGGCGCAAATCTCCGATGCGTTTGCGGATACTGCCGCGCTGCGTGGCGCCCGACTCGACGATGATCGCTCCGGTGTGACCTTGCGCACGCTGGTATCCGAGCGGGAGATTGCCGTGCCGTTGGTAGGACGTTTGCTGGCTGAACCCAGCTTTCCGCAAGATTTTTTGTCCCGCGATAAAGCACGCACGATTGCCTCCATCAAGGAAGGTTTGACGCAGCCGGAAGCGATTGCCGACAAGGCTTTTTCGCGTCTGCTGTATGGCGACCATCCGTATGGGCAGCAACTGACAGTGGAATCGGTAACTGCGATTACGCGCGACGATTTGCTGGCTTTTCATGCGACGCATTACGTAGCCAATCGTGCAGTGGTCGCGCTGATCGGTGATGTCACTCGCGAGCAGGCTGACAAAATTGCGCAGGAACTAACCCGACGCTTGCCGCAAGGCGCGGCTTTACCGGCTCTGCCTGCAGTGCCGGTCGCCAAAGGTAGGGAGGAGCGCATTCCCCATCAAGCCACGCAAGCACATATTCTGATCGGCATGCCGGCGATGGCGCGCCATGATCCGGATCATTTTGCTTTAACCGTGGGGAACTATGTATTGGGCGGTGGTGGTTTTGCTTCACGCTTGATGCAACAGGTACGTGAAAAGCGCGGCCTGACGTATGGCGTCAGCAGCTACTTCAATCCGATGGCGCAGGCCGGGCCTTTCCAGATTGGTTTGCAAACCAAGAAAGAGCAGGCCAACGAAGCATTGAAAGTGACGCGCGATACCGTTGCTGAGTTTTTGCGCGATGGCCCGACGCCAGTAGAATTGAAAGCAGCCAAGGATAATCTGATCGGTGGTTTTTCCCTGCGCATCGATAGTAATAAAAAGATACTGGAGAATATTGCCGCGATCGGTTTTTACCAGTTGCCGCTGGATTATCTGGATACATGGACTGCAAAGGTCGCTGCGGTAACGGCGGCTCAGGTCAAGGATGCCTTCAATCGCAAGCTGCAAATGGATAAATTATCAACGGTCGTGGTGGGCGCAGATACCGCAACTGATAAGTAAGTATGGGCAGATAGATAGTCGCCACGCTGGCTTGCATGGGTTGTAGCCATTACAATCCATGCTGCGCACACTTTCCAGCGCGTGGTTTCAATCTCACAGCTCCCTTGCATCGTCACTCATGTCCAAAAAGATACGTAACAAACCTCCCAAGCCTGCCGCCAAACGCCCGCCGCGTCCCGTCATGACGCATCAGGTGCGTATCATAGGCGGGCAATGGAAGCGCACACCGTTGACGGTCATCGATGCCGAAGGTTTGCGGCCTACACCGGATCGCGTGCGTGAAACCGTATTCAACTGGATCAACCATTTGATCGACGGCAATTGGAGCACGCTTAAATGTCTGGATCTGTTTGCCGGTACCGGTGTGCTGGGTTTTGAGGCGGCCAGCCGTGGTGCCGAACAAGTAGTGATGGTGGAAATGCATACGCCGGCAGTACGACAACTCGAAGCCACCAGGGGAAAACTGCGCGCAGAGCAAGTCAGTATCGTGCGCGGCGACGCTTTGTCTGCCGTGCAAGGTTTGCAAGCGCGTGGCGCGAGCGGGCAGTTCAAACTGATTTTTCTTGATCCGCCTTATCTGCAAGACTGGCTCGCCAAAATATTGCCTGCCTGTGCGCCTTTGCTGGCGAACGACGGCTTGATTTATGTCGAATCCGAAACTTCTCTGGATGTAGCGACGCCACCGGATTGGTTGCAAGGCTGGGAAGTCGTGCGTGCCGATAATGCCGGCTTGGTTTTTTACCATCTTTTGCAAGCGAAAAAACTGCCTGAACTTCAGGCATAATGCGCTTTCAGTTATTTGCGGTGCCCATAGTGTCGTGCTGCGCTATGCCGGAACAAAAAGCAAAACGCTCACATTGCCCCTTCAACCGGCGCATGCGCCGCGTGCTTTTTCCGCCAGCTGACACTTAGCCACCATACGGGAGCCATCATGGTCACAGCCATTTATCCAGGAACATTCGATCCACTGACACGTGGGCACGAAGACCTGGTACGTCGCGCATCAGGTTTGTTCGACAAGTTGATCGTCGGCGTTGCCGACAGCAAGAACAAAAAACCATTCTTTTCGCTGGAAGAACGCCTGACCATTTCCAACGAAGTGCTGGGTCATTACCCCAATGTGCATGTCGAAAGTTTTTCCGGTTTGTTGAAAGATTTCGTGCGTCGTCACGATGCACGTGTGATCGTGCGCGGCTTGCGTGCGGTCTCCGATTTCGAATATGAATTCCAGATGGCCGGCATGAATCGCTATTTGTTGCCTGACGTCGAAACGCTGTTCCTGACCCCTTCCGATCAGTATCAATTCATCTCTGGTACGATAGTTCGTGAAATTGCTGCGCTGGGCGGCGATGTATCGAAGTTTGTTTTTCCTTCAGTCGATAAATGGCTGAAAGAAAAAATCTCTGCACAAGGGCAGGGATAAGCTGGAACCGGAGCTGTCATGGCATTGCTGATCACGGACACGTTGCACGGGATTTCACAAGGCATGGCCTTGTGCCGGTCAGCGCAGCAAGCGCCTGCAAGCGCTTGCTGTATTCGTTCTGATGCCGCTTATTTGTTTGTTCAGAGAGATACATCATGGCTCTGCTGATCACGGACGAATGTATCAATTGCGACGTATGCGAGCCGGAGTGCCCGAACGATGCGATTTACATGGGACAGGAAATCTACGAGATAGATCCGACCAAATGTACCGAGTGCGTTGGTCATTTCGATGAACCGCAATGTCAGCAAGTTTGTCCTGTCGAATGCATACCCTTTAATCCTGCCTGGCGTGAAAGCAAGGAAGAACTGCAAGCCAAATACGAGCGACTGCAGACTGAACTCAAAGCCGTGTCATAAATTCAGCAGTAGCAATAAAAAAGGACCAGTGATTGGTCCTTTTTTATTGCGTATTCATTTTAATTTGAATCTGCACCAGGAACTACTCCGCGCTCACAACTTTGTTTCTGCCACCTTGCTTGGCTAGGTACAAAGCCTGATCTGCTTTTGCCAAAAATTGTTGCGCTGCTGCTGCGGTTTCTTCCTTGCGGCCTATGGCCTTGAGGTTGGAGACACCGATAGAAACGGTCACGCGCAAATTCTCGCCTGTCGTCAGTGCAATCGGTATGTTGCATACGCTTGCGCGTATGCGCTCGGCGACTACCACGGCGGCATCCAGCGACGCATCGATCAGCAAGACGACAAATTCCTCACCACCGAAACGGCCCAGCGCATCGCTCAAGCGTAACTCGGCCTTGATGCGTGCTGCAACTTCGCGCAGTACTTCGTCGCCGCCTTGATGGCCGTAGTTGTCATTCACCTTCTTGAAAAAATCCAGATCGATATACATGGCCGACAGCGAGTAACCATGACGCTGCGTGCGGCCGACTTCTTCCAGCAATCGCCGCTCTACATAGCGGCGATTATTGACGCCGGTCAGCGGATCGGTCAGGCCGATATGTTGCAGACGCTCGTTGTTGATGACGTTTTCTACGCAAATTGCGACTATGGATGCGCGGTGCTGTAAAAAATCACTCGCCATGCCGGAGGTAAAACGTTCTTGGTCGAGACTGCCCAGACTGAGCCAGCCTATCAGCGCATTGCGGCGTATCAGCGGCAGTATGGCGACGCTGTTTGGTTTTAATACCGTATCGGGAAAAAGACGACGGTGCTGCATCGTGCTGTACGGGCCGATAGATGGCTTGCGTGCCGGATGGGTGATTTCATCAACGCCTTGTTCAATGAAAATCAGATTCGGATAATCGCTAACATCAATCCGCAGATCGGTCAGGATGCGGCGAATTTCTGCATCCGGATCGATTAGCGACAGCGTGACGACATCCAGTTCCGATGCTTCGGTGAGCGTATCGAAAACGCTGTCGATCAATTCCTGGAAGGTGTTCGAGCTGATGAATTTCAGGTCGAATTCCTGGTAGCGCTGCATGATTTGCTGATTGCGATGCGCCTGTTCCAGCAGCAGTTTCAACTGATTGCGTAACTGCGAATTTTCAGTAGTCAGCGTGTTCGTCATGGACGTCAGATCAAAACTGCAATGGCCGCGGGCGTCGCGATGGGTAAGTGCTGCATACTACGCTGATGCTTGCTGTATAGCAATTTTTGTGCGAAGTTAAGATCGCTTTAATCTCAATTCAAGTGCGAAAAGCTGAAGATGATTTGTTGTGCGATAAATGCAGGTATCAGTCAACTCAGAAATCCAATTCCACTTCAACCGTTTGCCCCACGCGTATTACTTGCCCTTCGCCACTCAGTAGTATGGTGTTCATGCCAAACGTGATGCGGCTATCCAACTTGTCGTTGGTGCGATACGTTTGCAGAATATCCAATGGATCGGGACCGAACTCACCAGTGGCTTGATCGATGGAAGGGATAGGGCAGCGTGGCGATGGTTTTACCGGCTTTAGCTGAGCATCACCGATTGTGTAGAGCGTCGCAAAATCTTCTTCAAATGCTGGAATGTCGCTGAATACCAGATTCGGACGGAAGCGGTTCATAGGCAAAGTACTGCGTCCTTGCGCCACCAGTTTTTCATTCAAATCTTCCAGCGAACCAGTGCCTATCACCAGCATAGGGAAGCCATCCGAGAACAGCGTGGGAGCATCGAGTTCTTTCGTCCATTCCTTGCTCGCGATTCTTTGTGCGTTCGGATGAAAGCGTACCAATCTGCAAGGCGTGCCCAATGCATTCGAGAACCACAGCGCAGTTGTATCGTCGCAATCGTAGGCATCGACTTCATCGTCCCAAACTTGTACGCGTATGATTTTTTCATCTGTCGGATCGGGTAGATCCAATGGGATTTCAAAGCGCAGCATGCCGGGCGAACGCAATTCCAGTGTGTCGGCCTTGATGCGTGCTTCGATCAAAGCCATCTTTGGAAATTCGCGTTGTGTCAGTGCCTGTCCATTTTCATCGACTATCATCCATTCGCGGTCATAGATATGCTGGCTCATCAAACCGGCTGGCGTCAGCGTGGCCTCGCGCAAGGAAATGCCTGCGCAGGATTTGATTGGATACAGATTGAGTTCGGTCAGGATAGCCATGGGCGCTTGGAGTTATCTAGAAAATTGCCGCTGGTTTCAAAACATTGAAAGCAGCGGCAATGCAGGATCAAATCGGTCGTTTTATACCGGACTTATACCCTTGTTCATCTCGGGTTTTGAACTGCTGTTTATACCGGGTTTTCAAACATTAAACAGGAAGTTCAATACGTCGCCATCCTTGACGACATATTCCTTGCCTTCTGCGCGCATCTTGCCGGCTTCTTTTGCACCGTTCTCGCCTTTGTAGGTGATGTAATCTTCATACGCAATGGTTTGCGCACGGATGAAGCCGCGTTCGAAATCGGTGTGGATCACGCCTGCAGCTTGTGGGCCGGTATCGCCGACATGGATGGTCCACGCGCGTACTTCTTTTACGCCAGCGGTGAAATAGCTTTGCAGACCGAGCAATTTGAAACCGGCACGAATCAAACGATCGAGCCCCGGTTCTTCCATGCCCATGTCGGCCAGAAATTCTTTTTTATCTGCGTCATCCAGTTCGGCGATTTCGGATTCGATGGCAGCGCAGATAGCAACGACAGGTGCGTTTTGTGATTTGGCGTAGGCAGTCAATTGATCCAGCAAAGGATTGTTGGTGAAGCCGGAGTCAGACACGTTGCCGACGTACATCGCAGGTTTGGCAGTGATCAGGCACAGCGGCTTGATCAATTCCATTTCTTCCTTGTCCAGACCCATCGCACGTACCGGTTTTGCTTCGTCCAGATGCGGCATGATGCGTTCGAGCAGCGCGACCAGTTTGGATGCGTCCTTGTCGCCTGAGCGTGCTTTTTTGTTTTCGCGATGTATCGCTTTTTCAACCGTGCCCATGTCGGCCAGTGCAAGTTCGGTCTGGATCACTTCGATATCGTCCAGCGGATTGATCTTGCCGGCGACGTGGATCACGTTGTCGTCTTCAAAGCAGCGCACAACGTTGACGATGGCATCGGTTTCGCGGATGTGCGCGAGGAACTGATTGCCCAGGCCTTCGCCTTTGGATGCGCCTGCAACGAGGCCTGCGATATCGACGAACTCGACAGTCGCTGGCAGGATGCGTTCAGGCTTGACGATTTCAGCCAATGCTTGCAAACGTGGATCCGGCACTTCGACCATGCCGACGTTAGGCTCGATCGTGCAGAACGGATAGTTCTCAGCAGGGATGCCGGCTTTCGTGAGTGCATTGAAGAGGGTGGATTTGCCGACGTTAGGCAGGCCGACGATGCCGCATTTGAGACTCATGATGTTGTGCTTTGCTGAGAGATGAATTAACCCGCTATTTTACCGTAGCGAGCGGGGTCTGCCGCGTTTGGCGGGCGACTACTTGCAACCGGGGCTAATTGAGTGGAGTTTTGAGATGAATATTGCTATTCATCTTGCTAACAATTGCCGGCTGCTGCTTATTTTTCGACCGTGTGCAATTTCATCGCTGCTGCATTGAAGTTGCCTTCGCACAGCAGTGGAATGATGGACAGGCTTTTGGCAATCGCTTCATCGATCAGCGGTTGTTCTTCCTTGCGTGGTCTATGCAAAACAAAATCGACAACAGCTTGCTGCAAATTCATTGTGCGCGGATGGCCTATGCCTATACGCAGACGCCAATAATCCTGCGTGCCGAGTGCTGCGGTAATGTCTTTCAAACCATTATGTCCGCCGGATGAACCGCCTTTTTTCAACTTGGCGACGCCTGGTGGAATATCGAGTTCGTCATGCGCGACCAGAATTTCGTCCGGCAGGATTTTATAGAAACGTGCCAGTGCACCTACCGATTGGCCGGAGCGATTCATGAAGGTTTGCGGTTCCAGCAACCAGACTTCCTGTCCGGCGATAGCTGTTTTTGCGACGAGTGCATGGTACTTGGATTCACGCGACAGATGGCAGCGCGGCGTATTGCGCGCCAATTCATCGACTAGCCAGAAGCCGGCATTGTGACGGGTTTGCTCGTATTCCTGACCGGGATTGCCGAGACCGACGATAAGGCGAATAGGCATGGCGTTATGAAAATTGGAAAACCTGATTATCGGGGATGAAGTCGGCTTGTGTTCGCCTGCATCATAAAAAAACCCGCCACGAAGGCGGGTTCTTCAATTGCCGGGCAAGCCGGCAATCATGCGATTACTTCTTGTCAGCAGGTGCTGCAGGTGCCGCGGCAGGTGCTGCAGCAGCAGGCGCTGCAGCTTCTTCAACTTTACCTGCAGGGATTGCAGCAGTAGCGATCGTTGGGTTGTCTTCACCACCGTGGATAACTGCGGAAACGCCTTTTGGCAATTTGATGTCAGCCAAGTGGATCGAGTGACCCGCTTCCAGTTTTGCCAGATCAACTTCGACGAATTCTGGCAAATCAGCTGGCAAGCAAGTGATGTCCAATTCAACTGCAACGTGGCTGATGACCGCGCTGGACAATTTGACTGCTGGCGAAATTTCAGCGTTCACGAAGTGCAGTGGCACTTTAACGTGAATTTTTTGCTTGGCATCAACGCGTTGGAAATCAGCGTGCAAAACGAGTTGTTTGTATGCGTGGACTTGGAAGTCGCGCAACAATACTTTTTCAGTTTTACCATCGACTTCGAGGTCAAGGATAGACGAGTGGAACGCTTCTTTTTTCAATGCATGGTACAGCGCGTTGTGGTCGAGAGAAATGTTGACCGGTGCAGCTGTGCCACCATAAACGATGCCAGGTGTGAGGCCTGCAATGCGCTGGCGGCGGCTCGCTCCGGTCCCCAGATCATTACGTGCAAATGCGACTACTTTCATGATGAACTCCAAATAGGCAGAATGAAAAACATCCTGCGGTTAAATCCCCCGCGACCAGGGGATTTGAAAAGTGGCGTAGCAAATAAATCAACTACACCGGATTTCGGATAGCGGAGAGTAAAGCTTCGCCGACATCCTTGCCTGTACCCGAAAGTACAGGGTTCAACGTTCTTATTATGCGTCCGCGAACAAGGACATCACGGAATCGCCAGTGCTGATGCGCTTGAATGTTTCTGCGAGCAAAGGCGCGCAAGTCAGTACACGGATCTTAGGACATGCACGTGCAGCATCGTTCAGTGGAATCGTATCGGTGACGACCAACTCGTCCAATGGCGAATTAGTGATGCGCTCGATTGCAGGACCCGACAAGACTGGATGCGTACAGTAGGCGATGACTTTCTTCGCGCCACGTTCTTTCAATACTTCGGCTGCTTTTGTCAGCGTGCCGGCGGTATCGACCATGTCATCCATGATCACGCAGTTACGGCCTTCGACTTCACCGATGATGTTCATGACTTCCGACACGTTCGCTTTAGGGCGACGTTTGTCGATGATGGCGAGATCGCAATTCAGGCGTTTTGCCAATGCACGGGCGCGGACCACGCCGCCTACGTCAGGCGAAACGACCAGCAGGTCGTCGTAATTCTTTGCTACCAGATCGCTCAACAAAATCGGCGATGCGTAAATATTATCGACCGGAATATCGAAGAAACCTTGAATTTGATCTGCATGCAGATCCATGATCAAGACGCGTTCGACGCCGGATTCTTGCAACATGTTGGCGACGACTTTTGCTGAAATCGCAACACGTGCTGAACGTGGGCGGCGATCTTGACGTGCATAACCGTAGTAAGGAATCGCAGCGGTGATACGGCCAGCCGATGCGCGTTTCAGTGCATCGACCATCAACATGATTTCCATCAGATTGTCATTGGTCGGTGCACAAGTCGATTGCAATACGAATACGTCTTTACCGCGGACGTTTTCGTTAATCTCAACAACGATCTCGCCGTCGGAGAATTTGGAAACTACAGCTTTACCAAGCGGAAGGCCAAGATGCTTGGCAACTCCCAAAGCCAGATCCGGATTTGCGTTGCCGGTAAAAACCATCAGGTTTTCGAGTGCCATGGAAATTCCCGCTACAAAGTTGAGTGACAGTAAAAAGCTGGAAAGCCGCCAAAGCCTGACGGTGACGTCTTGCGTTGGCGGCTATTGTTTTTTCTTGCTATAGATATGAATGGCAGGGGAAGAAGGATTCGAACCTTCGAATGCTGGAATCAAAATCCAGTGCCTTAACCAACTTGGCGATTCCCCTACGCAACCTTTGTGTCTTTCGCATTATCTTCGCTAGCTTAGCGGCGGATACTGCGAACTACGAATTCTGACTTTACGACTTCAGCAAATAAGCGAGCGGATGATGCGTGATCGCTTTGGCTTTCCAGGCTTTCCATTGCAGCGGTACTGTTGCCAGTACTGCATCGACTTGTTGTTCTTCCTTGAAGGGACAAAACACACAAGCGCCGGAACCTGTCATTCTTGCATCGCCATATTGCTGCAGCCATTTTATGGCGTCGGCTATCGGCGGAAACAAGTTTGCAGCCACGACTTGCAGGTCGTTTTTGCCGAAGCTTTCTTGAGCTCCGGAAAAGTCCGATATTTTGACGGGTTTCGTATCCCTTGTCAATTCTGTTGAAGAAAATATCTGCTGCGTAGGAACCGATACTCCCGGCTCGATCACGAGGAACCAGGATTCCGGCGTTTTTACGGCTACTAAAGCCTCGCCTATGCCCTCGGCAAATGCATTCTGCCCGAATAGAAAAAACGGTACATCCGCACCCAATTGCAGACCGAGCGCCATTAATTCGGAGCGCGTCAGGCCGGTTTGCCACAGATGGTTGAGTGCTAGCAGCGTGCTTGCTGCATCAGAGGAGCCGCCGCCCAAGCCACCGCCCATGGGCAGATTTTTTTCAATGGAGATCTCCGCGCCTGCGACCTTGCCTTGTTTTTTTGCTTCTGCTTGCAATAAGCGTGCGGCGCGCACGATCAGGTCACTTTCGGCCGGCACACCTGTCAGTTCGGTGCTGCGATGAATAACATCGTCGTCACGCACTGTGAAGTGCAGCACATCGCCTTTGTCGATCAGCTGAAATACGCTTTGCAGCAGATGATAGCCATCCGCCCGTCGTCCTGTGACGTGCAAAAAAAGATTCAGCTTGGCCGGTGCCGGACAGTTCTTGAGTGTGCGATCCATATTCTTGTGCGTATTGAGCGCTTCTGTATCTATAGAAAAAAAGCGCGCTTTATTGTGACTGCCATTTATCGAGCACGATGCGGATCATGACTTTGCCGGCTTGTTCGGTTTGGCGCGTCAGATCTATACGTTTCGGGCGACTTTGTGGTGGTGTCTGATTATCGTCTCCCCAGCTCATGTATTGAATGTTCCAGCCGTCGCGCGTCAGGACATTCGTATTCGAGGATGTGGCAATAAAAGTTTTGTTGTTTGCATCGGTCGCAAATCCTTGCAACCAATTACGCAAGCCGGAAACTGGCAAAGGCCAGCCGAGTGCCTGTTCTGCCAGCGTATCGACATCCATGGCGCTACGTTGCGCCTGACCCGATTGCGTCAATGTGGCAATGCCCGGTTTGACGTCTATGGTGGCGAGGATTTGCCCCAGCGGCGACAGGATGGTGATGGTGCTGCGGTCTTTGCTTTGCCTCCAGGTAAAGCTGACGTGTATCGCTTCATCCTGTTCATTTTTTTGATATTGCACAGACATGCGTCCATCCAGTTCCAGCACATCTATATAAGTACGCTGGCTTGCGTTCTGCTCGATGTTGTCGGGTGGCGTAATCGTGGCGCAAGCGCTCAGCAACAGGGAGCAGAATGCAATTGAACTGACAATTTTTCGCATGAGCGTTTTGGTATTTTGTTGATGCATCGAGCAATCGATTGTAAACGAGTGCTTGCGGAGATGGTCATGCGAGGAATGAATTCGGGATTTGAGGACGGCTGTATGCAAATCCCGAATTTATGTGCGGCTAAGCCTAAGATTAAAGCTTGATGCGGAGGCGTGCCACAGTGCTTTTCAGTATATCGTTCTGCGGATCTTTTTTGTTTGCATCGCGCAGTAGTTGCTGTGCTGCTTCCTTCTCACCTTTGACCCACAATACTTCACCAAGATGCACGCCAATTTCCACATCGGGACGAATTGCATAGGCGCGACGGAGAAAGTCTTCCGCTTCCTGCAATTTGCCCAGTCGGAAATAGATCCAGCCCATGCTATCCATGATGAATGGATCTTCCGGGGCCAGCTTCGATGCCTTGTCGATCAGCGTGTACGCTTCCTGTAAATGGATATTGCGTTCGGCGAATGAATAGCCGAGTGCGTTATATGCATGTTGATTGCTAGGCGCGAGTTTGATGATTTTACGTAATGCGGTTTCCATCAAGTCGAAGCGATTGGCTTTTTCTGTCAACATCGCATAGTCGTACAGCAGACCGGTATCTTCAGGAAAATGCTGCAGGCCTTTGCTTAGTATGGCGATCGCTTCCGGAAGACGATTTGCATCGCGCAGCAATTGCGCATCGGCCACCATGATTTGAATCTGTTCGCGCTGGCCTTCAGGTTTCAAATGGCTAAGCAGATTGCGTGCGCCGCTCAAGTCGCCAGTGTTGGCCATGATCTGCGCGCTTCTAACTTGTGCCTCAAGGTAAGCCGGGCCGGGTTCGACTTGCGCCAGCCATTTGAGCGCGGCAGGGAAATCCTTGCGATCTTCGGCAATCTGCGAAAGGATCAGCAAGGCTTGTACCGGGTCGCGTTCGTCGTCAGGATTGGCTTCCAGTTCCTTCAGATAGGCGCTTAGATATTTCTCTGCGGTTTCTCTATCGTTCATTTGCGCGCCCAGAATTCCCATCGCATACATGATGGTCAGATCCTTGGGTTGGTCCTTGAGCAGGATTTCGAATTGCTTGCGCGCTTCATCATATTGTTTGTCGTCGATCAGGATTTTTGCGTAGGCGATGCGGACGTCGCGCGCTTTTGGATAGTTTTTCAGGAATTCAGTCAGCGTCTGCAATGTTTCTTCACGACTGCTTGTGGATTGCGCCAACATCAAGACGGCGATTTCCAGATCGGGTTTGATGGCGAGTGCCTTGCCTGCCTCGGTACGTGCACGCGCCAGATCGCCTTTTGCGTATGCTGCTTGCGCCAGTGCAATGTGGGTTTCCACCAAGCCTTGATAAGGCGCAGTCAATTCTTCCTGCAAGGTAAATGCGGCGTTCTTGTCTTTGGTGCGGCCCAGCAGGCGTTGAATTTGCAGGATCAGCAAACCGCGCGCCTGTGGTGTGACTTCCTGCAGGCGTTCCACGAAAATAGGTTTGGCTTCAGTCAGGTTCTCGCCCAATACAACCAGGCCCAGATAAAACTGGTTGGCTTCATCCGAGTGCGGTGCCAGTTCGCGCCACAGCCTGACGGCAGATAGCGCTTCGCCAGTTTTCTTGGCGCTCAAGGCAATTTCTGCAGCGCGACGTGCGAGGCGAGAATCGCGCGTTTCCTGCGCTGCGACCAGCATCGTCACATAGGCCAGTTGCCAATCGCCGCGTTGATACGCCAGTTCGGCACGCAACAGCTTGAAGAGCAAATCATCCGATAAATCCAGGGTAGGCAAAGGATCTTCTTGCGCGTCGTCGACCGCTTTCTTGGCAGTATTATTGTTGCTTGGAGCAGAAGATTTCTGGCCTTCTTTCGCAATCAATTGCGAAGGCTGTGGCGTTTTTTCGGGTGCTAATGGCTGAGCTTGCAGGTTGGCGCCGGCAGATAACAGGGCGGACAGCGTTACAATAACGAGAGCATTTTTCAATTGAAGTCCAAGCAAATCGAGCAGGTTTTTATTCTACGCTTAACCGTTGCCTAATGTGCGGTGAGGCACCGATGAATGCCATGCGCGAGTCACCAGGAAGTAGTTGTCGTCATGCCTGAATTACCTGAAGTTGAAGTAACACGCCGCGGGGTCGCACCGCATCTGGAAGGGAAAATCGTTACGGCGGTTGAGTTGCGGCGTAGCGGTTTGCGCTGGCCGTTCCCGGCTGACCTGTCGCAAACGCTGGCTGGTCGTACGGTGCGCAGTACCGGCAGGCGCGGTAAATATCTGTTGATTCATTTTGATCATGGCACCTTGATCATTCATCTCGGCATGTCCGGGCATATTCGGATATTGCAAGCGGGCATACCGCCGCAAAAGCATGATCACTTCGACATGTCAGTTGGCAATCAGGTACTGCGTCTGACAGATCCGCGTCGTTTCGGTGCGGTCTTGTGGCATGCGGCAGAAGATGGCGCAGTCGACAATCACTTATTGTTGCGCGCCTTGGGCGTAGAGCCGCTGGAAGACTTGTTCAGTGCCGAATGGTTGTATAAGCAAACACGCGGCCGCAGCGCAGCGATCAAGCAAGTGTTGCTGGCGGGAGACATTGTGGTCGGCGTTGGAAATATTTATGCGTCGGAAAGTTTGTTCCAGGCGCGTATCAATCCTAAGACGCCCGCGCATCGAATCGGCTTGCAGCGCTATGAACGCCTGGCGCAGGCTATACGAGGAATTCTGGCTGCTGCTATCGAGCAGGGCGGCAGTACGCTGAAGGATTTTATAGGCGTCAACGGCCAATCCGGATACTTTCAGCAAAACTACTTTGCCTATGCGCGGGCTGGAGAACCTTGCCGTATTTGCAATGCGACTATCAAACAAATCGTGCAAGGTCAGCGCTCGACCTTTTACTGTCCAAATTGTCAAAAGTGAAGACAGATGCTAGTGTCGCTTTGTGGAATGCAGTCTCCAAGACGCGCTTGGCATAACAACACTATAAAGAGGTCCATGTGAGTAATCTGGTGCAAAAATTTCAGCAATACAGCAGCTGGCGCGATGACGTCAAGAATTCGCTGCTGCGCTATCGCGATTGCGTGAATACCATTGATTTGGCAGATGGGGCCAGCGATCAGCGCTTTATGAATATGCTGACACGCCTGAGTGAAGATAAATTGTCGATTGCCTTTGTCGCTGAATTTTCGCGCGGAAAATCAGAGCTGATCAATGCCATCTTCTTTGCTGATTACGGACAACGCATTTTGCCGACATCGGCTGGTCGCACCACCATGTGCCCGACCGAATTGCTGTACGACGAAACCTTTCCACCATCCATACGCCTGTTGCCCATCGAAACGCGCGCCGAAGCGCAATCGACCAGCGATTTCAAATCGCAGAATCAAGTCTGGACCGTGCTGCCACTGGATACCTCATCCGGCGACGGCATGCTGGAAGCATTCAAGCAAGTCAGCCTGACCAAGCGCGTGCCGGTAGAAGAAGCCGCACTGTATGGCTTGTATGACGAAACCGACCTCGACATGGCGATGGGCGTGGATGAAAACGGCATGGTCGAAATCTCGCAATGGCGACATGCGATCGTGAATTTCCCACATCCATTGTTGCAGCAAGGTTTGGTCATCATCGATACGCCGGGTTTGAACGCGATCGGTACCGAACCTGAGCTGACCTTGAATCTGATTCCCAACGCACACGCTGTGCTGTTCATTCTTGCCGCTGATACCGGTGTGACCAAAAGCGATATCGAGATCTGGCGCAATCACATAGGCGGTACGGGCGCAGGCCGCCTGGTCGTATTGAACAAAATCGATAGCATGTGGGATGAATTGCGTTCGCCGGCCGAGGTGGAAGATCAAATCAATATGCAGGTCAGCAACGTGGCGCAAACGCTGGGTATCGCGGAGCGGCAAATATTCCCTGTGTCTGCGCAAAAAGGTTTGGTCGGAAAAATAAATCTGGATGCACCGTTATTGGCGAAGAGCCGTTTGCCTACTTTGGAAAGTGCCTTGTCGCAAGAACTACTGCCAGCGAAGCAAGACATTATTCGCGAACAGCTGATGACCGAAGTCAAAGAGTTGGCGTCCTCCAAGCATGCATTGCTATCGTCGCGTTCGCGCAATGTGGTCGAGCAACTGCTTGAGCTGAAAAGTTTGCGTGGCAAGAATCAAAACATTCTCGATCATATGATGAAGCGCATCGATCTGGAAAAAACTGAATTCGATGGCAGCCTCTTCAAATTACAGGCCACGCGTTCGGTGTTTGCGCGCTTGTCGAACGAAGTATTCACCCATCTTGGCATGGGCGTATTGAAAGAAAATATTCGCCATACACGTGATGCGATGGAAAGCAGTAAATTCTCGGCGGGTTTGCGTCTGGCAGTGAAGGATTTTTTCCAGCAGGCCTTGATCAACCTGAATCAGTCTGCGCAAAAAACTGATGAAATCGGCGAGATGATGTCGGTCATGTATCGTAAATTTTCTACGGAGCACGGCCTGGCATTATCGGCGCCGATGCCGTTTTCTCTCGAAAAATACATGAAAGAAATCGACATGATCGAAAAGCTGTACCACAAGCAGTTTGGTGCAGCGACTATCCTGACTACACCGCAAGTCGTGTTGATGCAAAAATTTTTCGACTCGATCGCATCGCGCGTCAAGCAAAGTTTTTTGCAAGCCAACCGCGATGTGGAAGCCTGGTTGAAGGTAGTGATGGCACCGCTGGAAGCGCAGATAGGCGAGCATAAACTGCAATTGAGACGTCGTCGCAAATCCATAGAAAAGATTCATTTGGCAACTGATAGCCTGGAAGAAAAAGTGCAGGCGTTTGAACAAATGCAAACCGACCTTGATGTGCAGAAAACCGAATTGAAGCGTCTGGAAAATGAATTGAAAGCCGCGATTCTGGCGCAGCTGGGTTTGTATAGAGCAGCGGCCTAGATGAAGCGTGTAGTCAATGAACAGCAGGCTGTTGCAGATTCCTCAGGTCAAAAAACAAACGCAAAAAAACTGGCTGCAAAGGATGTGCATGCAGCCAATTTAGCCGATCCATCTTTTTCAAAAGATGTGATCGACTGGCAAAAGCAACATGGACGTCATGCCTTGCCCTGGCAAAATACGCGCGATGCCTATCGCGTCTGGTTGTCCGAAATCATGCTGCAGCAGACCCAGGTCGCGGCGGTGATTCCTTACTACCAGCGTTTCCTGCAAACATTTCCCACCGTAGAATCGCTGGCGGCAGCACCATCTGAAGAAGTGATGGCGCACTGGAGCGGACTCGGTTATTACTCGCGTGCGCGCAATCTGCATAAATGCGCGCAGGCGATAGTTGCGCAGCACGCCGGCGTATTTCCTGGCGACCCCGTCATTCTCGAAGAATTACCCGGCATAGGCCGTTCTACTGCAGCGGCGATTGCTGCATTTTCTTATGGCACGCGTGCAGCAATCCTGGACGGTAACGTCAAGCGCGTGTTTGCACGCGTGTTCGGTGTTGAACGTTATCCCGGTGAGAAAGCCGTTGAGAATGAAATGTGGTTGCGCGCAGTAGCCTTGCTTCCGGCAACTGGCGTTGAAGCGTACACCCAGGGTTTGATGGATCTGGGCGCGACTTTGTGTACGCGCAATCGACCATCGTGCAATCGCTGCCCGCTGGCGCAGCGCTGTATTGCCTATGCGACGAACAGAACCAATGAGCTGCCGATACGCAAACCGAAAAAGGCAGTGCCGGAAAAGTCTACCGTGATGTTGCTGATTATCGATGATGATCAGATATTGCTGGAGCAGCGTCCCGACAAAGGTATTTGGGGCGGTTTGTTGTCCTTGCCGGAAATAGATGCGGCACTGGAGCCGGGCAATGCAGACTTCGATGTTGCGTTAATGCGTGCAACGGCAGCGTTTGGTGTGCCCGATTCGGTGGAAAAACTGACTGAGTTTTCACATACCTTCACGCACTTCAAATTGCACATCACGCCGTATCGGATAAGTCTCGCGCGTCGTCTGAAAATTGCGGGGCAGAGTAGTCACAACTGGTATCCGCTGCACCGAATGGCTGTTGCGCCTTTGCCTGCGCCCGTCAAGAAATTATTGTTAACGCTTGTACACGAACCGGATCTGCTGTCTGAATAGATTTCAGATGATGTGATGCTGTTGCAAATACTGATCAATGATCGTCAAACGAATCTGCGGATCATCCAGTTCCAGTAATTTTTGCTTTGCCTTTAACGGTATAGGCAATATTTCACTCCATCGATCCGCTACCCAACCAGCATCGTTCAATTGCAATGTTTCTGCGAATGGGTTTTCAAAATCCGCTCCGTGTTCGGCGCGCCCTTTGCTGTTGATGTCGTGGATTACGATTTCCAGCGTGTTGGCGCAGGCTGCATGCTCTTTCTTTATCTCGCTGCTGATGTTTTCCAGCATGTCAACGCGCGCCTCCAGATGTTGATCCTTGTGTGAGCGTGTTTCGAGTATGCGAAAGCGTGCACTGCCTTGCGTACGCAATAGCAATACGCCTAGTTGCGGCGCATCCCAGTTCGTGATGTGAGCCAGACAACCTACCGTTTCCGGTTCTGCTGCAACGCCGATTTCTTGCCCCGATTTGATCAGGACGACGCCAAAGGGCGCGTCCTTTTTCATGCAATCGCGCACCATATCTATGTAGCGCGTTTCAAAAACCTTGAGGGGCAGGATGCCGTCAGGAAAAAGGACGGTGTTGAGCGGGAACAGCGGAAGCCAGTTTTCGTTTTCAGGCATGATGGAAGCGGAGCAAGGTGAGAGTTGCGCGCCTACTTGCAGAAGTTCACGCAACGGAAATTTTTTATTGCATCAGTCGAGTTCGCGGTGACGCACTAATACATGTTCAACCGGCCGGAAATATTGCGCCAGTTGTTCAACGATATAGACCGAGCGATGTTGACCGCCTGTGCAGCCGATCGCAACCGTCAGGTAGCTGCGATTATCTTTCTTGAAAGCCGGCAGCCATTTTTCAACAAAGCCGCGAATATCCGCGATCAATTCGGTGGCATCTGTTTGCGCCTGTAAAAAGGCTTGTACCGGCGCATCACGGCCTGTTAGTGGACGCAGCGTGGCATCGTAATGCGGGTTCGGTAATGCGCGCACATCGAACACCAGATCGGCATCGAGCGGTACGCCAAATTTGAACGCGAATGATTCGAATAGCAAGGTCAGTGGCGCATGTTCGCTCGCCACCAAGCCTTTGATCCAGGCGCGCAATTTGTTGGCGCTCATGCCTGAGGTATCGATGACGTGACCGATTTCCTCCACGCCAGCGAGCATTTCGCGTTCTTCGCGTATGCATTCGGTCAGTGTGCTGGAATCGGCGGTATTTTGATTGCTGAAAACGCGATGTGATAGCGGATGACTGCGGCGGGTTTCAGAAAATCGGGCGATCAGCGAATCGGTTTTTGCGGTCAGGAAGAGAACCTTGACCTCATGCCCTTGCTCACGCAACCAGGTGATATCGGCGGGCAAACCGAGTAATGAACTTGCGCTGCGCGCATCCATCGCGACGGCCAGCGTGTCAGTATGTTCTTCGCCGCAGGTGGCAACCAGTGCGCGCAATAAATTCGGTGGCAGATTATCGACGCAAAAATAACCCGCGTCTTCGAGAACTTTGAGTCCGACAGATTTGCCGGAGCCGGAGATGCCAGTGATAAGAATAATCCGCATGGCATCATCATACCGCAAGCTGGCAGGGGCTACAAAATGGGGTAATGAAGGGCGTTTGAGCTTGAGATATTCGAGGCGTCGGGAATAAGCGGCGACGATGAACTACAGCGATAAAGAACGCAGATGAATGTTGACTGCAGCTTCTGTTATTCGTCGCTTTCCATGGCTTTTTGCTGACGCAGTATGAAGTCTTTCAGTGTGTCGATGCCGCGTAACTGGAGAATGGTATTGCGTACTGCAGCTTCCAGCAAAACAGCCAGATTTCGACCAGCTTCAACGGGGATCACTACTTTGCGTATCGGCAAGCCGAGAATTTCTTCACTTTGCGCGAGCGGCAGGCGTTCGTAATTTTCTTCCAGCGTTGTACGACGAACCAAATGCACGATCAGCTTGAGACGCATTTTGCGACGGACTGCAGTCTCACCGAAGATGGTACGGATATCGAGCAGACCCAGACCGCGTACTTCCAGCAGATTTTGCAGCAAGGGCGGGCAACGACCCTCAATCATGTGCGGCGCAATGCGAGCAAATTCCACTGCATCATCAGCTACCAGGCCGTGATTGCGCGAAATCAATTCCAGGCCGAGTTCGCTTTTTCCCAGGCCTGATTCGCCGGTGATCAATACACCTACGCCCAGCACGTCCATAAACACGCCGTGCATCGTGATGCGCTGTGCCAGTTTTTTGGAGAGATAGACGCGCAAATAATCGATGACTTGTGCGGCAGGCAGCGGTGTCGAGAACAACGGAATATTTTTCTCATCACAGATCGTCATGATGTCTTCCGGTGTTTCCAGACCTTGCGCGATGATGAATGCCGGCGGTTTTCCTGCGACCAATTCTGCGCCTTGGGATGCGCGGGATGCTGAGGAAAGACGTTTGTAATATTCGATTTCCTGATGGCCGAAGATCTGGATACGGCCCGGATGGATCAAATTCAAGTGACCGACCTGATCGGCTGCGGAAGTCGCATCGCCGGAAATCAGTCGCTCGCCACCCGGGAATCCGGCGAACCATCCCAACTGTAACGATTCACGATTGTCGTCGTAAAGTTGTTGAATGGTAAGCGGGGTCGATAATGGCATGGTGTGCGTAAGTGCTTAAACTAAGAACGGAAACGGATGCGTGCAATAGAAGCCGGACGACAGCTTAGTTGGAACCTTGAAGGCTGGCTTGCCATGTGATCAAACGTGCATGCACCGCGGCTGCGTCTTCTGTAGTCGACAGCAAGTTGCGGAAAGCTTCATCGGAAAACATTTCTGCCAGTTCGGACAGAATTTCCAGATGTTGTTGCGTGACGTTGTCGGGGATCAGCAGGAAAATCAGCAGGCTGACCGGCTGTCCGTCTGGCGATTCAAAAGGAATCGGCTGGGCCAGGCGAACAAATGCTGCCAGTGGCGCTTTCAATCCTTTGATACGGCCATGCGGAACTGCGACGCCATGACCTAGGCCAGTCGAACCGAGACGTTCGCGCGCGAAAAGGTTCTCGGAGACGACCGAACGGGCGATGCCGCAATTATTTTCAAAAATCAAACCGACCTGCTCAAATGTACGTTTTTTGCTGGAGACATCCAAGTCGAGCACGACATTGCTGGGAGGGAGAATCTGGCTTAAATGGTTCATGGTGCGATGCACAAGAAAGGGCTCTGGCGGGAATTATAGGCCTATTTTTTGCGATAGGGCCCGAATCTGGAAACGCAATCGAGCGACACACCGGATTGTTGTTCAATAACCCCATTCTGCCGCGCCTGCTTGCATTTCTAGCGATGTTGTTTTTTAAATCAATGAATTCTTGTTCGGTCCGATCAAATTGTCGTTCATGTCGCGTGACTGATTTACCATCTCATTTTTTGCTTGCTCCAATGTGAGCGTAGATTTTCAAGAATGTAGGTTGGTATATTGCGGCATTAACGAAACTTAAAGTGCGTGGGTACTCAAGTTATAATTCACGAATGGGCGCGCTCTAGTTCTTGTTACATCTTGGTACGCTAAAGCACATAAGACAAGTACAAATTATTGTATGGTAATGGCTTGAACATAAAGCTGCGCAAGGCGAAAATCAATAATGTTTTTCAATATCACGCCATGACGCATCTGATCAGCAAATATCATTGCATGCGTGCAATTTCCTGACTTTCTTTTTAGTGACTTGCATGAAGAGCATCGCAAGCCCATTTATCCTATTCCTCCGTTGAATTGTCACGTTAATTTCAGTCAGGTAGCGCCCCGCATGCAAGCATCGTCAACACATCTTGTCCTTATCCCAAGCTATAACCCCGGCGCAACAGTTTATGACACGGTAGCATCGGCGCGAGCATTCTGGAATCCGGTGTGGGTGGTGGTTGATGGCAGCACGGATGGATCGGCGGAGAAATTGCAGCAGATGGCTGGGCACGACGAGGGGTTGAAGATTATCGTGCTACTGCAAAACAGCGGCAAGGGTGCGGCGGTACTGCACGGCATGGAGCTCGCGCTACAGCAGGGCTACACACATATTTTGACGATGGATTCGGATGGCCAACATGATGCGACGATGATCCCTCGCTTCATGGATGAATCAATACGGCAGCCGGACGTAATGGTATTGGGCGTGCCGATCTTTGATGCGAGCGCGCCGAATGTACGTGTGCAGGGTCGCAAACTTTCCAACTGGTGGGCGAATCTGGAAACCTGTTGGGCCGGTATCGGCGATTCGCTGTTCGGCTTTCGTGTTTATCCGATCAAGCCTTTGTGCGACATCATGCATACCCATCATTGGATGCGCCGGTTCGATTTTGATCCCGAGGCTGCGGTGCGCTTGTGCTGGCATGGCGTCAAGCCTATCAATATCAAGACCAAGGTGAAATACCTGAAGCCGGCGGAGGGCGGGGTATCTCATTTCAATTATTGGCGTGATAACAAGTTGTTAGTGTGGATGTATACGCGCCTGTTTTTCGGTTTTTTACCGCGTCTGCCGAAATTGCTTTGGCGTAACCTGACATCAATCTAAGCAGTGATATGCACCTGCGACGCCAGTTGAAACCATTTATTTGCGGCTTCAAGCCTACTATTGTGTGAAGTGAGGCATCGATGTCCGTTGTCAAGATTTTGCTGGTGATCGCATGCATCATTGTCTACATCTGTGTGAGCCATGGCGCACTGGTGGCAGATGACGTGCATAGTATCTGGCGTCAGGTTGCGATGTCGATGTTGCTCTTGCCTATCGCTGGCATTGCTTGCTGGGTGGCAGTGGCATTTTTGAAACGGCTTGGACTGTGTGTGATGTGGCGTTGCCTGTGCGGCATCGCGCTGGCAATCGCATTGGTAACGATGATCGTCCATTTTTGGCCGATCTTGCTGTCGCGGCTGGATCGCATTTACCTGGTTGAGCATATTGCTACCAATATGATGCTGTGCTGGTTTTTTGCGCATACGCTATTTGGCGGACGTACGCCGATCATCACCACACTGGCGCGTTCTATTCATCCTGACATACCGGATAATGTCGTGCGGTATACGCGCACGGTAACGTTGGCGTGGGCGCTGTTTTTTGTGGTGCAAATTCTGCTGTCGCTGCTGATTTATTATGCGGCACCTATCAGCGCGTGGTCGTTATTCGCGAACGTGCTCAACTGGCCCCTGGTTATTCTGATGTTTGCAGCGGAGTATGCATGCAGAAAACGGGTCAATCCGGATTTTCAGCATGCCACAGTCAAGGAAAGCGTTGCCGCCTATTTCAATAACAAACGCAAGGTTTGATGTACTTCTCGCATCTATAATTTTGTGCTTGAAAATCGTTACTATTCGGGAAAACAAAGTTTATGCCGCAGGATTGGACTGACAAAAAAGAAGGCGGCCACTTGTTTCTGTTGCGCATCATGGTGTGGATCGCAAGAGTGTTGGGACGCCATGTCTCGCGGATGCTGTTATATCCAATTACCTTTTATTTTTTTCTGAAAGATGGCGACTCGCGTCGCATCTCGGCGAATTATCTAGGCAAGGTGTTAGGTCGAAAGCCGCATCTGCATGAAGTGTTCAGCCATCTTCTTACTTTTGCACGGGTATTGCTGGACCGGGTTTATTTTCTGCTGGGGCATGCGGAAAAATTCGATATACGCGTGATTGACGATGCCTATGTTGCAGAAGAGGCATCGCTGCGCAGCGGCGGCGTGTTCATGATGGGTGCGCATTTGGGCAGTTTCGAAGCAGCGCGGTTGATATCTCGGCGCAAAGAGGATTTAAAGCTGGTGCTTTTGATGTACGAGGAAAACGCCAGAAAAATCAGTGCATTGATGACCGCCATTAATCCAGCCGCGCAGCAGGAAATTGTGCCGCTGGGAAATTTGAGTGCGATGCTGACGGTCAGGGACAGGCTGGCCGAAGGCAGCATCATTGGCATTCTCGCCGATCGCACGCTCAGACATGAGAAAAATTACACAACATCATTTCTTGGGGCGCCGGCAGATTTTGCGCTTGGGCCGTTCAAAGTGGCGGCAATGATGCGTCGGCCTGTTTTTGTAATGGCTGGTTTGTATTGCGGCGGCAATCGCTACGATATCCATCTGGAAAAAATCGCCGATTTCGGCGTTACCGGAAATAGTGAACAGGCAATCGAAGCGGCAGTCACAAAATATGTGGCGCGCATCGAGCACTTCACCAGGCTGGCACCGTATAACTGGTTCAACTTTTACGATTTCTGGCAGGAGCGCGGCGAATGATGAGGGCTATTACTTCCCGCTATGATGGTGTCCGGGTTTCCCGGCGAAGTATCGAGTAAATACGATCATGATGCAAAATCAAAAATGGCAAGCTAGTCCGCTCCTGAAGGCTTCTGCAGCACTGCATGTGGGCGCAGCTGCGTCCGCATTGGTGTGGCCAGGCTCGATAGGATTTGGCATAGCCAGTGTGATTGCCAATCACGTCGTGCTTGCATCGGCCGGCCTGTGGCCGCGCAGTTCGCTGCTCGGGCCTAATGTATTGCGCTTGCCGCACGGACGGGATGAAATTGCGCTGACCATAGACGACGGTCCCGATCCCGAGGTGACGCCGCGCGTGCTGGATATCCTGGCGGAGAAAAATGTTCGTGCGACCTTTTTCTGTATCGCTGCAAAGGTGAAAAATCAGCCAGCGCTGGTGTGGAGAATCGTTGACGAAGGGCACCACATCGAGAATCACAGCATGCAGCACCGTCATTATTTTTCGATGATGGGGATGGGCGGCATCAAGAGGGAGCTGGTGCAAGCGCAGCAGGTTATTGAAGACGCGACCGGCAGACGGCCGCAGTTCTTTCGCGCTCCAGCCGGCTTGCGTAATCCTTTTCTCGACCCCGTGTTGCATCAACTCGATCTGCGCCTAGTCAGCTGGACGCGGCGAGGTTTCGATACGCGTATTCATGACGCAGCGAAAATTACGCAGCGCCTGTTAGCGAATGCCAAAGCGGGAGATATCCTGTTGCTGCATGATGGCAATGCGGCACGCAGCAAGAATGGGCAAGCGGTTATTCTGGAAGTTTTGCCTCAACTGATAGACCGCTTGTCGCAACAGAATTTACGTTTCGTCAGTGTCGAAGAAGGCATGCGTGCCGACTGCTGATGCACTGTTTCTTTAAACGTAAGTGAGTGAATCCCATTTAACGCAACGATTTTTTGCCGTATGCAAACTCTTGAATTAAAAAGCTATACCTTGAGCACCTGCCTTGGCCTGGGCGTCGCTGCCAACTGGCAAAAATTATCGACGCAACAGGGCGGCCTGAAACCTTGCGATTTCGAGACTGTGAATTTGCCTACTTTTATAGGCGAGGTTCCGGGTGTCGATGCAGTGGTTTTGCCGTCAGTGCTGGCAGATTTCGATTGCCGTAATAACCGCCTGGCGAAACTGGCGCTGGAACAGGACGGTTTTATCGACGCCGTGCAGCAAGCGCAGAGGCAATACGGTTCTGATCGCATCGGTCTTTTTCTAGGCACCAGTACCTCGGGCATTCTGCAGACCGAGCTTGCTTATCGGAATAGAGCAATCAGCGATGTGGACGGAAGCCTGGGTGCATTGCCGGCAGATTTTCATTACGAACAAACGCACAATACGTATTCGGTAGCGGCGTTTGCAAGTGCCTTTCTTGGTTTGACCGGACCGGCATTAACGGTATCGTCTGCATGTTCGTCCAGTGCAAAAGTATTCGGCAATGCGGCGCGCATGATAGAGGCCGGCTTGATCGATGCAGCGGTGGTCGGCGGCGTAGACAGTTTGTGCCTGACCACGCTGTACGGTTTCAATTCATTGCAATTGCTTGCGCCTGCGCCTGCGCGACCGTATGACGAAGGCCGCAATGGCATTTCAATTGCAGAAGGCGCGGCATTCGTGTTGCTGACCAAAGCACAGGAACAACCGCCGACAGGAACGATACTGTTGCATGGCGTCGGTGAATCCAGCGATGCACATCACATGTCGTCACCGCATCCGGATGGTTTGGGCGCGCAACTAGCGATGACGGCAGCACTCAATGCCGCCAGCCTCACGCCAGAACAAATCGGATACATCAATCTGCATGGCACGGCCACGCCGAGTAACGATGCGGCAGAAGGCAAGGCGATACATGCAGTATTCGGTAATTTGACGGCTTGCAGTTCGACCAAAGGTGCAACCGGCCATACGCTGGGCGCGGCGGGTAGTGTGGAAGCCATTATCTGTGCGATGGCGATGCAGCACGGTGAAGCACCGGGCGGTATCAATACAAAAAAAATCGATGTCGAATTCGATATTGACTATCTGCTCGCCAATCGGCGTATACCGATCGACTACGCGTTGAATAATTCATTCGGCTTTGGCGGTTCCAATTGCAGCCTGGTTCTGGGGATTGCACGATGAGCGTCCATGTTTATATCGACGCTATCGGTGCAATCGGCCCTGGAGCAAACAACTGGACGGAATGGCGTGCGATTTTGCAGAACGATGCCGCTTATCAGGCAGTGAAAACAGTCGTGCCGGTATTGAATGTGTTGCCGAGCGCGGAACGCCGCCGTGTCGGTTCTGCGGTCAAGCTTGCACTGGTCAGTGGTCTCGAAGCATTGGCTGCGGCAAGCATTGATCCGCGCAGCATGACGACGGTATTCAGTTCATCCGGTGGTGATGGCGATAATTGCCATCTGATTTGCGAGGCGCTGGCAAGCGAGGATAGATTGATTTCGCCGACGCGTTTTCATAATTCGGTGCATAACGCGCCGTCCGGTTACTGGGGAATCGCCAGCGGGGCGATGCTGCCTTCCACCAGTGTGTGCGCCTACGATGCAGGTTTTGCGGCAGGCTTGCTGGAAGCGGTCGTGCAATGTTCTGTGGAGAAAAAACCGGTGCTGCTGGTCGCCTACGACGCGCCTTATCCAGAACCCCTGTATGCCGCCCGCCCGACCATGGATCAGTTCGCAATCAGCCTGCTGCTCAGCCCGGATGTCACTGCGCACAGCATGGTTGGGATTGATGTGTGCCTGGACAAGGCATTGCCGACTGTGATGCATGCGTCTACCCTCGAAAGCGTCCGTCTCGGTATTCCCGCTGCGCGTTGCCTGCCTATGATGCAGGTATTGGCGCGCTTGCCGGATATGCATTCCGGGACGGAGCCAGCTTCCGATGTTTATCTCGAATACCTCAATGGCAATACGCTGCACGTAAAATTCCTGCCAGTGAAAGCCTGAACAATACGATTAATCCAGTTGTGGTTTTCCATAACGCTTGATTGTTATACACAACAAAAATCGGCTCTGGAAACTTCACATTTTCAGAGCCGATTCTTTTTACATTTACATTCATATTCACACAGCGTACGGCTTGCGGACTATTGCAGTTCTGCCGAACCTTCAATCTCGACCAGCAAATCGGAGCGGCATATATCGGCTTGCACGTACGATGCCTTTACATGAGGGCCGATGCGGTGCTCGAGAATTGCGCGCACCTGTGGGAAATGTGCAGGGTCGCGAATATAGACGATGTAATGCAGGTCGGTCATATTGAATTTCGTCGCTGTCTTCCTGTCTGCCTCATCCAGTACGGCGGCGATGTTCTCGATCGATTCTTCGGTCTGCGCGCTTACATCGCCGGCATGCAGGGTTTGATGGCCAACGATGCTCGCCGTGCCGGATAAAAACAGCATGCTGTTGCCCGCTACTGATGCCATGCTGGCGCGGGAAAAAAGCGGGCTGCGCGGGCCGTATTCTGCCGGATAATCGTAGGCGCTTATCTGGCGCGGATTTTCAATTGCCAGCGTAGGCGTGCGTCCGGCGAGAAATGCAACCATCAACGGCCCGCCAGTTGTGCCTAATGCGCAGGCTGCAGGCACATTGCCGGCGATGTGCTGGTCGTTGCCGATAAATGCCTGTTGGCGACCGAGATTGAATTGACGGTAGCGTTCAAGATCATGACTGATGCCGTTGATGTCAGCGATGTAATTCCAGAATCGCAGCACATACGGAAAATTCTGCGCTTTCAGCATGGCAAAGATTTTTTCGTATGCTGTTTTGCTTGCGGCTTGCAGTGGTGTACTGCCGGGATCACCGGAAAATTCAGACTCATTCAGCGTGATGACGCCGAATAAAATGTTGTCATTGAATCGAAAGTGCAACTGGTCGCTTTGTCCTGCTTGGGACTGGTCGGTGCTTTGAAAGAATTCGTACAGTGCGCTTTGTCCGCCCAGACCAGGCATTGCTACATGTGCAAAAGTCGAAGCTGCATCGAAGTCGCTTATATCCGTGAGTGTCTGTTGTGAAAAATAAAGCGCGCCGAGAAGAGTATCGGTAGCGTGATTGTCGACTGGCGACGATATCAACGCATTGCTGTAAAAGACCTTAAGCATTTGATTCGGGTTTCATGTTTGTTGCATTCGCATGGGTAGTGATGATTTTTCGTTACATCTGCAGAGCCTGGTAATGATGGCTGCCTTGTAGAATGAATATTCTGAAAAATTGGCTTGGCCTGTCTCTCACCCCTACTTTTTGTCGAATGTATGACTACAGGTATTGTTAAAAGCAAGCTGGATGTTATTGAGGATACGCTGCCTTGTAAAGCGATGGTCACTACCTTGCTTGTTTTATTGCCAGGCGCATACGACACCCCCGATGATTTTGTGCGGAATGGTTTTGTCAGCGCATTGCGAGAGCGCAATATTGCTGCCGATATTGTTATCGCAGACATGCATATTGCCTACTACACAGCGGAGCTGATGCTTGAACGTTTGCACCAGGATATCGTCCTGCCTGCACGGCAAAAAGGTTACGCACACATCTGGCTGATCGGTATTTCGCTTGGCGGCTATGGATCACTGCTGTATGCGCGTCAACATGCAACCGAGGTCGACGGCTTGTTCCTGATGGCACCTTTCCTCGGCAACCGCAGTTTGCTGGCTGAGATTGGAAAGTTATGTCTGAGCGAATGGCAGCCAGGCGAAGTCAGTGCGCAGGATGGAGATCGCCGATTGTGGGCGTGGCTCAAGGGTTATAGCGAACAGGATCAGACGGGGCTGCCGTTGCTGTATATCGGTTATGGAACCGAGGACCGCTTTGCCGGCAGCAATCGGACTCTGGCCAGAGTGTTGCCGGAAAATCAGGTCATGACGACTGATGGCGGGCATGAGTGGTTGCCGTGGCAACGATTATGGATCGATTTCCTGGATCGAAAAATCCTGCCGCGATGTGACTGAAACAAGCCGCGAATTGCCGATTTCCGTATTCGATTTAAATCATGCCGCCGTTGATTGAAATGATCTGGCCGGAAATATAAGCGGAGTTCGGCGACGCCAGAAAGCCGATCAGGTCTGCGACTTCTTCCGGCGTACCGGCGCGCTTCATCGGCACCATATTCTGTATGGCCTTGTCGTCGAATGCATGCTCGATCATGTCGGTGGCAATGATGCCGGGCGCGACGGCATTGACGGTAATGCCGCGGCTGGCCAGTTCCAGAGCCAGCGATTTGGTGGCGGCATGCAACGCGCCTTTGGCTGCTGAATAATTCACCTGTCCACGATTACCTGTCAGTGCAGCGATCGACGATACATTGATGATACGGCCCCAGCGCGTGCGTATCATCGGCATCGTCAGCGGTTGCGTCACGTTGAAGAAGCCGTGCAATGAGACGTCGATCACATCGTGCCATTGCGCACTCGACATGCCGGGAAACACGGCATCGGCATGAATGCCTGCATTGTTCACCAGTACCTGGATAGGTGCGATTGCAAGCAGTTCTTCCAGCACGAGCTTGCTCGCTTCTGCGTTGGTGACATCGAATACGGCAACTTCGGCACTGCCGCCGGCAGCGAGGATGGCATCACGTACTGCGGCTGCTTTTTCCATGCCGCGATTGGCATGTACGATGACGTGCATGCCGTCTGCCGCCAGTCGTTTGCAGATAGCCGCGCCTATACCGCCGCTGCCGCCAGTTACCAATGCGCGTTTCATGATGCTGTTGCTCCGATATTGTTGGCGACCATTGCCGCGTCTATGATGATGGTAGCGCGGCCTTCGAGCAAGGGTTGCTGCGTATCGTTGCCGCGTAGTGAGAATTGGTAGAGGATGCAGTTCGGCTCGCTATGCGTGCAGACAACTTCGATCTGCAGCGCTTCCTGCAAGTCGTCCAGGCGTGCCACATGCAGAGTCGTATTGCGTACGCTGGCGAGAAAACCTGCTTGCGGTCGCTTCATGTCTGCAGCGCCGGGCTGCGATGTCGCCAGCAAGGCGCTGTGTACGGCCATGGCTTGCGCCGCATATTCAATTCCGTTGGCAGCGCCGAGCCAATCATGCGCACGCAATGGATGGTCGGCTGCGGTGTGGCTGGTGGCGATGGCGATCATGCGTTCACTATTCCAGGATAGGACGTGATCGAGCAGGCACATGCTGCCTTGATGCGGAATATGCGCAGCAATCCATTGCTTGTCGATGTTCATGCCGCTTCCTTGTTTTTGCTGCGTGCATCTGCATTGCTGCCGGAATAAATCGCCGAGAACAGCAATGCCAGCACGACACCGATACCAACCGTGACGCCGATTGCATTAAGCACCGGCACACTGGAAAACCCAAGTACGCCAAATCCGATGACGGTGGTGATGTTGGCGAAAATGAGTGACGCGAGCGTGGTTGGCTTGATTTGCGAAATCGATGTTTCCACACCGCTGACCGGGTCTTTTACGATGACTGTAGCCGGTTGCGCAAAGAATAGTGCGTAGTTGGAGCCGACTGCAACAATCAGCAGCAAACCTATCAGATGCAGTATCGTCATGCGCTGTCCGCTGATGGCAAGAATTGCCGCGACGGTCAGCACCGCGCCAATCAGTGGCACCATGACACGCGCCAGTCGGGCTGCAGAACGCAAATTGAAGGCGAGCAGCACGATCATTGCCGACAGGCCGCACAGAGCCAGCAAAATGGCTTCGTGCATATAGCCGCGATACAGCTTGTTGGTTTCGGTTTTCAGATCGATGAAGTAAGCCTGCTGCACGCCGGACTTTTGCAGGGCTGCTTGAATCTGCTCCGCGTCTAGCACTTGCTCGCTGGCAGCGGTCAGTGGCAGTAAGCCACTCGCTACGTCACGCTGTTCGATCAACAATGAGTCGGTCGCCAGCGCCATCGATGTTCCTGCCAGATCCTTGCGCGTCAACAATCGGGTATTGCGACTTTCATCTTGTGCCGCCGTGCCGGCAAGCTTGTCAATGGATGTGAGGAACGGTGCCAGCAACGCAGGCTTGAACGGCAAGCCCAGAGTCGCCTGATCGAGTCGCTGTTTCAGCGTCGCAGCATCCGGCAGACTGGCAATACGAGCGTTTTGCGTGGCCAGACTGGGCAGATAGCGGGTGGGCGTTTCAAATGCGGTGAGCACATGTTGTTCGACCAGGGTGTCAAGTTGAACGGAAACTTTTTCGGCGGCTTGCAAGACGTCTTCTACCGTGCGTCCCTTGACGACAACCAGGTAACGCACGTCGGGTGCGCCTATATCCTTGCGCAAATCTGCGTCCAGTTGCTGCGCGGCTTTGCTGACCGGACTCAAGGCGCTCAACTCAGGTTGCCACAGGTGATCGCGGTTTACCCAAAGAATCGTGCAAGACATCAGTACGATGACGAACAAAAGTTTGCGCAGGCGTTGCAAGTGGTGCAGGATTTTTTGTGCGAACAAGCCGATATGGGTCAGGTCCCGCACCATAAAATTGACGGGTAGCAAAGAAGGCAGCACGAAGCGCGTGACGAATGCGGCGGAGGTAAGGCCAGCAATCGTAAACAAACCTAACTGCGCAAGTCCGGGGAAGCCCGAAAAAAGCAGACAACCGAAACCAGCCATCGAAGTCAGTACTCCGAGGCGTATCGTCGGCCAGGATTTTTTCGCCCAGTCTGCGCTGTTTCTGGCGCTACCGGACTGGATGAACAGATAGATGGAATAGTCGATGGCCTCGCCAATCAGCGTGGTGCCGAAGCCCAAGGTAATGCCATGCACGGTGCCGAATCCCATGCTGACGGCAATCGTACCGGCGAGAACGCCGCTCAGTACCGGCATCAGCCCCAGCATCACTGCGACGCCAGAACGATAGACGGCGAACAAGATTGCCATGATCAAGGACGCACTGATGATTGAAAACAGCAAGGCTTCATCGGCGATCGTATTGCGCGCATTGACGCCGAACACGCCGGGTCCGGTCAGGACGATGCGCGTATTGACAGCTTGCGGTTCTGTCGCTGCGAGTTCGGTTTTGGCTGCTTCGAATTTTTCCCGGATGTGCTTGATGGCTGTTTCCTGGCCATCGGTATCGGAGCCTAGCGCATGCGTCTGTGCAATCAGTAATGCGCGTTTGCCATCCTGCGCGGCCCAGACGCCATGCATTTTATTCGGTTGGCGGCCACCATTGAATTGGCCCAGAAGCGTCGCCATCTCGCCGGTCGGGTCTTGCGGCAGTACATCCTTGACGAACAAGCCGGCTGGCGACGCCAGCAGATCCAGTGTGTCGTTCAACGCCGTGCGCAAACCTGCGACGGTAAATCGTTCCGGAGTGATTGCCGGACTTAGCAGATAGCGGTTGTTGAACAGGTAGGCGCGATCCTTTTCCTGATTAACCGGTTCACCGTTATTGACGGAAATGAAGTCGTCATTGCTGCGCATCTTTTTTGCCAGCGACTTCGACAGCGCGGCATGGGTGCGCGCATCGCCGCCTTCAATGCCAGCCAGAATCAAGCGCGATACCATGCCGTCGCGTAGTTGCTCGACCAGCATTTGCTGTTCCTGGGTCGGATTGCGCGGTAAAAAGGCGGATAGATCGGCGGTAAATGATGTGCGGAACAACAGACCGGTTCCTGTCAGGACCAGCAACAGCCAGATGACTATTGCGCGCCAGGAACGATGAGGCGTCACTGGTGCCGGATCTGGGGCAGACTTGCTTTCTTCAGGAGTCATGGCGTGATTTTTTCGATCGTCGTTACCGAGCGATCACCATCAGCCTGCAATACTTCGATTTCCTTCACAGCGCCATTGGCGCCGCTCAAACGGATGCGTGTCACCTTTTGCAAAACCTGTGAGGTGCTTGGTGTCAGCGACAGTGTCCATTTTTCGCGCGATCCCTGCAATGCCACGATGTAATTGAACTCAAGCGATCTGCGATCGCCGGCCAGCGTAGCGCGCACGCTTTCGATCAATGCAGCGAGTTCCGGCGAGTCATCGAGTTGCATTGAGTATTTGTTGCGGCCGCGCTCCAGCACTAGCGTATTGCGATCAAGCAGCATGCTTTCCGGCTTGGGTTTGAGGGTGCGTTTCTCAAGCCGGTCGGGTGGCGTGTAAATCATTTCTCCCGATGATTCGACTGGTCTATCCAGTGCGGCGATATATTTTTTTTCAGTAAAGTTGACCTTGGCTGGTTTGGCCTGGGCCAGCGCCGCCATCAACTGATCCATGGTCCATTCGGCTGCATGGCCGGTGTTGCATGCTAGTGCGAGAAAAAGAATGCCTATCGTATGCCCAAGCCCGAGGCGGCTATTTACAGCGATTGCGTCATGCATGAAAAACTCCTGTGGCCGCAACACGCTGTTGATCCATGATGTCGAATTGAACGGTGCCGCTGGCATTCATTTCGTAGTGCAGAATCAGATGCGTATCGGGAAGTACCGGGTTTAAAAATTTCAGATTCCTGATCTGACAATGCTGCAGATCCAGTTGCAGCTGAGCGGCAATTGCATGCAGCGCCAGATCGAGCAACACGACGCCGGGGGTAATCGGCATGCCGGGGAAATGGCCGGCAAATGAAGGATGATCGGGTGGAATATGAAGTGTCAGTGTGTTCATGCGACGTCCGATGATGCCGTGATATTCAGCTTCTGCATGAGCTCGGCAAGTACGGCATGCGGTAGTTTTCCCGTATCGTTACGCGGAAGATGTGCAACCTTGTGGATGGGACGAGGCATGAAGGCGGGATCGATTTTTTCACGCAGGATTGCAGTGATCTCGCTGATTTTCAGCGTTGGTGCAACGACGAAAGCTGTCAGTCGCGCGACTTCGCCGGAGATTTTTTCCGGCGGCATGTAGAACGCGCCGTCTTCTACACCTGGGATCGAATTCAAGTGATGATTCAGATACGCCAAGGAACTGCGCTTGCCAGCAATATTGATCAGGTCGCTGAGGCGGCCATGCAGCAGAAAGCGTCCATTGCCCGTCATTTCAATTGCATCGTTCATCGGCATGGCGGTTTCTACATGACCGCCTGAGATCCACATGCGTTGATCGGACTCGTCAGCTTGCAGTCCGCGTGCCATTTTAAGATTTGGATATAGCGACCATTCCGCCGATTCTGTAGGCCGTCTTGTGGCGATTTGTCCGGTTTCAGTGCTGCCATAAATTTCACGTAACGGCGCATTAAATGCCTGTTCGGCTTCACGCGCCAGTTGGGGTGAGAGTGGCGCGGTGGCGGAAACCATCATTTCAATTTTCGGTAATGGCAATGACGCACCGAGCAGCGATCGCAGGTGGATGGGCGTCGTGATGAGGACGCGCGGTTCCGGTACCTGCGCCAGAGAATTGCAAATATCGGCCGCATAAAACGATGGCCCGCTCGTCAGCGAAAATCCGTTTATCAGCGGCAGCAACACAGTCGACTCGAAGCCGTACATATGCTGTGCGGGTACGGTACCGACAATGCTGTAATTTATATCGGCCTGCAAGCCAAGCTGTACCGCTTCCATTTGGACATTACGTACCAGTGCGCCCCAGGTTTTGCGATGGGCAATCGGCACACCGGTGGAGCCGGACGTAAAAACATAGGCAACAAGTTGCGTTTCGGCTATGCGAGGAATCGAAAACACGTGCCTTTCAGCGCGAGAGAAAAATGCAGCAGGCGGATAGGGCGTTTGTGGCAGGGCAATTGCACAATCTGCCTGATCGGTCAGGCAGGTAGCATCCGGCGCAAAGGCTTGCAATTGCCGGATCGTTTCCGCTGTGCGGGTGGATGGCAACAGGCTGACTTTGCCGGCGACCATGCTAGCGCACAGGGTGACGAGAAAATGATAACGATCGTGACAGTCGTTCAGAATATGCCGGTTATCAGGCAAGGTCGAAATCAGGTTGCAGACATCATTCAGGAACTCTGCAGCGGTGACGGCGATGCCATCGCACCATGCAATGATTCTGTCAGGAGACGTATGACCTAATAGTGGAATAAATGAAGTCAAGGACGCGCATCCTTTAATGTCGGCATGGCCAATACGCGACCACGCATGTCATTGTTTTTTGTTGGCGGCAATATGCTCAACCAGAGAGCGCAGGGAGCTGAAAATTTTCTGGTTGTCTTCATGATCGGCGCGCAACTGGATGCCGTAGTTTTTTGACACGACCAATGCAACCTCGAGAATATCGATCGAGTCGAGGCCGAGGCCGTCGCCATAAAGAGGCTCATCAGGGCTGATAGTCGCGGGATCAAGATCGAGATTGAGTGCATGCACAATCAGTTTTGCGACTTCCAGTGTGAATGTGTCGTTGCTGGTGTCGGTGGAAATAGTCGTGATCGGGTTAGACATTTAATTGCTCATCTTCAGTAATTTTGAACCGGCGCTGATTATATATGGATCGAATGCCGGCTCTGGCTAAAAAACGGTCGCACAAGTCTGGCGGGCATGTTGCTCATCGCACCATGCCGAGAATATCGGGTCGTGTGCCGCGGATAGGTAATAGAGTGTGAAAATTCTAATAAGTTGCGGATTTGCCAGGGTGGACGCACATGCAGCAAGCAAATTCCTGTTCTACTGCCGAGCGTTACGCGCGTTGGATGGCTGGCCTGTGCTGAAATTGCTGCGCCACGGATTGATGTCCAAACCACCCCTGCGTGTATAGCGCGCGTAGACCGCCAGCTTCTGTGGTTTGCACTGACGCATGATGTCCATGAAAATGCGTTCTACACATTGTTCATGAAATTCATTGTGTTCGCGAAAGCCGATCAGATACTGCAGCAAGCCGGCTTGATCGATCGCGCCGCCTACATATTTGATCTGAACGCTGGCCCAATCCGGTTGGCCGGTGACCAGGCAATTCGATTTCAACAAGTGCGACACCAGAGTTTCTTCAATTGCCGGTTCGTCTTTGGCCGACGATAGCAAGGACACATTCGGTGAATATTCGCTTACTTCGATATCCAGTCTATCCAGCAACATTCCATCGAGTTCTCCCATAGGTACTTTGGAAAAATTCTCCGGCAGCGTCAGCGAGATTTGTACGGGCGCGCCGAAACCGTTGCTCAGATCCTCGCGCAGCAATTCAAGTAATGCTTCGGTGCCGCCTAGCTTGGTTTGATTCAGTGAATTCAAATAAAGCTTGAAGGACTTCGATTCGACGATATTCGGCGAATCTGCCGGCACAATGATTTTCGCCATCGCCACTTGCGGTTTGCCGCGCATATTCAGCCATGACATTTCATACGCGTTCCAGATATCAACGCCGAAAAATGGCAAGGTGCCGTTGCTCAAGCCGAGTTCATCGCGCTTGTACTGGCGCGGAATTGCAAACAGCAAGGACGGATCGTAATGCGCCTGGTAAGTCGTTGGCCTGCCGAGCGGTGATTCATCTGGTTTGAATGGTGCAGTCATGGCGCAGATGTTTACAGAAACAGTTTGTAGGCGGGATTGTCGGTTTCATCCCAGTGACGATAGCCCAATCCGGCAAGCGAGGCGCGGAAGGTTTTCATTTCTTTTTTCGGTACTTGTATGCCGACCAGAATGCGGCTGACATCGCCACCTTCATTGCGGTAGTGGAACAGGCTGATATTCCAGTGCGGCGCCACGCTGTCGAGGAAGCGTATCAAAGCACCCGGGCGCTCCGGAAATTCAAAGCGATACAGCAGTTCATTCTGGGTCAGATCACTCTTGCCGCCGACCAGATGACGGATATGCCCTTTGGCGAGTTCGTCATGCGTCAGATCCAGTGTTTTGAATCCGTGTTTTTCGAAACGCTTCGCGATCTTGCCCGCTTCGTCGCGATCGGCGATTTGCAGGCCGACGAAGATGTGCGCCTGCATGGCATCGCTGAGGCGATAATTGAATTCGGTCACGTTGCGTGGACCGACCAGTTCGCAAAACCGCTTGAAGCTGCCACGTTCTTCGGGAATGGTTACGGCAAACACGCCTTCGCGCGCAGCACCGACATCGGCCATTTCAGCGACAAAGCGCAGGCGGTCGAAGTTCATGTTGGCGCCGCTGGCGATGGTGACCAGGGTTTCATTCTTGAGTGGCTTCTTGTCTGTCTGCGCACGTTCTATATACGCTTTTGCACCGGCGACGGAAAGCGCGCCGGAAGGCTCCAGAATGCTGCGCGTATCCTGAAAAACGTCCTTGATTGCGCTGCACACTTCATCGGTGCTGACCAGAATGATGTCGTCGACATATAGTTTGGCCAGACGGAAAGTTTCTTCTCCGACCAGCTTGACGGCGGTGCCGTCCGCGAACAGGCCGACGTCTGTCATCGTCACGCGACGATTGCTTTGAAGGCTGCGCGCCATCGCATCGGAATCGACGGTTTGCACGCCGATGATCTTGATCTCCGGTCGTACTGCCTTGACGTAGGCCGCAACGCCGGCGATCAGGCCGCCGCCGCCGATGGGAACGAAAATCGCATGGATAGGACCGGAATGCTGGCGCAGGATTTCCATGGCTATCGTGCCCTGGCCGGCGATGACGTCCGGATCGTCGAACGGATGGACGAAGGTCAGCTTGAGTTTTTTCTCCAGTGTCAGTGCGTGTTGGTAGGCGTCCGAGTAGGAGTCGCCGAACAGCACGACTTCACCGCCACGCGCTTTCACTGCATCGATCTTGACCGAAGGCGTGGTGGTTGGCATCACGATTACGGCGCGGCATCCAAGTTTGGCGGCAGACAGGGCAACGCCTTGTGCATGATTGCCGGCCGAGGCGCAAATCACGCCGCGTTTCATTTGTGTCGGTGGCAGATTGGCCATCTTGTTGTATGCGCCGCGCAGCTTGAAACTGAATACGCTTTGAATATCTTCACGCTTGAAATAAATCTGGTTGCCGAAACGCTGCGACAGCGTTGGTGCCAGTTCAAGTGGGGATTCCACGGCAACGTCATAAACGCGCGCGGTGAGGATTTTCTTCAGGTAGTCGGTAGTCATAGCGATCGATGTGATTGGCACAGTCATAAATTTGAAACGACCTTGTGCAGCCGCTCATTATAATGGACGGCTTTTTGTGATGCCGCATTCCTGCAGCTTTCTTCTTAAATAGCGATCACTGGCCGGGATAGCTGATTTGAAACATACACTTGCGAAAACATGATTGAAACCAGCATGCAATGGTTGTTGACGGTTCTGGCTGGGTCTGAGGTCGGGCTGTCTTCGGTGTTCATCATCAGTCTGATATCGGCCACTTTGTTGCCTATGGGCTCCGAGCCGGCGGTTTTTGCCGTCATCAAAGCCAATGCGGCTTTGTTTTGGCCGGTAATTCTGGTTGCCACCGCTGGCAATACCTTGGGCGGTGTGATTAATTACTGGCTGGGTGCCGGGGCAAAGAAGATGTTCGCAGAAGAACGACAAACGCGCTGGTTCAGCTGGTTGCAGCGTTTTGGCGCAAAAACCATGTTGCTGGCCTGGTTGCCGGGCATCGGCGATCCGATCTGCCTGCTGGGTGGCTGGTTGAAATTACCATTCTGGCCTTGCGTGGTTTACATGGCGATAGGCAAGTTCTTGCGCTATGTGACCATAAGCTGGTTGCTCTTATATGTGCCGGATGGTTTTTGGCAATACATGATCAAATTGTTTTGAGCGTATCGAGAATGTGTGGCAATCGCCGGTTCATGCGTGATTGCGCCGCGTATTGATGGGATAAGGCTGTACCACTTTTGCCATTTTCACTGCGGTTTTCCCTGCACGCAGTTCGGGCGTGTTGCACTGCAATCAGCTAAAATGTGTATTTAGCGTTAATTCAATTGACCCACTGATGAACGCCCCAGTACAAATTCAGACTCTTCTTGCCGATGCTCCCGGCGGCGCTGTGCCTACGCGCTTGCGTGAAATTCCCTATAACTACACTTCGTTTTCCGACCGTGAAATTGTCATGCGTCTGTTGGGCGAAGATGCGTGGAGCCGACTCTCCGAGTTGCGTTCCGAGCGCCAGACCGGCCGTTCAGCCCGCATGCTGTATGAAGTGCTGGGCGATATATGGGTGGTGCAGCGCAATCCGTATTTGCAAGATGACATGCTGGACAATCCGAAGCGTCGTCAGGCCTTGATCGATGCGTTAAATCATCGCTTGAGTGAAGTCGACAAGCGCCGCAAGAACGATCTGGCCGCTTCCGGCGATGCCAATGCAGAGCATAGGGCGGAAGCAGTCGAAGCCCTGGTGCAATCGGCGATCAAGGCGGTGGCCGACTTCGGCGAAGAATTCCGCAAGACCTATGATTTGCGCAAGCGTACGAACAAGGTGCTGGGCCGTTACACCGCGAAAGACAATATCAAGTTCGACGGTCTGTCGCGTGTCTCACATGTGACGGACGCAACCGACTGGCGCGTTGAATACCCATTTGTCGTCTTGACACCGGATAGCGAAGATGAAATGGCTGGCCTGGTCAAGGGCTGTATCGAACTCGGTTTGACCATCATCCCGCGCGGCGGCGGCACCGGTTACACCGGCGGCGCAATTCCGCTGACGCCTATGTCGGCCGTCATCAACACTGAAAAACTGGAAGGTCTGGGCGCTGTCGAAATGACGATGCTGCCCGGTGTCGACCGCGAATACGCGACGATTTATTCCGGTGCCGGTGTGGTCACCAAACGCGTTTCCGATGCGGCTGAAAAAGCCGGTTTCGTATTCGCCGTCGATCCAACTTCTGCTGAAGCGTCGTGCATAGGCGGCAATATCGCGATGAACGCCGGCGGCAAGAAGGCCGTGTTGTGGGGCACTGCGCTCGACAATCTGGCGAGCTGGCGTATGGTTGATCCGAATGGTGACTGGCTGGAAGTCACGCGTCTGGAACACAACCTCGGCAAGATACACGATGCGCCAATCGCCAAGTTCAAACTGGAATGGACGCATCCGAGCGAGAAGGGCAAGACCAACCAGCCCTTCAAAACAGAAACGCTGGAAATCGTCGGCCGCACCTTCCGCAAGGAAGGTTTGGGCAAGGACGTTACCGATAAATTCCTGTCCGGTTTGCCCGGCGTGCAAAAAGAAGGCTGCGATGGTTTGATCACATCGGCGCGCTGGATCTTGCACAAGATGCCAAAACATACGCGCACGGTTTGCCTGGAATTCTTTGGCCATTCGCGCGATGCAATTCCATCGATAGTTGAAATCAAGGATTTCCTCGACGCCGAAACCAAAAAAGGCGGCGCGATTCTGGCCGGCCTCGAACATCTGGACGAACGCTATCTGCGCGCGGTCGGTTATGCGACCAAATCCAAGCGCGGCATCTTGCCGAAAATGGCTTTGTTCGGCGATATCGTCGGCGACGATGAAAACGCCGTCGCGCAAGCAGCATCCGAAGTCGTGCGTATCGCGAACACCCGCGTAGGCGAAGGCTTCATTGCCGTCAGCCCGGAAGCACGCAAGAAATTCTGGCTCGATAGAGCCCGCACTGCAGCGATTTCCAAGCACACCAATGCATTCAAGATCAATGAAGACGTGGTGATTCCGCTGGATCGCATGGGCGAATATTCGGACGGTATCGAACGCATCAACGTTGAACTGTCGATCAAGAATAAATTGCAGTTCCTGGATGAGCTGCACGCATTTTTCACTAAAGACAATCTGCCTTTGGGCAAGGGCGATGATGCAGAAGGCGACGATATTCCCGCAGCTGAATTGCTGGAAGATCGCGTACATCAGGCTGAAGAGTTGATCGCTGCTACGCAAGCGCGCTGGTCGTATGTACTGGCTAATCTGGACCAACCTTTGCGCGCGGCAAAAGATGAATTGCTTGCCTTGGGCATGGAAAAACTCGCGCCTGTCTTCAACGAGCGTTTGCAAGTGCAACCTAACGCCACCGTGTTCGACGTGGTGCAGGACCGCACTGTGCGCATCTCGTGGAAAGCGGAAGCGCGCGTGCCTTTGCGTCAGATCTTCAGCGGCGCGGCATTCCGTCTGATTCTTGAAGAAGCCAACGCTATTCACAAACGCATTTTGCGTGGTCGCGTATTTGTCGCGCTGCACATGCATGCGGGTGACGGCAATGTGCATACCAATATTCCGGTCAACTCCGATCACTATCAGATGTTGCAGGACGCGCACGCAGCAGTCGCGCGCATCATGAAACTGGCGCGTTCGCTGGATGGCGTGATTTCCGGCGAACATGGAATCGGTATCACCAAGCTGGAATTTCTGACCAACGAAGAATTGGCTGATTTCCGTTCATACAAAAAACGCATCGATCCGGAAGGCCGCTTCAACAAGGGCAAGCTGATGGATGCGCCGGAGTTGAGCGCCGATCTGCGTAATGCGTACACGCCATCGTTCGGCTTGATGGGCCACGAATCGCTGATCATGCAGCAAAGCGATATCGGCGCGATTGCCAATAGCGTCAAGGATTGTTTGCGCTGCGGTAAATGCAAGCCGGTATGTGCGACGCATGTGCCACGCGCGAATCTGCTGTACTCGCCGCGCAACAAGATCCTCGCGACTTCGCTGCTGGTTGAGGCCTTCCTGTACGAAGAACAAACGCGGCGCGGTATCTCAATCAAGCATTGGGAAGAATTCGAAGATGTCGCCGATCATTGCACGGTTTGCCATAAGTGTCTGACGCCTTGCCCGGTCGATATCGACTTTGGCGATGTGTCGATGAATATGCGCAACCTGCTGCGCAAGATGGATAAAAAATCGTTCAATCCGGGTACGGCTGCATCGATGTTCTTCCTGGGCGCGACCGATCCGGCGACAATCAATGCAACGCGCAAAGTCATGATCGACTGGGGCTACAAGGCACAGCGCTTCGGTCACGATGTACTGAAAAAACTGGCGAAGAAACAAACCGCAGCACCACGTGCGACTGTCGGCAAGCCGGCCATCAAGGAACAGGTAATTCACTTCATCAACAAGAAGATGCCTGGCAATCTGCCGAAGAAAACCGCGCGCGCCTTGCTGGATATTGAAGACGATAAAGTTGTGCCTATCATTCGTGATCCCAAGACCACCACGATGGACACGGAAGCGGTGTTTTACTTCCCTGGTTGCGGTTCCGAGCGCCTGTTCTCGCAAGTCGGTCTGGCAACGCAGGCGATGTTGTGGAATGTAGGTGTGCAAACTGTCTTGCCGCCGGGCTATCTATGCTGCGGTTATCCGCAACGCGGCACCGGCAATTACGAAAAAGCCGAAAAAATCATCACTGATAATCGCGTGCTGTTCCATCGCATGGCCAATACGCTGAATTATCTGGATATCAAAACAGTCATCGTCTCTTGCGGTACTTGCTACGATCAGTTGCAGGGCTATGAATTCGAGAAGATTTTCCCGGGTTGCCGCATCATCGATATCCACGAATATCTGATGGAAAAAGGCGTAAAGCTGGAAGGCGTGAACGGCGTGCGTTACATGTATCACGACCCTTGCCATACTCCGATGAAATTGCAGGACCCGCTGAAAACGGTGAATGCCTTGATCACCACCGTTGACGATCAAAAGATAGAGAAGAACGACCGTTGCTGCGGCGAATCCGGCACCCTGGCTGTGACGCGGCCAGACATTTCAACGCAAGTGCGTTTCCGCAAGGAAGAAGAAATGATCAAGGGCGCAGACAAGTTGCGCACGGACGGCTTTGCCGGCGAGGTCAAGATTTTGACTTCATGCCCATCATGCCTGCAAGGTTTGTCGCGCTACAACGATGATTCTGAAACCACGGCTGACTACATCGTGGTCGAAATGGCCAAGCATTTGCTCGGGCCAGACTGGTTGCCGGACTACGTCGCACGCGCCAACAATGGCGGCATCGAACGGGTGCTGGTGTAAGCATGGCCGCAGCCTGTGAGTTGTGCGAAGAGTCCGGCGGAGAAATTCTTTTCTGCAATGAACAGTTGCGCGTCGTCTTGATCGCCGATGCGAATTACCCCGGCTTCTGCCGCGTGATCTGGAATGCACACGTCAAGGAAATGACTGATCTGGCGGTAGAAGATAGATCGGCCTTGATGCGTGCGGTATGTCAGGTTGAGGCGGCGTTGCGCGAAGTCTTGCAGCCGGAAAAAATCAACCTGGCTTGCCTCGGCAATATGGTGCCGCATTTGCACTGGCATTTGATTCCACGCTTTACCGACGATGCACATTTCCCCAATCCTATCTGGGCACCAGTGGTACGCCAGACTGCCGACGATATACTGTCGCACAGACGCGCCTTGTTGCCAGCCTTGCGCGCTGCGGTCATACGCAACGCATCTTGCATAGGCTGAGCCGCTGATTTCAATTGCAGATGCAAACATGCATCTGCGCAATTCGAACGAGAGACAATCATGACTGGTTCCAAACAAACACCTCCAGCGCCACAACCAATCGGACTGACAGTACGCAAGCAATCGCGCGTGCTGGAAATCGAGTTCGATGATGGCAAAAGTTTTTCGCTGCCATTTGAATTGCTGCGTGTCTGGTCGCCATCGGCAGAAGTGCGCGGCCACGGCCCGGGGCAGGAAACCTTGCAAACCGGCCAGCGCAATGTAGAAATCACCGCAGTCGAACCAGTCGGTAATTACGCAATCAAACCAGTGTTCTCCGATGGTCACGATACCGGCATTTTTTCGTGGGAATACCTGCACTACTTGGGTAGTGATAAAGATGCCTTGTGGGAAGATTATCTGCGCCGCCTGGAAGCCGCCGGCTTCACGCGTGACAGTGGGCGCGACGCACCCATGAACAAAGCCATCGTGAGCGGCAGCGGTTGCGGCAGCCATTAATTTTGACAACTTTTTTGCCCAGTCAAAAAATAAAATTCACGCTTATTTCACATTTTCTTAACGCATGTATAATCTTAGTTAATTGAGCTGCCAGACATGACAAATTCAACACATTTCGGTTATCAAACCGTCGCTGAAGAAGAGAAGGTTCACAAGGTCGCTGAAGTGTTTCATTCGGTGGCAGCAAAGTACGACGTGATGAACGATGTCATGTCGGCCGGACTGCATCGCTTGTGGAAGACTTTCACGATTGCGCAGGCTGGCATACGTCCTGGCTTCAAGGTGCTGGATATTGCAGGCGGTACCGGTGATCTGGCCAAGGCATTTGCCAAAAAGGCCGGACCGACAGGTGAAGTCTGGCTGACGGATATTAATGAGTCGATGTTGCGCGTCGGGCGCGACCGGCTGTTGAATAATGGCATGATCATCCCAACATCCTTGTGCGATGCGGAGAAATTGCCATTCCCCGATAACTATTTTGATCGTGTGAGCGTGGCTTTTGGTTTGCGCAACATGACGCATAAAGATGCAGCGCTGGCAGAAATGCGGCGTGTTTTAAAGCCCGGTGGCAAGTTGCTGGTGCTGGAGTTTTCCAAGGTTTGGGAACCTTTGAAAAAGCCGTACGACGTTTATTCGTTTTCCGTGTTGCCGTGGTTGGGTCAACGCATTGCAGGCGACGCCGATAGTTATCGCTATCTGGCCGAATCGATACGCATGCACCCCGATCAGGAAACACTGAAAAAAATGATGCAGGATGCAGGACTCGAAAGAGTTGAGTATTTCAATTTGACGGCCGGTGTAGCTGCATTGCACACCGGCATAAAACTTTAGGAGACAGCATGAAGAAATTATTATTGGTAGCGGCAGTTTTGGTCAGCTCGATGACTTTCGTCGCGACCGAAGTGCAAGCTAAACGCATGGGTGGCGGCGGCTCTATGGGTAAGCAATCCCAAAGCTACCAGCGCGCAGCACCAGCGCAATCATCGCCAACCAACACTGCCAAACCGGCAGCTGCACCAGCCGCCGCTGGCGCAACAGGTGCGGCAGCCGCGGCTAAACCTAGCATGATGCGCAACATCCTCGGTGGCGCATTGCTGGGCTTGGGTCTGGGCGCATTGTTGTCTCACCTTGGTTTGGGTGGCGCAATGGCCAGCATGATCAGCACCATGTTGATGGTTGGCTTGTTCGCATTCGCCGCGATGTTCATCTATCGCATGATCAAGAACAAGAGCGCTGGCAATCAAGCTGGCAACCAATCCGGCATGCAGCCTTCGTACCCGAATAACTTCTCGGAAAAAAGCAGCACACCTGAAATCGGTTCGCGTCTCGACCAGTCTTACGGTCAACCTTCGGCTCTGCAATCAGCAGCGCCTCTGGCATCCGGTTCGGCGTTTGGTACAGGCAATGATGCCGCCAGTGATTTGCCGCCAGATTTCGACGTGCAATCGTTTATCCGCAATGCAAAAACCTATTTCATCCGTCTGCAAGCAGCGTGGGACAAAGCTGATGTCAATGACATCCGCGAATTCACCACACCAGAAATGTTTGGCGAGTTGAAAGCGCAATTGCTGGAACGCGGCGCTTCGGAAAACCATACTGATGTCATCTCGCTGGAAGGCGTGTTCTACGGCGTAGAAACCGTAGGCGACGATTACATCGCCAGCATCAAGTTCACCGGCCTCATCAATGAAGGTGCCGGCGCGCCGACAGAACCATTCAGCGAAGCGTGGAACCTGTCCAAGCCAGTCAATGGCAACGGCGGTTGGGTGCTGGCTGGTATTCAACAGTTGTAATTCGAGATTTGCCGCTATGTAGATAGTTAGCCCGCCTTACGGCAAACTGCTAAACTTGAAGCCGCCCGTGAATAGTCACTGGCGGCTTTGTTTTTTGCGGCGCCATTTTTTGCATCACCATTTTTTCCATGACTTCTTTTTCCCCCGCCAACGTTTTCCCGGCTGCCATCAATCACCTGCTTGCGCAGGAAGCATGGGCGCGCGCCAAACTGATGCCGCATGCAGGCAAGATCGCCGTGTTCGATGGCGGTGTGCTGGCAACACGCTTGAAAGTGACAGCCGACGGCATGCTGGAAGCCGCTGCGGCCGATGATGTGGCGACAGTCACCATACGCGTTGCTTTATCCGATCTGCCTGTCATTATGCAAAATCGTGAGCGCGCATTCTCGTACGTGAAGATAGATGGCGATGCCGATTTCGCGAATGCGATTTCGCAATTGAGTAATGGTTTGCGTTGGGAAGCAGAAGACGATCTGAGCAAGTTCGTAGGCGATATCGCAGCCAACAGAATTGTAGGTGGAGTGCGCTCTGCCTTGAATAACGCCAAAGCGCTGCATCAATCCGTGAGCGAAAACATGGCCGAGTATTTTCTGGAAGAAAAGCCCATGTTGATTCGTCCGCAAGCAGTAACCGAATTTACCGCCGACGTGACCAGATTGCGCGACGACGTCGCACGCTTGGCCAAGCGGATAGAAAAGCTGAAGGGCAGTAAGCAATGATATTGAAATTCCTCCGTGTTCTTAAAATCCTGCGGGTTGCGATCCGCTATGGCCTCGATGACATCGCGATGTCCGGCCTGAGAATTCCACGTACGACCAAACTGCTCAATCAAATCATGTTCTGGCGCGATCTGTCCGAGCCGCGCGGCGTGCGTTTGCGTCGTGCGCTGGAAGACCTGGGCCCGATTTTCGTCAAGTTCGGTCAGGTCTTGTCGACGCGTCGCGACCTGATGCCTATCGATGTAGCTGACGAACTGGCACGCCTGCAGGATCGCGTGCCGCCGTTTTCATCCGAGCTGGCGATTGCGCAAATCATCAAGTCGCTGGGCGCGCATCCGGATGTACTGTTTGCGCATTTCGAGCCTGAGCCTGTGGCTTCTGCATCGATTGCGCAAGTCCATTTCGCGCGATTGAAAAACGGTAAGGACGTCGCTGTCAAAGTGCTGCGTCCCGGCGTCAAAAAATCGATCGATGACGATGTGGCCTTGATGCATATTGTGGCCGGCTTGGTGGAAAAATTATGGGCCGATGGCAAACGACTGAAGCCGAAAGAAGTCGTCGCCGAGTTCGACAAGTATCTGCACGACGAACTGGACTTGATGCGCGAAGCCGCCAACGGTAGCCAGTTGCGCCGCAACTTTGCCAAATCCGATTTGCTGGTCGTGCCGGAAATGTACTGGGATTTTTGCTCGACCTCGGTCATCGTGATGGAACGCATGATAGGCATCCCGATTTCGCAAACCGATCGATTGATAGCGGCTGGCATCGATCTGAAAAAACTGTCGCGCGATGGTGTAGAGATTTTCTTCACGCAGGTATTCCGCGACGGCTTCTTCCACGCCGACATGCATCCGGGGAATATCCAGGTCTCGGTCGCGCCGGAGACCTTTGGCCGCTACATCGCACTCGATTTCGGCATCGTCGGCACACTGAATGATTTCGACAAAGACTATCTGTCGCAAAACTTCCTCGCCTTCTTCCGCCGCGATTACAAACGCGTCGCCGAAGCGCACATAGAATCCGGCTGGGCACCGAAAGAAACGCGCGTAGACGAGCTGGAATCCGCAGTGCGCGCCTGCTGCGAACCTATCTTCGACAGACCATTGAGTGAAATTTCATTCGGTCAGGTCTTGCTGCGCCTGTTCCAGACTTCACGCCGCTTCAATGTAGAAGTGCAACCGCAACTGGTGCTGCTGCAAAAGACGCTGCTAAACGTGGAAGGTCTGGGTCGCCAGCTCGATCCTGAACTGGATCTATGGAAGACCGCAAAACCGTATCTGGAAAACTGGATGAACGAGCAAGTCGGTTGGCGCGGCTTCCTGGAAAATCTGAAAGCAGAAGCGCCGCGCTACAGCAAACTGCTACCTCAATTGCCACGCCTCGCGCATCAGGCGTTGACACAAGCATCTGAGCCACGGCAAGACAATACCGAGTTGATCAGGCGCTTGCTGGAAGAGCAGAAGCGTACGAATTTGCTGCTGGGGATTGCGATTTATTTTGGCGGTGGCTTGATCGGCGGTGGTTTGTTGACTTTGGTGTTTTTTACTTTTGGTGGTTAATGATCATGTCCCGTGAGTGGGAATGCGGTGAGCTTTTACCATTGAAAACTGAAAATAACTAAGTCACTGATACGTGATTCTTTTTCCATTGAAATTTAGCTGATAATCATGAATGCAAATGACGTCGTAGAACTATTAAGTGATAGTTTACGCACCGCTAAAGAAGCGGGAGCCTCAAGTGTGCCTATCGAAAGATTGGAAGCTTTTTCCCTTGAAATAAAACGGCTCGTTCAGAATTCTCCTTCTGAACAGGCGCTTCCAGAAGTGCAAATGGAACGTTACAAAGCAGAGTTGACTGCATGGATCGGCGATAAACAACATTTGCATGCGTGGAATTTGGAAATGTTGAGATCAGTCATTGTTGCAGGGCAGGCTGCATTGAAAAGCTCTCTACTAATCAACGGTGCTGCAGCAGTAGCTTTACTTGCGTTCATAGGCAATATGGTGTCAAGCAATAAATCTTCAGTTGTCATTGGAACAGCTGAAGCATTAGTTTTTTACGTTTTTGGTGTTCTAGTCGCGGCCGTCGCAACGGGGCTTACATATTTTTCCCAAGCAGGATATGGCAATGAGTTTGGTAAATATTCTCGCACTATGGGTTTAGCTGGGCACATTGGGGCAGTGATTTTTGTTTTGGTTTCATACGTTATGTTCGGATACGCATCGTTTCTTGCTTATCGGATGTTCATATGCATCGCTAATTGATCGATCCTTCGTTCGTTAGACATCTCTGCAATTTGCTACAATTGCCCCGGTTTTTTCATTCCCCGTAATCCCTTGCAGCCCGGCCCAGGACAAGATGGCGCTCCTCGAAATTCGCAATCTCACTCGCCGTTTCGGCGATAACACCGTAGTCGACAACATCAGTCTTTCGATTGAGGCTGGCGAGTTCTTTACGCTGCTGGGTCCTTCGGGCTGCGGCAAGACGACGCTGCTGCGCATGATTGCCGGCTTTGACGAACCGGATGCGGGACAAATTCTGCTGGATGGCGTTGATCTGACCGGCGTGCCGCCCGAGCAGCGCGCGGTGCGTACCGTGTTCCAGAATTACGCCTTGTTCCCGCACATGACGGTGGCAGGCAATATCGCGTTTCCGTTGGAAATGGCGAATACGCCGAAATCCGAAATCAAGCAAAAAGTCGATGAAGCGCTGGAAGATGTGCGCCTCAGCGGTTTTGCTGCGCGCTATCCGCATGAGTTGTCCGGCGGTCAGCGCCAACGTGTATCGATCGCGCGTGCGCTGGTAACGCGTCCCAAATTGCTGCTGCTGGATGAGCCGCTGTCTGCGCTGGATGCACAATTGCGCGAGCAGATGCAGATCGAGTTGATCAATCTGCAGAAGGAAGTCGGCATTACCTTTGTCTATGTAACGCATGATCAGGCCGAAGCGCTGGCGCTGTCGCATCGCATTGCGGTGATGAACAAAGGGCAGGTCGAGCAACTGGATGAGCCAACCCGTATTTACAGTTATCCACGCAGCCGCTTCGTTGCAGACTTTATCGGCACCTGCAATTTGTTCGACGGCACCGTGACGCACATAGCCGGCAATATGATGTCGCTGGACGTGCCCGGCATGGGTGCTGTGAAGGCGCTGGCGGTGGCCGGTGTGCAAGTCGGCAGCAAGGGCACGATTGCATTGCGGCCGGAAAAAATCGAGGTCAGCGCCGAGATTGTGAGCGGCGTGCCGGATGAAAATCACTTCGACGGTTATGTAAAAGAATTGCTCTACATGGGCGGCGTCACCGTCTATATCGTCGAGACCGAAGGCGGTGTGCGTATCGAAACCATGCTCGCCAATTCTGCGATTGGACGTCCGCGCTTCTTTGAAGTCGGTGATACCGTCGACGTCGCATGGCGTGTCGATGCCGGTCACTTCCTGGCTGAAACTGTTCATGTCTAAAGTGGTGGCAAAAACAGTCAGCAACCCTGCCAGTGGCAAGCAATCCCTGGCGCGCTGGTTGATCAGCGGGCCGCCGTTGCTGTATCTGATTTTCTTCTTCGCAGTGCCGACGCTGATCATGGCGTTTGCCGCTTTCCGTTATCCCGGCGATTACGGTGGACTCGCGCCCTTGTTCGACGAGAGCGGTGCGCTCGATCTGACGCTGGAAAGCTTCACGCCGTTTTTCTCCGATTTCGTCTATACCGCGATCTTCCTGAAGTCCTTCCTGTTCGCGATTATCACGACGCTGGTTTGTTTGTTGATGGCGTATCCGCTGGCGCTGCTGATTGCACGCAGCCCGCAGAAGTGGCGCAGCCTGCTGGTGCTGCTGGTGATACTGCCGTTCTGGAGCAACTTCCTGATTCGTATTTATGCGTGGATTATTATTCTCGGCCCGCAATCGGCATTGACGCGTGGTGTGAATGCGGTGCTGGGTGTGTTCGGTTTTGAGCCTGTGACTTTGCTGTACAGCGCGTTTGCCGTGATCGTCGGCCTTGTGTATGTGCATTTGCCGTTCATGGTGTTGCCGCTGTATGCCAATCTGGAAAAACACGATCCGGCCCTGCTGGATGCAGCGCAGGATTTGGGCGCGAATGCGTGGCAACGCTTTTGGCGTGTGACTTTCCCCTTGTCCTTGCCTGGCGTGTATGCGGGCGCGGCTTTGGTTTTCATTCCTGCACTCGGGATTTTCGCGGTATCGGATCTACTGGGCGGTACCGGCGGCATCATGATAGGCAACGTCATCAAGCAGCAATTCCTCGACTCACGTGACTGGCCGTTTGGTAGTGTGCTGTCCATCATGTTGACGGTAGCAGCGCTGGCGGCGGCCGGTTTGGCGGCCTTGCTGGCAAGACCTCGCAGGAGGGCAAATGGCTAAGCTCACCACCAAGCGACAATCGCTCTGGCTGACCATGACAGCGGTGCTGGTCTACGCATTCCTGTATCTGCCGCTGGTGATTGTGGTTGTGTATTCGTTTAACGATTCACGTTTGAATGCGGAGTGGGTGGGCTTTACGCTGGACTGGTATCGCACCTTGTTTGCCGATGACGAGATGCTGCGCGCGGCGGGCAATTCGCTGATCATCGCTCTGGTATCGAGCGCGGTGTCGACCGTATTGGGAACGATGGCGGGTTTTGCGCTGCATAGGTACAAAATCCGCGCGCTGCAGATACTGGTGCTGACGCCGATTGCGATTCCGGAAATTCTGGTCGGCGTGTCGCTGTTGATTTTCTTTGTGATGTTGAATCTGACCTTGGGCATGCTGTCGGTGACATTGGCGCATATTGCTTTCAGCCTGGGCTTCGTCGCAATTGTGGTACGGTCGCGCTTGAGTGGCATGGATGAAAGCCTGACCGAAGCTGCGCGCGATTGTGGTGCGACACCTTGGCAGGCGTTCAAACGCGTGACTTTGCCGCTGATCATGCCGGGCGTAGTGGCGGGTGCGCTGATGGCGTTCACCTTGTCGATCGACGATTTCGTGATTACCTTCTTTACTGCCGGCGCGAATACTTCAACCTTGCCATTGCAGATTTATTCGATGATCAAGATTGCCGTCACGCCGGAAGTGAATGCTGTTTCGACCTTGTTGATGGCATTGACTTTGCTTCTGATTGTTGTAGCTTCAAAACTGTCGCCTAACGCATTCCGTTCCTGATTCTTTTCTCTGGACTCGCCATGAAAAAATTATTCGCCATTGCTTCGCTGATGTTGCTTGCCGTTTCTACCGCCAGTTCTGCGCAGGCGCAAAACAAGCTGCATTTGTACAACTGGAATAACTACCTTGCAGCAGAAACCGTGCAGCGCTTTGAAGCGGCATGCAAATGCCAACTGGTACAAAGCTACTACGGCGATAACGAAGAAATGCTGGCCAAGCTGGCCGCCGGTGCCAAAGGTTACGACCTGATCGTGCCGACCGGGAATGCCTTGCAATCGCTGATCAAGCAAAACGCCTTGAAGCCTATCGACAAGAGCAAGCTGAGCAACTTCAAGAACCTGAATCCGCAATATCTGAATACTGATTTCGACAAGGGCAATCAGTACTCGGTGCCGTATGCGTACACGATCACGCTGCTGGGCTACAACGAGCAAAAGATGAAAGAGCTGGGCGTGCCTGTCGATAGCTGGGCTGCGATTTTCGATCCGGCGATTCTGGCCAAGATCAAAGGCAAGGTGACTGTTCTTGATTCAGCCAACGAATTGATGGCAGCGGCATTGAAATACCTCGGTTACTCGGTCAATGACACTGATGAAAAACACTGGCAGGAAGCCAAGAACGTGATCCTGAAAGCCAAGCCGTACTGGGCTGCGTTCAATGGCACCAGTTACATCAAGGGTTTGACGGTGGGCGATATCTGGCTGGTGCACGGTTACTCCAGCGATATTTTCCAGGCTGATATCGATGCGCAAAAAGCCGGTCGCAAATTCCGTATTCGCCATGCCTTGCCAAAAGAGGGCGCGGCGATGTCACTGGATAGTCTGGTGATTCCAAAAGATGCGCCGCGTGCGGATCTGGCGCATCAATTCATCAATTTGGTGCTGGATGGCAAAAACTCGGCCGAGCTGACCAATATGATAGGCACCGGCAATCCGAACAGTGCTGCGCTGGCTTACATCAAGCCTGAGATTTCGAAGAACCCTGCGATCTTTCCTGATGCTGCCAATGCGGCAAAACTGGAGATGCTGAAAGACTTGAACAGCAAGCAGCGTCGTGCGCTGAATCGTATCTGGACGGAAATTCGCGCCAAATAATGAAGTGTCATTTCCCTGCGAAGGTGAAGATTTTGATGTCATCTTCGCAAGAAAACACTCTAATGCAGCTGGCGGCAGGCTTGCCACTGTAATCAATCGGGCTTTTTTCGCCTGGCAGTAAATATGGTGCCACCCAAATCCGCAGTAAATCGGGGCTGAAAACCTTTATAATTCAGGGTTTTGTAAGATTTTCGCGGGAATTTGTCATGCCAATTTATGCGTACCGTTGTGAAGCCTGTGCTTTTGCCAAAGATGCGTTGCAAAAAATATCCGATCCAGTCCTGACTGATTGCCCGCAATGCGGCAAGTCGACTTTCAAGAAGCAGTTGACCGCAGCAGGATTTCAACTCAAGGGTACCGGTTGGTATGTCACTGATTTTCGTGGTGGTCAGGGCGGTACGACAGCCCCTGCAGTGGCGAACACGGCTGGCGATACATCATCGGCTGCAAAGTCCGATGCAGCTGCGTCGGCGGCAACGCCAGTTCCTGTCGCCGCAGCAGCAACATCGGCTGCTTCGAGTGCGAAATCCGATTCATGACACTGCATCGCGCCGGAAAAGTCCGGCCGATTTTTTTACGGTAAATCATCATGCGTAAATACTTCATTACCGGTTTGTTGATCCTTGTTCCTCTCGCGATTACCTTGTGGGTGTTGAATCTGATCGTCGGCACGATGGACAAGTCCCTGTTGCTGCTGCCTATGAGCTGGCGGCCGGAAGCCTTGTTTGGTTTTGCAATTCCCGGTCTCGGCACCATCCTGACTCTGCTGATTATTTTCCTGACAGGTCTGGCTACACGCAACTTCATCGGTAATCGCGTCGTCGCTTTGTGGGAAGCGGTATTGCAGCGGATTCCCGTGTTCAACACGATTTATTCCAGCGTCAAGCAAGTATCGGACACCTTGTTCTCGTCATCGGGTAACGCATTCCGTAAAGCACTGCTGGTGGAGTATCCACGCAAAGGTTCGTGGACGATTGCATTCATGACTGGTGTGCCGGGCGGCGATGTACGCAATCATTTGGTTGGCGATTATGTCAGCGTGTATGTGCCAACGACGCCGAATCCTACCTCGGGTTTTTTCCTGATGGTGCCGCGCGCGGATACGATAGAACTCGACATGAATGTCGATGAGGCATTGAAGTACATCGTTTCCATGGGCGTCGTTACTCCCGAATTTTTTGACAAGACACAGATTATCGATCCGAATAAATCGGGATCGGATATTACGTAATCAGATTTACGTACCTGCAGCAATTTAATAATTAAGTAGCGATCGCCGTTTTTTAGCGATAGCAAACAAAGAACCTGAAACTGGAATTTGAATATGTCTATGCGAACTCACTACTGCGGCCTTACTTCTGAAGCGCTGCTCGATCAAACCGTCAGCCTGTGCGGCTGGGTCCATCGTCGTCGCGATCATGGCGGCGTCATCTTCATCGATCTGCGCGATCGCGAAGGTCTGGTGCAAATCGTTTGTGATCCGGATCGCGTCGACGTATTCAAGGCAGCGGAAGCTGTACGTAACGAATTCTGCCTGCGCATCACCGGCGTCGTGCGTAATCGTCCTGACGGCACCACCAACAGCAATCTGACTTCGGGCAAGATCGAAGTGCTGGCGCATGAACTGGAAGTATTGAATGCTTCCGTCACGCCACCGTTCCAGCTGGACGACGACAACCTGTCGGAAACCACACGCCTGACACATCGCGTGCTGGATCTGCGCCGTCCGCAAATGCAAAACAATCTGCGCCTGCGTTACAAGGTCACGATGGAAGTGCGCAAGTTCCTCGATGCGCAAGGCTTCATCGATATCGAAACGCCGATGTTGACCAAGTCGACACCGGAAGGCGCGCGCGATTATCTGGTGCCATCACGTGTCAACGCCGGTCACTTCTTCGCGTTGCCGCAATCGCCGCAATTGTTCAAGCAATTGCTGATGGTTGCCAACTTCGATCGCTATTACCAAATCACCAAATGCTTCCGCGATGAAGATTTGCGTGCCGATCGTCAGCCTGAATTTACGCAGATCGATTGCGAAACTTCGTTCATGAATGAACAGGAAATTCGCGATCTGTTCGAAGGCATGATTCGTCTGGTCTTCAAAAACTGCCTGAATGTCGATTTGCCAAATCCATTCCCGGTAATGGATTACGCAACTGCGATGGGCTTGTACGGTTCCGACAAACCGGACATGCGCGTCAAGCTCTCGTTCACCGATTTGACCGAGATCATGAAAGAGGTGGAATTCAAGGTGTTCTCGGGCGCGGCGAATATGGAAAACGGCCGTGTAGTCGGCTTGCGCGTCCCGGGTGGCGGCGCGATGCCACGTTCCGAGATCGATGCGTACACCCAGTTCGTCGCGATCTACGGCGCCAAAGGCCTGGCTTACATCAAGGTCAATGAAAAAGCCAAGGGCCGCGATGGCTTGCAATCGCCTATCGTGAAAAACATACACGACGAAGCGCTGGCAAAAATTATCGAAGCAACCGGCGCAGAAGACGGCGACCTGATTTTCTTCGGTGCTGACAAAGCAAAAGTAGTTAACGATGCGATCGGTGCTTTGCGCGTCAAAGTCGGTCACAGCGATTTCGGCAAGAAAAACGGTTTGTTCGACGATGTATGGCGTCCATTGTGGGTAGTCGACTTCCCTATGTTTGAATTCGACGAAGACAACCAGCGCTGGTCGGCAACCCACCATCCATTCACCGCACCTAAAGACGGTCATGAAGACTTGATGGAAACCAATCCGGGTAAATGTCTTTCCAAAGCCTACGATATGGTTTTGAATGGTTGGGAACTGGGCGGCGGTTCGGTCCGTATCCATCGTGCCGACGTGCAAAGCAAAGTGTTCCGCGCCTTGAAAATCGGTGCAGAAGAAGCGCAACTGAAGTTCGGTTTCTTGCTGGACGCCTTGCAATATGGCGCGCCTCCGCATGGTGGTCTGGCATTCGGTCTGGATCGTATCGTCACCATGATGACCGGTGCCGAATCTATCCGCGACGTGATCGCTTTCCCGAAAACACAGCGCGCGCAATGTCTGTTGACGCAAGCGCCGTCGGAAGTCGACGAGAAGCAATTGCGCGAATTGCACATTCGTTTGCGCAATGTGGAGCCAGTAGTAAAAGGCTAAGTCTCTAGGCTTGGTGCTTTTACGGCATAATAAAAAGGCGCGGAATTCCGCGCCTTTTTTTCGCACCTTTTTCCGTTCCTATGCTTTGCTTCTATGCACTTTGAAAGACACGATTGGTATGAACCGGCCTTACAAAATTCCTGAGTCCGTTTTGGTGGTCATCCATACTGCCAAACTGGAAGTGCTGTTGATTGAGCGCGCCGACAGGCCTGGTTTCTGGCAGTCGGTGACAGGTTCCAAAGACAGCGTGGATGAGCTTTTTCTGGAAACGGCCGTGCGTGAAGTTGAAGAGGAAACAGGTATAGCGGTACGAAATTTGCCTGAAGAACCAGAGCGGGCCTCAGAAGTTGCTTCAGAGATTACGTCAGTGAGCGCGCATGTTGCATTGGAAAATCTCAAGGATTGGCAACTTTCCAATGTCTATGACATCTATCCTGTATGGCAACATCGTTATGGACCGGATGTGACACGCAATACCGAGCATGTTTTTGGTTTGCTGGTGCCACGCGACATTCCGGTTGTGTTGGCACCGCGCGAGCATTTGAACTTCATGTGGCTCCCTTACCGCGAAGCTGCCGATAAATGTTTTTCCGCATCGAATGCCGAGGCAATTTTAATGTTGCCCAAGTATGTCGACGCCAAGGGATAAGGTCCGTAAAGAACACTTGCAATTGCATACCCTGGAGCAGATTCATTCGATCGTAGCGTCAATTTAATTAGCCAGGTATAAACTGCATGAAACTACGCATTACGACTTACAACATACACAAGGGCGTGTCGTCGTTCGGCGCCAGACCGCGCGTACACGCACTAAAACAAGCCATCAATGCCATGCAATCGGACGTCCTTTTTCTGCAGGAAGTGCAGGGGCGTCACGATTTACATGCGCTAAAACATGCGACCGATTGGCCGGAGTTGTCGCAACAGGATTTTCTTGCCGGCGATTCGCATCAATCTGCGTATGGCATGAATGCAATCTATGATCATGGCCATCATGGCAATGCCTTGTTGAGCTGCTATCCGATTCTGTCGTCTCGCAATCAGAATATTTCCGATCACAAGTATGAGTCGCGCGGCATCCTGCATTGCGTGGTGCGAACGCCGGAAGCCGAGGTACATTGCTTTGTGATTCATCTGGGCTTGTTTGCAGGTAGTAGAAAACGCCAGACGGAAGCCTTGATAGATGCAGTCTCCAGCTCGGCACCTCCTGATGCGCCATTGATCATCGCTGGCGATTTCAACGATTGGGGTAATCATCTGAGCGAGGAGTTGCGTGCACAGTTGGATGTGGCAGAAGTCTTCGATGCAAATCTTTCCAAGCGCGGCTTCGGCAGTTACCTGCGTCAGTTGAGCGGTCGCGGTATCAAGATTCAGCCTGCACGTACTTTTCCGGCGGCGATGCCTTTCCTGCAGCTTGATCGGATTTATGTGCGCGGATTCAAAGTAGAATCAGCCGAAGTCCTGCACGGGGCAATATGGGCGAAGTTGTCTGATCATGCTCCCATCGTCGCAAATTTGACGCTGAAATAAACGATGGCCTGAACGGCCATTAATAGAAAGTGGGCGTATGCATTCTGTGCGCCCCGAAAAATCGGCACAGATCAGTCGCGCTTATGCGGCTCATCATTCATTGCAAGGCAGCCTAAACTTATGCGCTCGGTTAGCTTTATCGGTCTAAACGATATCCAGCTCTTGCATTGCGGTGAAGAATATTTCCCCGCAATGATCGAGGCGTTCGACGCTGCACAATCAGAAATTTATCTGGAAACGTATATTTTTTCTGCGGATGAAACTGCGGAGAAAATCAAGGCAGCGCTGGTGCGCGCAGTACAGCGCGGCGTGATGGTCAATGTCACTACAGACTGGATAGGCACAGGCAATCAGGCATCGCGCACACTGCAACGCGAGTTTGATGCGACTGGTGTGGAACATCGCAGTTTCAATCCGTGGTTCGTGCGCGGTATCGCTCGCATGCATAAAAAGCTGTGTGTGGTGGATAGAACGGTGGCGTTTCTCGGCGGTGTGAATATCGTTGACGACATGCATGGCGATGACGATCACGGCATTACTTTGCCGGCACCGCGTTGGGATTTCGGCGTGCGCATAGTCGGGCCGCTAGTCGCGACTATTCATTGGGAAATGGCCGTGAGCTGGGCGCGCCTCGGCAATCTCAGTCTGCGTACGCGCTGGGCGACATTCAGGGAACAGCAATCGCGCAAGTCTACGGATGCGCGCGAACCTATCGTGGCTGGCTTGGTGGTACGTGACAATTTGCGGAATCGCCGCACGATACAAAATGCCTATTTAAAAGCGCTGGGTGGTGCGCGCGAGTCGGCCTTGCTGGCGAATCCGTATTTCGCTCCCGGTCGAAAATTGCGCAAAGCCTTATCGTCAGCAGCATTGCGTGGCGTCGATGTGACCTTGCTATTGGGCGTAGGTCAATATCGTTTTCAGGATGTCATTGCACGCTCCTTCTATCCGAAATTATTGAAGGCTGGCGTCAAGATTGTGGAATACAAAAAAACGCAATTGCACGGCAAGGTCGCAGTGGTCGATGATCAATGGGCGACGGTCGGCTCCAGCAATTATGACGGCTTCAGCCTGTTTGTGAATCAGGAGGCGAACGTGGTCGTGATCGACGCCGGTTTTGCAGAGCAATTACGTGCGCATATCGAGCGGGGCGTAGCGGATGGCGTGGCAGTCGACTTGTCGGAGTTCGACAAGATCCCTTGGTACAAGAGGGCGTTTTATCATTTTGCTTATTTTATTTATAAAAACCTGCTGCGGCTGATTACCTGGGGCAGGTCTGCTGAATGACTGCATCGTGTATCGATGAGTGAAAGACATTACGCTTTCGCATGAATGTTTTTGTCTATGTCTGGTTGCGTTGCCAGTAAATGAATGCTCGCTGACGCGCAATAAAAAATCCAATTACACTAATCAACTCTTCATGACGCCGGCATGCTGGCGTCATTGTTATTTTCAAGTCTGATTGGCAAGTGTGGAGAAAATTCTGAAGCAACAGCCCGGTAATCATATTGAAATCAGCGAACAGGACGGCTTGCCGCTGGAGCAGCGCCGCTGGGCGATAGTCGCAGTCTCCATCGGCGTGGCGATGTCTTCACTGGACACGGCGATCGCCAATACCGCCTTGCCGGCAATGGCCAGCCAGTTGCAAGCGACGGCCGCCGATTCGGTCTGGATCGTCAATGCTTACCAACTGGCGATGGTAGCAACTCTGTTGCCATTTGCCGCGCTGGGCGAAATACTCGGTTACCGCCGCGTCAGTATCTTTGGATTGTTTTTGTTTACGCTGGCGTCGCTGGCCTGCGCCTGCGCGTGGAACCTGCCAACGCTGCTCGTTGCGCGCCTGTTTCAGGGCGTGGGTGCGAGTGCGATCATGGGCGTCAACACGGCGATGCTGCGCGCGATCTATCCGGCACGCATTCTCGGGCGCGGCCTCGGTACCAACGCGCTGGTGGTTGCAGTGGCGTTTACGGCAGGCCCGAGTGTGGCATCGTTGATACTGTCGGCCTGGTCCTGGCCATGGCTGTTTGCCATCAATGTGCCACTCGGTGTGATTGCCTTGCTGCTGGCGCGCAAGGTTTTGCCAGTGACCCGGCAGGCCGCGCACAAGTTCGACGCGCTGACGGCAATCTATAACGTAGGTGCTTTCGGAATGCTGATTCTGACCATAGGCGACGCCGCACATTTGGTGGAATGGAGAAGACTGGTCATTGAAGTAGTGGTCACCGCTGCGTTCTTCATCCTGCTGTTGCGTCGGCAGGGCGGGCATCAGGCGCCGATGTTGCCGGTGGACTTGTTTCGCCGACCGTTGTTTGCGCTTTCTTCATTGACGGCCGTGTGTACGTTTGCGGCCCAAAGCCTGGCCTTCGTTTCGCTGCCGTTTTACTTCCAGATGGTACTCGGTCGTTCAGCCGTGGAAACAGGTTTTCTGATTACGCCATGGGCAGTGCTGGTCGGCATCATGGCGCCGATTGCCGGCCGTTTGAGCGACCATTATCCGCCGGGGCTGCTGGGTGGCATCGGTTTGGCGGTATTGTCGGGCGGGATGGTTTCACTGATTCTGATGCCTGAGAATCCGTCGACATTCGCGATTTGCTGGCGTATGGCAGTGTGCGGAATCGGCTTCGGTTTTTTTCAGGCACCCAATCTGAAGGCCATCATGCACAGTGCGCCGCCGGAACGCAGCGGCGGTGCCAGCGGCATCATCGCGACGTCGCGTTTGATCGGGCAGGCATCGGGGGCAGCGCTGGTGGCGTTTTGTTTTACTATTTCGAGTAACAACGGCGAGTTGTATGCATTGATGCTGGGCGCTGGTTTTGCCGTTGCCGGCAGCATTGCGAGCTTTTCACGTTTGTTCGTGACGCCGTTGTCGTTTAGAAAGCCTTGAATCGGCTAATCAATATTTCAGAAGCGGGCAACACCTGCCAGGAACTGGAAATACGTACTTTCACTTCAGCGGAAAGAGTCATTTTTTTGCGAAGCGATTTCCTGTCGGGGTCGCTACAATGGGGTTTTAGAAAAGTATCAATTAGCATTCACAATGGCAACAGAAAACGTACGCATCGATAAATGGTTGTGGGCTGCGCGATTTTTCAAAACGCGAACGCTGGCTGCCGATGCTGTCGATAATGGCAAAGTCAAACTGGACAGGGATCGCATCAAGCCCGCACGCAACGTCAAGGTTGGCGAGATTCTGCACATTGATAATGGCGCGACTGAATGGGAAGTGACTGTGATGGCCTTGTCTGATGTGCGCGGTTCGGCAGAAATGGCGCAGAAGCTTTATGCCGAAACAGAGCAAAGCATAGTCAAGCGCCAGCAGGAGGCGGAGAAAAGAAAATTCTTCAAGGAGCCGGGATTGGCGCTAAAGGGACGACCGACCAAACGCGATCGACGTCTGCTCGACAAGACGAATCAGTAATCGATTTCAGATGATAGTATTCAATAGCATTCAAACCAAAACAGCTGCCAGGAGACATTCATGGGTCAATACGTTGCGCCTCTGCGCGATATGCAATTTGTGCTGCACGAACTGCTGCACGTTGCAGATGAATTGAAGCAATTACCTAAGCATGCCGACATCGATGCCGATATCATCAATCAGGTGCTGGAAGAGGGTGGCAAGTTCACTTCAGAAGTACTGTTCCCACTCAATCATTCAGGCGATCGTGAAGGCTGCAAGCTGGACACGAACACGCATGAAGTTACTCCACCAAAAGGTTTCAAAGCGGCGTATGAACAATACGTGGCAGCCGGCTGGCCATCACTGACTTGCGATCCGGAATACGGTGGCCAGGGCTTGCCTATGGTCGTGCAAAACTCGTTTTACGAAATGTTGAACGCATCGAATCAGGCGTGGACCATGTACCCGGGCCTGTCGCACGGCGCGTACGAATGCCTGCATGAACACGGCACCGATGAACAGAAAGCGCTGTATCTGCCGAAGCTGGTTTCCGGCGAATGGACAGGCACCATGTGTCTGACAGAAGCGCATTGCGGTACCGATCTCGGCTTGCTGCGTTCCAAGGCCGAGCCGCAGGGCGATGGCTCATACAAAATCACCGGCAGCAAGATTTTCATCTCGGCCGGTGAGCACGACATGGCGCAAAACATTTTGCATCTGGTGCTGGCGCGTCTGCCGGATGCGCCTGCTGGCACCAAAGGTATTTCACTCTTCATCGTGCCGAAATTCTTGCCGAATGCAGATGGCAGCATAGGTGCACGCAATCCGATTTTCTGCGGTGCGCTGGAAGAGAAGATGGGCATACACGGCAACGCAACCTGCCAGATGAATATCGATGGCGCTATAGGCTGGATGATAGGCGAGCCGAACAAGGGTTTGAACGCGATGTTCGTGATGATGAATGCGGCGCGCCTGGGCGTTGGCATGCAATCTTTGGGTTTGACCGAAGTCGCGTATCAAAACGCCTTGATCTACGCGAAGGATAGATTGCAAATGCGCAGCCTGACCGGAGCAAAAGAAGCCAGCAAGCCAGCCGACCCTATCATTGTGCATCCCGATGTGCGTCGCATGTTGCTGACGGCAAAAGCATATGCCGAAGGTGGCCGGGCATTCAGCTCGTATGTCGCACTGCAGATCGACAAGGAACTGAATCATCCGGATGAAGCGATCCGTGCCGAAGCGGTTGATGAAGTGGCGTTGTTGACTCCTATCATCAAGGCCTTCCTCACCGACAATGGCTGGATCTCTACCTCGGAAGCGATGCAGGTGTACGGTGGTCACGGCTTTATCTCCGAATGGGGCATGGAGCAATACGTGCGCGACTCGCGCATCAACATGATTTATGAAGGCACTAATACGATCCAGTCGCTGGATTTGCTGGGCCGCAAAATCCTGCTGGATAACGGCAACAAGCTGCGCAAGTTCGGTGAAAAAATTCGTGCCTTCATTGAAGAAAACGGCACCGATGAAGCGATGTCGGAGTTCATCACACCGCTCGCTGACCTCGCAGAAAAAGTGCAAAAGCTGACTATGGAAATCGGTATGAAGGCTTTCCAGAATCCGGATGAAGTCGGCGCCGCAGCTGTGCCATATCTGCGTGTGGTCGGTCATCTGATCTACGCCTACTTCTTTGCGCAAATGGCAAAGATCGCCTTGGCGAAACAGGATGGCGGCGATAACTTCTACAAATCGAAACTGGCAACAGCGCGTTTCTATTTCGGCCGCCTGCTGCCGGAAACCGCGATGCTGATTCGCCAGGCGCGTTCCGGCTCGGCCAATCTGATGGCACTGGATGCCGAACTGTTTTAAATCTAGCCCTAATATTATTGCGATTGAAACGGTGCGCTATTTACTAAGCGTTGATTGCGTACCATTCATCAAGAGTTTATCGAGAGGTTAAAGCATGTCAAATTTCATCGTCAAAAAAGTAGCAGTACTTGGCGCCGGCGTGATGGGGGCTCAGATCGCAGCACATTGCGTGAATGCCAAAGTGCCGGTCATCTTGTTCGATCTGCCAGCCAAGGATGAGAACAAAAGTGTGGTCAAGAATGGCGTCGTATTGCGCGCCATCGAGAATCTGAAAAAACTCAATCCCGCGCCGCTCGCCAATCCTGATTACGCAGCCTTGATAGAAGTCGCGAACTACGAAGATCATCTGGAGTTATTGCAGGATTGCGATCTGATCATCGAAGCGATTGCCGAACGCATGGACTGGAAACACGACCTGTATAAAAAGGTCGCGCCGCATATAGGCCGCAACACGATCTTTGCATCCAACACATCCGGCTTGTCGATCACGGCTTTGTCGGAAGGATTTGATGCTGATCTGAAATCGCGATTCTGCGGCGTGCATTTCTTCAATCCGCCGCGCTATATGCATCTGGTGGAATTGATTCCTACGGCTGCCACCAAGCCGGAAATTCTCGATCAGCTGGAAGGTTTCCTGACCTCGACTTTGGGCAAGGGCGTAGTCCGCGCATTCGATACACCCAACTTCATCGCCAATCGCGTTGGCATCTTCGGCATGCTGGCGACGATGCATGAGGCTGAGAAATTCGGTTTGACGGTTGACGTCGTTGACGATCTGACCGGCAGCAAACTCGGTCGCGCCAAATCCGGTACCTTCCGCACCGCCGATGTGGTCGGGCTGGACACGATGGCGCACGTCATCACGACGATGCAAAACACTCTGCAAAACGATCCTTTCTTCCCGATTTATCAAACGCCGGAAATCTTGACCAAGCTGATAGGCGGCGGCGCCTTGGGTGCGAAAGCCGGTGCCGGTTTTTACAAGAAAGTCGGTAAGGATATTCTTCGGATTGATCCGGCCAAAGCAGATTACGTCGCCGGTGGCGGCAAGGCCGATGATCTGGTTGCGCGCATCCTGAAAGAAAAAGATCCGGCAAAGCGCATGAAGGCTTTGCACGATTCGACCAATCCACAGGCGCAATTCCTGTGGGCGATTTATCGCGACATGTTCCATTACATCGCCGTGCATCTGGAATCGGTAGCCGACAATGCACGCGATATTGATTTCGCCTTACGCTGGGGTTTCGGCTGGACCAACGGCCCATTTGAAACATGGCAAGCCGCAGGCTGGGAACAAATTGCAAGCTGGGTCAAGGAAGACATAGACGCAGGTAAAGCACTCAGCACGGCAGCTATGCCAGCATGGGTCTTCGATGGCCCGGTTGCGAAAAATGCTGGTGTGCACGCGGCAGATGGTTCATGGTCACCAGCGCAGAAAAAGAATGTGCCGCGTTCCAGCCTGGCTGTTTATCAGCGCCAGGCATTCCGCGCGAGCGTCTTTGGTGACAAGTCTGCCAACGGCAGCACTGCCGGCACTACTGTATTCGAAGATGAGTCGGTACGCATCTGGCATCAGGACGACGAAGTATTGATCCTGTCATTCAAAACCAAGATGCATGTGATTGGTGCCGGCGTGACTGCCGGTATCGCGAAGGCTATCGCCGAAGCGGAAAAAAATTACAAAGGTTTGGTGATCTGGCATGGGGATGCGGCTGAAGGCGGCGCGTTCTCGGCCGGTGCCGATTTGCAATCGATGCTGCCACTGTTCATGTCAGGCGGCGTCAAGGCAATCGAGCCAGAAGTCGTCAAGCTGCAGCAAGCGCATCAGGCTTTGAAATATGCGAATGTGCCGGTCGTCGCAGCGGTCGCAGGTTTGGCCTTGGGCGGTGGTTGCGAATTGCTGTTGCACGCAGCCAAGCGTGTCGCATCTATCGAATCGTATATCGGTCTGGTGGAAGTCGGCGTCGGCTTGATTCCAGCCGGCGGCGGTTTGAAAGAGGCAGCAGTGCGCGCCGCGAATGAAGCCAAAGGCAACGACATCCTGCAATTTCTCAAACACTATTACATGAGTGCGGCGACGGCGACGGTTTCCAAATCCGCACTGGAAGCGCAAACCTTGGGTTATCTGAAGAGCGATGACGTGATCGTCTTCAATCCATATGAGTTGCTGCATATCGCGAAGGTGCAGGCGCGTGCGATGTTCGATGCCGGTTATCGCGCGCCACGTCAAACACTGGTGCCGGTTACCGGTAAATACGGTCTGGCAACGATAGGTGCGCAGCTCATCAATATGCGTGATGGTGGTTTCATCTCTGCGCATGATTACAAGCTGGGCACGATGATCGCCGAGATTGTGAGTGGTGGCGATATCGAACAAGGTTCGCTGGTTGACGAGCAATGGCTGCTCGATCATGAGCGCAAGGCATTTATGGAATTGTTGAACAATCCGAAAACGCAGGAACGCATCATGGGCATGATGCAGACCGGCAAACCAGTCCGCAACTAAGTAAGGAGTAATAAAGCTACTGCGCGATCCAATCTCAGCGCTGTGATGCTCGCCGTACTTGCGTACGACTGCGCTTCTCGCACCGACCTTGGCTTGCTCGCTACGCTTTCTTACCCCTTCCTGATCTAATAATTAAGTTCTCTCAGGAGCACAAGATGAGCAAACAACTTCAAGATGCCTACATCGTTGCAGCGACCCGTACACCGATAGGCAAAGCGCCGCGCGGGATGTTCAAGAACACGCGCCCTGATGATTTGCTGGTGCGCGTGTTGCAGTCAGCTTTGACGCAAGTACCTGAGCTCGATCCGAATCTGATCGAGGATGCGATAGTCGGTTGTTCTTTTCCCGAAGCAGAACAGGGTTTGAATATGGCGCGCATGGGCGTGCTGCTGGCCGGTTTGCCGAAGACAGTGGGCGGTGTTACCGTCAATCGTTATTGCGCATCCGGTTTGACCGCGATTGCGATGGCGGCTGATCGTATCCGCGTCGGCGAAGCGGATGTGATGATCGCCGCCGGTGCCGAGTCCATGTCGATGGTGCCTATGATGGGTCATCATCCTTCGATGAATATGGGCATCTTCAAGGATGAAAATATCGGCATGGCTTACGGCATGGGTTTGACTGCTGAAAAAGTCGCCGCGCAATGGAAGGTATCACGTGAAGCGCAGGATCAGTTTGCATTGAACTCGCATTTGAAGGCGCTGGCAGCGCAACAGAGCGGCGAGTTCAGCAATGAGATGACGTCTGTCGATATCGTTGAGCGCTTCCCGAATCTGTTCAATGGTGAAATCGATATTGCCACTCGCATGGTGAATATGGATGAAGGTGCGCGTGCCGATACCAGTCTCGAAGTGTTGGCAAAGTTGCGTCCGGTGTTTTCACCCAAAGGTTCGGTCACCGCCGGCAATAGTTCGCAAACTTCCGACGGTGCAGGCGCATTGATTCTGGTCAGTGAAAAAATCCTCAAGCAATTCAATCTGACGCCATTGGCGCGCTTCGTTTCATTTGCAGTACGCGGTGTACCGCCGGAAATCATGGGCATAGGACCTAAGGAGGCAATCCCTGCTGCCTTGCGCGCCGCTGGTTTGAAGCAGGATCAGATGGACTGGATAGAACTGAATGAAGCCTTTGCTGCGCAAGCGCTGGCGGTGATTCAGGATCTGGGTCTCGATCCTGTCAAGGTCAATCCTATGGGTGGTGCGATTGCACTTGGTCATCCACTCGGTGCGACCGGTGCGATTCGTTCCGCGACAGTGGTGCATGCCTTACGTCGTAAAAATCTGAAATACGGCATGGTCACGATGTGCGTGGGTACAGGCATGGGTGCAGCCGGGATTTTCGAACGCATGTAATTTGAAGGTATAGTGGCAGAGTGCATGCAGGCCAGCTTTCTCAGCCTGCATGCTTATCTCTCGCATCTTGCAAGCACCTGTTATTTCCCCAGCAGCGCCAGCGTATGTTCCCATTCCGCAGTCCATGCGTACAAGAACGCATGCGTATTGAAAGCTCTTTTCAAGTGTGACATCGGTACCCGATACGCATCATTCAATCCCAGCGCCAGCGTGACCGGATTCCACAAGGCCTTGTTCCTGGCCTTTTTTCCACTGCCCTTAATCCTCGCGCCCTCGTCGCCAAATATGCCACCACCGCTGGCCAAGGCCTGTTCCAGATCAATTTTTACCAGGCTGGAAAATGCGATCAACACTTCCTCTTTATTGATGCCAGTCTGTGATTCCCTGGCTTCCTCGACTTTGACTGGCTCAGCCTCGCGCTTGAGTTTTTTTACCAGGTGCTCCAGATCCTTTTTCAGGAAACGCAACTCATGCAAAGCCCTGCGAAAGCCCGGTGGCGGTAATTGCGTCACTATCTTGTAGGCGTCTTTCGTGATCGTGATGAGTACGTCTTCGCTGCCTGCGGCAAGTCGTCGCGTGTCGTCCCCGAAAAAAATCGGCGCTGCATAGCCACCGTTCGCATCGCCGAACAGCGCGGGATAGTCGGCGTCATAATCCAGCCAGACGTAAGGCGTCAAGCCATGCTCCAGCATGCGCGCCAAAGTCCACGGCGTGTCGGTCTGCTGCGCCAGCCAGCCACACGCTTGTTCCGTTGTTGCTCGAAATGGTAGTTCTATGATCGTCATTTTCTTTTACACGCGCCAAAAGTTAATTGCCTGCATGCGCGCCTGATGCCGCTTGCGGGAAGGCGCACATCATATGCGAAAGCGGAAGGAATACTTCGTTCATCATTGCGCATACATGCGATGCGCGTTTGTATCAGTGCGATACCGGCCTTCATGCGCGGCCGCTTCCTTTCTTATCCTGAATGAACTGGCCGTGGTAGATGGTGCGATTACGCGTGAAGTACGCAAGATTGCAGGAATCTAAATTAGGTCTATCAAAATTTTTCTACTGTTGATTTCTTCTGCGTAGCATCGTCGGTTTTGAATCGTTCGCGATAATCTACAGGGCCGATGCCCAGGCGTTTTGCGAACACGCGACGCAAGGTCGCCGCATTGGTAAAGCCGCAGCGCTTGGCAATTTCCGTCAGGCTGATATCGGTAGCTTCCAGATGACGTCGCACTGCATCGATGCGCGCATCGTTGACGAAGGTCATCAGCGTCATGCCACATTCCTGCTTGAAGATGCGAGACAGATGGCGTTCGCTCATCTGCATTTTTTCTGCGATGGATGGCAGTGTATGTTCTACATCCAGATTTGCAAGCACGTAACTCTGGATTGCGCCTACTGGTGAATCGGTTTCTGCCTGCAGTTCCAGCAAAGGGCTGAACTGCGATTGCCCGCCAGCGCGACGCAAATAAACGATCAAATACTTGGCGACATCCAGCGCCATCTTCTTGCCAAAATCTTCTTCAATCAAGGCCAATGACAAATCGATGCCGGCGGTGACGCCAGCCGTCGTGTACAGCGCGTCGTCCTTGACGTAGATGCGGTCCGGCTCAACGATGGCTTTGCGGAACATGCTGCTCAGGCGCGCCGCATCCATCCAGTGTGTGGTGACAGTTTTGCCATTGATCATGCCGGCCGCGCCGAGTGCGAACACACCATTGCAGATCGCGCCTACGCGACGGCAATTCTCGCCTTGTTGCAGCAACCAGTCGATCAGCGGTGTGTCTTCCAGCAGATCGAAAACACCCAGTCCACCCGGCACGATCAGTGTGTCGAAATGCGGAGCGGGGTCGAAGATCGTGCGATCTGGCGTAATCGTCAATCCACTCGATGATTGGATCGGCCCACGGGTGGTTGCGATGGTCAGGATTTCATATTCGCATTCGCCATTGCTGAGCACCTTCACTTCTGCAAACGCATCGCTGGGAGCCGCGATATCCAGCATCTGGAAGCGAGGGAAAACCAGCAGGGCGACGGTAATTTTGCGCATGGTTGATATGGGTCGCGATGGTAATGAATACAGATTGAATTGTGCATCGATCATATCAAGTTGTGCGTCATTGAGGAATTGCCATTAAAAACGTTAATTTCAGCCGATAAGAATGCGGAATAAATGAAGGTCGGAAGTAAAAGAGCGCCGTCTGGCGCTCTTTTATCAGTCGGCCTTACATCAACATCAAACGGCTTCTGCTGCGTGCAAGGCTGCGATTTGCTGCGCGTTATAGCCGAGCTTGGCCAACACTTCATCCGTGTGTTCACCGAGCAATGGCGACTGCGTGATTTCCACTTTGTTGGCGGACATCTTGATCGGGCTGCCGACGGTCAAATATTTTCCGCGTACCTTGTGATCGACTTCGACGATGGTTTCACTTCTGCGCAGCGATGGATCGTTGGCGATTTCCTTCATCGACAAAACCGGGCCGCATGGAATGTCGAATTTACGGAATATTTCAATCGCTTCGAATTTGGTTTTGTCCTGCAACCATGTTTCGATATAAGCGAAGATGTCGAAAATCTTGTCCTGACGTGCACGTGCAGTCATGTAGGCAGGATCGTCTATCCATTCTTCCTTATCGATGGCGCGGCAGGTTTGTGGCCATGCGGTGCCCTGGATCGTGAAGTAAATGTAGGCGTTAGGATCTTTTTCCCAGCCTTTGCATTTCAGGATCCAGCCTGGGTTGCCGCCACCGCCGGCGTTACCGCCGCGTGGTACGACATCGGTAAAGGTGCCGTGTGGATATTGCGGATATTCTTCCAGCACGCCGGTGCGATCCAGACGTTGCTGATCGCGCAGTTTGACGCGGCACAGATTGAGTACAGCGTCTTGCATGGATACCGCAACCTTTTGGCCGAGACCGGTAGTGTGGCGTTGCTGTAGCGCTGCCAAAATACCTATCGTCAAATGCATGCCGGTATTACTGTCGCCGAGTGCTGCGCCGCTGACTGTTGGTGGGCCGTCCCAAAAACCGGTGGTGCTGGCTGCACCACCTGCTGCCTGCGCGACGTTGTCATAGACTTTCAAGTCTTCATAAAAATGGCCGTCGTTGAAGCCTTTGACCGATGCCAGAATCAAACGTGGATTCAACTTCTGGATCGTTTCCCAGGTGAAGCCCATGCGATCGAGTGCGCCAGGTGCAAAGTTCTCGACCATGATGTCGGATTGCTTGATCAACTTCTCCAGTACTTCCTTGCCTTCTGGTTTCTTGGTGTCCAGCGTCAATGATTTCTTGTTGCAGTTCAACATGGTGAAGTACAGCGCGTCAGCACCTGGAATGTCTTGCAGTGATGTGCGTGTCGCATCGCCGGAGCCTGGGCGTTCAACCTTGGTGACGTCGGCACCGAACCATGCGAGTTGTTGCGTGCAGGAAGGGCCGGCTTGCACGTGGGTGAAATCGATAATCTTGATGCCGTCTAATGCTTTGCTCATGATTGATGTTCCTTCGTTTCTTCGTTAACTATGTCCGTATTGGCTGCTTTCAGCTTGTCTGAAAATGGTTTGAAACAGCTTTTTTGCGGTAGAAATGTCACCCGCTTCCAACAACATTGCGTGGCCGGTACAAGGCCGTTTTCAGCAGGTTCGAAATGATTCTGCCTAGGCTTTTTTGTCATTTCCACGTCTATTTTTGACTTGGCTGGCATAGGCACGGATGCGTCGGCGCATGCATGCACGTCTGTCTTTATTTGCTTGAATTTCGTTAAACGGACAATTGTGGAAGTGGCTTGAATCGGACAGAAGGCTTGCAACGGCCATGGCTTCAAATGAGGGGAATTTCGAAAAATGCAGCATAAGAAGAGAGCGAAAATCAGATGAAGCAGAGGTTCATGCTTTTTGAAATCCTGCAAAGTTGGCGCGATATTGCATCGCGGTGACACCGAGTCGCTTCACGAATACCTGACGCATCTGATTCGCATTACTGAAGCCGCAGCGATAGGCGACGCGCTTTAGTGGATCGCTGCTTGCTTCCAATAGTGCGCGTGCAGCATCGACTCGCGCACTCTCAATGAAATCTGCCGGCGTAATTTTTGTATCACGGACGAATACGCGTGCGAAGTTACGCGGGCTCATGGCCACGACAGTTGCCAGATTTTCGACGTTCAATTCTTCCGCCAGATGCGCCAAGACGTATTGTTGCGCAATGCTGGCGGGTGACGTTTCTGCTACATACGGTGTCAGGTAAGGACTGAACTGCGATTGTCCGCCGCGTCGTTGCATGAAGACGATCAGTCGCTTCGCGACATTCAATGAGACTTCAGGACCGACATCATTCGACAGCAAGTACAGCGACAGATCGATGCCGGCAGTCACACCAGCCGATGTGTACAGATTGCCGTCTTGCAGAAAGATGCGGTCGGCATCGACTTTGATCTTGGGGAACATCACCGCCAGTCCAGGCGCATCGTTCCAGTGTGTGGTGACTTGCCTGTCGTCCAGCAGGCCGGCATGCGCCAATAGAAAAGCGCCATTGCAGATAGAACCGAATTTTCCCGAACGCGTTGTGGTATCGCGTAACCAGCCCAGCAATTTTTCATCGCGCGGCATGCGCGGCAACTCAGGTCCGCCAGCCACCAGCAGCAGATCGAAGCCTTCTGTCGCTTCGCTGTAATGTCTATGCGCCATGATGGGCAAGCCGTTTGAACAAGGTATCGGCCCACGTTTCGTTCCCAACACTTCGAGTTGATAGTGTTGCTCCCGTGGCAGAAAGCGATTCGCTTCTGCGAAAACATCCATTGGCCCCGATACATCGAGTGCCTGTACACCGGGAAAAACGAGTATTGCAACTGTGGGCACGATTGCTCCTTGCTGTCTTGTACGAATTGAATCGCCATGCATACAACGATCACATCAGGATATAGAGGTATAGACGTTTCGCATAAGTGATTCAAATCGCCTTGGCAGAATTTCCACCATCGTTGTCAGTTTGCAGCGCCATGCGGCGCTATGGTTCGCTACGCTTGTTCACCATAATTTATCCCAAGACGTGAAGGCATGTCGCCCTCATGTAAATGTGGAGAATGAATGATGAATGAATCTGTAATCAAGAATTGCCTTACCAATGCAGAGCGCGTAGGCCCGGCATTCTCGGTAGATGGCATGTTGCAGGCAAGGGCAGCAACACGCGATGCGATCCGTGCCATCTCTGCACTGGTCAAACCCGGCATGCTGGAAGAAGATGCAGTCGATATGGCGAAGCGTACCTTGCTCGCGTCCGGTCTGGATCTGACCTGGCATCCGACGCGCGTGCGCTTCGGCAGCAATACGATGAAAGCGATGAAGCAGGCGTCCGAACCGGGCATAGTCTTGAAAGAAAACGATATTTTCTTCATCGACATGGCACCGCGTTTTCAGTCATGGGAAGGCGATGGCGGCGCATCTTTCACGGTAGGCAGTAACGAAGAATATGCGCGTTGCGCCGCCGATGCAGAAACACTATTCCACGATGTACGTGCACTGTGGCAGGCGGAAAAATTAAGCGGCCATGACTTGTATCGCTACGCCGATCAGAAAGCCAAAAGCATGGGCTGGGAATTGAATTTCGATTTGCCTGGTCATCGCGTATCCGACTTTCCGCATGCGGCACTCCACACCGGTTCGCTGGCTGACTACGATTTGCCACCATCGGCGATGCGCTGGATACTGGAAATCCATATCCGTCATCCTGAGAAACAATTCGGTGCCTTTTTTGAAGACATGCTGCTGGACGATGATAGCTACGTCTGACAGCAGTGAAGAAGGACAGAGGAGGTAATGTGGACTGAGGTGGAAGCTCGCAACAATCGCTGAAAATATTTCATCTATTCTGCACCGTAAAATTTGGCGACGGCTGATACGATACGAAAAATACCGGAGCAGGTACATTCCAGCTTCGACGTTCGTGTTTTTATCGTCATGCAAGCCCTCTCCTTACTTTCGATTCCGCCATGCTGAATACACTATTGATTCTGCTCATTTTCCAGACCATGGGTGAAGGGCTGGTTTATCTGTTCTCGTTGCCGATTCCCGGTCCTGTGATTGGCATGCTTTTGCTGCTGGTATTTCTGATCATGAAGAAAGGCGTGGCGGCGCAACTGGCACCTTCGACTTCGCAATTGCTGTCGAATATGGCTTTATTGTTTGTGCCGGCGTGTGTAGGCATCAGCGTGCATGTGCATCGTATTGCGGAGGAATGGCTGCCTATCGTTGTGGCGCTGGTAATCAGTACCGTGGTATCCATCGTGGTGACGGCACTGGTGATCAGCAAGCTCAAGCGCAAGGTGCCTGAATGATGCCGCATCTGAATACCGTGTGGGTTTATCTGGCCGGCTCACCCTTGCTGTGGCTGACCGCGACGCTGCTTGCGTATCGGATCTCCATCATGATTTATGAAAGAACCCATCGCAGCCCCTTGGCGAATCCGGTCGGTATATCGGTTGCGATTCTGGTGCTGGTTTTATACATCAGTGGCACACCTTACAAAACCTATTTTGACGGCGCGCAATTTGTGCATTTTCTGTTGGGGCCGGTGACGGTTGCGTTGGCGATTCCGTTGTATCAGCAGATGGAAAAATTGAAGCGCAACTGGTTTGCCTTGCTGGCTGGTGCATTGATAGGTGGAATAGCTGCGATCGCTTGCGCGATGAGTGTGGCCTGGGCATTGGGTGCATCGCCATTGACGATATTGTCTATGGCACCGAAGTCGGTGACGATCCCGATTGCGATGGGTGTCACTGAAAAAATCGGCGGCTTGCCGACCTTGACCGTTGTCATGGTCATGTTCACAGGAATTTTCGGTGCCGGCATTGCGCACTACGTTTTCAAGCTGATGAAGATAGAAGATGACCTGACCTGCGGTTTTGCATTGGGTGCAACCGCGCACGGGGTAGGAACCGCACGTGCGTTTCAAGTGAGTCAAGAGATGGGTGCGTTTTCCGGATTGGCGATGGGGATGTCCGGCATCCTCACCGCCTTGTTGTTGCCGCTAGTGCTGAAACTGCTCGGATATTTCTAGAGCATGCTGAAATCACGTTCAACCGAAAGCGCCGCCAGTCAGGAATAAATCAGTAGCGCGGGCGACGCAGAAAATGAAGGTCGTGACACCCAGTGCAAACGTTAGCACCAGCAAGACGATGAGTGGCCAGCCGGATGCCGATTTGCGGGGCGAGTTCGCATTTTGTCTTGCATCCCATTTTGCATCGGCAGTTAAACCAGTGACGACCGCTTCTATCCAACCAGCAAAAATCGAGACAGGAAACAATGCAATGATGCTGATCGGCAGTGTGTGCGGCGATTGCGCGAGGAATACTGCGGATGCAAACAGGATGAATGCCATCACATAATTCCATGCCCAGAAATCTCTGGAGCCATACAAATAAAAGCGATGAGCCCCGACTCCGCCGAGAAAAACAGCCAATAGCGTGGTCAGCGTTTTGTTCCTGTGTTTTGTTGTAAGGCTTTGGTTCATCTTCAATGGCGTGAGCGATAGCGGTTAACGTCGTTGGATAAGATGGCATTGCCCTGATTGCCCCATGAGTTTCTTACATAGGTCAGCACGTTTGCGACTTCTTCATCCGACATGGATTGGCCAAATGGCGGCATGCCATAAGGACGCGGGTTCCCGACTGTACTAGGAGCGTAGCCGCCATGCAAGACCATCCTGATGGCATTGGTCGCGATCGGTGTGTTGATTGCGGAACTGCCGGCCAATGCCGGATAAACCGATGGCACGCCTTTGCCCGATGCCTGATGGCAGGTCGCGCATTGGTTTTCATACAGTTTGGCACCGGCGGTGATCATTGCCTTTTTATCTTCAGGGCTCATATTCTCGGCGTTGATAGGTGGCGCTGCGATCTGTTGCGGCAATGATTTCAGATAACCGCTTAATGCGTTGATGTCAGCATCGTTCATATGCTGCGAGCTGCCTGCGACCACTTCTGCCATCGGTCCGCTGACGGAACGATTGGGTGCGACGCCGGTTTTCAGGAATGCGGCCAGATGTGCAGCTTCCCAATTGCCCAAGCCGTTTTCTTTATCGCCGTTTAATGGCGGTGCGTACCAGTTCAAAACCGGAATCATGCCGCCACCAAGTTCAGCTTTCAGATTGATGCCACCGAAAGAATCGCGCGGCGAGTGACAGGCGCTGCAATGGCCCAGGCCTTGCGCGAGGTAAGCCCCACGATTCCATTCGACAGATTGCTTGTCGTCGTTCGCGTACTGGCCTGGGCGGAAGTACAAGGCACGCCACACATACAAGAGTGCGCGATTGTCGTAGGGGAAGCGCAATTCTGGCGCGATATTTTTTTGCGTAACAGCCTGCAGCGTTTGCAGATAGGCGAAGATCGCATCCGAATCAGCACGCGTCACCTTGGTGTAGTTTGTGTACGGGAAAGCCGGATAGAGCAGGCTGCCATCTTTCGATTTGCCGTTATGCATGGCTTGCCAGAAATCGCCATTGTTCCATTTGCCTATGCCGGTTTCTGCATCCGGCGTTAGATTCGATGTATAGATATTGCCGAAAGGTGTAGGCACGGCGCGACCGCCGGCATATTTTTCACTGCCGCGCGCAGTGTGACAGCTCATGCAATTGCCGACGCGTGCGAGGTATTCACCCTGCTTGATTTGCTCAGCCAGATTGGCGGGCGGTACTGACGGTTGATTTAGATCTGGGTTGCGATTAGCCAGCACTAACCAGATCACTGCGGCCGCAATAATTGCCAGCAATAGCGCAAGGATGTTCCACAAGATTTTTCGTTTCATCATTTGCTTGATCTTTATTTTCGGCTTTGCTTACTTAAGTGCGACTTGATGGCGTGAGTTTGTGATCCGGCTCAAGGCGACAGCTTGCCGCATTCCAGCGGCAGCTTGACCTTTAGCGCAGGGGCAGGCGATGCATTTGCCGGTACACGTTGCTCGGATAACCATGCAGTCACTGCGCTGATGTCGGCAGCGTCCATTTTCTGCACGATGTGCGCCATGCAATCCGGCGTCGCTGCCTTGCGCGTGCCTATCTTCCACGCGCCTATCTGACCGAGTAAATAATCGCGTGGCAAGCCTATCAGGCCAGGAATCGCCGGCGCGGTACCTGTCATTTTTGCGCTATGGCAGGCCACGCAAGCCGGAATACCTTTGGCCTTGTCGCCGTCATGCACCAATACACGTCCACGTTCCAGCTCAGTCGGATTCGATTGGGACGGTTGCGGTGCAGGATAAGGTGGATGCTGGTCGGAAAAATATTGTGCGATCTCACGCAGGTAAGCATCCGACATGTTTTCCAGCATGGCCGTCATGACCGGATAAGTACGCTTGCCATCGCGGAAATTGATTAGCTGGTTGTACAGATAGCCCGCCGGCTTACCGGCGATGCGCGGGTAGTAACCATCGCTACCGGCACGGCCTTCCTTGCCGTGACAAACCACGCAAGCGGCGACGCGCTGCGCAATCGTATCGGGAACCCTGGCTTCTTCGGCGCTGGCAAATTTGCTGCTGAATAAGAAGATTGCAATGCCCGCAATCAACATAGTGCCGAGTGCGGATCTGGCAAGCGGGTAGCGATAGGTACGCATGGTGAATGGCTCACTCATTTTTCTATGGTCTCGTGGCAAATACTGTCGGCGCTGATGGTTCCGTCGCGACAAATTTAACGGCTGAAAATGCGGTCGTGATTACCTGCGATAGAGCGCAACGAATTGCAGCTTCAGCAATGATACTGCAAGGGTAGGTGCAGACCGGCGCTTTATCAAGAATCAGAAGCTGGAGAAAAGACCGTAGCAGTTGGGGGATTTACAGGCGCGACAACGGATTGTTGCGAACTGGATGGCAACACCATCTCGAATCATCAAAGATTTTGTGCGACCAGCTGCCCCAAGGTTGCCAGCGCGGCTTCGGTACGTGCATCCCATGTATGGCCGTAATTCAGACGTATGCAATTCGTGAAGCCGTGATGCGCAGAGAAAATCGGTCCCGGCGCAATACTGATACCTTGCGCCAGTGCCTGCTTATGCAAGCTCAAGGCATCGATATTATTCGGTAATTCCACCCACAGGAAGTAACCGCCTTTCGGCCGCGTTGCTTGCGTACCGGCAGGGAAGTAGCGCGCGATCGCTTCCATGAATTGCGTTTGCTGCACCGCAAGGGTGTGGCGCAACTGTCGCAGGTGTCTATCGTATCCACCTTTTTCCAGATAGGCGACCAGCGCCGCTTGCGCCGGTGCGGATGCGGCCAGCGTCGTTGTCAATTTATGGCGTGCGACAGCGCGTGTGTAGCGTCCCGGCACGGCCCAGCCAACGCGATATCCAGGTGCCAGGCATTTGGAAAAAGACGAGCAGTGCATCACCAAGCCTTTGGTGTCGAAGGCCTTGGCCGGTGCCGGTCGCTTGTCACCGAAATACAGTTCGCCATACACATCGTCTTCTATCAATGGGATGTCATGACGACCCAGCAGTTCGACCAGGTCGCGTTTCTTTTCATCCGACATCAGGCTGCCCAGCGGATTCTGGAAATTGGTCATCAGCCAGCATGCTTTGGGTTGATGTTTTTCCAGCACGCGTGCCAATGCGGTGAGATCTATCCCTTCACGCGGATGTGTAGGCACTTCAATCGCACGCAAGCCGTTGCGTTCCAGCGATTGCAGCGCGGCGTAAAAAGTCGGCGACTCGACCAATACTGCATCGCCGGGACGCGTGACGGCCATCAGACAAAGATTGAGGGCGTCGAGCGCGCCATTGGTGATGACGATTTCATCCGGTTGCACATGCAGGCCGTCGGCCAGATAGCGCAATGCAATTTGCCGCCGCAGTTGCGGATTACCCGGCGTCAGATCGTCCACCGAACTCCAGGGATCGAGTTGCTGCACGCTGGATGCCATCACTTTTGCAAGACGTGCCATTGGAAATAAAAGCGGACTGGGGAAAGCGGAGCCGAGCGGTACGACCTCGCGCATCTTGGCCGATTCCAATACTTCAAAGACAAGTTCGCTGATATCGACAGTCGCCGAATCTTCATTCGGTTGCGACGCTTGCTGCGGTTCTGGCGGCAGGGTTTGTGCACCGATCGCTACGTAATAACCGGAACGTTCGCGTGCGCGTATCAAGCCGCGCGCTTCTAATAAGTAATACGCTTGGAATACGGTAGACGGGCTGACTTCGCGGCTGGAACTGGCTTGCCGCACCGAAGGAAGCCTGTCGCCCAGCCGCAATACGCCATCCTGTATGGATTGTGCGAGTTCGGCGGCCAGCGTTTCATACAGTTTCATGCGGCTTGTCTTGTTAGAGGGAAGTGAGATGCGTAGTGGAAAACTCGGTAGAGGCAGACGCATGATAAGACATTATCCGGGTCTTTCCCTGCGTGAGCGGCTACAATGTCGGCTGAAGCAGGCCAAGACAACCGCTGGCTGTCATTTCGGTGATGGCGGGAGGAAGGTCCGGACTCCATAGAGCAGGGTGACGGTTAATGGCCGTCCGCCGTGAGGCGAGGAATAGGGCCACAGAGACGAGCGTATTAAGTTACGGTGAAACGCGGTAACCTCCACCTGGAGCAATTTCAAATAGGCACGCGTTGACGTTGCTCGCGGAGCGTGCGGGTAGAAAGCTTGAGCCGTGGAGTAATTCACGGCCTAGAGGAATGGTTGTCATAGCGCATGGGCTTGCTCATGCGCCGTAACAGAATCCGGCCTATCGGCTTGCTTCAACTTTATTCAAGGCGGTGCGATGATTCGCATCGCCTTTTTCTTTGTGTAATACGTTTGTTAAGCGCGAAGGACAAAGTAAATATCCATTACCGGCTATGTTGTTGGTCTGTTTAGATTGCTGTTGAGCTTTACTGACTTAGCGAAGATATAAAGTCCAAAAAGACACGCGTTTTTGCCGGCATATGATGACGCGACGGATAGAGTGCATACAAAGGGTAGTGCTCATCCGGCCAGTCGGGGAACAGGTCAATCAGGCGGCCATCGGCCAGCAGATGTTCGCTGCCTAATGCAAACATTTGCGCAATCGCGTGACCGGCCAGACAGACACTGTGCAAGGTACCGGCATCGTTCACCATCAGCCTGCCCTTCGTTCGGATCACCTGTTTTTTTCTGCCTCGATGGAACTCCCAGTCGAAGGCACGACCGCTAGTAGCATCACGAAATTGCAGGCAGACGTGTGTGCCGTCATTCAGATCGTTTGGCGTTGCGGGGCGGCCATGGCGTTTCAAATAGGCAGGTGCCGCAACAGTCAGGATGCGCGTTTCCAAAAGCTTGCGCGCGATCAGTGTTGAAGAGCGCGGTTGGCCGAAGCGCACTGCCAGATCAAAACCATCTGCAACCATGTCGCCGAGTTGATCACGCGTGACCAGCTCCAGTTGCAGCTCGGGATATTTCTCGATAAAAGCACCCAGGCGTGGACCAAGTACCAGACGTGAAAAGAATGGATCGACATTTACTCGCAGGCGTCCGCGCACCGCAGTTGTTCCTTCGGCTGCGATTGACGCGGCTTCTTCCAATCCTGCCAGTAGCGGCATGATCTGTTCGCAAAAGCGACGCCCCTCATCGGTGAGCGTCACCGAACGTGTCGTGCGGTCGAACAGTCTTATCCCCAGTCGCGCTTCCAGTCTTGCGACTGAGCGGCTGACACCCGATTGCGACATGTCCAGTACTTCGCCTGCTGCGGCAAAGCTGCCGCTATCGATAATGGCGGACAGCACGCCCATGCCATTCAATATTCTTTCATCAAACGCCACGATTAATGCTCCTGTGTCATTTATTAAATGACTTACATGCTATCGCGAAATTAATTGGATGAGCAGAGAATTCTCCCAACGCGGCGCGGTGTCGCTTTATCAGGAGATTGAAATGTTTGCAGTTACAGGTATTACCGGTCAGGTTGGAAGCGTACTTGCACGCAGCTTGCTGGCGGCTGGCAAGGATGTACGCGCCGTCGTACGCAATGCACAAAAAGGTGCGGATTGGGCTGCGCGCGGATGTGATGTTGCGATTGCGGAAATGAATGATGTGGACGCATTGCAAAAGGCGTTTTCCGATGTGGAAGGCGTGTTTGTCATGTTGCCCTCTAACTTTGATCCGACTCCCGGTTTTCCTGAATCGCGGCAAACGATTGCGGCGATACGTACCGCCTTGAAAGCGGCACAGCCGGCCAAAGTGGTGTGCCTGTCGACCATAGGCGCACATGCAACACAAACCAATTTGCTTAGTCAGCTGGGGATTCTCGAGCAAGAGCTCGGTACTTTGTCTATTCCCGTTTCATTTCTGCGTGCAGCCTGGTTTCTGGAAAATGCTGCGTGGGATATCGCCCCTGCACGCGTAGACCGCTTGATTTCCAGTTTTTTGCAGCCACTGGATAAATTGGTGCCTATGGTGGCAACCGCTGATGTTGGCCGCGTCGCTGCCGAGTTATTGCAGCAAACCTGGAGTGGACATCGCGTCGTCAATCTGGAAGGGCCGCGCCGCATCAAACCGCTTGAGATTGCAGAGGCATTCTCGAAAGTATTGGGTCATACGGTTCAGATCGATGCCGTGCCGCGTCAAACATGGGAGAGTCTTTTCACGTCGCAGGGGATGAAGAATCCAACGCCACGCATGCAAATGCTAGATGGTTTTAACGAGGGCTGGATTGAATTTGAAAACGATGGGGTGCCTGTTCGTAAAGGCGAGGTAACGCTGGAAACGGTTTTGCAGGCCTTGCTGGAAAAAGATGACGAACGATGAATGTCTGCCGGCGCAACACGGCAGGAGGCTCTTGGTTGATTTGCGGAATGCCGACTTTTAAGTGGGTAACTGATTCGAAACTTCAATCAGGTTGAAGTCCGGATCGCGTATGTAGAGCGACAAAATCGGGCCCGTTGCGCCAGTGCGGCGTATCGGGCCTTCTTCTATGGAGACATTGCAATTGGCAAAATGCCTAGCAACTTCATCTAACTTAACCGAAGTAATGAAGCAAAGGTCTGCAGAGCCTGGGGTAGGTCGTTCAGCCTTGGGTTCAAATTCCTTGCCGTACTGATGCAGATTGATTTTTTGCGAGCCGAAGGCCAGCGCTTTTCTTCCTTCACCGAAAGTAACGGTACTCATGCCCAACACTTTTTGGTAAAAACCGACCGTGGCTTCCACGTCTTTGACGGTCAGCACCAGGTGGTCCAGGGAATCCAGTTTCATCATTGTTTGCGATCACTTCAGAAGGGAAATATCATTTTAATGGGTGTCTCGCCTTGTGGCTGCGAATATCCGGGTTTGCATGCAACATCATATGCAGATGATGTAAGCTAGATCGACATGCAGATACTATGCATGATTTTTAATAAAAGGAATTTCATGAATTTGCACATTACCTTGGCCCCGCTGATTTCCCTGATTGCTGGTGTTTTGATTCTGTTGATGCCGCGCCTGTTGAATCTTATCGTTGCGATTTATTTGATCGCCATCGGCTTGATCGGGATATTCGGAATTCGTTTTTGAGGTAACGCAAGGTATCTGTTCGGCGTGCGATGGTTCTGATTATGTTGACCGCATCTCTAGAGAAGTGAGGCAATCATGACTACCAAAATGGCGTTTTTGTTTGTGAGCAGCATGCTGTTTTCGACAGCGTATGCCACGATTATTTATCAGTGGGTTGATGAAAGCGGACGCACGCAGATTTCTGATACGGTGCCGACACGCTACAAGGATGTCGCAACCAAGGTGGATACCAGTGCGTCGCACGTGAGTGAAAAGCAGAGACAGGAAGCGCTGGAGCGTGTCGCCAGAGAGAAAAAACAAGTGGAGGCGGCCAACAGGGCGAGGGCTGCTGCTGCCGCTGCTGCAAAGGCTGCTGAGCAGCCTTTGGAACCAAAAAGTGCAGCTCCCGTAATCGACAGCAAGACCGCCGATTGCGAGCAATTGATGCGCGCATACCGGGAAAGCCAGGAATGCTTCGCTCCTTTCATGCGGGTCGAAGGCGGTACGCGGGAAGAAGCCTACAAATACTGCACGCCCGTCGCCGATCCTTCGAGCCAATGCAGTGCGCCGGGTGAATTGCCGGATCGCATCAATCGATGAACGTATTGTTCGCCTTCGATTTTCCCGGTTTTCTTTGAACTGATACTCAAAAGTCTTTTTCACTTCTCCATCCCATCCCTCGATTCTTGAGGGGGGCGGCGTATTGACTGTGTCTGGATCAATTTTTGTGGGTTTAGCCGAGATCTAGATTGGATAATCTTTTTTAATCAACGACTTATACAATCCGTTTAAAGGTGGAGCAGCAGCTTGATGCGCCGCTAAAGACCCGTAGCGCAAACTATCCCCTATCTTAAGGAAGACTTAAGAATCAATCATTACCCTGTGCCCATTAACCATATTGATGGGCTGGAGATGAAGAACTTAGCAAGAGCAGAATTCCCTCATTCTTTAATACACCGTCGTGACGTCTCGCATAATTTTTGGCGAGAGTATGGCTTACGGCTGTTTAACGCGCGATATGTGTGGGGAATACTGGCTTCTCTTGGTGTGTTTTTTCTCCTTGTTGCCCTCACGAACGTGAACAGGCCTTGGAGTTTTGAATCTTCAATACTTCTTTATCTTCATGCTTACGCCACATCATCTCTCGACAGACTCGCGGTATTAATTTCAGCGTCTGTAGCGGTCGCAAGCGTTGCCATACTGGTCTATCTGATTTATCGCCGTTCCTGGCGTGTGACTGCTTTCTTGCTGGCAAGTACCGCCGGCGTTGAAGTAATTACGCGCATTGCTAAAGTTTTTTTTCACCATAGTCGTCCTCAACTGTGGGATGTCATTTCACATCAAACATCGTTCGCTTTTCCTAGTGGTCATGCGACGCAATCCATGGCGCTTGTCCTTGCCTTGATCGTCATTTTTTATTCTCGGCCTCACAGACTCGTACAAATTTTAGCCGGCGCATTGTTCATTATCGTGGTGGCGTTTTCTCGTATGTATCTAGGGCTGCATTTCCCGACTGATATTTTGGCTGGATGGGCTCTGGCGATGGCCTGGGTGTGCATGCTTGCTTTGATCTTCAAGAAAGCTGAACCCGCCTTAGGGATGGGGAGAGCGATTTGAATACCAAGCAAATGAGCACGGTCAGCATTGGAGGGTTGCCTCTATCCAGATTGGAAGTGACTACTGCCACATCTCAGGATTTTTTCCTTTTGACTTTTGTTGTTGCCGCAGTCCTGCTGTTACTGTATCGCCTGTTTTTGATGTGGATACTTCCACTCGCAGACACTACGGAAGCACGATATGGTGAGATTGCCAGATTGACGTTGACGCATGGCTTTTGGCTAATGCCGCATATCGACATGGACACGCCGTTTTTCGCAAAACCACCCTTGTCGACTTGGGCGGCATCAGTCTCCATGTTCATCTTTGGCGCCACAGAATTTGCAGCGCGCCTACCTTCACTGTTGGCCGCTATCGTTGCTGCATGGACTGCAGTAGCATTTGCATCTGCTTTCAAAATCAAAAAGACCTGGTTGGTATTTCCTGTCATGGCGAGTTGTCCGCTCTTCTTTATCAGTGCGGGTGCCGTCATGACAGATGCCATACAAATGTGTGTGATCAGCGCTGCGCTCTATTTTGCATGGCGCGTAATTGAACCTGAAACAGAAGCAAATCGAGATGCTCGTCGCCGTTGGAGGCTCGCATTTTGGACTATGGTTGGCCTTGGTGCGCTTTGCAAGGGGTTGGCTAATTGGGCGCTAATCGGTATGCCATTGATTGCGTATGCTGTGATCGCGCGCAAGCCGGTTGAAATGTTCAAGCAGATTTTTGACTGGTTAGGTCTCGCTATTGCGGTCTGCATTTTCATGCCTTGGTACGCTGCTGCGGAATATTACAATCCCGGTTTTCTGAATTATTTCATCGTCGGCGAACACTTTTCCAGATTTCTGGTTCCGGCGTGGAAGGGCGATCGCTACGGAATCGCACACGTCCAGCCATTAGGGACGATATGGATTTTCTGGATAGCGGCCATATTTCCCTGGTTGGGTGTATTTGTGTCGCAGCTTTTTGCTTATTTGCGTAAAAAGTCGGCAAATATCGATGCACTTGAGCGCTTCCTCTGGTGTGCCACATTAACGCCATTGGTGTTCTTCACTTTTGCGCACAATATTATTTGGACATACGGTTTGACATCAATAGTGCCGTTTGCCGTTCTCGTCGTGCGCTGGATGGAAAATGCGTCAAGCAAGACGTTTCGATTTGCAAGTATGGGAGTGTTTGCATTCGCCATCGTTTCGGTGCTGTGTGGCTCACTGATCATTAAAAATGTGAACGGCAATTCTGACCGAGAGCTGGTATCTACATTCAATAAGCAAACGAACGGTGTGACACCTCTTGTGTATCGAACGAAGCCCTGGTATTCATCGAGCTTCTATACGCATGGAAACTTCACTTACCAACCTGATCAATCAAAGGATGCGCCACAAAATGCCGGCAACGACCGTATCTTTGAAGTTGTTGATAATAGTAGTGTCGGTAGCAATAAGATTTACTTTCACGGTACCAGACATTCTTTGGTCTTGGAAAGTCGAAATTAATGAGTGTTTTGCATAGTCAGTCCGGAATGTCGGCAGATCAATGTAATATCCTCAACTTTAACGTCAGATATAAAGTGAAGACAAAAACGTATCGCGATTTTTTCATTCTGAACGTTATAGCCTTATCGATCTCTGGCGTAATTTTCATCTGGCTGGCACGCGACGGCGCCCTTGATTTTTGGATTACGGGACATTTTTTTGATGTCAAAAATCATATTTTTCCATTTGAAAATTCATCGCTTCTTGAAAATATCGGCCATACCTTTCTTAAGGATTTGACAGCTTTTTTCTTGATAATTGGAATAGTGCTGTCGATTCTTGGTTTCTGGAACTCTTCTCTGCGTTCTTTGCGAAGGCCATTGATCAGCTTCTGTGTAATGGCAGGTGCGTCAGCACTGTTCATTTCCTTTTTAAAAGCTACCAGTATTCACGCATGCCCTTGGGATATTGAGATGTACGGGGGGCATCTGCCCTGGCTTCCTTTGTTTACTCAACTCACGACACATATTGTCCCTGGACATTGCTGGCCAGGCGGGCATGCATCGGGCGGTTTTGCCCTCGTTGCCGGTTATTTTTCTTTTAAAGAAGACAGGCCTGCCTGGGCACGCATGTTCTTGATCACTGGCTTGGTATTTGGCTTCGTGATGGGCTTCGTACAGATAGTTAGAGGAGCACATTTTCTTTCGCATAACTTGTGGACCTTATGGCTGGTATGGGCACTCTGTTTTGTACTGGATGGCCTTATTCGATACATCTCTTTAAAAGTCCCAAAACGCCAGTTTTGCTACCCATAAGCCTTCACTTCTTCTTAACGCTGCGTCACATAAATTCTCTGCTTGATTTCATCACATTTGTGGTGGCAAGAAAGTGATGCATGCGAGTTCTGTTGATTGAAGATGATCCGATGGTAGGTGAAAGCCTGGAAGAAGGCTTGCGCAAGGAACATCATGCCGTCGATTGGGTGCGCGACGGGAAAATGGCGGAGGTCGCCATTCTTAATCACGATTATGAAATCTTGTTGTTGGACTTGGGTTTGCCTGGCAAACCAGGTCTGGACGTATTGTCAAATTATCGGCGAAGAGGTGGCGATGCCGCGGTTCTCATCATCAGTGCCCGGAATGAAAAAAATGATCGCGTCAATGGCTTGGACAGCGGGGCAGATGATTATTTAGCCAAGCCTTTCGAGCTGGATGAACTGTTTGCCAGAATTCGGGCGATCGCAAGACGTCGGTCTGGGCGCGCAGCCGCAGAACTAAATCATCAAGGCTTATCAATTAACCCTGCGACCCATCAAGCAGTGTTCAACGGAAATTCAATCAATCTTTCTGCAAGAGAGTTCTCTTTGCTGATGGCCTTATTGGCCACACCCGGCCGTGTTCTGTCCAAAATGCAATTGGAAGAGCGCTTATATGGATGGGCAGAGGAAATCGAGAGTAATACAGTCGAGGTGTATGTACATAATCTTCGTAAAAAGCTCGGTACAGACTTTATAAAGAATGTCCGGGGCGTTGGGTACATGATCGGAGGCGGCCGGTGAGAACAATACGACAGCAGCTTTTAATCTACTTGTTCGGCGGTATGGTGTCCGCGACGATTATTGCGAGTATTGCTACTTACATCGAAGTCCGTATCGAAACTAATGAGCTTTTCGACTATCAGCTAAGGCAAATTGCAGCAGCGCTTCCAGACGAAATTGAAGCTGGGCATAATTTACCCGTTGGTGACGAGGCCGATGAAGAAGTTGCTGTTCAGGTTTGGGATAAGAACGGCAAGCTTCTTTTTACATCCGGGCCGACAGCGAATGTCCCGTACACAAGACAACTTGGTTTTATATCGATTGCGGTCGATGGGGTAGGGTGGCGACTCTATACGGAAAACGATCATGGCCGCACGATTCAAATTGCACAGCCAAAAGTAGTTCGCAGAGAGCTGGCTACTGCCATGGCTATCAAGGCGTTAATTCCGTTTATCCTTTTGATACCCATCCTGACTTTTTTGATTTGGTATGTTGTCGGTAGAAGCATGCAGCCGCTTCGCAGTCTTGCCCTTGCTGTCGAAAGTAGATCTCCAGATTTGCTGGATGCCTTGCCTGATGATCGCTATTCTCCGGAATTGCATCCCATAGTGACGGCCTTGAATTCACTTCTGGCGCGTCTGGGTCAGACACTTGAGATTCAACGCGCCTTTATTGCTGATGCCGCGCATGAATTACGAACCCCGCTTACAGCTTTAAAGCTTCAACTCCGTTTGGTCGAGAAGGAAGGCGACAACGAAATGATGGCGATTGGATTTAAAAAACTGCATGAGCGTTTAAATCGCGCTACGCATGTGGTTGAGCAATTGTTGACGTTGGCGCTGCATGAGAAATTGAATCCTCTATGTGGTTTAAAGAAACTTGATCCGGAAAAATTGATAGTTGATGTAGTTTCTGACCATGCTCTGCAGGCTGAAAACAAGGGAATTGATCTTGGTGTTTTAAGTGGAAATAACGATCACTTGCAATATATTGCTGGCGATGAAGATAGCTTGCGGATCATGCTAGGCAACCTTGTGGATAATGCCGTGCGCTATACCCCTGAAGGAGGGCGGGTTGATGTTGCCTTTCATGCAGATGGAAATATCGGCCAGATAACAATCTCGGACGATGGTCCTGGTATTCCAGTTTCAGATCGAGCGCGCGTATTTGATAGATTTTATCGTCGCGAGGGTACGGGAGAAATGGGTAGCGGACTTGGCCTCTTTATTGCAAAAACCATAGCCGATCAGCATCGGGCAAAGATAGAACTGGGCGATGGAAAATTGGGTGGACTCATGGTGACAGTTAGCTTCAAATTGATCACAGAGCCTGCTCAATTGTCGATTGAGAAACCGTCTTCGAGCAAAGAGGTTTTGAGTCGCGTCTCAATTTAATGATTGATAGACATCAAAAGCCAACTGTTTGGCCCTTGTTCGGTTTTTGATGCGACTCAACAGATGAGACTTTCTTTTGTTTAAAGCGCGCTCCTCGCATCCAACGTAGAGATATCGTGCTTCTTGCGGGAAGCCATAAGCCCATCCCGTACTCTGCCATCAGTTGATTTATCACCATCCGTGTCTTGTCTTGTAACGATAGCGTTGTCGCAGAGACGCTCATCCAGAACAAGGTCGCTTGTGTATGTGGCCATCAAAAGGTCAGAAGTACCCATATACAAAGTCAGACCTATGTCGAATCCCACAAATTTTAAATACAGTAAAAATTCGTTTTACTGCATAAACACATGTGTTTATCTGATGTGCCACTTTCACTATCAATCATAAGTGCTTAATTCTTAGGGTTATTTAACAAACGTGTTGCATCAATGTAATGCGCTAAGTCATTGACTTCATTGAAAAAATTAGTGTTTTCGCCCCTGAATTTCGCTTGACCGACCTTGGTGCATCCTCTAAAGTGGGCGTCAGTGTGAAAAAGTGTTTATTTGTGGGAATTTTTAATTGCAAATAAAACGCAAATCACCATGCAACGCATACTAAAAAAGGAAATTCAGGGTGTTTCAAGGCGCGTCTTCTCTCAATCTCGATGCTAAAGGCCGGATGACTATTCCAGCCCGGCATCGTGACGCAGTGCTTTTGCAGTGCGAGGGCCGCATCACCCTGACCAAACATCCTGACGGTTGTTTGCTTCTCTTCCCGCGTCCCGTGTGGGAAATGCGCCGCGAAGAGATTGCCAAATGGCCGATTTCCGCGCGCGCCTGGCAGCGCATCTTTCTCGGTAATGCTTTCGATGTCGACTTCGACAGTGCCGGTCGCATCCTGATCGCGCCTGAGCTGCGTACTGCAGCCGGCCTGACGCGTGACGTGATGATGATGGGCATGGGTAGCCATTTTGAAATCTGGGACGCGGCCAAGCTGGGCGAGAGCGAGTCGAATGCGATCGCTGCGGGCATGCCCGATGTATTAAACGATTTTTCTTTCTGACGCCGTGATGAATGTAGAAGCGGTGCAGCAATACCAGCACCGGACCGTGTTGCTGGATGAGGCGGTGGACGCGCTGGCGCTGAACGGCGAGCGAGCAGATGGTATCTACGTCGACGGTACCTTCGGGCGTGGTGGTCATAGCCGTTTGATTCTGCAGCGTTTGGGTGCTGGTGGTCGTTTGCTGGCATTCGACAAGGATACGCAGGCGATTGCGAACGCAGCGACGATCAATGATGCGCGCTTCGATATTGCTCACGATAGTTTTGCAACCTTGGGTGATGCACTGGCAAGTCGCGGTATCAAGCAGGTGAATGGGGTGTTGCTGGATCTGGGAATTTCGTCACCGCAAGTTGATGATGCTGCACGTGGTTTCAGCTTTCGTACAGACGGGCCTCTCGACATGCGTATGGATACGACGCGAGGCATTTCAGCAGCAGAGTGGCTGGCAACAGAAACCGAACAAAAAATCGAGAAAGTGATACGTGAATATGGGGAAGAACGGTTTGCTTTTCAGATTGCAAAGGCGATTGCTGCTCGCAGGGCAGTCGAACCAATTTCAAGCACACGACAGCTTGCCGAGATCGTGGCACGCACCGTTAAAACCCGCGAGAAAGGCAAGGACCCGGCCACTCGCACCTTTCAGGCTATCCGGATTTTCATCAATAAAGAGCTTGAAGAACTCGAAGTAGTTTTAAGCGAAGCGTATCGACATTTGGCTCCTCACGGGAGATTGGTTGTGATCAGCTTTCATTCGCTGGAAGATCGGATCGTCAAGCAGTTCATGGCAGGCAAAGCCAATGTGCCACAGCCGGACCGTCGCCTGCCGATTCGTGCTGTCGATCTGCCGCAGCCTGAAATGAAATTGATTTCCCGCATCAAGCCGTCCGCCGAAGAAATCAGCGCCAATCCACGCTCCCGTTCCGCCGTCATGCGCGTTGCAGAACGCTTGCCAACTCCCGGAGTTGCGCAATGAGCGGGCGTATCAGCTTTCTGATCACTTGCATCCTGGTGGTGTGCGCCTTGTCGGTTGTGAATGCGCACTATCAGTTCCGTCGCTTATTCATTGAACTCGAACGCGCCCAGGCGCAGGCGCGGCAACTCGATATCGAGTGGGCGCAGTCGCAACTCGATCAATCGACCCTGGGCAAACATTCGCGTATCGAACTCAATGCGCGTCGTGATTTGCGCATGGTGTCGGTGTCATCCGCCAGCACGCAGTACCTGACGACGGGGGATAAATGACGCGCGGTACGTCACGTAACTCTCGCACAGCCGCCGGAAAAGGCGTGCCTTTTGTTGCCAGCCCGGTGCTGGCAACAAAGCTGCCTGCGTGGCGTTCGCGTGTCGTGCTGTTCCTGATCTTTGCTGCGTTTTTAACCTTGGCTGGTCGTGCATTGTGGTTGCAAGGCATGTCGACCGACTTCCTGCAAAAACAGGGCGCTTCGCGTTACGCGCGCACGCTGGAATTGCCGGCGACACGCGGCAAGATTACTGATCGCAACGGTTCGGTTCTGGCTTCTTCGATTCCGGTGCGCGCAGTGTGGGCGATTCCTGACGATGTGCTGCAAGCACCAAAAGAAAAAATCCAGGCGCTGGCCAAGTTACTCGACATGAATGAGCGCGATCTGCGCAGCAAGCTGGATTCGGATCGCGGTTTTGTGTATCTAAAGCGCCAAGTCGAACTCGATACTGTCGATAAAATTCTCAAGCTCGGCATTGCCGGCATCGATACGCGCAAGGAATACAAACGCTACTACCCTGAAGGTGAAGTCATGGCGCACGTCGTCGGCTTTACCAGTGTCGAAGACAAGGGGCAGGACGGCATGGAACTGGCATTCCAGAAAACCCTGGTTGGCGTTACCGGCAACCGTCGCGTCATCAAGGACAGACTGGGCCGCATCGTCGAAGATATCGAATCGGTGCGTGAGCCGCACGACGGCAAAGATCTGACTTTATCCATCGACAGCAAGATTCAGTACATCGCATTCTCGGCATTGAAAGATGCAGTTGAACTGCACAAAGCAAAAGCCGGCGGCATCGTCGTGCTCGATGCGAAAACCGGCGAAGTACTGGCACTTGCGAATCTGCCAACCTACAACCCGAACAATCGCTCGGTGCTGACCGGTGCGCAATTGCGCAATCGTGTGATGACCGATACGTTTGAACCGGGTTCGACGCTCAAGCCTTTCACGATTGCATTGGCGCTGGAAAATAAATACATCACGCCAGCCACGATGATACAAACCGCGCCGGGCAAGCTGAAGATCGGTACCGCGACGATTGGCGATGCGCATGCATCCGGTTTGCTGTCCGTGGCACAAGTGATTGAAAAATCGTCCAACGTCGGCACTGCAAAAATTGCGCTGCAGATGGAGCCACATGAAATGTGGGACATGTTTACTTCAGTCGGTTTCGGTCAGCAACCTAAGGTTGGTTTTCCTGGCGCGGTTGCCGGTCGTGTGCGGCCATATAAATCATGGCGTCCGATCGAGCAGGCAACGATGAGTTACGGCCACGGTATTTCCGTGTCCTTGTTGCAGATCGCGCATGCCTACATGATCTTTGCACGCGATGGCGAAATCATCCCGGTAACCTTTCAGCGTTCCAGCGATCAACCGATTGCACAACGCGTGATTAGCGAAAAAACTGCACGCGCAACGCGCGGCATGCTGGAAATGGCGGCTGGCCCAACCGGCACCGCACCGCAGGCGCAAGTGCCTGGGTACCGCGTTGCAGGAAAAACCGGCACTGCATACAAGATTGAAAAAGGTCAGTATGTTAAAAAATACGTAGCCTCATTTGTCGGCTTTGCGCCGGTTTCCGATCCGCGCATCATCGTTGCCGTGATGATCGATGAGCCATCGGCCGGCAAGCATTACGGCGGTCAGGTGGCGGCGCCGATTTTTTCTGCTGTTACTGCGAGCGCATTGCGCGCAATGAATGTGGCGCCTGACTCCAGCATCACCAACATCATCATTCCGGCTGACGCTGCCATGGAGAATATGTAATGTCCTCCTTGCTTAACATCGCCGAAGTTCTCGATTGGCTGAAAGCCACTGCGCCTAACGCAGAGCTGACTGCCGATTCCCGCAGTGTGCGTGCCGGTGATGTATTCGTTGCTTATCCTGGTGATGAAGCGGATGGTCGCTCGTTCATACTCGATGCGATCGAACGCGGTGCGGGTGCGGTGCTTTATGAAACTGCCGATTGCACATGGCGCGCAGAGTGGGGTGTGCCACATCTGGCGGTCGAAGATTTGAAAATTCACGCAGGCGATATCGCCGCACATTTTTACGGTCAGCCCGATCTGGCGATGTCGACCATCGCAGTGACGGGAACCAACGGCAAGACATCATGCTCGCAATGGCTGGGTCACGCCTTGTCGCGTCTGGGTGAGCCAACGGCTGTGGTTGGCACCTTGGGCGTAGGCGTGTTCCGTAATGGCGCGGCAGGTAATTTGACTGCAACCGGTTACACCACGCCGGATGCAGTTTTGCTGCAACGCACTTTGGCGGAAATGCGCAAGCACGGTGTGACGACCTTGGCGATTGAAGCATCGTCTATTGGTCTGCATCAGGGGCGTTTGTCCGGCATGCATTTCGATATCGCACTGTTTACCAACTTCACACGCGATCATCTCGATTATCACGGCGACATGGCTGCGTATGAAGAAGCAAAAAATATTCTGTTCGACTGGCCGGGCTTGCGTCACGCGATCATCAATCTGGACGATGTGATGGGCTTGCGTCTGGTCGAGCGCATCAAGCGCAACAATCCTGATACGGCCATTACCGGTTACACACTGACCAATAATGAATTTCCCGGCATGGAAGTTTTGCGCGCGACCGAAATTCACAGTACGCAAAACGGCACCTCGTTCCAGTTCGCCAGCAGCTTTGGCAACACGCACGTCAAAACGCAATTGGTCGGGCAGTTCAATATCAGCAATGTGTTGGCCGTTATCGGCGCGATGCTGGCAAAAGGTATCGATTGGGGCAAGGCGCTCACAGCGGTTGAAATGCTGACAGCAATCCCTGGCCGCATGCAGCAATTGGGCGGTGGCGAAGCGCCATTGGTCGTCATCGATTACGCACATACTCCGGACGCGCTGGAAAAAGCATTGTCATCATTGCGCGATGTCGCGACAGAACGTGGCGGCGAATTGTGGTGTGTGTTCGGTTGCGGCGGCGATCGTGATGCCGGCAAGCGTCCGCAAATGGGCGCGGTTGCAATGGCTGCCGATCACATCATCGTGACCAGCGACAATCCGCGTCATGAAGAACCTGCCGACATCATTGCGCAGATCGTGGCTGGTATTGGTGAGACGAAGAACGCGCCGCAAATTATTGAAGATCGTGGCACCGCAATTTTGTGGGCCGGCAAACATGCGGCAAAGCAGGACGTCATTTTGTTGGCAGGCAAGGGGCACGAAGCATATCAAGAAGTGAAGGGCAAAAAACAAGCCTTCCTCGACGCTGACCACGCCGCACTGGCTTTGTCGTCACGTGTGATGCAGGGAGTGAGTTGATGAAATCGACATTGGCCACTCTTCAAGCTGCAGTCAGTCTATCGACGGTGACGATGGATGCATCGTTCGACGGTGTTTCTACAGACAGTCGCAACGTCGCAGCCGGTAATCTGTTCGTCGCCTTGCGCGGCGATCGTTTCGACGCACACGAATTTTTGCATCAGGTTGCAGAACGCAAAGTTGCGGCAGTCGTCGTCGAAAAAATGCCGGCTGATTTGAATGTACCTGCGTTGGTGGTGCCGGATACCCGCATCGCCTTGGGTCAGATCGCACATTACTGGCGTCAGCAATTCACGCTGCCTTTGATAGGCGTTACCGGTAGTAACGGTAAAACCACGGTCAAGGAAATGATCGCGGCGATTCTCGATGCGGCTTGTGGTACTGATCAATATCTGGCGACACGCGGCAACTTCAATAATGACATCGGCGTGCCTTTGACCTTGCTGCGTTTGAATTCGGCTTGCAAGGCTGCAGTCATTGAACTGGGCATGAATCACCCGGGTGAAATCGCCATCTTGTCAGCAATTGCGCAACCGACTGTTGGTTTGGTGAACAACGCGCAGCGCGAACATCAGGAATTCATGGAAAGCGTGGAAGCAGTCGCGCGCGAAAACGGCGCGGTATTTGCGCACCTTCCAGCAGACGGTATTGCGGTTTTCCCGGCTGACGATACTTACACCAGTCTGTGGCGCGAATATGCAGGGTTACGCAAGACCCTGACTTTCGGTTTCTCGGATGATGCAGATGTAAGTTGCACATACAAGGCCAACAATTTCGGCAGCGAACTATCAGTTGTTAGCGGTCGTCAAAAGTTCGCTATCACTTTGGCTGCCGCTGGCGTGCACAACGTACGCAATGCACTGGCCGCCATCGCGTGCACCTTGGCAATCGGCATCGCGCAGGATGCGATTGTGCGTGGCTTGCAAGCATTCTCTCCTGTCAATGGACGTCTGCAACGCAAAATCGCCGCGAATGGTGCATTGGTCATCGACGACACTTATAACGCCAATCCGGATTCTGTACGTGCTGCGATAGATGTATTGGCGCAAGCCGCTGCACCGCGTATTTTGGTGCTGGGCGATATGGGCGAAGTCGGTAACGACGGTCGCCAATACCATGAAGAAATCGGCGCGTACGCGCGTGCGAACAGCATAGAACATGTACTTACACTGGGTGATCTGGCGCGTTACACGGTCAGCGCTTTCGGTGCGGGTGCTCATCATTACGAGAATCTTGAAACCTTGAACGATGCGCTCGCTGCAATTGTCCATGCGCATGCAACGGTGTTGGTAAAGGGGTCGCGCTTCATGAAAATGGAACGCGTGGTACAGCATTTACTCAATCAACAAATTCAGGAAGCTCACTAATATGCTGCTCTGGCTGGCACAATTTTTTCAAGATGAAATCGGACCATTGCGCGTCTTCAACTTCATTACCTTCCGCGCGGTGTTTGCGACCTTGACGGCACTTGCCATCGGTTTGTTTTTTGGCCCGATGGTGATACGCATGCTGCAACGCCTGAAGGTCGGGCAGGCTGTGCGCACCGATGGTCCGCAAACACATTTGATCAAAAGCGGTACACCGACCATGGGCGGCGTCCTGATTTTGCTGTCGATTGGCATTTCCACTTTGTTGTGGACAGATCTGAGCAATCGCTTCGTCTGGGTCGTGCTGATCGTGACGCTGGGTTTTGGCGCAGTCGGCTGGGTCGATGACTATCGTAAGGTGGTCTACAAAGATCCTAAAGGCATGGCATCGCGTGAAAAATACATGTGGCAATCGATCATCGGTTTGTTCGCTGCGGTGTATCTGGCGTTCTCTGTTTCTGCTCCGAGCAATTCACAGTTTCTGGATTTATTTGTCGCCTGGGTGCAGTCCGGTTTCAGCATGGATTTGCCGCCTAAAGCCGATTTGATCGTACCGTTTTTCAAAACCATCAGCTATCCGCTCGGTGTGTGGGGCTTTATCGCGCTGACTTACTTTGTCATCGTCGGTACCAGCAACGCAGTCAACCTCACTGATGGCCTGGATGGTTTGGCGATCATGCCTACCGTGATGGTCGGTACTGCACTTGGTCTGTTTGCCTACCTGACTGGTAGCGTCACTTACGCAAAATATCTGTTTATTCCGCATATTCCCGGCGCTGGCGAGTTGATCATTTTTTGCGGTGCGATGGCGGGTGCGGGTTTGGCTTTTCTCTGGTTTAACGCACATCCGGCACAAGTGTTCATGGGCGATGTAGGCGCACTGGCATTGGGCGGCGCGCTCGGGACGATCGCTGTGATCGTACGTCAGGAAGTCGTGCTCTTCATCATGGGTGGCGTGTTCGTGGTGGAAACCCTGTCGGTCATGATCCAGGTTGCTTATTTTAAATATACGAAGATGCGCACCGGTACCGGCAAGCGGGTTTTGCTGATGGCACCTTTGCACCATCACTTCGAACAAAAAGGCTGGAAAGAAACACAAGTCGTTGTGCGTTTCTGGATTATCACGATGATTCTGGTGTTGTTTGGTTTGTCCACTTTGAAATTACGCTAAGAACATAAGATGAACTACGCAGGTAAACATGTTCTGGTTTTAGGCCTCGGTGAATCCGGGCTGGCGATGGCGCAGTGGCTGGTTCGCTGCGGTGCGTCCTTGCGCGTGGCGGATACGCGCGAACAACCGGATCGTTTGCCGCAATTGCGCGAGATCGCAGCGGATATCGAGTTTATCGGTGGCGCCTTCAGTGCCGATTTGCTCGCCGGTATCGATTTCGTTGCAGTCAGCCCGGGCTTGATGCCTGAGCGTGAACTGGCTGCGATCATCCCGGCCGCGCAGGAAAAAGAAATTCCTGTCTGGGGCGAAATCGAGTTGTTCGCGCAGGCACTGGCAGCACTGAAAGAAGAAAAAGCATACGCGCCAAAAGTCATCGCGATTACCGGTACCAATGGCAAAACCACGGTGACCAGCCTGGTTGGCTTGTTGTGCCAGCGCGCTGGATTGACTGTGCAAGTGGCTGGCAATATCAGCCCGGCCGCGCTCGATTGTTTGTACAAAGCGGTCGCTGAAGACACATTGCCGCAAGTGTGGGTGCTGGAATTGTCCAGCTTCCAGTTATATACGACTTACAGTCTGCAGGCCGATGTCGCGACTGTGCTGAACCTGACGCAGGATCATCTCGACTGGCATGGCGATATGGCTGGCTATGCAGATGCGAAGGCGCGCATATTCGGCAGCAACACGATACGTGTGTTGAATCGTGACGATGCTTTGGTCATGCAAATGGCATTGCCATCTGCACCCGTCATTACCTTCGGTGCCGATGAGGCGGAGCAGGCAGATTGCTTTGGTCTGGTCGATGAAAACGGCATGCGCTGGTTGTCGGTTGCGGTGAGCGAAGAAGAGTTACCGCAAAAGCGCCGCAAGAAAGATCTCGTCGAACTCGAAATCACCACCAAAAAACTGATGCCTGTCGATGCATTGAAAATCCGCGGTCAGCACAACGCGATCAATGCTTTATCGGCACTCGCTCTATGCCGTGCGATCGATCTGCCTTTTGCGCAATTGCTGCACGGCTTGCGTGATTATCACGGTGAGCCACATCGCGTCGAACATGTAATGAACATAGCTGGTGTTGATTATTACGACGACAGCAAAGGCACCAACGTTGGTGCAACCGTCGCAGCATTGAATGGTTTGGGCGTCAGTCTGGATGGTGCGTCCAAACATTTGGTGCTGATCGCCGGCGGTGATGGCAAAGGTCAGGATTTTTCGCCATTAGCTGACCCTGTCGCGAAATACGCACGCGCCATTTTATTGATAGGCAAGGACGCTGCAGCGATACGCGCAGCGGTGCAAGCGACAGGTGTTGAATTGATCGATTGCGCAACATTGGAAGAGGCTACTGAAAAAGCCGCAACCATCGCGCAAGCCGGCGATGCAGTCTTGCTGTCGCCAGCCTGTGCCAGTCTTGATATGTTCAAAAATTATGCGCACCGCGCACAAGTGTTTGTCGATGCGGTACGTGAAATCGGTTTGTCGCGCGGTGAGGTATCCGCATGAAATTCGCCTTCCCATCATTTTCTGGTGCAGCGGCTCAAAAGCCGATGACCAGTCTCGACCAGCGGTCGAAGATGATGGCGTACGACCAGCCTTTGGTTTGGGTCGTCGTGTTGCTTATGCTGTTCGGCATGGTGATGGTGTACTCGGCTTCTATCTCGCTGCCGGATTCTCCTAAATATGCGCGTTACGACAATGCGCATTTCCTGACACGCCAGGCGATGTTTATCAGCGTATCGCTGATTGCCGGCTTGCTCGCATTCCGCGTGCGTATCGAAACCTGGCAAAAACTTGCTCCCTACCTGTTTGTTGCGACCTTGATTTTGCTGGTGCTGGTGCTGATTCCCGGTGTTGGTAAAGGCGTCAATGGCGCACGTCGCTGGTTGTCGTTCAAGGTGTTCAATATCCAGCCATCCGAATTGATGAAATTGTTTGTCGTGTTGTATGCCGCTGACTACACAGTGCGCAAACAACAAGTGATGCATAAGTTGACCAAGGGTTTCATGCCGATGACCTTAGCGATTGGTTTTGTCGGTTTGCTGTTATTGCTGGAACCTGATTTGGGCGCTTTCGGCGTGATCGTTTGCATCGCGATGGGCATTCTGTTTTTGGGCGGCATCAACGGTATCTGGTTTGGCGGCATAGGTGCAACGCTGGTCGGTATTTTCAGCATGGTGATTTTGCTGTCGCCTTGGCGTCGCGAACGGATTTTTGCTTATCTGAATCCGTGGGAAGAAGAAAATGCATTGGGCAAGGCATATCAGTTGTCCCATTCGCTGATTGCATTTGGTCGCGGTGAATTGTTCGGTGTCGGCCTGGGTGGCAGCGTAGAAAAATTGCATTATCTGCCGGAAGCGCATACCGATTTTCTGCTGGCGGTAATTGGTGAAGAACTTGGATTTGTTGGCGTGTTTGTCGTCGTGGCCTTGTTCTACTGGATCATCAAGCGCTCCTTTGAAATTGGTCGCCAGGCGATTGCGATGGATTTGACGTTTGCCGGTTTGACGGCAAAAGGTATTGGCATCTGGATTGCCGTACAGACGTTTATCAATATGGGCGTGAACCTTGGTTTGCTGCCAACCAAAGGTTTGACCTTGCCGCTGATGAGTTACGGCGGTTCGGGCGTGCTGATTAATTGTATAGGTCTCGCGATTCTACTGCGCATCGATTATGAAAATCGTGTGCTGATGCGCGGAGGTCGCATATGAGCATGAAGCGACTTCTGATCATGGCAGCGGGCACCGGCGGTCATATTTTCCCGGGTTTGGCGATTGCCGAAACAATGCAGGCGCGCGGCTGGGAAGTTACATGGCTGGGTACCGAACACGGCATGGAACGCGATCTGGTGCCTAAGGCCGGCATTGCGATGGATACGATTTCCTTTGCAGGTTTGCGCGGCAAGGGTTTGAAACATACGGTGACTGGCGTGTTGCGGATGCTGGCAAGTTTTAAAACCTGCTATTCGATTCTGGCGCGCCGCAATCCCGGCATCGTTTTGGGTATGGGCGGTTATGTGACGGTACCTGGAGGCTGGACGGCAAAACTGCGCGGCGTGCCACTGGTGTTGTTGAATGCTGATGCGGCATTGTTGTTGTCGAACAAAACGCTGACGCCAATTGCGGAGCGTGTGTTGTTTGGTTTTCCTGCCGATTTTGGTAGTGCTGCGAACAAGGCTGTCGTGACCGGAAATCCTGTACGCAAGGAAATCACTGCGTTGGCACCGCCAGCCGAACGCTATGCGCAACACAGCGGTGCTTTGAAAATATTGGTAGTCGGCGGCAGTCTCGGTGCGCAGGCACTGAACGATGCGTTGCCGGCTGCATTGGCCCTGATTCCTGCGGAGCAGCGTCCAGTTGTTACGCATCAGTCGGGCAAAAAGAATATCGATACATTGCGCAGCAACTATGCGCATGCAAACGTGGACGCCGAAGTGGTCGATTTCATCAACGATATGCCACGTCGCTATGCGGAGGCTGATCTGGTGATTTGCCGTGCTGGCGCGATTACGGTTTCCGAGTTGACGGCGGCTGGTGTGGCCAGTGTATTGGTTCCTCTATTGGTATCGACGACGACGCACCAACGCGACAATGCACTTTGGATGGAACAACAACAGGCGGCGATTCATTTGCCGCAAAGCGAATTGACAGCGCAAGGTTTGGCGACCTTGCTGCAAAGCATGACGCGTGAGAAATGCACACAGATGGCTGAAGCGGCGTATGCCAACGGCCGACGCGATGCGAATGCTGCGATCGCCGATGTACTTGAAAAGTTAGTGAAGATTGTATGAAACATAAAGTCAAAAATATCCATTTCGTGGGAATCGGCGGCAGCGGCATGAGCGGCATTGCCGAAGTGTTGCTGAACCTTGGTTATACGATCTCGGGTTCCGATCTGGGCAGCAATGCCGCGACCCGACGCCTGATTGAGTTTGGCGCAAAAGTCACGCTCGGTCATGCGGCAGAAAATATTGCAAATGCGGATGCGATCGTTACGTCGACCGCAGTCCAGGCTGACAATCCGGAAGTAATCGCCGCGCGCGAAAAACATATTCCTATCGTGCCACGTGCCGTGATGCTGGCAGAGTTGATGCGTTTGAAGCGCGGTATTGCGATTGCCGGCACGCACGGCAAGACCACAACGACCAGTCTGGTTGCCAGCGTACTGGCCGAAGGCGGTCTTGATCCAACCTTCGTCATCGGCGGTTTGTTGAATAGCGCGGGTGCCAACGCCAAGTTGGGTACTGGTGAATTCATCGTCGCCGAAGCGGACGAGTCGGATGCGTCCTTCCTGAATTTGTCGCCAGTGATCGAAGTCATTACCAATATCGATGCCGATCATATGGAAACGTATGAGCACGACTTTGAAAAACTGAAAACGGCCTTCGTTGAGTTTACCCAGCGCCTGCCGTTCTACGGCGTTGCCGTGCTGTGTATCGATGATGCCAATGTGCGCTCCATCATGCCGCGTATTTCCAAGCTGATCACGACTTACGGTTTTCACGAAGATGCAGAAGTACGCGCGATCGATGCGAAGGCAGTCGACGGTCACATGCAGTTCACGGTAATTCAAGACGGCTACGCGCCTATGAATGTGAGTTTGAATCAACCTGGCATGCACAACGTGCAGAACGCTTGCGCCGCGATTGCGATTGCACGTGAACTCGGTGTGGGCGACAAGGCGACGCAAAAAGCGCTGACTGAATTCAACGGTGTGGGCCGTCGCTTCACACGCTATGGCGAAATAAATATTCAGGACGTCAACGGTAAGCCTGCTGGTTCGTTTGCTCTGGTGGACGATTACGGTCATCACCCAGTAGAAACAGCTGCGACGATATCAGCCGCACGCGGCGCTTATCCAGGACGTCGTTTGGTGCTGGCATTTCAGCCGCATCGTTATACGCGTACTCGTGATTTGTTCGAAGACTTCGTCAAGGTTTTATCGACGACCGACATGCTGGTATTAGCCGAAGTCTATGCAGCCGGCGAACAACCTATCGTTGCTGCTGACGGCCGAACCTTGGCACATGCCCTGCGCGTGGCCGGCAAAGTCGATCCAGTGTTTGTAGAAGAAATCGTTGATATGCCATCGACGATCATGAATGTCATCAGGGATCGTGATGTTGTCATCACGATGGGTGCGGGATCGATCAGCGGCGTACCAGCCAAGTTGAAGCAATTGCAGGATCAGGTTTAATCATGACGACAAATTTGAAATCAGAATTCGGTAAGGTTGGCGTCTTGTTCGGCGGACGTTCTGCCGAGCGCGAAGTGTCCTTGATGTCGGGCAAGGGCGTATTGGCTGCGCTGCAAAGCAAAGGCGTGGATGCGCATCCTTTCGATCCTGCTGAACGTAGCCTAGCGGAATTGGCTGCTGAAAAATTTGACTGCGTCTTTATCGCGTTGCACGGCAGCTATGGTGAAGACGGTACCTTGCAGGGCGCACTGGAACAACTGGGCATTCCATATACCGGTCCTGGCGTGATGGCATCTGCAATTGCGATGGACAAGGTCATGACCAAGCGTATCTGCCTGAGCCACGATGTGCCGACGCCCAAGTTTGCCGTACTTGATTCGGAAACGACCACTGCCGAGCAGCTGCAGGCGATTGCAAAAGAGTTTGGTTTGCCTTTGATGTTGAAAGCGCCGCACGAAGGTTCGACGATTGGTATCGCCAAGGTGGAAGACGCCAATGGTATGCAAGCCGGTTTCGATTTGTGCGCCAAGTATGACCGTGTCGTACTGGTCGAACAGTTTGTAAAAGGTCGCGAGCTGACGGTGCCGGTAATTGGCAGTGGTCGCCATGCACGCGCTTTGCCTATCGTCGAAATTCGCGCACCGCAAGGCAATTACGATTATCAGCACAAATATTTCAGCAACGACACGCAATACCTGTGTCCGGCACCACTGGATGATGCGTTCACCAAGAGGATCCAGGCATTGGCAGTAAATGCGTTCAATGCGGTCGGTTGCACCGGCTGGTCGCGCGTCGACTTCATGATTCGCGAATCAGACAATGAGCTGTTCCTGCTGGAAATAAACACGTCACCTGGCATGACCAGCCATTCGCTGGTGCCGATGTCGGCCAAGGTTGCCGGCACTGAATATGAAGATTTGTGTATCGAGATTTTGCGTTTGGCAAAACTTGAATTGAAGCCATCGCAACACAAACCGTTGCAGAAGTAAGGACGATAGAAGACCTATGTGGCAAGACATCAAAATGTTGAACGCAACTGCCAATGCCTTATTCGGCCTGGTTGCGCTCGCGCTGATTTCTGCCTGCTTGTGGTGGGTCGCACAGCGACCTTACTTCACGTTGAAAGTGATACGGATTGAAGGTGCAGAGCAAGCGCAATTGCGCCATATCAATCCTTTAACCGTGCGTAGCGCTGCATTGGCGCGCATCAAGGGTAATTTTTTTACTGCGAACCTGGATACCGTTCGCCAGACATTTGAATCGGTACCTTGGGTACGCAAGGCAACCGTGCGTCGCGAGTGGCCGAATCAGTTGACGGTAACGCTGGAAGAGCATTCTCCACTTGGTACCTGGGGTGAAGATGGACGTTTGTTGTCAACCAAAGGCGATGTATTCACCGCCAATCTGGCTGAGGCGGAAGAAGATGCCGATCTGATGGCCTTCAACGGCCCCTTGGGCAGCGAGAAAGAAGTGATCGCGCGCTTGAATGATTTGAATACATGGTTTGCGCCTATGGATGTAACGGCCGAAGCGCTGTACCTGTCCGGACGTTATGCGTGGACGGTGAAGTTGAGTAATGGCGTGACGGTGGAATTAGGCAGGGAAAAAAGCAGTACGACGTTAAAAGAACGTGTCGATCGATTGGTGGGGATTTATCCGCAACTGGTCGCACGTTTGCAGAACAGGATTGAAAGTATCGACATGCGTTATCCAAACGGTCTGGCCTTGAAGGCGCAAGGTTTGACTGCTGGATCAGAAAGTAAAAAAAAGTAAGCGGAACAATATGACAAAAGACGCAAAAAATCTGATCGTTGGCCTCGACATCGGCACCTCGAAAGTGGTGGCAGTAGTGGCGGAAGTAATGCCTAACGGTCGCCATGAAGTAATCGGCCTGGGCCAGCACGAATCCAAGGGATTGAAAAAAGGCGTGGTCGTCAACATCGAGGCAACAGTCGAATCGATACAGCGCGCACTGGAAGAAGCCGAATTGATGGCCGACTGTAAGATACGCAATGTGTATACCGGCATCGCCGGCAATCACATACGCAGCTTCAATTCCAGCGGCATGGTGGCGATCAAGGACAAGGAAGTTACTGCAACCGATGTTGCACGCGTGATTGAAACTGCGAAGGCAGTCAACATTCCGACCGATCAGCAATTGCTGCATACCGTGCCGCAGGAATTTATTGTCGACAATCAGGAAGATGTGCGCGAACCAATCGGCATGAGCGGCATCCGACTGGAGGTGAAAGTTCACATCGTCACTGGTGCAGTTTCAGCAGTGCAGAACATCGTTAAATGCATACGTCGCTGCGGTCTGGAAGTATCCGATCTGATTTTGCAGCCGATGGCTTCCGCCGATGCGGTGTTGACGCCGGATGAAAAAGAACTGGGTGTGGTCTTGATCGATATCGGCGGCGGGACTACCGATGTTGCGATCTTTACCGAAGGGGCGATTCGTCATACGGCGGTGATTCCTATCGCTGGCGACCAGATCACCAACGATATCGCGATGGCTGTGCGCACACCGACTGCCGAAGCGGAAGAAATCAAGCTGCGCTACGGCATGGCCAAGCAGGTACTGGCTGATCCGGGCGAAACGCTGGAAGTGCCAGGCTTGGGCGATCGCGGCACGCGCACCTTGTCGCGTCAGGCACTGGCAGCGGTGATCGAACCGCGCATAGAAGAATTGTTTTCTCTGGTGCATCAAGTCGTGCGCGAATCCGGTTACGAAGAGGTGCTGTCATCCGGCATCGTCTTGACCGGCGGTACCGCGATGATGCCCGGCATGGTGGAATTGGCAGAAGATATTTTCCTGAAGCCTGCGCGTTTGGGTACGCCCGAATACAACGGTCAACTGGCAGATGTAGTACGTAGTCCGCGTTATGCAACGGTGTTGGGTTTGTTGTTGGAAGCGAAGAAGCAGTATTTACGCGGACACATCGTCACGCGTCAGGATGGATCGGCGACAGCTATTGTCCGTCGCATGAAGGAATGGTTCCTGGGTAATTTTTAAACTCAGTTTTAACTTCAAGTATTTGTTTTTTAGTTTTGTATTTGGTTTTGTTTATTTAATTTCGTATTTAATTTATGTATTAACCAGCAGTTGGCAGTTGCTAGTCGTCACACCGCGTGATGCCTATCAACTGGAAACTGCAACTTCTTTAAGGAAATAATCATGGAAATCGATATGCTCGAGAATGTAACGCAAGGTACCGTGATCAAAGTGGTTGGCGTTGGTGGTGCTGGTGGCAACGCTGTACAACACATGATCAACCGTGGTGTTAGCGGTGTTGAATTTATCGTCGCCAATACTGACGCGCAAGCATTGCAATTGTCGAAGGCGCATAACGTCATTCAAATCGGTGAAACTGGTTTGGGCGCTGGTATGAAGCCTGCAGTTGGTCGTCAATTGGCGGAAGAAACCCGCCCACGTATTGAAGACGCATTGCGCGGCGCGCACATGGTCTTTATCGCAGCTGGCATGGGCGGCGGTACCGGTACCGGTGCTGCACCTATCATTGCGCAAATTGCGCGTGAACAAGGCGCGTTGACGGTGGCTGTGGTTTCCAAGCCATTCTCGTACGAAGGCAAAAAATGCATGGACATCGCCGACGAAGGTCTGGAAGCGTTGGGTCAGCACGTCGATTCGTTGATCATCATCTTGAATGAAAAACTGGAAGAGATCTATGAAGACGACAGCATGATCGAATGGCTGCAACACGCCGACGACGTGTTGAACAACGCCGTTGCCGGTATTGCAGAAATCATCAATGTCCCTGGTCATATCAACGTCGATTTCAATGACGTGAAAACCATCATGGGTGAACAAGGCAAGGCCATGATGGGTACGGCAACAGCGCATGGCGTTGATCGTGCACGCATTGCAGCGGAACAAGCAGTTGCTTCGCCATTGCTCGACGGTATCGATTTGTCCGGCGCGCGCGGCGTACTGGTTAACGTTACAGCCAGCCGCAGCCTCAAAGGTAAAGAAATCAAGGAAGTCATGGCAACCGTGCGTGCGTTCGCGGCACCTGATGCATCGATTGCGCAAGGTATCGCGTACGACGATGAAATGGGCGACGATATCCGCGTTACCGTAGTTGCGACTGGTTTGGGTCGTGCGCGTAAAGGCGTGCAACTGGTACAAACACCAATGTTGCGTACCGGCACACACAATGAACCTATGATGGCGAATACCGGTATGGCTGCGGGCATGACCCACGGTAGCGCTCAACCAGCGTTTGACGGTTTGAAAGCGCCGGCAGTATGGCGTCGTGAATCGGCTTCCGATACGGTGCGCGCTTTAGAAAAGAACGGCATGGAAACCTACGACATTCCTGCATTTCTCCGCAAACAAGCCGATTAATTAATGCTCTGATTTTGTACCGCCATCTGCAGGTGGCATGACGAAAGTTGTCAAACCACCTGCAAAAACGGACAGAACAAGGCATACTTCGGTTTCTACGCCGCGCCACGTGCGCGGCGTTTTCTAATCGGCACTGCCGTTAAAATCAATCAAAGGAATTCGCAATGACAATCAAAATTGGTGATCAGCTGCCAGAAGCGCGGCTCGCAGAATACGTCGACGTAGCAAGCGAAGCTTGCTCCGTAGGCCCAAGCAAAGTCATGGTGCACGAAGCAACCAAAGGCAAAAAAATCGCAATTTTCGCAGTTCCTGGCGCATTCACGCCAACCTGCTCCGAAACGCACGCTCCTGGCTACATCAAGGCAGCGGACCAGTTCAAAGCCAAAGGCGTTGATGAAATCTGGTGCATCTCGGTAAACGATGCTTTCGTCATGGGTGCATGGGGCCGTGAACAAAAAGCAGCTGGCAAAGTACGTTTCATCGCTGACGGCAGCGGCACATTCACCAAGGCTTTGGGTTTGGAATTCGATCTGACCAAAGGCGGCCTGGGTGTGCGTTCGCAACGTTATTCGATGCTGGTTGAAGACGGCGTCGTCAAACAATTGAACGTTGAAGACAGCGGTCACTTGGAAGTATCGACAGCAGAAAAATTGCTGGAACAGATCTAAATTTTTCTGTTTCAGAAAATGCCGCTTGGTTGAGAGACCGGGCGGCATTTGCTGTTTATGGGTTTGGTTTTGGGTTGATGGGTATTTTTTCGTGCTGAGACTCATCGAAGGGAGCGCGGTATCAGAGCAGCATTCCTTGCGCGCTCATCCGGAAAATTCCCTGTTGTTTTCAATGCAACCCCAGCACCATAGCCACGCGAATTCTCTCCGTGATTGCTATAATCCTCAGATGTTAAAACAACGTACCATCCAACAAACAGTCAAGTCTGTCGGTGTCGGTCTGCATTCCGGCACCAAAGTGGAATTGACGCTGCGCCCAGCCCCTATCGATACCGGCATCGTGTTCTATCGCGTCGATCTCGATCCTGTGGTGGAACTGCCAGCGCAAGCGCTGCGAGTCGGCGATACTCGCATGGCTTCCACCTTGCAGGTGGGCGATGCCAAGGTCTCAACGGTAGAGCACCTAATGTCGGCCTGCGCCGGTCTTGGTATCGACAATCTATATGTCGATCTGACAGCCGAAGAAGTGCCCATCATGGATGGTTCTGCATCTTCCTTCGTTTTCTTGTTGCAACAAGCCGGTTTGCAGGAGCAGGAAGCGGCCAAAAAATTCATACGCATCAAGAAGCCTGTGGAAGTACGTCACGGCAGTGGCGACCGCGAAATCTGGGCGCGCCTTGAGCCGTACGAAGGCTTCAAACTCAAGTTCTTCATCGAATTCAATCATCCCGCCGTCGATGCTACGGGCCAGACCACCGAGATCGATTTTAGTTTTGAGTCCTATGTCAAAGATGTGGCGCGTGCCCGCACCTTCGGTTTCATGCAGGATATGGAAACCTTGCGTGGCATGGGTTTGATCCGTGGCGGTTCGCTGGAAAATGCGATCGTGATGGATGAATATCGGATACTTAACACCGATGGCTTGCGTTACGACAATGAGTTTGTCCGACACAAGATACTTGATGCAATTGGTGATTTGTATCTGGTTGGTTATCCGCTGATTGCCAGTTATAACGCCCACAAATCAGGTCACATGCTGAACAATCTTTTGGTACGCGCTTTGCTTGAACAGCCGGATGCTTATGAGATCGTTACCTTCGACAAGGTCGAATCGGCACCTAAAGATTATGTGCGTCAGGCTGATCTGGAATGGGTCCTGAACTAAGTCAGATTTGAACGCGAAGAGTGTGGTTCATTTGACCAGACTCGCGAAGCTTACTTTTCCGTACGTCGACGCTGCATCAATGCACCGAGTGCATTTTTCAGCGCCTCGTTGCGCGGCGAGTTTTCCAGTGCATCGCTGAGTTCGCTAAACGCAGAAACAGCTTCCGTTGGCAGCACCAATTGCTTGGAAGCTGTTGATTTTACAAGCATTTTGCTGACTTGCACTTTGAGGCGGATTGCATTAACCTGCCATCCCCGCTGCAACAATTGCTCTTGTAGTTTTGGACATTGTTGCTTCAGTCTCGCAGCCAGCGCCGCGTTCGGTACTGATAGAACCAGCTGGTCCGCCTCGAACTGCAGTACGGCGCAGTGCGTAAACATGGTAGGAAGCGCCGCTGCACAATCTTTTTGCAGTGCGGCCATGCGAGTGATGGATGGCAGAAGTGCAGCCATCTTGTCGTGGGAACGTAAGAATTCCGCAGCACCTTTCGCAGTTTTAGTGAAAGGAGAGCTTTGCTTGAAAGGGGTAAATGAAGGTGCACGCATCGTCATGAAACCTTATCACACCTCGTCGTCAACCGGCGAGGCAAGGGAGTCGCGATGCAGATTATTTTGTTGCACCCACGTTTTACCCATGCCAAATCCGTCACCTTGACGCATCGGCATCTGATGCTGGGGGGCGTCGCTTTTATCGTGGCGGTTCTGCTGACCACGTCCCTGTTGTTCTACTTTATATCCAGCAATGCAGCGAGTCTGCCATCCCCATTCCGCGAAATGTTCGCGAGTGCGGCGCAAGGCGATGACGCACAAAAAGACAAATTTCTGAAAGAAAACCTCGCCTTGATGGCGCGCCGCGTGGGTGAAATGCAGGCGCAATTGATGCGTTTGGACGCCTTGGGCGAACGTGTGCAAGGTTTGGCTGGCGTCAAACCTACTGAATTCAATTTCAAGGAAATGCCGGGGCGCGGCGGTGTCGAGCCTATGGATAGCACCAGCAGCCGCGATCTGACCATGTCCGAATTCAAGGCGCTGCTCGATGCGATGTCGCATGATGTAGAGCGCCGAGCCGATTATATGAATGTCGTTGAGTCCACGCTGATGAGCGACAAGATCAAATCCAAACTTTTGCCTACCAGTCAGCCAGTCAACGTCAGTTATAACGCCTCGACTTTTGGTCGCCGGCTTGATCCATTCTCGGGCCGCAGCACGATGCACGAGGGGATAGATTTTGCAGCACCTATAGGTACGCCCATCATGGCGGCGGCGGGTGGCGTTGTGACGGTGGCGGAATTTCACCCCCAATACGGCAATATGATGGAGATCGATCACGGCAATGACATGATTACGCGTTATGCGCATACCTCGCGTTTATTGATGCATGTCGGTGATATCGTACGACGCGGTCAGCATATTGCCGATATTGGAACGACTGGTCGTTCGACCGGACCTCATCTGCATTTTGAGGTGCGTATCAAAGGCGTGGCGCAGGATCCACACAAGTTCTTGCTGGCAGGCGCGAATCAGGCCAGGCTGGCAAGCAAGTAACGCAAATAAATGAAACATGAAACGGTACCCGTTTTATTCTCGATGAATAGGGCGGTGCACAGGTCTGCCCCAGAACAAATTTGCATTACAAAGGTCATAGCCCTGCAAGATCTGGTACCGCTTTCATGAACTAGCTATTGTTTCCGGACTGATAAGCCCAATATGCCGGAAAGCACATGATAAAATCCACAATTTAGCCCAAGCCCAATTTGATGCAGCCCAAGTGGTGGTTGCTGTATCTGATTGTTTCAAGGCGCCTTTTTTAGAATCCAAGCATGTCATTACTGACTCAGATTTTCGGTAGCCGCAATCAGCGCTTACTCAAGCAATACCAAAAAACCGTTCGCGAAATCAATGCCTTCGAGCCGGCGCTGGAACAATTATCGGATCAGGCTTTGCAAGCCAAGACGCCGGAATTCAAGGAGCGTCTCGCCAAGGGCGAAAACATCGATGACATTTTGCCGGAAGCTTTTGCTGTTTGCCGCGAAGCGAGTAAGCGTGTCTTGAAGATGCGTCACTTCGATGTTCAGCTGATAGGCGGTATGACGCTACATTACGGAAAAATCGCAGAGATGGGCACAGGCGAAGGTAAAACCCTGATGGCTACCTTGCCGACTTATCTGAATGCGCTGGTCGGCAAAGGCGTGCACGTCGTGACGGTCAATGATTATCTGGCGCAGCGCGATGCCGAATGGATGGGCACCTTGTACGGCTGGCTTGGCCTGAGCACCGGTATCAACCTGTCGCAGATGGATCACGACACGAAGCAGGCAGCCTACAATTCCGATATCACCTACGGCACCAATAACGAATTCGGGTTCGATTATCTGCGTGACAATATGGTCTACGACATGGCCGATCGGGTGCAGCGCGATTTGCACTTTGCCGTCGTCGATGAAGTCGATTCGATCCTGATCGATGAAGCGCGTACGCCGCTGATCATTTCCGGCCAGGCAGAAAATCACACCGAGCTGTATCACAAGATCAATGAAGTGCCGCCGCTGCTGACTCTGCAAATTGGTGAAGAAACACCAGATGGCAAAGGCACGGTAGAAGTTCCTGGCGATTACACCAAGGATGAAAAATCCCATCAGGTGTTGTTGACCGAAGCTGGTCATGAAAAAGCCGAACAAATCCTGACGCGCATGGGTTTGCTGCCGGAAGGCGCTTCGCTGTACGACGCCGCCAACATCACATTGATTCATCATTTGTACGCTGCATTGCGCGCGCATACGCTGTACCACAAGGATCAGCATTACGTGGTGCAGAACGATGAAGTTGTCATCGTCGATGAGTTTACCGGTCGCTTGATGACGGGTCGTCGCTGGTCTGACGGTTTGCATCAGGCGGTGGAAGCCAAGGAACGCGTACGTATTCAGAATGAAAATCAGACCCTGGCGTCGATTACATTCCAGAACTACTTCCGCATGTACAGCAAGCTGTCCGGCATGACCGGTACCGCAGATACCGAAGCGTACGAATTCCAGGAAATCTACGGTCTGGAAACCGTCGTCATTCCACAGAACCGTCCGAACCAGCGCAAAGACCGCCAAGATCAAGTCTATAAATCATCGGACGAAAAATACGGCGCGATGCTGAAGGACATTCAGGATTGCTACGAGCGCGGTCAGCCGGTATTGGTTGGTACCACCTCGATTGAAAATTCCGAATTGTTGTCCGGCATTTTAAATAAAGCCAAATTGCCGCATAACGTGTTGAACGCGAAGCAGCATGCACGCGAAGCGGAAATCATTGCGCAAGCAGGTCGTCCTAAAGCGATCACGATCGCAACCAATATGGCCGGTCGTGGTACCGATATTGTTTTGGGCGGCAACGTTGCCAAACAAGTACAGATCATCGAAGCGAATCCCGATTTGTCGGATGCCGACAAGACTGCACAAGCGCAAAAACTGCGCGATGAATGGCAGTCGCTGCACGATCACGTGGTTACTGCTGGCGGTTTGCATATCATCGGTACCGAACGTCATGAATCGCGTCGCGTCGATAATCAATTGCGCGGTCGTTCTGGTCGTCAGGGCGATCCAGGTTCGTCACGTTTTTACTTGTCGCTGGATGATGCCTTGCTGCGCATTTTTGCCGGCGACCGCGTACGAGCGATCATGGACCGTTTGAAAATGCCGGAAGGCGAACCAATTGAAGCGGGTATCGTGTCGCGTTCCATCGAATCGGCGCAACGGAAGGTTGAAGCGCGCAACTTCGATATTCGCAAGCAATTGCTGGAATACGATGACGTCGCCAATGATCAGCGCAAAGTAATCTATCAGCAGCGTAATGAATTGCTGGCAACGCAAGATGTATCCGAGTTGATCACATCCTTGCGCCAAGGCGTATTCAACGATTTGTTCCGCACCTATGTGCCTGAGCAATCGATGGAAGAGCAGTGGGATTTGAAAGCACTCGACGATGTGTTACGCAATGAGTGGCAGGTTGATTTCTCGTTGGTTGCGGCGCTGGAAGCAGAGCCAAATATTACCGACGAAGAGTTGCTGGAGCGTCTGCTGAAGGCGACCGATGCTGTCTACGATGCGAAAGTCGGCATCGTCGGCAAGGAATCGTTCGGCGGCTTTGAGCGCGGCGTCATGCTGCAAGGAGTTGATTCGCACTGGCGTGAACATCTGGCTGCGCTGGATCATTTGCGTCAGGGTATTCATCTGCGCGGCTATGCACAGAAAAATCCTAAGCAGGAATACAAGCGCGAAGCCTTTGAGCTGTTTGGTCAAATGCTGAATTTGATCAAGGACGAAGTCGTCAAGACCGTCATGACAGTGCGTATTCAATCACGTGAAGAAATCGACGCAGCAGAAGAAAAACTGTCGCAATCACAAGTTGAAAATGTACATTACCAACATGCGGATTTTGATCCTGATGCGGCACCGGAAGAGTTGCTGGCACCAACCGCACAGGCTAGCGATGCTGGCGCGCATCCGCGAGTGAATGAAGTGCCCAAGGTCGGCCGTAATGATCCATGCCCTTGCGGTAGCGGCAAGAAGTACAAGCAGTGTCATGGACGTCTCGCTTAAGCTGTGATCAAGCACTGAAAAATGAAGGGCGGGGTGAGTTATTCCCCGCCCTTTTGCTTTTTCGCAAAGGATAGCTGGCGATCTGATCGGATGCTCATCAAGCGTTTACAATATCCGTCTGATTTTCCAGTGTTGTTTCAAGCATACCTTTACAGTATTTTTTAACACCCTTTAACTTACATAGAATAATTGCCATGGCCGTCAATCTTCCTCTTCCCATTCCTGAAAATCTGACTGCAGTTGCCGGTATCGAGCTCGGTCATGCCGAAGCGGGGATACGCAAGGCCAATCGCAAGGATGTGCTGGTAATGAAGCTGGCACCAACGGCCACCGTGACGGGTGTCTTCACGAAGAATCGTTTTTGCGCTGCGCCGGTTCAAGTCTGCAAAGAACATTTGGCCAATCGCAAAGCCGGAGCGCCGATACGCGCACTGGTTATCAATACCGGCAATGCAAATGCAGGCACAGGTGAAACCGGCTTGGCAGATGCCAATGCCACTTGCGCTGCATTGGCAAAATTGCTGGATTGCGATGCGTCGCAAATCCTGCCGTTTTCTACGGGCGTGATCCTCGAGCCGTTGCCGGTTGATCGTTTGGTAGCCGGTTTGCCGCAAGCAATCTCGAATTTAAAATCGGATAACTGGCACAACGCGGCCTTGTCCATCATGACCACCGATACGCAGCCGAAAGCGGCGTCGCGCCAGGTAAATATCAATGGCCACACGATTACGCTGACCGGCGTGAGTAAAGGCGCCGGCATGATCAAGCCGAATATGGCGACCATGCTGGGCTTCATGGCAACCGATGCCAAAGTCGCGCAGCCGGTGCTGGATCATATGGTCAAGCAAGTCGCGGACCGTTCTTTCAACTGCATTACTATCGATGGAGATACATCGACCAACGATTCGTTTATCGTGATCGCCACCGGTACCTCACCGCTGGAAATCAATGCGATCGATACTCCCGAATATACGGCACTGGCCGCAGCAGTTCTTGGGCTGTCGCAGGAGCTGGCGCAAATGATCGTGCGCGATGGCGAAGGCGCGACCAAATTCATTACCGTGACGGTGGAAGATGGCAAGGATGTGGAAGAGTGTCGCAAGATTGCTTATTCGATCGCGCATTCGCCATTGGTGAAAACCGCTTTCTTTGCATCTGATCCAAATCTTGGTCGTATCCTCGCGGCTATCGGTTATGCCGGTGTCGACGATCTGGATGTCAGCAAATTGAATCTGTATCTGGATGATGTCTGGGTCGCCAAGAACGGTGGACGCAATCCGGATTACAAGGAAGAAGACGGCCAGCGCGTGATGAAGCAAAGTGAAATTACCGTACGCGTCAAACTCGGTCGCGGCAATGCAGACGCCACCATCTGGACCTGCGATCTGTCGCATGAATATGTAACGATCAATGCCGATTACCGATCTTGATATGCGCAGCGCGTGCGCTGCTGAACCACGCTGATGAATCATGCGGTAAATCAAATTAATTACACTGAATAACAATGACACAACTCGAACAGTTTTTAACACGTGCCGAAGCCTTGCTCGGTCGCCTGGAATCGATCTTGCCTCCTGCAGTTGCTACGCCGGACTGGAAGGCCGGCATCGCCTTCCGTTGGCGCAAATCCAGCGGGAAAGACGGTCGTGGCTATTTGCAACCGGTTGCGCATTTATCGCCTATCGCGTTGACGGATCTGCATAACATCGGACTGCAAAAGCAGCAGATCGAACAGAATACCAAGCAGTTCGTTGATGGTGTACCTGCAAACAATGTACTGCTGACCGGCGCACGCGGTACCGGAAAATCATCCCTGATCAAGGCTTGCCTGAACCAATTCGCAGACCAAGGTTTGCGCCTGATTGAAGTCGACAAGGACGATCTGGGTGATCTGGCGGATATCGTGGATCTGGTTTCCGGGCGGCCTGAGCGCTTCATCATTTTTTGTGACGATCTGTCGTTTGAAGAAGGCGAGGGTGGCTACAAGGCCTTGAAGGTAGCACTGGACGGTAGTATTTCCGCGCAATCAGATAATGTACTGATCTATGCAACGTCGAATCGTCGTCATCTGTTGCCGGAGCGTATGTCGGACAATGCAGGCTACAAAACAGACGACAACGGCGATCTGCATCCGGGTGAAACGGTGGAAGAAAAAATCTCGCTGTCCGAACGTTTTGGATTGTGGGTGACCTTCTATCCGTTTAAGCAGGATGACTATCTGGATATCGCAGCGCATTGGTTGACATATTTCGGCTGCAATCCGCAGCAGATTGAAGAAGCCAGAACCGAGGCTTTACAGTGGGCTTTGCAGCGTGGCTCGCGCTCCGGTCGTGTGGCATGGCAATTCGCCAAGGATCATGCCGGGAAAATGCCGAAGTGATGTACATGGCGCGCAAGGTGTTTGCATGCGCGCCGTTTTAATCTGCTCCATCCCCTCATTCGTTTAGGTTGTCCGCATGTCCGAAACACTATCCACACCTATTGATGTCGCCGTCGGTATCTTGATGAAGCCGAACGGCGATGTCTTGCTCGGCCAGCGGCCGGATGGCAAGCCTTATGCCGGCTATTGGGAGTTCCCGGGCGGCAAGGTCGAAGCGGGGGAAGCCATCATCGATGCGCTGAAGCGCGAATTTGTCGAAGAGTTAGGCGTAGAAGTCGTTTCTGCAGAACCGTGGTGTGGTATCGAACATGTTTATCCACATGCGCATGTACGTCTGCATTTTTACATCAGCCAGCATTGGCTGGGCGAGCCGCAAAGTCTGGAAAATCAGGCGTTTGCGTGGCAGGGAAGTGTGGGCGTCGAACCATTGTTGCCGGCTACGATCCCCCTGATTGAATGGCTGGATAAATTGCGTTATCCAACTGCATCAGTTTAGTCGCGCTTATTTAGCCTAAGCTATCAGGGTTGCGGCGGTGATGGTGCATCTTCGTCGAGGTCATCCAACGGATTGACGACCGGGATCACATACTTCTCTTCAGCCCAGGCACCCAAGTCGATTTGCTTGCAACGATTGGAACAGAAAGGCCTGAACTTGCTTATTTCCGACCATTCCACTTTGGTGCCGCATGTAGGGCAATTGACTATCGTAACCATAAAAACTATCTGATCAAAAACTGCACAAACTCAGTTCGAACGGCACATCGCCTTCAAACGCTTTCGGTTTCATATCGCCATCCTGGGATGTAAAGCGTATCCACAACATGTACTTGTTGGCGGATATCTCGGGAATTGCACCCAGACTTTCATCGATATTCAGACGCAGCATCTGGTAAGCCTTGCCTTGCAACATTTGCTGGTAACTGCCAGCTTGCGCAATCATTTTTACCGGGTGACCGGACTCGCGCAGCAGGCGCAAGATCATGCCGATCGCATCGAACAATGGTGCCAGCGGTGTAAACCATTTGTGTATGTCAGCCAGACGCTGTTCAGCGCTATCGTTTTGCCACGCGTAATAGGATGGGAGGTCGAACTCACAAGCGCCACCTGGAATAATGGTGCGGCCGCGTATGCTCATCAACCATTCATTTTCACGGATGTGCTGGCCGGTTTTTCCTTGCGATGCTACTAGTGCCGTACTGATGCGTTCGATGTCGAACAGGATCGCGTCCAGCATCTCTGCTTCGACATTGGGATTGGATTTGAATCCGAGCAGGGTTTGTTTCTGGCGTTCCAGTTCTTGCAGCAGATCTGATTTGAGATCGGCGCGACCAGCTACTTCCAGCATTTCGAAAATTGTGGAGAGGGCGACGTGATGGTGCTGCGGATGCTCGTGACCGACGAAGAAAGCGAATTTCTCGTACAGGTCTTCTAACCGCAACAACGTGCGAATACGCTCGTTGAAAGGGTATTCGTAGACAATCAAAGTGGCATCCCTTTAAAGTTTAAAGCGGGCAATACGAGCTAATTGTGTGATTCTGAACGAAGCCGAGGCAAATTACAAATACAGGTGCAATTTTGTTTTGCCTCTCTGCTTTGGCAAGCCTGGATTTCCTGCAATTTCAGCGAATATTAATGATCATAGACCGTGCGCATCGGTGGATGTTCAACCACTGCGCGCCAATGAAACATATAAATCATGCAGGCGCTGTACTTGCGGAATCAGTGCTGCGGTATCGCCATCGTTGACGATGATGTCATCTGCCGCGGCAAGTCTGGTCGCACGTGATACCTGCGCTGCCATGATGGTGCGCACTTGTTGTTCTGTCAGATTACTGCGCTGCATCACACGGTGAATTTGTGTCTCTTCCGAGCAGTCAATTGTCAGGACGCGCGATACTCTTTGCTTCCACAAGCCGGATTCGACCAGCAACGGTACGACGAACAAGAGATAAGCACCTTCTGCTTGCGCTGCAGCATGTTCGGTTTCTGTACGGATCAAAGGGTGAAGAATAGCTTCGAGTCGTTTTTTTTCGGCTGGATTGGCAAAGACAGTTGCACGCATTTTGGCTCTATCCATGGCACCGTCAGGCGCAATGAACGAGGCGCCGAACGCAAGCCGGATCGGCTCGATTGCCCTGCCTTCTGCTGCTGTCAGTTGATGTGCAATCAGATCGGTATCGATCACGGCAGCACCGTGCGCAGCAAACAAGTCGGCGACCGTGCTTTTGCCGCTACCTATGCCGCCGGTCAGGCCTATGGAAAATCGATGCTGAGATGCTTGAGCCACCATCTTCTCAGTAAAAGCCTAAATACATTTGTGCCAGCGGTTTACCGTAAAACAAAGTCAGCAGGCCGGCCGCTGCGAGATAAGGGCCGAATGGAATCGGGATGTCGCGGCCACGTTTTGCCAGCATGATCAAGGCAATCCCGATCACTGCGCCGACTAGTGAGGATAGTAAAACGATGACCGGCAACATCTTCCAGCCCAGCCATGCACCCAGTGCGGCTAGTAGCTTGAAATCGCCGTAGCCCATGCCTTCTTTGCCCGTTGCCAGCTTGAACAGCCAGTAAATCGCCCACAAACTCAAATAACCTGCCGCTGCACCAATCACAGCTTCGTGCAAGGGCACGAAAGTGCCGTTCAGGTTGATGAGCAAACCTAGCCACAACAAAGGCAAGGTCAAATCATCCGGCAGCAATTGTGTGTCCGCATCGATAAACGTCATTGCGATCAGAAGATAAGTGAACATCAGAGTAGACAGGCCGAGCAAGCCGCTACCGAAATGCCAGATCAGCAAAGCCGACAACACGCCAGTCAATAATTCAACTATTGGGTAGCGAATCGAGATATAAGTTTTGCACGCTATGCATTTCCCACGCAAAAATGCATAGCTGAAGACTGGAATATTTTCTTTCGCAGTAATCTGGTGTCCACACTGTGGGCAAGCCGAGCGCGGCATTACCAAATCGTAGCGATCTTCATGCGGCAAAGGTTTTCCACTTTCGTGGGCAACGTAGTTATCCGATTCGCGCTGCATCATTTTCGGGATGCGATGGATCACAACGTTGAGAAAACTACCTATCAACAATCCGAATACGCCAGCAACGATTGTGGGCAATACGCTACCCGCAGGCGCAGACCAAAGTAAATCCATCATCAGACCACGGAACCCAGTTTGAAAATAGGCAGGTACATTGCGATGACCAAACCGCCGATCAGCACGCCCAGAATTACCATGATCAGTGGCTCCATCAGGCTGGACAGCGAAGCCACAGCTTCATCAACTTCATCTTCATAAAAATCTGCGACCTTGCCGAGCATATTGTCGAGCGAGCCTGATTCTTCGCCTATCGACACCATCTGCGTGACCATATTCGGGAATACGTCGGCATTTTGCATTGCAACTGTCAGGCTGACACCAGTGCTGACGTCGTTCTGAATTTTTTTCGTGGCATCCAGATACACGGCATTGCCTGCAGCGCCACCGACAGAGTCTAGAGATTCAACCAAGGGCACACCTGCCGCGAACATGGTCGCGAGCGTACGTGTCCAGCGTGCAATCGTTGCCTTGCGTATCACTGCACCGAAGACAGGTGCTTTCAGCAGCAGTCTGTCCATGGTGCGCTGCATTTTCAATGAGCGTTTCCACGATTGGAAAAACAGATAGAGGCCGGCAAACAGCAGTCCGAAAATAAGATACCAATACGAGACGAAAAAGTCGGAAATCGCCATCACCATCAAGGTCGGTGCCGGCAGATCGGCACCGAAACTTTTGAATACTTCCTTAAATGCAGGTACCACCCAGATCATGATGACGGCGGTGACGATAAACGCGACAGCCATAATAGCGACCGGGTAAAACATTGCTGATTTGATCTTGGCCTTGATCGCGAGCGTTTTTTCCTTGTATATGGCAAGTCGCGTCAACAAGTCTTCCAGAATGCCGGCTTGTTCACCGGCACCGACCAGATTGCAAAAAAGTGGATCGAAATATAAGGGAAACTTCCTAAATGCCTGGTTCAAGCTGGTGCCTGTTTCTACATCCGCACGAATGTCCTGAATCAATTTAGAGACGGATGGATTGTCATTACCTTTTGCAACAATATCGAAAGATTGCAGCAGCGGTACACCGGCCTTCATCATGGTTGCCAGTTGGCGAGTGAAGAGGGTGATGTCCTTGTCGGAGACTTTTTTCCCGCTGCGATAGGTTTTCTTTTTAACTTTGGTAACCAGTACGCCTTGGCGACGCAGCGTTGCATTGACTACAGATTCGCCACCGGCACGCAATTCGCCGCGCACGATTTTTCCTGCTTTGTCCTTGCCTTCCCAAGCAAAAACAGCCTCTTTGGCAAGTGTGCTGCTTCCAACCTTACGTGCTGAAGTTGCCATCCCTAGACCTCTTTATTATTCGTTGGTACAGCCCAGAATTTCTTCCAGACTGGTCATTCCCTGTTTAACTTTTCTCAGACCTGATTCACGCAAGGTAAGAACACCATCTTTTTTTGCCTGTGCTTCAATTTCCAGTGATGTGCCGTGACTCAAAATAATATGTTCAATTTCTTCACTGATCGGCATGATCTGATAGATGCCCAGCCTACCTTTGTAACCGCTGCCGCTGCAACGTTCGCAGCCGACAGGTTTGTAGGGCAGCCATGTTCCATCCAGATCGTCTTCGTGAAAACCCGCTTCCAGCAAGGCTTCGTCCGGAATGACCGTAGTCTGTTTGCATGAGCATAGACGTCGAGCCAAGCGCTGTGCTGTAATCAATATGACTGATGATGCAATATTGAAAGGGGCGACGCCCATATTCATCAAGCGTGTAAGCGTTGCTGGTGCATCGTTGGTGTGCAGGGTCGAGAAGACCATGTGGCCGGTTTGCGCCGCCTTGATTGCGATGTCGGCGGTTTCCAGGTCGCGAATCTCGCCGACCATGATGATGTCTGGATCCTGTCGCAGGAAAGCTTTCAATGCGACCGGAAAAGTAAGCCCTGCACGGTCGTTCACATTGACTTGGTTGACACCGGGCAGGTTGATCTCGGCAGGATCTTCTGCCGTTGAAATATTGATGCCCGGCTTGTTCAGAATGTTCAGACAAGTGTAGAGAGAAACGGTTTTGCCGGAGCCGGTTGGGCCAGTGACTAGCACCATGCCGTACGGACGCTGAATGGCATTCATCAGCGTTTCCTTCTGATCCGGATCATAGCCTAGCGCCTCGATGCCCATTGTGGCTTGCGAACCGTCCAGAATCCGCATGACAATTTTTTCGCCGAACAGCGTAGGCAGGGTGCTGACACGGAAATCGATGGAGCGTGTTTTCGACATCACGAGCTTCATGCGACCATCTTGCGGCACACGTTTTTCTGAGATGTCCAGCTTTGAAATTACCTTGATACGAGATGCCAGTTTTTCCTTGATGGCCAATGGCGGTTGTGCGATATCGCGCAACACGCCATCAACGCGGAAACGGATGCGATAGAACTTTTCGAAGGGTTCGAAGTGAAGATCTGAAGCACCAAGGTTGATCGCATCGACCAGGATTTTTTGAAGAAATTTAACGACCGGAGCATCATCGATATCGGTGGTGCCGCCTTCAGTCGGGGTCGCCAGATCTTCTTCAACGAAATCGATTTCCAGGTCATCGCCTATCAGTTCGGTCAAGTCCTGTTCAGCACTGTGTCCGAGTTTCTCTATTAATTTGAGTAATGTCGAGTGATCTACGATGATAGGTTCGACTGTCAGTTGGGTCTGGAATTTGATTTGGTCCAGTGCCTGGGAATTGGTCGGATCTGAAATCGCAATCAATACCTTGTTGCCACGCTTGGCAAGTGCAATGACCCGCTGACTTTGCATCAGCTTCATGTCAATAATCTTGTCAGGCAAATTACCGCTATTGAAGGCTGCGAGATCGAGCAGTGGATAGCCAAATGTCTGGGAGCAAAATGCTGCCAGTCTGGCAGGATTCATGATCTCGCCTTTGAGTAGCGCGTCTATGAATGCAATTTTTTCGCTAGCGGCTTGCTTGACTGTGGCGTCGGCTTGCTGTGGCGTGATTTGACCAGCCTGCAGCAATGCGCGCGCAAGACCTGACATCGCATTATTTGACGCCGAACTAGGGAGGACTGCCGCCATTATATTTATGTCGAATTGATCGATTGAAACATCGAAGGTGCGTTAGATAATGCCTCTAAGCATCTGTTTTGTAAAGATATCGGAGGACTTGTTACTTCTCTAAGCAACAAAATGCAACATTTGGCTTAAGTGCGGAGGAGTCGCACTCCGATTGCGAATGTGTTGGTGCCGTAAATGAGCATTTTAAGAGCGTAAACTGGTATCGGGTTCAGGTTCGCCTTGTCCGGGAAACGTCTGTGCTTGCAATATTAGTGCGGGTTAGTGATTTCGATGAACCGCAAAAGTGCTCAGTTTGAGCAGCGCATCTTTAAACTGGCTGTCGGGAAGAGTAATGATGGATGCGCTTGCTCGTGCTGCGGCTTCTTCGGCTTTGCGCTTGGTGTAATCCAGAGCGCCGGATGTGGTGACGGCAAACAGAACCGCGTCGAAATGCTGTTCGTCGCCATTTTCGATGCAATTGCGAACCAGTTCGCGCTGTTCTGCGGTGCCATGTTCCATCAGGTAAATCAGCGGCAGGGTAGCTTTGCCTTCGCGTAAATCGTCACCGACATTTTTGCCGATATCGTCGGCTTGACCTGAGTAATCCAGTACATCGTCAATTAGTTGGAATGCAGTACCGAGCGAGCGGCCATATTCTGCAGCGGCTTCGATTTCTTCATCGGACGCGCCGGCAATCAATGCGCCTAATTGGGCTGCAGCTTCAAATAATTTGGCCGTTTTGGAGCGTATGACTTGGGTATAACGTTCTTCCGATACATCTGGGTCGTGCATATTCAACAACTGCAGCACTTCGCCTTCGGCAATCACATTGGTGGCATCCGCCAGAATCTGCATGATGCGAATGTCGCCAACCGAGACCATCATCTGGAAAGCGCGCGAATAGAGGAAGTCGCCCACCAGCACGGATGCAGCATTGCCGAACAGTGCATTGGCGGTTTTGCGGCCGCGACGTAGTGATGATTCATCGACGACATCGTCATGCAACAGAGTGGCGGTATGGATAAATTCCACGACTGCGGCCAATTGATGATGATCGGTGCCGCGATAGCTGTAAGCGTTTGCTATCAGCAAAACCAGCACCGGACGTATGCGTTTTCCGCCTGCGCTAATAATGTATTCCGCAATCTGGTTAACCAGTGCCACTTCCGAGTGGAGTTTTTGGCGTATTACCGTATCGACTGCGTTCAGATCTGCGGCGATAGGTTGTATGAGCAGGTTTTGTGCGGAAGAAGTAGAAGCGGAAGCCAAGTGTAAGCCTGATGAATGAGCATGAACGAGCGGGAATTATACGACGACAAATGCAGCGAGCGAGCGCGTGTTGCAACGAGGGAACGGGTTATTTCTTAAAAGACATGTTTTTGGGCGCGTAAAACGGGCACGATTAAGCGCTTTGACCGATGTGGTAAGTCCATGTATAATTGGAGGTTTTCCCGATTCCGTCTGAGTAACTCCGGCGAATCGAAGAGAGAAAAGTCCTTAAATCATTTGATGAGGTTTCACATGTACGCGGTCATAAAAACCGGTGGCAAACAATATAAAGTTGTCGCTGGTGAAAAATTTAAAGTAGAACAGATACCGGCAGACATTGGATCCGAAATCACCCTTGATCAGGTGCTCGCATTGGGCGCAGGAGAAACCATTAAGTTTGGTGCTCCGCTGGTTGAAGGTGCTACGGTCCTTGCTACGGTTGTCTCCCATGGTCGTCACGAAAAGGTCACGATTTTCAAGATGCGTCGCCGTAAGCATTATCAGAAGCACCAAGGCCATCGCCAAAATTACACCGAATTGCAGATCGTTTCGATCAACGGCTAAGCCGCTGATTCGGACTAAACAGATACAAGGAGTCAGAAATGGCACATAAAAAAGGCGGCGGCACTACGCGAAATGGTCGTGACTCAGAGTCAAAACGACTGGGCGTTAAAGTCTACGGTGGTCAGACTATCAACGCAGGCGGCATCATTGTTCGCCAACGTGGTACCAAAATGCACCCGGGCGAAAACGTCGGCATCGGCAAGGATCACACCTTGTTCGCACTGACAGATGGCAAAGTTGCATTCGTTACCAAAGGCGCATTGCAACGTCATTACGTTACAGTAGTACCTGCTTAAGTTTTTAAGCAAGCAAGGTAAGGCGAAAGCCTTCAATCGAAAGGCTCTGCCCCAGGTAGAGCCTTTTTAGTTTTATGGCGGCACAATTATGAAGTTTATCGACGAAGCAAAAATCGAAGTCATTGCTGGTGACGGCGGCAACGGCGTCGCCTCCTTTTGTCGGGAAAAATTCAGGCCGTTCGGCGGACCTGACGGCGGTGATGGCGGCAAGGGCGGCAGCATCTGGGCCGTGGCTGATCGCAACATCAACACGCTGGTGGATTTTCGCTATTCAAAAATGCACAAGGCAAAAGACGGTGAAAACGGTCGCGGTGCTGATTGCTACGGCAAAGGCGCAGACGATATCAAGTTACGCATGCCGGTTGGTACATTAATCATTGATAACAATGATGGTGAACTGATTGCCGATTTGACCGAACACGGTCAAGAAGTCTTGATCGCCAAAGGCGGTGAAGGCGGCTGGGGCAATATTCATTTCAAATCGTCGACCAATCGTGCGCCACGGCAGAAATCCGAAGGCAAAGAAGGCGAACGACGTGAACTGCGGCTTGAGCTGAAAGTGCTCGCCGATATCGGTTTACTCGGCATGCCGAATGCGGGTAAATCCACCTTCATTTCTGCTGTTTCAAATGCGCGGCCGAAAATTGCCGATTACCCATTTACGACGTTGCATCCAAATTTGGGCGTGGTACGCGTCAGTCACGAAAAGAGTTTCGTGATTGCTGATATTCCTGGTTTGATCGAAGGTGCATCCGATGGTGCGGGTTTGGGAATTCAATTCCTGCGCCATCTGCAGCGCACACGTTTGTTGCTGCATATCGTTGATCTGGCGCCGTTCGATAATGTCGACCCGGTAAAAGAAGCCAAGGCCATCGTCAAGGAGTTGAAAAAATACGATGAGTCACTGTTCGACAAGCCGCGTTGGCTGGTCTTGAACAAGCTCGACATGGTTCCTGATGAGGAGCGCGTCAAACGCGTCAAAGATTTTATTAAACGCTTCGGCTGGAAAGGCCCGGTATTTGAGATTTCTGCCCTGACGCGTGACGGTTGTTCTGAGATGGTCACCGAGATTTATGATTACATCGCGGTGCAGCGCCAGGCAGAGCAGCGTGCAGAAGAAACGGATATCAGCGAAGAAGCGCGCCTGATCGATTCGATCGATCCAGATGATCCGCGTTTCAAAATCATAGACTGAAGCAATAGAGTTAAACGGATTGCCGGCAGCGGCAATCCGGCATCAAAAACCAAAACAATGCCGGATTACAAAGCATGAGCTCTGCCATTCAATCAGCCAAACGCATCATCATCAAGGTCGGTTCTTCGCTCGTCACCAATGACGGCAAGGGGCTAGATACTGCTGCGATTCAAAAATGGGCAGAGCAGATCGTTCAATTACGAGCGCTAGGCAAGGAAGTAGTGCTGGTCAGTTCAGGTGCGATTGCCGAAGGCATGCAACGCCTTGGCTTTGACAAGCGGCCGACCGGCATTCATGAGTTGCAAGCTTGCGCTGCGGTAGGGCAAATGGGCCTCGCACAAATTTACGAAACCAGCTTCCGTCAGCATCAGGTGCAAACTGCACAAATTCTGCTGACGCACGCTGATCTGGCGGATCGTGAGCGCTATCTGAATGCACGTTCGACCTTGTTTACACTGCTGCAGCTAGGCGTAGTACCGATCATCAATGAAAATGATACTGTCGTCACCGATGAAATCAAGTTCGGCGATAACGATACGCTGGGTGCATTGGTGGCTAATCTGATTGAAGCCGATGTTTTGGTCATTCTGACTGATCAACGCGGCTTGTTCAGCGCCGATCCGCGCAAAGATCCGCATGCTACTTTCATTCATGAAGCGCAGGCCGGCGATGTCGCGCTGGAAGCGATGGCAGGTGGCGCTGGTAGCAGCCTTGGCCGTGGTGGCATGCTGACGAAAATACTGGCTGCCAAGCGGGCGGCATTGTCTGGTGCACATACGATCATTGCATGGGGACGTGAAGAACAGGTGTTGACGCGACTGGCTGCAGGCGAAGCGATAGGCACACAATTGACTGCGCAAACCGCGCAACTGACAGCACGCAAGCAATGGATGGCGGATCATTTGCACACGGCAGGCAAGATCGTGCTTGATCAGGGGGCCGTGCTGAAATTAACGACAGAAGGAAAATCGCTGTTGCCTATCGGCGTGATCGAGGTGTCTGGCAGTTTCGGGCGCGGCGATGTGATTACCTGTGTCGATCCATCGGGCCATGCAATCGCACGCGGCATTACCAACTACACAAGTTCGGAAGCGCGCCGCATCATGCGCAAGCCGTCGACGGATATTTTATCTATTCTGGGTTTTGTTGAGGAGCCGGAACTGATACACCGCGACAATCTGGTTTTGCTGTAAATCTTGCGCCACGTTCCGTGACGCAAGGATGCCAGGCGGTTTTATCTGCAGTCGGCTAATTTTGTTTTTCCAGAATAGATTCTTGCCTATTCGTGCAGCAGATCGTCTGTCAGGGTTTTCCCAGACTTGATACGCTGCAACATGTCCTTCTCATTCCCCATGATAGTCAGATTGCTGCAGAAATAATCCTGCGACAGCGCGGCATGCTGGCGATTCACTTTGCTGCGCACGATGCCTTCCCACTGATCACGGCGTGAGCGAGCCCACGTGCCATCGTCGCGTCCAAGCGCATAGATTTTCTTTTCAAACGACGCGCAGCGTATACCTTCATAACTAATGTTTTTTGCGCCGCCCGGACTGACCGCGACCAGCGTGTAGCGGACTACGCCATCTTTACCTATAGACAGTGATTTGGCATCTATTGCAAATTTCTGCGTCGCAGTTGGCCCGACGTAGAAAGGCAGCAGATTTTCATCCTTGGGGGCGGGTGGTAATTCTGCCTGGATTTCTTCCCATGGTTTGACTTCCTCATCATTGAAGTTTTTATTCCACTCCAATTGTTGCGCAATAGAAATCTGCGCCATAGCTAACAGGGTTAGCCCGAGCAGCATTTGCGTGAGTTTGTGTGAGAGAAGAGAGGACTTATTCATTGTCAGACTTGATCTTTTCGGTAAGTGGTTCGTCTGATTTGCGCGATGAATGCGTTTGGCGCAGGTAGCGAGCCGTATTATGGATGGGGCCGGGATGTGCCGGGCGTGACAAGAAGCGGGAAAGCTCTTGCAGCGCACGTTGATAGACATCGCGTTTGAATTCGATAACGACATCGAGCGGGACCCAATAGTCATGCCAGCGCCACGCGTCGAATTCAGGATGTTCAGTCATGCGTAAATTGACGTCGCAATCGCGGCCGACCATGCGCAGCAAAAACCAGATTTGCTTCTGGCCTTTGTAATGGCCCCGAATTTCCCGTTTGATAAAATGATCCGGGACTTCATAGCGCAACCAGTCGCGCGTGCGGCCGATAATTTTGACGTGCTCCGCCCGCAAGCCGACTTCTTCTTCCAGCTCGCGGAACATTGCCTGTTCGGGTGTTTCGCCGAATTTGATTCCGCCCTGTGGGAATTGCCACGAGTGCTCGCGCACCCGTTTGCCCCACCACACTTCATTTTGGGCGTTGATCAAAATAATGCCGACGTTTGGGCGAAAGCCTTCACGATCCAGCATAGTGCACCTCAAACTTTCTGCGGCTAAGCTACCCTCAATCGAGAATTGGTTTTATACGGCCTCATACCGTCGTGCGCACGATGGCGTGCGAACAACGGAGACAGTAATCAATTGTGCGAAGAGTGAGTGCATCAGCCAGCTAATCCTTTAAAATTGAGTTGATTATAACCTTCTCTCTTTTTAAAAAGAATTCATCGTCATGCGCGCATCCCGTTTTTTCATTTCCACTCTTAAAGAAGCCCCTTCCGACGCAGAAATCGTCAGCCATAAACTGATGATGCGCGCCGGCATGATCAAGCGCCTCGGTTCTGGCATCTACACTTACATGCCTATCGGTTTGCGCGTGATCCGCAAGGTGGAAGCGATCGTGCGGGAAGAAATGAACCGCGCCAACGGCATTGAATTATTGATGCCACTCGTGCAACCTGCCGAGCTCTGGCAAGAGACTGGTCGTTGGGACAAGATGGGACCGGAACTGATGCGCGTCAAAGACCGCCACGGTCGCGACTATGCGATTCAACCTACATCGGAAGAAGTCGTGACCGACGTGGTGCGTACCGAGATCAAATCCTACCGTCAGTTGCCCCTTAATTTTTATCATATCCAGACTAAGTTCCGTGACGAACGCCGTCCGCGCTTCGGTTTGATGCGCGGCCGTGAATTCACGATGAAGGATGCCTACTCTTTCGATCGCGATGTGGAAGGTTTGAAGCGTTCGTATCAAATCATGTTCGATGCCTACGTCAAGATTTTCAATCGTTTCGGCTTGCAGTTCCGTGCGGTAGCGGCGGATAACGGTGCCATTGGCGGTTCCGGTTCACACGAATTCCACGTGATTGCCGATACCGGCGAGGATGCAATTGTCTACTGCCCAACGTCTGACTATGCGGCCAATATGGAAGCGGCAGAAGCGATAGCGCCAGCGACGCCACGCGGTGCAGCGACGCAAGCCTTGACCAAGACAGCGACGCCGGGGAAATCCAAATGCGAAGACGTGGCAGACTTGCTGAAATTGCCATTGACGCAAACCGTCAAGTCCATCGTGTTGACGGTAGAAAAAGAAGAGAAGGGCGTAGTCAATAAAGAAGTCTGGTTATTGTTGTTGCGCGGCGATCATGAATTGAACGAAGTAAAAACCGCAAAAATTCCAGGCCTGACCGACTATCGTTTTGCCAACGAAGCAGAAATCGTTGAATGGTTCGGTGCAACGCCAGGTTACCTTGGCCCTGTCAATACCAAGAAGCCGGTCACGGTAGTTGTAGATCGTACCGTTGCGGCCATGAGTGATTTTGTCTGCGGTGCGAATGAAGTCGACTTCCATTTCACCGGAGTGAATTGGGGACGTGACTTGCCGGAAGCAACCGTCCTCGATATTCGTAATGTGGTCGAAGGTGATGCGTCGCCGGATGGCAAAGGCGTGCTGGCAATTCAGCGCGGGATTGAAGTCGGCCACGTGTTCCAATTGGGCACGGCTTATTCCGAGTCGATGAAAGCGACTTATCTCGATGAAAACGGCAAGCCGCAATTGATACAAATGGGTTGCTATGGCATCGGTGTAACGCGGATAGTCGGCGCTGCGATCGAACAGAATTTTGACGACAAGGGCATCATCTGGCCGGCTGCGCTGGCACCGTTTGAAGTGGTGTTGTGTCCTATGGGTTACGACCGCAGCGAAAGCGTCAAGGTCGAAACCGAGAAGTTGTATGAAGCCTTGCAGGCAGCCGGCGTTGACGTGATCCTGGATGATCGCGGTGAACGTCCAGGTGCAATGTTTGCCGATTGGGAGCTGATTGGTGCGCCGCATCGCATCGTGATCGGTGACCGCGGATTGAAGGAAGGCAAACTGGAATACCAAGGTCGTCGCGATACGGAAGCAACTGCAGTGGCGCTGGATGAAATGTTGGCCTTCGTCAAAGCGAAATTAGCTGCGTGATTGTTTTGATGCCGCTGGCGATGCAAAATATTGTCGTTCGACCGCCTGGCGTCGAGATGAGGAAGCGACAAACTTCGTTGTTCGCATCCTTGTCGTTTGGTTGCCTATTGATAGCCAGTGTGTTTTTGTTGACGAATGCTCCGACGGTTTTTGCCGGCAATCAAAAAGAAGAGGCAATGGCAGATTCGGTGCGCATGGCTTTATCGCGTGCGATTTCCGATCCGCGACCACCGATTCCCCAATTTGTCGATATCAAGGAACGTCTCGCTTATCTGCAATGGCTGGGTGATATGTCGGATCGACTTGCCAAGCGTATTTCAGACAGACAGGTGCGTATCGAGTTTCTGCGTACAGTCTGGTATGAAGCGCGGCGTGCCGGGCTCGATCCAGCTCTGGTGTTGGGCTTGATACAAGTCGAATCAGCTTTTCGCAAATATGCAGTGTCGCCTGTAGGTGCGCATGGCTATATGCAGGTCATGCCATTCTGGACGCGTGTGATTGGCGATGGCGATCGCAGCAAGCTGTTCCATATGCAAACCAATTTACGTTTTGGCTGTTCCATCTTGCGTATGTATCTGGATATGGAGAAGGGCGATTTATTTCTTGCTCTGGGTAGATACAACGGCAGTCGTGGTCGTGCCGAATATCCGAATTCTGTATTGGCATCCTGGAAAAATTGGGAGCATCATCCCTGATCCATAAGTTTGGCTCAGGATGAAATCGCAGTAGGGTGTTTGAAATTAAGGCGTCAACAAGATAGAAGCAAAATCCCAAACGACTACTTGCAGCAGAAACAAAAACGCCCGCGCGATGCGGGCGTTTTTGTTTGGTACCTGAAAAAATTATTTCAAGTGACCGGAGATGAGTTTTGTCATCTCAAACATCGATACTTGTTTCTTCCCACCAAAGACTGCTTTCAGTTTGTCATCCGCATCGATCATGCGTTTGTTTTCTGGGTTTTGCAGTTTGAACTTCTTGATGTATTCCCACACTTTTTTAGTTACTTCAGTGCGAGGTGCTGGCGATGCACCGATAACAGCGGCCAGAACTGCGGACGGTGTTACTGGTTTCATGAACGCAGCGTTAGGCTTGCGTGCAGTCGCTGGTTTTTTAGCGGCTACTTTTTTTGCTGCCGGTTTTTTTACTGCGACTTTTTTCGCTGCTGGTTTTTTAGCGGCTACTTTTTTTGCTGGCGCTGCTTTTTTAGCTGGCGCTGCTTTTTTCGCGACTACTTTTTTTGCTACTGGTTTCTTAGCGGCCGGTTTTTTGGCTGCTGGTTTTTTGGCTGTTGCCATCGTCAAACCTCCTTCACATTGTGTTGGGAAATTGCGCCACTTCACGCACCGCTAATAGTGGTGTGGTTTTTCTTGCTGTGCAAGTGTTTTTTGAGTGTTTCATGCGGTATTTGTAGGTTGCGCGCCACGCAGGCATCACAGAGGGAAAACGGCAAATGCTTTATTGCGTTCTATCGCTTCAAATTCGAATCGCATTTGGTCTGCAAATGCATGCGATTTTTCACAAGTCGAAGTCCAGAAAATGGATTTTTCTTTCTTGTTTTGAATGCGGCCGTAAATGATCTGCACCATTGAAGTGCCGCACAATGAAAAAGCCCGGCATCAGCCGGGCTTTTATTTGATGCGGCTGAAAATCAGCGCATGCCGGGCATCATGCCCTTCATGCCGCGCATCATTTTCATCATGTTGCCGCCTTTAAGCTTCTTCATCATGGTTTGCATTTGGTCGAATTGGGCCAGCATGCGGTTGACTTCTTGCACATGAACACCGGCGCCGGTAGCGATGCGGCGCTTGCGCGATGCTTTAATCAACTCGGGTTTGGCACGTTCCTGAGGTGTCATCGAGTTGATAATGCCTTCCATGCGGATCACCTGTTTGTCGGCCATACCCATGTTGGCACCATTGGCTGCCTGTTGCAGTTGCGCCGGCAGTTTGTCCATCAGATTGGACATGCCGCCCATTTTTTTCATTTGCGCGAGCTGCGATTTGAAGTCGTTCAAGTCGAATTTTCCGCCGACCTTGATTTTTTTCGCCAGCCCCTCGGCCGCTTCCATGTCGACGCCTTTGCGGGCTTCTTCGACCAGCGCCAGGATGTCGCCCATGCCGAGAATACGATCGGCCATGCGGACTGGATCAAAGGCTTCGAGGCCATCCAGTTTCTCTGCGACGCCGGCGAACTTGATCGGTTTGCCGGTGATGTGACGTACCGATAACGCCGCACCGCCGCGTGAATCGCCGTCCAGTTTGGTCAGAACGATACCGGTCAGCGGCAGCGCATCGCTGAAAGCTTTGGCGGTGTTGATTGCATCCTGCCCGAGCATCGCATCGACGACGAACAGGGTTTCTATAGGCTTGACCGCAGCGTGGATGGCCGAAATTTCCTGCATCATTGCTTCATCGATGCCGAGACGACCTGCCGTATCGATGATCAGGACGTCGTGATAATGCCGCTTGGCGTAATCCAGTGCGGCCAGTGCAATGTCGACCGGTTTGTCGGTCGGCTCGGTAGGGAAGAAGTCTGCACCGACTTGTTCGGTAACCGTTTTCAACTGGCCAATCGCGGCCGGACGATAGACGTCGGCGGAAACAGTCAGGACTTTTTTCTTCTTTTGTTCGCGCAGATACTTCGCCAGCTTACCGACGGTGGTGGTTTTACCCGCGCCTTGCAAGCCTGCCATCAAGATAATTGCCGGTGGCTGGGTCGCGAAGTTGAGTTGAGAGGCTTCAGGGCCGAGATCGGCGCCCATAATGGCAGCCAGTTCGCGTTGTACAACACCGACCAGCGCCTGACCTGGCGAGAGTGAACCGATGACATCTTCGCCCATCGCTTTTTCTTTGACGCGACTGATGAACTCGCGCACGGCAGGGAGCGCAACGTCGGCTTCGAGCAGGGCCAGACGAACTTCGCGCAGCATTTCTGCGGTATTCGCTTCCGTCAGGCGCGCTTCTCCGCGCATGGTTTTGACGGCTTTGGCTAGGCGTTGTGTGAGATTGTCGAGCATGGGTATTTTGAATGTATGGTGAAAACTGGTTGCGGTGAAAGTGACGCACCTGCAACGGATGGCGCAGACAGGCCTCATTTTAACCGATGCTGTGCCAGATGACCGTGCTCTCACGCTTGTTCTGGGAAATGGGTTTTAGCATAAATATCCGTACGCACATCTTCTATAAGCGTTTTTCTCCGGCTAATGGTAATGTCGCAGGAATAATTTTCTGCCGAATGGCAAGATGCTGATCGAGATTCGATTGAAATTCGGCAAAATCCGTGACGCAAAGCACATCTGGATTGCTAGCTAAATAGAAAGCAGCGATGCTGATTTCCGCGGTGGGAAGCCCGAATTACATGGTGTAAACTTAAACGATGTATATATATCTTTTTATTCTGGCGGCCTTGTTCTATGCGGTGTGCGCGTGTTTGCCATCGAAAAAGCGCATGGCAATTTCGATCGGCACCTTGATTGGATGGCTGTTGCACGGCGGTGCCTTGTGGGCCGATGCGGTTACATCTAACTCTTTGCGCATGGGTTTTGCGATCATGCTGTCGGGGACTTTGTGGATTTCTGTCGCGGCCTACTGGCTGGAAAATCGCAACTTTACGCTGGATGGCCTGCGCATTTTGGTGCTGCCATGTGCTGCGGTTAGCGTTTTGCTACCTATGGTTTTTCCTGGTAGCGTGATTGAGCTGAATGGTCGCTCGATACTTTTCCCGTGGCATATTGCGATTGCGATGTTGGCATACAGCACGCTGACGATTGCTGCCTTTCATGCGATTTTGATGGCGCTGCAAGAATCCAAACTGCATACGCGGCTGAATGTACAAAAAACCGGTTTGTTTGCCATGGCGATTGATCGCCTGCCGGCTTTGCTGACGATGGAAAAATTACTGTTTCGTCTGATCGGGTTTGGGTTCTTCCTGTTGACTTTGACCGTTTTATCCGGTGTCATTTTTTCCGAAGAATTGTTTGGGCAAGCGTTCAAGTGGGAGCATAAAACCATCTTCACGATGTTGTCCTGGCTCTTGTTTGGCATCTTGCTGGCTGGACGTAAATGGCGTGGCTGGCGCGGCAAGACGGCCCTTAGTTTTACGCTGACCGGCTTCGCGACCTTGTTGCTTGCATACGTAGGCAGTCGCTTCGTGCTGGAAGTGGTCTTGCATAGAGGACTTGCATGAAACTGTTGTTGTGGGCCGGCATTATCTTTGCGGTCATCTGGATACTCCGCAGTAAAAAATCTTCGACCAAAGTGGATTCTCCAAAGACCCCTCAAGCACCGCTTGAAAGTGCAGAAGCAATGTTGAGTTGCGCTCATTGCAAGACTTATTTTCCAGCCTCCGAGGCCGTATATGATTCTTCAAATACGGCGTTTTGCAGTATCGAGCATCGCGCTCAGCATGTTGTTCGTTAATTCATGAAGCAAACCAAGGCGGTTTTTGACAGCGCGCAAGCAACGTTCTGGCGCACGCTGCAGACGTTCGCGTTTACACGAACCTTGATCGTGGCGGTTTTGCTGGCTTACTTTGGTTTAACTGCGGCGAAGCTATTACCTCACAAACAGCAATTCTGGGAAATCTGTATTGCCTATTTAATCACGGCATTCATATTTGTCCTGCTATCGCTGTACTGGCGCCGCCGTTTCATGATGCAGTTGGTGGTACAAATATCGGTTGATATAAGTGCGATCTCGTTTCTGTATTTATCCGCCGGTGGGATCAAAAGCGGTTTGGCGATTCTGTATCTATTCCCATTGGCAGGCGGGGCAATTCTTGCGCCGCTGATCCTCTCGCTGTTTTTTGTTTCCGTCGTAACTTTTATCTTGCTGCTGGACAGTGGCTATCAGCTACTGAATGAAAATTCGGATGTGTCGTCCTCGCAAGTCGGTCTGTACGGCGCAGCATTTTTCATCATTATTTTTGCAATCAACCGCCTTGCCGCCCGTTTGATCAAGCAGGAATCGCTGGCGCTGGGGCGGGGCAAAGCCTTGCATATTCAGCAGTCGATCAATCGTCTCATCATTGCGGATATGGAAGATGGCATCCTCGTAGTCGACCGCAAGGGACGTGTATTAATCAGTAATCCTGCTGCGGCGCATATGCTCGGACTGACTTTTCCCCATGAAAAAGCTTATGGAAAATTATCCGACATGGCGTGGTTGCGACCGATAGCGGACGCCTATCAGACGTGGGCTGGACATGACGATTTGCGGACGCCGACACAGGCGAATATGCCGACCTTTGTTTTGATCAAGCAGGGCGATGATTTGACCTTGCAAGGCAGTACGACGATTTTGGGTGGACGTCGCGAGTTGATTACGCATTTGAAATTGCGTTTCGCAAAAGTCGATGCGGAAGGTGTGCAGGAAGAGCGGGTTGTGATCTTCCTGCAGGATGTAACCGAAATTGAAAATCGTGCGCAGCAGCTCAAGCTGGCATCCATGGGACGGTTGACCGCCAGCATTGCGCATGAAGTGCGTAATCCCTTATCGGCGATCGGGCACGCTGCCTCACTGTTGAGTGAAGACGCACCGGATGCAAGTCAGCAGCGTTTGCTCGCCATCATCAGCGATAACGTGGCACGCCTGAATCGCATGATTGAGGATATCTTGAAGTTGTCGCGCAAGGCGCATCAATATCACGAGCCGCTTTGTTTGGGCGTATTGTTTGATGACGTTTTGAGCGAATTGCAGGAGATGCACGCCGTGCAGTCAGGCATGATCGCGATCGGCAATGTGAAGCCATACAAAGTGCGTTTCGATCCCCTGCATTTGCGCGAAATCGTCTTGAACTTGCTGACAAATGCGTTACGCTACGCGAGCGGTATGCCAGGTAGCATTCGTGTTTATATCGTGTCCGGAATCGGACATAGACCTGAGTTGCACGTACAGGACGACGGTCCGCAAATTACGTCTGCCGTGCGGGCCCATTTGTTTGAGCCGTTCTACACGACATCCAGTAAGGGGACCGGCCTGGGGCTCTATCTGGCGCGTGAATTATGCTTGAATAATGGCGCTTTGCTGAATTATGAATATCGAAGCGATGATGAGAAGGGTGCGCCAGCCGGACGCTTCGTCATTACCTTTGCTAATAATGAAAACATTTGATTGCATTTGACCGTCCATGAATCCTAAAATCCGCGTGCTATGAGTTCTCCTCGTATTTTGATTGTTGACGATGAAGCAGACCTGCGGGAACTGCTGGAGATTACGCTCGTCAAGATGGGACTGGATATTGATAGCGCGCCGACACTGGCAGTCGCGCGCGATTATCTGGCCAAGACAAAATATGCATTGGTATTGACAGACATGCGCTTGCCGGATGGATTGGGGATAGAGTTGGTGCACGAAGTGACGGCACAGTACAAGAACACTCCGATTGCCGTGATTACTGCTTTCGGCAGCGCCGACAATGCGGTCGTGGCATTGAAGGCGGGTGCTTTCGATTACCTATCCAAACCGGTCGGGCTGGAACAACTGCGTGTAATGGTACGTTCGGCCTTGCGCATCAGTCAAAACGACAGCAGCGACAAATCCAGTCAAAAAGCGATAGTTCCGACAGCCTTGCGTCTGATGGGGCAGTCGGAAGCCATGCAGGATTTGCGCGCACAAATTACCCGGCTGGCCCGCAGCATGGCACCAGTCGCAATCAGCGGCGAATCAGGTAGCGGCAAGGAATTGGCCGCCCGTGACATTCATGCGCAGAGCGCGCGTAACGACAAACCTTTTGTTGCTGTCAATTGCGGTGCCATTCCGGAAGCCTTGATGGAAGCGGAATTTTTCGGTTATCGCAAAGGGGCATTTACTGGCGCTGTGGATGATAGAGATGGTTTTTTCCAGGCGGCCAATGGCGGCACTTTATTACTGGATGAGGTGGCCGATTTGCCCTTCGCGATGCAAGTCAAATTGCTGCGGGCTATCCAGGAACGGCGCGTACGTAAAGTCGGTGCAACGGTCGAAGAACAGGTCGACGTTCGTATTATTAGTGCGACGCATCAGAATTTGCACGATTGCGTAGGCAAGGGAACGTTCCGTCAGGATTTGTATTATCGATTGAATGTCATCGAGTTGAGTTTACCGCCCTTGCGCGAACGACTGGATGATATCGGTTTGCTGGCGCAGGCGATTCTGACGCGACTCGGCGGTGGGCAGCAGACGGTGTTGGCACCCGCGGCTCTGGATGCGCTACGCAGTTATTCATTCCCCGGCAATGTACGTGAACTGGAAAACATCCTTGAGCGTGCATTGGCATTTGCCAACGATGGCGTGATTGAAGTGACTGATCTGGCGCTGAAAGCATCACCATCGATCAAGATTTTTGCGCCATCGCCGCCTGCGGAAGAGACCTTGATGGTGCCGGTTCTTATAGAAACTGAAGAAATGATTCTGCCGCCACTGGCAGATGAGTTACCGCAATCCCTGCCCGATCACCTCGACGATGTGGAGCGCGAAATCATTCGGCGCGCATTGGCAAAAACCCGATTCAACCGGACGCAAGCCGCAGAATTGCTGGGCATCAGCTTCCGTCAACTGCGCTACCGTATGCAGCGGCTGGACATCAATGCACCGGAATAACAAAACTTCTGACATCACAAGCTCGCCGTTTCAGATAGCTGCAAACGGCTGGGCATCGGATGTCGTGCGCATGCCGTCACCCAATTTCGATCTGCGAGCTGAGGAAACAGAAATTGCCTTGTTGGTAATTCATAACATCAGTCTGCCGCCTGGACAGTTTGGCGGTCCATTTATCGCCGACCTGTTTTTGAATCAGCTGGATTACGATGCGGATCCGTATTTCGATCAATTGAGGCCTTTGCGGGTGTCGGCGCATTTTCTGATTCGGCGCGATGGCATGGTGATGCAATTTGTGTCAGCCAACGATAGAGCATGGCACGCTGGCGCTTCTTCGTTTTGCGGACAAGAACGTTGCAATGATTTTTCGATCGGGATTGAGTTGGAAGGTAGCGACTTTGAACCGTTCGAACCTGCCCAATATGCGGCTCTTGCCTTGCTGACCAATGCCTTGAAGCAGGCTTATCCCTTGCGGCATGTGGCCGGTCATGAGCAGATTGCTCCTGGTCGAAAAACCGATCCAGGTCCATTTTTTAACTGGGCAGATTATCAGGAGCGCTACCATAAAGTGCGCTCGGAATCAGTGCAAACAGTGAGCACTGATGGTGATTTGCAGTTCTATTTAGGTTAAAAAATGCACCATTGCAATCCCATATATTCATATAAAAAAATATATCTGAAACTCTCACGAAAGTGATTGCATCCCTGACTATCCCGCACTAGAATTAGTGTAGATCAAAATTTCCGCACTAGATGTAGTGGGTTTTGTCGATCCGCCCCTTAAATCTGTTCAGTTGTTGCTTCACCATAATTTGTCCGTATATACATATTAATAGGGAGCCCTGAGCAGATGTCTTTCAACATAAATAAATAGAGTCGGTGCAGACGTAACGTAGATATCTGCGTTGGGCAGATGCCTTCCATAAAAAATACCTTACGCAAAACCAGTAATAACAGGTTTACCTCTTACAACCAGCACGGCAAAACCGCCTGCAATAGTTTTTAAAGGAGTTGTAATGCTCTCTACGCAAGAAATTTCGGCTAAATCGGCTACAGAAATCGGCAACATCGCGCCTCTCGCGGTTGCTCCATCGACTTCCGGCACTCACGCGGTCGGTCTGAGTGATCACCGCATCATCCGCCGCAACGGCGCAGTGGTCAGCTTCGAACCATCGAAAATCTCCATCGCTGTTACCAAGGCATTTTTGGCAGTTAACGGTGGCCAAGGCGCAGCATCTGCACGTGTGCGCGAACTGGTTGAACAGTTAACCGCAAACGTGGTGAACGCTTTGGTACGTCGCCAGCCAGCTGGCGGCACCTTCCACATTGAAGATATTCAGGATCAGGTTGAGCTGTCCCTGATGCGTTCGGGCGAACACGATGTTGCGCGCGCTTATGTGTTGTATCGCGCCAAACGTATGGAAGAGCGTGCGCAGCAGCAAGCCGCCAAGCCTGTCGTTGAGTCTAACCAATTGCACGTGATCGAAGATGGTCAACGTCGTCCGCTGGATATGAATCAGGTGCGTGATTTGATCGGTGCGGCATGTATCGGTTTTGAAAAGCACGTTGATTCTGAAGCGATCCTGCGTGAAACAGTCAAGAATCTGTACGACGGTGTGCCGGTTGAAGAATTGCACAAGTCCGCCATCCTGGCTGCGCGCGCGCTGATGGAAAAAGATCCTGCGTATACAACAGTGACCGCGCGTTTGCTGATGCACACCATCCGTAAAGAAGTATTTGGCAAGGAAGTTGCACAAGCCGATGCGCCTGAAGCGTATCTGGAATACTTCCCGAAATTCATCAAAAAAGGTATTCAGGCAGATCTGCTGGATGCCAAGCTCGGTCAATTCGATCTGAAAAAACTCGGCGAAGCGCTGGTACCTGAGCGCGATCTGCAATTCGGCTACCTTGGCTTGCAAACTCTGTATGACCGCTACTTCCTGCACATCAGCGATACCCGTATCGAAATGCCGCAAGCGTTTTACATGCGCGTCGCGATGGGGTTGGCGCTGGGTGAAATCAACCGCGAAGAACGTGCGATCGAGTTCTACAACCTGTTGTCCTCGTTTGACTTCATGAGCTCGACCCCGACCTTGTTCAACTCCGGTACCTTGCGTTCGCAATTGTCGTCATGCTATTTGACGACGGTGGCCGATGATCTGGACGGTATCTATGAAGCGATCAAGGAAAACGCATTGCTGGCGAAATACGCCGGCGGTCTGGGCAATGACTGGACCCCAGTTCGTTCGCTGGGCGCACATATCAAAGGCACCAACGGTCGTTCGCAAGGCGTAGTGCCTTTCCTGAAAGTCGTCAACGACACCGCAGTTGCGGTTAATCAAGGCGGCAAACGCAAAGGTGCAGTTTGCGCCTACCTGGAAACCTGGCATATGGACATCGAGGAATTCCTCGATCTGCGTAAAAACACTGGCGATGATCGCCGTCGTACGCATGACATGAACACCGCAAACTGGATTCCTGATCTGTTCATGAAGCGCGTGATGGAAAAAGGCGAGTGGACCTTGTTCTCGCCATCCGATGCGCCAGACTTGCATGACAAAGTCGGCAAGGCATTTGAAGAAGCGTACACCGGCTACGAAGCCAAGGCAGCGCGCGGCGAATTGAAGCTGTTCAAGAAAGTACAAGCGCTGGATCTGTGGCGCAAAATGCTGTCGATGTTGTTCGAAACCGGCCATCCATGGATCACATTCAAAGATCCTTGCAATATCCGTTCACCGCAACAACACGTCGGCGTCGTTCACAGCTCGAATCTGTGCACCGAGATCACACTCAACACCAACGATTCGGAAATCGCAGTCTGCAATCTGGGTTCGATCAACATGCCTGCCCATATGAAAGACGGCAAGCTGGATCACGTCAAGCTGCAAAAAACCATCCGCACCGCGATGCGCATGCTGGATAACGTGATTGACATCAACTATTACGCCGTCAAAAAAGCGCGTGACTCGAACCTGCGTCACCGTCCAGTCGGCCTTGGTATCATGGGCTTCCAGGATTGTCTGCACATGATGCGCATTCCATATGCATCGAACGATGCAGTGCAATTTGCCGATAATTCGATGGAAGCAGTTTGCTACTATGCTTACTACGCATCGACAGAACTGGCGGAAGAGCGCGGCCGTTACAGCTCGTACAAAGGTTCCTTGTGGGACCGTGGCATCCTGCCGCAAGATTCGCTGAAGTTGCTGGCTGAAGAACGTGGCGCCAAATATCTGGAAGCGGATTACAGTGAAACCTTTGACTGGGCACCGTTGCGCGCGCGCATCAAGGAATTCGGCATGCGCAATTCCAACTGCGTAGCAATCGCACCGACCGCGACGATTTCCAACATTATCGGCGTCTCGGCTTGTATCGAACCGACTTACCAGAATCTGTACGTCAAATCGAACCTGTCCGGCGAATTTACCGAGATCAATGAATATCTGGTCCGTGATTTGAAAGCACGTGGCTTGTGGGACGAAGTCATGATCTCCGATCTGAAATACTTCGATGGCAGCCTGGCAAAGATCGATCGTATTCCACAAGATCTGCGTGATATCTATGCAACGGCGTTCGAAGTTGAACCTTCGTGGTTGGTGGAAGCCGCGTCACGCCGTCAAAAATGGATAGATCAGGCACAATCGCTGAACATTTACATGGCAGGTGCATCAGGCAAAAAACTCGACGATACCTACAAGCTGGCATGGTTGCGCGGTTTGAAAACCACGTACTACCTGCGTACCATGGGTGCAACGCATACCGAGAAATCGACCTCCAAAACAGGTGCACTGAATGCAGTGGATTCGGGAGCAGGCAATGCTGCAAGTGCATCTGCAGCTGAAACGGACGGCCCAGCTTGCATGCTGCGTCCAGGTGATGCCGGATTCGAAGAGTGCGAAGCCTGCCAATAATCGTCTATTCAGACATTGGCATACACTAGCTACAAATGACATTCACGATGTTGCACTGAACTTGAATTGCATAATGCTGACAAAGCTGTATAAGGTTTTGTCGGCATTAAAGTTTTCGGCAACATCTGCACTATCGCCATATATAAATATTAAGGAAATACATCATGCTAAGTTGGGATGAAGAAGCAAAGCCAGTAGCACCGCAGCCGGCATTGCAACCAGCACTGCAACAAGTTCGCGACGCAGCAGCGCAACGCGTACAGGCACATCAAGATGTCGCCCTGAATCCTGCGTTGATGGCAAAGCCAGCCGCTGCAATTGATCCAACACGCCGCATGGATGCGGCTGACAAGCGCATCATCAATGGCCAGACAGACGTTAATCAGCTGGTGCCGTTTAAATACAAATGGGCATGGGACAAATATCTGGCCGGTTGCGCAAACCACTGGATGCCGCAAGAGATCAACATGCAGCGCGACATCGAGCTGTGGAAAAATCCGAACGGCCTGACCGAAGACGAACGTCGTCTGGTGAAGCGCAATCTGGGCTTTTTCGTCACCGCCGATTCTCTGGCTGCCAACAATATCGTGCTCGGTACTTACCGCCACATTACTGCGCCTGAATGCCGCCAGTACCTGTTGCGCCAGGCATTTGAAGAAGCGATTCACACGCATGCATACCAGTACATCGTCGAGTCGCTGGGTCTGGACGAAGGTGAGATCTTCAACGCCTACAACGAAATCGAATCGATACGCGACAAGGATCAATTCCTGATTCCGTTTATCGAAGTCCTGACCGATCCGCAATTTAAAACCGGCACAGTTGAGACTGATCAAACATTATTGCGTTCGCTGATCGTATTTGCGTGCTTGATGGAAGGCTTGTTCTTCTATGTCGGCTTCGCGCAAATCCTCGCGCTCGGTCGTCAAAATAAAATGATGGGTGCAGCAGAACAGTATCAATACATCCTGCGCGATGAATCGATGCACTGCAATTTCGGGATCGATTTGATCAACACAATCAAGCTCGAAAATCCGCATTTGTGGACGCCGCAATTTCGCGAAGAGATCAAAGCGTTGTTTTTACGCGCAGTAGAGTTGGAATATCGTTACGCAGAGGATACAATGCCGCGTGGAGTGCTTGGACTGAATGCTCCGATGTTCAAAGGCTATTTGAGATTTATCGCAAATCGTCGTGCGCAACAAATCGGTTTGGAACCGATGTTCGAACAAGAGGAAAACCCTTTCCCTTGGATGAGCGAAATGATCGATCTGAAAAAAGAGCGCAACTTTTTTGAGACACGTGTCATCGAATACCAGACAGGTGGCGCGCTCAACTGGGAATAAGCAAGTTGAGCAGAACCTTAAATGTGCAGTCGCATAAATATGAATCACCAGACTGCAAAAACAGGAAAGGCAACAACCAAATTTAATGAACAGTAGAAGACCTATAAGATCTCATCTGCTCAAGCCGCACCACCTGATTCAGTCAGGTGTGGCGGCTTTTTCTTTTAAAAAAGGTTTGTTTTTTCTGAAACAGAATTCCAATGCCGGCACGAGTGCTGGCGTTTTTTTTGGCTATAGCCGTAGCAGTGCTACGGGAAATACCTAGCCATGTAAGGCTGAAGTGCTGCATAAGTGAGGGGATGCAGCAGTTCAGCTGGTGCCAAATTCATTAGCGCAAGCAAGAGTACGCTTGTGCCGATGAATAATCCGCCAGTCCCATCGCGATGGGGTCGGCGGGTTTCCAATAGAAGCTTGATTTTTTCCATCACGTGAAGGAGAAACAAAATGGCAACAGCAGCAAAAAAACCAGCAGCCAAGAAACCGGCCGCCAAAAAAGCAGTAGCTAAAAAACCTGTCGCTAAAAAAGCAGCAGCTAAAAAGCCAGTGGCTAAAAAGGCAGTCGCCAAGAAGCCAGTAGCGAAAAAAGCAGTTGCTAAAAAAGCGGTAAAGAAAGTCGTCGCTAAAAAAGCGGTAAAAAAAGCAGTTGCTAAAAAAGCGGTAAAGAAAGTCGTCGCTAAAAAAGTAGTTAAAAAAGCGGTAAAAAAAGCAGTTGCTAAAAAAGCGGTAAAGAAAGTCGTCGCTAAAAAACCGGTCGCTAAAAAAGCGGTAAAAAAAGTCGTAAAAAAAGCAGCAGCTAAAAAACCTGCCGCCAAAAAAGCAGCAGCCAAAAACCCTGCAGCTAAAAAAGCGGTAAAGAAGGTCGTCGCTAAAAAAGCAGCAGCCAAGAAGCCTGCAGCTAAAAAAGCAGCGCCTAAAAAGCCGGTTGCTAAAAAAGCAGTAGCTAAGAAGCCTGCCGCTAAAAAAGCAGCGCCTAAAAAGCCTGCAGCTAAACCTGCAGCAGTCGCAGCACCTGCGGTAAAAACGGTATTGAACCCGGCAGCGGCTTGGCCGTTTCCAACGGGCACACGTCCGTAAATCCAGGTTCGCTTGGGTGAGCCTGATTAAATTCGGGCACAATCCGCTGTGTGGCTTACGTCGCACAGCGGTTTTTTTTTTGAAGGAGTCTTTGTGCTGGACAGTATATTTGCACTGATTATCGATACCGTCGCCATCGTGCTGGCGGGCGCCTTGTTACTCAGATTCTGGATGCAGGCGGTCCGCGTGCGTCCTCCGATGGAGATTGCGCAATTTACGTATCAATTGACGGATTGGCTGGTACGGCCGCTACGACGCATATTGCCGGGCGCAGGCGGTTACGATTGGGCCAGTTTGATAGGCGCGTTCCTGGTGGCATTGGTCGCCACGGCATTTGAAGTTTGGTTGCGCGGTGCTTTTGCGCCGCATGCGATTTTGCTGTTGACGGTTCTGCGTATTTGTCAGTGGGCGTTGTACGGTTTGATAGGCTTGTTGCTGATAGAAGTAATTTTCAGCTGGGTCAATCCACATGCACCATTGGCACCGTTTGTACGTGCCCTGAATGATCCGCTGATGCGGCCTTTGCGCCGGATAGTACCGCTGCTGGGAACTATCGATTTGTCGCCGCTGGTAGCCTTGATATTGCTGCGAATTGCGATTGAACTAGTGACGACTATCGTTGCGTCACTGCTGTAAGAATTTCGAGGGTCTCTGCTGACGGCTGAGTGCCGCCAGCAGGATGACATCCTAGAACCAATCTTAGAAGCGATAGCCGAAGGCTTGGTGGAAACGGTCTTCAATTTCGACGCGTGAAAAGACGTGATTTTGCGGGCCCTGATGGGTAATCTTGATTGAGCCCATCAAACTTGCCAAACGTCCAGTCGTCGCCCAATCCAGATTGTTCGTCAAGCCGAACAACATGCCGGCGCGGAATGCATCGCCGCAACCGGTTGGATCCACAACCTTACCTACTTTTACGCATGGAATCGCGAGGTGTTCACCACCGGTGAAAATGTCTGCACCTTGTTCACCACGCGTGACCACCAGTGCGGTGACGCGTTCTGCAATTTGTGCCAGCGACAAGCCGGTGCGCTCGGTCAATAACTCTGCTTCGTAATCATTCACAGCAACATAGGTTGCCAGGTCAATGAACTGTTTCAGTTCGTCGCCGTTAAACATAGGCAAACCCTGGCCCGGGTCGAAGATGAACGGCACGTTCAAGTCTGCGCATTGTTGTGCATGCTGCAGCATGCCATCGCGGCCATCCGGTGCAATGATGGCGATTGCGACCTCACCAGCTTGTGCAACCGTATTCTCGTGCGCGAATGTCATCGCGCCTGGGTGAAACGCCGTGATCTGGTTGCTGTCAGTATCGGTCGTGATGAAGGCCTGGCCGGTATAGGAAGTATCGATCGTTTTGATACATTGCTGCGAAATCTGCAGTTTTTCCAGATGTGCGCGATAGCTTGCTCCATCCTGACCGATGGTCGCCATGATGACTGGGTCGCCGCCGAGCAGCTTCAGGTTATACGCGATATTGCCGGCACAGCCGCCAAACTCACGGCGCATTTCCGGCACAAAAAAGCACACATTGATTTTATGCAGTTGGTCCGCCAGCAAGGCTTCAGAAAAACGGCTTTGGAACGACATGATTGTATCGAAGGCGAGGGAGCCGCAGATGAGTGATTTCATGGACTTAATTTATAGAAGTAAATGGGAATGGGAAATTGGTCGCAATCATACACTGCGCCTGATTGGCACGGTGATCGTTGGCGTGGGCCAAAATATGAAAAGTGATCTTGCATTAGCGCTCATATCTGCAAGCAGATTGGATGCTCAAGGATAAAACAAGTAGACGCGATAACCAGATGCCTTGATTTGCGCCAGTTCAAAAGACAGTTTGACGCTGTGTTCGCTACTTGCGGCAAATCCCTTGCGTACTTCACTCTCGGTCAGATAATCGCCAGGTTTGAAGACGCGGCGCAAGAGCGGCTTTTCGTTTGCATCGTTCAGAGTCAGTTCTATATGCGGCCATGCTTGTAGAGTGTCACTGTAATTGCGCAGCAGTGTAGTGAGTACAAACGTATCCTTGTTTTCGGCAAGAGTTTGCAACTCGCTGGATTCGATCGAAACCGCAGTAATTTGCGTCGGCAATTCTATGCTGCAGGCAAGCGCATCACACAGCTGAGTGAGGAATGGTTTGGCTTGCGGGAACATGCCGGCGATCTGATTGCGGAATAAATATGTGGCTTGTACCAGCGCGGCAATCAAGAGAATAAAGCAGGCGATGCCGATTGCGATGCGCAGCTTTTTGTCCAGCCGTTGTATGCGGCGACCGCGTTTGACGAAGGTGGGCTCATCGTCTTCAATCGATTCTGGCTCTGCTTGAATGCGTCTGGTTTTTGCCTTGGCCGATTTTTTGTTGCTGCGCCAGGGTTTGCGTTGCAAGTCTTCGATAGCCTCGTCCAGCTCATCCTTGCTGTGCGGATCGAAAGTTGGTCTATCTTCTGCGTTGCTGAGTTCCCGCTCGCCTGTATTTTTTTGTTCGGTGCTGTCGTTTTCTTCCGGATATTCACGCGTGAAATCGACCAGCGTCATGCGCTGTAAAGGATCTTCGCGTTTACTTGTTTCTGGTTCCACCGACTGCTGCGGTTCACTATCGATTTCGGGTTCGAATGAATCGGGAATGTCGAAGTCAATCTGGTCACTAGGAGTGCGGTTCGCCTCTGCCTCAATGTCATCTTCTACAACTACGGTGGCTGCAGATGATGTTGGTTCGTCTGCAGCGGTAGCAAGCGAAGGCTCTTCTACTGTTTGTTCAGCGACGAATTCATTGGGATGAGTGGCGACGACAGCAGGCTCAACCGCGCTTGAAATTTTTTCGGTCGACTCTGCATCCGGTGGCGGCAGCAAATGTTCGATGCCGTTGAAGATTTCCTTGCAGTGGCCACAGCGTACCAAGCCTGCGCGCAACTTCAATTGGTCATGTACGACGCGGAACGTCGTTTGGCAGTGGGGACATTGCGTCGCGAGTGCCATGGCGTTTGCTAGTTGCTGTCTGACGATTGTGCGGCAGATGAACGACCTGCCAATGCAACCCAGCCTTCGTGCTCTGCCCACACCGTCAATGCTATGAAAGGCGCGTAAGCTGCGGCGACTTCGTCAACTTGTGTGGCCAGTACGCCGGATAAGACCAGTTGTCCGCCAGGATTGACGCGTCCGGCCAGCATAGGCGCCATCAGTTTTAATGGGTTGGCGAGGATGTTGGCGACGACGACATCGAAAGTGTGCGCGTGACCGGATTCTGCAAATTCATCCGGTACATAATATGCGACATCGCAATGATTGCGTTCCGTATTGAATACGGCGGATTCAATTGCTTGCGGATCGATGTCTATGCCTATGACTTTTTCTGCGCCCAGTTTTTTGGCAACCATTGCCAGAATGCCAGAGCCGCAACCATAATCGAGCACGGTCAAATCTACAGGCGCATTCGCTTCCAGCCATTCCATGCATAGGCGCGTAGTCGGATGGCTGCCGGTGCCGAAGGCGAGGCCAGGGTCGAGTTCCAGCACTAGTGCATCTGGATCGGGGGCGTCATGCCAGCTAGGTACAACCCAGATATTTTTGCCGATATGAATAGGTTCGAACTGCGATTGGGTCAAGCGTACCCAATCCTGATCTTCGACCTTTCGCAAGGTGAATTTCACATCGCTCGCTGTCAGTCCAACAGTACTGGCGGCAGCAGCGACGATTGCGGTTTGATCTGCGTCGGCTGAGGTTAATGCGACGACGCGGCTGTTTTCCCACGCGGCTTCTTTGGGTTCCATACCGGGTTCGCCAAACAGCGGTTGTTCAGCGTCCGTGCCGAAATCGGCATCTTCTACCGAGACCGATAATGCACCGGCGTCCATCAATGCATCGGACAAGGATTCCGCATGCGTACGGGCGACTTCGATGACAATTTCGGTCCAGCTCATGAATACCTCAATGAATTACTTGGCCAGCCTATTATATTGGCTGGATGCCTGACTCGGCGGGATGATGGATTGTAATTGATGTGGGCCGTAACAACAGATTCGCTGTCGTTACGGCCCCAGTCCGGCGTATTACCTTAAGTGAAATCGAGGAGCTTGCGTCCGTCGATTATCCTTTTTTCGACAAGTCCGGTTTTTCCGCCAGTTTTTGTTCAAGGTAGTGAATGTTGGTGCCGCCTTCGATGAAGCGTGCATCCACCATCAATTCGCGATGCAAAGGAATGTTGGTGAGAATGCCCTCGACCACCATTTCAGACAAGGCAATTTGCATGCGCTTGATTGCTTGTTCGCGCGTCGCGCCATAAGAAATAACTTTGCCTACCATCGAGTCGTAGTTTGGCGGTACGTAGTAACCAGCGTAAGCGTGCGAGTCGACGCGTATGCCTGGGCCACCTGGCGCATGCCATGAAACGATCTTGCCTGGTGATGGCGTGAACTTGAATGGATCTTCGGCATTGATACGGCATTCGATTGCATGGCCGTTCAATACGATATCGCGTTGGCGATAGCGCAATTTTTCGCCGGCGGCGATGCGTATCTGTTCTTGCACGATATCGATGCCGGTAATCATTTCTGTGACCGGATGTTCAACCTGTACGCGGGTATTCATTTCGATGAAATAGAACTCGCCGTTTTCGTACAGGAATTCAAACGTACCTGCGCCGCGATAACCCATTTTGCGGCAGGCTTCGGCGCAACGATCGCCTATGCGTTCTATGGTTTTGCGTGGAATGCCTGGCGCTGGTGCTTCTTCCAGTACTTTTTGATGGCGACGTTGCATGGAGCAATCGCGCTCACCCAGCCATACTGCGTTCTTGTGTTCGTCAGCCAGAATCTGAATTTCCACGTGACGCGGATTTTCCAGGTACTTCTCCATATAGACTTCTGGATTACCGAATGCAGCGCCGGCTTCCGTTTTTGTCATGGTTACTGCATTCAACAATGCCGCTTCGGTATGCACTACGCGCATGCCGCGTCCGCCGCCGCCGCCAGCCGCCTTGATGATGACTGGATAGCCTATCTGGCGTGCAGTCTGAATGATCGCTTTGGTATCTTCCGGCAATGCGCCTTCCGAGCCTGGTACACATGGTACGCCAGCCTTGATCATCGCTTGTTTGGCCGATACTTTGTCGCCCATCATGCGGATAGATTCGGAACGTGGGCCGATGAAGACAAAACCGGATTGTTCTACGCGTTCTGCAAAGTCAGCGTTTTCAGACAGGAAACCGTAACCAGGATGGATCGCTTCGGCATCGGTGACTTCTGCCGCGCTGATGATCGCAGGCATGTTCAGATAGCTGAGTGTAGATGGGGCAGGGCCGATGCAGACAGATTCGTCGGCCAGCTTGACGTATTTGGCGTCGCGGTCCGCCTCGGAATGGACGACCACGGTTTTGATGCCCATTTCTCGGCAAGCGCGCTGGATACGGAGCGCGATTTCACCGCGATTGGCAATGAGAATTTTTTCAAACATAGTGGGAACGGGACTCGTCGTTATAAGGATGGAATCAAATCAACCGGCTTGAAAGCGGGAGCGGCATCTATGCCTAAGCTCCCTGATTTCAATCTCAGCCGATGATGAATAACGGTTGACCGAACTCAACTGGCTGACCGTTTTCGACCAGAATTTCCTTGATGACGCCGGAAGCGTCCGCATCGATTTCATTCAACAGTTTCATTGCTTCAATAATGCACAGGGTGTCGCCTTCTTTCACTACCGAGCCGACTTCGACGAATGACGGCGAACCTGGAGCGGAGGAGCGATAGAAGCTGCCGACCATAGGCGATTTGACGACATGACCTGCTGGCACTGCGGCAACTGGTGCTGCGGCAGCGACCGGCGCTGCAACTGGTGCGGCTGCCGGGGCGTACTGCTGGCCACCTTGCGGCTGCATCATGACAACCTGGTTTTGCGGTACTGGCGACGACTTGACGATGCGAACTTTGCTTTCGCCTTCGGTGACTTCCAGTTCTGCTATATCCGATTCTGCGACCAAATCAATCAGGGTCTTGAGCTTGCGTAAATCCATGTGAAATTCCTTGGAGATTTAATTTTTATGATTAAAGATGCCGGCAATTATAAGGCATTTGCCAGAAAATGGAAGAAATTAGAGCTTTTTGAGTGCGAATGCGATGGCGGCTGTGTAGCCGTCAACACCCAATCCGCAGATCACGCCGACGGCGATGCCGGACAGATAGGAATGGTGGCGAAAATTCTCGCGCTGATGAATATTCGATATGTGTACTTCAACAAAGGGGATCGCGACCCCAGTCAATGCGTCGCGCAATGATACGCTGCTATGCGTTAATCCGCCCGGATTGATGACAATCGCATCAATGCCTTCTTTTTTTGCAGCCTGTATGCGATCTATCAGTGCACCTTCATGGTTGCTTTGAAACGCTGTAAGCTTGGCGCCGCCTAGACTGGCTTGCTCAAGCGCCGCGCGCTCGACATCTGCCAAAGTGGTAGATCCATAGACCTCAGGCTCGCGCGAACCTAATAGATTCAGGTTGGGGCCGTTCAATAAAAGAATGTTTTTTGCCATGGAGATGCAACTCCGTTTGACGACGATGGCCGCATTTTGCCGCTAAATGACTATCCTTGGCAAGGACAAATCCTGCGCTCGTGCTAAAGAGCGTGTATATCTGCGCGCAACTGATCCATTTTCAATCGTCCCAAGTATGTCTTTTTGACATCGCCTTTAGGTCCGATGATCACGGTAAATGGCAGGCCGCCGGTTTGATTGCCGAACTGCCTAGATAGATCGGTGCCGGTCATTCCGGCCATATATAAGGGGTAAGTGATTTTATATTTGGCAGCAAACTCGCGAATATTGCTGGGCGAATCTATGCCTATGCCCAGGATCTGAATACCTTTTGGCGCCAGTTCGGTTTGCAGTGCAGTCAGTTCCGGCATTTCTTCCACGCAGGGCGCGCACCAGGTTGCCCAAAAATTAACAATCAGCGTTTTGCCCTGCCATTGCGCGAGCTTGTGTGTCTTGCCGTCGGCATCCGTCATTTCCTGCGCCAAAAAGGAAGCAACAGCAGCGGATTCCGGCTCCGCTGGCATGTGATGCCGAGAGCCGAAATACAAGCCGATGCTGGCAAAAATCAGGGCAATGGCGCCAACTAACAGGACATTTCGCTTCATTTCTGTTCGCTTTCTAATATAAGTGCACGTACAAACTCGATATCCGCGCGTTCTTGCCGTCCGGAGGCAGATTTTTTGACCGCGCCGCGCAGGTCGTCGGTTTCATAGAGTGCAAGGTGTACGCCTTCCTGCTGCCACATGAAGCTGAGGGTTTCCACCGGCTCGCTGCGGCCTTTGAAGTGGCTGGATTCGGATACTTCGAAGTCGATGCCTTTATTCAGCAGGTAGATTTCGACGTCTTTCGGACTCTCAGAAAATAACTGAAGGTGGATATCGGAATGTTCACCAGCCGTACCGTTCAACACTGCACCAGTCAAATGTGGCTGGAACGGCATCAACTCAGCCATGAGGCGCACGGCCAGATTGCGCAAATGCAAAAGTCGCGCCGGTTGCGTGTCGCCAAAGAATAATTCGTTATATAGACGTACTTCTTCTTCCAGCATCGCATTGTCGGGCAAGACGTCGCCACGAACTTTGTTGTTGCCTAGTATCTGTTTGGCGGCCTTGCGCTTGGCCGTGCCGTAGTCGACGCCATCTTCGGCAATCATGCGGGCTGCGGCTGCGGCGATTTCGGCGCGCAGCAATTCGGTGTTGGACAGGGAGTGAGTTGACATGCGTGAATGATACTCCCGCCGGCAGCAGCCCATCGTCGGGTAAAATCTCGTTATTCCAATCCGAAATTGTACAATGCATATTCACATACTTGGCGTTTGCGGCACCTTCATGGGTGGTTTGGCAGTGCTGGCAAAAGCCGCAGGTCACACGGTTACCGGTTGTGACGCCAATGTCTATCCGCCCATGAGTACGCAGCTCGAAGCGCAGGGCATCAAGCTGATTGAAGGTTTTGGTCCCGAACAAATCAACCTGAACCCAGACTTATACGTGATCGGCAACGTCGTCTCGCGCGGCAATCCCTTGATGGAAGAAATCCTCAATCGCGGTCTGCCTTACACATCTGGCCCGCAATGGATAGGTGAACACATTTTGCAAGGTAAGTGGGTGCTCGCCGTCGCCGGTACGCATGGTAAAACGACGACTTCGTCGATGCTGGCGTGGATACTGGAAGATGCCGGTTACGATCCCGGTTTCCTGATCGGCGGTGTGCCTATGAACTTCGGCATTTCGGCACGCTTGTCCGGCAGCGGCAAGGAATCGTCATTCTTCGTCATTGAGGCGGATGAATATGACACGGCGTTTTTCGACAAGCGTAGCAAGTTCGTTCACTACCGCGCAAAAACTGCAATTTTGAATAATCTGGAATTCGATCACGCCGATATCTTCCCTGATCTGGCTGCGATCGAAACGCAATTTCATCACTTGGTGCGTACAGTGCCCGGCGTTGGTCGCGTGGTCGCCAATGCGCGCGAAGAATCTCTTCAGCGCGTCATCAAGCGCGGTTGCTGGAGTGAAACCGAATGGTTTGGCACTGAAGAAAAAAGCGACTGGGCCATCACGACGCATGACGACGGTAATTTCGATGTCTTCTTCAATGGTGAAAAACAAGGCACGGTGAACTGGGCTTTGACAGGCGAACACAATCGCATGAATGCATTGGCAGCGATTGCCGCTGCGCGCCACGTCGGCGTGGTGCCGGCGCAGGCGATTGCGTCTTTAGGTCAGTTTGAAAACGTCAAACGTCGCATGGAATTGCGCGGCGTGGTGAACGATATCGCGGTCTATGACGACTTCGCGCATCATCCGACTGCGATTGCAACCACGGTTGCCGGTTTGCGCAAAAAAGTCGGCAAGTCGCGCATCCTGGCCGTGTTGGAGCCACGTTCGAATACTATGAAGCTGGGCACGATGAAAGAAGCTTTGCCCGGTAGTCTGGTCGATGCTGATCTGGTCTTCGGTTACGGTGCCAGCGGTAACGGCAAGGACGCTCTTGGCTGGGATTTGGGCGAAGCGCTCGCGCCTTTGGGCGACAAAGGCCAGGCTTTCAATGATTTGAATGCGCTGGTAGCAAGCATCGCAAAAAGTGCGCAAGCCGGCGACCAGATCCTGGTCATGAGCAACGGTGGCTTTGGTGGTGTACATCAAAAAATTCTGGATGCACTCGCGCCATGATTTTGTATCTGCATGGCTTTCGTTCGTCCCCGCAATCATCTAAAACCAGTTTGCTGGCTGCGCAGATGCAGGCGCTTGGTCGCGGCGATGAATACCTTTGCCCGCAATTGCCGGCATCGCCGCGCGCAGCGGTGGAACTGGCACTGGATATTGCCAGCAAAGTTGACCCATCAGAACTGACGCTGATTGGCTCATCGCTGGGCGGATATTACGCAACATGGCTGGCAGAAAAATTGGGATGCCGTGCCGTTTTGCTCAATCCTGCAGTATTTGCAGCGCGCGATCTGGCGACGCAAGTTGGTGTCAAAACGCAATATCACACGAATGAGCCATTTGAATTCAAGGCCGCGTATATTGACGAATTGAAGGCGCTGGCAGTCGAACGCATCACGCATCCGGAACGCTATTATTTAATCGCCGCGACTGGTGATGAGTTGCTGGATTATCGAGAAATGGTGGCGCAGTTCGCCAACGCCAGACAGCATATTATTGAAGGCAGCGATCACGGCATTTCCGATTTTTCTGAATACGCGGGTGAGGTGTTGGCGTTCTGCGGTGTCGATGCCGGAGCTGTTCAGTGAGTCGATTGATTCATCGTGTGAAGAGTCGTTGCGCCTCTCGTTCTTTGTTGCAGGCGCAGTGGTTTTCGCATGTGAATGGCGTGCACGCTTCGCCGCAAATGCGCGCATGGTTGACTGATTCCATGTCATTGACGAAAAAGTTGATCGCGCGTTGCGAACGTTTTCGTGTACAGCGTTTGGCGCAGCAGCATGCGCTGGTGCTGGCAGATGAATTTGCAGAAGTTGCTTTGCCACGCCGCACGCAAGTTCAGGAGCGCGAAGTGCTATTACGTTGCGATGAAAAAGCGATCGTGTATGCGCATACGATAGTGCCGCTTTCTGCTACGGCATCCGACTGGCCGTTTTTCGGCCGACTGGGTGAACGCTCGCTGGGCACCACTTTATTCGGTGACCCGCGTGTAGTACGCGGTGAACTGCAATATGCACGCTTGCATGCGCAACACCCACTGGTGTTGCGTGCGGCGGCGGCTTTAGGCGTCGTTTTGCACGGTCCCTTGTTTGCGCGCCGTTGTTTATACAAACGTGGCAATGGCTTGTTGCTCGTAACAGAAGTATTTTTGCCTGAGATAAAGAATATTCGGCAAAGTCAGCGCAATTGAAAATGCGCTCAACAAATTAAGTAATCGACTCGGCAGTGAGATCGATCAGCAAGTGAACCTGTTCCAAGAACACATTAATAAGCAAAGTATTGAATGAATCTATTTTTTGATGAATCCGGTGATTTCAAGGCCGGCGTCGCTATGTCGCAGCAAGGCGAGGCATATCAGGTTGAAATGCCTTCGGGTAAGCGCACCAAGGTCCGCGCTAAAGATGTGTTGTTGCAATTTTCTGCGCCGTCACCAAGCGAGTTCATGACGGATGCGCAAGCGATTGCAGCAGAGATCGATTTGGATTTTTTGTGGGAAGTTGCGGGTCAGGATGAATTCGGTTTTGCCGAATTGGGTACCGAATATTTTGGTCATGCGCCCAAGCCGCATGAAGCGGCCGGTTTGATCTTGCGTCTGCACGCCGCACCTGTTTATTTCTATAAAAAAGGAAAAGGCCGTTACAAGGCAGCACCGGAAGCGTCGTTGAAAGCCGCCTTGGCCGGAATGGAAAAGAAACGCCTGCAAGGTTTGGTGCAAGCGCAGTATGTGGAAGAGTTGAAAGCACATAAATTGCCGGATGCGATGCGTCCGCTGGTTTTGCAATTGCTGTTCAAGCCAGACAAAAATTCCATCGAATACAAGGCGCTGGATACGGCATGCAGTGAAATGCAGATTGCGCCACAGCGTTTGATGCTGGCTGTGGGTGGTATCAAGTCGGCCAAGGATTTGCACTTCTCGAAATTCCTGTTTGATTCTTTCCCTAAAGGCATAGGCTTTCCGGAAATCACGATTCCAGCATTGCCTGAATTACCGCTCGCCGATGTGCAGGCATTTTCCATCGATGATGTGACTACAACGGAAATCGATGATGCGATGTCGGTCACACGTCTGACAGACGGCAAGGTCAAGGTCGGTATCCATATCGCTGCACCTGCTCTGGGTATCAAACGCGATGATGCATTGGACACGATTGCGCGCCAACGTTTATCCACCGTGTATATGCCGGGCGACAAGATCACCATGTTGCCGGATGCATTGGTCGAGGCGTTCACACTGGCTGAAGGCCGAGTGTGTCCCGCGTTGTCGCTGTATGTGACGTTGGACCCGGCCGACTGGTCTGTGATTGCCAGTGAAACGCGGGCTGAACGCGTGCCGATTGCTGCCAATCTGCGGCATAACGATCTCGATGCCTATGTAACAGAAGACAATCTTGCGAAAGACGCGGGCGATTATCCCTACAAGGAAGATATCGCGCTGTTATGGAAGTGGGCGCAGTTTCTGGAACAGGGTCGCATGGCGAAACGAGAAAGTTTTGGCTTGCGTCCGGAGCAAAACAATCGCGTCGATTTCAACTTCTATGTGGAAGATGACATCGTATCGATACAAAGACGCAAACGCGGTGCGCCGCTGGACAAGATTGTGGCCGAGCTGGCGATTCTTACCAACAGTAGCTGGGGTAAATTGCTGCACGAGCACGGCGTGCCGGGTATCTATAGGGCGCAGGGCGGCGGTTCCGGCAATGGTTGGGCAGCGAAGATGCAGGTGCGCATGCAAACGCATGCCGCGCCACATCAGGGGCTGGGCGTCGATCAATATGCGTGGAGCACATCGCCTTTGCGTCGTTATACCGATTTGGTCAATCAATGGCAGATTCTGGCATGTATAGAGCATGGCGTGACAGCGCCGCTGGTTGCGCCGTTCAAGCAACGCGATGCGGATTTGTTTGCGATCGTGTCTGCGTTCGATGCTGCTTATAGTGCATATGCAGCATTCCAGTCCGATATGGAACGCTACTGGTGCCTGCGCTGGTTGAGTCAGGAAAAGGCTAAAGTACAAACGCAGGAAGACAATCTGAAAATCGAAGCGACGGTCTTGAAGGAGGAAATCCTGCGCCTGATCGACATTCCACTTGTGATCAAATTGCCTGGCATGCCGCAAGTCGCGCGTGGTTCGCAAGTCAAACTGGATTTGCTGCGTTGGGATGAGGTAGATCTGACGATAGAAGCGCGCTTGCTAGACATTACGCAGGATGCAAGTGCGAACGCAGCCGAACTGGATGCAGAGTTGGACGAAGAATTAGGTGACGACCTGACTGAAGATTTGTTGGAAGGCGATGCCGAACCGGTGCCGGATGAACAGGCAGTTGCAGCAGCGACGGAAGAGCCGTCAGCAATCGCAGCTACGGTTGCGCCGGAATAGGGGATGGAAAGTTCATTAAATTCGGCTGCGCTTTGTCGTAGAATTCATCCCTTCAATTATTGTCAGCCATCGCACGCGTGAAGTCACTTTTCCAGAATCGCATACTCGCCATCGCCGTCACGTTTTCCGTGCTGGCGCATGCGGCATTGCTGGCTGTGCATTTCACCGCGCCAGAAGCGTTCAAGTTCAAGCCTACCGATCCTGGTCTTGAGGTAATTTTGGTGAACGCCAAGCACGCCAAGCAACCCTTGAAAGCCGATGCGCTGGCGCAAGCCAATCTGGATGGTGGCGGCAATGCTGATGCAGGTCGCGCCAAATCGCCTTTGCCGGATTTGCGTAAAAGCGAAGATGGCGAAAGCGCCAAGGCATCACGCCGCAAGGTAGAAGAGCTGGAGCGTCAGCAACAAAAATTGTTGGCGCAACTGGAAAAGAAAACACCTTTCCGTACACCGCAAGTCACCGATGTAGAACCGGTCAAGGATGTGCTGCCGCAACGTAATGCGATGGATATGCTGGATAGCGCGAAAGCGCTGTTGCGCAGAGAAGCAGAAATTTCGCGCAATATCGAGGATTACAACAAGCGTCCGAAGAAAACCCAGGTAACGCCGAGTACGCGCGAAGTTGGTTATGCCGCGTATTACAAGGCGTTTCAGGATCGAATCGAAAAATACGGCACGCTCAACTTCCCGCAAAAAGACGGCAAGAAGTTATATGGCAATCTGGTGCTTTATATTCCGATTTTTCAGGACGGTACGATATACATGAAGGATGGCGGGCCTCGCATTGAGCGATCGTCCGGTGACGCTGCGCTGGATCAGGCTGCGTTGAATATCGTGCGACGCTCGGTGCCGTTCGGTAAATTCCCCGATAATATGCGTTCGACCGGTAAAGACGATGTGTGGGAAATCATCACGCGTTTCAGCTTTACCCGTGACGATGCGTTGCAAACAGAAACACGAGGCCAATAAGTGAGCGCGACTTTGAGTACTGCAAAGGCTAAAGTTGATCACTATGCAGTGATTGGCAATCCCATCGCACACAGCAAATCCCCAGATATTCATGCGCGCTTCGCCGCGCAAACGCAGCAGGACTTGCAATACGATCGCCTGTTGGCGCCGCTGGATGGCTTTCTTGCGAGCGTGCAAAGTTTCATCCGCAATGGTGGCAAAGGTTTGAATGTGACGGTGCCATTCAAGCTGGAAGCGTATGCCTTGGCGACGACTTTAACTGAACGAGCGCGTGCTGCTGGTGCGGTCAATACCTTGAAGTTCGACGGCACTGAAATGCTGGGCGATAACACCGATGGTATTGGTTTGGTAACGGACATTGTGCGTAATGCCGGTATTGCTGTCGCCAACAAATCAGTGCTGCTGCTGGGCGCAGGTGGTGCTGCACGCGGTGTGATCCTGCCTTTGTTGAGCGAACAACCGGCAAGATTGGTATTGGCGAATCGTACTCATGCCAAGGCGCTGGATCTGGCGCACCGGTTTTCGAATCAACCACGGCTCAAGGTTTGTGAGTTTGCCGAAGTGGAAGATACCTTCGATATCGTGATCAATGCAACGGCAGCGAGTCTCGCATCGGAAGTGCCACCTATTTCGCCGCGTGTATTTGGTGCGCATACCCTGGCTTATGACATGATGTACGGCAAGGAGCCGACTGCTTTCATGCGCTTTGCCAAGCAGCATGGGGCCATCGTGCGTGACGGCCTTGGCATGTTGGTTGAGCAGGCGGCTGAATCATTTTATCTATGGCGTGGAGTGCGACCTGAAACCAGTGACGTGTTTGCAGAATTGCGCGAGCGGCTCTAATTTTTGGATGCAGTATTTTTCAACGCAACGCACTAAGCGCTTCGATTTGAACGTATAAAAATGAAAATAATGCGCAAGCTGTTGTTTTGGCTGATCCTCGTACCCGTGCTGTTGGTTCTGCTGGTGCAGTTGTATTTCTTTTTGCAAATTGGCTGGTGGGTGAATCACAATCCTGATTCGACCAGCTTCATGCGCGAGCAACTCTCAACACTTCAAGACAAGAATCCGAAGGCACAACTCAAGCACAAATGGGTGCCGTACAAACGCATTTCGAATAACTTGAAGCGCGCGATCATCGCGTCGGAAGATTCCAATTTTTCCGGTCATGAAGGCATAGACTGGGAAGCGCTGGAAAAAGCCTACGAAAAAAATATCAAAAAAGGCAAGGTTGTCGCAGGCGGTTCAACCATTACGCAGCAACTGGCAAAAAATCTTTTCCTGTCCGGCGATCGCAGTTATGTTCGCAAGGGCCAGGAGTTGGTCATTACCTATATGCTCGAATTCTGGATGGACAAGGAGCGCATCTTTGAAATCTATTTGAATGTCGTCGAATGGGGCGTAGGGATTTTTGGTGCCGAAGCTGCAGCTCAACATTATTACGGTATATCAGCCGCGCAATTGAGTTCGGAGCAGGCGGCGCGCCTCGCTGTCATGTTGCCTAATCCGCGTTATTACGATGCGCATCGCGGCACCGGTTATCTGGGCCGTCGCACGGACCTGATTTTGCGTCGCATGAACGGTGCCGCTTTACCTTGATCTTCTTGCGCATTCATCAAGTACGAGAGAAGTTTCAATTGATGTTATCCGTGATTCATTAAGCGATTGTCAACGATATCGCTGATATGACGTTCATATCCGGCAGGCGACCGATTCAATGCATAACTCGATGATAAAAACCGTGTTGACTGGCTTGCTAGCCTTTCGACTTATCAGTACACTTGCGCTGTTTTCGTTTCCGGAGACCCGTCTTGGGTAGTCCTTATTTAAGTTGTTCGCCGTTTTTGACGGTCAATCTGCGAGATAGCGCTTAACGCTCACGCTCCATAGCGCCTCTCGCCGATTCGGTGGGTGGTCGCGTCCTGGCCTGTTTAGTTTGTTTAATGGCCGCGTTCCCTCAAAATTAAATCCACTGCAGAGTCTGCTCTGTAGGATGAGTTGTGTGTTTCATCAGCGATGGTTGGTGTTTCTGACGCGACTGGGAGAGCTTATGATTAACGTATTTGTATTGCAGAATGGTCGCCTGAGCCAAGTCAACATCGACAGCCGCGCCGATCTGGAAAACATCACGCCAGTATGGGTCGATCTGACCGACCCGAATGATGCAGAGCGCGATTGGGTCAAGGGCATTTACGGCGTAACCTTGCCGGGCGAAGATGAAGTCAAGGATATCGAAGCATCCGCACGTTATTACGAAGCGGAAAATGGCGACTTGCATTTGCGTACCGATTTCCTGCTGGGAGAAGACGACGCTCCATCGAGCGTGGTGACGGTGGCTTTTATCCTGGCCAGAGACATGCTGTTTTCTGTCCATGCGGATGACTTGCCGATTTTCCGCCTGGTGCGTATGCGTGCGCGTTCGCGACCTGGATCAATTAATGATTACAAAGACGTGTTGCTGGATTTGTATGCGACGGATGCCGAGTATTCTGCGGATGCGTTGGAAGGCATTTACCAAAGTCTTGAAGCTGTCAGTAAAAGCGTATTGCAAAAGGAAATCACCGATCAGGATGCAGCAACCGCACTGAATGCGATGGCGCATGAAGAAGATTTGAACGGACGCATACGTCGCAACATGATGGATACGCGACGCGCAGTCAGTTTTCTGATGCGCGGTCGTTTGCTGAGTTCGGAGCAGTTTGAGGAAGCGCGTCAGATCATGCGTGATATCGAATCGCTAGACGGACACACGGCTTTCCTGTTCGACAAGATCAACTTTTTGATGGATGCGACCGTCGGTTTCATTAACATTAACCAGAACAAAATCATCAAAATCTTCTCGGTTGCCAGCGTGGCTTTACTGCCGCCGACGCTGATCGCGAGTATTTACGGCATGAACATGAAGTACTTCCCGGAGCTGGAGTTCTTCGGTAATTACGGCTATTTATACACAGTGATTTTGATGGCGGCGAGTGCGGTCGTGCCTATGCTGTATTTCCGCAAACGTGGCTGGTTACGTTAATCGTGAGCTGTAATTTCGAAAATAAAAAAGCGCCGATCAAGGCGCTTTTTTATTGAGTGGTTCAGCTAATACTGACTGTTCGTTTTACAGTTTTGCGAAAGCTGCAGTTGCCGCAGCTATCGTTGCATTGATCACATCGTCACTGTGTTGCGCTGAAACGAAACCAGCCTCGAATGCCGACGGCGCCAGATATACATCTGCATCCAGCATTGCGTGGAAGAAGGTATTGAACTTCGCGGTATCGCACTTCATCATTTCTGTATAAGACAGCGGTTTCTCTGCGGCGAAGTATATGCCAAACATGCCGCCCACAGAATTGGCGGAGAATGCGATATTGGCCGCGCGCGCTGCTTCGGTAAAACCTGTCACCAGTTTTGTCGTTTGTGCTGTCAGCGATGTGTAAAAGCCTGGTGCCTGAATCAATTTCAATGTTGCCAAACCTGCCGCAACAGTAACTGGATTGCCCGACAAAGTGCCGGCCTGATACACGCCGCCCAATGGAGCAAGATGCTGCATCAGATCGGGGTGACCACCGAATGCGGCCACTGGCAAACCGCCACCTATGACTTTGCCCAACACGGTCAGATCTGGTTGGATATCGTAAATCGATTGTGCGCCGCCAAGCGCAACGCGGAAGCCCGACATCACTTCATCGAAAATCAATACCGCACCATATTGCGTGCAGACGCGACGCATGGTTTGCAGGAACTCAGGTGTGGCAGGTAGGAGATTCATATTGCCGGCCACCGGCTCGACGATCACGCAGGCAATCTGGTCACCGATTTCCTTGAAGGTGTCTACTAATTGTTGCGGATTGTTATAGTCGAGCACCAATGTATGTTTGGCGAAATCTTCCGGTACGCCAGCCGAAGTCGGATTACCGAAGGTCAGCAAACCGCTACCGGCTTTGACCAACAATGAATCAGCATGGCCGTGATAACAACCTTCAAACTTGATGATCTTGTCGCGGCCGGTTGCACCACGTGCCAGACGCAAGGCACTCATCGCCGCTTCTGTGCCGCTGGAAACCAGACGCACCTGTTCTATCGATGGCACCAGTTGGCAGATTAATTCCGCCATCTGGATTTCGCCTTCAGTCGGCGCGCCGAAACTCAAGCCGCGCACGGCCGCATCCTGCACTGCCTTGACGACGTCCGGATGTGCGTGGCCGACAATCGCCGGACCCCATGAGCCTATGTAGTCAATATAGCGGCGGTCGTCGGCATCCCAAAAATAAGGACCTTCAGCGCGAGTAATAAAACGCGGTGTGCCGCCAACCGAGCGGAAGGCACGCACCGGCGAGTTAACGCCGCCCGGTGTGCTTTTTTGTGCGCGAGCGAAAAGAATATCGTTATTGGATGTCATGCGATGTACTTAAAAAGAAAAGGTAAATGTTCGAGCTGATTACTGAAGTGGCGGCGTGAGGTCGGTCTCTTCATCCGATTCGCGCGCCCAGAAATAACGATCGGGAACCAGCTTGCCCATACCCAGACGTTGCGCATTGGCGATAGACGCAATCGTGAATTCCTGCGCCTCAAATACGGCTTCGGGAATATCCAGTCCGTTTGCCAGTAATGCCGCAATGGTGGCCGCGAGCGTGCCGCCGGCACCGTTGTATGAGCCGGAAATACGTTGCCAATTGTCGTGACGGATTACGCCGCCTTCATCGAACAGGGTATTGGCGACGTCAGTCAGGCCGGATGGCGTGCCGGTGACGAAGACGTATTCGCAGCCCATTTCGATCAGACGCATCGCATCGACTGCCATCAGGTCTTCTTCCGACGGTTCGCGCCAGGTTTCAGCCATGCGCACCAATTCGACAGTCGAAATAACCAATACCGTGGTTTGCGGAATCAATAGTTCGCGGGTTGCCATCAACATGTCTTCAGCGTCCGGTCCTTGATCGGGCAGGGACGAGAGAAAAGGGTCGAAGATCAGCGGAATGTCAGGGTAGTCGGAAACGATTTCGGCAATCGCCGAAACGTTTTCTATGCTGCCGACAGCGCCAACTTTGAAGGCGGCGACCGGCATGTCTTCCAGCACGACGCGCGCCTGATCGGAAACCCAGTCAGGATCGATCACTTGCATATCTTCTATGCGTGCCGTATCGCCGATGAAAAGTGCGGTGACGACGGATAAGCCGTGACAGCCCATGGCGGCAAAAGAGGCCAAGTCAGCTTGAATGCCGACAGCGCCTACCGGATCTGTTGGGCCAAAGGTCAATATAAGCGGAGAAGTTTGGTTTTGCACGGCGGGTATATTAAGATAGCTGATTATGCATTTTACTTGAAGGGCTGTCTGCCGTGAGCATTAACGAAACAACATCGAACGAACCGTTCCAAACTTGGATGTGCCTGATCTGTGGCTGGATTTACGACGAAGCTGCCGGTTTGCCGGAAGAAGGCATCGCTGCCGGAACTCGTTGGGCCGACGTGCCTATGAACTGGACTTGCCCGGAATGCGGCGCGCGCAAGGAAGACTTCGAAATGGTGGCGATCTAATCGATAATCGTCAAGCGGTGTTGTGACTTTGGTATTTTTGTTGAAAAACCACGGGCATTGATTTGCGCGGTGGTGCTTGACCTAAAGAATCTTGCTTTTTGTTACTGTTGAGCCGTATATTGTGGACACAGTTTAACGAGATGACTCATGACAATATCACTGGATAATGCCGACATGAAAATCATGGTGATCGACGATAGCAGTACGATTCGTCGGTCGGCAGAGATATTCCTCGGTCAGGCAGGTTACAAGGTCGTGCTGGCGGACGACGGCTTTGATGCGCTCGCAAAAATGAACGACCACAAGCCTGCACTTATCTTCTGCGATATCTTGATGCCGCGTCTCGACGGCTACCAAACCTGTGCACTGATCAAGAAAAGTGCCAAATTTCATTCCACGCCCGTGATCATGTTGTCGTCCAAGGATGGCTTGTTTGATCGTGCGCGCGGCGCGATGGTCGGCTCCGATGCCTACCTCACCAAGCCATTCACTAAAGATAGTCTGCTCAAAACCGTGCGCGAGTACACGGCAGAAGCAGTCGCAAAATAAATTTTGATTTAAAGGTTTCAGATGGCCATCCAAAAAATCCTCATCGTCGATGACTCTCCGACCGAGCGTTATTTTCTGACCGATATCCTGGTAAAAAAAGGTTTTTCCGTTTCTACAGCAGAAAATGGCGAAGAAGCATTACTGAAGATCAAGGCAGACAAGCCGCAATTGATCTTGATGGATATCGTGATGCCCGGCCAAAACGGCTTTCAAATCACACGCGCCATTACTCGCGATCCGGAAACACAAGACGTGCCTGTCATCATCTGCACCAGCAAAGGTCAGGAAACCGACCGTATCTGGGGTTTGCGCCAGGGTGCACGGGATTACATCGTCAAACCGGTTGATCCGACTGAGCTCCTCGCAAAAATTGCAGCACTCGGATAAGTAATCTCTGATGAGCCAGCTGCCCACATCGGATTTGCAAGCGGGAAAGGTATTCGCCAAAACGGATATCACTACACGCCGCACGCGTTTGCGCGAATTTCAGGCGCAATTGGTCGAGCGCATGCAGACCGCGCGCAGCGGCGAAGATACGCGTGTCAATCAGTTGGGCGTGATGATAGGTGGCAGCCGTTGTTTGTTGAATTTGCAGACGGCGGGCGAAATTGTTTCGGTAGGCACTGTTACCGAAGTGCCTTTGACGCAGCCCTGGTTTCTTGGTCTGACGAATATTCGCGGCAATTTGATCAGCGTGATCGATTTCGCACAATTTCAAGGTCATGCACCTACACCGATCGACAAGGACAGTCGCATTGTTGCGTTTGCTCCCAGTCTCTCATTCAATAGTAGCTTGTTGGTGTCGCGTGTGCTCGGCTTGCATAACGTCGCTGAAATGGAAGCGCAAGCCGATGTGCAGGATGAATCTGCGCCTTGGGTAAGCAAGCGTTATCTGGATCGCGAATCGCACATCTGGAGCGAGCTTGATCTTTCTTTAGTAATACAAAACCCTCAATTTTTGCACGTCGGTCTATGAGCGATCCGGGAGCGATGATCCGGGCGCAGTATAAACAGAATCAGGAGAATCAGAATGGCGTTTAAATTACCGCTTTCCAAAAATAAAAAAGAGGCGGCCGCACAGGGAGCGGATACACATGGTGATGCACCGGTTACAACGACGCCTATCGATCCGAGCGTAGTGCGCGCAGCACGCGCCAACGTCAATCCTAATGCGACTTACATCGGCGACGTTCTGCAAAAAAGTGGTGATATCCGTCTGCCACTGATCGGTAAACTGCCACTGCAGGAGCAGGTTCGTATTCTTCTGATTGCACTCGGCTCCTCGCTGGTTCTGGGTGCCGTATTCGTGTGGTTGAACGCAGATTATTCTGCCTTGACCTCGACCCAAACGCAGATCGCCGGCGATGCACTGATGCACTCGCAGCGGGTTGGTAAGGCGACACCGAATGCGATTCAAGGTAACAAGGAAGCATTCAAGCAATTGGCCGATAGCCGCAAAGAATTCAACAACGATTTGAATGTTCTGTCCAAGGGCGGCGTTTATCAGGGGCGTGACATCGGTGCGCCTGACGCAAAAATGGAAAGTGCCTTGCAGGAAGTTCAGAAATTGTGGGCAGGTTCCGACAAGGCAGCTGCCACGATTATCAAACTTGAAGCTCCGCTGACAGGCTTTGGTACAACGCTGGAAGTCTTGAACGGGATTACACCTAACTTGTTGGAATTGACCGAACAGATATCAACCCTCAAATCGCAAAGTGGTGCCTCGCCGCGCGAAGTTGCGGCAGCGGGGCAGCTCGTGATGCTGACGCAACGTCTGGCGCGTAGTGCGAATGAATTTTTGAGTTCGGAAGGTGTGAATCCGGAAACCGCTTTCTTGCTGGGCAAAGATACCAATACTTTCCGCGATATTACCGAAGGTTTCTTGAACGGTAGTGAAGTTCTGCGTTTGAGCAAAACCACTGAGCCGGATACACGCGAAAAATTGGTTGAGTTGCAAGCCGCATTTGCTGACTATCAAAAATCGATCGCGCTGATTCTGGGTAACCTGCAAAACTTTATCGCCGCGAAACAGGCACAGGAACTGATCTTCAAGGAAAACGAAGCCTTGAAACAGCGTCTGAACGAATTGCAACAAACTTATCGTACCGAACAGGATTCGGTGACCTGGCCTTTCTGGTTGATGCTGTTGAGTGTATTCGCCGCGCTGGTCTCCGCTGCAGGTATTGCGCTGGTTCTGTTGCAGGATAGTCGTAACAGAACGAATGAAGCGGATGCCCGTCGTGAAGAAGCTGATGGACAGCGTCTGGAAGCGCAGCAAAAAGAAGAAGAAGCGAAACACGCAAACGATCAGAATCAGGCCGCTATTTTGCGCCTGATGAATGAATTGCAGGAAGTTGCGGATGGCGATTTGACTGTGCAAGCGACGGTGACCGAAGACATTACCGGCGCGATCGCCGATTCGGTTAACTATACGGTGGAAGAATTGCGCGGTCTGGTTGGACGCGTAACGAACACAGCGGAACAGGTTACGTTGGCATCCAACACTGCGCAAAATATTTCCACTGAATTGCTGGAAGCGTCACACAAGCAATCGCGCAACATTCAGGAAACCGGTCAGGCCGTACTGGAAATGGCGGTACAGATTACCGATGTTTCCAAATCCGCCAGTGAGTCGGCAGAAGTTGCGCGTCAGTCAGTGACGGCGGCAGAACAAGGTTCACGTGCGGTGGAAAATGCGATCAAGGGCATGACCGAGATTCGCGAACAGATTCAGGAAACTTCGAAACGAATCAAGCGTCTGGGTGAATCCTCGCAAGAGATTGGTGAGATCACAGAACTGATTTCCGACATTACCGAACAGACCAACGTGTTGGCGTTGAATGCGGCAATTCAGGCGGCATCGGCCGGTGAAGCAGGTCGCGGTTTCTCGGTGGTTGCGGAAGAGGTTCAGCGTCTGGCGGAACGTTCCGGTGAAGCGACCAAGCAGATCGGTGCGCTGGTTCGTACCATTCAAACAGATACCCACGATGCGGTTGCCGCTATGGAAAAATCGACGCAGGGTGTGGTCGAGGGGGCAAAACTGTCCGATGCTGCCGGTGCGGCGCTGTCTGATATTCGACGCGTTTCCAACCGTCTGGCGGAACTGATTCAAGGAATCTCGTCAGCTACCGAACAGCAGGCAACATCGGCAAACGGCGTGGCACAAAATATTCAAGGCATTCTGACCGTTACGGAACAGACGCAAGAAGGTACGCAGCAAACTGCGCATTCGATTCGCGAATTGTCGAAGCTGGCCGAAGAACTCAAAAACTCGGTATCACGGTTCCGTGTAACGGCTTGATTTATTTATCTTGTGCGTGTCTTTAACGGCGCGTCTCTGACGCGATTTGTTACAGGCACGCATTGGTTTGAGGCCCAACAGCAATTGCGGTGATCAGCTCATCTCTTGCTTGATCACCCCGCACCCGCGAGGCAGTCATGAATACCCCTTCCTCCTCTTTGCCGCAAGGTAAAGACAGCTTCGATACCGGCCCCTTGTCGTGGGTCATAGCTGAAATCGGCGAAGCACTAACGCGTTCCAAAGTCGCTTTAGGCGAAGCGCTGACACAGGATCCGGAAACCCAATCGACCACTTTGCGTCATGCAAAAACCTATTTGCATCAGGCGCATGGCGCCTTGCAAATAGTCGATGTCGATGGCGTTGCCATCATTACCGAAACTGTCGAAGATTTGTTTGATCGCTTTGAATCCGGCCAGCTAACTCTGACCGATGACAGCGTACATGCAATTGCACATGCCTATCAGGCACTGCTGGAATATCTGGAGGAATTGCTGGCAGGGATGCCGCATCAGCCGGTACGTTTGTTCCCTTATTACCGTTCACTGCTGCAAGTACGTGGGGCTGAGCGCATTCATCCAGCCGATCTGTTCTTCCCTAATCTGGCAATCCGCCCACAATTTCCAGCCGCATCGATTACATTGAGTGCTGACGATTACGTCGGCTTGCGCAAGCGTTTTGAACGTGCGCTGTTGATATTTCTGAAAGAGGTCGATAGCGAGACCGGCCTGGCAAGTGCAAGGACTATGCGCGACATCGTCTTGCGTGTTGAGCAGGCACAAAGCACACAGCAGGCACGCAGTTTCTGGTGGGTCATGCACGGTTTTGCCGATGCGGTTTCTGCCGGCCAGGTGCCGAACGAGTTGTATGTCAAACAATTGTTTGCACGTATCAACTTGCAAATTCGCCGCTTGGGCGAAGGCTCGTCCAGCATTACGGAAAGACTGTTGCGCGATGCGCTGTTCTTCATTGCGCGCGTAGCACATCCTTCTGCTGCCGCTCAGCAAATTCGCAGCGCGTATCAACTTGATGGTGTAGTACCTAACGATTACGAGAAAAAACGCTACGGCCAGATCGATGCGCAGGCATTGGCTGCAGCGAAGGAACGTTTATCGCAAGCCAAGAATTTATGGAACCGGGTTGCCAGCGGTGATGCCACTGTAGCGGCATCCTTCGAACAGGAAATGACGGGTCTGGCAGAAGCCGGCAATCATTTGAATGCGCCGGCATTGGCAAAACTGTTGCGCGAACTCAGTGGGATCGCACGCCATGCAGCACATTCGCGGCCGGGCGACAGTCTGAGTCTGGAAATCGCAACCAGCTTGTTGTTTGTTGAAAATGCATTGCAGCAGATTGGTCATCTGGCTGATGATTTTGCCGAGCGTGCCGATGCGGTGACGACGCGCCTGCTCTCTGCAGTTTCCGGCGAGACGCTGACACATTCTGCACAATGGCTGGATGACATGTCGCGCGAGGCGCAAGAACGTCAAACCATGACGGCACTCGCTGGTGAAATGCAATCCAGTTTGCGTCAAGTCGAGAAAATGCTGGACGAGTATTTCCGCGATCCCGAGCAGCGTGCAGGTTTGTCGGATATTGATTCCGTTCTGTATCAAATCAGCGGTGCGCTTGCCGTACTTGGTCATGAAGATGCAATGCGTGCCGTACAACATACGCAAGCTGCCGTACGCTGCTTTATCGATGCAGAAGAAACACCGGAGCTGCAAGAGTTCCAGCAAGTTGCGCAAAACGTAGGCGCTTTGAGTTTCTTCATCGAGACTTTGCAATTGCACCCGGATGGCGTCAACAAACGTTTTTCTTTTGATGATCAGGCGGGCATTTTTCGTGCGAATCTGACTGAAAAAAATGGCCCGTCGCATGCAGCATTGGATGTCGTCGTGATTCCGATGTCGACAGTCGAAAACACGATTTCCGAGATGCCTGAAATCCAGGTTCCGGATTTGCCTACAGTAGAATCGGAGCTCGCTTTTCACCAGAAGCAATCGGAAGAACTGGCGATTTCACTCGCCGCAGAACCGACCAATCCCTTTCTGCAAGAGCAATTGAAGGAATCGCTGGAGCAAGTGCGTCTGGACGCAAGGCTGGTCGACAATCCTGAGGCAAACGAGAGGGCACGCGCCGTCATCGATATGCTGGAGCATCCGGATTTCGTTGCTTCGCAAGATGCAATGGACGATATTGCGTTGGCGACAGCGCCGGCCAAGGCTTCCCATGTGAAAGAAATAGCACCTTTAGTGGCACCTGCAACTGACGAGGCTATCGATGCGGAGTTGCTGGAAATTTTCCTATCCGAGGCGGTTGAAGTACTGGATAGCGTCAAGGAGACTGCCCCTGATTCGCGCAACGCGCCGCACAATCAAGAGTTCCTGACAACCCTGCGCCGTTCGTTTCATACCTTGAAGGGTAGCGGCCGCATGGTTGGCCTGGTTACCTTTGGCGAGGCTGCGTGGAGTGTCGAACAAGTACTGAATTTGCGTCTGTCGGACACGCGCGGCGGCGATGCAGATCTGTATGCATTACTTGAAAAGGCGGTGCAAGTTCTGGACGCATGGGTGGGCGACTTGCAGATGCAAGGTCGTTCCGACCGTAATGGCCGTGCGTTGATTGATGCTGCTGAACGTGTCAAAGACGGTGAGGGTTTTCATTACGATGAAATGGAAGAAACTCAGTTAGTTTCGCCCATTGAAGAAGCCTTTACTGAAACAGCAAGCAATACCGGTGCAGAGAGCATTGCCGCAAGCACAGCAGACTTTGGTAGCGAGGATGCAGTCGCGGCAACAGAAGCAGAAGAGCTGGAGTTGAGCGATGAAGAACTCGCACAGTTCCAGAAATTCAATGCGACTGCAGATGAGGTTGCCGAAGTCGTAGCCGAACCAACAATGCTTGAGTCGGTTGTTGGCGAACTCGATCATTTAAAGATCGATGTCGTGAGCGAAGCAGCGCCATTGCAAGTTGCTGCCGTGCTCGACTTTCCGGGTAATCCTCCTGCCGCGCACAAGTCGGACGACAACGTCAAATACATAGGTAATCTGGAAATCAGTTTGCCTTTGCATAATATTTATCTGGCTGAAACCGACGAGTTGGTGCGTATGCTGTCGCAAGATATCGCTGAATGGCGGCATGAGCCGGATCGCCACGTCAACATTCCAACAGTACATGCGGCGCATTCGCTGGCAGGTAGTTCTGCCACCGTCGGTTTCAAACCTTTGCAGCAGATTGCCTATGCGCTGGAAGCCGTACTTCAGTATCTGGCACGGAAACCGGTCAAGCTGTTGATATCGGAATACGACACGCTGGATCATGCGATTTCGCGCATTCGTTTCATGCTGCAGATGTTCGCTTTGGGCGAGATGCCTGATTTCGAACCTGAGCAGGCGGAAATTCTTGAACGCATGCCGGAAGATTTTGAGTTTCGCATCAGCTCCAAGCACGGTCAGTCTGTATTCGATACAGCAGCCTTGAATGAAAACCAGTCTGAAGTCGCAGATGCATCTGTATTTGAGACTGAGCCTTTGCCCGCATTCGAGCAAAACAATATCGTCGACCCTGCTCCCGTTCTGGAAGTCAGGCCTGCGGTAGAGCCGCTACCAGCCATTTCGGAAATAGATCCTGCGCCATTTGAAGAGCCGAGCTATCCGCAAAATAGTGAAGAGCTGACCGATCCTGCCTTGATCATCAAGGATGAGATCGATGCTGATCTGCTGCCTGTTTTCATTGAAGAAGGCACAGACATGTTGCCGCAGATGGGGCAGGCATTACGCGCGTGGCAACAAGCTCTGGGTGATACAGCATTACCGCAATCCATCTTGAGGATTTTGCATACAATCAAAGGCAGTGCGCGTATGGCCGGTGCGATGTTGCTGGGCCAGCATATGCACGAGATGGAAACGCGCATCGAAAATATTACGCATGCCGGTTATCCATCTGCTGCCGCAGTGGAAGATTTGCTGGCGCGGCATGATCACGGTTTGCAGCTGTTTGAACAGTTGCAAAATCCGGATGCGCCTAAGCAGCAATCCTTCGAGGCAGCGAATCTTGACAAAGAAAATATCGCGGAGGAAGAGCTCCCTGTCATTCAAAGTTTGATGCCGGTTACGGATAGTCGTCCTGCAACAGCGATGATTCCTGGCGTTTCGCCTGTATCGCGTACAGTAGCATCTGCCGCTCCGGTTTCACTGGTGCGTGTGCGTGCCGATATTCTCGATCGTCTGGTCAATCAGGCCGGTGAGGTTTCGATCTCGCGCTCCAAGCTGGAAACGGAAGTCGGCACTCTGCGCATGTCCATGGGCGAATTGTCTGAAAACGTTTCACGTTTGCGTGAGCAGTTGCGCGAAATTGAAATGCAGGCGGAATCACAGATCACGTCGCATATGGGCGTCTCCGCAGATCGCGAATTCGATCCACTCGAATTCGATCGTTTTACCCGCCTGCAGGAATTGACGCGGATGATGGCCGAAAGCGTGAATGACGTTGGTTCGGTTCAGCAAAACTTGAGTCGCACTATCGATAGCGCCAGTAGCGATCTGACGAATCAGGCGCGTTTGACGCGTGATTTGCAACAGGATTTGATGCGTGTGCGCATGGTGCAATTTGCCAGTATCTCGGAACGTTTATATCGCGTCACACGTCAGGCCGCGAAGGAAGTGGATAAGCGCGTCAATCTCGATATTCGCGGTAGTGCAGTTGAAGTCGATAGGGGCGTGCTGGAAAAAATGGTCGGGCCGTTTGAGCATTTGCTGCGTAATGCGATTGTGCACGGTATCGAGTCTCGTGAAAAACGCAAGGCCGCCGGCAAGAATGAAACCGGTGAACTGCGTGTGGAGATTCGTCAGGAAGGTAATGAAGTCGTTATTCATTTCTCCGATGACGGCCAGGGCTTGAACCTGAATAACATCCGCAAGAAGGCGCTGGAAAACGGCTTGGTGACGGATGATGACAAGCTGTCCGATGCAGAAATCACCGATCTGATTTTTCACCCTGGTTTCTCGACGGCAGAAGAAGTCACCGAGCTGGCCGGGCGCGGCATCGGTATGGATGTGGTGCGCTCCGAAGCGGCATCGCTCGGTGGTCGTGTGGCAATAGCATCAGAAGCAGGCAAGGGTGCTTACTTCACGATTCATTTACCATTGACGCTGGCTGTTACACAGGTCGTGATTCTGTCGACTGGCGGCAAGACCTACGCACTGCCATCAGTATTGGTCGAGCAGGTTCAGCAATTGAAAAATGGCCCGCTGGCGATTGCGTATAACGAAGGTGCCGTGATGTGGCAGTCGCAACGCGTGCCTATGCATTATCTGTCGACTTTGCTGGGTGATACGGATGCAGCACCGGTAACGCAACAGTATTCACCGTTGCTGATACTGAAGAGCGGTAACGACAGGGTGGCCTTGCACGTTGATGAAATTCTCGGTAATCGAGAAGTCGTGGTCAAGAATATCGGTCCGCAGTTGTCACGGATGATAGGGATCGCCGGCGCGACCGTTTTGGGTTCTGGTGAAATCGTTTTGATCTTGAATCCGGTGCCGCTGGCACAACGCGCCGCGCACGAAAATATTCGTGCGCCCCGTTTGACGCCATCGGATGTGCCGAACGATATGGGGGCAGTGGCGGAGATGGCGACCTTTGAACCTGCTGCGCGCAACGTCGAACCGGTGCAGGGGCTGCGTACTCAACATATCGTGATGGTGGTCGATGATTCGCTGACCGTGCGTCGTGTAACGCAGCGCTTGCTGACACGCGAAGGTTATCAAGTCGTGCTGGCCAAGGATGGCGTCGATGCGTTACAGCACTTGCAATCGATTACACCGGACGTGATGTTGGTCGATATCGAAATGCCGCGTATGGATGGCTTCGATTTGACCCGCAATATTCGTGGTGATGAACGGACTCGTGATATTCCTATCATCATGATTACATCGCGTACCGCCAGCAAGCATCGCAACTATGCGATGGAACTGGGCGTGAATGAATATCTGGGCAAGCCGTATCAGGAAGAAGCTTTGGTGAAACTGATTGCCGGCTTCATCAAGAAAGAAGTCCCGGTCAATTAATCTTTGGACCTATAAAAAATCCCGCATGCATGCGGGATTTTTTTTGCCTTGCGTTTAGTTTTTTTCGATCAAGCGCTTCAATCTACATACTCCGCTACCTTTTTGACGACGGCATAGCGTTGCAGGGTGAGGGCGCGCGCTTCGTCATGCTGTACCAGCGGTTCAGGATAGTTGTTGCCGAGTTCGATGCCGGCCATTTTCAATTCCATAGCCGGTACACGCCACGGCGCATGAATATGCTTGCTCGAGAGTTTGCTTAATTGCGGCAAATAGCGACGTATGAATTTTCCATCCGCATCGAATTTTTCCGATTGCGTGATCGGATTGAAGATGCGGAAGTAAGGCTGTGCATCACAACCTGAAGACGATGCCCATTGCCAGCCACCGTTGTTGGCGGACAGGTCAAAGTCATTCAGTTTCTCGGCAAAGTAATGTTCACCCCAACGCCAGTCTATGCCCAGATCCTTGATCAGGAAGGATGCCGTGACCATGCGCAAGCGATTGTGCATATAGCCGGTTTGATTCAATTGCAGCATGGCGGCATCGACCAAGGGATAGCCGGTTTTGCCATCGCACCAGGCTTGAAATAGTGCTTGTGCATGATCACCGCTTTCCCAGACGATGGCATCGTAATCCGGCTTGAAGGCATGAGTTACTACGCGCGGATGCTGAAACAGAATCATGAAGTAAAAATCGCGCCATATCAGTTCCGACAACCAGACCGCTGCTCCGCTACCGCCGGTGCCTGAGCGCATAGCATCCAGCGCACGTCGCACCAATGCACGTATAGACACCGTACCGAAGCGCAAATGCACTGATAGATAAGACGGCCCTTTGACCGCCGGGAAATCGCGTGTTTGATCATAGCGTTGCATGCGATCCGCAAAATCATCCAGCAAGTCCTGACCGCCTTGCATGCCGGTTGGAATATTGAGGTCCGACAGATTGGTTTTCTCAAAGCTAAGATCTGCCAGCGATGGAATCGGGCACTTGCTTTCCGGCAGAGCCACAAACCGGTCTGCATACGCATCGATCTCATACGGATGCAGGACGGCCGCATCAGATTCTGCATGCAGCTTTTTCAGCCAGGCATTTTTATACGGTGTAAAAACTGAAAAAGGCTTCTCCGCCAAGGTCAGTACTTCATTCTTTTCAAAGATCACCTGATCCTTGAAGGTATGCAGGCTGCGTCCGGCAGCCTTGAGCGCCTTGGCGACTTGCGCATCGCGTGTAATTGCCTGCGGTTCATAGTCATGATTGGTGAAGACGGCATCGATGCCCAGCTCGGTCGCGAGTTCTGGGATCGCTGTCTCCGCCCAAGCATGTTTGACGATCAGGCCGCCACCCAGCGTGCGCAAGGCTGAGGCGAGTTCCAGCAGGCTGGCATGGATGAATTCGACGCGACGGTCAGCTTTGGGCAAGGCTTCCAGAATTGCGGTATCAAAAATAAAAGCGCAATAAACCTGCTTGCTTTGCGTTAATGCATGATGAAGTGCGGCGTGGTCAAAACTGCGTAAATCGCGGCGAAACCAGACCAGTGTCTTTTCAAATTGGGGCATGAGCAATCAATATTGGGCTATAGAGTAATAGCCAGAGAATGCAGGAAAAATCGATAGGAAGCGAGGTTTGGCGCAGAAAATCCGGGTAAAAATGCTAAAATAACGACCATGTCGAAGCAACGTAAGACCAGCAAATCTCCTCCTAAACCCGGCTCACCCTGGGAATCCCCAGCTTTTTCCGCAACGCCTGACAATCCGGCACGTGACGAATTGAATCTCGCCGATCATTTTTTGATTGCGATGCCGTCCATGCTGGATCCGATTTTCGGTGGCACGGTTGTTTATCTGTGTGAGCACAATGCGAATGGCGCATTGGGCGTCATCATCAACAAAGCGACCGATATGACGGTCGACGTTTTGCTCAATCGTATCGATCTTAAGCTGGAAATAGCCCTCGATCTGGCACCGGTTGAAAAAACGCCGGTGATGTACGGTGGCCCGGTGCAAGCCGATCGCGGTTTTGTGCTGCATGCACCGCGTGGCGATTTTTCATCGACGATGCCGGTTACTGCTGAGATCGCATTGACGACATCGAAAGACATACTGGAAGCCGTCGCGCTCGGTAACGGACCGCAAAAAATGCTGGTCAGTCTCGGTTGCTCCGGTTGGGGCGCTGGTCAGCTGGAAGACGAAATTGTGCGGAATGGCTGGCTGACGGTGCGTGCCGATCCGAACATCATGTTTGATCTGCCGCTGGAACAGCGCTTTTTTGCCGCGATCAAATTATTGGGCATCGATCCGATGATGTTGAGCGGCGAGGCCGGCCATGCGTGACGTTGATATGGGAATTGTGCGCTAGTGGAAACCGTACTTGGTTTTGACTTCGGCTTGAAGCGCATAGGCGTTGCAGTAGGCAATACATTAATAAAGCAGGCGCAGCCGCTGACGATTATCAGCGCCGCTACCAATGAAGCAAAATTCGCAGCGATTGCCGAGCTGATCAGCCAATGGCAGCCCGGTTTGTGCATTGTCGGCTTGCCGCGCCATCCTGACGGAGCAGAGCATGAAATGACTGTGCGCTGCCGCCGCTTCGCGAATCAATTGCATGGACGTTTTGACGTGGCAACGGTGCTGGTGGATGAGCGTTATTCATCCGCAGTGATTTCTCATCAACGCGGCGATCTGATCGACGATCAGGCAGCTGCAATCATCTTGCAACAATACTTCGATGACCATACCGAATCCGAATCCTGAGTTAGACGCTGAAGCCTTGTATCAAGTGCTGGCGAAACAAGTAAAAATCGGCCTCGCAAAAGCCGAGAACGTCGCCATCGTCGGCATTTATTCCGGTGGCGCATGGCTGGCAGAACGTCTCGCCGCCGATTTGCAATTGAATGAACGTCTGGGTTTTATCGACGTGTCTTTTTATCGCGATGATTTTGCGGAAAAAGGTTTGCGGCCCGATGTCAAACCAACGCAAATCCCATTCGATGTAGATGGCGCAACCATCTTGCTGGTGGACGACGTGTTATACACTGGTCGCACCACGCGCGCAGCGATCAATGAATTATTCGACTACGGTCGTCCGGCTCGCATCATGTTGGCCGCGCTGGCCGATCGCGGCGGTCGCGAATTACCGATTGCCGCCGATTTTGTGGCACAAACTATTTCCATTCCAGATCAGCAATCGCTGGTACTTCAACGGGCCGATGACGGCCGCTTTTCCCTGACGGTGGATCATGCATAATCCGCAACTGAATAAAAACGGTGAGCTGCAACATTTGCTCACGATAGAAGGACTGCCAAAGTCAAACATCATTCACATCCTCGATACGGCATCATCATTTGTCAGTATTGGTGATAGGGAAGTAAAAAAAGTGCCGCTGATGCGCGGCAAGAGCGTGTTCAATCTGTTCTTTGAAAATTCGACTCGTACTCGCACTACATTCGAGATCGCATCCAAGCGTTTGTCGGCGGATGTCATCAATCTGAACATCGCTGCGTCCAGCTCCAGCAAGGGCGAATCACTGCTCGATACGATAGACAACCTGTCTGCAATGCACGCCGACATGTTCGTTGTGCGTCATGCAGAATCCGGCGCACCATATCTGATCTCCAAGCATTTGAGCGACACCGGGCAATCGCACGTGCACGTCGTCAATGCAGGTGATGGCCGTCATGCACACCCCACGCAGGGTTTGCTGGATATGTACACGATCCGTCACTACAAGAAAGATTTCACGAATCTGACGGTTGCCATCGTCGGCGACATTTTGCACAGCCGCGTGGCGCGCTCCGATATTCATGCATTGACGACACTGGGCGTGCCGGAAGTACGTGCGATCGGCCCACGCACTTTGTTACCTAGCGGCTTGGAGCAAATGGGTGTGCGTGTCTTCACTGACATCAACAAAGGTTTGAAAGACGTCGACGTCATCATCATGCTGCGTTTGCAGAATGAGCGCATGAGCGGCGCGCTCTTGCCTTCGGCACAAGAATTTTTCAAGAGCTACGGTTTGACGACCGAGCGTCTCGCGCTGGCTAAGCCAGACGCCATCGTCATGCATCCAGGCCCGATGAATCGCGGCGTGGAAATCGAATCGGCAGTGGCCGATGGCAAGCAGGCAGTAATTCTGCCGCAAGTGACATTCGGCATTGCGGTGCGGATGGCAGTGATGAGTATTTTGGCGGGAAATTAAGAGATGAAAATCCACATCAAGAATGGCCATCTGATCGATCCAGCGAATGGTATCGATGCAAAACAAGACATCTATATCGCGGCAGGAAAAATTGCCGGCATAGGACAAGCACCGGAAGGTTTTGTCGCCGCCAAGGTGATAGACGCCAGCGGTCTGGTTGTCTCACCCGGCTTCGTTGATCTAAGCGCGCGCTTGCGCGAGCCAGGATATGAATACAAGGCGACGCTGGAATCGGAAATGCAGGCGGCAATGCAGGGTGGTGTCACCAGTCTGGTCTGCCCGCCGGATACAGATCCGGTATTGGACGAACCTGGCCTGGTCGAGATGCTCAAGCATAGAGCTAAGTCCTTGAATCAGGCCAACGTCTATCCGCTAGGTGCATTGACGATGAGTTTGAAAGGTGAAGCTCTGACCGAAATGGCCGAGTTGACCGACGCCGGTTGCATAGGTTTTTCGCAGGCTGATCACCCTATCCTCGACACCACAGTTTTATTGCGCGCGATGCAGTATGCGAAAACATTTGACTACACAGTCTGGCTGCGTCCGCAAGATCCACATCTGGGTCGTAATGGCGTTGCGCATAGCGGGCCTGTGGCGTCGCGCCTAGGCTTATCAGGCGTGCCTGTCATGGCAGAAACCATTGCCTTGCATACGATACTGGAATTGGTACGCGTCACCGGTGCACGCGTGCATCTGTGTCGCATGTCGACTGGCGCAGGTCTGGAGTTGGTACGCGCAGCGAAGAAAGAAGGCTTGCCGATTAGCTGTGACGTCGGTGCGCACCATATTCATTTGACTGAAAACGATATCGGCTTCTTCGATTCGAATGCGCGCCTGACGCCACCATTACGTAGCCAGCGTGATCGCGATGCAATCTGTCGTGGCCTGCTGGACGGCACTATTGACGCAATTTGCTCGGATCACACACCGGTGGATGACGATGAGAAGTTACTGCCTTTCGGCGAAGCATCGCCTGGTGCAACCGGTCTGGAGTTGCTGCTGTCGCTGGCTTTGAAATGGGCAGAAGATTGCGTCGATCAGAACAAGCAACCATTGGTGCAAGCCATTACAAAAATCACTGCCGATGCAGCGCGGATTGTTGGTTTGCCGTCAGGCCAGTTGGCAGTCGGTAGCGTTGCGGATATTTGCCTGTTCGATCCGGCAGTGCGTTGGACGGTTGCGGCAAAAGCATTGGCGAGCCAAGGCAAGCACACACCTTTCCTAGGCTATGAATTGAGCGGCCAAGTGAAGACCACTATCGTTGCGGGTCATATCGCATTCCAGCGTTAATCCTTCTTTAGCCCCTGTGTTTCTTCATGATGCAGCTGTTCTCGAATCCTTGCAGGTGAGTGCATGATCGCCGTGTCGTTTTTGCGCGTGATGCTGCATTTGCTGCAGGGTTTGTTGACGGCTGCAGTGATTTTTCCATGGATTAATTCCGCAAGTCGCAACCGCTGCATCAAGAAATGGTCGAGTGCATTACTGGCTATTCTGCACATCAAGGTGGAGTTGCAAGTGCAAGCCGGTGCTGCACCAGTACAGCGGGCACTGATCGTTGCCAATCATGTGTCATGGCTGGATATTTTTGTCATCAATTCGCAAAACCCGTGCCGCTTTGTAGCCAAGGCTGATATACGCAGCTGGCCTGCATTGGGCTGGTTGTGCGCGCAAGGCGGCACGATCTTTATCGCACGTGGCAAGCAGCGCGAAGTGCGCCGCGTCTATGAAGGTCTGGTAAGCAGCATAGAAGCCGGCGAACGCATCGCTTTTTTCCCCGAAGGTACAACGGCAGCGCAGGGCGCAGTATTGCCATTTCATCCGAATCTGTTTGAAGCGGCGATCGAAGCGCGGGTGCCGGTGCAGCCATATGCAATTCGCTATATCGACGAACAAGGCGAATTGCATCGCGCCGCTGATTTCATTGGCGACATGACTTTTGTCGACAGCATGTTGCTGATAATGAAGACGCGCAAAATGACTGCGCAATTGATCATGCTGCCGAGCATGACAACGTCCGGAGCACATAGACGGGAACTGGCACAACAGACGCGTGCAACGATTGCACAGACGCTCGGTTATACAGAAAGTGCTGAACAGGCTGCCTAGTTTTTCTTGCCAGGCTTTTGATGCTGCGGGCAATCGACTTGTATGGTCGACCTATCCTGCAGGTTGATAGCAGTCAATTTCCCACCCCACACGCAGCCGGTATCCAGTCCCAATACATTGAGACGTACCAGCAAGCCTAAAGTAGACCAATGACCGAACACGACAGTACAGTCTTCTGTTTTTCGATTCGGTAAGTCGAACCACGGTAGCAAACCTTCTGGCGCATGATCCGCGCCTTCTATCGCTTTAAGATTCATGCTGCCATCCGGTGTGCAAAAACGAATGCGGGTCAAGGCATTGACGATGCAGCGCAAGCGGTCAGCGCCTTGCAGTTTGTCATCCCACAATGCCGGTTCATTGCCATACATTTTTTTCAAAAACTCTGGCCAGTCATCGCCTTGCAGTACAGCTTCTACCTCGCGCGACAAGGCTAAGGTTTGTTGTGCGCTCCATTGCGGCAGTACGCCTGCGTGCACGTATAGATAGCCGTTGTCTTCGATCGCGAGCGGTTGATGACGTAACCAGGTCAGCAATTCTTCCCTGTCGTCGGCTGCCAGAACGTCATCCAGCGTATCTGAGTTGTGTGGCTTGCGCAGTCCGCAAGCGACCGCCAGTAAATTCAAATCATGATTGCCCAGCACGATGCGTGCACGTTTTCTTAACGCATAAATTTGTCGCAGAGTCGCCAGAGATTTTGGGCCTCGATTGACGATATCCCCGACGAAAACGAGCTGCGCGTTGGGCGTGATTGCATCGATTTTTTCCAGCAATGCGATTAGTTGCGTGTGGCAACCTTGCAGATCGCCAATGGCGTAAGTAGTCATGAAGGAATAAGTGGCAGAGTAGATGTTTGCAAATTGAACGAATAGCTATGCCAAGGTCAGCGGTATTTTCTCGTGCACAGCGAGCTCGGCGTCGGGACTCAGCATACCGGAATTATGGATGCAGGTTCAACTTCGCTGATGGCTGCTGCTGGCGGGCTGATGCTTGAAGAAAATTGAAACTTGAAGACATCTAGCTTGTCGAACTCGCGTCAACTCCGCCTCTGTCGAGCATGCGGGTTATCATATCGGCTGCTGCTTGCGGTCGGTGATGGTCGGCCTTCGCTCGGATTCCCACTTTCGCATTAACACTATATTTAAGGATAAGCCTCAACATGCTGACTCTCTCGCAAAGTATTTTCAAGGCTTACGACATTCGCGGCATCATCGATACGACGCTGGATGCGGATGTGGCGCGCAGCATCGGTCGTGCTTTCGGTAGCGCAGTACGTGCCAAAGGTGAGCAGGTAGTTGTGATTGGCCGAGATGGACGTTTGTCCGGTCCCGAGTTGGCGGCTGCGCTGGCGGAAGGTTTGCAAGCGGCGGGTGTCGATGTTGTCGACCTTGGTGTGGTCGCCACGCCTATGCTCTATCTCGGTACACATGTACTGGATGCGCAGTCCGGCATCATGGTCACAGGCAGTCATAATCCACCTGATTACAACGGTTTCAAGATGGTCTTGGCGGGCGAAGCGATTTATGGCGATACGATCCAGGCTTTGTATCAGGCGATCGTCGACAAGAATTTTACTGACGGTGCTGGCGGCTATCGCACTTACGATATTGCTGCGGCCTATCAACAGCGCATCAGTGGCGACGTCAAACTGGCGCGTCCGATGAAGATTGCGATTGATTGCGGTAACGGAGTAGCAGGCGCATTTGCCGGCGACTTGTATCGTGCGCTGGGTTGCGAAGTGATAGAACTGTTTTGCGAAGTCGATGGTACTTTTCCTAACCACCATCCTGACCCAGCGCATCCGGAAAACCTGCAGGATTTAATCCGCTGCCTGCAAGAAACGGATGCTGAAATCGGCCTGGCATTCGACGGTGACGGCGATAGACTTGGCCTGGTTACCAAAGATGGCCAGATCATTTATCCGGATAGACAACTGATGTTGTTTGCACAGGATGTGTTGACGCGTCATCCTGGCGAGCAGATTCTGTATGACGTCAAATGCACGCGCCACCTTGCACCTTGGATTACCGAGCGTGACGGCAAGCCGCTGATGTGGAAAACCGGCCATTCGCTGGTCAAGGCAAAAATGCGTGAAACCGGTGCACCCTTGGGTGGCGAGATGAGCGGCCACATTTTCTTCAAGGATAGATGGTACGGTTTTGACGACGGCATGTATGCCGGTGCGCGCATGCTGGAGCTTTTAAGTCGCGAGCAAGATCCTTCTGCCGTATTGAATGCCTTGCCGCAATCGGTCAGTACGCCTGAACTGCAATTGAAATTGAAGGAGGGCGAAAGCTTTCCGCTGATCGCCAAGTTGCAACGCGAAGCGCAGTTTCCGGGTTCAGATCAGATCATCACCATCGACGGTTTGCGCGTTGAGTATCCTGACGGTTTCGGCTTGGCGCGTTCATCGAATACCACGCCGGTGATCGTAATGCGCTTCGAGGCAGAATCGAAACAGGCATTGCAGCATATCCAGGCGGAATTCAAACGCGTCATTACTGCAGCCAAAGCGGATGCGGTGATGCCGTACTGATATCCTTATGGCCGCAATCGGTGCAATGCCGGTTGCGGTTTTTCTAACTTCCCCACAGCGTCACAATTTCACTGCAATTAGGCAGCGGCCGAGCCGAAGCGGCATAATACGGCTCATGCAATTACTCTCCCATTTTTCGTACACTACAACGGCCAGCGCGCGTACTCAGCACGGAGCAGTCTCATGCGCCTGATTTACTCCATTGCGTGGTGGTTTGCGTTGCCGCTGGTGTTGTTGCGACTCTTCGTGCGCGGTCGTAAAGAAGCGGGCTACCGGCAGCACATAGCGGAGCGTCTGGGGTTTTATGGCAGCGTTGCCCGTGATCGCACATCGCCTGTGCTGTGGGTGCATGCGGTATCGGTAGGTGAAACACGCGCCGCGCAACCTTTGATCGATGCTCTGCTTGCCGCGTATCCCGCGCATACCTTGTTGTTGACGCACATGACACCGACTGGTCGTGCCACCGGCAAAGACCTGTTTGGAAAGCAGGCGCGCGTGGTACAGAGTTATCTGCCGTATGACACGGGCTGGATGGTCGGGCATTTCTTGCGTCACTTCAAACCCAAGCTGTGCGTTTTGATGGAAACCGAAGTCTGGCCAAATGTGATGGCTCAATGCGTCAAATATGATGTGCCGGTCGCTTTGGTGAACGCGCGTTTATCCGAGCGTTCCTTGAACAAGGCCTTGCGCTTGCCGGGTTTGTTTGTCGAAGCTGCAGCTGCGATGTCTTGCGTCGCTGCGCAAACGGAAGGCGATGCGGTGCGCATACGCCAGCTGGGCGCACCTGCGGTACACGTCACCGGCAGCATCAAGTTCGATGTGACGCCGCCACCGGAAATGCTGCAGCGTGGCGCGATCTTGCGCCAGCGGCTTGGCTCGCGTCCAGTTCTCGTCTGCGCCAATACACGTGATGGTGAAGAAGTGCTGATTCTGGATGCCTTGTTGCAGCAGAATCGTCCGGACATTTTATTGATGCTGGTGCCGCGTCATCCGCAACGATTCAACGACGTCGCGCAAATGATCAGCGCACGATCTTTGTCATTGGTACGCCGTTCGACGAGTGACGATACGGAAATCGGTAGCGACGTACGCGTTTTCCTGGGTGACAGTATGGGTGAAATGTTCGCCTACTATGCCGCCTGCGACGTCGCATTTGTTGGCGGCAGTTTAATAGCGCTGGGCGGACACAATCTGATTGAAGCCAGCGCGGTCGGAAAACCGGTGTTGGTGGGGCCTCATACCTTCAACTTCGCAGATGCCGCTGAAAATGCAATCGCGGCCGGTGGTGCGCAACGTGTGACCAATGCAGCGGAGATGTGGCAGCAGGCGATACGCTTGCTGGATGATGCAGAAGCACGTGCAACGATGGGCGAAAATGCGCGGCATTTTGCACAACAGCATGGTGGTGCGACTGCGCGTACCATGGCATTGTTAATGCCGCTGATCAAATAAGCTGCACCAATATTTACACAAGCAAATGAAACCATGATGAACACAGAAAATATTGAGCAAACTAAGCCATCGTCCGAACAGGTTCAAACGGATGTTCAGGTAGATATCGAAGAGACGCTTCAATACAAGCGTGTTTTGTCGGCTGCAGATGCTGAAGAGAATGCGCAGCCTGTGGATTTTCGTCGCGTGCAACACGGGCATGGCCCTTGCGCTTGCTGTGGACCATATAGCGAATAATTACAACGAATAAATCGGTACGGGAAATCATGCAGAGTCGTGATACCAGCAATCAGCAATTCTGCTGGCGCAGCATGCGGGAAGATGATCTGGCAACGGTCATAGCGATTGCAGCCCGGCTTCATCCCACTTATCCAGAAGACGAGCAGATTTATACCGAACGTCTGGCACTTTATCCAAACGGTTGCCTGATACTGGAAGTGAATTGCAATGCAGTTGGGTATGCGATCAGCCATCCGTGGCTGGATAGACAAGCACCAGCATTGAACTCACTATTGCAAGCACTGCCGACTTGTCCTTCCACCTACTACATTCATGATGTTGCGCTATTGCCCGCTGCGCGCGGGCTAGGGGCAGTAGAGCAACTTTTGGCTAATCTATTGACTGCCGCGCAGGCTCACGGTTTGAGTACGATGTCTTTAACCGCTGTCAATAATTCACACGACTTCTGGGCACGTCATGGCTTCGTCGCTATCGACGATCCTGTATTGCCGGAAAAAATGAATAGCTACGATTTTGCGGCAAGATTCCTGTTAAAGAATATTGCCGCAAGCTGATCGTTACGAGAATTAGTAACGATATGGATTATTCGGGCGACGATCGTAGCGATCAGGAACGCCATCGCGATCATTGTCGTGGCGATAATGGCGATGATGTTTATGGTAGTGGCGATCACCGTAATAAGGCTGTGGAGCGTAATAGACAGGGCGCGGCTGAACGTAGACAGGTTGCGGCTGTACATATACAGGTTCCGGAGCGTAATACACTGGACCAGGAATGCCAATATTCACGCCGACGTCAACACGTGCCATTGCAGGTGCTGCTGAAAACATCAGTACGGCTGCTGCCAGAACGCCTGCTGAAATAGTCATGGATTTATTCATGGTTCATCTCCTTGATTGATGACTCTATTAAATACCAGTGTCGGATCAAGAACTAGACTGGAATCGTAAGGATTGTTACGACTTGTATCAGAGCACGAGGGATACGTTTCCTCTTGCATAATACTTATCGCATACTCGCAGTGCCGCAGTTGTCAGATATCCAACGACCGCTGGAATTGGCACGTTCATCGACGGCAACACCTCTTACCGAACCTTTGAACTGAGTTTGTCCGGTAAAACTCTCGGGCGTCGTTAATATTGCTTCCGTTTTGCCCTGGCCATTGATTTGATCACTGGCGCAGACAAGGTCGGCGCTGTAACGATTTTCAACGCGCATGGCATTTCTTGCTTCGCAACCTGATTGGCGATCATGAAGATAAGGAGGGATTTTCTGCTCTGCCATTTCCCTGGTGATGCAAGCTTTGGAGCTGGCCGCGCCATTCTTTATCGCTGGCATATCAAAACCATATTGTTTGGCTAGCTTGGCCAGATTTTGCATCTGGTCCGGTGGAATCTGTTCGGCCAAAGTCAGCAAACCGGAGGTGGTGGTGATTTCCCACAGCCCGGGGCGCATATTGTTTTCAAGCGCGTGTGCATTGAATGCACATGCCGATATTAAAGGCAGGAACAGAAATTTCTTGTACATGATTTGCTCTTGGATGTGAATTGCATGTTCTTCTGAGTGCAGAATGATGCGGGAGGTTCAAGTGATTCCATTTGAAATGAGCTCAACTCCCATATAGATGGGATACGAAAAGCTCCGTAAATATCGCAAAATGATGTGCGAAACGGAGTCCATACAATGTCATTTCAATTACCCCTGAATATCACCGCGCAGCGCAAACCGATCTCGGCCACTGCTTACGAATACGTGCTGCATCATAGTGAACTGGGACGGTTGGGACAAATCATGTTGAGTGCCTGTATCTCTGGCAAATGTAATGTCACCTGCCTGGTGCATGGCCAGCCTGGCGATCAGATGACCGAGCAGCGGCGTGCCGTGTTTGAGCCTTTGGCCAGAACTCTGGCGGAACAAATCCAGTTGACGATCAATTTCCCGAAAACGGCCTCAAACAACAAATCGTCCGCTGCAGCCTAGCATTCAAGAATGAGGCTCACGTAAACGTCATTGATGCGTGCAGAAAAAAGAAAAGGGGAGCCCGTTTATACGGGCTCCCCTTTTTAATTGTTGCTGTGTTTCTTGATGCTTACTTGGCGGGTGCCGTAGCCACCGTCGTTTCCTGCAAACCACCACCGAGTGAACGATACAGATCAACCGCATTCGTCAAACGCAGCAAGCGTGCTTGCACCAGTGTCAGCTGAGCCGAGAACAATTCACGCTGTGCATCCAGCACGTCGAGCGAACTCGAAATACCGTTCTGGAAGCGTTGATCGGCCAGTTTCAGGCGTTCTTCCTGAGCGACTGTTGCCAGCCGTTGCGCTTCGATTTGTTCGTCGAGCAAATCACGTGCAACCAGGGCATCTGCAACTTCGCGGAATGCTACCTGTATGCTTTTCTCGTAACTGGCAACCGCGATGTTCTTGCGTACTTCTGTCAGATTGAGATTGGCAATGTTGCGGCCGCCTTCAAAAATAGGCAGTACCAATTGCGGCGCAAACGACCAGGCACGCGAACCGCTTTCAAACAAGCCGGACAGTTCGTTGCTCGCGGTACCGACGCCCGCCGTCAGTGAAATACGCGGGAAGAACGCTGCACGTGCCGCGCCGATATTGGCATTGGCCGCCAACAGGGTTTGCTCCGCGCTGCGTATGTCGGGACGTTGTTCCAGCAGATCGGAAGGCATGCCGATAAACAAGTCGGTACGTATGGTTTGTGCCGACAATGGTTGTGCCGGCGGCAAATCAGTCAGTGGCTGACCGACCAGCAGCGTTAATGCATTCATGGCCTGTGCGCGTTGACGTCGTAGCGTCAATTCGGCAACTTTCGCATTTTGCGTCAGCGCTTCATCCTGGCGCAAATCCAGTGCGGATGATGCGCCGACTTCGAAACGTTGCTTGGACAAGTTGTACGCAGCTGCGCGGCTCTCATAAGTCTGCTGTGCCAGTTCCTGTTGTTCTGCAAATGCGCGTTCTGCCAGATAGGCTTTGGCGACTTCCGAAACCAGCGTGATGTGTGCAGAACGCTGGGCTTCTTCCGTCGACAGATAGGTTGCCAGTGCGGCATCGTTCAGGCTGCGTACACGACCGAAGAAATCCAGTTCGAACGATGCGAGACTCAGGCCGACCTGATAATTACTGGTGACGACGCTGCTATTGCTGGTAGTCAGTGACGCCGGTGTTCGGGCGCGCGCGCCGGTCGCAACACCATTCAGATTCGGCAAGAGATCGGCGGACTGAATGTTGTACAGCGAGCGCGCTTCTTCGATGCGCAATGCGGCGACGCGAAGGTCACGGTTGTTCACCAGCGCGGTGCTGATCAAGGCTTGCAGGCGTTGATCGTTGAACAGTGCGCGCCAGCCCATGTCAGATGCACGTTGTGCATTGCTGGCGTTCGCCGATGACGTTTCGTAATTTTCCGCGACAGGTACATCAGGACGTGTGTACTTGGGTGCCATCGAGCAAGCGCTCAACACGCTTGCTGCGAGTACGGTCAATGTAAGTTGTTTGATCATAATTCTTCATCCTCATCACGTGGCTTGTTCGCCGCATACTTGCGACGTTGACGTTCGCTATCCTTGAAGAAGGTGCGCACCACCACAAAAAATACCGGGACCAGGAACACCGCCAGCACCGTTGCCGTGATCATGCCGCCCATCACGCCGGTACCGATTGCGCGTTGGCTGGCCGAACCGGCACCAGAAGCGATTACCAGCGGCAGCACGCCGAGGATGAACGCCAGCGAGGTCATGATGATAGGGCGGAAGCGCAGATGGACTGCTTCCAGTGTTGCTTCTATCAATCCTTTGCCTTGTGCCTGCAAGTCTTTCGCAAACTCGATAATCAGAATCGCGTTCTTCGCAGACAGACCGACCACGGCGATCATCCCCACTTTGAAGTACACGTCATTCGGCATGCCACGCAAGGTGACGCCGAGCAGCGCACCCAGAATGCCCAGCGGCACCACCAGCATTACTGATAATGGAATCGACGTGCTTTCATACAGAGCAGCCAGCACCAGGAATACGGCGATCAGCGACAGTGCATACAAGGCTGGCGCTTGCGATCCCGATGTTTTTTCTTCCAGTGACTGGCCGGTCCATTCAAAGCCGAAACCGACGGGCAGTTTTTCTACCAATGCCTGCATTTCCGCCATGGCGTCACCTGTGCTGTAACCAGGTTTTGCACCGCCGGAAATTTTCATCGCCGGATAGCCGTTGTAACGAATTAACTGTACTGGACCACTGATCCACTTCGACGTTGTGAATGACGAGAACGGAACCATTGCACCAGTCGCGCTACGTGCATACAACTTGTCCAGATCTTCCGGTTGCAAGCGGCGTGGCGCATCGGCTTGCACGATCACACGTTGTTGACGTCCCAGGTTCGGGAAGTCATTGACGTAAGACGAGCCCAACAATGTCGACATGACGCTGTTGATGCTTTCGAATGTCACGCCCAATGCATTTGCCTTGTCGCGGTTGATGTCGAGTTGCAGCTGCGGTGCATCTTCCAGGCCTTCAGGACGGACGCCTGCGAGGATTTTGCTTTGCGCTGCCATGCCGAGCATCTGGTTACGTGCCGCGACCAATGCGTCATGGCCGAGACCGGCACGATCTTGCAGACGGAAGGTAAAGCCCGTGGCGTTACCCAGTTCGCGAATCGGCGGCGGATTCAACGGAAATACGATGGCATCCTTGATGCTTGAGAGTGCACCGAAGGCACGACCTGCAATCGCATCGGCGCTATCTTCCTTGCCGCGTTCGCTCCAGTCCTTGAACGGTGTAAACACCAGTCCGGCATTTTGTCCATTGCCGGAGAAGCTGAAGCCGGAGATCGAGATCACGTGCTCGACCGCGGGTTGCTTCATGTAATACGCTTCGATTTCTTTCAGCACTTCCAGCGTGCGGCCGGTGCTGGCACCTGACGGCAACTGAACGTTGGTGATGATGTAACCCTGATCTTCACTCGGCAGAAAGGATGCCGGCAAGCGCACATACAGCAAGCCGACGCAAGCGACGATGAGTCCGTACACAATCATGTAACGCATGGTTTTAGTCAGCATCTTGCCGATAAAACTCTGGTAGCGCACAGAGGTCTTGTGGAAGACACGATTGAACCAGCCAAAGAAACCGCGTTTTTCGTGATGATGGCCAGCTTCAACCGGTTTCAAAATGGTCGCGCAGAGTGCGGGTGTCAGCGTGAAAGCCATCAACACCGAGAACACCATCGATGCCACCATCGAGATCGAGAACTGGCGATAAATCGCGCCAACCGCACCGCCGAAGAATGCCATCGGAATGAATACCGCAATCAGCACCAGCGTGATACCTATCAGTGCGCCGGTAATCTGGCCCATCGCCTTGCGGGTTGCATCGCGCGGCGACAAACCTTCTTCGCTCATGATGCGTTCGACGTTTTCCACCACCACGATCGCATCATCGACGAGGATACCGATCGCCAGCACCATACCGAACATCGTCAGCACGTTGATCGAGAAGCCGAACACCAGCAAGGTGGCAAACGTGCCCATCAGCGCAACCGGCACGACGATGGTTGGGATCAGGGTGTAGCGGATGTTCTGCAAGAACAGATACATCACCAGGAATACCAGGATAATCGCTTCGATCAGGGTTTTGACGACTTCCTCGATCGATATCTGAACGAACTTGGACGTGTCATAAGGTACCGTGTATGTCACGCCAGCCGGGAAGTACTTGGACAGATCTTCCATTTTTTTGTGGACGGCCGTTGCCGTACCCAGCGCGTTCGCAGTGGGTGACAATTGCACACCAATGAAAGACGTTGGCTTGCCATCGAGACGACCGGCGGTTGCATACGATTGACCACCGACTTCGATGCGGGCGACATCGCGCAGACGCACGGACGAACCATCCTTGTTTGCCCGCAAAATGATCTTGCCGAATTCATCCGGGCTGCTCATTTGGCCGTTCACGACGATGGTTGCGGTGATCTGTTGCGAAACCGGGCTAGGCAAATCGCCGAGCGTGCCGCCGGCAACCAGTGCATTTTGCGCGCGGATGGCACTGGTGATGTCAGCCGGTGTCAGATTCAAGCCGACCAGTTTATTCGGATCAACCCAGATACGCATCGCGCGTTCGGTACCGAACAACTGTGCCTGACCGACACCTGGTACCCGCTTGATTTCATTGAGTACGTTGCGTGATAAATAATCGCCCAGTGCGACAGGGTCGAGTCTGCCATCGGACGAGGACAGGCCGATGAACATCAGGAAGTTGCTGCGGGATTTGGTAACTTGCACGCCTTGCTGTGTGACTGCTGCAGGCAAGCGTGATTCCACGCGCTTCAAGCGGTTGGAAACGTCAACTGCGGCCAAATCCGGATTGGTTTCTGGTGAAAACGTAACAGTGATTTGAACCTGGCCATTGGCCTGGCTTTGCGATTCGATGTATTGCAAACCATCGGCACCGTTCATTTCCTGTTCGATCAAACTGGTAACACTATCGTCCAGCGTTTGTGCGGTAGCACCCGGATAGTTCGCGGTAACGACAATTGTCGGTGGGGCGATATTCGGATATTGCGCGACCGGCAAACTGGTAATCGCCAAGGCACCGGCCAGCATGATGAAGATGGCTAGTACCCAGGCAAAAACCGGGCGGTCAATAAAAAATTTACCCATTACGGTGCTCCCTTACTTCGACTTCGGTTGTTCTGCGGTCTTGGCTGCAGGTGCGGATGCTGCTGCAACTGGTTTGGCTGCATCTGCTGCGGGAGCGGTAGCATCAGCTGGCGCGGCTTTTTTCCATTGCACCGCCTTGACTGTTGCACCTGGCTGGACTTTTTGCAGACCTTCGACGATGACTTGATCGCCTTCTTTCAAGCCGTCATTGATGACCCATGAATCGCCGCTGGCAGCGCCGGTTTTAACTGAACGCGAAACAACTTTGTTTTCTGCGCTGACCACCATCACTGCCGAACCATCCGGTGTGCGTGTGATTGCTTGTTGCGGTACGGTGATCGCGTTTTCATTGATAGCTTGTTCAACGCGGGCACGTACGTACATGCCTGGCAATAATTGACGATCAGGATTTGGGAACTCTGCGCGCAAGGTGACTGCGCCCGAACTTTCATCAACGGTCAGATCGGAGAACAGCAGTTTTCCCGGCTGTGCATATTCCTGGCCATCTTCGGTGATCAGCGTCACTTTGACTTGCCCCTTGCCTGCGCTCTTCAATTTGCCATTGGCCATGGCACGTTGCAGTTGAAGGATTTCAGTGCTGGACTGCGTCATGTTGACGTAGATAGGATCGATCTGTTGCACGGTTGCCAGCGGCGTGGCTTCGTTCTGACCGACCAGTGCACCTTCAGTGACGAGTGCGCGACCGATGCGGCCGGAGATTGGCGATGTCACGGTTGCATAATCGAGTGACAGGCGTGCGGTTTCACGTGCAGCTTTGCTTGAGGCCAGATCTGCCTCGGCTTGTTTCAACGTCGCAGTGACATCGTCGTATTCCTGTTTGCTGATTGCATTGGTTGCGACCAGCGGCTTGTAACGTTTTTCTTTCAATTCCGCTTGCAACAAGGTCGCTTCTGCGCGTGCAACCGCAGCATTGGCGCTGTTATAGGTCGCTTTGAATTGAGCTGGGTCGATCAGGAATAAAGTAGCGCCGGCTTTGACATCGCTGCCCTCACGGAAAGTACGTTTCAATACAACGCCTGGTACGCGCGCGCGGATTTCTGCAATGCGGGTCGACTCAAGACGACCCGGTAATTCATTTGTTACGCTCAATGATCCCGGTTTGACGGTAACGACAGATACTTCAGTAGGGGGAGGTGCGGATGATTGTGTATCGGACTTGCCGCAAGCGGTGACTGCAAATAAAACAAAGATGGCGGCGCCAAGGGTGGTCAAACGGGGGAGTGAACTCATATACATCTCGCACGGTGAGTGAATGCGCTGCCAAAAAAATCGACAGTCCGATAATCAAAAAAGCTAATGCAAAAAAAAGTGACGCCGAAAGCGCAAAAGCATTCGTTGTTGAATGGCTACTCTTGCGCTTTTGTTTGATGCTGATGCTGCGGGTGAGGTATTATACATACATTCGCGAATGTATGTATGTGGGGCAACTAAGCTCTTAGCATATCTAAATATTCGAAAATTGTTACAGGACGATGATTTTATGGCTCGCTCGACGAAAGAAGAGGCGCAGGAAACCCGCAGCCGCATCCTTGATGCTGCAGAAGAAGTATTTTTTACGCGTGGTTTGGCGCAGACTTCATTGGCTGATGTTGCAGTCGCTGCAGATGTGACGCGCGGCGCAATTTACTGGCACTTCAAGAACAAAAGTGATTTGTTCGATGCGATGTGCGAGCGCGTACGCTTGCCTATGGAAACCTTGTTGGCGATTCCGACAGAAAAATTTGCCGGTGATCCTTTAGGGCATCTGCGCAACTCATGGATTTATCTGTTGCGGGACGCAAGCAGCAATATTCGCTCACGCCGGATTCTGGATATTATTTTTCTGAAGTGCGAACTGGTTGATCGTAACGAGCCAATCTGGATGCGTCAGCACCAATGCTATCTGGATGGCCTGGCGAATATGGAGCGCATTCTGACTGAGGCGATTCATCTTAGGCAGTTGCCTGAAGATCTTGATACTCGACTCGCAGCGATTACCTTGCATAGTCATGTAGTTGGCTTGCTCAGCAATTGGTTGTTTTCACCAAGCAGCTTTGACTTGGCTGCAGTGGCTGAACCATTGATCGATACCTGTCTGGATAGTTTGCGCTATGCGCCGGCCTTGAGGATAAAGAAAGAGCAGGGAGTTTGAAGCCAGACTTTGAAGGTAGCTTTTGAACTAAAGCTTTTTTATGCAGCGCTTGCGGCAGTACTCGCATTGAAATGCTGAAGTCGTATTTTTCTGCCGTCAACTCTGAAGAAAAAATCAAGGCTGCGCTGGTTCCACCAATATCGTGTTGATCTGCACCAGATCTTTTTCCTGCAAACTGCCGGCAGCAGATTTGAGGCGCAGGCTGTTCATGACGGTGTCATAACGTGTTTTCGCCAGATCGCGCTGCGTCTGATACAACTGTTGCTGCGCATTCAACACATCGATGTTGATGCGTACGCCGACTTGATAGCCGAGGCGATTCGATTCCAGCGATGACAGACTCGATATCTCGGCGGCTTTCAAGGCCTTCACCTGCGCCAATCCACTATTTACACCGAGATACGATTGTCGTGCATTTAGTGCGGCGGTACGGCGTGACGATTCCAGATCGGAGCGGGCCTTGTCTTCCAGTGCGATCGATTGCCGCACCTGACTGGTCACTGCGAAGCCGCTGAAAAGTGGAATCGCCCATTGCACGCCGACCGTATTGGTGGTGCCGGTGCTGGTTTGTCCAAGCACGGTATTGCGCTGATTGGTATTGCTGCGACTTGCCACCAGATCGACGGTTGGATAATGTCCGGCGCGATTGCGCGTGATGTCACGCTTGGCGATTTCCAGCGCGAGCTGTTTGCTGATGACATCGTAATTCTGTTCTTCTGCGCTACTGACCCATGGTGCGATCTGTGCCGGCTCCGGCTGTTTCAAATCAACGTCTTTACGCAAGATCGCCAGATTCTCAGGCGGCTTGCCTATGATTTGCTGCAGAGCGGTGCGCTTGATGTCGATATCATTTTGCGCGGCAAATTCCTGTGCGACGACCAAGTCGTAACGCGATTGCGCTTCATGCGTATCGGTGATGGTTGCGGTGCCGACTTCAAAATTACGTTTGGCCGATGCCAGTTGTTCACTGATCGCGACTTTTTGCGCCTGTAATGCAGTCAGCGCATCTTGCGCTGTCAATACATCGAAGTAGGCTTGCGCCACGCGCAGAATCAAATCCTGCTGCACGCTTGCAAATGCGGCTTCACTGGCGGCAACTGATAACTTGCTTTGTTCGTAGGTTTGCCATGCCGCGATGTCGAACAATGGTTGTGACAAGGACAGCGTGTAGCCATGCGAGGTCGTATCCGGAAGATCTTCGCGCGTGATTTTTTGCTTCGAGCCGCTCAAACCTATCAGAGGCAATAGATTGGCGCGCCCTTGTACCGAAGCTTCCTGTCCCGCGCTCAGATTGGCACGTGCACTGGCATAAACCGCGTCGTTGGCAAGGGCATCCTGATAAACCTGCAGCAGGTTTACTGCATGTACTTGCAGCGTTAGAAAAGCACCGGTGATCAACGTGACTAGCTTGGCATTGCGCATTGCATTCCCGGGCAGATGAAGTCTATGGTTCTGGAGGTTGGTGCGAGTGGAGAATACTGGGAAATTAATAAGTCGGCATCGCGGGATCGACTTGCTGCGCCCAAGCGTGGATGCCACCGGTCAAATTCGTCACCTGGCCGAAACCATTGCTTTCCAAAAAACTGGCGACGCGCATACTACGTGCGCCGTGATGGCAAATGCAAACGATGGCGGCGTTCCTGTCTAACTGTTCCAGCTGGGCAGGAATCGTATTCATCGGCATAGAGACCGAACCGTTGATCTGGCAAGTCTGATATTCCCAAGGTTCACGCACGTCCAGCAGAACGGGCATTTTACCTGGGGATTCTGCAAGCAGCGTTGCCAGTTCGGGTGCGGTCAAGTGTTGCATGATTTCCTTAGAATTTGAAGTGCGATGGTGCCACTGCATTACGCAATGGTTTGACTATCGTTTCAAACAGGTTGACCGTGCTGTAGCTGATGTCGGATGTGCGGGTGATGATTTGTGCAGTCATGACCGGTGAATTGCCGGTGATGACGAACATGCGACCGCCGACTTTGATCTGTGCCAGCAATGCGTCAGGCACAACAGGCAGGGAGCCCGATACGACGATGACGTCGTAAGGCGAGTTGGCTTGATTTGCGCCATTAAAGCCTTGTGCTGCATCGCCTTGTACGACGTCGACGTTGCTGACGCCGTAGTCGGCCAGATTTTTTTCTGCCAGTGCTTTCAGTTCAGGCTCGATCTCGACGGTCGTGACGTGACGTGCCTTGTAAGCCAGCAGTGCTGCCATATAGCCGGAGCCGGCGCCGATCTCCAAAACGTTTTCATGCTTCTTGACAGCCAGTTCCTGCAAAATGCGCGCTTCCAGTTTTGGTGTCAGCATGTTTTCGCCGTGCGGCAGCGGGATTTCGCTATCGGCAAAGGCCAGCGCGCGGTAGGCGAGCGGTACAAATGCTTCACGCTTCACGATGACCAGCAATTCGAGGACGTCCAGATCGAGCACATCCCAAGGGCGAATTTGCTGCTCGATCATGAGGAAACGGGCTTTTTCAATGTTCATTTTGTCGACTCTAGGTAGCTAAATAAGAAAACCAGCATTTTATCAAATGATAGGCACTGTGCCGCGCAAAAGCACAGCCGGGCTGAATCGGGCAAAAACCATTCCGGGGAGGGTGATGTCACGACGCGAATCTGTTTGATTTGCCGGCAAAAACGTAGTTTTGCGGCTTTCGTAATGTAAGCGTCCACCTGCGCAGCGTCAAGCGCTGTGCGGTGCAATCACCTGTAAAATCGCGCCTTTGACGGAAGTACGTGGCAAACCGCGCTACAGTTCCTTGATATGTTGAACGAATTGCAGGATGGATAACTAATGATCAATGCCGATCGAAAGCTCAGTTAAAGCATGTCTGACTTGAATTGCCGCTCAGATTGCGGTGCTTGTTGCACTGCGCCGTCGATTTCATCGGCGATTCCCGGTATGCCGCATGGCAAGCCGGCGGGCGTTCGTTGCGTGCAATTGGCGGACGATTATCGTTGCCGCATATTCGGCCAACCGGAACGTCCGGCAGTCTGCAGCAGTTTGCGGCCACAACTGGAAATGTGCGGCGCGACGCGCAATGATGCGATGATTTATTTGATGACTTTGGAACGATTAACCGCTGCTTAAGTCGTAACAATGTCGCATGCATACGATTGGATTTCACTGCGGAAGTAGCTGCCAGTTCCGGCAAAATCGAAACAGCAACGAGCCTCGTCGTGGTAACCTTTGATCCTTGCAAAATGCTGCTTGAAGTAATCGCCGCAAGGTGCGCGCGAGTTTTAGGGCCGCTATGCAGATGCACCAGAACCGATAGAACTGTCGACTACGTTGTAACCCGTACGGCGTCATAACCGGCGGGTTTTTTATTACCCTTTTCTAGTTTATATATTCCATGGATCCAGTTCTCGCGCTCAAAGCCATCATCATGGGCATCGTCGAAGGTTTGACGGAATTCCTGCCTATTTCATCCACTGGACATTTGATACTCGCCGGCAGTTTGCTGGATTTCACCGGACCCAAGGTCAAGGTGTTTGAGATCGCGATTCAAACCGGCGCCATGCTGGCTGTGTGTTGGGAATATCGCGTCAGGATCGCTGCAGTATTAAGCGGACTTTCTAGCGATCGCCGCTCGCAGAAATTTACATTGAATATTGTCGTGGCATTTTTACCGGCTGCACTGTTGGGCCTGGTATTCGCCAAGGCGATCAAGGAAAAATTGTTCGCACCGGTGCCGGTCGCGATGGCATTTATTATTGGCGGCTTCATTATTCTGTGGATAGAACGTCGCAATCGAAATAGCGCAGTCGCGGAACGTGTGCAAACGGTGGACGATATGAGTTTGCTGGATGCATTCAAGGTTGGATGTGCACAGGCGTTTGCCTTGATCCCGGGTACCAGTCGTTCGGGCGCCAGCATCATAGGCGGCATGTTCTTTGGCTTGTCGCGCAAGGCAGCGACAGAGTTTTCATTCTTTCTGGCGATTCCAACCTTGATGGGTGCGACGGTTTATTCCGTCTACAAAGATCGTGCCTTGCTGTCGATGGCTGATATCCCGCTGTTTGGTTTGGGTGGCTTTGCAGCTTTTGTTTCTGCCTTCCTGTGCATGCGCTGGTTGCTGCGTTATATCAGCACGCATGATTTCACTTACTTTGCATACTACCGCATCGTGTTCGGCCTGTTCGTTTTGCTGAGTGCGCATTACGGCTGGGTTGTGTGGGCAGATTAAGTTGAATTCATGATGCCGCAGGATGATCTGGGCGCGCAGGCGCTGCACGTACTGGAATCTGTTTTTGGTTACTCGTCGTTTCGCGGCGAGCAGGCCGAGATCGTCGATCTGGTGTCGCGCGGTGGCGATGCGCTGGTCCTGATGCCTACCGGCGGCGGCAAGTCGTTGTGTTATCAAATTCCTTCCCTGTTGCGTGATGGCGTTGGTGTCGTCATTTCACCGTTGATCGCCTTGATGCAGGATCAGGTTGATGCATTGGCTGAAATTGGCGTACGCGCGGCTTTCCTGAATTCCACCCAGACCTTTGAAGAGTCCTCGCGTATTGAGCGTCGCTTGCGTAGCGGCGATCTCGATCTGGTGTATGTCGCGCCTGAACGCTTGATGACGCCGCGTTGCCTGGATATGCTGGAGGCAAGCAAGATCGCCTTGTTCGCGATTGATGAGGCGCATTGCGTGTCGCAATGGGGCCATGATTTCCGTCCCGAATATATCCGGCTGTCGGTGCTGCACGAGCGTTTTCCCAACGTACCGCGCATTGCGCTGACCGCAACTGCGGATCATCAGACCCGTGAAGAAATTGCGCACCGTTTGCAGCTCGATGATGCGCGGATGTTCGTTTCGTCCTTCGACAGGCCTAACATTCGTTACCAGATAGTCGAGAAAGCCAACGGCCGCAAGCAGGTGCTGGATTTTATCGAAAGTGAACATGCGGGCGATGCCGGTATCGTCTATTGCCTGTCGCGCAAGAAGGTTGAAGAGACTGCAGAATTTTTGTGTGAAAACGGTATCAATGCCCTGCCGTATCACGCCGGGATGGACTTCGCGATACGCAGCAAAAATCAGGCGCGCTTCCTGCGGGAAGAAAGCATAGTGATGGTCGCGACCATAGCGTTCGGCATGGGTATCGATAAACCGGACGTGCGTTTTGTCGCGCATCTGGATTTACCGAAAAGCATAGAAGGCTATTACCAGGAAACCGGTAGGGCCGGCCGTGATGGTGGCGCCGCCAATGCATGGATGGCTTATGGTTTGCAGGATGTGGTGCAACAGCGCCGCATGATAGACGAATCGGAAGCCGACGAAACCTTCAAGCGTGTGCAGGGTGTCAAGCTCGATGCGATGCTGGGTTTGTGCGAAACCCTGTATTGCCGTCGTCAGCGATTGTTGACGTATTTCGGCCAGCCGTCAGCGCCTTGTGGCAATTGCGACACCTGTCTTAATCCGCCACGTTCTTTCGATGCGACGGTCGCCGTGCAGAAATTGTTATCGACAATTTATCGTGTTGATCAACGCTTTGGCGCGATGCATGTGCTGGACGTATTGCGCGGAGTCGATTCCGACAAGATCAAGCAATGGGGGCACGAACAGGTTTCCACTTTCGGCATCGGCTCGGATCGTAGCGAAGCGGAATGGCGTGCGATCTTGCGGCAATCAATCGCTCTGGGTTTGGTGACTGTCGACCATGAAGCATATAGCGCACTGAAACTGACCGATGCTGCGCGCCCGGTGTTGAAGGGTGGTGAGAAAGTACAATTGCGCGAGTATCAAAAACCAGTCAAATCGAAACGCTCGACCAGCAAGCCGAAAGGTTTTGTTGAAACTGATTTGTCGACGGAAGAACAGGCAATTTTCGAGAAGCTGCGCTGGTGGCGTATGGAAACAGCACGCACGCACAATGTGCCGGCCTACGTCATTTTCCATGATGCAACGATGCGCGATATCGCCAAGGCGCAACCTGCGTCACTGGATGATTTGCGTGGTGTCAGCGGTGTAGGCGAGAAAAAGCTGGAAACCTATGGCGCGGCGATCGTCGCGCTGATTGCAGAGCTGGATTAACACTAGTATCGATATGAACGCATCGGTGCAGCGCCATAAATAAATTTTCAATCAGGATGCGCGGCAGGCGCTGTGCATCCTTCACATTCAGTATTTGATTCTAGATTTTTTCGAATACCAGATCCCACACACCGTGGCCCAGTTTCAAACCGCGATTCTCAAACTTTGTAACCGGCCGATAATCAGGGCGTGGCGCATAGCCATCAGCCGTATTGCGCAAGGTCGATTCCGCACCTAACACTTCCAGCATTTGCTCTGCATATTCCTGCCAGTCGGTGGCGCAGTGAATATAGCCGCCTTTTTTGATGCGAGATGAAAGCAGGGAAACCAATGGTGATTGAATCAGGCGACGCTTGTTGTGACGCGCCTTGTGCCACGGATCGGGAAAAAATACGTGCACGCCTGCCAGTGCTTCTGGCGCAATCATATTGGTCAGCACTTCAAATGCATCGTGCTGGATGACGCGCAGATTTTTTAAGTCCTGTTCTCCTATCTGTTTGAGCAAACTACCGACGCCCGGATTATGGACTTCTACGCCGATGAAGTTTTTTTCAGGCATGCCGGCGGCAATTTTCGCCGTTGTTTCGCCCATGCCAAAACCGATTTCAAAAATTGTCGGTGCGCTACGCTCAAATGCCTGATCGATATCCAGCTGTGACTTTTCGTAGGGGATAAAAAACTTTGGCCCCAGCTCTTCAATTGCACGACCTTGCGCGGTCGACAGACGGCCGGCGCGCGTAACAAAACTGCGTATGCGATGGTCGGTCGGATCGTAAAAAAGAGGTTTTTTGGCGTCGTCGGATGCGTGATCGGTCATGCTGAATGTCTTATATGCTGGAGATTAAATGCGGGTATTGCCAAGAATGCAAAAGGAGAGTCCTGGTGAATAGCGCTTGCGGGCGTATTGTACCGCGCGACATGCAATCCAAGCGCATTGCCGGGCACTTGGAGAGGGCAAAACACTTGAAGCTAAAATTATTTTAAAAATAGCTTGCAATTAAATAGTGCGCTATATATTATTCTTTCCATGAAATCGAAACCAAGCAAAACCGACCTTGCTCCGCGGCTGGATAACCAGCTTTGTTTTGCGCTGTATTCGACATCGCTGGCAATGAGCAAGGTGTATCGCAAGTTGCTGCCGAAACTGGGGCTTACCTATTCGCAGTATCTGGTGATGATGGTGCTGTGGGAGCAGAACGAGTTGACGGTGTCGGATATTGGCGAGCGTCTGTTTCTGGATTCTGCAACCTTGACGCCATTGCTTAAACGGATGGAAGCGGCTGAACTGATTACGCGTGTACGTGCAGTCAACGATGAGCGTCAGGTCATTATTACGCTGACCAAAAGTGGCGATGCTTTGAGAGTCAAGGCAGCGGAATTGCAAAATGAAGTGTTTTGCGCGACTGAATGCAATCTGGATGAAGTGATAGCAATGAAAGAGCAGTTGATTGCCTTGCGTAGCAAGCTGGCAAACAACGCATAAATGATTTGTTGGTGGTAGGGTGTAATAATTATTTTTGGAAATTGCATTTAAGTAGTGCGCTATTTAATAGTTGTCTATATTAATCCGGTAAGGCGGCGAGCCGGTCAAATCAAATCGCTGAATTTTTAAATGAATCAACCTTCAGGAGAATTACCATGTCGATCGAAAAAGTCCTTTACCGCGCTCAAGCAACTGCAACTGGTGGTCGTGACGGCCGTGCTGTGTCATCCGATGGCGTACTAGATGTCAAACTCGGTACACCTAAAGAACTGGGCGGTGCCGGTGGCGCAGTCACCAATCCTGAGCAATTGTTTGCTGCAGGTTATTCAGCCTGCTTTTTGGGTGCGATGAAATTTGTATCGGCTCGCGAAAAAATCGCCTTTCCGCAAGATGCAAATGTGCAGGGCAATGTCGGCATCGGTCAAATTCCAACCGGCTTTGGCATCGAAGTCGAATTGAAAATTTCTCTGCCTGGCCTTGATCGTGCAGCAGCCGAGGCGTTGATAGAAAAAGCGCACATCGTTTGCCCATACTCGAATGCGACACGCGGCAATATCGATGTCACTTTGACTTTGGTCTGATCAGTTAAGCAGCAAATAAAAAAGCGAATTTGCGGATGCAGGTTCGCTTTTTTTTTATGGGCTTTGCGTAATGATCTTTACGCATGCCTACTTGTTTATCCGACTTGCCAGGCACCGTTGCTGTAGACAAGATCATCGTCGAGATAAACGGCTTCGGTGACCGCAAAGACGTCAACGTGATAGCGCGCAGTCGCGCGTTTGATTTGGGGTTTGTTGTAGACGCCGTGTTTGGCGCCGAGCGAAAGATGGATACCGCACATGCGTTCGTAAGTACCGATATCGCAAACCGTCCGTGTCTGCGAAAAAGCGCGGTTCATGCCAAAACCAAGTTCGCGTAACCAGACTTCGCCTTCGTCAGCACGAATATTAGCGATCACTTGATCGAATTCAGGAGTGGAATCGATGACATCCGTCACGCGTCCTTTTTCGATTACCAGGGTGATCGGTTTTTCTGGTTGATTGACTTGAAATGCGGTGTCGCCAAAAACAAAGATACGTACGCGACCGTTCACTGCTTCCAGGTCTTGCGCTTCAGTGAAGACTTCCCCTATCGGGAATTGTCCGCCTACATTTGTCATCTCGCTGTAGTCGCCGATATTCAATTTTGCGGATTCAAACGGTGAGCCAAACACCAGGCGTTCACCACCGCTGTCGACTACGCCAAAGCGCGCACTATCAATGCGCGCTTTCAGCGCACGGCCAACGCCGCGATAGTAGGTCGGGTCGTAGGCCAGCGATGCTATGTAATGCAGCGCTTGCGATCCTGTCATGCGGGATAAATGCGGATGTTCTATTACCTTGAGCGAACGTTTGAAGAGTTCTATCCGTATCCGAAAAGCCTCAAGGCGGAAGTTTGTCGATTGAATCAGCACCACCAGATCATTCGCAGCTAGCTCGGCAAAGGCGGCGAGTATCGCGTCAGCCGATACCGTATCGAAATCGATGAAGGTCGCCGTCGGCAGACAACGTTTATACGCTTCAGTCAATGCAAGTGCTAGTTCGCAGCGGGTATCGAATACGATGATTGCCGCGTGTGGCGCTTGGTATTCGATGGCCAGTGCAAGAACGTCGCGCAGATGGTTTTCTGCTGCGACTATGGCATCCTCATGGATTGCGCTGAGAATGAGTGCTGCGGGTATTTCTTGTGGTATGAGGGAAGTCATCAAGTTCAGGTATTGAGAAGTAGCCTCTGCCACGGTACAAGACGAAGTCTTCACGATCGTACAGTGTGCTACTGAAGCAGCATTTTAAACGATGATGGAGATGAAACTGCCTGCATGGAAATCAGTGAAGAATCGTTTCTTGATCCAGCGGCGAAGTGGGAGTCGCCAACGCAGCGCGTCGTTCGATTTCATCCACCATGCCCAGAAACTGTTCCGAAATATTCTTGCGCATCAGATCGGTAGCAAGAAAACCCGGTACGGCCACACCTGGCTCTATCGTTCCAGACCAGCGCAATGCGTAGTGATCGTCAGCTATCTTTTCGATTTCATAGTGACCTTCCAGCCGTTTGAGATTGCCTTTCAGCAGGCGAGCCTGAATGGTGGAGAAAGGATGTTCAGTCACCTCTACCGTAACGTCTATCGGAAAATGAAAAAACCACAGATGTGCGTAGCCTGATTGTTCGACAACAGCGACCTTGCCTTGCCGTTCTATCAGCCGGCTTTTGTTCATGCCGGGGATGAATTGCTCCAAGTGGTTGTAATCAGTCAAGGTATTCCATATCAGAGCCAGCGGTGCCTTGACCGTGGTGCGTACGCTGACTTGTACGGCATCCCCATATCGCGTGGCTTCAACAGAAAATTGACTTCTTGCATTGGTTTCGTTGGCCGCATGCGCATAGCTTGCTGTGCCCATATGTGCCAGCAGAAGGATGGATAAAATCCAGGCTGCTACAAGATGTGGTTTACCGTCCGTCATATATTCATCTTTAGCTAAAGGAGGGCGGAATGGCAAAAAATGTATTCGGCTATATTACGTCAAGGTATAAAAGATGGCGGGAGCAAGCTGGTGCAATGCGTATCGATGTTGAAGACATTGTTGTGTAGACAAAGTGCTGACTGGAAAGAAAATGAAAAAAAGCAAATTTCAACAGGCTTATACTGTTGGCTTGCTCGCTATATGCGCAACTTTGCTTGTCTCGTGCGCACCGCAGGCGCGCTTGCATAAGCCTGAAAAAAGCACGGAGCCTGTTGCGGCCTTTGCTGAGGGTGATTACTTGCAGGCGGAAGCGCAGGGAAAAAAGATATTCCGCGTCAATTCGCAGCAATCCTTGCTAGTGCTTGAGGTTCGCCGTGCCGGCGCATTTGCGCGATTCGGCCACGATCACGTGGTAGCCAGCCATGATGTAACTGGCTTCGTGTCGCTGGATGATGGCAGGGCAGACCTGTCGGTGCCGCTGGAAAAACTCGTTATTGATGAAGCTGCTTTACGCGCTGAGGCTGGATTTACGACGCAGCCTACTCAGGATGATATCGAGGGCACGCGACGTAATATGCTGAACAAGGTGCTGGACGCAGCGCAGTTTCCGCTTGCGCTGATTCATATTGAGCGCAAGAGTACAGAAAGTGCGTTGGCTGTAACGATCAACTTGCACGGTATTAGCCGCTCGTTTGATGTTCCTGTCGAGATGCAGGCAACAGATGAGAGTTTGCTTGTCAGCGGAAAAATGCACTTTAACCAATCCGATTTTGGCATAGTGCCGTTTGCGATCTTGAATGGCGCAATCCAGGTGCAGGACAGGCTGGACTTGCGCTTTCGTATTGTTGCCGACAAGTTTAAGAATAAGTTTGAGAAATAAGTTTGAGAAGGAGCCTTAGTTGCCGTTGGCAATACAATTTCTGCCGCGCTGCTTGGCTTGATACAAGCGCTTGTCGACTTCTTCGATGAATCTGATTGGATCGTCTTTATCCGTTGGAATGATGGTGCCGACGCCGAGGCTGACGGTGACCATGGGAATCACCTCTGATTTTTCATGCGGAATTCTTTCCTTGCAAATCAATGTGCGGCATCGCTCGGCAATATTGATCGCATTCAGTTCATCAGTTTCGGGCAACACCAGTATGAATTCTTCACCGCCAAAACGGGCAAAAAAATCACGCGATTGTCGGGTTGCCGAACTCAAAATATTCGCCACACGTTTCAGGCAATCGTCGCCTTGAATATGGCCATAGTGGTCGTTGTATTGTTTGAAGTAATCAATATCCAGCAAGATGACGGAAAGCGGCTGATGATTGAGTTTGGCATTGGCCCATTCCGCTGCCATGATGGAATCGAACATGCGTCTATTGGCGACGCCGGTCAAACCATCCTTGAAGGAAAGCGCTTCGAGTTCTTTTTGCAGGTCTATTAATTTAGCTTCGGTTTTTTTACGCTCGCTGATATCGAACATGAATCCGATTAGCGCTTCGACTTCGCCGTCCTGATCGCGGACGACATGGACGACATCCCGTATCCATACATAATTGCCATCTTTGGTTAGTGCACGATAATCCGCTTCGTGATCGGTGCCGGCCTTGGATTGCGACACGCAAAAATTAACTACCCATTCGCGGTCTTCCGGGTGCATTCTTTCTGCCCAATCCTGCGCACTGACCCAACTTTCCGGCGTCCAGCCCAGCAAGCCTTCAATTTGCGGACCGATATAGGCGAAGGTCATGCTTTTCCAGTCTATCTTCCACGGAATGGCTCTCGTTGATTCCAGCAGCGTTTTGTAAACGGCGCTGTCGGTTGCCAATTTTTTTGCAATGTCGGTCATCTTGTGTAGCTTCAAATCTGGTGTTGGAAACAGCGCGGCAATATCTACTTTTGCTTGAGTAGTTTGTGCTTATCAGCAACTTTATCATGTGGGTGCAGTTTTTTCCTTTCTTTGTCGAGAGAAGATTGACATCAGGAATGGAAAACGCCCGCATACCAATAAGGTAGTGCGGGCGAAATTGCAGCAGCCTGAATAACTAACAGAGCAGCATGCTGATAAAAGACAGGATCAACCTGTCGATTACGTCAGATTATTTTGCAGTCGATGCTTTTACATCAGCAGCGGCTTCTGCTTTTTTCTCTGTGGTGTTGGCATGTGCTTTTGCTTTTTTATGTTCTGCTTTAGCGTGTGCTTTTTCTTTCGATGCGTCTGCTTTTGCATCGACCTTGGCTGCGGATGCATCTGCTTTTGCATCAACTTTGGTTTCTGATTTTTCAGCTTTTGCTACTGATTTTTCAGCCTTGACTTCAGCTTTTACAGTGGCAGGTGCAGAGGCTTTGACCTCAGCTTTTACAGCAGCAGGTGCAGGGCTTGTAACTGGAGCAGGCGCTTGTGCAAAAGCGACGGAGGCAAACAGACCAGCAACCAGGGTAGCGATTAATTTGTTCATTGTTGTGCTCTCTCTATAGTACTTAAAAAAGTGCGGATCGTTCGTAATCCGTACTACCTTTAACGCCAGCCTGAAGATGTGGTTGACGATAATTTGTGTTGTTACACTTTGTTTCATCTGGGTGATTCGGTAGACATCCTGCTTTTGTGTGCTTATGCTGTCGTGCAAGTAAAAATGCATATGCTGATTTTTTTAAGCAAATAAAAAATGCGCTGTAATGTTTGCGAGGCCTGTTACTAGCGCGAGCTTATAAATAGAAGCGCGAACAAATCTGTACCACTGAACGGATAATTTCCATGCGTATTCTGATTGTTGAAGATGATGCTGTACTGGCTGCTGCTCTAACGCGTGCGCTCAGTCAGGCCGGTTATGCAGTCGATTACGTTGATAACGGTGAAGATGCGCATAAGGCATTGAGTAACGATGCTTATGCGCTGGTGTTGCTGGACATTGCATTGCCCAAGATGGATGGACTTGCCGTGTTGCGTCGTCTGCGTGAACGAAAATCGCGTGTGCCGGTGCTGATTCTTACTGCGCGCGATACGCTGGATGATCGCGTCGTTGGGCTCGATCTCGGTGCCGACGATTACATGACCAAGCCTTTCGATTTGCCGGAATTCGAAGCGCGTGTGCGCGCATTGATACGTCGTGGCCAGTTTGATGCTGGAAAAAGTTTGACGCACGGTAGCTTGCGTTTTGATCTGGAAGCGCATCGGCTGTTTCATAACGATGTACCGGTTGAATTGTCGGTACGCGAACTGGCAGTGCTGGAAGTATTGATGTCGCGCCAGGGCCAGGTCGTCACCAAAGAACAGATGGTGGATAGGCTGTTCGGTTGGGGTGATGATGGTGGCAGCAATGCGATTGAAGTGTATGTGCATCGCATGCGCAAAAAACTCGAACCCTACAATATTAATATCCGTACCGTACGCGGTATGGGATATCTGCTTGAAAAATCCAGTGAAAATGAACGTACCGAAATCTAAGGTCAAGTCTAGTAATCCAAGCTTGCGCAGCAGATTGCTGCGACTGGTGCTGGTTCCTCTTTCACTAATCTTGTTGATCGACATCGTAGGCAGTTACTTTGTCGTGCGCCACGTCGCCAACGATGTGTATGACGTTGAACTGAACGAGATCGCGCGTGAAATGCTGCTGCATGTAACGCGTACCAGCGATGGCATGGGCTTCGATCTATCGCCGGATGCGGAGCGCACGCTCTTGCTCGACAAGGAAGATCAAGTCTATTACGCGATACGCACGCTGGATGGAAATTTGATTGCGGGTGATCCGACTTTGCCGGTGCAGAAGGTTATCAAGAGCGGCAAGGATACGGCTTATTACGACGGTGTGTTGGGTGATCAATCCGTACGGGTTGCACTGTTTCGTGGTCAGCCGCTATTACATCCATCGACTGAGCCGGTGATGATTCAAGTGGCTGAAACACAGATCAAGCGTGATCGCCACGAGCGCGCTTTATTGATACAGCTGATTCTGCCGCAAGTGTTGTTGATCGTGATTGCAGGCATTTTGATCTGGCGCGGTGTGGCGCAAGGCTTGGCACCTTTGCGTAACTTGCAGCAGGAAGTCGGCATGCGCTCGCATCTGGATCTGAGTCCGATTGCAGCGGATAACGTACCTGGTGAAGTCGAGCCGCTGGTAGTCGCGGTCAACGATTTGATGACACGTGTGGATGCGGTGCTTGGTTTTCAGGGGCGCTTCATTGCCGATACGGCGCATCAACTTCGTACGCCAGTGGCCGGCTTGAAGGCGCACATAGAACTTGCACTGCGTGAGAGCGATCCTGTGCAAATCAAGCGCGCGCTCGGTCATCTGTATACAAGTGCAGAGCGCTTGTCGCGCCTGGTGTCGCAACTACTTTCTCTGGCGCGCAATGAGCCGAATAATGTGACGGCAAATTTCGCTTCTTTCGATTTGAATCAGCTTGCCTTGCGCACTGCGCAGGAATGGGTGCCGCTGGCTTACAAGAAGCAGATCGACCTGGGTTTCGATGCGGCAGAGCAGCCGGTCATGTTGAACGGCGAGGCGGCGCGCGTGACCGAGATGATTAATAATCTGGTCGACAATGCGATTCGCTATACACCTCCCGGTGGACGCGTCACCGTGCACGTGCGGATGGATGAAAACGCGCATCTGGTGGTCAGCGATGACGGTACGCGTATTCCGGTGGAAGAGCGCAAGCGCATCTTCGAACGCTTTCACCGTTTGCTGGGATCGCATGAAGAAGGTAGCGGTCTCGGCCTGGCTATCGTGCATGAAATCGCCACCTTGCATAATGCAAGCATCACGCTGGAAGATGATGTGGATGGCGTCGGTAATACGTTTACGGTGTCGTTCCCGATCACGCACGCACCGATCTAGTAATTTTCCTGAGCTGCGCATCATCTCGACTGTAAGGATTTTGTAATATTCGCGAAAGCAGAATGTAATTTTCGCGAAAGAACAGCGTAAGTGCTGACCTCTACTATGGACTGGCTTTCACAATAACCATAGAAGGAGACAGAAATGTTTGCATCACTAAGCGATTCAACCTTGTGGGTGGCGCTGTTCCAAATCGTCATCATCAATATCCTGCTGAGCGGTGATAACGCCGTCATCATTGCACTTGCGTGCCGCAACCTCGAACCCAAGCAACAAAGAAACGCATTCCTGATCGGTACCGTCGCCATCGTCATTTTGATGACAGTACTTACCGCCTTCGCTGCCTACCTGATGACCATTCCTTACGTCGAAGTAGTTGGTGCGATCCTGTTGCTGTGGATAGGTATCAAACTGCTATTGCCTGAAGAAGAAAACAGCGACATCAGTTCCAGCGACAATTTCTGGGGCGCAGTCAAAACCATCATCATCGCCGACATCGTCATGAGTCTCGATAACGTGTTGGGCATGGCTGGCGCGGCTAACGGCCATATGGGCTTGCTGTTCGTCGGCATGGTCATCACGATTCCACTGATCCTGTTCGGTAGCGCAATGTTGATGCGCTTGATGGAGCGCTTTCCTATCATCGTCACCTTGGGTGCTGGTTTGCTCGGTTACGTTGCCGGCGAAATGGCAGTAGAAGATCCTGCGCTCAAAGGCTTTATCGCGAATGCGCATTATCTGGAAATCGCCTTGCCTATCCTCGGTGTATTGATCGTGATTGGCATGGGAAAACTGCTCGGTTCCCGTCAAACAATGGCCATACCTACCGAAGGCTGATGCTTTGCAGGTAGCAGACATATCAATCAGATAGCGGACCATCAAGGAGATAGATCATGACCAACGTATTGGTACCAATTAACGATAGTAGTGATGTTGAATGCGCGCTCAAACATGTCATCGAGCGCTATCGCACGCAACCGGTCACGCTGTTTTTGCTGAACGTGCAAATGCCGATTTCAAAGTTCGTCACGCGCTTCGTCAGTAAAAGACAGGTAGAAGAATTCCATCAGGAAAACGGCATGCATATCTTGCAACCGATGATAGACAAGCTGGATGCCGCTGGCGTGCCGCATCAGGAAAAAATCCTGGTTGGTCACAAGGCAGAAAGCATAGTCCGCTTTGCGCGTGAACACCACTGCGATCAAATCGTGGTGCCCAAGCATAAAGGCATGTTTGAAAACCTGGGCCTCGGTTCTGTCGGCAGCCAGTTGCGTCAGTTGATTGGTGCAGAAGGCAGTTGCGATATCAGCGAGGTGTACTAGCAAAGAATCAGTCTTGCTTCGCTGTATCGAGTGTTCGATATGGAATCGTGCAGGAAGCAAGTGTGTATCAGGCTCAGTCCTCAAGCTGAGTCTCTTCGGCCCGGTTTATACCGGGCCTTTTTTTATCTTGAAACCATGCATGTTCTGTGATTTGTCCGGCATCGATATAATGCCGACAAAACTTGATTCGACGCACACTTTGAGCTGCGACTGAATCTTCGTCACATTTTCCGGAAAATGATCTCCACAAGCTACTCACACCTTTTGCGTACCGCATCGTTGATGGCCGTCGCCTTGTTGCTCAGCGGTTGCAGTCTGATGCATTACCACATCAACGAACAAAATGCGGTCTATACGCCGGATCGCGGTTATCGCGTGCAATCGGTTAACCTCGCGCCGGGTGCCAGCAAGATGTTTGTGGTCGTGATGTTTTCCGGCGGCGGTGCGCGTTCGGCGGCACTAGGCTACGGCGTGCTGGAAGAGTTGGCGCGTAACAAGTTTGAATGGGAAGGCAAGTCGGAACGTCTGTTCGATGAAGTCGACCTGGTCTATGGCGTATCCGGCGGTTCGATTCTGGCGGCCTACTACGGTTTGCACGGCGAAGGCGTGCTGAAGGAATTCAACGACAAGTTTCTCAATCTGGATTTTCAGGACAAGGTTGTCAGTCGCGTGATATCGATCTCGAATCAGTGGCGACTTTCCTCGCCGCGTTTTGGCCGTTCCGATCTGCTGGAAGAGCAGCTGGATGAAGCCTTGTTTAACAAGGCAACCTTCAATGATTTGATCACCAAACGCAAAGGGCCGTTCGTCATCATCAGCGCGACGGATATGTCGTCGGGCGGACGCTTCGATTTCATGCAGGAGACCTTCGATTTCATTTGTTCGGATCTTGGCAAATTTCCGATCTCGCGTGCAGTCGCAGCGTCGAGTGCAGTGCCTCTGGTGTTCTCGCCTGTTACGCTATGGAATTACGCTGGCAGTTGCGGATTCGATGCGCCAACATCCTTGCTGGCATTGGAGAAGAGCAAAGGTGGTGGCTGGTCTGCTGCCGCGGCTCGTTCCCGCACGCGTGAATTGTTGAGCTATCTCGATAGGGAAAAACGTCCATTCATTCATTTGCTGGATGGCGGCCTGTCAGACAATTTGAGTATTCGCGGCATACTGGATTTAGAAACACTGATAGGAAGTGAAGCGGTGCGTCGTGATTTCCGTCTGGATGAAATGACCAAGCTGGTATTGATCGTGGTGAATGCACAAAACAGCATGGACCACACGATAGATCAGAGTGGCGACGTGCCGGGTTTCCGAGATGTGGCGCGTGCAGTTAGCGATATTCCGATTGCGCGTTATACGCAAGAATCCGAGCGTGCGATGCAGGCGACGCTGGAAAGATGGCAGGAAACCGCGAAGGCCGAAGCACAAAAAGAGCATCGCCAGCCACCGGATATGTACTACATTAATATCGGCTTGAAAAATCTGGCAGATGAAGAAAAACGCAATGAGTTGCTGAATGTACAGACTTCCTTGTATCTTCCTAAAAGGACGGTTGCAGATTTAAGAGGTGCGGCAGCAAAGTTGATGCAGGAGTCGCCTGACTTTCAGCGCTTGCTGAAAGATTTGCACGCAAGACGCATTGATGATGCAAGCTTGCCACCACCGGTAGTCAAGCCTGTAATTGCGCCAAGCACGCAATAGAAAGTACGCCATGAGCAAGGCCGATGAACTGCAGAAGGCAATCCTCAACAACATCCCCGATCAGGCATGGTTGAAGGATAGGGATTCGCGCTACATTCTGGTCAACGATGCTTTCATGGCCGCCTGCCGTCTTCCTGAAAATAAAATCATAGGCAAGACACCGGTAGATGTATGGCCGGCAGAGTGGGGGCATGAGTATCTCGATACCGACAGACGCGTGATGGAGCAGGGTGAGCGATTGCGCTATGAAGAACAACGACATGCAGAAGACGGCTCACTGCGTTGGTATGACACGATCAAGACGCCGATACGCAATGATGCTGGTGAAGTCATCGGCACCACCGGCATTTCGCGCGATATCACTGATCGCAAACTGGCCGAGCAGGAATTGCTTGCGTCGCGCACGCAATTGCGTGAATTGTCTGCCTATCTGCAAACGGTACGCGAAGAAGAGCGAACCCGTATTTCACGTGAGTTGCATGATGAGCTGGGGCAATCGTTGACCGCAATTCGTATCGGCCTAGACGTTCTGGAAACTCAACATGAGTTGCAGGATAAAGATTGGCTGAATAATCTGCAGGGACTGAAGCAGATCGCCGATTCGACGGTGGAATCCGTGCAACGCATCGCCGCTGATTTGCGGCCGTCTATCCTGGATGAGCTGGGTTTGCCCTCAGCGATAGACTGGTTGCTGGAATCTTTTTCCGAGCGCAGCAAGGTCGTGTATGAACTGATCCTGCCGCCATCGACTCTGGCTTTCACGCGTGACATCAGCACAGCGATCTTTCGTATCGTGCAGGAAGCATTGACCAACGTCAGTCGTCACAGTCACGCGACCTTGGTCGTGGTGGATCTGAAGGAAACCAAGGATTTTATTACGCTGAAAATTACCGATAATGGGCAGGGCATACCTGTGGGAATGAATTTGAAACGCGGGTCGCGTGAAAACGGTCTGGGTCTGGTCGGCATGCGTGAGCGTGCCATCATGCTGGGCGGAAAATTGAAAATCCAGAGTCGTGCCGGTGCCGGTACCAGCATAGAAGTGCGGATACCCAAAGCACCAAAAACATCTATTGCAGTCGAAGCTAAAGCAGCGCTGCCGGGAGAACAAAAATGATTCAGGTATTGATCGCCGATGACCACGCGATTATTCGCGACGGCTTGAAGCAGATCATTTCCTTCGTGCCGAATATGGAAGTCGTCGGTGAAGCCGGCGATGGCGAAGAAGTGCTGCAAAAAATCAGAAGCTTGAAAGTCGATGTACTGGTGCTGGATATGTCCATGCCGGGCAAAAGCGGCATCGCCTTGATTCAGCAAATTACTGCAGTCAAACCGGAGTTGCCTATCCTCGTCTTGAGCATGCATCAGGAAAGTCAGTATGCAGTGCAGGCGATGCGTGCCGGTGCGTCCGGCTACATCACGAAGAACACCGCATCCAGTCAGTTGATAGACGGCATACGCAAGGTGGCGGAAGGCGGCACTTTCGTTTCGCCAGGGATTTCCGACAAGCTGATCAAGCAGATGCACAAGCCGGAAACGGAATTGCCCCATACCAAGCTGACGGCGCGCGAGTTTCAGATTTTCAACATGCTGGTCGAAGGCCATTCAGTCAACGATATTGCCAACATCCTGTCGCTCAGCAACAAAACCATCAGCACGCACAAGGCCGCAGTTCTGCAAAAGATGGAGGCGTCCACCACTGCGAATCTGGTTTATTACGCGATGAAACACGGCTTGATCAATGAGGGTTACGATTGATACTGTGAGCTGTGCGCACAGTATCCGGCATCTAGGAAAATCCCTAGATGCGAATCAGGCAATCCCGATTCCCGCCTGAGCCAAACCTGCCTATGCTCATCTTCCATGAACCCGATTCCTGGAGAAATGATGAGAACCACCCGCCCAGTCAGTTACGCCGAAAATGGCATGGTCGCCACCGCGCACTATCTTGCGACCGGCGCAGCGCTGGACGTGTTGAAAGAAGGTGGCACCGCAGTCGATGCAGCAATCTGTGCTGCGGCCACCATGAGTGTCGTATTGCCGCACATGATAGGCATAGGTGGCGACGCATTCTGGATGATCCACGATGCCAAGTCGAATACGCTGACTTCACTGAACGGCAGCGGCACTTGCGGCAAGAATATTTCCCTCAATGATTATCAAGGTCTGGATGCGATCCCGCATCGCGGTCCGCGTGCTGCGATTACTGTGCCTGGCGCGGTGGATAGCTGGGGTCTGGCCCACGCACGTTTCGGCACGCTGCCTTTATCTCGTTTGCTGGAACCGGCTATTCGCTATGCAAGAGAAGGCGTGGCGGTAACGCAGGATATCAGCCGCTGGATTAGCGATGATGCCGAAGTATTCCGTCAGGATCCTGGTTCGGCTGGCATTTTTCTGAAAAATGGTAACGCTTATCAACCAGGTGAGCGCCTGCAGCAAACTGCATTGGCCGACACGCTGGAAGGCATCGCGAAAAACGGCACACGTCATTTTTACGAGCACACCGCACATTCCATCGTGAATTATCTGAAGAGTCAGGGTGGCTTGCTGACGCTGGACGATTTCCATCAATACCACGCCAAGTGGGTGCAGCCGATCTCGACGACTTATCGCGGTTTTCAAGCGTTTCAGGTGCCGCCACCGTCGCAAGGCATAGCCGGCTTGATGATTCTGAATTTCCTGAACGGCATCGATTTGAGTGGGCTGGATGAGAATTCGCCCGAGTATTACAACGCGATGATACAAGCGATCAAATGGGCGTTCAATAAACGCGATCAGTATCTGACCGATCCTGAGTTTTCCGATATCCCGATTGATGAATTGCTTGATCCCAAGCTGGCAAATGCCGAGCGTGCGGAGTGGCTGGCCGATACCAAACGCACTCATGAAAATCGTCCTGGCGGTAGCGACACCACTTTCATCAGCATTGCCGACAAATACGGCAATGCAGTCGGCCTGGTGCAAAGCCTGTACTTCGACTTTGGTGCATGCGTGACGGATCCTGTATCAGGTGTGTTGATGCAAAACCGTGGCAGCTTCTTCTCGTTACAACCGGATCATCCGAACGTACTGAAGGCAGGAAAGCAAAGCGCATCGACGCTGATGTCCGGCATGCTGTTCAAGGATGGCAAACCTTACTTGGTCTACGGTACGCAAGGCGGCGAAGTACAACCGCAGACGCAGACTTTGGTCGCGACGCGGGTGGTCGATTTCGGTCTGAATGTGCAGCAAGCCATCGATGCGCCACGCGTGCTGTACGGCCGCTCATGGGGCGATACCTCGAACAAGTTGTTGCTGGAGTCGGCAGCGCCGGATGCAGCGTTTGATGCCTTGCGTGAACAAGGGCATCCGGTGGAAGCGGCGCAGTGGCCGTTCCCGCGTATGGGTACTGCACAGGCGATACGCTTGCGCGGACCGTGGTCACCATTTTTTGAAGGCGGCGCAGATCCGCGTGGCGAAGGGATTGCATTAGGTTTTTAGTTGTTTCATCCAGAGGAGATGGTTATGGAGATGGACTTGTTAATACACAATGTTCGCGTGTGGGATGACAAACCACTGATGGACATTGGTATCAAGAATGGGAAAATTGTCGCAATAGAAGAAGGCATTCAAGCCTCGGCGACAGATGCAATCGATGCAGAAGGCCGTGCCGTTATTCCAGGCCTGGTCGAACCGCATTTGCATTTGGAAAAAGCCTTCCTGCACAGACGTTTGCCGCCTGTGCTGGGCACGCTGGAAGAAGCGATCCGCGTTACCGGCATCCTGAAAAGCAAACAGGAACGTAATGACGTACTGGATCGCTCACGCCAGGTGCTCGATATGGCAGTCAAGAACGGTACGGTTGCATTGCGTGCGCATCCCGACGTTGATTTGATTCAAGGCCTGATTGGTGTGGAAACCGTGCTCGAGCTGCGCGATGAATACAAGGATCTGATGGATATTCAGATCGTTGCCTTCCCGCAGGAAGGCATTATCAAATCACCCGGCACCACCGACCTGATGGAAAAGTCGATGAACATGGGTGCCGATGTGGTCGGCGGCTGTCCATACAACGAGCTGACATGGGACGATACCAAACGTCATATCGACATCGTGTTCGAGATGGCGCAAAAGTATGATGCGCCCATCGATCTGCATGCGGACTTTTCCGATGAGGCGAGTGATCAACGCTTTGCTTCGGCAGCTTACGTTGCGCAAAAAACCATCGATACCGGTTATCAGGGCAGAGTCTCGCTTGGCCATGTCACCAGTCTCGGTTCGCTCGATCCGGATGAGTTGAAGCCGGTGATCGAATTGCTGCGCAAGGCCGATATCAGCATCGTGACCCTGCCTGCGACCGATCTGTATCTGGGTGGTCGCAACGACGCAAAGAATCGTCGTCGTGGCCTGACTCCGGTGCGTTCCTTGTACGAGGCCGGTGTCAATGTCGCCTACTCATCCAACAATATCCGCAATGCCTTCACGCCATTCGGCAAAGCGGACATGCTGGTCATCGGCAATATGCTGGCACACGCCATTTCCTTTGGTACGCCCGTACATCAGGCGGCGATTCTGGACATGGGCACCATCAATGCCGCACGTTCCATCGGTATTGGCGACAACTACGGCCTGGCGGTCGGCAAGCAAGCCGATCTGGTGATTCTGGATACCTATCAGGTCGCTGATGCCTTACTAGATATTCCTGCACGTTCATGGGTGATTAAACGCGGAAAAATAACCGTGGTCACCGAACACAAATGCAAGATTCATCGTCACGGTTGCTGTGGCGCACACGATCATGGTGAAAAGAACCATGTGTGCGAAACAGCTGGCGCCAAATAATAGAAATACATACTTAATTAAACCATCAGGAGACAAGCATGAAAAAGCCACCACACGAAGTTGTTGCATCACTACTCGCGGTTACCACCGTTCTCATGGTTCAGTTGCCTTGGCATCTGCCAGTCTGGGCGATCTTCATTAGTTGGGCCGGGACCTTTGCAATGGGTGGGCCATCACCAGCCAACCTTAAACGCATCTGGCCGACATTGCCGATCGGATCGATTGCCGGCTTTTTGGTCGTCAGCGGTTTCGGCATGGCCAAGAAACAATTTTCGGGCACCGAATTGATCATCGCAGAATGTGTGATTCTGTTTTGTTTGAATTCCGGCATGATGTTGTTTGCACGGATACCGATGTTCAGTTTTATCCCGGGCATGTTCTTCGGTTTTGCATCCTTTTTTGCAACGATGTTTGGCGGCTTTGGGCCAGTGGCAAAAGACCCGTTCTCTGCGCTGTATATCGTGATCATCATGAATGCAATCGGTCCGCTCTATGCATGGATTACGGCCAATTTCTCGCATCGTCACGTACCGCTGGAAAACACCTTCCCGAAATCGTCTGCACACGGTCACGCACATAATAAAGTTTAAGAAGTGCTCCAAACCGCCATCAAGCCTCAGCGCTTCATGGCGGTTTTTTTCTGCAAAAAATTGCACAAACTTGTGAGCGCCCGCACAGGAGTACTTGTGCGCGGCTGGTCTCCCTCATTGATACGGAGAACATATGAGGAATAAATTTTTACCCAATATGAATCGAAGAGATTTCCTGTCAGCATCTGGCGCGATGGCGCTGGGCAGCATGTCGCCTTTGTCGATGGCACTTGAAGCCAAATCTAAAAACATGTTGGCCACGTCCAGCAAGGGCATGGTGACCAGTCCGCATGAATTGGCAACCAACGCCGGTCTGGATGTATTGAAATCAGGTGGTAATGCGCTTGAAGCGGCGATTGCAATTGCATCGTGCTTGAATGTCACCTATCCACATTTTTCCGGATTCGGCGGCGATGCCTTCATGATCATCAGTGATCGCAACGGCAAGGTCAGAACGCTGTCCGGTATCGGCCAGGCACCTGCTGTATTGCCGAAATACAGTGGCGCGATTCCAGTGCGCGGTCCGCAATCGATGCTGACTACTGCGGCGAATGTCGATACCTTGGGCAAGGCCTTTGACATCAGCCGCAATGAACTCGCAGGAACAAAGAGCTGGGCAGAATTATTGAAGCCGGCAATCGGCTTTGCACGGAATGGTTTCCCGGTTTCTCCATCCGAACGTTTCTGGATGGATTTCCGCCAGAAGGAAATGAATGAACTGCCGGGTGTTGCGCAAAACTTCATGATCGACGGCAAGGCGCCGGAGGTCGGTCAACTGTTCAAGCAGCCGCAACTGGCCGACACATTGGAGATGCTGGCCGTACGCGGTTATCGCGATTTTTATGATGGCAAACTGGCAGAACGCATCGCCCAAGGATTGAAGAGTGCAGGTTCGCCTTTGACTGCCGCTGATCTGGCCGCGACGCAAGCGCGCATAGAGCCGCCACTGCGCGTCGCTTATCGCGATGGCGTTCTGTTGGCAAATCAGCCGCCTACGCAAGGCATTACCACGCTGGAAATCATGGGCATACTCGATCGTTTCGATCTGAAAAAAATTCCTGAAGGCAGTGCCGATTATTACCACCTGTTGGTAGAGGCGGTGAAGCGCGCATTCATAGACCGCAACAACTATGTAGCCGATCCGGAATTCGTGAATGTGCCTTCGTCGAAATTGCTTTCGAAAGCGAATCTGGATCAGCGTGCCGGCAGTATTCGGATGGAGCATGCACTGGCCTGGCCGCATGTTTTCAAAACCGGCGATACGGTTTATATCGGCGCTACCGATGCGCAAGGCAATTCAGTCTCTATGCTGCAAACGGTTTACTTCGATTGGGGTAGCGGCGTGATGGCGGGCGACACCGGCATCCTGTGGCACAACCGCGGTGCCTCATTCAGCTTGAAGCCTGATCATCCCAATGTGCTGCAAGCCGGCAAGCGGCCTTTCCATACACTCAATCCCGGCATGTATCTGAAGAATGACAAGCCGCACATTCTGTACGGCACGCAGGGCGCCGATGGTCAGCCGCAAACTTTGACGACGATACTGACGCGCATGATCGATTACGGCATGGATCCGTTGACGGCATTGTCGAAGCCGCGCTTCTTGTTGGGTAAAACATTTTCCGACACACGCGATTCATTGAAGCTGGAAAAGGATGCGGGTGAACAGGTGTTTCAGGAGCTGGCAAGACGCGGTCATGAAATGAGCGTTATTTCTGCACAAAGCCCATTGTCAGGTCATCCGGGAGCGATCGTGATTGATCAGAAGAGTGGGGTATTTTCAGGTGCGCACGATCCACGTAGTGATGGGCGAGCGTTGGGAGCGTAGTTTCGATAAGCAAAAGTTTGCCCGGCCAGTATCCGGTCTGGCCGGGCAATAAAAAAGACAGGCAGTGCCTGTCTTTTTTATTTACTGCGAATTACTTGGTAGCTGGAGCTGGGGCTGCTGCTGGAGCAGCTGCAGCTTTTTTCTTGCTAGCTTTTTTGTGTTTTTTAGCGTGAGCTTTTGGTGCTTTAACAGCGGCTTTTGCTTCAGTTTTTGCAGCTACTGGAGCAGGTGCAGCAGCAGGTGCTGGGGCAGCAGCTTGTGCGAAAACGGTGGAAGCAAACAGACCGGCAACCAGGGCAGCGATTAATTTATTCATTTGTATGCTCTCTTAATTAAGTAGGGAAAATAGTGCGAACTGTTTTTCAGTTCGTATGTACATAACGCCAGTCGAAGGTGTCGGTTGACGATTTTTGCGAATTATTTTTCATCAGTTTTCATAGGAGAAAATCGATGTTTTACGTGAAGATTTCGTTAAGAATCCATGAGGATTTTTTCGGCACTTGAAGTCTGCTTATCTGATTCATCTACTACATTTGTAGTATTTACTTGTGTTTTGCACGTTGATATTCTTCCCGCCACTAGCCGCTGCCATATATGCGGCAGGCCTAAAGGGAGAACATCATGCGCTCGTTTATTTATCCGTACAAATCGTCAGGTGTAATGCAGGAAAAGCTGGCTTTAAGCTGCGCGTCGGCTGTCTTGCTGGCACTGCTTTCTTTGCCTCACGCATCGACACAAGCTCAGCCGGTAACCGGTACCACCGGAGTGGAAATACAGCCGATCGTCCAGCAGGATCTGACCAGCATTGCTCAGGATAAGTACCAAAAGCTTATTGATGCAGGAATTTTCTCTGCCAGCAGTGGTACATCCTCGTCCACATTGGATGCAGATTTGACGCGCGCCCAGTTTGCAGCGATTGCTGCAAAAATTCAGTCTCTTGAAACCAAGACTGGAAGTACACAGTTTGCCGATATTAATCCGGCATTCTCGAGTGCTTCGGTAGCAGCCCAGCTGGGGGTAATCGAAGGTGTTTCTTCCGGCACTCAATCCGCCGACGATAAAAAATCGGCTGCTACTTTGGCCGAATTATTTACTGCCTTGAGTAAATCCGGCACCTTGAGTCAGGTTGAGCTGGATCAATTGCTGGTGAAAGTGGGTATGGGGGGCGATGGAACGGCAAAGACAGGCGAGTCGCAAAAAACATCGACAGCTACAAATGATGATGCAATTCGTGCTGCGAATAATGCGGCGGCCAACATAATAAATTCTGCACCAGATGGCGCAGCCACGACAGCAGGTGTCGCGGGTGTGTCTGCTGGAAGCTTGGCGAGCCTTGCACTCACCTTGGCTACCACCGTTGCCGTGGCAACTTCAAGCTCTGCGAATGAGATTGCGCTGGCGAATGCTGCGAAGCGGGGTGCTAACTATACTGTCACGCCTCTTTCCAACTGGCCTGCCAATCTGAATGCGACCTATAACGGGCGCTTGAGCGGAGCACTGAGCGATAGTTCAGCTGTGGGTGGCAATCTGACAATGAATGTTAATTTCGCGACTATCCGCAGTGCCGGAGCCATTCCCGGTAGCGTTCTGTTTGATAACGGCAAGGGCAGTGCGAGTTTGAATCTCGTGCAATTCAACGGGTTTGTCGGTGGCGGGATGAACGGCACTTATAACGGGCAGGCAATGACGGGGTTCATCAGAAATGGACAGTTTTACGGACCTGCAGCCGAAGCGCTCAAGGGGAGTTGGGATATGTCGACCAGTAGTGTGAGTGGTGGCGGTACGTTTGTGGCCAATCGCTGAAATCACAATTTTAATAACCCTCACCTCCTTCTTCCTCATGAATAATTTCTTCCGCTCTGTTGCAGTAGCGCTTCCTGTTTTATTTGTTTTGCCTTTGACACACGGGTTTGCTGCTGCCGCTACAGATGCTGCAAGCAGTCGCAGTGAGTTGGTGGTGGCACGCCTGATGCAGGAAAACGGCAGGCCCGACGTGGCTTGCGCCTTGCTGGCTGATACCTCGGCGGATAGCGTAGATGCGGATCGTTTGTATGTGCTGGCTCGTTGTAATGCTTCTTTGCAGCGCATTGATGCAGCGATTGCCAACTACCGGCGGGTGATTGTGTTGACGCCGCAGGCTCCCAATCCTCGCGTTGAGTTGGCAGCAATCCTGGTGGCAGTCGATCGCAGGGAAGAAGCGGCACAGCAATACAAGGAAACCCTGCCTTTGCTACCAGCAGGACAGGTCTCGACCCAGATGAGCAATCTGATTGAACAGTTGGGGAAGGATGATCCTGCCGCGTTTGCACGGCAGGCTTCCGGCAAGCCCTGGTCTATCGAATTCTTTGCCGGCATCGTGCATGACAACAATATCAATGGTGGCCCGGTGTCGAATATCGTGCCGGCGATGGTGGGTGGATTTCCCGGTAACTTTGTTTTAGATCCTGGTGCGATGCCCAGGTCTTCATGGGGCGCTACCGGGAGTATGACGGGTAGCTATGTCGTGCCCCTGAATGAACATTGGTCGGTATTGTTTCAAGGCGTATTGCTGGGCAACGGTTATTTCGATACATCCGATTACAACAATGAGTACATGTCGCTATCGGCAGCTTTCATCTATCGCGATAAAGAGTGGAGTGCGAGCATTCAGCCGAATATAGGTTTTTCGCGGCAGGCAAATCGGATGAATGAAACCACACCTGGCGTGATTGCACGCTTCTCGCGCAAGCTTACGCAGACATTGTCCTTGACCGGCTCTGCTGGATACATAGACCGTACCGTGCATCTGGATCATTATCGCAATGCAGGCGGGGTACTCGGCAGTATCGGTCTGGTCGCACAAGTACAGCCGAATCTGCAAGTAGGCGGTGATTACAATTGGCAGCGCGAACATGCCGATGACAATGTGTATTCCCGGCGCTTGCAAGGCCCTAGCGTGTTTGCTGCCTATCGCATCAATCCGCAATGGACGGTAGTCGGCAACTATAGCTATTCAAACGTGAAGTATGACGAGGGCACATCCGGTCTCTTTGTGTTCCCCGCACGCGAAGATACGCAAAAGACTGCCAGTCTGACCGGTCTGTGGGATATCAGTCAGTTGGCAGGTCGCAATATGGTCGTGCGTGCACAATATACGCGGATCGATAATCCTTCGAATATCGGTTACAGCAATTACACGCGCAATATATTCAGCATGGGTGTGCAGACGCAGTTCTGACCGCGGTTTCTGTTACTGCTTGGGCGATGCATGGGATGCGTTGGGGATAGCAGAAAACTATTCAGTGCCGGGACGTAGCGCGTAGCGGGTCAGTTCCACCGCGTTATGCAATGCCAGCTTTTGCATCAGATTTTGTCGGTGCTTGCGTACCGTGAGTATGCTGACCTCAAGCGTGTCGGCAATTTGCTGAGTGGATTGTCCTGCCGCGATCAGTTTCAAGATTTGTTGTTCGCGTGGCGTGACCTGTTCGCTGCATTCCTGGAAGTTGTCGATAGGTCCGAGCAGTTTGCTGATGTAGCGTGTGTTCTTGAGGACGGCGGGGATGGCTTCCAGCAATTCACTGCTGTCTTCGTGCTTCAGCAGATAACCGTCGGCACCTGCGGCAAAAGCCTGGATGACGCTGGCATGATCGGTAGAACCTGTGAGTATCAGAATCTTGATCGCCGGATGTTGTTGCTTGATGCGAGCGGCGAGTGCGATGCCGTGGCAGCCGGGCAGATCGAGGTCGAGTAGCAGTAAATCGGCTTGTGTTTGCGCGAGTAGTTGTTCGACCTTGGCACCATCGCCGGTATCAGCGACGATTTCGAGATCAGGCACATGCGCCAGCAAGGACTTTAATCCCTCCCGTATCAAGGCATGATCTTCAGCGATGGCAAGTCGGGTCGTCATTGGCAGTTTTCGGTCTACAAGCTAAATGGTTGAACAAATGCAAGCTTGTTTTATGGAAATAACAGCCAAATAGTACACTGCGATGGGTTTTCTCCTCATTTTGGCGGACTTCTATACGAATTTTTATGCGCGTTTCTTTGGACAAGCATGCCATGCCATCAAGTAAAAATGCCTATCAGGCCAATGCCCGTATATTCGACGAACTGATCAATATCCTGTATCGGCAGGCCAATCCCATTTTCTTTGGGAATATTGCGGTTGCAGTGTTGTCGGTTTATTTACTGTGGGATCAGTTGGATCGCAGTTTGCTTCTGATGTGGGCAGGTGCAATTTTTGCGTTGACTGCGATACGCATGATTGTAGTCAAGCGCGATCTGGCGACCAGCCATGCAGTTGAACAGGCGACGCGACGCGGGCGGAAATACGCGATGCTGGCCGGCTTGTCCGGATGCTTGTGGGGCTCTATCGGCATCCTGTTCTTCTCGCCGGATAATACGGTTGTAACGGTATTCATCTGTATTGTGCTGGCAGGCATGACGGGTGGTTCAGTCGCATCGCAGTCTTCGTTTCTTCCTTCTTATTATGCATTCTCGCTGCCTACGGTCTTGCCGTTTGCGTTGCGTTCGTTTGCGCATGGCGACGCGCTTTTCTCCATTCTTGGCGTGCTATCCCTGTTTTTGCTGGGTGTGAATCTGGCCTATAGCCGCAATCTGCAGCGTACGGTGCGGGAATCGGTAGCCTTGCGATTCGAGAACACAGAGCTGATTGCACAATTGCGACAAGAGAAGGAACGCGCCGAATCGGCCAGTCGCTCCAAATCACAATTCCTTGCCGCCGCCAGTCACGATTTGCGGCAACCTACGCATGCTCTCGGTCTTTATATTGCAACCTTGCGCTCGCTGTGTAGTGCGCCTACGGTACGTGCTGATGAAGTGGGTGGTGTAGCGAACAAATTGCAGAATGCATTGAAAGGCTTGGTGCAATTGCTGGATATTTCCAAGCTGGATGCCGGTGTGGTGAAGGTGAAGCAGGAAATATTTGATGTACAGGAAGTACTGGAAACGCTGGATCAGCAATTTGCTGCCGTAGCGATTGAACAGAAGCTGCGTTTTACCGTGCGACCTTCTTCGGTATTGGTTCACACCGATCGTTCGCTGCTGCACAGCATACTCGCCAACTTTATTTCGAATGCCCTGCGGTATACCGAACATGGAAAAATTCTGGTTGGTGTGCGACATCGCGGCGACTTTGTCGAGATTCAAGTGCTGGATACCGGGATCGGTATTGCCCAGGAACATTCCGATTTGATTTTCCGCGAGTTCTATCAAATCGGTAACGTTGCGCGACGACGTGAACATGGTTTGGGATTGGGTCTGGCGATCGTCAAACGCACCGCTGATTTGCTCGGCGTGCGTGTCTTGATGCACTCGGTTCCGCAACGCGGTTCAGTGTTCTCAGTCTGTCTTCCTATCGTTGGTGCGTCGGCAAAGCCAGCGAACGCTGTGTTGAATGTCACCAGCATGGCTGGATCGAAAACCGTATTGGTCGTCGATGATGATGTAGATGTACTTGATAGCATGCGTGCGCTTTTATCCGCGTGGGGGCATCAGGTGATTGCCGCCGGTGGTCTGGATGAAGCCTTGATGCTGGCGCAGCATCATGTAAAGAATGGCCCGGCATTCGATATGATTCTGAGTGACTTTCGTCTGGCGGAAAATACCAGTGGCATTGATGTGGTACGTGCGGTACGCCAGGTATGCGGTAGCGAGATTCCTGCCGTGATTATCACCGGCGATACGTCGACTGAAAGCATCAATCAAATCGTTGCGAGTCGTCTGAAAATTCTGCACAAACCTCTGGATGCGGATGTGCTGCAAAACGTGTTGCGCGAATTGTCTTGAATGCGCTGACTATTCGCTTTGCACTTTTTATTTAGGGCAGGGTTGCTGAAGATTTTTATCGGGAACCGATAAGCGATTCCCCCTCAGTTCGACTACTGCCATCGCTACTGCATTGGCGATATCCTTTACTTCTTCCTGCATCGCGTGATCGTGATCCGGCGTCTCGTGGCTTGCCGCATACGATTCGTAATAGCCTATGTATCTATCCAGTTTTGAAGGTGCGCCAGCATCGATCAGCCCCATCCAGTCCAGCCAACCGTAGAGCCCCGTTGCACACCTTCAATGCCGCTGCTTTCTAGTACTTGTTGTGCAACTTGGGCCGGGCGGCATGCGTATCCACGCTATTAAATATATTCACACTGAAGAGGCTGTATACAGCAGGGAAAGTTTGCACTAGCTTGTAGCTTGCACAGAGTCACTGTTTAGGCGAACATGAACGTATTGGATGTGATTAAGTGCTAAATCCAATCAATACGCCTTATTGAAGAAGGATGCCTGCCGCCAAGGCAATAGCCATGGGACGCGCTGATGCGATTAAAAAAAGCAGATAGATTGCGACTTGCCACACTAGTGACGATAGGTGTGTGTGCAACTGTTGTTGTCACGATGCTGGCACTGCTGATTCTGGTTGATCATTTCGCAAAGGATTATGCCAAGCAGCAAGCGTATGAACGTTTGCAGCAATTGTCCTGGCAGATGCGCGACTCTCTCGATCGCGGCATCACCCGCGTGATTGATCAGACGCGTGTGGTGGCAGATCTGAATACCGTGCGCAATGCAAACAATCCCGAAGATATTCGCCAGATCTTCGACAATCTGCAAAATAAATTTACCAACTACGCATGGATAGGTCTGACGGATGCCTCTGGTGTCGTGTTTGCTTCGACTGGCAGCTTGCTGGAAGGTGTCGATGTCAGCCAACGTCCCTGGTTCAGGAATGGACAGCAACAGTTGTTTACCGGCGATTATCATCCGGCGCTTTTACTGGAGAAAAAGCTGCCTGAGATAGAAGGAAACTGGCGCTTTGTCGATGTATCGCTGCCAGTCAGACGTAGTAACGGCGAATATCGCGGTGTGCTGGGTGTGCACCTGAGCTGGGAGTGGGCGCATGGTGTTGCTGATGCCTTGCTGATTCCTGCAGACAGACAATACATGGTCGAAGTCATCGTGGTGCGCGAAGACGGCATGATCATATTGGGGCCGGATTATCTGCAAGAAACCAAGATCAGTACGTCCAGCCTTAACTTGGCGCGTTCAGGTAAAGCCGGTGCAATCTCTGAAAAATGGCCGGATGGCAGACGTTACTTGACTGGCTATTCACAAACCGGCGTCAACTCCACCGACTCTTCACTAAAATGGTCAGTGCTGATACGCCAGCCGGAAGAAGTGGCACTCGCCACTTTCCACGATTTGCAGCAACAGATTCTTATGGTGGGCGGCGGAATCGGTTTGCTACTCGCCATCGTGGCGATAGGTTTGACGCGTCATCTGGCCAAGCCGCTGGACGATCTGAGTACAGCCATCATGCGTCAGAGCGAAGACGGCACGATAGACACGATTCCTATTCTTGATGGCTACCATGAGGTGCATCTGCTGTCGATGACGCTGGCAAAAATGGTGGAGCGCGAAAGACTGCACGTCATTCACCTGCGGTCCTTGAATGAAAATTTGGAGCATCTGGTGCAGGAACGCACTAGCGAAATCGAACAAAAAGCCAAAGCACTGGAGGACTCGCTTGCACAGCAAATCATTATCCAGCAGCGCTTGCAAGATAGCGAAGCCGAATTGCGTGCAACCTTGCAAAACGCGAATGATGCTTTTATTGCGATGGATCAGCAGGGCGTCATCGTCGACTGGAACGATCAGGCAGAGCGTTTGCTGGGTTGGACGCGGCATGAAGCAATCGGGCAGAAGGTCTCGGAGCTGATGATTCCATCAGGGTTGCTGGATGGTTTTCACAGGGGCATGCATCGCTTCCTGAATACCGGTGAAAGCAATGTGATTAATCGTCGTATTGAAATCAATGCAGTGCGGCGCGATGGTGTTGAATTTCCGGTTGAATTGGCGCTGGCAGCAGTGCCGGTGCAGCAAGGTTATCGCTTCATCGCATTTTTACATGACATCACCGAAAGACAGATGCAACAGGCATCGTTGAAAGCGATGGCCTTGAAGGATGCGCTGACTGATTTGCCGAATCGTCGCGCCTTGATGCAGAGGTTGCCGGAATCGATGGCGCGCACTAAACGTATAGGCAAGCCGCTGGCAGTATTCTTCCTCGATCTTGATGGATTCAAGGGCGTCAACGATGGCTATGGACACGAAGCCGGTGACGAACTATTGCGTACCTTGGCACAACGTATTGTCGGTGTGGTACGGGCTACCGATACTGTAGTGCGATTGGCCGGCGATGAGTTTGTAGTAGTGCTGGAAATGTTGAATGGCAATGCAGATGCAATCGAGGTTGCAGAAAAAATACTGCAGGCGATTCAACAACCGTTTGCGCTGACAGCGGCAACGGTCACCCTGTCGGGCAGTATCGGTATCACGATGTATTGGCCGGAAGATATGACGACTGCAGATCAACTGATTACGCTGGCCGATGGTGCGATGTACGCCGCAAAAAAAATGGGGAAGAACCGGGCAGTCGTTGTTTGATCTCAGTGACTACTGCCAGCGAATACCTGCGGATGAGCCATTGAAGGTCTATTCAAGCGTTTCCCACGCATTCGGTTCCTTGCGCATATCCAGCAGACGTCTATAACGATGGCCGCACAGCCATAAGCTTAGGGCGATCAAGATGAAGCCTAATTGCCCGAACGCCAATGCTACTGGCGAATGCGATAAAACCGGAGCGATTACGCCTGCAACCAATGCACCCAGCATGGTCAGGGTAAATGATTGGCAGGAAGCGACGATGCCGCGAATATTCGGAAACAGATCCAGCACCAGCAGCGTGACGCCAGGCGCTACCATCGACATACCGAAGGTATAAAAAAATAATGGTGCGACCGACCATGGCAGCATAGGTGGGAAAATTGCGTGATAGATCAGATTGAATGTGCCTGCGCCTATCAGCAAAGAAAATCCTATCAACACTTGTCGAGCTAAAGGAATATTGCCGGCCAGTCGATTGGCGGTCAACGCACCGCAAAAAATGCCACCCACGGTTGGAATAAACTGCCAGCCGAATTGATCCGGCCCCAGCCCCAGATGTTCAACCAGAAAGACAGGTGCAGCCGCGACATACAAAAACATACCGGCGAAATTAAACGCAATGGCACCTGACTTCAAATGAAATAGTGGCGAACGGAAAACCCGCTTATAGCTTTGATATAAAAATTCAGGGTTGAAGGGTTGGCGTTTTTCAGGCGGCAATGATTCAGGCAAGCGTTTGTAGCAATAAATCAGCAACAACACCGCATAGATAAACAATCCAAGGAAGATTGCACGCCAATCCATATGCTTGACGACCCAGCCGCCGAGTATCGGTGCGATTGCCGGTGCAATCGAAAAAATCATCGTCACCAGCGACAATAATTTCTCTGCCTCTGAACCTGCATACAGATCGCGAATAATCGCGCGGCCGATGACTACACCTGCACCTGCCGCCACACCTTGCAACATGCGGAACGCCCACAGGTATTCAATGCTGTGCGCTGACGCACAACCCAAGGTAGCAACCGCAAAGACAGCCAATGCAACCAGGATGATGTTGCGTCGCCCGAATGCATCCGACAATGCGCCATGCCACAGAATCATCACGGCAAATGAAAACATGTAGGCGGTCAGCGTTTGCTGCACTTCAATCGCGCTGGCACCCAGCGAGGCCTGAATATTTGGAAATGCCGGCAGATACGTATCGATGGAAAAAGGCCCGAGCATGGACAATGCAGCCAGCATGATGGCGAGTGCACTATTGCTGATGACGACCGTTTTTCTTGTGACGGACGGAGGGCGTGTTTCTTCAGGAGACATCGGGCTACTTTCTTTACTGGATGCGTATAAATTTTGATGCCGGCATCCTGCTACCGGAATATCGGCAGTGCCAGCGATACAGAAGAAGGCAAAGTATGCGCTTTTCTGTGAATACGGGTTTGCGGTGTGAAAAAGCGGGAGTGGGGGCGATGCAAACGCTATCCGACGATCGCTTTATCACTTTGTTTCAACGTGATATCTGGACGCGATACGTCGGGCAGGTATTTTTGAAAAAACCAGATGTACAGATTGCCTTGATTTTTACAAACCAAGATCCGACAAACCAGGATGATCGTCAGGACGACGACCCAAAGGCCAGTGGAACTTGCGGTCAGCTTCCTTGATCGGCATATCGTTGATGCAGGCGTGGCGATGTGCCATCAAACCGTCTGCATTGAATTCCCAATTTTCGTTGCCATAAGAGCGGAACCAGTTGCCTGCGTCGTCATGCCATTCATAGGCATAGCGCACTGCGATGCGATTATCAGTGAAGGCCCACAATTCCTTGATCAAGCGGTAATCGAGTTCCTTGTTCCATTTGCGTTCGAGGAAGGCTTGCGCTTCCTGGCGATTGTTGACGAACTCTGCGCGATTGCGCCACTTGGTGTCGACGCTGTACGCGAGCGAAACTTTCTCGGCATTGCGGCTATTCCAGCCATCTTCTGCGCCGCGAATTTTTTGCATCGCGGTTTCACGGGTGAAGGGAGGCAGCGGTGGACGAACATTAGGATTGACTGACATCAGGATCTCCAGTGGATGAGTGGAACTGCATTGCATTCAGCTCGGGCTATGGGCAGAGATTCAAGGGCGCAGTAATTTGCGGGCGAGTTTTTTCGCATCGCGTGCCGCTTCCTTGTTATCCATCACCAAAGCAACTGTAATCGCGCCATCGATCAGAATGAGAAATTGCCTTGCCAGTTCATCCGGATCATCTGCGCCATATTCTTTTGCCAGTTCGCGTAAAAAGTTGCGTAACTTGACCTTGTGTTCTTTTGCGACTGCACGGATAGGCGTACTCGCATCGCCGATTTCTCCTGCGGCATTGATGAATGCACAACCGCGAAAATCTGGCGTGAAAAACCATTCTTCCAGTGCATCGAAAGTCGCCAGCAATCTTTCGGCTGGGGTATCCGCCTTGTTGCTGGTCGTGATAAACCAGCGCATCCAGCGTTCATCGCGCTTGCTCAACGCTTCGGCAACCAAGTCATCCTTGGTACGGAAATAGCGGTAGATGGTTTTTCTGGCGACGCCTGACGATTTGACGATCGCATCCATGCCGGTCGCACAAATACCGCCGGCATAGATCAGACGTTCTGTTGCGGCCAACAGCTTGTCCATCGTTTCTGTGTTTGAAATATCATCCATGTAAAGCATGGTAGAACGATCATTCTACATGCGTCAAGTTTTTTCTGGATTTGTGCAAAAGCCTAAAAACCGTAATTGCAGAGGATTCCTCGCTACAACTGTCGATGCGGCATGCCGGTAGCAATTGCCAGGCGGGTGTTGTGTGTGAATGGAAAAATCCAGGGATGCAAGCTCAGAGCGGGCGTAAGCGCGCAAGACCTGTGAGCGAGACTTAGGGGCAGGAGCTCAGTTACAGGAATTATCCCGCTTCATCGCCCGTACAAAATCGGCCAGTCGCCTATCGGTGACGCTGTCATAGCGATTGCCCGGCGTCAGTAACTGCACACGATCCAGGCGGAAAGAGCGGAAGTCGCTACGTGTTTCACACCATGCGGCAATTGACCAGCCGCTGCCCCAGTAATACAAGGCTAAAGGCCAGATAACGCGCTGCGTGGCTTGTTGTTTGGCGTCGATGTAATCGAGTTGTAGTTTGTGTTGTTTGCCGATGGCCTGGCGTATGCATTCGAGTCGCTTGCCATGGCTGGGATCGATGTGAAAGTCGGGCGCGAACAGTGGCGTCGCTTCGACGAAGTCGCGTTTCTCGCGTGGCAGAGCGAGTGTGATTTTGGCTAATGCCGCGACGCTGGATGCTGCGAGTTGTGGGCCGCCCCATGCCTGCACCATGCGCATGCCGGCGACCATTGCTTCTATCTCGTCCGTAGAAAACATCAAGGGTTGTAAATCGAAGCCGGCTCTGACGCGATAGCCGACACCCGCTTCACCTTCGATAGGCATGCCCGATGTAGACAGGTCGCGTATATCGCGATAAATCGTACGCTCGGATACCGCCAGCCATTCTGATAATTGATGTGCCGTCGTCAGTCGGCGACCGCGCAAATACTGGGCGATCTGGAACAGGCGTTCAGCGCGTCGCATGATGTTTGCAATGAGTGCCAGTGCCGCATTCATTGCTGGCAAGTGGGACGCAACTGCGAAGCGATGAAAATTGATAGATCATATTGTGTTCGATCGTTAGTTAGGCAGCGTCAGAATGAAGCGTCGCCTCATTCTGACAAATGCATGCCTTACCGTCCAGCGACGCCTGCTGAACGGCTGCTCCATAAATTTCTGGCTCAATGCTGTGAATGCAGTGCCAGCAGATTGCCTTCGGTATCGATGAAGTGTGCGATGTAGCCGATATCGTTGGGCAACTCCATTTTTTGCAAACGAATTTCTCCGCCTGCTGGTTCTATGCGTGCGAGTACGGCATCGATGGAGGGACTTGCATCCAGATAGATCAATGTGCCGCTGCTGCTTGGAGAATAGCCTTCACCATGCGTCACGCAGCCGCAAGGGATGCCGCCGGTATCGCTGAACAAGGCCATGTCGAGTGAGTCAGAATCTGGTTTTTCGCGGCGAAGGGTAGTGTCGAACAGCGTTTCATAGAAACGGATGGCGCGACCGAAGTCGGTGGATGGGATTTCGAACCAGTTTATTTTTGTATGCATGATGTTCTCGCGTGAAATGCCAAATGGCAGTACGCATCATGCGGAAGTGCTCCTGACAGCATAGTGTCAGGAGACTTCAGTATTCCGTGATTACGGAAATTATTCGGCGGCGTCGGTTTTGGGTTTTGCCTGTTCGCGGCGATTGAAGCCGGCCACCATATCGAAGCGGAACAGACGACATTCCAGCGCACCGTTGAAGAAGGGTGTTTTACGCGCTTCTTTCAAGCGCAATAATTTCGGCAAGCCGAGATCAGCGGTAAACAAAAATACCTGCCAGCCAGCGAAGCGTTGTTTGAGTGTGGTACCCAAGGCGCTGAAAAATTCTTTTGCCATATCGTCAGCTTCAACGGTGCTGTCGCCACGGATGCCGATACGTTCGCCATATGGCGGATTTGTCAGCAATATGCCTGGCACTTCGCTAGGCGCTTTCACTTCTTGCGCTTCGATCTGCTTCAACGGGACCTCGAAGCGAATGCCAGCCTTGTTCAGATTGTTGCGTGTCATCGACACCATATCGCCGGAAATATCGCTGCCGAAAATCGTTGGTTCCGTCGGCAAGGCATTTGGTTTGACGCTGCTCTTGATTGCTATCCATTCTTCTTTGCTGAAGCCGGCGAATTTTTCGAACGCGAAATCGCGGTGCAAACCGGGTGGAATGCCAGCCAGCATTTGTGCTGCTTCAGCCAGGATGGTACCGGAGCCGCACATAGGGTCGAACAGAGTCATGCCTGGCTTCCAGCCTGATGTACGAAGCAAGCCCGCAGCCAGATTTTCACGCAAGGGCGCGTCACCGGTTTCCATGCGCCAGCCGCGCTTGAAAAGGGCTTCGCCCGAGGTGTCGAGGTAGACCGTAAAGTTGCGTGCGTCCAGGAAACCGACAATACGCATGTCCGGCATTTTGGTATCAACGGATGGACGTTCATTGTAGATGTCGCGGAAACGATCGCAGATCGCATCCTTGATTTTCAGCGTGGTGAATTCCAGACTACGCAACGGCGATTTGATCGCTGTGACGTCGATACGTATCGTGTGATGCACGGCGAACCAGTCTTCCCACGGTTGTGCCAGTGTCAAATCGTAAATATCGTTTTCAGTCGTGTAACTGGCGTGCGCCATGCGCATCAGGACGCGTGATGCAATGCGCGAATGCAAGTTAATGCGATACGCATCTTGCAGTGTGCCCGAGCAATGCACGCCGCCGGGAACTTGCAAATGTACCTTGAGCGTGTTGCCGCTGCCGTGTAATGCTGCGATCTCGTTGAGTTCTTCGGCGAGAGCGATTTCCAAACCGCGCGGGCAGGGACAAAAATAGGAATGTGGTGCTGACATGAGGGGGACCTTTTATCCGTTATGAAAATAGACGCGCGACCGCATCTTGAGGATGCGCCGCGCGAACTGGGTGTTGCAGTACTGCTTTAAAACTTAATGAGTAAAAGTTGTTCAAACAAACTTGTTCAATCAAACTTATGTAGCTAATTTCGTTAAGCGCCTTGAAAGGCGCGTTCAACGAAGTCCAGTCTATCCTGGCCCCAGAACGCGACGCCATCGACAACATACCAAGGCGCACCGAATACGCTGGCCGCCATCGCATCGTTGGTGAATTGCTCGTATTCGTTTTGCACGGCAGCCGTTTCCGACGATTTCAACAGTGCCTGACCATCATGGCCGGCAGCGTTCGCCAAGGCGATCAGCGTATCCGCATCCATGATGTTCTTGTCTTCTGCCCACAAGGCGCGCATCACTGCGCTAGTCAATGCAAGCGCTGCATCGGTGCCGTGCGCAAACTTGGTCGCAATGATCAACTTCGCAGAAGGATCGCCGGATACCGGGAAAAATTTCGGCTGCGGATTCAGAGGCAAACCAAGATGCTCGCTCCAGCGCTTCAATTCGATCAGACGATAAGCCTGACGTTGCGGTGGACGTTTAGCCAAAGGCAGACCGCCGGAGACACTGAAAATCTTCGACAGATCGACAGGCTTCATATCGATCTGCACATCGTATTGCTGCGCTAATGCGAGCAGGCGTTCATGGCCGAAATAGGACCAGGGTGATTGCGGTGCAAAATAATATTCACAAACCTTGGCCATGGAGGCTCCCCAATTTAAAACGGTTTGACAACGACCAGAATGACTATCAGCAGCAACAGAACGACCGGCACTTCATTGAACCAGCGATACCATTTATGGCTGCGCCGGTTGGCACCGCGTTCAAATTTTTTCAATAGCGAACCGCAAGCATGGTGATAACCGATCACCAGCAAGACCAAAACCAGTTTGGCATGCAACCAGCCATTTCCCGGCCCTTGTCCAAAACCATACATCAGCAATGCGCCACCAAAAACCAGGGCAGGGACCGCGAGTATCGTCGTGAAGCGGTACAGCTTGCGTGCCATCAACAGCAAACGCGTGGTCGCGGTGGTATCGGTTTCCATCGCCAGATTGACGAAGATGCGCGGCAGATAAAACAAGCCGGCAAACCAAGACATCACAAACAAGATATGCAGCGCTTTAATCCAAAGCATGGCGTTTCCCAAATGAAGAAATGGATGCTCGCAAATCAGGCGCGGACTTCACCGTGACCGAAGACTACATATTTCAATGACGTCAATCCATCCAGACCAACCGGTCCGCGTGCATGCAACTTGTCATTCGAGATGCCGATTTCTGCACCCAGGCCGTATTCAAAACCGTCGGCAAAGCGTGTCGATGCATTGATCATTACAGAGGCCGAGTCGACTTCACGCAAGAAGCGCATCGCACGCGTGTAGTCTTCCGTCACGATGCTGTCAGTGTGCTGTGACGAATAATTGTTGATGTGCTCTATCGCTTCATCCATGTTCTCAACGATTTTGACCGCGAGGATAGGTGCCAGATACTCTTCGCTCCAATCCTGCTCGGTTACTGCGGTCAAATGCGGATAGCCTTGCAGAATCGCGCGTGCTTCATCGTCTGCACGCAATTCCACTTCCTGCGTTGCATACAACTTGGCCAGTTCAGGCAAAACCGCAGGTGCGATTGAGCGCGCCACCAACAAGGTTTCCATCGTGTTGCAGGTGCCGTAACGATGGCATTTTGCATTGAAAGAAATATCCAGCGCCTTTTTCAAATCCGCATTGCTGTCGATGTAGACGTGGCAAATGCCATCCAGGTGCTTGATCATCGGAACCTTGGATTCCTTCATCAAGCGTTCGATCAAGCCTTTGCCGCCGCGTGGCACGATGACGTCTACATACTCAGGCATCGTAATCAATTCACCGACTGCGGCTCTATCCGTGGTTTCCACAATTTGTACTGCATCGGCTGGCAGGCCAGCACCGGCCAAACCTTCGCTGACGATTTTTGCCAGCGCCTGATTGCAGTGAATCGCTTCCGAGCCACCACGCAAAATGGTCGCATTGCCGCTCTTGATGCACAAACCGGCAGCATCGACAGTGACGTTTGGACGTGCTTCATAAATGATGCCGATCACACCGAGAGGTACGCGCATCTGGCCCACCTGGATGCCGGTTGGACGGTATTTCATATTCGAGATTTCGCCGATAGGGTCGGACAGCGCAACAATTTGCTCTAGGCCTTCTGCCATGGTGGCGATCGCTTTATCGGACAAGGTCAGACGATCGAGCAAGGCCGGTGCCAAACCGTTGGCACGTGCGGCGTCCAGATCCTTTTGATTTGCCGCGCGCAACAAATCTGCATCGCGATGAATCGCAGCGGCGATCAGCGACAGAGCCTTGTTCTTGGCAGCGGTATCAGCCTTGGCCATGGCACGCGAAGCCTTGCGTGCACGTTGACCGACTTCTTTCATGTATTGCTTGATGTCCATTTTGTTCAGGAATGGTTGGTACTGCGATTGATTAATAAATACAGCGGAATTACAGCGAAATACAAGCTGCAACTGCTTGAAACGAATTCTTTGCTACTGCTAGGGCTTGCTATCGCCGCTTGGTGTTAGCCATATATGGCTGCGCTAAGCTTTATCGCAAGTGCACTGTAATCTGCACTGTAACTTCAGCTATCAGCCGCGGGCGATTTTCAATCCCAGTTGCAGCATTGCATCCCAGGCATCGCCCGAAAACTTCTTGGCGCGCAAGCCTTTCACCATCTTATCGATTTGTGCCGCTTCCTGCAGTGCGCTTTCCAGCGTAGCTAATTTCAGCCTGCGTAATGCGGGTTCTATCAGTCGTTCGCGCGGGCCCCAGATACGATGCTCTTTCGTCAACTGGCTTAATGGTCGGCCTTGTGCGACGCCTGATTTTAATTTCAATAAAGTACGAATTTCTTCAGCGACTGCCCATAACACCAGCGGTAACGCTTCGCCTTCGCCTTGCAAACCTTCCAGCATGCGGACCAGTCTTGCGGTATCGCCGCTCAACATTGCTTCATTCAGCTTGAATACGTCATAGCGTGCCACATTCAGCACCGCATCGTGTATCTGCTCGAAGCTCAGCGGACCTTCCGGATAGAGCAGCGCCAGTTTTTGGATCTCTTGGTGCGCGGCGAGCAGATTGCCTTCTACCCGTTCAGCGATGAAATCCAGGCATTCCCGGTTTGCGCTTTGGCGCTGTGCTGCCAATCTCACGCCCAGCCACGCGGGTAATTGTGCGCGTTCGACCAAAGGAATATCGATGAATACGCTGGCTTGCTGCAAGCTGGCGACCCACGCGGCTTTTTGCGTCGCCCAGTCCAGTTTTGGCAGGGTAATCAGCGTCACGTTATCGGGACTTAAAGAGGCTGAATAATCCTGCAAGGCCTTGCCGCCATCCTTGCCGGGTTTGCCGGTGGGGATGCGCAGCTCTATCAGCTTCTTGTCGCCGAATAATGATTGCGATTGATTGGCCGCCAGCAATTCTCCCCACTTGAAGCTGCGATCTACGACCAGTACTTCGCGTTCGGAAAAACCTTGCGCACGCGCCGTCTTGCGTATCTTGTCGGCAGCTTCCAGTGCCAGTAGATGCTCGTCGCTCGTGATGACGTACAAGCCGGCCAGCGGCTTGGTTAAATGCGTATCCATAGCATCGAAGCGCAGTTGCATGAGCGTGCGCCTTACTTGGTAGCCTGCGGAGCCGCGCTTGTATCCACTGGTTTGATGGCGGCCATGCGACGCAAAATCTGTTGCACCAGATCGGTTTGCATGTCGCGATACAGCATCGCTTCTTCAGTTTCTTTTGCCAGTACTTGGTTTTCGTTATAGCTGATGTCGCGCTTCAACACGATTTGCGTTGGTGCCAGTAGTTCTACATTCTTGTTGTCACGCACGCGTATGGTGACGCGGTAGTACAGCACGTATTCACGTACGCGGCCCTGGCTGTTCAATGACAAAATGACCTTGTCACGAATTTCGTTGGTGATATCCAGCGTTGCTTCCGCGTCTTCCTGTCTATCCTTGATCTCCAGTTCGCCGCTGCCGCGAATATAGCGGCGCAACTCTATACCCAGCGCGGAGGTTTCCGGTACTGCGAGGTAAATCGATTTGAACGGGAGATTATTGCCGAGGATAGATCCGCGCAGCTTGAAACCGCATGCAGATAGCATGACGGTTGAAGCCAAAGCGATACAAAGAAGACGACGATTTTTTAGCATGAATAATCCTGCGTGATGAGCACTTCAAAAATGAGTACTGCAACTAATACTTCAAAACGATTCCGGCAAACTAGTTAAATCAGGCCACGATATTGACCAGCTTGCCCGGCACCACGATGATTTTCTTCGGTGTGCCTTCAATGAACTTCTGTACGGTTTCATTCGCCAGTGCTGCTGCTTCGATGCTGGCTTTGTCCGCATCTTTTGCGACGATGATGCTGCCGCGCAGTTTGCCATTCACTTGAATCATCATTTCGATCTCCGCCTGTTCCAGCGCGGCGCTGTCTACTTGCGGCCATGACGCGTCGAGTATATCGCCATGCACTTTTGCAAAGCCGAGTTCCTGCCACAAGACGTGCGTAATATGCGGTGCGATCGGATTGAGTATGCGCAGGAAGATAGACAAGCCTTCGCTGATCACGGCGTTCGATGCGGCAGAATCATCCAGCTTGGCAGCTTCCAGCGTATTCAACATTTTCATGCTGGCCGATACGACGGTGTTGTATTGAATCCGCTTGAAATCGCTGTCGGCTTGTTGCAGGATTTTGTGTAGTTCGCGACGCAAGGTTTTTTGCGTTTCGGTCAGTTTGCTGAAATCCGTTGTCGTTACTGCGGCAATGCGGGCGGATTGATTGTACGAATAAGCCCACACACGACGCAGGAAACGATTTGCACCTTCGACGCCGGCACCCGACCATTCCAGGGTTTGCTCCGGTGGCGATGCAAACATCGTGAACAGGCGCGCGGTATCTGCGCCGTATTGATCGATTTGCGCTTGCGGGTCTATGCCGTTGTTCTTAGATTTCGACATTTTTTCCGTGCCGCCGATGGCAACCGGTTGGCGATCGGTAATCAGCGTGGCGGAAACCGGGCGACCTTTTTCATCCAGATCGAGTTGTACATCGGCCGGGTTGTACCAGGTCTTTTTACCGTTGGCTTCTTCACGATAGTAGGTTTCGTTCAGCACCATACCCTGCGTCAGCAGATTGGTGAAAGGTTCGTCGAACTTGATCAAGCCGAAGTCGCGCATGACCTTGGTCCAGAAGCGCGCATACAACAAATGCAAGACTGCATGTTCGATGCCACCGATGTACTGGTCCATAGGCATCCAGTAATCGTTGCGGCTGTCGACCATTGCATCGCTGCTGTTAGGCGAGCAATAGCGCATGTAGTACCACGACGAATCGACGAAGGTATCCATCGTGTCGGTTTCGCGACGCGCAGGTTTGCCGCATTTCGGGCAGTCACACTTTAGGAAGGCTTCGTGCTTGTTCAGCGGATTGCCGCTGCCATCCGGCACGCAATCTTCCGGCAACACTACTGGCAAATCTTTTTCCGGCACCGGTACCGCGCCGCAATCGGCGCAGTTGATCATGGGGATCGGGGTACCCCAGTAGCGCTGGCGAGAAATGCCCCAGTCACGCAGGCGATAGGTGATTTTCTTTTCGCCCAGACCCAACTCTTCCAGATCGGCAGCAATCGCATCGACTGCCTGCTGATAATTCAAGCCATCGTACTTGCCGGAGTTGATGCAACGACCATTTTCCTTGTCGGCATACCAGTCGTGCCAGGTCACCTCGGAAAAGGTTTTGTCTTCAACGGTTATCACCTGATGAATCGGCAACACGTATTTTTTCGCGAATGCAAAGTCGCGCTCGTCATGTGCCGGCACGCCCATCACGGCGCCATCGCCGTAAGTAATCAATACGTAATTGCCTACCCATACTTCGACCAGCGAACCGGTCAAGGGATGTTTGACGAACAAGCCGGTTGGCATGCCTTTCTTTTCCATCGTTGCCATATCGGCTTCGATGACGCTGCCGAGTTTGCATTCGGCGATGAAAGCGGCGAGTTCTGGATTTGATTTTGCAGCGAAAGTTGCGAGTGCGTGTTCCGGTGCAACGGCGCAGAAGGTCACACCCTTGATCGTGTCGGCGCGCGTGGTGAAGACCCACAGCTTGCCATCGTTGATCAGTTTGTCGTCTTCCTTGATGTCGTGCGTGAATGCAAAACGTACGCCTGTCGATTTGCCTATCCAGTTGGATTGCATGATGCGTACGCGTTCTGGCCAGCCCGGCAATTTATTGTCGACGTGATCCAGCAATTCTTCAGCGTAATCGGTGATGCGCGCGTAATACATCGGAATTTCGCGCTTCTCGATCAGAGCCCCGGAGCGCCAGCCGCGACCGTCGATGACTTGTTCATTCGCGAGCACGGTTTGATCGACTGGGTCCCAGTTCACGGTACCGGTTTTTTTGTAGATGATGCCTTTTTCGAGCATCTTCAGGAACATCCACTGGTTCCATTTGTAGTACTCGGGCTTGCACGCTGTCATTTCGCGCGACCAGTCGATCGCCAGGCCCATGGACGCCATTTGCGTCTTCATGTATTCGATGTTGGCGTAAGTCCATTGCGCCGGTGGCACGTTGTTGGCCATTGCTGCATTTTCTGCCGGCATGCCGAACGCATCCCAGCCCATAGGCATCAGCACGTTGTAGCCGTTCATGCGCAGATAGCGATACATCACGTCGTTGATCGTGTAATTGCGCACGTGACCCATGTGCAGCTTGCCGGATGGATAAGGCAGCATCGAGCATGCGTAGAATTTTTTCTTGTCTTTGCCGTTTTTATCTTTGGCGTGTTCGACCGCTTTGTACGCGTCGATTGCCTGCCAATGGTCGTGCGCCGATTTTTCTACGTCGGCGGGGCTGTATTTATCTTGCATGACGGATGGAGCCAAAAGTAAGGGTGAATGTAGATACGAACCAGTGATTATACTGGTTCACCCACCCGGATGGCGTGTCGGTAGCCGGGCAATTGCGAGCTTGCCCGGGGTGAACTCAAGCTAGCTTGAGTTCCAGCGCCGGATTTTCGCCATAATCGGCGTAGCGTTCGTTGATGCCTGCTATGCAGTAGGCGACTTCTTCGAGGAGGTCGGGGGCATTTTTACGCAAAATTTCTGCGTGATCGACGACGATTTGCAGTTTTTCATTCGGCTTCAGAAGGAATTTCGTCATGTTCTCTTCATCGCGCAGATAACTGAGGCAATCGACCCAAGCGTCCATACTGCAGCCGTAGAAATCGGGAAAGCCGAATGCAGTCTTGCAAGCAGCGTGAAAGGCATTCCAGTCGGCGATGGTTTCGCCATTCAAATGTACTACAGCCATGGATTTACTTTGCTTGTGACGATGTTGGTGGCGCTGAGGTCGGTATGTCGGTAACGAAGCCCAGCTTGGTCAAGCCATTGGTTTGTGCTGCGGCCATGACTTGCGCGATGACTTCGTAGCGCGTGCCTTTATCGGCGCGTAACTGTAATTGCGGTTGTGGCTGCTGCTTGGCTGCGACGATCAACCTGCTGTTAAGCGCGTCTTGTGTGATCGGATCGTTGTTCCAGAAGATCGCACCTTCACCATTGATGGAAAGGGAAATCGTGCTTGGTTCGGTAGGTGCAGGTGCAGATTGCGCAGCCGGCAAGTCGAGCTTGATTGCATGCGTGAAAAGCGGCGCGGTGATGATGAAAATCACCAGCAACACCAGCATCACATCCACCATAGGCGTGACATTGATATCCGCCATCGGAGCCGGTTGCTTGTTGTCGTTGAATCCGCCGAATGCCATGTTTTGCTCCTACGCCTTTTTACCAATTTTCATCGGGAAGACGACGTCATTTGCCGACGCGTGCGCCTGTGGTCAGATAAGCATGCAAGTCATGCGCAAACGCATCAAGTTCGGCGAGTGTGACGCGATTGACGCGGGTAAATGCGTTATAAGCCAGTACGGCGGGAATTGCTACAGCGAGACCAAGCGCTGTCATGATCAATGCTTCGCCAACCGGGCCGGCAACCTTGTCGATTTGCACGGTGCCGGAAGTGGAGACCGCTATCAGCGCGTGATAAATACCCCATACGGTACCGAACAAGCCGATGAAAGGTGCGGTGGAGCCGACCGATGCCAACAGCGTAAGGCCGTTTTCGAGGCGTGCCGAGACGCGATTGATTTCCTGCCGCAGAGTACGCGTGATCAATTCACTCAGATCCGTATTGGCATTCAGTGAGTTGGCGTGCGGTTTGATGTTCGCTGCTTCGGCACTTTGCGCGGCCAAAGGCGTGTAGACGTTTTCACTGTCGGCCAGTTTGATGGTGGCAATTGCATCGGACAGCGTGGGCGCTTGCCAGAAACCTTCCAGCGCTGCGGCGCTGCGGCGTATGCGCCATGAACTCCAGCCTTTTGACAGGATGTAATACCAGCTGAGTATCGACATGATCAACAGCGCATAAGCGACGGCGTGCGACACCGCGTCGCCTTGTGCCCAGTAATGCACCAGACCCAATCCTTGTTCTGCAGTGGAGTTCATGTTGTTTATCTGAATAGGCTGGATTGATAGGTTGCCGCTTGCGTTGCTTGTTCTACTGATTGCTATCGACGATTCAACGCAGGCCCAATACGTCCTGCATGTCGTACAAACCGGTTTTCTTGTCGGCCAGGAAGCGTGCCGCACGCAGACTGCCGTGCGCATACGATACGCGGCTCGACGATTTGTGCGAAATCTCGATGCGTTCACCGTCGCCGGCAAATAGTACGGTGTGGTCGCCGATGATATCGCCGCCGCGCACAGTGGCAAAGCCGATAGACGATGGATCGCGCGCGCCGGTCACGCCTTCGCGCGCCCAGACTGCGACATCGTTCAATTCCTTGCCCAATGCGCCGGCAATCACTTCACCCATCTTGATCGCGGTGCCGGACGGTGCATCGACCTTGTTGCGGTGATGTGCTTCGATAATTTCGATGTCATAGCCTTCGGAAAAATTCTTCGCGGCCATTTCCAATAATTTCATTGTCACGTTGACGCCCACACTCATATTCGGCGCAAACATGATCGCGGTTTTTTCTGCGGCGGCGGCAATCGCTGCCTTGCCTGCTGCATCGAAACCGGTCGTGCCTATGATCATCTTGATGCCGTGTGCCGCGCAGTATTTCAGGTGTTCAAGCGTGCCTTCGGGACGGGTGAAATCGATCAGGAAGTCGGCATTTGCCAAACCTTTGGCGAAGTCCGATTCGATCAGAACGCCCGATGGTTTACCGAGAAATGCGGCAGCGTCTGTGCCGATTGCCGGCGAAGCGGCGATATCCAGTGCGCCCGACAAGGTGGCATCGTCAGCATTGACGATGGCTTCGACAAGCATGTGGCCCATGCGGCCGGACGCGCCAGCAACTGCGATTTTCATTTGATTCATGCGTAAATGGTGTTCAGTGTGTTCAAGGAATTATTTGACTTTTGCTTTGTCGGCAATGCGGTTCAGATAGTCTTTTTCGGTAGGCAGATCACCGCCTTCAAAAGTCGATACCAGCTTGTCCTTGAAGAAAACCGTCACGCGGCTGGTGGTAATTTCGCCATTGCCTTTTTGCAGACGGAAAGCGTAATCCCAGCGGTCAGCGTGAAATACATCGGTCAGTAAAGGTGTGCCGAGCAGGAAGATCACCTGATCTTGCGTCATGCCTGGTTTCAACTGGGCGACCATTTCTTGCGAAACGAAGTTACCTTGCTGAATGTCAGGGCGATAAGGACGGAAAATACCGAGGAAGCGTTTTTCCTGTTTGGTTTGCACGCCAGTTGATGTGTTTGCCTGTGTTGCGACTGGAGTGGCGATAACGGTTGTGGCTGCAACCGGAGCTTCTGTCGATGCTTGGGCAGCAACAGGAGTTGCGTTCGGTGTGGCGTCAGCGGTTGGCGCAGGCGTCACTTTTGCTTCAGCGATAGGTGCTGGAGCAGAGGCTTGTACCTGTACTGCAGGCGGCGCAGCCGGTTTGGCTTTTGCCGCGACGGGCGCAGGTTCTTCCATCAAAGGATTTTTCGATGCGCAACCCGTCAGGGCAGTTGCCAGCAACAAGCAAAACGTACCAGCGAGAGCCGGGGCACGATTAAAATTAGGGAGCAGCATTTGCATAATGAATCTCAAGGGATTGAGCAATTGTACGAAAACGCTATATGATAAGGCAGATATCCTCAATCTGAACAAGAACATGTCCAACAATCCATCCGAATTAAAAGCTAGCGGTCTGAAAGCGACGCTGCCACGCCTGAAAATCCTCGATATTTTTCAGAATGCCGAAGTACGCCATCTGAGCGCCGAAGACGTCTACAAGATGCTGCTGGCAGACAACCTCGATGTCGGTCTGGCAACCGTCTATCGTGTTCTGACGCAATTCGAGCAAGCTGGCTTGCTGCAACGCAATCATTTTGAAACCGGCAAAGCGGTGTTTGAATTGAATGAAGGTTCGCATCATGATCATCTTGTGTGCCTGGATTGTGGCAAGGTAGAAGAATTCTTCGATGCGGAGATCGAAAAGCGCCAAGTCAAGATTGCGAATGAGCATGGGTTTGAGATCGCTGATCACGCATTGGCGCTGTACGGTCACTGCAAGGATTGCCGCAAACCGAAAAAATAAGTTTCGGCCATTTGTAGAAAAAGCCACGCATCTTTATCGGATCGCGTGGCTTTTTTATTTAATGGAGCTAGTTTGATTAAGTGTGTATGTGGCTGAGTGCGTTCGATAACAGTTTGGCCGTGATATCGACAATCGGAATCACGCGTTCGTAGGCCATGCGGGTCGGTCCGATCACGCCCAATGTACCAACTACCTTGCCATTGACCGTGTAAGGCGAGGTCACCACACTCATCTGATCCATCGCGACCAGATTTGATTCGCCGCCGATGAAAATTTGTACGCCGGTGGCCTTGCTGGAAACGTCCAGCAATTGCATCAGGCTGGTTTTTTGTTCAAACATATCGAACAATTTTCGTAGCGACACCATATTCGATGACAGGTCGCTCACGCTGAGCAGATTGCGTTCACCGGAAATAACCACATCGTCGCTACTGTCATTCATGGCATCGCTGCCGGCTTCTACCGCAGCTTGCATCAGACGCGTCATGTCATCTTGCAAAGCTTTCAACTCACTTTGCAAACGGATTCTTACTTCGTCAAAACTCAGACCGCCGTAATTCTGATTGATGTAGTTGGCGGCTTGTATCAATTGTGATGGCGAATAGTCGACATCGGTTAGCAGCAGCCGGTTTTGCACATCGCCGGTGGGGCCGACAATGACCAGCAAGATGCGTTTTTCCGACAGACGTAAAAAATCGATTTGCTGAAATACCGATTCGCGCCGTGGCGTTAATACGATGCCGGCGAACTCGGATAGCGAAGACAGGATTTGCGCTGCATTCGAAATGATTTTTTGCGAAGAGCCGGTTTGCAGCGTGCTCTGCAATTTGGATTCTAGTCCGCTTTCATCGATCGTTTGTACCGTCAGCAAGGTATCGACAAAGACGCGATAGCCGCGCGGTGTTGGGACACGTCCGGCGGAAGTATGCGGGCTGGCGACGAAGCCCATTTCTTCCAGGTCGGCCATGATGTTACGTATCGTCGCCGGCGACAGATCGAGTCCGGAAATCTTGGAAAGCTCGCGCGAACCGACAGGCTGGCCGTCCGCTATATAGCGTTCGACCAAGGCTTTCAGTAGTGTTTGTGCGCGGATATCGAGTTGCATGATGGTCGTATTGTAATGAGTAGCAATGCGGGACGGCAAGAGGTGCAGCCTACACGATGTACACGTTTTATTGCTGGCTTATCTATGCCGGCAATTTGTCGCTGAAAGTCGGGCTGTCCAACTTTCATTCTGTTGATTATGCGCGTTTAAGCCAGGCATCGAGTTCGTGCAGCGTAGTGCAGGTGGCTGTAGGCACAATATGATCCGGCAAAACACGCTGAAAACGGTTCATCCACACTGCTTGCAAGCCGGCGTTTTGCGCGCCTTGAATGTCCAGCAAGGGGTCGTCGCCGACGTATACCGCTTCATGCGGCGCAATGGCGAGGGCGTCGCACGCAGCAAGAAAGATTTCCGGATGGGGTTTTGCGCTGCCGAATTGATGCGCTGCGATCGAAGTTTGGAAATGTTCGGAGATGCCAATTGCAGCCAGATCAGCAAAACCGTTCGAAATCGAACCGAGCTTATATCGCTCGTTCAAACTCGTCAGAGCCGGTACCACATCGTCGAATAGCACAACGTTATTGCGTGCCTCTGAAAATACCGCCATCGCCTGATCGACCAGTTCCTTGTTTTCGCTGGTGAGGTGGCAGGCTTGCGTCAAGGCGGCGTGGCGCAAGGCCCACACATTGAATTGATATTCGGGTTTGGTCGGTAACAGCTTCATACGCAGTTCGCGCAGTTCCTCATTGCTGAAGCGCTGAACAACGCCCGGAATATGCAGAGTCAGCCAGTCGTAGAGCACGGCCTCGGCCTTGACCAGTGTTGGTACCAGCGGCCATAAGGTATCGTCCAGATCGAATAAAACGGCTTTGACGGGGGAAGACTTCATGCGGTGAAAGATCCGATTCTGCAAATGAATTTGCCAGGCTATTCAAAAATTATTCCAGCCCATGCTGCATCGCATAGTGCAAGAGAAAGGGGAATTATGGTCTAATCTGCAGCATGTTGCCTACCTCACATTCCTACACCCCCTCGTCTTTTCAAACGATTGCGATTTTCGCCAAGCAAAAGCCTAGCGAGACTGCGCATTCAGCAGACGATATTGCCCACTCTTTAACGCAAATCGCCGATTTTCTAAAAGAAACCGGCCGCCGTGTAGTTTTCGGTACGCAAACCGCGGATCGCTTCCACCTCGATCATTATGAATCCATGGATTTGGCCGATATTGGTGAGCTTGCCGATGTGGCGATTGTGGTCGGCGGCGATGGCACCATGCTCGGGATTGCGCGTCAATTGGCGCCGTATAACGTGCCGTTGATCGGGATCAATCAGGGCAGGCTCGGTTTCATAACCGATATCTCGCTCGATGACATGATGCCTTTGCTGCAAGAAATGTTGAGCGGCAAGGTTTCGTCCGAAAAGCGCAGTCTGCTGCAAGGAACCCTGGAGCGGGATGGTTCCGTGATGCATCACACGCTGGCTTTCAACGATGTCGTGCTGTCGCGCGGATCGGGTTCCGGCATGGTCGAATTGTGCGTGCATGTCGACGGTCACTATATGTATAACCAGCGTTCCGACGGCTTGATCGTCGCGACGCCGACCGGCTCGACGGCTTATTCATTGTCTGCCGGCGGCCCTTTGCTGCATCCAAGTTTGTCCGGCATTGTGCTGGTGCCGATTGCTCCGCATGCATTGTCGAATCGTCCTATCGTGGTGCCTGAATCAAGTGAAATCGTGATCGAAGTCGTCGGCGGTCGTGACAGTAACGTCAACTTCGATATGCAATCCGTTGCGCGCCTGCAGCAAGGTGATCGCATCATTGTGAAAAGCTCGGAACATACGATTACCTTCCTGCATCCTGAAGGCTGGAGTTACTACGATACGCTGCGCGAGAAATTGCACTGGAACGAATATCCGTCGGTACAAGGGCGGTTAAAATAATTCTGGTGATGATGCGCAGGTTTGTATTGCAGTCATCGTTATTTGCAGCATCGTTTGAGTTTTAATTCAGCCACATCGATTCAAAGCTAATTTGTCGCTTGCTGCACCATATTTTGTACTTGCTGCAGCAAGGTCGAACCACCCGGGAAGATATTTATCCACATGTTGCGCACGCTTTCTATCCGCGATTTCGTGATCGTCGAAGCTATCGAACTTGAGTTCTCATCCGGCTTCTCGGTATTTACCGGCGAAACCGGCGCGGGAAAATCGATACTGATCGATGCATTGGCATTGGCTCTGGGCGGCCGTGGCGACGCCAGCGTAGTGCGCGAAGGCGCGGCCAAGGCAGATATCACGGCAGAGTTTTCCGCAAGCGCTGAACTCAATGGCTGGCTGGCAGAAAATGAATTCACCAATGAAGAAGGCGGCGCTTTGCTGCGCCGTGTTATCGATAACGCCGGTCGCTCCAAGGCCTTCATCAATGGTATCGCCGCGACGGCTACGCAACTGCGTGAACTTGGTGAAAAATTGGTCGACATTCATGGCCAGCATGCGCATCAATCTTTGCTGAAACAGGATGCGCAACGCGTATTGCTGGATAACCAGGCCGGTTTGCAGGATGAGGTGAAAGCGGTTTCCGTCGCATATAAAACATGGCGCGCACTCGCCAAGCAACGCGAAGAATTCGAAACCAATGCCAAGAACGTTTTGCTGGAGCGCGAACGTCTGGAATGGCAAGTCGGCGAACTGGAGAAATTATCAGTCAAGCCTGGCGAATGGTCCGACATCAGCAACGAACACAGCCGTCTGTCGCATGCGGCCAGCCTGATCGAAGGTGCGCAAGATGCGTTGACGCTGATATCCGAATCGGATACCGCACCTATGTTGTCGCAACTGTCTTCGCTGAATATCCGCATCGGCAAACTGGTCGATCTGGACGCTGGTTTGCAGCCGGTACTGGATGCACTGGAACCTGCACGGATTCAATTGCAGGAAGCGGTCTATGCGCTGAATGATTATTTAAGCCGCGTCGAACTGGACCCTGCGCGCTTGCGTGAAGTGGAAACGCGTCTGGAAAATATCCATTCCGCTTCGCGTAAATTCCATGTGGCGGCGGATGACTTGCCGCAAGAACTGGAAACCCTGTCCGCGCAATTGAAACAGCTGGCCGACGCCAGCGATCTCGATGCCTTGCGCGCGCAGGAGGAAAAATTGAAAGCCGCTTACACGACTGCGGCGCAAAAATTATCGAAGGCACGTACCAAGGCCGCGAAAGCCTTGAGCGATGCGGTGACTGCGGCCATGCAGGAACTCAGCATGACAGGCGGAAAGTTTGCGATTGCCTTGCAAGCTTGCGAACCCGCTTCCTATGGCATGGAGCAGATCGAATTCATGGTTGCCGCGCATGCCGGCACCACGCCGCGACCGCTGGCTAAAGTAGCGTCGGGTGGCGAACTGGCACGGATAGCATTGGCGATTTCTGTCATCACATCGAGTGCAACCGCGACACCGACCCTGATTTTCGATGAAGTCGATAGCGGTATCGGTGGCGGCGTGGCCGAAGTCGTTGGTCGCCTGTTGCGCAAGCTTGGGCAGGATAGGCAAGTCTTGTGCGTTACGCATTTGCCGCAAGTCGCCAGCCAGGCCAATCAGCATTTTCAAGTCAGCAAGCAAAGCAATATGGGCAAAACCTTGTCATCCATCGATGCACTCGACGATCATGCACGGGTGGAAGAAATTGCCCGCATGCTGGGCGGGCTGGAAATCACCGCGACTACGCGCTCGCATGCACGCGAACTGTTGGCAACTTGAGTAAGTCGATTGCTTCGCACATCGCGTTTTTGTGCGCTCACTTGGACTCTTATTTACTTGCTCCTTTGCAGCACTCACCACATTTGAATCGCCATGCCCTTTAGAACCGAACCGCCGTACACCCACGGCAGCGTGCCAAAAACGGCCGTCGTACTGATCAATCTCGGTACGCCGAACGCGCCGACCTCGTCGGCAGTGCGAGCTTATTTGAGAGAATTCCTATCCGACCCGCGTGTGGTGGAAATCCCGCGCGCGATCTGGTGGTTGATTTTGAATCTGATTATTCTGCCGTTCCGCTCCGGTAAGTCGGCGAAAAAATATGAGTCGATCTGGACTGATGATGGGTCACCGCTGAAAGTGTATACCCAGAAACAGGCCAAGCTGCTGAGAGGTTATTTGGGCGCGCGCGGCCATGAGGTCAGGGTGGAGTACGCGATGCGTTACGGCAGCCCATCGATACCGGAAGTATTGCGTCAGTTGAAGGCGGAAGGTTGCGACCGCATTCTGGTATTGCCTGCCTACCCACAGTATTCGGCTACGACGACGGCATCGATATTCGACGCGGTGTTCAAGCATTACGCGCAAGAGCGTAATGTGCCTGAACTGCGTTTCATCAAGCATTACCATGACCACGACGCCTATATCAGTGCGTTGCAAAAGTCAGTGCTTGCTCACTGGGACATGTCTGGTCGTCCGGACAAGCTGATCATGAGTTTTCATGGCGTACCGAAGCGCACCTTGCTGCTCGGCGATCCCTATCATTGCGAATGCCACAAGACGGCACGTTTTCTGGCAAGGGAACTGGGTTTGACCGAGGATCAGTATCTGGTGACTTTCCAGTCGCGTTTTGGCAAGGCGGAATGGCTGCAACCGTACACCGCACCTACCGTCAAAAAGCTCGCGCAGGAAGGTGTCAAACGCATAGATGTGATTTGTCCCGGCTTTACCAGCGATTGCCTGGAAACGCTGGAAGAAATCGCGATGGAAGTGCGCCACGATTTTATGCAAGCAGGTGGCCAAGACTTTAACTACATTGCTTGCCTGAACGAAGACGATGCGTGGATCAAGGCCCTGGCGCAAATTGCGGAATTGCACATGATAGGCTGGCCGACTATTTTGTCGCCCAGCATGCGGGAAGAACGCGATGCGCAGGCGCAGCTTTCGCAGGAAGAGGCTAAACGGCTGGGCGCTTCAAGTTAAGTGCGACTTTGGTGTCGATGTTGGAAACCTGCTGGCGGGATGCGTGGAAAGCGGCCGCGGTGATTTTGATAAAGCGATACTAAAGCGCTAATTCCGAGGGGAAATAGCGTCTCAGAGTGTATTTTTTGCTCTCATACTGCATCTGATTGGCTATGCTGTTGCTACAGGTTGGCATAGCAAATGACTGTAACCGCGATAGCGGTATAAGCCACAATCGAGACGGATATAACAGGCAGTTTCACGATGCGCTCCTTGGGCGACGATGGCATCAAAAAAGAACCATCTCAAACTATAGCCTAGTTCGCGCGGGGGAAAATACCATCCCATGAACAAGTGATTTTTGTAACAAGACACTCGTAACGGGCTTTCAAGCGGGATATCATCCCGGTTTTGCGACTCCATGCAAATTTCACAGGAATACCCCTTGAAATAGTAAGGGATAGCCCCATTTGCTGTTTCGCATTGGTATTTTTTGCCATAACTCATTGATTGTTGGAGATTTTTCATGCAAGACCAGGATAAATACGCGGAACAAGCCGCCTCGATCGACCAGTCGGCCGCGACCGAAGCCGCGGCACTTGAGCAAACTCTGGAAGAGCAGCTCGCCGCTTCGCAGCAGCTGGTGCAGGAATTGCAGGATTCCTTCTTGCGTGCCAAGGCTGAAGTCGAGAACTTCCGTCGTCGCGCTCAGGAAGACATCACCCGTGCGCACAAGTTTGCGATCGAAGGTTTTGCCGAAGCAATGGTTCCGGTAAAAGACAGTCTGGAAATGGCTTTGCAAGTAGAAGCGCCATCTATCGAATCCATGAAAGAAGGCGTAGAGATGACCTTGAAGCAGTTGAATGCTGCTTTCGAGAAAAATCGTTTGCTGGAGATCAAGCCACAGCAAGGCGACAAACTGGATCCTATGAAGCATCAGGCGATTTCGATGGTGCCGGCCGAGCAGGAAGCCAACACGATCGTCAGTACGCTGCAAAAAGGCTATTTGATCGCAGATCGTCTGTTGCGACCGGCCTTGGTGACCGTCGCGCAAGAAAAATAGCTTGAAAGCGCGCAGTCGCACCGCATATTAAAAACATATCAAATTTCGTATTTAACCAATATTCCGTATTACAGACATTAAGGGAAAGACCATCATGGGCAAAATCATCGGTATCGATTTAGGCACGACCAATTCATGCGTAGCAATCATGGAAGGCGGCAAGCCTAAAGTCATCGAAAACTCGGAAGGCGCACGTACTACGCCATCCGTTATCGCCTATCAGGAAGACGGTGAAATTCTGGTTGGCGCACCTGCCAAACGCCAGGCTGTCACCAATCCAAAGAACACGCTGTACGCAGTCAAGCGTTTGATCGGCCGCAAGTTCGATGAAAAAGAAGTACAGAAAGATATCGGCATGATGCCGTATCAAATCGTCAAAGCCGACAACGGCGATGCATGGATCTCGGTGCGCGACAAAAAGCTGGCAGCACAGCAAATCTCCGCAGAAATTCTGCGCAAAATGAAAAAAACCGCTGAAGATTACCTCGGCGAAGAAGTGACCGAAGCGGTCATCACTGTTCCTGCCTACTTCAACGACGCACAACGTCAGGCAACCAAAGACGCTGGCCGTATCGCCGGTCTGGACGTCAAGCGCATCATCAACGAACCAACTGCAGCTGCGCTGGCCTTTGGCCTCGACAAAGGTGGCAAGGGCGACCGTAAGATCGCTGTGTATGACTTGGGCGGCGGTACCTTCGATATCTCGATCATCGAAATTGCTGACGTCGATGGCGAAATGCAATTCGAAGTGTTGTCGACCAACGGCGACACCTTCCTCGGCGGTGAAGATTTCGATCAACGCATCATCGATTACATCATCGACGAATTCAAGAAGATCAACGGCCTCGACCTGAGCAAGGACGCGATTGCGCTGCAACGTATCAAGGCTTCGGCAGAACGCGCGAAGATCGAACTGTCGTCGTCGCAACAAACTGAAATCAACGAACCGTATATCGCTATGGCGAACGGCGCACCTGTCCATTTGAACATGAAGATCACACGTGCAAAACTGGAATCGCTGGTTGAAGAACTGATCGCGAAAACCATCGAGCCATGCAAAATGGCAATCAAGGATGCAGGCGTCAAAGTATCTGACATCGACGACATCATTCTGGTCGGTGGTATGACCCGTATGCCTAAGGTGCAAGAGAAGGTTAAAGAATTCTTCGGCAAAGAACCACGCAAAGACGTCAACCCTGATGAAGCGGTTGCAGTCGGCGCAGCAATTCAAGGTTCGGTCCTGTCCGGCGATCGTAAAGATCTGTTGTTGCTCGACGTTACACCACTGTCACTCGGTATCGAAACCCTGGGTGGCGTGATGACGAAGATGATTCAGAAAAACACCACGATCCCGACCAAGTTCAGCCAAGTGTTTTCGACCGCTGATGACAATCAACCTGCGGTAACTATCAAGGTTTACCAAGGCGAGCGTGAAATGGCAGTTGGCAACAAAGGCCTGGGTGAATTCAATCTGGAAGGTATTCCACCATCGGCACGTGGTACGCCACAAATTGAAGTTACCTTCGACATCGACGCCAACGGCATTTTGCATGTAGGGGCGAAAGACAAGGCAACCGGCAAGGAAAACAAAATCACCATCAAGGCAAACTCTGGTTTGACCGAAGAAGAAATTCAAAAAATGGTGCAGGACGCCGAAGCCAATGCTGAAGAAGATAAACGCTTGAAAGAAGTCGCGGAAGCGCACAACCAGGGCGACGCGCTGGTGCATTCGACCCGCAAATCGCTGGCTGAATACGGTGACAAGCTGGAAGCCGGCGAGAAGGAAAAAATCGAAGCAGCAATCAAGGATCTGGAAGAAGCATTGAAGGGTAGCGACAAAGCTGCCATCGATGAAAAATCCGCAGCCTTGTCGGCCGCTGCGCAAAAACTCGGCGAGAAGATGTACGCCGATATGCAAGCACAACAAGCTGCCGGCGCAGCGACGGGTGATGCAGGTGCCGATGCTGGCCATGCAGAATCCAAGGCACAACAGGATGATGTCGTCGATGCTGACTTCAAAGAAGTAAAAGACAAATAATTGATTGGTCAAGCGGCCTGGATGTGAATGGCAAAGCTGTCTGGCGCTTCGATTGATTGTACGAAGTGCTTTGATTTGTTAATCGTCTGATGTCGTAAGACTCGCCGGGTTCAAGGTTGAAAAACCTCGACTCGGCGTTTTGCATAAATAAGTACAGAAAGAAACAGGGTGCCTACAGATGGCAAAGCGTGATTTTTACGAAATTCTTGGTTTGGCAAAGAATTCTTCCAATGAAGAAATCAAGAAAGCCTATCGCAAGCTGGCAATGAAACACCATCCGGATCGCAATCCGGACAGCAAAGGTGCTGAAGATAAATTCAAGGAGGCAAAAGAAGCCTACGAGATGTTGTCTGATCCGCAGAAGCGTGATGCCTATGACCGCTACGGTCATGCCGGCGTAGACCCGAATATGGGTGGCGGCGGCGGAGCTGGCGGTGGCGGTTTTGCCGATGCCTTCGGCGACATATTCGGTGACATTTTTGGTCAGGCCGGTGGTGGTCGCGGTGGTCGTGGTGGCCCGCAGGTTTATCGCGGTGCCGACTTGCGCTACAACTTGGAAATCACGCTGGAACAAGCAGCGCACGGTTACGACACCACGATTCGTGTACCTTCGTGGGATAGTTGCGACACCTGCGACGGCAGCGGCGCCAAACCAGGCACCGCGCCAGTCACGTGTACGACTTGCGGTGGCCATGGCCAGGTCAGGATGCAGCAAGGCTTCTTCAGCGTGTTGCAAACCTGCCCGAAATGCCATGGCAGCGGCAAGATCAATCCTTCGCCATGTAATGCATGTAGCGGCGCCGGCAAGATCAAGCGCAACAAAACGCTGGAAGTCAAAATCCCGTCCGGGATCGATGACGGCATGCGTATACGTTCATCCGGTAATGGCGAGCCTGGCATGAATGGTGGTCCACCTGGCGATCTGTATGTGGAAATTCGCATCAAGCAACACGCGATGTTCCAGCGTGAAGGCGATGATCTGCATTGCGAAATTCCAATCTCGTTTGCAAAAGCGGCCTTGGGCGGCGAAATCGAAGTGCCTACCTTGAGCGGCAAGGCATCGTTCACTATTCCTGAAGGCACGCAGTCGGGCAAGACTTTCCGTCTGCGCAGCAAGGGTATCAAAGGCGTGCGCTCCGGTTATGCCGGCGACTTGTTTTGCCACGTTGTGGTGGAAACGCCAGTCACACTGACCGAACGCCAAAAGGAATTGCTGCGCGAGTTTGAAGAGTTGACGATTGAAGGCGGCTCGAAACACAGTCCGCAAACCAAGTCCTGGAAAGACAAGGTCAAGGAATTTTTCGAATAAGTTTTTGCATCTGTTCCAAAAAATGCCGGTCGATTTTTCGACCGGCATTTTTTTTGTTGATCGCTTTGCGACAAGGTTCTATGCTGCTCTTACAACAATCAAAGGAGACGCCATGAAACCGTTTAAAGCAATCGGCGGCATGCTGGCCGTATGTTGCGCTCTGTTCTTTGCTCACGCAGCAACTGCGGTGGAAGTAGCGGGTGTAAAGCTGGACGACAGCATCAAGTTGGCTGGGCAGGATCTTAGATTGAATGGGGCCGGCATACGGACCAAAGTGATTTTCAAGGTATATGCGATCGGCTTGTATCTGACAGACAAGAAAACGACTACGGCTGATGTCATGGCAGCTCCGGGTGCGCGGCGCGTCACGCTGGCGATGTTGCGCGATGTCGGTAGCGACGAATTCGGCAAAGCTTTTAGCAGCGGTATTGAACAAAATACCGATGCTGCCGAGCGCGCTGCACTGACTGCACCGATGGCAAAGTTCAATGCGATGTTTGCTTCTGTTGCCGAGCTGAAGCAGGGCGATGTACTGAACCTGGATTGGGTGCCTGGTAGCGGCATGGTAGTGCTTCTGAATGGCAAGAAAATACTTGAGCCGATTGCCGATCCGACGTTTTACAACGCAGTATTGCGCATCTGGCTGGGGGCAAAACCGGTCGACGATAAACTGAAGCGCCAATTGCTGGGAGAGCAGTAAGCTATATTTTGGTGCAATTGCTCTTGTGGCCAGCGTTGCATCAAGCAGAATGTTTTTAAAAATCGTCGGTTAATTTTACCGGCGATTTTTTTCGTCTATGAAATGATGGCGAAGCTCATGCCGCCCATCCATTCGCGATATTTCCGGATAAAATGGCAACCATTGCAGATACGCCGCTTGCGTATCGAGCCAGTAGCCTGATTGATTGAAATGACAGATAAAAAGAAAGAAGTACTCGAACTGGAACAGTTGTTCCAGAAAAATCGTGATTGGGCAGCGGAAAAGGTAGCGGAGGATCCAAACTTTTTCGTCAAGCTTGCGGCACAACAATCGCCTGAATATTTGTGGATAGGTTGCTCTGACAGCCGTGTGCCGGCGAATGAAATTGTCGATCTGGCGCCAGGTGAATTATTCGTTCACAGGAATATCGCCAATGTGGTGGCGCATTCCGATTTGAATTGTTTATCGGTACTGCAGTTCGCGGTGGATGTGCTCGGCGTCAAGCATGTGATTGTATGTGGTCACTATGGCTGTTCCGGCGTGCATGCCGCGATGACGCGTCGACGCGTAGGTTTGGCGGACAACTGGTTGCGCCATGTGCAGGATGTGCATCAAAAGTATGGTCGTTATCTTGGCGATACCTTGCCTACGCAAGCGCAGCATGATCGTTTGTGCGAATTGAATGTGATCGAACAGGTTGCCAATGTGTGTCGTACGACCATCGTGCAGGATGCATGGGAACGTGGTCAGGAATTGACGATACACGGCTGGGTTTATGGCTTGAAGGATGGCTTGTTGAGCGATCTGGGCGTGACCATCGATTGCCCGGATGCGGCCGATGAGAAATTGAAAAGCAGTTTTGCACGCTACGAAGTTGAAGTCCTTACACATTCTGCTACCTGATTTTATTCACGATCATTTCCGGTGATACAACCGGGCTGGAGACGCCATGAAATGGGAAGGTAATCGCGAAAGCGACAACGTTGAGGACAGGCGTGGCAGTGGTGGCGGTTTTGGCGGGCGTTCGATAGGTATTGGTACCATCGTCATCGCATTGCTGGGCTCGTATTTTTTTGGCGTCAGTCCGACCACGATTATTAATTTATTGAGTGGCGGTGGTGGCCAAATCACGCAACAGGAAGCACAACGTCCGCCAGCCGATGATCAAACTGCGAAGTTTGTTGCAACGGTACTGGCCGATACGGAAGATACCTGGGGACCGATTTTTCGCGAGAGTGGTGCGACTTACGTGAGGCCAAAACTGGTACTGTTTTCCGGTCAGACGCCCACAGCCTGCGGCACCGGCGATACTGCGGCAGGACCTTTTTATTGCCCCGGCGACCAGAAGGTGTATATCGATCTGGAATTTTTCCAAACCATGCGCGATCGCTTCCGTGTATCCAGCAACTTTGCACAGGCTTATGTGATTGCGCATGAAGTTGGCCATCATGTGCAGCACATCAGCGGCATCATGGACAAGGTAGAACAGGCAAAGCGCGGCGGATCGCAAAAGCAGGCGAATGCCTTGTCGGTCAAGGTGGAACTGCAGGCGGATTGCTTCGCTGGCGTGTGGGCCTATCACGCCAATCAGGCGCGCAGCATTTTGGAAGAAGGTGACGTCGAAAGTGCCTTGAAGGCCGCCAGCGCAATTGGCGACGATACCTTGCAGAAGCAGGCTCAAGGACATGTCGTGCCGGATTCATTTACACATGGCACATCGGCACAGCGTGTGAACTGGTTCCAGCGCGGGATTCAAGGCGGTGATTTGAATAGCTGCAATACCTTTGCCGCCAGACAGCTTTGATTACGGTAGTTAATTACAATACTTAATTACGATATTTGATTACACTCGCGCGCTTGCAGAGTTGAGTAGCAGGTCGTGTGGATTGGGCAGGAGAGAATAAATGGATGATTCCGAATTGGCTGCACTGCGCGTCGAGATCGACAAGATCGATGCACACATCGTTGAACTGTTAGCGCAGCGCTTCAACATTACCAATCAGGTTGGTGTGCTGAAGGCGCAGAAGAAATTGAGTGCAATTGATCCGGAGCGCGAAGCACGGCAGGCGCAACGCTATACCGAGCTGGCAAATGAATTCGGCGTGAAGCCGCAAGTGGTGCAGAATTTGTTTCGCAGCATCATCGACGAAGTCGTCATCAATCACCGCGCGATTGCCGTGCAAACGGCGTTCCAATAAAAATGCAGCAACGATTAAGAGTCGTTACTGCATAAAGTCACATCGGTAATTCATTGATCGTTGCAGCCTTTGATGGCAAGGACTGCAACGATCTCATCAGACCTTATCGTTTCAGAAGCAATGTTCCGGCGCCGGGAAGGTGCCTTCTTTGACTTCGCGAATATAGGCGCGCGTTGCACCTTCTATGCTGGTCTGGCCTTCCATGAAATTCTTCACGAAGCGCGCCTTCTTGCCAGGGAAAACATTGATGAAGTCGTGCATCACGAGGACCTGACCTGAGCAATCCGGACCGGCGCCTATGCCTATGGTCGGCATGGCAACCAACTCGCTGACTTCCTTGCCTAAAGATGCTGGAATTGCTTCCAGCAATAGCATGGATGCACCAGCAGCCTGCAGAATCAGCGCATCTTTTTTCAGTTGTTCAGCGGCTTCTGTCGTCTTGCCCTGCACTTTATAGCCACCAAACTGGTGTACGAATTGCGGCGTCAAGCCCAGATGTATCATGACCGGGATGGCGCGATCAGTTAAGAAGCGCACGGTATCGGCCAGCCATGCGCCGCCCTCGATCTTGACCATCTGCGCGCCGGCTTGCACCAGCTTCACTGCGTTGGCAAATGCCAGTTCAGGTGTCGCATACGAACCAAACGGCATATCGGACATCACGAATGCAGTCTTGGAGCCACGTGCCACGCAAGCCGTGTGATAAGCCACGTCCTCGATAGTTACCGGCAGCGTCGAATTGTGTCCCTGGCAAACCATGCCTAGCGAATCGCCTATCAGCAGCATTTCCACGCCGCACATATCCATCAGCGAAGCAAAGCTGGCGTCGTAGGCGGTCAGCATGGTGATCTTCTCGCCGCGCTCTTTCATTGCGATCAGCGAGGGAACGGTGACGGCCTTGGTGCGTTGTTCTGTTTCTTGCAGATAACTACTCATGTTCATTCTCCACGGCTAAAAAATTCACGTTTGCCGCGCATATTGGCAATGCGTGTCAGCAAGAGTGCAAAGTCTTCGTCATTATCGATAGGGTTCAGATTTTCGGTATTGATGATCAATAAAGGTGCTGCATCGTAATCGTAGAAGAAGCGGCTATAACTTTCGCATAGCCTGTGCATATATGGTTCGGAAATGCCGGCCTCCATAGAGACGCCGCGTTTCCTGATGCGATCGATTAGTGTCTCTGGCTCAGCTTGCAGATAGATCACGAGATCAGGCAAGGGCGCTTGCGGACGCAGGTGATCGTACAGTTGTTGATACAGCGCCAGCTCATCGTCACCTAAAGTCAGGCGGGCAAAAATTGGATCTTTATCCAGCAGGAAATCCGACACGATGCGTGCATCAAACAAATCCGGCTGGGCCAGTTCGTGCAATTGATTCATGCGCTGGAACAGGAAAAACATTTGTGTCGGCAAGGCGTAGCGGCTGGCATCGCGATAGAATTTTTCCAGAAATGGATTTTCTTCCGGCAATTCCAGCAGGGTTTGCGCGCCTAATTGCGCAGCAAGTTTGCTGGCGAGTGTCGTCTTGCCGGCACCGATGGCGCCTTCGACAACAACGTATTTGTATTTTTCAAAATCCATAATGATCTATCTAGCGTTGGTTAGCCGCGTTGATGCGGCGGCGTATCGAAATTTTCAGATTCACGCGCGGAAAATAAAATAAACCGCGCCCACCAGGCAGAACGCTGCCCATACATAATCAAGTTTGAACGGTTGATCCATGAAAATGATTGCGAACGGGACGAACACCGTGAGTGTAATCGCTTCCTGCATAATTTTCAGTTGCGCCAGACTGAACTGCGTATAGCCGATGCGGTTGGCCGGTACCTGCAACAAGTATTCAAACAGTGCAATGCCCCAGCTGATCAGCGCGGCGATCCACCATGGTTTCGAAGATAGCCCTTTCAAATGTCCATACCAGGCGATGGTCATGAAGACATTGGATAAAGTCAGTAAGCCGACGGTTTGGACGATGACGGGAATTTGCATGGCGTTTCAATGACAGTTATGACGTGATCATAGGATTTGAGTAGAAGTCATGATTCCATTCCTGATTTTCAGCTTTGCTTTAGTCTTCAGGGGAATTTTTCAAGCAATTTTTTGAATGGCTTGTGTTGCTACGTCCGGCACGAATAGATGTGCGGCACCCAGTCCGGGAATCTGGATGAATGGATCGATCTGCAATAGCGGAATCAAAACGAAGGCACGGGTGGTCATGCGCGGATGCGGCACTGTCAATGTCGGAGTTGCAATGATTTGGTCGCCGTACAGCAAAATATCCAGATCCAGCGTGCGCGGCGCATTCAAGTAAGAGCGCTCGCGACCAAAGTCTTGTTCCAGTTGCAGCAAGGCTTGCAGTAATTCTTCGGCGGATAAACTGGTGCTGATGCGAGCGACGGCATTGACGTAGTCATCACCGTCCGCATCGATGGGCGCGGTGCGGAACAAGGATGATTGTCCTGTCACGCGGGTTGCAGGCAGCTTGGCTAGCGCCAGCAGCGCATTGCGTACATTGCCTGCGGCGTCGCCCAGATTCGAGCCTATTCCTATGCAGGCGACAATCTGCCTGTCTGTCATTCAGGTTTTCCGACTGCCGCAGTGGCAGGTTTGCGACGGCGCCGTGGACGTTTTTTTGCCGGGCCTTCATTGGTGGCGACGGGTTTTTTGGTCAGCAGTTCTTCGCGTTCGGCACCATCACCAGCGATGAACGCAGTCCACCATTCGCCGATTTCGCTATCGATCTCGCCGGAGGCACAACGCAGCAGCAGGAAGTCGTAGCCGGCACGCAGGCGCAGATGTTCAAGCAATTTATACGGTGTTTTGCCGACGCGTCTGTCGAAGCGTGGTTGCATGGCCCAGATGTCGCGCATGTCGGAAGCGATCTTGCGTTGCAGGGCGAGTTTGTCAGTTTGCGTATTCAATACGTCGTCAGCCGCCAGATGCAGGGCTGGAATCGGATATTCGCCGGCCGCTTGATAGGCATTCCATTTTTCGACAACCTGATGCCACAACAGCGACGCGAACAGAAAACCTGGCGAAACCGGTTTGCCTTCTCTGACGCGTTCGTCGGTGCTGGCCAATGCCAGACGGACAAATTTTTCACCCAGCGGTTGTTCCAGTACGACGTCGAGCAAAGGCAGCAAGCCGTGATGCAAACCTTCCTTGCGCAATTGCTGCAGGCAGGCAAGCGCGTGGCCGCTCATCAACAGCTTGAGCATTTCATCGAACACGCGTGCTGCCGGTACGTTGTTGATCAACGGCGCCATCACGGCGATAGGGGCACGTGTGTCTGGTGCGATCGTGAAATTGAGTCTGGCTGCGAAGCGGACTACGCGCAGCAGTCGTACCGGATCTTCGCGATAGCGTTCTTCCGGCACACCGATGATGCGCAAAGTCTTGTTGCGGATGTCGGCGATGCCACCGTGATAATCCAGCACGATCTGCGAAGCAGGATCGTAGTACATCGCATTGATGGTGAAATCGCGGCGCAATGCATCTTCGTGCTGCTCGCCGAAGGTGTTGTCGCGCAAGACGCGACCGTGTTCATCTTTTGGCGCACCGTCCGATGAAGAGCCTCGGAAGGTGGTGACTTCCAGCAAATCCTGGCCAAACATCACATGCACGATTTGAAAACGCTTGCCGATGATGAAGGCGCGGCGGAACAGGCGTTTGACCTGTTCCGGTGTCGCGTTGGTCGCGATATCGAAATCCTTGGGTTTGACGCCCAGCAGCAAATCACGCACCGCACCACCGACCAGGAATGCCTTGAATCCGGCATCTTGCAGGCTGCTGGTAACTCGGATCGCATTCGATGAAACCAGCTTCGGATCAATGCCGTGTTCTTTCGCAGTCAGGATGACAGGCTGCGTGTGGTCGCCTGTTTTCTGTTTGGTGCCGAGGATGCGACGGATGAACTTTTTAATCATTGAATAGCTTGATGATCGGCCAGCCGTGCGCTTGAGCGTGCGCAGTCAGCAAGGCGTTGGGGTTGGTGGCAATCGGGTCGGTGACGATGGATAGCAATGGAATATCGTTTTGCGAATCGCTGTAAAAATAACTGCGTGTGAAATCGTTCAAGCTCAGACCGCGAGCAGCCAGCCATGCATTGGTATGCGTGATTTTACCCGCACCGGAGGTCGGTACGCCTAGCAATTTTCCGGTAACTGAGCCATCTTCGCTGAATTCCGGTTCGGCGGCGATCAGGTGTTCAACATCAAGTGCACGCGCAATTGGTGCGGTGACGAAACGATTGGTGGCGGTGACGATGGCGACCAGGTCGCCGGCATCTTGATGTTTTTTCACCAGATTGCGCGCGGCGGGCAAGATCACCGGCTCAATGACTTCACGCATATAGGCCAGATGCCAGTCGTCGATTTGCTGGCGCGAGAACTGCGCCAGCGTACCCAGCGCAAATTCCAGGTATTCGACAGAGTCCAGCGTTCCCGCTTTGTACTGTTCGTAAAAAGCGTTGTTGCGGGCATTGAAGGCGACAGGTTCAACCGCACCGATGCGTGTCAGGAATTCGCCCCATTCGTGATCGGAATCGATGGGCAGAAGTGTGTGGTCTAAATCAAAGAGAGCAAGGTTCATGCGTGGTGTCAGGCTACATTTCGGGCTAAATTCGTCGAGAGTTTGTTTGCGGATTTATTTGAAAGCGCATTCATAAACTCAATCGCAGGCTTAATCATTTCGTTGCAATAATTCGCGCAACAGGGGCAGCGTAATTGCACGTTTTGTTTCCAGCGAATATTCATCCAGCGCGTCCAGCATCGCCGATAAAGAGCGCATATCGCGGGCAAAATGATTGAGCAGATAGGGTAACACGCCGGGCGACAGTGCCAGGCCGCGTGCAGTGGCCGCGTGCGTCAGGGCTGCAATCTTTTCGTCGTCGCTCAAACCGTGTACCTGATAGATCAGGCCCCAGCCGAAGCGGGTGCGTAAGTCTTCGCGTACGGCCAATGTTGCTGGTGCAACGTTGCCGGCTGCCAGCAGGCAGCCGCCTTGTTCGCGGACTTGATTAAACAGTGCGAATGCAGCGATTTGCGCTTCCGGCGTCAGTTTGTGGCTATCGTCGATCAGGTACAGCGTGGCCGATGGGCTATAGACAAAGGCAGCTGCCGCAGCGTCGCCAGCTATGTAAAGAGTGGCTTCAGATGCTGCCAGCGCGCGCAAAAGATGGGTTTTGCCGGCACCGGCATCGCCCCACAGATAAACGAAACGTTCGTCCAGCCCGGCCGGATTTCTTTGTTCCTGACGCTGCAACAGCTCACATAGCTCTGCATTGGCGCCGATCACAAACGACGCGAGGGTTTGCGGTTTTTCGGCAGGTAAATCGAGTAACAACTGCCTCATACGTGGTTCATCATATTGTTATTGTTAAAAAATACAGTTTGTTTCTGCAGTTTTCTGCAATTCACCTGCAGATCGCTAGCTATTTTGCCGCTTTGGCAAAGAAAGTCTCATCAAATGCGGGAGGAGCGGGAGCGATTTGATAAAATACCGCTTTGCCCGAACGCTTGCTCGAACGAATTTTGAATTATAGAGCCTGATTGATCCAGTTTCGAAAGTGCGGATTCTGCCGCTTATTGATAACTGGTATCGGATCATCTGGCTAGCCATCCGGCCACAACCGTCATTTTACTGCCTCTGCTGACTATTACATCATGAGTTCCACTTCCAATATTTCACTTTCCTACCGCGACGCCGGCGTTGATATCGATGCAGGCGATGCTCTGGTCGAAGCGATCAAGCCTTTTGCCAAACGTACGATGCGCGAAGGCGTGATGGGCGGCCTCGGTGGTTTCGGCGCCATGTTTGAAATCAGCAAAAAGTACAAGGAACCTGTTCTGGTATCCGGCACCGACGGCGTCGGCACCAAGCTGAAGCTGGCTTTTGAATTGAATCGTCACGACACGGTCGGCATCGATCTGGTCGCGATGAGCGTCAACGACATTCTGGTACAAGGCGCAGAGCCTTTGTTCTTCCTCGATTACTTCGCTTGCGGCAAGCTCGATGTGGCGATCGCCACCGACGTCATCAAAGGCGTGGCCAAAGGTTGCGAGCAGGCCGGTTGCGCATTGATAGGCGGCGAAACCGCTGAAATGCCTAGCATGTACCCAGCCGGTGAATACGATCTGGCCGGTTTTGCAGTCGGCGCAGTGGAAAAATCGAAAATCATCGACGGCACCAAGATTGCCCCGGGCGACGTCGTCCTGGGTCTGGCTTCGTCGGGTGCACATTCCAACGGTTATTCACTGGTACGCAAGATCATCTCGGTGGCTCAACCTGACTTGAACGCTGATTTCCACGGACGCAAACTGGCTGACGTGTTGATGGAACCTACCCGTATTTACGTCAAGCCTTTGCTGGCTTTGATGGCGGCTATGGAAGTCAAAGGCATGGTGCACATTACTGGCGGCGGTTTGGTAGAAAACATCCCGCGCGTGCTGCAGCCGCATCTGACCGCTGTACTGGAAAGTAGTGCTTGGGACATGCCGCCATTGTTCAAATGGTTGCAACAACACGGTGGCGTGGCCGATGCGGAAATGCATCGTGTCTTCAACTGCGGTATCGGCATGACAGTCATCGTTGCAAAAGAAAATGCAGATGCAGCCATCGCGCAATTGAAGGCAGCTGGCGAAACCGTGATGCGCATTGGTGAAATCCGCGCGCGCCAAGAAGGTCAGGCACAGACCATCGTGCGGTAAAAGTCTTAGTCATCAAAAAGGGCGGTAGATGCAATTGCATCTACCGCCCTTTTTGTTTGTGCATCACGTTTGTTGATCAGTTGAGACTGAAGTCCGTTGTAAGCACTAATTTACTGAGTACACATCAATGCTGTTTGCCGTTCGCATCATCCTGCGCCAAAGTTTGTAATGGCCCGGGTGGTGTTGCATCGATGCCGAAGGTAGGCGGTGGCGCAATGCGTACCGGCTGGCTCTTGCTGGAAACGCTAGACAGGACATTGCTGTGGGCGTCAGGTGCAGCATTCCAGACCGGATCGTTGATGCTTTCAAACACGGCTTTCAACTGTTTGCCCCAGGTCTGGCGAATCATCTGGAAGTATTGATTGCCTTCGTCGATAGTGACAAAGCGCGTCACGGCCAGCGTGTTGCTTTCATAAATCAGCAAGTCGAGCGGCAGGCCGACCGAGATGTTCGAACGCAAGGTTGAATCCATAGAAATCAACGCGCACTTCGCCGCTTCATCCAAAGGAGTCGCCAGCGTTACCACGCGATCGATGATCGGTTTGCCGTACTTAGATTCGCCGATCTGGAAGTAAGTGTTTTCGTCGTGCGATTCAATGAAATTGCCGGCTGAATACATCTGAAACAAGCGGCAACGTTCGCCCTTGATCTGACCACCAAAAATCATGCTGACATTGAAGTCGATGCCGAACTGTTCCAGTGAATCTGCATCACGCTCGCGCACCAGGCGGATCACTTCGCCGACGATTTGCGCGGCTTCATACATCGTCGCGGCGTTCCAGATGCTTTTGCCATTGGATGTGACGTGTTCGGCGACGATCTGACGCACCGATTGCGAAATGGATAAATTACCGGCGGTCATCAAGACCATCATGCGATCGCCCGGCGTCTCGAAAACCGTCATTTTTCTAAAGGTGCCGATATGGTCGACACCAGCATTCGTTCGTGAATCGGAGAGGAAAACCAATCCTGCATCCAGACGCATCGCAACACAATAAGTCATGACAGAGAGGGAAAAAGCAAAACGCGAATTTTACAGGATTCACCAGGCCCTTGTTGATGCTCGAGGACAAAACAACGATGTGATCGTTTACACAAGGAATGCAAATTGATGGCTGGATCCGAGGTAGACGATTTGGAAAGATCCTCGGCGCTCATGATCATTTTTATTGAGACAGGGGCGTGACATTGACCCGTACGTCCAGCGACTCTTCACCGCCGCCACGCCGCACGCCGCTGACAGGCGCCGCCGAATCGTAATCGCGTGCTACTGCCAGCCGGCAATGTGCATCGCTGGCGTAACCAGCATGCGTCACATCAATGCTGACCCAACCTGTGAAATCTTTTTCTTCGACCCAGACATCGACCCAGGCGTGGCTTTCTGCGTGACCGGTGCTGCCGGAATCGATATAGCCGGACACATAACGTGCCGGGATATTGCGCGTGTGGCAACAGGCGATGAATAAGTGCGCATGATCCTGGCACACGCCTTGTCCCAACAGCAATGCATCGTTGGCGGTCGTTGTCACGCCAGTTGCACCGCTTTGGTACGCGACTGCACCGCAAATTGCGGTGGCGAGTTGCACCAGGTCTTCGCTTTGATTGCCGCGCAGATTTTGCGCTGCAAAGGCCCGTATGAAATCGCTGGGTTCGGTCAAGCGTGTGGTGACGGTAAAGACCAGTGGCGAGAGTGTGCCGTTTTCGTGCAAACGACCTCTATCCAGTGGCAGTACGTCGATTTCTCCGCTGACAACTATACGCACTTCGTCATGCGTGCCGGTGATGGTCAGCATATGGCACAGATTGCCGTAGGCATCGGTAAAGGCGTGGCGGTTGCCGGATGATTCCAGATGCCATGCCACCATGTGTTGATGCGTTTCTATACGTGGTGTCAGGCGCAGTTGCTGGATCGTATACGCCAGCGGCGACGTATAACGGTAGAGCGTTTCGTGACGAATGGCGAGTCGCATTTAGGCTACCAGTGGTACCAGGAAGTCGCGGCTGACGCGATTGCCAAGTTCAAATATATTTTCAAGGAATTCTGTCAGGTAATCGTGCAAACCTTCTTCCAGAATATCCTCAATCCGGGCGAATTTCAGGTCGGCATGCAGTTTTCCTGCGAAGCGCAAGGTATCGCTGGATAGATCGTTGCTGACATAACGCAGGTTACGCAAGACTTCCGTCAGGCTGGCCAATAGTGAGCGTGGCATGTCTGCATTCAGCATCAGCAGATCGGCCACGCGCGCCGGTGTGATCGCGTCGCGATAGACCTTGCGATAGATTTCAAACGCAGAAACTGAGCGCAAGATAGCCGCCCAGTAATAAAAATCTCGCTGATTTTCACTGCCGAGTTTTTCGCCGGATTGCGTAGCGGTGCTGGCACCGTGAAATTTTACGTCGAGTATGCGTGCCGTATTGTCGGCGCGCTCAAGAAAGGTGCCGAGTCGAATAAAGTACAAGGCTTCATCCGACAGCATGGTGCCGAAGGTGACGCCGCGCGACAAGTGCGAGCGATGTTTGACCCATTCAAAAAACTGGCTGGGATCTTGTTCGAATTCGCTTTCCTGCAGTTGATTGGGCAATTCCAGCCACGTCGTGTTGTGGGTTTCCCAGACTTCCGTCGTTAAGGTACCGCGCACGGCGCGCGCATTTTCGCGTGCGGCACGCAGATAGGAAGAGATAGATGCCGGATGCGAGGTATCACGCACCATGAAGTGCAGCACGTCTTTCGACGTAAGCTTGGCATATTTTTCATCAAACGCTTCCTGCAACTCGGAGATGCCTAGCGTGGCGCGCCAGCTTTGTTCAGCAGCCTTGGCAGATTGCGGCAGCAACGCAGTCTGTACATTGACGTCCAGCATGCGCGCGGTATTTTCGGCGCGTTCCGTGTAACGCGCCATCCAGAACAGGTGATCGGCGGTGCGGCTGAGCATCTTAGTTCTCCAGTATCCAGGTGTCTTTGGTGCCGCCGCCTTGCGACGAATTCACCACTAGCGAACCTTCCTTGAGCGCGACGCGCGTCAAGCCGCCAGGCACCATGGAAATGGTTTTTCCAGACAGTACAAAAGGTCGCAAATCAATGTGGCGCGGAGCGATACCTGAGTCGACAAAAGTAGGGCAGGCCGACAAGGCCAGCGTCGGCTGTGCGATATAGCCATCGGGGCGCGCGATGATGCGCTGGCGGAAATCTTCGATCTCGGCCTTGCTCGATGCCGGCCCGACCAGCATGCCGTAGCCGCCTGCGCCGTGTACTTCCTTGACGACCAGTTCCGGCAAATTCGCGAGTACGTAAGACAGGTCGCTTTTTTTGCGACATTGATACGTAGGGACGTTATTCAGGATAGGTTCTTCCGACAGATAGAAGCGAATCATGTCCGGCACAAATGGATAAATCGATTTGTCATCGGCGACACCGGTGCCGATCGCGTTTGCCAGCGTGACGCGGCCGGAGCGGTAGACCGACAACAATCCCGGTACACCCAAGGTCGAGTCGGCACGGAAGGCAAGCGGATCCATATAGTCATCGTCGATGCGGCGATAAATGACATCCACGCGTTTAGGGCCGCGTGTGGTGCGCATATAGACGGCATTGTCGTTGACGAACAGATCCTGGCCTTCGACCAGTTCCACGCCCATTTGCTGGGCGAGGAAGGCGTGTTCGAAGTAGGCCGAGTTGTACATGCCCGGCGTCATCACGACCACGGTCGGATCATTGACGCCTATCGGTGCGACCGAGCGCAGGTTGTCTAGCAACATGTCCGGATAATGTTCGACCGGAGCAACTTGATGACGCGCGAACAGTTCGGGAAAAAGCCGCATCATCATCTTGCGGTCTTCCAGCATATAAGACACGCCAGACGGTACACGTAAATTATCTTCGAGCACGTAAAATTCGCCTTGTCCGGCGCGCACGATATCGACGCCGGCGATGTGCGCGTAAATGTCAGACGCAACTGAAATGCCCTGCATTTCCGGACGGTATTGGGCGTTACGGAAAATTTGCTCAGGCGGGATGATGCCGGCCTTGACGATGTTCTGGTCGTGATAAATATCGTGGATGAACATGTTCAGCGTGCGTACGCGCTGAATCAGCCCAGCCTCCATGTGCGCCCATTCCTTGGCTGTGATCATGCGGGGAATGATGTCGAATGGAATGACGCGTTCAGTGCCGGCTTCGTTGCCATAGACCGCAAACGTGATGCCGACGCGACGAAAAATCAAGTCGGCTTCAGCGCGCTTGCGGGCAACCGTGGCGGCCGATTGCGTGGCTAACCAGGCTTCGAATTCAAGGTAATGGTCACGAACATTTTTCGCGCCATCTGCATACATCTCATCGAAAAAATTGGGCATCGTCTGGCCTGTCCTTGCGCTCTGTCATCGTTGTCAGGGGAGATGCTGCCTTTAACCCTATCAAGAAATATGCCAGACCGCCAGCACTCAGCGTTCAGGGCGTGCGTAGATCCTTGATCAGGGATTCGGTTCTAAGGTCGGGCGCGGGTGTAAGCAGGCTGACGATGACGATAGCGAGCATGCCGGCTGGCACGCCGAATACGCCTGCCGAAATCGGGGCGATATGGAACCATTGTGCCGCGTGTGAGCCGCCCAGGGTTGGATGTGTGTGCAACATGTAGAACGCGCACACGCCGAAGCCGATCAGCATGCCGGCGATTGCCCCTTCCTGATTTGCCCGTTTCCACATCGCGCCCAGCACCAGCGCCGGGAACAAGGCTGATCCCGCCAGTGAAAAGGCGGCACCGACCAGCGACAGAATATCGCCGGGTTTCAGCGATGCGATGTAAGCCGCGATCAGCGCCACCATCAATAACAAGAGTTTGGAAACGGTCACGCGCTTTTGCGTCGTCGCATGAGGATCAACCGTTTTGAAATAGACATCGTGCGATAGCGCATTGGAAATGGTCAGCAGCAAACCATCGGCGGTAGACAAGGCGGCCGCCAAACCACCCGCTGCGATCAGGCCGGAGATAACGTAGGGCAGGCCGGCGATTTCCGGCGTGGCCAGTACGACCATATCGACATCCATCACGATTTCGGCCAGTTGCACGATGCCATCGCGATTGACATCGTTGATAGCGACCAGTGGATGTATCTTGTCGATGTTGGCCCAATACGAAACCCATTCAGGCAACTTTGAAAAATCGCTGCCGACCAATGAGCTGTAGATGTCGTACTTGACCAGCACCGCCAGCGCAGGAATCGTGATGTACAAAGCCATGATGAAAAATATGGTCCAGAACACCGAATCGCGAGCTTCCTTGACTGACGGTGTCGTGTAATAACGGACCAATACGTGCGGCAAAGCTGCAGTGCCCAGCATCAGGCAAAACACCAGAGCCATGAAATTATTGCGCTTGATATCCGATGCTGCTTCATCCTCGCCAGGGAATGGCTCGGTATGTCGCGTCGGCGGTTTTGCCCGCTCACGATTGGCGGCGCGATCTTCTATCCATTTGCGTTCGGCTTCTTCCGCATCCTTGGGATAAGTCGCGAGTTCACGCCCGGTCTGCTTGATTTCCAGTAACGGCGCATTGCCGAGTTTGAGTGCTTCCAGATTGTGCTGAATTTCGGCTCTACCGTTTTCCCATGATTCCGGCAGCATTTGCAGCTTGTCATTCAGGTCATCCGCGTACAGATTGAAAATGGCGCGTACTTCTTTTTCTTTTGGATCGTCGATCAAAATATTTTCGCGATCGCTCAATTTGGCGATCGCCGAACCATAGGCAATAGGCGGTATCGGGATGTTGGTATGTTTGATCGACAGCCACACCACCGGGATCATGTACGCAATGATCAAGATGATGTATTGCGCAACCTGTGTCCACGTCACAGCACGCATGCCGCCCAGGAAAGAGCAAACCAGTATGCTGGCGAGTCCGAGAAAAATGCCGACTGAAAAATCGACGCCGGTAAAACGCGAAGTGATCAGGCCTACGCCATAAATCTGCGCGACGACATAAGTGAAAGACACGATGATGGTGGCGGCTACCGCGATGATGCGGACGACGTTGTCGCTGTACCTGCCGGTGTAACGCGCGCTGAGATAATCCGGAATCGTGTATTGGCCGAACTTGCGCAGAAAAGGGGCGATCAATACTGCCAGCAATACAAAGCCGCCGGTCCAGCCCATCAGATACGCGAGTCCGTCAAATCCCCACAAGTACAAACCACCTGCCAGGCTGATAAAACTCGCCGCAGAAATCCAGTCGGCAGCGGTTGCCATGCCATTGAAAAATGCCGGTACGCGACGCCCCGCCACGTAGTATTCCAGCATGTTCGATGTGCGGCTGATGACGCCGATGATTGCGTACATCACGATCGTGCAAAACATGAACACATAGCCTATCCATACACGCGGAAAGCCTTCGTGCTCGAGGATGGCCAGGGCAAACAGGAACAGCACAAAGCCGATCGTGAATAGCACGTAATAGCGCATCAGACGACGGAAGAATGATTTATTGTTCATGATCGTTATTGCTGTTCTTATTGTTCTGCTTGCGTTGTGACGCGTGATAACGCTGATCGAGTTTATGCATGCGCAACGCGTAAATGGCGATGAGGACTACATAGATCAGAATGCTGCCTTGTGCCGCCATGAAGAATGAAATCGGCCAACCCAGCAAGGTGTAGGTGGACAAGGGACGTGCAAAAAAAATCGCGGCGAAGGTGATGACAAACCAGATCAGCAATAACCAAAAAGTCATGCGACGGGTGTTTTGCCAATATGTTCTGGCGGCGTCCGATAGTTCTATTTTTTTTGACATATCAATTGATGTAGTCAAGCGGGACGGTGTTCGGCTCCAGATGCAAGGTGATGCGCACCAGACAACCCGGTGATTTTTTTTCCTTGCAATGTGGATTATTCAGGATCTCGATTTCTGCATTGTGTTGCTGTGCGATTTCGCGCACGATCGCCAAGCCTAATCCGCTGCCTTCGACATTGCTGCCGAGGATGCGATAAAAGCGTTCGAAGATATGTTCGCGTTCATGTATTGCGATGCCGGGACCGTTGTCTTCGATTTCCAGAAACGCGAGTTGCCTTCCTTCATCGGCGAGTACTCGGACGGTCGCGTAACCACCTGCGGGCGTGTAATTGAGCGCATTGTCGATCAGGTTATTCAATAACTCCTGCAGCATGGTGGCATCGCCTTTCACCAAAACCGAATAGTCTGCTTGTTCGAAGCCGAGATCGATTTTCTTGTTGAACGATGTTTGCACCCAGTTTTGCAAGCTGTCGCGCGCCAGCTCCGATAATTCCAGCAACTGCATCGGTTTGGTGGCGGGCGTTTGATTTTCGGCGCGTGCCAGTGCCAGCAACTGATTCACCATGCGTGTCGCGGATGACGAGCTCTTCGCCAGTTGTTCCAGCGACTTGTGAATTTCTGATTGATCGGTTTGGCGCAAGGCAAGTTCGGATTGCATGCGCATGCCGGCCAGCGGCGTTTTCATTTGATGCGCGGCATCGGCGATAAAACGTTTTTGTATCTTGATACTTTGCGACAGGCGTTCCAGCATGTCATTCAGCGAACCGACCAAAGGCAGGATTTCTTCCGGTACATAACCGGAATCGATAGGACTCAAATCATCCGGTCGGCGTGCGCGTATGCGCTGCTGCAATTCGGCCAACGGACGCAGGCCGCGCGTCAACGCAAACCATACAAGGATCAACGCCACCGGCAGAATAATGAACTCTGGCACGATCACGCCCTTGATGATTTGATTGACCAGTTGCGAACGCTTCTCCAGCGTTTCGCCCACTTGCACCAGGGCCAGCCGCGGTTCTATGCTCAGTTGCGGCTCAACCTGAGTCTTGTGCAGATCGACATAGATGTAAGCGATGCGCACTTCGGTGTTGTGTACGAAGTCATAACGGAATTTGGTCGCCCACGGTTGTGGCGGATCGGCTTCGGTCGGCAACGGCATTTCTGGATCGCCTTCGACCATGATGCCGCGCGAATCCAGGATTTGATAATAGATATTGTCGACATCGTCGGCATGCAGGATGTCGGTAGCGGGGCCGGTCAGGCGTGTAATGACTCTGCCGTTTACTTCCTTGACCTGTTGCGCAACGACCGTAACCTTGTCTTCGAGTGCGCGATCAAAAGGCTCATTCGCAATCGATTTGGCGACCATATAAGTGATCGCTATGCTGAGCGGCCACAGTAATAAAAGTGGTACCAGCATCCAGTCGAGAATTTCACCAAACAGGGAGCGATGGGTGCGTTCTTCTGCCTGAGCGACCCCCTCTGCAGCCGTTGCATCCGACGTGATCACGTCGGTGGCTGGCGTATTCAGTCGGTGGGCGTCGGGCATCGCACGTTAACGTGATGGCGTGATCGTGTTCGGCGCTACGGGATTGGCCGGTTCGGCAAACTTTTCGAGGCAGTAGCCGAGTCCGCGTACGGTGGCAATGCGCAGGCCGCCGATTTCTATCTTTTTGCGCAGGCGATGGACATAGACTTCAATCGCGTTATTGCTGACTTCTTCGCTCCATTCGCACAGATGATCAACCAGCTGCTCCTTCGAGACCAGGCGACCGCTGCGTTGCAGAAGTACTTCCAGCAAGCCGAGTTCGCGCGCTGATAAATCGAGCATCTGCTCGTTGATGTAGGCGATGCGACCGACTTGATCGTAGGACAGTGGTCCGTGTTTGATGACGGTTGGGCCGCCGCCAGCACCACGCCGTGTTAGCGCGCGTACACGCGCTTCGAGCTCGGATAATGCAAAGGGCTTGGCCATGAAATCGTCTGCGCCCAGATCGAGTCCCTTGACGCGCTGTTCGATCGAATCGCCAGCGGTCAAAATCAATACCGGCAAACGCGAATTGCGTGCGCGCAGACGTTGTAATACTTCAAGGCCGGACATTTTGGGCAAGCCGAGATCGAGTATCAGCAAATCAAAGTCTTGGGTAGACAAGGCTGAGTCCGCTTCCAAACCATTCTTGACGCAATCGGTGACATAACCGGACTGGCGCAAGGATCGTGTCAGGCCATCGGCCAGCACACTGTCGTCTTCGGCAAGCAAAATTCGCATAGGAGGAGGGGGTTGGAAAGTTGGTTTGTAGTCTATTGGGTTTCGTCAGCAGCGGCAAGACAAGTGTTCATGTCTTGTCAATTGTCGTTGCTTGTTACTAAAACAGTACATTTTTTTATGTAGCCAATCATGCTGGCATATACGTAGAGGGCAGTTTGATCGCTTGCTGCGACAGCGCATCAGCCATGCTGTTTTTTCTGCGTGGAATCCAGATAAAGGTGACGTCGTTCAATTGCGCTATCAATTCTCTGGCGCGTGTTCGATGACTACCCAGTATAGGCGCGCCTGCTGTTTTGGTTTGTACGTCGTCAAGAACCACCCGACTGTCGCCGTAGATGATGAGTTTTTTCGAGCGGGCGTTGACTGCCGCCTGCAGGACGGCGAATAGCGCCAGATATTCCGCTACGCTGCTATCGCCCTGGCCAGCCGCGTAACTGATGCTGGTTATTACGTCGCCATCCGGATTTTTAAGCAAGCCACCTATGCCCATTTTGCCGGGATTGGGGTGGGTCGCGCCGTCAAACCAGGCTAGCCATGCGCTTGGATCTGGCATGTTTTCCGTATTTTTCTTGGCACGGGCATCTGCCTTTGCCTGTTTGGCAGCGATCGTTTTTGCCAGCGCATGATCTGCTTCCTGACGACGTGCGTTGACTAAAGTGTTCAAGGACTGATTGCCGGCCGCGATTTCCATGACTTTTTTTAACGCGTCTTTTTCTGAAATGCTTAGTTGCTTTGCCAGTCGGCGGCTGTGCACGCGCTCTTTTTTATAGGCGACTTTCATGAGGTCAGAGAAGGTCGGCATATTGGAAAAGTCGCGTTAAAGGTTGGCTGGCCTGGCGGTGTCAGGATTCTACGTGGATTTACGAAGTGTAGTTTGAGTGAGGGTATGCTCGTTAAAGTTGCTTTTTAGTTCATGTAAAAGAAAATATTCAGAAGGCGCTTGCGCAAAGCACTGTTTTTTTATACAGTACGGTTTCTGAAAGCAAAAACAGCTTTCTAGCCATTTTGTTTCAACACCCAACCGTCGAAAGAATCCTCATGGACGATAAAAAAACAGCACCGAGCTCAGACAAAAGCAAGGCACTTGCCGCTGCACTGGCGCAAATCGAAAAGCAATTCGGTAAAGGCTCGGTCATGCGCATGGAAGACGGCGCAGTCGTCGAAGAGGTGCAAGTCGTATCCACCGGTTCACTCGGTCTGGATATCGCACTGGGCGTCGGCGGTTTGCCACGCGGTCGTGTGGTTGAAATCTACGGTCCAGAATCGTCGGGTAAAACCACGCTGACGCTGCAAACCATCGCAGAAATGCAAAAGCTGGGCGGCACTTGCGCGTTCATCGATGCGGAACATGCACTCGACGTGACTTATGCGCAAAAGCTCGGCATCAATCTGTCCGAGTTACTGATCTCGCAACCGGATACCGGCGAACAAGCGCTGGAAATTTGCGATGCGCTGGTCCGTTCCGGTGGTGTCGATTTGATCGTGATCGACTCGGTCGCCGCCTTGACGCCGCGTGCCGAGATCGAAGGCGATATGGGTGATTCTCTGCCGGGTTTGCAAGCACGTTTGATGTCGCAAGCATTGCGCAAACTGACAGGCAGCATTAACCGTACCAATACGCTGGTGATTTTCATTAACCAGATACGTATGAAGATTGGCGTGATGTTCGGCAATCCGGAAACCACGACCGGTGGTAATGCGTTGAAATTCTACGCATCCGTACGTCTTGATATCCGTCGTACCGGTTCAATCAAATCCGGTGATGAAGTCATCGGTAATGAAACCAAAGTCAAAGTCGTCAAAAACAAGATTGCTCCGCCATTCCGCGAAGCGCATTTTGATATTTTGTACGGCGCAGGCACATCACGTGAAGGCGAAATTCTGGATCTGGGCTCGGATGCCAAGATTGTCGAAAAATCCGGTGCCTGGTACAGCTATAACGGCGAACGTATCGGCCAGGGCAAAGACAATGCACGCAATTATTTGAAAGAACGTCCAGATCTGGCGCGTGAAATCGAAAACAAGGTGCGCGTTTCTTTAGGTGTGCCTGAACTCGACGTCATCAAGTCGGATGAACCGGCTGCGAAGAAAGCTTCTTCCAAGAAAAACGAAGAAGCAAAAGAACTGAAAGAAGTTGAATAAGAATATCGGCTAGCCGATAGCATTCGATATTCACGATTTATTTAGCTGCATTATCAACAAGCGTCCGCGCTGAAGGACTCATATGGCAAAACTGCAAGTGAGTCTGAAAGCCCGGGCGCTTCGTTATTTGTCGGCGCGCGAACACAGTCGTCAGGAATTGGCACGCAAGCTGGCGCGTTACGCGCAAGAAGGCGACGATATAGAAGCCTTGCTCGATACGCTGACCGAGGCTAACTTCATGTCGGAAACGCGATTCTCGGAATCGTTGATCAATCGGCGAGCGGCACGTTTTGGTAATAGCCGGATTTTGTCAGAACTGAAAAGCCATAATATTGATCCTGACTCACTGACCGAAATCAAGGCGGGACTTGCACAAGATGAAGTTGCGCGTGCACGTGAAGTCTGGTTGAGGAAATTCGGTGCAGTGGCAACTGATGCAAATGGACGGGCAAAGCAGATGCGGTTTTTGTTGCAGCGGGGGTTTTCTCATCGCGCGATACAAGCGGCGATGCGAGCGAAGGACGAAAATGAAGATGATGCTTAGAGTAGATAAGCGCTCATCGCTTGTTTCGCAAGTTGACGAATAAAAATGCAGTATCAAAAACTTGGGGTCTATGTACAAACTAATGTACATAGACCCCAAGTCATGAATAGATCATAAGTTAAAGCACGATCAGTGATCCATCAATGCCTTGACGTGAACTGCAGTAGCGGAGGCCAAACCTTCCAGGCTGTAACCACCTTCAAGGATGGAAACTACGCGGCCTTCGCAGGTTTCATCAGCAATTTTAGTCAACTCACGTGTTACCCAGTCGAAGTCATCATCTTGCAGATTCAAACCTGCCAGTGGGTCGAGATGATGCGCATCAAAGCCGGCAGAAATAATCAGAAGTTCAGGATTGAATGCACGAATTGCCGGCAGCATTTTTGCCGCAATTTGTTCGCGGAACATCGCAGAATCGCAACCGCGTGGCAGTGGTACGTTCACGATATTGTGCGATACGCCAGTTTCTGCTTCCGAGCCAGTGCCTGGATAAAAATGCGATTGGTGGCTCGATGCATAAAACAGTTCAGGCCTGTCGTAAAACGCCGCTTGCGTACCATTGCCATGATGAACGTCGAAATCGACGACTGCCACGCGTTCCAGTTTATGCACGTCGTATGCGTAGGCTGCAGCGATCGCCGCCTGGTTGTAAATGCAAAAGCCCATCGCCTTGTTCGGTTCTGCATGGTGGCCGCAAGGGCGGGTCGCACAGAAAACATTGTGTGCTTCCTTGCCCATCACCGCATCGACGCCGGCGCAAGCGGCACCTACGCAACGCATGACAGCTTCCAGTGAACCTGGCGACATGACGGTATCGCCACCATCGAGCGGCATGTAGCCGTGATTCGGCGATGCATCTTCTACGTCTTCAACGAATCCTTCGGTATGGATCATCAACACTTGTTCGCGTGTGCCCATAGGCGCTTCACGCCATTCGACTGCATCGAATTCTGGTGTGCGCAATACGCGTAAAACGGCTTTCAAACGTTCTGGAGATTCTGGATGACTAGGGCCAGGTTTGTGTTCAAGGCAAGCGTCGTGGGTATAGATCAGTGTTGTCATAATAATTATCGATGCCGAAAGCAATCCGGCATCTGCTCCATTTTGTAAAAGGCGGTTGGAGGGGCGCAACGTGGGCGGCCCGGCAAGTGAATCTTTCCCATTATAAGTGCCGCTAGCTGCGCTTGGAGAACCTTGGGATTTACATTTCAAAAACAAGCGCGAGACAGCGCAAAATTTTCACATCAATGAGTAGTTTCTGCTCGAAGGATTTCCATCTGTATTGAAGAAATAGTCGTTCAATAGATTGCCAATACTGATTGAAACGCTGCTCTTGTTTTGAAGCTATTCCAATTTTTGTGAAAATCTGGCTTTGGCAGGCGAGAATCCTTGTTATTCCTTATCAAACGCATAGTTTCCATAGCGAAAGCAGATATCATCTGATATCAAGAAGGGAATATTTTTGGTTGCCCGGCCTTATTGTTCTGTTCTTGCTAAATTTTTGTTTCCAACGTCGCTTGATCTGGCCGTTAACCTTACACGTCTATGACGCCTACGCTTGTTCTTCAGTTCGCATCCAAAACCGATACGGGATTGGTGCGTGCGCATAATGAAGATGCGATCGAGATTAACGCCGACTATAAAATTGCAGTGCTGGCAGATGGTATGGGCGGTTACAACGCTGGTGAAGTTGCAAGCGGTATTGCGGCCAATGTGTTTACCGTAACGCTTGAACAGCGTTTGCAGCAGAGGGCAGAAAAGCGGCGACCGCTAGGCAGCAAGTTTTTGCAGGGTTTGATGAGCGAGTCGGTTTCATTGGCGAATACGCAAATTCTTGAAGCAGCACGCCAGCAGCCGCAATTCAGTGGGATGGGGACAACACTGGTTGCCGCTTTATTTCATCACGACCGAATTGTATTGGCGCATATAGGAGATTCGCGCGCTTATCGATTCCGGCAAGGAGCGTTGCTGCAACTGACGCGTGATCATTCGCAGTTGCAAGAACAGATCGATGCTGGTCTGGTCAGTCCGGAATGGGCACGTTTTGCTCCGAATAAAAACCTGATCACGCGCGCGCTGGGTGTTGCATCCAGCGTCGATGTAGATACAGATGTGCATCTCATGGAGCCAGATGACATTTACCTGCTATGTTCCGATGGCTTGTCGGACATGCTGTCAAATGAACAGATGATCGCCCTGATCAAACGCAATTATTCCGATCTTGATTTATTATGCATAGCCTTGGTGGATGCGGCAAACAACAACGGTGGCCGCGACAATATTTCAGTCATCTTGATAAAAGTGCAATCAAGCCACGTGATCAAAAATAGCTTCCGTACCCGATTGACCTCATGGTTTCGCCGATCCTAGCCTACGCTGAATAAGGTAGGTGGCATACATCTTGTATGTCTTTGACTCGACTCCTCGTTGCTTGACTTAATACCGTAAGCGAGTGTCGATCCTTGGGTGCAAACACGTTCATTTACGACCATCTGAAGTAAAACGAAAGTTGAAGAAATAAATGGCCACGATTATTTTGGCAAAAGACGGGATCCCACTGCAAGAGCTCACGCTTTTGAAAACGCGTATCACTATAGGACGCAGAACCTACAACGATATCGTCATCGACGCCCCCGGCATCAGCGCAGAACACGCGGTAATCATTACCACCCCAACCGAATCTTATTTTGAAGATCTGGGTAGCACGAACGGCAGCCGCCTGAATGGTCAGCCGGTGAAAAAGCATGTTTTACAAGGTCGCGATGTGATCGAACTCGCTACGCATACGATTCAATACTGTGCGAATGAAAGTGTGTATGAAGTGGTAGCCGGCCCGGCTTTCCCCAGTACGACGAGTGAAAATCAAGATACAGATCAGAGAATCAATGATTCAGTAAACATCGATTCCGCCTTTGAAACAAACCCATCCTCACCTGCAATCATCAAGGTCTTGAATGGTGCTGGTAAAGATAAGAAAATCCCGCTCACCAAAACCCTGACAACGATAGGCCGTCCAGGCGTACAAGTCGCAGTGCTAACAAGCGCGCCGAATGGCTACAGCATTACGCATGTAGAAGGCAGCATTCATCCACTCGTCAATGGCGTGACGATAGGTTTGAAGACGCAGCTATTAAAGAGTGGGGATGTGATCGATTTGTCGGGAACTGAAATGATGCTCTTGTGCTAATGCATTGCAGTTTTATGGTCGCTTCTCGGTTCTTGGCGCAATAAAATCTGTTTCACACCGCCAAAAATTTCCGCTGAATGTGACAAAAATTGGCGCTCAATAACCAAATTTGTTACTTTTTGTGTCTTTTCCCCTGGAAACATTCCTTATTTACACCATTCTAAGCTGGCACACGGATTGCTCAATGGTAAGTGTGGCAGAAACCTGCCCTCTACCCAAACAGGAGAAACAAATGAAATCGATGAAAATGATTAAGAAAGCACAAGCAGGTTTTACGCTGATCGAATTGATGATCGTGGTTGCAATTATTGGTATTTTGGCTGCAGTTGCGATTCCGCAGTATCAGGATTACATCATTAGAGCAAAATTATCCAAAGCGATTGTTGCTCTTGATCCAGTTAAGACGGCATTAGCTGAATTTGCGCAAAATAATGCAGGTAGCTTCGCAACCTTGCCAGCTGGTGTCTCAGGTACGGCAGGTGCTGGTTGGACTTCGCTTGGCTTTACTAATCCGGCTGACGGCAGTGCTTCATTTCCTACTGTTACACCTGAGGCAACGGGCATTGCAGTGGCGGCTGGAACTGGTGTTGTCACCTTGACAGTTGGTGGTACCGGTAACACGGTTTATGATGGACAAACAGTGACAATTACACCTGCGGTTGGCACTTCGGCGATAAGCTGGAGTACAACAGCATGTTCCAGCACTGCGGGTAATGCGAACATGAAGAAAATATTTGGTTGCCCATAATATTCAGTTCTTGAGTTAGAGTTTCCCGAAAACCATGCCCAAATAATTGGGCATGGTTTTTTTTATTGATGTCGTATCTTCAGATTCAAATTTTTACTGGTTTATCTCGATTTAGAGCGCTCAAAAATATAGCCTAAAGCGTAGTGGTTGATGACATTACTTAGAGAAACAAAGCATGGCACCTTATCGATATTCCCTTATTGCGATGCTCGCCCTAGTAATACTGGCTAGTTTCCTCTACTTGCCATTCTTGCATAATGGACTAATTTTCGATGATCAAGGTTTGTTCAGTAGTGGGGTAATTTATGATTATGCACAAACCCCTTTTGATTTCCGGCCACGTACTTTTCCTTACTTCACGTTAGGGTTTGCTAGTGTAGTCGGTGGCACGATTGAGGGGAATCGTGTCGTTAGCCTTGCGTTACATATTTTGTGCGCGTGGGTACTGTATCTTTTGCTAAGAGCTTTGTTGACTCAGGCGTTGAATATATCTCGGCCAAATGAAGATGCAAAGCAAACGTGTCGGCGCGCAACTATCTTTGCTTTTCTAGGCGCGACTTGGTTCGCAATTCATCCTATTGCTGTTTATGGTGCCGGTTACCTTGCACAGCGGACGATTCTTTTCGCAACGCTTTTTTCATTACTTTCTCTTTGGTTTTTTCGTCGTGCGTTCGCAGAGAACAGAGCTGCGGATGTGATTACTGCAGCACTGTTTTACGCGATGGCCCTATTTTCGAAGGAGCACGCGATCATGCTGCCGTTAGCCGCAGTAGCATTGGCGTCGCTTTATGAAGGCAGCTTTCGATCTCATTTCAAACGAATTGCGCTTTACCTTCTACTTTGTCTCCCCGTAGCTGTGACTGTTTTTTTGTCGAAGAAGCATATCGTCTCGACCAGTTATGAGCCGGATGCCGCTAACATAATTCCGCAATTATTCGACATTGCCATCATGAGCAAACCATGGGGGCAGTGGGTTGTCAGCATGGTCATGCAGGCAGGTTTCTTTTTTGACTACATTACGTTTTGGATTGTGCCAGACGTGCGCGTACTCTCTGTCGATATGCGATTCGATTTTTCCCATATCTGGTTTTCCTGGCATGCATTTCCGAAGGTGATCTTTTTTCTTTTGTCTCCAATTCTTGTCATCTATTTTTTACGCCAGAAGGGGGTGGTGGCGCTCTTTTGTGGTGGTTTTTTGTATTGCTGGTTTCTTTTTTTAACCGAACTTTCCTCTGTGCGATTTCAGGAGCCTTTTGTTTTATATCGGAGTTATTTGTGGGCTCCCGGTTATGTGATGATGTTTGTGGCCTTATGTGCTCGCGTGTCAATTCGTTGGCTGGTGATAACCGCAATTCCAGTGTTCGTTGTTTGTTTTTTGTTGGCGCGTGATCGTCTAACTAGTTTTGCGACCGAGGCCATTGTCTGGAAAGATGCAGCAAGTAAACTAGAATCAGCATCTCTTATCGGTAGTGATCGTATTTACTACAATCGTGGGCGGGCGTATTTGCAAGAGAAAAGATATGTGGAAGCAATTGACGATTTTTCACGTACGATTCAAATGAGTCCCAAGGTTTATCAAGCGTATTACAATCGAGCCTTAGCTTCTTATGCGCTTAAACAAAACGCTGCAGCATTACAAGATCTTGATCGTGCTGCGTTGTTGAATCAAAAAGACAATTTGATTCAGTATGTTCGTGGTTTGGTGTTGGAACAGAATGGATGCGCCGACGCGGCTGTTGTTGCTTACTCTACGAGCTTGGCGCTTGGTAATAAAATGGCTCAACTTAAACTTGATTCCTTGGCGCAAAAGACACCGAGGAAGGAAATATATTTGTCGAGCGACATGAAATGTCCTGCTTGAGATGTTTGTGTGGATTTTTAAATTAGAGGGCTGCCAATAACCAATCCCCGGATTTCCCACCATGCTTCTCCAGCACTTTGATATCCATCATTGTCATTCCCCTATCCACCGCCTTGCACATATCGTAAATCGTCAGCAATCCGATTTGTACGGCGGTAAGGGCTTCCATTTCCACTCCGGTTTTACCAAACGTTTCCACCTGCGCGGTACAGCTGATGCTGGATTGCGGGTTATTCAACGCGAAATCCACCGTGACGCGCGTCAGCGCCAGCGGATGGCATAGTGGAATCAGATCGCTGGTGCGCTTGGCACCCATGATGGCGGCGATGCGGGCGATGCCTAGTACGTCGCCTTTTTTTGCGGTGCCGGATTCTATGATTGCCAGCGTTTCCGGTTTCATGCGGATGATGCCGCTGGCGACTGCGATGCGGTGAGTTTCATTCTTGCTGCCGACATCGACCATGTGTGCCTGGCCGGTGGCATCGAAATGAGTCAGGCCATCGTTGGCAGCAGAGGTTTGGTCGTGGTCTTTTTTTGAAGTCATGATGGCAAGAAAGCAGTTGTGGCTGGAAGAGTGGAACGATTGTAATGAGCGGGTATCATAGCATCGTGAAACTGAAATCCATTTTGCAAACTGCTAATTTTATGCCGCGATTCCCTCTGCGCGCTGTTGCATTGGCGAGCGTATTGCTCACGGGTGCCTTGCCGCCTGCGATTACTCCTGCCTCCGCCATAGCGCAAACCTTGCCCAGCCTTGGCGATACCGAGCGGGAAGAATTGTCGCCCTTGATGGAGCGCAAGCTGGGTGAACAGATCATGAAGGAGATTCGACGTAACCGCGATTATCTGGATGATGAACCCTTGCAGGAATATTTAGAAAATTTGGGCAATAGCCTGCTTGCGGTGCGGCCGGAAGCGCGCGGCGAAACAAAGTATGATTTTTTCTTTTTCGCAGTGCGCGATCCGATGCTGAATGCGTTTGCTTTGCCAGGCGGTTTTATCGGCGTGCATTCGGCGCTCGTACTTGCAGCGCAGAATGAATCTGAGCTTGCTTCCGTAATGGCACATGAAATCGGCCACGTGGCACAACGCCACATTGCGCGCATGCTGGGCAAGCAGAAACAGGATATGTTGATCCCGCTTGCCGGGATGTTGCTGGGCGCATTGGCATTAAGCTCCAGTCCGGATGCCGGCATGGCGATGATGATGGGTGGGCAGGGCCTTGCGATACAGCGTCAACTCAACTTCAGTCGTGATGCCGAACGCGAAGCGGATCGCGTCGGTTTGGACATCATGCGCGAAGCTGGCTTTGAAACTTCCGGCATGATCAATTTCTTCGGTCGTTTGCAGCAGGCCAGCCGCAACTACACCGATAATGCGCCGCCATATTTGCGCTCACATCCGATGACGACGGAACGGATTGCTGATATCGAGGCACGCACCCGTGATCAGCGTTATCGGCAACATGCGGATAGCCTGGATTTTCCATTGATTCAAGCGCGGGTAAAAATTCTGCAAGATCCGTCGCAGCAGGGATTGATTGAGGCTACTGCCGCTTTTGAGCGGCAATTGCAGCAGAAAACACGTACTTCGATTATTGCCGGTAAATATGGCTTGGCTTTTGTTGCATTTAAACAAGGCAATATGAAGAAGGCGCAAAGCATGCTTGATGATGCGCGTGTCGCTCTGAAGAATGGTTCGCCCTCTGCCAGAAATGTGGTGCTGAGTAGCTTGGCTATTGATATCAAGCTGGCTGCACGCCAGCCTAAGGAAGCGCTGGAAGAAGCGGATCTTGCGCGCAATCAGTTTCCCTTGTCGCGAGGTATTGCACATCAGTATGCCGATGCACTTTTTGCTGCAGGACGTTATGAAGATGCCGTGACGTTTTTGCGCGATCAAGCGCAACTGTATCGGAGCGAGCCTAAACTTTATGATCGTCTGGCCAAAGCGTATGCCGCATTGAACAAACAGGCACAACAGCATCTGGCGCTGGCAGAATCCTATGCCTTGAAGGGTAGTTTGCCGGCTGCGCTTGATCAGTTATCGATTGCGCGCAAAGCACCGGATGCATCGTTTTACGAGCTATCGATTATTGATGCACGTGAACGCGAAATGAAGGCGCAACGCCTGGAAGAAATACGCTTGGAGAAGGAAGGCTGAGCGGAAATGGCTGGGTCTTGGGTGTAATCAGATGGAAGTGCGTGGCACGCGCATGAATTTGAATTCTTCGCTGATGGCAGCTTCTTTAATGTAATTGACGGATATTTTCTTGCTGTCGTGCGACAACGATAATGCGCCGCTTGCTCCATGCTGTTCCAGCCACACCATCAATTTTTCGTCAGCGACATGCTCGTCATTCAGCAACAGATCAGTCATGCATTGCGCTAGATCTCTATCGTCCAGCATGGCGAATTTTCCGTCGCCTTGCAAAAATAATCGTCCCTGATCGCTGAGCCAGGCAGCGTCTATCCCTGATAAATGCACACCTGTTTGTAGAACGAATCCATACGCCGGTTCGGTGTGCGCAATGTAGGGTGTAACTTCAAGATCGACATACACTCGTTGCGGACCGTTTTGAAAATACCATCGGCCTTGCTGATCGCAGGTGTAGTTGCGGTTGATGAAACTGCGCAAAGCTGGCTGAGTGATTTTATCGCCAGGCAGATCATGCGCTTGTGCGTGTTCGTTGCGCATGCGCCAGTTGCCACGTGCGTCGAGTGCCAGCCAACCGTAGCAGTGCGGTACGTTCGGCCATTTTGTTAATGCTTGCTCGACGATTGCATCCACCGGACATCCTTTTGCTATTGAGCGCTCTCAAGAAAACTGATCATACGCTGCGGTAGCCAGTTTAATTTTCCGGCAAACGGGCCGACAGTAAAACCTACATGTCCGCCGTGTGCAGGTTGTTCAAGTTTGATCTTGGCACTTGCAGTTTGCGGTAAATATTCTTTCGGTAGAAACGGATCATTCTGCGCATTGAGTACCAGCGTAGGTACGGTGATGTCGTTGAGCACGTATTTGGCACTGGCGCGATGCCAGTAATCGTCAGTGCTCAGATAGCCGTGCAAAGGTGCGGTGACGACATTATCGAATGCATACAGGTCGCGCGCATTCATCATCGTGTCGCGATCAAACAGACCGGGAAATTGCTTCAGTTTTTCCAGACATTTAGGCTTGAGTGTTTCCAGAAAGATGCGCGTGTAAAGCATATTGAAGCCACGCGATAACGCTGCACCGCCGCCAGCCAGGTCGAGTGGTGCGGAAATCGCACAGGCAGCATCGACGATCTCGGCTTGATGTTGTGATTCACCCAGCCAGCGCAACAGTGCATTTCCTCCTAAAGAAACGCCGCTCGCATAGAATTTGCTGGCACCACGTTCACGTGCGTAAGGTGCCAACCTGCGCAGAATCCAGTCTATTTCCTTGGCATCGCCGGAATGATAAAAGCGCGGCGCACGATTCAGTTCGCCCGAGCAGCCGCGGAAATGCACGACGGCCCCCGACCAACCCAGTCTTGCAATATGTGCCATCAGTGCACGGGCGTAATGGCTGTTGGATGAACCTTCCAGACCATGAAACATGATGAGGAACGGTTGCCCCGTTTTGCCATCGATAAAATCCAGATCGATGAAATCATTGTCTGGCGTATCCCATCGTTCGCGTCTATAGACGACTGCCGGTTTGGCGATGAATTTTGCTGGATAGATGGTTTGCAGATGGCCGCCGGGCAGCCAGGATGGAGCGGGGTAGGTCATCGAGGTAATAATCAATCCGTTGGATAAAACAGAGTATTAGCTAATGCGCGTTATACGATCAGGCGCGTCAAATGAACGTACGTCGTTCAACACGTGTAAAGCAGGTTTGTCACGAAGAGAACGGGCAGCTAACAATCAATGCAACACATTGTTTGCAGCGAGCTCTGTTTTGGCTTTACCGGGTGCGGTCGATGCATGATGCAAGACGATGCGCCAGCCAGCCGCTGTTTTAACATAGACGTTGGTGGCCAATATATGTACGTCGCGTTGTGTACCTTCTTGCGTGTACACAGCTTCGATCAGATTATGTACTGCACTCATCAGGTTCTGCGACGCGTGCAATTGCAGCGGGAGTATGTGTACGCCACCGCGCGAGAAGATTTCTTCCCACGATGCGCGGATTGCGGCATAACCGATCAGGCGTGTGCCATCTGGATGGATGCAGACGATCTCTTCATCGTCGGCCCACAATGCCATCAACGCTTCCAGATCGGCACGGCCGATGGCATCGTACAAGGCGATTTCGATATCGTCTGCCGAGCCGAACTGTTTGCGTGTTTTTGGCATGATCGTCTATCAGTGACCGTGTACGACTGCGCCAGGTTTCATGCGATAGACGGTGCCGCAGTATGGACATTTTGCTTCGCCGCCATGCGACATTTCGAGAAATACGCGTGGATGCGAGCTCCAGACCGGCATTGCCGGATTTGGGCAATAGGCTGGCAAATCTTTGCTGTCGAGTTCGATTGCGGACGCTGTGTGCGCTGCTTGTGTCATGTGATTCTCCGAATTGCTTATTAATAATTGCTTAGTCGCGCCGCTGATGCATGCTGTTGATACATTCAACGGTTACTGCATGTCGTAGATAGTAAAGTGAAGCGGGGCTATCGTATAGCAAATAATCCGCACTTCCAAGCTGTCGATCAGACGATCGTCAGCCAATGGCTGTATTGCGGCGTACGGCCGGCAACCGCGTCGAAAAACACGTTTTGCAGTTTTTCGGTGATAGCACCGCGCTTGCCGTCGCCGATGGCGCGGTTATCCAACTCGCGTATCGGCGTGACTTCGGCTGCCGTCCCGGTAAAAAATGCCTCATCTGCACAATACACTTCATCGCGGGTAATGCGTTTTTCGATCACTTCTATCCCCAGATCGCGTGCAATCGTTACGAGCGAATCGCGCGTGATACCGTCCAGGCAAGAAGCGAGATCCGGTGTGTAAATTTTGCCTTTCTTGACGATAAATACATTTTCGCCTGAACCTTCCGACACATAGCCGTCGGTGTCCAGCAACAGCGCTTCATCGTAGCCGTCAGCCAGCGCTTCCTGATTGGCGAGGATGGAGTTGATGTAATAGCCGGATGCCTTGGCGCGAACCATCGATACATTTACATGGTGCCGGCTGAAGGATGAGGTTTTGACGCGTATGCCTTTGTTGAGGCCATCTTCGCCCAGATATGCACCCCATGGCCAGGCTGCGACGGCGACGTGTATCTTGTTGCCTTTGGCGGAGATGCCGAGTTTTTCATCGCCGATCCAGACTAATGGACGCAGATAGCAGGTTTCGAGCTTGTTCTCACGGACGACTTGCAACTGCGCCTGCATCACGGTTTCCAGATCGAAGGGAATGTTCATCTGGAAAATTTTGGCGGAATTGAACAGGCGTTCCGTATGTTCGCGCAGGCGGAAGATTGCCGTGCCTTTGTCGGTTTTATAGGCGCGTACGCCTTCAAACACGGCCATGCCGTAGTGCAGCGAGTGAGTCAGAATGTGTATGTTGGCATCGCGCCAGTCTATTAATTGGCCGTCTTTCCAAATTTTTCCGTCGCGATCAGACATCGACATTTTGAGCCTCGCTGTAATTTACAAGATCTCGATTTTAACGGATTCCGGCAGGAAAAATGAGGCAGCAACAGCATCGCAGAATGACATCGACAAATATTATTGCTGGGTATTGGTTCGTTTATTGGGGCATCTGTGGCGCTCACGATTTGCTGCTTAGCATCCAAGTAATAATAATTAAAAGATAATTTTTAGTGTTAAAAATGAATCTATTTCGTGAGCAGCCTTCTAACCGGGGGCTTTGCGATTTGGCTCAAATTTATAAATGAGCCGGCAATTTCCCCTCTTCCCGCTATTTCTGCATAGAACATTGGCATGAAACCAAGGTTTTTGCGCCTTCCGGTGCGGTAAAATAGCGGTCTTTCGTCAAACCTGTTAACGAATAACTCCATGCAATTCAAAAGATTGAGCGATTTGATCGCGCGTAATGAACTCAAGGGCAAGCGCGTATTTATCCGTGCCGATCTCAACGTACCGCAAGACAGCCAAGGCAATATTGCCGAAGACACACGCATACGCGCCTCGGTGCCGGCAATTCAACAAGCCTTGAAAGCGGGCGCTGCCGTGATGGTGACGTCGCATCTTGGTCGTCCGGTCGAGGGCGAATTCAAACTGGAAGATACGCTGGCACCGATCGCGCAGCGCTTGAGCGAACTGCTCGGTCAAGCAGTTGAATTAAAACAGAACTGGGTCGACGGTGTCGAAGTCGCACCTGGTCAAGTCGTCTTGCTGGAAAACTGCCGAGTCAACAAGGGCGAGAAAAAGAACGACGACGCGCTGGCGAAGAAAATTGCCGCACTGTGCGATGTCTATGTGAACGATGCATTCGGCACCGCGCATAGAGCCGAAGCAACTACGCACGGCATTGCAAAATATGCGACTGTAGCCTGTGCTGGCCCTTTGCTTGCTGCGGAACTGGATGCCTTGGGCAAGGCTTTATGCGAACCGGCCAGCCCATTGGTGGCGATTGTTGCCGGCTCCAAGGTGTCGACCAAGTTGACCATTTTGAAAACGCTGGCCGACAAGGTGGATAATCTGATCGTCGGTGGTGGTATCGCGAATACTTTCATGCTGGCGGCGGGTTTGAAAATCGGCAAATCGCTGGCAGAAGCGGATTTGGTTGGTGATGCCAAAGTCATCATAGACATGATGGCGAAACGTGGTGCGTCAGTGCCGATCCCCGTTGATGTGGTGTGCGCGAAAGAGTTTTCACCGACTGCCGTAGCGACAGTCAAGGATGTAAAAGACGTAGCCGACGACGATATGATTCTGGACATCGGACCGAAGACAGCAGACATACTGGCAAAACAAATTGCGCAAGCCGGCACCATCGTCTGGAACGGTCCGGTCGGTGTATTCGAGTTCGATCAGTTTGCCAACGGCACCAAAACTTTGGCGCAAGCGATTGCAGAATCCAAGGGTTTTTCCGTGGCTGGCGGCGGCGATACCTTGGCAGCGATAGCCAAGTACGATATTGCAGACAAGATCGGTTATATCTCGACTGGCGGTGGTGCTTTCCTGGAATTCCTGGAAGGTAAAACCTTGCCTGCGGTAGAAATTCTGGAACAACGCGCCAGCAAGTAATGTTTTAGTGCGGCGATGAATCAGTGTGATGCATGCGATGTTGTCATCGTCATGCAGGCACGCGAAATGTAGTGCAGATGTTTTGAAAACTAATTTGTTGTGAAGATGATTGAACGCCGCTGCGGATCAAGCGCGTGGCAAAAAAATCATCTGTTCGGCAAACCTTAATTTACTGTTTTGGAGAATTACCATGCCACTCGTATCCATGCGTCAATTGCTCGACCACGCAGCCGAAAATGACTACGGCCTGCCTGCGTTCAACGTCAACAACCTGGAACAGGTGACGGCTATTATGGAAGCGGCAGATGAAGTCGGCGCGCCGGTAATCATGCAAGCTTCGGCTGGCGCCCGTAAATATGCTGGCGAGCCATTCCTGCGCCATCTGATTGAAGCGGCGATTGAAGCGTACCCGCACATCCCTGTCGTCATGCATCAAGATCACGGTCAAACACCGGCGATTTGCATGGCAGCGATACGCTCCGGCTTTTCATCGGTGATGATGGATGGCTCCCTGAATGCAGATGGCAAGTCGGTTGCCAGCTATGAATACAATGTCGAAGTGTCGCGCAAAGTAGTTGAGTTTTCGCACGCAATTGGTGTCACGGTTGAAGCAGAACTCGGTGTGCTCGGTTCGCTGGAAACCATGATGGGCGACAAGGAAGACGGTCACGGCGCCGATGGCAAGATGACGCGCGAACAGTTGCTGACCGACGTCGAGCAGGCAGCCGACTTCGTCAAGCAAACCCAGTGCGATGCATTGGCAATTGCAATTGGCACTTCGCATGGCGCATACAAATTCACGAAAAAACCTACGGGCGATATTCTCGCGATCGAACGCATACGTGAAATTCACGTGCGTATTCCAAACACACATTTGGTGATGCACGGTTCTTCATCGGTACCGCAGGAATTGCTGGCAGAAATTCGCGAGTTCGGCGGTGACATGAAGGAAACCTACGGCGTGCCAGTTGAAGAGATTCAAGAGGGCATCAAGAACGGCGTGCGCAAGATCAATATCGATACCGATATCCGTTTGGCGATGACCGGCGCGATCCGTCGCTACTTGATGGAAAATCCATCCAAGTTCGATCCGCGCGATTATCTGAAGCCGGCAAAAGAAGCAGCCAAGCAGGTTTGCAAAGCGCGTTTCCTCGCATTTGGTTGTGAAGGTCAGGCTGCAAAAATCAAACCGCTTCCGCTGGATAAAATGGCCGAGAAATATAAAAAAGGCGAGTTGTCGCAAGTCGTTCAATAACAAATCGTTTAGTAGGCTGGTCTGCAAAACAGACCGGCAAACATATTCAGTAGTGCAACCACGTATCGGCGATTCCAGGAATCGCCGTTTCAGATTTATGGAAACGTCATGACCAGTTTGTATCAGTCCACCATTACTTCATTGCCTTTACTCGGCCGCGGCAAAGTTCGCGAAAACTATGCGGTCGGCGACGACAAGATTTTGATCGTCACCAGTGACAGGTTGTCTGCATTCGACGTCGTGATGAATGAGCCTATTCCGCAAAAAGGACAGGTGCTGAACCAGATGTCTGATTTCTGGTTTGAAAAACTGAAAGACATCGTGCCGAATCATCTGACCGGTATCGCGCCTGAATCAGTCGTGGCTGCAGACGAAGTGCCGCAGGTGAAGAATCGCGCGGTGGTCGCCAAGCGCCTGCAACCGATTTTGGTGGAAGCAGTTGTGCGTGGTTACATCATTGGCTCCGGCTGGAGCGATTACCAGAAAACCGGCGCAGTCTGCGGCGTGCAATTGCCGGCAGGATTGAAGCAGGCAGAGAAACTGGCAGAGCCAATTTTCACGCCAGCCGCCAAAGCGGAAATGGGCGAGCACGACGAGAACATCACCTTCGCCGAGATGGAACAACGTATCGGTAAAGAACTGGCCAACAAGATTCGCGACGTCAGCATCAAGCTGTACAAGACGGCAGCCGATTACGCTGCGACACGCGGCATCATCATCGCTGACACCAAGTTCGAGTTCGGTCTCGACAAGGATGGCACACTGCATTTGATGGATGAAGTATTGACTGCCGATTCCTCGCGTTTCTGGCCTGCTGATTCGTACGCGACCGGCATCTCGCCACCATCGTTCGACAAGCAGTTTGTGCGCGATTATCTGGAAACCTTGACCGAGTGGAAAAAGACCGCGCCCGCACCGGCCTTGCCGGCAGACGTGATAGCAAAAACTGGTGCGAAATACCGTGAAGCACTGACGCGCTTGACCGGTGAAGAACTGAAAGGCTGATATGGCAGACACAACGACTAAGCCTTTGATAGGTGTGGTAATGGGATCTTCGTCCGACTGGGATGTGATGCAACACGCGGTCGCGATCCTGAAGGAGTTCGGTATTGCGCATGAAGCGCAGGTGATCTCTGCACATCGCATGCCGGATCAGATGTTCGCTTACGCTGAGTCGGCCCGCACCCGCGGGTTGCGCGCGATCATCGCCGGTGCCGGCGGTGCTGCGCATTTGCCAGGCATGATCGCAGCGAAAACCATCGTGCCGGTACTCGGCGTGCCAGTGCCATCCAAATATTTGCGCGGTGAAGATTCCTTGTTGTCGATCGCGCAGATGCCAAAAGGGATTCCTGTTTCTACGTTTGCGATTGGTGAAGCGGGTGCTGCGAATGCGGCGCTGGCCGCGATTGCAATTCTTGCTACCACCGACGACAAACTCGCCGCAAGCCTGGAAGAATTCCGCGCCAGACAAACGCAAATCGCCATAGAAATGACCTTGCCGAAATGACGAAACAATTAACACCTTTGAATCCATCCGCAGCACCGGCTACCTGGCTGGGCGTGATGGGCGGCGGACAACTGGGTCGTATGTTTGCGCATGCGGCACAACAAATGGGTTTCAAAGTCGCAGTGTTAGAGCCTGCACTTGATTGTCCTGCGAGTCACGCAGCCGATCAGTTGCATAGCGCTGACTATACCGATGTCGATGCCTTGGCCAAGTTGGCTGCGCAATGTGTGGCAGTGACGACAGAGTTTGAAAATGTCTCGGCCAAGAGTCTGGCGTTTTTAGCTGAGCGTACTTTCGTTGCACCATCGTCTTCGTGCGTTTCAATTGCACAGGATCGTATGGCAGAGAAGCGCTTCTTCATTGAGTGTGCAACGACTTCCGGTGTATTTCCTGCATCGCATAAAGAGATCAATTCTGATGCTGACGTGGATGCTGTGTCTGATGATTTATTGCCAGGCATCCTGAAAACAGTACGCATGGGTTATGACGGCAAAGGCCAGGTTCGCGTCAAGACGCGTGCTGAATTGCACAATGCCTACGCCAATATGAATGGTGTTGCTTGCGTACTGGAAAAAATGCTGCCGCTGGCCTACGAAATTTCCGTACTGGCCGCGCGCGGTGCCGATGGCAGAGCAGTCGTTTATCCAATTGCAGAAAACGTACATAGAGACGGCATTCTGTTCACGACTACCGTGCCGGGTCCGAACATCAGCAAAGAATCTGCCGAAAAAGCGCAAGCCGCAACACTGGCCGTGATTGAACAACTGGGTTATGTCGGCGTGCTGTGCATAGAATTTTTTGTGCTCACCGATGGCTCGCTGGTCGTCAATGAAATGGCACCACGTCCGCATAACAGCGGTCACTACACGATCGATGCATGTGTGACCAGCCAGTTCGCGCAGCAGGCGCGTGCGATGGCGCGCATGCCTTTGGGCGATGTGCGTCAGCATTCGCCGGCAGCGATGCTGAATATTTTGGGCGACATCTGGTTTGAAGGAAAATCGGATGAGGCGCGTGAACCTGCATGGGACAAAGTCTTGGCCTTGCCGGGTGCAAATCTGCATCTGTACGGCAAAGATACCGCACGTCGTGCACGCAAGATGGGTCACATCACCTTTGTCGCGGCGACGTTGGAAGAAGCGCAAGCCAATCTGCGTAAAGCCTGTGACATTCTCGGCATCGCGCCCTGATCTTTGAGAAGTAAGCGATGCCTGAATCAGTGGATTTGTTAGCGATTGAAGATGCCGCGCGCCGTTTGGAACGCGGTGAGCTGATCGCGTTCCCTACCGAGACCGTTTATGGACTCGGTGCGGATGCCGAAAATCCAATCGCGGTCGCCAAGATTTATCAAGCCAAAGGCCGTCCCTCGAATCATCCCGTTATCGTGCATCTGGCACCGGAAGCAGACCTTGCTTACTGGGCGCAATCTGTTTCACCTGATGCGCGTAAATTGATCGCCGCCTTTTGGCCGGGGCCGCTGACCTTGATCGTCAAGCGTGCCGAACATATTCCCGATACGGTTGCCGGTGGCCAGGATTCGATAGGTTTGCGTTGCCCATCGCATCCGGTAGCACAAGCCTTGTTGCGTGCGTTCAAGCATGGCAAGGGCGGTGTGGCAGCACCATCAGCCAACAAGTTTGGTCAGGTTAGTCCGACCACTGCTCAACACGTGCGGGATGAGTTCGGCGATGACATGGGTGGCTTGCTGACCTGTGTGCTCGACGGTGGACAAAGCGAAGTCGGCATTGAATCGACGATAGTGGATGTATCGCGCGGTCACGTCGTGCTATTGCGCCCTGGTCATATCACTGCGACGCAAATTGCAGATGTGTTGGGTAGTTGGCCTGCTTTGCCGGATCATACTGCACCACGCGCTTCCGGTACCTTGGAATCGCATTACGCGCCACATACCCCAGTCGTATTGGTCGATGGTGAGCGGTTGAATGAGGTACTGCAAAAACTGCATGAACACGGTCGACGAGTCGCGTTGATGCAACACGATGCCGATGTGCATGTACCGGTTTTGGCACGCATTTCTCTGCCGGTAGATCCTGCAGGATTTGCTTATGCCTTGTATGCCGCCTTGCGGGCTATGGATAATGCGAATGCTGATGTCATCGTGGTGCAGACGCCACCGACTGATGAAGCGTGGAACGGCATTAACGATAGGTTGCGCCGTGCAGCACATGATTCATCCGGTATCTTGTCGCGCTTGCTGCAGGACTAAGACAAGAACATTCGCGTCGGCTTCATTTTTCTTGTTTTACTCAGATAAGAATCGACCGCCGTGAAAGATCAGCGGTTCTTGCGGCGACACATCGCAACACTCAACTTCCCCAACAAAAATAACGTGATCGCCTTCCGGATAGCGACTGCGATTATGGCATTCAAACCATGCTGCAACGCCGGATAGAATCGGCAAGCCGGTTGGCGACAGCGTGAATTCAACGCCTTCAAAACGATTCTTGCTGGGACGTGCAAACTGATTCGCCAATGCGGCCTGATCGGCCGCCAGAATATTGATGACGTAGTGCGAATTGCCGGTAAAGACCGGCAGGCTGTTCGCGCTCTGCGCCAGACTCCACAAGACCAATGGCGGATTCAGCGAAACTGAATTGAATGAGCTTGCCGTTATGCCGAGAAAGCTGTCATCAGGCAAGCGCGTGGTGATGACGGTAACGCCAGTCGCGAATTGAGACAGCGCATCGCGGAAATGGCGTGCATCAACAACAGCTGCGGCTTTGGGTGAAGAAGTAATAGACATCGGTGATCCAGGAAATTTCATTCATTATGCCGAAAAAATGTGTGCTCATGGTTAAACGCCGCATGGCTTATGGGGTTTTTCCGTAGAATCTAGGCTCTGGAGAAATTTGAACATGAATCTTTTTACTATCTTGCGTCACCATGTTGCGACTCAACCGAATGCCATTGCATCGCGTTCGAGTCGTCGTGTAGTCACGTACAGAAAATTCTGGTCGCGTATCGAGCGGGCTACCGCACGTCTGAAAAGCGAATGGCATGTAAAGGCTGGCGATACAGTTGTGTACTGGGGCCAAGGTCATCAGGATGCATTGATGTTTTATATCGCGGTCGCGCGTTGCGGTGCGAAGCTGCTGCCCCTAGAGCACGCACCATTGCATCAGGAAAGTATCGCGATACTGAAGAACATTCCGGCAGTCTTATTGTTGCATGATGATGAGACGATATTCGAAGTGCCGCCTGCAGCGCCAGTCATCGCGAATTTATCGTCACTGATTGCGATCCGCTGTCACCATACACCGCCTGTAAGTGAGGATATTACTCAGCCCAGCCTGATTTCCTTGCTAGCGTTGGAAGACGGCAGCTTGCAGGCGAGCGAGCAAAGTTTGCAGCAATTGATGGAAAATGCGACGCCATATATTGAGTCGAACATTGCACAGGAATTCAGGATTGCAGAAGCCTTGTTTGATACCGATATCTTTACGCCTCATGTTTTGCCAGTACTTGCCAGCGGCGGCACTATCATTTTTCGTTGACTTTAATTTCCAGCATGGCCCACGTGTGCAAACACTGTTGTGGAAGCGCTAATCGCAATCCGATTCCTATGCACGCTTATCGCTTTGCGCTACAGTCATGACATCCAGTCACGGTATTTAATGGTCTTATTCAAAACGGAGTAAATGTATGGCAACGGAAATCGCAACTTTGGGCGGCGGCTGTTTTTGGTGTACCGAAGCTGTTTATCAACAGCTGAAAGGTATCATCAACGTCGAATCCGGCTACACCGGTGGTCAAATCCCAAACCCAAGTTACGAGCAAATTTGTGAAGGCACTACCGGTCATGCTGAAGTAGTGCGTCTGACGTTTGATCCTGCAGTCGTCAGCTTCCGAGAAATCCTTGAAGTATTTTTTACTATCCACGATCCTACGACCTTGAACCGTCAGGGTAATGACGTCGGCACGCAATATCGCTCGGTGATTTATTATCAAACACCGGAGCAGAAAGAAACGGCCAAGCATGTCATTTGCGAAATGGCGAATGTGTGGGACGCACCTATCGTGACCGAGCTCAGTCCGGCTGAAACGTATTACAAGGCCGAGGCTTATCATCAGAATTATTTTCGGCAGAATCCGCTGCAGGGTTATTGCGCTTTTATCGTTGCGCCCAAGGTTTCCAAGTTCCGTCAAACCTTTAGAGACAAGCTCAAGACTGATCTGTCCTGAGTTTGTATTCTGACGTCGGATACGCCGTCAAGGAGGTGTCATGCATATCGAAGAATCGGTCAAACTGGACTTCAAGGATGTACTGATACGCCCCAAACGGTCGACGCTGACATCGCGTCTGGAAGTTGATATCCGGCGCGAATTCATTTTTCATCATTCCCGCAAAACCTATCGCGGCATTCCCATCATTGCATCCAATATGGATAGCACGGGCACCATGGAAATGGCGCGCGCACTCGCTGCACATCATCTGTCGGTTGCCTTGCACAAGCATTATTCGGTAGATGAGCTGGAACAGTTTTTTCTATCGTTGGGTAATGGCGTTGCTGCCACCTCCAGTGCGTTTTATTCGATGGGCATCAGTGCATCCGATTACGAAAAATTTACAGCGGTGATGGCGCGGCTGAACAATGCGATCGAATATGTATGCATAGACGTAGCAAACGGTTATACCGAAGGCTTCATCAATTTTGTCAAGAAGGTGCGTAAGGCATTTCCGCATCTGACCATCATGGCCGGCAATGTCGTGACAGGTGACATCACCGAAGAACTGATTCTGGCTGGTGCCGATATCGTCAAAGTTGGCATAGGCCCAGGATCGGTTTGCACTACGCGCAAGATGACCGGTGTCGGTTATCCGCAATTGTCCGCAGTGATCGAGTGCGCCGATGCTGCGCATGGCTTGGGTGGGCAGATTTGTGCTGATGGTGGATGTGTCGTGCCGGGCGATCTGGCCAAGGCATTCGGTGGCGGCGCAGATTTCATCATGTTGGGCGGCATGTTGGCGGGTCACGATGAATGCGCTGGCGACGTGGTGGAGCGTGACGGTAAAAAATTCAAACGCTTTTACGGCATGAGCAGTCGCGCCGCCATGGAAAAATACGCAGGTGGTGTGGCCGAATACCGCGCAGCAGAAGGCAAGGAGGTGTTGGTCGAGTATCGCGGCCCGGTCGTCAATACCTTGCAGGAGATACTAGGCGGCGTGCGTTCTGCGTGTACTTATGTGGGCGCGCACAAGTTGAAGGAACTGACCAAGCGCACGACTTTCATCCGTGTGACGCAGCAATTGAATGAATCTTTTGGGAAATCCTGAGACGGGAAGCGATGCCCGATTAGATACCACACTAATCCGGCTGGACTTGATCTACTGAATTTGCAACACCAGCTTCAGCCGCAAACTTGCGTAATACATGAGCCGCAGCGACCAGTCCGAAGGATGCGGTGACGACCATTGCAGAACCGAAGCCTGCACAATTGAGACCAGTGATGCCGGATTGTGCGTCGCTATCGATGGCACATACTTCTTCGCTTTCCGGGAAACGTAAGGGTTCGGTAGAAAACACTGCATCAATACCGAACTTGTTTTTCGTCCCGCGTGGAAAGCCGTGTTCGGCGCGCAAGCGTTTGCGTACTTTTGCCAGTAACGGTTCCTGTTCGGTACGGCACAGATCGAGTACGGCGATTTTTGTCGGATCGATTTGTCCGCCTGCGCTACCTATGGTCACGAGTTTCAAGCCATGCTTGCGGCAATATGCAATCAACGCGGTTTTTGCACGGACGTTGTCGATGGCATCGATGATGTAGTCGTAGTTGCGCGCGCCTATCATCTCGTCCAGATTATCTGCAGTAAGAAAATCCTCGATTTCTGTCACGACGCAATACGGATTGATTTGCGCGATGCGTTCGGCCAAAGCCGTTACCTTGGCTTGGCCCAGGGTATCAGTCAACGCATGAATTTGTCGATTGACGTTGGACTCTGCGAGGTTATCCAGATCGATCATGGTGATATGACCAATAGCGCTACGCGCCAGAGCTTCCACTACCCAGGAGCCGACACCACCGACGCCAACCACGCAGACATGCGCTGCGCGGAAACGGCTTAGCCCCGCTTGTCCATACAGTCGTGCAATTCCGCCAAAACGGCGGTCAAAATCGATCTCGTGATCAGGGGAGGGGACGGTGGCAGCAGAAAAAGAAGTCATATCGCCATTTTAACGGACCGCGGGAGCAAAGCTCGGTTGCATGGATTTTCTTTTGCTGAAAAAATGGTCTTTCCTTTGTATGGGGACTCACACGTTGCCAAATTATTTACGGTATTCTCAGAATAGATTGAGATGGATCAATTCCGGCATGTATCACGTCCTTTAATCTCAAGATGCCAAAGAGATAAGACTCGATTGGGAATTCCATGCCGAACCGGATTCGGTTTATTCAAATGCTCAGACATTGCGTGACAGAATAGCGATGCAGCGTGCCATCAATGTATAGAAAGAAAATTCATGTCGATTGCAGATATCCGTACCGATTACACACAAGCTGATTTGTCCGAGACGGACACAGATGCTGATCCTATCGTGCAGTTTTCAAAATGGTTTGCTGAAGCCTTGCGCGCTGAAGTGCCGGAACCGAATGCGATGGGCGTGTCTACTGTCGGTGAGAATGGGCGGCCTTCGTCACGTATCTTGCTGATCAAGGATTTCGATCAACGCGGCTTTACGTGGTTTACCAATTACGGCAGCCGCAAGGGCATTGAGCTGGATAAAAATCCGTATGCAGCGTTGTTGTTCCACTGGATTGCATTGGAGCGTGAAGTCCGTATCGAAGGGCGCGTCGAGAAAGTGTCGGCGGAAGAGAGTGAACAGTATTTTCAAAGTCGTCCGGTCAAGAGTCGCTTGAGTGCGATTGCTTCTGCACAAAGCACGCTGATCGCAGATCGCGCGGCGCTGGAAGCGCAATACGCAAATGCGGAAGCGCAATATGGCGATCAGACGCCGCGTCCTGAACATTGGGGCGGTTATCGCCTGCAGCCGGATTACGTAGAGTTTTGGCAAGGTCGCAGGTCACGCCTGCATGATCGTATTGCGTATACGCTGGAGAAGGACGGGCAGTGGAAGAGGCAACGCCTGCAACCTTAAGGCGGGATATTCTCGTCAGCGGATCGAGTGTTACGAATATGCTGACGAGAAAAATAGAGGAATTACAGAAAAAATCAGAGGGAGGCGGGCTTTTCGCTGCACTCGGCTTGCGGTGGGATGATGCCCCATTCTATTTCTACTCTTGGACCGTCAGGCTTTTTGGTCCATGGAATATCCAGCGTGCCATGCTGCGTGCTTTGCGCCATCAAGGCGATCACTTCATTGTCGATTTCAGGCGGATTGTCTTTGCTACGGTTGATCGCAACCAGCATTCCGCATTTGTCCGCCTTGTCTTCATCCACCCACGGCGATTTACCAAAATCACCATCAATCAAAACCTGTACTTGCGGACCGATATGGATCGCGATATTGCCACCCAACCATGTGTCAGACGCGACGAGCCTCAAAGGCGTTTGCATATTGGCTTGCCATGCAGCGTGCACTTGACGTGACACTTCTGCACCGGGGAAGGTGGCACGGCTAGGACGTCCCGATTTATCAGCCAGTGGTCCGCGTGCCAGACCGTAACCGGCTGCGCCGAGTACCTGCATGATTACAATAATGACGATCGTCTTGCGCAAGAGCGAGACATCGTCGCCGCTGCGCAAAATCCAGAATGAGAAAAAGCCAAACAGGATAAAGAAAGTGGTGGCCCAATGCGCGGCCAATGGAATCTTCATTGCACCTGCAATCAGCATCGTCAGAAGCAACGGCGCAATACCAATTACCAACAGGAAGAAACGATCCGAAGCTGCCAACTGGCTGGCGATGGTAGCCGGACGCGCAGATTTTGGCACTAACTTGTACTGACGCGATGCCCAGATTGCAACAATGGCCAATGCCAGCAACAGTGCGGCGATGCGTCCCAGATTCGTCAGAGTAAAGCTGAACAAGTCCTGAAGTTCAAGCAGATAAGTCGCGAGTGGCTCCATTTCACTACCAGCATAAGCAACGGGACCGGCCGCTTGTTGCTTGAGCCACAGTAAATGCGGCGTCACCATTGCGATCAGAACTGCGGTTGATAATGCGATGCCTTTCCAGGTTTGTGCGCGGCGCAGATGGCCGGTGAACAGCAAGTACAGGGCGAATGCTGCAAATTGAATCAGCGCGCTGTATTTTGTCAGGAAGGCACAGCCGCAAAAGAAGCCGAGCATTGCCCAGGCGCGCATGCTATCAGTGCGCGTCGCACGATAAAGCATCCAGATCGCGCCGGCGACTGACCACAATTGCATCGTGTTGTGATTGTTCATTACGCCGCGTACCGTGAAGTAAGCAACGACGGAAACCAGCAAAGTAGCGATCAAGGCACGACGTTGCGAGGTTATTTCGCAACCAAGCTTCCAGACCATCCACAAGGACAGGATCACGCTCAACTGGCCGGTGAAGAAAGTCAGCCAGACTGGGCGGCCGAAGATGGAAACCAATCCATACAAAATCCATGAAGGTAGTGGCGGATGTTTGTAGTATCCCCATTCCAGCCCGCTGGCCCAGACCAGCTCTTCCATATTGTCCCAGTCGGGCGAACGATGGCTGAGGCCCGTGAAGAGGCTCCATACAAGCAGATGCAGCAAGAGCAGCAGGATGACCAGCGGCGCGATATCGTCTGCACTCGGCGAAAACAGCCGGGCGAACTTATTGGACGGGGAAACTGGCTGGCGTGACTGGGTTGGCATCATCGGTAAGGGTAAGTTATGTGCGTAGAAATCCGGAAACAATTTCAGTTTGGCAATCGCATACAGTGGCGGTGAATTATAATCGTTGGCCATAATGCTCCGCTAAATTTTTTACCCGACAGCCGGCCTGAATTCCTTATGTTTCAAGGCTTGTGCGCTGTCTGGCCGCTTGATCCAGAAAGGTTATTCTCATGGTGACATTGACCGCACTGCCGCAACATCGTCCGGCCGATGCGTTGATTTCCTGCGTGATTCCGGCATACAACGAGGCTGCCCATCTGGCCGCGTTCTTGCGGGACCTGCGGAAAACCCTGGAGACCTTCGCCCCCCGTTATGAAATCATCGTTGTCAACGATGGCAGCAAAGACAATACCAATGAAGTGATGGCACCTTTGCTGGCAGATGCGGGTTTGCGCTATATCAGTTTTTCCAGAAATTTTGGCAAGGAAGCGGCGTTGTCGGCCGGTATCGATGCAGCAAAAGGTGATGCCGTTATTTTGCTGGATGGCGATTACCAGCATCCATTGGAATTGCTGTCGGAAATGGTGAGATTGTGGGTCAGTGGCATCGACATGGTGTACGGCGTGATCAGTGATCGTAGTAATGAATCGCTCCTCAAGCGCTGGGGCACGGGGATGTTTTATCACTTGATGGAGTCCGGTGCGCCGATCACGATTCCGCGCAATGCCGGCGATTTCCGTTTGATGGATCGCAAGGTCGTTAACGCCTTGCGTCAATTGCCGGAGCGTAATCGCTTCATGAAGGGTTTGTATGCATGGGTTGGCTTCAGCAGCATTGCCTTGCCTTTCGTGCCGAACGATCGCGCGACCGGCGTGTCCAGCTTTAGTTATCGCAGTCTGAGTCGTCTGGCATTGGCCGGCGTCACGGCATTTACCACGCTGCCATTGCGGATATGGAGCGCGGTAGGCGTGGTGATTTCCATCATTGCGATTCTGTATGCATTCTGGATTGCCGGCGAAGCCATCCTGTTTGGCAATGATGTGCCTGGCTGGTCTACATTAGCCGCCGGCTTGATGTTCTTTTCCGGGGTACAGTTGATTTCGATAGGCGTGCTTGGTGAGTATGTCGGACGCGTGTATGACGAAGTCAAAAAGCGGCCGCTCTATGTTGTGGCGCACGATATAGATAATGGTGCTTTTGAAAATAAAACTGCCGATAAGATCTCGTTGAATACTGAAGAAAAAGAAGCACATGCGCCTGATTGAACTGTTGCGGATTGCGCGCTTCGGTATTGTTGGCTTGACGGCTGCTGCTGTGCACTACTGGGTGGTGATTGCGCTGGTTGAACTATTGCATATCGCACCGCTGCAAGCGAATGTCGGCGGCTTTGTCGCTGCATTCTGGGTCAGTTATTTCGGTCATAGACACTGGACCTTCTCCGATGCAGTCGCTTCGCATACGGATGGCACGCATTCATCTTTCCTGCGGTTTTTGCTGGTTGCGCTGCTGGGCTTTGGCATGAACCAATTGATGTTTTATTTATTGTTACGTTATGCCGGCTGGCCGTATTACCTCGCGTTAGCGGTGGTGGTGTTTACCGTCGCCGCTATGACCTATGTTCTGAGTCGCGTATGGGCTTTCCGCCACGCATCACATTGATATGAAGAATGCCATGACACCGATTGCGCTTTGTTCTGATGACTATGCACAGAACCCCGGTATCGATGCCGGTATTCTGGAGTTGCTTTCTCTAGGTCGTCTCACCGCGGTCAGTTGTTTCAGCACTGCGCCAAACTGGCAATCGATATCAGCTCCCGCCTTGCGCGCTTATCGTGAGCAAGCCGATATCGGCTTGCATTTTAATTTGACCGAGGGTTTTGGTGCCGATGCGCCTAGTTTGAATGCCGTTATTTTGCGCAGCCTGCTGCACAGCCTGAATCCGCAAAAAGTCGAGCAAGAACTGGAGCGCCAGCTCGATGCATTTGAAGACGGATTCGGACAAGTGCCGGACTTTATCGATGGCCATCAGCACGTGCATCAATTCGCGGGTGTTCGTCAAATTCTTTTGAAAGTGATCAAGCGCCGTTATGCCAAACATCTGATCTGGGTACGTAATACGGTGCCAGCGAATCCAGCATGGGGTGGCAAGCCGCAAATTTTAAAATATCTTGGCGGTCAGTCGCTTGCTAAAGATTTGCAGAGTGCTCGCGTTGCAAGCAATAAGGGATTTGCAGGTGTGTACGGTTTTGATCAGGAAGACTACGCCGCTTGTTTCAAGGTTTGGCTGGATGCGGCGCAAACAGGCATGCTGATCATGTGTCACCCGGCAACCCAAGCCTATCCGGATGATGAGATTGCACAACAGCGTGTGCTTGAATATCGCTTCTTTCAATCGGAAAAATTCGAACAGATGCTTGCTGCGATGCAGACTAGGCTAGTGCGCTTGTCGCATCTAGTAACGTAAATACATGTGGCAGAAACGACAAAGCCGCTGATTACTCAGCGGCTTGGCGTATTCGTGGTGGAGGCGGCGGGAATCGAACCCGCGTCCGAAAGTACTCTACAGACAGTTCTACATACTTAGCACTGCCATTTAATTTAACCGGTACAACGCGGACGTGCACGCTGTGTACAAGCGAGTTACCTATTATTTAGTGCGATGCCAAGTAACCCGACATTACACGAGTCCCTGTAAATGACTCTACAGCTTTTAAGGGCCCACCCCAGGGACGAGGTGTTGTAGAGCTAACAGCGATTAAGCTGCTAGTGCGTACGAGTTATCGTTTGCAGTTAAGTTTTTTCAGGTTGTATTTACGAGGTAGCCCGCCCTCGGTATGCCCTGCGCTGCTTTGCAACCCCCGTCGAAACCAGGTCGCCCCCAAGCATCGCCATTGTAACGCATTAGATGGGGTGCTTCATGCCTGATTCAAGGGCGCGGTGTAGTGGCTCTTGAATAGGGAAAATGCTTTATCGTTGCTGGCCGAGCAATGCCAGAAGTTGCTGCGGCGAGTCGACTAAAGCATTGGCATTCCATGTCGCCGGTGCAACTTCCCCGCAATATCCCCATGCTGCTGCAATCGTTGTCATGCCGGCAGCTTGTCCCGCCTGGATATCCCGCAGATCGTCGCCGACATACCAGCAGTGTTCTGCTTGAACATTGATACGTTTGGCGGCTTCATACAGTGGCGCAGGATGCGGTTTTGAGTGGGAAGTCGTATCGCCTGAGATAACGCAGGCAGCGTGATGCAGGCCGATCTTTGGCACCAGTTGATCAGTCAGATAGGCAATCTTGTTGGTGACGATGCCCCATGCGATACCTTTTTCCTGCAAGCCGAATAACAGTTCTGTTACGCCCTCAAACAGCCGACTTTTTACTGCGATTGCAGCTTCATAGTTTTGCAGGAATTCATCGCGCAGTTCTATGTAGCCAACATCTTGCGGCGTGATGCCGAATGCGACGCCTATCAAGCCACGTGCACCTGCGGAAGCGACAGGGCGAAGCAATTCGTAATCGGTTGGTGCCAGCCCGCGAGAAATACGCAATTGATTCACTGCGCCAGCCAAGTCGGGGGCTGTGTCCGCGAGTGTGCCGTCTAGGTCAAACAGGATGGCTTGGGGTATAGGTAATGTCATGCGAACTCAGTAAGGTCAGATCAAGCTAATGCTTTATCGCACGTGCGAAAAAGTATTAGCTTAAATTGAAAATCAGGCTGGCTTGGTGCAAGCGATTAAATAATTGACGCTTGTGTCTTGATGCAGTGAGTAGATTTGCGTCAGGGGATTGAAGCCCATGCCTTTGAGCATGTCTATCGTCAATCCGGCATCGCGCGCAAAGCGTGATAACTCCGCAGGCGTGATGAATTTGGCGTAATCGTGCGTACCTTTGGGTAGCAATCTCAGCAGATATTCAGCGCCTATGACTGCGTGCAAATACGCTTTTGGATTGCGATTGATGGTGGAGAAAAATATCTTGCCACCAGGTTTCGCAAGTTTTGCACAGGCTGCGACGATGGCTGAGGGATCGGGTACGTGTTCCAGCATTTCCATGCAGGTCACTATATCGAACTTGCCGGCTTCGCGTTCTGCCATGCTTTCTGCTGCGATTAATTCATAGCGTACTTGCACGCCGGATTCGAGGCTGTGCAGGTCGGCAACCTTGAGGGCTTTTTCGGATAGATCTATTCCGGTGACATTCGCGCCTTTTTTTGCCATCGATTCAGTAAGGATGCCGCCGCCGCAACCGATGTCGATGACGGTTTTGCCTGCTAAAGGTGCTCGACTATTAATCCATTCAAGTCGTAATGGATTGATTTCATGCAAAGGGCGAAATTCCGATGTGGGATCCCACCATTGGTGGGCCAAGTCGCTAAATTTTTTCAGTTCTAATGGATCAGCATTCATGGGCTAAATGATAACTGGAAAGTGCAGAGAGCGGGATTTCGTCAATTGGAAATTAGATGCACAAATTATGTGCGAAAAAAAACCCCGCCGTAGCGGGGTTTTTTAATTCGTATGAAACGAATTATTTACGTGTACCAACAACTTCGATTTCTACGCGACGGTTTTGTGCGCGGCCAGCTGCTGTTTTATTGGTAGCAACTGGTTGTTTTTCGCCTTTGCCTTCAGTGTAGACGCGTTTTGCATCAACACCTTTGTTCACGAGGTAGCCTTTAACAGCTTCAGCGCGGCGGATCGACAGTTTTTGGTTGTAAGCATCGGAACCAACGGAGTCAGTATGGCCAACTGCGATGATAACTTCCAGGTTCAAGCTGTTGAGCTTGGAAGCCAGGTCGTCAAGCTTGGCTTTGCCTTCTGGCTTCAGAGTTGCTTTATCGAAGTCAAAGAATGCATCAGCTGCAAACGTAACTTTTTCTGCTGTTGGAACTGGAGCTGCGCCAGCTGGAGCTGCGCCAGCTGGAGCTGCTGCAGCTACCAATGCACCGTCGCAACCTGCAACGGAGTCAGCTGGAGTCCAGTAGCCAGTGTGCCAGCAAAGACCAGTACCACTACGAACGATAGTGCCGTTCGAAGCTTGAGCGTAAGCGCTTTTTGGTGTGCTTGCTTTGATGTCGGTTTGGGCTTGTGCCGAGAACGCAACGACCGCGGATGCAGCGAAGACGAGTTTTGCTAATTTATTCATATTTCTTTCTCCTCTCGAGTGAGATATCCGCAGATAAACTGCGTAAATTACGTAAATGACATCGGATGTCGATGATAACACGCGCTTCAAAAACCGCATGAAACAAATTGTTCACATGCAATAATTTAACTTCTTACTATTCTGCCATAGCCTATTGATTCAGCGGTCCTTGTTAAATACACAGATTATCGTTTTTCTATAACTGTTGTAATCGCACAACGCGAAGCTGTTCAATGTTTCTTCTAGCAAAACATTGACCTTTGGACATTAAAAAAGGTTCATATTCCGAGTTAATTTTTAGTAATTTCTTGCAGTTTTACTGTTTTTCGGAATTTATCACTTCAATCAAAACGCGCCGATTTGGTGCCAGGCAGCTAATCAATTTTGAGTGCGTTAATTTCTCGTTGCACGATTTAAGTGCCTGGGTTGAGCCTACGCCGATTACATTCATTGTGACGAGGGCTCCTTTTGACTTCAGATAATCGGCGACAGCTTTCGCACGTTTTTCTGAAAGAATTTGATTGGCGTGGGTCGAGCCCAGATTGTCAGTGTGGCCGGTAATGGTGATGCTTTTAACATTCTTGCATTCCGCTAATCGGGGTAAGACGTCGCGTTCTATACGGCGTTTAGCAGCGTTATTTAATTCAGCTTTATTAAATGCAAAGGTTTGGTCACTGCCTAATGCGAATGTGAAATCGCATGGTTTGGCAGCCACTGCTGGTGTCGCTTTGTTCAAAACCAGATCGGGAGCAGTTGGGTTTGGGATAGGCGATGCGAGAGCTCCATCGCAACCTGCGATCGCGTCATTCTCAGTCCATGAGCCGGATCTCCAGCAGAGACCAAATGCGCTGCGAGTGATAACGCCGCTACTGTTTTGATTATAGGAATGACTCGACGGCGCTGAAATGTCCGCGTTAGTTTGTGCTGTGACATAAGGCGACGTTGCGCCGACCAATACGACTAAGGCCAGTTTGTTGATCATGTTTTCTCTTGAAGGCGGGTGTTCTGGAAATGAGGGCATCTTTTCAGCAGCTCGCATTTAAACATATTTTTCTGGGATTCAGCCCTGACATTGATCATTGCTTACAAAGTTCCCTGGATGCCAAAAGCGGCAAGAAGAGTCGTCTGCCGTGTTAAAATCTACGATTTGCCGGATCGCTCGCGTATTTGCTTATTAGGCAAGTCAGTATTTGCCTGATTTAGTAACTTAAGCTGTCGATTCTTCATTATCAAACCCTAGCCAAAGACCAGACGAACCGCCAATGGATCAATTCGCTAAAGAAACAATTCCGATTTCGCTTGAAGAAGAGATGCGCAAAAGTTACCTCGATTACGCGATGAGCGTGATTGTAGGGCGTGCATTACCGGACGTACGCGACGGCTTGAAGCCGGTACATCGCCGAGTTCTGTTTGCGATGCATGAAATGAACAATGTCTGGAATCGCCCGTACGTAAAATGCGCGCGCGTGGTCGGTGAAACGATGGGTAAATACCATCCGCACGGCGATCAGTCGATCTACGACACGCTGGTGCGCATGGCACAGCCATTTTCGCTGCGCTATATGCTGGTTGACGGGCAGGGCAACTTCGGTTCGGTCGATGGCGACAACGCTGCGGCGATGCGTTACACAGAGTGTCGCCTGGATAAGTTGGCGAACGAGATTCTGGCCGATATCGATAAAGATACTGTCGACTTCGTGCCGAACTATGACGGCAAGGAACGTGAACCGTCGGTACTGCCGACCAAGATTCCGAATCTGCTGATCAACGGCTCGTCCGGTATTGCAGTCGGTATGGCGACCAATATTCCGCCGCATAACATCACTGAAATCATCGACGGCGCATTGCATGTATTACGCAATGCCGACGTGACTGTTGATGAACTGATCGAGATCATTCCGGCACCGGATTTCCCTACTGGCGGTATTATTTACGGTGTGTCCGGCGTACGCGATGGCTATCGCACTGGCCGCGGCCGTGTCGTCATGCGCGCGAAAACGCATTTCGAAGAATACGGCAAGGAAAACCGTGCTGCGATCATCGTCGACGAGCTGCCGTATCAGGTTAATAAGAAGTCGCTGCTGGAACGCATTGCAGAGTTAGTGCGCGACAAAAAGCTCGACGGCATTTCCGATATTCGCGACGAGTCCGATAAGTCGGGTATGCGTGTCGTGATCGAATTGAAACGTAATGAAGTGCCGGAAGTCGTGCTGAACAATCTGTACAAACAGACTCAGTTGCAAGACACCTTCGGCATGAATATGGTGGCATTGGTCGACAACCAGCCGAAGTTGCTGAACCTGAAGCAGATGCTGGAATGCTTCCTGTCGCACCGTCGTGAAGTCGTTACGCGCCGCACGATATTCGAGTTGCGCAAGGCGCGTGAACGCGGCCACGTGTTGGAAGGCCTGGCAGTTGCCTTGGCAAACATCGATAACTTTATCGCCATCATCAAAGCGGCTCCGACTCCGCCGGTAGCGAAAGTTGACTTGATGGCGCGTGCCTGGGATTCGTCTGTTGTGCGTGAGATGCTGGCGCGTACTGGCGAAGGACTCGGTGGCATCGATGCCTTCCGCCCGGAAAATTTACCTAAGCAATATGGTATTCAGCCTGACGGCTTGTACAAACTGTCTGACGATCAAGCGCAGGAAATTTTGCAGATGCGTCTGCAGCGCCTGACTGGTCTGGAACAAGACAAGATCGTCAATGAGTACAAAGAAGTCATGGATCAGATCGCCGATCTGCTCGATATTCTGTCCAAGCCTGAACGCGTCACCATCATCATCACCGACGAACTGACTGCAGTGAAAAATGAATATGGTATCGGCAACAAGGATGAGCGCCGTTCGACGATCGAACTGAACGCAACTGACTTGGGCACCGAAGATTTGATCACCCCGCAGGATATGGTCGTGACCCTGTCGCATACCGGTTACATGAAGTCGCAGCCAATTACCGAGTACCGCGCGCAAAAACGTGGTGGTCGCGGCAAGCAGGCGATGGCGACCAAGGAAGACGACTGGATCGATCAACTGTTCATCGCCAATACCCACGATTACATTTTGTGCTTCAGTAATCGCGGTCGCATGTACTGGCTGAAAGTATGGGAAGTGCCGCAAGGTTCGCGCAACTCGCGCGGCAAGCCTATCGTCAACATGTTCCCGTTGCAGGATGGTGAAAAAATTACGGTGATCCTGCCAGTCTCTGGCGAGAATCGTACCTTCCCTGAAGATCGCTATATCTTCATGTCGACCAGCCTCGGTACCGTGAAGAAAACCTCGCTCAGCGATTTCAGCAATCCACGCAAGGCCGGCATTATTGCGGTCGATCTGGATGACGGCGATTTCCTGATTGGCGCTGCGCTGACAGACGGCAAACATGATGTGATGTTGTTCTCCGATTCCGGCAAGGCAGTGCGCTTTGACGAAAATGATGTGCGTCCTATGGGCCGTACAGCGCGTGGCGTACGCGGCATGAATCTGGAAGACGGGCAACAAGTCATCGCCTTGCTGGTGGCCGAGAACGAACAACAATCGGTGCTGACCGCGACAGAAAACGGTTTCGGCAAACGTACGCCGATTACCGAGTACACACGTCACGGTCGTGGCACCAAAGGCATGATCGCAATCCAGACCAGCGAGCGTAATGGCAAAGTCGTAGCGGCCACTCTGGTGGACGCAGCTGACGAAATCATGTTGATTACAACCGGCGGTGTATTGATTCGCACCCGTGTTGCAGAAATTCGCGAAATGGGTCGTGCGACTCAAGGCGTGACCTTGATCGCGGTCGAAGACGGCACCAAGTTGAGCGGACTGCAACGCATACTTGAATCAGATATTGAAGAAGATCAATCCGGTACGGAGGAAGAAGAATAATGAAGCGCGTGTATAACTTTTCACCGGGTCCTGCTGCTATTGCACAAGAAGTAATTCAGCAAGCTGCGGATGAAATGACAAACTGGAGAGGTTGCGGTTTGTCAGTCATGGAGATGAGTCATCGCGGGCGCGAATTCACGGAAATCCTGGCAACCGCAAAAAACGATTTGCGCGAGTTGATGGCGATTCCGGACAATTATAAAATTCTGTTCATGCAAGGCGGTGCCATCGCTGAAAATGCGATCATCCCTTTGAATCTGATAGGCAAGAAATCGCAACCTGCCACGATCGATTTCGTCAATACCGGCCACTGGTCAGTCAAGAGTATAGAAGAAGCGCACAAGTATGCGAAGGTGAACATTGCCGCATCGTCGGAAGATTCAGGCTTCAATCACGTGCCTGCACGCGATACATGGATGCTGACGCCGGATGCTGCTTACGTGCATATCTGCACGAACGAAACCATCGGTGGTGTCGAGTTCGATTTCACTCCGGACGTAGGCAATGTGCCTTTGGTGGCGGATATGTCGTCGAATATTCTGTCGCGCGAAATCGATGTTTCCAAGTACGCCGTGATTTATGCCGGAGCACAAAAGAATATCGGCCCTGCTGGCCTGACGATTGTCATCGTGCGTGACGACATGCTGGGGCATGCATTGCCAATTTGCCCGTCGGCATTTGACTGGAAGATGGTTGATGAACATGACTCCATGTTCAATACGCCACCAACGTATCCTATCTATATTGCCGGCCTGACCTTCCAATGGATGAAGCGCCATGGTGGTGTTGCGGCAATGGAGAAAAACAATATCGCTAAAGCGAAATTGATATACGACTATCTGAATTCGACAGATTTCTATATCAATAAAGTGCCGGCAGCGAACCGTTCGCGCATGAACGTACCGTTTTTCCTGAAAGACGAATCGCTGAACGGCAAGTTCATCGCTGAGGCCGAGCAAAACGATCTGGTGCAACTCAAAGGTCATAGTTCAGCCGGCGGCATGCGTGCATCGATTTACAATGCAATGCCAATTGAAGGTGTGCAGGCACTGGTTGCCTTCATGAAGGACTTCGAGAAAAAATACGCTTGATTCTCGTTCGAATCAAAAAGATTTAACGTGTTTGAATAAGATGACGATGGACGACAAGCTCAAACCGCTGCGTGTACAAATCGACGCAATCGATGCGCAAATCCTTGATTTGCTGAATCAGCGCGCACGCGTCGCGCAGCAAGTCGGCCACGTCAAGGCAGAAACCAATGCGCCGGTTTTTCGCCCTGAGCGTGAAGCGCAGATTTTGCGCAGCGTGGCGGAACGTAATCCAGGTCCACTTTTAGATACGGATATTCAAACCGTTTTTCGTGAAGTGATGTCGGCTTGTCGTGCGCTGGAAAAACGCGTGACGGTTGCGTATCTAGGCCCGGCAGGAACCTTCAGCGAACAAGCGGTGTATCAGCAATTCGGCCGCGCGGTGGAAGGTATGCCATGCGCATCCATCGATGAAGTGTTCCGTGCAACGGAAGCCGGCACTGCAGATTTTGGCGTCGTGCCGATTGAAAATTCTTCCGAAGGCGTAATCAATCGCACACTCGATTTGTTGTTGCAAACGACTTTGACTCTGAGCGGCGAAGTATCGATACAGGTTAATCACAGTTTGATGACGCGTTCCGGCAACATGAACGACATCAAAAGCATATGCGCACATTCGCAAGCGTTGGCGCAATGCCAGTTGTGGCTCAACCAGAACTATCCCAACATCGAACGTCGCGCCGTTGCGTCCAACGGTGAAGCGGCTCGTCTGGCAGGTGAAGATCCAACGGTTGCCGCTATCGCCAGCGAGATCGCCGGTAAAAATTACAGTCTGCAAGTCGTCAAAGCCCATATCCAGGATGATCCGCACAATCGCACGCGCTTCGCGGTGATCGGCCGTTTGCATACTGCACCTAGCGGCAAGGATCAAACATCGCTGGTGTTGTCGGTGCCGAACAAGGCGGGCGCTGTCTACAATTTGCTGGCACCGCTGGCGAAGCATGGCGTGTCGATGACGCGTTTTGAATCCCGTCCGGCACGCATGGGTACCTGGGAATATTATTTCTACGTCGATGTGGAAGGCCATTTGAAAGACAGCAAAGTGGCAGATGCATTGAAGGAGTTGAAAGATAACTCCGCATTTTTCAAAGTACTCGGTTCGTATCCATTCAGTTTGTAATTTGATTTGTCTGTTGCTCCTGAGCGCCTGGTTGCAAACGCAGCGACGCCATTCTGGCAATAGTCATTCTTGTTCTGGAATCCTTTATGTCAATTCAGTTCGGCCCTGATTACGTTCGTGCGATTGCGCCTTATCAAGGAGGTAGACCGATTGCGGAAGTTGCGCGTGAGTTCGGTCTCGACGAAGCGAAAATCGTCAAACTTGCCTCCAATGAAAATCCGCTGGGCATGCCCGAGTCGGCAAAGAAGGCGATGGAGCTGGCCATGGCAGATGCCGGCCGTTATCCGGACGGTAATGGCTTCGATTTAAAGGCTGCCATCACCGCAAAATACGGCGTGCCTGCAGAGTGGATTACGCTCGGCAATGGCAGTAACGATATTCTGGAATTGTCGGCACATGCATTTGTGCAGCCGGGACAATCGGTGATCTATGCGCAGTATTCGTTTGCGGTTTATCCGTTGGCGACGCAGGCAGTCGGTGGTCGTTCGCTGGTTATTGCGGCAAAAGATTTTGGTCATGATCTGGATGCGATGGTGGATGCGATTGAAGCCGATACACGTTTGATCTTCGTCGCCAATCCAAACAATCCAACCGGGACATTTATTCCCGGACATGAGATCGAAGCATTTCTTAAACGCGTGCCACCGAACGTCGTCGTCGTGCTGGATGAGGCTTACACAGAATTTCTCGCGCCGGAATTGCAATACGATTCCATCGCATGGGTGAGCCAATATCCGAATCTGCTGGTGTCGCGTTCGATGTCCAAGGTTTACGGTTTGGCGGGTTTGCGGATTGGTTATGGCATTGCGCAGCCTGGCATTACCGATTTGCTGAATCGCATACGCCAGCCCTTCAACGTCAATTCGCTGGCGCAAGCCGCTGCGATTGCTGCATTGAATGACAAAGCCTTTGTCGAAAAGAGTGCACAACTGAATGCCGCAGGTTATCGTCAACTTACACAAGCTTTTGACGAATTGAAGCTTGCATATGTGCCGTCCAGCGGCAACTTCGTATTGGTCAAAGTCGGTACTGACGACAGTGCTGGTGCTCGCGTCAATTTGGCATTGCTGAAACAAGGCGTGATCGTGCGCCCGGTTGGTAATTATGGTTTGCCTCAATGGTTGCGTATTTCAATCGGCTTGCCAGAAGAAAACGCGATCTGTATCGCTGCATTGAAAAAGGCCTTGGCTTGAGTTTGTAATGCACAGCCATCGTTCGATTTTTAACTGAACCGATCAACTACTTTCCTTTTCCTCACGTGCTAAAAAAAATCGTCATCTTCGGTGTAGGTTTGATAGGCAGTTCGTTTGCACTTGCCTTGCGAAAAGCCAATGCAGTAGAACAGATCGTCGGTGTCGGTCGAACCCAGACTTCATTGTTGCGGGCCAAAGAACTCGGCATCATTGACGTCATCAGCACGTCTATCGAAGAATCTTTGAAGAATGCCGATCTGGTGTTGCTGGCAGTGCCGGTAGCGCAGACCGAAGCCATGCTTGCTGCGATCAAACCTTATCTGCAAAAGCAAACGGTAGTGACCGATGCCGGCAGTATCAAAGGCGAAGTCGTGCTTGCAGCACGCCGCGCACTGGGTGAAAAAATCGGACAGTTTGTACCAGGACATCCGATCGCAGGATTGGAGGCTACCGGTCCTGATGCGGCGATCGCCAGTTTGTATGTGGCTAAAAAAGTCGTGTTGACTGCCTTGCCAGAAAACTCCGTTGAGCAGATCGCGGTAGTAGCGCAAGCATGGCAACAGTGTGGTGCCATTGTCCATGAATTGACGCCAGAAAATCACGATGCGGTTTTTGCCGCAGTCAGCCACCTACCGCATTTGCTGGCCTACGCTTTGGTTGACGACATTGCAAATAAACCAAATGCCGATTTGCTGTTTCAGTACGCAGCAAGTGGCTTTCGTGATTTCACGCGGATCGCTGCTTCTTCGCCGGAAATGTGGCGCGATATCAGCCTGACTAATCAAACTGCAATATTGGCGGAGTTGGATGCGTACATCGCCCAGTTGACGCGCTTTCGTGCGCAGTTGGCGGCGGGTGACGGCGACGCAATGTATGCAATGTTTTCCAATGCACAGCGTGCGCGCCAGAATTGGCAGCGCAGTATAGAAACGGCGGAAATTCAGCCTAAACAAGACAGCGATAAATGAAACACTATCCGCATTATCTTGACCTGCAACCGGCGATGCACGCCAAAGGCGTAGTGCGTCTTCCCGGTTCAAAAAGTATTTCCAATCGCACTTTGCTGCTCGCAGCTTTGGCCGATGGCACGACGCACATCAAGGACTTGCTGGCATCTGACGACACGCATGTGATGTTGATGGCTCTGCAAAAACTCGGCGTGAAGTGGGAGCAAATCGGCGAGTCGCAAGATTACATTGTGCATGGCGTGAACGGCTCGTTTCCTGTGCATCAGACAGATTTATTCATGGGGAATGCCGGCACGGCGATACGCCCATTGACTGCTGCGCTGGCAGTCACCGGTGGCGATTACACCTTGCATGGCGTGTCGCGCATGCATGAACGTCCGATTGCCGATCTGGTCGAGGCATTGAATGCCGTTGGTACGCATATCGAATACACCGGCGAGGCGGGTTATCCGCCATTGCATATTCAGCGCGGTCGCATACATGCGCAGCGCATGCAGGTGCGCGGCAATGTTTCCAGTCAGTTCCTGACTGCATTGTTAATGGCGGCACCGTTGATGGCGCGCGAACAGGATGTGCAGATTGATGTGATCGGCGAATTGATTTCCAAACCGTATATAGAAATTACGCTGAATCTGATTCGACGCTTCGGCGTTACCGTACAACGCGACGGTTGGCAGTCGTTCACGATTGCTGCCGGCCAGCGCTATGTCAGCCCAGGCACTATCCATGTGGAAGGCGATGCGTCGTCGGCTTCCTACTTTCTTGCGGCTGGCGCAATTGCGGGCGGCCCGGTACGCGTGGAAGGTGTAGGCAAGGACAGTATTCAGGGTGACGTACGTTTTGTCGAGGCGCTCGAACAAATGGGCGCGACTATTCGCATGGGCGACAACTGGATAGAAGCTGAATCGAATGGCGTGTTGCGTGCGATCGATGCCGACTTCAACCATATCCCTGATGCGGCGATGACGATCGCTGTTGCTGCCTTGTACGCGGATGGCCCGAGCACCTTGCGCAATATTGCTAGCTGGCGCGTGAAGGAAACCGACCGCATCAGTGCAATGGCGATTGAACTGCGCAAGCTAGGTGCGATAGTGGAAGAGGGCGCAGATTATCTGCGTGTGACGCCACCGAAAGAGATTCAGACCGCAGCAATCGATACCTACGATGATCACCGTATGGCTATGTGTTTCTCACTGGCGACACTCGATGGCGCGGCACGTCGCGGTAATAAAGTGCGTATTAACGATCCGCAATGCGTCGCTAAAACTTTCCCGGATTACTTTGATGCTTTTGCCAAAGTGACTGAAGATACTTTGTTCTAAATAGAGCAAGTTAGTACTCGCTTTCCCGAGCAACAAAGCCACCATCGTTGTTGCTTGAACTTAACTGATTTTTTTAAAATGACCACATCTTCACATATTCCCGTTATCACGATAGACGGTCCGACTGCATCGGGCAAAGGCACTGTTGCACAATTAGTCGCGACTGAATTGGGTTTTCATTACCTTGATTCTGGCGCCTTGTATCGGCTGACGGCCTTGTCTGCCTTGTATCGCGGCATCGCTCTGGATGATGAGCAAGCGTTGGCAAAATCGGTAGAAAGCCTGAATTGCGGCTTCAAGGATGGCGACATCTTCCTTGATCGTGAAAACGTCACCATGTCGATACGGGCAGAAGAAGTTGGTAATACGGCATCAAAAATTGCCGCCTTGCCAGCCGTTCGCAAGGCTTTAGTTGATTTGCAACTGCGTTTCCGTGAAGCTCCAGGCCTGATTGCCGATGGTCGCGATATGGGGACCGTGATTTTCCCAGACGCGGAGTTGAAAGTCTTCCTGACCGCCAGTGCAGAGGCGCGCGCCGAAAGACGTTATAAGCAATTGATTGACAAGGGATTTTCTGCTAACATGCAAGACCTCCTGAAAGATTTGAACGAACGTGATGCCCGTGATGCAAATCGCGCAGTTGCTCCGCTCAAACCGGCAGAAGGCGCGTATTTGCTGGATACCTCGGATTTGACCGTGAATCAGGCGGTGGAAAAGGTGCTTGGCTGGTATGCAGTAACAAAGCAAGCCGTATAAATTATCTGTCTTAAATTGTTGTACCCGTTGTCCGTTCAGACGCAAAGTCTGGAGGGCTTTGAAAAACCTAACCCATTATTCGTTCGTCTTGACTGTGCAGTTCAGTTTGCAGTGAAGCGAAAAAATACGAATTCTGGTCAACCTGCTTAAATATCTCTTATGACTACTGTTGTCACCTCTACCTCAGATACACCTGTTGGCATGGAAAGTTTTGCCGCTCTTTTTGAAGAATCGTTGTCACGTCAGGACATGCGTTCCGGTGAAGTGATTTCGGCTGAAGTCGTTCGCCTCGACCACAACTTCGTGATCGTGAACGCTGGCTTGAAGTCGGAAGCATTTATTCCAATCGAAGAATTCAAAAACGACAATGGCGAACTCGAAGTCAACGTTGGCGATTTTATTTCCGTCGCAATCGAATCCCTCGAAAACGGTTTTGGCGACACGATCTTGTCGCGCGACAAGGCTAAACGCCTGGCGTCGTGGCTCTCGCTCGAAAAAGCGATGGAGTCTGGTGAAATCGTTATCGGTACCGTTAACGGTAAAGTCAAAGGCGGTCTGACCGTTTTGACCAATGGCATCCGCGCATTCTTGCCGGGTTCGCTGGTCGATACACGTCCTGTCAAGGACACGACCCCATTCGAAGGTAAAACTCTCGAATTCAAAGTCATCAAACTTGATCGCAAACGTAACAACGTTGTGTTGTCACGTCGCGCTGTCATCGAAGCATCGATGGGCGAAGAGCGTCAAAAATTGATGGAAACACTCAAAGAAGGCACGGTAGTAACCGGCGTCGTCAAAAATATCACCGACTACGGCGCGTTCGTGGATCTGGGCGGTATCGACGGCCTGTTGCACATCACCGATCTGGCATGGCGTCGTGTGCGTCACCCATCGGAAGTACTGACTGTCGGTCAAGAAATCACCGCAAAAGTACTGAAATACGATCAAGAGAAAAACCGTGTTTCGCTGGGCGTCAAACAATTGGGCGACGATCCATGGACCGGTCTGTCACGTCGTTACCCACAAGGCACACGCCTGTTCGGTAAAGTCACCAACCTGACCGACTACGGCTCGTTCGTTGAAGTTGAACAAGGCATCGAAGGCCTGGTTCACGTTTCCGAAATGGACTGGACCAACAAAAACGTGGCGCCAAACAAAGTTGTCCAATTGGGCGACGAAGTTGAAGTCATGGTTCTGGAAATCGACGAAGAACGTCGTCGTATCAGCCTCGGCATGAAACAGTGCAAAGCCAATCCTTGGGACGACTTCGCAGTCACCCACAAGAAAGGTGACAAAGTCCGCGGCGCGATCAAATCGATCACCGACTTCGGCGTGTTCATCGGTCTGGCTGGCAACATCGACGGTCTGGTTCACTTGTCCGATCTGTCCTGGACAGAAACCGGCGAAGAAGCGGTTCGTCGCTTCAAAAAAGGTGATGAGCTGGAAGCAATCGTGTTGGCTATCGACGTCGAACGTGAACGCGTTTCCCTTGGCGTCAAACAACTCGAAGGCGACCCATTCAACAACTTCGCTGCCATGAACGACAAAGGCGCATTGGTTACTGGTACCGTTAAATCGGTTGAGCCTAAAGGTGCAGTGATCCAATTGTCCGAAGAAGTTGAAGGCTACTTGCGTGCTTCCGAAATCTCCCGCGATCGCGTGGAAGATGCCGGTACGCACCTGAAAGTCGGCGACACAGTCGAAGCTATGGTCATCAACGTTGATCGCAAAGCACGCGGTATTCAACTGTCGATCAAAGCGAAAGACAATGTTGAAACGCAAGAAGCAATGCAAAAAATGTCGACATCGACAGATTCGAACGCTGCGTCGGGTACGACCAGCCTCGGTGCATTGCTGAAAGCCAAACTCGACAACAGCAAGAACTAAGTAAGCATCAATGACAAAGTCGGAGCTGATTGCCCGTCTGGCTGAGCGTTATCCGCAACTGGTAGCCAAGGATGCGGATTACGCGGTCAAAACCATCCTCGATGCGATGTCCGATGCCTTGGCAACCGGACAGCGCATTGAGATCCGTGGTTTTGGCAGCTTTGCGCTTAACAGCCGTCCACCGCGCATCGGTCGCAATCCGAAGTCGGGTGACAAAGTGATGGTTCCCGAAAAACGTGTGCCGCATTTCAAGCCTGGCAAACAGTTGCGCGAGCGTGTGGATGCGATGGTTGGACAACCAATCATTGAAGACTGAGTTGTTTGCATTGAAATATGAACGGCATCTTCGGATGCCGTTTTTTTTTCACGTACAATTTCATTAGTTAAGAGTTGCACCGATTTGGTCGGCGTAAAGGCCATCCATCCCGCCTAAATAAAGGAATCAGCATCATGAAGATCCTGTTCAGAATTCTTGCTGCCATATTTTTCATCATATTTTTCGGCTTTGCCTTGAAAAATACGGACGAAGTGACATTGCGGTTTTTCCTGGGTTACGTCATACAAGGACCGCTGGTTTTATTGTTGCTGGGCTTTTTTGTCGCTGGTGCAGTGTTGGGTGTGTTGGCAATGCTGCCTATGGTGTTCCGCTCGCGCAGGGATGTGGCAAAGAACAAGAAAGCACTCCTGACGATACAGAACGAGGCGCAGGCGCAGTTGTTGGCTAAATCGCAACCGCCGCAACCGGATGCTGTTTCTCAGCTATAACTGTAGCTATAAAACCTGCAGCGATAATTACATTTTTAAACGCTGTTAGCCTCACATCTTTAAACGGCAAACTCAGCCATTTGATCAACTAATAATAAATACGGCATTGCATGGAATTTGAAACTTGGTGGTTGCTCGCTGTTCCCGCTTTTTTTACTCTGGGCTGGATTGCTGCGCGCGTAGATATCAAACAACTGGTTTCCGAGTCGCGCAGCTTGCCGCGCGGCTATTTCAAAGGTTTGAATTTTCTGCTTAACGAGCAACCGGACAAGGCGATCGATGCCTTCATCGAAATCGTTAAACTGGACCCGGAAACAGTCGAACTGCATTTCGCTCTCGGTAATCTATTTCGCCGCCGCGGCGAGACTGAGCGTGCGATTCGCGTACATCAAAATTTGCTGGCACGTCCCGATTTGCCTCAAGAACACAAGGTGCATGCGCAATTTGAGCTGGGTCAGGATTATCTGAATGCCGGCTTGCTGGATAGAGCGGAAGAAACCTTCAATCTTTTGATTGACACGCAATACAGCGCACAGGCACGTCGTGCCTTGCTGGAAATTTATCAGCGCGAAAAAGAATGGGAACGCGCCATCGAAGCTGCAGAGGCGCTGCAAGACTCAGGTGCCGGTGGACGTCAAAAAGAAGTCGCACAATTTTATTGCGAGTTGGCGCAGGACGAGCTGGTACACACCCATCCGGATGCTGCAATTACCTTGCTGGAAAAAGCACTGGCCGCAGATCGTAAAAACGTGCGTGCAACGATGTTGATGGGCGATGCCTTCCTGGCGCAAGGTGACACCGAAGCCGCCTTGCTTGCATGGCGTCGTGTTGAGCATCAGAGCGTGCCGCATGTGGCCTTGGTTGCACAACGTTTGATGGATGGTTATCGCGCTGTGGGGCGCGCGCAAGAGGGCGTGAACCTGTTGAAGTTTTATTTGACCGAAGCTTCTTCCATCGATTTGCTGGAAGTCGTCTTTCAAGCCGTACTGGAATTGGAAGGTGTAGATGCTGCGACGCAAATGGTCAGCGATGAATTGCGCCGCACACCAACCCTGTTAGGTTTGGATAAATTGCTCGAAGCGCGTTTATTGGATGCGCCGCCAGAGATGCGTTCCGAACTGTCAATGGTGAAGAACCTGGTGCATGGCTACACGCAGAAGCTCGCGCGCTATCAGTGCAGCAATTGCGGCTTCAAGGCGCGGCAGTACTACTGGCAATGTCCTGGCTGCAGTAAATGGGAAAGCTATCCGCCACGTCGTACCGAAGAATTAAATGTAATGAATTGAGTGTTTGGAGCGCATCAAGCACTTAATCACCTTCAACCATGATTTTCATCGCGAGAGCGATGAAAACTCACCTGTTTATGGGAATGTCATCCCATCTTATTGCTGCTAAAGTTCAAACAGATTTATTGTTAATAACGCAATAAGTCCAGACTTTATGGTCTGCTGTTCTGAGCTTTTTCACCAATACACTGGAGACATCCCATGTTGAGAAAATTATTGTTGGCTTTAGCTGCACTGATTGCTTCTATCGGTTTTGCGTTTGCAAATGTTGAAGTCAATCAAGCCGATCAAGCCGCGCTTGATGGTATCAAAGGCATAGGGCCGACAACATCGAAGGCAATTCTGGACGCACGTAAAAAAGGTGGAAATTTTAAGGACTGGAACGATCTGCAAACGCGTGTCAAAGGTGTCGGTGAAAAGAGTTCGGATAAATTTTCGCAAGCAGGTTTGACCGTGAATGGCAAGGCCAAACCGGGGGGAGAAAAACCTGCAGCTGCGAAAGCAGATAAAGCGAAGGTCGCAGCCACTGACAAAACGGCAGAAGTCAAAAAGCCTGCAAAGCCTTGATGGCTTGAATAAATGGCAGGTCTGAACCAGACGTATGATTGCCAAAGCCTTGACGATGAAAATCGCCGAGGCTTTTTTTTGTCCGCAAGGTTTACAATCAGGTTTGCACGCGCTCCGGCGCTGTCGATTAAAATGACGTTCCTCAGGAAATAATTCAATCCCTATGCACTATTTGACTATCGAAGACACCATCGGCAATACCCCTCTGGTGCAAATCAAGCGACTGGATGGTGAAGACACTGCGCGTCGTAACAACATCATTCTCGGCAAGCTGGAAGGTAACAATCCGGCCGGCTCGGTGAAGGACAGGCCAGCATTGTCGATGATCAAGCATGCAGAAGCGCGCGGCACGATCAAGCCGGGCGATACGCTGATTGAGGCAACTAGTGGCAATACCGGCATCGCATTGGCGATGGTGGCTGCGATGCGCGGCTACAAGATGATCTTGTTGATGCCTGAAAATTTAAGCGAAGAACGCCGCCAGGCAATGGCCGCTTATGGCGCGAAAATTGTGTTAACGCCTAAAACGGGCGGTATGGAATATGCACGCGATCTGGCAGAGCAGATGCAGAAAAACGGTGAAGGCCTGATTCTTGATCAGTTTGCAAATCCGGATAATCCACGTGCGCACTACGAGGGTACTGGTCCTGAAATCTGGCGCGACACTGGCGGCAAGATTACGCATTTCATCAGCGCGATGGGGACGACGGGTACCATCATCGGCGTATCGCAATATCTCAAAGAGCAAAATCCCGACATCAAAATCATCGGCGTGCAACCTGAGGAAGGTTCGCAGATTCCTGGCATCCGCAAATGGCCGGAAGCTTATCTGCCGAAGATCTATGACGCCAGCAAGGTCGATCAGTTGGAATATGTCAGCCAAGCCGTTGCAGAACAAACTGCACGACGTTTAGCGATTGAGGAGGGGATTTTTTGCGGGATTTCAGCGGCTGGTGCATGCGAAATTGCCTTGCGAATTTCTCAAACAACAGAAAATGCAACGATAGTATTTATCGTGTGTGACCGAGGTGACCGTTATCTTTCAACAGGTGTATTCCCGGCATAAGTCTTTCGACTCAGCCGAGAATAGCCGGCTGTTTTATTCGGCCTGATCGACAGTTACGCCGTCTTTAGGTTTGAATTGCTTGTCGCTGATACGGAATTTATCGCGACGATCACCCATCAGAATGCGCAGATCGCGAATGCTCAAGTCGCTGACTTCGTGCATGCGGATCAGCAACGAAGCACCTACCGGCAAACGGCGATGGCGGATTTTGCTGATCACCGGCGGTGCAACTTCCAGCGCGCGTGAAAGAGCTGCATCGTTTTTCAGGTGCAGTTTTTCAATCAGTGAGTCCAGCAAGTGATTAGGATCATAAGCAACTTGATCTGCGAGTCGGTTACTAGTCATTGGGCTATCCTGAGTAGTCATAATATCTTCGATTCAAAAGTCAAAGGTGGAATGGGAAATGCACAATATGCAAATTCATCAGCTACTTCTTGGAGTGTTGCCACATTGGTAAAGTTGCAAAAGACAATGATTCTTTACAATCTTCCATATGAAAAAATTAACCATAGGCAACCAATATAGCAAAAAATTCCAAAAAAGCAATTGGAAAACAATGTACTTTTTATACCTTATTCGGCCACAGAGAATGCATAGAGTTCCTCAAAACAAGCTTTCTTTTTAAAAAATTTCAAAAAGGAAATAAATTGATCCATGCATCTGGTAAAACATGAGCTTCTTATATAGGGATGGATTTGGATTGCGAAAGAGATAACTCGAATATTTTTTGGCCAGAATTGCTGGGATAGGTGCCGCGAATTATCTTTGCTTCGGCGTCACATCCAGTTTTTGCCATCCTTCATGACCGAGCTTGCGCAAGGTTTGCATATTTTTCTCAAAGATCATTTCAGCTTCCGGGAATGCGTCTACTGCGCGCTCAATACTCGCTTCGCGTAGCAAATGCAGTATCGGATACGGCGAGCGGTTGGTGTAGTTTTCAATATCGTCCGCTGCAGTGTCTGCAAACTGATAGTCCGGATGAAAGCTCGCAATCTGGATTTCGCCATCCAGTTCCAGCTCTTCGAGTAGATTGTCGGCCACTGTCAAAAAGTCGTTGTAATCGAGGAAGTCGTTCAACGCATCGGGAATGATGATCAGCGTCGTGTCTGTCTTTACCGGATCGGCAGCTTGTAAAGCCAGCAATTCTGCTTCCAGCTCTGTCACCAGTGCTTCGACTTCTTGGGCCGCGCTGACCACATAACGAATTTGTTGTTTGACATACACTGCTTTGGCGAAGGGGCACAGATTGAGGCCGATGACGGCTTTTTCTATCCATGCCTGTGTCGCTGCAATAATCGAATGATCGGTAGTGCTGGAGGAAGAAGTTTGCATGCGTTTTGTTCTCTGTAAGCGCTCATTTTAAACGTTTGCATACATGTATGATTTTTGAACGCTAGCTATTGATCAGTGTGCTTGCTACGAATTGATGATGCACGTGTAAAAAAATCATCGTCATGCTGGCGAATCGGCTATTCTTGCGAGCGCGCTCGCTACCGAACTGCGACTGAAGCATTACCTCATCGCCAATCGAATCTCTATTCGAGCTTTTTAATTAATTCACACGTTTTCTACGCAAGTATATTCATGGCCCTCAAATCCACCATCTTCAAAGCAGATCTGCAAATTGCCGACATGGACAGGCAGTATTACGACGGACATATGCTGACCATTGCGCGGCATCCGTCCGAAACCGATGAGCGCATGATGGTCAGGATATTGGCGTTTGTCTTGCACGCCAGTGAGGCGCTGACATTTGGTAAAGGCATCAGCGCCGATGACGAGCCTGATGTGTGGCTGAAGGACTTAACCGGTGCGATCGATCTGTGGATAGAAGTCGGCCAGCCTGATGAAAAACGTATTTTGAAAGCCTGCGGTCGTTCAAACCATGTCATCATTTACAGCTACAGCAGCATGAGTAATATCTGGTGGAATCAGATCGCGAACAAGGTGGATAGGGCGAAGAATCTGAGTGTGTTCAATCTGCCTGCAGCGACCAGCCAATCGCTCGCCAAACTCGCGCAACGCAATATGCAATTGCAATGCACGATTCAGGATGGACAAGTCTGGATCAATGGTGATGGGGAATCATTGCAGATCGATTTGCAGACATTGAAAGTGCCGGCAACTGCGGCTAAATAATATTGGCCGATTGTGCCAGCATCGTTCACTTAATAATTACGCGAAGCCCGTACGGCGCGGCTTAGATCGATTACAGACATCGCATAGAAGAAGCTGCGATTGTACTGAGTGATCGCAAAGAAGTTTGGCGCGCCCAGCCAATACTCGCTGGCTTCTGCACCATTCTGTAAATCAACCAGACCGAACAACATATTCTCAGGTGGTTCTATCACGGGAGTGACACCTGCCGCCTTCATTTCAGCTAAAGAGTATTTTGCTTCCAGACCTTGGCCGATAAAGCGTTGCCAGTTTTCTGTCATGTCTACTTTGGTCGGGAATACAGTCGGCTCGCCTTTGCGCCAGCCATGCTGAACCAAAAAGCTGGCGACGCTGCCGATTGCATCTACCGGTGAATTGCGTAAATCGATATGGCCATTACCGTCGAAATCGACGGCGAATTTGCGTATGCTGCCAGGCATGAATTGTGGCCAGCCGATTGCGCCGGCATACGAACCCAGCAATGAGAATGGATCGATGCGCTCATCGCGTGCAAACAATAAAGTGTTTTCCAGTTCGCCGCGGAAGTAGTTCATGCGCGCAGTGCGATTCGGCGTGTCGGGATAGGCAAAGGCCAAGGTTGTGATGGCGTCCATCACGCGGAAGTTGCCGGTGTTGCGGCCGTACACGGTTTCCACGCCTATGATGGCGACGATGATTTCTGCCGGTACGCCATATTGCGCTTCGGCGCGGGCCAAGGCATCGGCATAGGTATTCCAGAAGGCAACGCCGGCGTCGATACGCACAGGTTCGACGAAGCGGCTGCGATAAGCCGCCCAGTTCTTCGGCTTGCCGGGAGGTGCAGGTTTCATCAACTGGATTGCGCTATCGACATAGTGCGTTTTATTCAATGTGGCTTGCAGCTCTTTCTTGTCGAAGCCGTTCTTTTCCGCCATCTGGTCGATAAAGGCAGCGACATCGCTCCATTGATTGAAGTTGGCGAATTCATTGCCTTGTACTGGTTGGACGACCTTCTTTGCTTTTACATGCGTGGTGGTTTTCTTGCCGTTGTCATTTGCAAAAGCGCAACCAGTCAGAGCCAATACGGAGGAGAGTGCAACGAGGGATACACGTTTGGAGAAAGATTTCATCGAGATTTTTTTAATAATGATGTGAGTTTTGACAGCACGTCGGGCAGTGCGGATTTTTCAAGCGGACGATAGCGTGCTGCTTCATAAATAATCAGGAAATTCTTGATTGCGCGCTTCTGTTCCTGGGTAAGCCCGGAAGCAGAAGTCAGCAATCGTACGGAATAGGAGCGCGGCCCTTCATGCGCTTGGCGCGGATATCCGTGTTGCGCCATTTGCTTGCTGAGCTTGGCATAAGCGGCATCGAGAGGATCTATTTTCTTGCGATTCGCAAGTAATGGAAGAGTGATCAGCAGCGTCAACGCGCCACCGATTGCAAACATCAATGCCGTCATTGTGCGCCAGTCGATGTTACCGAAGCCCAGCGACTGTAGCAAACTTTTTTGTCTGTCCGGCGTGTAATTCAATACCCATTGATTCCAGCCGTTGTTAACGGCATCCCAACTAAATCGGATTTTTCTCAACCATGAATCTGCACCAATATTCATATTGATCAAGCCACCGAATGCAGGTGTGGTCGCTGAAGTGTTATTACGTTCTATGCGCTCTGGTGCGACGGCAGCTGTCGGATCAACACGTATCCAGCCACGGTTTTCTATCCAGACTTCTGCCCATGCATGTGCATCGGATTGTTTCACCGTCATGAAGCCATCGACAGGATTCATTTGCCCGCCTTGATAACCGGTCACTACGCGTGCGGGGATATTCATTGCGCGCATCATCACAACAAAAGCACCTGCGTAATGTTCGCAAAAACCTGCACGTGTCGAAAAGAGAAATTCATCCACGCCGTTGCGACCCAGTAGCGGAGGTTGCAAGGTGTAGCTGAATTTTTCGGTGCGGAAGAAGTTCAATACATTGTTGACGACAGTCAAGTCATCGTTCGATTTGCTGCGCATGCTATCGGCAAAGACGATAGTTTGTGGGTTGAAACCCGATGGTAAGGACAGCCATTGGCTCATCGTCGTTTTGTCCACATTCTGCAGAAAATTGAAATCCAGATGCGACGTCACGTCGTAACGGATACGCTCGGTAATGGGGCGAGTTACAAGCAACTCCTTGTCGGGCGAACCGATGACGTATTTTCCAGCAAGCTGCGGGTCCGTCGTTGGAAATTCAAGCGCGAACAGCCATGGTTTGGATGTTGGCTCTTGCGTGATTTGATATCGCAAGGGATTGCCGCTGAACAGCAATGTGCCGGAGTCCTTGGCAGGCTGTCGCGGATACTTGCTCCAGGTACGGCCATCGTAACGATCCAGTACGATGGCGCGCCAATAGAGTTTAGAACTTGGTGGTGCCGGATCGATGAACTTGACACGAAATGCAACGTCCCCCGACAACGCCAGTTTGGAAATATTCCCCGGCGTCATATTGTCAGACAAACCGCTACGAGCTGCATTTGCATCGGCAGGCATGCCCCACAACGGGCCTTGTATTCGCGGAAATAATACAAACAGAACGACGGTTAGCGGAACCGCCAGTGCAAAAATGCTTGCACCCAATCGCAGACGCTTACGCAAAGGCGGTGCAGTATCGACGTATTGAAAAGACAGTTGCGCTGTCAGCATGGCAATCACGGCGGCTATCATCAACAGCGCAGTGGCAATGGTCTGCGAGTAGAAAAATGTCGTGAGCAACATAAAAAAGCTCAGGAACACAACTACAAACAAATCGCGAGCGGCATGCATTTCCAGTAATTTAAACGTAAGTAGCAACACCAGCATCGCCACGCCAGCTTCTTGTCCGAAAAAAGTTTTGAACGTGAGGTACACGCCGCCCATCGCCAAAACGGCAATCGGTAACAGCAGCCAGCGCGGCGGCATGCGATTACCGCGAAACGTGATCCAGCCGCGCCACACCATCAACGCGAGGCAGATGCCTGTGATCCACAGTGGCAGGTGTAATGCATGCGGTGCCAATACCAATCCGCAGGCAAACAATAAAAGCAAAGTGTCGGCTTTGGCCCGTGACATCGGACGTGTGGACGGCGTTGCCATCGCCGGCCATAGCTTATGCAAGAAACTCACGCGGCACGCTCGGAGGTTCGTTCGAAGAGGGCGAGCGCACTCAGACAGGCAGCTTGGTGCTCTGGTCCGACCGCCGGTGTGAAATGTGTATGACCGAGATGGAACGCATAAGGCAGGCCGCGTATTTCTGCTGCCAGCACCCAGTGCGTCATGCGCGACAGCTTTAATTCGGTATTCATTGCACGTGGAAGTCGGTCAAAATCGATGGAGAGTTCGCCACTGGCGCCGCCTTCAAATTGTTTGGTCACCAGTGCGCCGTCATCAATGCGCGCGATTTGTCGCCATGCCAGTTGACGTATCGAATCGCCCGCCTGATAGGCGCGTATGCCGGCGAAATCGTCGTGACCTGCCTGGCCGTGGCTATCGGCTTTTTCTCCTGCATGCATGGGCAGCGGTGGACCGTTTTCTTCCGGTTGCGGATAGACCAGCACCTGCATCGCCGGTTGCCAATAGCTCCATGCGCGCAATAAGCCGAGTGGAAAACGCGTCTGTAATCGTATGCGTGGAGCGCTACACCAGCCGCGTTCCTTTGTTAGCGTACTGAGCGTGACGCTACGACTGCTGTCTGCCGCGATATCTGTCACATGTTCAACTGCAGTCACGTTGTCGCTGATGAAATTTAGCCAGATTGCATAGCGATCATGCTTGCGGCGATTGCTCAAATGCAGTTCGAATTGTGCATCTTCGCCGGCGAACACGGCTTGCGTATTCCCTGGTCGTAAATGCAGATGTGCCAGATTGCGGAAGGTCAAATGCATGTCTATCACTGCACATCCACCCAGCAAGAACGTCAATGCAAAACCGAGGCTGAGGCTGTAGTTTACCGAGCAGAGAAAGAGTACGATCAGCATTACACCGAAAGTGAGGCCGGCACGGGTTGGCAAGATGAAAACGCGACGCTGATTCAAGAACACTTCGCCGACTTCCGCATCGCGCAGCCTGAACAGCCAGCGGCCTGTCCACTGATGAAATATCGTTCGCAAGGAATGTCTCATGGCGCGCAGACGCTGGCCTTGCTTTAAACGCTGACCGATTTCATCAATTGCAGGACCATATCGCGACTGCTCAAGGCACTGCCGGCGATCGACTTCAAGGCGCGCAAACGATGCGCAGCAACTGGCACCAATACCGCTTGCACATCTTCCGGAATGACGTGGTTACGTCCTTCCATTGCGGCCCATGCGCGTGCCGCTTGCAGCAAGGCGATAGTGGCGCGCGGGCTCAAGCCTTCTGCGAACATGCCGTTCTGGCGTGATGCTAGCGCTAGCGCCTGGATGTAATCGATCAAGGTCGCCGAGACATGGATTTTTTTCAACTCTGCTTGCGCTGCGATCAGATCAGCTGGTTGCATCGCCATCTTCATCGACTTTAATAAAATACGTCGATCTTCACCCATCAATAGTGCGCGTTCGGAAGCTGCATCCGGATAACCCAGCGACAGGCACATCAGGAACCTATCCATCTGCGATTCAGGCAGAGGGAAGGTACCGATTTGATGCGTAGGGTTTTGTGTGGCGATGACAAAGAAGGGTTGCGGCAAACTGCGCGTTACGCCGTCGGATGTGACCTGACGTTCTTCCATCGCTTCCAGTAAAGCGGATTGTGCCTTCGGTGTCGCGCGATTGATTTCATCCGCGAGCAAGACTTGCGTAAAAATAGGGCCAGGATGAAATACAAAACCGTTTTTTTCTCTATCGAAAATCGAAATACCGACCACGTCTGCCGGTAGCAAATCGCTGGTGAATTGCTGACGATTGAATTGCAGTCCGAGCGAAATGGCGAGTGCATGCGCCAAGGTGGTTTTACCGACGCCGGGTACATCTTCAATCAATAGATGACCGCCGGCCAGAAGGCAAACCAGCGCCTGACGTATTTGCAGATCCTTGCCAACAACGATTTCACTGACTTGTTTCGCGACTGCATGCACTTTAGCGAACATTCTATTTTCCGTGGAAGAGGGAGTGACAACGCGCGATTCATGCACGTTCAGAATTTTGACTTCGAGTCAGATTCTAAGCGAGATTAGCTTGCATCGGAGAATGTGCTTTGTCTTGCAGCGAAGGTGAGCAATTTGTCATGCGCCATGGGTGCAGATGAAAGACGTTTAGTCGGGCGTCAGTCCTGATTCTGCTTGCGCACGACAAACCATCCCGCCACGACAGTGAAGGTGGCAACAATGCCGGCAACTATCCAGAAGCCGTATGCATGATCTGCCAGTGGCACGCCGCCTACATTCATGCCAAGCAGGCCGGCGATGATGTTGATTGGTAGCGCCAGTACCGTGACGATGGTCAGCACGTACAGGCTGCGACTATTTTCTTCATTGACCTGTGCGGCGATTTCTTCCTGCAACAGTTTGATGCGTTCCTGCAGCGAGCTCATGTCGCTGAGCACCACGGAGAATTCTTCTGTCGATTGTCGCAACTCTTGCGTATCCAGTTCTGCGACCCAGACCGGCGGTTTTTGCAGCAGGCGGAATAGTGCTGCAGGCTCCGGCGCGAGCAAGCGCTGCAAGCGAACCAGTATGCGTCGTAATGCGCCCAAATCACCGCGCTGCCGATTCAGACGGCCGGCGAGCAAGTTGTCTTCTACTTTATCGACGCGCGCCACCGCATCGCGCACGATCTTCACCAATACGTCTGCCTGATCGCGTAATAGATGAACCAATAATTCCACCGATGAGCGTATGGGATCGCCGTGCTCTACCGCTTGTCGCAGGCGTTCGATCGATTTCAAAGGTGTGCGTCGTGCGCTGATGACGACGCGCTTTGTCACGCTGAGCCACAAAGTCGCGATATCGGCCGAATCCAGTGAAAAGTTGTGCAGCACATCATTCACCACAGCGATCAAGGTGTTGTCGGCCAGCTCGATGCGCGTTGAACGTGAGCCGTCATGCAAGGCTTCATTGAATTCGTCAGCGACGCCAGCGTGTTCAGTAATCCATTTTTCACTGGCGGTATTACTCAGATTGAAATGCAACCAAATGAACGCATGCGCAGACTGTTGCTCGTGATTTTTCAGCCATGCCAAGGCTTCGGCAGAATTGATCAAGGTCGCACGCTCATCACGACCAAATATAAAACCCCAGATCAGGCCGGATTGATCGGAGCCATAGCTAAGATTGGATGACGCGATCATTGCGTGAGCCGTAAGTGTGCAAGCGTTGGCCCATTCAGAGAATGGTATGTGCAGGAAGAGAAAATGAGGTGAGGACGATGCACGATAGACAAGTTTGCTTGAACTACGGCTTTCATGGAATCAAAAAGCCGCATAAAAATTGGTCGGGGCCGTTTTCGCGCCAGGCCCCGATGGCGCTGGATGCAAATGCTGCGCCCGGGATATGACGCGCGTGTGACAAAGTGGAGGAATTGACAGCAAAATCAGGGTGATAACGCAATCGGCTGTCTCTGGCAGGGCCGTGAGCGGGTAAAATAGCGCCTTGCTTCCCACAGATAAAGTTACGCATGTCCATACAATGGTACCCAGGCCACATGAACGCCGCCCGCAAAAAGGCGGCGGAAGCCATGGAAAAGGTCGATATGATCATCGAAGTACTGGACGCGCGCGTGCCGCAGGCCAGTTGCAATCCGATGATCGAAGAATTGCGTACTTTCCGTCAGCGGCCTTGCCTCAAGATACTCAACAAGAGTGATCTGGCCGATCCTGCTGCGACCCAGCAGTGGCTGGATTTTTACAACAAGCAAAAGAACGTGCATGCGGTCGCGCTCAGTTGCAAGAAGCCATCCGACGTCGCCAAGATTCCTGCGCTCAGCATGAAGATCGCGCCGCATCGCGGTACGGCCTTGAAGCCTTTGCGCATCATGATCATGGGTATTCCCAACGTCGGTAAATCGACTTTGATGAATGCGTTGCTGAAGAAGCGCGTCGCCAAGGTGGGTGATGAACCTGCGGTGACCAAGATGCAGCAGCGTCTGTATCTCGGCAATAACATTGTGCTGACAGACACGCCGGGCATGATGTGGCCAAAGATCGCGTATCCGAGCGATGGCTTGATGCTGGCGGCCAGCCATGCAATCGGTAGCAATGCATTGATTGAAGAAGAAGTCGCAACCTTTCTGGCCGATATCATTCTGGCGCGTTATCCGGCGCTGGTGGCCGCACGTTACGGTATGAACGTCGAAGGTATTGACGGCGTCAGCGTGATCGAAGGCGTGGCAGTACGTCGCGGCCTGCGCATCAAGGGCGGCGACCTCGATCTGGAAAAAGCTGCGCATATTTTCTTGCAGGATTATCGTACCGGCCTGCTCGGGCGTATCAGCCTGGAGACGCCGGAAAGTCGTGTCGAGTTGCTGGCGACTTTCCAGCCGCCGCCATCCTTGAGTGATGTGGAAGGTGAGCCTGAGGAAGTGGAAGAAGAGAGTCCCGACGAACCATTTGGTCGACGCCGCTAATAAAAAAAGGAATCGAAAAATCGATTCCTTTTTTGTTTCTGCTTCACGAATGCTTTGACTGATTCAAATTAAGCGTCGATCAAAACCAGTTGAATCGTGTCCGCACGCGCCAGCCCAGATACAGCCCGCCCGCCAGGAACAAGGCAAACACCCAACCCGATGCTGCGCCAGCCATGATGCCCGACAGCAGGGTACCGACTGTGCAACCTAGTGCGACCATAGAGCCCCAACCCATCAAGATGCCGCCAAAGAAGGCGCGGACAACTTCTTGCAGGCGTGGCACGCGCGGTTTGAAGTCACCTGCCGACAAAGCTGCCGCCAGCGATCCCAAAATCAGGCTGACGACAAACACGCCGTTTTGCGACCATAGTGTTTCCTTGATCGCAGTGGCGCAACCAGAAAACGTATCCAGCCCTTCGAGACGTGTTGGCAACCAGCCGAGTGCATTACCGCTGGTACGCGCGACGCTCCCCAGTTCCGCCGTCACACCCAAAGGCCCGATACGGAAATAGGACAACACCGCGATGAAGGCAATCAGCAAGCCACCGGCATATACGGGCCAACGACGGGTCCAGATACTGCCGGTATTTTCCGTAGAAAGGTCTGACGGTAGTTGTGAACGATGACCGCGCCAAAGTAGAACAGCGATCAATGCCAATGCAGCTAACTGCAAGGCCAGCGATCCTGCATAACCAAGATGATGCGGCAACCAGACGACAGGCGCTTCCTGGATGCCGGACAAGTACAAATAATTCCAGCTCAAGAAACCAAGTCCAAAACCGAACAGCACGCCCAGCAATGCAAATGGTGAAGCGGTAGCGCCTTCGCCCAAGCGATACAGATGCGCGCTGATGCATGAGCCGGAGATTGCCGTGCCGATGCCGAAGCTGAACGCACCCGCCGCCAATACCCAACTTAAGGGACCGATATGCGCTTGCGGTGGCAAACGACCGATAGTTGGTACCGGCATGAACGCCCCAAACACAATGTGATAGCCGATCAGCCCGACCGCCAGTGCAACCAGTATGCCGAGCAAACCGCGTGCATCGCGTCGTTCAATGAAGTCGCGACTCACGCAGAAAAAGCAGAAGCGCGAACGCTGCAACACAATGCCGAAAGCCAGCCCGATCAATGCAGAAAGGGCCAGCTCGCGACCACCCTCGGCGATGCCGCCTAGGGTGTGGACAAACAATAGTGCCGCTGCAATAACGATTGCAGCAGGCACCAGCCGCCGTGCTGGCGGCAATGCAAGTTCAGCCAATTATTTTCCGCCCCACACCGTACCGGCCGGGTTGGAAACTGGCACGCCAACTGCGTTACCGTATTCCGTCCACGAACCGTCGTAGTTGCGAACGTCATAGCCCAGCAATTTTTTCAGTGCGAACCATGTGTGGCTGGAACGTTCGCCAATGCGGCAGTAAGTGATGACTGGTTTACTGCCATCGACGCCAGCTGCGGCGTAGATTTTTTTCAGTTCATCGACTGATTTGAATGTGCCGTCAGCGGCAACTGCTTGGCCCCAAGGGACATTGGTGGCGCCTGGTACGTGACCGGCACGCACTGCCAATTCTTGTACGCCGGCAGGTGCGAAGACTTTGCCGCTGTATTCATCAGCAGAGCGGATGTCGACCAATGCGATATTGCTTTTCTTCTCTGCGACTGCAACCACGTCCGACAGACGCGCGCGCAGGGCAGTGTTGGCTACGCTGACTTTGATGTTGCCGACGTTAGGGATTTTGGTGACAGCGACTAAGGGGCGATTTTCTGTTTCCCATTTTTTGCGGCCGCCATCCAGCAGCTTGACGTCTTTCACGCCATAGATGTCGAATACCCATGCGCCCCACGCTGCGAACCAGTTGTTGGTGTCGCCGTACAGGATGATGGTGCTGTCATTGTTGATGCCGGCTTTGCGTAGCAAAGTTTCAAAATTCTGTTGGCTGACGATGTCGCGACGTACGGTGTCGACCAGATCGGTGTGCCATTCAAAATTGATTGCGCCTGGAATATGCGCGCGTTCGAATACACCCGGATTGACGCTGACTTCAATCAGTTTTACTTTTGGGTTGCTGATGTTTTTTTCCAGCCAGTCTGTGCTAACGAGGAAATCGTTAGGCGCAGCATGTACTGTTCCCAGTAATAAACTGCCTGCGATCAGCAGGGACTTGATGATTTTCATTTGCTCTCCTCCGGTGGTTAAGTGATTCGCTATGACAGATTTTGTGGATGAAATCTGCTGTTAAAAAACTGTTAAGTAATCACATTACCGAAGGTATTACCGATGAACAACGAAGTATTTTCTATATCGATATTCTTAAAATGTATGGTGGAAATGGCATGTATTGCTGATGAGAAAAACAAAAAAGCCTGCAAGGCGTGAACCTTGCAGGCTTTTTAATATGCGTTTTCCATTACTGAAAAGTGCATGTGCATCGACATCGTTTGCACGATGCCGATGCAGAACAGCAATTACATCATGCCGCCCATACCACCCATGCCGCCCATACCACCCATGTCGCCGCCAGCTGGTTTGTCTTCAGCGATTTCAGCAACCATGCAGTCAGTGGTCAACAACAGTGCAGCGATCGAAGCAGCATTTTGCAATGCCGAACGAGTTACTTTAGCTGGATCGAGAACACCCATTTCAACCATGTCGCCATAGGTACCGTTGGCTGCGTTGTAACCGAAGTTACCTTTGCCTTCGAGTACTTTAGCCACAACGACGGATGCTTCTTCACCGGCGTTTTGCACGATCATGCGCAGTGGTTCTTCCATCGCACGCAGAACGATACGGATGCCAGCTTCTTGATCCGAGTTGTCGCCTTTGATGTTGATGTTGGCACGTGCGCGCAACAATGCAACGCCGCCGCCAGGAACAATGCCTTCTTCGACTGCAGCGCGAGTAGCGTGCAATGCATCTTCAACGCGTGCTTTTTTCTCTTTCATTTCAACTTCGGTAGCTGCACCGACTTTGATGACTGCAACGCCGCCTGCCAATTTGGCAACGCGTTCTTGCAGTTTTTCACGGTCGTAGTCCGATGTTGCTTCTTCGATTTGCGCGCGGATTTGTTTGACGCGTGCTTCGATGTTGATAGCTTGGCCGTTACCGTCGATCAGCGTGGTGTTTTCTTTGCCGATTTCGATACGTTTAGCCTGGCCCAATTCTTCCAGCGTGATTTTTTCCAGTGTCAGACCGACTTCTTCAGCAACGACTTGGCCGCCGCTCAAGATAGCGATGTCTTCCAGCATTGCTTTACGACGATCACCGAAGCCTGGCGCTTTAACTGCGCAAGTTTTCAGAATGCCGCGGATGTTGTTCACAACCAGAGTTGCCAGTGCTTCGCCTTCGATGTCTTCTGCGATGATCAGCAGTGGACGACCGGCTTTAGCGACTTGTTCCAGTACCGGGAGCAGATCACGGATGTTGGAGATTTTTTTGTCGCACAACAGGATGAACGGATTTTCCAGGATTGCAGTTTGCTTTTCCGGGCTGTTGATGAAGTATGGCGACAGGTAGCCGCGGTCGAACTGCATACCTTCAACGATGTCGAGTTCGTCGTTCAGGGATTTGCCGTCTTCAACAGTGATGACGCCTTCCTTGCCGACTTTTTCCATCGCTTCAGCGATACGCTCGCCGATCGATGCATCGCTGTTAGCCGAGATCGAACCGACTTGAGCGATTTCTTTGGTCGTTGTACAAGGTTTTGAGATCAATGCCAGTTGTTCAACAGTAGCTGCAACAGCTTTGTCGATACCGCGTTTCAGATCCATAGGGTTCATGCCGGCTGCAACGTATTTCATGCCTTCGCGAACGATCGCTTGTGCCAAAACGGTTGCAGTAGTGGTGCCGTCGCCTGCGTTATCGCTGGTGCGGGAAGCCACTTCTTTCACGAGCTGTGCGCCCATGTTTTGCAATTTGTCTTTGAGTTCGATTTCTTTCGCAACCGAAACACCATCCTTGGTAACGGTAGGCGCGCCGAACGAGCGTTCCAACACCACGTTACGGCCTTTAGGGCCCAAGGTAACTTTAACTGCGTTGGCCAAGACGTTGACGCCTTCGACCATCTTTGCACGGGCTGCGTCGCCGAAAATAACTTCTTTAGCTGCCATGTTTAATGCTCCTGATATTCGTTAAGTGATTCGCGTTGAGCGAGTTTGATCACTGTGGGATGAAACCGGTTTCGATCGCTGCAGCATGGCCGCGCTTCGAAAAATCGGCATCACTTTTGTACGATTGCCATGATGTCTTCTTCGCGCATCACGAGGACTTCGTTGCCGTCGACCTTGACTGCTTGGCCAGCATATTTGCCGAACAAAACGCGGTCACCGACTTTAACGTCGAGTGGGCGAACTTTGCCGTCGTCGAGGATTTTGCCGTTGCCGATAGCCAGAACTTCACCTTGATCAGGCTTTTCAGCAGCTGCTTCAGGAATGATGAGGCCGGACGCAGTTTTTGTTTCCTGGTCGAGGCGCTTGACGATGACGCGATCGTGCAAAGGACGAAGGTTCATACAAACTCCTTAGTTTTCAATAAGTTAGGATAATTTTTGCGGCACTGCTGCTGCAAAGCATGCTTAACAGTGCATACGTGCCGCACCAGAAAGTTGGTCGGTCGGGGGAAAGCTGTTAGCACTCTCTTCCGGCGAGTGCTAAGTATAAGGACGGTTGTCTGATATTTCAAGTGATGAGCGTGTCCGTGGAAAAAAGAAATGCAAATTCGGAAAGATGTCTTGCAACTGTTAGGTTCTTCAAACTGACGACAGTTCATAAGATGAGAGGTGTATACCCGGCAATGATCATCGTTCTCTAGCTGCTTCTTGCACGGCCTTCTGCACAGGCGACATCCGCACCGATATGACGAGCGAAGCGTTCGATCAAAGTCCCGAGTTCGCCACCATGCTTGCCGGCCAAACTGCACTTGGCAGAATCGGCGAAGCCGACGATGTAGGTCGTGTCATCGCCAGCCTCCTGTCAGAAGACAACGGCTGGGTGAATGCGCAGACGATTGAAGCCGGCGGCGGCTACAACATTTAAACGAAAGAGGAATAACGATGCTGGATCACGTTTTCATTGCAGTTAGCGATCTCAATCGCTCCATTGCGTTTTACACCGAGGTATTCAAGCCCCTGAGGATAGTCAATCGCGTTGACTATGACGGCAAAGATGGACCACCGGGTCATCCCGATCTCAAAGGATTTGGTGCAGACGGTCGCATCTTTTTTTGGCTGCGAGAAGGCACGGTTGAAGGAAGAGCGGCGCACGTCGGCATTGTTGCGAAAAATGCAGACGAGGTCGATGCAGCTTACAACGCAGCCATTGCTGCCGGCGCTACCGACAAAGGTGCGCCGAGTGCACGACTGTATTACGACCCTCGTTACTACGCTGCTAATTTCCTGGATCCCGACGGTTACAGCATCGAGATTGTCTACAAAAGTTGGCAGCATCCTCGGGATTGAATCACGACGTTCAACTAAAACGCCGTATTTCAATTTCCGTGAGCGCTCACGAGCTGAGCGATCCGGCTTTATAGCTGCGAGATGATCATTAGAGCAAACATGTCTAATCCTCTTTGTCCCAGATGCCGGTCGCTTCGGTTGTAGGTGCGACTTCTCTCAAGGTCCATTGCAAGGAAATCGCATGCGATTTCTTCCAGCCGGATGCGATGTGAAAACGCCATAGGCGTTCGGCTCCGGCAAGATGGCCGGTTTCATCCGATTGCCACAACACTTCTGTCGTGCCTTGCAGATGCAGTAAATCGCCGCTGATGAAATCGATGAACAACAGGGCCGCGCGCGGTTCCACCAGCATATTCCCCAGCGTATTGAAATAGCGATTGCCGACGAAGTCGGGGATGGTCAGCGTATTGCCATCAATGCGTATGAATCCCGGCATGCCACCGCGGTGCGAGATGTCGACGCCGCTGCCGTTCGTCGTTTCATTGCCTGATGCAGTGGCGACAAAAAAAGTATCGGCATTGCTGATGATCTTTTTGGCTTCATCATTCAGGTCGGTAAAAAACTCTCGGGAAGATACGTGTCCATCATTGTTTTCGTTGCTGACATCGCGCGCCTGTATGTATTTCGGACAGTTGCCAAATGATTGTTCGACATGTACATGCAAGCCATCGTCACTGAACGCTGTGACGTAGCCATTCGCACGATTGCGCCTGCGCGTACTGAATTCAATGCCGAGCATGCCGATCGCCTTGTCAGTGGCAAGTAGAGGCGTGAATGATTCCTGCCAGTGCGCAGTGGTGTCTATTCTTAAACTGCCCGGATCGTCGCTGCTGATAAAGCCTTGTGGACCGGTGACTATCGTTGCAACTGGCCAGCCTTCATTATCGGTAGTCGCGAGCATCGCAAAACGAAGTGAAGAAAAAAATTGCCTATGTTGATCCGGCATCAATTCGCGTATCGCGGAACCGGGTGTACTGGTACCAGCCGCAACATGCGCGCGCAGTTCTCCTTCATGGAAAGGGCGCGGGTTGAGAGGCGGGTTCATGCTGCCACCGGAACAAGCGATTGTGGCATCGGATGGAAGTTGGGTAAGGCTTCGATCCGCGTCAGCCATAGCCTTACTGCCGGATACGGCGCCAATGAAATACGGCCTTCCGGAGCATGCGCTATGTAGGAATAACAAGCGAGGTCTGCGATGGTGGGATTGGATGTGGCAAGGTAATCGCGCCCGGCAAGATGAGCCTCCATCATAGTCAATAATTTCTCTGCGATTTCATGTGCGCGTACCGGATCGATTTCGCCTTTCATGTTCCATAAGGTTGACATCCGTGCGCTGGCCGGGCCATGTCTTACTTCACCAGCAGCAATCGACAACCAGCGTTGTATCTGTGCGGCTTCCACCGCATCGTCTGACAGCCACGAGGTTTTTGCGCCATAACGCTTGACCAGATAAACCATGATGGCATTGCTATCAGCTAGCACCAGGTCGCCATCTACCAATACCGGAATCTGGCGCAAGGGATTGAGCTTGCCGAATTCTTCGGTCATACGCTGCGATGCCGATTCTATGTATTCGTGTGGAATACCCAACATCCGCAGCAGCACTTCAACACGATGGCTATGTCCAGATAGCGGGGTTCCGTAAAGTTTGATGGTAGTCATGATGAGGCCCTTTGAGTTGATTGAGGCTTCATCTTAGTCATTGCGATAAATAGTGTAAATTACCTAAAATTGCAATTTACTATTTCAAATATTAAAATAATACGGCGGGAGTATTTGATGGACAGATTAGACGAGCTTGAAGTCTTCATTGCGATTATGGATACCGGTAGCCTGATCGGTGCCAGTCGAAAGTTGCGCCGCTCTGCGCCTGCGATCACGCGCCTGCTTGGTTCGCTAGAGCAACGCATAGGCACACGCCTGTTTGAACGCACGACGCGACATCTGGCGGCTACCGAAGCTGGTACACGATTGCTGCAACATGCGCGGCAAGTGTTGAGTGAATATGAACAGGCGGTACAGGAAGATCCATCCGCACCCATGCGCGGCACCTTGCGCGTGACGGCGCCGGTGGTATTCGGTCGACGTCACGTGGCGCCGATTGTGAATAGCTATCTCGATCTGTATCCGGAAATGCGGGTCGAGCTGGTGATCAATGATCGCAACATCGATTTGATCGATCAAGGGATAGACATTGCAGTGCGCATCGGGGCTTTGGCGGATACCAGCCTGGTGGCACGACGCGTCGGGCAAGTGCACTCAGTTCTGGTTGCCAGTCCGGATTACATCAAGCGTCGCGGCAAGCCACGCACACTGGCAGACCTGTCTTCGCACGACGTCATTTTTAATTCGGGATTCAGTAGTACGTCGGAGTGGCGCTTCAGGGTAAATGGCCGCGACCAGGTGGTGCCGTTGACACCGCGTTTGACGGTGAATGAAATCGATGCGGTGTTGCTTTCCGCAAAAGCAGGGCGGGGTGTGGCACGCCTGTTGTCGTATCAGGTAGCTGACGAGCTGGCGAATGGGACGTTGGTAAGAATTTTTCCAAAAATGGAAACAGCAGTTCTTCCAGTGCACCTGGTACTTCCAAGTGCGCGTCTGATGGCACCGAAGTCACGCGCATTCATAGATCATGCAGTTGCAAGGTTTAGTGAATTACGCGTGATTCAGAAGTAATGCTGTTGGCCAGCCTTACGAATAAATAGATGGTGCAGGTACTTCGCCCGTCAATACCCACAGTCCAATATCTTTCAGTTTGTAATCGAGCGAGTCATGCAAGGTATGCACGCGTACATTGCGCCAGAAGCGATCGAAGCCATATTTGGCCGCCGTCGCACAAGGCCGGAGCAATTAATGTTGATGTAATGCAATAAGATTTTAAGGTAATTAAAATTGGAATCAGTCGAATTTTTCCGCATATGGATATGCTGAATGTGAGTGGCGATTTGCGCTGTCTGATATCGTGTAGAAGAAATAAGATGACTGTTATCGGGATCTGCCGGCATATTCAAGTCAGAGTTTGAATATCTTTGAAATGTTTTTGGTGCATGATGGAGCCGTCAGAAATACACGCTCTGCACATGCTTAAAGGACAAATCATGAAAACAAGAATGGAACGCGATACCTTTGGCGTGATCGAGGTAGACAGTGAACGCTTGTGGGGCGCACAAACGCAGCGCTCGCTTGAGCATTTCAAGATATCGACTGAGCGCATGCCGCAGGAAGTGATCGTGGCGCTTGCCGAAGTCAAACGCGCGGCAGCTATTGTCAATTGCGATCTGGGCAAGCTGGATCAGCAAAAAGCGGATGCGATAGTCAGTGCGGCAGAAGAGGTGATCGCCGGCGAGCATCCGGGCGAATTCCCGCTTGCAGTATGGCAGACCGGTTCCGGTACGCAAACCAATATGAACATGAATGAGGTGCTGGCCAATCGCGCTTCGGAATTGCTTGGTGGCGAACGCGGCGAACAACGTCTGGTACATCCGAATGACGACGTTAATCTCGGCCAATCATCCAACGATATTTTTCCCACTGCGATGTATGTAGCGGCTAGTGTCAGCATCGCGCAGAAATTGCTGCCGGCGATACATGCCTTGCGCGTGACGCTGCAACGCAAGGCGGAAGAGTTTACCGATATCGTCAAAATCGGACGCACGCATTTGCAGGATGCGACGCCGTTGACCCTGGGGCAGGAATTTTCCGGTTACGTCGCACAGTTGCATCATGCCGAATTCGGGATTGTAGTGTTGCTGCCACCCTTGCACGAACTGGCGGTCGGCGGTACGGCGGTTGGTACCGGTTTGAACACGCATCCGGAATTCGGCGTACGCGTTGCAACCGAGCTGGCGCAGCGCAGCGGTGTGCATTTCAAAAGCGCGGCCAACAAGTTTGCGGCGCTGGCAGCGCACGATGCGCTGGTCAGCGTGCACGGCGGCTTGAAAACGCTGGCTGCCAGCATGATGAAAATCGCCAACGATGTGCGCTGGCTGGCTTCCGGGCCACGCTCCGGCCTGGGCGAGCTCAGCATTCCAGAGAACGAACCGGGTAGTTCCATCATGCCGGGCAAGGTGAATCCTACACAGAGCGAGGCAATCACGATGTTGTGTTGCCAGGTATTCGGCAATGATGTCGCAATCAATTTTGGAGGTGCATCCGGTAACTTTGAACTGAACGTCTTCAAGCCGCTGCTTGCACATAATTTTTTGCAAAGCGTGCGTCTGCTGGCCGACGGTATCAATAGTTTCGATGAACACTGCGCCCACGGCATAAAAGCAAATCGTGATCGAATAGAGGAGTTGATGGGACGGTCACTGATGTTGGTAACTGCCTTGGCACCGCATATCGGTTACGACAAGGCGGCGCAGATTGCCAAACAGGCGCATCACGATGGCACGACCCTGAAGGAAACGGCGCTCGCATTGGGCTTTGTGAGTAGCGATGAGTTCGATCTTTGGGTGCAACCACAAGACATGATTTATCCAAAATGATAAGTCGTATATGTTTGGCTTTTGTATAGTCTTGCTGCAAATCGATACTGCCGGTTGAATGATATTGAATGAAAAAAGGTCTCGCCAACTTGGTTGGCGAGACCTTTTTATTAGCCCATCTATCGGTCAAACATGGTGACAGGCGGAGAAGGCTGGTGTTGCGTGCTTATTTATTAGTGGCAGCAATACAACGCGATTTTTCAGCGCCGGTCAAAGCATCACACTTTTCTTTTTGCACAGCGACGTTTGCATCGTGTTTGTCAGCACTTGCATCTTTGCGCGCTTCAGAAACTTCCTTGCCTGCTTTGGCATCAGCTACTTCTGCAGTTTTTGCAGCTTTCGCTTCCTTCACACATACATCCTTGTTGTTGCCAGTCATGTCATCGCATTTTTCTTTTGCGAGTTCATAGTTGGCATCAGCGATGTCTGTGCGTGCTTTTTTGCGCGCAGCGTCTGTTCCTTTGTAAGCTGCTTCAGCTTCTGCCGTGGTTTTTACCTGAGCAGCTTTCGCTTCTTTTACGCAGATATCCTTGGCGTTACCTTTGTGGCTGTCACACGCTTCTTTTGCAGATTTGTAATCAGCATCCGCTTTTTTCTTGGTTGCATCGTAAGAGGCTTTTGCTTCAGTTGGTGCAGCATGTGAAGCCGCGATAAAGCCAAAGCTGGCGCTTGCGAGTACGATCATTGAGAGTGTTTTTTTCATGATGTGTCCTTTTTGTTTTTTAATTGATGTAGTAGCAGGCAATCAGGCGTGGATTGCAATCGATAGCTTCCAGCCCACGCTTTCTTGCCTTCCGCTCTTACAGAAAACGTTTGTCGTTGCGGTTACGTTCCTCGAACGCCTTGATTTGCTTTTCAGCTTCATCTTTGCTCACGCCATAAGCTTCTTGAAGCTTGCCGGAGAGTTGATCGCGCTTACCTGCAATCGTGTCCAGATGATCGTCGGTAAGTTTCCCCCACTGTTCTTTGACATTGCCCTTGAGTTGCTTCCAGTTACCTTCGATAACGTCCCAATTCATAACATTCTCCTTAAACGAATTTCATACGTTACGGCGACAGTGCCTGCACATCACTACGCAAAACGTGGGCCAGATTTTTTACTTATAAAAATCAAGCGCTTATAAAAATCGTTATCGCTAATGTGTAAATGGCGCAGGGTAAGTTGCAAAGCCTACATGTGAGAAACGAGGAAGAGCTTGCAGGCCAACACGAAGGACAGAGAAAGAAAACGATAGAAAATGGAAGCGAGAAGTGCTGCTTGTTTTTGAGCGTTTCGTATAATCAAGAAACAGACCTTGGTGGTGTTTGATTATTTGCGCTGCATACAGCCATGGCCGAGCAGGAACTATTTCACTGAATTAATATCTGAGAAGGCGTTTGCAGTCGGGAAGGATGCTGCTATGCTTCTCTAAAAAGGCAACAATATTTCAGAGCAGCTTGTATAGATTTGTTCTGAAAGATCTGCAGATTGCAGTATTCAGAAGCCGCAAAAAATTCCTCAAGAACAATCGTCAAAAAGTCGCCGGGGCTGAATAAATACAGTTCGGCGCATTTGTTATTCGGAGCAGGAATGTAATTTCCAGCCTCATCCGGTTTTTCTATTTGTAGCGGAGCTAGCCCATGTTTCAATCAGCGGGACATCGCAAATCCTTTACTTTTCTGCTTGCACCTCTCATTGCGGCGACGTTCATTCTGACTGTCGGTATTGTTGCCATTTACAACGTATCGCAAGACTTCTGGGTGCTGGGTTATCGGCTGGAAGATATCGCGCCGATCAGGACCAAGACTGGTACCGTTTTTATCCTGGCCGCATTGGCTCTCGCGTTCCACTCATTTCATATTGCGCATGCGATAAGCAGAACGATTGCGAAAGCACTGGCGTCGGTGTTTGCCTTATGTGTTCTTGTGGCTGGTGCGTCGGCATTGCTGCGATATTTCTTCGGTATCGAGCTGGGTCTTGAAACTCTGTTTGTAAAGCTAGGGGTGCAGGGCAAATTCTGGCTGTACGAATCACCACTTACAGCACTGGGTTTTGTGCTGGTGGGTTTCTGTCTTCTGCTACTGGATTATCGTACGTCAGGTGGTCATTACCCGTCTGAATATATAGCCTTCATCCTGATCGGCATGATGGGCATCCCGCTTGTGGGCCATCTGTACAACGTGATGTCGGTTGGTGTCGTCGATGCGGCTCGTACCATGCTGCCTTTCATGTCGCTGACCTTCTTGATACTTGGGCTCGGCATCCTGGCTGCACGTCCTTCGCATCGCCTGATGCGTCTCTGGAACAGTCAGTCGCCGGGTGGGCCGATTCTGCGCAGGCTGTTACCGAATAGCCTGCTGATGCTGATTATTCTGGATTTCGCGATCAAGTGGGGCGTACAAAATCGCTTCTACGATGCAGACAAGGCATCGCCTCTATTGATCATGCTTAGCGGTACGCTGTTGTTCATCATGTTCTGTCGTACGGCGGCACTTTTGAATCGGGAGTACGAAGGGCGTCAGATCGGTGAGGCCGCCTTGGCTGAAAGCAATGCACTGTTGCGTGCGGTCAGTGATAACACGCCGGATGCAATTTTTGTAAAAGATCGCAATGGACGGATGATTTTTGCCAACCCTGCCAAGTTGCGTTTGCTGGGAAAAAAACGAGAACAGGTGATCGGCTTGCGGAGCGAAGAGTTGTATCTGGAAAAAGAGGATGCGGCGCGCGTGAAGGAAGAAGATCAAAGTGTGATTTTGGGCGGCAAGCCCAAGACTTTTGAAACCACTACTCGATATGCGCACGGTACACGCACCATGCATTCGACCAAAGCGCCGTGGCTGGATGCCAAGGGACAGGTGGTGGGTTTGGTTGGTATCAGTACCGACATCACAGAACGCAAACGTATGGAAGACGCGTTGAAGGCACATGAAACACAACTGGAAGCATTGGTTGCTGCGCGTACCTTTGAAGTCAGTGAGTTGATCGGCCATCTGGAAACTACTCGCGAAGAAGAGAAGCGTTCTATCGCAAGAGAATTACATGACGATCTGGGTGCGGCCTTGACTGCACTGAACATGCATCTGTCGTTGATCTTTCAGCAGATGCCACCGGAACCGAAATTTACTGAACGTTCGGTCAAGATCAAGGCCTTGCTCAGTTCCATTACCGATGCGACCCGCCGAATTCAAAATGGCTTGCGGCCGGACAAGCTGGATGTGTTCGGCGTCAAGATCGCAATCGCCGAGCAGGCGGCAGAGTTTGAGAAATACACCGGCGTCGTTTGCAACGTCAATCTGCCTGATGACCAATTATGCTATGCGCCACGCGTGGATATTGCCTTGTTCCGTATTGTGCAGGAAGCCTTGAACAATATCGCCAAGCATGCAAAAGCGACGCATGTTGATATCGTGTTGGATGACATCGATGATGAAATCGTCTTGACCGTACGCGATAACGGTATCGGTATTCCTGCTGTCAATCCTGGTGGCATGACTACCCATGGTTTGCGCGGCATGCGTGAACGGGTAGCTTATCTTGGCGGTACTGTCAGAGTAAGCGGTGCAGAAGGCAAGGGGACGGCGATAGTAATTACGATTCCAAAAACACCGGAAAATACGGCAGTGTCGGATGATAATGCGATGGAAGAAAACGGTTGATGCGATAAGTGGGTTGGAGCTTATTGCTGATGAGTTTCGATTTTCAGATCAACTACGAAGTTGGGCAATAAAGTTTTTTAAAAGCTCAGCCTCGACTGAGGCAGCCTATGTGAGTGTGGCCCAACTCTTTCACCAATTCAAATAACTGCGGAAATTCTGAAGTCTTGTCGAAAAAGTGATGGACGCCATATTGGCGTCCAACACGCCGGAATACTTCGGTCGCATTATTGCTGCAAATGATTTTCAGCGGATCGTAATCCTGTTTTCCTAATATTTGACGCAGCAGATTGATGCCATTTCCTTTTTTGAGTTGAATGTCGACGATCAAAATATCGATGTCCAGGGTATTCAACTGATGCAATGCATCGGCCTCTGATTCGGATACGCCGGCAACCACTACACCAGGGATCATCGCGAGATTTTCTATCATCAGATCGCGTACGTCGATAGAATCCTCGATCAGGAATATGCGCAATGGTGGGAAAGTGCCATTGCCGGCAGTATTTTTCGCTTCATTCATATCGGAATCGCATTCACTACTGTTAATTACGGTATCGAAAGACATGTCGTTCTAAATCTGTATTAATCGATCAAATTTTGCTTGATGGCGTAATAAATAATGCCGGCGTTGTTTTCCATATTCATTTTCTGCAAAACACGCGCCCGATAAGTACTCACTGTTTTTACACTCAAGCAAAGTTCGTCAGCAATCTTGGTGACGCCATGACCCTGGCATAGTTTGTAGAAAATTTCGTATTCGCGTTTCGACAAGGTTTCGTGCAGCGGCTTTTCCGCATTGCTATCGACTTCTGTCGTCAGTAGTTCTGCGACTGTATGGCTGATGTATTTGTGGCCGCGCAAAATTGTTTGAATAGCGGCGACCAGTTCTTCGGCCAGCGCTTCTTTCTGTACATAACCGCTGGCACCGCTACGCAGAATCTGTACGGCATAACGGCTTTCCGGATGCATGCTTAGAATCAGCACCGGCAGTTCCGGTTTCTCACGTTTGATCTGCTTCAATACTTCAACGCCGCTTTTATCCGGCATATTGATGTCGAGTAAAACGATGTCCCAATCCTGAGCACGCACCAGGCGTATGGCTTCCTGAGCAGTGGCTGCCTCGCCTTCGATACTCATCTCCGGCACTTGTGCAATGAAATACTGTACGCCTGCGCGTACCACTGCATGATCGTCAACTACCAGAATTTTTACCATAATAAATATGCGTTTTTCAATTGAGTGCTAGTTGCGCGCCTGCATACCGTAGTGCTTGATGGCATCAGGTAAAAACAGCTTTGTTTGGTATTCATTGAGACGATTGTAAAGTGTTTTAAGACTCACACCTAGCACCTCTGCGGTCAGGGTTTTATTTCCGCCACAGTGGCCCAGCGTCGCACAAATCAGTCTTTGTTCAGCGTCAGCCAGCTTGCTCCCGAGCTGTACGGTGACGCAATCTTCCGCCTGAATACTGGCGTTTGTTTTGACAGGGTTGATGCTCAGTTTGATGTTGAGTTCCTGATCCGCCAGGATATAGCTGCGGTGCACAATATTTTTCAGTTCACGCACATTGCCCGGCCAGCTGTACTCATTCAAAAGGCGATAAGAGGCTTTTGAAAAATGTTTGTTATTGCCCTCTTCTTCATTCAATTGTGCGAGGAAGAGGTTGGCAAGCAAGTGTATGTCTTCACCGCGCTCACGCAGCGTCGGCACATGAATAGGGAAGACAGCCAGACGATAGAAGAGATCGTTGCGCAAGGTGCCGTTTGCAACTGCTTCCAGCGGATCGCGATTGGTGGCGGCAACGACGCGCACTTTGACTTCAGTTTCTTCGTCTGCGCCTATCCGATAGAAGCGATTGGTTTCCAGCACGCGCAGTAATTTGACTTGCATGTCTAGCGACATTTCTGTCACTTCATCCAGAAACAGGGTGCCGCCGTCGGCGCGTTCAAAGCAGCCTTTTTGCATACGGACGGAACCGGTAAAACTGCCGCGCTCGGAGCCGAACAGTTCTGCTTCTATCAGTTGGGGCGATACAGCACCGCAATTCAATGCGATAAAAGGCTGATTGCTTTCCTTGCTTTTTTGATGGATGACGCTGGCGACCAGTTCTTTACCTGTACCGCTTTCGCCCACGATCAATACATTCGCGTTGGTCGGTGCGACCTTGCCTATCATATTGAACAGATGCAGCATGTTTTCCGATGCGCCGTACAGATCACCGCAACGATGCTCTGTGTTGCAGGACGCGCCCAATTCTTGTGTACCAGTGGGTATGACGGTGAATTCTTTTGTATTTTGTGCCGGCATCCCGACCACGTTACCGTCTGTACTCAATCCGTTTGACATTGGTTTCTCCTCTGTGAAAACATCTTGCAAGTTTTACAGAGTCGATTGTGCAGCAAGGGAAAACTTTGCAGAAGCAGTGAGTGTCCGATTCGCTTGTGGGAATCCGCTTACAAAACGACAGGGAAGCCGTTTAGCAAGAACGGCAGGAAACGGGTTGTTTCAGTTGAAAGAGTGTTTATCGCGCCATCCACACAGCGCTTTGCTGACGTACGACATCGCTTAGCGAGCCGCTTTTCTCGTAACAGACGCGCAACCAGTCGGCATCAGACTGGCCGGATAACACTCGCTGACGCAGCAACTCAATTGCATCGTCTGTGCCCATTTCTTCGGCGACGTCCTTCAGCATGTCAAAAGTTTGCAGGATGTCGTCCTTGATTGACGATTGCGTGCCTGTCAGTGGATTGATCAAGGCACCGTTCAAGCCGAAGCGGCAAGCCTGGAAGCGATTGTACGAATAGGTCAAGGCCGTATCTGCAGTCGGTTGCAATTCACGCTGCGCGAAGAAATACTTGCTCAGGGTTTGCGCATACGCTCCCAGTGCCACGGCTGTTTCTATCGCCAGCGGCGTATCGCAGACGCGGATCTCGACCGTGCCGTATTCCGGCTTGGGACGTATATCCCAGTAAAAATCCTTCATGCTGGCAACGATGCCCAGATTCGACATCTTGATGAAGTAGGCGTTGAATTCATCCCAGTCGCTGACAAATGGCATGGTGCCGCTCAATGGAAATGCATTGATGCTGGTCAGTCGCGACGACTGGAAGGTGGTGTCCACACCTTGATAAAAAGGTGACGACGCCGACAGCGTAATGAAGTGCGGCATCGTGCGCGCCAGCAGGTGGGCAAGGCGGATCGCTTCATCGCCACTCGGGCAGCCGATGTGGATGTGCTGACCATAGACAGTAAATTGCTTGGCCAGATAACCGTACAGCTCTGACACCAGACGGTATCTATCGGTCGGATAAATGCGTTGATCTTCCCAGTGCTGGAATGGATGTGCACCACCGCCGGCGAGGCCGAGGTTGAGCTTGTCGGCTGCAGCGACCAGCAAGCTGCGCATCGCAGTCAGCTCGGTCAGCATTTCATGATGATCGATGTGCACCGAGGTCGCGATCTCGATCATGCTTTCTGTGATTTCCGGCTTGATGTCGTAGCCGTGCTCGGTCTTGTTAATGATCTGCAGCAGGTCGTCGGAGCCGCGCGTCAGATTGTAGTCGCGTCGATTGACGATCTGCAGTTCGAGTTCCACACCCATGGTCAGCGGTGTTGAGTTATTAAATTCCAGCATGAAAATTTCCTTAATCAGTTCTTGGCTTCGCCGGATGCGACCAGCGCATAGCGTGTGCAAATCGGGCCCAGCAATTCGAGAATCACGAGTATGGAAACGACGAGTGCAGAGAGCTGCGCGCCGAATTGCGGATAGTAGCCAACCGCGTGTTGCACCATGATGATGTTGAAGCCGGACAGCGGTACCAGGCCCAAGCCCAGCAATGCGCCTTTGCGCATCGTAATGCCGTTGAGGCGCGCCAGTCCGGTCGTCATGCCGATAGCGATCAACAGGCGCAATGCGATGAAGGCGAGTACGACCGGCCACAGATCCATTAAATGTGAGAGTTCGAGTTTGGCACCGGCGAAGACAAAAAGGGCAACGTAGAACAAGCCGCTGAACTGGCTGAGGTCGGGTTCTACAATCGCGTGACGCGCGTCATAGCTGCGGCTGGCGATGCCGAATACCAGCAGTGCAATCAACGCAGACAGATTCAGCATGACGGCGATACCCACTGTGCTCGCAATCAGTGCCAGTACGAGGATCAACTGCGCCTGACTATCACGACCCAGCCATTGACCTATCCATACCAGCAGGCGGCTGATGATCCAGCCCAGCACTGCAGAACCAAGCAACAGATATAAAGGATGCAGGATGTAACTTTCCCAGCCGGCTTCGTATTCGACATGTACCGCTGCCAGACCCATGGAGAAGACGATGAAGGCGAGGGCGTTGCCGATGACGACGATATTCAGCATGCGTTCGGTGAGCTGGCCTTCTGCCTTGACCTCGCGCACTACATTCAAAATCACTGCAGGCGAGGTTGCCATGCCGAGTGCCGCGACCATGCTGGCAACCAGTTTGCTCACGCCGAATTGTGTGAGCAGGATGAAGAGAGCAAGAAAAGTCAGGGTGCTCAGTGCGACACCTGTAATCAGCAAACCTTTTTCACGCAGCAACCATTTGTAATCGACGCGCCGTCCCAGTTCAAACAGTACGAGTCCGAGTGCGAGATCGACCAGCAGGCTGATTTCACTCAATAATGCGACGTCGATCAGATTAAATACGGATGGACCTATCAATAATCCGGTCAGTACATATGCGGTGATGGCAGGCACTTGTGGAAATAGTCGGCGCAACAAATGTGCGCCCAACACACCGGCTATCAGCAGCAGGCCGGTTGCTGTCAGCACATTCAGTGCGTGCGGCATATTCGGAAAAAAACTATGTGATGTCATATTGTTTCCGGCAATTTAAAAATAAAGCGCTTCAAGTAAATTGAGAACGCATATTGTTGATGCAGGCTGTATGGCCACTTTTGGCGACACTTCAGCACGATGCCCGGATTGTTCTAGCAACTTCGTTCGCGGATTTTTCCGGGCAATTCACGTGCCGTATTGCAAGTGTTATCCGGTTTTGTAATGTTTCGATGCATTAGAGCATTGCAGCGAAAAGACTTTGCTAATAAAGAAGATACTTAACGGAGATACCGTTTTATAAATTTGACTGGGGAAAGTGTAGCAGCAGTTTCAGAAAAAAGTCGCGCACTTTTTTCTGAAACTGTTTCATGCAATATTTTCAATGAAGTTTGACACGCGGTGAAGTCTTGCGTTGCAGCCAATGTCCCAGCGTATCGGCAGCAGTGCGTATATAACCGTGCAAGGCGACCAGATGCATGCGATACAGCGATACATACAGCAGGCGCGCCATGATGCCTTCAATAAAGAGTGTGCTGCCTATCAAAGGCCCCATCAGATTACCGACGGCATCGAAGCGGCCCAGTGATACCAGCGAACCCAGATCGCGATATTCAAATTCTGACAAGGCCTGGCCATCAAGGCGTTTCTTCAATGCATTGAATAGAAAACTTGCCTGCTGATGTGCTGCTTGCGCACGCGGTGGCACCGTGCTGTTTTTCTCTGGCCAAGGGCAGGCAGCACAATCGCCGAATGCAAAAATATTTGCATCGATTTCCGTTTGCAAAGTCCGCTGCACAATGATCTGTCCCAGACGATTAACCGGCAAGCCAAGTTCGGCCAGAATTGTTGGTGCGCGTATACCTGCTGCCCAGACGGTCAGATCGGCCGGGATGCTGTTGCCATTTGCGAACACGACGGAATGCGCTTGCACTTCGGATACTTTCGCATCCGTCATTACATCTATGCCCAGTTTATGCAACAGACCTGTGGTCTTGATCGATATAGGTTCCGGCAAGCCCGACAGGATGCGCGACCCGGCTTCAATCACGGTGATGCGAATATCGCGCAATGGATCAAGGTGATGCAATCCATAAGCACCCAGCACTTCGGCCGTATTCCGCAATTCGGCGGATAACTCGACACCGGTCGCGCCGGCACCGATGATCGCGACATTGAGTTTTGGATGAGACTGATCTGCATGCGTATCGATCGCGTGTTCGGCGCGCATGCACAGACCGATCATGCGCCGACGGAAGTGTTCAGCCTGACTCAAGGTGTCGACCGCGATCGCGTTTTGTTCTGCGCCCGGTACATTAAAGAAATTAGTAATACTGCCTATAGCCAGTATCAAGGTGTCGTAGGCAATCTCGCGTTGCGGCAAGAGCTCCAGTCCATCATCGTCCAGCAGGCTGGCAACTGTAATGACTTTGCGCGTGCGATCCAGGCCGCGCAGTTCGCCTTGCTGAAAGACGAAGCGATGCCAGCGTGCCTGCGCTGCATATTCAAGCTGATGGGTATTGGCATCCATGCTGCCGGCTGCGACTTCATGCAGCAGAGGCTTCCAGATATGGGTTGATGAGCGGTCGACCAGAGTGACGCTGACCTTGCCGTTTTTGCCTAGTTTGTTACCGAGCGCTGTCACCAGTTCCAGCCCGCCTGCACCGCCACCTACTACAACGATGCGATGCGATTTGCTAGGAGATGACGCAGACGATTTGTTATCAAGGTTGTTCATGTGAATCGGCATGAGCTTCTCCAATCTTGTTATGGCGGTTTGAAAAGCGAATAGAACCGATGCGCCTTAGTTTTACATTCTAGCAGTGCCTTATCAGCATGCCGTAGTTGTTTGCGAGCTTTGTTCGCTATATGGCCAGGGAATAGCTCATGAGCTGCATACAATAAATGCAGCTGCAAATTTAATCAAAGGCGAAATTGTAGAATAAGGATATGGCACTATTGGTACCGGCTTCGCCTTCCAGCGTGATACGCGAAGTGAGCGTGTAGCGCACCAGCAAAACACTGCTCGCGCTGTCCATGCTTTGTTGAAAACCGACATACAGCTTCGACGAAATCCGCTTGCCCAGCTTGACGATACGTTCTTGCAAATCGGTGCCGCCTTTGCCGATGCTGACGTCGTCAAGGCCAAATGCACCGGCGATTTTTGATTGCAATCCTGCGCCACCGCCGCTGGCGAGCAGTGAGCCAGCAGCACTTTGCAGCACATCGCGCTCGCTATCACCAGCGCCAGCCAAACCGCGTCCGAGCACCAGCCACGATAATTTTTCAGCATCGGAAACAGTAGGCTCTGATACCAGCGTAATGCGTGGTGCCAGTACCGTGCCGCGCACCGACACACCGGCTTCTACTTCCTGACCACGACGCATGGCCAGAATGTCGAGGGCAGGATTATCTAAAGGGCCGCTGAAGCGCACCGATCCCTGTTCGATGGCAAGCTCACGTTGATATGCCTTGAACGTTCCGGATGCAACGCGCAAAGTACCCAGCGCACGCAAGGCACCGCCGGCATTGGCGAGCAATTGAATTTTTCCAACCAGCATTGCATCGAGTCCACGACCGTATAGATGAATGCCTTTTTCGCCCAGGCTGATGCCGACATCCAGAGCGATGGTGGCCTTGGTTCCCGGCTTGTCATTTTTGCCGACAATGACGACGTCGTCGGAAAGTTCGGGCGTATCTGTCGTGCCGATATCGAAGTAGCCGGAATCGACTTCAAACTGTCCCTTGGCTGTCGCCTTGGCATCGCGCCAGCCGACTAAAGCATCGCCACTAATCACGAACTTTCTATCCGATCTGTCTATCAGTTTGTAACGTGTTGCCTTGAGTGTCAGCTCCAGTGCAAGTTGTTCGCGTACAAGACTGAGCGGGCCGGAAATGACGAGGCTGCCTTCGTTTTGAAAACTCAGATTGCTGATGACAAGCTGATTGCCATCGAAAGCGCTGCGCAATACGCCTTGCTTCAGATCGACACCCGTATCGGTGAACAACAAACGCAATCCATCTGCCGTTACCGGGCCCACCATACGCGGTTGGCCGAAGGTGCCATTCAGTGCGACATTGCTTTGCAAACTGCCTTCCATGATCAGTGCCGGCGAAATCAAGGGGCCTAGCCAACCCAGCGTGGGGATACTCATGCGTGCACTGCCGGAGACCGGTGCATTCGGCGAAATTGAAAAGCGGCTGTCACCACCTATGGTGGTATTCAGATTGATATCGATGCGGCCGGTTTGTTTGCCTTCTGCGAGAAGATTAAGCGCCAGACGTCCTTTGGTCGCAGTCGCGCTGGCATTCAGTGTATTCAAGCCCAGAGCGGCGGATGCGTTGCCGCGCATGACGACATCGCCGCTTTCGCGACGCACGTTGACGGTGCCATCCAGTTTGTCGATCAGGCTTAGATTCCATTCGCCGGCGAGTGCCAGATCGCCGCCTATCGGTGCGGCAGGATTAAGCGACTGCATTAGTTCGCCGATTTTGACGTGCTCAAATTTTCCGCGTGTCGTGACGCCGCGTTCATTACGCAAAAACTGTTCAATTGCGATACTCGCGTTTGGACCTGCCACCTTGAATTGATCGAGCTGAACCTGTTTTTGCGAAATCAGCAGCTTGGCCGGTGCATTCAACCTGGCATTCAAATGGCCGACAGCATCGAAAGCGTTGATCGCACCTTCCCAGCGTGGTGCGCGTGTCAAATCTTTCAAGCCACCGGCTGCGCTAATCTTCCAGTTCTGTTCACGCTCGGCCAGCGTTGCGTTTAATGTGTGTTGTGCGGTGGTGCCGCTGACATCGAGATTGAATGTATCTGCGCGCAATTGATTACCGCCGATGCCATCGGCACTGACCACTAGCGATAGCGGCGCATTCGCTTGCGACGAGAACTGTGCCTGCGCACTCAATTTGGCAATCTGCTGCGCACTGGTGTTGAATCCCTGAGCTGTCGCAGCGAACGTGACACTGTTGATCAGGAAAGCATTGCTGTTCCGATTGAGGCTGATGTCGGTCTTGCCTTGTGTAGCATTGATTATCGTCTGACCCGGTATGCGCAGACGATTGCCCTGCCAGTTGGCGACGATGCGCGGTTGCTGCACGTCGCCACGAATTTCGCCATTGATTTGCAGAACGCCGGCAAAGCCTGAACCGAGTTGTTCCAGCGCTGGTGCTTGCACCGCGAAGCTAATGCGGGCATCGCTTTTTTCCAGTTTGCCTTCGGCGTTGATCCGATTTTTTCCTGCTACCAGTAACAGCTTCGGTACATGCAAGGAGTTTGCAGTCAGACGTGCCTGGCCTTCGCCGGTTAGCGGATTGCCAGCGAGCTGGCTATTGCTCATGCGGAAGGAAAGATCAGCTTGCAAGCTCGGTAGACGCATTCCCTTGGCAGCAAATTCAGCGTTGATGAGCATCGCTGGCAATTGCGAAAAATTGCCGAGCGCGCGCGGATTGAATTTGCTTAGCGTGCCTTTTGCATTGAATTCCTGTTTGTTGTTGAAGGCAAAGTGCGCGGTCGCATCGATTGCGCTTTCATCGACGCGCAGTTCTGCTTTGTCGACGGTGATCGCTTCATCTGCAATGACGGCATGTGCGTTCAGCGTCAGCTTGCTTTCGGCGATTTTTCCATTCGGCAGCTTGCCGCGTTTCAGCGCTTCTGTTGCGGAAAGCGTGAGAGTCTGTTTGCCCGATGCATGACGAATATCCAGACTTGCCATCAGCTTGGTATTGCGCATGCGTTGATCCAGCTTTTTCAAATCGAGGGCATCGGTTTTCAGCGACAAGGCCAGCGCGCCGTCTGCATATCGACCGTTGCCGCTGATGCTGCCGGCAGGGTTTTTTACGCTGCCTAGTTTGGCAACTATCTGATTGAAAATGAATTGCTTGTCCTGTTGCGCAAAGTTCAGGCTCAGGTCGGTAAGCGGGATACGGTTTTCATCGTAAGTGTCAGCAGCTGCATTTCTGATCGCCAGTTTGCCCTTGCCATCCTCTGCCGCATCCAGCTTGATATTCAAATTCGTCTTAGGTAAATCTGCAAACAGTTCGGCAAGATCGATGGCCTGTGCCGAGACATAGGCCGAGCCAAGTATCTTTTCGGAAAAAGGTCGCAGTACTGCATTCCCTTTCAACGATGCTTTGTTGATTCGCAGATCAATTGCCGTTTTAAGATCGGCAAGCGAACCATCCAGAACGATATTGCCTGTGGCACCGATGTTGCGATCATCGAATACCGCTGCGCTATCGCTGGCAACGGTGGCCTGCAATGGATAGGGTGTCACGGTGGACAGCGTGGCTTGTCCCTTGAATTTTCCACTGTAGGCATTGCCGCCTGACGTGGAACGCGCGCTGAATTGATCCAGATTCAATGCATAGCGCGCGCCATCGAAATCCAGATTGAAAGCAAATGCACCTAGCGTGACGACATCTACCGGCCCCCATGCAATCGTGCCGGCGTTAACCTGGACCTTGTCGATTTTCAATTTGATGGGCAGCGCGATGCTGTCTGGCAGTTTCGACGGTTCTTTGCTTTGATCTATCTTGCTGACGATGCTCAGCTTGCCTATCTGCAGCGATGTCACATGCAGGCTGCGGCCAAAAAGTGCGGAGAGTTGCAGGTCGGCTGCGATATCGTCGACGACGATGTTTTGATTTTCCAGATTGATCTTGAGTTGCTTGATATTCAGCGGGCCACTCAATTGGCCTGTGATGCCATTGCTCTCGACCATACCGGCCGATAGTTTGCCGACCGCAGAGAAAGCGAACTGTGCGCCGCGTTCGCTATTCAACAACCATGTGCTGCCGACAAATAGTGTGATGCACAGCGCGATGGCGAACCATCCCAATGCACGCCATTTTCGTTTCTGCGTTGATTTTGATGCAGGCTTATTTTCTTGATTATCAGAAGCCATAGCCAACCGAGAAGTGAAGACGCGTTTCTTTTGTTTCATGGCCATATGCCAGGTCCAGATTGACCGCGCCTATCGGACTGAGCCAGCGCGCACCGACACCGCTACCTTGCTTCAAGCGGAAGCCATCCCAAGAGTTTGCCGCGTTGCCTGCATCGGTGAAAATGGCAGCACCCCATTCCGGTGTGATCTTGTAAACCAATTCTGCGCTGACAACTGCCGTGTTGGTGCCGCCGACGATGGCGCCATCCAGTGGCACGCCGAGGGTGTTGTAGGCATAGCCACGTACCGTTTGATCGCCACCGGTGCGGAATAATAAATCGCCCGGAACCGTATCGGAGTTGGCACCGAATACTTGCCCGACTTGAGCACGCAGTACTGCCTGAAAGCGTTTATAGGTTGGTGACAACCAGGTGCCGCGACCCACTACGCGGATGAAGTTTTCCTTGTTGATGATACCGGCCGGGCCGCCGTTAATTTCGAGTGAAGCGTAATGTCCACGCGTCGGGGTAAGCAGGTTGTCGACGCGTCTGCGGGTATAAATGAAGGATGCAATGAATGCTTCGCGATCATTGGCAAAGTCCTCGCCTATGCGTTGGCGATCGGCGAGGAAGCCGAGTGCCCAAACTTTTTCATCGCTCTTGTCGGGGCTGCTCAGGCGCACACCAGTGCGGAATTTATTATTGATCTCGCCCGCGCTGTCGGTGTATTCGTAATGTGCACCTACGCTAGGGCGCCAGTCGTTGCGCAGGGTTGGGAAATATACATCGCCGCCCAAGACACGCGTATCGCGGTCGCCGCGCAGTTCTGATTCGAGGCGCCAGTCGCGACCGAGGAAATGTCTGTCCATCCATTTGATTTGTCCGCGCGCACCGGAATCGGTTGAGAAGCCTATACCCAGCGACAAGCGTCGGCGTTCATTTTCCGTCAGATCCAGTTTGATCACGACATTGTTCGGGTGTTCAGGATTGGCATCGATGGTGGCAAAGGCGGAGCGGAAATAACCGGTCTCTTGCACACGTGCCTGCAGCTCATTGAGTTTTTCCTGCGAATACGGTTCACCGGGTTTGATCGGATTGAGTTTTTCCACCATGTCGCGCGAATAGCGTTTCAAGCCATCGATTTGCATTTCGCCGAAGGTAAAGGCAGGACCGGAATCGACCACGACGGTTAACGCGGCACTATTGGTCGATGGTTCTATGCGTGCTTCGCTTTGCGTGATGCTTGCTGCGGGGTAGTCACGGTTCAGCAAGTCTTTAAGTAAAGAGTTTTTTGCCTTGTCCCACTTGCCTTGCTGAAAAGGGTCACCAACTTTTAATTCCCATGCATTGCGCAGTTCGGTGATGCGTTGCGGATGTTTTTCCGTGATGTCGCCGGTGAATTCGATATTGACGGATTCGATCCTGGTCGATGGTCCCAGCGTGACGGTGAAGCGCGCAACCCATGGCGTTGATTGCTGATCCAGATCGCTGCTGACGGTCGGTGAGAAATATCCTTCGGTTGCCAGCAGCGAGCGAATCTGGCTCGGCGTAGTGGCGACCAAACGGCGAATTTCATCTTCGCTCATTGCATCTGCGGTACGGCGTCGGTTTATTTCCAAGTGTTCGGTAAGTAGCGAGGTAAGACTACCCGCACCGCTGATAGAGACGGTGTATAGCGGCGCAGCGTGTGCACCAAAGGGCAGGCACAATGAAACCAGGATGGAACAAAGCATGAGACGCCACGCATTGATCCTGAAAAAGATGACTTTTTTCTGCACAATGTTAAGCGAAGGAATTGATTGCAAGGGCGGCAAGACGAGGTAAGCGCGGCGATTTCGCGAGATCGACGACCACTTGATTAGTGTTGCAAGCTTATCAGTATTTGCCAATGATTTAACAATGCGCTGCTTTATTTGGCCGCATTGCAGAATTTGCAGGGAGCAGAGGTTGCCGGTTAGCGGCAAAATCCCTATAGTGGGCGCACCCCAGAATCACGGAAGCAGCAGATGAGTAAAAAGCAAGCAGGCAAGGAAAGCGGCAATGAAGCCAAGGACGCGCACGAGATACGTCCGGGGCAGTCCATCGAGTTGTTGAAAGAACTGCATATCCTGACGCGCGACGGCAAATTGAATCAGGATAGCCGCCGCAAGCTCAAGCAGGTTTATCACCTGTATCAGTTCATCGAACCCTTGCTGCAGGAAATTCAAAACGATCATCCTGACATTACGCTGGCCGATCACGGTGCCGGCAAATCCTATCTGGGCTTCATCCTGTACGACTTGTTTTTCAAGGAACGCAAGGATCAGTCACGCATCTACGGCATAGAAACGCGCGACGAGCTGGTACAAAAATCGGAAGCGCTCGCAAAAAAACTGGATTTTCCCGGCATGACCTTCTTGAATCTGTCGGTTGCCGATTCGATTACCTCCGATCTGTTGCCTAAGAAAATCGACGTTGTCACGGCGCTGCACGCCTGCAATACCGCAACTGACGACGCGATTCATTTTGCGCTGGAGAAGCAGGCCAAGTTCATCGTACTGGTACCTTGTTGCCAGGCGGAAGTGGCATCGGTTTTGAAAAAGAACAAGGGCAAGACGCTGGCGAAGAACGCGCTGACAGAAATCTGGCGTCATCCCTTGCATACGCGTGAGTTTGGCAGTCAAGTGACTAACGTCTTGCGTTGCCTGCAACTCGAAGCGCATGGCTATCAAGTCAATGTGACGGAACTGGTGGGTTGGGAACATTCGATGAAGAATGAATTGATCATCGCCACTTACAAGGATCTGCCGCGCAAGCGCCCGACCGAGCGTTTGCAGGAAGTATTGCAAACGCTGGGGCTGGAAGAAATGCAATCGCGCTTCTTTACTAACGAGTCGTCAACAACATCGGCTGAAGCAAGTTAATTAATTCTTCGCGTCAGCCGGTAACTGCTTGCGTTGCGTCATGTGATGTAAATACGCGAGCAAGTCATCCAGCTGTGCATCATTCATCACGCTGGGCGAAAATCCTGGCATCGTTAATTGTGGCCAGTTCCGTACGGCCGCCGGATCGCGCATGTACTTGCGCAAGAAATCTGCCTGAAAATATTCAGTCGGATTGAACGGCAGATTCAAGTCCGGCCCCAACTTCGCATCGCCACCGCCATTGATCTGATGGCAACTCGAACAATGCGTGATGTAGGCTTGCATGCCGCGATATTCCGCACTGTCTTTTTTCAAGGATGCATCAGGCAGAATTTGCGGATAACGCTCAGTCAACGCAGAAATTTCGCTGATGACAGCAATTTGATATGGCCAGAATTCCGGTGTGATATTGCTTTTCTCCGGCGAGATCCAGACCAGATAAAATGCGCCTGCACTGCGACCGCCTGGCTTCAATTCCGGCCATGGCGCGTTGGCAGCTTCTATCGCCAGCCATGGTTCAGATGCACCCGACAAGAGTTCGGCCGGGATGTTGGCGACGAAGCCATCGTCAGATTTGAATTGCACGGTGCTGATGCCATGCAGAGTGCGCAAGATTGATTTCAGCGGCAGCGCACGATATTCCATTTTTCGTTTGTAACTGACATCGGCAGGAATGCTGATGGTGCGCACGTCAGGGTGTCGCAGCAGATCGGAGCGTGCCAGCTTCTGGCGTTGTTTGGCGAATGCGAGTTCAAGCACAGGTTCTGCCGCAGTCGCGAGATTGCCGGTAGTAATCAGCATCAGTACGATGACGCATGCGAAAAGCCCGCGGACAGAATGACTATTGCGGATATCGGAAGCTATCAAGTTTTTCATATGCGGCGCATTCAGTTAAGCTGATGTCGCTGCAGTATAGCGAAACTTGGTATTCGAATGAATGCAGGAAAAAGCTTCAGCCTGAAAGTTGATTAAGCATGACGTGGTTTCTTTATTTGATTGAATGCAAGGACGGCAGCATCTATACCGGCATTGCCGTTGATGTACATGCGCGCTATGCCGCACATCAAAAAGGCAAGGGCGCGCGCTATACGCGTTCGCGTCCGCCACGGCGCTTATTGGCCATCGTTGAATATCCCGATCGCTCGACTGCATCCAAAGCCGAGTATGCAATGAAGCGTTTGAGCGCATTCGAGAAGCGAAGTTTTTGTCTTCAGCGCAATGGCGTTTGGCAAATAGGCTTGTCGCATGCAGAGATAGATAGTTAAAAACCTGATGCAACTAATCGAGCAAACTGATAAGGATGCAGCAATGAACAAACAATTTTCCTCAGCATGCGAGCGTAATCGTGAACCGATACTCGCTATCTTGGATAAAGAATTCGCTGATCGGAAACATGTACTCGAAATCGGTAGTGGTACCGGTCAGCATGCCGTCTTCTTTGGCGCTGGTTTGCCGCAATTGATTTGGCAAACCAGCGACCTGCCGCAAAACCATTCGAGTATTCAAGCCTGGTTGCAGGAAGCGGCATTGAAGAATGTATTGCCGCCTATCGCTCTGGATATGTCGAATGCAGAGTGGGCCGTTGATTTGCTTGATAAAGATATGGACGCAGTATTCACAGCGAATACCTGTCACATCATGGCGTGGAGTGAAGTCGAGAAAATGTTTGCCGGTGCGGCGCACGTCTTGCAAGCCGGCGGCAAACTATGCGTGTATGGGCCGTTCAATTACAAGGGACAATTTACGAGTGTGGGCAATGCGCAATTTGATGCAAGCCTGCGCACACAAGCTGCACATATGGGGATACGCGACATCGAAGCAATGCAGGAATTGGCGAACGCGCATGGATTTATCATGCAGGCTGACCATGCGATGCCGGCGAATAATCGCTTGCTCGTATGGCAGCGCACATGAACAATCTATAAATTTTACTTTGCAGGCAAGGGATCGGTTTTGCAGCCTTTGTAGCTGACGCCATTGATTTCCAGCAGCGCGTCATTTCCCTTGTTCCAGAATGTATTGCTGCCATCGCTGTAACGTGCGCCCGAAGCTGATACTACATGCGGCAATATCAGGGTTCTACCCGCCAGCAGAATCTGTACTTTGTCGGCGCTGAACTTCGCGATGAATTCGATATCGGCACATTTGAACGCCATGCCGGTATTCGCAGATGGTGTAGCAAGCGCATTTGGATTAAGAGCACGTTGCAGCAGAAGAGCTACCGGTTTTTCCGGCTCATGGAACGAGATCGCGGTCGCTTCTTCCGATGTCCATATCACGCCGTCCTGGCTATCCAGAATAGATGCAGTGACCGCATAGCGGTGGCTGCGATCGATTGCTGCGGGAATGTAGCGCAAGTTGAATGGAATAGGTACTTGCGTGGTCGGCCGTATAGTTTGCTGGGCGATGAAGCTGCCGCTTTTGCCGGTGCGTGTGACGTCTTCCAGGCTGACAATGACTTTTGCATCTGGTGGCAAGGCTATCCGTTCGCGATAGGCGACGGTGCCGCTGACATTGCCGGACAGGGCAGGCAAGTTGTCAGGCTTGAGTTTTTTTGCACAGCCGCTGGCGAGTACGCATACAGCAAGCAGTGCGATCAATGAATGACGAGATTTCATCTGGCTATCCTGAAAATGATTGATGGCTGGTTGAACGTGTGGTTTACCAATGGCAGGATTGTGATCGCAATGCAAAGAGCAGGTATGAAGCGCTGACCTTGATCAAGGCCAGCTTGTTACATCAGTTCTTAGGGATGCCGTCAAAAAATTCTACTGCACCGGTCTCCAGTGAATACTCGGCACCGACCACCAGCAAACCTTCATTTTGAATCAGGTTTTCGAGCAACTCGGAACCGTGACGTAAATGATTGACCGACGCACGGATATTGGCACGTACCGATTGATGTACCAGCGCATCGTGATCATGTTTCAAATCTGTTTCGAGCAACGTTTCTACCGAAGGGCGTATGCGGTCGACGATGGACTTCAGATTGCGCGACTGATTTTCATTCGGGCGCTTCAATTCTTCCAGCGTTGCCAGAATCGCGCCACATTGCGAATGTCCGAGTACTACTACCAGTTTTGTCTTGTAAAGCGCTGCCGCGAATTCGACGCTGCCGACTTGCGAAGGCGCCACGATGTTGCCAGCGACGCGGATCACGAATAAATCGCCCAGCCCTTGGTCGAACACCATTTCGGCGGGTACTCGTGAGTCCGAGCAGCCGAGAATAATTGCAAACGGGTTTTGCCCATTCACTACTTCTTTGCGGCGTGCGCGTGTCGATGTATTGTCGTCGTTACGGATATCTGCGACGAAACGGCGGTTCCCTTCGCGCAGACGTTCCAGTGCATCTTTTGCAGTATTCATTTTGTTTTTTCCTTACTTTTCCATTTTTTTTGCTTGCCTTTCCAAGGCAGAGCAAGCGGCACTTGCGGCCAGACGTTCGCTACTTTAAAGCATTCGCTCCGTGTTTGCTTTCTAAAGTTTTCAAGTCAATTCGGTGCTGTAAGCCGAGCAACAAGCTGTTATCCAGAGTCTTTCAGTGCGGTTTGGGGATTAATCAGAGTGAAAAAACGGGGTGGAAGGCAGGGGAAAATGAAAAACCGGGAGGAAAAAGAAACGGCCGCAATATATAAATATTGCGGCCGGCTTGCATTTCTTGCATGAGAACTCTTGTATCAAAACCTGCTCATCAAAAATCAAATAGCTCGCCTATCAAGTCTTTTTTACTTTTCTGGCCGTAACCTTCCTTGCTGTAGCCGTGTAGTTTTTGTTTGCGCTCGCCGCTCTGGCGAGGCGGTATATCGCCTACCAATGCTGTTGCAGAACGATCGATCAGTTTGTCGAGTTCGCCGCGATCAAGCCATACGCCGCGGCATTGCGGGCAGTAATCGATTTCAATGCCATGCCGATCGGACATGATCAGCTGCATATCAGTGCAAATTGGACATTTCATGTTTATGCCTTTGATGTAGACGCGCCATCCGTAGATGGCGCGCAGCTTGCTCAGAACATCGTAAAAACAGGAAAACGATTAGTCGTTGCTATTCACGAAGCCAAGCAATTGCAACAGGCTGATGAACAGATTGAAGATCGCGACGAACAAGGTGACAGTCGCCATCACATAGTTGGTTTCGCCGCCGTGAATGATCTCGCTGGTTTCATACAGGATCAGACCTGACATCAGCAAGACGAAGGCTGCGGATACTGCCAGCGACAATGCCTGGATTTCAAAGAAGTAAGCGCCTAGCGAAGCCAGGAAGGCCACCAGAATACCAGCTGTCAAAAAGCCGCCCATGTAGCTGAAATTCTTGCGACTGGTGAGTGCGTAAGCCGACAGTGCAACAAAGATTGCAGCGGTTGCACCGAACGCCATCATCACGGTTTGTCCACCGTTCGGCAAGCCGAGGTACATGTTCAGCAGAGGTCCGATGGTGTAACCCATGAAGCCGGTCAGCGCGAATACGAAGGCAATGCCCAGACCTTGATTACGGAATTTATTGGTCAGGAACAGCAAGCCGAAATAACCGACCATCGTGACGATCAGACCAGGGCGTGGCAAATTCAAAGCCATTGTTGCGCCTGCGGTGATCGCGCTGAACAGCAAAGTCATGGATAGCAATAAATACGTATTGCGGATGACTTTGTTGGTCGACAGGACAGATGTCGAGAAACTCGTCGTCTGTGGGGAACTGCGCAGTTGGTCAACTGGATTCATGTTAGCTACTCCTCAAGTGTGTGTGTACTTCCATCATGCTGGTCACGCAAAGTAAGACGCATTTTCCTGCCTGCAGTTCTGCTTTGCTTGATTTTGTTTATACGTTCCAGTATGAAGCACTCTAAATTTACTCGCTTTTTATTCTATTGAAAATTCGAATATAATTAATTTTTGATTCGTAAAAACTGAGCATAGAGACGCGATGAGCACAATGAATTACAAGCATTTGCATTATTTCTGGGTCGTCGCCAAAGCGGGCGGCATAGGTCGCGCCAGCGAGCGTCTGCACTTGACGCCGCAAACCATCAGCGGCCAGATCACCTTGTTTGAAGATGTGCTCGGTTACAAATTATTCAACCGCGTCGGCCGACGTCTTGAGCTCAATGATGCTGGGCGTGTAGTACTCGGTTATGCGGATGAAATTTTTACGCTGGGCGAAGAGTTGCAGGAAGTCTTGCGCTTCCGTCCGGGCGGATGGCCTTTGCAATTCAGAGTCGGCGTCGCCGATGCGGTGCCGAAGGCGATTGCCTATCTGTTGCTGGAGCCGGCGATGGAGTTGCCGGAATCCTTGCGTATCGTTTGTCGTGAAGGCAAGTTGACCAGCCTGCTGGCCGATCTGGCTGTGCACAGGCTGGATATCGTGATCGCCGATAGTCCGATGCCGGCGAATATCGACGTGCGCGGCTATAACCATTTGCTGGGCGAGTGCGGCGTGACCTTCTTTGCGACCGATGAACTGGCGAAAGAATACGAGAAGGGTTTTCCGAAAAGTCTGGATGGCGCCCCCTTCCTGATGCCGGGTGAAGATGCTGCAGTTCGGCCGCGCCTGATACGCTGGTTTGAAAAAGAAAAAGTGCGGCCGCGCATCATAGGCGAATTTGACGATGGCGCTTTGCTGCAGGCATTCGGTGCCGCCGGTAAAGGTATTTTCGCGGCGCCATCTGCGGTTGCCGAGCAAATCAAGAAGCAATATGGTGTGACTGAGATTGGTCGTACAAATGTGGTGACCGAGCAGTTCTATGCAATCTCAGTAGAGCGGCAGTTGACGCATCCTGCGGTGGTGGCAATCAGCTCGGCTGCGCGGGAAAGTTTGATTCGCTGATCGCAGTATCGAAATTAAACACAAATAAAAAAGGCGATCATCATCGCCTTTTTTATTTTTGTCAGTGCTGTTCACGGGAAAAATTTACGTATGACGTCTGGTATTGTCTTTTCAAATTATTCAGCCGGAAAATTGAGCCAGGTCGTTTCCTGCAACACTTTCGTCAACCATTCCATGTACACGCGCACACGATGCGGCAAATGTCTGCGATGCGCGTAGAGCAAAGAAAACGGTAATGGATTTGGCACATATTGCGGCAGCAGCAGCGCCAGTCGACCTGAATGAACATGGTGCTGCACACCTGCAAGCGGTACCTGCGCAATACCCAGGCCACCTAGATATGCAGCTTCGCCTGCATCGACGTTATTGACGGTGACGAAGCCTTGCATAGTCAACGACATGTTTTTCCCATCAACTGCATATTCGAATCCGCTACTGCGCATGCCAAGCACCGTCGAATAATGGATCAGGTAATGCGAGGATAAATCTTCCAGCGTTTGCGGCACGCCGTATTTTTCGAGATAGCTGACGCTCGCGCAGTTCACCAATTCGAGCAAACCAATTCGACGCGCGATCAGCGAGTTGTCAATCGTGCTGCCAACCCGCAGCACGCAATCAAATCCTTCGCGTACGACATCGACGAAGCGATCAGTGCTGCTGACCTCGATATGAATATTCGGGTACTGCGCCAGAAATTCTCCAAGACGCGGCATCACGATGTTGCGGGCAATCGATGTCGGCATGTCGACCCGCAGCCGACCACTTAAATCTGCGCCGGCTTGTCGGAACATGCCTTCCAGTTCGTCCATATCGGACAGCAAATCCTTGCAGCGTTCCAGCAGCGCTGTGCCATCGTGCGTCGGTTGCACCTTGCGTGTGGTTCGATGTAGCAGACGCGTACCGAGTAAATCTTCCAGCGAGCGCACATGCTCAGACACGCTGGCTTTTTGCAGGCCTAGATCAGAGGCCGCTTTGGTGAAGCTGCCAACCTCGGCGACACGGACGAAAGTGTGCAGTAAGTCGAGCTTATTGATTGACATATTGGTTTGTTTTATCCGAACAGTGCATTCATATCACTGATATTTATCTTGGTATATCCGAACAATATACTGCAATTTGCCAACTTAACAAGGAGTACATCATGACTCGCAAAATCGCATTGATTACCGGCGCCAACCGTGGCTTGGGGAAAAACACTGCATTGCATCTGGCTGCGCAAGGCGTTGCCATTATCGGCACCTATCGCAGCAACGCTGCGGAAGCCGCAGCGCTGGTGCAGCAGATCGAAGGCGATGGCGGCAGCGCGGCCATGCTGCAACTTGACGTCGGCGATAGCGCATCGTTTATCGCGTTTGTGGAATCAGTAAAAGAATTGTTGCGTGCCAAGTTCGGTGCAGATCAACTCGATTACCTGGTCAATAATGCCGGTATGGGCATACATGCCGCCATTGCCGATATGACAGAGCAGCAGTTCGATGAATTGATGTCTGTGCATTTGAAAGGCCCGTTCTTCCTGACGCAGAAACTGTTGCCGTCGATCGTTGATGGTGGTCGCATCGTCAATGTATCGAGTGGCCTCGCACGTTTCAGTTTTCCCGGTTATGCCGCATATGCAATGATGAAGGGCGGCATCGAAGTGATGACGCGTTACATGGCGAAAGAATTTGGCGCACGCGGCATTACCGTCAATACGATCGCACCAGGCGCGATTGAAACCGATTTCGGCGGCGGTGCAGTGCGTGATAACGCGGAACTCAACCAAATGGTGGCGTCGATGACAGCCTTGGGGCGTGTCGGTCAACCTGACGATATCGGTGGTGCAATTGCCGCCTTGCTGTCTGACGGTAACCGTTGGGTCAATGCACAGCGCATAGAAGTTTCCGGCGGGATGCTGATCTAAGGCAGGTCTTCGGCTGCCGTTCTGGCAGCCGAAATATTATTTTGAAACTGGTAATTCAGGCGCATGCAGTTTGGCATGTTCCGGTCTATCCAGGATATGTTCGGGCTGAACACCGATACCGATTGCATAAGCTGGAATTTTGCGTAATACCGGCCAGCGATTCAATAGTTTTAATGGCCATGGAATCGTGAGTGCCTGCCTGTTCTGCGCGCTAATTACTGGAACCAGCACGCGATTCTGGATCGCGACTTGTACCGCTTGCGTGATCCTTGCGGGAAACAGGCGGCGGCTCTGAACCTGCTTGAGCAATGGCGTCAATGCCTGTGCCTGCGTGTGTGGATTGGTAAGTGATTTGGATAAAATATTGGCAGTCGCGACCGCATCCTGAATCGCCAGGTTGATACCAACACCGCCTACAGGCGACATCGCATGCGCGGCATCGCCTATGCACAGCAAACCTGGTTTCCACCAGCGCTCCAAACGGTCGACCGTGACGCTCAATAATTTGATGTCGTCCCAGCTTTGCAGCGATTGAACCCGGTCCGCAAAGAGTGGTGCAGCTGCGGCTAATTCCGCATGAAAGGCCTTCAGTCCGCGTGCATGGATGGCCGCGATGCCGCCCTTGGCAATCACATACGCGCATTGCCAATAGCTTCCGCGATTGAGCATCACAAAGAATTTCCCTGCTCTCAAGCGCGCTCCTGTAGTGGGCGGATCGCCGACAGCAATCGGCAATCGCATCCACAACACATCGATAGGCGCGCCCAAATCGCGCACGGTCAACCCTGCCGCCTTGCGTACAGTCGAATGACGGCCATCGGCTCCTATGACAAGATCTGCGTAGACGTTTAATGAACCTTCATTGGTGTTGGTGCGGACTCCGTTTATGCGCTCATCGGATTCAAGCAAGCCGATGACTTCGGCATTTTGTATCAGACGGAAATTGGGATAGGTGATGGCCTCATCGCGCAGGAAATCCAGAAAATCCCATTGCGGCATCAAGGCGATGAAATTGCATGCTGTACGCAGGCGCGAGAAATCGGCAATCATCAATTCCTGACCGGCCACATTGATGCTTATTTGGTAAGCCTTGTCGTGCGGTCTTTGCAGAAAGGCTTGCAGCAAACCGAGTTCCTGCATCAATTCCAGTGTGGATGGATGGACGGTGTCGCCGCGAAAATCGCGCAGGAAATCACCATGTTTTTCCAGCACCAGTACATCGACACCGGCGCGCGCCAGCAGCAAGCCCAGCATCATGCCGGCTGGACCACCACCTGCAATACAACAACGTGTATGAATTTCGTTAGGCATACATTCCTCTAGGAAATGGTACGACCAATACAAGAGTTGAGTAGTGCTAAATGGACTAACTAAGGATAAGTATAGAAGCTATGCGAAAAAACGCTGGAAAACAGAATTGCGGGAATGGAAGACTGCAGAGTTAGGATCAGCTTTAGGTGATGCAGCAAGTTTTATAGCCAGGCTGTCACGCGTAGAAAGCTGATCCAGCTTCAGAAAATTTTATTGGAAAGAACCGACCTTGGTGGTGCTGAAAGGAATGGTAGTGATATGCGCAGGATCGGCATCCTCTGCCAACTCTGTGGATACATCATCGTTACTGTCTTGTTCGCCAGCCTGCATTTTGCTGGCATCTGGAATGCGTCTAACGTGCGTCAGGAAATTTGGATTGTTGATCTCATCGTGATTGCTGTACATATCGTTTTCCTTATTGAAGGCAACTTGCAAAATTGCCAAGCTGCTTGTTGATATCGCATTTCGCGTATCTACTCTTTGGTGAATGCTGTTCGCGACCTGAGTTGCGAGAATAGATTAACCATTCGGGAATGGCGATCAGAAATCATCCTAAAACCTTGTAGGAATCGACTGACTCTCTGATGATTTTTTTGCTACCGATAGCAATGGACGCGTTGACTGTTTTGCGAACGATGTCGAAACCGAGAGTTTCGATCAAACGGAAATTGGGCCGCAAGCTGTTCTGCAGCGCAGCGCGATGATAGTGGATTTTTGGTGGGGAAGGGCGGCAGTGCGAAATTAATTCGCAATTGTGCACACCCTGAAAGTTGCTTAACTAATACGACTATCTTCTGATTCTGCTTCACGCCTTTCCTGGCGCCACTCCATCGCAGTTTTCAGAATCAGGGTCAGCAAGGCCATGCAGGCAAGCAAGGCTGCGGCAGTGAATGCAGCAGCAGTTTTGTAATCGTTATTCAGTTGTTCAACCAGCAATGGCAGCGTCAGGGTTTGATTCATGATGGTGCCTGAGACTACCGCCACCGCGCCGAATTCGCCGACTGCGCGTGCGTTGGTAATGACTGCACCGTACAGCAATGCCCATTTGATATTCGGTAATGTCACATCTCGGAAAATTTGCCAGCCGGTCGCGCCTAAAGACAGCGCTGCGATTTCTTCTTCTGTGCCCTGTTTTTGCATCAGGGGCATCAGGATGCGCGCGATATACGGCGCGGTTATAAACAATGTGACCATGATGATGCCCGGCCATGCAAACATCAGTTGCACGTCATGCGCATACAACCACTTGCCGATAGCTCCTTCGAGTCCATACACGACCAGATAGCAGAAGCCGGCAACCACAGGCGAGGTGGCATAAGGAATTTCTACCAATGTCACCAATAAACGTCGTCCGAAGAAGTCGTAATGCGTGACGCACCATGCGAGGAGGATGCCGAATACCAGATTGATAGGCACGGTCAGTACCGCGGCCAGCAGCGTCAGGCCGAACGCATGCTTCATGTAATCTTCATTCAGGTTTTGCCACAGCAGGGACAAACCACCGCTGAATGCCTGCGTAAAAATCAGAACCAACGGCACAATCAGCAGCAGTATCGTCATCACGATGCCGAGGCCGATCAAGATCCATTGATGGGTTTGAGAAGGACGTTTGACTGCTTTTGCCATGATGATGTCCTCAGCCTTTCTTGAAGAAACGGCTCTGCACAACTTGCAGCAGGAACAGCAGCGTCAGCGATGCCAGCAGAACGACAGATGCAATCGCGGCAGCGGCGGGGTAGTTATATTCCTGCAGGCGGACGAACAACATCAGTGATGTAACTTCCGTCTGGAACGGGATATTCCCGGCGATCATGATGACTGCACCGAACTCCCCTAGGCTGCGAATGAAGGCTTGTGAAGAGCCGGTGATCAATGCAGGCACCAACGTCGGCAAAATCACGCGCCAGAAGATTTGCCATTTATTCGCACCCAACATCAGGGCCGCCTCTTCCAGTTCGCTTTCCATGTCTTCCAGTACAGGTTGTACTGAACGCACGATGAAGGGCAGGCTGGTAAAGATCATCGCCACGACTATGCCGGGGAAGGCATAAGAGATTTTGATACCGAAAATTTCAAACCACTGACCAAGCCAGCCGGTTGGCATGAACAAGACGGACAAGGTTACGCCGGCGACCGAGGTTGGTAGTGCAAACGGCAGATCGACCAGAGAATCAATCAGGCGACGGCCAGGAAAGTCGTAACGCGTAATGACCCACGCCAGCAGAAAGCCGATGAAGGTCACGATGACGGTGGAATAAAACGCACCCATCGCCGTCACTTTGTAACTCTGTAGCACGCGCGCATCGGTAATCGCAAACCAGTACTGCTGAAACGACATGCCGCTGACATAAACCAGCAAGGCCGAAATCGGCAGCAGGATAACCAGACTGATGTACAGCGTCGAAAAACCGAAGCTTAATGAAAAGCCCGGCAGGATCGGTGTACTGCGAAAGAAGCGGAGAGACAGATTCACAATAGGTGCGGATTCAGGGGCAGTGCGATGTCACTGCAAAACGTTATGCCACAAAAGCAAACGACCACCCAGTTACAGATGGTCGCATGGATGGCGGCATTGTAAACCACCCTCATACAGAATGACAAAGATGATGCTGGTGAAGGTGAAATCTAAATTCCGGATCGCCAGCAGACTTTGTACGCTATCTGATGATGTTCTGATTAAATTTTGGATTAGTTGCGTTGACCCAGCAATTGATCCAGTGTCGCACCGCTGGCAAAGTGAGCAGCCTGAATCTGATCCCATGTACCGAGTACTTTGGTTGGATCGATCAAACGAACTTTAGGATAACGGTCAGCTACGACTTTCGCGATATCTGGGTGATGAACACGATAGTTGAAGGTGGTCAGCAGCAATTGGATTTCGCGTGAATATTCGTAGTTCAAATAAGCGGTAGCGACTTTGCGTGTGCCTTTTTCATCAACCACTTTATCGACAACAGCAACCGGGAACTCAGCCAATACTGAAACTGGTGGAGTAACGATTTCATATGCGCCGGATTTGAATTCATCGCTCTTGGCAATGTTGATGACTTCGGATTCAAAGGTCAGTAATGCATCGCCTTGATTGTTCTGGGCAAATGCAACTGTTGCACCTCGACCGCCGGTAGGGAAGTTCACAACATTACGCAGCAGTTTGCCGACGAATGCCTTGGTTTGTACTTGGTCACCCTTGAATTTTTCGTTCGCATACAACCATGCGCCGAGGTAGGTGTAGCGTGCATTGCCCGATGTTTTTGGATTCGGGAACACAACTTTTACGTCGTCACGTACCAGGTCATCCCAGGTTTTGATGTTCTTTGGATTGCCTTTACGTACCAGGAAAGAGATGGTGCTGTAGTAAGGCGAGCTATTGTTAGGGAAGGCTTTTTGCCAATCTTTACGCACCAGACCGCGTTGCGCAAGGATGTCGATGTCGGTCACTTGATTGAAGGTAACGGTATCAACTTTTTTGCCCTGGATAATGTCTTGTGCCTGACGCGAAGTGCCGGCAAACGATTGATCGATCTTCAAGTCCTGACCGGTTTCAGCTTTCCATTTGGCCTGGAATTTCGGGTTAATGGCAGCAAATACTTCGCGCGCAACGTCGTAGGACGCATTCAGGATCGGTTTGTCTTGTGCTTGTGCGACGCCTGAGAATAGGGTGGCAGCAGCGGCTGTGAGTAATACAACTTTTTTAAACATAACCTACTCCATGTTTTCGTAAAAATTCGAGGATACGGCGCAGTGCGTGACTCATGCAATTGAGCAACTTACCGAATGGAAAGGAATATATCAAAATTCCTTATGCGTTCAAACGATACTTTTCACATGTATTCATGCAAAAAACGAATAAGTAAACATTCAGTGCCAGGATGGCAATTTATATCACTTCCTGCAAATAAAAACGCCCCGAATTAACCGGGGCGTTTTGTATTGAGTGCTTGGTGCTGCTTAAAATAAATTAAGCCAGGTTTTTCGCAACGAAATCCCAGTTCACCAACGCCCAGAACGACTCAACATACTTAGGACGCGCATTGCGGTAGTCGATGTAGTAAGCGTGTTCCCAAACGTCGCAGGTCAACAATGGTTTGTCGGTGCCGGTCAATGGGCAGCCTGCATTCGATGTGTTAACCAGATCGAGCGAGCCGTCAGCTTTTTTAACCAACCATGTCCAGCCTGAGCCGAAATTGGTTACGCACGATTTGGTGAATTCTTCCTTGAACTTGTCGAACGAACCCCACTTGGCGTTGATCGCGTCAGCCACTGCACCAGTTGGTGCGCCGCCGCCGTTTGGTTTCAGGCCGTTCCAGTAGAAAGTGTGGTTCCAGACTTGTGCTGCATTGTTGAAAACGCCACCGGAAGATTTTTTGATGATTTCTTCGAGCGATGCGTTTTCGAATTCTGTACCTTTGATCAGGTTGTTCAAATTCGTCACATAGGTTTGGTGATGCTTGCCGTAATGGAATTCAAGAGTCTCTTTGGAGATGTGTGGAGCAAGTGCATCCAACGCATAGGGCAGTGCCGGCAGGGTATGTTCCATGGTCGTCCTTGGTAGGGTTAAAAATAAAGATGTTCTTTTTGAAAGGGGCTATTGTAAAGCGGTTAAGCAATCATTGCACACGACGCAGGTCAATTTATGTGCGCGTAAATTCAAAACTAATGACAGGCCGGAGAGCGAGTGTTTACGGGCCTTTCGATAATTTACTTGATTCCATTTCAATACGAATTATTCTCATTATTACTGGTGATGCAAAGTGCTTGCTGGTTTAATCCAGCGTCTGCTGCACAGTCGCAATACCAATTTGTGCGCTACCTTCGGCCAGCTTGATCGTCACATTCTGGCGTGGATGCAACTCTTGCGGCGCACGCACGATTTCACCTTTTTCATTGGTCACGATGGCATAACCGCGTTCCAGCGTGCGTTGCGGATTCAGCATTTCCAGCTGCGCGGAAAGCGCATGCAGGTTTTGACGTTGCGTGGCGATGCGCGTATTCATTTGATTTGTCAGGCGACGCGCATGATTGGCGACGTTGGAGCGCTGGACGCGCGTATCCGGCAATTGCGTGAGCCAGCGATTGCGCAAATGTGCGAGCGCAAATTGCGCCTTGCTCAATGGAATACGCGTGGCGTGGCCAAGCCGGGTTTGCAGCGCCTGCAATTTCATTCTTTCATGCGCGATATACGCCGCCGGGCTGATCAAACGGCGAGATAACCAGTCGAGCGTCTGCGCCGTATCGGATAACTGGCGCTTCATCGCGCGCCGCATGTCTTCAGCTTGCGTATTCAGTTGTGATAGCCAGTCTGCGCGCGGCAAGGTTGCGAGTTCTGCGGCAGCGGTCGGTGTAGGCGCACGCAAGTCAGCCGCAAAATCGGCAATCGTGAAATCGGTTTCATGGCCGACACCGACGATGACCGGCATATCGCAACCGACTATCGTGCGTGCCACCAGCTCATGATTGAAAGACCACAAATCTTCGATACTGCCGCCACCGCGGCAGACCAGCAGCACATCGCATTCGGCGCGTGCCGATGCGGTGGCAATTGCCTGCGCAATTTTCATCGCCGAACCTTCGCCTTGTACCGGGGTTGGATACAGGATGACGCGCACATGCGGCGCGCGTCGTTTTAATGTAGTCAAAATGTCACGCAAGGCTGCTGCCTGCGGGCTGGTGACGATACCGATCGTGCGCACAAAAGCTGGTAGCGGGCGCTTACGGTCGGGATCGAACAAACCTTCGGCTGCAAGCTTTTCCTTCAATTGCAAAAACGCTTCATACAGATTGCCGACGCCGGCGCGACGTATCGCTTCCACACTCAGCTGATAGTCACCGCGCGGTGCGTACAGCGTGACCAATGCGCGCACTTCTACCTTGTCACCTTCGCGTGGCATGAAATCTGCGTATTGAGCACGACCACGGAACATTACGGCGCGTACCTGGGCCGCATCATCTTTCAGTGTGAAGTACCAATGTCCCGAGGCTGCACGCGTGAAGTTGGAGATCTCACCGGATATCCAGGACAAGGGGAAGCTGCGCTCCAGCATGCGCGATACCGCCTGATTCAAGGCCGAAACGCTGAGCACGGTGGTTGCAGATGAAGAACTCGGTAGTGGGCGATCAGAGGGCATCGTTAAGTTTTCTGAAGCTGTGAATGGTGCAAGCGCGCACAAGGGTCGTACAAAAGTAGTGCAATCACTTTGTTGCATGCGAGAAAGTGGTGCGTATTGCCGATATTTAAACGTAGGGCTTTTGTCTTGCACACAAGGAGTGCGCAGTAATTCAAGTGGCAAAGAACAGATGGTAATGGAAATGCGGTTTGAAATGCAGTGCTCGGTGAAATCTTAAGAGAAATAACATCAAGCCTTTCGTCAGAATTAAAGCATCAGAATTTTGTTGAGGAATATAAAAATGAATATCAAAAATCTAAAAATTGGCACACGTCTTGGTATCGGTTTCGGACTGGTATTTGTATTGATGGCGATTTTAATTGTGCTGGCATTGGCACGCTTTGCCGGAATCGGCAAGATCAATAGCGAAATGATAGACACCGATTGGGTCAAGGCTGAAGCGGTGTCCACCATAGGCGCAACCATACGCGCCAATGCACGTCGCAATATGGAACTGTTCATTGAAAGCGATCCAGCCAAAGTGGCAAACCTGTTTGAAGAAATCAAAAAGAATAAAAAGATCATCGATGATGCGGTCGTGGTGCTGGATCAATTGATCAAGAGCGATGCAGGCAAAGCCCTGATGGTGGAGTTCAAGGATGTGCGCGGCAAATATGTCGTTTCGTTTGGAAAAGTTGGGAAACTGGTCGCCGCCAATGAACGCGAAGAAGCAATCAAACTCATGTTGAATGAGACCTTGCCTGCGCTGGATAACGTGCAAAAAACTGTCGCCGAACTGGCGGCGCTGCAAAAGAAAATAGTCGAACAAAGTGGCGCTGCTGCGAAGGCACATATTGATTCCGCGACAGCCATGATGATAGGTCTGGGTATTGCGGCAGTTATTCTGGGCGTCAGCTTTGCATGGTGGATTACGCGTTCGATCACCAAGCCGATGAACGAGGCAGTCAAGATTGCACAAACCGTTGCCAGTGGCGACTTGAGTAGCGTTATTGATATCAAATCGAAAGATGAAACCGGTCAGTTACTGCAAGCATTAAAAGACATGAACAAGAGTCTGGTGCGCATCGTCGGCGAAGTGCGCTTCAGTACAGATGCAATCGCCACCGCATCTACGCAGATCGCCAGCGGCAACCTGGATTTGTCATCGCGTACCGAAGAGCAGGCCAGTTCGCTGGAAGAAACGGCGTCGTCGATGGAAGAGTTGAGCAGTACGGTAAAACAAAATGCAGATAACGCACGCCAAGCCAATCAATTGGCGCTGACTGCGTCGGAAGTGGCGATGAAAGGTGGCAATGTTGTCACGCAAGTGGTGGAGACGATGGGCTCGATCAATGAATCGTCGAAAAAGATTGTAGACATCATCGGCGTGATCGATGGCATTGCATTCCAGACCAACATCCTCGCATTGAACGCAGCTGTCGAAGCGGCGCGTGCCGGTGAGCAGGGTCGAGGTTTTGCAGTCGTCGCGGCAGAGGTGCGCACGTTGGCGCAACGTTCGGCTGCGGCAGCGAAGGAGATCAAGAACCTGATTGGCGATTCAGTCAGCAAGGTCAACGACGGCGCGCGTCTGGTGGATGATGCCGGTGCGACTATGCAGGAAGTGGTAGCCAGCGTGCGTCGCGTCACCGACATCATGGGTGAAATCACTGCTGCAGGCCATGAACAAACAGCCGGCATCGAACAGATTCATCAAGCGGTAATGCAGATGGATCAGGTGACACAGCAAAATGCGGCGCTGGTAGAAGAAGCCGCAGCCGCTGCCGAATCACTGCAGGATCAAGCGCGTAATCTGGTGCAAGTGGTCAGCGTATTCAAACTCGATGGCGCGCCTAGCTTGCAGCGTGTTGCATCGAATGCATTAACAAATGACAAGAAGCCGGCACTCGCGTCGTCCACTACCAAGCAATTGGCGAACAAACCAGTGATGCCGAGTGAAAAAAATGTTGCACAGGCAGACGTAGGAGCGGAGTGGGAACAGTTCTAGGTTTCAGCCGTACCGGTTTGTTCAAGTGATGGATCGAATCATTGCTTGAGCAAACGGGTACGGCCTCTTATTTTTGCAAGTCACAGATCGCTCACTAGTGGCGCGATGCAACTCCTTACGATCTGCGATCAGTTCTGGAATAGACAGACAGTGATCCTTCTATGATCAGCAACAGTACTGCCATCCAGATGGGAATATAGGTCAGCCATTCGTGGCTCTTGATTTGTTCGCCCAGCAGCAGCGCAACGAACACCAGTAATACCGGTTCCACATATCCCAGCAAACCAAACAAACTCAAGCTGAGCGTCTGGCTCGCCACCATGTAGAAAATCAAGGCGGCCGCACTGAGGACGCCCAGCAAAGGGATCAGCACATACAGCGCAGTATGGTCAGCGATGCCAGCAAAGCCGACCGCACCTGCGTGCACAAACCATAATCCTGCCGGCAACAGCAAGGCCATGTCGAACCACAGTCCGCCCAGATTATTGCTGCTCATTTTTTGCCGCAAAACGAAATATCCCGGGTAGCCAAAAGCTACCACCATTGTTTCCCATGAAAAGCTGCCGACCTGAATCAGCTCGTTAGCCACGCCGACTGCGGCACAGATCGCGGCCAGATTTTGCAGTCGCGAAAGACGTTCTTTGTAAACGAAGCGGCCGGTCAGCAACATGGTCAAAGGCAGCAGAAAATAACCTAGCGAAACCTGCAATGCGCGGCCATGCAAAGGTGCCCACATGAAGAGCCACAACTGAATGCCGAGGAATGCCGAGGTCGCTAGCGCACCAGCTATCAATAAGGGGCGTTGGCGCATTCTCTGCGCCCACACTTGTATGTGAGTCCATTGGCCGCTGCGCCAAATGAATATCGTCAGAAAGGGGATCGTCAACAAGGTGCGCCAGCCGAATATCTCTTCGCCATTGAGTGGCGACAGCAGCGTGGAATAGAAGTAGAGGGTCGCAAACAGCACGGAGCTGAAGACTGAAAATAAAACACCTTTGGACACCGTGACTCCGTCATGAATGATTTTGCGTGGCGGCCAGTATAAGGACTTCTCTGCGATTGCGAGATTTTCAGCAAGAACAACTACAAGCTAGCAGCAAAGACATGGTAAAAAACGCGCATTTCGGGATGATGGCCGGATTTACACTATCCATGGCCGGATATGCGCGCAAGGTGGCCGAGTAACGGTCCGGCCTCGGCTTCACATAAGCAGACTATTGCTTTATGATGACCGGAGAACCAGGAGACGATCTCGGCAAAAAGCGGAGAACTGTTTTTGACGAAGATGCATGTAGGAATTGGCCGCCAAGTATCGATTCCGGCCGTGGTCACCAATAGATATGCGGCTTCCAGAGATGGAGGCCGTTTTCATTTGCGACGGCACGAAATTAGCATGGAGTTGTGATGGATTTTGAAATACCTGAATCATTGGTAACCGTATTGCTCGGTATGATAGAAGTCAACTCGCCACTGGCGAAACGGCTCAATGAGCATGGCGTTTGTCACGGCAAAATGGTGGTGCCCAGCCACCTGTTCGATGCTGCAGCCCTGAATACCTTATACGATTTGTGCAAGGCGCAGGATGAGCGCGCGCTGATGTTTCAGATGCTGGCGCAAGACAATATTCGCGGTGCGCCGCAAGCGCGCAAGATTCCTAGCCTGGATAAGCTGGTGCCAGGTCTGGCGGCCTATTTCTCGCGTGATGTAATCGACGGTTGGCTCTATAAACGCAATAAAGACGGCGTGTTATTGCCGTGGCTGATACATAGACTGCGCCACATCGTGCCCGATCAAGGCGCGCCGTATGTCGTCATCGATCTGCTGGCAAACACCATGCAGGCTGCCAGCAAGGAAGCGTCGCCCGATCACCGCATGCGTCGCTCCGGCATGACCAATGCGATCGTCATCAACGCCAACGATATTGCCAATCGCACGATTCCCGAACTGCTGATCGATCAGGGCTACTTCAAGGAGTGCGCCGAGTTCAAGCAGGAATACGAAGAGCAATCCAAGCGCTTCCTCAAGTATCAGGCGCAATTTGGCGCGCAGTTTGTTGCGCGCAATTCAGCTTTTTACAATGACGAAAAATCCCGTTTCCATTTGATGCGCTTCAAGGATGGCGTCACTGCGAAATGTGTCAATGACGAAGAAAATCTGGATAGACGTTTTGAAATGAGCGCCGATCCGGAATTCTGGCGCGAGAGCGGTTTTGAAGTCGGATTCGAGAAAATCCCGCTGCACTGCTATCTGTATATGTTCCATCTGGAACTGCATCAGGACATCTGGGTGCACGTACAGAATCTGACGGAATATCAATACAAGCCTGAACTGCGCGACAAATTGATTCTGCCCGACCATCATCGCGATCTGATCGACATCCTGACTGCCGATATGACGGTCTTGATGGAAGATATCGTAGAAGGCAAGTCCGGCGGCACCACGATTCTGTGCAAGGGTGCGCCTGGTCTGGGCAAGACGCTGACGGCAGAAGTGTATTCGGAAGTGGTCGGCAAGCCCTTGTATCGCGTGCATTCAGGTCAGCTAGGGATTACTGCCGCATCGGTGGAACAAAACCTGTCGCAGATCTTGCGCCGTGCTGCGCGCTGGGATGCGATCCTGTTGCTGGATGAAGCCGACGTCTACATCCGTTGCCGCGACAACGACTTGCAGCACAATGCAATCGTCGCTGAATTCCTGCGTACGCTGGAATACTTCAACGGTTTGCTGTTCATGACGACCAACCGTATTCAGGATGTCGACGATGCAATCCTGTCGCGCTGTATTGCGACGATACAGTATGAGACGCCATCGAAAGAAGATGCGATGCGCTTGTGGAAATCACTGGCAACGCAATTCAACATTGATCTGTCCGATGAATTGATTGATTCACTGAGCAACACTTATTCAAACTCGAGCGGTCGTGACATCAAGGAATTGCTGAAGCTCACTTCAAAATTCTGCAAGAGCAAAAAGATCCCGTTTTCTGAAGAAACCTTCAGACAGTGCGCGATGTTCCGTGGCATTAATTGAACATGTCTTGCATCGGCCCGGCCGATGCAAGACTGTTGCGATCCTGGCCTTGATTTCGTTTGAAGAATAACAAGGCGAGCGTACTTATCCGTAGCGCCTCATTTCGAGGCAGTTCAAAAAACTTCTTTGAAATCAAGCGCTTTGATCGCTTAAACAAAGTTGCGCACAATGTTATCCACAGAAAATGTGCACAAGCTGCATGCCACGCATTGCGTATAGGCGAAAGATTTTGCGAGAGCTGAACCGATGCCGGTTAACATGAAGGCTAGGCTGATGCTGAAGCTTGTTTAGCTATAACTTGCTCTCCCTGCGCCAAACCGTTACATTCTCCATCCATCACATTGAACCAAAGAAGGAGCTTACTTTGCTCGCCATTATTCAAGCAGCAGGCTGGCCGATCTGGCTGTTGCTGATCGCTTCCGTTATTGCCCTGACCCTGATTATTGAACGTTCGATCTACTTGCGTCGCGTCCGTATTTTGCCGCCCAAGCTGCTGGATGAAGTCGTTCGCGTTTATCACAACGGCAAAGTCGATGCGAATGTGGTCGCGACACTGGAACAGAATTCGCCACTCGGTCGCGTGCTGGCTTCAGGCTTGCGTAACGTCGATGCGCCGCGTGACGTGATGAAGGAATCGATAGAAGAAGCAGGGCGTGGTACGGCGCATGAACTGGAGCGCTTCCTGACTACGCTCGGTACGATAGCCACGCTGGCACCGTTGATGGGTTTGTTCGGCACCGTGGTCGGCATGATTGAAATTTTCGGTTCGCAAAATGCGACCGGCACTGGTGCCAATCCTACGCAACTGGCGCACGGTATTTCGATTGCGCTGTACAACACAGGTTTCGGTCTGGCGATTGCGATGCCATCGTTGGTGTTCTATAGACACTTCCGCGCGCTGGTCGATAGTTTCATCATCGATATGGAGCAGCAAGCTGTGAAGTTTGTCGACATCGTGCACAGCGCACGCAAGTAAGCAAATAACGACCTGAAAGAAACGCCTCATGAATTTTCGCAAAGGGCAGGGTCGCGAAGATCCCGAAATCAATCTGATCGCCTTCATCGACGTCTTGTTGGTGATCCTGATTTTTCTGATGGTCTCGACCAGCTACAGCAAGTTCACCGCGCTGCAAATCACCTTGCCTACCGCCGATGCGGAAAAAGCGATGGAGCGGCCGTTTGAAATCAGCGTCATCGTTGATGCACAAAATCGTTACGCGGTTAATAACACGCGTGTTGCAGTACAAAACCCGGAAGCGCTGGCAGCCGAATTGACTGCGGCCGCGGCAGCTTCAGGTAAAGCCAATGTTGATCCTGTCGTGATCATTGCAGCAGAAGCTACCGCCACGCACCAAGCCGTGATCAATGTATTGGAAGCGGCACGTATTGCGGGTTATTCCAAAGTCACATTCGCAGCACAAACCAGCGGTAAAAAATAAGTTTTATTCCAAAATAGATTCCCGGCGCTGAGTCTTTGACGGCAGCGTTTTTCCTGCAACTTCTTTCATACACGGAAACTAGCCCTTGGCCCTGGAACGTTCCACTCTAGAAGATTTCCTGACGCGAACTTGGACGCACCGCGGCTGGTCTGCGCGCATGCTGTTGCCTATCTCGGGCTTGTTTGGCGCGTTGGCTGGTTTGCGCCGATGGTCGTATCGCGCTGGCTTTTTCAAAGCGCAGCGCATTCCTGTGCCGGTGATTGTGGTCGGCAATATCTTTGTTGGCGGAACCGGTAAAACACCGTTGACGATCTGGCTGGTACAAACCTTGCGGCAGGCTGGTTATACGCCAGGCGTGATTTCGCGCGGTTATGGTGGCAAGAATTCATTGCCGCAGGAAGTGACGGCTTCGTCGCTGGCAAAAGATGTCGGCGACGAACCCTTGCTGATTATGTACAGAGCGCAGTGCCCGGTGGTGGTGGGGCGTGACCGCATCGCTGCTGCGACTGCCTTGCTGGCTGCGCATCCGCAAGTCGATGTGATTGTTTCCGACGATGGTTTGCAGCATTACCGTTTGGCGCGCGATATCGAGATCGTCCTGTTTGATGCGCGTGGCGTGGGTAATGGCTGGTTGTTGCCGGCCGGCCCTTTGCGCGAACCGGCCTCGCGCCGTCGTGACTTCACCGTACTGAACGGTTCTGCTGAAAAAACGCCGATGCAGGAAGAAGTTTTTCAAATGCATTTGTCGGGTGTGATGGCCGAACCACTGGCGTCGTCCAGCACCGAGGAAGGCCACGCCTTGTCGCGTGCACTGCGTTCGTTTTCGGCGACGACTACCGGTTTTTCTCCGGCGCGCATTCTGGCGGCAGCCGGGATAGGTAATCCTGGTCGATTTTTTACGCAGTTGAGCGATGCCGGCTTGCAGTTCGACGAGATGCCTTTGCCGGATCATTACGACTACTTTGATAACCCGTTTGCCGATGCTGCTGCCGACGTGATCCTGATCACGGAAAAGGATGCAGTAAAATGTCGGCAGAATGATGCAATAAGAAACGACCCGCGTATCTGGGTCGTACCCGTAACGGCGCATCTCGATCGCCCGTTTGCCCAAAGAATTGTGGAGAAACTCCGTGGACACTCGCCTGCTTGATATTCTGGTTTGCCCGATTTGCAAAGGGCCGCTGGAGCACGATAAAAAAGCGCAAGAACTGATTTGCAAGGCCGATAAACTCGCTTACCCGATACGTGATGGCATCCCTATCATGTGGGCTGACCAAGCGCGCGATTTGCAAGCCGCACCTTCAGCCGGCTAAGGCCGGTTGCGCTATTCCGGAATCCGCTGATGTCCTTCACCGTCATTATTCCTGCCCGTCTCGCTTCCACACGCTTACCGAATAAACCGCTGGCGGATCTGGGCGGCAAGCCGATGATCGTACGCGTGGCTGAGCGCGCGATGCAATCCGGTGCCGCACAAGTCATTGTGGCGACCGATCACGCCGATATTTTTGCGGCATGTACGCACAACAATATCGCGGTGCAAATGACACGTGCGGATCATCCGTCCGGTACCGACCGCATTGCGGAAGTGGCAGCTGCACTTGGTTTGTCTGACGATACGGTGGTGGTCAATGTACAGGGCGATGAGCCACTGATAGATCCATCGCTGATTGCAGCGACTGCGCGTTTGATTGCGCATGATGTGCCGATGGCGACTGCGGCGCATGCAATAGCCGACATGGCTGAAGCATTTAATCCGAATGTGGTGAAAGTAGTGTTGGATAAATCGGGGCGCGCACTTTATTTTTCGCGGGCGACGATTCCATGGCATCGCGATGGTTTTGCGCAGAGCAAGGAAGTTATGCCGGCTGCTTACGCGCCGTTACGTCATATCGGCTTGTACGCTTACCGCAATGATTTCCTGCAGTCCTATCCGCAACTGGCGGTTTCGCCGCTGGAACAAGTTGAAGCCTTGGAGCAATTACGTGTGTTGTGGCATGGTGTTCCGATCGCGGTACACGTTACGCCGCATGCGCCTGCAGCGGGTGTGGATACGCCGGAAGACCTGCAACGCGTACGTCGTTATTTCGGCCAATAATTGCAGCGGATGTTGCATCGCAATAAACGCAAAGCATCGATTTGATATAATTTTGTGGTAAGTTTCGTGCAAAGTTCATAGCTTATATCTATAGATCAAGACTATCCCGGTGCCGCTTTTGCGCCCTTCGGTAATAGAATTCAAAACTCGTTTTAGGAAAAATTTCATGCGCCTCATCCTTTTAGGAGCGCCTGGTGCCGGTAAAGGCACGCAAGCTGGTTTCATCAAAGACAAATACAACATCCCGCAAATTTCGACAGGTGACATGTTGCGTGCTGCGGTCAAGGCTGGCACGCCTCTGGGCATTGCCGCCAAAAAAATCATGGACGAAGGCGGTCTGGTTTCCGATGACATCATCATCGGCCTCGTCAAAGACAGATTGAAAGAGGGCGATTGCGCGCATGGTTATTTGTTCGATGGCTTCCCGCGCACGATTCCACAAGCAGATGCAATGAAGGACGCTGGTGTGGCAATCGATTACGTTCTGGAAATCGACGTCCCGGATGAAGCAATTGTCGAACGCATGAGCGGTCGTCGCGTGCATCCTGCGTCGGGTCGTACCTATCACGTCAAATTCAATCCGCCAAAAGCAGAAGGTCGCGACGATATCACTGGTGAAGAACTGATCCAGCGTGATGACGACAAGGAAGAAACGGTCAAAAAGCGTTTGTCCGTTTATCACAACCAGACAGAAGTGCTGGTCGGTTATTACAACCAATGGGCAGCATCCGGCAAACCGGGCGCACCCAAGTATCGCAAGATCGCTGGTGTCGGTCCGGTCGATCAAATTCGTGACAGCGCATTCAAAGCGTTAGAAGGATAAAAATAAAGCGGACCATGTGTCCGCTTTTTTCATGCCCATGCAATAGCGCGTGCATTAGTTTCGCATTACTTGTCCTTGCTCTCGTATCGCTATAGCATGAAGACATATTGATGGCAGCATCAGACTCAGCCAGCCCTGGCATCCAACAATAAAAAGGGCGACGGAAAGTTTTGCAGTACGCAGTTCGGAGGACATTTTTTAATGTCTGTCGTAAATGTCGTAGTGGTTAACTAAGTCGTTAAAAAAATTGGAGGAGTCGATATGGCATCAAGCATTTGGTTCGCCATTGCATGCGGCGTCATTGCCGTCATCTATGGTCTGATCTCGCGTAGCTGGATCCTGAAGCAGGATGCCGGCAATCCCATCATGCAGGAAATCGCCAGCGCGATTCAACAAGGCGCAGCCGCCTATCTGGCGCGGCAATACCGCACGATTGCGATCGTTGGTGTTGTCTTATTCATCATCATTGCCATTGTGCCGGGCCTAGGCTTGAAAACTGCTGTCGGATTTCTGATAGGCGCAGTGCTGTCCGGCGCTTGCGGTTTTATTGGCATGAATGTGTCGGTGCGTGCCAATGTACGTACTGCGCAAGCCGCCACCAAAGGCATGAACGAGGCACTCGATGTCGCATTCAAGGGCGGTGCTATTACCGGCATGCTGGTGGTTGGATTAGGTTTGCTAGGCGTCACGATTTTTTATGTCTATCTGATTACTTACGGCGCAGGCAATGCGGCGACCTTGCACGATGCGATCACGCCTTTGATCGGTCTGGCGTTTGGTGCATCGCTGATTTCCATTTTTGCGCGGCTCGGTGGCGGCATTTTTACCAAAGGTGCTGACGTTGGTGCCGATCTGGTAGGCAAAGTCGAAGCGGGCATTCCGGAAGACGATCCACGCAATCCTGCGGTGATTGCCGATAACGTAGGCGACAACGTAGGCGATTGCGCCGGCATGGCGGCAGATTTGTTCGAGACTTATGTCGTCACGCTGATCGCCACAATGTTGCTCGGCTCGCTGATGTTGAAAGGGATGGAATTGCAGGCGGCAATTTATCCCTTGTTGCTGGGCGGTGTATCTATCCTCGCATCCATCATCGGTTGCACTATGGTGAAAGCTAGGCCTGGCAAAAAAATCATGTCGGCTTTGTACACCGGTCTATGGTGGGCCGCGATTTTGTCCTTGATCGGTTTTGCGATTGTGACGTGGATAGTCATGCCACCTGAATTGCGCGTTGCGATGATGGGCTCTGCCATTGTTGGTATCGTGTTGACCGGCCTGATGGTCTACATCACCGAGTACTACACCGGTACCGATTTCAAACCTGTGCAGCATGTGGCGCAGGCATCGACGACTGGTCATGGCACCAACATCATCGCCGGCCTCGGCGTGTCTATGCGTTCTACTGCATGGCCAGTGGTATCGGTATGCGCCGCGATCCTGGCGTCGTACTGGCTCGGTGGTTTATACGGTATTGCGATTGCGGCGACGTCGATGCTGTCTATGGCCGGCATCATTGTCGCGCTGGATGCGTATGGGCCGATTACCGATAACGCCGGTGGTATCGCAGAAATGTCCGGCATGCCGGAATCTGTGCGTGCGATTACCGATCCGCTGGATGCAGTCGGCAATACAACCAAGGCGGTGACCAAAGGATATGCAATCGGCTCGGCCGGCTTGGCTGCGCTGGTGCTGTTTGCCGATTACACGCATGCGCTGGATTCGGTCGGCAGGAGTACCTCGTTCGACTTGTCGAATCCGCTGGTGATCGTCGGCCTGTTCATCGGCGGCCTGATTCCCTATCTGTTCGGTGCGATGGCGATGGAAGCGGTAGGGCGCGCGGCCGGTGCCGTGGTGATAGAAGTGCGCCGCCAGTTCCGCGACATCAAAGGCATCATGGATGGTAGCGGCAAGCCGGAGTACGACAAGGCTGTCGATATGCTGACGACCGCGGCGATCAAGGAAATGATTATTCCATCCTTGTTGCCGGTAGTGATACCGATTCTGGTCGGCATGATACTCGGGCCAGCGGCGCTAGGCGGCTTGTTGATGGGCGCAATCGTCACAGGTATCTTTGTGGCAATCTCGATGACTACCGGCGGTGGCGCCTGGGACAATGCAAAAAAATACATTGAAGACGGCCATCACGGTGGCAAGGGTTCCGACGCACACAAGGCAGCGGTAACCGGCGATACCGTGGGCGATCCATACAAGGATACTGCAGGCCCGGCGGTGAATCCCTTGATCAAGATCATCAACATCGTGGCCTTGCTGATCGTGCCCTTGTTACCTGCGGCTGGTTTGCAGGTTGTCGCACAACCTATCAGCACGACGGAGGTGACGATAGTTCAACCTGCGACGACGATAGTCGTGCCATTCAAGGAACTCGTCATCCCCGTACCGGGAAAACCTTAGTCCGGCTGGTAATGAAAAATAAAAAAGGCAGCTGCGGCTGCCTTTTTTATTGCTCGAAATATTCCTTATTCATCATTGCTCAGAAGCTTTGCACTTCACCGCGCGACAGCAGAACGCAAGCGGTTTACACTGGGCCGGCTTGCCCCTGTTTTTACCGATGGAATCCTGCATGATTAAATCACCGCTTATCGCATCTCTCTCTGCTCTTTTGCTCACAAGCTTGCTGGCCGGTTGCAGCAGTGCGCCGATCAGCAGCAAGCCTGTTCCTATCGAACCGGAAGGCAGTAGCGGTTACACCGAAAAGAGTGGCTGGATCGCGCATCGCTTCATGGTGGCGGCGGCGAATCCGCTCGCGGTCGATGCCGGTTATCAAATGCTGAAGGCCGGCGGTTCTGCATTGGATGCAGCGATTGCAACGCAAATGGTATTGGGGCTGGTTGAACCGCAATCGTCAGGCATAGGTGGCGGTGCGTTCATGCTGTATTTCGACGGTGCAAAGATCGATTCATTCGACGGTCGTGAAACGGCGCCGGCCAGCGCCGATGAAAAATTATTTTTAAAGCCTGATGGCAAGGTAATGCCTTTTCATGAAGCGGTAGTTGGCGGACGTTCGGTTGGCGTGCCTGGCGTATTACGCATGCTGGAGCTGGCGCACAAGCAATACGGCAAGCTGCCATGGCATGTTTTGTTTGAACCGGCGATACGGCTTGCGCGTGATGGTTTTTCTGTCAGTCCACGGTTGGCAATTTTGCTGGAATCCGAAACCTATTTGAAAACCGATCCGGCAGCGGCCGCCTATTTCTATGATGCGCAGGGCAAGTCCCGGCCGGTAGGTTACCTGTTAAAGAATCCTGCACTTGCCGCAACCCTGCAGAAAATTGCAACAGAAGGTGCTGATGCTTTTTATACGGGAAAGATCGCGCAAGACATTGCACGCAAGGTGAGGCAGCATCCGACCAATCCCGGTGGTTTGACGGTGCAGGATCTGGCCGGCTATAAGGCAAAAACGCGCACGGTGGTTTGCAGCGACTATCGCGCATGGACGGTATGCGGCATGCCGCCGCCTTCATCCGGAGGCATTGCGATTGCGCAGATGCTGGGTATGCTGGAAACGAAAAACATGCAGGCACTCGCACCTGTCGATGGTGTATTGAATGCGGAAGCCGTGCATCTGTTTACCGAAGCAGGACGCTTGGCTTATGCCGACCGCAATCGTTATATCGCCGATCCCGATTTTGTTCCACTGCCGAAGGATGGTGTGCGTGCGCTACTGGATAAAAAATATCTGACCCAGCGCGCAGCATTGATAGGTGAAAAATCGATGGGCCGCGCAAGTGCCGGTATGCCATTCACGCAGCAGCTTGCGTGGGGCACGGATGCTTCGCCGGAACTTCCATCGACCTCGCATATTTCTATCGTCGATGACAAGGGCAATGCATTGGCGATGACGACCACGATAGAAAACGGTTTCGGCTCGCGTCAGATGGTCGATGGTTTTTTACTGAATAATGAATTGACGGATTTCTCCGCTGAAGCAGTTGATGCTGATGGTCCGATCGCTAATCGTGTGCAGCCCGGCAAGCGGCCGCGTAGTTCGATGTCACCGACGCTGGTGTTTGAAAAAGGCACCAAGAAACTGGTGCTGTCGCTAGGTTCTCCCGGCGGCTCTGCCATCATCAACTATGCCAGCAAGACTTTAGTAGGAATGATGGACTGGGGACTGAATGTGCAGCAGGCGATCAATCTACCGAATATAGGCAGCCGCAACGGTCCGACCGAACTGGAGCAAGGGCGCGTGTCAGATACATTGATTACGCAACTCAAAGCCAAAGGCCATGAAGTGCAGGTGATGGAACAGACCTCGGGTTTGCACGGCATCATGCGTTTATCCGTGCATGGCGAAGAAGTCTGGTTTGGTGCTGCAGATCCTCGACGCGAAGGCATTGCCAAAGGGGATTGACGCTGTGCTGAAAAGTCGGTTTGTCGATCGCTATAGCAGCAAGCTTGAGACTTGCTCGAAACATCAAACACCCTAATAATTGGTTTATGCAAAATCAAAAGAAAACCGGTTTGGTACTGACAGGGGGCGGCGCCCGGGCGGCTTACCAGGTCGGTGTGCTGCAAGCCGTATCGCAGATACTGCTGCAAGCTGGCTGGGCTCCGGAACGCAATCCATACGACATCATTTGCGGTACTTCCGCCGGTGCAATCAACGCGACTGCGTTGGCATGTCATGCCGACGACTTTACTGCTGGCCTGAACAAGGTCGTCAACGTTTGGGAAAATTTCACCGCCGAACAAGTGTATAGAGCCGATTCGTTAGGTGTGCTGCGCTCGGGTGCGCGATGGTTGTCGCTGTTGTCCTTCGGTTGGTTGATGCGTCAATGGAGAGCAAATCCACCCAACTCTTTACTCGACAATACACCACTCGTCAGCCTGTTGAATCGCATGCTGAATCTGCCGCGCCTGGATGCCGCACTGATGGATGGCAAATTGCATGCACTGGCGGTGACAGCGTCTTCTTACACAGCCGGCAAGCACATCACCTTTTATCAAAGTGAAATCGATATTGCACCGTGGGTGCGTACGCAGCGCGTGGCGATTCGCAGCCAGATAGGTGTGGAACATTTGCTGGCGTCATCGGCGATACCCTTGATTTTTCCGGCGACACCGATTTATTGCGAAGGTCGCCGCGAATATTTTGGCGACGGTTCGATGCGGCAGATGGCGCCGATTTCACCGGCCATTCATTTGGGCGCCGACAAAGTATTGGTGATTGGTGCCGGACGTTTGCTTGAACCAGCCATTGATTCCTCGATCAATGCGCAATACCCAAGTCTGGCGCAGATCGCCGGACATGCGATGTCCAGTATCTTTCTCGATAGTATCGCTGGCGATATCGAACGCCTGAATCGCATCAATCACACTTTGTCTTTGCTGACTGATGAGCAAAAGACCAAGACGCCGTTGCGCCCGGTTGAAATGCTGACCATCGCGCCTTCAGAACGATTGGACACGATCGCCAGCCGCAATATCAGCAGTTTACCGCGTCCGGTACGCATGTTGCTGGCGGGCATAGGAGCAACTGAGGTACGCGGCGCGGCGCTGGCGTCCTACCTTTTGTTTGAAAAAAGCTACACCGGTGAGTTGATTGCCCTGGGTCGAAAGGATGCCATCGCGCATAAAAGCGAAATTCTGGCCTTCTTTGCAAGTCAGACGGAGGATGAAATTGGAATTGCAGGGCCGGGAAACACCGGCAGCAACGCCATGTAGTCAGCGTCTAGCAAAGGTTTACGGGTTGATTCCATTAGCGCAACACGTTACTCTCATGTTGTCGGGGTGACAGATATGTCAGCTTTGCGCCTTGAATTGATCGTATTTATGAAGGAATCTTGGTGAAAGTTAAATTAATCACACGTTTTTTCCTGTTTTTCGCTACATTATTACTTTCTTACAATGCTTTTGCCTTCGATTCCGGCGCGCTTGGCACCATACAAGCCAGGGATTTACCACCTGAGGCACGGCAAACCATCGCATTAATTCGTCAGGGCGGCCCTTTCCCGTATGAGAAAGATGGTTCTGTATTTGGAAACTACGAAAAGCTTTTGCCGCAGAAAAAGCGCGGGTATTATCGCGAATTCACCGTGAAAACGCCGTATGCCCGCAATCGTGGCGCAAGAAGGATGATTACCGGCGGAGAGAAAAGCAATCCGCGCGAATATTATTACACCGCCGATCACTATAGAAGCTTCAAGCGGGTTATCGATTGAAGCTGAGCGATTGAGCTTGAGTTTGACGTTAATAATAAATTGCTGGAGATGAGGGATAAATGAGTTTGTTTAAAACCGTGCCGTCAAATGTAGTGCAATCGATCCGGGCTTTCCGCGTGGCTGATCTGCAAGCGGAGGCTGCACAGCTTGGGCAGCACTTTCTGTACGCACATTGCGCGCATGCCACGACCAAACAACAGGTACTCGCCGCCATTGCGGAAGCATTCCAGTTTCCTCGGCATTTCGGCAAGAATTTCGATGCCTTGTCCGATTGCCTGACCAGTCTTGCGCATAAAGCCGGGCCGCAGCCAGGTTTTCTGGTGGTGCTCGAACAATTGCCAAATACAGCAAAGTTCGACAAGGAAGCGCGCGAAACCCTGTTAGACGTGTTCCGCGACGCGGCCGATTTCTGGGCCGATAAAAAAATCGCATTCCGCGTGTTTTACTCTTTTCAGTAATTTCTCCCTGATTCGGTCGCTCTAATGGGCGGCTGATCTGCCTGTTCCATCTCCTCTGTTTGCCACGATTTAACTCTATTCACTCTCTGTGTTTAGGGCCTTTTGTTTGCGTTTGTCGTTGATGGATGGAATCAGGCATGTCCGCGGTACGGTACAATGCGCGCCATGAGAACAATCGTCATTTTGATTTCCGGACGTGGCAGCAATATGCAAGCCATCATCCGGGCCGCGCAAAATGAAAAATGGCCGGTGAAGATAGCTGCTGTCATCAGCAATCGGACTGACGCCAGCGGTTTGCGGTTTGCGACTGAAGAGGGCATTCCTGCGATTGTCGTGCCGCACAAAGACTATGCAACGCGGGAAGCGTTTGACGCTGCGCTGCAAAGCAGGATCGATGAGTTTGCGCCCGATCTGTTGGTACTGGCCGGATTCATGCGAGTACTGACTGCGCGCTTCGTTGGCCATTACGCCGGCCGGATGTTGAATATTCATCCTTCCTTGCTGCCTAGTTTCATCGGTTTGGCGACGCACAGACAAGCCTTGGCAGCCGGGGTGAAAATTCATGGCGCAACCGTGCATTTTGTTACTGCGGATCTCGATCATGGTCCTATCGTGGCGCAAGCGACAGTGCCGGTGTTGGCGGACGATACGGAAGACACTCTGGCCGCCCGCGTGCTGGAACAGGAACACCTCATTTATCCGCAAGCAATCCGCAGCTTTATCGAAGGGCGCTTGTCGCTCATTGATGGCATTGCTTGCATCGCAACAGACAAAGTCGAGCCACCGGCTCACTAACCGCTGGCTTACTAAATTAACAGCTTGCTTAAGAAGTTTAGCTAAGCAGAATCATCTGCAAGAATATTTTATGAAGGAATTTTTATGAGATTGCCTCCCGCGATCATTAACAACACGGAAGAAGTATTGCGTGAGATTTTGCGCTTTACCGGCCCGGCTGACGGTACCTTGTCGCGCTATTTCCGCGATCATCCACGGCTCGGTTCGCGTGAACGCGGCGTCGTTGCCGAAGCGGTTTATGGTTTGCTGCGCAATAAAGCTGTCTATACAAGTTTTGCAGAATCGGGCAATGGCCCTACCATGCGCCGCATGACCTTGCTCGGCCTGGCGGATGCAGTTGGCGTTGATGCGCTCGCCGGTTTGACCGAAGAAGAAACAGAATGGCTGAATCACGTGATGCAAATCGATCGCACTTTGTTGCCGTCCTTGTTGCGCGCGAATTTGCCTGAGTGGTTGTTCGACAAGCTGGTAGCACGCGATGGCGAAGCCGCCACGCTGGAACTGGCACACGCAATGAATCAGCCCGCGCCGCTGGATCTGCGTGTCAACACGATCAAGGCTACGCGTGAGGATGTCGTCAAGGAATTGGCTGAAGCGCCGATTCTGTGCGAGGCCACGCCATTTGCTCCGCTCGGGATTCGCATCATCAAGAAACCAGCCTTGCAAAATCTGCCCTTGTTCAAGAGTGGTGCGATTGAAGTACAGGATGAGGGTAGCCAATTGCTGTCGCAAATCGTTGGTGCGAAGCGCGGTGAAATGGTCGTCGACTTTTGCGCAGGTGCAGGCGGCAAGACCCTGGCTCTTGGAGCGACGATGCGCAATACCGGTCGCTTGTACGCGTTCGATATTTCTGAAAAGCGCTTGGCAAAATTGAAGCCGCGCCTGGCACGTAGCGGATTATCGAATGTCCATCCGGTACAGATTGCGCATGAAAACGATTCCAAGGTAAAACGCCTGGCCGGCAAGATCGATCGCGTGTTGGTCGATGCACCGTGCAGCGGTCTGGGTACCTTGCGTCGTAATCCGGATGTCAAATGGCGTCAGACGCCGCAATCGCTGGTTGAGTTGAATGAAAAGCAGGCATCTATTCTGGCTGGTGCAGCACGTCTGGTAAAAACGGGCGGTCGTCTGGTTTATGCGACCTGCAGTATTCTGGATGAAGAAAATGAAGCGATAGTCGAGCAGTTCATTGCGACACACGACGATTTTGTTCTGGTTCCTATGAGTGATGTATTGGCTGAACAAAAGATCACTTTGAATATGGAAAAATATCTGAAATTGTCTCCTTCCTTGCATCACACAGATGGATTTTTTGCTGCGGTGCTGGAACGCAAGGCTAGAACGTAAAACCAATATGTAATCGTAAAACATGAGCCAGAATTTGCTTTCAACGATTTGGACTGATTTGTCGACTGATCTGGGACTTCCCGGCTTGCGTTGGCAAATCATTGCGCTCGTACTTTGTGTGGCGGCGGGCTGGGGTTTGGCGCGTGCCGTGCGTGGCGTGATTGCTGCGCGTGAAGCAGAGAAAACCGCGATACGTCGATTGGGAGTGGAAAGTTTTACGCGCGTGTTATGGCCTTTGCTGACCTTGCTGTTGATCGTGATGGTCAAGCCGATATTGGCGCGCTGGGAAGGTGTGCATCTCTTGCGTCTGGCGATACCGCTGGTGGGATCGTTTGCCTTGATCCGTCTGGCCTTCTATGTGATGCGTAGAATCTTTGTACGAGGCGGTCGAGTCGGTAGTTTTGTTTTACTGTTTGAAAAAAGTTTTGCCTTGCTGGTCTGGGTTGTGGTGGCTATGCATATCACCGGTTTGCTACCTGACCTCATCGCGTTTCTTGACGATACGGTGCTTCCTTTGGGTCGTCATAAAGTCTCCATCATGACGATGCTGCAGGCTGTGTTATCGGTAGGTGTCACTCTGATTCTTGCCTTGTGGGCATCGGCGCTGTTGGAAGAACGCTTGATGAAGCTCGATACCATGCATTCATCGATGCGTGCGGTGTTGTCGCGCATGAGTCGTGCGATTCTGATTTTGATTGCCTTGCTGGTCAGTCTGTCGATGGTAGGGATTGATTTGACGGTGCTGTCGGTTTTTGGCGGCGCGCTGGGTGTGGGCCTGGGTTTGGGCTTGCAGAAAATTGCCAGCAGCTATGTTTCCGGTTTCGTGATCTTGCTGGAACGCAGCCTCGCAATCGGTGATACGGTAATTGTCGATAAATTTTCCGGACGCGTGTCACAGATTAATACGCGTTACACGGTGTTGCGTGGTGGCGATGGCACCGACACGGTGGTGCCGAATGAAATGTTCGTCTCCAGCGTAGTACAGAATTTTTCGCTGACCGATAGTGTTGTGCAACTGACGGCACGCATTACGGTGGATTACAGAACCGATATCGATTTGGCGCTACGTTTGCTGGAAGAAGCTGCGCTGAGTGTGGAGCGAGTACGGACAGGGCCTGATCGCGGGCCCGGAGCGACGCTGGTCGCATTCGGTGCGGATGGGATTGAGTTGCAACTGGGTTTCTGGGTCAACGATCCGGAAGGTCGGGGTGGTGTGCTTTCCAATGTCAATCGTGCAATCTGGCGTTCATTTCAAGAGCATAAAATCAATGTTCCTTTCCCTCAGCGCGAAATAAGATTGATGGATGAGCAATATATCTCGATAAAAGAGCGTTTAAATTCGTCACAAAGCCCTGCCGAGCCTGATTCTCGTCCGTAAAAAGGGTACAATCCTTCTCGAAATTTTCAGTTGCCCCTCGTTTTTGTGCGAAGGGACACCATATAAGTCATCCCTATCTATGCCATTCACAATGGAGCCACAACGATGTTAGATGCAGTACTTGATTTCCTGTCCAACGGCCTGACTCGCGCAAGCGGCTGGGAAGTGTTTTTCTATGCACTTGCCGTGACGCACATCACGATCGCTGGCGTGACGATCTATCTGCATCGTTGCGCAACACATCGTGGACTGGACCTGCATCCGATTCCTAGTCATTTCTTCCGTTTCTGGCTGTGGCTGACATCTGGCATGGTTACCAAGGAATGGGTTGCGATTCACCGCAAACATCACGCCAAATGTGAAACTGAAGAAGATCCGCACAGCCCGGTAACGCGCGGCATCAAGAAAGTGTTTTTTGAAGGCGCCGAGTTGTATCGTGCCGAAGCAAAGAACATGGAAACGATGGAAAAGTACGGTTACGGCACGCCCGACGACTGGCTCGAACGCAATATTTATACTGGCCGTAGCGCGACCGGTATCGTGTTGATGCTGATCATCAATTTCATGCTGTTCGGCGTGATCGGTGTATCGGTATGGGCATTACAAATGGCCTGGATTCCAATTACTGCTGCCGGCATCATCAACGGTATCGGCCACTACTGGGGTTATCGCAATTTCGAATGCAGCGATGCAGCGACCAATATTTTCCCTATCGGTATCATCATCGGTGGCGAAGAACTGCACAACAATCATCACACCTTCGGTACTTCAGCCAAGCTGTCATCGAAATGGTATGAGTTCGATATCGGCTGGATGTATATCCGCATACTGGAAACAGTGGGTCTGGCTACCGTTAAAAAAGTGGCGCCTGAACCGAAGTTCGAACATGGCAAATTGCATATGGACTTCAACACACTGCAATCGGTGATCTCGAATCGCTACGATGTGACAGCGAAATATGCAAAATCCTTGAAGCTCGCATGGCACGATGAAGTTGAACATCTGAAGGAAAAGGCCAAGCTGGAATCGAGCTTCTTGAAATCAGCCAAAAAACTGTTGCACCGTGAACCAGCCAAGCTGGAAGCGCCGCATAAAGAGCAGTTGACTGAATTGTTCACGCATAGCAAAGCCTTGAAAACGATGCATGAAATGCGTGTCGAGCTTGGTGCGATCTGGGAGCGTTCACACGCCAGCCGCGATCAGTTGCTGCATCAGTTGCAGGATTGGTGTGTACGCGCTGAAGCGTCGGGTATTACCGCGCTGCGTGACTTTTCCCTGCGTCTTCGCAGCTATGCTTAAAACATTGCAGTCGTAATAAAAAAAGCCCGGTTATCCGGGCTTTTTTTATGTCTGCAATCAGCTTAATCAGAGTTGATTTGACTGTGCATAAGTTAGAAAGTTATCCCCCGTTTTTGTGCACAGGCTTGTGGATAACAGTAGGGCAAGTGGTCTATGTCGCTGATAGATAACAGAATTCATTTCATGCCCAAATGTGGGCATGCGCTAGCGACTGTCATTGCTACTTATCAATACTTGCCAGACAAAAGGGCGCCGGCATTTGGCGCAATGGTTTTCAAACCTAGTTTTTCCAGCATTTGATACGTGGTGCAGACCGCCGCCGATAATACTGGCAAGCCTATCCGGTCTTGCACAGGCTGTATCGATGCCAGCGATGGCATTTGCACGCAGGCAGAAAGCACCACCGCGTCGCAGTTTGCCAATGCAAGTTTCCTTGATATTTCGATTAGTGCATGTGGGTCTCGCGCTCCTACTTGTAGGTTGTCGGCGATCTCCAGGGAAATGCTGTCCAGGACTTCAAAGCCTTCATGTTCAATATAGTCAATCACCAAGTCAGTGAGTGGTTTCATATATGGAGTGATGATGGCGATTTTTTTTGCGCCGATTTTCCCCAGTCCATGCACTAATGCTCCGGCGCTGGTGACTACAGGGGCTGGCGCGTTGTTTTCCACCGTGCGGCCATGCAGTCGTTCTTCTGATATGCGGTGGTAACCGCGACCCATGCTCATGATGGCAACCAGACAGGCATATCCGAGCACATCGACGCGTGCATCGGATAGTTCCAGTGCGCAGCGATCCGAGTCGGCATCCATTGCGGCAAGTTCTTCCTTGGTGACGCGCTTCATGCGCATGCGGCTGGAATGAAAGGTGAAGCGTTCTGGAGAGACATCTTCTCGCGCACGTAATATGGCGGGGATTTCCGTTTCCATCGTTGTGTTGCTGCTGGGGACGATCTGTCCAATGCGGTAATTTTTCATGAAGAGCACCTTTCACACATGTAATGTTGACTGCTTAGTCGTTGAGATTGCCACCATCTTGGTGAAAACTATACGGCTGCGAGCGCCGGAAGTCATTTCGTCATGCGTGAGGAGGAGTCTTCGTAAACCACGAAGGCTGCGATAGTATGGGCAACAATGTTTGCTGCTGGCGACTGTTAAAAGGAGAATGCCTTGAATGTTGCGCGTTTTGATTTAGTCACACTTAATCTTTTTGTCGCCATTGCGCGTACCGGCAGCATCACGCGCGGCGCGCATCAAGCTAATCTTGCGTTGGCCGCAGCCAGCAAACGCATCTCGGATCTCGAATCTCACTTCGGTACATCCTTGCTTTACCGACATGCAACTGGCGTGACATTGACCGATGCCGGCAATGCTTGCTTTCAGCATGTACTGGGTATTCTGCAAGATGTAGAACGCATGTCTGGCGTCATGTCGGACTACGCGTCAGGGGTAAGAGGGCAGGTTCGTATCTGGGCGAATACCTCTGCAATTACGCAGTTCCTTCCCCTTGATTTGCATGAATTCTTGCGCACGCATGCAGGAATACGTATCGATCTCGAGGAGCGTAACAGTGGAGATACGGTGGCCGGCGTGCGCGAAAATCGGACTGATATTGGAATATTTGCCGCGCCGACGCCGATGGATGGCGTGGCAACGTTTGAGTACCGCAAACAAAAGCTGGGATTGGTGGTGCCGCTGGATCATCCTTTGGCTACGCGCAAGAAAGTGACGCTTTCCGATGTGCTTGATTACGATTTCATCAGTCTTGCCGAGGCGACCTCTTTGACGGAAAGACTGCATGCAGAATGCAGTCGACTGCAAAAATCATTGAAGCTGCGGACGCAGGTGCGTAGCTTTGATGCCGTATGCAGAATGGTACATGCCGGAATGGGAGTTGGTGTCGTGCCTGCTTTAACACCGACGCAGGCACGCGCGCAGGGCATACATTTTTTACGCGTAGACGATGCCTGGGCCGAGCGTACCTTGTTGCTCGCTGTACGGGATGTACGCGCACTGGCTCAGCCCGTGCGTCTGTTGGCTTCCAGCCTGAGCAGCGCTGCGGCGCGCGCTTTACTGTGACGAAATTATGGAATCAGGCGGCGAGATTGGAGCGTTTTGACATCGAGGTAATCAGGTCGGTAAAACGCTGTCCCTGAATCATGATGTGGTCGCGTAATAATTCGCTCGCCTTGTCGCCATCGCCTTCGATGATGGCTTTGACTACACCGTCGTGCTCAGAGAAAGATTTATTGATGCGGCCACGTACGCGTAATTGCAGACGGCGGTAGGGGCGCAACCTGCGATGCAAGGTACGCGCCTGTTCAATCAAAAAGTCGTTGTGACTACCAACGTAAATCCAATCGTGAAATTCTTCCCCACGATAAAAATATTCATCCGGATCCGGTGCATTGCGTGCTTCTTCGCAAGCGTGGTGACGCGCCAGTAACTCGGCATGATCTGCAGGCGACATCCGACGCGCGGCAAGACGGGCGCAGATGGCTTCCACCTCAGACATCACTTCAAACATTTCAACCAGTTTTTGCGGACTGATTTCAGCCACGATGGCCCCACGTCGAGGACGCATCACGATAATTCCCATCGAATCCAGTTGTATCAGTGCCTCGCGTATGGGCGTGCGCGACACACCGAATTCTGTAGCGAGTTCGGTTTCATCCAGATGATGGCCGGGCGGCAATTTTCCAACAGCGATCATTTCTTCGATTGCTTCACGCAGGACTTCGGAGCGTTTTTTCATGGGCAAGTGCTTTTATAAAAGGTAGTCAAAAGCATAATAAATATACAAATCCGATTATAAAATGGATTTAATTCTTGACTGTGTATTCTTTAAATGTATTCTTGTATACATAAAAAGGAAAGGCATACATGGCATTTGTTCCCCAATCGCACAACGATTGCATATGCAAATTGACCGTGGTGTGTAATTGATTGTCAGTCTGCGAGCGTGGACAGATGCGAATGCACAGCTAGAAAAGCGCTTGTAACTGACAACCTGGAGTAGATAAATTCTAAAAAAGAAGTTTATACAGGAGACAAAAATGATCAGTAACAAGCTTTTGAAGTCCACGCTATCTTCGGTCCTGATAGGTGCGTTTGCACTGGGATTTGCAGTTCCATCCATGGCTGCAACCAAAGTCATCAAGATTTCCCATCAATTCCCTGGTGGTGACGGTGCCGATGTCGATTTCCGTCATCGCCTCGCAGTCAAATTTGCACAAGATGTGGAAAAACGTACCAACGGCGAATTGAAGTTTGAAATTTATCCATCTGCTTCCCTGGTTAAACCAACCAGCCAGTTTTCAGCAATGCAAACCGGTGCGCTGGATATGACTGTGCTGCCATTAGCCTATGAAGGTGGCAAAATTCCTGAAACCAATCTCGGCTTGATGCCAGCACTTGTGACTAGTTACGAGCAAGGCTTGCGCTGGAAGACTGCACCTATCGGCAAGGCTTTGAACGATGTCATCGAAGCCAAAGGCGTCAAGATTATCACTTGGGTATGGCAGGCCGGTGGCGTTGCATCGAAGACCAAATCAATTGTTCAGCCTACAGACGCCAAGGACGTAAAAATCCGCGGCGGTAGCAAGGAAATGGACATGATGCTGAAAGGCGCTGGTGGTTCGATTACGAACGTTCCTTCCTCCGAAATCTATAACGCAATGCAAACCGGTGTACTCGATGCCGCAGTGACTTCAAGCACATCCCTGTTGAGCTTCCGTCTGTATGAAGTTGCAAAGCAGGTAACCACCGCGCGTAAGAATACTTTCTGGTTCATGTTTGAACCGCTGCTGATGGCGAAAAGTACTTACGACAGCCTGACTCCAGCACAGCAAAAAATCGTGATGGAAGTCGGTGCGAGCCTCGAGAAATTTGCGATGGAAGAGTCCAAGAAGGATGACGTGCGTCTCGGTGAGGTCTACAGCAAAAATGGCGCAACCGCAGTGGATATGGATGATGCCGCTTTTGCAAAATGGCGCGAACTCGCGAAGCAGACAGCATGGAAAACCTTTTCTGAAAACGTGAAGAACGGCCAGCAACTGCTCGAAATGGCACAGGCCGTCAAGTAACTATCATTGAAATAAAAATGCCTGCAATTTCATTTGCAGGCATTTTTTTCAGGAATCTTCTATGACTAATTTTATTCAACAGATGGGTAAGGGGCTGCGTGCCTTTAACCGCTGGATGGCGATACTTTCCGCCTTGCTTATTGTGACGGCGACGCTGGCGCTGGTTTATGAGGTAGTGACTCGCTACTACCTGCGTATTGCCAATGACTGGATGATCGAATTTTGTGTTTTTCTTTTAATCGCTGCGACTTTTCTTGCTGCTGCCTATACGCAGGCCGAACGTGGACATGTAGGCATTGAAGTGCTGGACGAAGTGATGTCACCAAAATGGAATAGGTATCGGCTTTTAGCTGGTGATTTCCTATCGTTGGTTGTTGTGTTTTTTGTTGCGCGGAATGCCTGGCATTACGCATGGAACGCGTATCAACAGGGCTGGACTACCAGCTCGACGTGGGCGCCTGCCTTATGGATACCATATTTTTTCATGGCGTTTGGTTTAAGCACCATGGGTCTGCAGATGGTCATGCAGATCATCGAAACGGCAGCTAATCGCGACCCGCAAAAAAAACATGAAGAACAAAATTTGATGGGAGCTTGACATGGGTACGCTAGAACTTGGTTTGCTTTATCTCGGCGTCACTCTGGTACTTTTATTTTCCGGTATGCCGATTGCGTTTGCTCTGGGTGCCAGTGCGCTTGGTTTCATGTACTTTTTCATGCCGCCTATGAATCTGGAATTGCTGGCTGAAACCTTGTATGGCGAACTGGATAACTTCACTCTATTGACGATTCCCTTGTTCATCATCATGGGAGCTGCCATAGGCAAGACTAGGGCAGCAGTCGATCTGTATGAATCGGCTTATCGCTGGATGCACAAAATGCCTGGTTCACTTGGCGTAGCGAATGTGATCGGTTGTACGGTTTTTGCTGCATTGTGCGGATCCAGTCCTGCAACGTGTGCGGCTATCGGTGGCATGGGCATTCCCGAAATGCGCAAGCGCGGTTATTCGGATGCGCTGGCAACCGGATTGATTGCTGCAGGTGGCACGCTGGGTATTTTGATTCCACCATCGATCACTTTGATCATCTATGGCTTGATCACAGAGCAGTCTATCGGCAAGCTGTTTTTGGCCGGCATTATTCCGGGTTTGTTGCTGGCGTTTTTCTTTGCTGCCTATGTCGTGTATCGCGCCTCCAAAGATATACGTCTGGCCAACGAGGCCATTGCAGCAGGCAACGAGACTGTGTTTGCGGCTCCGATAGTCGAAAATTATAGCTGGCGCGAACGCTTTGAAGTGTTGCCGCGTTTGCTGCCTTTCGTACTCCTGATCGCCGTTATCATGTACGCGATGTATGGTGGCATCGGAACGCCATCCGAGATCGCCGGCATAGGTGCATTCGGTGCGATGTTACTGGTGGCACTCGTTTACAAATGCTATCGCTGGATGGACGTGCGCGCAATTTTCCTCGGGACGGCCAAAGAGTCTTGCATGATTATGATGATCATTGCGATGGCCTTTTTATTCACCTATGTGATGAGTTATCTGCGTATCACGCAGAGTGCGGCAGAGTGGTTGGCAGCAGTGGAAATGTCCAAGTGGGCCTATCTATTCTGGGTCAACATTTTGTTGTTGGTACTCGGCTGCTTCTTGCCGCCGGTCGCCATCATATTGATGGTGACGCCGGTTATTTTGCCGGGAATTATCGCCAACGGTTTCGACCCTATCTGGTTCGGCATTGTGCTCACGGTCAACATGGAGCTCGGATTGATTACGCCGCCAGTCGGACTAAATCTATTCGTCATCAAAGGCATCTCACCGGACATCAAAAATCGCGAGATTCTCAGAGGCGTTGTCCCCTTCATTTTTATCATGATGGCGTTCATAGCATTGCTGGCCGTGTTCCCGGAAATCGTCACTTATTTGCCTAACAAAGTAGGATCGTAATGAAACAATGGAATCTGCTTGCCGAGAATAGACAGAAGAGAATTGAGCGGGGGCTGACGATTACAGGACGAATCGCTGACCCCGACAAAATCGTTGCTCTGCTTGAAGCGTTGATCGAGCCGGGTGATCGCGTTTGCTTGGAAGGAAATAATCAGAAGCAGGCTGATTTTTTGGCTGGCGCTTTGTGCGCGCTTGATCCGGCACGTGTGCATGATTTGCACATGTTGTTGTCAGTTCTCGCCTTGCCTGAACATCTGGATATTTTTGACAAAGGCATTGCGTCCAAGCTGGATTTTTCTTTCTCTGGACCGCAGGCAGTGCGGCTTGCGCGTTTGGTTGCAGACGGCAAGCTCAATATCGGAGCGATTCATACTTATCTGGAATTGTTCGGCCGTTACTTCATCGACCTGACCCCGCGCGTGGCACTGATCGCGGCGCAGGCGGCCGACCGGCATGGCAATCTGTACACCGGGCCCAACACGGAAGACACGCCTGCCATCGTCGAGGCGACCGCTTTCAAAAGCGGCATCGTCATCGCGCAGGTGAATGAAATCGTCGATGTCTTGCCGCGCGTGGACATACCTGCCGACTGGGTGGATTTTGTCGTGCAGGCACCGACGCCACATTACATAGAACCCTTGTTCACGCGCGATCCTGCCTTGATTTCCGAAGTGCAGGTATTGATGGCGATGATGGCGATCAAGGGCATCTATGCCGAATACGGCGTGGAGCGCATCAATCACGGTATCGGGTTCGATACCGCCGCAATTGAATTGATCCTGCCGACGTATGCAGAGTCGCTTGGACTGAAGGGAAAAATCGGACGCCACTGGGCATTGAATCCGCATCCGGCACTGATACCCGCCATCGAAGCCGGCTTTGTCGAGTCGGTGCATTCCTTCGGCTCCGAGCTGGGGATGGAACGCTATATCGAAGCGCGTCCGGATGTCTTTTTTGTCGGACGCGACGGCTCGATGCGCAGCAATCGTGCGATGTCGCAAACGGCCGGACTGTATGCCTGCGATATGTTCATAGGCTCGACACTACAAATCGATTTGCAGGGCAACTCTTCCACCGCCACGCTAGGTCGCATCTCCGGTTTTGGCGGCGCACCGAATATGGGATCGGATGCGCGTGGCAGACGACATGCCAGTCCTGCGTGGTTGAAAGCAGGCGAGCAGGCGCGTCAAGGCAGGGATGTGATGCCGCGTGGTCAAAAATTGGTGGTTCAAATCGTGGAAACCTTCCGCGAACACATGCAGCCGGCTTTTGTGGAAAGACTGGATGCATGGCAACTCGCCGACCAGGCCAAGCTCGCGATTCCGCCGGTGATGATTTATGGCGATGACGTCACGCACATCCTGACGGAAGAAGGGATTGCCAATCTGCTCCTGTGCCGCACACCGGAAGAGCGCGAACAGGCGATACGCGGCGTGGCCGGTTACACGCCGGTCGGTATGGCACGGGATAAAAAAATGGTCGAAAACCTGCGCGATCGCGGCATCATCCTGCGCGCAGAAGACATGGGCATAGACAAGCGCATGGCGACGCGCGATTTACTCGCTGCAAAAAACATGAAAGACCTGGTACGCGCATCCGGTGGTTTATACGTGCCGCCCAAGCGTTTCAGAAACTGGTAAGGCTGAATATGGAAACTTTGAATTTTCGTTTTGAAAAAGGTAACCGCCAACTGGTGTTGCCGGCGAATATGGTAGGCGTCGTCAGCTCCGGCAATCTGGAAGTCTTGATCGAGTCAGCCGAGTTGAATGGTGGCTGCGAAGTCGAAATCAAAACTGCAGCAGTCGGCTTTGGCGCGATCTGGCAGGCCGTCATATCCGATTTTCATCAGCGCTGGGCACTGGAAAACGTACGCATCCTGATCAACGATGCAGGAGCGACACCGGCTGTCGTCAGTTTGCGCCTGGATCAGGCGGTGGAATCGGTAACGGGAGCGGCAGCATGAGTAGCAGCATGAGCAGCTATCTGGAAGCAAATGCGCGCCAGCGTATCCATGCCTTGCTGGATGCCGGTTCGTTTGAAGAATTTTTGCCGCCCAGCTTGCGCATAACCAGTCCGCATCTGGCGCAACTGGATACACCAGCTTCGTTTGATGACGGCGTCATCATCGGCAGCGGTCTTTTGCAGGGGCGCAAGGTCCTTGCTGCTGCGCAGGAAGGCGGCTTCATGGGCGGCGCAGTCGGTGAGGTACATGGCGCCAAGCTGGTCGGTTTATTGAAACGTGCGATCAATGAGCGCGTGGATGGTGTGCTCCTGTTGCTGGAAACCGGCGGTGTACGTTTGCACGAAGCGAATGCAGGCCTGATCGCCGTATCGGAAGTCATGCGTGCCGTGCTCGATACACGCGCAGCGAATATTCCTGTGATCGTTCTGGTCGGCGGTGCGAATGGTTGCTTCGGCGGCATGGGCATCGTCGCTTGCTGCGCGAATGACATCCTGATGTCGGAAGAAGGGCGTTTGGCAATGTCGGGGCCGGAAGTGATTGAAACCACGCATGGCGTAGAAGAATTCGATTCACGTGATCGCGCGCTGGTGTGGCGCACCACCGGTGGCAAGCATCGTTATTTGCTCGGCGATTGCAGCGCGGTCTTGCCGGATGATATTGCAGCGTTCCGGCAAGCGGCGTTTGAAACATTGCTGCGCTATCAGGAAAAATCTGCCGAGTTGACGCTGACGGATCTGGAGGCTGAACATATTTTGTTGAGCCAGCGCTTGCAGAACTTCGGTCAATTCTCCGAACCTATGGATATCTGGTCCAAGTTGGGTGTAGCCGAGCCCGAAGTATTGCCTATGCTGGAAGCGCAGGTTTTCATGCAGCGCGTAGCAGGTAGCCGCGCGGGAGAACAGTCATGAAATGGCAAACACTGGCATCGCAGTTATTCCCGCAAGGACATGACATTGTCGAGCATGACTATTTTTTGCACGGTACTGCCAAGGTAGATCAGCAAACAGTTGCGGTCATCGGCACCACCGGCCATACGTCGATAGGCGTTGAGATCGCATTGGCGCAGGCGAATGCGATACTCGATACGATGCGCAATTTTCCGGGTCGTCCACTGGTGATTCTGGTCGATACGCAAGGCCAGCGCTTGCGTTATCGCGATGAGATGCTGGGCATCAATCGCTACATGGCACATCTGGGAAAATGCATAGATGTTGCGCGCCGACGCGGCCATGCCGTGATTGGTCTGGTCTACGATCAGGCGCTGTCAGGCGGCTTCATCACCAGCGGTTTGATGGCCGATGCCTGTTATGCATTGCCCGAAGCGGAAATTCGCGTGATGGGCCTGGCGGCAATGGCGCGTATTACCAAGGTGCCGCTGGAACGTTTAACAGAACTTGCTGTATCGAATCCGGTGTTTGCGCCTGGTGCGGAAAATTATCTGAACATGGGTGGCGTGGAAGCGATCTGGCAAGGTGATCTTGCATCCTGTTTCGCACGCGCCTTGCAACAGGCGGACAGCATCGATCAGCGTAGTGCACGCGGTCTGGAAAGAGGCGGTCGCAAGATGTCGCTGCCGGTCACACAACTCGTGCTGGGCACGCGCGATGTTTTACCGACATAACAGAGTTTGGCTGAGTGCCAGTGGCTGGCAACGTGCATGTGCAGCGGCGAGTGACGCCCATGTACCCGAACTGGAATGCTGGGCTGAAAATGACTGGCCGCTCGTCGTGCGTCGCAGCGAATCTGCGCTGTCGGCGGATAGTCTGGGGCTTGGTCTGGCATTGCCGCCGGATGCGCAGACTGGTCTGAAGACGAGGATTCCACTAACGGTTTATCTGAATGATATTGCTCGGCATGAGCCGCCGCTGGCATTTACGGCCGTCGCGAGTGCCATACCGCCTGCCTGGCAAGATGCATACACCGATTTGACACACGACTTGATAGACGCGCAACTGGAGCTGCACGTCTATGGTTCTCTTGCGTTGCAAGCCATCACCGGTTTGCCTTATCGCACGACGACTTCCGATATCGATGTGCTGTTCCATCCGCGCACTGATGCGCAACTGCAGCAAGGTTTACATCTGTTGCACACCTATGCGCAACGCTTGCCGCTAGATGGCGAAATCGTTTTTCCATCATGCCGTGCCGTGGCATGGAAGGAGTGGGTGGACGCAGCCGGGAGTTCGCACAAGGTCATGGTTAAGAGCATGGCTAACTTGAACCTGATGAATGTCGACGACTTGCTGTCTGAGCTGGAAGAACAATCATGAAACCAGTTAATAGGGTGCTAAAGGTTTGCACTGACGCGGGTCGCGAAAGTGAGCAGATAAGTGTCTCTCTGCGCTCGGCTTGTCTACATACAGCCATGTGTGCGATTCGCAGCCTGCATGCCGAACTGGTGCTATATCCGAAACCTGGTTTGGTTTCGCCTATAGACAATGGCAGTCACGTCGATATGGATGCAGGCTTGTTTATGCGCAGCCTGTTTTCCTTACGCCATTACTTTATCCGGATGGCGCATGCAGGTGTGCAAGCTGTGTCGTTCGATGTACTGAAAGAATATGGCATGCAGGCGGAGCGACGCATGCTGACAGCAACCAATGGAATCAATACGCATAGGGGCGCGATTTTTTCACTTGGCATGCTGTGTGCGGCGGCAGGTTATTGTCATGCCCGCTCGCTGCCTTTGTCGGCAAATAATTTGCGTAGTGTGTTGCGGGCAGAGTGGGGAAAGGCTTTGCTTGCGCATGCAAATCCTGCAGTAGCCAAATTATCCAATGGCATACGTGTGACTCATCTGTATGCGGTCAATGGTGCGCGTGCCGAAGGCGCACAGGGTTTCCCCGCAGTGTTTGAGATCGGCCTGCCGCAGTTACTGTCATCGTTCGCAACAGGTGCAAACGCACACGAGGCACAGATCGATGTCTTGTTCCGCCTGATGGCGCAGATGGCCGATACGAATATTTACCATAGGGGCGGCGCAGACGGCGCGGCATTGGTCAGGCAGGCTGCGCAGCAATTCATGCAGTCGGGTGGTACCGCACATCCTGATTGGCGCAGCAGGGCGCTGGAATGCCATCGTTTATTCGTCAGCAAAGATTTGTCGCCGGGCGGTGCAGCAGATATGCTGTCTGCCAGCTGGTTTGTGTATCAAATCACACAAACTGTTGAATAGGATTTACAGAGTTTATACGCCGGGTTGGTATGCTGAATTTATATGAGTAATCGCGTTGCTATTTTGTGCTCAGGACAGGCAGGTCAGCATGCGGGTATGTTCGATCTGGCACTTGAAGATGCGCGTGTCGCACAGTTGTTGCAGGGATGGCCGCTGGAAGAATTATGCGGGTATTCTTTACAGAGAATTTTATCGGATGACAAACTGCTGTTTGCCAATCCGATTGCACAACCGCTGGTTGTCGCCGCCATCCTGGCAAATTGGGAGGCGATAAAAACGCTTGTCCCCAAGCCGGTAGTAGTCGCTGGTTACAGCATAGGCGAGCTTGCATCGTGGGCGGTGGCGGGCGCACTCACTGCGGAAGAGGCAATCAGGCTGGCTGCCTTGCGCGCGAAATTGCTGCAAGCATGCATCGCCAGTGATCAGCCGCAAGTGATGCTGGCGATTTCGCTGTCGCAAACTCTGACGCAGATGACGGAGATTCAACCTCTGCTGCAGGCGCACGGTTTTTACGTCGCCATTGATGTGGCTGAAGATGCGGTGATCGCCGGTGGCTTGTTGCAGCAGGCTGATGCACTGGAAGCAGTTATTAGCAATGCAGGTGGCAAGGTCACGCGTTTGCCGATAGAAATTGCTTCGCATACTCCGTGGATGCAGGCAGCCGTCCAGCCATTCGAGCAGGCGCTGGCGTCCAGCAACATGAAGGCTCCTTTGTTCCCGCTATTGGCTGGAATCTCCGGCGCACGCCTGCATGATAAAGCGGCGGCAACTTCCAGCTTATCGCGCCAACTGGCTGAGCCTATTCGTTGGCAAGCGGTGATGGACGGCTTGCATGAAGCTGGCGTGACAATGGTGATTGAACTTGGCCCCGGCAGCGCTTTGGCTAAAATGTTGAAAACGCGCCATCCGCATATTCAGTGTCGCTCAATTGAAGAATTCAGATCGCTTGCCGGTTTGAAAAAATGGGTGGAGCAGTACGCAGACGCATGAGCTTGCGGTAATGAGTCTGCAATAATTCGGCCGAAAAAAAAGCCGCTTCATTGAAGCGGCTTTTTTGCGAAACAAAAGATCGATTACTTGATCTTGGTTTCTTTGTATTCAACGTGCTTACGGACTTTTGGATCGAATTTCATGATCGACATTTTTTCCGGAGTGGTACGCTTGTTTTTGGTAGTCGTGTAGAAGTGACCCGTACCTGCGGTCGATTCCAACTTGATTTTGTCGCGGCCAGATTTCGCCATGATGATTCCTTATATTCTGCTAGTTAGACTTTTTCGCCACGAGCACGCATGTCGACTAACACGGCATCGATGCCGATCTTGTCGATGACGCGCAGACCGGCGTTGGACAGGCGCAGGGAAACCCAGCGATTTTCCGACTCAACGAAAATGCGGCGATTTTGCAAGTTAGGCAAAAAACGACGTTTCGTTTTGTTGTTTGCATGGGAAACATTGTTGCCGACCATCGGCCCCTTCCCAGTGACTTGGCATACACGTGCCATATTTGTGCTCCTAAAGATTTCCGGAATTGGAAAAAACGTGAGTATATCTAAAAAATCCAGATTATTCAACGACTTGCGTAAATCAATTGTGTCTTACCAGTTATATTAATTTAACAATTTGATGTTTGGCAATTCACACTCCTAAAGCGTGAATATAGCGCCGGCTTTCAGCAGATACCTTGATCTGCAGCGCCGGTGCTGCTATCGGACATGATCTTGCTGCATGAATCAAACCGCATTTGCTCCAGCAAGCACGCCAGTTCCTATAATTGTCCGTGCTCGGTAAATGAATAAACGTGTTTGCCAGCGACAACAAAATGATCCAGTACACGCACGTCTATCAATGCCAAGGCTTGCTTGAGCGCCTGCGTCAGTGTGTGATCTGCGGTGCTGGGCTCAGGCGTGCCGGATGGATGATTGTGGGCCAGGATCACGCTCGCAGCATTGTGTGCCAGTGCGACCTTGACAATTTCTCTTGGATAAACCGAGGTGTGGGTCAAGGTTCCGCGGAACAGTTCCTCACATGCGATCAATCGATTCTTGACGTCTAAAAACAGCACTGCAAACGATTCGTACGCCTTGCCACCCAACAGCAATTGCAAATATTGCTTCACTGCCTGTGGCGAACTGAGCGTTACGCCGGCTTGCAGTTCTTCTGATAGTGAGCGCTTCGCCAGTTCCAGCACGGCTTGCAGCTGCGCATACTTTGCCGGACCGAGGCCATTCAATTTTGAGAAATCCTTGAGCGAGGCGCCAAACAAGCCGTTCAAGGAGCCGAAGTGCTGCACCATATCGCGCGCCAGATCGACTGCGCTTTTGCCGGCAACGCCGACGCGCAGAAAAACCGCCAGTAATTCAGCATCCGACAAAATCGCAGCTCCATGCTTGATCAAGCGCTCGCGTGGACGCTGATCTTCCGGCCAGTCGGTAATCGCCATATGTTTTTTCAGAAAAAGAGTGGAAATGCTGGAGCATGGCGTACGGTGCACATGCGTTTGTTCTAGTTATTATCAACAGGCCCTGAATCGCCGAATGCTTAACGCAGTCTGGCAACCTGGCTTAAAATAGCGGCTGTTGTGCAACACGGAATTTTAATGTCAAATTTACCACATCCTGTCGTTACCGAAACTGCCTATTTGACCCTGCATTACCGTCTGGCATCGGTAGCTGGTGAGGATATAGTCAGCACTTTTGCGGATAATCCAGCCACGCTGCAAATGGGAAAAGGCCAGTTGGCGCCATTTCTGGAAGCCTGTCTGATTGGTTTGGAAGAGGGTGTGCATCAGACGTTTGAATTGCCACCTGAGCGCGCATTCGGTCCGCGTAATCCGGAACTGATACGTCCTGTGTCGCGCGCCACGCTGGAACAAAATTCCGGGCCTACCGAAGATTACGTAATCGGTGATCTGGTGGAATTCGCTGCTCCTGGCGGTGGACAATTTGCCGGCGTATTGCGTGAGATCGATAATGAAAACGCGGTGTTCGATTTTAATCACCCACTGGCTGGGCAGTCGCTGCAGTTTGAGGTCAAGATCATCGGCATAATGTAAGAACATTAAGGTCGCATCAAAAAGCGATATGCGTTTAGATTCACCCAGCATCGCTGCAGTCATGAGCAAGCTGGCGGAGCATCAAAAGGATAAAGATGGAAACGGAAATTTTACTGGCTCAACCACGCGGCTTTTGCGCCGGTGTTGATCGGGCGATTGAAATCGTCGAACGCGCGTTGACCGAGTTTGGCGCGCCGATTTATGTACGCCATGAAATCGTGCATAACGCTTATGTCGTTTCCGATTTGCGTAACAAGGGTGCGATCTTCATCGAAGAGCTGGAAGATGTCCCCGCCGGCAACACGGTGGTGTTTTCTGCACATGGCGTGTCGAAAGCCGTACAGGCAGAAGCCGAACAACGCGGTTTGCGTGTCTTCGATGCGACTTGCCCGCTGGTTACCAAGGTACACATCGAAGTTGAAAAAATGCGCCGCGACGGTCGCGAGATTGTCATGATCGGTCACGACGGTCATCCCGAGGTCGAAGGTACGATGGGCCAGACCGAAGACGGTATGCATCTGGTTGAAACTGTTGAAGATGTAGAAAAACTGCAGGTCAAGAATCCGGATCTGGTTTCCTACGTCACGCAGACAACCTTGTCGATCGACGATACGGCCGATGTGATTGCTGCACTCAAAAGCAAATTTCCGAATATCTCCGAGCCGAAAAAAGCCGACATCTGCTATGCGACGACTAACCGTCAGGAAGCAGTCAAGTTCATGGCACCGCAAGTCGATGTGGTTATCGTGGTCGGCAGCCCGAACAGTTCCAACTCCAATCGCTTGCGCGAAGTCGCCCGCAAGAAAAATGTGCCTGCTTATATGGTCGATAACGCATCGCAGATCGATCCTGATTGGGTGCAAGGCAAGTTACGCATAGGCTTGACGGCAGGCGCATCCGCACCGGAAGTATTGGTGCAAGCGGTGATCGACAAGTTGAAAGAATTTGGCGCGAAGAGTGTACGTACACTGGAAGGCGTGGAAGAACACGTTATCTTCCCATTGCCTAAGGGCTTGAAACGATAATTCGATGACAGCCTGTATTGCGGCACCCATGACGGGGTGCCGTTTTTATTTGGCGGGAACGATTATTGCGATGCAGATATCGTATTAAAGATTTATGCAGTAGGCGAAACAAGATTCCAATAATTGTCGACGGGATTGTCGGCAAAACCTTGATACACCATCAGGAGAGCAAGCATTCATGGATATTTTTATCCAGCAAATCATCAACGGTCTGGTGCTGGGCAGCATGTACGCATTGGTCGCGCTCGGCTATACGATGGTGTACGGCGTTCTCAACCTGATCAACTTTGCGCATGGCGACGTGCTGATGATAGGCGCGATGGCGGGCCTGACGATACTCAAGATGGTCAACACCGTCGCCCCCGATTTGCCCGGCATCGTCAAATTGATGATTGCCATCCTCGGTGCGATTCCGGTCTGTGTCGGCGTCAATGTGTTGATCGAGCGCGTCGCCTACCGACGCTTGCGCAATGCACCGCGCCTGGCTCCATTGATTACCGCGATTGGCGTATCGATTCTGTTGCAAACGCTGGCCATGATGATCTGGGGCCGCAGTCCGATTCCTTTTCCGCAAGTGATGCCGGGTGAACCTTTGCACATCATGGGCGCATTGATTTCTCCGGTACAGGTGATGTTGCTGGTACTCGCCGCGATCGCGATGGGTTTGCTGGTGCTCTTGATTGAAAAAACCAAGATGGGTCGCGCGATGCGCGCAACCGCAGAGAATCCGCGTGTCGCCGGTTTGATGGGTGTGGATTCCAACCGCGTCATCGTGATGACCTTTGTCATAGGCGCGATACTGGCAGCGATTGCCGGCGTGATGTGGGCAGCGAATTATTCATCGGCGCAATTTGCGATGGGATTTGTCCCAGGACTGAAGGCGTTTTCCGCAGCGGTACTTGGTGGCATCGGCAATATCTATGGCGCGATGCTGGGTGGCATCTTGCTGGGCTTGATCGAAAGTCTGGGCGCTGGTTATATCGGCGATCTGACCGGCGGTTTTCTCGGTAGCCATTATCAGGATATTTTTGCCTTCGTCGTTCTCATTATCGTGTTGACGCTAAGGCCGTCCGGCATCATGGGCGAACGCGTGCCGGATAGAGCGTAAGGCGAAATCATGTCCAATTATTTCGACGTCAAAAACAATCCACGTAAAGCCTATTCGGGCTTGCTTATCATTCTGGCGATTGCACTGGTCTTTCCTTTCATTGCGCAAAACTTCGGCAATTCGTGGGTGCGCATCATGGACTTCGCGCTGCTCTACATCATGCTGGCGCTAGGCTTGAATGTGGTGGTCGGTTTTGCCGGCTTGCTGGATCTGGGTTACATCGCGTTTTATGCGATCGGTGCTTACCTGACTGCTTTGCTGGCGTCGCCGCAGTTTGCCGTCGTGCTGGAATCTTTCGTCAATCAATATCCGGCGATAGGCGCCAGCTTGTTGTGGGTTTTCGGTCCGGAGATTGCACAGAACGGTATTCACTTATCGTTGTGGGTGATTGTCCCGCTGGCAGCATTGGTGGCCGGATTTTTCGGTGCGTTGCTAGGGGCACCTACGCTCAAGTTGCGTGGTGATTACCTGGCCATCGTCACCTTGGGCTTTGGCGAAATCATCCGCATCTTCATGAACAACCTGAACGGTCCGGTCAATATCACCAACGGCCCGCAAGGCATCAACCTGATCGATCCAATCCGTATTTTCGGCGTGTCACTGAATGGTGAAGAAGGCTCGGCCTCGACAGTCATGCTCGGCAATTATGCGATGCCATCGGTGAATGCGTATTATTTTTTGTTCCTCGCTTTGTGCATCGCAATTATTTTTATCTCGGTACGTTTGCAGAACTCACGTTTGGGTCGTGCCTTTGTCGCGATACGGGAAGATGAAATTGCGGCAAAAGCGATGGGCATCAACACACGCAACGTCAAATTACTGGCATTCGCAATGGGCGCTTCCTTTGGTGGTGTGGCCGGTGCGATGTTCGCTTCATTTCAGGGTTTTGTTTCGCCCGAATCTTTCTCGCTGACAGAATCGATTGCGGTACTGGCGATGGTGGTACTGGGCGGCATGGGCCATATTCCCGGCGTGGTGCTAGGTGGGATTTTACTCGCTGCATTACCGGAGGTTCTGCGTCACGTGGTCGAACCTCTGCAGCAATCCTTGTTCGGCGAAGTCCTGGTCGATGCAGAAATTCTGCGTCAATTGCTGTACGGCCTCGCGATGGTCTTGATCATGCTGATACGTCCGGCCGGACTATGGCCCTCGCCCAAGAGCGAAGACCGCCCAATTTCGGATGCCGACACGGCGGCGAAATCGACAGACGTCGTGGCGGTGTGAGGTAATGATGATGAGTAGCTCACAAATTATTCTCAATATAGAAAACGTCAGCAAGCGCTTCGGCGGCTTGCAGGCGTTGACTGACGTCAACGTCAAGATCATGCAAGGCCAGATCTATGGCTTGATCGGCCCCAATGGCGCCGGAAAAACCACTTTCTTTAATGTGATTACCGGTTTGTATCAGGCTGACACGGGCAGTTTTGAGTTGGCAGGAAAACCGTATTCGCCATCCGCTCCGCATGAAGTCGCGAAGGCTGGTATCGCACGGACCTTTCAAAACATTCGTTTGTTCGGCGAGATGAGTGCATTGGAAAATGTGATGGTCGGTAGGCATGTGCGTACGCATCAGGGTTTGTTCGGCGCAGTTTTTCATCACAAGGCGGCACGTCGCGAAGAAGCGGAGATTCGTGCACGTGCGATGGAATTGCTGGACTTCGTCGGCATTGCAAAGTTTGCCGAGCGCACGGCGCGTCATTTGTCGTATGGCGATCAGCGCCGCCTGGAAATCGCGCGCGCACTGGCGACCGATCCGCAATTGCTGGCGCTGGATGAACCGGCCGCAGGGATGAACGCGACCGAGAAGTTGGGCTTGCGCGAGTTGCTGGTCAAGATCAAGGCGGAAGGGAAAACCATTTTGTTAATCGAGCATGACGTCAAGCTAGTGATGGGTTTGTGCGATCGCATCACGGTGCTGGATTACGGCAAGCCGATTGCCGAAGGTATTCCCGCTGACGTGCAAAAAAATCCGGCGGTGATTGAGGCCTATCTGGGAGGCGCTCACTGATGCGCACCTTGTTCGCCTACTGTGCAAGCGCAGACCGACACTGCGATGCTCACCGTACTTTCGTACGGCTGCTCTTCTCCTGCCAGCCTGCACTTGCTCGCGACGGCGCTCAAGACACGCCAGATTCGTGGGATAAACAGTTGAAAGATCAAGCATGACTACGAATATTCTGAAGATCGAAGGTTTGAAGGTTGCCTACGGCGGCATTCAAGCGGTCAAAGGTGTTGATCTGGAAGTCAACAAGGGCGAGCTGATCACCTTGATCGGTGCGAATGGTGCAGGAAAAACGACGATCTTGAAGGCGATCACCGGCACCTTGCCGGATTGCCGCGTCGAAGGTCATATCGAATACGCCGGCCAGCCTATCAAGGGACTGCATTCGTTTGAGTTGGTCAGAAAAAAGCTGGCGATGGTGCCCGAGGGACGTGGCGTTTTTACACGCATGTCTATCCGTGAAAATTTGTTGATGGGCGCTTTCACACGCGACGACCAGGCGGCGATCGATGCCGATATCGAAAAATGGTTTGGCGTTTTCCCACGCCTGAAGGAGCGGTCTGCGCAAATGGCCGGCACCTTGTCAGGTGGCGAGCAGCAAATGCTGGCGATGGCGCGCGCCTTGATGAGTCATCCCGAATTGCTGTTGCTGGATGAGCCGTCTATGGGTTTGTCGCCGATCATGGTGGAAAAGATTTTTGAAGTCATTCGCACCGTGTCTGCTCAAGGCATCACGGTTTTGCTGGTCGAACAAAATGCCAAGCTAGCGCTGCAGGCGGCGAATCGTGCGTACGTCATGGAATCTGGTTTGGTCACCATGCAGGGCGATGCTCAGCAAATGCTGAACGATCCCAAGGTGAAAGAAGCGTATCTGGGTGAGAGCTGATCGCTCTCTGCGATTTTTCTCTTTGGTAATCTCCAGCACCATGGATAACCCGCTCTTAGTTCTGATTTCACAGTAACTGATTGCGTGGTTTGCTAGGTTTTTGCACTCAAGCTGATTCCAATACGCATTTCCCGCACTAAAAGCGGGCGCAAAGCTCGATACATCAAGCTAGCTTTTCGATATACGGTTTTCTGACATATCACTAGGCGTGCGCTACTACTCCTGCCTATCTCTAGTTAATTGGCATCAAGTTTGCTTAAGATGAAACTCATGATGACTGTGCTCTTTTATTTGTAAAAAGACATCGCAGATGTGCTAAATCCTTGACAGGTGGAATTACTGAGCTTAACTTACGCTTAAAACTGACATGTCAGTAAAAGACATGCGTTGAGATAAGTTTAATTTCAATAATTACACTGGAGACGAATAATGAAGCAACTAAATACTTCCCCTGCCGGCAATAGCGGAACCAGATGGTGGCAACTGTGTTTCGGCATAGTGGCGATGATGGCCATTTCCAGTCCGCAGTACGTGTGGGCGCTTTTTACGACTGAACTGACTGCATCACTCGGTGCAACATTGACTGAGGTCCAGATTACGTTTGCAATCTTGATCGTTGCCCAGACATTCCTGTCGCCGTTCCAGGGTTATCTGGTCGATAAATTCGGCCCGCGCCTATTGTTATCTGCCGGTGCTATTTTGACTGCGCTCAGCTGGATTCTGGCTTCGACCGTATCCAGTGTCTGGGGTCTGTATCTGACTTACGGTTTGTTGGGGGGCGTCGGCACCGGCATTATTTACGTCGGTGTGGTTGGCCTGATGGTGCAATGGTTTCCGGACAAGCGCGGTTTTGCGGTTGGCATGGTCGCAGCTGGTTACGGCTTTGGCGCGATCCTGACCACGTTTGCCATTTCATCTCACATCAAATCGGCTGGCGTATCCAGCACGCTGATGATCTTCGGTTTGATCATCGGTATTGTCGGCTTTCTTGCTGCGCAAGGAATGCGTCGCCCTAGGGCGGAAGAGGTTGCTGAACTCAGTATTCGTCATCAAGCAGTCAATCCAAATCGCGATACCGGTCATGGTTACGAGCCGGCACAAATGCTGAAGAAGCCGGTGTTCTGGTTGATGTTCATCATGATGACCATGATGTCGACATCGGGCCTGATGGTGATTTCGCAAATGGGAGCATTTGCCAAGGATTTTGGCGTGCATGATGCAATGGTGTTTGGCATGGCGGCGTTGCCGCTGGCATTGACGATCGATCGATTCGCGAATGGTTTGACGCGTCCTTTCTTTGGCTGGGTGTCTGATCGCATCGGTCGTGAAAACACGATGTTCATTGCCTTCGGTATGGAAGGCGTCGCGATGACCTTGTGGTTGATGACAACGGACAATCCTGTGTTGTTTGTATTGTTGTCTGGCGTGGTGTTCTTCGGCTGGGGTGAAATTTTCTCGCTGTTCCCATCTATCCTGACCGATACCTTTGGCACCAAGCATGCAACCACCAACTACGGTTTTCTGTACATGGCACAAGGCGTGGGCTCGGTCTTGGGTGGCCCGCTGGCCGCGATGATGCATGACGCAACCGGCTCGTGGACGCCAGTGTTTGCAACGGTCATCTGCATGGATTTCTTCACGGCGTTTTTGGCTATCGTCATTCTGAAGCCTATGCGTCGCAAGTTCCTCGCGCAGACCAAACAGCAGGTTTTGGACGCTGCCAATGTGGGCTTGCAGACAAGTAAGGCATAGACATTGCGGTAAATAGTTTCAGTAATTCTGAAAAATGGAATTGTCGCGATAGCTGTATGCGGCGATTCCATTGATCGAACTGCGTCGAGATTGAATCAAAGATTTGAGATCAAGACGTAATAAAGCAATTTATTAAAGCGAATTAATACCAGGATTTAATACAAAGGTTTTTATGCAAAATACTACCTACGCAACGCGCGGCATGGCTGTTGCTCCACATTCTCTCGCTGCCCAGGCGGCACAGTCGGTATTGCAAGATGGCGGCAATGCGCTGGAAGCGATGATTGCCGCGGCGGCGGCGATTGCAGTCGTTTATCCGCACATGAATGGGATAGGCGGCGACAGTTTTTGGGTGATGTCCGAACCGGGTGAGCCGGTGCTGGCGATCGAAGCTTGCGGTGTAGCTGGTGCGGCAGTGTCCACCGATTTTTATGCGAGTCGCAAGCTTGACGCGATTCCGGTGCGTGGACCGTTGGCCGCGAATACCACTGCCGGCACGATAGGCGGCTGGCAACAGGCGCTGGAACTGAGCGCGCGTTGGGGCGGCAAGTTATCGCTGTCGCGTTTGCTCGCTGATGCGATTCACTATGCAGAAGATGGTATTCCAGTGACGCCATCGCAGTATGCAAGTACTTCGGCCAAACATGAGGAGCTGGTTGGTCAGCCGGGATTTGCCGATACGTTTTTGGTGAAAGGTAAAGCACCGACAGCTGGTAGTCGCTTCAAGCAGTCGCGCATGGCGTCGACTTTGCGTACTTTGGCCCGCGACGGTCTGGACAGTTTTTATCGCGGCGATCTGGCTAAGCAAATTGCGGCTGATCTGGCCGCAGTCGGTAGCCCGATCACCTTGCAGGATTTAAACGCTTACCGCGCGCGTACGGTTGCACCGGTGCATCTGAAACACAGTTTGGGCGATGTCTATAATTCGGCGCCACCGACGCAGGGCGTAGTCTCGCTGATTATCATTGGCATTCTGGATCGCTTGAATCTGGCGCAGTACGAAGCAGACAGTCTGGAATATGTACATCTTGTCGTCGAGGCGACCAAGCAGGCATTTGCCATTCGCGACAAGTATGTGACTGATCCTGCGTACATGACGATAGATCCGCAGGAATGTTTGACCGATGAATTTCTCGCGCCCTATGTTGCGGCGATACGTGTTGATAAGGCCTTGCCATGGGGACAGGGTAAAGGTCCGGGCGACACCATCTGGATGGGCGTCATCGATGGTGAAGGGCGCGCGGTATCTTTCATCCAGAGCATTTATCACGAGTTTGGTAGTGGTGTCGTGCTGGAGAAAACCGGCATCAACTGGCAAAACCGTGGCTGTTCTTTCTCGCTGGATGCTAATCATCTGAACGCATTGTTACCGGGTAAAAAACCTTTCCACACGCTTAATCCTGCGCTCGCTCGTTTCAACGACGGTCGCACCATGGTGTACGGCACGATGGGTGGCGACGGCCAGCCGCAAACGCAGGCTGCAGTGTTCACACGCTATGCAGTATTCGGGCAGGCAGTGCAGCAGGCGGTAACGGCGCCGCGCTGGTTGCTGGGTCGTACCTGGGGCCAGAGTTCGGATTCGCTGAAGGTGGAAAATCGTTTTTCAACCGAGATCGTTGCCGGCTTGCAGGCGCTGGGTCATGAGGTTGATGTGATAGCCGCGTTCGATGAGATGGTCGGCCATGCCGGTGCGATTGTGCGCAATGCGGATGGCATGTTCGAAGGTGGGTTTGATCCACGCAGCAACGGGATTGTTGCCGGCTTTTGATTGATGGGGAAGGTCGATGTGAAAGTAATCGTCAAACGACTGATCCCGTTTGATTGTTACAGCAAGTTTACGGCGGCAGTGATGCCGCCGTTTTTTCGTCTCTTTTGTTTACAGCCCGCCCATGAACTGCAGCGTCTTGCGCGTGTATTCCTCAACGTAATCGATCAATCTATCCGACGCTTCGCGTGCACCTGCTTCATCGTTGGCCGCAATTGCGCGTGCGATGTGAGCGTGCAATAAGGATACGCGCGCCAGGTCACCGAAGCGTTTGAAGTGCAAATACCAGAAGCGACGGGTTTGCGCTTCGATCGGGCCGATCGCGTAGGACACGTATTTGTTTTGCGCAGTCTCTATGCACAGGCTGTTGAAGTCTCTATCGGTTTCGATAAAGATGGCGCTGTCATTGGTTTCCGCCGCACGCTCGAAGCCTTCAGCCAGTTTCAGGAAAACCGCGCGCTGGTCTTCCATTGCCAGACGCGCTGCGCGACCGGCAATGATTTTTTCCAGTTCGCGCCTGACTTCGATCATGTTCAACTGATCGGCCAGATCGATTTCAGAAACGATCACACCGGAGCGCGGCATGATTTTCACGTTACCTTCGATAGCGAGGCGCTGCAGCGCTTCACGCAGAGGTGTGCGGCCAAAGCCTAAGGAACGATTCAAGGCTTTTTCAGAAATCTTGCTGCCAGGCGGGAGTTTGAGCGTGACGATCATTTCTTCCAGGATGCGATAAGCCATCTGCGCCTGGTTCTCGCCATTTCCCTCCATTTCAGACTGCAATGCTTTTATTTGTTCTTCTGTGATCATCGCTCTACCTTTGAGATAACGCCTTTTTGCTCCGCACTATTTGGTGGCGGTTTGCTGATTGCTTGTTGATTATACGATTCGTCTACCTTGCACCGGAATAATCCGTTCATCTTGCTTTATGAAAGCAGGATGATTACAAGCAAAAACAGCGCCCGCGATCAAGTCAGTACTTCACGCACAACGATGTGCGGACGTGGATGGCATAATTCCATGATTCGTATTTTTACTGAAGTAACTGAATTATTTTAATAAAACCATAGACCGAAACCAACGAGCCTGGGTTTTTCACAACAAGGAGTTGTCATGCAGTTTGTTATTCCCGCCTTGCCGCCGGCCGCAGTTCCCGTTGTGGGCAGCGACGCATTGTTCCCGGTTCATCGCATTTATTGCGTGGGACGTAACTACGTTGATCATGCGATTGAGATGGGTGGCACGGGCAGGGAGCCGCCATTCTTTTTCATGAAGCCGGCAGATGCGGTTTTCCCGGTTGCATACGGTGAGGTGGCGGAACTGCCTTATCCGGAAATGACGGAAGATTTTCAGTATGAGCTTGAGCTGGTCGCCGCAATCGGCAAAACAGGCAAGAACATCGCTGCGGCAGATGCGATGCAATACGTCTGGGGTTACGCGATCGGTTTGGACATGACGCGTCGCGATGTGCAGGCTGAAGCAAAAAGCCTGCGCCGCCCTTGGGATACCGGCAAGGCATTCGAACAATCAGCACCGATCGGCCCTATCCATCCTGCAGCAGCGATAGGCGCACCCGGCAATCGTGCGATCCAGTTGAGTGTCAATGGCCAGATCAAACAAAAAAGTACCGTCGACAAACTGATCTGGAGCATAGAAGAAATGATTGCCTACCTGTCGCAATATTTCACGCTGCAACCAGGTGACCTGATCATGACTGGGACGCCAGCAGGTGTATCGGCAGTGAAGAAGGGCGATCTGATGGAATGCAAAATTGAAGGCTTGGGCGAATTGAATATAAAAGTGGTGTAAGGTTTTTTCAGCCGAACAGAAAAAGCCCCGCTTCATTTACATGAAGCGGGGCTTTTTCACGTTGTACTCACGGAGTACAACAATGTCGATACAGATTCGTATCTATATTAGTAGCGATATACGCGACCGTTTTCGATACGTACTCGGTTACCGACGCGCAGATCGCCTATGCTATCCAGTGTCATGGTTTGATAGGCCCCGCTGTCGAGACGCACACCGATTTGATATACATCACGCACTTGCTGATTACTGTTTTGAATCTGGTTGCCAACCAGCGCGCCGCCGACTACACCTGCTGCTGTGGCTGCAGTGCGGCCTGAACCGCTACCGATTTGATTGCCGACCAAACCGCCAACGACGCCGCCGACTACAGCGCCAGCGCCGATGCCACTACGACCTGTAGTTTGCTGCACGACTTGAATCGAATCAACTACGCCATAAGCAGAGTTGTACGCGGGAGCATTCGAGACAGGTGTTTGCGGATATTGGTTGGCTCCCGGGTCAGAATTGTAAGGAGTGGCACAAGCTGCAAGAAGCGCTACTGAAAGAACAGCAGCAGCCGTGAATATTGTTTTTGTTTGAGTAGTTTTCATGATGACTCCGTTATTGTTAATGGTATTTTTATTGAAGGTACGGGAAGAGCCTAGCTGCGATTGCCGGAATACTCGGTGCGGTAACGTACCTTGCTTCAACGATAGGCAAACATCTGATCGCATACGTCGATAGACCATATCGCCAGCCATGAGTGCGGAGAGGGATGGTTAAGAAAGTGTGTGTTTTGTAACAAAATGCATGCAAGGCTGCGTAACGATTGCGAGGCCGTATTATTTTTATTGCATAGCTTTGTGTGCATGCATGCCGCGTCTCTTTCCCCGCTAGTTCACAAATTCAAATCACAAGGTATTCGGTCCTACCGGTATCGGCGTGGTTTGGGGCAAACGCGAAGTGCTGGAAGACATGCCGCCATGGCAAGGCGGTGGCAACATGATCGCCGACGTCACGTTCGAGAAGACTGTGTTTCAGCCTATCCCGAACAAGTTCGAAGCCGGTACCGGCAACATCGCCGATGCAGTGGGCTTGGGAGCAGCAATCGATTACGTCACCAAAGTCGGTATCGAAAACATCGCACGCTACGAACACGAACTGCTGGTCTACGGCATGCAAAAGCTAGCTGCGATTTCCGGCTTACGTTTGATCGGTACTGCTGCCGACAAAGCCAGTGTCATATCTTTCGTCCTGCAGAGATATACGACAGAAGAAGTCGGCAAGGCGCTCAATGAAGAAGGTATCGCAGTACGTACCGGCCATCATTGCGCACAACCGATTCTGCGTCGCTTCGGTGTGGAAACTACTGTGCGTCCATCACTGGCGTTCTACAACACCTTCGATGAAATTGATCGTTTGATACAAGTGGTGACGCAACTGGCTGGACAGCGTCGGCTTTCATCGAAATAGAAGGCGCATTGAACCGCGATCATTCAAGGTCTTTCAGTTGCTCGAAGATTTTGAATGATTGTCATAAAGAGGTAATAAAACCTTTTTAAGATTCCTTCAGATTTGCCACTCTCCACTATAGGTTTGGGTAAATCTACACAAAGCCTGCGTCCTCACGGACGTGGGTTTTTTTATTAAACGTGTATTTTTTTGCTGAATGGCAATGAGGAAATTTCAACATGCCAGCATATATGAGAAAAACCGAATGGTTTTGCTGACAGGGTATTCGTCATTAAGGCCTATCTGGCCCAGATAAATAATGTTGTTGAGCTAGGTACGTTGCGACACTGGATAACATAGCAGATAAATAAATGATTACTTTGTCTTTGATAATTATCATGTCCGGGACGGAATAATCGCGACCTACTTCACCAAACGATTTTCCTCCATGAGCAAGGTCGTTACGTTTGGTTTTCACGGTAAGTAATTTATCGCCATCCGCTGCGGGACGAGTGAAGCCATATTCATCAGCGACATCTCTAATTTTAGATGCGTCAACGTTACCAGAGACTATTTTTTTCTTAAGAAATGTCTTAGTGACAGCATCATGAGCCAGTCGATTTAAATTAAGTGAAATATCATTGACATTATGTTGAGATAAATTGCGCAATACAACTCGCCTCACTTGTAATTTGCAGGCATCGAATGATATTGCTTTATTCTCAAATTCATCAAATATTGCTTCAATCGAATTGGTAACCGTTGATTCCATAAGGTTGTACAGAAGTAAAAATGCACTAGCCTTAAATGTTCGGATTAAATCTGTTTGTTCAGAATTAGTGAAAACTGGAACTCGCGGTGCGCGATTAGCTAGGATGATTTGTCCGCTATCGACTTTTTCGATGAAGTCAAAATATGCTTTGATTTCATTTACGCGGTCATTGAAATCCTGTTGGACGCCTATCATTATCGTCCTAGCAATTTATCGCGTACGAATTCTATGCGGCGAATAACTTTTGGGCGTGAGTTACTGGCGTCAGATCTCATGAGGTCTTTAAATTCTTCGGATTCAAGCCAATCAACTGATGCAGGTACAAGATTAGGATTAATTCTCAAAGCTAATGCCGTCCCTACAGAAAGAGCTTCATATCTAATACGTGGAGTTCGCACATGTCCTTTGCCTTTACTGAAACCATGCGCAAAGTGCGCTTTAACGAATGCAAGCATGTTGTCCCATTCAGTTTTAGCGATACCCATTTCTGTATCGTTAAATGTTTCCATCTTTGCTTTAAGGAAGGTATCAAGAAATTCCACCACGCTACGATCAAAATTTTGATAGCCATCTAAGTAGGCAAAAAATCTAAGAACAAACTCCTGTGGTTCACGAAGTTTTACTGCTTTTTCACTGAGTGGCGCAAGCTCAATAAAGAGAGGTTGCTGAGAAAGTTCTCTTATAAATTGCAAATATGGCCCGTCATTAACTCCCCAACGTATCTCCATGTCATTAAGTTTCAGACTACCCGTATTAATTCGACCAAAAATATCGCGCCGAACTTCTGCGTCTGATCCTTCGCGTAGTTCGATCATTCTTACCGTATGTCGACCAAAACGTCTTTGGCGAATGGGAGGGAGGTCGCTAAAAAGAAAACCGTTGAGTAGATGTAATCGCTCTAAGCCTGAAAGTCGAAGCTTGTCTTTCATAAATCTCGCCAGAGTTCTCACACGCTGTGAGCCATCAACTATCTCAGCTCGGCCTTCTTGACCTGTTATATCTGCCAGAAATAACATCGGAATAGGAAGACCCATTAGTACGGATTCGATGAATCGAGATTGGTGCTCTTCTGGCCATGTCAGATCTCGTTGATAATCTGGGATAAAAAAATCATTTTCATCCTCTTCAAGTTTATCTAGATATTTATCAACAATAACTTCGACTGGATATTCACGAGTATCGTAATCAATAATCTTGTGATGTGCGGCTATTTGAGCTTCTGCAGCATCACGTTCAGCTGCAGTTTTTTCTGGAATGGCGGTGATGACAGCTGACATTTTTTATACCGTAAGTGAATTAAGGTGATTGTGAATTGAATAGCCGATCGCTTCACCCAAGCGAACGGGAACCGCATTACCGATCAACCGACCTAATGTAGCAAATGAGACTGCTTGTCCTTCAGGGATAAATTTATAATCTGCTGGAAACGATTGAAGAATTGCGCCTTCGCGGAGAGTGATTGCGCGGTCCTGATCAGGGTGACCAAAGCGACCATTCCCGAATCCAAAAAATTGGGTCGTTATTGTTGGAGATGGAATATCCCATTCCATGCGTCCATATACGCTTGGGTAAGTCTGTCCACTTTTTTCTCGATGGCACGCTGCAATTAAATGTTTTGGCCATGATCGCCAGTTGCCACCCGGACGAGATGCTCGGATGCGTTTGAGGTTCAGAGGAGATAGTTGACACGCGCGATGCATGCCATCGTCAATACTTGCTTCTCCCGCCTGAAGCTTTGGCAAATGTGCAATAGCATCACGAACTGTGACGTTTATGGAGGTTTTTGGAGCCTTAACTAAGGAAATAGGTCCGAGTAGTGACGCTAATAAAACAAGACGTTTTCGTTTTTGTGGAATGCCGAAGTCAGGACAAAATGCTTCTTGATGTGTAACGTGATAACCGGCTTTTTCTAGCGTAGCTATGAAAGCAGTGAACACGCTATGGCGCTGAATTTCTGGCACGTTTTCCATGCTTATAATTTCTGGCTTTAGTTCGGCTACTAACCTACCGAATTCACCTAGTAATCCCCATTTTGCGTCAGTGGCTTTGTCTAATCCTTGTGTATATTTTGAGAATGGTTGGCAGGGTGCGCAACCGACAAGAATTCGGATATGTCCAGGTGGGTAAAACGAGGCGAGTTCTTCAACTGTTAAATCAGAAACACTTTTTAATTTGAATGAGGCTTTGCCGTTATTGGCTTCGTACGGAAATTGGCAGGCTGGGTCAATATCGTAACCCGCTGCTACGGGAATGCCTGAAATTAGCATCCCGTTGGTTAGCCCACCCGCACCGCAGAAGAGATCAACCGCAGTTGCGCGAACCTTTGCTCTGCGCTGTTTCGGCAAATCTGGCTCCCCCATTTTCATTCCGCTTCCAATCTTGTTAAGGGCTGATCTTGAATTACTTGATCAGATATTACAAAATTTATATTCTATCGACCGGCGCGCTGAAGGTGAAAAATAAGCGGCTGTATTTAGTTCTTTTATCATTATTGGTCCCGCCGACGAGAATCGAACTCATATCTAGCGCTTAGGAGGCACTCGTTCTATCCATTGAACTACGGCGAGACGCGCGAAAGCGAGGCATGTTGCTCACTTCCGCCCGCGATTATAGCTGACGAAAGTGCAAAGAATGGCAGGATAGGCGCTGCTATCGGTACAATGCGGACTTCATTCTCGATTTACTCTTTTTAATTGGTCGCCTGCAATCGCACGCAGACCTTACATCCTCAGGCATTTATGGCAGTCATCTCTCTCTCGAACGCGCAGCTCGCGTTCGGCCACGTCCCGTTGCTCGATAAAGCGGAATTCTCTCTGGAAACTACCGAGCGCGTGGGTTTGATCGGCCGTAATGGCACCGGCAAATCGTCTTTGCTGAAAATTATCGCCGGTACGTCGAAGCTGGATGATGGCTTGTTTGTCATGCAGCAAGGCATCAAGATCGCTTACGTGGAGCAAGAGCCACATTTTTCGCAAGACATGTCCGTCTATGACGCCGTCGCGTCCGGCATGGGCGATATGCAGGCGTTGTTGACCGAATACGATACGCTGACTGGTCAGTTTGGCGGTGATGACGACGAAGCCTTGATGGAGCGCATGCACGACATCCAGGTCAAGCTGGACGCGGCCGATGCGTGGAATCTGAATCACAAGGTTGAAGCAACGCTTGATCGCTTGAATCTGGTCAAGGATTCGCTGATGGGTACTTTGTCGGGTGGTATGCAAAAGCGCGTTGCGCTGGCACGCGCGCTGGTGAGTGCGCCTGACGTGTTGCTGCTCGATGAACCGACCAATCATCTGGATTTCACTTCGATCCTCTGGCTTGAAGGTTTGCTGCGCGATTACAAAGGTAGCGTGCTGTTTATTACCCATGATCGTAGCTTCTTGGATAACGTGGCGACGCGCATCATCGAACTCGATCGCGGCCGCTTGTTATCTTTCCCGGGTAACTTCAGCGCGTATCAAGTTCGCAAGGCTGAGCAGCTGGAAATCGAAGAAGTCGAAAACGCCAAATTTGATAAATTCCTCGCACAGGAAGAAGTCTGGATACGCAAGGGCGTGCAAGCGCGTCGTACGCGTGATGAGGGCCGTGTGCGCCGTCTGGAAGCATTGCGCCTCACGCGCAGTGCACGGCGTGATCAGCAAGGGCAGGTCAAGCTGGATGTATCTTCTGGCGATCGCTCCGGCAAGATCGTGGCCGAGATGGAAAATATCAACAAGGTCTATGGCGATAAAGTCATCGTCAAGGATTTCAGCGCAACGATTTTGCGTGGCGATAAAGTTGGCCTGATCGGTTTGAACGGCGCGGGTAAGACCACGCTGCTGAAAATGATTCTGGGTGAAGAAGAACCGGATTCGGGCACCGTCAAGCAAGGTACCAAATTGCAGATCGCGTACTTCGATCAGATGCGTGCGCAATTAAATGAAGACATGAGCTTGGCCGACACTATCGCTCCGGGTAGCGACTGGGTCGAGATCAATGGTCAGCGCAAACATGTGATGACTTATTTGAACGACTTCCTGTTTGCTCCGGAACGTGCACGTTCACCGGTTAAATCATTGTCAGGTGGCGAACGCAATCGTTTGCTGCTGGCACGTTTGTTTGCCAAGCCAGCCAACGTGTTGGTGCTCGATGAACCGACCAATGATCTGGATATTGATACGCTGGAACTGCTGGAAGAATTGCTGGAAGAGTACACCGGCACTGTGTTCCTGGTGAGCCATGATCGCACCTTCCTCGATAACGTCGTCACGCAAGTGATCGTGGCAGAAGGCAATGGCTTGTGGCGCGAATATATCGGTGGCTATAGCGATTGGGAGCGTGTACGTCCGGCAGCGATTCCGGCTGGCTCACCAAAAGGTTCGGGCAAAGTGGAAGCTAAAACTGAAGCCGTGTCGTCGCAAGCCGTACCGGCTGCAAAGCAGAAAAAGCTGAGCTACAAAGAACAGCGCGAGATCGATGCTTTGCCGACGCTGATTGCACAGTTGGAAGAAGAGCAAAAAGCGATTACCGAAAAATTGGCCGATGCCAGCATCTATACCAAGCAGCCAGATGAAGCAAAACGCTTGAATCAGCGTTTTGTAGAAATCGACGGCTTGTTGCTGGAAGCACTCGAGAAGTGGGAAACCATAGAGGCGCGCGCGAAAGCGTAATGCAGGAAGAAGAATTACATGTTGCCGTTCCTGCCTGCGCAGGAGCGGCAGATTAATTCAAGCGTCCGATTGCATCTCTCAAATCAGGCAATCTGGCGCGTAATTCCGCTGCATCCATCGCGTACGGACGTTGCTCCAGATACGCTTCGATATCCTGCACCGCAGCTAGCGGGCATTCCAGATTGGCATATGCCAGACCACGATCACGTCGCTCGGTAATTTCACGCGGCAGCAAGATCAATAATCTTTCCTGTACTTCAAGCAAGCGCTGCCAGCGTTCTTGCTGCATGAATAACAGCTTCAGATTGCGCAGCATGCGTACCAAAATGTCACGCGGGCTGGCTGCATCGAGATAGGCGTTGAACTGAAAATCATCCGGGAAATCCTGTTCAAGAATATAAGGTTCTACGCGTTCTTCCAATTCTTCACGCGACAGGCTGGAGCCATTGAATGGGTCCAGCACGACCTGACCGGATTGCACCGATAGCTTCATCAGAAAATGTCCTGGAAATGAAATGCCCTGAACTTCCAGATCAATTTGCTGCGCCAGTTCCATATACAGAATCGCGAGCGAAATCGGAATCCCGCGGCGCGTGCTGAGCACACGATGCAAGTAGCTGTTATCGGGATTGTAGTAATCGTTGACGTTGCCGCTGAAGCCGAGCTCATTGTAAAAATAATGATTCAGCATGCGCAGTTTTTGCAGGTGGGAGGCATCGTCGGGCAGGCGTTGCCTGAGTTTCGCGGCAAGCGTGTCGACTTCCTCCTCCAGAGCCGCCAGATCGAGATCCGGATCGGCGTCCTGGGCAATCGCCAATGCAGCTTCGAACAAGGGAATGCTGTCGTCTTGCTGCACCAGCGTTGAAAAGTATTCGAGAGTGTTGATCGTCATATGCCTCCATCATAACGAGGATGCGGCGAACGTGCAGACGCACGTTCAAGGTGTTGCGATCAGTGTGCTATCCGTTTGAAATCGCGGAAGCGAAATCCCATGGCCAACAATGCACCAAAATAACTGACGCCGCAAGCTGCCATCACAATCAGCAAGGCGCTGACGCGGCGTAGCGGGAATGCGCGCATTTCTACCCAGTCGAAATGTCCAGCCGTCCACAAGGCAACGCCGCCCATCAAAAACAGTGCACCGGCCAGGCGAATAAAGAACATGCGCCAGCCTGGTAAGGCTGAATAAATTCCGCGGCTTTTCAGGCCCCAATACAAGAAGCCTGCGTTCAAGCATGCGCCCAAACCGATCGACAGGGCCAGACCTGCGTGTGCAATCCAGGGTACAAAAATCAGGTTCATCAATTGTGTTGCAATCAGTACACCGATTGCAATTTTGACCGGGGTTTTGATGTTTTGTTGCGCATAAAATCCGGGCGCAAGAATTTTTACCAGAATCAAACCGATCAGACCGACGCCATAAGCGACCAAGGCTCTTGACGTCATTGCAACCGATTGCGCATCGAATTTCCCGTAATGGAATAAGGTTGCGGTCAATGGCTCGGAGATCGTTGCCAGGCCGACGGCGCAGGGTAGGGCCAGCAAGAAGGTCAGGCGCAGGCCCCAATCCAGCAATGATGAATATTCAGCAGTATTACCCTCGAAATTAGCCTTGGATAAGCTCGGTAGCAAGATTGTCCCAAGTGCGACTCCAAGCAGGGCGGTCGGGAATTCCATCAGGCGGTCAGCGTAAGACAACCACGAGACACTGCCGCTTTCCAGCCGCGATGCAATGTTTGTATTGATCATCAAGCTGATTTGCGCAGCAGAGACGGCGAATACGGCCGGTCCCATTTTGCTCAAAATCTTGCGCACGCCGGCATCACCAAGGCTGGTAAACGGATTTTTTGAAATACGCGGCAACATGCCGATTTTCAGCAAGGCCGGAATCTGGATCGCCATCTGCAAAATACCGCCAACCACGACGGCAATTGCCATGGCGTAGACGGGCGTTTCGAGATAGGGTGCGAGGAACAGCGTGGCGACGATGAAGGACAGATTTAACAGAACCGGCGTGAAGGCTGGAATCTTGAATTCGCGCCAAGTATTCAGAATGCCGCCGCTAAGCGCGACGAAGGACATGAAGCCGATATATGGAAACATCACGCGCGTCATCCAGACCGAAGCATCAAATGCGGGGCCCTTGGCTTTGAGGCCGGTAGCGATCAGGTAGACAATAAACGGGGAGGCAATGATGCCAATCAGGCAAGTGAGCAGCATCGTCCACATCAATACGGTGGCGACGTGATCAACCAGAGTTTTGGTGGCTTGTTCGCCTTTCTGGCTTTTATATTCGGCCAGAATCGGTACGAATGCCTGCGAAAAGGCACCTTCGGCAAACAGGCGGCGTAATAAATTGGGGATGCGGAAGGCGATATTGAACGCATCGGTATAGGCGGATGCGCCAAATGCACGGGCAAACAGGATCTCGCGGATCAATCCTGTCACACGAGAAACCATCGTCATGCCGGATACTGCCGCGAGCGTTTTGTGCAAGTTCATGGAGCGGGATTATAGCTGGTGGCAGATAAGCTTGGCGTACGGATTCCTATTGGTTTTGACTGCAGTGCAAGCTGCCAGCGGTATTGGTAGTTGCGACTAGGCAATGTCATAAAACCAGCATGCAGGTATTTGATGTCAAATTAGTATTTATTTGGTAACGGTGGCGTATTGTCCTTAAAATAGAGGCACTCGCGCAAACCGCGCGTTTTGCAACAAGCTTCGTGCCTTGATAGCATCTATTTGCGTGATTGGCAAAATGCCGCTATAATCCGAGGCTTCACAGAATTCTGTCTCACTAATGCGTGTTTGCGAATGCGCTTCGACCCTGTTTTAGGAAATAATATTCATGGCAAATACCGCACAAGCACGCAAACGCGCTCGTCAAGCAGTCAAACAAAACGCTCACAATTCGAGCCAACGTTCGACATTGCGTACAGCAGTTAAAGCAGTTCGCAAAGCAATCGAAGCTGGCGACAAAACTGCAGCAGCTGAAGTTTTCTTGAAATCTGTTTCGACGATCGATCGTATCGCCGACAAAAAGATCATTCACAAAAACAAAGCAGCACGTCATAAAAGCCGCCTCGCAGCAGCTTTGAAAGCGCTGGCTTAATAGATTCCTTGTGTTGCTGCAGAAATGCAGCGATCAAGTAATAAAAACCCCGCATGATTTTCATCATGCGGGGTTTTTATTTGTGTCGCACTTTTGCAAGTGTCCGGTAGTACTTCGCTACTTAGCTTTCAATTTCTTATCTACCCTTCGGCAAACCATCAATCATGCTACCCGGCTTGATATTTTTTTGCTTGAACCAGCCCTCGTTCATTTCCAGCGCATAACGCACCGGTTTTTTCGAGCAATGTGATTCCAGGGTTTGCGGTTTCATATTCTCGATATTCACGATCTTGCCATCGTCGTCAATGAATGCGACGGACAGCGGGATCAAGGTATTTTTCATCCACATGCAAACGCCAGCCGGTGCGCCGAAGAGAAAAACCATACCCTCGTTCTGCGCCATGTGTTCGCGGAACATCAAACCTTGCTGACGCTCGGCCTCGGTAGCAACGACTTCAGCTTGAATAACGTGCATACCCGTGGTCAGTGGAATCACCGGGAATTTCTTGTTTTGCTGAGCAAATACCGCGCCCGCAGAAAGTGCTGAGGTAATGACTAAAGCGGCTGCGCAAGTACTGAAGAATTTATTCATGAGGCGATGTCTGAGCAAAAGGTAATGTGGAATGAATCTGCAGGAGTGTAATTCAAAAAATAGAATACGCGTTTCTCCCACAAAAAAATGAAGCGCTGAAAATCTGTAAGAACTTAGATTGAGTGTTGCTTAAAGACCTAACTCAGAGGCAGAAATTTCGCGCGATTCACCAGGTAAAAGTGGATGCGACTGCAAGGAGATCGCACCTATTGCGATGCGAATCAGGCGCAGTGTGGGCAAACCGACGGAGCCAGTCATGCGGCGCACCTGCCGATTTTTTCCTTCGGCCAGCGTAATGGCCAGCCAACTTGTCGGTACTTGAGCGCGTTCGCGTATGGGTGGATCGCGTGGCCAAAGCCAATCGGGTTCCATTACTCGTTTTGCTTCGCAGCCCTGAGTAATGAAATCCCCAAGATCAAGCGGTGCGCGCAAGCGGGCGAGTACTTCAGCGTCGGGAATGCCTTCTACTTGAACCAGATAGGTTTTTTTCTGTTTGTGATCGGGATGACTGATTGCATGCTGCAACTTGCCATCGTCCGTCAGCAACAACAAGCCTTCGCTGTCGGCATCCAGCCTGCCCGCAGGATAGACGCCGGGAATATCCAGATAATCCGCGAGAGATGGTCGGGTCGGATGCGGCGAGAATTGGCACATTACCTGGAAGGGTTTGTTGAACAGAATCAGAGGCATGGTCGACGGTATGGGTTTTGAAAAATCGATCGCGAGTACAAAATACAAGCGAGAATCAGATGGAATGGTAAAGAGATTTCATCTGATGCGATATCAAAATACGGGTCTTAACGTGCCCTAATTTTGTGCGAGACAATAAAAAACCCCGCCGGGGCGGGGTTTTTCTTTAAGCTTCTTAAAAAATTAAGGAGCTTGAATGTTGGAAGCTTGCTTGCCTTTAGGGCCTTGCGTGACTTCGAACTGTACTTTTTGACCTTCTTTGAGAGTCTTGAAGCCGTTCATCTGGATTGCGGAAAAGTGTGCAAACAAATCTTCACCGCCGTCGTCCGGGGTGATAAAGCCGAAGCCTTTAGAATCGTTGAACCACTTGACTGTACCTGTTGCCATAAAAAGCGTCTTTCTATATAGACTTAATCACACGAGCCGCAAAAGAAAGAAGCCTCGACTATCGTTGCCCCTCCTAAAACCTGCTCACTTCATATTGACAGCCAATGTTGTCAAGCATGTCAATAAAAGTCATTCTTTACGCAAAAAATATAAAAGTCAAGATTTTTGATGCCGTGTTTGCAAGTTTATTTTAGGTGCTGAAAACACGACCTCTTGAATTCCTGTAATTGATCGTCATCTGCGTCTTCAGAAGAAAACGCGTAAGATTTAAATTAATTTGTTTCTCTGTTCTTCTGGGCATTGTGCGCACAGGTGAACGTATTAGAATAGACCTATGGCGATTAAGCATGACGATGGTACGGTCCTTATGCGGCAAGAGCAAAAACTCAAGCCGCCGTCTATGTATCAGGTGTTATTGTTGAATGATGATTACACGCCGATGGAATTCGTCGTGATGATTCTTCAGGAATACTTTAGTAAAGATCGTGAGACATCAACGCAAATCATGCTCATGGTTCACCGGGACGGAAAAGGTATTTGTGGCGTGTATCCGAAGGATATTGCGTCTACGAAAGTTGAGCTGGTTTTGAACCACGCCCGAAAAGCAGGGCACCCCCTGCAGTGCGTGATGGAGGAAGTATGATTGCGCAGGAATTGGAAGTCAGTTTGCACATGGCCTTTGTCGAAGCAAGACAGGCGCGCCATGAATTCATCACCGTTGAGCACCTGCTCTTGGCACTGCTGGACAATCCATCAGCGGCCGAGGTTTTGCGTGCTTGTGCGGTCAATATCGAAGACCTGCGTAAAACGTTGACTAATTTTATCGGCGATAACACGCCGACAGTCCCTGGCGCTGCAGAAGTCGATACCCAGCCTACACTTGGTTTTCAACGCGTGATTCAGCGTGCGATCATGCATGTTCAATCTGCGTCTAACGGCAAGAAGGAAGTGACCGGTGCGAATGTGCTGGTTGCGATCTTTGGTGAAAAGGATTCGCACGCAGTTTATTATCTGCACCAGCAAGGCGTAACGCGTCTCGACGTGGTGAACTTCATTTCTCATGGCGTACGCAAGGATCAACAGATCGACGCGCAGAAAAGCTCTGAAGGTGCGGAAGACGTGTCTACCGCAGAAGGCCAGCCTAAAGAAAGCGCACTTGATCAGTTCACACAGAATCTGAACAAGCTGGCTAGCGAAGGCAAGATCGATCCGCTGATTGGTCGTGAAGGCGAAGTCGAGCGCGTTATCCAAACCTTGTGCCGTCGCCGTAAAAATAATCCACTGCTCGTTGGTGAAGCCGGTGTTGGTAAAACCGCGATCGCCGAGGGCCTCGCATGGCGCATTACGCAAGGTGAGGTACCGGAAGTATTGCAAAACGCCATCGTGTATTCGCTCGATATGGGCGCGCTGTTGGCGGGTACCAAGTATCGCGGCGACTTTGAGCAACGTTTGAAAGCGGTATTGAAGCAATTGAAAGACAATCCGAACGGGATTCTCTTCATCGATGAAATTCATACCATCATCGGTGCCGGTTCGGCATCGGGCGGCACCTTGGATGCATCTAATTTGCTGAAACCTGCATTATCCAACGGTCAGTTGAAATGCATAGGCGCGACCACGTTCACTGAATTCCGTGGAGTGTTTGAAAAAGACCACGCTTTGTCACGCCGCTTCCAGAAGATCGATGTGAACGAGCCTACGGTCGAACAAACCATTCAAATTCTGCGTGGCTTGAAATCGCGTTTCGAAGAACATCATGGTGTGAAATATTCGGCATCGGCTTTGACGTCGGCTGCGGAGCTGGCTGCGCGCTTTATTAACGACAGACATTTGCCCGACAAGGCAATCGATGTGATCGATGAAGCGGGTGCTGCACAACGGATCTTGCCGAAATCGAAGCAAAAGAAAACAATTGGTAAAGCCGAGATCGAAGACATTATTTCCAAAATTGCGCGTATCCCACCGCAAACGGTTAATCAGGACGATCGTTCGAAATTGCAAACGATCGATCGCGATTTGAAGAATGTCGTGTTCGGTCAGGATCCTGCACTCGAAGCATTGGGTTCAGCGATCAAGGTTGCGCGCGCCGGTTTGGGTAAAACGGACAAACCGATTGGCTCTTTCCTGTTCTCCGGACCTACCGGTGTTGGTAAAACCGAAGCAGCGAAGCAACTCGCCTTCATCATGGGTATCGATCTGATTCGTTTCGATATGTCCGAGTACATGGAGCGCCATGCGGTCAGTCGTTTGATCGGAGCACCTCCGGGCTACGTTGGTTTCGATCAAGGTGGTTTGCTGACTGAAGCGATTACCAAAAAACCGCATGCTGTTCTGCTGCTCGATGAAATCGAAAAAGCACATCCGGATATTTTCAATATCCTGTTGCAGGTGATGGATCACGGTACGTTGACGGATAACAATGGTCGCAAGGCGGATTTCCGTAATGTGATCATCATCATGACGACGAATGCCGGTGCCGAAAGCCTGCAGAAACGCACGATCGGTTTCACCGAGAAGAAAGAAGCCGGCGACGAGATGGCGGATATCAAGCGCATGTTTACGCCTGAGTTCCGTAATCGTCTGGATGCGATCATCAGCTTCCGTGCACTGGATGAGGAAATTATCTTGCGTGTGGTCGACAAGTTCCTGATGCAGCTCGAAGAACAATTGCACGAGAAAAAAGTGGAAGCGATCTTTACCGACAAGCTTCGTACTTTCCTCGCCAAGAAGGGCTTCGATCCGCTCATGGGCGCGCGCCCAATGTCACGTCTGATTCAAGACATGATACGCAAGGCGCTGGCAGATGAATTGTTGTTTGGTCGTCTGGTTACCGGTGGCAAGGTCACAGTTGATCTGGATGAAAACGATCTGATCAAACTGGATTTTAGCGAAGGTGATACAGCGCCTCCTGCAGCAGCGCAAGAGACGGTTGAAGTGGAGTAAAGCTTCTGCCGGAAAATTAAAAAGCCCGAACTACAGTTCGGGCTTTTTCAATTCTGCGTCTGATTTCAAGTCTTGCTTGAAGTCGAGGTACGCCATGCTACTCATATGAGCAGTATGGCGACATTTCTATGCCGCACGCAAAGCGGCAGCACATTCCTTGATCAAGGCCGGGCCACGATAAATCAAGCCGGTATATAGCTGCACCAGCGATGCGCCTGCATCAATTTTGGTTTGTGCATCTTCGCCTGACAAAATCCCACCGACGCCGATGATAGGCAGGGCACCACCCAGTTCTTTTTTCAATGCACGGATCACGATATTCGACGATTCGAAAACTGGTGCGCCGGACAGACCGCCGGTTTCTTCCGCATGTTTCATGTTCTTGACTGCATCACGATTGATCGTCGTGTTGGTCGCGATGACGCCATCCATCTTGTGACGTAACAATGCTTGTGCAATAGTCTGGATTTGTTCGGAATCAATATCAGGCGCAATCTTCAACGCAATAGGTACATAACGTTTGTGCTGATCCGCCAGACGTTGCTGCGCTTCCTTGAGCTGGGATAACAACGCGTCGAGCTCGGATGCACCTTGCAATTGCCGTAGATTCTTGGTGTTCGGTGACGAAATGTTCACAGTCACATAGCTGGCGTATGGATATACCTTTTCCAGGCAGATCAAATAATCATCGACTGCGCGTTCAATTGGCGTATCTGCATTTTTGCCGATGTTCAGGCCGAGAATACCTTCCTTGTTTTGATAGAAGCGCGATGCCTGCACGTTGGCGACAAAGGTATCGACCCCGCCGTTATTAAAACCCATGCGATTGATGATTGCGTTGGCCTGTGGCAGGCGAAACATGCGTGGCATAGGATTGCCTGGTTGCGCACGCGGAGTGACGGTGCCGACTTCAATAGAGCCGAAGCCTAGGGTAGCCAGGCCATCGATATAGGCACCATCTTTATCCAGTCCGGCAGCGAGGCCGACCGGATTGGGGAAGGTGATGCCCATTACGGTACGCGGATTGCTGGCAGGTTTTGCGATCGATGCAGTCAAGCCCAATGCTGCGGCACGACGCAGGGCCGGCAAGGTCAGGTTATGAGCGGCTTCCGGATCGATGGCAAATAAAAGGGGGCGAGCAAGTGCGTAGAGAAGTTTTTCGGACACGATGGGAGTCAAGTTGGTGAATCAGGGTTGTGAGTAAGGCCTTCGGAGCGGTCACATTGAAAATGCGATGAGCGCTCAAGTGCGAGCATTTTAGCGCGAGGTAGGCGGCTCGGTGTCATCCAGTGCTTGCCATTCTCCATGTTGTAGCGCTTCCAGCGGTTGGAAGTTTTGTTTGTATGACATTTTCTGGCTCTGCTTGATCCAATAGCCGAGATAGACGTAAGGCATTTGCAGCAATTTGGCTTGTTCTATTTGCCAAAGGACATTGTAGGTGCCGTAGGAAGTGTTTTTTTCGTCGGGATCGTAAAAAGTGTAGACGGAAGACAGGCCATCATCGAGTACGTCGATGATGCTGATCATGCGCAAGATGCCATCTGCGTCGCGAAACTCTACCAGTCGCGTATTCACTTTGCTTTGCAAAAGAAATTGTGCGTACTGATCGCGACTATCCTGGTCCATGCCGCCGCCTGCATGTCGTGCGGCTTGATAACGCAGATAGAGATCGTAATGCTCGCTTACATAGGCAAGCTTGGTTACCGAAGTCTGCAAGTCACCATGCTTGTTTTGCGCACGTTTTTGACTGCGATTTGGTGCAAACTCATTGGCCTTGATGCGGACGGGAGTGCATGCCTGGCAGCCGTCGCAATACGGACGGTAGGTAAAAATTCCACTGCGACGAAATCCATTTTTGACCAGTTCGCTATAGACATCGGCGTTGATTAAATGTGAGGGAGTTGCAACTTGCGAGCGTGCCTGACGGCCATCCAGATAGCTGCATGGATACGGTGCTGTCGCATAAAACTGCAGAGTGGAGAACGGTAGTTCTTTTGGATGCGTCATGATTGCTGATGGTGGCTAATTCGGCGACTCGATTTAACTCTACTACTTTTACGTTATTTATATCAGATAGATGTTGCAATGTAAGCGCGCTTTCAATCGACTTCAAATACGGGAATCGGTTTCCAATTCTTGATTTGGGGGGCGTTAATTGCTTGCTGCAAGCGAGAAATAAATTCTGAGCGTGCAATCGGCGTAGCGCCCAGTGATGCCAAATGTGCAGTCTGCTGTTGGCAGTCTATCATTGAAACTCCCTGACTTTTCAGGAAGTGGACGAGATAGGCGAGAGCGATTTTTGACGCGTCTGTCACGCTTGTAAACATTGATTCGCCATAGAACATTTTGCCTATGCATACGCCGTATGCGCCGCCCACTAATTTGTCGTCCAACCAAACTTCCGCCGAATGGGCATAGCCTTGCTTATGCAGGCCGCCATATCCGGCAATGATGTCTTCGGAGATCCACGTGCCGATTTCACCATTGCGCGGCGCAGCGCATGCACGCATGACATCTTCAAATGCTTGATCGAAACTAACTCGCCACTTTCCGTTTGATTCCATGCTGCGATGGACGGTTTTTAATGTCTTTTTCAGGCTCGCAGAGATTTTAAAATCATCTACGAACAGCACCATGCGCGGATCTGTGCTCCACCACAGTATCGGTTGTCCTTCGGAGAACCAAGGGAAAATCCCGTTCTGATAAGCCTGCAACAGGCGTTCCGGAGAAAGGTTGGCGCCGGCAGCCAGCAAACCCGCGGCGCCATCGGCTTCGGTCAATGCACTGGATACATTGGGGAACGGCTCATCATCTTCCAGCCATGGAATCATCGCTTATCCCTGTTTTGGATCATTATTTCGCGCGATTTTAGTGCGTAAAACATGATTTTTTCAGTCGTCGAAAAATTATCTTTAAAAATCATGGGCTTGTAAATGTCACCAAAATGGAACGATTTTTGCTTTTATGGTGCATTAATTTACTTAACTGCACACTGATTGGGAGATTTTTTTGCATGGATGCACTTAAAAACGGCACGGATGCATTATTCATCATGCTAGGCGCCATTATGGTTTTAGCCATGCATGCCGGTTTTGCTTTCCTTGAGCTTGGGACGGTACGCAAGAAAAACCAAGTCAACGCCTTGGTCAAAATATTAGTCGATTTTGCGGTTTCGACAATTGCCTATTTTTTCGTTGGTTATAGCGTCGCTTATGGTGTCAGCTTTTTCGGTAGTGCCGAGGTGCTGACTCAGCGCAATGGCTTCGAGCTGGTTAAATTCTTTTTTCTGCTGACATTTGCTGCGGCGATTCCGGCCATTATTTCTGGCGGAATTGCGGAACGTGCGCGTTTTCATCCGCAACTGTTGGCGACGGCATTGATAGTCGGTTTGGTCTACCCCTTATTTGAAGGCATCGCTTGGAATCAGCACTTTGGTATTCAAGCTTGGTTGCTGGCAACGTTTGGTGCGCCTTTTCATGATTTTGCAGGTTCGATTGTTGTGCATGCAGTCGGTGGCTGGATTGCTTTGCCGGCGGTTCTCTTGCTGGGCGCGCGGCGTGGGCGTTATACGAAAGAGGGCACGATTGCAGCGCATCCGCCTTCAAGCATTCCATTCCTCGCACTCGGTGCCTGGATACTTACCGTTGGTTGGTTCGGTTTCAATGTAATGAGCGCGCAGACCATGGAAAACATGAATGGTCTGGTAGCCGTCAATTCATTGATGGCAATGGTCGGCGGCACATTGGCTGCATTTATCGCTGGTAAAAATGATCCGGGCTATGTGCATAACGGACCGCTAGCCGGCTTGGTGGCGGTATGTGCCGGTTCTAATTTGATGCATCCGATGGGCGCATTGGTGACGGGCGCGATTGCAGGCTTCATCTTTGTTTGGATGTTTGGCTTGACGCAAAACAAATGGAAAATCGATGACGTGCTGGGTGTGTGGCCTTTGCACGGTTTGTGTGGCGCGTGGGGCGGCTTGGCTGCAGGAATTTTTGGTTTGAAAGCACTGGGCGGTTTGGGCGGCGTGTCATTCATGTCGCAATTGTTTGGCACTGCGTTGGGAATTGCGATTGCGTTGATTGGCGGTACCTTGATTTATGGAACCTTGAAGTTGACGATGGGCATACGCCTGGATGCAGAGCAGGAATTCAATGGCGCTGATTTGTCTATACACAATGTCAGTGCAACGCCAGAGCGCGAAACGTATTGGTAAGAGCGGCAGGATGAAGATAAAAGCGACGCATGCGATTGCGTCGCGATGATAATGTCTAGTCGACCTTGGCTGGTTCAAGATAAGAAGCGGCTTTCGTAATATCCAATGTGTGAAAGCCGTATTTGCCGCCGGCTTTTTTTGTCGCATGATCTGCGAGAAAAAATTTCAATGTATGGCTGACGGTTTGAAATGCGATCTCGTCCCACGGGATTTCATCCGCAGAAAACATTTTCACTTCGAGACTTTCAACACCGGGCTCGTAGTTCAAATCTAGCAAAGTTGCACGATAGAACATGTGAACTTGATGTACATGCGGCACATTCAGTAATGAAAAAAGCTCGTGCAATTGAATGTTTGCGCCGGCTTCTTCAATGGTTTCACGTATCGCGGCTTCGCTTGTGGTTTCATTGTTTTCCATGAATCCAGCCGGCAATGTCCAATAGCCGTAACGTGGCTCGATGGCACGCTTGCATAGAAGAATGCGCATGTCGCCATCTTCATCCCATACCGGAATCGAACCCAGCACCATTTTCGGATTTTGATAATGGATGGCACCGCAATTGCTGCACACATAGCGCGGACGATTGTCGCCATCAGGGATGGATAATGAAACAGGATGAGCGCACTCGGAACAAAATTTCATAAAAAATAAAATCGTTTAAAACCTGCGGTGTCGGGATTGTGGCGAGTCAAATTACAAGCGATGAAGTGTAGCACCGAGTAAAGAATCTGCAATTAAGATTGCTTTGCGCTCAGATACTCTATATACTTCATATCTTCAGACGCGGGGTGGAGCAGTCTGGCAGCTCGTCGGGCTCATAACCCGAAGGTCGTAGGTTCAAATCCTGCCCCCGCAACCAAAGTCTTACAAGTCTTATATAATCCCGCCCATCAGTACATCTCCTCTAAACGGGCGTCGGACAGCAATATCAACTGGTTCTCTAGCCGGACAGCATCGTAAGATCCTGTCGTTGAATATAATTTTGCACATTGCAACTAAACAGTCGTAAAAATCGTAAATGAATATTGCTGAGGCGAAGAAGATCCTCGAAACGGCGCTACTCTGCGCTCACGAGCCACTGTCTATCAACGACATGAAGAAGCTTTATGTCGAGAACGAATCAGACACTCAAATCGATACGGATACCATCAAGCAAATGCTTGAAGAGTTGCGTGAAGATTGGATTGATAAAGGGATTGAGGTCGTAAGCTTGTCGACCGGCTGGCGATTCCAAAGTCGTCCGGAGATGAAAATATATCTGGAGCGACTGAACCCGGAAAAGCCGCCAAAATATTCGCGCGCCACCCTGGAAACGCTCGCCATCATTACTTACCGTCAACCGGTAACTCGCGGCGATATCGAAGAAATTCGTGGCGTCACAGTCAATTCGCAAACTATCAAGATGCTGGAAGATCGTGGCTGGATCGAAGCGATCGGACATCGGGACGTTCCCGGACGTCCCGCATTATTTGCGACAACCAAACATTTTCTGGATGACCTTGGTTTAACTTCTCTCGATCAATTGCCGCCATTGCAGCAAGTAGAGAAGGGCGATATGCAAGGCGATGTATTGCTTGAAATGCAAACGCTGGAAGCAGAAATACAAGCGCACCTGGATCAGACTGCCATCGATTTTGCTGACGCCGATACTGCTGCGGAAGCTACTGAATCTCAAGCGGAACCTCAAGAAGAATCTCAATTTGTCGCCGTTGAAGTTGATGACATTGAGATCGCCCACGTCGACGCGACTGAAGATCCAGATAGCGACAACACTACAGAAACGAATACAAGCGCACTCCCAGTTTCGGAATTCGAAACACCCCTCGCTGACGCGACGCCCGACTTGACGGTTGTTGACGTCACAAGTCAAGACAACCAAGAAGTGAATGATGAATCGCCCAACAAAAAATAATACGTCTGATACACCGATCAATGAGGCATCGCCTGCAGAGCATGCTGATCGTGGTGAGACTGAACAAAATGCAATAGCTGGGGATGCAAAGCCGGCGAAACGCGGTTTGCGTGGTCCTCGTACTTTGCGTCGCGCGCGTAATGCTCCTCGCACTGATGCCGGTGCTACTCCTGAGAGTAATGAGTCGCGAGCTGTTAAGGCAGATGCGGTTGGCGGTGAAGCGCCTTCGGCATCGCAACACGATGGACGTGCGCCAGTTTCAGATGAAGCACGTAGAGAGCGTCCTCCGCGTCGTGATGATCGTCAGCCCGGCGCTAGAGCGCCACAAAAATCACGCGGCAAATCGAATAATCCAGGACCGAATCGTGGCGCTAAGCCACATTCCAAAGCCGGCGATGCAGATGAAGTATTTTCTTTCGTCACATCTGAAGGATTTGATACGTTTGCCGTTGCAGACGATGCTGCTGGTGGCAAACGTCGCCACGAGCAAAAAAATGTACGCCGCGATTTAACCGCCGACGATGACGCGCCGAAATTGCACAAGGTTTTGGCAGAAGCTGGTCTCGGCTCGCGTCGCGATATGGAAGAGTTGATTATCGCCGGTCGCGTTTCTGTGAACGGTGAGCCAGCGCATATCGGACAACGTATTTTGCCAACTGATCAGGTGCGTATTAACGGCAAGTTGATTCAGCGCAAGGTAAGTAATAAGCCGCCGCGCGTACTCGTGTATCACAAACCGGCAGGTGAAATTGTCAGTACCAACGACCCTGAAGGTCGTCCATCGGTATTCGAGCGTCTGCCGACGATGAAAGCTGCCAAATGGATAGCCGTCGGTCGCCTCGATTTCAATACCGAAGGTTTGTTATTGTTCACTACATCCGGTGATCTGGCTAATCGATTGATGCATCCGCGTTACGGCATCGACCGCGAATATGCAGTGCGTACTTTGGGCGAGCTCGAAGAAGGCATGCGCCAGAAGCTGTTAGCTGGTGTCGAACTGGAAGACGGCCTTGCGCAATTCTCCAAGATTGCCGATGGCGGTGGTGAAGGTATTAATAAATGGTATCGCGTCATCATCGGCGAAGGTCGGAATCGTGAAGTGCGCCGCATGTTTGAGGCGATTGGCTTGACCGTATCGCGCCTGATTCGTACACGCTATGGTGCGCTTACTTTGCCAAAAAACCTCAAGCGCGGACGCTGGGAAGAAATGGAAGAGCACGCAGTGCGCGACTTGCTGGCACTGAGCGGGCTGGAGAAAAAATCTGTCGATGGCGGGCCTAAAGGAGGTCGCAGCGGCACAGGCGATCGCCAAAACGGCAATCGTGCACCACGCATTGATAACGGTATGGGTCAACAGCCACGCAGCCCAAGCCAATGGGGCGCAGGCCAAGGCCAGGGGCGTTCGCAAGGACAAAATCCTGGCAAACCGGGCGGACGTCAAGGTCAGCAACGTAGTCGTCAGCCAGATCCTTTGCAAACCTCGCTGGGTTTTCCTGGCATGGGTCAGCCGCGCCGCAGTAATGGCCCGAATCGCGGCCAGAACAGCAATGGTCCCGCGCGCGGTAATGGGCCGCAGGGTGACCAGGGCGGACCACGTCGTCGTTCCAAAATTTAATTTTTGTTCTGAGCGCAAGTTGCTAGTTTTGCGCTTGAAGTGCTCTGATTGTTGATTGCCTGAATTGATGCCGTAAGGATTCCCACATTGCGGTGCACAAGGTAATCGACTATAATTCGGCAGTTAACAAAGGGCGCCAGCCAAAAACTTATGTTTTTGGCATCGACTTTGGTGGCTAGAATGACAAGAAGGATGGGCAGATGCCCATTTTTTTTTTGTTAAACAGTTTGCGTTGTTGTATTCAATTTCGGTGGCGGGTTTGCCGTGATTGGACGTTATTCGGAGAATTCCTTTGCTGTTGTCGGCGTTGATTGAAAAAACCGTGGTTGGCATGGGCTATGAACTGGTCAATTTTGAACAGGCAGCTCGTGGTTTGGTACGTGTGTATATAGACTTTACGCCGGAAGACGCGGATAAAGGTTCGATCACCGTTGAAGATTGTGAAAAAGTGACGCACCAGTTGTTGCATGTATTGACGGTTGAAAACGCCAATTATGAACGTCTGGAAGTGTCGTCGCCAGGTTTGGATAGGCCGTTGAAAAAGCTGTCGGATTATGTGCGTTTTACAGGAGCGGAAGCGCTTGTGAAATTGCGCTTGCCGATGCCGAATGCGGCTAATCGTAAATCGTTCCAGGGTATTTTGCTGGAACCGGTAGGTGAAAATCTGGCGCTGGAATTTGAAGGAAACGAGGGGCCGGCGAAGCTTGAATTTACGCTCGCTGATGTAGACAAGGCACATTTGGTGCCGCAAGTGAATTTTAGGAGTCGCAAAGCATGAGTCGCGAAATTTTACAGTTGGTTGATGCGCTCGCGCGCGAAAAAAACGTCGAAGCAGACATCGTGTTTGGAGCGTTGGAACACGCGCTCGCACAAGCCACCAAAAAACGCTATGAAGGCGATGTTGATATCCGCGTATCGATTGATCGCGAAACAGGTGCTTTCGAGTCCTTCCGTCGCTGGCACGTGGTGCCTGACGATGCAGGCTTGCAATTGCCCGATCAGGAAATTTTGCACTTTGAAGCCAAGGAACAAATTGGCGATATCGAAGTAGATGACCATATCGAAGAGCCGATTGAATCGGTTGAGTTCGGTCGTCGTTTTGCACAAGATACCAAACAAGTTGTTTTGCAACGTATTCGCGATGCAGAACGTGAACAGATTCTTGCTGACTTCCTGGAACGTGGCGACTCGCTGGTAACCGGCACCATCAAACGCATGGAACGCGGCGACGCGATTGTCGAGTCTGGCCGCATCGAAGCGCGTCTGCCACGTGACCAAACAATTCCAAAAGAAAACCTGCGTATCGGCGATCGCGTCCGTGCCTACATTTTGCGCATAGATCGCAATGCACGTGGCCCGCAAGTGATTCTGTCGCGTACCGCGCCAGAATTCATCATGAAATTGTTTGAACTCGAAGTGCCTGAGATCGAACAAGGCTTGCTGGAAATCAAATCAGCCGCACGCGATGCAGGTGTACGTGCCAAGATTGCTGTCTTCACAGCAGATAAACGCATCGATCCTATCGGTACTTGCGTTGGTATGCGCGGTTCGCGCGTGCAAGCGGTTACCGGTGAACTCGGCGGTGAGCGTGTTGATATCGTGTTGTGGTCGGAAGATCCAGCGCAATTCGTCATCGGCGCACTGGCACCGGCCAACGTTTCCTCCATCGTTGTCGATGAAGAAAAACATGCAATGGACGTTGTTGTCGACGAAGAAAATCTCGCGATTGCAATCGGTCGTGGTGGTCAGAACGTACGTTTGGCTTCCGAATTGACCGGCTGGCAAATCAACATCATGACAGCAGAAGAATCTGCGGATAAATCTCAGCTGGAAACCGCTGCCATCCGTATTCTGTTCATGGAAAAACTCGACGTGGATCAGGAAGTCGCTGACATTCTGGTCGATGAAGGTTTTGCCTCGCTGGAAGAAATCGCCTACGTGCCTATCAGCGAAATGCTGGATATTGAATCCTTCGATGAAGATACCGTCAACGAATTGCGCAACCGCGCACGTGATGCACTGGTAACGGAAGCGATCGCATCCGAAGAAGGCATGGAAGGTATGGACGACGCACTGGCGAATCTGGAAGGTATGGATCGCGTAGTGGCTGGCAAGCTTGGCCTTGCTGGTGTCAAAACGCTGGCAGGTTTTGCTGCCTTGGCCTATGACGAATTTGGCGCAATCCTGGCCTTGTCCGCAGACCGCGCGCGTCAATTGATTGAAACTGAATTTGCAGATGTGACAGACGAAGAGATGAAGCTCATCGATGCCAAATACGATGATCACGCCAAGGCGCTGCAAGCCAAGGTGTGGAGCCTCGCGGAAGCGAAATAATCCACGAAGGTTGTTTACATCTAACGTGTCATATAGAAAAGAGGACTGAATGGCGAGTAACAACGTAGCCCAATTTGCCACCGAGCTCAAGATGCCAGCAGATGTACTGCTCACGCAACTGCGGGATGCTGGCGTCGAAAAAAGTTCCACGTCCGACGAGTTATCCAAGGCTGACAAGGACAAGCTCCTTGATCACCTGCGCCGAGCGCATGGTGTTGCGCCTGACGCAGAGAAAAAGAAAATCACGCTGACGCGCAAGGAAACGACCGAGATCAAGCAAGCGGATGCCACCGGCAAGTCGCGCACGATTCAAGTCGAAGTTCGCAAGAAACGCACCTTTGTAAAACGCGATGAACCGACAGCTGAAGAAGCGCCGGTAGTTGCTGCTGCATCCGTCATCGACGAGGCTGAAGTGGAACGCCGCGCGGAAGAGTCGCGACGTCATGCAGAATTGATGGCGCGCCAGGAAGCAGATTTACGCGAGAAGCAGGAGCGTCTTGCCAAGCTGGAAGCTGAAAAAGAAGCACAAGCCAAAGCATTGAAAAAAGCCGAAGTCGACGCGCAAAAAGCGGAAGCTGAAAAGCCGGCTGAAGTCAAAGTCGATGAGTCTGCAGGCGAAGAGAAAAAACGTGTTGCCGCTGAAGAAAGCAAGAAAAAAGCTGCAGCAGTAGCCAAGGAAGCAGCCAAGGAAGCAACTGAAAAAGCGGCAGCAACGGAAGTTGCCCGTAAAGTCGTTGCTGACGAAGTCGCACAGATCAAGGCCATGATGAACGCGCCACGTCGCGCGATCAAGGCTCCCGAGCCGGTTGCGCCAGTCGCAAAACCTGCTGCTGAAGGTACCTTGCACAAACCGGCTGATAAAAAGCCTGGCGAGAAAAAAGACGAGAAAAAACCTGCTGTCACCGCAGACAAAAAGTCGATCAAATCGGCCAATGTTTCATCGACCTGGCAGGATGATGCGAAAAAACGCGGTGCCGGCATCAAGACCCGTGGCAACACCGGTGGTGGTCGTGATGGTTGGCGTGCAGGCCCTAAAGGCCGTCGTCAATCGCACCATGATGATCGCGAAAGCAATTTCCAGGCACCGACTGAAGCTGTTGTAAAAGATGTGCATGTGCCGGAGACGATCACCGTTGCCGAACTCGCGCACAAAATGTCTGTCAAGGCATCCGAAGTCATCAAGCATTTGATGAAGCTCGGCCAAATGTGCACGATCAACCAGGTACTCGATCAAGAAACAGCAATGATTCTGGTTGAAGAAATGGGTCACACCGCACACGCAGCGAAACTGGACGATCCGGAAGCGCTGCTGGAAATCGGCGAAGAACACGCTGACGTCGAATCGCTGCCACGCGCACCGGTTGTCACCGTCATGGGTCACGTCGATCACGGTAAAACATCCTTGCTGGATTACATCCGTCGCGCCAAGGTTGCATCTGGTGAGGCGGGCGGTATTACACAACACATCGGCGCTTATCACGTTGAAACGCCACGCGGCATGATCACCTTCCTCGATACACCAGGCCATGAAGCATTTACGGCTATGCGTGCACGCGGTGCGAAAGCGACCGATATTGTGATTCTGGTGGTGGCGGCCGACGATGGCGTGATGCCGCAAACCAAAGAGGCGATTGCTCATGCGAAAGCTGCTGGCGTACCTCTGGTTGTAGCGATCAACAAGATCGACAAGCCGGGTGCGAACATGGATCGCGTCAAGCAAGAACTGATTGCTGAACAAGTCGTGCCGGAAGAATACGGTGGCGATTCGCCATTCGTTCCTGTCTCGGCTAAAACCGGCGAAGGCATTGATGCCTTGCTGGAACAAGTATTGTTACAAGCTGAAGTGCTGGAGCTGAAAGCGCCTGTCATTTCACCTGCGCGTGGTTTGGTGGTAGAAGCCAAGCTCGATAAAGGTCGCGGCCCGGTTGCCACGATTCTGGTGCAGTCCGGTACTCTCAAGCGCGGCGATGTCGTGCTGGCAGGTTCGGCTTACGGTCGTGTTCGTGCGATGCTGGACGAAAACGGCAAGAGCATTACTGAAGCCGGCCCATCGATCCCAGTTGAGATTCAAGGTCTGACCGAAGTACCGAATGCCGGCGAAGAAGTCATGGTCATGGCTGACGAACGCAAGGCGCGCGAAATCGGCTTGTTCCGTCAAGGTAAATTCCGCGACGTGAAACTGGCTAAACAGCAAGCAGCGAAACTGGAAAACATGTTCGAGAACATGGGCGAGGGCGAAGTCAAAAACCTTCCTATGATCATCAAGACCGACGTGCAGGGTTCGCAAGAAGCACTGGTTGGTTCATTGCAAAAACTCTCGACCAGCGAAGTGCGTGTGCAAGTTGTGCATGCAGCGGTGGGCGGCATTTCCGAGTCCGACGTCAACCTCGCGGTTGCCTCGAAAGCGGTCATCATCGGCTTCAACACCCGTGCCGATGCTTCGGCTCGCAAGCTGGCAGAAGCCAACGGCGTTGATATTCGCTACTACAACATCATTTACGATGCGGTAGACGAAATCAAGGCAGCGATGTCCGGCATGTTGTCGCCAGAAAAACGCGAACAAGCTTTGGGTCTGGTCGAGATTCGCCAGGTTATTCTGGTCAGCAAAGTCGGTGCGATTGCCGGTTGCTACGTGCTCGAAGGCGTGGTCAAACGCGGTGCATCGGTACGCTTGTTGCGTGAGAACGTCGTGATCTGGACCGGTGAACTCGATTCGCTGAAGCGCTTCAAGGATGATGCAAAAGAAGTTAAATCCGGCTTTGAATGCGGCTTGACCTTGAAAAACTTCAACGACATCAAAGAAGGCGATCAACTCGAAGTCTTTGAAGTTCAGGAAATCGCGCGTACGCTTTAATAGCCTTACTCAGGGTGGCTCAGCGGCTGCCCTTGTTTTATCATGATCGCATCGGCCGGCTTCCCTGCTTGCCGATGCGAACTTACTTTTGCTTCCCCAGTTGTATCGAAGAAATTTATGGCCAAACACAGTAAATCCATCCCAGGACGCGGCTTGCGCGTTGCAGATCAGATCCAGCGCGATCTGTCTGAAATTGTCGCGTTTGAATTGAAAGATCCACGCGTCGGGATGATCACGATTACCGAAGTGCAGGTCACGCCTGACTATGCGCACGCCAAAGTATTTTTCACGATGCTGAGTGACAATAAAGACGAGATCAAGAACACGGTATCGGGCTTGAGCGCGGCTTCCGGTTATATCCGCGGCCAGCTCGGTCACCGCCTGTCGATCCATACCTTGCCGCAACTGCATTTCGTGCATGACACATCGACTGCGCGCGGCATTGAAATGTCCAAGCTGATCGATGAAGCCAATGCAACACGCGCCAAGGATGCGGAAGACTAAGCCTCCGCTTTCAGCTTGTCGCGAGTGCTGTTCTTGCTACAGGCGCTTCGTTTCATTTCTTTCTTGCCAGATCAGACGGATAGTTTAGTTTGACAGGCCAAATTGCAATTCCCGGCATCCATCATGGCAACAACTCCCATCAAAAAAAAACGCGTGCCGGTTCATGGCGTTTTGCTGCTCGATAAGTCAGTTGGCGTATCGAGCAATGATGCCTTGATCAAAGCCAAATGGTTGTTGAATGCTCTCAAGGCCGGCCATACCGGTACGCTTGATCCGTTTGCAACCGGCTTGCTGCCGCTGTGCTTTGGTGAAGCGACCAAGTTTGCGCAGGATTTGCTCGATGCAGACAAGACTTATGAAACCGTCGTGCATCTCGGTATCACCACCAATACCGGCGATACAGAAGGCGATGTCATCGATACGCGCGAGGTCAATGTCAGTCAGGCGCAAATCGATGCTGTGCTGGCGCAATTTCGCGGCGATATTCAACAAGTGCCGCCCATGTATTCCGCGCTCAAACGCGATGGCAAACCTTTGTATGAATATGCGCGTGCCGGCATCACCCTGGAGCGCGAAGCGCGTCCTGTGACCATTCATTTGCTGGAGTTCGTCGATTTTCAGGCGCCGTACCTGACCTTGCGCGTGCGTTGCAGCAAGGGTACATACATACGCGTGCTGGGTGAAGATATAGGTGCCGCATTAGGATGCGGCGCACATTTGAATGCCTTGCGCAGGATTCAAGTGGGCGATCTGTTGATAGCCCAGGCGATCAGCATCGAAGAACTTGCCGCCAAAGATGCTGATGAGCGCATCGCAGCCTTGGCACCAGTCGATGCATTGTTGACTTCGTTCCCCGCGCTGCATTTGTCTGAAGAATTGGCCAAGCGGTTTTTGCATGGCCAAAGATTGGCTTTGGGAAAAGAAAATATTGTGTTGCCTGAAGGTCAGGGCAGGATGCGTATCTATCGTGAAAGCGATGGCCAATTGCTAGGTACTGGACTGATGCAGGAATACAGTATTCTGGCACCTGAGCGCCTGATTTCTACCGTGGCAACAGTTGCCTGATAAAACGTTTTCTTTTTGTAAATGACTGCCTTGGTTTAAGCAAGCCTTAGCTTGTTTCACCTCAGTCCCTTGTCTCCCCCGTTGTTCTCAAAACGCGTACAAGTCCTTGACAGAGCAAGGTTTATCGGGCTTTGGCGAGGTTGGCTATGCTATACTATCCGGCTATTCAAATTCTGCACCACCCCCAACCGCTAAACACACCATGTCAAACTCAAAACGCGCTATTCGTAACATTGCCATCATCGCTCACGTTGATCACGGCAAAACCACGCTTGTTGACCAATTATTGCGTCAATCAGGCACTTTCCGTGACAACCAGCAGGTCGATGCCCGCGTGATGGACTCGAACGACATCGAAAAAGAACGTGGCATCACGATCTTGTCGAAAAACTGCGCGGTTGAGTACAAAGGTACACACATCAACATCGTTGATACCCCAGGCCATGCCGACTTCGGTGGTGAAGTGGAACGCGTTCTGTCGATGGTTGATAGCGTGTTGTTGCTGGTCGATGCACAAGAAGGCCCAATGCCACAAACGCGTTTCGTAACGCGTAAAGCTTTGGCGCTGGGTTTGAAGCCTATCGTTGTCGTCAACAAGATCGATCGTGAAAACGCCGATCCACAAAAAGCCGTGAACGCGACTTTCGAATTGTTCGACAAGCTTGGCGCAACCGACGAACAACTGGATTTCCCTATCGTTTACGCATCGGGCTTTAAAGGCTACGCAGGTCTGGAAGATACTGTGCGCGAAGGCAATATGGAGCCTTTGTTCGACGCGATTCTGGAACACGTTCCTGCGCGTGAAGATGATCCTGATGCACCACTGCAATTGCAAATTACTTCGCTGGAATATTCTTCCTACGTCGGCAAGATCGGTGTTGGTCGTATTCTGGCTGGTCGCGTAAAAGCGTTGCAAGATGTGGTCTGGATGAATGGTCCTGAAGACAAGCCAACCAAGGCACGTATCAATCAAGTCCTGACATTCAAAGGCCTGGATCGTGTTCTGGTTGATGAAGCGCTGGCTGGCGACATCGTACTGATCAACGGTATCGAAGAAATCAGCATCGGTTCCACCATCTGTGCAGTTGATGCGCCTAACGGCCTGCCTATGTTGAAAGTCGACGAACCGACATTGACCATGAACTTCATGGTTAACAGCTCGCCACTGGCTGGCCGCGAAGGCAAGTTCGTGACCACGCGCCAAATCCGTGATCGTCTCGAAAAAGAATTGAAAGCGAACATGGCTTTGCGCGTTGTGCAATCTGAAGACGACGATTCGACCTACGAAGTGTCGGGTCGCGGCGAATTGCATCTGACTATTCTGATCGAAAACATGCGTCGCGAAGGTTTCGAGATGGCTGTGTCGCGTCCTCGCGTTGTATTCAAAATGGTGGATGGCGTACGCCACGAGCCGTATGAAAACCTGACCGTTGACGTTGAAGAAGCCAACCAGGGCGGCGTCATGGAAGAACTCGGTCGTCGCCGTGGCGACCTGCAAAACATGGAACCGGACGGCAAAGGTCGTGTTCGTCTGGAATACCGCATTCCTGCACGCGGCTTGATCGGCTTCCAGGGCGAATTCATGACGCTGACACGCGGTACCGGCTTGATGAGCCATGTGTTCGACGAATACGCACCAGTGGATAACACCAAGGGTGAACTCGGTGGCCGTCGTAACGGCGTGCTGATTTCGCAAGATGACGGCGCAGCTGTTGCTTACGCAATCTGGAAACTGCAAGATCGCGGCCGTATGTTCGTCAGCCACAACGATCCAGTGTATGAAGGCATGATCATCGGTATTCACTCACGTGACAACGATCTGGTCGTGAATCCGATCAAAGGTAAACAACTGACCAACGTTCGTTCGTCGGGTACCGATGAAGCGGTGCGCCTCGTACCACCTATCGAAATGTCGCTGGAATACGCTGTTGAATTCATCGACGACGACGAACTGGTTGAAGTGACACCGAAGAGCATTCGTTTGCGCAAGCGTTACTTGAAAGAACACGAGCGTAAAAAAGCTGGCCGCGAATCTTAATTGACAAGCAGGTGACAGGTGACGGTTCAATATAATTTGAGCCGTCCAAGTCAAAAAGCCCGCTGATTCTTGGTGCCTCTAAAGGCGCAAGGATCGGCGGGCTTTTTTTATTGAGCAGATTTTTACGCTAGGACGAAACTGAAAACGCACGTAATGCATATGTGCTGTTATTTGATAGCCTTCAAAAGATCCGCAATGCTGCCGAAAATCTCATCGACCTGGGCTTTGTTAATGATCAAGGGCGGCGATAAGGCAATCACGTCGGCTGTTGTACGAAGCAGCAAGCCCTTGTACCAGAACGCCTTGTTGAACAGGTCGTAAGCGCGTGCGCCCGGTTTGCCGGTGATGCCTTCCAGTTCGATGCCGCACACCAAACCGAGATTGCGTATGTCTTTGACGAAAGGCAGGCCTTTCAGACTGTGTGCGGCTTCTTCAAAATATGATGACATCTCTGCCGCACGTTCAAAGAGTTGTTCTTCCTTGTAGACTTCTAGTGTGGCAATTGCCGCTGCGGCTGCCACCGGATGGCCAGAGTAGGTATAGCCGTGGAAGAACTCAATCGTGTCTGCTGGCGCAGCATCCATGAAGGCATCGTGTATCTCTTGTTTAACGATGACCGCACCCATAGGAACGGTGGCATTGGTCAAGCCTTTGGCGCAGACCATCATGTCTGGTTTGACCTTGAAGAAATCCGCACCGAAGGCTGTGCCAAGACGGCCAAAACCGGTGATGACTTCATCGAAAATCAGCAGGATGCCGTGCTTGTCGCAGATCGCACGGATTTTTTCCAGATAGCCTTTAGGCGGCAAAATGACCCCGGTCGATCCTTGCAGTGGCTCGACGATGACTGCTGCAACGGTGGATGGGTCGTGTAGTGCGAGTAGACGTTGTTCCAATTCATCGGCTATCTCGGCGCCATGCAAGGGCAAGCCACGCGAGTAGGCATTCTTTTCGATATTCAGTGGATGGCGCAGGTGATCTGCAGCGAGGCCGGGGCCGAATTGCTTGCGATTGCCGGCGATACCGCCGACGGCAATCCCGCCAAAACCGACGCCGTGATACGCGCGTTCGCGACCTATCAATCGTGTGCGTCCCGCATCGCCCCGCATGCGGTGATAGGCTAGTGCGATCTTCAGCGCCGTATCGACGCCTTCCGAACCATCGTTGCAAAAGAAGATGCGATTCAATCCTTCCGGCGCCATCTCAGCCAAGGCAGTGGCGGCTTCAAAGGCCTTGGCATGGCCCATCTGAAACGTGGGTGCGAAATCCATGATCGCGACCTGCTTCTGCACGGCCTCAACGATTCTAGGGTGGCAGTGACCTGCGTTGACGCACCATAAGCCCGCCGTAGCATCCAGAATCTTGCGGCCGTCGTCGGTGGCGTAATACATGCCCGACGCGGAAGCCATTAAACGAGGCTTGGCCTTGTACTGACGATTAGCAGTGAAGGGCATCCACAGGTGTGAGGTATCGAGAGCTTTGGTCATGGACAGGATGATTTCCAAAAAGTAATCAACTTAATGGTATTACGTTTGCGGACGGGACGAAAGAGAGCGTAACTCTGTGCATATCTTGTTATGCATGACTGGATGACAAGATAGGCACAGAATAAAGCCAGCTTACGCAATCTTGCGTATACTTCGTGCTGTTCTGAATTTTGCCCTTTGCTGTTGCGACTACTTTGCCGTGAGATAAGCCGGGTCTTCCATTTTTTTGTCAGTAGTAATGAAACCAGATAACACTCCTTCGCGCCGTATCTCTGTTGCCCCAATGATGGATTGGACGGACAGGCATTGCCGCATGTTTCATAGACAGATCAGTCGTCATACCTGGCTATATACCGAAATGGTGACTACCGGTGCCTTGTTGCACGGCGATGTGCCGCGTCATCTGGATTTCAACGATGAAGAGCATCCGGTTGCCTTGCAACTGGGTGGCAGTGAACCGGCAGATCTGGCGAAGAGCGCCAAGCTAGGCGAGCAATGGGGCTATGACGAAGTTAATCTGAATTGCGGTTGTCCTTCAGAGCGCGTGCAAAAAGGTGCGTTCGGCGCGTGCCTGATGAGTGAGGCATCGCTTGTGGCGGATTGCGTCAAGGCGATGCGTGATGCCGTGCAGATCGATGTGACGGTCAAGCACCGAATCGGCATCGATGACATCACTTCATATGATTTTGTGCGCGACTTTGTCGGTACCGTTGCCGATGCCGGTTGCAATACTTTTATCGCGCATGCGCGCAATGCGATACTCAAAGGCTTGAGCCCGAAGGAAAATCGCGAGATTCCGCCTTTGCGTTATGAGTTTGCACATCAGTTGAAAAAAGATTTTCCCGGGCTGGAAATCATCATCAATGGTGGTTTCAAAACAGTGGAAGAAATCGATGCGCATCTGCTGCATGTAGACGGCGTGATGATAGGCCGCGAGGCGTATCACAATCCGTTCATGATGACGTCCTTCGATGCGCGTTATTACGGCGATACCGCTGTGCCGAAAACGCGTGCAGAAGTATTGCATGCAATGATTCCATATATTCAGTCTCAGCTTGAGAAGCACGGCAAGAGTGAAAAGGGTGGCGGTTTGAAGTTAAACAGCATCACACGTCACATGCTGGGTTTGATGGCGGGGCTACCGAATGCACGCGCCTTCCGCCAAACCTTGTCGGACTCTAAAAAGCTGGCGCTGGGCGATCCCGATTTGTTATTGCAGGCTTTGGCGCGCATGCAACCGATTGCAGCGTAGCGCTGTATCTTGCTGCGACAAGAGAGTGGCAATTTGCAATTTCTCTTTCTACATTCGTCCATTTTTGTTCTGTAATTTTTACAGGACATGTAAATCTTGCTAGTCCTCATTTCTTTTTCCTGAACAAGAATTTTTATTGAGAACCTTCTGAAAACAGTGTGGTCAAGAAAATAACGATTCTGTTTTTAAGTGCTGCTTGAAGGCAAGTCGGATTCTCAATTCAAGTGCCATATGAAATCTCCACTTCCGTAGTTTTGAGTGGAATTGGTATTTCTTATTCCCTGAAAGGAAATCATGATGAAAGCATTGCCAAATAATTCCCGCGTTGTTCTTGCAGCAGCTGTCTTGACTGTATTGTTTGCAACTGGCTGCGAACGTCGTGCGGCAGATACTGCAACCGGTGCTACGCCGCCTGCAGAATCGCCAGCGACCATGCCGGCACCAGCATCTAGCGCACCGCCTGCAACCGCTCCAGCTGCGCCTGCTCCAGTTACTCCTGCCGACACTAGCGCCGCCAACGATCAACTACCAGGTAGCGTTGTGGATGACACGGTCATCACGACTAAAGTGAAAACTGCGTTGCTGGCCGATTCTGACGTCAAAGGTCTGGATGTGAATGTAGATACATCCAAAGCGGTGGTGACCTTGAATGGTGCCGTCAATAATCAAACTCAGATTGATCGTGCCGGTAAACTCGCGACTGATGTGGCAGGCGTGAAATCTGTAATCAACAATCTCACGATCAAAAAATAAAAGTCCGTCGCAAGCAAGCTGAAGGATCAGCGAATACGTACTGGTTCATGCTTGCTTGTACTGACTAAATTTTGATGCATGAGTTGACCGCAACCGGATATCAAATCCGCTGCGGTTAATTTTTTTGCTGAGCGATTGATTAAAACGTTGCGTCGTTAAATCGACGATCGTTCGACGTAATCGTCATTCTTTTCGAGGGCGCAATGGCTATCTTGCTTGGTATTGATTGGGCCGAGTTGTTCGGTTTCAGCGTTCCGATATCGGAAATGATCATTCGCGGAACGGCGATCTACTGGTTCCTCTTCATAGTCTTTCGCTTTGTCATTCCACGTGACGTGGGCGCGATAGGCATTGCAGATATTCTGATCCTGGTGATCATCGCCGATGCGTCGCAAAACGCGATGTCCGGTGACTATAAAACCATCACCGATGGCATGGTACTGATAGCGGTGATGGTCGGATGGAATCTTGCCTTCGACAGATTTGCTTTTTACTTTCCCGCATTCCGTCGATTTGCCACGCCGGCCAGCTTATGTCTGGTCAAAGATGGTCGCATGTTAAAGCGCAATATGCGCCGCGAGTTTATTACCGACGATGAATTATGGGGACATTTAAGGATGGATGGCGTCGAGTCTCTCGACCAGGTGCGCGCTGCTTATCTTGAGTCTGACGGCGGATTCAGTGTGATCAAGAAAGCAGGCAGTGAACATCATAATCCGCACAGTCCTTCGCGTTCTGAAAGTATGTAAGCCCAAGTAGGGGATAGGAAAGTGACTTAATAGCTTGCCTAGGCAGTGGCCGACAATTGTAAGTACGATGCAGATACAAAAAAAGCGTGAATCTCTTCACGCTTTTTATCGACTGCTGACGCTTAACGTCGTTGAGCGTCAGTTGCAGCGTCTTGTACTTTTTCACCGCCACGCTCCACATCCTTGCCTACACCTTTAATGGTGTTACATGCAGACAGGCCAACGCTCATGGCTACGAGACACATAATGGAAATGATTTTTTTCATGATGTTTTCCTTTCAGTTAAGTGGATAAGCGTAAGAACGCCTCCTTTATTTTTCCAGTATGAATGCTGGAAAACGTTCATGTCACTTTTCCGTATGTGGTCAAGCAACTTGATAATTGGACAGCAGCTTGCGGTAAAGTTCATTTAATCAATTTAATGAATCAATTGATCAAGCGAAAGACTGAAGAGAGTTCGATATTATTTGCGTCCACTGATAAGGACGCCCAGAAGTGTGCCGAAGCCAACTGCCAATGCAATCGATTGTATTGGCTTTTCTTTTACATAGCCGGTGGTTACCTCGACGCCGTGATGAAACTGGCGACCGGCTTCGACAGCAATGCCTTTTGCAGCAAAACGCAAAGAACTGAATTTAGCCAGAATACGTTCTTGCGCATCATGCAGTTCTACGTCGGTCAGTTCAGTAGCATGAGCAAGCAAGGTATCGAGATCTGATTTCAATGTTTGCAAATCTTCGCGCAAAGTGGCTGTCGTAGGTGGCACAGATTTTGTGCTTTGGGCTGGCAGGGTGGAAGTATTTGAGCTCATGGTAGTTCCTTTGTCATTGATTAATAAAACAAGTGGATGCTGATTTAAGTAAGTTCAACTTGATATGACCGCTCATCCATCATGGCCAAGGTGCCGGATTGAGGTTGACATATTGCGGCCCGTTTTCTGCCGGCTCGGGTATCTTTGCATTGCGTTCGCCAATATTTAAATCTTGGACTGCAAGTTTCATGATTTCTTTTCTGGCTGTTTCAAAATCGGCCGACGACAGCGGAGGGCTGTGATCTGGCCTGTGTGCAACAGCCCAACTCACCAAGTCTTCAAAGCGTTGTTTCAATTCAATATGAAACTGGTCCCACTCATTTCGGTTCAACATGGTTTTACCTTATGTAAATGAGGTACAAACTTTCATTTTGTTAATGGTCAGACCATGCTGAGGTGGAATGATTCGATAAAAAGCATTTATTTATCAAATTTTTTACTTGTCGGGACAATTTTATTGTGTGGAAAATGCTGTAAAAATGCGCCATCAATTTCCGTTTTTTCTTATGCTGTTTGATGTGTATTTTGTGTCTTGATGCATGTCTCTGACCAATTTTCAGCTAGCCGCATATTTTATTTTTTTGGCGTAAATTGACAAACTTATGTCGGCTGTTTAACGGAGTTACAGATGGAACTTTAAGAATAATTGCGCTATGTTGATAATGGTTTTGATCACTTTTCAATGTGCGCCATGAAACGAATCGATCAGGCTATCAGCGAACTGGCCACCGCATTCTGCAAACTCGAACGCCACGACAGGCAGCTGTATCTCAAAGCCTTGCAATCGCTGGTTGCACTCGCTGTTTCAGAAGAAAAACTGGAACGTGTCTATAGCATAGAGAGCGATATGCAATATATTGGTCAGATATTTTCCAATGCACGTAGAGCCAAGGTGACTGTCAAGGACGAACAACAGCCTTTCCTATGCAGACGAAAAGGCGAGCGGCGTCTCACTCCCCCTTTATAGCTGCGTTGAATCGCATCTGGTTTACTCCTCACTAGATCTCACCTCGATGTTGCAGTGCGCAGCCAGCAATCATGCTGACGATGCAAGGCCTGACCACAATGCTGTGTAATGACTCATTCGGGAATTGAAATATTTCATGAAATTTTGAATGCCTTTACCTGCATCATCGCCGTGCATCCATACGTCGGCTCAGAACGAGGACGTATATCTTCCCTATAGATGGGCCATCCTCACCATCCAGCATTTTTCGTTTTTGGATATGCGGTTTTATTCGTATTCAAGCGCTTGAACACGCTCCTATAATTTCCATGTCTTCATGATGTTTCATCTCTTGGTAGTTTTCCGATAGTCGATTTCGGTCGACTATCGATTTTTTTCTCCACCGGCTTCCACTGCATACCATGTCAAATCTGCGTCCATCACTAGAGCTTGTCGTTCCTGTTGCAGCCGGAACCTGGGGGCTGAACGACATCATCCGTTCCTTGCGTGAATCGCGAGAAGAAACACATAACATCCGCTACCGTGGGCAGATCCGTGAATTGCCATCACGCGAAGCATTAACGAATATTCTGGGCGGTCTGTCGGCAGCTCTGTTCCCTACACATTACGGCCAGCCAGATCTGACTGATGAAAGCATCGATTACTTCGTCGGTGAGAAACTGAACGTCGCATTGAATGATCTGGCCGAACAGGTACGTCGTGGTTTGCTTTTTATCTCGCACCATGATGCGGACGGTAAAGAGAGCGATCAGCCAGTCAATATCAGCCATGAAACTTTAGAGCGTGAAGCCTTGCAGATCACGCGTAACTTTGCCGAGCAATTGCGCTATATCCGTGATCTGTTGGTGACCGATCTACAGGCGGCCTATCAAGGGGATCCTGCTGCGCATAGCGTGTCGGAAATTCTGCTCTGCTATCCCGGCATGACGGCGATCATTTATCACCGCTTTGCACACGCATTACATAATCTGGGTTCTCCTTTCCTGGCGCGCCTGATTTCAAGCATTGCGCATTCAACGACAGGTATAGATATTCATCCCGGCGCGGAAATTGGCGGCAGCTTCTTTATCGATCATGGCACCGGCGTCGTGATAGGCGAAACCGCCGTCATTGGACAACGCGTACGCTTGTATCAAGCGGTAACGCTAGGTGCAAAACGCTTTCCGACTGATGAAAACGGCGTGCTGATCAAAGGCAATGCACGTCATCCTATCGTTGAAGACGATGTCGTGATTTACGCCGGTGCGACTGTGCTGGGACGTATCACGATTGGTAAAGGATCGACGATAGGTGGTGGTGTCTGGCTGACACAAACCGTGCCGCCTGCCAGCAGCATCACGCAGGCGCAAACACGTAATCACTAGTCCGCTTCCGAGGAAAATTGCGCGAATTTGTATATGTTGGGTATTGTTATACGGATGCTGCTTCGTAAATCACAAATCGCATATGGTTAGAAAATAACATTCGTTTGCTGCAGAGAGCTCGCCAGATAAACTGATTTTTCTTATCTGGATAAAACGAGTTTTCTTATTATGTACGCAGCAATTATTTCCGAACCTGAAGTGGTGACCACTTCAGCATTCAAGGTAAATCCATTCAATGGCCCGCTAGGCGCAGAGATCATAGCTCTCGACCTGACCCGTGCATTGCCACAGGATGAATTCAAGCGCGTGCATCAGGCACATTTGGATCATCACCTGTTGATATTCCGCGATCAACGCATTACACCAGAACAGCAAATTGCATTCAGCCGTCGCTTCGGTGCTTTGCAGATCCATGTACTGCATCAGTTCCAGTTGACTGCTTATCCAGAGATTCTGATCATCTCGAACATCAAGGAAAACGGCGAACCTATCGGCTTGGGCGATGCCGGTCACTTCTGGCATTCAGACTTGTCGTATGTCGAATTGCCGAGCCTGGGGTCAATGTTACATGCGCAGGAGCTGCCAGCTGAAGGCGGCGATACGCTGTTTGCCAATATGCATCTGGCATGGGACACGCTGGATCCTGTTCTGCAACGCAAGGTAAGCAATCTGAAGGCTGAACACAGCTATCTTGCGCAATACGCCGAGCTGCAACGTCGCAATCCTTGGCGTCCTAATTTGACTGCTGAGCAAATTGCCAAGGTCAAACCGGTACTCCAACCTATTGTGCGTACGCATCCAGAAACCGGTCGCAAAGCCTTGTTCGTCAGCGAACATTTCACGACGCGCATAGCCGGCTTGCCCGACGATGAGAGTCGCGATCTGCTGCATCAATTATTCGAGCACAGCGTCAAACCTGAGCACGTTTATCGCCACCATTACCTGCCGCATGACCTGGTGTTTTGGGATAACCGCTCATTGATGCATCTGGCTGGCGGTTGTCCGGACGATCAACGCCGCAAGTTGTATCGCACCACGATTGAAGGCGATCTGCCTTTTTAATTGCTATAACTAATTGCTGTATTTGGATGCATTCATTTGGATGTGTCCAACTCCTTGCATTTAACTCTGAATAAAAATTCATACACGGAGAGTTCATGTCGCATTCATCTCGTACATATCGTAGCCATCATGCACCGCGTCGCCGCTGGCTAGGTGTAGTTCTGTGCGTCGCCGCGATTGTGGTTTCACTGCTGTCGGCGCAAACAGCGCGCGCTGAAGGAAAGATACGCATCGCTGAGCAGTTCGGTATCGTCTATCTGCTGCTTAACGTTGCGCAGGATCAAAAACTGATTGAAAAACATGGCAAGAAAAATGGTGTCGATGTGGATGTCGAATGGCTGAAGCTCTCCGGCGGCTCTGCTGTCAACGATGCATTGCTGTCGGGTTCCATCGATATTGCAGGTGCGGGCGTTGGTCCGTTGCTGACGATATGGGATCGCACCCTGGGTAAGCAAAATGTGAAGGGCATTGCTTCATTGGGTAATTTCCCATACTACCTAGTAACCAATAATCCAGCGGTGAAAAGCATTGCTGATTTTACGGACAAGGATCGGATTGCTGTGCCAGCAGTTGGCGTCTCGGTGCAGTCACGCATCTTGCAACTGGCTTCGGCCAAGCTGTGGGGTGATAAGGAGTTCGCACGACTCGACAAATTCAGCGTTGCGGTGCCGCATCCAGATGCTGCAGCTGCAATCATCAAGGGTGGCACCGAGATCACCGGTCACTTCGGCAATCCTCCTTTTCAGGAACAAGAATTGGCAGGTAATCCAAACGCGCGCATTGTCTTGAACTCGTATCAAGTGCTAGGTGGTCCGGCATCGGCAACCGTGTTGTACGCGACTGAAAAATTCCGCAACGACAATCCTAAGACTTACAAGGCTTTCGTCGATGCGCTGGCAGAAGCAGCACAGTTCATTACAAAGAATCCTGAAAAAGCGGCTGACATCTATATCAAGGTCAGCAATGCAAATATCGACCGCAATCTTTTGCGGAAGATCATCAAGAATCCTGAAGTCCAATTCAAGATTACGCCACAGAACACTTACACGCTGGCGGAATTCATGCATCGCATCGGTGCCATCAAAAACAAACCTGCATCGGCAAAAGACTATTTCTTCGACGATGCGCACAACGTAGCGGGTAATTAAACATGAAAGCAACAAAATTCCTATTAAGCGGCATCAGCCTGGGACTGGCTCTGTTGAGCGGTACGGCGCATGCCGAAGGCAAGATCAGCATCGCACAGCAATTCGGTATCGGTTATCTGATTCTCGACGTAGTACGCGATCAAAAGCTGATTGAAAAACACGGCAAGCAGCAAGGCGTCAATATTGACGTTGAATGGTCCAGCATCTCTGGCGCAACTGCAATGAACGAAGCTTTGCTGGCAGGCGCACTCGACGTCGTCTCGGCTGGCGTGCCACCTATGTTGACGATGTGGGATAGAACCAAGGGCAAGCAGAATGTGAAAGCAGTGGCTGCACTCGGTTCCCTGCCTAACTATTTGTTGTCGAATAATCCTGCAGTCAAAACGCTGAAGGATCTGAGCGACAAAGACCGCATTGCGGTGCCTGCAGCTGGTGTCGGTTTCCAGTCGCGTACCTTGCAGATAGAAACTGCGCGTCAGTTTGGTAAAGATAATTTCAAAAAATTCGATAATATTTCGGTCAGCTTGCCGCATCCTGACGCGACGGTTGCCTTGATTGCTGGCGGTTCTGAAATCAACACGCATTTCTCCAGCGCGCCGTTCTACTATCAGGCCTTGGCTGCGAACAAGAACGTGCACAAGGTGATCAGCTCATACGACATCCTAGGCGGACCTGCGACGTTTAACGTGTTGTACACGACGCAAAAGTTCCATGACGAGAATCCAAAAACCTACAAGGCTTTCTACAACGCGTTGCTGGAAGCATCGCAATTCATCAAGGCCAACAAGGCCAAGGCTGCTGATACCTTCATCCGTGTGCAGAAATCGAAACTCGAACCAGAGCTGGTGCGCAGCATCGTTGAAGATCCAGAAAATGACTTCACCATTTCGCCACACCGTACCTTCGTCTATGCAGATGAATTGCATAAACTCGGCGTGATTAAAAACAAGGCTGCATCGTGGAAGGATTACTTCTTCGAAGAAGCCTACACGCAGCAGGGTAGCTAAGATGCTGGGCGCGCGACTAGCCACGCAAGCTGCGGGTGAACCTATTTTGAATAGCGGTGTGAGTGCATTACACCGTGCTCCCGACTTTGGTCCGCTGGTAGCGCCCGGACGCGATGCAGCGCCGTCTCGCCATACAGAAGCGGTGACGGCGGTTTCGCCTTTGTTACAGGTTGATGGTGTCAGCCTCGAATACCGCACGCATGAGCGCGTGGTCCGTGCGACGCATCGCGTCAGCTTCGATATGCATGAAGCCGATCGCTTTGTATTACTCGGCCCTTCGGGGTGCGGCAAGTCGACCTTGCTGAAAGCGGTGGGCGGTTTTATCGCACCGGTCGAAGGCGAGATTCGTTTGGGCGGTCAGCGTGTGACTGCGCCAGGTCCGGACCGTATTGTCGTCTTCCAGGAATTCGATCAACTGTCACCGTGGAAAACGGTGAAACAGAATGTGGTCTTTCCGCTGAAAGCATCCGGTACTTTGGGCAGAAAAGAAGCGGAAGAGCGCGCCTTGCATTATCTAGCCAAAGTTGGTCTTTCCAAGTTTGCCGATGTCCATCCGCATCAACTGTCTGGCGGCATGAAGCAGCGCGTCGCGATTGCCAGGGCCTTGGCGATGCAGCCGCGTGTGTTGTTGATGGATGAGCCTTTCGCTGCGCTCGATGCATTGACGCGTCGCAAGATGCAGGAAGAACTCTTGCAGCTTTGGGACGAAGTCAGGTTCACGCTGCTCTTCGTTACTCACTCGATTGAAGAAGCGCTGATCGTCGGCAATCGCATTGCCTTGCTGTCGCCACATCCTGGTCGCATGCGTGCAGAAATCAATAGCCACGACTTCAATCTGGCAAGTTCCGGTAGCGCCGAGTTTCAAAGTACCGCACAACGCATACATCACATGCTGTTTGAAGAAGAGCAGGAAAGCGTAGTTCATCATGAGTAATACCTTGCATCCGCCTGTCCGGCCTGAATATGAATTGCCCTTGCAAACATTCAACGAAATTGCAGTTGAGCGCCGTTTGTCGTTTACATCGCGTTTGTGGGCGCAAGGCTGGTTGCGCAAAGGTGTAATCCTGATTGTGCTGGCCGTGATCTGGGAACTGGCTGCGCGTTGGCAGAATAATGATTTGCTGTTTCCAACCTTCGTCGCCACTACTCATGCGCTGGTAGAAGGCGTGATCAGTGGCGAATTGATAGAGAAGGTCGCGATTTCTTTATCGGTGTTATTGCAAGGCTATTTCATCGGTGTGCTGGTGGCATTTGCATTGACGACGCTGGCGGTTTCTACTCAACTGGGTCGCGATCTGCTGGACACCTTGACGTCCATGCTCAATCCCTTGCCGGCGATCGCTTTGCTACCGTTGGCCTTGTTGTGGTTCGGCTTGGGGCGCGGCAGTCTGGTATTTGTACTGGTGCATTCCGTGCTGTGGCCATTGGCTTTGAATACTTACGCAGGTTTCCAGGGCGTGCCGGAAACTTTGCGTATGGCTGGTCGCAATTATGGTTTGCGCGGTTTGCCTTATGTGCTGCAAGTGTTGGTGCCGGCTGCACTGCCTGCGATTCTCTCCGGTTTGAAAATAGGCTGGGCATTTGCATGGCGCACTCTGATCGCAGCTGAACTTGTATTCGGCGCGTCGTCAGGCAAGGGTGGCCTCGGCTGGTATATTTTCCAGAACCGTAATGAGCTGTATACCGACAAGGTGTTTGCCGGACTTGCTACAGTCATCTTGATTGGACTGCTGGTGGAGAACATCGTGTTCCGCACTTTGGAAAGAGTCACAGTGCAACGCTGGGGCATGCAACGATAAGTATTTTATTTTCGTCATATTGATATCGCAAAACATTCGTTTGTTTTTTTCAAGGAATTCGTAAGATGAAGTTTCCATGAAGTGGTCTTCAGGCAGCAACGAATTCAATTAAAAAGGCGAAGAACAATATGACCGCACATCAACTCATGCTCGCGCAGGTACAAAGACCGACTGACAGAAAGATTTTTCGCCGACGTGCGATTCTTACCTCGGGGAATAATCAAACCTCTCATGCGAGAACCATCGATATCTCTGCGCAGGATTTGAATATCATGGTCGATACCCCCTTGGAGATTGGCCATTCCGCCAGCCTTGCATTCAACGTCACTATCAAACAGAAAACGACACCATTGGAGTTCAAGGGCAGAGTGAGTTATTGCGTGCTGGTGGGTACGGAAGGATTCCGTGTCGGCTTTGCGCTTGCTTCAGGCGATGCACTTCACAAAAAGCATATCGCACACATCATGCAAGAGTCACTGTAATCATTGCCGTTAAAATTTTGGACACCGCTTTACTTAACGCTATGCGATTACGCACGCTGGTGAGTAGCTGAATATTTCAGTTTATAAAAATTTGAAGAGATTGCCGGAAGGCGGGCGGGATATTTCGTAAGCGCCTGCTTTTGATGAGTCGCTACTTACATCGCCAGAAACACGAAAGGGTCTAGATTTTCATCTAGACCCTTGTGAATTCGTGGTAGGCCGTGCGGGATTCGAACCTGCGACCAACGGATTAAAAGTCCGCTGCTCTACCAGCTGAGCTAACGACCCCCGAAAGAGAGCTATTATAGAGAACTCTTATAGCCTGTGTCAATCACATACCAACTTTTTATCTAATGTTTATTGGCACGACATGAATCATTGATTTTCCCAGCGTATACGCTGGGTGCGATGCGATCCAGGCCCAAGTGTTTTCCCTCTGAAGACAAAAAAATCACCCTACTAATGGGTGATTTTTTTTGTGATATTGAAAAAATGTCAGCTTTTCAATTCGATGCATGCATCGCGTGGGCCATGCTTACATGCGAATTATTTGAAATTGGCCAGACGTTCTTTCGCAATCTGCGCTGCAGGAGCGTTAGGGTACTGGGCAACCAGTGACTCCAATGCTTTTTTCGCGGCAGGTCTATCCTTCAACTCTGTATATGAGCTGGCAATGTTCAACAAGGCATCCGCACCTTTTGGATTACCTGGATATTTTTTCAGCAGCGTTTGCTGTGCCGCGATCGCATTTTTATAATCGCGTTGCGCATAGTAAGCATTGCCTATCCAGTATTGTGCGGAAGGGGCGTATGCAGATTGTGGGTAACGCTGCAGAAAGTCGACAAAAGCGGTACCGGATTTTTTATAATCGGCGGCCTTGAAGAGCGCGAGTGCATTGTCGTAAGTACGTTGCTCGGACAATTCAACTGTCGCGTCCTTGCCATCGACTGCAACGACTTGCGGTTCGAGTTTGCGCAGGCGATTATCGAGGTCGACGTAAAAATCTTTTTGACGCTGCTGGATATTTGCAACTTCATTGGACAGTACTTCGATCTGACCGTTGAGGCGTGCAATTTCCTGACGCAGTTGGTCGTTTTGATTCGATAGTTCAAGCACCGCAGAATTATCCGCTTTGCTTTGCTGCAGACTATCGACCTTGGTACGTACATCGAGGATCGCGCGGCGCGCTTCGTCGTCGCCGAACAGCGCGGCATGCGCTGACAGCGACGCACAAGAAAATGCGGCCATCAAGGCCGCAATCAGGGTTTTTTTAATCATTGCCATTCAGATTAATAAACGATATCGGCACGGCGGTTTTCTGCCCATGCTGCTTCATCGCTACCCAATGCTTTTGGTTTTTCTTTGCCCAGCGAGACAGCTTCCATTTGTGCTTCAGGAACGCCTAACAGGGACAAGGATTTACGCACTGCTTCTGCACGTTTTTGACCGAGAGCCAGATTGTATTCTGCGCCGCCACGATCATCTGTATTGCCTTGGATGATGATTTTACGAGCCTTGTTGCTTTGCAGGTATTTGGCGTGATTAGCAACGACTTGCTGGTACTCAGGTTTGACGACATAGCTGTCGTAGTCGAAGTACACGCTGCGCTTGGCCAATACACCTTGTGGGTCGTTCAATGGATCGCTGGACGCGTTGACGGTGCCAACCGAGCGTGCATCTGCTGATGAACCTGTGCGGTCTTCAACTGGTGCCTTGTCGTCCAGTTTGGTAGACGAGCATGCTGCCAGCAGCATGGCTGTCGATAAGATGAAGGCGGATGTAATTGTGCGCATTTTTATTTCCCTTGTTGATAATAAGCGTTCGAACGTTAATTAAACTGATTGACGTGCATTATTTCATAAACGGGCCCCATGTGGGCTCACGTATATCACCAGCTTGAGTAGTCAGGCGTTGTTTAACCTGACCATCAACCGAAACAACCGCCAGTGTGCCGCGGCGACCGGATTCGGTTGCGTACATCAGATATTTGCCGTTAGGCGAAAAGCTGGGCGATTCGTCTTTGACGGTATCGGACAGCCGTTGTTCCTGACCATTGCTCAAATCCAGCGTAAATAATTGAAATTTCCCTTCGCGGCGCGAAATATAGGCCAAAAACTTACCGTCTGGCGAGATACGCGGGCTGATGTTGTAGCCGCCGGAGAAGGTCACGCGACGGGCTTCGCCGCCATTTGCACTCATTTTGTAGATTTGCGGGCCGCCGCTGCGGTCGCTGGTGAAGTAAATGTTCTGGCCATCAGCGGAGAATTGCGGTTCGGTATCGATGCCGTTTGAATTGCTCAGGCGGCGCGGGTTGGTGCCGTCAGCATTGACGACATAGACCTGGGTCAAGCCATCGCGGGACAGCGCCACTGCCAGGCGCTTGCCGTCCGGCGACCAGGACGGTGCCGAATTGCTGCCCTTGAAGTTGGCGGCAACCGTACGCTGGCGACTGACGAGATCTTGAATGTAGACCACAGGTTTTTTGTTTTCGAACGACACATACGCGACCTTGGTACCGTCTGGCGACCAGGCTGGTGAAATGATAGGTTCATTCGAGCGCAGTGCGACTTGGGTGCCTTCGCCATCGGAATCGGCGATCTCCAGACGGAATTCCTTGCCGGACTTGGTCACGTAGGCAACGCGAGTCGCAAACACGCCGCGTATGCCGGTCAGTTTTTCATAGATGTCATCGGCGATTTTGTGTGCCGAGACGCGGATGAACTGAGGCTGGTTGGCCAATGCCAGTGAAGAAAGTTGCGCACCTTTGATAGTGTCGAACAAACGATATTTCACGTCGAAACGGCCATCAGGCAGGCGCTGTACGCTGCCGACTACCAATGCGTCCGCACCTTTCGATTTCCAGTCGGCAAGATTGACTGCGGAATTTTCGGTCAGTACCGAGCCGGTATCAATGACCTTGAAATAACCACTACGCAACAGATCGGCCTTGATGATGGCACTGACCTGATGCGGTGCAAGCGATTCGTCGCCGAAGGTGGCGATGGCGACTGGTATCTGGTTAGCGCCGACGCCGGCGATTTCCACTCGCAATTGCGCGTGAGCGAGACTGGTAAAGAACAAGGCGAGGATCGCGAATGAGCGTAAAAAAGAAGTCTTTGTCATGGGTCACTGATCTTTCGGTTTGTGTACGATGGTCAAGCGGCCAGGGACGCTGCCGGATTGATCGGGAGGAAATGGTTGCGAACGTTCGATCGCACGTTTAACGGCTTCGTCGAAACCTGGCAAGCCAGACGACTTGCGGAGGTGCAATCCACGCAGCGATCCGTCAGGCAGCAGTTCGACATCGTATTCGACCTGAGGATTCCCGCTTAATTCAGGCGGGACGTTAAATACTGTGTTTGAGCGGATTTTTGCCCGGATTTTATCGGCATACGCGCCATCGGCACGACCGCTGCCTTGTGATTTCGCAGCCTGGCCGGAGCCACCGCTGCCTATTGCACCAGTCAGGCGGCGCAGTTCTTCAGCACGCCGTTTATCACTCAATTCTGCATCACGTTGATCCTGCAGGCGTTTTTTGTCCGCATCAGCTTTCTTTTGCTGCTCGGCTTTCTTGTCGGCTAGCTGCTTGTCGAGTTTGTCCTGTTTCTCTTGCTCGGCTTTTTGCTTCAGCTTTTTCTCTTTTTCTTCTGCTGCCAGCTTGTCTTTACGTTCCTGCTCTTTGCGCTTCTTTTCTTTTTCGAGTGCGATATCGACCTTAGGAGGTTCTGGCTTGATGGGCTCGGCCTTCGGCTCTTCCTTGACGACAGGCTTTGGTTCAGGTTTAGGTTGCGGCGTTGGTTCCGGTTCTGGCGGCAGCGGTGCGGCTTCTTTCGCCTGCATGTCCCAGATTTCTGCCTTGATGGCGACTGGTGTTTGATTTTGCCAATCGATGCCTATCCAGAAAAACACGAGGAGAGCGACGTGTACCGCCACTGCCAGCGTGATGGCACGCCAGCGACCAGGTTCGCTCGGGACGGTGTAGGGTGAATTGTCAGTCATAAAACGGTGTTCACTTGGTGGCCAGACCTACGCGGCTGATGCCAAGTCTTTTAGCTTCGGAGAGGGCTTGAATCACCTCGTCATATTTAATGTTCTTGTCGGCCGCAATCATGACTGCAATATCAGGATTGTCGGCATACAGTGCCTGCAATTTTTTACCCAGCTCGCCGCGACCGATAGTTTCGCTAGGCGCTGCTGCGCCTTTTTTTCCCTTCACCGAGACGGTAGCCGAAGCATCGGCTTTCAATTCTATGCTGATGTATTCGGTCGGCGGCTGTGTGGATTTGGCGGCATTCGGCAACTGGATCTCGTTAGGGTTGACCATAGGTGCGGTCACCATGAAGATCACCAGCAGCACCATCATGACGTCGATGTACGGGACGACATTGATCTCTGACTTGAATTTTCTGCTGCGTCCGCCGCGCATGCTTCCGGATGAGAATGACATCGCTGCAGCCCTTAACGCGTTTGACGTTGCAGAATGTTCGAGAACTCTTCAACAAAGCTTTCGAAGCGCATCGCCAGTCTGTCGATATCGTGCGAGTAGCGGTTGTAGGCAACCACTGCAGGAATCGCTGCGAACAAACCAATCGCAGTCGCGATCAGTGCCTCGGCAATCCCTGGCGCGACGGCAGCCAGCGTTGCCTGCTGTACGTTGGCCAGACCGCGGAAAGAATTCATGATGCCCCACACGGTGCCGAACAAACCGACATACGGTGAAACCGAACCGACCGAAGCGAGGAAGGCGAGGTGAGATTCAAGTGCATCCATTTCGCGCTGGTAAGCAGCACGCATCGCGCGGCGTGCACCGTCCAGACGTACGCTGGCTTGCGATGGATCGTGCGATGCACGGGATTTGTTGAACTCGCTCATGCCGGCTTCGAAGATGCGTTCCAGTGCACCGGTCGAACCGCTGCTTTTGCGGCGATTGGAGGTTGCATCCTGGTACAAGGCATTCAAATCGCCGCCTGACCAGAACGCACGTTCGAATTCTTCCGTCTGTTTGCGTGCATTCTTGATCGTGAACATCTTGCGGAAGATGTAGGTCCAGCTCATGGCGGAGACGGCGACCAGCAGCACCATGACGAGCTGTACAAGAACCGAAGCGTTGGTGATCAGGTGAACAAAAGAAAGGTCTTGAGTAACGGTCATGGGAGTGTGGTGTAGTCGAATTTGATCAATTGTATGCGCAACTGGCAGGGGGCTATGCGCTTTGGTCTTGCCAGTACTGTTCTATTTATCTGTGTTTCTGTAACTGTTTCTCTATATATTCACGGCGCGCATTGACGGTTCGTCGACCGCGTAGCGCTTATTACGCTGCTTCGATCGTCTTGATGGCTTGCAAAACTTCCTGCGGAATTTCGCTAGGACGAAAACGCAAGGTATCTACGCAACCGACCTTGATGTGTCCTGTGGCCAGCAATTCTTCGCTGTCGCCATTGATGCGCCAAGCCTGCTGCACGAATTGTACCGAAGCGCGGCCCATCTTTTCGACTACTACAGTCAATTTCAGTTCATTATCCAGTTTCGCCGGGGCGTGATAATCAAGCGCCGTGCTCTTGACCACGAACATGACGGCGTGGGTTTCGGTCATGATTTGCTGGTTGATGCCGGCACTACGCAACCATTCGGTGCGCGCCCGCTCAAAGAATTTCAGGTAGTTCGCGTAGAACACGACGCCACCAGCATCGGTATCTTCATAGTAGACGCGGATAGTCCACGTAAAATTTGACGGCATCTATTGACCTTGAAGTGGCAGCACCAGCGCGGTATTGCCATGATTATCTGCGGATGCGCAATTATCGATGATATTGATTTGGCATGACAAGCTTGTTACTTGTCATGCGGAATCAGTTTCTCGATCTGGAATTTTTGAATTTCAGGTATTACGTTTGATGAACAAGGGGCCAAAGCCCTGACAGGTCGGCATGATTTCGATGTGATTGATATTCACATGCGGTGGCAAAGTCGCGATCCAGTACGCAGTATCCGCGATATCGCCCGGACTCAAAGGTACTGTACCTTCATACACCTTGGCTGCAGCCGCATCATCACTCAAACGCACATTCGAAAACTCCGTCCCGCCAGCCAAACCAGGTGCGAGATTAGTCGCACGCACGCCGGTACCGACCAAGTCTGCGCGCAAATTCAGTGTAAATTGTGCGACGAAAGCCTTGGTCGCACCATATACATTCGCGCCGGGATAAGCGTATGCGCCAGCGCTGGAACCGATATTGATGATGGTGCCGCGATTGCGCTTGAGCATATCTGGCAAAACCAGTCGCGTGACAGTGACCAGACCTTTGCAGTTGGTCTCTATCATGGTTTCCCATTGTTCCAGCGATGCGCTTTGTGCGGGTGCAACGCCCAGTGCGAGGCCGGCATTGTTGATCAGGACGTCGATTTCCTGCCATTCTTTCGGCAAAGAAGCCAAGGCGGCGGCAATCGAATTCTTGTCCGTCACATCCATCGCGACCGTCAAAACAGCCGTGCCCAGTTCTGCCGCAAGGTCGGCAAGCTTGTCGGTACGGCGTCCGGTGGCGATCACCTTATGACCTTGTTGCACAAATTTTCGTGCCATTTCAGCGCCGAAGCCTGAACTTGCACCTGTGATCAAAACGATCATGGAATGTCCTTTAAAACGAAGACGAGGCCAAGGAAGACGCTCGTAGAACGATGGTTGTTTCGCTATTGCTGATTAAAATGTGCGTGGCGAAATGATTTTCGCTCACGCACAAGATCATCTGATTACTTCGCTGCCTGCGCACGCTGGATCAGGAAGCTGGTCAGCAAGGGTACTGGGCGGCCAGTTGAGCCTTTGGCTGCGCCGCTTTTCCATGCGGTGCCGGCGATATCCAGATGCGCCCAAGTGTATTTCTTCGTATAGCGTTCGAGGAAGCAGGCAGCAGTGACTGCGCCGCCAGCCGGGCCACCAATGTTCGCCATGTCCGCGAAATTCGATTTCAGCTGTTCTTGATAGCTGTCTTCGATAGGCATGCGCCATGCTGTGTCGCCAGCGGCTTTGCCTGCTGCCAGCAATTCATTTGCGAGTGCATCGTGTGCGTCGTCGCTGCGGGTAAACAGGCCGGAATTGTGATGGCCGAGTGCGGTGATGCAAGCGCCGGTCAAGGTAGCCACGTCTACTACTGTGGCCGGCTTGAAGCGTTCTACATAAGTCAGTGCATCGCACAGAACCAGACGACCTTCCGCATCTGTATTCAAGACTTCAATTGTCTGACCGGACATCGAGGTAACGATATCGCCGGGTTTGGTCGCACTGCCAGATGGCATGTTTTCGCAGGTTGGAACGACGACGATGACGTTGAGCTTCAACTTCAGTTCGGCAATCGCGCGCATGGTGCCGAGCACAGACGCGGCACCGCCCATGTCGTATTTCATTTCATCCATGGCGGCACCCGGCTTCAGCGAAATACCGCCGGAATCGAAGGTGATACCCTTGCCGACCAGTACGGTAGGCGCATCCTTGGCTTTGCCGCCCAGGTGTTTGATGACGATGAATTTAGGTGGTTCTACGCTGCCGTTGGTGACAGACAAAAAGCTGCCCATTTTCAGCGCCTGCAATTGCTTGCGATCCAGCACTTCAACCTGCAGTTTGAATTCCTTCGCCATTTTTTTCGCTGTGTTGGCGAGGTAGGTCGGGGTGCAGACATTGGCTGGCAGATTGCCGAGGTCCTTGGTCAGGTCTATGCCGTTTGCGACGGCTACGGCTTGCGTGATCGCTTCTTTGGCAAGATTGGCAGAAGTCGACGCGACTGCAAACGAGATTTTCTTCACGCCTACAGGTGCCGGTTCTTTTTTGCTTTTCAGGCTGTCGAAGCGGTAGGCCGCATCGCGTGCATTCTGCACGTAGCAGCGGATTGCCCATGCGGTATCGCGGGATGCAACCGCGTCAAAGGGAAGGGCGACGATGGCATCGCTGGCACCCAGCGAACTAAAGGTGCGTGCAACGGCTTGCACTGCCGACGAGAAATCTTTTTCGCTGACGGAATCTTCCTTGCCGAGGCCGACCAGCAGGACGCGCTCGGCGACAACACCGTTGACGCCGCGTAACAGCAGGGTGGAACCAGCTTTGCCGGTAATGTCGCCGGACTTCAGTGCTGCACTGATGTCGCCTTTGTGGTTCAAGGCTTGTGCAGCGGCTGACAGGGTTTTGTTCTCAAATACGGCGACTGCGATACAGCCGGTCTTGATACTGGCGATAGTGCTTTTTGAGTCCAGTGCTTTTATGCTAAAGTCCATGCGTTGCTCTCCTTATCGATCCACGATTATAGCCTTCCAATGATTTTTCAGCGCGCGCTTAGACGCGACTTGCTTAACACCGCTGGCGCCGTCTTCACTACCCTTTTTACTATTACGATCACTGTGATGTTGATTCGTATCCTGGGGCAGGCTGCGGGCGGCAAAGTCGCGTCCGCCGACGTGATTGCCTTGATCGGCTTTTCTGCGCTCAACTATTTACCTATCATTCTGAATCTGGCCGGCTTCATGTCGGTCTTGCTGGTCGTTACGCGCAGCTATCAGGATTCTGAAATGGTGGTGTGGTTTGCCTCCGGCCTGAGTCTGTCGCGCTGGATCGCACCAGTGCTGATGTTCAGCTTGCCGATTGTGTTCATGACGGCAATGCTCAGCTTTTTCCTGACGCCTTGGTCGAATCAGCAAAGCGCTGTGTATAAAGAACGTTATGCCAATCGCGAAGATATCGCGCGCGTTTCGCCAGGTAAATTCCAGGAATCGTCCTCATCCAATCGCGTCTTCTTCGTCGAAGGTGTGGCAGGCGATGCGACCAAGGTTAGAAATATTTTCGTCAGTAGCGTGCGCAATGGCAAAACCAGCGTAGTGGTAGCCAAGGAAGGCACGATAGAAATCGACTCTGCCGGCGACAAGTTCCTGGTCATGCATCAGGGCCGACGTTACGACGGCGTGCCTACACAGTCGGATTTTCAATTGATGGAATTCGATCGTTACGGCGTCTTGGTGGCAAGTAAATCAACAGCGCTGGTTGGCGATACATCGGCCCGTGCCTTGTCGACACAAGAACTGTTAGGCACGCGAAATAATTTCAATGATGGCGAACTTCTGTGGCGCGTGTCCTTGCCTCTGATGGGTATCTTGTTGATGCTGCTGGCGATTCCGCTAGGCTTCGTCAATCCACGTGGCGGTCGTTCTGCCAATCTGTTGATCGCATTATTCCTCTTCGTTTTTTACAGCAATATGCTTAGCTATGCGCAAGCGACGGTAGTACAGAGCCGCAGCTCCTTTATGCTGGCCTGGTGGCCGGTGCATTTGGTGGCATTGCTGGTGGTTGTCATATTCTTTTCATGGCGGCTGAAAGTTAACAGTCGCTACCATCCACTCGTCGTGTGGTCCATGATCAAGCGCGCTTACTTCATGCGGCGGGCGGCACCATGAGAATCCTGCAGAAATATTTTGCGGCCGAAATCGGCCGTTCGGTGATCTTTGTATTGATCGCCTTTCTTGCCTTGTTCGGCTTCTTCGATTTGATCGCCGAGTTGAAATCAGTTGGTCATGGCGGCTACAAGATTCAGCATGCTTTGCTGTATGTGCTTTTGTCCATGCCTGGTTATCTGTATGAATTAATGCCGATTGCCGCCTTGATTGGCACGATTTGGACCTTATCGCAATTTGCAGCGCGTTCCGAATTCACGATCATGCGCGCATCCAGCATGTCGACCAGTATGGCCGGGCTGATGCTGATCAAAATCGGTATGATATTTGCGATCACGACGTTTGTATTTGGCGAATTCATCGTGCCGATTTCGTCATCGACGGCAGAAAAAATCAGAACTCTGAATCAAGGCGGTTCCTTGTCGCAGGAATTTCGCTCCGGTTTGTGGACCAAGGATTTGATCCGAGCGAATGGCGCTGATGGCGAAATTGTCGGCTCGCGCTTTTTGAATGTGCGAACAGTGCAGCCTGACGGTCAATTGGTCGATCTCAAGATCTATGAATTCAATCGTAATTTTCATCTGACCGCATTGATCACAGCGGCGACAGCGACCTACACCGGAGCCAATACCTGGAAGTTATCCGATGGCTCGGAAGCGAACTTTGGTGAAACGCAATTGATGGGTGCCACTGTCGCGACCGATATTACAAGCGCGATCTCGACCAAGAAATTTGCCAGCAAGCCACTGATATCTGAAGTGACGCCGGAAATTCTTTCGGTTGGTTTCTCTGATCCGGCCAAAATGTCAGCTTACGATCTGGTGAATTACACGCGGTATCTGGCGGAAAACAATCGCGAAACCGTACGCTATGAAATCGCCTTGTGGAAAAAAGTGGTTTATCCGTTTGCCGTGTTTGTGATGATGGCGCTCGCCTTGCCGTTCGCTTATTTGCACTTCCGCTCCGGCGGCGTGAGCCTGAAGATTTTTACCGGCATCATGATAGGTGTCAGCTTTCAGCTGATTAACAGCCTGTTCTCGCATCTGGGTTTGCTTAATACCTGGCCGCCGTTTGCAACTGCAATTCTGCCTAGCTTGTTATTTTTGCTGGCTGCGATCGGTGCCTTGTTATGGGTGGAGCGACACTAAGCATGGCGACTTTACAAAAACGCGCTTTGATTTTATTCGCTCATGGCGCACGTGATCCGCGTTGGGCTGAACCTTTCAAACGCTTGCAGGAAATTGTGCAGTCGCAGTCTCCTGAACTGACGGTCGCACTGGCGTTTCTGGAATTGATGTCGCCGCGTTTGCCAGAGCTGGTCCCTGAACTGGTGGCATCCGGTGTTGGTGATGTGACCGTCGTGCCGGTATTTCTCGGGCAGGGTGGCCATGTGATGCGGGATCTGCCTTTGATCATAGCTGAGTTGAAGGCGGCTCATCCTGCCGTTTCATTCAAGATCGCAGGTGCAGTCGGCGAAGACCCGCAAGTGTTGAGTGCGATGGCGACTTACTGCCTGGGCGCGATTGATTAGTTACTTGCTGTGATTGATCGCTGCTCGCTGCTCGCTGATAGTCATCAATGCGACTCCAGCTTGAAGCAGACTACTGAGTTAATCAGCTTTTGACGTGTTACGTGCAGCCATCGCTTCGCCTATCATCACCAGCACCGGACCTTCGCAATCTCCCAATCCCTGTTCCAGATCATGCAAGGTCATGCGCATGATGCGCTGGTTTTCCAGACTGCAGTTTTCGACGACAACAACCGGCAAGGCCGGTGAACGGCCTTGTTCCAGTAGTTTTTGTGCAGTGACAATTGCTTCACGACCACCCATGTATTGAATCAAGGTATCGCAATCAGGTAACGTCAATTCATCAGGTTGATTGGGTGCGGTGCTGGAGGTGAAAAACGCGATGCTGCGCGCGATGCCACGCTTGGTCAACGGTTGCTGCGTAGCGGCGGCTGCCGCGAATGCGGTGGTGATGCCGGGAATGATTTCTACTGCGATGCCGTGGGACTCTAGCGCGTGCAATTCTTCATCGGCACGTCCGAACAACATCGGATCGCCACCTTTGAGGCGCACGATCAATTTGTATTTTTCTGCGCAATCGATCAATAACTGATTGATCGCAATCTGTGCAGTAGAACGCTGGCCACTGCGCTTGCCGACGGAAATTTTTTTCGCCTGCGGACACAGCGCCAGCATCTCGGCCGTAACCAGGGCATCGTGCAAGACGACATCAGCCTGCGCCAGAATGCGCGCACCACGTACGGTGATCAAATCAACGGCACCGGGGCCGGCACCTATCAAATAAACCTTACCGTACGTTTTTTGCGTCATGCTTTGCTGCTTGGTTCGCCGAGAATCTTATTTCGCCAGACGGATCATGCCGGCCGCGACGGTTTGATGCGTGACTTCATCGATCAGAATGAAAGCACCAGTCGAGCGGATTTCGTCATAGGCATCAGCTGCCAAAGGTTGTTGCACATTGATCGTGACGCTGGCGATGCCGTTGAGTTTGACTTCATCGGCAGGACGTTTTTCCTGCGTGTTGATGTCGAGCAGCGTATCGATCTTGGTGATGCGTGCGGCAACTTGACGAGTGGTGTGCTTCAACCAGTATTTGCGACGTACATCCAATGGTTCTTCCGATAGCCAGCACAAATCAGCGTTGACGGTTTTCAGCAATTCAGCAGGACTGCTAGCCGCCGACAACATATCGCCGCGTGAAATATCAACATGCTCTTCCAGCAGCAGCGTGATTGATTGACCGACCACGGCTTGTTCCAGCGAACCGTCCAGCGTTTGAATGTCCTTGACGGTTGCGGTGTGGCCGCTAGGCTGCACGATCAGCTTATCGCCTTTACTGACTTTGCCGGCTTCGATACGTCCCATGTAACCACGGAAGTCATCTGCTTCGTGACCATTGTGACGCGCGACTAATTGCACCGGGAAGCGGAATGGTTCGTCATGCGATTCGTCGTAGACGCTCAGCGATTCCAGCAATTCGATCAGGGTTGGACCTTGATACCAATCCAGCTTTTCACCGCGAGTCACGACGTTGTCACCTGCCAGTGCCGACAATGGAATCGGACGAATATCTTTCAGGCCCAACGTTTTTGCAAATTCTGTGTAGGCCGCGACGATACGGTCATAAATTTTTTGATCGTAGTTGATCAAATCCATCTTGTTGACTGCAACGATCACGTGTTCGATTTGCAGCAGATGTGCAATGGTCGAATGACGTTTGGTCTGGATCAACAATTCAACACTGCCATCGTCGCCCAACTTCACTTTGGATACGTCGATCAAAATGATGACGGCATCCGCAGTCGATGCACCGGTCACCATATTGCGGGTGTACTGTTCGTGGCCCGGTGTGTCGGCGATGATGAACTTGCGTTTTGGTGTCGCGAAATAGCGATACGCAACGTCGATCGTGATGCCTTGTTCGCGTTCTGCTTCCAGACCGTCGGTCAGCAAGGACAAATCGATGGTGTCGCCGACCGTGCGTTTATGTTTGGCGCGCGACATCGCATCCAGTTGATCGGCAAAAATACCTTTGCTGTCGAACAGCAGGCGGCCTATCAGTGTGCTCTTGCCGTCATCGACGGAGCCAGCGGTGATGAAGCGCAGCAAGCCGCGTTCTGCCGATTTTTGTTCAGCGGCGTTAGCGTTCAATTGGGCACTCATCAGAAATATCCTTCTTTTTTACGTTTTTCCATCGATGCTTCAGACGTTTGATCGTCCATGCGGGTTGCACCGCGCTCGGTAATTTGGGTGACTGCGGTTTCTGCAATGATCGCGTCTACTGTGTCTGCATCTGATGACACAGGGCAGGTGCATGAAATATCGCCGACGGTACGGAAACGGACGACTTGAGTTTCAACCGTTTCGCCATCTTTGGCCGGCGTCAACGGTGTCAGTGGCACCAGCAAGCCGTTGCGTGGAATGACTTGGCGTTCATGCGCGAAATAGATTGATGGCAATTCCAGTTTTTCGCGCGCGATGTATTGCCAGACGTCGAGTTCTGTCCAGTTCGAGATCGGGAACACACGCATGTTTTCGCCCGGATGTACGCGGGTGTTATACAGATCCCAGAGTTCAGGGCGTTGTGCTTTTGGATTCCATTGGCCGAATTCATCACGGAAGGAAAAGATGCGTTCCTTGGCACGGGCTTTTTCTTCATCGCGACGTGCGCCACCGATGCAGGCGTCGAACTTGTATTCAGCGATGGTTTCCAGCAAAGTCACAGCTTGCGCTGCATTGCGTGAATCTGTCAGCGGATTGCGCAGGCGTACAGTGCCGCGTTTGATGGAGTCTTCCACCGAGCCGACGATCAGGCGTTCGCCGAGTTCAGCTGCACGCTTGTCGCGGAACTGAATGACTTCGTCGAAGTTGTGGCCGGTGTCGATGTGCACCAGCGGAAACGGAAATTTTCCCGGACGGAATGCTTTTTCAGCAAGGCGCAACATCACAACCGAGTCTTTGCCGCCCGAAAACAGCAGTGCTGGGTTAGAGCATTCTGCTGCGACTTCGCGCATGATGTGGATCGCTTCCGATTCGAGCCAGTCCAGATGTTTATTGCTGGCGGCATCGAGAAATAATTTATCGACTACTGTGTTCATAGGATCTCAAGCGTTAGTTGCTACAGGTTTGATTCTGATCAGTTTGCCGTCGACGACGTGCAAACCGCATTCTTTCGATTCCGGATTTTCCCACCACCAGCGACCGGCGCGTACGTCTTCGCCGGGTTGAATCGCGCGTGTGCATGGTTCGCAGCCGATGGATGGAAATCCTTTATCGTGCAGCGTGTTGTATGGCACGTTGTTGCTGCGGATGTAATGCCAGACATCTTCTTCCGACCAATCCGCAAGCGGATTGAACTTGATCATGTCGTGCGCTTCATCCTGCTCTTGCACATCCAGCGCAGCGCGTGTCGTGGATTGCGCACGGCGTTGACCGGTGATCCACGAACGATTGCCTTTCAGCGCGCGATTCAGCGGTTCTACCTTGCGGATGCGGCAGCATTCCTTGCGCATTTCCACGCTTTCGTAAAACGCATTCAAGCCGTTTTGCTTGATGTAGGCTTCCACGGCTTCCGGTTGCGGACGATACGGCGTGACGTCGTAATCGTAGGTTTCCTTGATGCGGTCGAGTACGGCCAGAGTCTCTGCATGCAGGCGGCCGGTTTCTAGCGTGAAGATGCTTATCTTGTCCTGCAATTTGCCGCGCAGGATCATGTCAGTCAGCACCATGTCTTCCGCAGCCAGACTGGATGCGAAGACTGCTGGTGCGAACTGATCGGCGACACGTTGCAGTGTTTCCTTGGTGGCCGTAACCAATGCTGCGAAATCTGCTTCGTTCATTTTGATGCCACTGCCTGACGATCAACACGGCGGAACAGTGGTGTCTTTTTATCCCACGATTGCTGATAGCTTTCCGAAAAATCGCTCAAGCCTTTCAGTGCATCGTTGACGTCCCTATCTGCACGCACGGCAAACGAGTTGAAGCCTACGCGTTGCATGTAAAACAGTTGATCGCGCAATACATCGCCAACCGCACGCAATTCGCCGGTGTAGTCGTAACGCGCGCGCAAGTTGTAGGCGATCGAATAGCCGCGGCCATCTGCAAATTTAGGGAAGTCGATCGCGATCATGGTCAATTTAGCCGCGTCGTCTTTCAATGCTTCCGGACGTTCGTCGCTGGCGAGCCAGACGCCGATATCCTTGCGTGCTTCCAGTGTCGCGCGTTGCGCTTGCCATACCGCCAGCGGCACTATGACTTTGCCGGCAGGAACGACCACCGCTTCCGGTGTTTCGGCTGCTTGCGCTTCCGCGCCTTCGGTACCTTCAACGATGGTCGGTTTCAGGCGCAGCAATGTCCAATCGTCTTCGCCGACAACGACTTTGTCTTTGATGATATTAAGCATATGCGTCTTCTCCCTTGGCATGCGCGACCTTGATCGGTGTCGCGTATACATGTTCCTTGAACGGCGCGACGCCAAGGCGGCGCGCCGTATCGATAAAGCGTTCGTCTTCGATGCGATCGCGTACATAGACTTCCAGCAGGCGTTCGATCACGGTTGGCATCTGATGCGCAGAGAACGATGGTCCGATAATTTTGCCGATCGAACTTTCATTCCCTTGTGCGCCACCTATCGATACCTGGTACCACTCGGCGCCGTCTTTATCGACGCCAAGAATGCCAATGTTGCCGACGTGATGGTGACCGCAGGCGTTGATGCAACCTGAGATATTCAATTCGATATCGCCAATGTCATGCTGGAAGTCGAGATTGTCGAAACGCTCTGCAATCGCTTCTGCAATTGGAATCGATTTGGCATTTGCCAGCGAGCAGAAATCGCCGCCAGGGCAGCAAATCATGTCGGTCAGCAAACCGATATTCGGCGTTGCCAAGCCGTGTGCTTTGGCTTCTTGCCAAACTGTGTACAGGTCAGACAATTTAACGTCAGCCAGCACCACGTTTTGTTCATGCGTGACGCGCAGTTCGCCGAAGCTGTAGCGGTCAGACAGATCAGCCATGAAATCCAGTTGTTCTGCAGTCGCATCGCCTGGTGGCACGCCGGTTTTTTTGACCGACAAAACAACAGCTGCGTAGCCAGGAACCTTGTGTGCCTTGACGTTGCGTGTGAGCCAGTTGCTGAAAGCTTTGTCTTCCGCTTTTTTCGCTTCGAAATCTGCATTGTCAGCAGACAGCGTTTCATACGCTGGTGAAGTGAAGAATGCGGCGACGCGATTCAATTCTTCTTCCGTCACGGTTCCAGGACCATCCTTGATGTCCAGCCATTCTTGTTCGACTTGACGGCGATATTCTTCGATGCCGATGGCCTTGACCAGAATCTTGATACGCGCCTTGTAGATATTGTCGCGACGGCCGTACTGGTTATAGACGCGCAGGATCGCTTCCAGATACGTCATCACGTGCTGCCAAGGGAGGAATGCGCAAATCTCGCTGCCGAGGATAGGCGTGCGGCCCATACCGCCGCCTACCATCACGCGAAAGCCGATTTCACCCTGTTCGTTCTTGATTACGTGCAGGCCAATGTCATGCACGGCAGTTGCCGCACGATCTTCTTTGGCGCCGCTGATGGCGATCTTGAATTTGCGTGGCAGGTAGGCGAATTCCGGATGGAAGGTGCTCCATTCGCGGATGATTTCTGCATACGGACGTGGATCGACGATTTCGTCGGCGGCGACGCCGGCCAATTCATCTGAAGTCGTGTTGCGTATGCAATTGCCCGAAGTCTGGATTGCATGCATTTCGACCGAAGCGAGTTCAGTCAGAATGTCCGGGGTTTGTTCCAGATTGATCCAGTTGAACTGGATGTTTTGACGTGTCGTGAAGTGGCCATAGCCACGGTCATACTTGCGGGCGATATTGCCGAACATGCGCATCTGTGCCGACGACAGCAGGCCGTAAGGCACTGCGATACGCAACATGTAGGCATGGCGCTGCATGTACAGACCGTTTTGCAGGCGCAGGATACGGAATTCGTCTTCAGCCAGCTCGTCCGACAAGCGGCGGCGAACCTGATCGCGGTATTGTGCGATACGTTCCTTGACGATTTGATGGTCGTATTGATCGTAGCGATACATCTTGTATTCCTTAAAAAACTAACTTGACGGCAACGGTTGTCAGCACACTGGCCAACAAGACGCGCAACACTTTTTCCGGTATGGCTTTCGAGACTAGCGATCCCAGCGTGATACCAGGTACGGAACCCAATAACAGCATGGCCAGCAACTCCCAATTGATTGATCCCAGCCACCAGTGACCGAGCGCCGCGATAGCGGTCAACGGCACTGCGTAGGCAATGTCGGTACCGGCAATTTCGGCCGGCGACAGGCGTGGATAAAGCAAAACCAGTATGGTGGCGCCGATTGCGCCGGCACCAATAGACGAGATTGTAACCAATGTACCGAGAATTGCACCGGAAACAATGGTTGCCGTTACCAATTTTGTCCCGTGAATCTGACGATTTGGATGCGCGCTCATCCAGTTTTGCAAGCGCGTTCTGAACATCAGCGCAATGACGGTCAACATGACCGAACCGGCGATGGAATAACGGATAATCTGGCCGACTTCCTTGTCCAGCCCGCCAAAGTATTTCAGTGTCAGCGTGGTCAAGACCGCAGCCGGCAAGGCGCCTATGCATAATTGACGGACAATATTCCAGTGCACATTGCCGCGATAACGGTGCGCAAAAGTGCCTGCAACCTTGGTCGCAGAAGCAAACGCGAGATCGGTTCCGACCGCGACTGTAGGCGACACGCCGAACAGCAGGGTGAGTAAAGGCGTCATCAGGGAGCCGCCGCCTACGCCGGTCAAACCGACCAGCAAACCGACAGCAAAACCTGAAACGATATAAGAAACAGACATAAGACCTCGCGCAAAGTAGGACGAATAGTAATAAACTTGAGCCTTATTCCAAACTACTTACTAATTATTTGCTTATATGCATTTTTGATATAAGCAATGATGAAAAACGACTGAAACGCGAGTTCGGTCGAAAAAACACATAAGGGGAAGGCATGAATCTCCACCAACTTCGCTTTGTGCGCGAAGCCGTTCGACAAAACTTCAATTTGACTGAAGCTGCGAAGGCGCTTTTTACGTCGCAGCCTGGCGTGTCCAAAGCGATCATCGAACTGGAAGAAGAGCTGGGCGTGGATATTTTTTCACGCCACGGCAAGCGTATTCGCGGTTTAACCGAACCTGGGCGCGCAGTATTGAAGGCGGTCGAAGTGATCATGCAAGAGATCGACGGCCTCAAGCACATAGGCAATGAATTCGCCGCTCACGATAGCGGCAGCTTCACGATCGCGACCACGCACACGCAGGCGCGTTATTCGCTGCCGAAAGTGGTACAGGCGTTCACGCAGAAGTTTCCAAAAGTTCGCTTGTCTTTATTGCAAGGAAATCCGAAGCAGGTCGCCGATATGGTTTTGATGGGGCAGGCCGATCTGGCGATCGCGACGGAATCGATTGCCAACGTCGACGGTCTTATTTCGCTGCCGTGCTATCAATGGGAGCATCTGGTCGTCGTACCGCCTGAGCATCCATTGTTGAAGTCGAAGTCGATCACTCTGGAAGAACTGGCCGCTTATCCTTTGATCACTTACGACAGTGCGTTCACCGGTCGCAACAAGATAGACCATGCGTTCACGCTGCGTAATCTGAAGCCTGATGTATTGCTGGAAGCAATCGATGCGGATGTGATCAAAACCTACGTAGAACTTGGTTTGGGAGTCGGCATTATTGCCGGCATGGCTTTCGATGCCGAACGTGACAGGAATCTGCGGGCGATTCCTGCGGGTCATTTGTTCGGCACGAATGTGTCGCGCGTGGCCTTGAAGCAGGGCGCGTATCTGCGCAGTTATGTATTCACGTTTATTGAATTGCTGACACCTACACTCAATCGCAAACTGGTTGAGCAAGTGTTGAACGGTGAGAAGGACATGTACGAGCTGTAGTACGAGCTTGTAATGCGTGTTCGACAAATTTTTAAGTTTTATTTTTGTATTTTAGGAAGTTGTAAGCATGATTAAACCGGTCAATACCGATATGGCAGCGTATTACGCGCAGCGTAATAATTTCGATGAAGAAGATGTCGAGAATCCGGATGGGATGGATGCGCTTGACGACATCATGGAAAAGCTGCGCGATCAACTGACAGATGAACGCGTGCTGGAACTTGCATGTGGCGATGGCTACTGGACCGATGAGCTGGCCGAATATGCAGAGTTCGTGCTCGCGACCGATATCAATCCCAATTTGATTGAGCAAGCGCAGGCCAGAGAATTGCCGGAAGAGATTGTGGAGTTTGCCGTGGTCGATGCGTTGGACCCACAAGTCGAAGGCGAATTCACGGCCTGTTTCGCCGGCTTCTGGTGGTCACACGTGAAGCGCCAGGATCAGATTGAAGTCATAGCACGCATACGCAAGATCATAGGCAAGGATGGCTTGCTGGTGTTGGTAGATAATTCGCAAGTCGATACCGAAAAAACCGTGATCGCGCGTACTGATCTGGAGGGCAACACCTTCCAGATTCATACCCTGCCCGATGGCGAGCGTTACGAAATTCTTAAAAATTACTATACCAGCAGCACCTTGCGCAAACGCCTGGGGCCATTGCTGAAGGACATGCGCATCCATTATTTTGAGCATTACTGGATGCTGACTGCGCGTTTGCGCTAAGACGAAAAACAGGAGCATGACGTGAGATCAACCCGAGCTACATCAGCTGTTGAACGGCTGAAAGAACGCAGCGGTAATGACGCATATGCAATGGTGCGTACTGCTGATGAATCGTTCTATCTGGTCGATAATTCGGGTGAGGGTGCGCCTGTTGTCTTGTGCGAGCGCCTGCAGCTGGATGAGTTTGTTACCTTCGTCAAGGCATACGGTCCGCAAAAACCGCGGCGTCAGACCAAATCCGATATTGCTTTTGAAAAGCAGCTGGTTAAAAAGAGTTAAGGCTGAAAAAGCAGTAATCGGAGTATGACTCAGTGCTGCACATGCACTGAAAAATTACACTGCCATCAACTTATTTAAATACGAGTACATTCAAATCATGAAAGACGAACGCCTCAAGCTGATCGATAGCATTATCATCGAAAGCGACTTCGGCTTATGCACATTGAACATCGTTGATCCCTTGCCGTGGACTGACGATGACGATCATCTCACTGAACTGCAAGCAAAGATCAACAACTGCTTGCAATACGTCGAGAGCAGTGAAATTTATATCGCCTATCCAGCGTCGCGTGGTTTTGATATGGCGATTCATGTGCAATTTATCTATGCACCGAACGAAGAAGCAAACCGGTTTCTGCAAGAAGCGCAAAATGTACTCGGCGATGCCGGTTATGAATTCAGCTTTGGTCCATTAGGCAGCGATTATGCGATTAGCACGGCCGAATAAATTGATCGTGTAAGTAATTGGTAAGTATTCGGTAAGTATCATCCGGCAAGATGCGGTATTCTTCTTTTTCTGAGGCGTAACATCCGTCGCCTTACCCTTCGCGCAGCAGCTTGTATTGATTATTTTTCAACTCAATCGCCAGCTGATGCGTGATTAATTTTTATAAGGATTGCATCATGAGACAAGTATCCCGCGTCAGCAAAGTACTCTTTTGCGCGATTGCAGCAGCCAGTTTTTCAGTGAGTGCATTTGCACAAAACTGGCCTAATTCGACGGTCACAGTCGTCGTGCCATGGCCTCCAGGCGGCCCATCTGATATCGCGGCACGTCCTATCGCCAAACGCCTGACTGAAGATCTCGGTCAGCCTTTCGTCATTGATAATCGTGGTGGCGGCGGCGGTAACATCGGTAGCGCAGCAGTGGCGCGCGCGCCGGCAGATGGCAACACACTGTTGATCACATCCAGCGCACCGATCGTGATTAATCCTAGTCTGTACAAAAAAATGGCTTTCGATCCAAGCAAGGATCTGGTGCCTATCACCAATCTGTTGCGCGTACCTTTGGTACTGGTAGCGAGCCCATCCGTGCCTGCTAACAATCTGAAAGAATTGATTGCTTACATCAAGTCACAACCTACGTTCTCCTATGCATCTGCTGGTAACGGCACGCCGCAGCACATGACCGGTGAGTTGTTCAAGAGCGTAACCAAGCTGGACATCACACACGTACCTTACAAAGGTTCGGCTCCTGCGATTTCCGATTTGCTGGGCGGCCACGTACCTGTGATGTTCGACAGCATGATCGCGATCATGCCGCATATCAAAAGCGGCAAGGTTAAAGTGATTGCTGTATCTGGCGCAAAACGTTCGCCTTTGATTCCTGATGTTCCAACTTTTGCTGAATCTGGTTACCCAACATTGGTTTCCTACGCTTGGTACGGTTTCTTCGCACCAGCTGGCACACCGAAACCATTGGTCGCCAAAATCAATGCTGAAACTTTGAAGATCATGAAAGAGCCATCCTTCCAGAAAATTCTGGCTGATACTGGTTCCGATTATGTCGGCGACACCCCTGAAAATTTCGCTAAATTCGTGAAAGAAGAATCGGTGAAATGGGCAAAAGTCGTGAAAGAAAGCGGCGCAACTGTAGACTGATAGTGTTGAAGCAGGCTGACGAAAGTCAGCGTGCAGTAACGTAAACGCTCTTATGTAGCAATTGCCCTTTGATTTTTTGAGTCATAGCCGCAAGCTAGCGGCTATGACTACAAAAATTCCTTCGGCGTTGAAATGGCTCGCAACCAAGCGCGCGCGGCTAGCAGGCGAACTCAAAAAAGCTGAGCTCGCACTTTGGAGGGTAGAAATTACTCAACAAGAAATCGATATGCTTAAGGCTGATCTGAAAAGTATCGACCAGACCATCCGATTACATGAAATTGCAATTAATCCCGAAAACATTTCCTCCATCGGCACTCAAACTGCAACTAGAAAGTTCAAACACGGCGCTATTACCAAAGCAATTTATGCGGCATTAAGTCGCGCTGGCAATGAGGCACTAACTACTACTCAGATAACAGCTGCAGTTGCAAAAAAAGGCGCCAACTTGGATCAAATAGAATTGATGAATCTTAGGTTTGCAGTTCGTAAACTTCTCAGAGCAAAATATGCAGAAGGGAAAGTCGAACGCCTGCACACCGCTAAGACGTCTCTTGAAGGGCGATGGCGCCTAAAAAACTGGAATGCGATCGAGAATATTGGAAGACCTAAACGAAAAACCTAAAGCATCAAAAATTCGCCTTCACGATGATGTCCTTGAAAATAGCCGCGCCACCAACGTGACAAGCCATTCTTCATGATTTTTGAAAAAAGTTCTTTCATCTTCTCCCCCTCGCTTAAGCGGCGAACATCCTCACGCCACGCCATATCGTTGGATAGGTCCATCAAATATTTGGGTGTAATGCGATGGACGACACCATACTCGCATCTGCGCAAGCGACTAAAGTACGACTCAGCCTGATTCTCGTTTACACCATCCGGACGATAAAACATTTCTGAGTGTGATACAGCTTCATGCTCCCACCATGCCGAGAGCTGCCCATATGCAGTATTTTCATCTGTCCATATGTATGCATCTGGATCAATATATCGATGCGCCAGTTCAATGGCATCCCGTTCATTCTCGCTCATCGCAATTGATACGATAGTCCGACGGGCTCCGCGTTTTTCTTCTGGATAAATTTCACGAAGCACCATAACGATCCGACGTTTCTTTCTTCTTTCGACATTTTCTTTGCTATAAGCATAATGACGTTTTTTTCCTTGCTTCTTGATACTAGGGTTAAGGATGCCTTCGACTTTATTAGCAATCGCGGCGTGATCTGGTCGATTTCGAAAATTTTTCTTACGCGGCTTTCCTCCAAAATGCCCTCCATCAATTTGCACCTGCCCACAAAGCTTCTCGACTGATCGATTGCGAAGTAGGCATTCTCGAAGTTTCCCAATAAAGACAAATGCAGTTTTCACATTCACATTTATCTCCCTCGCCAACTGAATAGCGGACTTCCCCTTTGCCCCAGACAAGTACAGTGAAATTCCTAACATCATTTTTCGGAAAGGCATTTTTCTTGAGTCGAATGGCGTGCCGCTTGTCACACTAAAAGAACGATCACAATGTCTGCAACGCCATTGGAGGCGTTTGGAACGAAAATAGTGAGCATCTACAACACCACAGGAAGGGCACGTTTGGGTATTTCGATTACCCCATCTTTGCTCCACAAAGAACCAGAAGGCATCCTCTTCAGACCATCCTGCAATATCGTATGCACACAAGTCTCGAGAGGCTGCTGACAATAGAAAGTGCTGCGCCATATAGTTTCCTTCTTGGCGTTAAACGTCCTCAATGTGTCACGTGACGCATTGATCGGTAAGCACGGACTTCCTTAAGAGTGCAAAAAGTCACCCTGTCGCGGTAATCGGACAAAAAGAGGTACGTGCAGGAATGTGGGGCTTGACGCAGAACGCGTGAGGAAGGAAACTGTAGATTCTGAGGTCGTTGGTTTCACTACCGGCGCGAAACGCGGCAGGTCGAAAGGCTTGTCGCGTTTTACATTTTTGCCTCCTGTGATCGTATTGGCCGATAAGCAGAACTATCTACATACTCGGCTAAAGCTAACTGAGCAATTTCAATAAGCTTGTCCTTGCTGCTCTCCAGATGGGATTTTTTACAGAGCAGTGCAGCGATCCGATAGTGGATTGGCTGAGAATCATCCGGCAAACGGAATGTAAGATTCGAAATTTCTGCCAAGCTCAATAGTTCAGCACTTTCTGAAGCCCTGAGTCGTAAGGTCTTGACGATCTTTTCGTGTTGATTAAGTAGCGGTCCCTTCGTACCGCTCAAGACTTGGCTAATATGATTAGGCAATACACCTATCTCCACAGCAAACTGTTTCTGCTGCAGATTTTCTCGTCGAATAAATTCTGAAAGTTTCTCGCCGTAAGGTGACATTTGGTATCTTGCAATCTAATGTATTGCTGTAAGAGTACCGAACCAGATGATGAAGATACAGAGAAAAAATTAGGATAAAAATTACATATTTTTTCTCTTCTAAAATAAATACTAAATAAAATATTTATTCGAATGTGATTCAATAAATTTCATTTTAAAAATGAAATTTGACGCTTTTTTAAGTAAAAAATTATGATTTTTTAGAGTGATTTACTGGGTTCATTGATTTAAGTTACTGATGCATTCTTACAACATCAATCACACTTCTGCTTGGAATCCATTCTTCATATCTTTAACGATGATTTAAAAGTTTGTCAGTGATATGCTTCATTTTCATTGCTTCCAATGATCGCCGTACTTCTTCTACGTGGATACATGAATACGATAGAGATCTCATTTGATGAGGGAATTCTAGTTGCTACTCTGCCCAATGGAGAGACGCTCGAATCTGCCGATGCAATTATCCTAGCTTCGCTTTTAGTTAAAGCGGGTTTTCAAAGTGAAGATATCTCACATATTGACTGGCATAGTGATATGGATCGCAGTCCGTCTGCTGGGCAGAAAATTGCGATCCATCAGTATTTCCGTAAACACTCAATCACGATTAAGTCCGCTGCGGTTAAACCTGACCCAAAAAAATAACGTACTACTCTTTCATAGATTGGTATCCCATAAATATGGGAATAGATTTTGCCCAACAATTTCATCTATCGAAAAGTATCTTTACCAGTAGAATCATTCGCTCATTCCTTTCACGTTAGGATGCTCCGTGAGCGAGCTCGCGCCATATCTTTGGTCATATTTTGCAGTGGGATTACTACTGACTGTAATTGCTTTGTTTCGAAGAGGACAATCAGAACGGTGGCGCATTGCGCCCATATGTTTCATTCTTCTTTTTTGGCCTCTGTTTCTACTCCTTACGCCTGAATTTATCGTTAAACGATATGATGATTTGCCACGAAAAAAAAAGAAAACTTGGCAGGAACTAATAGATGCTTCTCCAGAAGACTTCTTGACACTGACTGATGAAGAAAAACTTCGGGTCGAGTTAACGGTCAGCGACGGAGAAGAAGGGACTACCTTCTTCCCTGACTTTGCAGACTTCCAGAAAGTACTAAAAAGTTTCTGGGAACAAGACATCCCTCCGCAGGCTTATCGCTCTCTGAAAGACGCGAGATGGCGGCTCAGCGAAAGCTATCGAGAAGCTCAGAACATTTCATATAGCCTTGCGGAACCAGATTGGTACGTGGGATTTTCAGCAGAGTTTGTCAAATCCATTTCGAGGATTGATAAAAACAAACGAGCAAGAGTTTTGGAGGCAATCACTAAACTAACGGATGCCCCCTTTACTGTGCATGGCGACACCGTGAAGCCTCTCACTGGTAACCTCTCTGGTCTTTGGCGTTACAGAATTGGCGACGACAGATTGATCTACAAGGTAATTACATCTACAAACCAAATTGTATTGATGTCCTTTAGTTCGAGAGGGAGCGTGTATGAATAAAACATCTAAAAAAACACTAACCAGTCTCAATTGCCAAAACGTTTTCAAAGGAACCTTTGCATGCTAGAGCACTTCTTAAAGAATAACGAGGACATGCTCTCAGCTGCTGCGCATTGCATTGAAGTACGACAGTACGTTCCAGCACAAGTACTTCTTTATTCGCATATAGATACGTTGGCCTGGGCAGGTTCATCTAAAGGAAAGATTGCAATCGGAGAGAGTTATGAAGCCTGGGTATCCACGTGGCTTTTGCCAGAGCTTGTTTCCAGCTACCCCACACTTACCGCAAGCGAACTCTATGCTGCCCGATGCGGCATGGTACATACGCTAACAGGTACGTCGCGTTTATCTTCGGCTGGGAAAGCGAGGCGTATCGGCTATGCCGCAGGCACTGCTAACGCACAGGCTATGGATGATGCACTGGCTTCTACTAAGTTTGCGGGCCAGATTATAACGTTGCACTACGATGTTCTTCTTCGAGCTCTACGGAGATCTATTGATAAGTTCATCGCCTCATCTTCTGAAGACGCTGAGCTTTTACAAAATCTCGAAGCTGCAGCTAAGCAGCATTATCAAATCCTACCGGACGTCGAGAGAAATAATTAACAGCTGTCTGTTTAGGCATGCATTACTTATGCATGAAATGCCCTCATTAATATCCGTAAATAAAAATGGATCAAAGAGAACAATCAACCGGCGATGACGCAAATGAATATTCTGCGAAGCATGCACGCGACTTTATGAAAGAAGTGCGGACGCTAAGAAATGCACAAGTGACCGTTCAAATAGATTTATATAGTTTGGCTGGTCAGCTTAAGGTTCCACGTGCACGAACATTTGCAAATGAGGGAATTGGACGAAGGCTGCAACTAATTGAACGAGCAGTTAATAACATCTACCGCATCTACCCACTTAACAAGAAAACTTTCCTCACCAAGGATGAGTGCATAGACATTGCAATACAGATGCATGCTTTTGTTATTAACTTATATGCACTATTTGACAATATCGCATGGGTTTGTATTCTCGAATCTGGACAACAGTTGGCGCCATTGAAAATTGGCCCGTTCAAGTCAGAGTCGCAGCGATTTTTTCCAAAGCGGCTAAAAGAATATCTCGCACAAGAAACAGTCAAAACTTGGTTTGATGATTACGGCAAACTCTATAGAGACTCTACTGCGCATCGCATTGCTCCCTATCTTCCTTCCCGTGTTTACACAGCCGAAGACGGAAACCGCTGGCAGGAGCTTAATGAAGAATCAATGCAAACTTTATGCGCCACGGTATCTTGTGAAACAAGACATGAAGTTGATGAACGTTTGGAAAAACACGAAAGCATTGAGAGGGAAAAGGAATCTTTAGGTCGCAACAGCATCATGATGGCACTTTCCCTGATAGGTGATGATGCCTCGCCACCCATCTACATGCATCCACAGCTTATTTGTGACTGGGGTCTGGCTCACGAACTCATTACGACATTTACTGAAGCAATGCGCGAGCAATACGGTTGGAGCAAACCAAAAATTCCACCGATAGCTGTAAATTGAAAAAGCGCGTCATTCAATATCTGCCTCAGCAGGAAATGGTAAGTATTCATGCCGAGATTTATGGTCATTTTTATTCAGCCAATTAGAAAGAAGTAGCGTGCGATTAGGCCCACATAAAACTAGTAAGACTGAAGCCGAAGTTTTCGCTGAGATTTTTGCTCTATGTAGTAGCCCGGGCTACGCTCACGCCATTGCTTACATCTGTCATCGAGACAACTTCGTTGCGTTTGACTCTGAAATGAAGGCAGACGACATGCAGAGGCTCTTCGCTTCCGACAGGTTGATTCGTACGGAGATTACGACGCTTATCGGACTCCTAGTACAGAATGCCGTTGACTTGAGTCTCCCGAGTCCAGAAACAATGCAGGCCTATGTGGACCGGACACTTCAGTTAATGGAAGAACTTCACGCGGCGATAGGCATGCCGATGTTCGAAAACATGACTGCATCAAGATCTGGTCAGTCAGACGAGGCAGCTTCGCAACGTGGTGCGTTTCTTCGTGAACCAATCTTTTATGGTGGTGAGTCCGCTTATGGTTTTCAGTATCGAGACTTCTCACCAGAAAAGTATGGCAAAGACAATGACTGGTTGCGCAGAAAAATGGGCTTCGATATTCAAGCCGCTACTGCCGTTGTACGCGCCATTGGCGAAAGACAGAACATCAATGTCATGGAAGCACATAAAGCCATGCCTCCAGATGCTCCCGCAAGTTGGACAATTCTTCCTGGCTTCTACCTTGCCTCGGAAGAACTAGCACTTGCCAGTGGAGTTCCAATAGAGGAAGTTCGGGCTGTGCTGGATGCTTTTACGCTCAAAGGACGAAATACAACATTTACAGATGCCACCGCATTCAACTCCATTTCGGCAACTCCATTAATTCCACTGCCAGATGGGCGCGTATTACTGTTCCAGTATTACAGCATTGTGGAAGCCCTCTATGAATCGCCTTTTTACTGGATGGGTGCGGATGATACATATAAAGCAAAAGCCTTCAAGCACCGCGGTGAGTTCACGGAGTCATTCACTGCTCGCCGATTAGCGAAAGTCTTCGGAGGGGCAAATGTCCGCAGCAATATTGATGTTTTTCATGGGAAGAACAAAGCTGGCGAGATTGATGTTCTTGTGACATTCGGTGATCGCGTAATTGTCGTTCAAGCAAAGTCAAAAAGACTGACATTAGAAGCAAGAAAAGGAAATGACGGCCAAATTGAAGCTGACTTTCAAAAGGCAATTGCAGACTCGTATGAACAAGGATTGTTATGTGCTCGCAGGATACTCGATGGAGACTGCGCACTGCGTGACAGTGCAGGTGCGGAGGTCAAGTTAGTGTGGGCACCAAAAGAAGTCTTCATCCTCAATGTCGTTGCAGATCATTACCCCGCTCTAAGCTTTCAAGCTGGCCAGTTTCTGAAGCCTGAGGTTTCTGATGGAATCAGACCACCATTCATCATGGATGTTTTCCTCCTAGATGCGATGACGGAGATGCTTGAAACGCCACTGCGGCTTCTAAGCTATATCAACCAGAGAGTTCTTCAAGCTGATCGGCTGCACCTAGCCCACGAGTTAGTCGCATTGTCTTTCCATCTTAAGCAAAACCTTTGGCTCTCTCCGGAGAATTCCTTAGTCATGCTGGGAGACGACATTAGCAGCGACCTAGACCTTGCGATGACTGTTCGGCGAGATGGTGTTCCTGGGAAAAGAACGCCAGACGGAATATTGACTAAGTTCGCTGGAACTGCGTTTGAGCGCCTGATAACGCAGATTGAAAAGAAGAGTGATCCAGCTGCGGTTGAGCTTGGTTTTCTTTTGCTCAGCATAGGAGAAGAAACATGCCGACACATTGACGAGGCCATTCACCAGATAACTCGACGAGCTAAAGTGGATGGCAAACTTCACGACTTTACAGTCGGCATTGGTGAGACAGGGGAAGGCATATGCCTGCACTGTAACCCTAAGTCCTCAGACGAAGCCGCAGATAGACTGGCAGCTCATTGCCACCTGCGGAAATACACGCAGAAAGCACACAAATGGATTGGTCTTTGCCTAAACACTGACGAGAGCATCCGTATGGGCGTCGTTTTGGATTTCGAATGGGAGCAGTCCGATGAAATGGACTCACAAACTGCAACAATGCAGCAGCGTAAGGGAGGCGCGGTCCCTCAGAAACCTTTTGTTAAATGGACGAGGGACAAAACTGGCCGCAATGAGTCTTGCCCATGTGGTAGCGGGTTGAAATACAAGAAGTGCCACCTTGGTAATGCGCCGTAGTTACTAAAGCACTCTTCAAACAAAGGAGAAGCATGAAGATTTTTATGAACATCTATTTGATGTTTACAGGATGTTGGGTAGGTGGCGTACTGATTTGGCAACTAGATTGGGCAAATAAAGACGCGCCGGCTTGGGTTCAGGCTGTTGGTTCTGTCCTCGCTATTTTTGTTGCTATCGGTGTCTCCATAAATCAGCATAGAAACGATTTAACGCGTGACGCAATAAATGATGAGGTTGCAGTCCTGCGTCTTCTGCTTGGCTTGAGAGATGAAGTGGTAATCGCCATGAGGGGAGCGAAGACGTCCTTTGGAAAGGGCATTTCGGAGGCCATCATTGGCGAAGGCGTGCAGATGACTTTCTATCCTTCGGATCGGCCGTTCAAAATTTACAATAGCAACGTCAACAGGATAGGCATCATTCCAGAAGATAAACTTCGGGAAACTATCATCGGGGCATATGCACGATTTGAACTATTGTTAGTCGCACTTAAAATTAACAACGACCAACTTGCCGATTATTCAGCTATGCAGAATCTGCCTTATCCGACTGGAGGCATCATTGCGGTCGAAGAAGCCATACGCCAAGCGAAAGTTGACTTTTCACAAAGTAAATTTATCGAGCATGGCGACAGCCTTATTCAGGAATATTCAGACTGTTTAAAGTGTGCTGAAGAGCTTGTAATTGAACTCAACCAAGCCATTAAAAATAGAAAAAATTGATTGGGTCTCAATTAGTTATTTGTTATTTCATATCCGTACATATATGCGGCATACCGAGTGCGCTTTGAAGTTCGGGGAAGCTTGCGATTAATAAGTAGATACTTCCCAATACTCCATATACTTCAATGACATTTGCGAGTCCGCGCCCGCCCATTGATAGAACTAAACGCGACAATTTGATTACGAGCCAAAGGTACATGAATACGATAGAGATATCACTTGATGACGGAATTCTAGTTGCGGCCCTACCCAACGGAGAGACGCTCGAATCTGCTGATGCGATTGTCCTAGCTTCGCTTTTAGTTAAAGCAGGTTTTCAAAGTGAGGATATTTCTCACATTGACTGGCATAGTGATATGGACAGAAGTCCATCGAGTGGTCAGAAAATTGCGATTCATGAATATTTGCGTAACCATTCAAATCCATCGTAAAGCAATCGGTATCGCAAAAGTCCGACGAAATTCAGCCCATCACTTGCAGTATCTACTCCGGAATAAAACTTGCGTCGCATGTCTCACATCTTATATGAAGCATTGGCTTTCCCCAGACATTGATCTTGCAATGTGGGCAGCAATATTTCGTTTTATAACGCGTTTTTTCCGCCGTCGTCTTCATTTCAGGGACAAAGTTAGGTATCAAAATCGAAACTGGAAGCTCAAGGAGAACTTCAGGAGAGTTCTTCATGAACTTTGTTGGAACTGAGCGCTTATGTTTTCTTTTCAATGAGTCTTCGCTACCTTGCAGATTAGTCCGCCGATCGACCCAATTAAATTGATACCCCTTTTTTATCAACCCAATGCACGAGCGTTGAAATACTCCCCCGTCAATCACATAATCAGACATCTTCTGACCGACTTTTCGACCACCTACTTGAGCAGATGAGCTCGGCATTAATCCAATTGATTCCATTTTTTCTGCCCATTCACGATTGTGGTAACCAGACCGACTAGGATTGCCAAACTCGTGTTGCCACAAATGGCATTGTTCATGGACAAGTGTTTGAAATATTTCGATTACTTTGCGATTAGCAAAATAAATTGGATTTAAGGCTATCTCATGCACATCGGAAGCGGACGTGCTACTCCAGCGCAACGGCGAGAAAAATCCCATTGTGTTTTTCTCACGCTGGACAGTAATTAAGCACTCTGGAAGAGCTCGATCAAAAAGCGTCCGATTGAAGTGTTCGTACGCATATTGCAACTGCCCATAAAAATCGTTAGTTGGCTTGACTGCTTTCATTTTTCATGTGGATAATGTATCGTACGAAACATTATAAAACAAAATTCTGATATTTCAGGGGGCTAAATGGATGATTTCAAATCTGGGTCGGAAAATGAATCGTATGGTTCTTTAGCAATGCCGACTTCATTTGCATCGCCTAAAAAAATCTTGCGATTTGCGGATTTATTTTCTGGGTTAGGAGGATTTCATGTCGCCCTCGAAAAACAAGGGATGCAATGCATTTTTGCCTCCGAGCTGGATGGTGAGCTACGAGATATTTATGAACGCAATTTCGGATTGCGACCTGAAGGTGATATTCGGAAGGTGAACGAACTAGATATACCTCCACACGACGTTCTGTGCGCCGGATTTCCCTGCCAACCCTTCTCATCTGCAGGTAAAAAGAAGGGGGCTGCATGTCCCGCATCTGGCAAGTTAATTGATGATGTTTTCCGAATCGTTAGAGCTCACAAACCTAGTTTTGTTATGCTTGAAAATGTTCCTGAAATTTTAACCATTCAAAATGGTGAATTTTGGGATCACATTAAACGCACGTTTATTAAACTCGGTTATACGATTGATTACAGGATTTACTCCCCGCACGAATTTGGCATACCGCAAAAGCGTGAGCGTGTTTTTGTTGTTGCTAGCCAAGTGGGGTTAGACCACTTTAGTTGGCCTGTTATTAATCTTCATCCAGTTAAAAAATTATCTGATTTGATCGGAAACGATACTGAAACTCGGCCATTAGAAAAAGAAAAAATAAAGGTATTGAAGCGTTGGCAAGCATTGATTACTGAAGTAAAGACGTTCAGTCATAAAACAACCTTGGCGGCCGAGTTTGGTGCCGATTATCCCCTGACGGATTTGAAGCGCATGACATTGAAAGAGATGCGTCTCTTTAGAGGAGCGTTCGGCGCTTCATTATCTGAATGCAAAACATGGGCCGAGGTCATGTCGAAGCTGCCGCATTATGTTGGGGGGAAAGACGGAAAAACACCTGAGTGGCTGAAGCAATCAATTATTCATAGTAGGCAGCTTTATGAACAACACGTTGATTTTCTTGATGTTTGGAAAACGGACTTTATCGACAGCCATAACAGTTGGCAAAAAATGGAATGGCGTGGCAATCGCCAAGTACCAAGTATTTGGAAACATACAATCCAATTTAGAGCCTCTGGAATTCGTATCAGCAAACCTGATTACGCACCGTCTCTCGTAGCCATGACACCTACGCAAACACCAATAATCGGAGCAAAACGTCGATATATGAGCGTGCGTGAAGCAGCCGCACTTCAATCATTAGATGGATTGAAGCATTTTCCAAAATTCAATGGTATGGCCTTCAAGGCATTGGGAAATGCAGTAAATGCTCATATCGTTGGCGAAATTGCCAATCAATTAATTCGCTAAGGGACCGCTATGTTAGTTGACGTATCGCCAGACATGTCGATGTATCTTCTTCTCCGTAGCCAAGGCTACGAGGAGTCTTATGCATTAGCGGAGTTCATTGATAACGCTATTCATGCACACCAGAATGCTGTCGCGAGCAATCCAAAGTTGCATGAAAAATTAACGATTAATTTATCCTTCTATTCAAATAATTATCGAGATGCCGCCTCTCAAAATTCGATTTCAATTATTGATGATGGAGTCGGCATCTCTGGAGAACATTTAGTCCATGCACTTAAGCCTGCGAAACCTCCTACGCAACGAGGATTAAGCGAATTTGGTATTGGTATGAAAGCTGCTGCGGTGTGGTTTTCTCCAATATGGTCCCTATCCACAAGCCCGACTGGGGAAAATTTTGATTACACCGTCGATTTCGATTTAGATAAATTGATTGCTGCTGGAAAAACTGAAATCGATGTTAAAAAAACTAGCGCAACAAAGAGGCATGCAAGCGGAACGACGATCTTATTGAAGGATTTACATAAGCCGATAGCATCGGACAGGTATGTTGCCATTTGCGAAGCATTGACTGAAATTTACCAGACCTTTACTCGAGGCACTGGAGCTTATCTAACCTTGAACGCTACATATGACGGTGCCAATCAAAAAAATCTGAAATATCAAGATTCTGGAGCTTCTGACGTTTTAATAGCTCGAAATTACAAGGTGCGCGGGAAAAAACTCATTCTTAGCGGGCCAGAAAAATCATGGACTGTGCCAGTTGAATTTGATTACTTAGGACATCATGTAACCGGCCATCTTGAACTCCGTGAGACTGGTAGTTACGTCAATAATCCAGGGCTTGTACTGTTTCGATATGGGCGAGTAATTAAAGGATTGAAGAGCAAGCCATACAATCCTCCGAAACTATATAAAACAGCCAACAAATATGGCAAGCAACGTATTTACGGGGAGCTTCATCTAGACGGTTTGCCTGTGAGTTATATGAAAGATGGCTTTAACATCGATGAAGATGATTTTCTGGTTCATATTTTGCGTCTTGACGGCGTGGAAGCTTTAATGGCTCAAGCGGAAAATTATCGGAAAGAAATACCCGCCGGGTGGGTAGTTGAAGATGAAGATAAGGAGGGCGTTTCTCCTACTAAGCCGTCACCTAAACCCAAGGCGCCAGAGAAAGATGAGGGAAAACCAACTCAGAAGCCTGTCAGCCCTGCGACCGAGGAGGGAAATAATAAAGGGAATCCGAAAACAAATCCTCCTACTAATCCGGTAAAACCTCAAGTGATACCCGCGCCTGCAATAGCCCTTCTTGACTCGCTTATGGTGAGCACAAGTAACCTAGCTCTTAAGTCAATTATTGAGGAAACGATTCGACAATATCGTGCCACAAGATTTATTAGTACGGCTTTATGTCTTCGTATTGTTTTGGAATGCGGCTGTCTTGATCGTATTCGTAGAGATTTCAATTCGGAGTATAGAAAAGTTTCGGATTTGGGCATTCAAGCTCTCCTAACTCACCTAAACAAAAATGCTTCACAGCTATCAAAGAATAATTTACAAGGAGATGTTTTTCATTTTAAGAATGATCATGCCGTAATTAAATGCATACAAGCTAATACTAATAAGGCTAGCGATCAGTTGGATATTATTCTATTGAATACTATTTCTCATGGACATTTTCAGCCAACAAAGCCGACGTTAGATCGTGTTTTGCTTAACATTCAGCCATTGTTAGAATGGGCATATCAGAGACAGCCGTCGTAAGTCTTTGTTTATTCTGCTAAATCATACGCACGTTCAAGTAAAAAAAGCCCGTAATTCAGCGGGCTTTTTTGTTGCTTTCGTCGTATTGGGCGCTTGCTGGATAAGAGTGTTGCTTTCGTCGTATTGGGCGCTTGCTGGATAAGAGTGCTTTTTTACATCCTGCGCTGGCTCCGAAAAGCTACACAGGCACGTTCTATCATCAATCGAGGGTGGCAATCACAGGCGTGTGATCCGATGGTTGTTCCCACTTGCGCGGCACCTTGTCGATGACGCAGGCACTGCAACGTTCAGCCAATGGTGCCGACAGCAGAATGTGATCGATGCGCATGCCGCGATTCAGGCGGAATCCCATCTGACGATAATCCCACCAGCTATACAATTTTGGCGGCTGATCAAACATGCGGAAGGCATCTGTAAAGCCCATTTCCTGCAGGCGCACAAATGCCGCACGTTCCGGTTCTGATACCAATACCTGTCCCACCCATGCTGCCGGATCGTGTACGTCGCGGTCTTCAGGTGCGATGTTGTAGTCGCCCAGCAATGCCAGTTGCGCATGCTGCTTTTGCTCTTGTTCCAGCCATTTATGCAAGCCCTTGAGCCAGCTGAGTTTGTAGATGTACTTGTCGGAATCCAGCGATTGTCCGTTAGGGATGTAAGCGCAGATGACGCGCACGCCTTCTATCGTGGCAGCGATGATGCGTTGCTGTTCATCTGCGTACAGCGGATTGTTTTTGACGACGTCCGTGATGGGATGGCGCGACAGGATGGCGACACCGTTATAAGTCTTTTGTCCGCTGAATACGACCTGATAACCGGCAGCTTCAATTTCCGCTACCGGAAATTTCTCATCGACTGTTTTGGTTTCCTGCAGGCAGAGCACATCGACGGGATTATCGGCCAGCCATTGCAGGACTTGCGGCAGGCGAACCTTCAGGGAGTTGACGTTCCAGGTGGCTATTTTCATGTGAGGTTCGATTGCTGGATAAGTAAATGCGATGTAAATGCGAGGTGAGTGCGGCAGCAGTTTTTTAACTCTCGTGGCGATGCTGACTCTCCTGCGCCTTGGATGCGGAATTGTATCAGTCAGCTGCGATAGTCGTTGGGCCTGATCTTGCCATTTTTTCATCGTGCATAAAGCAGCCTGCTGCTTGCCCAAAGGAGGCGCTTGCCGTAAAATTCACGCACCGTTTCGTCTCACGTAACTGGCGAATCCGACCGATTACATCGCGTCGTAAGGTGGGCCTATCCACCGTGAAGCGTGAGATTTCATTGCCGTGCGCCTGGGTAGCCCGAATGGTTGAGTAAGACTGAGGCTGCCTGCGCGTTAAATTTTGGCTCCTCTTTCTATCCCAGCTTGTTGTAATTGCATGTCTTTGCGCTTCGATTTTTTGATGCGGCTTTGATGTGCCGTTGTACCTACGCTATAGCTTTCTTCTCATTTTTGAACGATTGGAGTGATTCATGTTTTCAAAAGACCAGACCCTCGCAAAAACAGATACCGAACTGTGGTCGGCGATCCAGAAGGAAAATACCCGTCAACAAGATCACATCGAGTTGATCGCGTCCGAAAACTACACTTCGCCTGCCGTGATGGAAGCACAAGGGTCGCAGCTGACGAATAAATATGCGGAAGGTTATCCAGGCAAGCGTTATTACGGCGGCTGTGAATACGTAGACATCGTTGAGCAACTCGCGATCGATCGCGTAAAGAAATTGTTTGGCGCAGAAGCTGCCAACGTACAACCGAATTCCGGTTCGCAAGCGAACCAGGGCGTGTTCTTTGCCGTCCTCAAACCAGGCGACACCATCATGGGTATGTCGCTGGCAGAAGGCGGTCACTTGACGCACGGCATGGCATTGAACATGTCCGGCAAATGGTTCAACGTGGTTTCCTACGGCTTGAACGACAAGGAAGAAATCGATTACGAACAGATGGAACGTCTGGCGCGTGAACACAAACCGAAGATGATCATTGCCGGCGCATCGGCGTATGCACTGCGCATAGACTTTGAACGCTTTGCAAAAATTGCGAAAGAAATCGGTGCCTACTTCATGGTCGACATGGCGCATTACGCCGGTCTGATCGCTGCAGGTGAATATCCGAATCCTGTACCGTTTGCCGACTTCGTTACATCGACCACGCACAAATCATTGCGCGGCCCACGCGGCGGCTTCATCCTGATGAAAGCCGAACATGAAAAAATCATCAACTCGGCTATCTTCCCGGGGATTCAAGGCGGCCCATTGATGCATGTGATCGCCGGCAAGGCAGTCGCATTCAAGGAAGCATTGGCACCAGAGTTCAAGGCGTATCAGCAACAAGTCGTCAAGAACGCAGACGCGTTGGCCAAGGCCTTGATCGCACGCGGTTTGCGTATCGTTTCCAATCGCACTGAATCGCACGTGATGCTGGTCGATTTGCGCGCGAAGAAAATCACGGGCAAGGATGCTGAAGCGCTGCTCGGTTCTGCGCACATCACGACCAACAAGAACGGCATTCCTAACGATCCGGAAAAACCGTTTATTTCTTCCGGTATTCGTCTCGGCAGCCCGGCGATGACGACACGCGGTTTCAAGGAAGCGGAAGCCACCAAGGTCGGCAACCTGATCGCCGACGTACTGGATAATCCAAACGATGCAGCAACCATTGAACGCGTGAAAGCTGAAGTCAAAAAATTGACGGATGCATTCCCGGTTTATGGTTGATCTCAAACTTTAGTTTTAAAGAATTTTTGTAGCAAAGAACTTTTTTGTAAAAATGGAAAAGTACGGCAGAATGGCCTCGTCGCGGTGAATAACCGGATGAGGCCATTTTGGGATGTTGGGTAGCTAGTAGTGGTATTTGAATGCATCTGCAGTCGTATTTTTGAGCCGGCGAAAATTGCCGAGAATGTTCAAGGTTTCGCTGAAGTAGCGATCTATAAAACAACGATCTACAAGACGATCCATAAGGCCGCGTACCGCAATGAAATGTCCTTTTTGCCAGCACGACGATACTCAGGTTCTGGATACACGCATCTCGGAGGAGGGGGACAGCATACGTCGCCGGCGCCGCTGCGTGAGCTGCGATAAACGCTTCACGACTTACGAACGGATAGAGTTGACGATGCCTGTCATCGTCAAGAAGAACGGCAGCCGTACCGACTTCGATCCAAAAAAACTGCAAGCCAGTCTGCAACTTGCCTTGCGCAAACGTCCAGTTTCAGCCGAAGCGGTGGACGCAGCAATTCATCGTATCGAACAAAAACTATTGTCTAGCGGCGAGCGTGAGGTTGTTTCCGGGCAAATTGGCGAGCTGGTGATGCGCGAGCTGCAGCGACTGGACAAGATTGCCTATATCCGCTTTGCGTCGGTCTACAAAAGTTTTGAAGACGTTGCCGAGTTCCAGGATGCGATTGCCGAAGTGGGGCGTGAGCGCAAAGTTCCACCTAAATAAGAATGCTTGTAAGAATTTTAAAATGGCCCGCAATGCGGGTCATTTTTTTTATGCAGCAACGAGTGCTTGCCAGCAGATCCCGGCTCGATAATTTCCATTGGGCAACCCATTGTTTGATTATTGTCTCTTTGTCAGTGTGATCTCACACGCAAATGGGATAAGCGCTGATTTTTCTGGCGCGAAGATGGGGTGATGATCAAACCTCGGAAATCATGATTACAAGGGGAATACCCATGGCACAAGTTTCGAATCTGCGCATCAAGCCTGTTGGTCATCATGTTATTAATTCCAATACCATCGCAGCGCTTAAAACCAGGCTTGATGAAACTCCTGATAATCGGCCGATTGCACCTAAAGCGCTGGCAGGTTTGCATGGCCACAATCCTAAGCACAATGGTTTGCTCGCCGCATTGCCGGCCGCAGATTATGATCGCTTGCTGCCGCATCTTGAATTCGTCGAAATGCCTTTCGGTACGACAATTTGCGCCGCTGGCGAAAAAATGCAATATGCCTATTTTTTAAGCAGTAGCATAGTCTCGCTCCTGTATGAAACTGCCGATGGCGCTTCATCGGAAACAGCCGTGATCGGTTATGAAGGCCTGGTAGGTGTCGACATCGTCATGGGTGGTGGCGCATCGTTGAATCGCGCCTTCGTCAAGAGTGCCGGCTACGGCTTCCGTATCAAGGCTTCCGTGTTGAAAGAAGAGTTTGCACGGGGAGGTGCATTGCAACAGTTATTGCTGCGCTTTACCCAAGCCCTGTTTTCGCAAATGGCACACACAGTTGCATGCAATCGTCATCATACGATCGTGCAGCAACTGTGCCGCTGGCTCTTGCTTAGTCTGGATCGTCTGCCGACCAACAAGATCAGCATGACGCAAGATCTGATTGCAAACATGCTGGGCGTGCGACGTGAAAGCGTCACTGAAGCCGCACGTAAATTGCAGGATGAAGGATTGATTCATTACAGCCGTGGACAAATCACGGTCGTGGATAGAGCAGGTCTGGAAGAGCAAATCTGCGAGTGTTACACCAGCCTGAAAAAAGAATATGACGGATTGCTGGCAGCAAACGAACGATAACAAGAAGTCCAAATAAAAAAGTCGCCGAATGTTTCAGGCGACTTTTTTGTTTGGACTGACGATTTAAAAATGACGTAAAAAAGCCCTCGTTTATCGAGGGCTTTTTATTATCCGAAAGCGAGTAAGTTACTCGCTGTTTGAATTAACGTTGTTGATATTGCTGTTGTTGGTACTGTTGCTGTTGAGGTTGCTGCTGTTGTTCTGCCACATAAATTTCTACGCGGCGATTACGTGCGCGGCCGGCTTCACCGGCGTTGCTGGCAATCGGTTCATGGCTGCCACGTCCATCAACATAGATACGTTGTGGTGCAACGCCACGGCCGGCGAGGTAATCGCGGGTGCGTGATGCACGGTCGAATGACAAAGGATTGTTGATTGCATCGCTGCCGGTGCTATCCGTATGGCCGATGATGGTCACGGTTGCGGCTTGATTATCAACCAGACCAGTGGCAAAACGATCGAGGATAGGGCGGAAGCTGGAGTTGATATCCGAGCGACCTGTAGCAAACGAAATATCGCTTGGAATTTCGAGTTTCAGGCGGTTATCGGCAGTCTGTGTAACCTGGACGCCGGTACCTTTGGTAGCTTGTTCCATCGAGCGTTTCTGGTTTTCCATTTTGCTGGACCAGACGTTGCCGGCTACTGCGCCGAGAATGCCGCCCAATGCAGCGCCGCCTGCAATGTTTTTCGAGCCGCCGCCCACGCCACCGATCAAAGCGCCAAGACCTGCGCCTATGCCTGCACCTTGCGCAGTGCCGCGTTCGGTTTCGGACATGTTGGCACAGCCAGAGAGGGCCAATACTGCAGCGAAGCTACCGATCATTAATTTACGCATGGCGGGTTCCTTATAGAAGAAATTTTAGATTGTGTGTAAGAACATTCGTTCAAATTTACGCGAGAAATTGCCGTATCAGAACGTCATCATAATGCAGATTCCTGAAAGCGATTCAGGTGCCTGATCTTACGTGTGCGGGTTTGCTTATCCAGTACAAGGCAAGTAACGGTTTTGCCGGGAATGCGTTGACAGATACGAGGATTATTTAGGGTATGCGGGATGGTGAAGACGCGTTGAAATTCATCGTCTTTGGCATGCATAGTTCGTCAATGCAGGAGCTGCAATAAAAAATGGAGAAACCATTTCAGCGGTTTCTCCATTCAGATTACTTTTGAATCAAATTGTTTTTGACATCTTTCACGCCTTTGACAGTGCGAGTAACTGCAGCGGCTTTCGCAATATCTTCTTTTTGTTTAACGAAGCCACTCAGCTGGACGGTGCCTTTGAATGTTTCGACATTGATTTCAGCCGATTTCAAACCAGGTTCATTCAGGATGGCCGATTTTACTTTGGTGGTGATCCACGAATCGTCGAAGTATTCGCCTGTGCCTTCTGTTTTGGAAGTCGAAGCGCAGCCTACTACAGCAGTCATCATTACGGCAGCGAGCAGTGCAGTCATCAGTTTTGTTTTAGTCATGGTTTATTCTCCGGTTGGTCCATCGTTGCAGCAAGCAATACATTGTTTAAAAACTTTTTTGTTTCTTGGTGTTCATGCTGCGGTTTAGAGTGGTTTCCATATTTAAAAGTTGCAAAAATAGACATGGATTTCAATGAGCGATGTTTGGCATTTCGCTGACTGAAGTCTTGTTGATTCATGCACTTCCTCACAGGAAAATATCTGTATAGCCTTCAATGGATATAGATGCCATCGACGGAGCAAGCTTACTGAGGTGCAATGGTGTCGTCTGTACGCTAACGTACACAGGATGTGAGTATGTTGCTATTGGCTACGGATGATGCGGTGGGGAAAGGTGAAGCCGGCTGCCTCAACCGGGCTTCATTGTATGAAGATGGCAATCAACCGAGATTGATTGCCTTACGAAAATAGCTGGGATGTATTTCAGTCACACAACTGGCGTGGTGTTCTTTGGCTGTAAGCAAGAACAAAGTCATCGAAGTCGCCGGTTTGTGTACGTTCCATTTCTTCCTGTTGAGCAATGGATTCTTTTGCCAGATTTTCAAAATAGGTATTTTCATCTGCGCTTAAGGGACGCTGACGGAAATATTCCGCGTGCTGCATGCTTTGTTGCAGGCCGAACTTCTCAAACGATTTGTCCGTTGTTTGCAATGCTGCCAGAACGCGTGCGGAAGGTGTCAACGCAGAGTTGAGTAATTTCCCTTTTTGAATTGCCAGCGCATTGCTGTGTTGTTGCTCATTGCCTTGTGCGTCGAGCAGAGTTGCAGTCGCCTGAATTTTTTCCAGGAGTTGCAGTCCCCACGTTTGCAAATCGATTGCACCATCATCGCCTTGCAGCATCAAGCCGGGACGACGTCCTTCCTTGACGACGAGTGCGAAATTTTCCTGATTGCGTTTATTGGTCACTGCATTGGTCAATGGGCTGTCGTCCAATGCGCAAAACAGCAGGAAGGCGTCGAGGAAGCGGGAGGTTTCAAGACTGATGCCTAGCGGTTCGAAGGGATCGATATCCATGCAGCGCACTTCTATGTATTGCACGCCGCGTGCACACAATGCTTCCACCGGCCGTTCGCCGCTATTGATCACGCGCTTGGGGCGTATCGTTGCGTAGTATTCGTTTTCGATTTGCAGCAGATTGGTATTGAGTTGTATCCACTCGCCATCACGTCGGGTGCCGATTGCTTCATATGCCGGATAAGCTTGTCGCACTGCGCGCGACAGACTGCGCATATAACTTTCCAGATCGTTATACGGCGGCATCAAGCCGGCTTGTGCATTGTTTTGATAACCAAGATCGCTCATGCGCAAACTGGTTGCATACGGCAGATACAGGGTGTCATCAGACAGTGTTTCCAGTTCATGTTCGCGACCGCGCAAGAAATGCGTAGATAGCGCAGGCGATGCACCGAACAGATACATCAGCAGCCAGCTATAACGCTGAAAATTACGTATCAGCGCGATATAGCTTTCGGATTGATAGGTCTTGTCGTCGGCCGTGCTTTTTTCATCGTTCTTTAAAACGCGCCACAGATCTTCAGACAGCGAATAGTTGTAGTGCAGGCCGGCGATGCATTGCATCGCCTTGCCGTAACGTAGCGCGAGGCCGCGACGATAGACGTACTTGATGCGGCCTATGTGCGAGGTGCCGTACCAGGCGATGGGAATATCTTCTTCATCCGGCAAGGTGCAAGGCATAGACTGGCTCCACAATAATTCGTGGTCCAGCTTGGCATTGGCGAAACGATGAATACGATCGAGTTCTTCCAGTGCAGTAGCGACGTCATGCTCGGCCGGTGTGATGAACTCCAGCAGCGATTCGGAATAATCTGTGGTGATTTGTGCGTTGGTCAATGCCGACCCGAGTGCGCGCGGGTGTGGGTCTATGGCGAGCTTGCCGCTCATGTCTACGCGCAGGGTTTCGCGTTCAATGCCGCGGCGTCCTTGATTCAGCAGGCCGCGATGTGTATCGCTGGCTACCAGTGCGAGTCGTCGCGTGAATAAATTGCTCAATTGGTGATCCTCTATCGATAGTCCGCCTGCTCAAGCGCGGCAACTTTGGCGGAAGAATAACCGAAAACGGACAATCAGGTAGGACGACGGGATTTTTTGCAGTTACTTATAAGTTTTTTGCTGGATCGCTGCTCAAGTCAAAACATCACGCATCGAGCAGCGAGGTAAAACGGGCAGCCGCAATGTTTATTTGCGGCCGCCTTTGCCAGTAGTCGCGATGCCCTTGCGTGCAGGTTTGCCAGCCACGACAACGCGGGCAGTCGTGCTGCGCGCAACCGGAGTACGCTGCACTGCACCACCCGGACGCGGCTTGTTCTGGCCGAATTTTTTGGCGAGTTGATTTGGTCCCGGCGTTTCACGGCGACGTTCTGCAATTGCCAGGCTGCGGTTGCCGGCATCATGGCGCGGCACCAGATGATGTTCACCACTGCCGATCAAGTCGCTGCGGCCCATGCGTTGCAATCCTTCGCGCAGACTTTCCCAGTTGTCCGGATCGTGATAACGCAGGAAGGCCTTGTGCAGCTTACGGATCTTGCCGGTGCGTACGGTCTCGACTGTTTCCGATTCTTCCGTCACTTTGCGTAAAGGATTTTTACGCGTGTGATACATCGTCGTTGCCAGCGCCATCGGCGTCGGCATGAAGGTTTGCACCTGATCCAGGCGGAAGTTATTTTTCTTCAGCCACAGTGCCAGATTCAGCATGTCTTCATCGGTAGTACCAGGATGTGCGGCGATGAAGTAGGGGATCAGATACTGTTCCTTGCCGGCTTCTTTCGAATACTTTTCGAACAGTTCCTTGAACTTGTCGTAAGCACCCATGCCCGGCTTCATCATCTTCGACAATGGGCCTTCTTCCGAGTGCTCAGGCGCAATTTTCAGCAAGCCACCGATGTGATGCGTGACCAGTTCCTTGACGTATTCTGGCGAACGCACGGCCAGGTCGTAACGCAAGCCTGAACTGACCAGAATTTTTTTCACGCCAGGAATCGCGCGGGCCTTGCGATACAACTGGATCAACTTGCTGTGATCGGTGCCAAGGTTGGAGCAGATGCTTGGATAGACGCACGACAAGCGGCGGCATGATTCTTCAATGCGTTTGTCCTTGCAGGCAAGGCGATACATGTTTGCAGTTGGGCCACCCAGATCGGAAATCGTGCCGGTGAAACCTTTGGTCTTGTCGCGTATCAGTTCGATCTCGCGCAGGATGGATGGCTCGGAACGGCTCTGGATAATGCGGCCTTCATGTTCGGTGATCGAACAGAAGGTACAGCCGCCGAAACAGCCACGCATGATATTGACCGAGAAGCGAATCATTTCCCATGCGGGTATACGTGCCTTGCCGTAACTTGGATGCGGCGCGCGCGCGTAGTTCATGTCGTACACGCCATCCATCTCATCCATCGCCAATGGCAGCGGTGGCGGGTTGAGCCAGACGTCACGTTCGCCGTGTGCCTGTACCAAGGCGCGTGCATTGCCGGGATTGGATTCCAGATGGAACACGCGTGATGCGTGGGCGTACAACACCGGATCGTCCTTGATCACATCGTAAGACGGCAGGCGCACCACGGTTTTATTGCGTACTTCTTTTTCAGCTTCGCGACGTTCTTCGCGGCTCATGATCTTGATGACTTTGACGACTGGTTCTGCCGGCGCTGCAGGAGCTGATGCAGCTGTTGGATCAGCATCGTCAGTTTTGCAGCCTTCCGTATTTTTCATCTTCATTTCATACGGGTCGGGATGCACATCGACCTTGCCCGGCGTATCGACGCGCGTGGAATTGGCTTCTGCCCATTCCGGCGTCGGTTTCCAGCCAGACGGCACCATGAAGGCGGTGCCGCGCAGATCGCGTATGGAAGAGATAGGTTCACCTGCCGCGACTCTATGCGTCAGATCGACCAGCGCGCGTTCTGCATTACCGAAAATCAGAATGTCTGCCTTCGAATCAGGCAGTACCGAACGACGTACCTTGTCCGACCAGTAATCGTAATGCGCGATACGACGCAAGCTGGCTTCGATACTGCCGATGACGACATTCACGCCAGGATAGGCTTCACGCACCCGTTGCGAATACACTGTCAATGCGCGATCCGGCCGCTTGTTGGCTTCGCCATGCGGCGTGTACGCATCGTCGGAGCGGATCTTGCGATCGGCGGTGTAGCGATTCACCATCGAATCCATATTGCCAGCGGTGATGCCGAAATACAGATTGGGTTTGCCCAGTGCGCGGAACGCGTCTGCCGACAGCCAGTCCGGTTGCGCGATGATGCCGACGCGGAAGCCTTGCGATTCCAGTAATCGTCCGACCAAGGCCATGCCAAAACTTGGGTGATCGATGTACGCATCGCCAGTCACCAAAATCACATCACAACTATCCCAGCCGAGTTTGTCCATCTCTTCGCGCGACATTGGCAGGAAAGGCGCAGGCTTGAGCGCGCCCTTGCTGCCGGCGATGCGTTGAACAGGATAGGAAAACAGATTTTTGGGCTGAGCGCTCATGGAATGCAATGTGGCAAATGACGATAAAAGCGGGCGTCATGTCGCGAATGGAGAAAGGCGACAGTATGACAGCTTTGGCGGCTGCCGACCTTGCTTTAGCGGCGATTAAGTGGTGCTTAAGTCGAGTTCCGGCAGACGTTTGCTGCGCAATCCGAAATTATTTCCATAATGACAATCACGATGCATGCGGCAAGATTCATCTTTTCCAATTTTCAGCCGATAAAACTAGTACAATCGCGATAAATTCTCACTTGATGTTGTCATTGCGATCATTTCCAACTTTGGTTGATGAATGAAGGACATAGTCATGAGTATCGTAATTTCAAACACTACACAAAATGCGCCGCGACCCGTCGCTGCTCCTGCAGTAACGCCGCGGGAGACCACGCAGCCTGCTGCCGATCAGGCTGATGATGCGACCGTGACCGATAAGGTGACGCTGGGTGCGCAAGTCACAGACACGGCGACTTATCCCGACCCGCGTAACAGCATTGCGCAAACGCGTACGGATATTGCCTCCATGCTGGAAGAGTCCAACCGCAAGGTGCAGGAAATCATCAATCTGATCCTGCCCTTGATGCGTCAGCAAGGCCTGGAAATCAGCAAAGTCATCAGCGGTGAGCAACAACTGACAACGGATGCTGCCACCATAGAAAAAGCCAAAGCCGCGATTGCCGAAGATGGCGAATTTGGCGTGCGCCAGGTTGCCGAGCGCATATTGAATTTTGCGAAAAGTGCGATAGGCGACGATCAATCCAAACTGGCCGCGATACGTGCCGGCGTTGAAAAAGGTTTCAAGGAAGCGACGGACATGCTGGGCGGTACCTTGCCCGACATTAGCCAAAAAACCTATGCCGCCATCATGGGTGAATTCGATCGCTGGCAAAGCGAAGGCATCCCAGCCGGCGCTGTCAGTCTTGCACCGAAAGAAGATGCCGCTCAGACTTGAGCTCCATCAAGCTGTGCTGCAGTTAGTGTAGTAATAGTTTCCGCAGCAATCTGAGCACAAGCTTTGCCGCTGCGCGCAAAAACCTTGCAGTCAATCTCAGGCCGGCCGACAATACGCCTCTTTTTCCAGATTGCCTGACCATGACCGATTCCATTCGACTCGTTAAACGCGTCGCCGACGCGATTCCCTGTTCGCGTCGCGAAGCCGAACAATATATCGAAGGCGGTTGGGTGAGCGTCGAAGGCATAGTCGTCGAAGAACCTGGTTATCGCGTATCACCGCAGCAAGCGATCGTGTTGTCGCCTGATGCAACTTTGCTTGCGGTTGATCCGGTCACTATCCTGTTCCACAAGCCAGCCGGCATGGATATGGATGCCGCCTTGCAAAGCATAGCGCCGGACAATCTCTATGCAGAAGATCGTTCTGGTATTCGCTTCCTGAAAAAACATACCAACGCACTCAAGCCGACAGACGCTCTGGAAACCTATGCCAGCGGCCTCGTCGTTTTCACGCAGGATTGGCACGTCGCGCGTAAATTAATTGATGACGCGGCGACTGTCGAGCAGGAATACATAGCCGAAGTCAGTGGCGCTTTGATCGAAGGCGGGCTGGCTTTACTCAATCATGGATTGAGTTTCAATAATCGTCTTCTTCCACCTATCAAAGTCAGCTGGCAAAACGAAACACGTTTGCGCTTTGCATTGAAAGCAGGACGTCGCGGACAAATTGCACATATGTGCGAAGCAGTCGGTTTGAAGCTGCTCAATTTAAAGCGCATACGCATCGCGCGGATTCCGATGGCGAGTTTGCCTGTTGGCGAATGGCGTTATCTGAAAGGGTATGAGCGGTTTTAACGACGTCTGTGGTCGTTTGATTGAGATGCCTCTTCACTTGCTGCATATGCGTAAAACTTTTTTGCATGTGTCTCTTCGACTGTAGTGCGTCAATAAAGATTAGCGTCTCTGAATCATTCAGGTGTAAAGTTCTCGGCAACAGGATTGTTTTCGTTGAACAGGCAGGAATGCTTGATGCAAAAAACGAATGCCATCTTTCAGACGGATAAAAATCCGCTAAGTAAAAAGAACAATACAGTTCGGAGACAAGGACCGCTTTATGAAAACCCTTCATGGTGCTCAGACCAGAGCAATCTGTATCGACGTCGTTGAACACTTGTCGATCTCTACACACTCGCACGCTATTTTTTCGCTAGACCGTCAAGCTTGCGTATAACTCGCCGTTATATGACAAACGTATGACAGATATTTTCTGAAGTGCATGTTGATTTGACATGTTATGTCAGGTCTTGATTTCTTGTTTGGTTATATCGCATCAATTAGTTGGACGCATCAACGTAGTAATTTTTGCCAGTGCCGCAGGGCACATGGGCCTTAACTCTGGAGGATGAAATAGCAGCATGTTTACAGTACAAATAACAATCTTGGAGGAGACGCCATGCGCATCGCAAATATGAAAATAGGCACGCGCCTTGGAGCGGGATTCGGATTGATCCTGTTGCTGGTCGCTGCAATGGGCGCAACCGGCATCATGCGCCTGGAAAACATCAACCATGCTAGCCGTGACTTGGTTGATCAGTCACTGCAAAATCAAAAAGCAGCACAAAACTGGTTGATGGGTACCAGTGTCAATGCGACGCGTACGCTGGCATTGGTAAAGGCATCGAATACTGAAACGCAGGAATTCTTCCAAAAAGCGATCAGCGCGCAAAGCAAACAGATTACCGAAATCCAAAAAGCGATCGAAGACAGAGCTGATACCGACAAGGAAAAAGAACTGTTCGCCGAAGTCGCAAAAAAACGTACTACTTACGTCGATGCTCGTAAAGCCATTCTCGAAGTCAAGGCAGGTGGCAACATTGCTGAGGCCAACCAGATGATTGACACCAAAATGGTGCCGGCGCTGGACGCGTATGTTGATAGCGTAAAAGATGTGCTTGGTTACTATGAAAATGAAGTCAAGCTGTCGGATGAATCAATTACAGCCAACTATCAGTCTGGCCGCATGACCATGATCATCGGTGCCTTGATTGCTATCCTGCTGGGCGCGATCATCGCATGGCGTTTGACTAGCGGTATCACACGTCCATTGAAAGAAGCCTTGGCTTTGGCTGAATCGGTTGCTGAAGGCGATCTGACTGCGCGCAGCAGTTTGCCGCCTACGCAAGATGAGCCGGGTTTGTTGCTGAATGCACTGCGTAGCATGCAGGAAAATCTTGCCAGAACGGTTTCGCAAATCCGCATGGGTACCGATACCATCGCAACCGCATCGAGCGAAATTGCCAGTGGCAATCTGGACTTGTCTTCGCGTACTGAGGAACAAGCCAGTTCGCTGGAAGAAACTGCTTCCTCGATGGAAGAGCTGACTTCGACCGTGAAACAGAATGCCGACAATTCGCGTCAAGCGAATCAGCTGGCAGTGGCGGCATCGACAGTTGCTGTCAAAGGTGGCGCAGTGGTGTCGCAAGTGGTCGACACTATGGGTGCGATCAACAGCTCGGCGAAAAAGATTGTCGATATTATCGGCGTGATCGATGGCATCGCATTCCAGACCAACATCCTGGCACTGAATGCTGCAGTTGAAGCGGCGCGTGCCGGCGAACAAGGTCGTGGTTTTGCCGTGGTGGCAACTGAAGTGCGCAATCTGGCACAACGTTCAGCAGCTGCCGCAAAAGAAATCAAAGCCTTGATCGGGGACTCGGTTGAGAAGGTCGATGCAGGTAGCAAATTGGTGGCAGAAGCCGGTACCACGATGGATGAGATCGTTGATGGCGTGAAACGCGTTGCCGACATCATGGCCGAGATTACTGCCGCGAGCCAGGAACAAAGCGACGGCATCGAGCAAGTCAATCAAGCAGTCAGCCAGATGGATCAGGTTACGCAACAGAATGCTGCACTGGTTGAGGAAGCGGCGGCTGCTGCGGAATCGCTGCAGGATCAGGCGAAAAACCTGGCACAGGCAGTTAGCGTATTCCGTGTGGATGCTACTTATGCAGGCGTGCAAGCGGAAGCGCCACGCCGTACAGTGCAATCGACGGCAGTGCGTGCGCCGATTGCAGCGCCTGCCAAGAAAACATCATTGGCAGCACCTGAGCGTAAGCCGGCAGCACCCGCTAAACCAGCTTCCACTGGTGATGGTGACTGGGAAGAGTTTTAAGATTCAGCGATTTAATGATCCGGTCTGACCGGATCAATTGAGAGAATAAAAAAGCCTCGGCGATTGATTTCGCCGAGGCTTTTTATTTGTGCGTTTCAAATGCTGCAGTCATTCGAAACAGAATGGCTGCAAATTTTATTGATTCAGGATCGCGCTGTGGAAGGCGATGTGATCCTGCATGAAGGTCGAGATGAAATAATAATTGTGGTCGTAACCGGAATGACGGCGCAAGGTCAAAGGCTGATCTGCCGCCCAGCATGCCGCTTCAAACTGATGCGGCTTCAATTGCTCGTCGAGGAATTGATCTTCCAGTCCCTGATCGATCAATATGCCTTGCGGAAATGGCGTCTTGCGTGTGCGCATTAATGCGCTTGCATCGTGTGGCAGCCATGTAGCTTCATTGGAGCCCAGATATGCCGAAAATGCTTTTTGTCCCCACGGCACTTCCGTCGGCGCTGTGATCGGAGCAAAAGCAGATACCGATTTATAAATTTCTGGATACTTCAATGCCAGCGTCAATGCGCCATGACCGCCCATCGAATGACCGAACACACCGATGCGATCCGCACTCGCAGGGAAGTTGGCTATGATGAGGTTGCGCAGTTCCTGCACGACATAAGATTCCATGCGGAAGAAGGCAGACCATGGTTCTTGCGTAGCATCGATATAAAAACCTGCGCCGTGGCCGAAGTCCCAGCTATCGCCTGCACCCTTGATGCCAGTGCGACGCGGGCTGGTATCCATGGTCACCAGCATGATGCCGTGCTCGGCGGCGTAGCGTTGCGCGCCACCTTTGATCATGAAGGTTTCTTCGGTGCAGGTCAGACCGGCCAGATAAAACAGCACGGGTACTTTGTGCTGTTTCGCTTGTGGCGGCTCATAGACGGAAAACGTCATCGGCAAACTGGTCGATGTCGATTCGTGTTTGTAAAAGCTCTGTACACCGTTAAAGCATTTATGCTGGCTGATCAGTTCCACTTCTTCTCCGCGCGTTTCTGGTTCAAGTATGTTTGATTAGTAAAGAACGACCGAGCGTATCGATTCGCCGCTCTTCATCAAATCGAAGCCTTCGTTGATACGCTCCAGGGGCAGCGTATGCGTGATCAGGTCATCGATATTCAGTTTGCCTTCCATGTACCAGTCGACAATCTTCGGTACATCGGTACGTCCGCGTGCACCGCCGAAGGCTGAACCTTTCCATTCGCGACCGGTGACCAGCTGGAATGGACGCGTGCTGATTTCTGCACCGGCTTCGGCCACACCGATCACGATCGATTGGCCCCAGCCCTTGTGGCAGCATTCCAGCGCCTGGCGCATCGTGTGCACATTGCCTATGCACTCGAAACTGTAATCTGCGCCGCCGTCGGTCAACTGCACGATGGCGTCAACGACGTTTTCAACTTTGCTTGGATTGACGAAATGCGTCATGCCGAATTTGCGCGCCATTGCTTCGCGTGCAGGATTCAAATCGACACCGATGATCTTGTCTGCGCCTGCCATCTTTGCAGCTTGAATCACGTTGAGGCCGATGCCACCGAGACCGAACACGACCACATTCGCGCCAACTTCCACTTTGGCTGTGAACAAGACAGCACCGACACCGGTGGTAACACCGCAACCGATGTAGCAAACCTTGTCGAAAGGCGCATCTTCACGAATCTTCGCCAGCGCGATTTCAGGCACGACGATGTAGTTGGAGAAAGTCGAGGTTCCCATGTAATGGAAAATCGGCTTGCCGTCGATAGAGAAGCGGCTCGTTGCATCCGGCATCAAGCCACGACCTTGGGTCGAGCGTATCTTCTGGCACAAATTGGTTTTGCGCGACAGGCAGAATTTGCATTCGCGGCATTCCGGCGTGTAGAGCGGAATGACGTGATCGTCTTTTTTCAGGCTTTTGACGCCGGGGCCGACTTCAACCACTACGCCTGCGCCTTCGTGACCGAGAATCGCCGGGAAGATGCCTTCAGGGTCTGCGCCCGACAGTGTGTAGTAATCGGTGTGGCAAATGCCGGTGGCCTTTATCTCGACCAGCACTTCGCCTTCACGCGGTCCACCTAATTCAACTTCTTCTATGGTTAAAGGTTGTCCTGCTTTCCAGGCGACGGCGGCTTTGGTTTTCATGAGTAATCCTGAAAAAAGATGGGCGAAGCGAAATGATACGCGAAATGATCAGTTATCTCGCCGGAGGTGTTTGAGGCTCCGGGAATTCGCTGCAAGAGGGCAGTAACGAGAATATTGCGGCTCACCGTTGAGATGAGCCGCAGATGCTTATGGTTTGACGAGTTCGTCTTCCGGCAGTACGACGTTGACATCGAGCACTTCCAGATTGCCCTGGCTATTCAGGGAAATCTTGATGTCTTCCGGATTGACCTTCACGTACTTTGAAATTACCGCGATCAGCTCTTGATGCAATGCAGGAAGAAAGTCAGGGCCGGCGCGACCATTACGCTCGCGCGCGATGATGATCTGCAGACGTTCCTTGGCAGACGATGCAGTAGCTTTTGGTTTCGTATTAAAGAGAAAAGACAGAAGCGCCATGATTACTTACCTCCAAAAATTCTCTGCAGAAAGCCAGGCTTTTCATAGTCGGTAAAGCGCAATGGAACCTCCTCTCCCAAAAAGCGTGACACAACATCCTTGTAGGCTTCCGATACTTCAGTGCCTTCGATATGAATCGCCGGATTGCCGGAGTTCGATGCATGCAAGACCGATTCCGATTCGGGAATGATGCCGACCAATGGAATGCGCAGGATTTCCTGCACGTCGGTGTGGGACAGCATTTCGCCGGCTTCCACACGTTTCGGTACATAACGGGTAATCAGCAAATGTTCCTTGACCGGTTCTTTGCCATTCAGCGCGCGGCGCGATTTGGCTTGAATGATGCCGAGAATGCGATCCGAATCGCGTACCGACGACACTTCCGGATTGGTGACGATGATCGCTTCATCGGCAAAGGTCAGCGCCATCACGGCACCGTGTTCGATACCGGCTGGCGAATCGCAGATGATGTATTCGAAATCCATCGCGGACAGATCTTTCAACACGCGTTCGACGCCTTCTTCCGACAATGCATCCTTGTCGCGCGTTTGCGATGCTGGCAATACGAACAGGTTGTCGCAATGTTTGTCTTTGATCAGCGCCTGATTGAGCGTGGCTTCCTGATTCACGACATTGATCAAGTCATATACGACGCGGCGTTCGCAGCCCATGATCAGATCGAGGTTACGCAGGCCGACGTCAAAATCGATAATGACGGTTTTAAATCCGCGCAGGGCCAGGCCGGAGCCAAAGCTTGCGCTTGAAGTAGTTTTTCCGACACCGCCTTTACCCGATGTCACAACAATGATTTTTGCCAAAGGAAACCCCTTTTCGTTAAATGATGTAATTGATTTATGCGGCTGACTTGATAGGCAACATATCGATGCGATCGCCTATCAGACGAATTTGTGTGGCTTGCTGTTTGAGCTCTGGTGGGAAGCCATCTTCAAACGTGCGGTACATGCCTGCGATGGAAACCAGTTCCGCTTCCATGCTCAGCGTAAAAATGCGCGCTTCGGTATTGCCGCTGGCACCAGCCAGCGCGCGACCGCGCAATGGTGCGTAAATGTGGATGCTGCCATCGGCGATGACTTCGGCGCCGTTATTGACGGCAGCGGTGATGATCAGGTCGGCGCCGCGTGCATAAATGCGTTGTCCGGCGCGCACTGGCGTATCGACAATCATCGTGTTTGCAGCGAATTGTGTTGCAGTAGGCGAGGTTGCCGCAGCCGCTTGTGCCGGTGGGGCAACTGCTACGGCGATTTCTTCCGTCGGTTCAAGTTCGATTTCTGCCTGTTCCGGTGTGGCTGCTGCAACTGCCACACGCGCTTTGACCGGGCCGTCCAGGCTCAGGCCATGCGCCAGAATGTCGGCTTCCATCTCTGGTGCTGCATTGCGTACGGCAACGGCATTCAGGCGATAGGTTTTCAACAGCGTGGTAATTGCGTGCCAGTCGATAGTCTGATGCGCGACGTTCAGCGAGCCGACGTCTATGACGGTGAATTCATCTTCGAAGAAATCGATATTGCCGCCAGTCATTTCCTGCATGGCTGCATCGAGTAGACCCAGATTGGACTCATTCAGAATTGCGGAGACGGCGACGACAGTGGAAATCTTGATTTCGATCGGCTTGCGGGATGGGCGTTTGGACATGGAAACAATAATTGGTGGTACAGGTGTAAATGCAATTTTTCGATTCAATTTCCGAGCGGTAATCTGTTCGTGCTCAGGCCTCGTTCGGTAATTCAGTGACGCGTATTATAACCGCTACCGGGCTTGCTTCAGCGGCTGATTGGCCGGATAGATCGGCAGATAAGTCGTGTTGTTTATGAGCGCAATCTCTGCAGTACTTTCTTGCTTCACTGAACGGTTTTTTTGTCTGAATTTTGATCACGATCAAAACTGAATTTTTACTGCTGCGATGCATCTGCCCGCGTGTAGAATAGCCCCTTTTTTCGCCGGGGCTAGCCATGTGGTTCAAGAATCTTCAGATATACCGTCTTCCTGCACCGTGGGCCATTACAAGCGAACAGCTGGAAGCCGATCTTGCGCCGCACGCATTCCAGCCTTGCAGCAGTCTGGACATGCAAAGCCAGGGTTGGGTATCGCCGCGTGAAAACGGCGCGCTGGTGTATTCGCTCAACAAACAGATTTTGTTGTTGCTGGGCACAGAGAAAAAATTGTTGCCGACCACCGTCATCAATCAAGTCACCAAGATCAAGGCGGCCGAAATTGAAGAGCAACAAGGCTTCAAGCCTGGCCGCAAGCAGATGAAGGAAATCAAGGAAGACGTGACGGATGAATTATTGCCGCGCGCCTTCAGCATCTGGCGTCAAACCTGGGTCTGGATCGATCCGGTCAATGGCTGGCTGGTAGTCGATGCCGGCAGCCCGGCAAAAGCGGATGAAGTCTTGAAGCTCTTGATCAAGTCTGTAGAAAAATTGCCGATGGAAGCCTTGCACGTTACAGAGTCGCCAGTGTCCGCGATGACGAATTGGCTGCTGGCTGATGCTGCACCTAGCGGCTTTACCGTGGATCAGGATACCGAACTGCGCTCCAACGGCGAAGGCAAGGCGACTGTACGTTACGTGCGTCACACGCTGGAAGCGGAAGACGTGCAGCGGCATATCGCAGCCGGCAAACAATGCACACGCCTGGCAATGAGCTGGGCCGACAAAATTTCTTTTGTATTGACCGAATCGCTGGCCATCAAGCGTGTCGCACCACTCGATGTTATTAAAGAGAACGCCGACAGCACCGCGCAAAACGACGATGAACGCTTTGATTCTGACGTGATGTTGATGACGGGCGAACTAAGTCGCATGCTGGCCGATCTGGTTGAAGCTCTGGGTGGGGAAATAGAAAAGAAATAATCGGAATTGCGCAAGGCTTTGAGTTCTCGCGGTGTTGGTTTTTGGCATGTAATTTGCTATAACTTGCCATATGGCGCGAGTATGATGAGGTGTCGAATCTATTGGAAATCGATGCTTGCCTGATGTATCTTTGCCCGTGTTCTTATTATGTTTTAACTCTAAAAAATAGCCATGGAAATTCAAGTCGGTGATATCGGTCACATCATTCAATTGTCAGTGGCGCCAGTGTTCCTGTTGACAGGCGTCGGCACCAATTTAATGGTGCTGACAAATCGTCTTGGCCGCATCACAGATCGTTCACGCGTTCTGGAAGACAGATTGCGTACGACTGATCCCATTCATCATCCGGATTTGAATGCGGAACTGGTTACTTTGTATCCACGTGCGCATTTGATCAATCGTGCGATTACCTTGAGTACTGCATGCGCGCTGATGGTCAGTTTGGTGATCATCTCGCTGTTTATTGGCGACGCCTTGAGCATCGAGTTGTCCAAGTTCATTGCAATCTTTTTTGTTCTTGCGATGTTGTGTCTGGTTGGCAGCTTTCTAGTCTTGTTGCGAGAAATTCTGGCTGCAACGAATTCCTTGTATCAGCGAAGAATCGAGCCCATTGAACGACTCTGATGATAAAGAGCTATTCAGTTTCAAAAAAACCGCCTGCATCCAGGCGGTTTTTTATTGCTGCTACGTGTAGTAGAGCAACTCTTTTTTCTGCTGCATCTTATGCGTTCTTGATAAGAGTCATGTTTTTTTGATAATGGCGATGCTACTCTGTGGAGCTCATTTTTGAGAGTAATTCGGAGACCAGGCTTTCTGCCACCGAAAATAATCCTACTAAAAAATAAACCGTGCTGTTTCAGGCAGGTTCAATCAGGGACATTTATCAATGAAACAAACTTCTTTTTCCTCACGTGCAAGTCTTGGCGCAGCTTCTCGAATGATGAGCACTGCAAGCGTCTTGTTCTTGAGCCTGACCTTGTTCGCTTGTGCGCATCAGCCATCAGTTGGCATCGCAGCGGATCCGGCAGTCATGACCAAGGCGAAGCAGAATCAAATGACGGCAGATCAGGCTTTGCAAGTACTGAAGGATGGCAATGCGCGTTTTGTATCCGGCAATACCGTGAAGCGCGACTTGCCGGCGCAGGTGAAGGCAACCGGCCACGACGGGCAATTCCCGTTGGCGAGTATTGTGAGCTGCATCGATTCACGCTCGGCGCCATCGCAAGTATTTGATCAAGGCGTGGGTGATTTATTTGTGGCCAGCGTGGCAGGCAATGTCGTCAATGAAGATATTCTCGGCAGCCTTGAATATGCATCGAAAGTGGCAGGAACCAAATTGATCGTCATCCTCGGACACACGCATTGCGGCGGCGTCAAAGGCGCATGCGATGCAGTCGAACTGGGTAACCTCACGCAACTGGTCGGCAAAATTCGCCCGGCAGTGAACATGACACCAGACGTGCACGGTAGCGATCGTTCATCGAAGAACCATCACTTCGTCGATGAAGTTGCAGAAAACAATGTGAAGCTGCAAGTGAAAGCAGTGTTGGACAAGAGCCCGGTATTGCGCGATATGGCGCAAAAAGGCCAGATTAAGGTGGTAGGCGCGATGCTGGATGTAGAGACAGGGAAAATTCGCTTCTTCTAATTAGTCAAAAACTCAGCGTATTAAAAAAGCCCGCCAGAATTTATCTGCGGGCTTTTTTGTTATGGCCAAGAGTTGGCGAATCTTATTCAGTCGGTGGCACGTAACCTTGCGCTGCATCGGCACCCTCACCGAAGAAATGTTTTTCCATTTGCGTCGCCAGGTATTTGCGGGCGCGCACGTCAGCCAGGTTCAGGCGGTTTTCATTGACCAGCATGGTTTGATGCTTGAGCCATGCAGCCCATGCTTCTTTCGATACGCTTTCGTAAATGCGTTTGCCGAGTTCGCCAGGATAAGGGGGGAAATCGAGTGCTTCGGCTTCCTTGTCGAGTTTGATGCAGTGAACCATGCGTGTCATGTTGCTATTCCTTTGTGTTGCCTGCTGTAGAAACATATTCGTACAGACCGGGTTTAATTAATGCCATCGTTCAAGAATGAACGCCAGCGTATTGATAGAGGTATTTAGAAACTGCCGCTATTATAGATTTTTCGTGAAAACCAGGGATTTGCGCTGCCAGTTGTACATATGTTGACGGTCTTTCGGCAGGTCGTCCACCGTTGCCGGGACGAAACCGCGCTTGAGGAACCAGTGCGCAGTACGCGTCGTCAGCACGAACAGTTTTTTCAGGCCGGCGGCGCGCGCTCGGTTTTCCATGTGTTTCAACAGGCGCTCGCCATCGCCCTGGGTTTGCACTTCCGGATTAACGATCAGGCAAGCCATCTCGGCCATTTTCTCGGCAGGGAAAGGGTAGAGCGCAGCACAACCGAAAATCACGCCATCATGTTCGATGACCGAGAAGTAATTGATTTCGCGTTCGATTAATTCACGACCGCGCTTGACCAATGTGCCGTCGGCTTCCAGCGGTTCGATCAATTTCAAAATACCACCCACGTCTTCAATCGTGGCGTCACGCAGACTTTCCAGATTTTCAAACGAAACCATGGTACCGACACCATCATGCGTAAACAATTCCAGCAGCGCTGAACCATCGGTAGAGAAGGGCACAATGTGCGCGCGCGGTACGCCACCGTTACAGGCTTGTACTGCATGCTGCAGATAAAACGCCGAGTCGTCAGGCACGCAGTCGTAATTCAATACGGCATCGACTTGATGCGACGACAATTCGTGAATTTCGACGCCAGCCTTGTCGGTGATCATCGGTGTTTCTGTGATGAAAATCAGTTTGTCGGCGCGCAATGCCATTGCCGCCGAGACTGCGACATCTTCCATCGTCAGATTGAATACTTCGCCGGTAGGCGAGAAGCCGAGTGGCGACAGCAGCACGAGGCCGCCTGCGCTCAAAATCGGGTGAATCGTTTCGTAAGCAATCTTGCGGGTCACACCGGTTAGTTCCAGATCGACGCCATCGACAATGCCGAGCGGACGTGCAGTAACGAAGTTGCCGGAAATAATACGGATAGCCGCATGCGCCATAGGCGTATTCGGCAAGCCTTGGCTGAATGCTGCTTCGATATCAAGGCGCAATTCGCCGGCAGCTTCTTTCGCACATTCCAGCGCGGCGGCGTCGGTGATGCGCAAGCCATTGTGAAAACGTGCTTCGACATTGCGCAGTGCGAGCTGTTCTTCTACTTGCGGGCGCGAGCCGTAGACGATCACGACTTTGATGCCGAGCGCGTGCAGCAGCGATAAATCCTGCGCCAGTACCGGCAAGGCACCGGCCTTGACCAATTCACCGGGGAAGGCGACGACGAAGGTTTTACCGCGGAAGGCGTGAATGTAAGGCGCGACGGAGCGCAACCACTGGACGAATTGTTCTGGATTTTCCATGAGGCACATTATAACCATAGCAAAGCCCATCGATTGCGCGATGCAAGACCGAAATACGACACTGCTCTGTATAATTCCGCTCTACATGTCCGCTCCAGAATTCACCCCAAAAAATCCTGCGCTTCCGCAGAATATGCAGAATCGTCCCGCTGTTGCCCGTAATCGTCCTGCGCGCGATGAGTCTGCTGCTGCGCAGCCCGAATTGAAGCAGCCGCTACGTAATCCGCTGCCTGTCATTACTTTTCCCGAAGAGTTGCCGGTTTCCGGTAGACGCGACGATATTGCGCAGGCGCTTCAGGCGAACCAGGTCATCATCGTCAGCGGTGAAACCGGCTCAGGCAAAACCACGCAATTGCCAAAAATCTGCCTGGAACTCGGTCGCGGCCTGAACGGCTTGATCGGCCACACGCAACCGCGCCGGATTGCCGCCTCATCGACCGCTAAACGAATCGCGCAAGAAATCGGCTCGCCGCTCGGCGAGCACGTCGGCTTCAAGGTGCGCTTCAACGATACGCTGACCAAGGGTGCGTGGATCAAGCTGATGACGGACGGGATTTTGCTGGCGGAAACGCAGACAGATCCTTTGCTGCGCCAGTACGACACCATCATCATCGATGAAGCGCATGAACGCAGTCTGAACATCGACTTTCTGCTCGGCTACCTGAAGCAGTTGCTGCCCAAACGTCCCGATCTGAAAGTCATCATCACCTCGGCGACTATCGACGCTGATCGCTTCGCGCGTCACTTTGGCAATAGCGGAAAACTCGCGCCAGTGATTGAAGTGTCGGGTCGCATGTATCCGGTTGAAGTGCGCTATCGCCCAGTTGAAGCTTTTGATAAAAATGCGGCGGCACCTAATCCGAATGCCACTTCCGATGCAGGTCAGGCGCGACGTTCGGCACTGGCGGCCAAAGAACGCGGTCAACGCGACTTGATGGATGCGGTGGTCGATGCAGTCGATGAACTGGCGCGCATAGGTTCTGGCGATGTGCTGGTCTTCCTGCCGGGTGAACGCGAGATTCGCGATGCAGCGGAAGCGTTGCGCAAGCATCATCCGCCGCATGTAGAAATCCTGCCTCTCTTCGCACGCCTGTCGGTGCAAGAACAGGAACGCGTCTTCAAGGTTTCCAACGCACGTCGCATCGTGCTCGCCACCAACGTCGCAGAAACTTCCTTGACCGTACCCGGCATACGCTATGTCGTCGATGCCGGTCTGGCGCGCGTCAAGCGCTACAGCTATCGCAACAAGGTCGAGCAATTGCAGATTGAACCGATCGCGCAATCAGCGGCGAATCAGCGCGCCGGTCGTTGCGGTCGTGTTTCGGCTGGCGTCTGTATCCGCCTGTATGACGAGCAGGATTATTTGCTGCGGCCGAAATTCACCGAGCCGGAAATTCTGCGTTCGTCGCTGGCTTCCGTCATTTTGCGGATGAAGTCTTTGCATCTGGCGGATGTAGAAACCTTCCCGTTTATCGAACCGCCGTTGGGCCGCGCGATTGCCGACGGTTATCAATTGCTGCAAGAACTAGGCGCAGTCGACGACGAAAATAATCTGACCAAGCTAGGCCGTGAACTGGCGCGCTTGCCGCTGGATCCGCGCGTAGGTCGCATGATCCTCGCTGCAAAAGACAACGTTTGCCTGACGGAAGTGTTGATCATCGCCGCCGCCTTGTCGGTGCAAGATCCGCGTGACCGTCCGATGGAAGCGCAAACTGCAGCAGACAACGCGCACAAGAAATTCACTGATGAAAAATCGGAATTCCAGAGCTATCTCAAAATCTGGAAATGGTTTGAAGATGCGATCGCGCACAAGAAATCGAATCGTCTGTTGCAGGAGGAATGCCGCACCAGTTTCCTGTCGCAACTGCGTTTGCGTGAATGGCGCGACGTACATTCGCAACTGCTGACTATCGTGCGCGAGCAGGGCTGGCGTTTGAATGAAGCACCAGCTACGTATGAACAATTGCACACCGCGCTGCTGACGGGATTGTTGGGCAATATCGGCTTCAAGTCTGAAGAAGAGCAACACTATCTCGGTGCGCGCGCCATCAAGTTTCACATCTGGCCTGGCTCATCGCTGATCAAGAAGGCCGGCAAGTGGATCATGGCCGCCGAGCTGGTCGATACCACGCGCCTGTATGCGCGCTGCATTGCGCAGATACAGCCGGAATGGCTGGAGCGCGTCGCCGGTCATCTGCTGAAAAAATCCTACGGCGAACCGCGCTGGGAAAAACGCACCGCGCAAGTATCGGCGTATGAGCGAGCGACTTTGTATGGTCTGGTTGTATATAGCCAGCGTCGTATTCAATACGGCTTGATCAATCCATCCGATGCGCGCGAAATTTTTATCCGCGATGCGCTGGTCGGTGCCGACTTCGATACGCGTGCACCATTCTTCGCGCACAACAACAAGCTGATACGCGAGATTGAAAACCTCGAACACAAATCGCGTCGTCTCGATGTATTGGTCGATGATGAATTGATCGCGGCGTTTTACGACAAACTGATTCCTGCCGATATTCACAGTGGCATCACGTTTGAGAAGTGGCACAAGGAAGCGACCGCCAAAGAGCCGAAGTTGCTGTATCTGAATCGTGATGATTTGATGCGGCATGAAGCAGCTGGCGTGACGACCGAATTGTTCCCGAAGATGATGAACGTCGCTGGTGTCGAGATGCTGCTGTCGTATCACTTCGAACCCGGCACGCCGCGCGATGGCGTGACTTTGACGGTGCCGCTGTACGCGCTGAATCAGGTATCCGCCGATAGATGCGAGTGGCTGGTACCCGGCATGCTGAAGGAAAAAGTTCATCTGCTGATCAAGTCCTTGCCACAAAAGCTGCGCCGCCATTGTGTGCCACTACCTGATTACGCCGCCGGTTTCTGCGATCGTGTGCAGAGCGCACATGCGTTCGGCAAAGGCAGTCTGCTGGATGCAGTGATTGCCGACGTACGTGAACAAACCGGCATCGCTACCAAGACGACAGACTACAAACTCGAAACCCTGTCCTCGCATCAGTTCATGAACTTCAAGATGATAGATGAGCATGGTCGCCAGCTGGAGATGGGGCGCAATCTTGGCACCTTGCGTTCAGAATTTGGCGGACAGGCGAGGGAAAGTTTCCAGCGTATTGCAGAGCAAACGGCGATGCCGCTGGCTGGTAATCTGGTTGGCCAATCGACTGGTGCTGGAAAAGTCATATCTGTCACCGGTAAAACGCAAACGTCTAACCAAGCAATCGCAGCACAGCCAGGTGCCGTTCCTCAAGTCGCGGGCAAAGTAGCCAGCGCGACCACACATCAAAACCTGACGGGCTGGACCTTCGGTGAATTGCCGGAACTGCTGGAAATCCAGCAAGGCAAACAAACCTTGATCGGCTTCCCGGCCTTGGTGGATAAGGGCGCGCATTGTGATCTGGAAGTTTTCGACGATCCGGCTGAAGCGGCGCGCGTCCATCGTATAGGCTTGCGTCGCCTGTTGGCTTTGCAGTTGAAAGAACAACTCAAGTATCTGGAAAAGAACATTCCCGGCTTGCAGCAAATGGGCATGCAATTCATGGCGCTTGGTTCGCAGGAAGAATTGCGCGACCAGATTATTCACGCAGGATTGGAGCGCGCCTGCCTGCAGGAACCGTTACCCAAGAATGCAGAAGAATTCAATGCGCGCAAGGATGAAGGCAAGTCGCGACTGGGTTTGCTGGTCAACGAAATTGCTCGTCTGACCGGATTGATCCTGACCGAATATCACGCCTTGCCGAAAAAACTGCAAACCGTCAAAGCGCATGCGCAAGCAGTTACCGATATTCAAACGCAATTACAGGGTTTGGTCGGCAAGCGCTTCATCGCCGACAACGATTACATCAACCTGACGCATTTCCCACGCTATTTGAAAGCGATCAACGTGCGCATCGACAAATTGCGCGCCGATCCTGCGCGCGATACGCGTTCGATGGCTGAATGGCAGCAAGTTGCCGCGCCGTGGCAACGCGCATTGAAAGATAGGCATGGCGACCCAAAGATGACGGAATTCCGCTGGTTGCTGGAAGAGTTGCGCGTGTCACTGTATGCGCAGGAGTTGCGTACGCCTATGCCGGTATCTGCCAAGCGCCTGCAAAAAGTATGGGAAAGCATGCAACGTTGATCTGCAAGCCTGGTTCTAAATCATGGAATGGGAATCTATTTCGCGTAAAATTGCGCGAACTCCCGAATAACAATCCTTCTTACCGAAAAAAATGACAATTAAATCCGACAAATGGATACGCCGCATGGCGGCAGAAACCGGCATGATCGAACCCTTCGAACCAGGCCAGATACGTCAGGCCAATGGCCAGAAGATAGTCTCTTACGGTACATCGTCGTACGGTTACGATATTCGCTGCGCTGATGAATTCAAGATTTTCACCAATATCAACAGCACCATCGTCGATCCGAAAAACTTCGATGAAAATTCCTTCGTTGATGTCAAAAGCGACGTCTGCATCATTCCGCCAAACTCGTTCGCACTCGCACGCACGATCGAGTACTTCCGCATCCCGCGCAATGTGTTGACGATCTGCCTCGGTAAATCAACCTACGCGCGCTGCGGCATCATCGTCAACGTCACACCTTTTGAACCTGAATGGGAAGGCTATGTGACGCTGGAGTTTTCGAACACGACACCGTTGCCGGCGAAGATTTACGCAGGCGAAGGTTGCGCGCAAGTGTTGTTCTTTGAAAGCGATGAAGTCTGCGAAGTGTCGTACAAGGACAGGGGCGGCAAATATCAGGGGCAGCATGGCGTGACTTTGCCTAAGGCATGATGCGTACTTTGCATATGAAGCAGCTTGCGTATGTGCTCAAGTTGGCGCTGTTGTGCCTCGCGCCTGCGGTGGTAAATGCGCAAGCCCTGGTGCCTGCGGGAAAAATGTTTTCCAATGCCTTTCTCGATGTCCGTGCGCCGGTTTCCGGTGACTGGATGATAGTTAGATCGTCGCAGACAGAGCTCGCTTTTGCCCGCACAGGTACCGTCGTCAATGAAAGTTTTATTGCACAGGTTACCTTGTTTGCCTTGCCTGATTTAAAAGACAAGGCTGAGTTTGAAGCATTGGTGAAGCAAGGTATAGAAGCAGACGCGCCGCCCGAGCGCTTCAAATCGGTATCGGCCAATTATGAATACACCGAGCAGCGCGGTTATCCCTGCGTGAAGTATGTGGGTGTGACCGAGGACATGAAAGCGAAGACGGCGACTTCTGCCACCATAAGTCTTTTGCTGCAGTTCAATTCGTTGTATTGCCAGCATCCTGGAGTGACAGGTGTTGGTTTCATGGTTGGCTTGTCTCATCGTGGTGCTGTACTTGATGACAATCTGGCCAAGGATGCTGAGGCCTTCTTGGAAGGTGTGCAGATCGCAAAAACTGCAGCCAAACCAGTGACGCCTGAGCCATCTGAACCGCAGTAAATTCTGACTGGTTTTGACAACAGCACTGTGCGGTTTAAGGATGTGCGCAGGTCTTGAAGACTTCAGGGACTGTATAGCTCCAGCATGCTAGCTGGGGTTGATGATTTATAAACCCAACATTCAAGCCCGAGGCGATTCAAGCTTCGTCAATTTCCTCGCCTCAATAATCATTCTTTCCACCGCGCCTGATTGCGGCATGTCGCGATAAGCCAGATGCAAGGGCGCGCGCAGGCCGGGTGCTTGATCCACGTTCAAGTAAACGACTTCTTCCAGTTGCACATGCCGCATCGAGGCCGGGACGATGGAGATGCCCAGACCGGCGGCGACCAAACTCAGCGTGGATAAATTCTTGCGCGCTTCCAGTTTTACTTTGGGGCTGAAGCCTGCGACGCGACAGGCAGCGATCACGGTATCGTATAAACCGGGGCTGTTGGGACGGCGGTTCAGGATGAAGGATTCTTCTGCCAAAGCCGCGAGCGGCAAACTCTTGCGTCGCTTGTTTTGCGCCAGTGCATGTGTGGCCGGCAGCGCGACGATCATTTCCTCCACCAGCATCGTTTCCATTTTCAATCCAGCTGCATTGCCTATCGGGGAGCGTATGAAGGCGACGTCGATACGATCCTGACGCAAGGCTTCGACCAGATCAGAGGTGTTGCTTTCTTCTACGGCCAGAGTAACGCCTGGCGATATTTGTCGGAATGCGCGTATGACGGATGGGATGAATGGATGCAGCGATGCCGATTCGGTAAAGCCAACTGCAATGCGGCCCAGCTCACCTTGCGAGATGCGGCGCACGCCTTCTATGGTCGTGTTGACCTGATCCAGAATGATGCGGGCATCGACCAGCAGAGCTTGCCCGCTTTCAGTCAATTCCATGCCGCGCGGCAGGCGTCGGAATAGTGTGACGCCAAGCTCCTTTTCAAGCGCGCGAATTTGCTGGCTCAAGGGCGGTTGCTGTATGCCTATCCGTTGCGCAGCCTTGGTGAGATGACCTTCTTCGGCAACAACAACGAAGTAGCGCAGCAGGCGTAGATCTATGGATGACATATATTTTATGTATGGTTATTGTGTCTACCATATATTAGACAGAATAACGGTGCAAGCGTAACGTTCGTTCACAGCAACGTGATTGAGAACAGAGGTAAAGAATATGAGCAGCAATGTGAGCGATATGCAGGTAGAAGAGGTCGCTGCGATACCCACCTCTAAAGAATTGTTCCTGGGTTTTCTCGCGCTTGGCATGATGGCTTTTGGTGGCGCCTTGCCGCTGGCGCATCGAATGCTGGTTGAGCGGCGGCGCTGGTTGAATGAAACCGAATTTACGGAGTTGCTGGGGCTGTGCCAGTTTCTGCCGGGCGGCAATATGATTAATTTGTCGGTAGCGGTCGGCATGCGCTTTCGTGGCGTAAAGGGCGCGTTCGTTTCCATCATGGGACTGGTCGCGATGCCGTCGGTGGTGCTGATCATGCTGGGCATGTTGTATGAGCGTTTCCAGAACGATGCACAAGTAGCGCATGTATTTGCCGGTCTGGCCGCGGCTGCCGCTGGTTTGCTGGTGTCGATGGCGATCAAGATTGCGCTGCCCTTGCGCAAGAAGTTTTTGATGGCGCTGGTTGCAGTGATTTGTTTTGTCGCCATCGCTTTGCTGCGCTGGCCTTTGCTATGGGTCATGCTGGTGATGACGCCGCTTAGCATCTGGGTAACTGCGCGGAGCAAAAAATGACGCAGACCTTGATTGCCTTATTCCTGATTTTTTCGCAGTTATCGCTGCTCGCATTTGGTGGTGGTAATGCGATCCTGCCGGAGATGCAGCGCCAGGTAGTGGAGGTGCACCAATGGATGTCGGCAAAAGAATTTAGTGCCTTGTTCGCCTTGAGCCAGGCGGCACCAGGACCAAACATGATGATAGTGAATCTGGTCGGCTGGCATGTCGCGGGATGGATGGGCATGCTGGTAACTGCCATCGCAAAATTCGGACCTTCATCGCTACTGACGATCGTATCCTTGCACGCGTGGGAACGCTTCAAGGACAAACCTTGGCGCACTTATATTCAATCGGGCATGGTGCCCGTGACGGCTGGCATCGTGGCTGCCAGTGCCGCGCTGATTGCGCATGCTTCGGATGGAAATTGGTTACTGACCGCGATTACGGTTTTTACTGCATTGATTGCCTGGAAAACGCGCATACATCCGCTGTGGCTCTTGCTGGCGGGAAGCATGATCGGTTTGTTCGGTAATGGTCTGGTTTAATTATTGAGGATGTTGCGAGGCGCCTCTTCAGATTGTCAGAGCGAAAAAGCACAATGCTTTTTCGTTTTGCATTGTGCGTTACGGCTTGGTGTTATCGGCTTTTCCGCAGTTTCTTTTTCAGCGTATGCATAGCATCAACTTTTGCATGGAGCATTTCACAAAATTACGGCAGAATAAGCATCACTTGATTCACTGACAATCTCTCAGACGGGTAGGTGCTTCATGAAGTTCAAGTTTCCTCTTCACATACACCTGTCCACCCTTTTTATTGTGATGACGCTCGTCATCAGCGGCGTGATTGCCGGTGTCGGTTATCAGATGTCTTACGACATGCTGGAAACCTCGGCACAGGATCTGACCCAACGCGCCAGCCGCGAAATTGCCGGCGAGATCAACGGCATTATCGGCCCTGCCAATACCACAGTTGAATTGTTGAGTTATCACAGGCTGGCCTACGCCGAGACGCTGGAAGAGCGTATGGCAAGTTTCAACGTCCTGCAGCCAACCCTGAACAACGCTTCAGGCATGACTTCCATTTTTATCGGTTACGCTTCAGGTGATTATCTCTTTTTGCATCGCATCAGTAGTGAAGAGGAGCGCATCAGGTATCGCGCTCCGGCAGGCAGTTACTACCAGCTCCGCAGTATTGAACGCAGTAATGGAAATGGGGAAGCAAAATACATTTACCTGGATGCCGACATGCAGGTATTGGGGGAAGAAGTTCATCCTGAATACGCGGCCGGATTCGATCCACGCCAGCGCGGCTGGTACCAGAGTGCGATGGCAGCAAACGGCACCGTTACTACCAAGCCCTATCTTTTCTTTTCAGTTGGTCAAGTCGGCCTGACGGTTGCGCAACGTTCGCAGGATGGTCACGCAGTGATTGCGGTTGATATTCCCTTGTTATCCCTGGGCGCTGTCTTGCAGCGGCAAAAAGTCACGCCATCAAGTCAATTAACCTTGGTGAGTGCCGACGGTAATGTCGTCGCATACGAGGATTTGAAAAGACTGATCGCGACGCCGACGACGGCGAATACACCGCCCGCGCTCAAGAATTTGAAAGACTTTGGTATCCCGCCGCTGGCTGGATTGGCCGGCTCCATTACAAAAAACATGGACCCGGAAGGTATCTCCAGATCGGTCGAGATTGATGGTGAGGACTGGCGCGTATCGGTTCTGCCCATTCCACTTGAAGGTGCCGAGTCCTTGTACCTGATGACGGCGATTCCGAAGGGCGAGCTGTTTGCGACAGCGCTCAAAATTCGCTCCACATCCATCCTGGTTACCTTGCTGATTATTTTGATCGCGATCCCTCTGATCTGGCTTGTATCGCGGTTTATTTCAAAATCGATACGTGTTCTTGCCAATGAAGCAGAGTCGATACGCCGCTTTAAATTTGACGAGCCAATCCGGCTGCGGTCCAGCATCACTGAAGTCAATTCTCTGGCTGAAACGATGGACGTGATGAAGAACACGATCCGCAAGTTCATCAGCATTACGCATGCGGTAGCTGCGGAGACGGATTTTGAAAAATTATTGCCGATGCTGTTGAATGAGACGATTGCTGCCGGCGGCGCGCAGTCGGGTGCGCTGTATCTGGTTGATGGCGACAAACTGCTGCCTTGCACTGCGGTTTCCTGCGTAGGAGAGGAGGTTAGCCGCAGCTTGCAGACCTTGCGTATGGATGCTTTGCCTGCGCTGCTGCGTACCGCACTGGACAGGCAGCAGGCGCAGGACGACATGATGAATGCAGATGAAATCGAAGCAGCAGGTTTGAACGCGCTTTGCGAAAAAGCAGATGCGGCGTGGATGGTCGCAGTGCCGCTTTTCAACCGTCAGCATGAATTGCTGGGGTTGATGCTATTGAAGCGTAAAACGCGCATCGATGCGACACAGCTGGCTTTCGTCGGTGCCTTGTCGGATTCCGCCAGCAGCTCGATGGAAACGCGCGGCTTGATCCACGAACAGAAGGCCTTGTTCGAAGCCTTTATTCAATTGATCGCTGGTGCCATTGATGCCAAGAGTCCCTATACCGGCGGCCATTGCGCACGCGTGCCTGAATTGACCAAGATGTTGGCGCGTGCCGCCTGTATTCAAGATAGCGGGCCGTACGCCGATTTCGATTTGAGCAAGGATGAATGGGAAGCAGTGCACGTTGCTGCGTGGCTGCATGATTGCGGCAAGGTCACCACACCGGAGTACGTGGTTGATAAAGCCACCAAGCTGGAAACCATCTACGACCGTATTCATGAAGTACGCATGCGTTTTGAAGTCCTCAAGCGCGATGCCGAGATTGATTGTTTGCGTGCAATTGCTTCGGGTGAGAACAAGGATATTGCAGAAGGAAAGCTGGCAGAAAAGCTACGTGAACTGGATGAGGAATTTGCCTTTATCGCGACATGCAATGAGGGTGGTGAATTCATGGCGCCGGAAAGAGTCGAGCGTCTGCAGAAGATTGCAGAGAGAACCTGGTTGCGTACGCTGGATGACGCGCTGGGAATTTCCTACGAAGAAAAGCGGCGCAAGTCCGGCACGCCGGTTACACCCTTGCCAGTGACGGAATCGCTGCTGGCCGACAAGCCTGAGCATTTGTTTGAGCGTCGTGCGCAAGACAAGATTGCGGCAGACAATAAATGGAACTTCCGCATGAAGGTGCCTGAGCTTCTCTACAACCGCGGCGAGGTTTACAACCTGTCTGTCAGTCGCGGCACCTTGTCGGAAGAGGAGCGCTACAAGATCAATGAACACATGATACAGACCGTCATCATGCTGTCGCAGCTGCCGTTTCCACGTCATCTGCGTCACGTCCCGGAGATCGCAGGCGGTCATCACGAAAAGATGAATGGCACCGGGTATCCGAAGATGTTGAAGAAGGAAGACATGAGCCCGGTTGCGCGCATGATGGCGATTGCCGATATCTTCGAGGCGCTGACCGCTGCCGACCGTCCTTACAAGAAGGGCAAGACCTTGTCCGAAGCATTGAAGATCATGTCATTCATGAGTAAGGATCAGCATATCGATGACGAACTGTTTGAGTTATTCCTGCGTTCTGGCGTCTATATGGAATACGCGCAGTGTTATATGGCAGCGGAGCAGATAGATGAAGTGGATATCAATACCTATCTGGATAAACCGGTTGTGGAAGCGGCCGCTTAAGTTTGACAGTAAAACAGGAGAGCATGATGACAGTGCATCTTGATCACCTTATGGTGCCATCCCGCAACAAGGTGGCTTCTGCCAAACTCTTGGCTGAAGTGTTAGGGGTGCCGTGGTCGGAAACAGGCATAGGGCCGTTCTCCCCTGTTTACGTGAACGATGGTTTGACGCTCGACTTTGATGAATGGAGCGATCCCTTTCCTTTGATGCATTACTGTTTTCGGGTGAGTCAGGATGACTTCAACGCCATCCTTGAACGTATCAAGGACGCTGGGATCGCATATCGCAGCAAGGTTCATGAACCGGTCGACTTTCGGATTGACACGCAGCATGGCGGCAGCATCGTCTACTGGAACGAACCGGATGGCCATCAATGGGAAATGTTGACGGTCAGCTATGCACGTCAGACGTAATTCGACAGGACAGTCGTCGCTTGGGCTAATGCTGTATCGCCCCGGCATTCAAACTCGGATGTGGCTGGCAAAGCGATTCCATAAACTGAATGCTCATTACCTTCCACGCCGTCATTTATATTTCTGTTAAAGATGGGATGACGTTTAGTGTCGGCTATTCAATTTATTCTTCAATGCCTTGATGGCATCTTTCTTCGCATCCATCCCGGCAATCGATGTCAGCAATTGCAAGGATTTATTGCGAAAGCGGAAGGCATCGACAGTAACGAATGAGCCGCTGCCTACGTAGCGTATGGTGACGATGATTTCCGGCTTGCCGTCATGATCCAGATCGGCGAATTTGATTCCTTCTAGCGTGCCATTGCGCAGTCGCACAACACCGCTGATGAAATTGTCATACGGATAGGCCGGATCGTTTTTCGCATACAGACGCAAACTGTAACTGCCTATGCTGCGCGGTTCGAGATCGCCTTCCGCTGCGACAAGCATGCCTTTGGTTTGCGGCAAAACTTCTGTCTTGACGATGCGTTCATGTCCGGCGGCGAGGGTGGCCGTAGACAGTACAGCGCTCAGAAAAAATAACACGAGCTTGTTCATTGATATCTCTTTTGTTCAGTTGATTTGATTCGAAAAATTTACATTCACCGTTGATGCGACGCACGCGATGTGCGGCATTGCGAAATGATGGATTTACGCGACTTTTGCACCTTTGTCGATTAACAGGCTGCGTAACACAGAGCGATGACAGTGCGCTTCGTCTTCGCAGTAGCATCCGACCGAGAAGTTGCTGTGATGCGAAAGTGCTGCGAGTAGTTCAATCGTGTGTGCATTCTCGGGTGTCGCCATTTCAGCACGATAGCGTTTGAAGAAGGTGTTCCACTCTTGCGTTGTGGTGGCGCTATGTGCGAGCTTGACGGTTGCGGCACTGGGAGCGAGGTTGGGGAACCAGACATCGAACCAGTTATGCGAAGCAAAATCGGTTTTGGCTACGCCGCGTGGCGGGCGACGGACAGTGCCTATGCGTATGCCTTCGTCTGTGATGCGCTTGCTACCCAATCTGACGATACGTGCAACCATGACGGCCTCTGATCATTGCGTTTATGCGTTTCAGTTTGGCGCATCCCAGGCGGGATTCCATACAACTTCCCATAGATGCTGATCGGGATCCTGAAAATAGCCTGAGTAGCCACCCCAAAACGTATCGTGGGCCGGTTTGACGATGATTGCTCCGGCATTCTGTGCTTGCAGCATGACGGTATCAACTTCTTCTTTTGAAGATACGTTATGCCCGATGGTGAACTCGGTAGGACTGATGGATGCGACAGGAAGGCCGGTGTCTTGGGAAATACTCTTGCGTGGCCACAGTGCCAACTTCAATCCTGCCTGTAGATCGAAGAAGGCAACTGCACCATATTCAAATTCGGCACCGATGATGCCTGGTGTTTGCAGGCCGAGGCCATCCCGATAAAACCGGAGTGCCTTCTCCAGATCATCGACACCTAGTGTGATGACGGTAATGCGAGGTTTCATTTCACATTCCTTTCATCAACAAACTGATTTACTGGCGTACGCAATCGACGAAGTAACCGCGCTTGCCATCGACTTCACGCGTGACCAGACCGTGGACATCGGTTTCGAAGCCAGGGAACTTCTCGTTGAAGTCACGCGCAAAACGCAGGTAATCGACGATCGTTTTATTGAAGCGTTCACCCGGGATCAACAATGGAATGCCCGGTGGATAAGGCGTCAACAGAATCGATGTGACACGGCCTTCGAGTTCATCGATAGGTACGCGATCGATTTCTCTATGCGCCATTTTGGCGAACGCATCCGACGGTTTCATCGCTGGCTGCATATCTGACAGATACATCTCTGTCGTCAAACGCGCCACATCATACGCTTTGTAGAAATCATGAATCGACTGGCACAGATCGCGCAGACCAACGCGTTCATAGCGCGGGTTTGCCGCCGCGAATTCCGGCAGGATGCGCCACATAGGCTGGTTCTTGTCGTAGTCGTCCTTGAACTGTTGCAGCGCGGTCAGCAGCGTGTTCCAGCGACCTTTGGTGATGCCGATCGTGAACATGATGAAGAACGAATACAAGCCGCATTTTTCAATGATGACGCCGTGCTCGGCCAGATATTTGGTGACGATCGATGCCGGAATGCCCGAGTCGCCGAACTTGCCGTCCAGCGACAGACCCGGATTGACGATGGTGGCCTTGATCGGATCGAGCATGTTAAAGCCCGGAGCCAGATCGCCGAAGCCGTGCCAGGTATCTTCGGCGCGTATCATCCAGTCGTCTTGCGTACCTATGCCTTCTTCACTGAAAGTATCTGGTCCCCACACCTGGAACCACCAGTCCTGACCCCATTCCTGATCGATCTTCTTCATTGCGCGGCGGAAGTCGAGCGCTTCGAGAATACTTTCTTCTACCAGTGCAGTGCCGCCTGGTGCTTCCATCATCGCAGCCGCGACGTCGCATGACGCAATGATCGAGTACTGCGGTGAAGTTGATGTGTGCATCAGGTACGCTTCATTGAAGGCGTCTTGATCGAGCTTCACTTTCTCTGATTCACGCACCAGAATTTGCGAAGCCTGCGACAAGCCTGCCAGCAATTTGTGCGTCGATTGCGTAGAAAAAATCATCGACTCTTTGGCGCGCGGGCGGTCTTTGCCGATCGCGTGCATGTCTCTATAAAAATCGTGGAAAGTTGCGTGCGGCAGCCATGCTTCATCGAAATGCAGGGTGTCGATTTCGCCATCCAGCATGTTCTTCAAGGTCTCGACGTTATAGATCACGCCGTCGTAAGTCGATTGCGTGATGGTCAGGATGCGCGGCTTCTTGTTGACGGCTTCACGCGCAAACGGATTGGCTTCGATTTTTTTGCGGATGTTTTCCATCGTGAATTCCGACAATGGAATCGGGCCGATGATGCCAAGGTGATTACGGGTAGGCATCAGGAATACTGGAATCGCGCCGCACATGATGATCGAGTGCAGGATCGATTTGTGGCAGTTGCGATCAACGACGACGATGTCGCCAGGCGCAACCGTCGAGTGCCAGACCATCTTGTTCGAGGTCGAGGTGCCGTTTGTTACAAAGTAGCAGTGATCGGCGTTGAAGATGCGTGCAGCATTGCGTTCCGAAGCGGCAACCGGGCCGGTGTGATCGAGCAACTGGCCAAGTTCTTCCACCGCGTTGCAGACGTCGGCGCGCAACATGTTTTCACCAAAGAATTGGTGGAACATCTGGCCGATAGGCGATTTCAAAAATGCGACGCCACCGGAGTGACCAGGGCAATGCCACGAGTACGAACCGTCCTGTGCGTAATGCACCAGCGCGCGGAAGAATGGCGGCGACAAGCCATCCATATAGGACTTCGCTTCACGAATAATGTGGCGCGCGACGAATTCAGGCGTGTCTTCGAACATGTGAATGAAGCCGTGCAGTTCACGCAGGATGTCATTCGGGATGTGGCGCGAGGTACGCGTTTCACCGTACAGATAAATCGGGATGTCGGCGTTCTTGTGGCGAATTTCTTCAACGAATGCGCGCAGAGATTTCAGTGCGTAATCGGTTTCTTCAAAGGAGCCGGCACCGAACTCTTCATCATCGATAGACAGGATGAAAGCGGATGCGCGTGATTGTTGCTGCGCAAATTGCGAGAGGTCACCGTAGCTGGTGACGCCCAGCACTTCCATGCCTTCTTTTTCCATTGCATCGGCGAGCGCGCGTATGCCAAGGCCCGAAGTGTTCTCGGAACGGAAATCTTCATCGATGATGACGATGGGGAAACGAAATTTCATGCGGTCTCCAGCAGGACGGATAGTGCGGCGCGCAGGGTCTAGATGTGCGCCAGAAAAGGAAAGCGAATTTTCGCAGATATATACAGAATTTGGGAGAAAAAAGCCGCAGATCATCTGATCTACGGCCTCTTGTTACCAGAGTGATACGGCAGTAATACCAGCTAGTGTCGCGCGTGGGCGTGACGGCTGTATGACAAAACCCTGGTTCAGCTTATCCGCTCATAGGTAATGTAGGCGTAATCGAAACCATTCGCCTCGGAATGATGTTCTTCACGCGCCGTTTCTTGCCATTTGGTGAGGTCGATTGCAGGGAAAAATGCATCGCAGTCGAAGGCTTTGTCTATCCTGGTCACGATCAGACGGTCGCTGTCGGCTAGCGTGTCGGTAAAAATCTGCCCGCCGCCTATGATGAAGGCCTGCTGGTCGCCGACCAACTCCTTTGCCGCCGCGATCGAAGTGACCGCTTCTACACCAGCGTGTTGCCATTCTGCATTGCGGGTGATGACGATATTGCGGCGATTCGGCAAAGGTCTGCCTATGGAATCGAAAGTCTTGCGCCCCATGATGATGGGATGGCCGGAGGTCGTGCGCTTGAAGTGCGCCAAATCTTCGGGCAAATGCCAGGGCAGGGTGTTGTTGATGCCGATGCCGTTATGGGTATCGATGGCGACGACGATGGTCAGGTGTGCAGGCATAAGTATTACTCTAAGAGTATGGCTCCAGATTAAACCGCCATCGGCGCACTCAATGGTGCGTGATGTTCGTAGTTTTCAAGACTGAAATCGCTGGGTTCGAGTTTCTCCAGCCATTCTGGTTCGTATTTGCCGGTGACGGCGTAATCCGGGATGCGATCCGACAACACCAGTTTCGGTGCCGCGTACGGTTCGCGCGTCATTTGTTCGTTCAGCATATCCAGATGATTTTCATAGATATGCGCATCGCCGATGAAGTAGGTAAACCACTTCGGCTTGTAGCCGGTCAGGCGTCCGACCACGTGCAGCAATGCTGCCGCTTCAGCCAGATTGAAAGGCGTACCGAGGCCGATATCGTTGCTGCGGATGTAGAGGCATAGCGAAATTTCTTTCGTGGTCTGGTTAGGCAGGAATTGATACAGCAGATGGCAAGCTGGCAGCGCAATCGCGTCGAGGTCGGCGCAGTTCCAGCCGTGGAACAGGATGCGGCGGCTGCCTGGATTATTGATGATGGTATCCAGGCAATCGCGCAACTGGTCGATCGCCTTGTACATCAACACCTTGTCGGTGCCGTCGTCGTTGACGGCCGAGATCAGGCGAAAGCCGCGCTTTTGCGCATCCTTAATTTGGTCTTTATTGTCGGCGTCCAGCAATTTGTAGGCTGGCCATTGACGCCATTGCACGCCATACACCGGGCCCAGATCGTCTTCACCGAGGCGATACGGATTGTTCAGCCATTCGGCGTTTTCATTCGCATTCTGATCCCAAACCTTGCAGCCCAGCGCGCGGAATTCGGCTGCGCTGCGGGTCGCGCGCAAAAAGCCGATCAACTCGCCGATGACAGATTTGAAAGCCAGACGCTTGGTGGTGATTGCCGGGAAACCGTCTTTTTGCAGATCGAAACGCAACATTGCACCGGGAATACTGATGGTGCGAATGCCGGTACGATTTTCCTGCCAGGTTCCGGAATCGAGTACGGTCCGCACAAGGTCAAGATATTGTTTCATGCATAGTCCGTTTAAGATTAATGTGTGACGCGGGTAGGCGCGGAATACAGGAAGGCCTGAATTCCGCAGTAAAGCGCTATTTTAACTGAACGGGCGGGCTGGTCAGTCTGCGCTTAATGCTGGCCGAATTGCAGCGCAGCGAGGCTGGCATACAGGCCGCCGGCAGCAACCAGCGACGCATGCGTGCCGGTTTCGACGATGTGGCCGTGTTCCATCACGATGATGCGATCAGCGCGTTGCACTGTCGCCAGTCTATGGGCAATAACCAGCGTGGTACGACCGACCATTGCGGCTTCCAAAGCACTTTGTACCAGACGCTCCGATTCTGCATCCAGAGCACTGGTGGCTTCATCGAGCAAGAGCAAGGGCGGATTTTTCAACAAGGCGCGCGCAATGGCGATGCGCTGGCGCTGGCCGCCGGACAGGCGTACGCCGCGTTCGCCGAGGAAGGATAGATAGCCTTCAGGCAAGCGTTCTATGAATTCGTGTGCGGCAGCCAATTTGGCGACGGCGATGACTTCTTCGTCTGTGGCACCGGGACGGCCGTAGCGTATGTTTTCCATCGCATTGGCAGAGAAAATCACGGTGTCTTGCGGCACGATGCCTATGGTGTTGCGCAAGTCATGCAGCTCGAGCTGGCGAATATCGACGCCATCGAGTTCGATCACGCCTTCTTGCGGATCATAAAAGCGCAGCAGTAACTGGAACAAGGAAGTTTTCCCTGCACCCGACGGGCCGACTACGGCCACCGTTTCGCCTGCCTTGATGGCAACTGACATATTGGACAAGGCCGGTGTCAATGGGCGGGACGGGTAATGGAAGGTCACCAGATCCAGTGCCAGTGCTGCGCCATTGGCGCGACGCGGTGGTAACGCGATCGGTGTCGCTGGTGACGAGATCGGTGATTGCACGGCCAATAGTTCCAGCAGGCGCTCGGTCGCACCGGCTGCACGTTGTGCATCGCCGAGTACTTCTGACAGTGCGCCGATCGCACCGGCGACGATGGCGGAATACAAAATGAACTGGCCGAGTTCGCCAGCGCTCATGGTGCCGTTGATGACAGCATGCGCACCCAGCCACAAGACAAAAACGATGGCGCCAAAAATCAGCAGAATCGCGATCATCGTCAACATCGAACGCGCGCGTATACGGCGCATCGCAGTTTTGAATGCTTCCTCTACAGTTTTGCCAAAACGGCTGGCTTCAATTTTTTCGTGCGTGAATGCCTGTACGGTCGGCATCGCATTCAGGATTTCGCCAGCCAGCGCCGACGAATCAGCAACACGATCTTGCGAGTCGCGCGACAGCGTACGCACGCGACGGCCGAACCAGACGATAGGTAGAACAGTGACGATCAACATCACGAGAATGATGGATGACAACTTGATGCTGGTGACAAACAGCATCACCAGACCACCCATGAACAACAGGGCATTCCGCAAGGCCATCGATACGCTAGTACCGATCAGGGTTTGAATCAGTGTCGTATCAGTGGTGATGCGTGACAGAACTTCACCGCTTTGCGTGGTTTCAAAAAACTGCGGGCTTTGTGTGACGACATGCGAATAGACGGCGCTGCGTACATCTGCAGTTACGCGTTCGCCCAGCCACGACACCATGTAGAAGCGCGCTGCAGTAGCGACCGCCAGTATGCAAGCCACGCCGAACAATGCAATGAAGTAGGTATTGATGCTGGCCGTGTCATGTATGCCGTTGGCGCCGAAGCCAAGATCGATCATTTGCCGGAAGGCATACGGTATCGTCAGCGTCGCAGCGGCGGCAATGATCAGGGCGATGCCTGCCAGTGCAAACTGTTTTTTATAAGGCAGTAAAAATGTCAGCAAACCGCGCAAGGTGGCGATACTGCCTTTTTGTAATTCTCTGGACGTCTTCGGAATCATGGGTTCACTAGCTTGCCTAAAATTGGAATGCGAATTCGATATGAGGAATGTAGATCATTAAGCGGTCACGTTATGCGTGCAGGCTTTGCATGATAAGGTTGACGCTAAGTCATCGTTATTGAGTCGTATATTCAATCGTTCACGTAGCTTAGCACCAGTCGCTGCGCGTCTTTGTAAGTCTTACAGGTAATGGCTGCAGGAATGACCTTGTTTCGCTTGCGTGCCCGGCGACTTTCGATGCCATATGGGGGCGGTATCGCTGGGAACAAGCTTTGCTTGCTTCAATTGAATTCTGCAGTCGTGTGACCAGGAGCGGATAAGTTCGAACATAGTCTGACCAGTATCGCTAACTCGACCATCTGCAATACCACCAAGGAGCAGCCAGCTTGGCACAATTCATTCAACTCGTAGAGCAGCGCACGCAATGCATAGACGATGAGCTAGTGGCAGGTTTGACTGCCACTCAAGCGACGACGTCGCCAAAATATTTATACGATGCTTTGGGTTCCAAACTGTTTGAAGCGATTTGCGAACTGCCGGAATATTATCCAACCCGTACCGAGGCAAAAATTTTCGGCAAGCATGCGCAAGAGATGGCGCAGGCAATAGGTCTTGGAACGACCCTGATCGATCTTGGTGCCGGTAATTGTGCAAAGGCCGCAAATTTATTTCCCTGCTTGCAGCCTGCGCAGTATGTGCCGATCGATATCTCGGTCGAGTTTTTACGTGATTCTGTCAATAAATTGCAGCAGCAATTTCCGGATATCGACATGGTGGGGGTCGGCATGGATTTTTCGGTGGATCTGCGGTTGCCGAAAAATGTGCGCAGCGAGAAGCGGCTGTTCTTTTATCCGGGTTCGTCGATAGGCAACTTTATGCCGGATGACGCGCTGGTATTTTTGCGGCAGATCAAATCGGCTTGCATGCAGGGCGATGTAGCTGACGGCGGTCTGTTGATCGGTGTGGATCTGGTCAAGGAAAATTCGATACTCGATGCGGCGTATGATGATGTTTTGGGCGTGACCGCATCCTTCAATCTGAATTTGTTGCTGCATCTAAATCGCTTACTGGATGCCGATTTTGATTTGCGTGAATGGCGGCATCGCGGATTTTTCAATGACAAATTGAGTCGCATTGAAATGCATCTGGAAGCCTTGTCGGATCAGACCGTGCGCTGGCCGAACGGTGTACGCCGTTTTGAACGCGGCGAGCGGATACATACCGAGAACAGTTATAAATACACGCGCCAGAGTTTTATCAGTTTGCTGACAGAGGCCGGATTCGAGAATGTGACGACCTGGACCGATCCGCAACAGTGGTTTATGGTTTGCCATGCACGGGCAGCGTAATTGATGGATGTGAACGCTGGAAAATATAAGTGGTCGAACCTAAGCTGAACCGTGAGAAAAAAGTATCTCTCCATCAAGATTGCGGAACATCATGAACGTACAGACAGAACGCATTTTCCTGAATGAGTTGCCCTTGCGCTATGAAGCTGTACGCGCACGTTCGATCGCACTGGCAGAACCATTGTCGGAAGAAGATTGTTGTGCGCAATCGATGCCGGATGCAAGTCCTGTCAAATGGCATTTGGCGCACACCACCTGGTTTTTCGAAACATTTGTTCTCGAACGTTTTGAACCTAATTTTCAACCGCATCATCCAGCCTTCCGCGTCCTCTTCAATTCTTATTACAACGGTATCGGCGACAAGCATGCGCGTGCGCAGCGCGGCTTGCTGACGCGCCCGCCATTTGCAGATGTGTTGAGCTATAGACGTGATGTCGATGCGCGCATCATGACTTTGCTGGCACATCCGTTTGCGGACTATGCCTATACCGAGCTGAACAATTTGCTGGAACTGGGTTTGCAACACGAGCAGCAGCATCAGGAATTGATGATGACTGACGTCTTGCATCTGCTGTCATGCAATCCATTGAAGCCAGCCTATGCTGAAACGCCAAGACTGGTTGCAAAACCTGCAGCAGAAATGGAGTGGCTGTCTTTCGATGGCGGCGTGGTGCAGATCGGGCATGACGATCAGGAATTTTGTTTCGATAACGAGATGCCTGTGCACAGACAATTCCTTGAACCGTATGCGCTCGCATCGCGTTTGGTCACGAATCGTGAATACCTGAATTTCGTCGAATCCGGTGCGTATGAAAATCCGATTGTATGGTTGTCGGAAGGATGGGATTGGGTGCAGACACAGCAATGGATGCGTCCCTTGTATTGGCAAAGAAATGACGATGCGTGGCAGGTATTCACCTTGCATGGATTGCAGGCCTTGAACCTTGATGCTGCGGTAACGCAGATTTCCTACTTTGAGGCGGACGCTTATGCGCGCTGGGCTGGTGCGCGTTTGCCTACAGAAGCAGAGTGGGAAAATGCAGCAATACAGTCGCTGAATGCAACTGATAACCCGACAGACAGCATGCAGTTTTTCGGCCACTGCTGGCAATGGACGTCCAGTAGTTATTCGCCTTATCCCGGCTATGTAACTGCAGCCGGTGCATTGGGTGAATACAACGGCAAGTTCATGTCCAACCAGTATGTATTGCGCGGCTCATCCTGCGTGACGCCGGACGGACATAGTCGTACGACGTATCGCAACTTCTTCCCGGCAACCGCGCGCTGGCAGTTTTCCGGAATCAGATTGGCACGATAAATTTTTAACACTTAAAAATAAAAAAGCCGCTGAATATTTCAGCGGCTTTTTTCATGTAACGAGGAAAAATTATTTCTCAGCCAAAGCCAGATCGCGATTGACTGCACTCAAGACCGCACGGAACGATGCGGTGACGATGTTGCCATCAATGCCGACGCCGAAACGTGTTGCGCCGTTGTTCACGCGCAGTTCGACATAGCTTGCCGCATTTGCGCTGGCGCCGGCACCGATCGCGTGTTCATGGAAATCCATCAGCTTGATGTCGAGTTCCAATGCATTGATGAATGCGTCGATAGGGCCATTGCCGGCACCTTGTACAGATACCGCCTTGCCATCTTTTTCAAGATCGACCTTGATCTGCACTTCGCCGCTTTTTGTATCGTCGATGTGGTGGCCGCGATATTGATATGGCGTGACTGCATTCAGATATTCACTGTTGAAAATTTTGTGAATATCGTTGGCAGCCACTTCACCACCGGTTTCATCGGTGATGCGTTGTACTGCGCGACTGAATTCGATCTGCAGGCGACGCGGCAATACGAGGCCGTATTCCTGCTCCAGCAAATACGTCATGCCGCCTTTACCCGACTGGCTATTGACGCGAATCACCGCATCGTAGCTGCGACCCAGATCTGCAGGGTCAACCGGCATGTAAGGGACTTCCCAGATGGCGTCCGGCTGCTGTTTCGCAAAACCCTTCTTGATCGCATCCTGATGCGAACCGGAGAATGCGGTGTACACCAGATCGCCGACATACGGATGACGCGGATGCACCGGAATTTGATTGCATTCTTCCACGCACTGACGCACTGCATCAATGTCCGAAAAATCCAGACCCGGATTGATACCTTGCGAATACAGATTGAGAGCAAGCGTCACCAGATCCACATTGCCGGTACGTTCGCCATTGCCAAACAAGCAGCCTTCGACACGATCGGCGCCAGCCATCACAGCCAGTTCGGCTGCCGCTACTGCACAACCTCTGTCGTTGTGCGGGTGCACGCTGATGAGGATGGAATCGCGACGTGCGAGATTGCGATGCATCCATTCCACCTGATCGGCGTAAACGTTCGGTGTGCTGGCTTCCACCGTGCCTGGCAAGTTGATGATCATCTTGCGCTCTGGCGTCGGTTGCCATGCTTCGGATACGGCGTCGCAGATTTCTTTCGCGAATTCGAGTTCTGTCATGCTGAAGGCTTCCGGCGAATACTGGAATACCCATTCCGTTTCCGGATGCGCATCGGTCAATTCGCGAACCAGTTTGGTACCTTTGACTGCCAGTTCTTTCACTTCTTCCTTCGACATATTAAATACGATCCGACGGAATGATGGTGCCGTGGCGTTGTACATATGAACGATGGCGCGGCGTGAACCGATGACAGATTCGACGGTGCGACGTATCAGGTCTTCGCGGGCTGGCGTCAATACTTCGATCGTGACGTCGTCCGGAATACGTTTCTCTTCGATCAGTTTGCGTACGAAATCGAAATCGGTTTGCGATGCGGAAGGGAAGGCGACTTCGATTTCTTTCAGACCGATGTTCAACAGCATGTCGAAGAAACGAAATTTCTTCTCGTGGTTCATCGGCTCGATCAGTGATTGATTGCCATCGCGCAGATCGGTACTCATCCAGATCGGTGCTTTGCTGATGATCTGGTTCGGCCACGTGCGGTCGGTGAGACGGACGGGCGGAAATGCGCGGTATTTTTGTTCTGGGTTAGACAACATCATGATGTATTTTCCTTGCTTTGCTGAATAGGGGAGATTCGGTATGGCAGTAGGCTACCTGACTTGCCACGCGACGCGAGGCCAGGTAACCGATCGGTAGTAATAGCAAAGCACGCGCACAGGACAACACGGCGAAAAGAGCGCCAGCGATGAACGATGCAGGAAGGGCCTTGATAGTCATTTTTTCGGGTGAAACCTTGGTGTTTGATAATGCACCGGGTGAACAGAACCGGCAGGAACAACAGCGCGTACGATCAGTTTAATCGTAGCGATAGCAGTAGCGCTGCTAGCAGGGAGCTGGCAGCGTACGAGGTGGTGCGGGATTGAAAAGGTGTCGCGGACATGTAGCCACTTTAGGTGATCGCGGCAGCCCTTGTCAAGTTTTGGCTATTTCTCCAAACGCGATTGCCGAGACGACAACATTTATTACGGTGTCCTGGAAGATCCGTTTCCCTTTGTCGGCACCTGCTGCGCCAGCCGCCACCATCAAGGGCAGCAAGTGATCCGGATGCGGCTGTACTTCGCGTGCATTTGGCGCATCTTGCCAGTGCTGCAACAACGTATTGCGCTCAGCTTCGTCCTGCGTTGCCATGTTGGCCAGCCAGTCATCGAAATGTTCGGAGGCTTCCCTGAACGCAGGGCTGAAGCCTCGCATATTGTGAAAGCTCATGCCGCTGCCTATGATCAACACCCCTTCGCTGCGCAATGCCTGCAGAGCTTCACCCGCGCGTATGTGTGTGGCGGGATCGAGTCCTTTTTTCATCGACAACTGTACGAGTGGAATATCTGCATCCGGATTCATTACCTTCAAGGGAATGAAGACGCCGTGATCCCAACCGCGTTGCGCATCGAGGTGCGCCGGCAGTCCGGCTTCGACCAGCAGATTTTGCACGCGTGCGGCCAGTTCCGGTGCGCCTGGTGCAGGATGAGTCAGTGCATAAGTATGTGCCGGGAAGCCGTGATAATCGTAAATCAGTGACGGCTGCGGATTGGCTCCTACAGTAAATTCTTCCTCTTCCCAATGGCCGGAAATAATCAGTATCGCCTTCGGACGTACACCTACCGCCTTGGTCAGATTGCGTAAAAAATCCGCCATGTGATCCCACATATGCGGATCCCCCGGCCACTCCATGAAAAAACAGGGGCCGCCGCCGTGCGGGATGAAGAGAGTGGGAAGTATCTTGTGCATGATTTTTTTCGATGGGTATAGTGAATATTTGGAGCCGTATGGCATTTGATGATGCGAGATGGCATGCTGTGATGACGCATCATTATCCTTGCCTGTTAGCAGTTACCTTTCTTGGCTTGGCCGGGAGGGCAATGATCTTTCTTGTGATGCTTGTCTTTGCCTGGCTTCCATCCACCTTTATTCAAATGCCACTGCCCATTGTCTTGCCGCCATTCTGAGTGTTCATAGATGTAGCCTGGGCGTGCGCGTTCCCAATGGCCGTCTGACCATACATGCGCATGGCCATTCCAGTTCCAGTAACCAGGCACCCATATATAGCCGCTACGTGGTGATGGCACAGGCTCATATCGTGGCGGCGGCGGTGCCGTGCCGATGTTAACGCTAATGCTTACTTGCGCCATTGCTTGAGTAGGCAAGATGGCAGTAGTACTGATAAGAATGGCGGCAGCGCTAATAAGTAGATGCTTCATGAATACTCTCCTTGTTGGGGATGCTGCCAATATAGCGCATATCCAGGCAGTGCTTCTAGCTGCTGCATTTGCTTGCGAATGTAAAAAAGCCGGGCCATTTCTGGCCCGGCTTTTTATTTATGGTTCTGGCTTGATCAGTTATTAACGTTCGCCGAAAGGACGACGTGTTGTACCGCCTGCATCGCTGGTACGTGGGCCTTTGTTGTAGCCGCCGCCATCGTTGCGTGGAGCATTTGGTTTGCTGAACGTGCGTTGACCTGGTTTAGCCGCGTTGCCACGGTTGTCGCCTGGTTTCCAGCCGCCTGGTTTGTGGTTCGAACGTGGTGCCGAAGCGGTACGCTTTGGTTCAAAACCTTCGATTACCGAGACAGGAATCAATTGCTTGATGAAACGCTCGATACGTTTGACGTTCATGCCTTCTGCATGATTGACCAACGAAACCGCGATACCGTTACGACCAGCACGACCGGTACGACCGATACGGTGCACGTAGTCTTCCGGGAATTTTGGCAGATCGTAGTTGAACACGTGAGTGATCGCAGGTACGTCGATACCGCGTGCGGCAACGTCGGTTGCAACCAATACACGGATTTGACCGCGACGCAGACCGTCGAGTGTACGGTTACGTGCACCTTGATGCATGTCGCCATGCAAGGCAGCAGCAGCGAAACCAGCGATGTTCAAACGATCAGCAATGGTGTCAGCATCGCGTTTGGTCGCGGTGAAGACAACTGCTTGATCCATGGTTTCATCACGCAGCAGATGATCGAGCAAGCGATTTTTGTGTGACAGATCGTCGACAAAATGTACGCCTTGCTTGATGTTTTCATGCTTGGTAGCGGAACCGGCGATCTGGATGACCAGTGGATCTTTGGTGATGCGTTTAGCCATGGTGCCGACGGTGCCGTCGAGCGTTGCCGAGAACAACATGGTTTGACGACCTTCTGGTGTTGCTGCAACGATTTTTTCGATGTCATCGATAAAACCCATGTCCAGCATGCGATCAGCTTCGTCCAGCACCAAAATCTGCAATTCCGAGAAATCGATCTTGCCCGATTCCATGTGGTCGATCAAACGACCTGGCGTAGCAACCAGGATCTCTGGGTTCTTCGCCAACAATTGCATTTGTTTTGGATAAGGCATGCCGCCCAGGATCGAAATAGCTTTAACACGTTTCATGAACGCGCCGTATTTGTCGGTCGAGGTGGTAACTTGCAAAGCCAGTTCGCGGGTTGGGGTCAACACCAGCATTTTTGGTTGAGCAGCTTTAAAGCGTGGGCGATCGCCGCGTGAGCGTGCCGATTGCGCTTCCTGATTTGGCGTTCTGCCACCTTCAGGTTGCTGTTGTTCGGATTGAACTGCAAACTTGTGCAGCGCAGGCAGCATGAATGCCGCTGTCTTGCCGGAACCTGTTTGCGACGAGACCATCATGTCACGGCCTTCGATCGCAGCAGGAATCGCTTGTGCTTGTACGCCGGTAGGGGCGGTATAGCCGGATTCAGTCAATGCCTTGATGATGGACGCGTGGAGGCCTAGTGATTCAAATGTCATTATTTTTCTTTCGTATAAAGCAAGCGCTGCAGAATCTAACCCGGATCGTGTCCAAGCAGAGACTGCGAAATGCGCAAAAATGCAAAGCCAACCAACGAAACAGAAACAGCTGTGAAAACTCTGAGAGATTTCGGCACAAAAGCTTTGCGCCGGGACGGTGTATAAACTTCAACACCTGAAGGCGGGAGGGCTTTATCGTTAATGCTAACGGTTCGCGATGCTACAAAGTGCAATGCCTGTTGCAAAGCACAGCGCGCATTGTATTACAGATCGTGTGCGATGTCGAGTCATTCGCTGATTTGCACTGAAAACGAGCGTTGATGCACGCCCTTGAATAATAAAAAAGCGGCAGAATTTTCTGCCGCTTTTTTACTAAATTACATGTTGTGGCTACTTGTTCTACCCACTGATGTAATTTGAATAAGAACTTACTCCATGCCGCCCATACCACCGACGACATGCGAGAAGCCACCATCGACATAAGTGATTTCGCCGGTAATGCCGCTGGATAGATCCGACAACAGGAATGCGGATGCATTGCCGATGTCTTCTTGTGTGACGTTGCGACGTAAGGGTGCGTGATCCTTGACGAAGTTGAGGATCTTGCCGAAGTCCTTGATGCCGCTGGCAGCCAAAGTCTTGATCGGGCCAGCGGAGATGCCGTTGACGCGTATGCCTTTAGGGCCCAGCGATTCAGCCATGTAGCGCACGCTGGCTTCCAGCGATGCCTTTGCCAGGCCCATGGTGTTGTAGTTAGGCAGGGCGCGGACGGCGCCGAGATAACTCAGGGTCAGCAACGCAGCATTCGGGCTCAACATCGGCAATGCAGCTTTTGCCATTGCAGGGAAGCTGTAGGCGGAGATGTCATGCGCAATTTTGAAGCCTTCGCGTGACAAACCTTCGAGGAAGTCGCCAGCAATTGCTTCGCGTGGTGCAAAGCCGATTGCGTGCACCAGGCCGTCGAGGCGGTCCCACGATTTGCCCAGATCGGCGAACAAAGCCGTGATCTGTTCGTCGCTGCCGACATCACAATCGAAAATCAGTGTGCTGTCGAATTCCTTGGCAAAATCGGTGATGCGATCCTTGAAGCGTTCACCAACGTAGGTGAATGCCAGTTCTGCACCTTCACGTTTGCAGGCTTCTGCAATGCCGTAAGCGATGGAACGGTTCGATAACAAACCGGTGATAAGAATTTTTTTGCCTTGCAAGAATGCCATGAACGACTCCGGTGGATTTTTGACATTAACTGCGCGTGAATAATTGCGCGGGAATAAATGCGGAATGGGCAAGATTGTAGGGGCTGACGGGAACAACAGCAACTTTTGTGACAAATCTATGGTTTTTCGTGAGGTCATCGCTGGCCGCGAGTGCGACGCGCTGTGGGCGTTTCTGTAGAATAGCTGGAACGACAACATGGGCAATCCTGTACCAACGCAGAATTGCTGGGCTGGCAAACATCATTCACGACAGGCGCATGGTTAAATCAATTTACGCATTTTTGCTGCTCTGTTTCATGGCGCAAGGTAATGCTGCCTTTGCCGCCCACGCCTTCTCTCTCTACGACACGCCAAAGTATCCGGCTGGTTTTGCCCACTTCGATTACGTCAATCCCGGCGCGCCCAAAGGCGGTGAGCTATTTCTCGCCAATCCTGATCGTCGCAGCAGCTTCGACAAGTTCAATCCATATTCGCTGAAAGGCGTCGCTGCCGCAGGCGTTTCCAATCTGATGTTCGAGACGCTGGCCGTCAGTTCTGGCGATGAAGTGGCGACCATGTACGGTTTGCTGGCGGATGACATGGTGCTGGCACCCGACAGGTTGGCGATGACTTTTCATATCAATCCGAAAGCGCGTTTCAACAACGGCGATCCGGTGCTGGCGGCAGACGTCAAATACTCGTTCGACACGCTGATGGCAAAAGGCGCGCCGCAATTCAAGTCCATCTTTGCCGAAGTCAAACGTTGTGTCGTCGTCGATGAACGCACAGTGCGCTTTGAATTCAAATCGCTGAATCATGAATTGCCGCTGATTGTCGGTAGCGTGCCGGTGTTCTCACGCAAATGGGCGGCGGGTACCGAGTTCGATCAGATTCAGTTGGTAGCGCCTATCGTCAGTGGCCCATACCTGATTGATCGTTACGATACTGGCCGCTCTATCAGCTATAAATTGAATCCGGATTACTGGGGTGCGAATGTGCCGACACGAAAAGGAACATTCAATTTCGGACGCATCAACTATCGATTTTACAAGGATGATGTCGCCAAGCTGGAAGCCTTCAAGGCGGGTGAATTTGATCTGGTCGTCGAGTACAGCGCAAAGAACTGGGCGCGTAGTTATAAAGGTCCGAAATTTACCAGCGGCGAAATCATCAAGCGCGAACTGACACATTCCAACGGTGCCGGCATGCAGGGCTTTGTGATGAACTTGCGCAGGCCGCAGTTCCAGGACGTGCGTGTGCGTCGTGCTCTTGATCTGGCGCTGGATTACGAATGGATGAACCGGCAGTTGTTCTTCGGTTCTTACAAGCGAATTTATTCCTTCTTCAATAACAGCCCGATGGCGGCGACCGGTTTGCCCTCAGCGGATGAATTGAAGTTGCTGGAGCCCTTGCGCGACAAACTCGATCCTGTCGTGTTTGGCCCCGCGCCTATCCCGCCGAATACAGACGCGCCGCGTTCCTTGCGCGCGAACTTGCTGGAAGCGGTGGAACTGTTCCGCCAGGCTGGCTGGACTTATAGAGACGGCGCTTTGCGTAATGCCAAGGGCGAGCCGTTTGCGTTTGAAATCATCGACGATCAGTCTGCACTCTCGCGCGTGATCAGCGTCTATGTTCGCAATCTGGAAAAGTTGGGCATTCAAGTGACGCAGCGCACCGCCGATTTTGCATTGGTGCAAAAGCGCATGGATGAATTCGATTTCGACATGACCAGCATCCGCTTCCCGGATGTCAGCAGTCCGGGTAATGAAATGTTCGACATGTTCGGCTCCAAGGCAGCGGATGAAAAAGGTTCGAACAATGCATGGGGTTTGAAAGATCCTGCAGTCGATCGCTTGGTTGAGAAACTGGTGGCTGCCGACAGTCGCCAGCAGTTGGTTGCCGCTGCACGTGCCCTGGATCGAGTGCTGCTGCATAAACACATCGTCGTGACGCACTGGTATTCGTCCACACATCGTGTTGCGTATCGCGATCGCTTCGGCATCCCTGCGACCGCGCCGCTTTACTATCAGGCCGATCCGTATGTGATTTCAACATGGTGGCAACAGAAAGCAAGATGAGGATGCTGCGATGAATATCTGGTCTTACATAATCAAGCGCGTGTTGTTGATGCTGCCCACCTTGCTGGGTGTGATCGCGATTACATTCGCGGTGATTCAGTTTGTGCCTGGCGGCCCGGTGGAGCAGGCGCTGATCGAATTGAAAGGGCAGGTCGGTGCAGGTGAGGCAACTGGTGGTGGTGCTTCGCAATATCGTGGACGACAAGGCATAGATGCCGAGCGTGTCGCAGAGATCAAGGCGTTGTACGGTTTCGACAAGCCTGCGACTGAACGTTTCTGGCAAATGCTGAAAGGCTTCGCCACTTTTGATTTGGGTAAGAGTTTTTACCATCACAAGGATGTGTGGGAGTTGGTCGTATCGAAGCTTCCGGTTTCCATCACCCTCGGTTTGTGGACCTTCTTCTTGACCTACTTTATTTCGGTGCCGCTCGGGATTGCGAAGGCCGTGCGTGAAGGCAGTCGCTTTGATTCAATTACCAGCATGGTGGTCCTGGTCGGTTATTCGATTCCCGGTTTTATTCTCGGCGTGTTCCTGCTGGTGATGTTCGGTGGCGGTAGCTTTGTGCAATGGTTTCCGTTACGCGGCTTGACCTCGGATGACTGGGAGCAAATGACAGTGATAGGCAAGGTGCTTGATTACCTGTGGCACATCACCTTGCCGGTGACGGCATCGGTGGCGGGCTCTTTTGCCGTAATGACGATGTTGACCAAGAACACCTTTCTCGAAGAGATACGCAAGCAATATGTACTGACCGCGCGCGCCAAGGGTTTGAGTGAAAACGCTGTGCTGTACAAGCATGTGTTTCGTAATGCATTGATCCCGCTGGTGACTGGTTTTCCTGCTGCGTTCATAGGCGCGTTCTTCGCCGGCAGTCTATTGATCGAAACCTTGTTCTCGCTGGATGGTCTCGGCTTGTTGTCTTACGAATCGGTGATACGTCGCGATTATCCGGTTGTGATGGGGACGCTGTATTTATTCACGTTGATCGGTTTGCTGGTCAAGTTGCTGGGCGACTTGTGCTACGTCTGGGCCGATCCGCGCCTGCAGTTTGAAAGTTTGAATCGATGAACGCATCTGTCATTCCACAAGAAGCATCTGCGACGAAATCGGTTTCGCCGGGACGACGTGTCTGGTTGCGTTTCAAGAGAAATCGTCGTGGTTACTGGAGCCTGATTCTGTTCAGTGTATTGGTCGCCATCAGTTTGCTGGCTGAACTGGTTTCGAACGACAAGCCATTGATTGCGAGTTACAAGGGCGAGATTGTTTTCCCACTGTTGAAGACATATTCGGAAAAGAAATTTGGTGGCGATTTTGAATCGCAAGCCGATTATCTCGATCCCTTCATACGTGATCAATTCAAGAAGGATGGTAATTGGGCGATTTATCCGCTCAATCATTACCACTTCGATACGCTGAATTATTTTGCGAAATCGCCGAATCCTGCACCGCCTTCAGCCGAAAACTGGCTGGGGACCGACGACCGTGGCCGCGACGTTTTTGCGCGTTTGCTTTATGGTTTTCGCGTGTCCGTCTTGTTTGGTCTGGCACTGACTTTTACCGGCGTATTGCTTGGTTTGGTCACTGGCGCGATCCAAGGTTACTTCGCGGGTAAAACGGATTTGTTCTTCCAGCGGTTTATGGAGATCTGGGGCTCGATGCCGGAGTTGTACTTATTGATCATCTTCGCATCGATTTTTCAGCCTAGCGTTGGATTGTTATTGCTGCTGCTTTCCTTGTTTGGCTGGATGGGCTTGTCGGATTATGTGCGCGCTGATTTCCTGCGTAATCGCAATCTTGAATATGTGCAGGCTGCGCGCGCACTTGGATTGTCGAATGGGCAGATCATCTGGCGCCATGTGCTGCCGAATAGTTTGACTCCGGTGGTGACCTTTCTTCCGTTCCGCATGAGCGGCGCAATCCTGGCGCTGACCAGTCTGGATTTTCTCGGTCTGGGTGTGCCGGCATCAACCGCCAGTCTGGGTGAATTACTGGCGCAGGGTAAGAACAATCTGGATGCATGGTGGATCGCGGTATCGACATTTGTCGTGCTGACGGTGATGTTATTGCTGCTGACGAATATTGGTGATGCCTTGCGCAATTCCCTGGATGTGCGGAGGAAGGCATGAGTTTGCTGGATGTTCAAAATCTGCAGGTAGCCTTTGGTACGGCCAAGGTCGTGGATGACGTCAGTTTCAGCATTGCGGCGGGTGAAAAATTTGCATTGGTGGGCGAGTCCGGATCGGGCAAGACGGTTACCGCCTTGTCCATCCTGCGCTTGAATCAGGACGTAAACTACGGCGGAAAAATCCTGTTTGAAGGTCAGGATATTTTGCAGCGTACGGAAGCGTCGATGCGCGCAGTGCGTGGCAATGACATCGCGATGATCTTTCAGGAGCCGATGACTGCGCTCAATCCGCTGTTCACGATTGGTAACCAGATTGCCGAAGTATTGATGCTGCATGAAGGCATCAGCGCCAAGGTCGCTGCACTGCGGGCTATCGAGTTGCTGGACAAGACCGGCATTCCAGAACCGCAGCGTCGTGCCTTGTCGTATCCGCATCAGCTGTCCGGCGGTCAGCGCCAGCGCGCGATGATTGCGATGGCGCTCGCTTGCAAACCTAAATTGTTGATCGCCGATGAACCGACCACTGCGCTGGATGTAACGATACAAGTGCAAATCGTTGAATTGCTGAATCAGTTGCAGCGTGAAGAAAACATGGCCGTGCTGATGATTACGCACGATTTGAATCTGGTGCGACATTTCGCCGATCGCGTCGGCGTGATGGAAAAAGGGCGTCTGCTTGAAGTCGCCACCACGCAAGACTTATTCGCGGCGCCACGCGAAGCCTATACACGCAAATTGCTGGCCAGCCAGCCGCATAAATTGGTGAATACAGTTGATTCGACCGCACAAGCTTTGATGAATGCCGAGCATCTGCGCTGCACCTTCGATATCAAGCAAGGCTGGTTCAAGAAGACGCAATTTGTGGCGGTTGACGAGGTCAGCCTGCAGGTACGGCCAGGCGAAACTGTGGGCATAGTCGGTGAATCCGGTTCAGGGAAGTCGACGCTGGGTTTGGCCTTGTTGCGTCTATCCAGCGCCCAGGTCAGCGGTGAGATTGCATTCGCTGGTAATACTATCGGTGCAATGCAGAGCTATGCCTTGCGGCCTTTGCGTGCGCGTATGCAAGTTGTGTTTCAGGATCCGTTTGCTTCCTTGTCGCCACGACGCACGATAGAACAAATCGTCGGTGAAGGTTTGGCTTTGCATCAACCGCAATTGGGCGCTGAGGGAATACGTAAAGCCGTCGCCGATGGCTTATTGGAAGTTGGTCTGCCTGCGGAAATCATGTCGCGTTATCCGCATGAGTTTTCCGGTGGGCAGCGTCAGCGCATAGCGATTGCACGTGTACTGGTGTTGAAGCCTGATCTGATTTTGCTGGATGAGCCGACCTCGTCGCTGGATGTGTCGGTACAGCAGCAAGTGTTGTCCTTGCTGGCAGAGCTGCAGCAGAAATACGGGATGGCTTATATTTTCATCAGCCACGATCTGGCAGTGATACGCGCAATGGCGCATCGTGTATTGGTGATGAAAGACGGCAAGGTGGTTGAGAGCGGTGCGACGGATGTCGTGCTGTCGCAACCAGCGCAGGCTTATACGAAACGTTTGCTGGCGGCTGCGGTGTATGCCGGGACCAAAGACGGCGCAGCAAATACCCAGTGAAGTCTTAAGTTACACCGCTTAAAACAGAGACGGCGTAACTTTTCTCGATTACTTGATTGCGACGCGAGTGGATTGCGCAGAAACGATGACTTTGCTGGAACGGCTGTTGTTAGATTTGGCTGCAACTGTTTTTGTTGATTTGGTATTGCGACTTGCTTGTCGAGTCACGACTGCGCTGGATTTTGATTTGCTGGCCGTGCGGGTAGTGCTGGCAGTACGGAAAGGCACATGCAGTTCCAGTTTTTGGCCACTCGCCAGTTTGTCGCCACGCAAATTGTTCCAGTTCTTGATCTGTGCAGTCGTGACCTTGTAACGGTTGGCGATACTGTTGATCGTGTCGCTCTTCTTGGCAGTCACATTGATTTTCTTGGAATCCGGCACATCAGGTGCCATTGCCATCGTCGCGTTATCTGCAACGTCTTGCGTAATATCTTTTTGTCCCGTCTCATCCGTACGCGGCACCAATATCGTCGAACCAGCCTTCAACACCATTTTCGGCGGAATATTGTTGACCTCACGGATGACTTGCGGCGTGGTGTGAAATCTGGCGGCGATTACTTCAATTTTTTCGCGGGCGTTGGTGACCTTGTGCGCAGTCCATGACGACAATGCATGTCCCCATTTGGCCAGATTGGTCTTGAATTTCTCTGCGTTGCTTTGCGGCAGAAGAATCTGCGTAGTGCTGCTGCCGGTGATAACAGGGCGATTGAATTGCGGATTCAGTGCCTTGAATTCTTCCATAGGCAACTCTGCCAACTGCGCGGCGAGCTTGACGTCGATATCGCGCGTTTTTGCCACGCTGACAAAGTAAGGTTGATTGTCTACCTTCAATAAAGTGATGCCATACGCATCCGGTGTGGCAATGATGTTTTTGACCGCTTGCAACTTGGGAACGTAGTTCTTCGTTTCTGCAGGCATGTAGGCCGACAGGCTGTTGAAATCGGTGCCTACGCCTGCCGCTTCGGCTTTCTTTATTGCCCGTTGCACCGAACCTTCGCCCCAATTATAGGCGGCTAATGCAAGTTGCCAGTCGCCGAACATGCCATACAGGCGTTGCAGGTAAGTCAGTGCAGCATCGGTTGAAGCCAGCACACTGCGGCGCTCATCCTTGAACATGTTTTGTTTCAGGTTGAAGTCGCGACCTGTCGATGGAATGAATTGCCACATGCCGGCTGCTTTGGCGGTCGAATAAGCTTGCGGATTGAATGCCGATTCGATGAATGGCAATAGTGCCAGTTCTGTCGGCATGCCGCGTTTTTCCAGTTCTTCGACCACGTGATACAGATATAGCGACGCACGCTTGGTAGTGCGACCGATATAGTCGGGCCGCGAGCTGTACCAGACTGTCTGATTGATCACCAGTTGATTGTCGACCAGGTCCGGAATTGCAAAACCCTTGCGTATACGCGCCCACACATCGACATCGCTGGCGACGACAAATTCGCTGAGCGGATCATTGGCGAGGTTGGGGTTGTCTTGCAGAGCGGCATCTTGTGCCCAGCTACTGTATGAGTAAGGTAGAGAAAGATCGCTGGCGGCGTGGGAGGCGGTGGTGGCACCGAGTAGAAAAACGGTAGCGGAAATAACTTTAAGAGATACTTTTAAATCGGATCTAGGCATGGGGTCTCACAAAATACCGACCCATGATCAGCCGGTTGAAAAGAATAATCGTCGAGTGTAAGTAATGCGCATTTTGCGCGTCAAGACAATTTACATAACTGATAGTGATTAAAGTTGATAATTGACTATTGGTATCTGTTAGTAAAATAGCATTGAAGTGCGGAAATGCAAGGAAAAATATTAGCGGAAGCCGTTTTTCCATTCGCGCAAGGCGGCGAATACCATCACCGGGTCGTCATTATTTACTCGATCTTCGGCAATCAATTGCTGCGCAATGGCCGGTTCGCGAACGCGCAGGAAGGGATTTGTTGTTTTCTCCAGGCCAATATTGGATGGAACCGTGGGTATGCCCTGTTCGCGTTTGGCTTGTTCAAGCTTGAAACGTGCTGACAGCGCGGCATTGCCCGGTTCTGCGGCCAGTGCAAAGCGCAGGTTCGAGATGGTGTATTCATGCGCGCAATAGACTTTAGTGTCATCCGGCAAGGCTGCCAGCTTGTCCAGCGACGACAGCATTTGTTTGGGTGTGCCTTCAAACAAACGCCCGCAACCGCCTGCAAACAGCGTATCGCCGCAAAATAGCCAACCTTGTTCGGCTGCCACATAGGCAATATGACCCAGCGTATGGCCAGGCACTTCCAGTACGGATAGCTTCAAATCGAGTTCAGGAATGTTGACAATATCGCCTTCATCCAGCGGCTGCGTCACATTGGCAATCGGATCATGACGTGGGGCAAACACCGGCACTTTGAAGTGTTGCAAGAGTTTTACGACGCCGCCGACGTGGTCACTATGATGATGTGTCAGTAGAATAGCGACTAAGGACAACTTGTGTTGTTTCAAGGCATCCAGAATCGGCGCAGCATCACCCGGATCGACCACGGCAGCATGGACGCCATCGTGGATAATCCATAGATAATTGTCGTTAAAAGCGGGAACGGTTAATACACTTAACATGCGCATGGAAACATTTTCATCTGAAAAATCCATTATATCTCTCGGCTCCTGGCTAGAGACGCCGGCCGGCAATTATGTGCGGGATTGGGAGCATGCGCGTCTCGATGAGTTGACTGCGGATATTTTCGGTTTTAATGCGACGCAGATAGGTTTGCCGCAAATTCAGGCTTTGCGTGCAAACCGTATGCCGCATAAGTGGCTGACCGATACGCTCATTCCCGCAAGCGGTTATGACAATGTCGCCAAGCCGCTGGTGGTGGTACAGGATTTCGAGGAATTACCATTTGCTTCCAATAGCATCGACCTGATCGTGTTGCCACACGTGCTTGAATTTGCAAAAGAACCGCATCAGGTTTTGCGCGAAGTAGAGCGCGTATTGATTCCGGAAGGGCAGGTCATTATCTCTGGTTTTAATCCCTTCAGCTTATGGGGCGCACGTCAGATCGCTGGGCGTTTGAGCGAAAGCTATTTCCTGCCGCAGGAAGGTGAATTCATCAGTCTGTCGCGCCTGAAGGATTGGTTGAAATTACTGAATATGGAAGTCAGCGGTGGTCACCTCGGTTGTTATGCGCCACCGTGCGAAACAGAGAAATGCTTGAAAAGGTTTTCCTTTATGGAAAAGGCCGGCGATCAATGGTGGCCTTATCTGGGTGCGGTCTATGTGGTGCAAGCGATCAAGCGTGTTAAAGGCATGCGTTTGATCGGGCTTGCATGGAAAGCGCAAAAAGCTGCAGCTCCACAAGGTGTGCCGGCAACGAACAAGATTCATCGATAGATAAACAAGAATAAAAAAGTAAAACGAAAGCAGAACGAAGCAATGGAAAAGATAGATATTTTTACCGATGGCGCATGCAAGGGAAATCCCGGTCGTGGCGGTTGGGGTGCGTTGCTCGTCATGGGCGAGCGCGAGAAGGAATTGTTTGGCGGTGAACCTGGTACGACCAATAACCGGATGGAATTGAAGGCCGTGATCGAGGCGCTGAATGCGTTGACACGGCCATGCGAAGTCGTTGTGCATACCGATAGCCAGTACGTGCAAAAAGGTATCAGCGAATGGATACACGGCTGGAAGGCCCGTGGCTGGAAAACCGCAGCAAAGGTACCGGTCAAGAATGTAGACTTGTGGCAGGCGTTGGATGCTGCACAGGAACGACATAAAATTGAATGGCGCTGGGTGCGCGGTCATAACGGTCACGTTGGTAATGAACGCGCTGATGCATTGGCTAATCGCGGTGTGGAAACAATCGCATCCTGAGCAATGTTATAAAAATCTTGTGCAGTTGAAAGGCCTTCGGCCTGCGCTTCGCAAGCAATTTCAGGTAATGACAGCTGCCAGTCGTATGTTGCGCATCTTGTTTTCTCAGCGTGTTAATCCGCGCGGAAATAACCATTTATTTTTAAGTACTTAAATCATGCGCCAAATTGTTCTCGATACAGAAACCACGGGACTGAACCCGCGCTCCGGCGATCGCATCATTGAAATCGGTTGCGTCGAATTGATAGACCGTCGTTTGACGGGCAATAACTTTCATCACTACATCAATCCGGAACGTGATTCGGAAGAGGGTGCGCTGGCAGTCCACGGATTGACGACGGAATTCCTCAGCGACAAACCAAAGTTTGCCGAAATCGTGAATGAATTTCGCGATTACATCAGCGGCGCTGACGTAATCATTCATAACGCACCGTTCGACGTCGGTTTTCTGGATGCGGAACTCAAGCGCGTCGATATGCCTAACTTCAAAGAACAAGTAGGCGAGGTCATCGATACGCTGGTGCAGGCAAAGGAAATGCATCCAGGCAAGCGCAACTCGCTGGATGCATTGTGTGATCGTTACGGCGTATCGAATGCACACCGTGCATTGCATGGCGCTTTGCTCGATGCAGAATTGCTGGCAGAAGTTTATCTAGCCATGACGCGTGGCCAGAACAGCTTGTCTATGGATCTCGGCGGTCAGGATGTCGACAGCGATGGCGTGATGCTGGAAGTAGTGGCGATCGCCGATGTTTTGCTGCAGCAGGCAAGCGAGGATGAACTTGCCGAGCATGAACTGGTAATGAAAAGCCTGGACAAGGAAGTCAGAGGCCAATGTCTTTGGCGTGCAGCGTTGGCAAATTGATGGGCGCAAGCTTTTATGAGATAATTTGCGCCGCTTCGGGAGGTTAGCTCAGGGGTAGAGCGATCGCCTCACACGCGATAGGTCACAAGTTCGAAACTTGTACTTCCCACCAAGAATTCTTCAAATTTGTCTGTAATAAAAAAAGCCTGTCGATTTCTCGGCAGGCTTTTTTTATTTATACAGCCATGTCGACTGCGAAACGGTCAAGCGCAGAAATCCAGAGGCAAGCGACGTGGGAAGTGCTGTCCCTTGCCAGGATGATCCGCATCGCGCAGGGTGCGCCAAGTATAAGTCAGTGCCGTTTCCACAGCGGTCAGCGTATCTTCACCCAATGCCAAACGGCCCGCCAATGCGCTGGCAAGCGTGCAACCCGAGCCGTGATAACTTCCCGGCAGGCGTGCGCAGGTGAAGGTGCTGGAGCTGCCATCGCGCGAATACAGGCGGTTGTGAACTTCGTGCTCGTCGCCGTGGCCGCCTGTGATCAGTAAGTGCTTGCAGAAAGGAAGTAATTTCTCTGCGCATTCATCCGGCGTGCCATTCGGCAGTTCGGCCAGAATACGTGCTTCCGGCAAGTTCGGTGTCGCGATAGTGGCGAGCGGCAGCAAGCGTTCGCGCATGGCGTAGCCGACTTCATCCTTGCCCAGTGCGCCACCACCACCGGCACGCAACACCGGGTCGCAGACAATCGGTACATGCGGCAGGCGCTGCAAAATTTGTACGACGGTATCCACCATCTTGACTGAACCCAGCATGCCGAGCTTGATGCCGGCTACGGACAAATCGGTGATGACTGCATCTGCCTGTGCCAGTACCCATTCAGAATCCAGTACGCGGAAATCGGATACATCAACCGAGTTCTGTACGGTCAATGCCGTGACTGTTGGGGCGGCATGGCAGCCTTGTGCCATCAAGGCTTCGATATCTGCTTGCAGGCCTGCGCCACCGCTTGGATCGTGGCCGGAGAGACAGAGGACGATAGGACGTGAATTGTTCATGGTGCAGCTTATTCTTTAACAAGAGCGCATCGCTTGCGAAAAATGCAGGAGAAGCAGGTGAAAAATGGTAAGGCTTGCTACGACCGACATTATAACTGCGGAGGCATTCAGATTGGAGGGTGGGGGGTAATTTTGAGAGGGAAACGATACTAATGCCCTTTGTCCGAGCTTCTCAAAATAGCGTGTTGGGGAAATCAAAAAATCTCTTGCCGGGAAACGCACATTGTTAATATATTGACTGGATGCTTTATTTTGTTCGGCCTGTATCCGGCTTGTTGATCAATAGTTCTGTTCTTGCTGCGAATTCGCAGGGCGCGTACCATGGGGGCGGAAAAGTCGGCCATTCTTTTACGGAGAGATTGATGTCAGTTCATTTGATTGAAGCAGTGCGATTTAACGATGCGGGTGACCGAGTGGAAATGGTGCGATGGGGACGTGGACATCGTAAAGCTGATGGCTCGCCAGGCTGGGATGCAGTTACGGCTGAGCAAGATGTTAACTTGGTAGTAGATGCATTGCACTTCGGCGATGAAGTAGCTACAGCATTCAAGGTCGGCAGCGATATGGTGCTGGGTCCGCGAGTGCACATCGTCATACATCAACACGGTATTGAAGATATCGATACGATAGATCACGATGTACCTGGTCGTACTTTGGCCGATTTGCCACGATTTTAAACGCCGCCATTTGGCTGCGGGAATCATAGATATTAAAGATGGGAAATGTGTATGGGTGGGGATTTAACGACAGATGAATTTGACGCGTTACAGCAGATAGTCGCAGGTATCAAGCATGCGCGGCCATCTGCCTGTGTGGCGCGTAATACCAAGCGTCTGACGGGTTTGAAATATATTGCCTATGCAAAAGATGGCAGTCTGGGTTTGACCGATAAGGGCAAGCAGACATTGTTTATCAAGAGTTGCATTGAAGGTTTGCGTGCAATTGAAAGTGATTCACACACTGTGCTCAAGTCCGATGTCGCCACCTTCCTTGGTAAAAAAGGACACATCGTGGCGCAAGAAGGCGCCAGTGGTTTTGATATCACGCCCAAAGGCCGTGAATGCCTGGCCGATATAGACAGTAACAGCAAGTAATTCTGTCTTCTTACAAAAAACATGGTGATACACATATACCTTGTGTAGTTGTATCATCATGTTCGGATGTCTGAGTTGCTCTAGTATTCTCGTAAAAAATCAAGTCGGTCTAGATGGGCGTAACGTTTTTTTCTGCTTTTAAGTAAGAGGAAAATTACATGCAATCTGATTCGCATTTTCATCAAGCTCTTGTCCGTGCATTGCAGATGCATAGATCGTTGTCGTCATGCATAAGGACGCAACTGCAGCCTAATTTCATTTATAGATAATTTTTCTGATACTTCGAATGTGAGTATCCGGTTGTTGTTGTGCGCAGAATTTACTTTTGCCCTATCGATTTTCTTGCATGGGCAACCCGTCAGAATTTTTCAGATAGGGCTTCAGCAATGAATGATCGAAACAATAATGTGATTAGCAGTTCCTATGCGATTGAGGCGGGGCAGGCGGATGCTGCATTGCGGATATTGACTCATTTGTTGCGGGACTTTCCCGGTGCGACAGCGCTACGTTTGTTGAACGACCAACTGCACCATATTGAAATCACCACACCCAAATTTACTCTCTTGTTAAAAGATACCGTGGTCTTGCGCAAACTGATATTCGGACACAGCCCATTGCCGCTAGCCGATGCCTACATTAATGGCTTGATTGATGTTGAGGGCGATCTGTATGCGGCGCTTGGATTGAAGCAGTATTTTCAAACTTTCAATTTTTCGCTAGGCGTGCGTTGGGCGTTGGTGCGCGATGCCTGGCGCTTGCCGGCAAAACCAAAAAATCTCGCCAACATTCCATTTGATGCCGGTGGTTTTTCGCATCGACATTCAAAAGTCAGTGATCAGGCCGCCATCGCATTTCACTACGATGTATCGAATCTGTTTTATAAATTATGGCTAGACAAGGAGATGGTGTATTCCTGCGCCTATTTTGAATCCGAGGATGACACGCTAGAGCACGCACAGGAACATAAACTCGACCATATCTGCCGCAAGCTGCGGCTGGCACCGGGAGAGCGCTTGCTTGACGTTGGTTGCGGTTGGGGCGCGATGGTGTGCTGGGCTGCGCGTCATTACGGCGTGCGTGCGCATGGCATCACACTGAGTCAAAAGCAGTACGAGTATGCGCAGGCACGTATCGCAGCGGAAGGATTGAATGAGCTGGTGACCGTCGAGTTGCGTGATTATCGCGATCTGGAAGGTGAGGCCGTTTACGACAAGGTTTCCAGCATCGGCATGTTTGAACATGTAGGTTTGGCGAATCAGCCTATGTATAACGCGGCCATCAAGCGCGTGCTGCGTCCTGGCGGTCTATTCCTTAATCACGGTATTACGCACGACGAAGAAGGCTGGCAACGCACGATCGATACCGAGTTCATCAATCGCTATGTATTTCCCGATGGCGAGCTGGATACGGTCAGTAATGTCCAACGCAGGATGGAGCAAACCGGTTTTGAAATCCATGATGTAGAAGCGCTACGCCCGCACTATGCGCTGACGCTCAGGCATTGGGTCAGCCGTCTGGAAGCGCGACGTGAAGAGGTATTGGAATATGTCAGCGAATCGGCTTATCGCGTCTGGCGTCTCTATATGGCTGCGTGTGCACTGGAGTTTGAATCTGGCGGCACCGGCATTTATCAGATACTCGCGTCCAAACCGGGGGGCGATAAACCTGCGGTTCCACTGACGCGTAGCGATATTTATCGCAGCGCTCGTGGCTGTGATACAGCGTGAGTCATGATGTATCACAGCGCAGATACTTCTATGCCCGGCCATATTTTTCATTAGTTTGCGACATATTTGATCAAGATCAAGCTCTGAGAATGTTGGTGCGATACCTTGGTATTCGTTCCCATCAACGCCGGAGTTATCGTGAAAAGTCAGTCTTGGCAGCGCATTAGTTTCTCTAGCCAGTATTTTTTACAACGAATTGGACAGCCGAGTTGGTGCTGATTTATCCGCAAACGCAGAAAGCTTCCCTCGACGGTACTGAGATTGGCACCTTTAAACATCGGCCGCCAACACTCATAGTGCAATATCACTCCACACCTGGAAAAACGATCAGCCCGTATGTTGGAGCCGGTATCAATTACACGCAGATTTCCAGCGTCAAGTTGCTCACCGGTGCATGGCTCTGGAGAGTCGAAGCGATGTAAGCACCGTAGTGGGACAACTGAGCGCTGCCAAAATTGATCCTTGGCTGCTAGGAGTTGGGCTTGCTTATTCTGCTAAAGGTTACGCGAGGCAGAGTTTTGATTTGACAGTTGCCAAACTTAATGCGCGTCACTCTCAAGTCAAATTCAGGGATTCAAGGCTTTGATTTGAGTGCGCCACGCTTGCTTGTAGCAACAGAAGAAAATGAAAGCGACGCATTCGCAATACTATGGCTGCTCAATATTTAGTCAGCACTGGCATTATCGATTCTGTTGTTTGTTTTTTGTTGCGGCATGCGGCATTTCGGATATATATTGATTTGACAATAATCGAATTTAGCAAAGCGGTTTTATTGAGCTACTTAATTCTTATCGGGAAATAGCAATTTATGAATACAGATTCAGACAAAATCATTAGTGACAGGCTGACGCGATTAGAGTCGGATTTCTCTTCTCTCCGGGATGGCTATCTGATCGTTAATAAGCGCTATGCAGAAACACTTCAAACGATGAAGGGGCTTACCGAAAATGCCTTGGAGTGTGCATTGCGATCGGCTGCCGCCGCTGAAAAAGCAGCCATGGCTTGCAAGAGTGCTACGGTCGCTGCGATGGCCTCTGCTTCAGCGCAATTGGTTGAGGCCACATCTGCTGCCGCAGAGGCGGCGGGTCAAGCTGCTTTGGCCGCATCTGAAGCGGCCGCCGCCGCATCTGCTGCCGCCGCCGCCGCCGCATCTGCTGCTGCTGCTCAAGCAGAAGAAATGGCAGTGCAAGCTTCGGCTGAGGCTGCACATGCCACAGTAAGAGCAACTTCAGCCGCGGCAGAGGCTGCCAAAATGGCAAACCGTGCTTCTGATGTTGCGAAATCATTAGCGAAATAAATTATTTAATTCCCGTTTTGCAAATAAAACCGGAATGGTGTCTTTTTTAAATCTGATTCTTGGTATAGCAATAGCTGCATCATTATTTTTTATAAATTTGTGTAGCTGATTCGGTGCTTATTTTCTGAAGGTGGCGAAATGTACAGTTGCCGATTCAAAAAGGAAAAAGCCCTTTTTATAGAAAAGATTGAGAAGCTTGAAGCTGAAGTTGCCCTTCTGTATGACCAAATGCCGTTTGGCAGTTACAGCCTTGCTGCCGACGGTACTTTCTTCAGTGTTGACTCGCATGTAGTGCGCTGGCTGGCCTCCACCTCAGAAGAATTAATAGGTAAAAAGAAATTCAGTGACTTCTTGACGAGCAATAGTCAGGAAAAACTATGGGCAGAATCCGTACTAGCCACTCAATCTGAGTTCTCAGGTCTTGAGCTGGATCTGCTATCAAAAGACGGTGCCGCACGTCACATCTCCCTAAGTACGAGTGGCCTGAGAGATACAGCCGGCCAGTTGTTACCTTGCAGATACCTCATGTTTGACATGACTTCGCAGAAGAAGGGGCAAGAAAAGCTTCGGATCGCTGCTAGCGCACTTGAATCTGTTGCTGGAGTTTGCATCACAGATCCCGACGGAATAATTCTGCATGTCAATAAAACCTTTACCAAGCTAACGGGTTATACAGGGCAAGAGCTGCGAGGTAAGAGCGTGCAGCTACTCAGTTCGGAAAGTCCAGAACAAGAAACGTATAAATTGATATTTGACTCCATCCTGGCGCATGGTCATTGGCAGGGTGAAATACACGAACGACGCAAGGATGGGCATCCTTTTGTCGGGTGGCTCAACATCTCATCGATCAAGCCAGATCAGGGGACAGTTTCATCTTACGTCGGTTTTCTGTATGACATAACTCACAGTAACGCTCATGAAGAAATCAAGCGATTGGCATTTTATGATTCGCTGACACAACTTCCTAATCGTTTGCATCTAGAGAATAGACTCACCAGGATATTGGCCAAATTGCCACAAGGTGGTTTGCGCGGCGCGCTATTATTCCTTGATCTGGATAACTTCAAAACAATTAACGACACCAAGGGGCATGCTGCGGGAGACCAATTGCTGATTGAAATTGGCGAGCGTCTGCGTCATTCCGTGCGGTATGAAGATACTGTCGCCAGGCTGGGTGGTGACGAATTTGTTGTATTAGTGAGCGACTTAAACGCGAGCGAAGTGGAGGCGGCACGGCAGGCAATGACAATAGGCAGGGAAATTCTGACTTCTTTAGCCAAGCCATATCAATTTCTTGATTGTGAATTTACTTGCACTGCCAGCATTGGGGTCTGTATGTTTGAGGGAGGCGAATCTCCCAAGGCGCTGTTACAGAATGCAGATATGGCGATGTATCAAGCTAAAAAAGAGGGGGGGGAACTCCTTATGTTTTTTCAATGAGGAGATGCAAGCCACTGTAGCAGCTTACTTAAAGCTCGCACAGGAGTTGCGATATGCACTGAGAGAACACCACCTGGAAGTTTATTTCGAGCCGCAATTAAACTCTGACGGAAAAATTATCGCAGCGGAGGCTTTGGTGAGGTGGCGAAATCCCGAACGGGGACTGATATTGCCGAATGATTTCATCAAGATCGCCGAAGATACCGGATTGATTATCGGCATTGGACTTTTTGTACTGCAAACAGCCTGTGAGCAGATCAAGACTTGGGAAAAAGACCCGCGTACCAGTGATCTTCAGATCGCCGTGAATGTTAGCGCACGCCAGTTTTTGCAGGAGGACTTTGTATCTTTGTTAATCGATGTGATTACGGCGAGTGGAATCAATCCAGCGCGCCTGAAACTCGAATTGACGGAAAGCATGATGCACGACGTCGAAGCTACTTCCATAAAGATGGAAAGTATAAAAAAATTGGGCGTTAGTTTCTCCATGGATGATTTTGGAACCGGCTATTCATCACTTTCAGGCTTGACCAGGTTACCGTTAAATCAGCTCAAAATAGACCAGTCTTTCGTGCATAACATGCTGCTCAAGGCATCTGACGCGATTGTCGTGCAGACCATTATCGCCATGGCACATAGTTTGAATTTGGAGGTGATAGCTGAAGGCGTGGAAACTGAAGAGCAAAGAAATTTTCTATTAGCAAATGGCTGTGGATTGTTTCAGGGTTATTTTTTCAGCGGGCCTTTATCTATTGGAGAGTTCGAAGCTCTTTTGTTCCGACAGAAAAGCCCACACAGTTGTTAATTGTTTTGCGGAACTCGGCTCATCCAACTGATCTTGTGTTTACTGCCTTGCAAAGGCGGACATCCGATCATGTACTTTTTCAAATCTCAATGGATATTAAATCGCGCGCATCTGTTTAGCGTCTGCCCTTGCTTCTATGGCTGCGCTACATAATTGTTGTAGCAGACTAAGAACTTGATCGCGTATTTATGGAGTGGAAGTCGGGAGTATTTATTTGCGTAGGTATGCTCGATGGTTGCCACATGCAAGCTCCTAAATTTAAAACTGAATTCAAGATGACTCGAAAGAATGCCAAGCGCATATTTCAGCATCTAAAAATCCTCGTCATGCGGAGATTTTTCTATCCGCTTCTACGGATCATCGTTGGCTCTATCTCCAACTGGATTGGACAAAAGAAAAGGGCCTAGTTTTTCAACTAGGCCCTTCATATTCTGTGGCTCCCCGACCTGGACTCGAACCAGGGACCTGCGGATTAACAGTCCGTCGCTCTACCAACTGAGCTATCAGGGAACAGAAGCGAGATTATAAGATGTTTCTTGCTCGCTTGTCAAAGCTTGTGCAATAAATTTCTTTGCTTCGTTTACTTGACGCAGAAATTTATTGCAGGCGCGAATATTAAAGAACTTTTGCGATTGCTGCAATAACGTAATCGATGTTTTTTGTATTCAGCGCAGCGACGCAGATACGGCCGGTGTCGACAGCGTAAATCGAGAACTCATCACGCAGGCGATCTACTTGTGGTTTGGTCAAGCCTGAGTACGAGAACATGCCGCGTTGTGCGATAACGAAATCGAAATTGTGGCCAGGTGCCTGTTCTTTCAATTTTTGCACAAACGCTTGACGCATTTCACGAATGCGTACGCGCATGCCCGCCAGTTCTTCTTCCCACAGTGCGCGCAGTTCTGGTGATGCCAGAGCTGTTGCAACGACTTGGCCGCCGTGGATAGGTGGGTTGGAGTAGTTGGTGCGGATGACGCGTTTCAATTGCGACAGGACGCGTGCTGCTTCTTCTGCGTTACTGGAAACGATGCTCAATGCACCAACGCGTTCGCCGTACAACGAGAACGATTTGGAGAATGAGTTGGAGACGAATACAGCGCCGCCTGCTTCAGCGAACTGGCGTACGACTTTGCCGTCCGATTCAATGCCGTCGCCAAAACCTTGATAGGCCATGTCGAGGAATGGAATCAAGCCGCGTGTTGTCACAACGTTCAGAACTTCCAACCATTGCGCGTCGCTCAGATCGGCACCGGTTGGGTTGTGGCAGCAAGCGTGCAACAGAACGATGGAGCCGCTAGGAATCGATTTAAGTGTATCCAGCATGCCGGCGAAATTTACGCCACGGGTTGCTGCATCGTAGTATGGATAATTGTTGACGACGAAGCCAGCCGACTCAAACAGAGCGCGGTGGTTTTCCCAGCTTGGATCGCTGATCCAGACTTGCGCGTTTGGCGCAAAGCGTTTCAGGAAATCTGCGCCGAGTTTCAATGCGCCTGTGCCGCCGATTGCTTGTGCGGTCACTGCACGTTTGTCCTTGACTACCGAGCTATCGGCACCAAATACGAGTTCTTGTACTGCCTTGTCGTAAGCGGCCAGGCCGTCGATCGGCAGGTAGCCGCGCGGCGACAGTTTTTCCATCAATTGCAATTCGGCTTTACGCACGCATTCCAGCAGCGGCAATTTGCCGTTGTCGTCGTTATAAACGCCGACGCCAAGATTGATCTTATTCGGATTCTTGTCGGCGTTAAACGCCTCGGTAATGCCAAGAATCGGGTCACGGGGCGCCATTTCAATGGCGTTGAGGAGCGAAGCAGGAAGAGGTGCGTTCATCGTGATAACATCAAAAGTTAGCTGCAAACGGTCGTTTTGCAGTGGGGTTGTATAGAGCGCAAGACCATAAGTCTTGCGGAAAATGCGACTCACTATTTTACCAAAGGTCGGATTTAAATGGCTGATTTATCCCAAGTTACCGATTCCGTTGACGAATCGAAAATTGTTACCTTCCCGAATTCCCCGTTCCGTCTGCACCAGCCATTTCCTCCGGCCGGCGATCAGCCGACCGCGATTGCAAAGCTGGTGGAAGGCATAGACGATGGCTTGTTTTACCAAACCTTGCTTGGCGTCACGGGTTCGGGCAAGACGTATACCGTCGCTAACGTGATTGCGCGCATGGGGCGCCCGGCGATTGTGTTTGCGCCGAACAAGACTTTGGCGGCGCAGCTTTACAGCGAATTCCGCGAGTTTTTTCCGCAGAATGCGGTGGAATATTTCGTCAGTTATTACGATTATTACCAGCCTGAAGCTTATGTGCCGCAGCGCGATTTGTTTATTGAGAAAGATTCGTCTATCAATGAACATATTGAGCAGATGCGTCTGTCCTGCACCAAATCGCTGATGGAGCGTCGCGATGTGGTGATCATTGCAACGGTCTCGGCGATTTACGGTATTGGTAACCCGACCGAATACCATCAGATGATCCTGACCTTGCGTGCCAAGGACAAAGTCAGCCAGCGCGATGTGATTGCGCGCTTGATCGCGATGCAATACACACGTAATGAAGTCGATTTCGGCCGCGGGACTTTCCGCGTGCGTGGCGACACCATCGATATCTTCCCGGCGGAACATGCCGAGCTGGCAATTCGCATTGAAATGTTCGATGACGAAATTGAAAGTCTGCAGCTATTCGATCCATTAACCGGCCGCGTACGGCAAAAAATTCCACGTTTTACCGTTTATCCGGGTTCGCATTATGTGACGCCGCGTGCGACCGTGTTGCGTGCGATAGAAACCATCAAGGATGAATTGCGAGATCGCCTGGAATTTTTCCGCAAGGAAAACAGATTGATCGAAGAACAAAGGCTGGAGCAGCGTACGAGGTTCGATCTGGAGATGATGCAGGAAATCGGTTTTACCAAAGGCATCGAAAACTATTCACGTCACTTGAGTGGTGCCAAGGCAGGCGATCCGCCGCCAACACTGGTCGATTATCTGCCTCAAGACGCCCTGATGTTCATGGATGAGTCGCACGTGCTGATGGGACAGCTCAATGGCATGTACAACGGCGATAGGGCGCGCAAAACCAATCTGGTTGATTACGGTTTCCGCCTGCCTTCAGCGCTGGATAATCGGCCACTGCGCTTTGATGAGTTCGAAGGAAAAATGCGGCAAATGGTATTTGTTTCCGCCACGCCAGCTGATTATGAAAACACGCATGCCGATCAGGTAGTAGAGCAGGTTGTGCGTCCGACCGGCCTGGTCGATCCCTTGATCAGCGTGCGTCCGGCTTTGACTCAGGTCGATGACCTGATGTCGGAAATTACCGAGCGCGTGAAAAAACATGAGCGTGTGTTGGTGACGACGCTGACCAAGCGCATGTCTGAGCAGTTAACCGAATTTTTGAGCGATAACGGTATCAAGGTGCGTTACCTGCACAGCGATATTGATACCGTTGAGCGCGTGGAAATCCTCAGGGATTTACGTCTGGGTACTTTCGATGTGCTGGTGGGTATTAACTTGTTGCGCGAGGGTCTGGATTTGCCTGAGGTTTCATTGGTGGCGATTCTGGATGCGGACAAGGAAGGCTTCCTGCGCTCCGAGCGCAGTCTGATTCAAACCATAGGCCGTGCTGCGCGTAATTTAAGTGGTATGGCTATCCTCTATGGCGACAAGGTAACTGATTCGATGCGACGCGCGATTGACGAGACTGAACGCCGTCGCGCCAAGCAGATCGCGTTTAATACTGCGAATAACATCACACCGATGGGTATCAAGAAAAATATTCGGGAATTGATCGATGGTGTGTACAGCCCGCAGGAAGCGCGCGAAGAGTTGAATGCCGCACAAGAGCATGCGAAGTATGAAGCGATGAGCGAGAAGCAGGTCAGCAAGGAAATCAAACGTCTGGAAAAACAGATGCTTGGCCATGCAAAAAACCTGGAGTTCGAAAAAGCCGCGCAAGTGCGTGATCAGTTGCGAATATTGAAGGAGCAATTGTTTGGCGCATCCGGGACGGACACTATCGAATCCTTGGCTGGCGCATAATTTTTAGCGCTTATGCTGGATTGAAATGAAGGTTGTGACGAACAGCAATTCGACTTGTGTCTGTATCTTGCGGCTACAATCGCTGCTTTCGTCGGCCTGTATGAAACTCAGGCTGTAAACCTTTGGCTTTAAACTGCATGCAAGCTATTCCATCATCTTTCCTCGCTATGCTGGACGTCGCCGACGCATCGTGGCGCCCGATACTATTGGCCGGCCTGAACGCAGTTCACAAGGCATTTCCCGATTATTTACCTGCGCTGGCCGAAGATAATTACTTGCCGAATGGCGGCAGATTGTTTGCTGCATTCGCCCAGCCTTTGGACGCAGTGCGTTATGTATTGGTTGGTGAAGGACCTTATCCGCGGGCCGACAGTGCGACTGGCGTTTGCTTCATGGATGGTGCAGTTGGCTCCCTGTGGTCGGAGAAAGGCTTGTCTAAACAAGTCAATCGCGCGACCTCATTACGCAATTTCATGAAGATGTTGCTGGTGACGGATGGTCAATTGGCCATAGCGCAAACCACAGGCGATGCGCTGGCGGGTGTATCTGCAAAGGCGCAGGCGCCAGCGTCAAACGTGATTCAAACCTTGCCGGAATTGCAGGCTAATCTGATCGCGCACGGCTTTTTATTACTGAATGCGGCGCTGGTTTTCCGTTCACATGTGCCGCCGGTGAAGGAAGCCAAGCCGTGGATACCGTTTTTGCAAACGGTGCTGGCAGCCTTGGCAGATCACGCAGATCGGGGGGCAGAGCAGCCACCAAGCTTGGTGTTGTGGGGGAAAATTGCCGTACAGTTGGAGGCTTTACCTGAGAGTGCTCGCTTTCCGAAAAAAGTCTCCGAGCATCCATACAACCTGAGCTTTATTGCCAATCCGGTGATGCAGGAGCTTTTCGGCGCCATGCATCTGCTGAAAAAGAATTCGGTTTAAATCAGACTGAGCTGGCGCAGATCTTCCGACTCTGCGCGCTTCTTCAATTCTTCGGCAAACAATGAGTTCTCGATGGGTGGCGTCGTCAATGGCTTGCCACTGACCTTGTTATCCTTTGCCAGCAGTCGCGCAATCATGGTTTCAAAGAAATTCGGCAGCGCCTGCGGATCTTCATGCGCATGAAAATGCTGGCGTATCACCATCCCATCCCACATGCCGGTCAGGAACAAGGCTGTTTGCGCGGCATCAAGCGACGCGTCTATCTGCCCACGCGCCTGTGCAATGCGCAACAGATTGGTCAATCCCATGATCCATTCCGCTTCTATCTTGCGTAAAACGGCGCCCACCCGTTTGCTACGCATGCCTTCGGCATAAACCTCGGTCATCAGGCTGGCATCGCCGCCAGCGCGATAGCGTTCGGCAAACTGGCGTGTGATGGCGCTCAAGGCAGCCTGTATGGATTCGGCATCGCGCATTTGCAGCAACATGGCGCGCGCCTGGCGACGCTCGTCTTCAACCATCGCTTCGATGATGGCTTCCTTGCCAGTGAAATAACGATAAACCGCGCCAGGACCCAAGCCGGTTTCGGCGCAAATCTGCTGCATGGAGGTTTGGTGGAAGCCGGTTTTGCGGAAACATTTGCCGGCAGCCTTCAGGACCTCGACTCGTTTTTTGTCGGCTTTTTGAGTGGGGGATTGCGGGGTCTTGGTAATGCGTGTGGCCATTGCGGATATCGAAACGAAGTTTCAGTCAATTAATATGGCACTCATTATAAATTGAATATTCGCTCAAAATATAAAGTATCCGCAAGACATGTGTTGATGCCCCTCGGAATATCGATTTTTGTTCTATTTTTTGTGCGGGATTTGTATTTGTTAATCAAGTAACTGAATGATCGTTCAAAGTTTTTATTTTGGTTCATTTTGCTGGTACTTGACTGCGGTTTCTGGGTTGAGATGATGAGAGGTTAAGTGAGCTCATGAAGACATCAGTTATGGGTGTTTGCCGAGGGAAATTTTTGAATATGCGCATATAGCAAAATCTCCGCTTAGTGACGCCGGTCAATGTCGAGCGGATGGTTAGGGAATAAAATTGATGTGTGGAAATCGGATGTCCTTATACCCATCCAAGCTGGGCGGATTGGGAAAAAGCGAGTACCTGACAGATTCAGTCAAGTTTGTTATACTTGACCAAATCGATCAACAACTCGGGTGATTACACTCAGGTTGATTCTAGAGGCGGTATTTAATGCGTTTGACGACTAAAGGACGTTTTGCTGTAACAGCAATGATTGACTTGGCATTGCGTCAGGACAATGGTCCCGTGACGCTCGCCGGTATTAGCCAGCGGCAAGAAATTTCTCTGTCGTATCTGGAGCAATTGTTTGGCAAATTGCGTCGCCATGAAATCGTGGAGTCGGTACGCGGGCCGGGTGGTGGTTACAACCTGGCGCGACGTGCAGAGGATGTAACGGTCGCCGATATCATCATTGCAGTTGATGAGCCGCTGGATGCAACACAATGCGGCGGCAAGGAAAATTGCCACAGCCCCGAGCATGAACATGGTGGACGTTGCATGACACATGACCTGTGGGCAACGCTGAATGCAAAAATGGTGGATTATCTCGATTCTGTGTCTTTGAAAGACTTGGTCGATCAGCAAAAACAAAAGATTTCTGAACAATGCGTGGTGGTGGTGCACCGTAACCACGCAGCCGTTTGATTATTGGAGCTATAAAAGATGAATGCCCCGTTAGATAAAAGCTTGATAGATACGATCAAGGCGCCGCACTTTCCGATTTATATGGATTACTCGGCGACGACGCCTATCGATCCACGTGTAGCCGACAAGATGATTCCTTATCTGCGCGAGCAGTTCGGTAATCCGGCTTCGCGCAGCCATATGTACGGCTGGACGGCAGAAAAAGCGGTGGAAGATGCGCGTGAACAAGTCGCCAAACTGGTGAATGCGGATACGCGCGAAATCATCTGGACTTCGGGTGCAACGGAGGGCAACAACCTGGCGCTCAAAGGCGCAGCACAATTCTATAAAACCAAGGGTAAGCACATCATCACGGTGAAGACCGAGCACAAAGCTGTGCTGGATACCGTGCGTGAATTGGAGCGCCAGGGTTTTGAAGCAACTTATTTGCAACCACAAGACAATGGCTTGATCACGATTGAGCAGTTGGCTGAAGCGATTCGCCCAGACACGATCCTGGTATCGGTCATGCTGGTCAACAATGAAATCGGCGTGATTCAGCCTATCGATGAAATCGGTGAACTTTGCCGCAGCAAGGGCATCATTTTCCATTGCGACGCTGCGCAGGCAACCGGCAAAGTCAAAATCGACCTGGAAAAAACCAAAGTCGACCTGATGACATTTACCGCGCACAAAACCTACGGCCCTAAAGGCATAGGCGCCTTGTATGTGCGTCGCAAACCGCGTGTGCGTATCGAAGCACAAATGCACGGTGGCGGTCATGAGCGCGGCTTGCGTTCGGGCACGCTGGCAACGCATCAGATCGTCGGCATGGGTGAGGCTTTCCGTATCGCCCGCGAAGAAATGGATGAAGAAATCGTCCGTATCAAGGGTTTGCGCGATCGTCTGGCCAAAGGCTTGATGGATATGGAGGAGGTCTATATCAATGGCGATATGGATCACCGCGTACCGCACAACCTGAACGTCAGTTTCAACTACGTTGAAGGTGAGTCGCTGATCATGGCAATCAAGGATTTGGCTGTTTCTTCAGGTTCGGCTTGTACTTCGGCCAGTCTGGAACCATCTTATGTATTGAGAGCGCTAGGTCGTAGCGACGAACTGGCACATAGCTCGATTCGTTTTACTTTCGGTCGTTTTACTACCGAAGAAGACGTGGATTTCACGATCAATCTGATCAAGGAAAAAGTCACCAAGCTGCGTGAATTGTCGCCGCTGTGGGATATGTACAAAGACGGGATCGACATCAGCACGATTCAATGGGCGGCACACTAATCGTTTTTGTTTCTGCAAATAAAGCAGAAGCAAGGTTTAACTAGGAGCATCAAAATGGCTTACTCAGACAAAGTTCTCGATCATTACGAAAATCCACGCAACGTTGGTGCGTTCGATAAAGGTGATGACACTATCGGTACCGGCATGGTTGGTGCGCCGGCTTGCGGCGACGTCATGAAACTGCAGATCAAGGTCGGTGCAGACGGCTTGATCGAAGATGCAAAATTCAAAACCTACGGTTGCGGTTCGGCGATTGCATCGTCGTCGCTGGTGACCGAATGGGTCAAAGGCAAGACGCTGGATCAAGCGCTGGCGATCAAGAACACGCAAATCGCCGAAGAGCTGGCATTGCCACCAGTGAAAATTCACTGCTCGATTCTGGCTGAAGATGCGATCAAGGCTGCAGTGCTGGATTACAAAACCAAGCATGGCGTCGTAGAAACGGAAAAAGCGGCTTAAGTTTGTTGGTTCGCGCAGCATTTTCTGCGCGCTTCAACGACAATCTTTTTGAGCGAAGAATCATGGCTATTACATTGACTGAAAAAGCAGCGAAACACATCAATCGCTACATGGAACGGCGCGGAAAAGGTATCGGCCTTCGTTTCGGCGTGCGCACGACCGGGTGCTCCGGCCTCGCGTACAAGCTGGAATACGTGGACGAAAGCGCGACCGAAGATAGCGTATTTGAATCGCATGGCGTGAAGGTCTTTGTTGATCCTAAAAGCTTGCCGTATATCGATGGCACAGAGCTGGATTTTGCGCGAGAAGGTTTGAACGAAGGCTTTAAATTCCATAACCCGAACGTCAAGGATGAATGCGGTTGTGGCGAAAGCTTCCGTATTTGATACGTGACGACTGTACGGCGAAAATTGCCGCAGATGTCAACAGATGTTTTGTTCCGATAGAGCCTGTAGAACGTGTGCAGGCTCTTTTATTTGATGCATCAATCATTCGGCAGCGATAGCGCTGCATCGCAAGATAAGCCAGCCGACCGCCAGCGCACAAGAAATGCAAAACCACTTCGACCTTTTTCATCTGCCGCAACGTTTCACGATTGATGCCAGCGCACTCGATAGCGCTTATCACAGCGTGCAGAATCAGGTCCATCCAGACAAGTTCGCAAATGCCTCCGATGCTGAAAAGCGTGTTGCGATGCAATGGGCTACGCGCGCGAACGAAGCGTACAAGACATTAAAAAGTCCATTCAAGCGCGCAGCATATTTGTGCGAGTTGAATGGCGTCGATCTGCAGACAGAATCGAATACGGCGATGCCGGTCGAGTTCCTGATGCAACAAATGGAATGGCGTGAAGCGCTCAGTGAAGCGCGCGCGCAAAAGAATAGAGCTGAGCTGGAAACGCTGGATGACGACATTCGCAGCGCACGCAAGATAGAGTTGTTAGAGATCGCCCAATTGCTGGACGCCAACGATTTTACGCAGGCGGCCGGTTTGGTGCGGCAGTTGATGTTCCTCGAAAAATTTGCAGATGAAGTATCCATCGCGCTGGATACGTTACCGGACTAGCATTGTTGTCCGCTGTCGTCGATTAACGATGGCAGCGACTTACCTGAGATAAGTTACAAACGAATATGGCTCTACTTCAAATCGCCGAACCCGGCATGTCTACCGCACCGCATCAGCACAGGCTGGCCGTTGGTATCGATCTCGGTACGACTAATTCGCTGGTTGCCACTGTGCGCAACAGCATTCCAGAAGTATTGACCGATGAAGAAGGGCGCTCATTGCTGCCGTCGGTTGTGCATTACCTGAAAAATGGTAATGCGCATATCGGCTACAAGGCGCAAGCGGCGCAGAATGCCGATCCGAAGAACACGATCGTTTCCGTCAAGCGCTTCATGGGGCGCGGCTTGAAAGACATCGCGTACGCTGAAAATCTGCCTTACGATTTTCTCGATACGCCGGGTATGGTGCAATTGAAAACCGTTGCCGGCGTTAAGAGCCCGGTTGAAGTATCGGCAGAGATTCTCGCGACCTTGCGCCAGCAAGCTGAAGACGCATTGGGCGATGAGCTGGTGGGGGCAGTGATTACCGTGCCTGCATATTTCGACGATGCGCAACGCCAGGCGACGAAAGACGCAGCCAAATTGGCTGGTCTGAACGTATTACGTTTGCTGAATGAGCCGACTGCAGCAGCGATTGCCTATGGACTCGACAACGCGTCGGAAGGCGTGTTCGCCGTCTACGATCTGGGCGGCGGCACCTTCGACGTATCTATTCTGAAATTGACTAAAGGCGTGTTTGAAGTGCTGTCTACCGGCGGCGATTCTGCGCTGGGCGGTGACGATTTCGATCATCGTTTGTTTTGCTGGATTATCGAGCAATCCAATCTGGCACCTTTATCGGATATCGATACCAGCATCCTGATGGTCAAGTCACGCGAAGCGAAAGAACTGTTGTCGTCGAAATCGGAAACGCATATCGACGCTGTGCTGACGTCCGGCGAAGAAGTACATGTCACAGTAACCGCGGCAGATTTTATCCAGATCACGCAGCATCTGGTCGCGAAGACGATTACGCCAACCAAGAAGGCTTTGCGCGATGCAGACCTGACTGTGGATGATGTTGATGGTGTGGTGATGGTTGGCGGTGCAACACGCATGCCGCATATACGAAAAGCTGTTGGCGATTTTTTCCAGACCACGCCTTTGGCGAACATCGATCCCGATAAAGTAGTGGCGCTGGGTGCTGCAATTCAGGCGAATCTGCTGGCTGGCAATCGTGCTGCTGGAGATGACTGGTTGTTGCTGGATGTGATTCCACTGTCGCTGGGTATCGAAACCATGGGCGGCCTGGTAGAAAAAGTTATCCCGCGTAATTCGACGATTCCATGCGCGCGTGCCCAAGAATTCACGACCTTCAAGGATGGCCAGACGGCGCTCGCCGTGCATATCGTGCAGGGCGAACGCGAGTTGGTAACGGATTGCCGTTCATTGGCAAAGTTTGAATTGCGCGGCATTCCGCCTATGGCGGCTGGTGCGGCGCGCATACGCGTAACTTATCAAGTGGACGCCGATGGTTTGCTGTCGGTTTCTGCACGCGAGTTGCGTTCAGGCGTAGAAGCATCGATCAGTGTCAAACCTTCATACGGTTTGGCCGACGATCAGATCTCGCAAATGCTGCAGGATTCATTCAAATCGGCAGATGTGGATATGGCTTTGCGTGCCTTGCGCGAAGAGCAGGTGGAAGCAGAACGTATTGTATTGGCGACGCAATCGGCGCTGGATGCCGATGCGAACTTGCTATCGGATGATGAGCAAAAAGATGTCATCGCTTTGCTTGAAAAGGTCCGGCAGACTGGTGACGGCACTGATCACGTAGCGATCAAGGCGGCGGTCGATGCACTGGCGCACGGGACAGAAGAATTTGCCGCGCGTAGAATGGATAGAAGCGTACGCACTGCCTTGTCGGGCAAGAAACTGGACGAGATTTGATTGATCATTTGCCCTTGTTTAGCTGGGCAAAAAAGCAGCATGGCGTTGAGGAAATCGGCAAAGTAGATGCCGTTTTTCAACGTAATAACATTTAACTTTCGAGGTAAACCAAGTGCCGCAAATTGTTGTTCTTCCCCACCATGCCTTGTGCCCTGACGGCGCCGTGATTGAAGCGCCAGCCGGAAAATCGATATGCGATGCCTTGCTTGAAAACGATATCGATATCGAACATGCATGTGAGAAATCCTGTGCCTGCACGACCTGTCACGTGATCGTGCGCGAAGGCTTCAATTCGCTGAACGAAGCGGGTGAGACCGAAGAAGATTTGCTCGATAAAGCGTGGGGCCTGGAAGCGGCATCGCGCCTGTCGTGTCAGGCTATTGTGGCAAACGAAGATCTGGTGGTGGAAATCCCGCGTTACACGATCAACCACGCTAGCGAAAATCACTAAAAAGAACTGAGGAGCTTGCGATGAAATGGACAGATACCATCCGTATTGCGGAAGAGTTGAGGGATAAATTTCCTGATATTGACCCGCTGACTGTGCGCTTTACCGATTTGCATAAATGGGTCTGTGAGCTGGAAGACTTTGATGACGCACCTGATCGTTCCGGTGAGAAAATTCTGGAAGCAATTCAACAGGCCTGGATAGAAGAAGCGGAATAAAGCCTGGAATAATTGCGGCAACAGACTGATCTGAGTTCAGTAGGGAATCGCAGGACATAAAAAAGAGCGGCAATTTGCCGCTCTTTTTTGTTTCCGCTTACAGATTAACGCGCGCGCAAATAACCATCTACTACGCGAACACGATCACCTGTGTTCCAGTTTGGCTGATGATCGTAAGGGAAGGTGCGGATCTTGCCATCTTCCATGCGTACACGTACTTCATATGTTGTCGCGGTGCGCGTACGTTTTTCAATTTCGTTACCGGCATAGCCGCCACCTACTGCACCAGCAACCGTTGCCAGACTGCGACCATTGCCGTTACCGATCTGATTGCCCAGCAAGCCGCCCACTACTGCGCCGCCAACGATACCAACACCGCTCGGTTTAGCCTGGGTTTGTACTGAACGTATCGATTCGATACGACCGCAGTCGTAGCAAATTTGTGCTTGTGCAACCTTGGTAGAGGAGCTGGATTTGGCTTGATTGGCTGTCTTGCTTGCTGCAGCCTGGCGTTCGTCCGCTTCTTTACGTGCTTGATATGCTTTATCTTCAGCAGCTTGTGCTGCTGCCGCTTTATCTGCAGCGTCTTTTTCCAAGGCAGCGATGGCTTCTTTTTGCGAGCCCTCGCTATTTGAATTTGGGAGCATACCGGTCATTGCAGCAACGCCGACCAGACTGACGAGCAATACGCCGACGGCAGCGGCAGCAACGAGGGGATGAATACGTTTTGAATTATTGTTGGTTTCCATAAATCCTCCGGATGTGGGCATTTCCACGATTTGTTAATGTGAACAAAGTATTGCTCCGCTTGAAGCAAATAGAAAGCTTAAACCTGTGTCAGATGTAAGTTGATGTAACCATGAAGGGGTAGCAATCATTAGTTGCCGTAATAAAAAAGGACTGCCGTAGCAGTCCTTTTTTCTGGTTTCCTTGCGGGAACTTAATCTTCGCGGCGCAGATGCGGGAACAGCAATACGTCGCGGATATTAGGCGAATCGGTGATGATCATCATCAGCCTATCAATGCCGATGCCGCAACCGCCGGCTGGTGGCATGCCGTATTCCAGCGCGCGTATATAGTCAGCGTCGTAAAACATTGCTTCTTCGTCGCCCGCATCTTTCGCGGCGACTTGCGCCTGGAAGCGCGCTGCCTGATCTTCTGCATCGTTCAATTCGGAGAAGCCGTTGGCGATTTCGCGACCAACCATGAACAACTCAAAGCGCTCGGTAATGCCGGTGACGGTGTCCGATGCGCGTGCCAGTGGTGACACTTCAACCGGATAATCGATGATGTAGGTTGGTTCCCACAGTTGCGCTTCCGCAGTTTCTTCAAACAGTGCGAGTTGCAAGGCACCGAGGCCGGAATGTGCATGCGGTTTGACGCCGAATTTCAGCAGTTCTTTCTTGATGAATTCTGCATCGTTGAGTTGTTCAGCACTATAGCCAGGTGCGTACTTGTTGATCGCTTCAACAATCGTCAAACGATGGAAGGGTTTAGCCAGATCCAGCTCGCGACCACCGTAAGTCAGTGTCGCTGTGCCATGCGCATCGATTGCCGCCTGGCGAATTACTGCTTCGGTGAAATCCATCAACCATTTGTAATCGGTGTAGGCCGCATAGAATTCCATCATCGTGAATTCAGGATTGTGACGGATCGATACACCTTCGTTACGAAAGTTGCGGTTGATCTCGAACACGCGATCGAAACCGCCGACGACCAGCCGTTTCAGGTACAGCTCAGGCGCGATACGCAAAAACATTTGCATGTCGAGTGCATTGTGATGAGTCGTGAAAGGCTTGGCCGCTGCGCCACCGGGAATCGTGTGCAGCATCGGCGTTTCCACTTCCATGAACTCGTTCTTTTCCATGAAGCGACGAATCGATGAGATCGCAGCAGTACGCGCCTTGAAGGTACGACGCGTGTCTTCATTCATGATCAGATCAACGTAACGCTGACGATATTTGGTTTCCTGATCGGCCAGGCCATGGAATTTGTCCGGCAGCGGACGCAGCGATTTGGTGATCAGGCGCAGTTCGGACACCTTGATCGTCAATTCGTCGGTCTTGGTTTTGAACAGTGTGCCGCTGACACCCAGGATATCGCCGAGGTCATAGTGATGCAGCGCAGCCATCGCCGCTTCGCCGGTCAGATCCAGTGTCGCGTAGATCTGGATGCGGCCATCGGCTTTCGGGCCGGATGCATCCTGCAAAGTTGCGAATGCAGCTTTCTTGCCCGCTTCACGTTTCAGCATCATGCGACCTGCCAGCACGACGGTGACAGATTCTGCTTCCAGTTCTTCGCGTGTCTTGCCGGCATACTTTTCCTGCAGATCAGCCGCCTTGTGCTGCGGGCGGAAGTCATTAGGGAAGGCAATGCCTTGCTCGCGCAAGGCGCTCAGCTTGGCGCGGCGCTCGGCGATGATTTTGTTTTCGTCTATCGGTAGCGATGCTGCAGCGTCGTCGTTATGCGTAGTCATGGGGACAATCTGTTAAGTGAATGCGATTAAAAATGAAGCAGTGACAAGCGTGTTGATGCAGGTGAATAAAGGTGAATTAAACGCCTTGCTTCAGCGATGCGGCGATAAAGTCGTCCAGATCGCCATCCAGCACTGCCTTGGTATTACCGGTTTCAAAGCCGGTGCGCAAATCCTTGATGCGCGACTGATCCAGCACGTAAGAGCGGATCTGATGACCCCAGCCGACATCGGTTTTGGAGTCTTCCAGTTTTTGCTGTTCGCTCATGCGGTTGCGCATTTCCAGTTCAAACAGCTTGGCTTTCAGCATGTCCCATGCTTCGGCCTTGTTACGGTGCTGTGATCTATCGTTCTGGCACTGCACGACGATACCGGATGGACCATGCGTTAGACGCACAGCAGAATCGGTTTTGTTGATGTGCTGGCCACCGGCGCCGGACGCGCGATAGGTATCAATGCGCACGTCGGCTGGGTTGATGTCGATCTCGATCGAATCATCGACTTCGGGATACACGAACAGGCTGGAGAAAGACGTGTGGCGACCGTTGGCAGAATCGAATGGGGATTTGCGTACCAGGCGATGCACGCCGGTTTCGGTGCGCAGCAGGCCGTAGGCGTATTCGCCTTCGACTTTCAGTGTGGCAGTTTTAATACCCGCAACCTCGCCATCGGATTGTTCCAGGACTTCAACCTTGAAGCCTTTGCGTTCGCAATAGCGCAGATACTGGCGCAACAGCATCGATGCCCAATCCTGTGCCTCGGTACCGCCGGCACCGGCCTGGATATCGATGAAGCAATTATTCGCATCCATGGGGCCGCTGAACATGCGGCGAAATTCCATGCCTTCGACGATCTTCAGCAGTTCTTGTGTATCCGCTTCAATCGCGACGATGGTGTCTTCGTCTTTTTCTTCACGTGCCATCGCGAACAGGTCGTGCGCGTCTTTCAGCTCGGCATCGACCTTGATGAGGGTATGCACGATCGCTTCCAGCGATTTCTTTTCTTTGCCCAGTTCCTGGGCGCGTTTTGGGTCATCCCAGACTTTAGGATCTTCCAGTTCGCCGTTGACTTGGTCTAGTTTCTCTGACTTGATATCGAAGTCAAAGATACCTCCGAAGTTCGGTCGCGCGAGTCGTGAGATCGGCGAGCAGGGATTCGAGGGAATTGAGGCGTTCGGCTTCCATAGTATTTTCTTTTGCGGTAAAACCGGACATTATACGCGAGCCACACTGTGTTTTAAGCCTGTCCTGGATACAGTCTTGCGGATTGAATTGTTTTCAGTTTTTACGGTCCTTTTTTTATAAAAATTAATAAGGGAGTAACAAATATGGAAGGATCGCGCCGCGCTTGCTGGCTGTTGTGCATGTGTGCCGTATTGGCGGGTTGCACGGCAACGCCGGCACCGCGCGGGGAAGTCAAGGGCGCGTCTACCAGTGGCAAGGAAATGGGGCAGTCCGATACCAATCGTATCGCCACCATCGCCATGCGCGACAATCTGGACAGCCTCTATCTGTTAATGGACAAGCTGTACCGGCGCAATCCAGCCGAATGGAAAAAGACTGCTGCCACCCGCGAAGATGCGGTCAAACGCGTACGTAACGCGATAGAGCAAAGACAGGTATGGCCGGGGCTGCAGGGGCAGCGTGATATCAAGGCTCTATCGCTGGCCTTGACGCCTGATTTCAGCGGTGATCGGGTGGCCGCATTCATCTATGCGTCCACCGACATGATCATCACCGCGCATGATGGCAAGACTGAATTCTTTTTGATCGACGGCCTGGATGCACAACATCTTTACAACGCGGCACGCAATATCGAAATCGCCATCTGGTTGATGGGCAGTCGCCGCGATGCGACAGGGAAGATATTGCTGCTGTCCGACGATATCAGCGAGAGCGGGCGTAATTTAAGCTTCGAGCGCGAATTCGGCAAGATCGTCGGACGCCTCGATCTGTTGGCCGAATTCGTGACTGAAAAATACCGGCGGGTTGGTATTAACTATGTGCAAAATTTGTTTGGCGGGTCCTTGCTGCAATTCCTGCCAGTGCGTTGAGTAAGAAGACAGTACCTTACTTCTTACTCGGTGGCTTCCGCGTGCTCGACCAGCAATTGCACGCGCGTTCTGCCATTGAACTCATTGGCGTCCAAGCGGTACGCGACTCTAGCTCGATTGGGTAAAGAATCGATGTGGCCAAACCAGATCGCATCGTAGTTCACACCGTCTTTTTCCAGAGTCAATTTCAGATGACGTTCTTTAAGGATGCGTTGATTGATGACGCGGAACTCATCGCAAAACAGTGGCGGCGCAAAACCCTGTCCCCACACTTGTGCTTCCATCAATTCAATGAATTGCGTGGTGAAATAGGCTGATTCGAGCGGGCCGTCGGTTTCGATTACGCGTTCCAGCTGATTCTGATTCAGCCAATCCTTGCCAACTGCTTCAAACGCTTGTGTGAAAGCGTCCAGCGCATCAGCACGTATCGTCAAACCAGCCGCCATCGCATGACCACCGAATTTATCGATCAAGGTCGGCGCATGCTTGGAAACCAGATCCAGTGCATCGCGCAAATGGAAACCTGCAATCGAACGTCCCGAACCCTTGATCCAGCCATCGCCTGCATCGGCAAAGGTAATGGTCGGGCGATAAAACTTGTCTTTCAAACGGGATGCAACAATCCCGATTACGCCTTGATGCCAGCTGGCATCGAAGACGCTGATGGTGGTCTTGTTTTGCGGATCGAAACTGTCGAGCAGGAGCAGGGCGGTTTCCTGCATGTCGGCTTCTATGGTGCGGCGTTCACGATTGATTTCATCGAGTTGTTGCGCAATCGCCCAGGCACGACCTTCGTCGTCGGTTGTCAGGCATTCAATACCGAGCGACATATCCGATAGACGTCCGGCTGCATTCAGGCGCGGCCCAAGTGCAAAGCCAAGATCGAAGGGGGACGCACGCCGCGCTTCGCGACCGGCTGCACGGAACAACGCAGCAATGCCGGCATGCATGCGACCTGCGCGCATGCGCTTCAAGCCTTGTGCGACCAGGATGCGATTGTTGGCGTCGAGCTTGACTACGTCAGCCACGGTGCCGAGCGCTACCAGATCGAGCAATGTGTCCAGTTTTGGTTGGGTTTGCGCATCGAAGATGCCGCGCTTGCGCATTTCTGCACGCAAGGCCAGTAATACGTAAAACATAACGCCGACGCCAGCCAGATTTTTGCTGGGGAAGCCGCAGTCAGGCTGATTCGGATTGACGATCACGCGTGCCGCCGGCAAGGTATCTGCCGGCAAATGATGATCGGTGACCACGACATCAATGCCGCGTCGATTTGCTTCTGCCACACCGTCTATGCTGGCGATACCGTTATCGACGGTGACGATGATGTCTGGCGATTTTTCGCGTACGGCGAGTGCGACGATTTCCGGCGTCAGTCCATAGCCGTATTCAAAACGGTTCGGCACAATGAAATCGACAATCGCGCCCATGGCGCGCAAACCGCGCAAGGCGATGGCGCAAGCGGTCGCGCCGTCGCAATCGTAGTCGGCGACGATGACCAGTTTCCTTTTTTCTGCAATCGCATCCGCCAGAAATACTGCAGCGACATCGATATGCAGCAAGCCGGGAGGAGGGATCAGTGCAGTCAGGTCGCTGGTCAGTTCTTTCAAGTCAAGCAGGCCGCGCGCTGCATACAGGCGCGCCATGACAGGATGTACGCCGCCTTGGTGCATGCGTTCGGCATCGCGAAACGGATAGGGTCTGGTGACAATACGGGTCATGATGCAAGACGTGCCAGCGCAGGTTTGCACCAGAATTTACGTAGTGAAGATTTGCTGATGGCGAAGGTGGAATAGACCGTGTTGTGGCTGATCGTAATCGCGAGTTTGTCGAGTCGCCCATCCTGCAAGGCTTGCAGCAATGGCGCAAACCATCGTTCTTCCATGGACTGAAAACACATCAGCCATTCTGACCAATCGCCTGCCAACGCAGGTCCTATCAGATTGTCCAAAACCAGCAAGCCGTGCTGTGGTTTTGCATCGAAAATATCTGCCGAGGACGTAATGGGAATCTGTTTTTTTGTCAGGGCTGTAAAAGAATTCCGCTCATTTAAAAAAATGAATGCTTCTTCAAATTTTGTATTTGCTTCCGAAGTTTTTTCTGCTTCTGCGCCACCTGATAACCAGACTGAATTAATCGGCTTCAGTCCGCGTGTTTCTCGTTGTTCGTTGATTGCGTGTGCATGCCAATGCATCTGGATTTCATTTTGCAGACGGCGCCAGTCGCGCTCACGCGGTCCCTTCGGCATCCAGATATCGATGTTGTGGCCGCAGGCGGCATCGGATGTGGATGTGCGCAGTGCGTGCCAGTCATCGGCGCGCATGAACCAGGTTTGCGCATCGCCGTATACCAAGGTCTTGCCGATTTCTTCAAACAAGGGCTGCACGATATCGAACAAGGCGCGTGCATCGGATTCTGCAAGTTGTAATTGGCGAGTATCAGTCAAGACCAGATGATCGCGCGAAATGTGCAGATGTACCGGTTGCAAAATGAACCATACGCCGGTTTCAGCAGGCAGGTTAAAGCTGCGCATGGCGCTAGTCGCCAGGGCTGGGCTGTTGTCGGAGTCGAACTGGCGAGTCAGCCAGTATTCATGCGGCAAAGCGCGCGAAAATCCATCGAAAACCTGATGTGCCGAACGGCTGGAGCGGGCCAGCAGCATGGCGAGCGACGGCATTTTCAGTTCACGCAGCAGGTCACGCGCCATTTCGGCAGGCGGCATTGCGAAAGGTAAAAGAAGTTCAAGTTGAGTCATGCCGCGATTGTAGGGCAATTGCGACTACTTCTGGCGGCGATATCGCTGTTCTTCTGGTGTATGCGCGACGATTCGGCAAGCTACTATTTGCTGGATGCATGGAACGTTCGGCGTACGTCGCCACTCAATAGATGGCGCAAGCACGCTAATAAATGGGATTGCCGATTTTCGTTTCTGCACTTTGCTGGTAGTCGAAAATGTATGGCAAACTGCGTGCTGCATTCAGGAGCCTTCATTGAGCATCATAAAAAATCTATCTTTCGAGTGGCTGGTTGGCATACGGTATACACGTGCCGGCAAACGCAGTGGCCGCAACAGCTTCATTTCATTCATTTCACTGATTTCCATGGCTGGTATTGCGCTGGGCGTGGCGGCGTTGATAGTCGTACTGTCAGTGATGAACGGTTTTCAAAAAGAAGTGCGCGATCGCATGTTGTCGGTGCTGTCGCATATAGAAATCTTCGAGCCGCAAGGTGCTTTGCCGGATTGGCAAAACACTGCACGCGAGGCATTCACCAACAAGGAAGTACTTGGCGCAGCGCCGTATGTCGATGCGCAAGCAATGATGACGCGCGACGAAACGCTGCGCGGCGTCGCCGTGCGCGGGGTGTTGCCGGATCAGGAGCCCAAGGTTTCGGATGTGGCTTCGCAAGTCAAATGGGGTAGCCTGAATGATTTGCGCGGTGGCGAATTTAATATCGTCCTTGGCAATGAACTGGCGCGCAGCATGAATGCGCAACTCGGCGACAAGGTCACGATGATCGCGCCGCAAGGGCAGGTTACGCCGGCCGGTGTGATTCCGCGACTCAAGCAATTCACGGTGGTTGGCATCTTCGATTCGGGACATTTCGAATACGACTCGACGCTGGCGTTTATCCATATCGACGACGCGATGAAGATGTTCAAGCTGGGCGCGCCGTCCGGCCTGCGTTTGAAAATCGAAGACATGCAACGTGCACCGCAAGTCGCACTGGATTTGTCACGGACCTTGAGCGGCGATGTGTTGATACGTGACTGGTCGCGTCAGAATCGCAACTGGTTCGCTGCCGTGCAGACTGAAAAACGCATGATGTTCATCATCCTGACTTTGATCATTGCGGTTGCTGCATTCAACCTGGTATCGACGCTGGTGATGACGGTGACCGACAAGCAGGCGGATATTGCAATTTTGCGTACGCTGGGTGCATCTCCGGGTTCCATCATGAAGATCTTCATGATCCAGGGCGCGCTGGTGGGCTTGGCCGGTACGGCAATCGGTGTCGGTGGCGGTGTATTGATCGCGTCCAATATCGATGTCATCGTGCCGTTTATCGAAAGACTCTTGCACGTGCAATTCCTGCCTAAAGATATTTACCTGATCAGTTCATTGCCGTCCGACTTGCGTTGGCCAGATGTGTGGACTATTGGCGGTGTGGCGGTTGTACTGGCATTCCTGGCGACGATTTACCCAAGCTGGTGGGCCGCCCGTGTAAAACCTGCAGAGGCATTGCGTTATGAGTGAACATGTATTGGCTTGCCGCGATCTTGCGAAGACATTTACGCAAGGGAAATACGCGGTCGATGTATTGAAGGGTATCAATCTCGATATCGTCAAAGGCGAACGCGTGGCGATCGTCGGTGCGTCCGGTTCGGGCAAATCGACTTTGCTGCATTTGCTGGGCGGACTGGATACGCCGACTACTGGTTCGGTGACTTTGCTGAATCAGGATTTTGCGAGTCTGGACGAAAAGACCCGTGGCAACTTGCGCAATCGCTCGTTGGGTTTCGTTTATCAATTCCATCATCTGTTGCCTGAGTTTTCGGCACTGGATAATGTCGCCATGCCGCTGATGATACGTCGCGTACCGCGTGCGGAAGCACATGAAGCAGCACGTGCGATTCTGGCACGCGTCGGCCTCGAACATCGCGTCACACACGTACCGGGTGAATTGTCGGGCGGCGAACGTCAGCGTGTTGCACTGGCGCGTGCTCTGGTGACGCAACCTGCATGCGTGCTGGCCGATGAGCCTACCGGCAATCTGGATAGGCACACCGCGCACAAAACCTTCGACCTGATGCTGGAGTTATCGCATACGCTGGGCACTGCATTTGTCATCGTTACGCATGACGTTGAGCTTGCGACGCATTGCGATCGCATTTTGCGTCTGTCTGACGACGGTTTGCAAACCTACAGTGATGAGTTGCACCATAGCTAATTAGCGATCAACTAGTTTGGAGCCGGAGTCGACATGATGGATGCCTGCATACGGTTTAACTGTTCGACGGTGATCGACTGATATGTGGATAGATACCCATTGCCATCTGGATGCGGCGGAGTTTGCGTCTGAAGAAGATGCGGTCGCTGCGCGTGCACAGCAGCAGGCTGTGACGATGATCGTCATCCCTGCAGTTGCGCGCGATAACTTCGCCACAGTGGAGTCGCTGGCACACAGAAATTCCAATTGCACTTACGCGCTGGGTATACATCCGATCTTTGTACCGCAGGCCAGGGAAGAAGACCTTGCCGCGATGCGCGTCGCTGTCGAAGCTGCAATGACCGATACACGCTTTGTAGCAATTGGCGAAATCGGTCTGGATTTTTTTATTCCGATCTTGACGACGCCCGAGATGCGCGAGAAGCAGGAATTTTTCTACACCGAACAACTGAAGATCGCGCGCGATTTTGGCTTGCCTGTATTACTGCATGTACGTAAATCACAGGACAGTATTCTGAAATATCTGCGCCGCATCAACGTTATCGGTGGCATTGCGCATGCGTTCAATGGCAGCTTTCAACAGGCCGAGATTTTTATCGAGCTTGGATTCAAGCTCGGCTTTGGCGGCGCAATGACCTTTACACGTGCATTGCAGTTGCGTCGTCTTGCAACTACGCTACCCATTGATTCCATCGTGTTGGAAACCGATGCACCCGATATTTCTCCCGCATGGGTACATCCAGAACGCAATAGCCCCGAGCAATTGCCACGCATAGGTCAGGTATTGGCTGAATTGCGCGACATGCCAGTTGCTGCCATTGCGCAAATCACGTCTGCGAACGCGCTAGTCGCGATGCCGCGACTCGGTGTCGTGATCTAGCTGCCGTATGCGCAGCGCGATCGTCGGCTTCGTCGTCGGTGCTGCCTGGCTGCAGATGCAGGCGACGCTGCCTCAGTACTTCCTTCTCATCTTCCTGTTCATTCTTGCTTGCGCGCTTTTTGCGCTGAGTCGTCACGCTCCTCCATCTCAATTCAAAATTCTTTTACGTGCAGTGATGGGCGTGCTGCTGGGCTTTGTCTGGGCGGCGCTGTTTGCGCATTATTATTTATCGCATGAACTGTCGAAAGAACTGGAAGGGCAAGATATAACGATAGTTGGCACGATAAATAGCATGCCCAGTTATTTCGAGCGTGGTGTGCGATTTAATTTTGCGGTTGAAAAGGTGTTGCCGCTGGAAGGCTTGGCACCTGTTATTCCAGGCAAGCTGGCCTTGTCCTGGTATACCGATTACGACTACAGCAATATCAAAGCGGACGCAAAACAAAAAATCACTGAAGTACAGCCCGGCGAACGCTGGCAATTCACAGTGCGTTTGCGCAAGCCGCACGGCAACGCGAACCCATCGGGCTTTGATTACGAAATGTGGCTGCTGGAGCAAAACATCAGGGCGACCGGTTATATCCGTCCCGAGCCATCCATTGAGCAAAAGAATGTGCGACTCGACGACTTTGTTTTCAGTTTCAATCATGTTGTCGAACGCTGTCGCAGCTGGTTGCGCGAACGTGTGCAACACGCATTGCAGGATAAACCTTATGCCGGTGTGATCGTAGCGCTGGTAGTCGGAGATCAGCGCGCGATCAGTCAATCGGATTGGACAGTGTTCAATCGAACTGGCATTTCTCACCTGGTGTCGATTTCAGGTTTGCACATTACGATGGTTGCAGCCTTGTTTGCCGGTTTGATTTTTGCGCTATGGCGCCGATCATTTTTTACTTCTGCCCGTTTGCCCCTGATCTTGCCAGCACAAAAAGCCGCCGCGTTGGCTGGTGCATTGGCCGCTTTAATTTATGTACTCCTCGCCGGTTCCGGATTGCCGGCGCAGCGTACCTTGATCATGCTGGGTGTGGTGGCGACGGCTTTGTGGTGTGGCCGCATTACCAGTATTTCGCACGTGTTATGTCTGGCTTTGGGTCTGGTAGTTCTGCTGGATCCGTGGGCGGTGTTGGGGCCGGGGTTCTGGCTGTCGTTTGCTGCAGTCGCCGTGATTTTGTACGTCAGCGTCGGACGTGCGACAGCGAATGCTGTTGATGGGCAATCACATTGGCGCACGGTTTTGAAGAGCGCGACCTTGACGCAATATGCAGTGACCTTGGGTTTGGTGCCACTTACAGTTCTGTTGTTCGGGCAAACTTCTCTGGTGAGTCCTGTCGCCAATGCAATCGCAATTCCGCTGGTCAGTTTTCTGGTGACGCCGTTGGCGCTGGTCGGTAGCGTATTGCCATCGCCTTTATCGGGCTGGTGTCTATTAACTGCACATTTTTTAGTGGCGGAATTAGCGCAGTTGCTCAATTGGCTAAGTGAATTTTCATGGGCAGTGTGGGCTGCGCCTGTTCCAAGTTGGTGGATGTTTGCGCTGGCCTTGATAGGCACGCTGTGGATGCTGGCACCGCGCGGCTGGCCTGCGCGTTACCTCGGTTTCTTTGCATGGTTGCCGCTGGTGTTGAATGCACCTACGCATCCGCGTGCCGGAGAAATGTGGGTGACTGCGTTTGATGTGGGGCAGGGCATGGCGCTGTTGATAGAAACCGAACAGCATCGCTTTTTATATGACACTGGGCCGTTTTATTCGCCGGAATCGGATGGTGGCAATCGCGTGATCCTGCCTTATTTGCGTGCACGTGGCATAAATCAATTGGATGGCATGATGATTTCGCATAGCGATATGGATCATGCGGGCGGCGCGTTATCGATCATGAAAGAAATAAAGATAGCCCGGGTATCGTCGTCCTTGCCGCTTCAGCATCCGATTGTTAATGCAGCTTCCTTGCATGAACCATGTGTTGCCGGCCAAGCGTGGCATTGGGATGGCGCCGATTTTGAGTTGCTGCATCCGACGGCAGCTAGTTATGCCAGCGATAAATGGAAGCCGAACGCCCGTAGTTGTACTTTGAAGATCACTTTGAATGGGCTTTCCATTTTATTGCCCGGCGATATAGAAGCGGTACAGGAAGCCGAGCTAGTGGAGGGCGGAGCTACCAAGCTGGCGGCGCATGTTTTACTCGCGCCGCATCACGGCAGTGGTACCTCGTCAACCTTGCCGTTCCTGCAGGCAGTACATCCGCAGATCGCCTTGTTTCAGGTCGGCTATCGCAATCGTTACCGCCATCCCAAACCGGAAATTTTCGAACGCTACGGCGAATTAGGTATTACGCGGCTGCGTAATGACGAGGCGGGGACAATTACTTTACACTTTGGCTCTACGTTGGACGTGAGCGAGTATCGTGTCGAACATGCCAGATATTGGTATGGCCGTTAATTAAATTCCTGCTAAAACGGCGAAGAATTGTGCATGTTTGAGGTATAATTCGAATTTCCCGCACGTGCCATTCGGCACCTTCTGTAATGACCAAGTTTGTATTCGTAACTGGCGGCGTTGTGTCTTCCCTAGGCAAAGGGATTGCAGCCGCCTCTCTCGCCGCGATCCTTGAATCGCGCGGCCTCAAAGTCACTCTTCTCAAGCTCGATCCGTATATCAACGTCGATCCCGGCACGATGAGTCCATTCCAGCACGGCGAAGTTTTCGTTACCGAAGACGGCGCCGAGACCGATCTGGATCTGGGTCACTATGAACGTTTCATCACTGCGAAAATGCGCAAGGTGAATAACTTCACGACCGGCCAGATTTATGAATCCGTTATCCGCAAGGAGCGTCGTGGTGAATACCTCGGCAAAACGGTTCAAGTCATCCCGCACATCACCAATGAAATTCAGGATTACATCTATCGCGGCGCCGAAGGTTTCGACGTTGCCTTGGTAGAAATTGGCGGTACCGTCGGTGATATCGAATCCTTGCCTTTCCTCGAAGCGGCTCGTCAACTGAGCTTGCGCGCCGGTCGTAATGCGGCTGCATTCGTGCATCTGACCTTGGTGCCATATCTGGTTTCTGCCGGCGAATTGAAAACCAAGCCTACGCAACACAGCGTGCAAAAACTGCGCGAAATCGGTATTTCGCCAGACGCATTGTTGTGCCGCGCCGATAGACCGATTCCGGATGATGAACGCGCGAAGATTTCGCTGTTCTCGAACGTGCAAGAAGATGCTGTGATCTCGGTATGGGATGCAGACACGATCTACAAAATTCCACAGATGCTGTTCGACCAAGGTCTGGATCGCATCGTCTGCGAAAAACTGGCCCTATCGCCAAAACCGGCTGATTTGTCGGTCTGGACCAAGCTGGTGCACGCACTGGAAAATCCTAAGCACAGCGTCACGATCGGCATGGTCGGCAAGTACGTCGATCTGACCGAATCCTACAAATCATTGACCGAAGCATTGCGTCACGCCGGTATTCATACCGAAAGCCGCGTCAATATTGAATATCTGGATTCGGAAGAAATCGAAACCAATGGTCCGCAATGTCTGGCCAAGTACGACGCGATTCTGGTGCCTGGTGGCTTCGGCAAACGCGGTGTGGAAGGCAAGATTGCTGCTGCGCGTTTCGCACGTGAACAAAGCATTCCTTATTTCGGTATCTGTTTGGGCATGCAAGTCGCGCTGATTGAATATGCGCGCAATATGGCGGGTCTGACCAAAGCGAATTCGACTGAATTCGATCCGGATACGGAACAGCCAGTTGTTGCGCTGATCAATGAATGGCAAAACCATGACGGCAAGGTTGAGCGTCGTGACTTGAATTCAGATCTGGGCGGCACCATGCGTTTGGGTGCGCAAACCTGCGCAGTCAAACCGGGCACGCTCGCTGCTGAAATCTATGGCACCGAAGTTACCGAACGTCACCGTCATCGTTACGAAGCAAATAATCATTACCTTGGTCGTGTCGAAGATGCGGGTTTGATCGTGTCCGCTCGTACGCCAACCGAATCGCTGTGCGAAATCATGGAATTGCCGCGTACCGGCAAGAATGCACATCCATGGTACGTAGGCGTGCAATATCACCCTGAGTTCAAGTCAACGCCGCGCGATGGACATCCGTTGTTCATCTCGTTCATCAAGGCTGCGCTGGCGCAAAATCAGGCGACATCAAAAAAAGTGGGCTAACGACAGCGCAGGTCTAGGCATGCATGCTGAGACCTGCCATCGTTTACAAAACGTTATTCAGAATTTTGCTGATTTAGGGAGAAATAGATGAGTGCAATTGTTGACATCATAGGACGTGAAATTATCGATTCACGCGGCAATCCAACCGTGGAATGCGATGTACTGCTGGAATCCGGCGTCATGGGCCGTGCTTCGGTACCATCCGGCGCATCGACTGGTTCGCGTGAAGCAATCGAATTGCGTGATGGCGACAAGAGCCGCTATTTCGGCAAAGGCGTATTGAAAGCCTGCGAATACATCAATACAGAAATCTCCGAAGCGATCATGGGTCTGGATGCGAACGAACAAGCATTCCTCGACCGCACGCTGATTGATCTGGACGGCACTGACAACAAGGCACGTCTGGGCGCGAATGCAACGCTGGCAGTGTCGATGGCGGTTGCGAAGGCAGCTGCTGAAGAATCCGGCTTGCCGCTGTATCGCTACTTCGGCGGTTCAGGCGCTATGCAAATGCCAGTGCCTATGATGAACGTCATCAACGGCGGCGCACACGCCAACAACAACCTTGATCTGCAAGAGTTCATGATCATTCCGGTTGGCGCTCCCAGCTTCCGTGAAGCACTGCGTTATGGCGCAGAAGTGTTCCATACACTGAAAAAAATCCTGAACGACAAAGGCTTGCCTACTTCGGTTGGTGACGAAGGTGGTTTCGCACCATCGGTTGAAAACCATGAAGCAGCAATCAAGCTGATCTTGCAAGCGATTGAAGAAGCGGGCTACGAGCCAGGCACGCAAATCGCGTTGGGCCTGGATTGCGCAGCCAGCGAATTCTACAAAGACGGCAAATACCATCTGGAAGGCGAAGGCCTGACCTTGTCGAGCACTGATTTCACCAATCTGCTGGCAACCTGGTGCGACAAATATCCTATTATCTCGATCGAAGACGGCATGGCCGAAAACGACTGGGAAGGTTGGGCAACCTTGACCGCCGCCTTGGGCAAGAAAGTGCAATTGGTAGGCGACGATCTGTTCGTTACCAACACCAAGATCCTGCGCGAAGGCATAGAGAAGAACATCGCCAATTCGATTCTGATCAAGATCAACCAGATCGGTACGCTGACAGAAACATTCGCAGCGATTGAAATGGCAAAACGCGCCGGTTACACAGCCGTGATCTCGCATCGCTCAGGCGAAACCGAAGATTCGACGATTGCCGATATCGCGGTTGGTACCAATTCCCTGCAAATCAAAACCGGCTCGATGTCACGTTCGGATCGCATGGCGAAGTACAACCAGTTGTTGCGTATCGAGGAAGATCTGGGCGACATCGCCAGCTATCCTGGTCGTAGTGCGTTTTACAATTTGAAGTAATCCCTATCGGTCATGTGGCTTTGCTGCATGACCGGATTTGCCGTGTAAATGTCCGATGCGCCTCATCATTCTCTGCCTCGCTGCACTCGTTGTGCTGATTCAGTACCCACTGTGGTTGGGCAAGGGTGGATGGTTGCGCGTGTGGGATCTGGACCAGCAAGTCGTCGCTGCACAAAAGAAGAACGATGAATTAAGAGCGCGCAATGCGAAGCTTAATTCCGAAGTGCAGGATTTGAAGGACGGTACAGGTGCGGTCGAAGAGCGGGCCCGTTACGAGCTGGGCATGATCAAGGAAAACGAAATCTTCGTGCAAGTTCTTGATCCGACCAAGAAGTCTACCTTCGTCTCTATCCCGCCGCCCAAGATTGAACCTAAAGAGAAGCACTGAATAATGCATGCGAATAAAAAACGCGCTTAGTTAAGTTAAGCGCGTTTTTTTATTCTCGTATTGTTTTTTTCAGTGTTTGATCGGGCTGGCGGCAATCAGGGTTTCTACCGGCGCCTCTGTTGTAAACAGATGGGCGCAGTCGACCTGATCAAATTCATAGTGCTGACCGCAGAAGTCGCAATCGACTGCGAGTTTGCCTAATTCTTCAAGTGCAGAATTCACTTCTTCCTGTCCCAGCATTTGCAACATCGTGCCGACTTTTTCGCGGGTGCAGGTGCACAGAAAGTTTGGATGTTGCGGGTCGAAGACGCGTATCGTTTCTTCCCAGAACAAACGGCGCATCAGGGTTTCGACATCAGTTGTAATCATCTCTTCCTGGCGCAAGGTGGATGCGAGCATCACCGATCTATCCCAGGTTGCCAGATCACTTTCAGTGTTGGTGACGATGCCGCCTTCATGCGGCAGTTTTTGCAACAACAAACCACGCGAGACTTCATTGTCAGTAGCGAGCCACAGCTTGGTATCGAGTTGTTCCGAGCGCAGCATGTAGTTTTCAATCACGGTAGCGACCGTGTCGCCATCCAGCGGCACGATACCCTGATAGGCTTGTTGGCCTGGTAATTTGTCTTTTGGATCCAGGGTAATGACGAAGCGACCTTCGCCTTTGACGTTTACAAGCTGCGGCAGTGTGGCGTCGTCGCTGACAATCGCATGTTCTGCCAGCTTGGCAGTGGCGCGCATGTTCAGATCCGAATCGCACTCGACGACCAGCAGCCGCAAGGGGCCGTCACCATATATTTGCATGATGATGGCACCGTTGAATTTCAAGTTTGCCGAGAGCAATGCGGTTGCCGCCAGCATTTCACCCAAAACGGTTTTTACCGCCGTTGGGTAATCGCGACGTGCTTGAACATGCTTCCAGGTTTCGGAAACATCTACCAGTTCACCACGCACGGTCGCGTCTTCAAACACGAATTTTTGCATTGTGTCAGCCATGCTTATCCTATTTTCTTCAATGTATTTTTAAACTCGCGACTGCGCGCCACGTAACTGTCGGCGATTCTATGCAGGTTGGCGATATCACTTTCGCTCAGTGTGCGTACCACCTTGGCAGGGGTACCGAGTATCAGCGAGTTATCCGGAAATTCCTTGCCTTCAGTGACCAATGCGCCGGCACCGACCAGGCAGTTCTTGCCTATCTTTGCGCCGTTCAAAATGACGGCTTGAATGCCGATCAGCGATCCTTCGCCGACGCTGCAGCCATGGATCATCGCTTGATGGCCTACGCTCACATTGTCTGCCAGCGTGAGCGGGAAGCCGGGGTCGGCATGCAACACGGCACCTTCCTGCAGATTGCAGTTTTCGCCGATAGTGATGTCTTCGTTATCGCCGCGCACCGTCACTTGAAACCAGACGCTGGAATTGGCCTTGATCGTGACGCGCCCGACTACCGTTGCCGAATCGGTAATGTAGGCAGAGGCTGCGATATCCGGAACGTGTTCGCCTAATTGGTAGATAGCCATGGTTTCAATAAAGTTGGTGGTTGTCGGGGCAGCGTGCTGATAGCGTTGATACGCAAGATTCCAGCAATGCATGCAAATGGGGCCAAATAGCGGAATTGGAAGAGTTTTTTCCTCCACAATGTCATCTCTTGAGCTTTTTCCGCCTGCAAAGGCATTATTTTACGTCACTCAGATGAATAGTCCCCACCTTACTGCGCCCTCAGATGTCACGGAATTGCGTACGCTCGCATTGCGATGGGCGGGTGAAACCGATCCGTCCTGCAAGGCACAAGGTGTGATAGCCATGGCGACAAGATGGCAAGAGGGTCAATTGTCGTTGAATACACAGCAGCGATTGGCGACGCAACTGCCCATACCGGGGCGGCCCGTTAGACCTGAACTGATCTCGCCCAGGTTTGTAAAACATAGATCCATGCTTACGGTGGAAGGGCGCGCGGCGATGATTCATGCACTGACACATATTGAATTCAACGCGATCAATCTCGCCTTGGATGCGGTGTGGCGTTTTGCCGGGATGCCGCAGGCCTACTATGCGGATTGGCTGCAAGTAGCAGGTGAGGAGGCTTTGCACTTCTCATTATTGGCGGCACATTTGCAGACCTTAGGTTATCAATATGGCGATTTCTCGGCGCATAACAGCATGTGGGAAATGGCCGATAAAACCAGCGGCGATATTCTGGCGCGAATGGCGCTGGTGCCGCGCACATTGGAGGCGCGCGGACTGGATGCGACGCCGATGACGCGGGCCAAGCTGGCGCAGGCCGGCGATCAGCCAGCGGCGGAGATTCTTGACATCATCCTGCGTGATGAAATCGGTCACGTCGCCATCGGTAATCATTGGTACAAGGTGCTGTGTGACGAACGCAGTCTCGATCCGGTCGCGACCTATGCAATCTTGACTGTGCAATACAAAGCGCCTGTACTAAGAGGACCGTTTAATTTTCCTGCCAGACGAGCGGCTGGTTTTAGCGAGATCGAATTGACGGCGCTAATGGATGGCGTACCATCAGCCACTGTATTAAAGTAGTTGTCAGGGTTACACCTTGTTACTACGTGGATGAAACTTGATTAGAAGTTGATAGTCAGATGAAAGATTGCAATTGAGTTATCTCGTGAGGTACTCGGCAATCGAATGCGCAAAGGATGTCCTACAAGACGACAATAAGTTGCCGCAAGGGTTTGTTGGCTTCAGGCATTTTTTCGCATCATTTCAGATTTATAACGTCAATTGATAAAAGGGAAAATCATGAATTCAAGCAAAACTCTCGTTTCCATACTCGCCGCTACTGTGTTGATCGCAGGTTTGGCTGCCTGCCAGAAAAAAGAAGACGTCGCTGGCCCGGCAGAAACTGCAGGTCAAAAAATTGATCAGGCTGCCACCACTGCAGGGCAAAAAATAGATGAGGCCACGACCAAAGTCGGCCAAGAGGCTGACAAGGCAAAAGCTGAAGCTAGCCAAAGCGTAGCAAATATGCAGGATGCAACTGGCAAGAAGCTGGAAGAAATCGGTCAAAAAATGCAGGAAGCTCCTAAAGACAAGTAAGCACGTCTACATAGCGCGTCGATGATTCGGGATCATCGACGCGCTTTCTGGTTAACGGTTTGCGTAATCATCGGCTTCACTTTCCGTTGAAGCTTTAAGGTTTGTTTCAGCTCAGTGTTCACCATGCGACTTGAGGATTTTTCATACCAAGAAATTCTGAATCAGTGCACGCTGGCCGACAGCTAAATGATGGTCTATCCTTTGTTCCTGCTTGCAGAATTTTCATCGCAGGTAATTGCACATTTTTATTCACAGCTTTCTATCGTCATTCCGCATGAAATCTTCGCGCTCCGAATTCCTGCCTATTCGTGGCATGCAGTATCACATCCGGCATTGGGGGGACAACAATGCACCACTGTTATTCATGCTGCATGGCTGGATGGACGTGTCTGCTTCATTCCAGTTTCTGGTCGATGCGCTGCAGCGCGATTGGCACGTGATCGCACCTGACTGGCGTGGCTTCGGGTTGAGTGAGTATGCTGGCAAGTCATATTGGTTTCCTGACTATCTGGCTGATCTGGATGCGATACTGCAGCACTATGCGCCTAAGCAGCCTGTCAATTTATTAGGCCATAGCCTGGGGGCAAATGTCGCGGGTATTTACGCCGGTGTACGTCCTGCCCGAATCAAGAAGCTCATCATGCTGGAAGGCTTTGGCATGCCGACAACGCAAGCGAACGAAGCGCCGGCACGTTACGCAAGATGGCTGGAAGAAGTGCGGAACAATCCAAACCTGCGCAGCTATGCGACATCGCAACAAGTCGCGCTACGTCTGCAGAAAAACAATCCGCGTTTAAGCGATGAGCGCGCTGCATTTCTGGCACAGCATTGGGCCGCGAAAAATGAAGCCGGTACATGGGATATTCAAGCCGATCCGTGGCACAAGCTGCCTAATCCGAACTTGTATCGCGTTGAAGAAGTCATGGCATGTTGGCAAGCAGTGACTGCGGACGTATTGTGGGTCGAGGCAAAAAATAGTGAACTGCTGCCACGCATGGGGTCCAACGAACAGGCACGTGCAGAGATTGACAGACGTGTTGCGCATTTACAGAATGCGACTAAGGTCACCAAGTTGATGGTGGCGGATGCAGGCCATATGCTGCAGCATGATCAGCCTGAGATTGTGGCACATGCGATGGATCAATTTCTGGTTTAAAACGTGACTGGCATCATTTTGCATCGCAACAAAATACGTTTATCACGCGTACAATCGAGTTGTATTTCTGCCTTGGACATTATCTATATAAATTTGCATGCTGAACGTTGACCTCCATTGTCATTCCAATATCTCCGACGGTACGCTGACGCCGACGGCGCTGGCAACGCGCGCCAAGGCAAATGGCGTGGATGTGTGGGCGATAACAGATCACGACGAGTTGAGTGGCATAGCAGAAGCGCGAGCCGTTGCGGCATCGCTAGCTCTGCCCTTTGTAGCAGGCGTTGAAATCTCTACTACATGGGCCGGCCAAACCGTGCATATCGTCGGTTTGCAAATTGATGAAACCAATCCGACGCTGGTGCAAGGACTTACTGCCACGCGTGGCGGTCGCGAACAACGTGCGCGAGAGATTTCCGCACAACTTGCAGCAGCTGGTATTCCAGGTGCATTCGAAGGTGCGCTCAAGTTCGTCGGCAATCCGGATTTGATTTCACGCACCCATTTCGCTCGCTACATTATCGAATTAGGCTTGAGCAAAGATTTGCACGATGTTTTTGCCGATTATCTGGGCGAAGGCAAGCCGGGTTTCGTACCGCATCGCTGGGCGACTTTACAAAATGCAGTTGAGTGGATACGCAGTGCTGGCGGCATCGCCGTGATTGCGCATCCGGGACGTTACAAATTCAGCGACCTTGCCTTTGATGCATTGTTCAGTGAATTCAAGGATTTGGGTGGCGCTGCGATTGAAGTCACCACCGGCAGTCACACGGTAGATCAGTACGGCTATTACGCAAAAGTTGCGAACAACTACGGTTTTCTGGCGTCGCGTGGCTCCGATTTTCACGGGCTAGGTGAATCGCGGGTGGATCTGGGCCAATTACCGCCATTGCCATCCGGCGTAAAACCAATCTGGCACGACTGGCCTATTTGAATTTCTCGCGATGTTGCTCATGGAGCAGCTTGTTGAGCGAAGTCACTTAATCAGTTATCTTGCGCTCTTGAAATATCAGCCGGCGTCCCTATTTATCCTACGCATCTAATTCCCTCTGGAGATTATTGAATGAAACGAATTATCCTCTTCGTCGCAACGAACATTGCCGTCATCGCAGTGATGTCGATTGTTTTGTCGCTGCTGGGTGTGGATCGCTTTATTTCACAAGCCGGTTTGAACCTGCCTATGCTGCTGGTGTTTTCGCTGGTAGTGGGTTTTACTGGTTCCATCATCTCGCTGCTGATCAGCAAACCTATGGCGAAATGGTCGACAGGCGCGCGTGTCATCGATGCACCTTCGTCGAGCACAGAGTTGTGGCTGATCGACTCAGTACGCAAATTGTCGGAACGCGCAGGTATCGCGATGCCTGAAGTCGCTGTGTATGACGGCGAGCCGAATGCGTTTGCAACCGGCGCTTTCAAAAATTCTGCTCTCGTTGCTGTTTCGACAGGTCTGCTGCAAAGCATGACCAAGGAAGAAGTCGAGGCTGTTCTGGCGCATGAAGTTGCCCACGTCGCGAATGGCGATATGGTAACAATGACCTTGGTGCAAGGCGTGGTGAATACCTTCGTCGTGTTCCTGTCACGCGTGGTCGGTTACTTTGTCGATCGTGCCATTTCGAAAGACAACAACAGCGGTCAGGGTATCGGCTACACGGTCACAGTGATTGTCTCGCAGATCGTGTTCGGTATCGCTGCTTCGGTAATCGTTGCATGGTTCTCGCGCCATCGCGAATTCCGCGCTGATGCTGGTGCTGCAAAATTGCTCGGCAGCCCGCAACCTATGATGAATGCGCTGGCACGTCTGGGCGGCATTACGCCTTCCAGTTTGCCGGAAGGTTTGGCTTCGCTGGGTATCAATGACAAACCTGGATTCATGTCTTTGTTTTCCAGCCATCCGCCGATAGAACAACGTATCGCTGCCTTGCGCGAAATTCGCTGATTCTCTCAATAAGTAGGCATACGACGGCGACCAGATGGTCGCCGTATTTCTTGGGTTTTATTATTTCATGAGCCAATTTTTTCAGATACACCCGGACAATCCGCAGCAGCGCTTGATTAATCAAGCCGTGCAGATTATCAAAGAGGGCGGCATCGTCGCGATGCCTACCGACTCCTGCTATGCGCTGGTTTGCCATCTTGATGACAAGGATGCGGTGACGCGCCTGCGTCGGATACGCAATGTCGATGACAAGCATCACCTGACTTTGCTGTGTCGTGACCTGAGTGAAATCGCTCTGTATGCGAAAGTCGATAACCAGCAATATCGTTTGCTGAAAGCGGCAACGCCGGGTTCCTACACTTTTATTCTGGAAGCAACCAAGGAAGTACCGCGCCGCCTGAGTCATCCTTCACGCAAAACCATAGGTTTGCGCGTACCGGAAAACCGGATTGTGCATGCGGTGCTGGAAGAATTGAGGCAGCCCTTGTTAGGTACGACCTTGATTTTGCCGAATGAAAATGAACCTCTGACAGATCCGGAAGAAGTACGTGATCGCTTGGCCAAGGTGGTCGATTTGGTGATCGATGGTGGCGCATGCAGCCTGGAGCCGACCACGGTCATAGATCTGACTGGCCCCGAACCCGTGCTGCAGCGGCAAGGGCGCGGCGATGCATCGCCATTCGGTCTTTAAATCGTTTTCTCAATCGAGGCTGGGTAGTGTATTCAGCCTTCTTTTCCTCCTTGTGTCTACGCTACTGTATCCGTGACCAGCCTGCTGGCATGCAATTGCTTTGTTTGCCGCCGCAAATTGCAGCCTTCCCTCTGATAAAATCCTGCCCATGAACGAACTCGTCCAAACTTTTGCTGTTTATGCGTTGCCGATTGTCTTTGCAATCACGCTGCACGAAGCAGCACATGCTTACGCCGCCAAATACTTCGGTGATACGACTGCTTATGCGCAAGGTCGCATGAGCATGAATCCACTCAAGCACATCGACCCTATCGGGACTTTGCTGATTCCTATCGTGCTGTATTTCGTCGGCAGTCCGTTTCTGTTTGGCTACGCGAAGCCGGTTCCGGTCAATTTCGGCAATCTGCGTAATCCAAAAAAGCAGATGGCTTTTGTCGCGCTGGCCGGGCCACTGGCTAATCTGGCGATGGCGCTGATGTGGCTGGTGCTGATGATCTTCCTGCATGCCTTTAATTCCGGCGAAGAGTTCTTTATGCGCATGGCTCAAGCCGGCGTGCTGACCAATCTGGTGATTTTTGCCTTCAATATGTTCCCGATTCCACCACTGGATGGCGGACGCATCATGACCAGCATCCTGCCGCATAAATATGCGTATAAATTTGCACAACTGGAGCCGTATGGTTTCTTTATCGTGCTGGGATTAATGTTTTTGAACGTGCTGCACTTCTGGATGGGGCCGGTCATGGGAATTGCCAAAACTGGTTTGCTGCTGCTTGTATCTCCCCTTACTTTTTTTCTGAACTGAGTTTTTATGTCTATTGATCGCGTTGTTTCCGGTATGCGCCCGACAGGCGCGATGCATCTTGGCCACTATCACGGTGCGCTGAAGAATTGGATCAAACTGCAATCTGAAGTGCCTTGCCTGTTCTTCGTCGCCGATTGGCATGCACTGACGACGCATTACGACGATCCGAGCATCATCGAAAGTAGTACCTGGGAAATGCTGATCGACTGGCTGGCGGCCGGTATTGATCCAAATAAATCGAGCCTGTTCATTCAATCGCAAGTGGTCGAGCATGCCGAGTTGCATTTGCTGCTATCGATGATCACGCCACTGGGTTGGCTGGAACGTGTGCCGACCTATAAAGACCAGCAGGAAAAATTGTCGGAACGCGATCTCGCGACTTACGGCTTTCTCGGTTACCCCTTGTTGCAAGCGGCAGACGTATTGATTTATCGCGCGACGCAGGTACCGGTGGGCGCCGATCAGATTCCACATATCGAAATGATGCGTGAAATTGCGCGCCGCTTTAACCATCTGTACGGCAAGGAAAAAGGCTTTGAAGAAAAAGTCGCCGACACATTGAAGAAATTGAGCGGCAAGCAAGGCAAGCAGTACAAGGAATTGCGCACTGCGTATCAAGAACAGGGCAATGCCGAAGCTTTGGGCTGGGCGAAAACCTTGCTGGATAGCGTGCAAAGCATCAGCGAAACCGATCGCGAGCGCCTGTTCGGTTATTTGGCCGGCACCCGCAAACAGATTTTGCTCGAACCACAAGCACGTCTTACGGAAGCATCGCGTATGCCGGGGCTCGATGGACAAAAAATGTCCAAGAGCTATGGCAATTCGATTACCTTGCGTGAAGACAAAGAGAGTTTGACCAAGAAAATCCGTACGATGCCGACCGATCCTGCGCGTGTGCGTCGCACCGACGTTGGTGATCCGGAAAAATGCCCGGTTTGGCAATTGCACCTGGTGTATTCCGATGCGCCGACCAAGGAGTGGGTAGTCAAAGGTTGTACATCAGCTGGCATTGGTTGCATTGAATGCAAACAGCCAGTGATCGACGGCGTGCTGAAAGAGCAGGAGCCTATGCGTGAACGTGCGCAGAAATACATCGACGATCCATCGCTGGTGCGTGCAATTGTCGCCGACGGGCGCGACAAGGCACGTGCGCTGGCGCAGGAAACCATGCGCGAAGTACGTGACGCGATGGGTTTGGGTTACCGCTCATGAGTGCCGACGGCAAAAATGCAGTAGTGCACGATGCCGATTCACATTTGATTTCGAAGCCGTCGGCCTGGGTGACACGTTTTACCCACTTGATTCCATCCGGCGAAGTACTGGATCTCGCCTCTGGTGCCGGACGTCACAGCCGCTGGCTGGCAGGGCAGGGACATCCTGTGTTGGCGGTGGATCGCAATGCCGATGCACTGGCTTTAGCAGCTGGAGAAGGTATCCAGACCCAGCAAGTGGATCTGGAAAACGGCAATCCGTGGCCATTTGCCGCAGAACGTTTTGCCGGTGTGGTCGTGGTGAACTATCTGCATAGACCGCTGTGGACGAAGATGATCGCCAGTCTGGCAATCGACGGCATCCTTATCTATGAAACTTTCGCACTGGGGAATGAGCAATTTGGCAAGCCGTCGAATCCGGATTTTTTACTGCGACATGGTGAATTGCTGGAAATCACGCACAGTCACGGTTTGCAGGTAATTGCCTATGAAGATGGCTATATCGATACGCCAAAACCGGCCATGGTGCAAAGAATCTGCGCCATCAAGAGCCGCCACCGCCTGCCACCGGAAAATCTTCGCTTAATTTGATCTGCGTCTGAGCAAGACTGCACCACACAAGCGGGCGATCCGCTACAATCTAATATTCTCCAATTTTTCGTTCACACACTATTATGATTCAGGGCAGCATAGTCGCAATCGTTACTCCCATGCACGCGGACGGCTCACTCGATTTGCCGGGTCTGCGCAAATTGATCGATTGGCATATCGCCGAAGGTACGGACGGCATCGTGATCGTCGGGACCACAGGTGAATCGCCTACCGTTTCGGTTGATGAACATTGCGAGCTGATTCGCGTCGCGGTTGACCATACTGCCAAGCGTATTCCTATCATTGCCGGCACAGGCGGCAACTCCACTTCCGAAGCGATTGAACTGACCCAGTTTGCCAAAGACGTGGGCGCGGATGCTTCTTTGCTGGTTGTTCCTTACTACAATCGTCCGACGCAAGAAGGCATGTATCAGCACTTCAAAAAAATCGCCGAAGCGGTTGATCTGCCGGCTATTCTGTATAACGTGCCTGGTCGTACTGTCGCCGATATGGCAAATGAAACGATCCTGCGTCTGGCGCAAATTCCAGGCGTGATCGGTGTCAAGGATGCGACCGGCAATATCGCTCGTGGCGCAGACCTGATGCGTTTGAAACCGGCAGAGTTCGCGGTTTATTCCGGCGACGATGCTACTGCAATGGCACTGATGTTTTGCGGAGCAAAAGGCAATATTTCAGTGACGGCGAATATCGCGCCACGTGGCATGCATGAGCTGTGCGATGCCGCGATGAATCAGCGCGTTGCCGAAGCAATTTCCATCAATAACAAGCTGTTCCCATTGCATAACAAGCTCTTCGTCGAACCGAATCCTGTTCCATTGAAATGGGCAATGGCGGAAATCGGCCTCATCCCACCGGGCATGCGTTTGCCTATCGTGCCACTGGCTGCGGAATACCATGATGTCGTGCGCGCGGCGATGCGTGAATCGGGTGTATTACAATAAGCCTCGATTTGGCGCCAGCATCTGAAGTTACCTGCTGAACAGACTTTTTAAGTATTCACTTTATTACTCGGAAGATTTCTTACATGGCTCAAAGCAGCTTCGCAAAACGTGGAATGATTTACGTGCTCGCGCTCACCGGCCTGGCTGGATGCAGCTCCATCAATTCCATGCTGGAACCAGGACGCATCGATTATAAAAGCGAGGTCAAGAAGACGCCTACGCTGGAAATCCCGCCGGACCTGACGCAGCTGCAACGTGAAAATCGTTACGCATTGCCGGATTCCAATCGTGGCACAGCAACTGCATCTGCCTACAATCAGCAACAAGGTACGCGTCCAGCCGAGCAGGCTGCCACGGTTGCACCTAAAGCATTGTCGGATGTACGCGTAGAGCGCGATGGTTCGCAACGCTGGCTGGTCGTCAATCAACCACCTGAAGTATTGTGGCCGCAAATCAAGGATTTCTGGCAGGACAATGGTTTTCTGATCAGCCTTGATGCGCCGCAAACTGGCGTGATGGAAACTGACTGGGCAGAAAACCGCGCAAAAATTCCACAAGATTTTCTTCGCAATTCGCTCGGCAAGATTTTCGACTCGCTCTATTCAACCGGTGAGCGCGATAAATTTCGTACCCGTCTTGAACGTCGTGGCGATGGCGCGACTGAAGTCTATGTCAGCCACCGTGGTGCCGAAGAAGTCTTGACCGGCACAGACAAGGAAACCACAGTATGGACCGCACGTCCTTCTGATCCGGATCTGGAAGCTGAATTCCTGTCGCGCCTGATGATTCAGCTCGGCGTTGAAGGTACGCGTGCCAAAGCTGCTGTTGCGAATGTTGCCGCGCAATCCTCGCGTGCAAAAATGATCAAAAGCGCTAACGCTAGTTACGTTCAGGTTGACGAAGGTTTTGATCGTGCATGGCGTCGCGTAGGTTTGGCGCTGGATCGTGTCGGCTTTACCGTTGAAGATCGAGACCGTACGCAAGGTTTGTACTTCGTACGTTATGTCGATCAAGGTGACGATGCCAAGAACACCGAGAAAAAAGGCTTCTTCAGCAACCTGTTCACCTTCGGTGGTTCCAAAACTGAAAAAGACAAGGCTGCTACCCGTTATCGCATCTCCGTCAAGGGCGCTACCGATTCCAGCCAGATTTCTGTTCAGAACAATGATGGCAAACCGGAAGCGTCGAAAACCGGTGAAAAAATCCTGACTTTGTTGAACGAACAACTGAAGTAAAAGCGGACTTGATTTTTCCTGCGACTGCTGAGGTATCACGGTGAAGTTTGCCAGTCTCGGCAGTGGTAGCGAAGGAAACGCCTTACTCATTTCTACCCAATCCGGCACGACTAGCACCACAGTCATGCTGGATTGCGGCTTCGGCATTCGGGAAACCGAACGCCGTCTCGAACGACTGCAGATGACACCTGCCGATCTGGCCGGCATCATCGTTACTCACGAACATCAAGACCATGTTGGCGGCGTATTCAAGTTTGCGCGGCGTCATCGCCTGCCGGTGTGGCTTACCTTCGGCACTTATCAAGCAACTCGCGATCGTTGCGACGATGTGGATATTCATTTCTGTCGAGATGGTGGCATTTTCTCAATTGGCGATCTGGAGCTGTCTCCATACACGGTGCCGCATGATGCGCGCGAGCCGGTGCAGTATGTGGCAAGCAATGGAGCCTTGAGGCTGGGCGTGTTGACCGATGCTGGCCATGCGACTGCGCATTTGATTACCGAGCTGGCTGCTTGCGATGCCTTGATGCTGGAATGTAACCATGATCGCCAGATGCTGCGTGATTCCACTTATCCTCCATCGCTGAAGCAGCGCATAGGCGGCGATTACGGACATTTATCGAATCAGACGGCCAGTGAAATTCTGAGCGAGCTGGATAAATCCCGGCTGAAACGTATAGTCGGCGCTCACCTGAGTCTTAAAAATAATACGCCTGAGCTTGCACGGACTGCATTAACAGACGTGGTCGCGGATAGCGTCGACGTGATGATCGCATGTCAGGAAGAAGGATTTTTCTGGGTGAATGTGGCGGATAGATAAAGCTGGGTAGTACTTAGGATTTATTTCAATTGCTACTAACAAGAAAGACATAAAAAAAGCCGACCTGAGGGTCGGCTTTTTCATTCAGAAATAATCTGAATTATTTAGCGGCTGGAGCTTCAGCTGCTGGTGCTGCAGGAGCTGCTGGAGCTTCAGCAGCTGGTGCTGCTGGAGCTTCAGCTGGAGCAGCTGCTGGTGCTGCTGGAGCTTCAGCAGCTGGTGCTGGAGCTGTAACTTCAGCTGCAGGAGCAGCTGGTGCTTCTTCTTTTTTCGAGCAAGCGGTCAAAGCGATAGCCAACAGGGATGCGATCAGCAGGGATTTTGTCATGATTATCTTTCAATAATAAGTCAGGGTTGATATTAATTTGCGATGAATAATTACCGGTAATTATCGCTCTATAGGGTGCTTCGTACGTATTTCGAACCAAATGCTGCGGTGCGATGAAACGAAACCTTCCTAACCGATAATTATAGCGCTTCTTTTTGCTTGTGACACAACACTTTTACATTTTGGTAAGTGTGCTGCCCTGATAATATTTATTCCCTGCCAAAATGGCCCTGATATACCTGATTCGAACGCGCTGGCAAACAGGTTACTTCCGGCAATTTCGCCCTTTTTACGCTATTGCAAAGTCAGCCAGCCGTCCTTGTACCAGGTATGCAAGGCATCAATAATGTCTTCTGATGCCGAGGCGATAATTACACCGTTCAAGGTTCGTTCATTGGCTAAAACTTGAAGAACTGCCAAGTCTTCTGGTCCAACTTCAAAAGAAGTACCGTTGATAAAGACGTAATTGTCGCGGTGCAGCATCTGAGTCTTGAGCGACAGTTTTACGCCATTTTTTCTGGCTTTCTGGATAAAACGGGTGCTTGTCAAAAGTGGTTCTGGCGCGTCGAAAAAGATGTGGGCTTTGGGTTCGGATAGATATTCGCCCAAAAACAGCGCGATATCTTCTTGCGTGAATCTGACCTTGTTCAATTCGGCGCTGACCCGGGACAGCATGGTATTGCTGATTTCGGCTTTGTGTTTCGGTAACTTCAAATCGGGATCTGCATAGCGGCCGGGCAGGTATATCGTTTCTATCATCGACTCGAGGAATGCCTCCCCCAATTCCTGATATGAGGGCGCGCGGAAACCTATGGAATAAGTCATGCATTCGTCCATCGCTACGCCTTCATGCGCGTATTGCGGTGGCAGGTACAGCATATCGCCAGGAGCCAGAATGAATTCTTCTTCGGCCTTGAAGTTCTTCAATATCTTCAGCGGTACGTCGTCAACCAGCGTCAAATCTGTTTGCGCGCTAATGCGCCAGCGCCTATGCCCATGTGCCTGCAGCAGGAACACATCGTAGGAGTCGAAATGCGCACCGACACCGCCGGTTTCCGTCGCATAGCTGATCATCAGATCGTCCAGACGTGCATCCGGTACAAAATCGAATTGCCGCATCAATGCATCAACTGCTTCATCGACCAGATTGACGCCTTGCACCAGCAAGGTCCAGTTTTTCTGTGCCAATGGAGGAACTTGCTCAAAAGGGCCGTTGTCCATCTTCCAGTGCCGCTTTTCGTGTGTGATCAAGCGCGATTCAACCTCGTCGCTTTGAACCAGCTCGAATAGTTCTTCCCGAGAGAGTAAGGCTTTGAAGTCAGGGATTGCCTGGCGAATCACCAGGGGTTTTTTGTGCCAGTAGTCACGCAGAAATTCTGCGGCGGTAATGCCGCCTAAAAGAGTCAATTTTTTCATGACGTCATTATATAGGCAGGCCTCGCAGCGCAGAAGCCAGGTATTCATCTCATATCGTCACGGGTATAATGGCGACCACACAAAATGAAAGGATCATCATGAAGATTGCCAAAAATACGGTCGTGACCGTTGATTACAAATTGTTGGACGCGCAAGGCGATTTGATTGAAGAAAGTCGTGACCCTATGGTCTACCTGCATGGTGGCTATGAAAATACCTTGCCAAAGATTGAAGAAGCGCTGGACGGCAAGGAAGTCGGCTTTGAAGATACGATCCAGGTTGAACCGCAAGACGCATTCGGCGATTACGATCCTAACCTGGTAAAAATCGAACCACGTGGTCGTCTGCCTACACCGCTGGAAGTCGGTATGCAATTCGAAGGTTCCCCAGAAACAGAAGATGAAGATGAGCAACCGCTCATTTTCACGGTGACCGATATTGCCGATGACAAGGTTGTGCTGGATGGCAATCATCCATTGGCCGGCATGGCTTTGCGCTTTACGCTGAAGGTAACCGATGTGCGTGAAGCAACCGAAGAAGAAATTGCGCACGAACATGTGCATGGCGCACATGGTCATCATCACGGTGCAGAAGATGACGACGGTGAAGAAGGCGATCACTTCCGTACGCATCCGATTCATTAATCGTTGCTTGCTGCCTGTTTAAAAGAACGGGTTTGGAAAATAAAAAAAGGATGCGTTCAACGCATCCTTTTTTATTTTTATAGCTGCTTATTCACATGCGTTTGATGCGCAATCTTATCGACGCGCTGCTTGTGTTGAGATTGACGGATTCTTCATTGCGAATAGTTGCGGCTGGCTGGAGTCAACCGTGATTTTTATCCACGGTACTTCAGTGTGCAATGTCCCGATATTGGCTTTCCACTCTATGCCGTTTGCATTCGACATGCGGCGCGCATCCAGATCGCTGTGCACTATCAGGATTTTCCCCTGAAATTTCCCCGCAAATGCAGTGATCTGTTTACGGATATCGGCAAAGCCTTCGCGTTTTCCGGTAGAGGAAAAAAACGATGAATTCTCCACATGAATCAGCGGATTACCGTCGCAAAATATGACGACGCCATCCAGCTTGCTGATTTTTGCCGTCAGAAAAATACGCTTCAGCCAGTCGTTATTGGCGATTTGTCGATCTTCGAATTCGCTATTGCGGCCTGCAGCATTCAGATAGTTATTATTGTTTGATGGCAGATTGACAGTCGCAAACATCACGTCGCCTATGCGCCAGTGCATGTTCTCTGCATACAGTCGGAATTTCGGCATTGTGGATTGATGTACCAACGGTATTTTGCTGTCGCCAAAAGAGAATTCATCAGCAAAAAATACATCGCGCAAGCGACTCAGGCGCTCAGCGGAAATAGAGCGATTCTTGGCGCTGACACATTGTGCCCAGTCGCTGGCGGTGATCGAAACGATCAAACCGTTCTTTGCTTCATCGAACAGGCTGCGCCGATTTTTATACGCCTCGTCGCTGCAGCTTTCGTCGCCAGCCTTGACACCATTGGCGACGACAAAAGCGAGGTTGTCTGCATCGCTTTCTGTAATGGCATCGCGCACCATGCCTGCCCCGGCTGCTGCCTTGAGCGGTTTGGCAATCACGCCAAAACTAAATGGACTGGACTGTGTACTGTGCGCAAATACTGGATGCAGTAGCGTAAAAGCCATCAGCAAGGGAGCTGCAAATTTCTTCATTCTTTATGCTGATTACTCAGTTCCTTCAATCTGTAAAGTGCATCCAATGCATCGCGTGGTGACAAGGCGTCGGGGTTGATGGAGACAAGTGCTTCTTCAATCGCAGACACTGGTACAGAAATTTCGTCATCAGCAACTGTTGCCGCCATGCCAGGATCAGCAAACAGATCGAACTGCGGAGTAGTCTGCATCGAGCTGGCTTCCAGCGATGCCAGATGCTTGCGTGCAGCGCGAATCACGGCTTGCGGCACGCCAGCCAGTTGAGCAACCTGCAAGCCATAGCTTTGCGATGCAGGACCGGCTTCTACTGCATGCAAGAAAACAATCTTGTCCTTGTGCTCCACCGCCGATAAATGCACGTTGGCGGCTGATGAATGGACCTCAGGCAGCTGCGTCAGTTCAAAATAATGTGTGGCAAACAACGTAAAGCTGCGTGTCGTGTCGATCAAATGCTTGGCGATAGCCCACGCCAGCGCGAGGCCGTCGAAGGTTGAGGTACCGCGTCCGACTTCATCCATCAGGACCAGTGAGTTCTCGGTGGCACCATTCAGAATAGCGGCAGATTCCGTCATTTCCACCATGAAAGTAGAGCGGCCACCAGCCAGATCGTCCGCTGCGCCTATGCGCGTAAAGATGCGGTCGATAGGGCCTATGGTAGCGCTCTCGGCCGGCACAAAACTACCAATATAGGCCAGCAAGGTAATCAAGGCAACCTGTCGCATGTAGGTCGATTTACCGCCCATATTCGGTCCGGTAATCAGCAGCAGTTTGCTTTCATCACTCAACAGACAATCGTTGGCGATAAAGCGTTCTATATGGTTTTCGACTACCGGGTGTCGACCTTGTTCTATCTTGATCATGGGCTCGGCAACCAACTGTGGCATAGACCAGTTGTGACGCAAGGCATGCTCAGTCAGTGCGGCCAGCGTATCGAGTTGCGCGAGCGCATGCGCGATGTTTTGCAGCGTGCCGATGTGCTGTGCCATCTGCTGCAGAACCTGGTCGTACAGATATTTTTCTCGGGAGAGCGCACGCTCCTGTGCGGACAAGGCTTTGTCTTCAAAAGCCTTTAGTTCCGGCGTGATGTAACGTTCGGCATTTTTTAATGTTTGTCGCCGGCGATAATCGTCCGGCACCTTGTCGGTCTGACCGTGCGTGACTTCGATGTAAAAACCGTGCACCTTGTTGTACTCGACGCGCAGATTGTTGATGCCTGTACGTGCGCGCTCGCGCGTTTCCAGATCAACCAGGAATTGCCCGGCGTTTTCCGACAGTCCGCGCAGCTCATCCAGTTCGGCGTCGTAACCGCGAGCAATCACGCCGCCATCGCGCACCATCGCGGCCGGTTCCATCGCGATCGAACGCTCTACCAAATCCAGGCATTCGCTTGGTGTTGCTAGTGCGTCGTGTATGGCTTTCAGCAAAGGTGCATCGGCATCCTTGTTGCACATTGAAACGTAGGCGCGCAAGGACGGCAATTGCTGCAAACCGCCACGCATCCCAGCCAGATCGCGTGGACGTGCTGATTGCAGGGCGATGCGTGTGGTGATGCGTTCGACGTCGGGCACTGAGGCCAATGTGGAAGAGATGCCTGTGCTCGCATCTGCGCGCATCAACGCATTAATCGCCGCATGCCGCGCGCGTGCGACGGTTTGATCGCGGCGAGCATGATGCAGCCAATGGCGCAGCAAGCGCGAACCCATCGCGGTACGACAGTGATCGAGCAAGGAGAACAGCGTGCCTGAATTGGCGTCCTGGCCACGTATGGTTTCGGTCAGCTCCAGATTGCGGCGCGTGGCGGCATCAAGTCCTATGAATTCGTTTTCTGTTTCTACCGTCAGCGTGCGTACATGCTGCAGGCCTTTACCTTGCGTGGATTGTGCATAGAGCAGCAATGCGCCAGCAGCGCCTATGGCAGCCGTCAGATTCTCCGCGCCAAAGCCGGTGAGGGCGGCAACATTCAATTGTTCATACAAAGCTTTCGTACCGTGCGTGATATCGAAGTGCCAGTCCGGTACGGTGGTATTTTTTACAAACGCGAATTCATTGAACAGGTCGTTGACATTGCCTGGCAATAAAATTTCAGCCGGTGCGATGCGTTCCAGTTCATGCTTCAAACGTGTATCTGCATTCTCGGCATCGGTGGAAAATTCCATCAACTTCAAGACACCACTCGCCATCGATAGCCAAGCCATGCCGATGGTGACGGTTTTGCGTTGTGTCGTGCTGTACAGCGCGAGCAAAGGCTGTTCGGATTTTTCCGGCAATAGATCGGAATCGCTGAGCGTGCCGGGAGTAATGACGCGCATGACCTTGCGTTCTACAGGGCCTTTACTGGTGGCGGGATCGCCGATTTGTTCGCATATAGCGATGGATTCGCCCAGCTTTACCAGTTTGGCCAAATATTGATCGACCGCATGAAAAGGCACACCAGCCATCTTGATTGGGTTGCCGTTGGATGTGCCGCGTGCGGTGAGGGTAATGCCGAGCAGGCGCGAAGCTTTTTCTGCATCTTCGAAAAAAAGTTCGTAGAAATCGCCCATACGAAAAAACAGCAAGGTCGTTGGATGCTCAGCCTTGATGCGCAAATATTGCTGCATATATGGTGAATGCTGCGGTTTTTCTGCGATTTCTTTTTTTGTCATTGCGTTAAAAGTATGGAATGTTTTCTACGACATTTACAGCGTTGTAATGCGCCTTAGGATGTCCCGATGCCGGTAGAGATTTGCAGCAGGCAGTATGGAGTATATCTGGTGCAGTTTTCAATGAAATTATTGTCTTGGCGTCTCTGTTTTCAGCGTAATTCACGCATGCCTGTTTTTTGCCTAGCTTTCCATGGGGCATCAATAAAAAAACCATGCCACGAGATTGTTCGTGACATGGCTTTTTAGTTGGAACATCAATGCAGATTCTGCATCTGCGTTGAGTTTTATCGGCCGCGGCCGCCTGAACGGTGAGGTGAGGCGGGGCGTGCGTTGGCATTGCCGCCAAAGCTGCGCGCCTGACCGTTTGGTCCACTTGGTTTTGCGCCAGGAGCCTTGGCAGATTTAGCTGGCGCATTACCGCGACCTTGTTGCGGTCTGCGACCAGGGGCATCGTTGCTGCGACGTTGGATCGGCTGCGGCTTGGCATTCAAATCAGGTTCGAAACCGGGAATCACTTCTGATACCAATTTGCGTTTGATCAGTTTTTCGATGTCTTTCAACATATCGAGTTCATCGACGCAAACGAGTGATACAGCTTCACCGGTAGCACCAGCACGGCCGGTACGACCGATGCGATGTACGTAATCTTCCGGCACATTAGGCAAATCGTAGTTGACGACGTGTGGCAGTTGATCGATATCGATACCGCGCGCGGCGATGTCGGTGGCGACCAGAACCTGCAAGCTGCCATCCTTGAATTCGCTCAGTGCACGTGTGCGTGCCGACTGGCTTTTATTGCCGTGGATCGCCATGCCGCTGATGCCGTCTTTTTCCAGTTGTTCAACCAGTTTGTTGGCGCCGTGCTTGGTACGCGTGAATACCAACACTTGCGACCAGTTATTGGTCTTGATCAAATGCGCGAGCATAGGATGTTTTTTGTCGCGATCAACCGGATGGATTTTTTGTTCGATGACTTCGACTGTCGAATTGCGGCGTGCAACTTCAATCACTTGCGGTGCATTCAACAAGCCTTCCGCCAGTGCCTTGATCTCGTTGGAGAAAGTCGCGGAGAACAACAGATTCTGGCGATTTTTCGGGAGGACGGCGAGTACGCGGCGAATGTCCTTGATAAAGCCCATGTCCAGCATGCGGTCGGCTTCATCCAGCACCAGGATTTCAATCTTGGTCAGATTGACGGTACCTTGCTGCATGTGATCCAGCAGGCGGCCAGGTGTGGCGACCAGAATATCGACACCATGCTTCAACATCTTGATTTGCGGATTGATACCAACGCCGCCGAAAATAACCGCGGAATTCAGATTTAAATATTTGCCGTAGGTTTGTACGCTTTCTTCTACCTGTGCGGCGAGTTCGCGCGTAGGTGTCAAGACTAGTGCACGGATAGGGCGTGCACCAGTTTTCGAGGCATGCGGTACGCCGCTGGTCGCCAGGCGATGCAGGATAGGCAAGGTAAAGCCGGCGGTTTTGCCGGTACCGGTTTGTGCGCCGGCCAGCAGATCGCCACCAGCGAGCACGGCAGGAATTGCCTGTGCTTGAATCGGGGTCGGGGAGGTATAACCGCTTTCGGAAACGGCGCGCACAATTCCTTCGGCCAAGCCGAGGTCAGTAAATAACATGAAAACTCAATAGAAAAATATCGGCCTGTCGCCGCAGAGGGCGCCAGTCGCAGGCAAACGGGATTGGAAAACTGAAGTCGTGGGACGGCGGCAAGGTGACTGGAGCGTTGCCGGGTGCGGCGAGTATAACAGCAGCGCGCGGCATACCGCGGAATAGTTGCTGCTTAATTCATCTTGTTACGTTGCGTTTGAAAGCACAAAAGAAAAATGAAGAGAAAACATAGGCACCGAATGAATCTGTGGCCATTATTTTCTCTTCATTGAATAACTCGCGTTGGCAAATTATTGGAGTTGTTTATTTTGCAAATGGGCTCAATAGCGAAACCATTTGCGCGAATACTTTCGGCGTGCCGGCAAGGATATCGCCTTTGTACAAGTAATCGGATTCGCCTTCAAAGGTGCCGACGATGCCGCCGGATTCTGTGATTAGCAATGAGCCTGCTGCCAGATCCCACGGCTTTAAACCTTTTTCAAAGAAGCCATCGAGGCGACCGCAAGCTACATAAGCTAAGTCGAGTGCAGCGGAACCTGGGCGGCGCAGACCGGCGCAGCTTTGCGACATGATCTTGAACATTTTCAGGTATTGGTCGATGTTGTCCGTGCCACGGAAAGGGAAGCCTGTGCCTATCAGAGCGTCGGCAATCTTGTCGCGCTTGGTGACGCGTATGCGCTTTTCATTCAGATAAGCGCCTGCACCTTTGGTAGCGGTAAACAGATCATTGCGAGTTGGATCGTAGATGACCGCTTGCGTGATTTGGCCGCGTTGTTGCAAGGCGATCGATACGCAATATTGTGGAAAGCCGTGAATGAAATTGGTTGTGCCGTCCAGTGGATCGATGATCCAGACGTTTTCGTTTTCGTCGTGCAGATTGGCAGAGGCGCCGGATTCTTCGGCGAGGATCGCGTGATCGGGATACGCGGTTTTCAGAACCTCAATGATCGCCTGCTCGGCCGCCTGATCGACTTCAGTAACGAAGTCGTTAGGATTTTTTTCCGTCACCTTGACGCGATCAAGATCGAAGGATGCGCGGTTGATGATGGCAGCGCCACGGCGAGCCGCTTTAACCGCCGTATTAAGCATGGGATGCATAGAGATTCCGTTAAAATGGCGGCACCATCGCGTAAGCGAAGAGGGTACCACCTAAATTGAAATTAATGAGCGATGCGGTATAGATATGCCATTTCGACATGATTCTTACCGCGCAATGCCGCTATTTTAAATGAACCTGCCCCAAACTGACACGCCTCTTTTCAATCGCCTGCGTTTTGTACTGGTCGAAACCAGTCGTCCAGGCAATATCGGCGCGGCGGCGCGAGCGATTAAAAACATGGGTTTTTCCGAGCTGGTGCTGGTCAATCCGCGCTTCGCCGATGCTGCGCAACAGGAAGAGGCGGTTGCCTTTGCCAGTGGTGCCAATGATGTGTTGGCATCGGCGCGCATCGTTGGCTCGATAGAGGAAGCGCTGCTTGATTGCAATTATGCGGCGGCGGTTACGGCGCGTTTAAGAGAATTTTCGCCGCCGGTTATTTCGCCACGCACTTTGGCAACGCGGTTGAATGAAGAAACGACTCTGCGTGCCGCTGTTGTGTTCGGCAATGAGCGCTTTGGTTTGCCGAATGAGATTGTTGAGAAATGCAACGTGTTGATCAATATCCCCGCCAATCCTGATTATTCATCATTGAATCTAGCGCAAGCGATACAAGTCGTGGCGTATGAGGCGCGCATGGCTAGTATCGGCGAGACGCTTGCTGTGAATCCGACTATCGGTTTTCAAGGTGAAGCGGCAGGTAGAACGCAGATCGATGGCATGTATACCCATCTTGAACAGGCGCTGGTGGCCATCGACTTTCTGGATGCGGACAATCCGAAGAAGCTGATGCCGCGCCTGAAGCGATTGTTCTCCCGTACTCAACTGGAGACGGAAGAGGTCAATATTTTGCGTGGAATCGCGAAGCAGATTCTAGCGAAGTGCAAAAAATAAAGGCAGGTCTTATCTTGCTGAATTGAGACTTTAAATCTGTAGGCAACGTGAGTGCTTAACTCGCGGCGCTTTAAATAAAAACTGCGCCGCGATTAACTCTTAATAACGTCAGTGCCAGCTACGCATCAAGCCAACGGCCAAACCTTCTAACGCAAAATCATCGTGCTCAAGATCGACGCGGATAGTTTGGAAATCAGGATTTTCCGGTAGCAGTTCAATCAAGGAGCCGGTCTTCTTGTAACGCTTGACGGTGACATCGTCACCCAAGCGCGCTACGACGATCTGACCGTTTTTTGCACTGTCGATTTTTTTCACGGCCAGCAAATCACCATCCAAAATTCCCGCATCGCGCATCGACATGCCGCGGACTTTTAGCAAAAAGTCGGGCTTGGCGGAGAACAGCGATTTGTCGACGTTATAAGTGGCTTCTATATGTTCTTGCGCGAGGATGGGTGAGCCGGCAGCAACCCGTCCAACCAGCGGAAGGCTTAATTGCATCAACGCTGGATGCGGCAATGCCATCTGTCTGCCAGGATGGCGTTCTTCACCATTGCTACCCATATCGCGCAAGCGGATACCACGTGAAGTGCCCGGCGAAATTTCAATCGCGCCTTTGCGGGCCAATGCTTGCAAATGTTCTTCAGCGGCATTGGCGGAGCGGAAACCGAGTTCTGTTGCGATTTCGGCACGGGTTGGTGGGAAACCAGTGTTTTCAATCGCGTCGCGGATCAGATTCAGGATTTGTTCCTGGCGAGCAGTTAGTTTGATCATTGCATGGCCTAGCTTGAGTCTTGCGTGAGATGACGCGTTAGCGCGAACTGTCTTTCGGGCTGTCTATATAAACAGTCTGTATTTTTATACAGTATATGCAGGAGCGCAAGCAAATTCGCCGATTCTTCCAGGAAAAACACCGGTAATCGTGCGATAAATGCTTGAAAGCGTTGAGTTTTTTGGCGTGAGGGCGTATGATTGCGCGTTTTCCTCTTCCCACACTCGTCTTGACGCCGAGGTGGGCAATCTTCAATCCGTCCAAAAGGAGCTTACATGCGTCATTATGAAATCGTATTTATCGTCCATCCGGATCAAAGCGAGCAAGTGCCCGCAATGATCGAACGCTACAAAGGCATCGTCACCGCACGCGGTGGTGTTGTTCATCGCGTGGAAGACTGGGGTCGCCGTCAAATGGCGTACCTGATCCAAAAACTGGCTAAAGCCCACTACGTCTGCCTGAACATCGAATGTGATGGCGAAACACTGGCTGAAATCGAAACCGGCTTCAAATTCAACGATGCCGTTCTGCGCCATCTGACAGTGAAAATGAAGAAGGCTGAAACAGCGCCATCGCCAATGATGAAGGCTGTGCAGAAGGAAGATGCTGCCAAGAGCCATCGTACCGAGGCACCTGCTGCCTAATTATTGCAAAGACGTATCAGGAGAGTGAATCAGCTTCAGAATCATTGCAAAATCGTAGCCACCATCGCCGAGCGTGAAATTTTGCGCTACACACCGGCCGGTGTCCCGATTGTGTCAGCAGTTTTGCTACACAGTTCGCAACAGAATGAAGCAGGTATTCCACGATTGGTCGAGTTTGAGATTGCCGCGATTGCCGCGGGAGAAATTTCAGGCAGATTCAATCAAGCCGAATTAGGCGGGACATTTCAGTTCACCGGTTTCCTGGCACGTAAGAGCCGTAACAGCAAAAGCCTTGTTTTCCATCTCACAGATTTCGAGACCCACATTTAGATACAGGAGCCCAAAATGGCATTCGGTAAAAAATTCGACAAAAGCAAACTCAAAGAAAAACGCAAACAACAAAACCCTTTGTTCAAGCGTAAAAAATTCTGCCGCTTCACCGCTGCACATGTAGAACAAGTTGACTACAAAGACGTGGACACACTGAAAGATTTCGTTCAAGAAAACGGCAAAATCATGCCGGCACGCTTGACTGGCACCAAAGCAATCTATCAACGTCAAGTCGATACAGCAATCAAACGCGCACGTTTCCTCGCGCTGTTGCCGTACACCGATTTGCACCACGCATAATTAACGACTGAAATAGGAGAAAAACATGCAAGTCATTCTGTTAGAAAAAGTCGTTAATCTCGGCAACCTCGGTGAAGTCGTTAAAGTCAAAGACGGCTACGCACGTAACTTCCTGATTCCACAACGCAAAGCTCGTCGTGCAACGACGACTGCATTGGCTGAATTTGAAGTCAAACGTGCAGAACTGGAAAACATCGCCGCTGCAAAATTGGCAGTATCGCAAGCGCAAGGTGAAAAATTGACCGGTCAAACCGTTCAAATTTCGCAAAAATCAGGTGTTGACGGCCGTTTGTTCGGTTCCGTTACCAATGCTGATATCGCTGTCGCGTTGACCAAGCAAGGTTTCGCAGTTGAAAAAGCACAAGTTCGCTTGCCTAACGGCCCTCTGAAAATTGCTGGCGACCACGTCGTTTCCGTTGCATTGCACACGGATGTTGTGATTGACGTCACGATCGCAGTTATAGGCGACCACGCTTAAATCTGTTGAAAGTAAGTCTGGCACTTGTTGCCGCAAAAAAGCCGGGTTTTCCCGGCTTTTTTATTGCCCATTTTCTGAAAGCGCCCCCTCGTAGCAGGTATAATTCGCGCCATGAACAACCGTGCCGATCCGCAAGTAGACTCCCTTCGCGTTCCCCCGCATTCGATAGAGGCTGAGCAATCCGTCCTCGGCGGTTTGCTGCTCGATAACGCCGCGTGGGACAGGATCGCCGACTTTGTGAATCAGGACGATTTTTATCGTTACGATCACAGGATTATTTTTCAGCACATCGTCAAGCTGATCAATGGATCCCGTCCAGCCGACGTCATCACTGTGTTTGAAGCGTTGACCAACAGCGGCAAGGCAGAGGAAGTCGGCGGCGTTTCGTATCTGAATGCGCTGGCGCAAAATACGCCGTCTGCTGCGAACATCCGTCGTTATGCAGAAATCGTGCGTGACCGCGGCGTGTTGCGCAAACTGATTACCGTTTCAGATGAAATTTCCGGCCAGGCTTTCAATCCGCAAGGCAAGGAAGTCAAGCAGATGCTGGACGAAGCGGAATCCAAGATTTTTTCGATCGCTGAAGAAGGCGCACGCGGTGCGCAAGGTTTCCAGGAAATTCAACCACTGCTGACGCAAGTCGTCGAGCGTATTGATGAACTGTATAACCGCGACAGCACTAGCGATATTACTGGTGTCCCGACCGGCTTCGCCGATTTGGATCGTATGACATCTGGCTTGCAGCCTGGCGATCTGATCATTGTCGCAGGCCGTCCATCGATGGGTAAAACCGCATTTTCGATCAACATTGGTGAAACCGTCGCGATTGAAAGCGGCTTGCCGGTCGCCGTGTTTTCGATGGAGATGGGTGGCACTCAGTTGGCGATGCGTATGCTGGGTTCGGTTGGTCGTCTGGATCAGCATCGCCTGCGTACCGGTCGTCTGGCAGATGAAGACTGGCCACGCCTGACGCATGCGATTCAAAAGATGAACGATGCGCAGTTGTACATCGATGAAACGCCAGCACTCAATTCGATTGAGTTGCGCGCACGTTCGCGTCGTTTGTCGCGTCAATGCGGCAAGCTTGGTTTGATCATCATCGATTACCTGCAGCTGATGTCGGCCAATACCTCAGGTGAGAACCGCGCAACGGAAATTTCCGAAATCTCGCGTAGCCTGAAAGGTTTGGCCAAAGAATTGAATTGCCCGGTGATTGCGCTTTCGCAGTTGAACCGCTCGCTGGAACAGCGCCCGAACAAACGTCCTGTGATGTCCGATTTACGTGAATCCGGCGCTATCGAACAAGATGCCGACGTGATTTTGTTTATCTATCGTGATGAAGTGTATAACCCCGATTCGCCGGATAAAGGCACGGCGGAAATCATCATTGGTAAGCAGCGTAACGGCCCGATTGGCAGTGTGCGGTTGACCTTCCTCGGCCAGTACACCAAGTTTGAAAATTACACTGGTTCGGCGGCGCTGTATCAAGGTGATTGATGCGCGGCTAATGATGAAAACAATTTCCAATATTTAAAATTTTTCCTGCGGCACCAAAGCATTGCGTGCGCACCATCTTATTTCAACATTTTAATATTCAAAGAGAGTAATTATGTTCGGACGACTGATGCCTAAAGAAGGCAAATTTTTCGATCTCTTCAATGAGCACGCGGAATTTTGTGTCAAGGGTGCAAAAGAGATGGTGGCCTTGATGACCAACTTCGACGATCTGGAGATTCGCGTACATGCGATCGAAGGTATCGAGAAGCAGGCCGACAAGGTGACGCATGCAACGCTGGATGCATTGCACAAGACCTTCATCACGCCGCTGGATCGCGACGATATCCATCAACTGATTACACGCATGGATGACATTCTCGATTTGCTTGAGGATGCAGCGCAAACGATTTCTCTGTACGACATCAAGGCCATCACGCCAGAAGCCAAACGTCTGGCCGAACTGTGCCTGGCTTGTACCGAAAAAGTAAAAGCAGCCGTAGCCTTGTTGCACAACATGGATAACTCGCGTGAAATTCTGGCCATCTGCCAGGAGATCGATCGCCTCGAATCCGATGCCGATCATGTAATGCGTGCGGCGATGTCCAAACTGTTCCGTGAAGAGCCGGATGTCCGCAATCTGATCAAGCTGAAAGCGATTTACGAATTGCTGGAAACCGTCACCGATCGTTGCGAAGATGTTGCCAATATCATCGAAGGCATCATCGTAGAAAACGCTTGAGGATGTAATCGTATTTTCACTGCATCTGGCTCGGGGATTTTTACCGAGCCACGTCTTGCAAGTTTCGCGGTTGTTGGCATTCTCGGCACCGCGCGCAGATAGAACAGAAATTAAAATCCCATGCAAACTCTTAACATGAGCCTTTATGTCCTCGCCTTTTTGATTGCATTGGCGTTGCTATTCGATTTCATGAATGGCTTCCACGATGCAGCGAATGCGATTGCGACTGTGGTGTCGACCGGTGTCTTGAAGCCGCAAAATGCGGTGATGATGGCGGCCTTTTTCAACTTTATCGCGATCGGCGTTTTCCACCTCAAGGTGGCATCGATGATCGGCAAGGGGACGATTGACCCTATCGTCATTGATCATTACGTTGTGTTTGGTGCGTTGATGGGCGCGATCTTCTGGAATGCCTTGACTTGGTATTTCGGTTTGCCATCGTCGTCGTCGCATGCATTGATCGGTGGTCTGGTTGGTGCTGCCGTCGCCAAGTCTGGTACTGATGCATTGATTGCATCCGGCTTGCTGAAGATTATCGCCTTCATCGTCTTGTCGCCATTGCTCGGCTTTATCTTTGGATCTTTGATGATGATTCTGGTGTCGTGGTTGTTCGTGCGTTCTACACCGCGCAATGTGGATAAATGGTTCCGTCGCTTGCAACTGGCTTCGGCCGCTATGTATAGCCTGGGTCACGGCGGTAACGATGCACAAAAAACCATGGGTATTATCTGGATGTTGTTGATCGCTGCCGGCGTATCGACGGCCGACGAAGCTTTGCCATGGTGGGTGGTCATCAGTTGCTATAGCGCGATCAGCCTGGGTACCTTGTTCGGCGGTTGGCGCATCGTCAAAACCATGGGGCAAAAAATCACGAAATTGAAACCGGTCGGTGGTTTCTGTGCCGAAACAGGTGGCGCGATTACCTTGTTCCTGGCTACGGCGATCGGTGTTCCGGTTTCGACTACGCATACGATTACCGGCGCCATCGTCGGTGTCGGTGCATCGCAGAAAATGTCAGCAGTGCGCTGGGGCGTCGCCGGTAATATCGTTTGGGCATGGATCTTCACGATTCCTGCTTCGGCCTTCGTGGCAGCGATCGCGTGGTGGATAGGTACGATGATTATGTAATGCGTTTATGCATTGCACGATAAGCGAACCATAAAAAAAGCCTGCTGATTCAGCAGGCTTTTTTGCATTCGGCGATTCGGATTTTTACAGGACTTCGCTCGCGTGATCTGCCAGACGTGAACGTTCGCCGCGTGCCAGTGTGACGTGACCGCCGTGGCTCCAACTCTTGAACCTATCGACGACGTAGGTCAAGCCACTGGAACCTTCAGTCAGGTAAGGTGTATCGATTTGAGCGATATTACCGAGACAAACGATCTTGGTACCCGGGCCTGCGCGGGTGACCAGAGTTTTCATTTGTTTCGGCGTCAAGTTTTGCGCTTCATCGATGATCAGGAACTTGTTGACGAAGGTCCGGCCGCGCATGAAGTTCAGCGACTTGATCTTGATACGTGAACGAATCAGATCCTGCGTTGCAGCACGACCCCATTCACCGGCATCGTTGTCGGACTTGTTCAACACTTCCAGATTGTCGTCGAAGGCGCCCATCCATGGCGACATCTTCTCTTCTTCCGTGCCTGGCAAGAAGCCGATGTCTTCACCCACTGGCACCGTTACGCGTGTCACGATGATTTCGCTGTAGAGCTTGGTTTCCAGTACTTGTGCCAAACCTGCTGCCAATGCCAGCAAAGTCTTGCCGGTACCGGCCTGACCTAGCAATGAAACGAAATCGCATTCTGGATCCATCAACAGATTCAGCGCAAAATTCTGTTCACGATTACGTGCAGTCACACCCCATACGCTGTTCTTGGTATGCGCATAATCACGCAAGGTCTGGATAACCGCTGTCTTGCCATTGATCTGGCGTACCTGACCGTAGAACGATGCTTCGCCGTTCTTTGGTTCCATGAAGACGAACTGGTTGACCAGCATCGCCGGTACGACCGGGCCGCTCAGGCGATAGAAGGTGTAACCAGTACCGTGCTTGTTCTCCTGCCACGATTCCATTCCCTTCGCGTGCTTGACCCAGAAATCATCCGGCAATTGCATGATGCCGGAATAGAGCAGGTCGGTATCTTCCAGCACGTGATCGTTGAAATACTCTTCTGCCGGCAAGCCCATCGCACGCGCCTTGATGCGCATGTTGATGTCTTTCGATACCAGCACGATAGGACGCCCCGGATATTGCGCCTCCAGTGCACGTACCACGCCGAGAATCTGATTGTCGGCCTTGCCCATGGGCAGACCTTCCGGCAGCGTGACGTTTTGCAATTTGGTCTGGAAGAACAAACGGCCCTTGGCGTCCTTGTTGCCCAGCTTGGAAAGAGGAATGCCATCATCGATTGCATTTTCTTCTATGCCGCTGACGAGTGCATCCAGTGAACGCGATACCTGGCGCGCGCTGCGTGCAACTTCCGACATGCCTTTTTTGTGATCGTCCAGCTCTTCCAGCGTCATCATGGGCAGATAGACGTCGTGTTCCTCAAAACGGAACAGAGATGTCGGATCGTGCATCAACACATTGGTGTCGAGCACAAACAATTTTTTAACGCCGGATTTATCGACCGGGCGGCGGGTGCCTGATTTCGGTGCAATCGCCACGGTTTGGGCAGAAGTTGCACGTGGTTTTTCAATCGGCGTCTTTTCTGTGATTTTGGCACGGACCGGAGTCGGTGCAGGTTGGCTAATGCGTGCTGTCGGTTCAATCAATGTCAATGCTTTGACAATTTTGTCCTTATCCGCCTTCGGATAGTCTTGTGGTGACAGCAATGCGGCAGGTTTGCTTGGTAATTTAGGCAGGGGCATCAGGACCTCGATCTAGTAAGTTTGGAAACATGAAAACGGGTACGAATGGCGACGACGAGGCGAAAAAAAGATTGAGGAACAGATTTAAAGAGAGATACAGCGGTGGAAAAATGAAGAAGATACAAATCGAAAAGTAAAAAAGCCGTTTGGGCAGGCTCGTGGCCATATCCGCAAACGGCTTTCTTGAAGAAAAATTCTTTTGAATTCAATGGGTTTCTGCAAACCTATGCAAGAGCCTTCACAAACTCCAGTACTTCATCGATGTGTCCAGGCACTTTTACTCCACGCCATTCTTTCACCAATTTGCCTGACTCGTCAATGACAAATGTAGAGCGTTCGATGCCACGCACTTTCTTGCCATACATATTTTTCATCTTCATGACATCGAACATCGTGCACAGCGTTTCATCCGGATCGGAGATCAACTGGAAGGGCATCTCCAACTTGGCCTTGAAACCTTCATGTGAACGGATGCTGTCGCGGCTGATGCCAAAAATCTCGGCATTGGCTTGCTGGAACTGCGGATACATTTCGCGGAATTGAATGCCTTCCGTGGTGCAACCCGGTGTGTTGTCCTTGGGGTAAAAATACAGGACAATATTTTTTCCTTTGTAATCAGATAGTTGAAATGTCTGATCACCAGTCATCGCAGCGGAAAAATCCGGCACTATCTTGTTGAGTACGGAAGGGCGCTCTAGCACGGCGATGTCTTGATCCATTTGTTATCACTCTCTTTGTCGATGATTTCGGCACTGTGCGCAGCGCACGGAAGTCTATCGATTCGTTGTCATTCCGGCATCTGAACGAAGATAAATAATGCGGCCAGAACCGAACATGGGGGCGAATTTTTGTCCTTCAAGCAATGAAACTTGAAAAACTTTCTTTACTTCTTCGCCCTGTGCTTCGGATCAATATGAGAATCACAGCTTGCTTTACACTATTCAAAAGACAATAATTTTGCGCGATGGTTCAAGCTGGTTGACGCCGGCTCAGCATGAAGTCTGTGGTGCTGAGGAAGCGCGCCAGGTTGCAGTTTCAGCGGCTTGCTCAGACTTCAAATATCAGTGCCAGTGCTACCTTGCGGCCTTCGGTCATCAGAATATTGTAAGTGCGGCAGGCGGCTTGATTGTCCATGCATTCAACGCCTATGCGACGTGTTGTCAGTGGTGCTGTCAAACGCGGATGTACGAAGCGCTGGCGCATGCCGGTGCCGAGGATGACGACGTCCGGCGAGATCGCATTGATCTGCTCAAAATGTTCTATCGTCAATGCATCGAAAGACGTTACCGGCCAAGGCGCAGGCGCGATTTCAGGTAAAACGACGATGCTATTGTTGAATGGAATAAGGTTGATCTCTACGCCGTTGTCTTCATATGAGGTGACGGTTTGATATTGCTGGGTATTGCTGCTGTGGAGCTTCATAACGGTATGGGAAGAATATAAATCGGAATCGACTGGGCCTAATTCCGATAGTTAGAAGATAAAGAACGCTTATTGTAACGTTTTCAGCTTTAAATCAGCCTTTAGCGATTGATAAAATCGGTCGCTTTCGGCAAAATGGACCTCTTTCGCGCTGCAAGCTTGCAGCCGTCATTTTTCGCCGGGCTCCGGTTGTCGATCTTGTGTCGGCGGCTGTGACGAACCGGCGTTTTCGTTAGAGCTGATCGGATCTTGTATCGACAGCTCTAAAAATAACAAGGAACACCGCTGTGCGACCGATCCAGAAATCGAAAAAACTTGCTGACGTTTGTTATGACATACGTGGACCCGTGCTGGAAAAAGCGCGGCAGATGGAAGAAGACGGTCACAAGATCATCAAGCTGAACATCGGCAACCTCGCCACTTTCGGTTTCGATGCACCTGATGAAATCGTGCAGGACATGATCCGCAATATGTCGAACGCGTCGGGTTATACCGATTCCAAAGGCTTGTTCGCTCCGCGCAAGGCGATCATGCAGTACACGCAGGAAAAGAAAATCGCCGGCGTGACCATCGATGATATTTACCTCGGCAACGGCGCATCCGAACTGATCGTGATGAGTGTGAATGCCTTGCTCAATACCGGCGACGAAGTGCTGGTACCTTCACCTGATTACCCGCTGTGGACTGCAGCCGTCAGTTTGTCTGGCGGTACGCCTGTGCATTACGTCTGTGATGAACAAGCCGGCTGGTTCCCGGATATCGAAGACATCAAGAAGAAGATCAATTCGAATACCAAGGCCATCGTTGTTATCAACCCGAATAATCCTACCGGCGCACTGTATCCGGTTGAATTGCTGCAGCAAATCGTTGAAGTCGCGCGTCAGCATCAGCTGATCGTTTTCGCTGATGAAATCTACGACAAGGTGCTGTACGACGGCGCGACACATACATCGCTGGCCTCGCTGGCCGATGATGTGCTGTTCATTACCTTTAACGGCTTGTCGAAGAATTATCGTGCTTGCGGCTATCGCGCCGGCTGGATGATCGTCTCGGGCGAGAAGCGTTATGCCAAGGATTACATCGAAGGTTTGAACATGCTGGCGTCGATGCGCCTGTGTGCCAACGTGCCTGGTCAATACGCCATCCAGACCGCGCTTGGTGGCTATCAAAGCATTAATGACTTGGTGGGGACTGGTGGCCGCCTGTTGCGTCAGCGCGATCTGGCACACAAGCTGTTGACCGAGATTCCGGGTGTTACCTGCGTCAAGCCGAAGTCGGCCTTGTATATGTTCCCGCGCCTTGATCCGAAAATGTATCCAATCAAGGATGACCAGGATTTTGCCTATCAATTGCTGGCGGAAGAAAGCGTGCTGATTGTGCAGGGAACGGGCTTTAATTGCCCGACGCCTGATCATTTCAGGGTAGTATTCCTGCCGAATTCCGACGATCTGACATTGGCGATCGGCCGCATTGCGCATTTCCTCGAAGGCTATCGCAAACGTCTGGGTTGAGATTTTCGCCATTGGCAATGCGTTCGCCGTTCAGCGAGCGCGTGCAGTATTCGACATCCGCTTCATCCGAATTTAATTAAGCAGAAATTATGAAATCCATCAAAGTAGGTTTGCTAGGAATCGGCACCGTAGGTGCAGGTACATTCAATGTCTTGAAGCGCAATCAGGAAGAAATTTCCCGTCGCGCAGGTCGCGGCATTGAAATCGTGATGGTGGCAGACCTGGATGTCGCACGCGCCAAAGAGCTGGTCGGCGCGCAATGCGAAGTCGTCAAGGATGGCAATCTGGTCGTCAACAATCCAGACATCGATATCGTGATTGAACTGATAGGCGGCTACGGCATCGCCAAGGATTTGGTCCTGAAGGCGATCGCCAACGGCAAGCATGTCGTTACTGCAAACAAGGCTTTACTGGCAATCCACGGCGATGAAATTTTCAAGGCCGCGCAGGACAAAGGCGTGATGGTCGCCTATGAAGCTGCAGTGGCTGGTGGTATTCCTATCATCAAGGCCTTGCGCGAAGGTCTGACTGCGAATCGCATCGAATGGATCGCCGGCATCATCAATGGCACCACCAATTTCATCCTGTCCGAAATGCGCGACAAGGGCCTGGATTTCGATACCGTTTTGAAGGAAGCGCAACGTCTCGGTTACGCCGAAGCCGATCCAACCTTCGATATCGAAGGCGTAGATGCTGCTCACAAGGCGACATTGATGGCAGCGATTGCATTCGGTATTCCGGTGCAGTTCGACAAGGCGCATGTGGAAGGCATTACCAAGCTGGAAGCGGTCGACATCCGTTATGCCGAGCAACTCGGTTACCGTATCAAATTGCTCGGCATTGCCAAGCGCACACCGCAAGGCATAGAGCTGCGCGTGCATCCGACGCTGATCCCGACCAAGCGTTTGATCGCCAACGTCGAAGGCGCGATGAATGCGGTGCTGGTGCAGGGCGATGCAGTTGGTGCGACTTTGTATTATGGCAAAGGCGCAGGTGCAGAGCCTACGGCTTCTGCAGTGATTGCCGATCTGGTCGATATTACGCGCCTGGCTGATGCAGATCCTGCGCATCGCGTACCGCATCTGGCCTTCCAGCCGCATGCGATGACGGATACGCCTATCCTGCCTATCTCTGAAGTGACGACCAGTTACTACCTGCGCATGCCGGTGGCGGACGAAGTGGGCGTATTGGCCAAAGTGACAAGCATTCTGGCCGAGTCGACGATTTCCATCGATGCCATGCTGCAAAAAGAACCTGCGCCGGGTGAAACACAAACCGACATCATCATGCTGACGCACCAGACGCAAGAAAAAAACGTGGAAGCTGCGATCAAGAAGATCGAAGCCCTGTCTACCGTTCTGGGTAAAGTCACCAAGATCCGTCTTGAACATTTGAGCTGATATATCTGAAAATGTAGCAGCAGATGCAATAGGAAGTAATTAGAAATCGGCAGGAAATAAAAAGCGCTCAATTGAGCGCTTTTTTACATCTGGATGGCGATCTAAATGCTAGGTGAATATTCGCATTAATGTTGCCACCGATTTGCAAAGAAAAGTTGCCACTTAGCCGCATTTCAAAGTTGCCACTTGAGAGTAAGCACCTGGAAAACCATCTTGAGCCGTGCGTGGTCTTTCCGATAGTGTCCACCACTGTCAAGTCGTTAAGGACATTATGTCCTAGGGCTTTATGTCCAATGTTGATCGCTGTTTGCTTAACCTAGAATAAACCGACTTCAATTGAGATGTCATGCAGCGTTTTGAGGTAGTGCTCCTCACGATAGATAGTGTCAAGTAATAGCCTGGAAATATTTAAAAATCATGGATTGGGTCCTTATAGTCTTCGTTACGTTCAAGGCTCTCGTGCTCGGCACGGGTATGTTCTTCGCCATCAAGTGGCATTACGATCAAGGGAAGAAGGGGAAGGAGACGGACAAGCGCGCGGTGCTACGCGCGAGCGTCAAGGTGGCCGCAGTCTTCGTGCTAGTGCTCCTGGGCTTGGGGCTCGTCACCTTCTTCCTTGTCAGGAGGCTCGGTTTAGACATGACCTTGCCATGATGGCAAAGAATAGTCGGCCGATATCCAGTGATGCGGCAGCAATTCCCCGATGCGGCTATTGGGCCGCGTCGGCGAGTCATTGCACATTCATGCTATTTCCATAGCCTTTAGTATTCTCGCCGATTGAATCCGCCTTCGAAAGCGGACATTCATATACCCCTAGAGATCAAGTGGAAACTTGGATGCGAGCGGGTGGCAGCTTTGTGGTGCAATTTAGCGGCAACATTAGTGCGAATACTCACTAGGCGAGCAAAACGCAGAAGGAGGGCGACGCTGCAGTTATAATGATGGCTTGCTTTTCTGCCTTTGACCCTATCTCACGACATGCAATATATCTCGACTCGCGGTGCGTCCGCTGCACTACCCTTTTCCCAGATCCTGCTTGGCGGCCTTGCGCCCGATGGCGGCTTGTATTTACCCGCCGAATATCCGCAAGTCACGAGTGCCGAACTGGATACGTGGCGCACCTTGTCTTATGCCGATCTGGCTTTTGAAGTACTGAAAAAATTCGCCACAGATATTCCCGAAGCCGATTTGCATGCCCTGGTACACAAGACTTACACCGCGGATGTCTATCGCAATGTGCGTCATGGCGAAGAAGCTGCGCGTATCACGCCTTTGCGTCTGGTCGAAGAGAAGGACGGCAGCAAGCTGATGCTGCAAGCTCTGTCGAATGGCCCGACGCTGGCGTTCAAGGATATGGCGATGCAATTGCTCGGTAATCTGTTCGAGTACACGCTGGCCAAACAACATGCAGAGTTGAATATTTTCGGCGCAACCTCCGGTGATACTGGTAGCGCGGCGGAATACGCGATGCGTGGCAAGAAGGGCATACGCGTCTTCATGCTGTCGCCGCACAAGAAGATGAGCGCCTTCCAGACTGCGCAAATGTTCAGCCTGCAAGACCCGAATATTTTCAATATCGCAGTCGAAGGCGTGTTCGACGATTGCCAGGATATGGTCAAGGCCGTATCCAACGATCACGCGTTCAAGCAGCAGCAAAAAATCGGTACCGTCAATTCGATCAACTGGGCGCGTGTTGTGGCTCAGGTTATTTATTATTTCCGTGGTTACCTGAGCGCCACCACCAGCAACGAACAGAAGGTATCGTTCACCGTTCCATCCGGTAACTTCGGCAATATCTGCGCCGGCCACATCGCGCGCATGATGGGCTTGCCTATCGACAAGCTGGTTGCCGCGACCAACGAGAACGATGTGCTGGACGAATTTTTCCGCACCGGTGTGTATCGCGTGCGCAAGTCGGCAGAGACTTATCACACCACCAGCCCGAGCATGGATATCAGCAAGGCGTCGAACTTTGAACGCTTCATCTTTGATTTGCTGAATCGCGATGGCGAACGTGTACGTGCCTTGTTCCAGAAAGTCGAAACGCAAGGCGGTTTCGATTTGTCCGGCAAACCGGGCAGCGATGGCGACGAGTTCAAGAACATTGCAGCTTTCGGTTTTGTGTCCGGCAAATCGACACACGCGGATCGCGTCGCGACCATACGCGATCTGCAAGCAAAATACGATTTGATGATAGACACGCATACTGCCGATGGCGTCAAGGTCGCACGTGAAAACCTGACCCCGGGTGTAACCATGATCGTGCTGGAAACAGCCTTGCCAGCCAAGTTCAATGAAACCATACGTGAAGCCCTGGGCCGCGATGCAGAACGCCCAGCCGGTTTTGAAAACATTGAAGATTTGCCGCAACGTTTTGATGTGATGACGAACGACATAGCCAAGATGAAAGCATTCATCGTTGCGCGTACTGGCCTGTAATCTCAACCGTTGATTGAGTCACATATGACTGAGCCAAAACCGCTGTTGACCGTCGCCGAAGCACTAAGCTTTCTGCTTTCTTCTGCAAGGAAGATTACGGAAACGAACATCCTGCCTACGCTGGAAGCCAACGGCCGCATACTCGCCGTCGCGCAAACTTCGCAACTGGATGTGCCGCCTGTCGATAATACGTCCATGGATGGCTACGCAGTGCGCGCAGCAGATTGCGTCAGTGGCGAAGCGGTCTTGCGTGTCAGCCAGCGCATTCCTGCCGGCCATGTTGGTCAACCACTGGAAGCCGGTTGCGCCGCACGTATTTTTACCGGTGCAATGATTCCTCAAGGTGCGGATGCCGTCGTGATGCAGGAAGTCTGTGTCGCGTCGAAAGATGCAGACGGCGATCTGGTCACCGTCAAGCACACACCACAATCCGGCGAATGGATACGTCGCGCTGGTGAAGACATAAAATCCGGCAGCACGATCCTGGCTGCAGGTCAGCGTCTGCGTGCGCAAGAACTCGGCTTGGCCGCTTCAGTCGGTCTGGCGCAATTGCCGGTCGTGCGTAAATTGCGTGTCGCCGTATTTTTTACCGGTGATGAACTTGCGATGCCGGGCGATGCATTGAAGCCCGGTGCAATCTATAACTCGAATAAATTTACCTTGCGTGGCCTGCTGGAAAACCTGGGTTGCGATATTACCGATTACGGCATCGTGCCCGATACCCTGGCCGCCACGCGCGACACCTTGCGTAGGGCTGCGGCCGAACACGATTTGATCATCACGTCCGGTGGTGTATCGGTGGGCGAAGAAGATCACATCAAGCCGGCGGTGGAAGCCGAAGGTCATATCAATATGTGGCAGATCGCCGTCAAGCCGGGCAAGCCGCTCGCATTTGGCGAGGTCAATCGCGCAGGAACATCCACGGAAAATAACCGCGCATTTTTCCTCGGCTTGCCGGGTAATCCTGTGTCGAGCTTCGTTACCTTCCTGCTGTTTGTGCGTCCATTCATCCTGCGCTTGCAGGGTGTGGCCGAGGTTGCGCCGAAAGCGTATGCGATGCGTGCCGATTTCAACTTGCCGAAAGGCGACCGACGCAATGAGTTTTTGCGTGCGAAAATCAATGTTGAAGGCGGCCTTGATTTGTTCGCCAACCAGAGCTCCGGCGTGTTGACATCGACGGTGTGGGGCGATGGTCTGATCGATAATCCACCGGGCAAGGCGATTGCGAAAGGCGATATCGTGCGCTTTATTTCCTTCAGTGATTTAATGCACTGAAGGATCAGTAAAAAACAGAGTAGAGAGCCATTCAACATGAACATTCAACTTCGATTTTTTGCCAGCGTGCGTGAAGCATTGGGCGTATCCCAAGAGTCAGTCACCGTACCGGCCGATGTGACAACCGTCGGTGGCGTGCGTGCATTTCTCCAGCAACGCGGCGGCGTGTGGGCTGAAGCTTTAGCCGACAAACGCTCTTTGCGTATGGCTTACGATCAGGAAATGACCGATGCTGCCGCGACTATCAAGGACGGTGGCGAAGTGGCTTTTTTCCCGCCGGTAACTGGCGGTTGATTCAATCAAAAAATAATGCAACAAGCTAAGCAATACTGAGAAAACATCATGGCTATCCGCGTTCAAACCGAAGATTTCGATGTCAGCAAAGAAGTAGCCGACTTGCGTGCGAACAGCCCGCAGGTCGGCGCTGTCGTTACGTTCATCGGTACCGTGCGCGACATGAACGATGGTTCCAGCGTGGCCGAGATGGAGCTGGAACATTACCCCGGCATGACCGAAAAAGCCTTGCAAAACATAGTTGAACAGGCGAAAGCACGCTGGCCGATTTTCGACGCTTTGGTGATACACCGCATCGGACCTTTGCTGCCACTGGAGCAGATCGTACTGGTCGCAGTGACATCTGCGCATAGAGGCGAAGCATTCTCCGCCTGCGAATTCATCATCGATTATCTGAAGACCGATGCGCCATTCTGGAAGAAGGAACAAACACCAGACGGCGCACGCTGGGTTGATGCGCGCAGCACTGACGATACGGCGCTGGCGAAATGGGCGGTGCCTGGCGATGACAAAAGCAAGGACGCCGGCAAATGATGAGTTGGCTAGCCGTTGGCGCAGGTGCCGCGATTGGTGCCTGGTTACGCTGGTGGTTGGGGCTTTGGTTTAATCTGGTCAATCCGCAAATTCCCCTCGGCACTTTGTCCGCTAATCTGGGCGGCGGTTATCTGGTCGGCCTTGCCGTTGCTTTTTTCAGCAGTCATCCCGCGATTTCACCCGAGTGGCGCTTGTTTGCGATCACCGGTTTTCTCGGCGGCCTCACTACTTTTTCCACTTTTTCCGCCGAAGCGGTTGTGCTGCTTCAGCGCGGGGATTATATTTGGGCACTGGGGCACATCATGCTGCATCTGGTCGGCTCGATTCTCTTCTGTATTGCCGGCTTTGCGACTTACAAGGCATTCGCCTGAATTTGATCTGGCGCAGGTAAAGGCCTAAGATTTTCGTCACAATCGTTTCTTATTTGTTCGGTATTCGTTTCATATGGCGCAACGCCATACTTGAAAAAGGGTTTTCCGACCCAATTTTTCCCTGCATGAACGAAATTCTGATGGAGAAATGCAATGCGTCTCGATAAATTAACCACCAAGTTACAGGAAGCGCTCGCTGATGCGCAAAGTCATGCAGTCGGTAACGACAACCAATACATAGAACCCGTACACGTGCTTGTTGCCCTGTTGAGTCAGGATGACAGCAGCACGCGCTCGTTGCTGCAACGCGCCGGTGCCAATATCAATGGCATGGTGACAGCGCTCAAGAGCGCGCTGGAGCGATTGCCGAAAGTATCCGGTACCGGCGGTCAAGTGCAAGTTGGGCGCGACCTGACCTCATTGCTGAATCTGGCCGACAAGGAATCGCAAAAGCGCGGCGATGAATTCATTGCGACTGAAATGCTGTTGCTGGCGCTGACTGAAGACAAGTCCGAGGCCGGCAAGATTGCGCGCGAAAACGGGCTGACCCGTAAGGCGCTGGAAGCCGCCATCACCGCTGTACGCGGAACTTCAAAAATCGATTCCGCCGAAGGCGAAGGTCAGCGCGAAGCCTTGAAGAAATACACGATGGATCTGACCGCGCGCGCGCGCGCCGGCAAGCTCGATCCTGTCATTGGCCGCGATGACGAGATACGTCGCACCATCCAGATTCTGCAACGTCGCTCGAAAAACAATCCGGTATTGATAGGTGAACCTGGCGTGGGCAAAACGGCGATTGTCGAAGGTCTCGCACAACGCATCATCAACGGCGAAGTACCGGAAAGCCTGAAAGGCAAACGCGTGCTGTCGCTCGACATGGCATCACTGCTGGCAGGTGCTAAATATCGCGGCGAGTTTGAAGAGCGCCTGAAAGCGGTGCTGACCGAACTCGCACAGGATGAAGGCCAGACCATTGTCTTCATCGACGAGATGCACACGATGGTCGGGGCCGGCAAGGCTGAAGGCGCAATGGACGCCGGCAATATGCTCAAGCCTGCATTGGCGCGCGGCGAGCTGCATTGCGTGGGCGCAACCACGCTGGACGAATATCGCAAATACATAGAGAAAGATGCTGCGCTGGAACGCCGCTTCCAAAAAGTCCTGGTGGATGAACCAACGGTGGAAGCGACCATCGCGATCCTGCGCGGCCTGCAGGAAAAATACGAAGTCCATCACGGCGTCGACATTACCGATCCGGCGATTGTCGCTGCGGCAGAACTGTCGCATCGCTACATTACCGATCGCTTTCTGCCTGACAAGGCGATTGACCTGATCGATGAAGCGGCAGCCAAGATCAAGATCGAGATCGATTCCAAACCGGAAGTGATGGATCGCCTGGACAGACGCGTCATTCAATTGAAGATAGAACGCGAAGCGATCAAGAAAGAGAAAGATGAAGCCTCGCAAAAACGTCTCGCGTTGATTGAAGAGGAAATCCAGCGTCTAGGCCGTGAATACGCCGATCTGGAAGAAATATGGAAGGCCGAAAAATCTGCAGCACAAGGTAGCCAGAACATCAAAGAGGCGATTGAAAAAGCGCGTCTGCAGATGGAAGAGGCGACCCGCAAGAGTGATTGGCAGCGCGTGTCCGAGTTGCAGTACAAGACATTGCCCGAGCTGGAAGCGCAGCTCAAGAATGCCGTCACTGGCGAAGCCACTGCTGAAAAAAGCAAACCGCAACTGGTACGAACACAAGTCGGCGCAGAAGAAATCGCCGAAGTCGTGTCACGCGCAACCGGCATTCCGGTGTCGCGCATGATGACAGGTGAACGCGAGAAGCTGTTGCAGATGGAAGATGCATTGCACAAGCGCGTAGTCGGTCAGCATGAAGCCATCGTTGCAGTCTCCGACGCGATTCGTCGCTCACGCGCGGGTCTTGGCGATCCTGGTCGGCCATACGGTTCCTTCATGTTCCTTGGGCCAACCGGTGTTGGTAAAACCGAGCTGTGCAAGGCGCTCGCGAGTTTCCTGTTCGATACCGAAGAATCGCTGATTCGTATCGACATGAGCGAGTTTATGGAGAAGCATTCAGTGGCACGCCTGATCGGTGCGCCGCCAGGCTACGTTGGCTATGAAGAGGGCGGTTATCTGACCGAAGCCGTTCGGCGCAAACCGTACAGCGTGATCCTGCTCGACGAGATCGAGAAGGCGCATCCCGATGTGTTCAACGTCCTGCTGCAAGTGCTGGACGATGGCCGCATGACCGATGGGCAAGGCCGCACTGTCGACTTCAAGAATACCGTCATCGTGATGACCTCGAATCTTGGTTCACACAAGATTCAAGCGATGGAAGGTAATGAACCGGCATTGATCAAGATGGCTGTGATGGCCGAAGTGCAGTCGCATTTCCGTCCCGAGTTCATCAACCGTATCGACGAAATCGTCGTGTTCCACGCGCTCGATGAAAAGAACATCGGCTCGATTGCGAAAATTCAATTGGCAACGCTGGAACAACGTCTGGAACGCATGGATATGGTTATGGACGTCAGCGCAGACGCCTTGCAGAAGATTGCCGAGGCTGGTTTCGATCCGGTGTATGGCGCACGTCCTTTGAAACGCGCGATCCAGCAGCAGATCGAAAATCCATTGTCGAAGGCGATCCTGGAAGGGAAGTTTGGGCCTAAGGATGTGATCAAGGTCGGCGTTGAGAATGGCGAATTGAGCTTCGTCAAAGGCTAAGCTCGACAAGAAAGCCGCCATAGCCAAGTATGGCGGCTTTTTTTAGGCAGGATTCAGTTGGTCGTTTATAGGTGGGGCTGATGATAAACCGTTAGCCCAATCTACCGTGCTAGTACTTGGAAAACTGTACCCCTAATTTCCGCTCAATACTTTCCCCAAGCCGCGCCCCAAGGCCAGGCAAAATCGAACGCAACACCCCAGGAATTTGATGCAAGCCGTCGCGCATTTCTTTCGCCATCTTCGGACCTGTGACGTCGTCAATTCCGCTTGTCAGGTTTTCTCTGCAGCGCACGACCGTGCCGACAATACTATCCGTTAAAACATCCAGATCGCCATTGTCTGTTTCTCTTAGCAGTGCGATCAAGTGGTCGTAAATGATCAGCATCTCGTTCAGCTCTGTGACTGCCATCGCCGCCGGAGAAGCTGACGTCCCTTTGATTCCACGTTTGAAGGGCAATACGTTATTACCTTCGGTATTGTTCACAGACATGACAGTGCCTAACTTGTTTGATATGACAAAAGTGCGAGTGACACGGCGGATGCCGGATTACAAGACAACAATACTCGCCGAAATCCGCATGCATATTGACCAAGCTCAATATGCGTAAAAATAGACAGTATTAACAAAAGCACTAAAGTCTGATCAACATTCGATTAACTTTGCAAATCTGGCAATGCCTGGCTATCAGCATCCTATTGTCATCAAGCTGGCATTTCCTCCGGCCGCCGTGGTGTTAACGCATACCGTGCGTTCCGTCACCAGTCGCCATAACGCAATCGGTATGTTGCTGCTAGTGGCGAGCATAGCCACGATGGCGCCGTCGCGTACAGCCAGGCTCGTCAACACTTCTGCCGCGTTGCTGGCAGACGCGCTTTCATAAAGTGCCAGTGCCAATTCAGCGCAGTCCTGATGTTGATCAATCAAGTGAATTCTGGCGCGCACTTGCGCTGGTAAATCGGATGGCAAATGGATTGCAGCCGTTTGTAAAAAGACTGCCTGATTACCGGTCGCCAGCACTGCCGCGAGTTGGTTCAATAAGGAGACGGAATTGTCGGCCATGCAAAGAATAGTGCCGCGTGCGGCGAAGCGTAAGGTATTGAGTTCGCCGGTGGGGCCGGGCAAGTACAGGATTTTTCCATGCAGGCTATCGCGCGCGTAATTGCGGATGTTGACGACGAGCTCAGAGAGATTGTGCGCTTCGCTCCACGATAGCAGCGCTGCCAGTGCTGCTGTCGTGGAGCACTGCATCGACGTTTCGATTTCTCTATCCGAAAACTTTGCATTCAAGGCTACGCTGGAATTGCGTTGCAGGCGTTTCAGATACAGCGGGCCGCCAGCCTTGGGCCCGGTGCCGGATTTCCCTTCGCCGCCGAACGGTTGTACACCGACTACGGCACCGACGATATTCCGGTTCACATAGATATTGCCGACGCGCGCCTTGTTGACGATGGTGTCTATCGTTTCTGCTATGCGTGAGTGCACGCCTAGCGTCAGCCCAAAGCCGGTCGCATTGATATCGGCAAGCAGCTGCGGCAAGTCATCGCGCTGATAGCGTAGTACGTGCAATACCGGGCCGAATACTTCGCGCTGCAAGTCTGCAATGCGGTCGATCTCGATAATGGTTGGTGTAATAAAAGTGCCTGCTGCGCTTGCTGTCGGCAGCGGTAGTTGCGTCAGTTTTTTTGAAGTGCTGCGCGCATGGTCTATGTAGATTTGCAGATGCTGTTTGGCTTCTTCATCTATGACGGGACCGACATCGGTAGCGAGTCGATCCGGATGACCTATCTGCAATTCGTGCAATGCACCGTGCAGCATGTTCATGGTTGGCTCGGCAATATCGTTTTGCAGACACAGCACGCGCAACGCCGAACAGCGCTGGCCGGCACTGTCGAAAGCCGATGTGATCACATCCCGAACTACTTGTTCGGGCAACGCGGATGAGTCGACGATCATTGCATTCTGTCCGCCGGTTTCTGCGATCAGTGCAATCTCTCGCTGTTCAGCTATGGTTCTTTGCACCAGCGTCTGGTTGATGAGTTGTGCGACTTGCGTCGAGCCTGTGAATACAACTGCGGATACTCGTGCGTCTGAAACCAGTTGTGCACCGACCGTTTCGCCGCGGCCCGGCACAAACAGTAAAACATCTTCCGGTATGCCAGCCTGATGCATCAGTTGTACTGTGCGGAATGCGATCAGCGGGGTTTGTTCAGCTGGCTTGGCCAGCACGGTATTGCCTGCGGCCAGTGCAGCGCTGATCTGGCCGATGAAAATGGATAAGGGGAAATTCCACGGACTGATGCAAACCACAGGGCCGAGCGCATTTGCATGATCGGATGTGGTGATCTGCGCGCTGTAATAGCGCAGAAAATCGACTGCTTCGCGCAGTTCACCGATGGCATTCGGCAGGGTTTTGCCTGACTCTCTGATCATGAGCGCCATCAATTCAGCAGCATGCTGTTCGAGTAATTCTGCTGCGCGACAGAGCGCGGCTGCGCGTTGTGTAGTCGTAGTGGCTTGCCATACATCAGCAGCGGATGCGGCCAGCGCTAGCGCGTGCTCGACATCATCAGGAGCCGTTTCCAGTACCGTGCCGACCTGATCGTGATCGGCAGGATTAAGTATTGCGACAGGTAACGATGATGTGTGCAGACTGCGATTGGCGAGTAGTGGTGTTGCATGCCATTGCTGCGTGCCAAAGACATTCAAGGCTGCGCTGAGTGCTCGCAATACGTGTTCATCACTCAGATCGTATCCTGCCGAATTGCGGCGTTCCATTCCATACAATTCGGCAGGCAAGGGGATGGCAGGATGCGGCGCACCGCCCAATTCCGTGGCGAGCACAATCGGGTCTTTCAGCAGCGTGGCGAGCGTCACCTTGTCATCGACTATCTGATTGACGAAGGATGAATTGGCACCGTTCTCCAGCAAACGTCGAACCAGATAAGCCAGCAGCGTTTCGTGCGAGCCGACGGGGGCGTAGATGCGGCACGGCACGTTCAGTTTGTCGGCACCGACCACCTGTTCGTACAAGGCTGTGCCCATTCCGTGCAGGCACTGGAATTCGTAATCGGTGGCTTGCATTGCTTGCGCATGCTGATAGATCGCCGCCAGCGTCAATGCGTTATGCGTGGCGAATTGCGGATAGATTACATCGGCGGCGGCCAGCAGGCGTTGCGCACAAACGAGATAAGACAGATCGGTATAGACCTTGCGCGTATAGACTGGATAGCCGGACAGGCCATCGACTTGTGCACGCTTGATTTCGCTATCCCAGTACGCGCCCTTGACCAGGCGAATCATTAGTTTGCGATGGCTGCGGCGGGCGAGGTCGATCAGGTAATCGATGACGTACGGCGCGCGTTTCTGGTATGCCTGCACCACGAAGCCGATGCCGTCGAAATCCGCCAGTTCGGGAGCCAGGGCCAGCGCTTCTATCAGATCCAGTGACAGCTCCAGCCGGTCCGATTCCTCGGCATCGATGTTCAGGCCGATGTCGTATCGTTTCGCCAGCAGAAGTAAGGTTTGCAGACGCGGTAGCAGTTCCTGCATCACGCGCGCATGTTGCGCTCGTTCATAACGCGGATGCAGCGCCGATAGCTTGATCGAAATGCCCGGGCCGTTCTTGATGCCGCGACCGTTGCCGGCCTCGCCTATCGCGTGGATGGCATCCACATAAGATTGATAGTAAGTATCGGCATCCGCTGCCGTCATGGCGGCTTCGCCCAGCATGTCGAAGGAGTAGCGATAGCCTTGTGCTTCGTGTTCACTACTATTGTCCAGCGCCTCTTCTATGCTTCTTCCAGCGACGAACTGATTGCCGAGCATGCGCATGGCCAGATCAACACCTTTGCGTATCAGTGGTTCGCCACCTTTGTTGATCAGGCGTGTGAGTGTTGCAGCCAAACTGTGTTCGCTGGCGCTATTGATTAATTTTCCCGTCACCAGCAAGCCCCAGCTTGCGGCATTGACGAACAACGATGGTGATGCGCCCAGATGACGTTGCCAGTCTCCCTTGCCTATCTTGTCTGCAATCAGACGGTCTGCAGTTTGGTGATCGGGGATGCGCAACAGCGCTTCGGCCAGGCACATCAGCGCGACGCCTTCTTCTGACGACAGCGAGAATTCGTGCATCAATGCGTCGACGCCGGAAGAATGGCTGCGATTGGCGCGAACTGTTTCTATCAGTTTGCGCGCCAGCGTCTGCGTTGCAGTTTGCAATGCAGGGTCGGTGTCTGCCTGTTGCAACAAGTTCTGTACGGCGGCGGTTTCGTCGCGCCGGTAGGCGTTGGTGATGGCATTGCGCAATGGCGATGGCGTGCCGACAATGTCTTCGGCGAAGGCGGGGAATGGCGTGGAAGCGATGAGTGTAGACATTGACGCACCCTGTTTGAATGAGTCATTCGATTCCATCTTACATGCAAGTCATGTGAATGTTACAGCGATGTTTGCAACGATTCTGTGCTGCCAAAATTCAGACGATGAATAAGGAAGGGCAATTGCATGAACGCGCGATGTGTCAACAGACCGGGATGTGAATGCGGCGTGCAATGCCGCATTGCCTGGTTTTTTTCTGTGCTTTTGATTTGCTTCAGCTCGTCAGCCTGGAATCTCGGGTTCGACCAGTGTCGCAAGTTGAGCCAGAGATTCCTGCCAGCCGAGATAGCACATCTCGACGGGGATCACTTCTGGTATCCCTGCCTGCACGATATTGATTTCGGTTCCGCATGATACTTGCTTCAAAGTCACCGTCACTTGTATTTCGCCGGGCAAATTCGGGTCATCGAATTTATCGGTGTAGCGAATTTTCTCGTACGGAACAAGTTCGACATACTCGCCACCGAAAGAATGTTCGTTTCCGTTGGTGAAATTCGCAAATGACATCTTGAAAGTTCCACCAACCCTGGCTTCCAGATGATGAACCTTGCACGTAAAACCGTAAGGAGGAAGCCACTTGGCCAGTGCGTCGGCATCCAGGAATGCACGATAAACACGCTCAGGCGGTGCACGGAGCACGCGATGTAGTTGTACGGTACCTGTGGACATTTTAATTCTCCTTTCAATGCGGTTTTGATTCGGCTTTGAGTAGATGGTAGATGCTACGGGCTTGCATGAGTTCCGTTAGCCTAATCCATGCAGCGCTTTTGCATTTAGGTATTAGTAGGGCTGGTCTTTTTGTATCGATCGAGGCCATACAGTTCCAAGTATTTATCAATTGCCTCTGGATATGGCCACAAGGAAAAGATATAAACCATCATTTCAACAACGTTCAAATGCGCCCATTTTGCAAAAGCCCTGTTTTCAACAGCGCTTGTCCAATCATGCTTTGCATGCTCGCTGCTAGAAAATCCGTAAGACCTTAGTTTTTTTAATAGTTTGACTTCATTTTTGGGTGGAGTAAGCGAGTTGTTTCCAATTGTTATAACCGAGGCTTTTGGATGGGTTAATTCGTTCCTAACATCGACGATAAGTGAGAGTTTTTGGTAAGTGGGGAAATTTCCCTTTTGGAATTTATTTCCAGATAGGGACTCGCAAGTAATTTGAATTTTTCTCTTAACTGATTCTCTAGTTTTTTCGGCCTCTTTTAATTTTCTACTCATTAGTACAAGCGGATTTTTCTCAGAATGGTTGTGGATTTCGTAGCCATATCCAACTTCCGCAAGTTCATTCAAGAAGGCTTCGATTGCCGTTACGCTTTCTTTGATTGTTGCAACTGCACTTGCGCGTTCATTTCCATATGGATTCACGAGATGACTCAAAGCATTATGTAAGATGCCGGGTGCTTTGATTAAAGATGCATGCCCAATCATAATTAACCTAGTGTTTTAATAGTGATGCGCAGCCGATTTGTCGGCAGAGCGATTTTTTAAGTTCAACCATTTAAAGCAACTCCACACTATCCAGATTCAAATAACAACTCTCACGCGTAGTCGTCACAAAATCCGCCAGATAAGGTTTTTCCGACACCTCCGGCAAACAAGCCGCATACAAGCGCCCGGTCAAACCATCTGCAGTGATCCGTTTGGCCTTCACATAATCTCGATTCAAATAATTCTGCGCGGCCCATACAGGTAGCGTCGCAATACCGCGCTTGCTGGCGACCAGTTGCAGCATCGCGACTGTCAATTCTGTCGTGCGGCGTTCGACTTTTACGCCAGCCGGTTTCAAAACCTGGCGTACGACGTCGAGCATGTCGTCCGGTACTGGATACGTGATCAGCGTGTCGCCGATGAAATCTTCTGCAACCAGAAATTCCTTGTCGGCCAAAGGATGATCATGCGCGACCAGTGCGACGATTTCGAAGCGGAATAGGGCGTGGTAGTCGACGGTTTCATCAGTATCGATCTCGGCCACGATGGCGACGTCTGCCTTATGTTCATACAGCAGGCCAACCGGGTCAGCTTGAAAGCCGGAGACGATATCGAGTTCGACTTCCGGCCAGCGGCCGCGGAAGACATCCATCGCAGGCATCAACCAGTCGAAGCAGGTGTGGCATTCAACCGCAATGCGCAACTGGCCGGCGACGCCTTGCGCCAGGCGCACCAGGTCGCGTTCGGTTTCGGCAACTTGCGGCAATACAGTGTCAGCCAGTTTCAGCAGGCGTTCTCCGGCTGGCGTAAAGCGCACGGGTATCGACTTGCGCTCGAATAGTTGCGTGCCGTGGTGATCTTCCAGTTGCTTGAGCTGGTGCGAGAGCGCGGATTGCGTGACGTTCAAGAGCGAAGCGGCGCGCAGCAGATTGCCGGCTTCGCGCAGTGCGATCAGGGTTTTGAGGTGGCGGAGTTCAAGGATAGATTGCATAGTCAGACCGTGTATGAATTAAATTCAAGATGATTCTTAATATTTATCGTTTGAATCATAGACCTTGTGCGCGCAACATGGCAAGCCTTGAAATCGTTATTGGAGTTTGGCATGGCAAAGGCACACATTCTGGGTTTTCCCCGCATAGGCGCGCAGCGCGAATTGAAGTTCGCCGTCGAATCGTTCTGGCGCGGCGACACCGATCTGACCGCGTTGCAGGAAACCGGTAAAACCCTGCGCCAGCGCCACTGGACTGTACAGGCCGACGCCGGCCTTGATTTCGTATCGGTGGGCGATTTTGCCTGGTACGACCAGGTGTTGAATACGCTGGCTTTGCTGGGTGCAGTGCCAACCCGCTTCAAATTCGATCCGAAGAAGCTGACGCTGGCTGATTACTTCACGCTGGCGCGGGGCAATCCTGAGCACTTCGCGATGGAAATGACCAAATGGTTCGATACCAACTATCACTACTTGGTGCCTGAATTTACGGCGGACGTGCGCTTTGATGGCGGCGTCGATTGGCTGTTTGAAGAAAACGCCGAAGCCGTTGCGCTCGGTCACAAAACCAAGGTCACCCTGGTTGGCCCGCTGACCTTGCTGTACCTTGGCAAGATCAAATCCGGCATCACGAATAAACTGGATCTGCTGCCAAAAGTCATCGCCGGTTATCAAAACGTGTTGCAGCGTTTGCAGGCTGCAGGTGTGGAATGGGTACAGATCGATGAGCCGATTTTGGCTTTGGAATTGGCTGCCGTCTGGCGCAATGCATTCGCTCCAACATATGAAGTATTGAGCACGGCTGCACCAAAATTGTTGCTGGCAACTTACTTCGATCAAGTGCGTGAACACACAGCATTGCTGCATAGACTGCCTGTCACTGGCGTACATCTGGATCTGGTGCGCGGTGCAGGGCAGTTGGATGACTTCCTGCAAGACTGGCCGCAGGATCGGGTGCTATCCGCCGGTATTGTCGATGGTCGCAACATCTGGCGCGCTGATCTTGATGCAGCGCTGGCTGCATTGCAACCGCTGCAAGAAAAACTCGGCGACAAATTGTGGGTCAGCGCGAGCTGCTCATTGCTGCACGTGCCTGTCGATCTGGCGAATGAAAACAAGCTGGATGAAGAGCTCAAAGGCTGGCTGTCATTCGCTACGCAAAAGACGCATGAAATCACGGCGATCAAACGCGCGTTGAATGGTGAAAAAAATGCGGTTGCGGCGCAATTCAATGCCGCTGCATTGGCGGTTGCAGCGCGCAATACGTCGCCACGTATTCACAACCCATTGGTGCAAAAACGTCTGAGCGAGATCAACAAGATTTCTGCAGCGCGCAACAATGTTTTTGCGGATCGCATCGTCAAGCAGCAAGCGCGTTTTAACTTGCCGGCTTTCCCGACTACCAACATCGGTTCCTTCCCGCAAACCACCGACATTCGTCAAGCACGTGCGCAATACAAACGTGGTGAAATTGGTCATCTCGATTACCTGAACAAGATGCGCGACGAAGTGCGTCTGGTGGTGCAGAAGCAGGAAGAAATCGGTCTCGACGTATTGGTACATGGCGAGCCGGAACGTAACGACATGGTCGAATATTTTGGCGAACAGTTGTGGGGCTACGGCTTCACCGCAAATGGCTGGGTACAAAGTTACGGTTCGCGTTGCGTCAAACCGCCATTCATTTACGGCGACGTGTATCGCCCGGAAGCAATGACAGTCGGCTGGAGCGAGTTCGCACAAAGCCTGACCAGCAAGCCGATGAAGGGCATGTTGACCGGCCCGGTCACGATGTTGCAATGGTCGTTCGTGCGCGACGATCAACCGCGCGACACGACCGCACTGCAAATTGCTTTGGCATTGCGCGATGAAGTGGTGGATCTGGAAAAAGCCGGCATCGGCATGATCCAAATCGATGAACCTGCGTTCCGTGAAGGCTTGCCTTTGAAAGCCGCCGACTGGCCGCATTATCTGGATTGGGCGGTGAAAGCTTTCCGCATCAGTGCATCGGGCGTGCGGGATGACACGCAGATACACACCCACATGTGCTATTCGGAGTTCAACGACATCCTGCCGTGGATTGCCGCGATGGATGCGGACGTGATCACGATAGAAACCTCGCGTTCGGATATGGAATTGCTGGACGGCTTCGGCGAGTTTGCGTATCCAAACGACATCGGTCCTGGCGTCTACGATATCCATTCGCCACGCGTGCCGCGTGTGGAAGAAATGCAGCGTTTGTTGCGCAAGGCGCGTGGGGTGATTCCTGATGCGCAGTTGTGGGTCAATCCGGATTGCGGCCTGAAAACCCGCGGCTGGCCGGAAACGACGGCAGCGCTGGAAAACATGGTGCTGGCGGCACGTACCTTGCGCGCTGAAGTCGCGGCTCAGCAGTAATTTACGTCACAAGCAACATCAACCCAAGCCTGGGTTGATTGGTTCAGCTGGTCAAGACGGGCATGCGGATTATTCCTCATGCCCGTTTTCTATTTCTGGGGTTTTATTTGAGATTAGGCAAAGACAGGCATTACAGCCCAGGGAAACGTTAATCGTAGGGTTTCAAGCCGGGAATTGTTAGAATGGCGTATTCCCGGAACTGCTGCCTTTGCGCGGTCTCCATTCTTTCATTCTTGCCAAGTTAGACCTTCCCTATGTTGAGTTACCGCCATGCCTTCCACGCAGGTAATCACGCCGATGTACTCAAGCATCTGGTGCAGATCCAGTTGCTGAAGTACATGAATCAAAAAGATACGCCGTATATGTACATCGACACGCACTCCGGTGCCGGTGTGTATGCGCTCGACGGCAATTACGCTGCGAAAAATGCAGAGTTTGAAACCGGTATCGCCAAGTTGTGGGATCGCAAGGATCTGCCTGTGCCGCTGGCTGAATACATGCAAGTCGTGAAGGCATTGAACCCTAGCGGCAAGATGCGTTATTACCCTGGTTCGCCGTATTGCGCGGACAGCATCATGCGCGAGCAGGATAGGTTGCGTTTGTTTGAATTGCATCCCGCCGACAGCAAAAACCTGGCAGACAATTTCCGCAAGCTGGAAGCACATGCTGCAGAGCAGGGCCAACGTCAAACGGTGCGCGGCAAGCGCATCATGATCGAGCGCGGGAATGGTTTTCAGGGTTTGAAAGCCTTGTTGCCGCCGCCATCGCGTCGCGCGCTAGTACTGATCGATCCGCCGTATGAAGACAAGACTGATTACCGTACCGTGGTGCAAACGGTTTCTGATGCGTTGACGCGTTTTGCGACCGGCACTTACGCTGTTTGGTACCCAGTGTTGAATCGACTTGAATCGCGCACGTTGCCAGAAAAATTGAAGCGATTAACAGCTAACGGCTGGCTCAATGTGACTTTGTCGGTAACGACGCCATCACCGGATGGATTCGGCCTGCACAGCAGTGGCATGTTCATACATAACCCGCCGTGGACGCTGGAGCCTATGTTGCGTGAATTGATGCCGTATCTGGTCAAGACGCTGGGTGGTGATTCAGGTGCGGGCTTTACATTGGAATCCGGGCAGACGGTTGCAACGAACACCGGAACACGCCGCGTATAACGCTGAAATAAACCTGAATTTGCAGATAAAGAACGTTGATATGTCACATGCTGCGGTTTATGCGCACGTGGCTGGCAGCATGCTTGCATTAAGGAAATATTAGCGGAATAATGGGTAGCGCTAATTAACAAGAATTTGCACCGAATTATCATTTGTCGGTTGGAAATAGGCATATGCTGCTTCTAAAGCTCAAGAGTCGAAGCAGCATTTGCAATAGCAATTCCAGCAGTAGCAGCACAGAATAAAAATCAAGCTACGGTGACAATGAATTGAATGTTTGATCGAAGGCAATCGCACCGTTCGTTTCTTCAGAGTTCGTTCAGAACGCGATGTAGCTGATCTTTACGTTCCACTAGAAATCAGAGACAAGCATGATTCCCGATCTCAAGCAGCAGCTACCTGATGAGCTCCCCCGCGTGAAAGAATTTTTTCTCGCGCGCCAACCCATATTGAATAGCGACCAGACTCTGGTTGCTTACGAACTCCTATTTCGACGCGCTTCAACCGGCCCAGCCAATGTAATCGACGATCTGGCAGCAACCGCGTCTGTGATCGCACACGCTTCTGAATTGGGTATCGCCAATGTGATCGGTGCTTCTCTGGGATTTTTCAATGTGGATGCGGCAGTGTTGATGTGCGACTTCGTGAATTTCCTGCCGTGCGACAAGGTTGTACTGGAGATTCTGGAGACGGTAGACGTCACACCTGAGCTGGTAGCCCGTGTGGCGGAATTGGCCGGGCAAGGATTTACCTTCGCGCTGGATGACGTGATTTCGCATTCGGAATCACTGCAAAAATTATTGCCGCTGGTGAAAATCATCAAGATCGATATCACCGGGATGAGCAAAGATGATATGGCCAAGTTGGTCGGTCATTTCAACAAGGCCGGTAAATTATTGCTGGCAGAAAAAGTCGAGACTATAGAGCAATTCACCGATTGCATGGATCTGGGCTTTCATTATTTTCAGGGTTATTATTTCGCGCGGCCGGTTATTCTTTCCGGCAAAAAACTCGCGCCATCGCAGTTGGCTATCATGCAATTGTTAAGCCTGATCGTGGCCGATGCAGATACGGCCGAGATCGAAACAGCGATCAAGAAGGATGCATCGCTGGTACTTACCTTGTTGCGTCTGACGAATACGCCGGCGATGGGCATTACGCAACGCATTGATTCGCTGGGGCAGGCTTTGACTGTGCTCGGTCGTCGTCAATTGCAACGCTGGCTGCAAATCATCCTGTACGCAGAACATCACAAAGGCAGTCATTTCTCCTCACCGTTGTTGCAACTGGCAACCACGCGCGGCAAGTTGCTGGAACTGATTGCCGAAACGCTCAAGCCTGGCGATCGTGCGATGGCGGATACGGCTTTTACCGTTGGTATCATGTCCTTGATGGATACCTTGTTCGGACTATCGATGAACGATATTCTGGCGCAGGTTGCAGTAGTCGATGATGTCAGTGACGCATTGCTGTATCGCAGAGGTTTCTACGGCGATTTGTTGAAGCTTGCCGAATATATAGAGCGCATAGAGAAAACGGGCCCCTTGCTCATGCCGACGTTGAAGAAGCTGGGACTTTCCATCGAAGATCTTTACGCCCTGCAAATAACGGCATTCGAATGGAGCAACAACGTGTCGCGCATCTAGTAAAGCCAATCCGTGCAAATGGATTCATGTCATTACTTCAGTATTTTTCCTCCGTAACAATTTCAGAATGAACGTTCCAAACGCTGATGTGCGCGTAGGGTGTTTGTTGCAAACGTCATCTGTACATGGCGTTAAAATAAGTCATGATGAATCAAACAACTACTCCAGATAATGACGATGATGAAGGCGGCGGCGCGCCGCCGATTCCTGCCGGTGCCAAGAATTACATGACGCCGCAGGGACACTTGCGCATGAAAAACGAACTGCTGAAATTGATAGACGTCGATAGACCGGAAGTAGTGCAGATCGTGTCATGGGCAGCGTCGAATGGTGATCGTTCCGAGAATGGCGATTACATTTACGGCAAGCGACGTTTACGCCAGATTGATGGACGCATTCGCTTCCTGACCAAGCGACTCGATTTGGCAGAAATCGTCGATCCAACTGTGCATTACGGCAGCGACCAGATTTTTTTCGGCGCAACGGTGCGCTATGAAACGCAATCTGGTGAACAGCATACGGTCACGATATTGGGCATCGATGAGCTGGATCCATTGAACGGCAAGATCAGCTGGATCTCGCCAGTTGCACGCGCATTGACGAAGGCGCGCGAAGGCGATTCCGTCACGCTGAAAACGCCAGGCGGTATTGAAGAGTTGGTGATTCTGGAAGTGACTTATCCGGCATCGGCTGCCTGATATTAGCAGATTGGAATATCAGGCCGTGCCTTTGTGTCGCAACAAACGGGTAACGCCGGGAATCGCGCGCAGATTGCGCATCAGACGTGCGAGATGCACGCGATCTTCGACTTGTACCGTAAAGTGCAAGTAGGTAATCATGTGTTCTTTGTCTTCATCCATGCCAACGTGCGTGATGTTGGAATCGGATTCGCTGATCTCGGCAGCAACGCGCGCGAGTATGCCTTTTTCATTGCGAGCCAGTAGCGTGATACCGCAATCGAAGCGCCTATCAATGTCCGCACCCCATGTAACGTCTATCCAGCGATCAGGTTCTTTCGAACGCAGTCTTCTAGCGACATCGCACTCAAGGTTGTGGATAGTCAAACCTTGGTCGCGTTTCATCTGAGCGATGATGGCATCGCCAGGGATCGGCTGGCAACACGGAGCCAATTGAACCGAGACGCCTTCGCTGCCGTAGATGACAACAGGATCTATCTTCTTGGCGACAACATCACCATTGACGTCTATCAGTGGCGTTTCCAGCGGTTGATCGTTTTCCATCATGCCGAGGATGTGGCGCGCAACCAATGCAGCCATACGTTTGCCGACGCCGATATCGGCGTACAGGTCGTCCAGCGATTTTGCGCTGGATTCATTCAACAAACGTTCCGTTATGGCAGGAGGTAAATCCTGAGTCAGATTCAGTGCGCTTAAGGCTTGGGACAACAACTTGCGTCCGAGTTCAATTGATTCAACCAGATTGATCGTACGCAGATGATGCCGGATTGCGGAGCGCGCCTTGCCGGTACGGACAAAGTTCAGCCAGTTCGGACTTGGGCGCGAACTCGGCGATGTGATGATTTCCACGATGTCGCCGTTACGCAATTCAGTACGCAAAGGTACTTGCTCCAGATTGATCTTGACGGCGATGGTTTGATCACCAATATCGGTGTGAATCGAATACGCAAAATCAAGTGCCGTCGCACCACGCGGCAGCGCGATGATTTTCGACTTCGGCGTAAACACGTAAACCGAATCGGGGAACAGATCGACTTTGACGTGTTCGAGGAATTCAGCGGAGTCACCGGTTTGCTTCTGGATATCAAGCAGCGATTGCAGCCAGGCGTGCGTACGCTGCTGCAGATCGTTCAGGCTGCCTTCATCATCTTTATAAAGCCAGTGTGCGGCTACACCAGACTCGGCCACGCGATGCATGTCTTGCGTGCGAATCTGAAACTCGACCGGCGTACCGTAAGGACCGATTAATGTCGTGTGCAAGGATTGATAGCCGTTCAGCTTTGGAATCGCGATGTAATCCTTGAACTTGCCTGGCATGGGCTTGAACAGCGCGTGCAAGGTACCCAGCGCGACATAGCAATTCGCAAAGCTGTCGACCACTACGCGGAAGCCATAGACGTCCAGCACTTGTGAGAAGGTCAGGCGTTTGTTGCGCATCTTGGTATAGATGCCGTACAGGGTTTTTTCACGACCGTAGACTTGCGCCGGAATACCGGTGGCAGTCAGCGTGTTATTGACCGAATCGAGAATCTTGCTGACGACTTCGCGACGATTGCCGCGCGCTGCCTTGACTGCCTTGCCCAGCGTTTTGTAACGCATCGGATACAGATGCGAAAACGACAGATCCTGCAGTTCACGATAAATATTATTCAGGCCGAGTCTATGCGCGATCGGTACATAGACTTCCATCGTTTCGCGCGCGATGCGGCGTTTCTTGATGGCTGACATTGAACCCAGCGTGCGCATATTGTGCAGGCGGTCGGCCAGCTTGACCAGAATGACGCGTACGTCGCGCGCCATCGCCAGCAGCATCTTGCGGAAGTTTTCCGCCTGCGCTTCGATCTGGCTTTGAAATTCGATTTTTTCCAGCTTGGACAGACCATCGACCAGATTCGCGACCGGCGCGCCGAAGCGTTCGATCAACTCATCCTTGCGTACGTCCTGATCTTCCATCACGTCATGCAGCAGTGCCGCCATGATCGCCTGGGCATCCAGCTTCCAGTCGGCGCAGATTTCGGCGACAGCGATAGGATGCGAAATATAGGGTTCGCCCGACATGCGCATTTGACCAAGATGCGCTTCATCCGAAAAGCGATAGGCTTCCTTGACCTTCTTCAGTTCTGAAGGAGTCAGGTATTCGGCGAGCTTGTTGGTCAGTTGCGTAACAGACGCTACACCGGGAACCGGGGCTGGCGCTGAAGCGGGGGATTTGTTCGATGTGACTTTTGAGGCCGAGCGGTCGGGAACCGCTCGGTTATTTGGAGCGACGGATAGCGTTGAATCTGCAGGTGTCAGGCTCATTCTGATTTGTGATGATCAGCCGCATCGCGGTAATGTTAATAAATTAATTACTTGGGACTTTTTTCAGCATTTCAATGCCGACATGGCCAGCTGCGATTTCGCGCAATGCGATCACGGTTGGCTTGTCTTTCGCATCAACCTTGGGTGTGTGACCTTGCAGCAGTTGACGTGCGCGATAAGTCGCCGACAAAGTCAGTTGAAAGCGATTTGGAATCTGTTTGAGGCAATCTTCAATAGTAATGCGGGCCATACGTGCTCCTAAAAATACGATATCAGCTTAAATTGGCATGAATGCCCAATTGGGCGAACAGGGATGCGTTCCGAGTTGCTTGCTGCGCGAAGCGACAGCGAGTGGCTTTCACAATCGCGCTCAACTCGGCTAAAGCGACTGTAAACTCTTGATTGATAATAACATATTCGAACTCGGAAGCGTGGGCGATTTCTCCGCCCGCAGCCAGAATTCGGCGTGTAATCACGTCGTGATCATCCTGGCCACGCTTTTTCAAGCGTTCTTCCAGTGCGGCAATAGATGGCGGCAGAATGAATATGCCGACTGCATGCGGGAACTGCTTTTTGACCTGCTGCGCCCCTTGCCAGTCAATCTCGAGCAAAACATCGACGCCTGCCGTCATTTGTTCCATCAGGCGAATGCGCGAGGTACCGTAATAGTTGCCAAATACTTCAGCTGATTCGAGAAATTCGCCTGCCTGCCGGCGTTCAAGGAAATCATCGACCGACGTAAAAAAATACTCGCGACCATGCTGATCGTTAGGCCGGGGCGGGCGTGTTGTGTATGAAATCGACAACTTGAGTGACGATTCTTGCTGCAACAATGCATTGACCAGGCTGGATTTTCCCGCGCCGGATGGGGCGACGACTAAAAACAGACTGCCGGAAGAGGTGGCTTGATCAGACATTGTTATCCCTGAGCTAACTATGAAAATGGTTTGATTGGCGATATCAGTAATGCTTTGATATCGCGGTCATGGCTTGCTTGTACAAGCTTGTTGCAGACAGCGAGATTGTAGCGCTGCCTGCTGAAGTTTGTAGCTCACTTGTTCCCGATTTTTATTCCAGATTTTGTACTTGTTCGCGCATTTGCTCGATCAGCAATTTCATTGCCATCGATGCGTCGGACAATTCCTTGACTGCGGCTTTGGAGCCTACCGTGTTGGCTTCGCGGTTGAGCTCCTGCATCATGAAGTCCAGGCGTTTGCCGACCTGGCCGCCTTTTTTCAGAATGGCGCGGGTTTCGTCCAAATGCGCCGATAGGCGCGTCAGTTCTTCTGCGACATCGACGCGGATGCCGTACAAGCTGACTTCCTGACGAATTCTGTCCAGCGCCTCTTCGCGCGTGATGGTCGGTTGAGCATTTGCGTCGCCGGCTTGTGTCGCCAGGCCCAATGCTTCCTGCATGCGTTCGGTGGCTTTTTGCTGAAATTGTGCGACGACTTGCGGGATCAGTGGCGTGATGCGTGTGACGATTTCTTCCATGTCACTGACGCGTGTAAGCAACATTATTTGAAGCGCATTCCCTTCACGGGCGCGGCTTTCTACAAACGCATCCATCGTGGTTTGCATCGCAGCGGCGACTTCGGCTTGCAAGGTGTCCTGGCCCATTTCGGCTTCTTCGATCACGCCCGGCCAGCGTAATAGTTCGCCAACGGACAAGGGTGCTGCATCGGTAAATTGCTTGCGCAAATCTGCCTGCAAGTTTGCCAGTGCAGTCAAAGTCGTTGTATTCAGCGCCTGCGTGGCGCCAGACGCAACCTTGCGACCAAAGCTGAGACGGCACTCGACCTTGCCGCGCGTGACGCGCGCCATGATCGCTTCGCGCAGCGAAGGTTCGAGAGCGCGCAAGTCGTCGTTGATGCGAAACTGCAAATCGAGAAAACGCGAATTGACGCTTTTGACTTCGATAGTCAAGGTGCCGTTGGCGGTCTCATGAGTGTTGACCGCGTAACCGGTCATGCTGCAAATGGTCAAAATCAGTTCCTCGTTTTTCTTTACAAAGCGGCGATTTATCCACACAATCCACAACGAACCTTGCTACCGGATGACGGTCGCGCAGGTAAGTGCAAGACAAGAGGCAGACAATATTGCCATTCCCATTTTTTGCCGCGTTTGTTCAACCGGTACGATCGAGACTACATAGGAAGACATGGCTGCGCAAAACAATGCTCCGTTGCCGGATGGACTGGAAATCGCTGGATATCGCATTGTAAAGAAGATTGCGTCCGGTGGGTTCAGTATCGTCTATCTGGCCTATGACGAAGATGGCAATGCCGTCGCCATCAAGGAATATCTGCCTAGTTCGCTGGCATTGCGTCAGGCGGGCGAACTGGTGCCTGCGATTTCGCCGGAAAACCTGCCGGTCTTTCGCATAGGCCTGAAATGCTTCTTTGAAGAAGGCAGGGCGCTTGCGCGTATCGCGCATCCGAATGTCGTCAGCGTTACCAATTTTTTCCGCGCCAATGAAACCGTCTACATGGTCATGGGTTACGAATCCGGACGCTCGCTGCAGGATCACATCCTGCGCCGCCGTGACAAAGGTGACAAGCCGCTGGTATCCGAACGTTTCATCCGCAAGATGTTCAGCCATGTGATGAACGGTTTGCGTGAAGTGCATACCAACAAACTGCTGCATCTGGATCTGAAGCCGGCAAATATTTATCTGCGCGTCGATGGCACGCCTATCCTGCTGGATTTCGGCGCAGCACGCCAAACCTTGAAGGCGGATTTGCCCAAGTTGTACCCGATGTACACGCCGGGTTTTGCGCCGCCAGAACTGTATGTGAAGAATGGCAATCTCGGCCCATGGACGGATATTTACAGCATAGGTGCATCGATGTTTGCCTGCATGGTAGGCGCACCGCCGCAACCGGCAGATCAGCGTAAACTGAATGACAAGATGGACGGTCATTTCAACAAGCTGGAAGGTGTGTATTCGTCGGATTTGATCAAGGTCATACGCTGGAGTCTGATGATCGATCCGCTGGAGCGTCCACAAAGCGTGTTCGCCTTGCAAAAGGCTTTGCGTGAACCGGTGATCGAAGATCAGGGTAATGCGAAATTGCAGCAAGTTACGCGCAAGTTGAAGAGTATTTTTGGCAGCTTGGGCAAGAAGGCGTCGAACGTCAACACGACCATACAAGAACACACGCGGTAATCTTATTTAATCGTTCGTATTTAATTTCATTAATCGCGGTAACTTTTAACTCAATCACGCTATGCGATTCTCTGTCTATCAAGAAAGCCACATCGGCGGTCGCAAGAACAACCAGGATCGCATGGGCTACAGCTTCACGCGCGACGCCTTGTTGCTGCTGGTAGCGGACGGCATGGGCGGCCACATCATGGGCGAAATGGCAGCGCAGATTGCGATGCAAACCATCGCTTCACTGTTCCAGGAAAACGCCACGCCGTATGTGAAGAAGCCTGAACGCTTTCTGGAAGATAGTTTCTTCGCAGCGCATAGAGAAATCCATCGTTATCGCGCCATCAACAATTTGCCGGAAACACCGCGTACCACCATCGTCGCCTGCCTGATTCAGCACAATAGTGCGATGTGGGCGCACTGCGGCGATTCGCGTTTGTACTGGATGCGCGGCGGCCAGATTCTGGCGCGTACGCGTGATCATTCGCGTATCGAAACGTTGATTGCACAAGGCAAGGTCGATGCATCTGAACGCGAAACGCATCCGGATCGCAACAAGCTGTTCAACTGTCTCGGTGCGCCGAACATGCCTATCGTCGAAATTTCACGTAGGGCCAGCTTGCAAGCCGGCGACATCATGCTGTTGTGCTCGGATGGCTTGTGGTCAGTCTTGCCGGATCACGAACTGGCGCAGCGCCTGCACAGCAATACCATCGTGCGTGCTGTTCCAGAATTGCTGACGACTGCCACGGGCATCGCCGGCAAAACCGGTGATAATGTCACCGCGTTGGCAATGATGTGGGAAAGCAGCGAAAACCTGCAAGGCAATAGCACCATCACCACGCATACCTTACCGGTCGGCAGCGTTACCACCACGATCCAGGCGCCGCGGCACCTCGATCTGGAGAACGCAGACACATACAACGATTCGGATATCGAAAAAGCGATAGAAGAAATCCGTAATGCCATCGATAAATCATCTCGTATCACTTCCAGGAATTAATGTCTCATGTCGTATGAAAATCGTCCCAGCGGACGCGCCGCTGATGCATTGCGCGCCATCAAACTCACCCGCAATTACACCAAGCATGCCGAAGGTTCTGTATTGATCGAGTGTGGTGACACCAAAGTCATCTGCACTGCCAGTATTGAAGATCGCGTTCCCGGCTTTTTGAAGGGCAAAGGCCAAGGCTGGTTAACCGCGGAATACGGCATGCTGCCGCGCTCGACGCACACCCGCATGGACCGTGAAGCCGCACGCGGCAAACAATCCGGTCGCACACAAGAAATCCAGCGCCTGATCGGTCGTTCGCTGCGCGCAGCTTTTGATCTGCAGGCATTTGGCGAACGCACTCTGCATCTGGATTGCGACGTGATCCAGGCCGATGGCGGCACGCGTACTGCAGCGATTACCGGCACCATGGTTGCTGCCTACGATGCGTTCAGCAAGCTGGTCGCACAAAACGTGATCACGGCAATTCCACTCAAGCATTTTGTCGCAGCGATTTCGGTTGGCGTGTACAAAGGCCAGCCTGTGCTGGACCTGGATTACCTTGAAGATTCCGATTGCGATACCGATATGAACATCGTCATGACCGACGCCGGCCACTTCATTGAAGTGCAGGGCACTGCAGAAGGCGCGGCTTTCGATCGCGCCACGATGGACCGTTTACTCGATCTGGCGCAAGACGGTATTCGAGATCTGATCGTGATGCAAAAACAGGCTTTGGCGATTGCTGAGTAAAATAGCCAAATCGATAGAGCCACGCCAGCCCCGCAAACTTGTTTTAATGTAATCGCCAAGGTTTTTTCCCTTGCATAACCCGGCTGCTGTTGATGCCGGGTTTTTTATATCGTTTTAATTTTGAATTGATTAGATTTCATGTCGCGTACCCTCATCCTCGCCTCCAATAATGCCGGTAAATTGAAAGAATTCAGCGCACTGCTCGCGCCTATCAATTTCGATTTGCATACACAGTCCGAATTCAATGTGCCGGAAGCGGAAGAGCCGCATGTCACCTTCGTCGAGAATGCAATTGCCAAAGCGCGTCACGCTTCACGTTTGACCGGCAAGCCGGCGCTGGCCGATGATTCTGGCGTCTGCGTCAATACCTTGGGCGGTGCGCCAGGCGTCTATTCGGCGCGTTATGCAGGCGAACCAAAATCCGATCAGCGCAACAATGAAAAACTGATTGCCGATCTCGCCGCACATGCAGATAAATCCGCTTACTACTATTGCGTGCTGGTCTTCGTGCGTCACGCTGACGATCCACAACCGGTGATTGCCGACGGTCGCTGGAACGGTGAAATGATCGCTGAGCCACGCGGACAGGGCGGCTTCGGCTATGACCCTTACTTCTGGATTCCTGAGTTGCAAAAAACCGCTGCAGAATTAACCGCAGAAGAAAAAAATCTCCTGTCACATCGCGGTCAGGCCTTGCGTGCGCTGATAGAGAAGTTGCGATGATTCCGATCAAACCGATAAGCAATGACGCTGCATTCAATCTGGATAATTCACAACCTGCACGCGCCGCTACTGCCTACCTCCAGCCAGGTGCACTGAACCTGACTGCGCTACCGCCTTTATCGCTGTATGTGCATTTCCCGTGGTGTGTGAAGAAGTGTCCGTATTGCGATTTCAATTCGCATGAAGCTACTGGCGGTTTTCCAGAAGACGAATATTTGTCTGCCTTGCGTGCTGATCTGGAACAGGCATTGCCGCTGATCTGGGGCCGCAAGATTTACACGATCTTCATAGGCGGCGGCACGCCAAGTTTATTGTCGGCAAAAGGATTGGATCGTCTGCTATCGGATATACGCACTTTGCTGCCTTTGGATGGCGCGGTCGAGATCACGATGGAAGCCAATCCCGGCACTTTTGAAGCAGAGAAATTCAAGTCTTATCGCAATAGCGGCATCAATCGACTGTCTATCGGCATTCAAAGTTTTAACGCGAGACATCTGCAAGCCTTGGGGCGTATTCATGACGGTGATGAAGCGCGTCGTGCGGTTGATATCGCGATGGCGAATTTCGACAACTTCAACCTCGATCTGATGTACGCCTTGCCATCGCAAACACTGGAAGAGGCGAGGCAGGATGTGCAGACTGCAATCGCATTCGCACCGCCGCATCTGTCGCTGTATCACCTGACGATGGAGCCGAATACCGTCTTCGCCAAATATCCGCCGGTGGTGCCGGACGACGATGCCAGCGCCGACATGCAAGACATGATTGCGGAAGTAACTACTGCCGCCGGTTATCAACACTACGAGGTTTCTGCCTATGCGCAGCCGAAGCGCCAGGCGCGTCACAATCTCAACTACTGGGAGTTCGGCGATTACCTCGGCATAGGCGCTGGTGCGCATACCAAATTATCGTTCCCGCATCGCGTTGTGCGGCAGGCACGTTACAAACAGCCCAAGTCCTACATGGAGCAGATGCGACTCGGCAATCCGATACAGGAAGAAACAGAAATCACACGTTCAGAACTGGGTTTTGAATTCATGCTCAACGCCATGCGTTTGACCAACGGCGTGGAAGTGAATTTATTCGCCGAACGCACCGGCATGCCGCTGAACGCGATAGAACGTGCCTTGAACGATGCGGAAGCCAAAGGCTTGCTGTATCGCGACTACAAGACGATCAAGCCGACCGAGCTGGGCCAGCGCTTTTTGAATGATCTGCAACAGATGTTTCTAACCGAATAATCGATAAATTATCGCCGGCAGTCGGCATTCCAGCGAGATTTAGGTATAATGCGACCTCTTGGAAGTTGATGAACATGGTCGCCGATAGCTTGCACGCTCTGTGCAACAAGGTTGGAATCGGGCCGATACAGTTCATCTGTGTATATCCAAAAGGAAGTGTGGCCGAGTGGTTGAAGGCACCAGTCTTGAAAACTGGCGACGGTTTATCCCGTTCGTGAGTTCGAATCTCACCGCTTCCGCCAATCCCTCATAAGTTTGTGTGCCGTTAAGCATGTGCCGTTAAGCATAACTTGGCCACTTGGACAGCTTATGCTTTATTTCCCGATAGGCCACATTTTGCTTTATTCAAAAAATGTGTTAGCCGCCGGTGACACTCCAATAATTAAAAAAATCTGCGCATAAAAAAGCCGACCACTAAGGGCCGGCGTTTTTGTACAAAGAAGAGAATTGGTTTTAGGTGTGGGTATTTTCGTTTTCACCGGTACGTTGAAGATGCGCCTGAACTTCCTTCAGGACATTAAGTAAATTGGCGACCGGCGACAGAATTTCTTCTGGTACTCTCGCCACAATTTCTCGTCGCGTCACTGCTTTCCCTTCTGCCCATAAATCAAGACAAGCCACCTCAAGATAGGGCCAAGCTGCAATGACTTTGGATTCTTGTCGTCGTTTCAAATAAGTTTTCCATCGTTCACCTAACTGACGAGTGGTTTTATTTGCCCGCAAATAAAGCTGTCTTGCCTCCAAATCCAGTCGGCGTGCTGCTTCCAGTACGCTGATTGGTGTCGGTAAAAGCAGAAATGTAGAAAGTTGCTTCTCGATTTCCAGCCAATCTATTTCTCTTGGTGTCTTGTGCGGTTTTGGGACCGCGGATGATAGCTGCAAAACTAATTGCTTTTGTATCATTGGCGGTTGCCAGTCACTTAGGTCGCCGGTGAGTAGTTGTTTGAGGCTTGTGCCGTGATGGGCAGCAATCTTCATGCTAATAGCTAATGTCGGTGTGCCATCTCCTTTGAACCAATGATGCACCGTACTTTTAGCAATCCCGATTCTGCGTGCAAAAGAAGCACTATGCCCCTTATGCAGCTCAGTGATAATTCGTGTGATGCCTGCGAGATATGTGTTTCGACTCACCTCAGCGGTTATGCTTTCTTGCGAGGCAAGTAATTCTCCGACTTGCCTTGCCCGCCACAATTCATCAGGTTCAATCGCAACATCTGCTTGGTATTCTTTTGCTTTCGCTAATGGCACGCCGCAATGTGTACACCAGCCTGGCACAACGAAGGCAGCAGCGTGGCGAACGTTGTCTTTTCCGCAGTGTTGGCAGTGGCGCGTCAAACGTTGGCCGTGCTTACTACATACCGAGACCTCTGCTGACTCCCATGCCAAACGGAAATATGGTTGTCGTCCACATTCGATGTCTTCTGCAAAGCACGCGCTGCAGAATTGACCCCGTTTCACGATAGATAACCCGTTCTGCGAAATAACTTCTCGCCATGGCAAGAAGGTTAATCTATCCAAACCTTGTACAGAGGTTAAAGCAGATAGTCCGGCCGACCACGTGAATGCCGACTCCCGTATACCTGCGATTTGTCGTTCATGCCAATCAAAGCCTGCAGCGACTATTTGTTCGAAATGTTCTGCAATCGTACGAGATAGCACCAGAGTCGAAACACTGTGGGATGCTGCCAAACGGCAAAAGTAGCTCACCAGACTTTCAACTTCAGAAGTCCCTTTTCCGTATGGAATGAGTGCATGCAAGGTTGAGCGCGGATTGCGTTGAATTTGACTCATGCAACGCTCCTGCTAGGCCGGCGATTATTATGAATATGCGAGCGTGGCATTGTTCTCGTTAATCCGGGATTGATGGCTGCTTCACCATCCATAATCTCCTCCAAAATTTGGTGACGTTGCGCCTCCGTCAAAAGTGCGCGTCGCAATGCATCAACTGACCACCGTCCGTCCTTTTGCGCCAGTTTCGCTGCGCGGGTCAGTACGCAACTCAAAGTGCCGACACAGCCTAGTGTATTTTCCAGCAGAGCTTCGGCATGTGGCATGAGCTGCTCGCCCCACAAGTCGGGCAGAGTATTCTGGAATTTCTGAACGCAAGCTCGAAATGCGCGCAAGTCTTCTTCACTGTCCTGTCGATATCGCTCGAAATGCAGCACATGGGTGCGCCGAGCAAGCTGACCAGACAATGAAACCAGTTGGTATAAGTCGTACGCGCCGACCAAGACCATTTGAGTACCGCATTCGTTTGCTAGGGATTTCAGCGTGTCGAGCTGAATTCCCAGCCGACTCTGTCGCGTCTGGCGAATGATATGAGCTGCTTCGTCAATCACCAAGAAACGCGTTTGTCGAGCAGTCAATGCTTTCTCGACTGCCGTACGCAATGCACTAAGGCTATTGCCCGTAGCTCCTCGCGGACGCACCATCCTTCCAGTTTCTGTATCGATGCCATAAGCGGTTTTCTTCATGCTCAACTCGCCTTCTAGTTGTTGCAGAATGCGCTGATAGAACAGGCGCCAAGAAAAATCGTCTTCGCCGGAAGAAGGCGCTTGGACATATACCGCCGGTATTACTCCTGCATCTTGCTCCATCTCTTCAGTTGCCTTCTGAAGCGCGTTGCTAACTATGTGTGTGGCTAGTGTGCTTTTGCCCACACCAGTCGGACCGCAAACTAACAAAATGCTGTCTTGGCTTTCAGGATAGATAAGGGTTTCCAGTTCATTCATCATCTGGCCGATGCGGGTGTGCTTGATGCGCACGCCATTGAGTTTCTCTGGAGAGTCTGGCAGTGCTGCCAGTAGTGATGGAGCGGTTTGGTTAGTTGTTTTGGTCATGGTATTCATTCTAAAAATTATCAAAATCAGGTAAAAGGTTGTGCTCTGTTGTCTGGGGATGCGTCATTGGTAGCTTGGGTGTGACGGAACTGATTTCCAAAGACGCAGCGGACTCGGATGCTTCTTCTACAAGACATGTTTTTATTGACTGAACAACTGGGTTAATACTGCTCAGTTGTAGGTGGTTATAAAGGGCTTTGTTTTCTTGTTGACGGTCCATAGCGATTTGCATAGCTCCTTCAGGCTTAAAAATCTGCATGAATTCACGAAGTCGCTGCATAGCCTTCTCGTCATCGTGCTGGTCTTTGCTGTGATTGCGGTATTCCTCGGTAAGGGCTTTCCGTTCGGTTTCCGTTAACTGGCCCAGTTGCACCATGGCTCGGCACCGGGCGTGAACCCATTGGTTTTTTAAACGCACGTATACCGATGAGGCATCCCACGGGTCATATCGCACTTGCAGGGTTTGACCTGATATACGGTGGTCTCTGAATTCAGCATTCCAATAAAACATGTCGTTAACTTTGATGCCATGTTGTCGGTGCACCTTGCGAACTCCACCTCGGTCAGCGGGAGGGCAAGTTGCAATCAGGAAGTCTTGGTTGCAAAGTACTTGGCGTTGCGGACGAGCACCGCTGTTCCTGATACCTTTGGCGTGTAGTTCAATTGGACTGCAGTCCAGAGCGGGGTGGCGCTCTTGGTTGTAGTAATCGAATGCCCAGGCTTGCAGTCCGCAATACATATTTTCCAATGTCCATTCCGCAAATTTTTCAGGTAGGTGCGACCCGGAAAGTGACCTGACGTTTTTGGTTTCTTTTGTGTTGCCTGCTAGGTTGTGGACGTATTCAGAATGCGCGCGACCAAACATCCGCTCGAGTACCGCGCCGTGGCGTGGCTTGCCGGCAGGACGAAACCGCAAGTGCACTTTCATTACTTGCAAAAATGATTCAAAGGCTTCAGACATGAAATCGCGACCGTTGTCCACGACGATAAATTCAGGTAGTCGTTCATGACGATTTACAAGGTCCCGCATCACCATCATCACTGACCTGTATGACGGTGGGTCATAGGTCAAGTAGAGAGCAACGATGCGCCTTGTATATGAATCGACTGCCAGTGAGAGCCAAGGCCGCCCGAGTGGCTTGTCGGAGCGACTAGAAATGAGCTCGATATCAAGTTGTGTATGGTCGACGTGTATGTATTGAAATGGACGACTGCCATGCATTGGCGTGTCGTAGCGCAAAAAATCAGTCCATTCGCTGTTTTGGTAGGCCATGCGTTTTCCATGGCGGGTTCGCACATCACCTTCGGTTTGCTGCGTCTTGATGTAGTTAATCAATGTTGGATATGACGGCGCTTGAATGCCTATCGCATCGCACGCAACGCGTAACTCCCTGTGACAGTTCTTGTAGTTCTTTGCTTCAGTAGTGCGCCATTTCGTCTCATAAATTTTATGCAACATGTCGACCTGTTCCGTGCTCAATCGCTCACTTCGATTGCCCCTTGCAGTGGTACGTGGGACAAGCGCTAAAACGTCGTTGGCACCGTTGGAGGTTGCTGCGCGTTGGCGCGCAAGCCAGCGGCGCATGGTGCGTTCGCTGACTTGCTGCTGCTCAGCATCATTTAAGATTGCTCGTCGGTGCAAGGCAGAATTGAGTGCTTCCTGAGAGTGACGTACCAAATCGAGGCCAGCGTGTGTTGCCGGGTTATCCATAACGATTTGGCCAGACTCAAAAGCATGGGTTAGCCAAGTGCGGGTGAGGCTAAGAGTGGCTCCGTCTGCTTTGCGGCAGACGATGTCTTTCTCGCCGACCAGCGAAATAACCAGTTGCTGTGATTCATAGAGAAAGCAGACTCCTTCTGCGATTTCGAAAACAAACCGTTCTTGACCAAGGGCGACGGTGGGCTGTTGTTCCGCGCGCACGAAATCTCGGAATGTGGCATCGCGATAAAGCCGAGAGCGGCGCGGTTCTGACAGCAGCTCATGGTCCAAGTCAGCGACGGCCAGGTTATCGGCGATGGCCTTGAACAAGTCATCGGCGCTAAAGTTGAATGGTTGCGCCATCAATTCAGCGATATGCAGGCAACCTTGCTGCGCCAGTATCGCGTTGAGACGGACAAGTTCCTGCTGGTCGCAAGGCGGGGCTGCGGGATGAAAGTAATCCGCCAGATGCAATAGGTTGTCTACGCGACGTCGAGGTAGGTCTAAGTCACTAAAGATGCGATAGCCAATGCCAAGCTCGGTTAATTGCTTTTCAATTTGTGGCGAATACCATCTCCCGTCGCTGCCTTTTACAAAGCGATAGGGATACATTTCTGCGAGACGCTCTAGCTTGCTTTCTGACTTCCACTCTTCAAGCGTGAAGCCATCTCGGCGTATGACAAGAAAATCAGGGAAGTGGGTAATGCGGCGAATCTCGCCAGTGGCCGGGTCGGTCAGCTCCAGCTTTAGTTCACAGGGCTGTGCGTAATATTCAAGAACTCGTGGGTCATACTCTCGCTCGATAGCAGCAGCGAATTCGATGTGACGACTCTCGGTGCGAATTTCGCACCCCATTTTATGACTTGCCAAAAGCGTAATGACGTTGCTACCGCGAGATTTGACGGAACGTACCGGGGCCTGCGTTCTTGCGTTTGTAACTAATACGCGACCTGAGCGTGGTGTTTCCAGGCGGTCGAATAAATCAACGAGTTGTGTTTTATCTAGCATCAGCATTCCCAATGGATTGGTTTCTGCTGACATATAGAAACGTAGTCAGTGATGTTAAAAAGTTTGGGGAGTGGGTGGCGATTTTAGGTTTTAAGACACGATGTAATCGAACCTGAAAGTTATGGTGTGACCATAGCAATCGGATAGCAGGTTCGATTACGAACCATACTGCTGAGAAGCGTTGGTAGATGAAAAGGCGCCGCGCAAAGACGGTGCCAAAGAACTGCCGCGTAGGCTTAAAGAGTTGGGAATTTATGAAACGCCAGAGGGGCTTAATCGAAAAATTAATAGTCGACGTTTTGCTGCAGCGCTTTTCCTGGCGTGCTGCCACGTATTGGAAATATGGGCTTTGAACCTGAGCATAGTTAGCTGAAAACGGCAAGGCCAACTTTAAGGCACGGTGACTTTGTCTGCCTGATATCTCTTTAGATAGTGCGGCCTGTTTAGGGCAGCATATAAAGCGCTTATCCATCGATTCTCCATTGTGTACCCTCTCACAAATAGCGAATCGACCTGCTGACGGGGTCAGCAAGGCAGTAAAACTAACTAAATTTCTAGCGTTTGGTCATAGACCTGAAAAGTAGATTATCTAGCATTTGGGTAATTGGCAAGAACCATGTCAATTTTTTCGGCCGCCTCAACCGCGCAGGCTTTACCATTGCATGAGGCAAAGATATGGTCTCTTAGAGACGCAGCATGCAAATGCGCATTACTTTATAACAACTTTTAAGCGGCTCAATGCTCGACGAAGCCGCACTTAATTAAGTGCGGCTTTTGTTTTTGTGGGCGGCTATTAGTGAGTCTATAGTGCTTGTTAATCTGCATATATTTCCTGTTGCCACAGATTAAATGGGCAATTCCAACGATTGACTATAGCCCCCGCCGTTCATCCCGCCAAAATCGTACTCGTAAAGCCGAACGCACCCCAGCGAAGGTTGAAGTTGGCCTAGGAAGAATGCGAACGCAGCTGGTGCTGAGATGAAAAGGTGGATAGTCTGCCTTGGACGTTTCAAAGCATTAATCTGTTTCGTCAATTCTTCGGCCAATTTGGCTGCATGTCGACCGTTCTTAACTACAGCGTTTCCAGTTCCATCAACAAATTTGGCTGCCAGTATTGACGGGTGAATACCAATTATCTGGATGTGTTTCTTCACATCTGGCAGGGCGTCATGGGTTAACGAGACAGATACATAAAGGTCTGTAGGCTCTACACCTTCATCTTCAGGAGTTTGGTAGTCAAAATTCCATGCCGCTAGATTAGTATCAACGTCATCATCTTCTGCATGCCAGATTTTGGTGCGGAACACGCGCTGCTCAAGCTCGATTTGTCTGCCGCATTTGATGTTCAGAATAGAGCCGGCTGCGAATGAAAGCGTCAAATGTGCATCTAAGGCTAACTGAATCCGCTCATGGTCTTTGGCTTCTGTCAGCAAAAAGCTTTTCAAGTTTGGATATAGCGTCTGTGCCCATTCTTCATGGGAGCGAATCTTGCGTTCATTAAATGAGTGAGTGAGGTTTAGCACTTTCGCGCATCGGTCTTCCAGATGGTCGATTGGATGTTCGAACGATTTGACGCCCAACGAGTAAATCTTGTTAGATGCCTTCTCGAATAGATTTTGCTGCGTGCACGCGTCACGAAGCGTTTGAGAGGTGAATTCAATCCGTCCTTGAGCGAGCCATTGATAAGGTAATGTGTCAAACCAGCAGGCATCCTCATTAGCCGGAACGCGCCGCAGACCATGACGTTGCAACATTAAGTCTAGGTCATTGCGATGATACAAAAGCGTCTGTGAGTCCGTTGTAAACGCCAGTGACTTACACAGCTCTTGGAGCTTGTCTTCGTCTATGCCAAGGTGTTTGGACCAAGCTTTTCGAACTTTTCCCATTTCACTTCGCTGAGTTGTGCCGTCAAACAGTTTGTGTAACTGAATGCCCCCATCTCGCTGATTGACGATTTTTTTAATGGGGTCTGTCATTCTGGGGTGCCAATTTGACAGAAGTACGAAGCGACCGGCCCCGTCTGGGATAGCTCCGAAGTTCTGATATGCCGCCCATGCTTTTTGGAGATGGGAATTAGTCTTGGCATTAATGAAATCAGGGTCAGTCAAGTCTTCATAACCGAAGTCGCCGGCATTAACATGCCATTTGCACTGAATGTGTTCACGCTGGATGGGGCGACCATACAAATCGCTATGACCACGCCCGGGAGCGTACTCGACCCAAATATCGTCGAACGACTTCGGCCCTGACTCGAAGGCGACTTTCACAATGGAGGGATTCTCTTCAAAGAGATAAACAGCCTTCTTCCAGAATAGTCGTGCTTGGAAACTCATCCCGTCATTAACTGCAGCCAGAGCTGTGGTCATAGATTTCCCTTGTTGGTAATAAAGACTACTTAAGCGTCCTTGAACGGTGGAGTCGGCAACATACTACGTGCAATCTCAATAGCCCGAGCAGCCTTGATTGGTCCTGCTGGATAAGCGTCCAACACAATCGAAGGCAGGAGGCGTTGAGTCAGGTCGGAGTACGTGAACCCATGACGACCATTGCCGTTATTACCGGTTGCTTCGGTCAACTGTGCCAATTCAGCTTTTTTGAATCCTGCATCAGACAGCCAACGTTCGAACACATGATGCCTCTGCTCGTCGGTTGGTCGCGCGAAGTCCAGAATATCAGCAGCACGTCGTCTAACCGCTGGGTCGAGGGCGTTGAGTCGATTGGTACACATGATGACTGCGGCAGGGACTCGACCGTTGGCAAGCTTGTCGATTCCACGAATGAATGCGTTGACGCCAGCGCGGTCTTCGTGGTGCATCTGGCTTTCTTCACGTGACTGCGCAAGAGCATCTGCTTCATCGACAAGCAAAATGACGCCACCGCGAGCGCGACCACCGTTACTCGACTTCAACTTTGCAGCCTTATCGTAGGCGGTCTCAAAAGCCGCGCTAACCAGCTGAGTCATCTCACCTACGCGACCTTGACCACGTGAAGAAAGGCTCAGCGGCAGCAGCTCAATCTCGATTTTTTCTTGGCGTGCAACCAAATCACCGATGGTCTCTGCGAGTTCGGTCTTACCCGAGCCAACATCGCCATTCAGGATGATGAGAGGAGGACGGCGCATGACTGTATCCAAAAGTGAAGTGGCTTCAGAGTGATGCTTTTTGAGCCAATCGTTCAAGCCCTGTGGATTGACGAGCACACCCAACATATTGGCCAGACGCTTGATTTTGTCTTCCATGCCAATGAGGCGCTGAAGACGGCGATTGGCATCAGGGTCTGGAAAGTTCGTAGTGCGCTCAAACAAAGACGGATTCTGGTCGCTCATTAGTAGCTCCTCATTGATTGTCTGCCTAGGGTGCGGCCACCCGAGGAATAGTTGTTGTCGCTGACGTAGTAGCCAGCAGAAGTGGGTTCAGGAACACTGTTTCTTTGAAAGGGCAACGTAGCTTCGAATCGATTCTGTTCATCAAGCGTTAGCGCATGCCATTTGGCGCTATATGTAAGATAGCTCGAGAAAGATGCCCCTTGGATGTCAGCGCCAGGTTTTACCTTGCCTGGGTCATCGTCGGCGCCTGCACCACTAAGTTCTTGGGCGGTGTACTTTAGGGTAGGTTCGATGAACTGACCATCGCGCTTATACCCAAAAATTACAGAGCTAAGGTACCCGTTCCTTATAAGCTCGGTAAGTTCAGTTTCATATTTGTCCAGCATTACATCCGATGGGCTGTTATAAAAGCGTTGCATGCGCTTTAAATCAGTTTTCACCTTAGCCGCGAGGTGACGAGCATGGGTCACAGTGAAAGTGGAGGACGAAGAAACGGTAAAAGAGCTGCTCATGGTTCACCCCTGAAAAGAACTGCCAAAAACTTTTTGCCAATACTTCACCGTGAGCTCCTTAGTAGGAGCATTTAAAGCTGCATCGATAGCATCGCCAGCATCATTTGCTGCATCTGATATAGCATCGACTTGAGCCTGCTGGTACAGTTTGGCGACATTATTGAGTGGATTGATAGGGTCAAAAATCTGGACTACATCATTGCAAGCCGGGACATCTGATGGCTTGTAGTGGTCAGAGAAAACAATCCGCTTTTCCAGGCCACCAGCAGCAAGGAATGTGAAGAATTCTTGAAGCGCATTCGGATAGTCTGAAAAATCGACCCCGTCGTCGCTGAGCTTGGCCAACATAAGTTCGACCATGAACGATTTAAAGCGGAAGTTTTCATCTTCCAGCTTTAGTTTGCGTACCCACCACTTGACCAGTCGAACGACCTGAGCAAAATGTTGCGGGTGCTTTTCCTTACGTTTTTTGATGAATTCGAGATGAAGTGGGATGCTGGTCTCGAGGAATGAACCATCTTCTTGACTGACTAGATTGCCGCGCCAATCTGGCTCGTCGTAATACAAGACAGGCACGACGTCGACGTCAAGTCCACTGCCTCTAAACGATACTGTGACTGAATAGGTCTGCTTTTTGACTTGGTCGTCCGAGAAGTTGGGGAAGGCTGTCTGCAGACGCTTAACGATGTAATCAAGCAGGTCGGAGATTTTTCCGGGTGCATCCGGACCGCTGACGTACATGGCAACGTCGATATCGTTCAGCGTGCGAAGGGCTGTACCTTTTGCCAAACTTCCGGACAACTGCATTTTACGGAGTGTAAAGTCAGGATTTTCACTGATGTGCGTTTCCAGCTTTTCACGCAACCGGCGTACCTGAGCGCGATAATCGGTAGCGTCGTTCTTCGACAGATTTACTTTGTCTTCTGCAAACCTAATTAGGTCGCGATGGTCTATATGAGCTCTGGACATCCGGTTCTTTCAATGATTTGTGTTCATCGGGAGAAAAAGTTCGGAAAAGCGAACATTCTTAGTTTTTCAGGTTAACCTTCCTTTGTCAAACAAAAAGTTCGGAATAGTGATACTATTTTTTAACGATATATGTTTTAGGAGGCCAAGTTAATGCCCACCCGTCTTGGCGAAAAATTACGCACATTGCGTAAAGAGCGTGGTTGGACGCTCGATGTATTAGCTGCAAAGGCTAGTCTTAGTAAAAGTTACTTGTGGGAGCTCGAGAATCGAGAGTCCCAGCGTCCATCTGCAGAAAAGCTAACTGCATTAGGTGATGCATTAGGCGTATCTTCAAGTTTCTTTCTAGAAGAAGATTCGCGGGTTCCAGAGGAACGTCATATAGACGATGCCTTTTTCCGTGGATATCAGACTCTTGAGCCCGAGGCGAAAGAGCAACTACGTAAGATTCTAAGTACTTTCAAAAAGTAAATTTTGAACGCCCAACTCTGGACTCCGCCTCGCGCGGCTTCTCGTTTATTCAAACTCGCAGAGTTAGCGGCTAACGCCCATAAAACTCCTTTGTTCCCTATAGATGTGGAACAGTTAGCGCTTGAAGCAGCAAATATTTTTCAATGGCAAGACCCGATATCGCAAGTTGTAGCTGCTGATATCAAGTCGTTTGAAGGCGGATTGTTTGCGAGCGAAGGACGCAAGAATTGGATGCTGGTCTATAACGAGACGCTTCCATCGGAAGGCAGAATCAGGTTTACCCAGGCGCATGAGCTTGGACACTATATTCTTCACCGCCTAACGCGAGACGCATTCCAATGTACGGAAGAGGACATGCGGGATTGGAGCCCGGATGAGCAAAACATCGAGGCTCAAGCCGATATGTTCGCTTCGTACTTGTTAATGCCACTTGATGATTTCCGGAATCAAGTTCCTGATAAGGTCGACCTTAATATCTTGAGTGCTTGCGCAAAGCGCTATGGTGTATCGCTTACTGCGGCGACGCTCAAGTGGCTGAGCTATACAACCCAAAAAGCAGTGTTGGTTGTGTCTAGAGATGGATACATAAATTGGGCATGGGCTAGTGACCCGGCATTCAAGGCAGGTGCATTCATCAGGTCGAAGGGCAGTCCTGTTGAGATTCCTGTCGGCTCGCTCGCAGACGACAGTTCTGTAGAGATAAATCGAGAGGGAGTGTCAATATCAGCATCGCTCTGGTTCAAACATGCAGATAAATCATTGATGTTGCGGGAGATGAAGGTAAGCTCCCAGAATTACGACCAAACGTTCACTTTGCTGTGCTTGCCCGGGCTGGACGACGTCTGGAAGCCGAGAGAGTGGCAGCGGGATTAATCGGGCTGCCGGAATTAACGCGTTAATCGTTCGCTATACGCGCTTTCCCTCGATAGGGTTTTGAAAAATGACTTCCGATGCTCTCAAGCGAGAGGATTGTTTTTACGGTACTCAGTCCAACGCTTAATCATCGCTTTGTACTCTGTTTCAAACTCCCTAGAGCTCGCAATTTTCGTGGCATTTTCACCTCTCCAGAGTTTGCCTTCTTTAATGTAGTAGGTCGTTCCCTGAATGCGTAGAGTCTTTTTCGCTTCATCGACTTTCAAGAAGTAATCCTTACGCTCGACGAAGTCGAAAAGAACCATCAGCGGTAGAGCTTCGCTTGTCTTGAGCATGGCATTGAATGTCTGCTCATCTGGAAAGTGCGTATTGATTACCTCAATTGCTATCCACGGACGATGGATTGACATCGCGAGCTCTGGGTCTTGAGCAAAGATGTCGTGGCGAATAATCGTTTTAGCATCTTGTATTCGATGCACTTCCGGCCCCCATCGATACCCACTCAAGTTCGCGATATTCTCGGTGGTTTCCGTTTTCTCACCATTGACCGTTTTGCGAAAGCAAATTTCAAGGGTTAACTCTGTGGTGCGTTGGAGGGCGCTAACTAGTTTGTCTACCCTCTCATTGTGTCTTGGGTCGGATTCGCAGAAAGATATCTTACGACTTCCCCTTGATTCGGCTTTCTCAAAAAAATGCGCGACAGCGGCGGTGCTCTCTTCTCTAACGCCTAAGGAAATTTGTTCAGATTCATCCAACAAGTCATTGTTTCGTGACTCTGCAAATTTGGCTGGGTTTGAAAGTGTTGAAGCCAAAATTTCGTGACGCTTGCCATGTTTATCGTAGTAAACGGCGACAGGGTGTTCTAACTTGCTCAACTACATTTTCCTTTTCAGTGCAGAGTCCCAGACTTTAGGTGCTGTGATGAGTGGTCAATGATGTAACCGGACGTCGGCCTGGAGATATGGAATATCTTGCCTCAAAACGATGAAATATTACCTTGTGGAAATATTATTGGGAAGGGCAATGTCTTTTTATAGCAGTGTGGCAATTGAACATCGCATATTATTGGTGCCCATGACATAAAAATTGCGTTAATTGTGGGAGACAGGGAAGTGGCCAAATCTAAAAGAATCAGCATCATGCTGTCGAGTCGTTGCACTACGAAGTTTCCAAACGATGCAACCGGAAAATCTCTGACCGAGATAAGGAAGGAACTTCAAAAAGAAATCCAAGGAGAAAAGCTGCTGGGTCATCAGTTGTTTGATGTTTGGATTAATGAAGATTCCGCTCCTGTTGGCCACGACGCCGACAGTTGGGAAGCATGCCTTGTGCAAGTTCGTGACTGCGATATCTTGATTGTGATTTCTAATGGTGAAGCCGGATGGGCTAAAACTGCCGGAGATATTGGCATCTGTCATGCTGAATACGCAGAAGGCCTATCGACCACACAGGCCAAGGTTCGAGTGGTTGCACTCCCCAATGTCACTGATAAAAAGGGCGAAGAGGGTGAGCGCAACAGGCGCTTTCAAGAGTATCTGAGTCAGATATCGCCATTCCATGGTGGAGAAGCCAAAACAATCGATGATTTGAAGAAGCGCGTTCGGGATGCCATCAACGAAGCGCTCATTTCACTGACTCAGCGTGGAGTTGCTGCTTTTGGCTCTAGCAAATTCAATAAAGGTCAGGCTCTGGACTGGTCTCGCCTGAACTTCCATCAACGCAAATCCGCAATGGAGAAAGTCCTGCGCGATTCGATGGTCACTTACAAGGGAGCCCAGGCCGCGGATGCTGGTGTTAATCTGCTTGTAGGTGAAACTAGTATTCTCACCATAATTCATGCTATTCCTGCAGCATTCACCATTGCAGCGGCCCGCGAGTTGGTTGGCCGCCCGTTTCTTCAGGACCATGAACTAGCTAGCAGTTTGAAGAAAGCGGCCGGTCCACTGCATATTATTGCCTGTCATAAGTCTGCTACCGAGACGCAGGCCTCCAATTTACTGGGTTTCCCTGACGCGACAGTTGTCAGTGGCGAGTTTGGTGTGTACGTCGCCGACAATACTCAGAAAGTGCAATTTGCTTTCCTAACAAATTGTCGCGATTCGACACACACGCGGCATGCATTTCAACGATTCATGGAATGGTTGGAGCAATCGGGGGAGGCTTCCGAGCTAGCTGCGCGCGCTAAATCACGGGCTCGAATCGTGAATGTCATCGCGGATGAAAACAAGAAGAAGGTGAAGTAATGGCGCAACTACTGGTTTTAGGCCCTGTCTTGTCCTTCAGGGGAGCAAAGGACGACAAATGGATTGTCACAGGGTTGGTTGGTATTTCTAAAGATGTCGACATCCCCGAGCTAATTTTAGAGGGTGTTAAATGCGAACATCCTCGTGTGCTTTGCACTCATAAAAAGCACGTTTTCCTCAGGTACGACCTTACATGCACATTGCAAGACGTCGAGCGCAAGGTGACGTTTGGCATCGGGGATGAGTTGCAATGGAATTTCACCGTGCCAGGCCGCGGCTACGCACCACGTATGGCTTATGTTTCGTGCAACGGGGTGTCTGACCCCAGTGCGATGCGAAAGCTGGTAAGGCCAGCCAATGCAGTCTGGGAGGATTTGCTATCCAATCACGATAAGTCTTTGCGAGCCAAAGACTACTTGATGGACAAAGAACAGCTTTGGCATGAAACGAGAACGCATGATAAGGGTTTCCAGCGTTTCCATTTATTGTTGATGGGCGGTGACCAAATCTACTTTGATTCAATCTGGGAGGATGTCACAGGTCTAAAGAAGTGGATAAATCTCTCTCGTGATGAGCAAATCAACTTTAAGGTCACCAAAGCTCTGGAAACCGAGATTGCGAACTACTATTTCGGACACTACAGCCAACGCTGGCTTCCAAATGAACGTCGCGCATGGGGTGCCGGCGATTTCAATCGCGATTGTGCAGATGCTTTATCGCGCATCCCATCCATCATGATGTGGGATGACCATGACATCTTCGACGGTTGGGGCTCATATAGCCCTGAAATGCAAAGCTCTGACGTGTTTAAGACCCTTTTCAAATATGCGCGCCAAGCATTTTGGGTATTTCAGATGCAGCATGCCATTGAAGATTTGCCTGAACTGGCCACCATAGAGCGGAACATACTGCCCCGTGACCCGCTTTATAAGGCGATTGACTGGCCTGGTACCCAAGCAACCGACGCGCTTGCATTACCTGTACTGGCCGGACAACCCGGATTTACATCGGTCTATAGGGTAGGGCCCCTGGCATTAGTCGCAGCCGACCTGCGTACTGAGCGTTCTCGGACTCAAGTAATGGGCCCTGATACTTGGGGTGCTTTGCAGAATTGGATGAATGCCGTCGCAACTGTTGACGTCGCTGAACAGGCAAAGTGCCAGCATTTGATTCTTCTGTCTTCGGTTCCAGTTGCTCACCCTAAGCTAAGTTTCGCAGAAGGGTTTCTTGACCGATTTGGGCAAGAGCACGTCACAGATAGCAGCGCTGATGACCTCAAAGACCATTGGTCGCATGATGACCATGAAGGTGAGCGCAAGCGCCTGCTCGAAAATCTGGCACGCGTTGCTGAAGTTGGAAAGCTTCGCGTATCCATCGTTTCTGGTGATGTACATGTGGCAGCATGGGGTACCGCTTATCGGAAGGATATTCCACCCACATCGAACTGGGCACAGATTCAGCAGTTCACCTCCTCAGGGGTTGTACACCCATCGTTGGTAGGGATGATGGAACGTCTTTTTCTCGCATATCTGAATAGCTCGGCAAAGGACAGCCAGATAATTGATGTTCAGTATGGTGTGGATATGATGCTTTTCCCGGGCCATAACCAATATGTGATGCCAGCTCGAAACTGGCTTGCACTCGAATTGGATACGGGAAAAGATAATGAGGGCAAATGCAAGCTTTGGGTCACTTGGCGCTGCGAAGCAGCGGATGGGTTCTCAAATCATCTCCATGCAGTACATCCCGCACAACCTTGAATCGAACGTTTCATATCACCTAACGACGAAAAGCGCACATCATGGCATCAGTTTTCTTTTCATATAGTCACAAAGATGAAGACCTAAGAGACCAGCTCGAGGAGCATCTGTCATTAATGAAGACCCAAGGTTTCATCGAGATTTGGCATGACCGCAGAATTGAAGCTGGTAGAGAAATTGATGATGAAATCAGTGTCAATCTTGAGAAAGCAGACGTCATCCTCTTATTGATAAGTTCAAGTTTCACTGCGTCGAACTACTGTTTCGGTAAGGAAATGAATAGAGCGATGGAACGCCACGAAGATAAAAGTGCAAGGGTCATTCCTGTCATTTTGAAGCCGTGTGATTGGCATTCGGCACCCTTTGGCAAGCTGCTTGCTGTTCCTAAAGACGGTAAAGCGGTGACGAGCTGGGCAAACCATGACGAGGCATTTGCTGACATCGCTCAGCAGGTCCGTAAAGTCATTAGTAGCTTACAGACGGTTGCAGAGCCAGCGCACGCACGTCCATTAAGAGGAATATCGGAATCGCTACCAGAGATTGAATTCCAAGCTCAACCTGCGCAGCTTCGCACTAGTAATCTGAGACTAAAAAAGGAATTTACGGAATTTGACCGTGACCAGTATCGTCAGGATACGCACGAGTTTATGGCCGAATTTTTTGAAGCTTCGCTGCAAGAGCTTGAAGCTAGAAATACTGGTATTCAAACTCGATTTCAACGTGTAGATGGTCGTTGCTTTACGGCTGCGGTGTATCGCGATGGGAAAAGCCAAGCTGCTTGTACTGTCCGAATGGGGGGATTCAGTAATCGAGAGATTACATATGCAAGTGGCGAGAATGTCTCTGCTGGCACGTCGAATGAAATGCTGCATGTAGAAAACGATAATCAGTCCTTGTACCTGAAACCACTTGGAATGGGTATGTTTGGTAGAGCTGATAAAGAACAGCTCTCTCAAGAGGGAGCATCTGAATATTTCTGGGCGATGTTCATCGAGAGGCTTCAGTGACTCGCGAGCTCCCATATTCATGGGTATTGTTTTCTAATACGGTGAGGCCTAATACCGAATGCCATATTGCAATCGTTTAAGGAAATTGAAATGTCAGTCGCACTAACCAATTTTGAGTCCAGCATCAAAGATGCGGATGAGCTTTTAGCTCACTTTGATGCGTTGAATGCAAAGCCCCCGACGCCAACAAGCGCAGAAGTGTTAAAGCGCGCGGCGCTGGTAATGGCGTTTACTGCTTGGGAGACTTATGTTGAAGACCGTATCTCCGAAGAAATGGACAGTCAACTTAAAATAGTTCGCGGAAGCTTTATTGGAAATTTCGTGCATCTGAAACTAGCGCAAGAATTAAAGACTTTCCACAACCCTAACGCAGAAAAAACACGAAAGCTCTTTTCAGACTATCTGGGTATAGATGTTACTGAAGGCTGGGTATGGCTGCACATGGACAGTGAAAAGGCAAAACGCACCCTGAATGATTTGATTGCGAAAAGAGGTGATGCTGTCCACCGTTCCAAGCCTGCTAACAATGGCCAAGCGGCTCCGCACTTAGTTCGCAGGGATGAACTAGAGAAAGCAATTCGTTTCGTCAAGGACCTCGTAAAGGCGACGGATGCCGTTATCGCCGAGAGAGTTTAAAAGAGTAAGAACACATGGAAAGAAAAGAAGTCTTGCGCAATCGATGAGTGGGAAATTCCTCTTTTAAGCGCTTGCTTTTCTGGCCGCTCATGACGTGGTTTTATAGTAATCTTTTCATTGCATTATTGCTGGCCGTTGTCATAGGATTTATAGTGCCGGAACCGGAGAATTAAATTTTTTTCGAAAAACGCCCCAATTTCTTCCGTCCACTTGCTGGTAAACGCAGGGCCATGGTCGTCGACTGTCTTGAGTGCATCTACGACCGGCTGCACGGAAGCAATGCTGACTACACACAAAATCTCACGCGCGAAGCTGTTCGCAACTTAATTACCCCTATTATTCAAGCTGCCTTGTCGGCCGAGCTGCCGGATGAACCATTCGTTGCAGAGGACCTGTCGCTGGCAGATACGGACGACGACCAAGCCATGGCCAGCTCGCTTATCCGGATGCTTAACGACGATGGCTGGCTCGAAACATTTGCTGACCGAGCTGGTCTCGTCATTGCTTTTCGATTCACGCGTGCAGGAAAATTGTTTGCCGAAGCGCTCTGGGCAGTTGATAAACCCCAGTCCCGAGCCAGACAGCGCAACATGCGCAGCTGCCGCAATGCGCTTTCAGCAACACTTATTAATGTGGACGCTTACGACCTCATTGACGCCTACGACTATGCTGCGAAAGTTATCAGCGACCTATCCGACAGCGTGACTTATTTCCAAGATATGGTTCGCCGGCTGATGCTGGAGGCCTCAACCAATCCATGGGAAGACTTTCTGGCGTTCCTGGACCACTTCGATAAGCGGCTCAAGATTCAGTTTTCGGCAGACAGTGTGATGCTGCACCGCACGGCCATCCGGGAAACACTTCATTCTTTGCGCCATATGGAGCAGGCCAAGTTTGACGTTATCGAACAAAAATTGCATGACGTCGCCGAATTCGCTGTGGCAGAGAAGGGGGCGGGCACCGCATTTGACTGGATGCTGGACCGTATCGAGGACTCAATCGATTCCGCATGCGCGACAAAGCAGCCTGAGCTTATCCGAGTAATGAACTCATACATGGGGCGCGCGGCAAGCATTGTCCACCAGGCCATGGTGTTGAAAGGCAGTGCAACGCGCCACGCCTATTCGGCCACCATCTCTCACGTGGCCACCTTAACTGAAGAAAAGCAGACGGCCTTCCTCGAACGACTTGGGCAACACATTGCCGTAACCAACGTCAAACTTTTGGACCCGGCCAGCTTCAAGCTCCGGGAGACAAGCCAGCGTCGTAAGGCCCTGACGGTGACCGCTGTGCCAGTTTCAACTTACGAAGGTCGATTGAACGCCGCCTTGGAGCGTGCGCAGGCCGGTGCCTTTTCCTTATCAGAGTCGGAGGTCAAAGACGCTATTGTGGCCAACCTTCGACTGTTGAATGGTTCTTTCCGCCTATCCAGTCTTCCCATGAATACCGCGATTGAAGTCTTACATTCCATGCAAGCGGTGGAGTCTGTGCGTAACGCGCAAACCACAAACGTGAAGGCGACAAAGCTTGATACCAAGCTGATTACGCCCTTCTACCAAGGCAACGACTACCTGATTGAATTTACAAAATGATGACATCATTGGAAGCAAAACTCACGGAACGTAATATTACTCAGGACCGCTTTCGTGAAGTTACCACCCGACTTTTTGCGGTGGGTACCATCGTGCGTGCGGAAGGTGGCGTTGAAGAGCGACTGTATGACGATGCACGCCGCATCGCCGAACTCCTTGAAGATTATCTGGGCTTTTCCGGATTTCGACTTATCCACGATGAAAAAATAGAAGCATTCCGCCTGTATGCACCAGGCACGCATATCCCCGGCGTTCAAAACGACGAGCTTGACCCGGTGCCATCTTTACGCGCCAAGACCAGTGCCGACTTTGTAGCCGCAGCGCTCGCTTTGCGCTTTCTCTACCAACAAGGCCTTGCCGATGGCAGTACATTGTCTGATAAGGGAGAGGTCCACATTCAGTTGGAAGCGTTAGCTACCACGTTGCAAACACAGCTTAAGCGACCATTCCCTGAAAGCATGACAGAGCGCCGCGCAGTGATTATGGAGTTACGGCGTCATCGCATTATTCGGACTTCATCCAACTTCACCATGACAGACGAAGATGAGCTCATTGCTATTTTGCCGACCATTATGGGCTTGATGGGAGAGGATGTACTGGTTCAAGCCATGGCAGCTGAGGGTGTTTTAGAAACAGAAGAAGACGCGGATTCCGATACGGATGAGGACGAGGCGGAGCAACAACCATGAAATTGAAAAAACTTATCCTTGTGAACTGGGGTCATTTACGTAGTGGTGAGTACCCCTTTGGCAACATGACATTGCTGACAGGCCCAACGGGCTCAGGCAAGTCGACCATTCTTGACGCCGTTCAAACGGTGATGACCGCAGTATACCAAGGCATCTTCAGCTACAACCCTGGGCAAGAAGAGTCGTCCCAAGGTTCGCGCAACGGTAAATCGAAGCGCACCATTTGGTCGTACGTGACGGGTCTGGAAGATAATTTGTTTGCTAGGCCAGACGGCGCGCATGGTTACGTTGTGGCTGTCTTTGCTCCTGATGAGGGAGATAAGGCTGAGCCGTTTACGGCAATTATTGGTGCCGCAGCAAAAATTGAAGGTACAGGCAGTAAGCGTCAACCGGTTCAAGAGCGACTGTCCCTCGTACTGGTCGACGGCTCCGAATGTTCGTTTGAGGATTTTGCGATTCAAAGTGAGCGCGGGATGGAAGTCGTCCCAGTAGAAGACATCTTCCGCAAGCTCGATATCAAATACAAAGAAGTTATCAATCATCGTGATAACAAGCGCGAATATCTGTGCCAGTTGTATGGTCGGTTCCGCGGCATGCGGGCGGTTTCGTTTCCTGAGGCGTCGGCTGCAGCAAAGGCGTGGAGTCAATCGATTGCAGTTCGACCGATTGGTAGTGTTGACGAGCTGGTAAAAACACAAATTTTGGAGCATGACGCCGAAGCGCAAGCGAGCCAAATTACAGAAATCAGCAGGATGATGCGCAACATTCATGACCTGCGGAAGGTGGGCGAGCGATTAAAAAATAACATTGCCAAGTTGGGAGTTATTGCAGAAAAGCTTGATGGCTCGACCCGAGCGGCGGAAGAAATTCGCATGCTCAGTTTGTACAAAGCGCGAAATTCACTCCAAATCGACGAAAGCGCAGAGCGAGACGCAGAATTGGCCGTTGAGACTGCGCAAGAAGCGCTGGAAACTGAAGTGCATAAGGGAGAGCTTTTGGTTACCGCGCAAGCTAATACCGCCCAAGCGCAAGTTGACCTGCGTGCCCGGATGCAAGGCGTGCCTGCGCTAGTTCAAAAAACAAATATTGTGCAACGAGCTGACCAGGCCAAAATCGATTCCCGCACCGCTTTAAACTCACTTATCACGGGTGTAGTTGCTGCTGAAAAACTCATTGCGGTCTCCAGACAGGTGATGGCGACTGAATTTCCACATGAGGTCCGCGCGCTGGACGATGTCGCCAGCCGCATTTCTGCAGCCTACGGTGGATGCGCGGGTTTGTCGGGTGGCGTAAATTCAGAGCTTCTTCGTCAATTGCAGCAAGCTGACTCGATGGACTATGGGGCTTTGAGAAGTTCGGCAAGGCTACTGCAGGGGGCGGATGCGCAATTTGGCAAACTACATGCGGCCTTTGCTGATGGGGGCGGGTTTGTCGGCGTACTGCATAGCCAACATGCCTTGGTCAACAATGCCAAACAAAACGCTGCAATTGAAGAAGCCAAGCTGACTAACAGGAAGAAACAATTGGCCGGGGGTCTCTCGGATGCCCCACCTCGCGTCTACGTTTCGTTAACAGCGTTGCAGGATGGCCTCCCAGAAGCGCAAGCACAACTGCTCTGTGATTTGGTCGAACCTCAAGCCGGAGAATGGCAACGTGTCATTGAAGGCTTCATGGAAGATGCCCGCTTCCACGTAGTCGTTACTCCTGATTTTGAGCTAAGTGCTCTCGAATACTGCCGAACGCATCGCTTGCCACTGAAAATCATTCAGGGCGCCATGTGTCTAGAGCGAACGGCAGCCATATCCCTGCATCCTGACTCCATCGTTCACGAGCTGAAGTCTGAACATCCTGTAGCGCACGCGTACTTGCACGAACAATTCGGCCCAGTACTGAAAGTCGCTGAAGAGCAGCAATTAAAGAGGACAGCACGCGGACTTACCTTGCAAGGCAGCGCAAGCTCTGAACGCAAAATATTTGTCATCAATGACCTTGCCGGCGTCAAACTTGTTTTTGGTAAAGAAGCAAAACGCGTAGCGCTTGAGCGCGCCAAAGAAGAATACCAAGTTGTCATTGAATTTATACGTAAAAAGGATGAGTTACTGAAAACCTTGGAGGAGCTGTTGGCTATTGCAACGAGCGTTACGTTGCCCTCCTTTGAACAGGCTGAAACACTAGAGCGCGCTGCCATTGCCTTGGAAACTTGTGAAGTTGAATTAAGTCGTTTGGACCTGACGGAGCTCGATGGATACGCTGATGCAGACAAAAAGTTGACCGAAGAGTTTACTGAACTACAGCTGAAAATCTCTGGCAGTGCTACCCATGTAGGTGAGTTGCGCCAAGTATTGAAACAACATGCAACGCAAATTACTCAGCTGAAACAATATCGGGAAAAGAAAATAGCTGAAGTGGATGCGGAGCGCTCACGCCTGAGTAACTTCTGCCTGGCCAACCAAGCACTATCCATGCGCGTCATGGAGGAGCAGATTGGCACGTGGATAGAGAATCATGAGTGGGACTATGCAACGCTTAATATTCGCATCAACGAACTAAGCGCGGAATCCGCTCTTGCAATAGCAGACGTGTATGGATTACTGGTCGAATACAACACGGGTGCCGCAGCCGACGAACGCCTAGAAGCAACACTCAGGGTGCCGCGCGTGGCGGCCGAGTTGGAAGATTATGCGCAAAATCTGACCCTGCGCTCAAAAGTACAGGAGCAGCTTGCGGCCCAGAAAGGGATTGGCATTGTCAAAAACCTTAAAGAAGTTACGGATTCTGAGCAAACCTTTACTAACGTGTTCACCGGTCAATTCTGTATGTCCGTACGGGAGTCGGTGGACAACGGCATCAAATCGCTCAAGGCGTTGAATAACGAGCTAGCCCAACTAAAGTTCGGTACAGACAAATTCGCCATCGACTGGTCTGAGTGGATTCCTGAATACAAAGAGTATTACGACTTCTTTGTGGCGGCTGCCCAGATGAGTGCCAACGAAGGTGGCAGTTTGTTCGCCGACGACACCCTGTCGGAATCGCACATAAAAGTGCGTGATAGATTACGCGACATTTTGCTTCAGACGGATATCGAATCATCCAAAAAAGAAGTTTTGCGCATTGCCGACTACCGCAACTATCGTCGTTACGAAATCTGGAAACACTCTGACATTGGTTCAAAGATTGCGCTTTCCGAGTGGGGCACCGGTTCAGGCGGGCAACTTGAGACACCGGCTTACATCATCCGCGCCGCAGTGGTAACAAATCGGCTGAAACATTTTGAAAAAGGGATGAACCTCAAGTTCATCGTCAATGACGAGTCCTTCTCCAAGATGGATGAGCGCCGCTCGCTGGATGTCCTGAAGTTCTTGCGTGATGGTCTCGGTATGCAATTTATCTGCGCGATGCCGTCGCGGGGAGCAGGGCCATTGAAACCAGAATTTACTCGAGAATGGAATTTCTCTCGTGTTGAGTCGACGGGTGGAGGCGAAGTGCACTACATAACAGAAGCCGATGAGCGAGAGCTGCGTCCGGACCGACTGCAAGAGCTGTGGGAAGCGCATCGCAAAATGAAGCGCACTCAAGCACAAATTGCTTTTGAGGAATCAGAGGCGCAATGATAGCGCCAGCTTGGCTGTCACACTCGGGTGTACAGCAACTGCTTAATATGCTGCTCGACCGGACCGAGCGCGCTGAATTAGCGCAGAGCACACAAGCTCGTGCAACGACGCTCGACGCCCGTACCTTCCCCGCGTTATATAAGGCGGAGTTTGACGGCGACCGCCAAGAGCTCTGGGACTATGTCCTGTCGCTTGCCAAGATGCAGTGGATTGACCTGCGCCTAGACAAGGCGCAGCCTGGCATGGCACAGTACGAACGCAAACCTAAGGTGAAGGTCCTTGACTTGGTCGCAATCAGAAATGCGACTGGGCGTCTCGAGCGCAGCAAGTCACCAATGGAACGATGGAGGGAAGCAGTATTTTCTGAGCTCTCTGCACCTGACATTGCGAAGCTAAACGTTTCCAAGTACCGCATCGACATCCCAGGCCGCTTACCTGAAGAAATTGCACGTCAACTTAATAGTCTGCAGGCACTCGTCGGCCAACCGCTGATGTTGCGCGAAGTGTCAGCGAGATTGTTCTGGGGACAATCGAAAATTCTGGATGGACGCCAGGCGCTCGTAGCGGCGACCTTAGGGCTGGACGAATGCCCTTTTGCGGAAGTGCCGGTTCAGTTACAGATACATTTGCCGGCAGAAGGGTTCGAGCGAATCTTATTCATTGAGAATCAAGTGACTTTTGAACGAGCGACCCGGGAGCTGGGTGCTAAGTACGCCGGTTATGCACTCATTTTTTGCTCTGGATTTAAAGGTAGTGCATTGCGCCTACGGGGCGAGGGTGGAGCCTCACTATACTTCGCTGCACATGGACGTATTGACGATGTTTCGCGTGAAGCATTTAAGCAATGGTTGACTTCAACGATTCTGCTTCCATGTGCGTTCTGGGGCGACTTAGACTACTCGGGTATGGCCATCCTCAAAGCATTACGCAATTCTTTCCCAAACATGGTCGCTTGGGAACCGGGGTATGCGCCGATGCTCAAGCGTTTGCTGTCAGGCGGAGGTCATGCGCCTGACGCTGCAAACAAAAAAAATCAGCGAGTGGTTGAAGCCGTTGGATGCTCTTATGCAGATTTGACGTTGTTACCTACTTTGTCGTTGATAGGAAAATTTGTTGACCAAGAATCGAGCTGGTATGACTAAGCATCGCCTTTTCGATAATCTGAAAATAAGCCTGTGGATGGACAAGCATTTGTAATGCTTCATTTTTTAGAAAACGGATTCCATCTCCGCTGGTATCCGGTTCGCATATCAGGCATTGGATTTTCGAATCGATGTCCGCTATCGGCCAAATGCGGACTATCACAAGCCTACATATTCATCGATATAATTGACACGTGTGGGCCCCCTTTGATTTTTTACTTTATTCATAGTTAGGCAGGATTCATGAACATACTTCGCTTTCGTACGCCAATCATTGGAACTATCACAGTGGTTTTTAGCCTGCTGATTCAAGCAACCGCATTCGCAGCCGCACCATTAGTCAAGACTCAAGCACCAGGCTACTACCGCATGATGCTCGGTGATTATGAAGTCACAGCTCTAAGCGACGGCACTGCGGTTTTGCCAGTACATGAATTACTACATGAGTCGCCAGAAAAGACGAAAAAGGCGCTACATAAGTCCTTCTTAAACTCTCCAACAGAAACATCATTCAACAGCTTCTTAATCAATACAGGCGAGAAACTTATACTAATTGATACCGGTGCGGGCGCGCTGTTTGGTCCTACTTTGGGGAATCTCGCTGCTAACCTTAAAGCTGCAGGTTACCAACTGGACCAAGTAGATGAAATTTATATCACGCATATGCATCCAGACCACATCGGTGGTTTAGGAACGAGTACATCGGTGTTTCCAAATGCAATCGTGCGAGCAGATAGGCGTGATGCTGATTACTGGCTGAGTAAAGCCAACATGGAAAAAGCACCTGCAAAGCAAAAGGATTTCTTCAAGGGCGCGATAAGTACGATAGGCCAATATGCGGATGCCGGTAAGCTAAAGACATTTGACGGTAATACCCAACTGCAAACTGGAATCAGAGCTGTTTCTAACTACGGACACACCCCAGGTCATACAACTTATGTCGTTGAGAGCAAAGGGCAGAAGTTAGTTCTGTTAGGCGACTTGGTGCATGTTGCAGCTGTTCAGTTCGATAACCCAGCGGTCACTATCGCTTTTGACAGTGACGCCAAAGCTGCGGAGGCAAGACGTAAAGCGGTTTTCGCTGAAGCGACTAAGCAAGGCTATCTAATTGGTGCGGCCCACTTGCAATTTCCGGGATTAGGTCATATCCGTGCCAAAGGAAAGGCATATGAATTCGTGCCAACAAACTACTCAATACCTCGCTGAAATTTAGAAGTGAATGCGGAAATCAGTAATTATGATTCACGCTCAGCATCGCGCAATAAAGCTCCGCTCGCGTCTTTACAGATGCGAGCTTTTTTGCTTATCAACAATGTCCGCTTTGGGTCGATAACAGCCGTTTACACTTCGCTTGAAGCAACATTCCCGTGTAGCTAAAGAAGAAAAGAACCCCACTGTTTTTTCATCCGTCTTCATCGTCGGGCGGGTAAAGTCTGTAGTCGTCTATCATCAGCTGAACCAAGTCGGCCATAAGATTATCTGTCTTAGCATATTCAGAGGGCTGCATCGCGCGCATACGTGCCATTCGTCCATCTATCCCAATCACGATGGCTTCATAAGGTTGGTCAGGATAGTTATGTATCAGTTTTACAGTGCTCTGCAGCGTATCGCGCTCAAGACGAATGCCAGCTGCTGCAGCGTACGCATACAGCGCGCCTGCGCCCACCACCACCGCGTCTCCCAAGTCTGTGTGGCATAGCAAGTCCATTGTCTTCAAGTCGACGTTACCCACCTCATATACGACATTGAGTTTCGCTTGCAGGATTAGCGATTCTCGAAGTCCGATAAGATTAACAGCGAGCCTGCTGCCAGGGATTAAGGCTTGTTCGAATGCGGTAAATACCTGCCGTGCATTGATGTACTGCTTCATTGCTGCAGGCGGGAGTTCTAGGGAGAGCAGTTGGTCGTTCATTTTTGTCCAATGCCATGGAACGAATGTGCGCCATCTAAAAGTCAGCAAATAATTTCTTCTCGCTGACGACTAGGGTAGAAGTTCAGCCATCTCTAGTTGAGTCTCGGCTGAAAGCTGAAGCATTTCTTTGGTTACGTTGATATGTCGAGTTGTAATTGATACGTCTCTCACACTGTCCGAGACCAAATAGCCTTTTTCTTGAAGCCACTTCAATAAATCCGATAGGTGCCATAAGCAGGAACTTCCTTCGTGGACTGGAGGTGGAAATGACACGCTCGACAGCATCAGCTTGCGCAGCTTTTGTCGAGTCATCCCAAGCACTTCCGCCGTATCGGCAAGCTCCACATAATCCGGACCGGCTTCTATCAACTTGGCCGTGGGAACAACATTACGAATGCTAACGATAGCGCTTTTTATAGCATCCCTTGCAGATGTAGCTTCACGTGTGAACTTCAGGCCAATACGTCCCTCCTGGCCAATTCCAATTAAAGCATCGTTGCATCCGCACGCGCCGAAGCGCTCGACCAGTTGGTCAAGATTGCAATCATTTTCCCGCAGCAGATACTTCAAGGTGAATTCATATTCCATCGTTTCTCCAGACTGGCTATGAAATTCCGAATAGTAGTAATTAGTAGTGGATTTACTAATTAGTAAATCTATCGATTGTTTTTAGGTTTCCCATCGTTTCGAGCTAAATGTTCTTGCCAGACTGAATCGCTGACGTCATTCCACATTTGTATTGATAGTTGTTGCGTCCAACGACCCCACACATAATTTGCATCTAAGTTATTTCCTGAGGCGCCGATGAGTAAATAAACGCGGCCGGAATTTGTCGTCGCTCGTAAGTTTTCTAAATCGAGCTCGACAACGGCCGAACTAACTCTGCCTTCTCGATTTTCCATGCAATAACCGATAAGGTGACGGTCACCATCGGGTAGTTCGAGGACCTGCCAGGACCAAAGCGAAAGTGTGCCCTGTTCTTCGACGGAGCGTGTAGGCCAGATAGTCATTTTGCTTCTCCTTTAAAATTCGCTATTCAAAAAAGTGAATTGCCGCGCACGAAAATGGCAATCACTGTTCAAAAGTGTAATGAGCGAATTGACCGAAAAACGTAGAGAAACTAAGAAAAACTTTGGGCGCGCAACAGAGTGATTTTTCTTTTGGACACGATATGTTTTATTTCGTGGCGTTCGGCCACTTAATGCTTTTTATCGTTATTGACGGGCGTTTGAGGCCTCTAGGTAAGGAGGACAGCTTATGCTTTATTTGTTGGTCATAAATTAGCTAACGGCACAAAGCATCAGGCGTCCAAATGGACGACCTCTGCTTTATTCCACGTTAGCCACTTTTTCTGCACTCAAAAACTGCCTTGAGTATCGTCAATACGCCGACCTGAAATTTCTCCCTTGCACCCAGCGCGTTTGCCAGTGATTTTGGAATGATGCTGCCAAAACGGGGTTATTCCACACCACCAAAACGTTCTCGCTGTTGTACTTGGCTGCGGCCTGACTGTAATTGAAGCTGCCGTTCTGTACGTGCTGTTCGTCGGGCACGATGTACTTGTCATGGTGAATCGCGTAGCTGGAAATTGTCCGCGTCGGGATGCTTCCGTTTACAAGTAAATTAAGGGCCGCAATGCTCGCCTTTCCTTTGTTGCCATTTTCGTCGACCAGTACGCGCACATCGACCCCACGCCTCTTTGCCATCAGCAGCGCCTTTGTCACGGCAGGCGAGGTGAATGAATATGCAGCGAGACGGATGCTTTTATTCGACGCATTGATAATCTTGAGCACAAGCTTTTCTGCACCGGCATTTGGCGAGAATGCGCTTTCGATGAGTCCTGTGGCTGGAGCCGTTGTAGTTCTTGATTGGAGAACCTGGGATAGTTCGTCAAGCAGGTTAGGTTGTTTCGCGTAGGCAGAAATCGAGATAAGAAGGGAAAGCAAAGGCAGTATTTTTTTCATGCGATATTTTAACGGCTCGCGCATGTTGAACGAGGCGGATCATTCTCTTTCGGACGATAGTTGCAAGTTGATTTGCGGCATAAGTTATCCCCGGAATATGTGGATAGTCCAGTGGATAACCGTTGCGCTAGTACCGTATGTCCTTGAACTAAAAGAGATTTTCTTTTCTGCAAAAATTAGCCGCGTAGGAATGCGCTGGCGAGGCTACCTGCAGTCTTACATTCAAATACCCGTTTGTCTGATTGGTGTACCGATCGCTGGCACTTAGTATCAAACACATGACTATTCATCAACGAAGGAGAATTTCATGGCTAAGCAAGGCAAAACATCGTTTGATAAGACAAATAAATCCGGAGATAAAAAGAATCATTCGGGCAAGCAATCTGGTTCGCGCGATAACGCAGAGATGCCAGATAAAAATCTGGATACCGAATCTGAATTTGCAGTGAATGAGTTGCGCGAAGAGAAGCGCGACTCTCATTAGATTAATTGAAGGTCAAAAAAGAAGCGCAAGGCGAATCCGCTTTGCGCTTCTTTTTTAATTATGGGATGTGGAAAAAATTACAGGCAGCTCATGTGTAATGTCATGAGTTGCCTGTTTTGGTTTTCGTGCGTTAAAACTGTTCCCATTCATCGCCAACCTGTGCAGCGGCAAGGCGAGGGCGCGGTTCCGGAATGCTGCGACTTGCTGGTTTTGCGGCAGAGCGCGCTGGCGCAACAGCGACCTGGGTGGCAGCGATAGCTTTTTGTCCGGATGCTGCCGGACCATCGATCTTGAACACGTCGACAGTGCGCTCCAGCTTGGCGGCTTGTTCCTTGAGCGAAGCTGCTGCTGCCGCTGCCTGCTCCACCAGCGCTGCATTTTGTTGTGTGACCTCATCCATTTGCACTATCGCTTCATTGACTTGCTCGATACCGCTGCTTTGTTCCTGGCTGGCAGCAGTGATTTCAGTCACGATATCGGTCACACGTTTGACGCTGCTGACGACCTCGGTCATCGTTGCTCCGGCTTGTGCTACCAACTTGCTGCCTACATCGACTCTGCCGACTGAATCATCAATGAGCAACTTGATTTCTTTTGCTGCGGCGGCGGAGCGTTGCGCCAGATTGCGCACTTCCGTTGCGACGACGGCAAAGCCGCGACCCTGTTCGCCGGCACGTGCCGCTTCGACCGCTGCATTCAATGCCAGGATGTTCGTTTGAAATGCGATACCGTCAATTACGCTGATGATGTCGGCAATTTTTCTGGCGGATTCGTTAATGCCATTCATGGTCTCCACTACTTGTCCGACAACTGCTCCGCCTTTGACGGCAACTTCGGATGCGGATAATGACAGGCTGTTGGCTTGCCGTGCATTCTCGGCATTTTGCTTGACGGTGGAGGTGAGTTCTTCCATCGAGGATGCGGTTTCTTCCAGTGAACTTGCCTGCTGTTCGGTGCGGCTGGATAGATCCAGATTGCCGCTGGCGATTTCGTTGGATGCGGTGGCGATGGTTGCAGTGCCACCACGTACTTCGGTGACGATGCCGACCAGACTTTCATTCATGTCTTTGAGCGCTTGCAGCAGCTGACCGGTTTCATCCTTGCTGGTGATCTCGATGCGGCTGGTCAGGTCGCCCGCTGCGACGGTTTGTGCAACTGTCACTGCCTGGTTCAAGGGCCGCGTGATTGCGCGCGTGATAAAGAAGCCAAGCGTAATACTCAGCAAAAGAGCGATGCCTGTAATGGTGAGAATAATCGTAACTGATTGAGTGGAAGTTTTATTGGCTTCGGCGCTTTTTGCATCGACGGTGCTTTGTACCGATTTGACGACGACGGCCATGTCATCGACGATCTGCCTGCGCAATGGGCTGCATTCTGTGACAAGAAACTTGCCGAATTCTTCCATCTTTCCAGATTCACGATATTTGCGCGGTCGATTCAACTCTTCGGCCATCGCGCGCAATCCCTTGCTGACTTTGTCGAACTCTGCGTTGCCTTTGAATAAAGGCTCCATCTTGTTCAGCGCATCCAGATAAATGGCTTTTTGCTGATCGAGGATATCCAGTTCTTTTTTTGCATCGGTGTCGCTGGTAAATACGTAGGCATTGCGCGCTGCGAGGCCTGTTTGTCCCAGCGCTTCGCGGGCTGTATAAAGCCGCTCCAGCTGTTCAGTTCGTATGGAATTTTGTTCGACAATCACGTCATCGATCTGGGTAATCCGCATCAGCGAAAAAAGGGCGATCGCTAATGTCAGCAAAACAGTGATACCGAAGCCCAGTGCTAATTTGCTGCCTACCTTCATGTTTGCGAACATTCGAATCTCCCTTGAAACTTAGATGAGAAACATACTTGAACGAACTATTTGTGAACGCTGCTTGGTTTGGCCTATTTGATAGGCTCATTCTTTTGGAAACAGGATCTAACATTATCACTTGTTGATAAAAAGAAACTCCCATATTTATGGGATTTTTGATTTTTTAATAAGCATGGCAGACGAACTTTCTTCTTTTGCAATTATCGTAGCTAATGCCAGGAACAAAGAAAAAGTGGTGAGGCAAGATGATGACCGTACTGCAGTACTGGCTTGAGTAATTGAGCGTGACATGAAAATTTATAGTGTTGCGACAGTCCGTCTTTTTGAAGCAAGCATCTTGCATAGTGAGTTGAAAGTTTTAGCACGATTCAAATACGCTAAGGAATCATCATGAGCCATACAGACGTTGAGCAGCATCACGGTTATTCCGTCCACGGCACCAGCGAAAAACACGACACCGGCAAGTGGGTGGGTAGTTTTCATATCGCGCAGCACGGCATTCCCAGGATCAGCATCAGCGTAACTGATGCGATATTCGATTCTTCCGAGGATGCGGCCTTGCATGCGCTGCGACAGGGACGCCTGTACATAGACAGGAAACTTCTCGGCAGCCAATAGTTGCGAACCGACTGTGGTTGATCGCAGCATGATCTGCCGTGGATATTGCTGCTCAAATGATATTGCACGAGCGTGTGAAGTCAGAGTGCGAATCTAGTATTTTTTCCAACAGCATAACAGTGCACTAGTCCTCGCATCGCAGCATGCAGTGATGCGATGCGAGGACTAGTGCAGGCAGAGAAAATATATACCACGCAGCGGCTCGTTCTTTGCAGTGACTGTTCTGACCACTTTTTCAATTGACCATCGGCCTGTATCAACAAAAAGTGAGATGCTCGGCATTCTCCGTTATGCAATACAGACATCGATATTGATGTCCTGATAATTGTTTGCCAGCAGTGTTTCATGAACGTCATCGTCGCTACTGTACTCCGAGACAACTTGTCAATATTTTGCATGCATATTGGCTGATTTTGACAAGGTTTTGTCGGGAAAGCTTAGCCTCACCCCCCTATGATCAGCTGCATCCCAATTAAGTCAGGCTTGCGGTTCTGGTCGGCAGATTGGTTTTTGCATTGATGATTCGCCTGCTATGGAATAACGGCCTTTCAACTTATGAAAAAAGACGCAGTGCCTTAGTGCATCGCTAGTTTCTTTTTCGATTGATTTCTTTTGCCAGCGGAAAATCCCTTCGCTGCGCCATCAACGCACCACCGCCCCGTCTGCGCCACCGTCATTGTGTGTCTGCCTTGTTGTGGAGTTTTGTCACGTCTCCCTCTTGCAACTATATAGATCACTATGAGCAACCAGCGCACATCCCATACTTCTTTTCGAAGTCCTTTAGCCTGTATTTCCTTTCAACTGTCTCTGCTCACAATGTCGGTTTCGGCTGTGCTTTCCGGTTGCGGCGGGGGAGGTGGTGGCAGTGGCGGAGCCCGCACTACCTCCTTCATCGCCAGTGATCTCAGCAACGCCGACGCGGCACATGCGCGCGGCATTACCGGTGCCGGCGTGACGGTCGGAGTGGTCGATACTGATTTCAATGTCGCCGCTCCCGAACTTGCTGGGCGTATTACCAAAGACGTGTATTCACCTGCCAGCGGTAATACGCCGGGAGGTTTTATCGGCGGCAGCGGAAACGGCAATCCACATGGCACCGAAGTGGCGGAAGCCTTGGGTGGCACTAACACCGGCGTCGCACCGGGCGTACGTATTTACGGTATCGCTTCCGGCACTACTGGTAACAACTTGCAACTCAATACCGCTATCTATGATCGCCTCTACAACAGCGGCGTACGGATTTTCAATCAGTCAAATACAGTAGGCTCTATAGCTACTCCATCCAATAGTGCAACGTATAACAATATTTATCAGCCCTTCGTTGCCAAGGGTGGATTGTTCGTTTGGGCTACCGGCAATGACCGTAGTTCGCAGCCGAGCATGACGGCTGGCTTGCCGGCGCTGTATCCGAGTCTGCAAACTGGTTGGCTGGCAGTTACGGCCGTGAATGCGGTTGGCGGTGGACAGGGATTTTCCAGCGCGGATACAACGCCTGGCGTTATTTCCAGCTATGCCAACCGTTGTGGCGTCGCCGCCAACTGGTGCCTGGCAGCGCCGGGTGACTTTGTCTCGCCAACTGCCGGTCGCCGGGTGTACGGCACCTCGTTTGCAGTACCGGCAGTGACCGGTACGCTGGCGCTGGTGCAGCAGGTTTATCCGTGGATGAATGCGGACTTGTTACGACAAACCATTTTATCTACTGCTACCAGCATGGGCGATACCGCAACCTACGGCTGGGGTTTGCTGAATGCTGGCAAAGCGATCGATGGTCCGGCCTTGTTTGCGCAAAGCCTGGCACTGGGATCGAATGTGAATGTCAGTTTTGATGGCATGTCGTCTACCTTCCGCAATGACATAGGCGGTGATGCAGGGCTGGTCAAAAGCGGCACTGGTAACTTGACCTTATCCGGCAACAATACGTATAGCGGCAACAGCCGAATCAGCAATGGCACTCTCAACATCACAGGTTCGGTTCGTTCCGGTGTGCAAATCGATGCCGCCGGCAATCTGTCCGGTGATGGCGGGCAGATCGGTGGCAACGTCAGCAATAGCGGTCGTTTGAGTAATACTGGAAAAGGCCTGACGATTGCAGGCAATTACACAGGGACAGCGACTTCGATTCTGGCTAACGATATCAATTCAAGGCTGGTGGTCGGCGGCACTGCGGCGCTGGGTAATTCGCATCTGGTGGCGACAGTGCCAACTGGCAGTGGTAACGCCACTAACTATGTCACCGCGCAAGCTAGCAACACGCCAAAGACCATCTTGACTGCTGGTGCTGTCGTCAATACCTTCGGCGATATCGGTTTTCAAACTGTCGGAACCGCTTTCCCGCCCTTGCTGGCTGCTCAGGTGAATTACGCTCCGAAGGAAGTGAATCTGACCATCAGTCGTGTTTCTACTACCTCCGTTGCCACGCAAGCGTTTGCCGGCGATGCCACTCGCACGAATACTGCGGCCAATGTTGAACAGGCGATGCTGATAGCCGATGCTTCCGCAGCCGCCAATCCCAATGGCAGTGCCTTGCTCACCAGCGCGGCGGCACTGCAGCAGACTGCGAATATCGCGGCTCTCGGCGATGCACTGGATAGTCTTTCCGGACAGATTCATGCCTCGTCGCAGGCACTGACGTTCCAGCAATCGCAGACCGTCAATCGTGCCTTGTCCGACCGCATGGCCTTATTGGGTAATCAAAACAAGCAGACAACGACCGGATTGTGGGGCGCCACTTTCGGCACATCCGGCAAACTGGCGCAAAGTGGTTATGCCAGTGGCGACACTGGCATGTGGGGCGGGCAGTTCGGCGTCGATACCCGACTCGGCGAACATGTTATCGCCGGCGCGGCATTGTCGTATTCCGACAGCAAGGCCAGCTTTGACCGCCTCGGCGGAGTTGCCAAGGGCAGGGATGTCAGTGTTTCTGTATACGGGCGCTATGCGATACCGGCGACCGATGCCGCCGGCAACAGCAATGCCTATGTAGCTGGCCGAATCGGTGCGGCGACTGTGTCGAGTACCGTCAACCGTGTGGCGCTGGCCGGAGCCGAAGTTGAAAACCTGCAAGGCGAGCATACCGACCGCATGCTGTCGGCTTACGCCGAAACCGGCTATTCGATGAAGTTATCTGACAATGCCTTGCTCACACCGTTTGCCGGCATCAGCTATGACCATCTTCGGCGCGGTGCTTTTGCAGAAAGTGGCGGCAGCTTCGGTTTGGTTGCCGACAGCCAGAATTATCGGCAATGGGTAGGGCAGCTTGGTGTGCGTGCCGAGTCTGACTTCAATTGGTTTGCCGGTCGCAGTACGATGCAGACCTACGCCGCCTGGCAACATGCGATGACAAACGTCAAGCTGGATTTGCAAGCCGCATTTGCTGCCGCACCCGGTAGCAATTTTACGGTGCAGGGAATTGGACTGGCGCGCAACACCGGCTGGAGCGGTGTCGGCATATCGACTGCCATCAACCGTAGGGTGAGCTGGTACGCCAATTACGATGTTCAGTTCGGTCGCGGCGGTTTGCTCAACAATCTGCTGCTGCTGGGAGTCCGGATCAAACTCGATTGATGGGATTGCTCAAGGAGTGGCCATCAATCACTGTCCGGCAATTTCGCCTTCGCTCGCTTTTCCTTGCTTTTCTAAAATGGAGTATATTATGTCCATATAAGGAGTTAATCATGAGTGCTGCCTACGCCTATCCAAAAAGCCGCTTCGAGCCAGCCGGCCTGGTTGACCTGAATGCGAAGTCAGAACGTGAGCGTCTTTCCCGCTCTGCACTGAAGGGATTTTTTCGTCTTGCAGACGCGTGGAAGGTACGTGATGAGGATGCGCGTGAATTACTGGGCGGGCTCTCTAGCAGTGCTTTTTACGAATGGAAAAAGAATCCTGAGCGCGTGCTTGAGGTGGATCGCATCACGCGTATTTCCTACCTGATCGGTATCTACAAGGCATTGCATATTTTGTACGGCGACAAGCTGGCGGATGAATGGGTCAGCCTCAGCAACAAGAATCTTATTTTTTCCGGTCAAACGCCATTGGCATTCATGCAGACAGGTGGCTTGCTTGCGATGCAAACAGTGCGCAAGTTGCTGGATGCACGTCGTGGTGGTTTGTAATGGCGGCTTTACCGGTAGTGCAATTGCGTCAGTTCGATACGTGCCGATTGATTCCGTCGCGTTTCGTCGATAAAGAAGATTCTGTGCTGGTACCACTTTCTGAAAACGCGGATCATCTGGCCGACATTTTCGAATTGGACAATGCCACCAACCAGCGCCTGATTGCCGAGCATGGGCGCGCGAGTGGCATTGGTGTGGATGAGCTTGTATTCGGCGTCCCGAACTTCCGCATGATCAATGCCGCTTATACGTATGCACGGCCGGAAGGCAGTCGCTTCAATAACGACGAACGCGGCGCCTGGTATTGCGCCTTCGATATCGCGACTGCATTGGACGAAATCATCTTCCACAAAACAGTTGAGTATTACGAGATCGATCGTTTCGACGATAGCGTGCGTTATCAAAACCTGTTGGCTGATTTCAATAGTGAATTTCATGATTTGCGTAATGCCAGGGGCCATGCAAAATCTTTGGCGCCGGGCAGTTACATCGCATCGCAGAAGCTGGCAGCGCAACTGCTGGAAGAGGGTTCGCTGGGCATTATCTATCCCAGCGTAAGGCATGCAGGTGGTACTAATCTGGCGTGCTTTCGCCCGGCGTTGGTGGGGAACGTACGACGCGGCACGGTATATGAGTTGACGTGGTCCGGTACACCGCAGCCGGAAGTTTCAGCCATCAAGAAAAGTGTGCGTTAACACTTCAGAAGCGTAGTTGGATGCATCTTAATCTTCTGCCTTCATCGCCTTGGCGACGATTTCCTTGTTGAGTATTTTTCCCCACGATTCAATGCGATAAATTTCGCCGAATTTATGAATCACCATTCCATACTGTTCGCGTAATTTATCTACCTCGCTATCGATGGTGGTTTTGTCTATGCCGGTCAAGTCATCGATAGCGCTTGATGTGGGACGCTCCAGCAAATCGATGGCTGATGCAAGAACGAATAAGCGGCGCGCATCGTCGTGTGGATACTGCGGCACGCCGAACTGATTCTTGTTGAATTGCATGCGCGTTCCTTTCCATTATTTTCGATTGTTCGCTGTGCCGAATACCTTGTTGACCCAAGTTTCCTTCGACGTTGATTTTTCCTGCGTCAGGAATCTGGTCTTGAATTCAGCCGCTTTTTTAATGGCAATTGCACGTGTCATGATGTCGAGATGAAGCAGCATCGCGATCCCGCCTTCGACCCGGCCGAGTGCGCGTTCATCATTCAAATTTTCTTCGGCCTTTTCAGTACGGGCGACGAGCTGGCTGAAGGCTTCGCTGATGGCGCCATAGGCACGATTGGTAATGCCGATCTGCGCTGCATCAGCAATCTCCTTTGCATCTTTTTGGTAGTGCGCGAACAGATCCTCCAGACGTTTTACATAGGGTGCTGTCAGCTTCAAGTCCTTTACGATGGCGCTGGCGAGCAGGGCTGCCGACATTTCTGCCTGAGCAGCAGCTTTCGGATAACACGCCAATCCGTAACCATGTTTGTGCAGGCGTGTCACCATGTGTTCAATCGCGTTGAACGAATAAATATCATTGAGCTCGGATGCCGACGTGTCTGTCTTGGGCGCGGTAGAAATTCTGGCAAGCAACCAGTCATCAAAGCTGGGCGCTAAGGCACCTGATGGTGTTGCATCTACAGCCTGCTGAAAACTATTCAACAAATTTTGATGTGCGTCGGGCGAGACTGAAATACTGATTGGAGGCATACCTTGCTTTCCATTTTTATCCAATGAATCCACGGTTTTGCATGACGATTGCTTTTTCTTTTTCTCTAGCATGCTGCTCTGAAAATTGGCGATTAGCTGCTTAACTATAATACTGACTAGAGTATCTGACAAAGATTTCATTTTCTTTGTGTTAACTATTCGGCATCATCTGTCGTTTTGGATTTTCGTGAAATCCAAGTACATACGTCCTGCGTACTTCCTGACGCAGTTACATGAAATAATATGGCTGCTCACGCTATGGAAAAACTAGGAAAATAATAATGAATGCTGCTCTGATCGATGTCGTGAAAAATATGCCGAAGGCGGAGCTGCATATTCATATTGAAGGCTCGCTGGAACCCGAATTGATCTTTGCACTGGCGCAACGTAATGGCGTCGCACTTAGCTATACGTCCATAGAGGCGTTGCGCGCGGCGTATGCATTTACCGATCTGCAATCCTTCCTCGATATTTACTACGCCGGTGCCAGCGTCTTGCTGACCGAGCAGGATTTTTACGATATGACCTGGGCATATCTTGAGCGTGCCCATGCCGACAATGTGTTGCATACGGAATTGTTTTTCGATCCGCAAACGCATACTGCGCGTGGTGTGGAATTTGGCGTCTTCGTGAGCGGCATACAACGCGCTTTGAAGGATGCATATACAAAATGGAGCATGACGGGCGGTTTGATCATGTGTTTCTTGCGTCATCTGTCGGAGGAAGAGGCTTTCCTGACTCTGGAGCAGGCTTTACCTTATCGGGAGCACATCATCGGCATCGGGCTGGATTCTTCCGAACGCGGTCATCCGCCAGAGAAATTTGTGCGTGTGTTCGCTCGTTGCAAGGAGCTGGGCTTTCATCTGGTTGCGCATGCAGGTGAAGAAGGTCCTCCAGCCTATATCGAAACGGCGCTCGATTTGTTGCGGGTGGAACGCATCGATCATGGCGTGCGTTGCATAGAAGATCCGATATTGATGCGACGTCTGGCGCACGAGACCATGCCGCTTACGGTTTGTCCTTTGTCGAATATCAAGTTATGCGTGTTTGAAAAAATGTCGCAGCATAATCTTTTGACCTTGCTGGATGCGGGGCTTGTGATTACCGTCAACTCCGATGACCCTGCCTATTTTGGTGGCTACATGAATGACAATTTTGTCGCGATTGTCGAAGCGCTGCCTGTGCAACGACATCATGCCCAGCAGCTTGCGCGTAATAGTTTTACTGCCGCCTTCATCGATACCGATCTCAAGCAGAAGTATCTGGCTCAGGTTGACGCATTCTTTGCCAATTGAGTCTGTATTGATGCATAAGAGTTGCGCGATTTTTTCGACGTCGGCGGCGCGCGCGCTTTTACGCTAGTCTTATGCAGGTTTGCAATCGCAAACACTGTTTCCCCACATTGTTGTCGGGTTTGTCGTGCCAGATTTTTGTCATTATTTGGTCGGCAAACCAGAGATATCCAGAAAGCGAATGACTTGATGTTTGCTCAATCTTTTCGTATGACGCAGCGCGACTGGCGCGCCGGCGAGTTGCGTTTCTTGCTGGTGGCATTGATAGTGGCGGTCGCCGCACTGTCGTCTGTCAGTTTCTTTGTCGATCGCATGCGCACCGGTTTGAATCGCGATGCACATCAGATGCTGGGCGCTGATCTGCTGATACGTACAGATGAACAGATTGCACCGGCTTGGAAAGCCGAAGCTGAAAAACGTGGTTTGCAACTGGCTGAGACTGTCGTCTTTCCAAGTATGGCAATTGCCGGAGAAGGCGACCAGGCAGTGTCCAAACTGGCGTCTATCAAGGCGGTGACTCCGGGTTATCCATTGCGTGGCAATGTAAAAATAGCGACGCAGATCAACGGTGACGGTGTTGCCGCAAAGTCTATTCCTGATCCAGGTACGGTATGGGTGGATGCCGGAATTTTGACCAGTTTGAATCTTGCAGTCGGCAATCCACTGAAACTCGGTGACAAGACTTTTACCATCTCCAAACTCATTACGAATGAGCCGGATCGCGGCGCGGGTTTCATGAACTTTGCGCCACGCGTGATGCTGTCCGCCAGCGACGTTGCGGCGACCGGTTTGATACAACCCGGCTCGCGTATCACTTATCGTTTGTTGGTTGCAGGAAAACCGGCCGATGTCGACAAATTCGATAAATGGGTGCAGGACAAAATCGAGACAGACAAGCTGAAAGGCGTGCGCACCGAATCACTGGAATCCGGTCAGCCGCAAATGCGTGCAACCTTGCAACGTGCGGAAGAATTTCTGTCTCTGGTGGGTTTGTTGTCGGCCATGTTGGCCGCAGTCGCTGTCGCAATGGCAGCACGCCGTTTCATGCTGCGTCACGTCGATGCATGCGCGATGTTGCGTTGCCTAGGCATGACGCAGAATCAGGTGACGTCCTTGTATCTGATTGAATTCTTGATGGTGGGTTTGGTCGGCAGTGTCATCGGTGCGGCAGTCGGTTTCGCTGCGCATTTTGTGTTGATCGAATGGTTGGGACGCTTGATCACGAATGACTTGCCACCTGCATCTATTCTGCCTGCGGTGCAGGGCTTGGCGACCGGCTTGCTGCTGCTGATAGGTTTTGCGCTGCCGCCTATTCTGCAATTGCGTAATGTGCCGCATAACCGCGTGATTCGACGCGAGCAGGATATGCCGCAACCGATCACGATAGCTACCTATGCGCTCGGCCTGGCAACCTTTATCGGTCTACTGTTGTGGCAGGCGGGAAATATCAAACTTGGTTTGCTGACAGCGGCGGGTTTTGTCGGCGGCCTCGCCGGTTTCGCATTCATCAGTTGGCTGGCGTTGAAGTCGCTGCAATCCTTGCGAGGAGCTATCAATAACGCGAGCTGGCGTTTTGCCGTCACTGCGTTGCAGCGGCGTCCGGGTGCGACGATAGTGCAAGTCGTTGCGTTGGCACTTGGCCTGATGGCTTTGCTGTTGTTGACCGTGATTCGCGGCGATCTGGTCGATGCGTGGCGCAGTGCGACACCGCCGAATGCACCGAATCGATTCGTCATCAATATTCAGCCGGATCAAAAAGCCGAGCTTGAAGCGCGGCTCGCGCAAAACAAGATTGCCGATGCCGATCTGTTCCCGATGATACGTGGCCGTCTGCTCGCGATTAACAATGTAGAGATCACGGGCGAGAGTTTTGTCGAAGACAGAGCCAAACGTCTGGTCGATCGCGAATTCAATCTATCGACGATGAGCAAGATGCCGGCGTCGAATCAAATTACTGCCGGTCGCTGGTTCGACAACAGCAAACCGGAAGCCTCGGTTGAAGCCGGCTTGGCCGAAACCTTGCGCCTTAAGATAGGTGATAAATTAAAGTTTGAAGTCGCCGGCGAAACTGTCGAAGTGCCGATCACCAGCTTGCGCAAACTGGAATGGGGATCGATGAAGGTCAATTTCTTCGTCATCATCAATCCTGCTGCGATGAAGGACATGCCGCAATCGTGGATCACGTCCTTCCATCTTCCTGAAGGCAGCACCACGTTCGAGAATCAGCTGACGCGCGATTATCCGAATCTGACCGTGGTCGATATTGGTAGCGTGGTCAAACAGATTCAGGATGTGATCGATCAAGTTGTCACTGCAGTCGAATTCCTGTTCATGTTTACGCTCGCATCCGGTGTGCTGGTCTTGTATGCCGCGCTGGCCAGTTCACAGGATCAACGCACGCGTGAAGCAGGGCTGTTGCGTGCGCTGGGTGCGACACGCAAGCAATTGTCGCAATCGCAGTGGATAGAATTCGCATTGGTAGGCGGCTTGGCCGGCTTGCTGGCAGCTGCCGGTGCGACAGTGGTCGGCTGGTCGCTTGCGCATTTCGTATTCGACTTCGAATGGAAATTCAGTCCGGTGGTATGGATTGCCGGCTTCACTATAGGTGCCGCATGTGCATTTATAGGTGGCTGGGTCAGCTTGCGCAATGTGCTGAATCAACCGCCTTTGCAAACACTGCGTGAAGCCTGAGTCGTTTAAAAATGGTGGTCGGTTGCAGAGTTTGCAGATGCTGATTATAATTGAGTGAATACTCAGCAATAATAGTCATTGAGCGAACATGGCCAGACCGAGAAGTGAAGAAAAACGTGCAGCGTTGCTAGACGCCGCGATCCAGGTGATTGCCGAGCGTGGCTTGTCAGCGACGCCGACGTCGGCGATTTCAGCCGTTGCCGGTGTTGCGGAAGGCAGCCTGTTCACGTATTTCAAAACCAAGGATGAGTTGGTCAATGCGCTTTATCTGGGGCTTAAGGCCGAAATGGCTGAGGTGCTGATGACGAATTTTCCACACAAGGCAGAAGTGCGCAGGCAATTCCAGTATGTGTGGGATAACTATGTGGCGTGGGGCGTTGCCAACCAGCAGAAGAAACGTGTGATGGATCAGTTGACGTATTCTGCGCAAATCACGCCGGAATCGCGGGAGGCGGGCGCAGCACCTTTTGTCGAAATTTTGCAGATACTGCAGCAGAACGTTGACGACAAAATATTGCGTAATTATCCGGTGGCGTTTATTGCAGCATCGATGAACAGCCTGGCCGAGATGACGATGGATTTTATTTTGCAGGATCCGAAAGGCGCGGCGCGATATCGCAAGTCAGGTTTTGAGGTGTGGTGGAATGGCGTGGCAAATATGTAAAATTTTTTTAAATCGATTCAATTTTTTTTGTTATTTAATTGCGTGAGTACTCAGGCATAAAAAGGAAAAATCATGAGCGGAAAAGTAGCATTGATCACCGGCGCTTCGTCCGGCATAGGAGCGGCCACTGCATTGCAAATGGCTGCAGCGGGTTTTGTCGTCTACGCTGCAGCCCGCCGCATTGATCGGATGGCCGATTTGCGTATGCACGGTATCAAGGTCATCGGGCTGGACGTCACCAGCGAGGATTCGATTACTGCCTGTCTGCAAACGATACGGCAAGAAAGTGGTGATATCGATGTGCTCGTGAATAACGCCGGTTATGGCTCATACGGCGCGGTCGAGGAAGTGCCGATGGAGGACGCACGCAGACAGTTTGAAGTCAATCTTTTCGGTCTGGCACGGCTGACGCAGCAGGTCATCGCGCATATGCGGGAACAGCGCTGGGGTCGCATCATCAATGTCTCATCGGTCGGTGGCGTGGGCGCCACGCCCTACGGTGCCTGGTATCACGCGACCAAATTCGCACTGGAAGGATATTCGACGGCGTTGCGTCAGGAGCTTGAGCCTTTTGGCGTCGACGTCGTTGTGATCAGGCCGGGCGGTACAAAAACCGAGTGGGGCGGTATCGCAACAGAAAGTCTGCTCAAGATATCTGGCAACGGACCGTACCGGCAAGCGGTGCAAGCGATGGCTGCTACCTTTAAAAAAGGCAACGATAGCGCTATGCTGGATTCGCCCGACGTGATTGCAAAATTGATTCTGCAGGCAGCAACTGCCGCGCGTCCGAAAACGGTTTATGTCCCTGCAAGTATCGCCAGAATATTCGTGCTGATTCCGTGGTTGCTCAGTCACCGGATGTCCAATGCGTTGACGCGTGCGTTTCTCGGCTTGCCGAAAGTGATGGGTCTGGAAAATGGAGGTACACGATGAACGTTCTTGTATTTGGTGCAACCGGCATGGTTGGCCATGGCGTTCTGCAGGAGTGTTTGGCTGCCGATGACGTGACGCTTGTGCAGACCATCGGGCGCACGGCGACCGGTCAGCCCCATCCTAAGTTGCGCGATGTCGTGCATAGCGACATGTATGACTACCAAAGTATCGAAGCGCAATTAAGCGGGTTCGATGCGTGTTTTTTCTGTCTCGGTACATCGTCGGTAGGCAAGAGTGAGGCTGAATACACGCGCGTGACGGAGGACCTGACGATGGCTGCAGCGGCCACGCTGGCAAGGCTGAACCCGCAAATGACATTCACGTACGTGTCAGGTGCCGGCACCGACAGTACGGAGCAAGGCCGCAGCATGTGGGCGCGCGTCAAAGGCAGAACCGAGAATCGATTGCTGCATGCCGGTTTCAAGGCTGCGTACATGTTTCGTCCGGGAGCGATTCAGGCATTGCATGATGTGCAGTCGAAGACAGCGCTGTATCGGATTCTTTATTTGTTTTTCAAGGTATTGCTGCCGCCCTTACGTGCGCTGTTCCCGAATCACATATTGACGACTGGCCAGATCGGGCAGGCGATGTTGGCGGTGGCCCGGCATGGCGCCCCGAAATCGATTCTCGAAAGCTGCGACATTCGTGCAATTGCCGAGCAGGAATCAAAGACGTCTCGATGACGTCCACGCATTGCATCAAAGGGCATAGCCGACACTGAAGGCTCCGGATAGTGATCGTTGTTTGATAGAGCAGTGCTTGTGCGATGAGTTTCCAGCGAGTGTTCATATGCGGGATTTCATCGCATGCTAAAGAGCTTGAGAGCGCCTATGAGAGAGCTGGGACACGGCGCGATGCGTTATCATGTCGACTATGACTGAAAATCAACAAAGCACTCTGTACGAACTTCTCGATGGCGAAACTGGCGTACGTGCCCTGGTCGACCGTTTTTACGATTTGATGGATCTGGAACCGGCGTTTGCCGGTATTCGGGCCATGCATCCGACTACGCTCGATGGTTCGCGCGACAAGCTGTTCTGGTTCTTGTCGGGCTGGACTGGCGGCCCGAATCTGTTTGTCGAACGTTTCGGCCATCCGCGCCTGCGTGCGCGTCATTTGCCGTACGCTATTGCCACCGATGAACGCGACCAATGGTTGCGTTGCATGGAGATGGCGATGCAAGACGTCGGCATCGTTCCATCACTGCAAGAGCATTTGCAAAAATCTTTTGCCGAAACTGCCGACTGGATGCGCAACACGCATGGTTAGGCAGGCACATCGCTCTACGCATATTTCCGATTCGATTTCCCTTGTCCTGGACATAAATTGACATGACACAACTGCATTTCATTATTTTGCTACTCGTCGCAGTTGTCATCATTGCGCTGCAGATCGTCGCCATGTTGCGCAATCGCGCCGTCGATATCACGCCGCAACTGACAAGCTTGCAAAACGAATTGCAGCGGCATCAACAACAAGGCAGCGAACGTATAGAACGTGAGTTGCGCGAGCAGGTGCAATCGACGGCACAAGCCACGCGTCAGGAACTGGGTAGTAATTTCATGCAGTTCCAGCAAGCTTTGGCAGCGCAATTAACGAGCGTCGCGACGCTGCAAAACAATCAGATCGATTCGTTTGCGCAACAGCTCGCCAAGTTGAACGAAGCAAATGCGCAACAACTGGAAGCGATGCGCCAAGCGATTACCTTGCAGGCACAGACCGGCAGGGAAGAGCAGGCAACGGCGCTCAAGCGTTTTGGCGATACCTTGAACCAGACTTTGACGACGCTGACGGAATCCAACGCGCAGCGCATGGCAGAAGTGCGGGCCACACTGGAAGCGAAGATCAAGGATCTGCAAACCGATAACGGCACTCGCTTGGAAGAAATGCGCAAGACCGTCGATGAAAAATTGCACGCAACGCTGGAACAACGTCTAGGCGAATCTTTTAAACTGGTTTCGGATCGACTGGAAAAAGTCCATCAAGGCCTGGGTGAAATGCAGCAACTGGCAATCGGCGTCGGCGATTTGAAACGCGTGCTGACCAACGTCAAAACACGTGGCACCTGGGGTGAAGTTCAGCTTGAGATGTTGCTGGAACAGGTGTTGACGCCAGACCAGTATGCAAAGAATGTGGAAACCATTCCCGGTAGCGGTGCACGTGTCGAATTCGCGATCAAATTGCCGGGCAACGATGACGGTCAGACGCCGATCTGGATGCCTATTGATGCAAAATTTCCGAAGGAACAATACGAACGTTTGGCTGAAGCAGCCGATCGTGCTGATGCAGATGGCGTACTGTTGGCAGGAAAAGAATTGGAAGCCGTCGTGCGTGGTGAAGCGAAAAAAATCGCCGAGAAATATCTGTCGCCGCCATTGACCACTGATTTTGCAATTCTGTTTTTGCCGACCGAAGGTTTGTATGCAGAAGTCATGCGTAGACCCGGATTGGCTGACGATTTACAGCGTACGCATCGTGTCAGCATCGCCGGTCCATCAACCTTGTCTGCATTGTTGAACAGTCTGCAAATGGGTTTCCGTACACTGGCGCTGGAAAAACGTTCGTCAGAAGTCTGGCAAGTGTTGGGCGCAGTCAAAACCGAGTTCGGCAAATTCGGCGATGTGCTGGCAGCGACCAAGGCGACGCTGGAACGCGCAGCCAAGAACATCGAGCAGGCAGAGACCAGAAGCCGTCAAATGACGCGCAAACTGAAATCGGTAGAGGCACTCCCCAGCGAGGCAGCGCAGCAGCTGCTGGGCGTTGATTTGCCGCTGGGTGATTTGCTGGACGATAAAGAGTAGAAATTTGTTCGCCGCCAGCAACGGTTTTTAAATCATGATAAATTCACGCCTCACTGATGAAGTGATGCGCTGAATTTTCAGTACACATTCATCAGTACGTTCTCGGGGCGGGGTGAGATTCCCCACCGGCGGTAATGACACGATTGTGTCTAGCCCGCGAGCGCTTGTTGAAGCTTCAAGCTGTTTCTTCGGCTTATTTCAACAAGGTCAGCAGACTCGGTGTGATCCCGAGGCCGACGGTCATAGTCCGGATGATAGAGAACGGGATGACTTTTTACGCACCGGATTTTACGGTCTTGTGCGTTTGCCATTCCCGCTTGATATTCAAATTGCCCTGTACTTTCATTTGTACACAGGAGCTTTACATGCAACAAGCTATCGATATCAAAACAAAATCAGCAACACGTCGTATCGCTTTTATTCAAGCCAGCTGGCACAAGGAAATCGTCGATCAATGCCGTATCGCCTTCGTAGCTGAAATGGCGACGCGCGGTTATTCGGAAGATGTGATCGACTTCTTTGAAGTTGCAGGGGCATTTGAAATCCCACTGCATGCCAAATTGCTGGCGAAGAGTGGTCGTTATGCCGCAGTGGTTGGCACCGGCCTCGTAGTTGACGGTGGTGTTTATCGGCACGAATTCGTGTCGCAAGCTGTCATCAGCGGTTTGATGCAAGTGCAACTGGAAACTGAAGTGCCGGTGATTTCAGCAGTGTTGACGCCGCATCATTTCCATTCACATGACGAGCATCAAGGCTTTTTCTTCGATCACTTCCTGGTGAAGGGTAAGGAAGCCGCACATGCATGCGCCGATACGATCAAGCGTTTGCAACAGATAGACGCGCTTACACAGGATCGCATCGCCGCATAATCTCTGTTCGATACTGTTTTTGCGACATCCATGAATGGGCGGAATCAGTATTGATTAAGCTGTAGCGTGACGAAATAAAAAAAGGGAGCCTAGGCTCCCTTTTTTGTGACGATTCATCCTGCATAACAGGATGAGCAAATCTTAGCGCTTCGTTTCCATTTGAACCAAAGGCTCCGTCGATTGCGGTGGCAATGGCTTGCGTTCACGTGGCACGCGGACTGGCGGCACATAATTGGCAGCCTCTGCCTGCGCAGCACGCAGCTTTTCAGGGTTGGTAGCAGCAAGCTCCAAACCAGCAGTGCGTAACACTTCGCTCAAGTCTTCGACTTTGCTCGGTGCTGCAGGAGCAGGTGTTGGTGCAACTGGTGCAGCAACGACAGGAGCTGGCTGAGGAGCCGGTGCCGGGGTAACAGCAACAGGTGCAACCGGAGTCGCTTCAATAGCTGGAGCTGCTTCAATGACTGCTGTCGCAACGGCTACTGGTTCAGGAGCCTGGATAGGAGCGGCGGCGGCAACTGCCGGCGCTACAACTTCAGGAACCACACGTTCAACCTGACGCGCAACTTCTTGCGGCACGACTGGCGCAGCAATCGCAGAGTTCAGGGCGCTGACCGGCGCTTCGACTGCGGCACTGGTTTCAGCTACGCGGACAAATGTTTCATGCTTAGTCGTATTGACGATGGTCGACGCGACTTCCGCTGCGCTGACATGAGCAGTGCTTGGTGTTTGTGCTGCTTCATCCAGCAAGGTTTGTTCTTGCAGTGCGACTACGCCATCTTCATTGCTTTCGTTTTCAGTACCGGACTCGGTATTGTCACGATCACGACGATTACGGTTACGGCCGCCACGACGGCGACGACGACGCGGTTGCTCTTCGCCTTCGACGGTTTCTACAGGAATACCATTTGCGTCCAGCACAACCGCAGTTTCAGCATTCGCTTCTGCACCTGCTTTCGGTGCGTTTCTGCCCGGAGCAGCATTTGCAACTGGAGCGGCTTGCAACAACGATGGATCTTCCGCAATAACTTCCTTGCGATCTTCACGCGGTGGACGCGGTGTGCGTTCACGACGACCTTCGGTGCGAGCTTCATTGCCTTCACGTGGCTCACGCGGCTCGCGTGGCTCACGCGGTGGGCGCGGTGGACGTGCAGTTTGTGCCTCGCTTGCTGCTGGTTTGGCTGTAACTTCTTCGCCTTCGTCACGTTCACGGCCGCCACGGCCGCCACGATTGCGATTGCGTTGATTGCGGCCGCTGGAATTACGCTCGCCGCGTTCGCGGTTACGTGAATTCTTTTCTTCCGGTGCAGTTTGTACTGCTGCTGTTTTCGCTTGTTCCGGCGCACCGCTGAAGAAAGCCATCAGTTTTTGGAAGAAACCTTTTTCGGCAGGGACTGCTTTTACAGCTTCTACCGCTTTGCGTTCCACGATAGGGGCTGGTTGATCAGGCGTAATGCCTTTGACCATGGCTTCCTGGCGTGGTTTGACGTCTTCTTTCTGACGCTTGCCGTAGCTGATGTCGGTGTCCGCTTGTTCGGTCATCGCGTAGCTGGCTTGTGTTTCTTCCAAACGTGGATCGTCGTGCTTGATACGTTCCAGTTTGTAATGCGGCGTTTCCAGATGCTTGTTCGGGATCAGGATGACGGAGACGCGGTGACGCGTTTCGATCTTCAGGATTTCACCGCGTTTTTCATTCAGCAGGAAGGCTGCAACATCGACCGGTGCTTGCACGTGGATAGATGCCGAGTTTTCCTTCATTGCTTCTTCCTGGATGATGCGCAGGACTTGCAACGCGGATGATTCTGTATCGCGGATGTGGCCGGTGCCGTTGCAACGTGGGCACGTTACATGGCTGCCTTCGGACAGCGATGGACGCAGGCGCTGACGCGACAATTCCATCAAGCCGAAGCGCGAGATCTTGCCCATCTGGACGCGAGCGCGATCGTAGTGCAACGCGTCTTTCAGACGTGTTTCGACTTCGCGCTGGTTCTTAGAATTTTCCATATCGATGAAGTCGATGACGATCAGACCGCCCAAATCGCGCAAGCGCAATTGGCGGGCTACTTCTTCAGCGGCTTCACAGTTGGTATGGAATGCAGTGGTTTCGATGTCGCTGCCGCGGGTGGCGCGCGCCGAGTTGACGTCGACGGAAACCAGGGCTTCGGTATGATCGATAACGATGGCGCCGCCGGATGGCAACGGTACGGTACGCGAGTATGCGGTTTCGATCTGATGTTCGATCTGGAAGCGCGAGAACAGCGGTACGTCGTCGTTATAACGTTTGACGCGATGGACCATGTCCGGCATCACGTGGCTCATGAACTGCTGAGCTTGTTCGTAGATGTCGTCAGTGTCGATCAGGATCTCGCCGATATCGGGCTGGAAGTAATCGCGGATGGCGCGGATAACCAGTGACGACTCCTGATAAATCAGGAAAGCACCTGCGCTGGTTTGGCCTGCGCCTTCAATCGCGCGCCACAACTGCATCAGGTAATTCAAATCCCATTGCAGTTCATCAACGTTACGGCCGATGCCGGCGGTACGTGCAATAACGGACATGCCTTGTGGCAAATCCAGTTTATCCATCGTTTCGCGCAGTTCCTGGCGATCTTCACCTTCGACGCGACGCGATACACCGCCACCACGTGGATTGTTAGGCATCAAAACCAGGTAACGACCAGCCAGTGAAACGAATGAAGTCAGTGCCGCGCCTTTGTTGCCGCGTTCTTCCTTCTCGACCTGGACCATGATTTCCTGGCCTTCGCGCAATGCATCCTTGATGGATGCACTGCGAACATCGACGCCTTCCTTGAAGTAGGTACGTGCGACTTCTTTAAACGGGAGGAAACCGTGGCGATCTTCACCATAGCTAACGAAGCAGGCTTCGAGCGAAGGTTCGATGCGGGTGATAACACCCTTGTAGATATTGGACTTGCGCTGTTCGCGCCCGGTTGTTTCGATATCGATGTCGATGAGTTTTTGCCCATCGACAATCGCAACGCGCAATTCTTCTTGCTGCGTTGCATTAAATAACATGCGTTTCATGTAAGTGCTCCGTGACCCGAAGGCCGTTTTAATGCCGTAGCTTTGCATAGTGACATCACATGCAGACGTAACCGCTACTGGCTGGCCGGCGTGAAGCGATTAGCGGCGATAGCGTGGCTATCGGGGAAAATCGCAGCGAATTGCGGCTCACTGAGCGTTTCTATCTTGCATTGACGGCAATATGCGCCATCTATAGCAACAGTACAGGGATGTACGCGGGGCAGGAGTGCTTGGGGAGGGAATTGCCTTGGTGTGTGATACTTAGCGCAGACGCGCTGTATTCACAACGGGGCGCGGATGCAGGAAAACGGATGCCGAGCGCTCACTAGCTCCGCATCGTGCGCGTCGAATAAATCGAGCGCAACGAAAGTCGCGGGTGGTGAACACAGTGCTTGAGCCATATAAAACATAGGCAAAATCGGCAAACAGTTTAACTACATCAACCAGCAAGCTTTCCATTAAACGGCGAGCTTGCCGGACTTTATCCTAACGATCCAAACATTCTTGACCAACACCCTTGCGCGTTATCCGATTACAACAACGGTGCAACCTTGACTCGCACAGGGGCGGTGCATACACATCTTTTCCATCGAATTTGCAAATTGGCGAGGCCGATGGAGACGCCCCTGTGTAGAATGTGCTTTTTATTCTTACACCAGCAATGGTTTGTGACCATTGCGAAACGATTATATATTCAAAATGAAGGACTTAGCGAGATTTTCAGGGAAACAGGCTGAAATGCCATCACCCACCCACTCGTCACAGGTTCAATCCCAAGTTCCGGTCCAAGTTCAGCTTGTCACTATTTCCGAAGAAGAAGCCGGCCAGCGCATAGATAACTATTTGTTACGTGTTTGCAAAGGCGTGCCAAAAAGCCATATCTACCGCGTGTTGCGTTCGGGAGAAGTGCGCGTCAATAAAGGCCGTATTGATCAAACCTATCGTTTGGCCGAAGGCGATATTATTCGCATCCCGCCGATTCGGATTGCCGAAAAAGCACCATCGACCGCTCCCGGCGCAGAATTCAAGATATTGCTGGAAGATAATCACTTATTGGTTATCGACAAGCCGGCCGGCGTTGCAGTGCATGGCGGCTCCGGCGTCAGTTATGGTGTGATTGAACAGTTGCGCGCTGCGCGCCCGGATGCGAAATTTCTTGAGCTGGTGCATAGACTTGACCGTGATACATCCGGTGTTTTGGTCTTGGCCAAAAAACGCTCGGCATTGACAAATTTGCATGAGCAGATACGTGGCGGCGAGCCGGACAAGCGCTATTTAGTATTAGTGCATGGCGATTGGAAGAACACGCGCCAGCATATTAAATTACCTTTGCATAAGTATTCGACGGCAGATGGCGAGCGACGCGTTCGCGTGCAGGCTGATGGCATGGAGTCGCATACGATCTTCAATCTGATCCAGCGTTATGGCGAATTCGCCTTGCTGGAAGCGGAATTGAAAACTGGTCGCACGCACCAGATACGCGTGCATCTTGCCTCAAGTGGTTTTGCGATTGCCGGCGATGACAAATATGGTGATTTTGCATTGAACCGTGATTTGCAAAAAGCTGATGGCGAGCGCGTCGCGTTAAAACGTATGTTTCTGCACGCACACCAAATTACCTTCATTCATCCTGAGAGCGGCAAGCCGGTGACGCTGAATGCGCCGTTGCCGCCAGAATGCGAACGCTTCCTCAAGAGCTTGAAAAAGACATCCAGCTAATTAAATTAATCGCGGGCTGTTAAAGGCTCATAGATATCGGAAAAGGAGTTGGCAGCGCGTGCTGTCAGGCTACATGGCAAGAAAGCAATTTGACCTCATCGTTTTCGATTGGGACGGCACCTTGATGGATAGCACGGCGGTGATCGTCAACTGTATACAAGCAGCAGCCAAGGATCTTGGTTTGCCTATCCCGGACAAAAAGGCAGCGTCGCATGTTATCGGGCTGAGTTTGCAGAATGCGATGGAAGTGGCGATGCCGGGCATAGATCCAAAATATTATCCGCGCATGGTTGAGCGTTATCGCTACCACTACTTGAATCAGGATGGTGGCTTGGTTCTGTTTGATGGTGTGCGCGAGATGCTGAGTGATTTGTCGCAACAAGGTTATTTTCTGGCGGTTGCAACCGGCAAAAGTCGCGTCGGTTTGAATCGCGCGCTGGATGCATCCAAATTGTTGTCGCTATTTGATGCAACGCGCTGTGCCGACGAAACTTTTTCCAAGCCGCATCCGGCGATGTTGCAAGAGCTGACACGCGAATTGGGGCAGGATATGAAACGTACCGTCATGGTAGGCGACACCACGCATGATTTATTACTGGCGCAAAACGCCGGTGCATCCGGTGTTGCAGTGCATTACGGCGCGCATACACCAGCAGAATTGCAGGTACTTAATCCGCTGTATGCTGCCAATTCGGTTTCCGAATTGCATGTCTGGCTGGATGCAAACGGATAAAGAAATTGACTACCGAGCTGATTCCCATTTGTGATGCGAGTGCACTTGAGGAGCGCGGCAAAGGCGTGCGCTTCCCTGTCACGGCAGGTGGCGAAGATGCAACCGGTTTTGTCGTCAGATTCAGCGGCCTTGTCCGCGGGTACTTGAATCGTTGCGCGCATGTGCCTATGGAACTGGATTGGAATGAAGGCGATTTTTTTGAATCCAGTGGTTTGTATCTGATCTGTGCCACGCATGGCGCAGTCTATGCGCCAGAAACCGGTCGTTGTGAAGGTGGTCCTTGTCGTGGCCGTAGTTTGCGACGCATTGAAATCACGGAAAAAGATAATCAGGTATTCTGGCAGCCAGACGAATATGTAAGACCGGCGCGAGCATAAGCAGCGACGAAAAAACAGTGATGACACAAACATGAGCAACGATAACGATCAAACAAATCAATCTCCGTCCTGGCAGCAGGCTGTAACGCCAAGCGCAGCCGCACCTAAAAAAGAAGGTTGGGAACGAGAAGTACTGGAGAAACTGGCCTTTGCAACCATCAGAGAACAACGCGCACGCCGCCGCTGGGGAATTTTCTTTAAATTTGTCACCTTGACCCTGATCGCATTCGCATTGTGGACCAGCTTCGGACCTAGCGTGAGTGATATGGAAAACGTCGGGCCGCATACGGCGCTAATCAAGATTGATGGCACCATCGAAGCCAAGGGGGCTGGCGATGCAGAAAGCGTGATTACTGCGTTAACAAAAGCGTATACAGATCCTGGTTCGGTCGGCCTTATTTTGCAAATCAACAGCCCTGGTGGCAGTCCGGTGCAAGCCGGCATCATCAACGATGAGATCACCCGTTTGCGCAAGCAATATCCGAAGAAGCCTTTGTATGTCGTCGTGAATGAAATTTGTGCATCCGGCGGTTATTACATCGCGGTAGCTGCTGATCGCATTTACGTTAACAAAGCCAGTATCGTCGGCTCGATCGGCGTATTGATGGATGGCTTTGGTTTTACCGGCACGATGGAAAAACTGGGTGTCGAACGTCGCTTGCTGACAGCCGGTGAGAACAAAGGCTTCATGGATCCATTCAGCCCGCAAAGCGAAAAACAAAAATTGTATGCCTTGGGCATGCTGGATGAGATCCACCAGCAATTTATTGACGTGGTACGCAAAGGTCGCGGCAAGCGCTTGAAAGAAACGCCGGAAATTTTCTCCGGTTTGTTCTGGAGCGGCGCGAAGTCAGTTGAGCTTGGACTGGCTGATGGCTTCGGCACAGTCGAGAGCGTGGCGCGTGAAGAATTCAAGTCAACCAACATCGTTGACTACACGCAACGCGAAGGTTTGTCGGATCGGGTCTTGAGAAAATTTGGCGCTGCAGCAGGCGCATCGGCAGTCAAGACTTTCGCTCTGGAAATGACACCTAGTCTTAAATAATTTGCTTTATTGAAATGGAAGAAAAAGATTTTTCTCTCATTCGAAAAATCGGCTTGTAATTTAATTGCCGTTGACTATATTGTTAGTGCGTTACCGACATCTGAAGGTGTGAATGCAACAACGTCTGCAACTACTAAGTTGTAACCGCTCGCATTTTGGTGGCGTGTCGTAGTAAAAAACAGTAGGTCTTTTGACCTCTCCTCATGCTTCCTTCGGAAGCAGGCAAAACGGCGGTGAAACACCGTCGTTTTGCGTTTACGTGTTCATTTCTTACTTACTCTGCAAGCAGCAAAAACACGGTTGGCTTTTTATGAAAATCCGGTGTCTTGCCGGATGCGCATTCGGCTTTCCATTTTGCTGCTGTTTTAGTTTGAATTTGTTCGGATGGCAGAGTCAGATCGGTTGCTACGCTGATCAAGGTATTGGCGTTGCAAGTGGCTGCCAGTGTTTCCAGCATGCCTGCATTGCGATACGGTGTTTCGATAAAAAATTGAGTTTGCTTTTCTGCGCGCGAACGTTCTTCAAGTTGCTTGATGCGCTTGATACGTGCGGCAGCATCGATAGGCAAATACCCGTTAAACGCAAAATTCTGCCCGCTCAAGCCGCTAGCCATCACAGCGAGTAGTAAAGACGAAGGGCCGACTAAAGGTTTGACTTGAATACCTTGTGCATGGGCAAGGCGCACTAGATTAGCACCCGGATCTGCAACCGCCGGGACGCCCGCTTCGGAAATCAATCCTGCATCTTGTCCAACCAAGATCGGCTCCAGTAATGCAGGTAAATTCTTTGCATCAGTATTGACGTTCAGTTCCGCGATATGAATTTCCTGTATCGATTTTGCGAGAGTATTGCGTGTCCCTATCAATTTGAGAAAAGCACGTGTGGTCTTGGCGTTTTCCGCAATGAAATAATCGAGCTTGGCCGTCAGCAACTGTACTTCGGTTGGAATGATGTGCGCGAGTGGATCGACGCCATCAATTTCAGTTTGACCTAGGGTGTTGGGGATGAGATAAAGGATGCCGGGCATGTGCTGGTTTATATGAGTATGGATAAATGCGTGGCTGAAATAGAGCTTCTTAAGCGCCGAAAAAACCAAGGCCGGCCCGTCGTAACATGGCTGTCAGTGTAATCAGGGGGAGGCCGGTTAATGCGCTTGGGTCGCTGCTTTCAATTCTTTCGATGATGGCGATGCCCAAGCCTTCGTTTTTTGCACTTCCAGCACAATCATATGGCTGCTCTATACGTAAATAGGCATCGAGTTCGGCATCCGGTAAATCTCGAAAGGTCACAAAAGTCTGGATGTTTTCCAGCTGGATTTGCGGCGAAGTAGTGTCGATACGTGAGTCAAACAGACATAAGGCAGTATGAAATACCACTTTGCGGCCGCGCATTTTCTGCAATTGCTTGAGCGCGTTTTCGTGGGTGCCGGGTTTGCCAATTTGTTCGCCATCCAGGGTTGCGACTTGATCGGAGCCAATTACCAGCGAGTTCGGGCTTCTTAGTCCTATAACGGTGGCTTTTTCTTGCGCTAACCGTAAAGCCGTTGCGTCTGGTGACTCATTTTCTGCAGGTGTTTCATCTATATCCGGCACCATCACGTCGAACGGAAGGTGTAGACGGGATAGCAACTCTTTGCGATAAATCGAGCTGGAGCCGAGTATTAGTCGAGGTTGAGGGGATGGAGAAGGCATTATTTGATGTTTATTTGAATGACCGCTCAATAAAAGTGCTCTAACACTTTGACGAATAAAGGAAAAGCCTGTTATTATCGCAGGTTTTCCGGGTTCAGCTAAGCCTATGAGCGCTTTTGTAATCGATGCCTTCGAGTTCAGTCGGCTTAAAGAGCGGCGTGAGGGCGATGTTTCTATCGCCGATATGGCAAGACTCTCCGCCGAGTCCGTGAATAAATCCGCATCGTTGCATTGGACTTTGCAAGGCGGTGCAGACTCACTGAATCATCCGCAATTGATCCTGACTGTTTCGGGCGAGATTGAGTTGATGTGCCAGCGTTGCATGACGCCACTGAAGTTTGCGGTTGAGTCAGAGTCTGTATTGATTCTCGCGAAAACCGATGAGCGTGCGGATGAAATCGACATTTTGCTGGCAGATGATACGGTTGACGTCATTGTCGGTTCGAAGGCCATGAATGTCATGGAGCTGATTGAAGATGAAGCTTTGCTGGCGATACCGCTGGCGCCCAAGCATGATATTTGTCCTGGCAATGCGGTACTGGATGATTTGATGAGTACAAAGAAAGCGTCGCCTTTCGATGTGCTTAAAGGTTTGAAGCAATAGAATTTACGGTCGCGGCTGTCTGAGCGGGCGGTTTGTAATTTGTAGTAAAGATTGTCGGTTTGCGGTGAGTTTGCAAACTGAATGTGTTAGAATTTTAGAACTTAAGGTTTAGGAGTTATCATGGCTGTTCAGCAAAATAAAAAGACACCGTCGAAACGCGGTATGCATCGTTCGCACGACTTCCTGGTTGCTCCGCAACTGAGCGTTGAGCAAACCACGGGTGAAACGCATCTGCGTCACCACATCAGCCCAAACGGCTTTTACCGTGGTCGTAAAGTACTGAAAACCAAAAACGACGAATAATTTGTTTGTCGTTCTGGCGAAGAAAGCGGCGCGATGAGTGTAAACTTTGCGCCGTTTTTTCATGTGCCGAGACAGCACGGTGCGTCATTTTGAATCAAGCCAAGTTTGGCCCATAATTGCGGCTAGAGTGAGGCACGAGTCAAGCCAATGACAATAAAAATATCCATAGACTGCATGGGTGGCGATCACGGCCCCGCAGTTACTATTCCCGCCGCCATTTCGTTTGTCGAAAGCGAGCCAGACGCCGAGCTTATTTTAGTCGGGCTGGGAGATCAGCTTTTGGCTGAACTAAAAAAGCACAAGGCAAGCGAGCATCCGCGTCTGTCGGTCGTTAACGCGACTGAAGTTGTGACGATGGACGACACCCTTGAAGTTGCATTGCGTCGCAAGAAGGATTCTTCTATGCGTGTGGCAATCAATCTCGTCAAGCAAGGTCAGGCTGACGCGTGTGTCTCCGCTGGTAATACGGGCGCCTTGATGGCGATTTCTCGTTACGTGTTGAAGACGATTCCAGGTGTTGATCGTCCTGCCATCTGCAGTATTCTCCCCAATCAAAAAGACGGTCCGACCTACATGCTCGATCTCGGCGCCAATGTCGATTGCGAGCCGCAGCATTTGCATCAATTTGCATTGATGGGTTCTGCGCTGGTATCGGCGATGGAAGGCAAACCGAAACCAACAGTCGGTTTGTTGAATGTTGGTGAAGAAGATATCAAGGGCAACGACATCGTCAAGCAGACGGCTGTATTGCTACGCGCGGACCATGAGCGCGGCACCTTGAATTTTTACGGTAACGTCGAAGGCAACGATATCTTTAAAGGTACGACGGATATCGTCGTGTGCGACGGCTTTGTCGGCAATGTGACCTTGAAGGCATCGGAAGGCCTGGGACGTTTTGTGAAAAGCGTTTTGACTACCGAGTTCAAGAGGACTCCGCTGACTATGCTTGGTGCCCTGATTGCGCGTCCGGCATTGAAAGCAATTTCACAACGTTTGAATCCTTCCCGCTACAATGGCGGCAGCTTGCTGGGACTACGCGGCTTGGTATTCAAAAGCCATGGCGGAGCGGATGCCTATGGTTATCAATGGGCGATCAAGCGCGCTTTCGATGCGGCCAAATATGATGTGCTGGCGCGTATTTCGACAAAAATCGCTGATCTGATGCCGCAATCGGCATTGACGGCGTCTTCCGAAAATCCAGTTACCGCAACAGAAAAAACAGAACAGAAAACCGCATGACTCTCTATAGCAAAATTATCGGTACCGGCAGTTTTCTGCCGCCTAACCGGGTGACGAATCAGGACTTAATAGAACGGCTTGCTCTCGATGGCATAGAAACATCCGATGAATGGATCGTTTCTCGTAGCGGGATTTCCGCGCGCCATTACGTCGGTGCAGATATGCAGTCTAGCGATCTGGCGGTTGAGGCTGCAAAACGCGCGCTGGACATGGCCCAATTGGCGGCTAATGATATCGACCTGATTATTCTGGCTACCTCGACGCCTGATTTTTTCGGTGGTTTCCCAAGCACTGCATGCGTGGTGCAACGCAAGTTGGGTATCACGAATGGCTGTGCCGCCGTCGATGTGCAGGCGGTGTGCAGCGGTTTCGTGTATGCGCTTGCGACAGCTGATAAATTCATCAAGTCTGGCTCACATAAAAACGTTTTGGTGATTGGTGCTGAAGTATTTTCGCGCATCATCGATTTCAAGGATAGAACGACTTGCGTGCTGTTTGGCGACGGCTCCGGTGCTGTCGTCATGACTGCTTCTGATGAACCAGGTGTGCTGGCGACCAAGCTGCATGCAGACGGTAGTTATGGCGATATTCTTTGCGGACCTGGAAGAATCAGCAATGGCGTGCTTGAAGGCAGCGCGTTCATGTACATGGATGGTCAGGCAGTATTCAAGCTGGCAATCGGATTGCTGGATAAAGTCGCCAATGAAGCTTTGCAACTTGCAAATATGAATGCATCCGAAGTCGACTGGATAGTCCCGCACCAAGCGAACATTCGCATCATGCAAGGCACTGCGAAAAAACTTGGCCTCAGCATGGATAAGATGATTGTGACGGTTGATCAGCATGGCAACACATCTGCCGCATCGATTCCACTGGCACTTGATGTCGGCGTGCGCGATGGTCGTATCAAGCCAGGTCAGAACGTCATGATGGAAGGCGTGGGCGGCGGCTTTACCTGGGGTGCCGTGCTGGTACGCATGTAATTCTGTTTTCGCGTCAATCTGTTGATCATTCAAATTAAAAAATAACATGAGCAAATTCGCATTCGTTTTTCCGGGGCAAGGGTCGCAAGCGATCGGTATGTTGAACGGCTTTGCCGACAACCTTGTGGTGCAACAAACTCTGGCAGAAGCATCGGACGCATTGCAGTTCGATCTGGCCAAGTTGATTGCTGAAGGTCCCAAAGAAGAACTCGATCTGACTACCAACACCCAGCCTGTGATGTTGACAGCAGCAGTTGCGATGCATCGTGCATGGATAGCTGCTGGTGGTAAAACACCGGTGCTGGTCGCAGGTCATAGCCTGGGCGAATATTCTGCGTTGGTTGCTGCTGGTGTGATTGCATTCAAGGATGCAGTGCCGCTGGTGCGTTTTCGTGCCAAGGCCATGCAGGAGGCTGTTCCTGTCGGTCAAGGCGGCATGGCAGCGATTCTCGGTTTGTCGGATGCAGATGTGCTTGCCGTATGTGCAGAAGCAGCGCAGGGCGACGTGGTCGAAGCGGTTAACTTCAATGCACCAGCTCAAGTCGTGATTGCAGGACACAAGGCAGCAATTGAACGTGCTTGCGAGATTGCCAAAGCCAAAGGCGCGAAGCGCGCACTGGTGCTGCCGGTTTCTGCGCCTTTCCATTCATCCTTGCTGAAGCCAGCTTCGGATCGTTTGCGTGAATACCTGGCTGGAGTGGCTTTCAGTGCTCCGCAAATTCCATTGATCAATAACGTCGATGTCGCAATTGTCAGCGATGTGGATGGCATCAAGGATGCACTGGTGCGTCAGGCTGCGAATCCGGTACGTTGGGTTGAATCGGTGCAAAAAATGGCTGCTGAAGGCGTGACAGATGTGGTTGAATGCGGCCCAGGTAAAGTGCTGGCCGGTTTGACTAAACGTATCAATGGCGAACTCACGGGGCACGCAATTGTCGATCAAGCGTCGCTGGACGCTGTCTTGGAGCTTTTGAAATAATGACTACAGTTGATTTGACGGGCCAAGTTGCCCTGGTAACCGGAGCTTCGCGCGGTATTGGCCGTGCTATTGCAGTTTCATTGGCGAAGCAGGGCGCCAAAGTAATCGGTACCGCAACGTCGGAAGCCGGCGCGGTGGCGATTTCGGAATATCTTGCCGATGGCGGTAAAGGCGTCGTACTGGATGTTAATGACGCGACACGTTCAGTCGCATTGATAGATGAAATTCAAAAAGAATTCGGTGTAGCTGTCACCATCCTCGTCAACAATGCCGGGATTACACAAGATCAATTAGCCATGCGCATGAAGGATGATGAATGGGATAGCGTGATCGCTACCAATCTGACATCGGTAGGGCGTTTGTCGCGCGCTGTTCTGCGTGGCATGATGAAGGCCAAACATGGCCGCATCATTAACATTACCTCGGTTGTGGGCTCTGCCGGCAATGCCGGCCAAATGAATTATGCTGCTGCCAAGGCAGGCGTTGCCGGCATGAGCCGCGCGCTGGCTCGCGAGATCGGCAGCCGTAATATCACTGTCAATTGCGTAGCGCCTGGTTTTATCGATACCGATATGACCAAAACGCTGAGCGAACAACAAATTACTGCCTTGCTGCAACAAGTTCCGTTGGGACGTTTAGGCATGCCTGAAGACATTGCATCTGCTGTCAGCTTCCTTGCATCCCCGCAAGCGAGTTACATTACGGGTACCACCTTGCATGTCAACGGCGGTATGTACATGAGTTAAAGTTGTAATTAGGTACTTTTGGCTGAAGTTTCAGCTTTCTTGAAGACAAAAGCTAAAAGTGAATTTTCGGTGCGCAAATCTGCTAAAATGCGCGCACTTTCTGTAACCACTCATTGGAGTTAAAACATGTCGGATATCGAACAACGCGTTAAGAAAATCGTCGCTGAACAACTGGGCGTCGCCGAAGCAGATATCAAAATTGAATCGTCGTTTGTTGACGATCTGGGTGCCGATTCGCTCGACACCGTTGAACTCGTGATGGCACTCGAAGACGAATTCGAAATGGAAATCCCTGACGAACAAGCTGAGAAAATCACTACTGTGCAGCAGGCGATTGATTACGCCAAGGCACACGTCAAAGCCGCCTAAGTTTTGTTGAACGACTCCAGGAGAATTGCTTGAGCCGCTCTAGTAAACGTCGTGTCGTAGTCACTGGTCTAGGTTGTGTTTCTCCCGTTGGTAACAATGTTGCTGATGCATGGAATGCCATCCTTGCAGGACAATCCGGTATTGCTACCATCACCAAGTTTGATGCGACTCCTTTCAGCACGCACTTTGCTGGAGAAGTAAAAAACTTCAATATCGAGGATTACATTCCTGGTAAAGAAGCGCGTCACATGGATACATTCATCCATTACGGCGTGGCAGCGGGCATGCAAGCCTGGCAGGATAGCGGACTGGTTGTCACCGAAGAAAATGCCGAGCGTATCGGCGTCATCGTCGGTTCCGGTATCGGTGGTTTGCCGCTGATCGAGAATACGCATGCTGAACTGGTTAATCGCGGCCCACGCCGTATCAGCCCGTTCTTTGTGCCTGCTTCGATCATCAACATGATCTCCGGCCATCTGTCGATCACTTATGGTCTTAAAGGGCCGAATCTGGCGATTGTGACTGCATGTACTACCGGTTTGCATTCGATAGGCGCTGCCGGTCGCATGATTGAATACGGTGATGCGGATGTCATGATTGCAGGTGGTGCAGAATCGACCCTTTCGCCTTTGGGCCTGGGTGGTTTCGCCTCGGCTCGTGCGCTGTCTTCGCGCAATGATGATCCGGCGACAGCTTCTCGTCCATGGGACAAGGATCGTGATGGTTTCGTGCTTGGTGAAGGTGCCGGTGTCATGGTGCTGGAAGAGTATGAACATGCAAAAGCACGTGGCGCGAAAATCTATGCAGAGTTGCTTGGCTTCGGTATGAGTGGCGATGCTTACCATATCACTGCGCCGAACATGGATGGTCCACGTCGCAGTATGGTCAATGCCTTGAAGAATGCGGAAATCGCAGCCGATCAAGTGCAATACCTGAATGCGCATGGCACATCGACCCCGTTGGGCGATAAAAATGAAACAGATGCAGTGAAAGCCGCATTTGGCGCGCATGCGAAAAAATTGACTGTGAATTCGACCAAGTCGATGACCGGTCATTTGCTTGGCGGCGCGGGTGGTCTGGAGTCGGTGTTCACAGTTCTCGCACTACATCATCAGATTTCTCCGCCAACGATCAATATCCTCAATCAGGATCCGGAATGCGATCTCGATTACTGTGCCAATACGGCGCGCGAGATGCCGATTCAGTACGCCATGAAAAATAACTTCGGTTTTGGCGGTACGAACGGTACCCTGGTTTTTGGTAAAGCCTGATAAAAATCCGGTCACCTTCACAGGTTGACCGGATTTTTTACTTCATTCCCCCACATGTCTATCGCGGTCTCTGCCGTGATTCAACCATCCAGACTCCTGCTTGCACTGGTTGGCGGGATGAGTACAATTTTATTGAGTATTGCCGCTCTGATTGCGACTGACTCGATTGGAAATCTGTCACTGTCAGCAAGAATTGTTTTGGCGGGACTATGCGCGAGCGTTGCGATCACTGCATTTTCTCGTGCAATGTTCCGCAAAACCAAATATGTAATTCACATCTCGGGAACCGGCCAGATTCGTTTGGCTACCGAGAAGAGAAATGAACAAGCCATTGCCGACAGTGCTGCAGAGAGTGAGCTTGTTCATCTGTTGCCGGTATCGACAATATGGTCAGGTTTGCTCCTCTTGCATTTGCAAAATGAACGGCAGCACACTATGGTTTTAACGATTTTGCCTGATATGGTTTCTGCGGAAAATTTTAGAGCTTTGCTGATAGCCTGTCGCTGGATCGTGTTACGCCATGCAGATGCAGCAGAGCCCGATATTCGGCATTAAGCCAAGAATTAATTCTGGAATTTTTGAACCAATCATGTTTCGCTTAGTCAATAATGCGAACCGCGTGCGTGTTGCAAAATAACAAGGGAATTGGGATTGACGACAGAACGCGAAATTGATCAGCTACTTGTCGAACGTGTACAACGTGGCGACAAAAAAGCTTTCGAGCTGTTAGTGATCAAATACCAACGGAAGTTAATGCGACTGGTGTCGCGGCTTGTTCGCGACCAGGCTGAGGCTGAAGACGTGGTGCAGGAAGCGTTCATCAAGGCGTATCGTGCATTGCCGCAGTTTCGCGGCGATTCAGCCTTTTATACCTGGCTTTATCGCATCGGAATCAACACTGCAAAAAATTATCTGGTCACACAAGGTCGTCGTGCACCGACATCAACTGAAGCAGATGTCGAAGAAGCAGAAACTTTTGACGACGGAGACCGCCTAAGAGATATCAACACGCCAGAATCGTTATTGGCAACAAAGCAAATCGCGCAGACTTTGAATACGGCGATGGACGAGTTGCCGGAAGAATTACGCATGGCGATTACATTGCGAGAGATCGAAGGGTTAAGTTACGACGAGATTGCCGAATCGATGGGTTGCCCTATCGGTACGGTGCGTAGCCGGATATTCCGGGCACGCGAGGCTATCTCGGAAAAATTAAGGCCGCTGTTGGATACGGCACTCGATAAACGTTGGTGAAAAATAAATAAAGAAGTACTTTTTGCTGCAAATATAGGGGTAAGCCTTAATTTTTTCGAGGTAGTGATGAATACGATGAATATGACGCGTGAACAGATTTCAGCTTTTGCTGACAACGAATTGTCCGATGGACATCTCGATGTCACCTTGGCGGCTTTACGTCAGCAAGAAGGACGTGATACATGGAATCTTTATCATCAAATCGGTGATGCTTTGCGTTCCGACGATTTGAACGCGCAAGTGAATACTGATTTGACCTCCCGCATATTTGCCAGTCTGGATGCGGAGCCGACCATTATGGTGGCGGCAAAACAGCGCGTGCCCGTCGCCAAGCAGGATGTGATGAAGCGTTTTGCAATGCCGGGTATGGCGGTTGCTGCGGTTGCAGTCGCTGCATTCCTGACTGTGCCGCAGATGATGACGCAAAATGCACCGGTGATTGCATCCAACCCAGCGCCTATCGTGCTGGCCTCGGCTACGCCTGACAAAGTAACGGTTGCCAGCCAGGACGGCGACGTCTTGCGTGATCCGCGCATCGACGAGTATCTGTTGGCGCACCAGCGCTTTTCCCCTTCGGTTTACAGCACTGCGCAATATGCACGTTCAGCTACGTTTGCTGTTGACTCTGATAAGTAATTGACATGCGGCAGACATTCGGAATTTTCAGGCTCGTCTTTCTTTTCTCCAGCGTCATTGCGTTTGCTGCACAGGTAACTGCCCGTGCAGAAAGTGTTGAGCCATTAACAGCTCAACACGATACGCAAGCCTGGTTGAAGAAAATCCAGTCATCGGCGCAAAAGTTGAACTACTCGGGTACCTTTGTTTATCAACAGGGTAATCAGGTTCGCACGTCGCGTATCACGCACATTCTGAATGGCAAGAACGAAGTCGAAAAACTTGAAATTCTCGATGGCAAACCACGTGAATACATACGTAACAATGAAGAAATTGTTTGCTATGTGCCTGAAAGTAAATCGATACGCATAGAAAAGCGTGTGACGAAGGATGTGTTCCCGGCAATTCTGGGTGCTCATCCGAACGAGCTGGCCGAGCATTACAAGCTGAAGATGGGCGAGACTGGTCGTGTTGCGGGCTTCGATTGCCAAGCCATCATTTTGGAGCCGAAAGACAAGCTGCGTTACGGCTACAAACTGTGGGCAGAAAAATCGACAGGTCTTTTGCTCAAGGCGCAAACCATCAACGAGAAAAACGATGTAGTCGAACAGATCGCCTTTACGCAATTGGTCATCGGCCATATCGATGCCAGCCGTGTCAAACCAAGTGTCAAGAATACTCAGGGTTGGCGCGTAGAGAACGCAGTGATGAGCGAGACCAATCTTTCCGGCTGGTCCGTCAATGCAATGCCTGCAGGTTTCAAGAAGGTGCGTGAAATGAAGCGCCTGATTACGGATACGCCGGCAAGTGCAGCAGCAGAAAATGCGTCGCCAACCCAGCGCGAAGTATCGCAAATTGTTTATTCCGATGGCCTGGCTGCGATTTCCGTCTTTATCGAACCGGCTTCGCAAAGTCGTACCGAAGGTTCAATGCAGCAGGGCGCGATGAATATTGTCGGTAAGCGGCATGGAGAGTATTGGTTGACGGTTGTCGGTGAAGTACCGGCGTCGGCCATCAAGCAGGTTGCCAATTCGATTGAATTGAAAGCGCAGCCCTAATTCTTTGTTAGATTCTTAATCAGGCTTTTGTGAGTGTATGAAAACAATGTTCATTGTTCAGAAAAAACTGTCTGCTGTTTTGCTTGCTGTTGCGAGCACATTTCTAATTCCTGCCGTATCTGGTTTGACACCATCTGCGATGGCTGCGGCATCGGTGGCCGGCTTGCCCGACTTTACCGATCTGGTTGAAAAAACCGGAGCGGCGGTCGTCAATATTCGTACTACTGAAAAAGCCAAGGTCAGTCAAGGCAATGCGGCGAGCGAAGATGAAGAGATGCAGGAATTTTTCCGCCGCTTCTTCGGTGCTCCAATTCCTCCGCGCCAGCAGCCTGCACCACGTGGTCGTAATAAACCAGACGCTGATGCGGATGAAGAAGTACCGCGCGGCGTAGGCTCGGGTTTCATCATTTCTGCTGACGGCTATGTAATGACAAATGCGCATGTTGTCGAGGGTGCAGACGAGGTGTATGTCACGTTGACTGACAAGCGCGAATTCAAGGCAAAAATCATCGGTGCTGACAAGCGTACTGATGTGGCGCTAGTCAAGATTGAAGGCAGCAACCTGCCGCGTCTGACTGTCGGTGATTCAAACAAGATTCGGGTCGGTGAATGGGTGATCGCTATCGGTTCACCGTTTGGTCTGGACAACACAGTGACTGCCGGTATTGTTTCTGCCAAGGCGCGCGATACAGGTGAATACCTGCCGTTGATTCAAACCGACGTTGCGGTTAATCCGGGCAACTCGGGTGGTCCGCTGATCAATATGCGCGGCGAAGTAATCGGTATCAACTCGCAAATTTACAGTCGCTCCGGTGGTTACATGGGCATTTCATTTGCGGTACCTATGGATGAGGCGATGCGCGTCTCCGATCAGTTGCGCGCAAGCGGAAAAGTAACGCGCGGCCGCATCGGTGTACAGATCGGTGAAGTGACAAAAGACGTTGCGGAATCCCTGGGTCTTACGCGTGCACAAGGTGCATTGGTGCAGCGTGTAGAAACCGGTGGCCCGGCTGAAAAAGGCGGCATTGAAGCTGGTGACGTGATCCTGAAATTCAACGGCGCCAATATCGAACGTGCCAGCGATTTGCCGCGCATGGTTGGTAGTACCAAGCCAGGTACACGTTCGACGATAACCGTGTGGCGCAAAGGTGCGATGCGTGATTTGCCATTGACGATTACTGAACTGGAACCGGAAAAAGTTGCACAAAAAACCGAGAAAAAAGCCAAGGTCGAGCAGGTAGCGAATACCCTGGGTTTGATTGTCAGCGATCTCACTGCCGCACAAATCAAGGAGCTGAAAATTGACGGCGGCATTGTTGTTGAATCGGCCGAAGGTTCGGCGGCACGTGCAGGTTTGCGTGCAGGCGATATTCTTTTGCGATTGAATAACACCGATATCAAGGATGCTCGTCAATTCAATGCATTGGTGGCAAAACTGGATGTGAAGAAAACGACCTTGCTGCTGGTGCGTCGTGGCGACTCTTCGCAATTCGTGACGGTTAAGCCGCACGCACAATAAGATAATCTTCAAGAAAAAGGCTGCCTGCTGAAAAGCTTGCAGCCTTTTCTTTTAAGCGGAATCCATCCTTGATTCATTTCACTTTGTACTCACGAACTTACTGTCATTTGTGTGACGACATGCTGGCCGCATTACGTGCGCTGGAAATTGTTGAGCCAATGTCCATCGCGGTGATCGATGTTGATGCAGACGAGGCGCTGGTCGCCAAGTATGATGAATTGGTTCCGGTGCTGCTTGCCAGCAAGGATGAGCAAGCGGCGCAGCAGCTTTGCCATTATTTTCTGGATGAGGCGGCAGTACGTACGTTTGTTGCCCGCGTTTGAGTATGGCGCGGCAAGCATGCACTGTGCACATTTTTACCTGGGTAGTTGGCAGAGCCGGAATTGTTGGGCTTTCCCCTCTGAAATCCGGTAAAATGCCGGGGCCGTCATCCCTCTGTAACAAGGCGCTCGCTCGGGGAAAACATCCCAGCATAGAGCGCTTTTTTTGTAATTGTCACTTGGTTAATGAACAACATTCGCAATTTCTCCATCATCGCCCATATCGACCACGGTAAATCGACACTTGCCGACCGCATTATTCAATTGTGCGGCGGTTTATCCGATCGAGAAATGGAAGCGCAAGTCCTTGATTCCATGGATCTCGAGCGCGAGCGTGGCATTACGATCAAGGCGCAGACCGCAGCGTTGTCGTACAAGGCGCGCGATGGCAAGGTTTATAACCTGAACCTGATCGATACACCGGGTCACGTCGATTTCAGCTACGAAGTCAGCCGCTCGCTGTCCGCCTGCGAAGGTGCACTGCTGGTGGTCGATGCCTCGCAAGGTGTGGAAGCGCAGACGGTAGCAAACTGTTATATGGCGCTGGATCTGGGCGTAGAGGTGGTGCCAGTTCTCAACAAGATTGATTTGCCGAATGCCGATCCACCGGCTGCGATTGCCGAGATCGAGGACGTGATCGGTATTGACGCGACGGATGCAGTGCAATGCTCGGCAAAAAGCGGCTTGGGCGTAGCTGATGTACTTGAGTCGCTGATCGCCAAGGTGCCACCACCTAAGGGCGACCCGGATGCGCCCTTGCAAGCGCTGATCGTCGATTCATGGTTCGACAACTATGTCGGCGTGGTGATGCTGGTACGTGTGGTCAACGGCACCCTGAAACCGAAAGAAAAAATTCTGCTGATGGCGAGCGGTTCGGTCAATCTGGTCGAAAACATAGGCGTCTTTGCGCCGCGCTCGGTATCGCTGCCGACTTTGTCAGCCGGGCAGGTAGGTTTCATCATCGCCGGCATCAAGGAATTGAAGGCTGCCAAGGTTGGCGATACCGTCACGCTGGCCAGCCGTCCGGCCGCTGAAGCGCTGCCAGGCTTCAAGGAAGTGCAGCCGCAAGTGTTTGCCGGCCTGTTCCCGGTCGAAGCGAATCAGTACGACGCACTGCGCGATTCGCTGGAAAAATTAAAATTGAACGATGCGGCTTTGATGTACGAGCCTGAAGTATCGCAAGCGCTGGGCTTCGGTTTCCGTTGCGGCTTCCTCGGCTTGTTGCACATGGAAATCGTGCAAGAGCGCCTCGAGCGTGAATTCGACATGGACCTCATCACGACGGCGCCTACCGTTGTGTATGAGGTGATCATGGGCGATGGCAGCCTGATCAAGGTAGACAACCCATCCAAAATGCCTGAGCCGTCCAAGATTGAAGAAATCCGCGAGCCTATCGTCACCGTCAATCTGTACATGCCGCAGGAGTATGTTGGCTCTGTCATCACGCTGTGTATTGCCAAACGTGGCGTACAGATGGACATGAGCTACCACGGCCGTCAGGTGAAGCTGGTGTACGAAATGCCGATGGCTGAAATCGTGCTCGATTTCTTCGATAAATTGAAATCGACGTCGCGCGGCTACGCGTCTATGGATTACGAGTTCAAGGAATATCGTGCCTCGGATGTGGTCAAGGTCGACATGCTGATCAACAGCGAAAAAGTCGATGCGCTCGCCATCATTGTGCATAGATCGAACAGCCAGTACCGCGGACGTCAGGTCGCGGCCAAGATGCGTGAACTGATTCCGCGCCAGATGTTCGACGTCGCGATCCAGGCGACCATCGGTGCAAATATTATCTCGCGCGAAAACGTCAAGGCCTTGCGCAAGAACGTGTTGGCAAAATGTTATGGCGGCGATATCAGCCGCAAGAAAAAACTGCTGGAAAAGCAAAAAGCCGGTAAGAAACGCATGAAGCAAGTGGGCTCCGTCGAGATCCCGCAGGAAGCGTTTTTGGCAATTCTACAAGTGGACGATAAATGACATTGCAAGATCTGTTGGGCAATTTTTCACTGATCCTTTTCATCCTGACGGTAGGGACCGGCATCGTCTGGGTGCTGGATGTTTTTTATCTGGCGAAAAAACGCCGCGCCCATGCGGATGCGGTATTGGCTGAATTCGATGCGCGTAATGCCAAACTGGCAGGCGAGGGTGTCAAGCCGGATAACAATGGCCGCGCCGCGTTGCAAGCCAGCCTGATGCGCCAACCGACCTGGATAGAGTATTCAGGTAGCTTTTTCCCGGTGATTGCATTGGTATTCGTCTTGCGCTCCTTCCTGTATGAGCCGTTCAAGATTCCATCGACATCGATGGTGCCGACGCTGCAGGTTGGCGACCTGATTCTGGTGAATAAATATACTTACGGTATCCGCCTGCCTATTCTGAATAAAAAAGTGATCGAAGTGAACGACCCGCAGCGCGGTGACGTCATGGTCTTCAAATACCCGGAAAACATGACGCTGGATTACATCAAGCGCGTGGTCGGCGTTCCTGGCGACACGGTGACTTATCGTAACAAGCGCCTGATTGTTAATGGTGCGCAAGTTTCTTACAAGGCATTGCCTGATTATCTGGATGAAGAGACACTCAGTTATTCGAAGTTGCTGACTGAAAATCTGAACGGTGTGGCGCATCAAATACTGAATAATCCACGTGCGCCGTCCTATGTATCGAATCCGCATGATTTCCCGAATCGCGATTTGTGTACCTACGACGCAGAAGGATTTACCTGTAAAGTCCCGGCTGGACAATATTTCATGATGGGCGATAATCGGGATAACAGTCTGGATAGCCGCTATTGGGGCTTCGTACCAGACAAGAATATTGTCGGAAAAGCATTTTTTGTATGGTTGAATTTGAGTAATTTCCCGAATAATCTTGGTCGCATCGGCAGTTTTGAATAATCATAGTCAGGAGCGCGAGTAGATGGCAAACATGACATTGGCAGCACATATGCATCGTAAGCAAAAGGGTGTCACCCTGGTTGGATTGATTCTGGTGCTGGCGATCATTGGCTTGATTGCAGTACTTGCGATGAAAGTGACGCCGACTGTGACAGAATACTTTTCGATCAAAAAAGCAATCGGCAGCGTCAAGGCAGTTGGCGGCGGGATTCCTGAAATGCGTGCTGCATTCAACCGTCAGGCTGAAGTTGGCTACATTGATGCCATCAGCGGCCAGGATCTGGAAATTCTGAAAAATGGCGATGATGTGGAAATCAATTTCGCGTATCAGAAGATTATTCCGCTCGTGGGGCCCGTCAGTTTGATGATCGATTACGCTGGCTCAACCAACGAAAACAGATTGAAGAAAAAAGCGGCACCTTAAGGTAAGAATCGATAGAAAAATGGATGTAACGTTATTGCAAAATCGGCTAGGCCACACGTTCAAGGATGCTGTATTGCTGCAGCAGGCCTTGACGCATCGCAGCCATAGTAGTGTGCATAACGAACGCCTCGAGTTTCTTGGTGATTCCATTTTGAACTGCGTGGTTGCTTCTTTATTGTTCGATCGTTACAGCAAAATCGATGAAGGCGATTTGTCGCGCCTGCGTGCCAATCTGGTCAAACAACAATCCTTGTATGAAATCGCACAGCGTCTGGAATTGTCGCAGTTTTTGCGTCTGGGTGAAGGTGAATTGAAATCAGGCGGCTTTCGTCGCCCATCGATTTTGGCTGATACGCTGGAAGCATTATTTGGCGCGATTTTCCTCGATGCCGGTTTCAATGCTGCGCGCGATGTGATTCGTTCACTTTATATTCCGATACTCGATAGCGTCGATCCAAAAACGCTGGGCAAGGATGCAAAAACCTTGTTGCAGGAATATCTGCAAGGCAAAAAAATCGCACTGCCGCAATACAATGTCGTGGCCACGCATGGCGCCGCACACAATCAGGAATTTGAAATTGAATGTCTGGTGCCCAAGCTGGATATTCAGGTATTCGGCACTGGCGGTAGCCGCCGCGCAGGCGAGCAGGCAGCAGCCAAACTCGCGTTGGACGCAGTGCAGGCCGCATTGGTAAAAACGCCAGGTTCCAGCCGCAAAAGCAAGCCGCGTACCGCACAATTGAAGTTGGCCGGCATTGCCACCGTACAGCCGGATGCACCACTGGATGAAGTCAAGCCTGCATCCAAGGCCTCATCCAAGCTTGATGCGAAAAATGCCAAGGCCGATGCGAAAGCTGAAGCTGAAGCTGAAGCGAAGCTGAATATCAAATCAGATCATGTATCCGATGGCCAAAAAAGCCTGATTGCCGAAGCCGACCTTGTGCCAGCTTCAGTGACCGCTCCAGCAACAACCGTATCTAAATCTATATCCGATACACCATCGTCTGCAGCAGATGATGTCGTAAAAAAATCCTCTACCACTTCCCATTCCAAAATTGCATGACTGAATCCACCGCACTGTCTCACTTTCGATGCGGTTATATCGCGATCGTCGGTCGTCCTAACGTCGGCAAATCGACCTTGATGAATGAGCTGATAGGCGCCAAGGTCAGCATTACATCGCGCAAGGCGCAAACCACACGCCATCGCATCACTGGTATTCAAACCATAGAAGATGCGCAGTTCGTGTATGTTGATACGCCAGGTTTTCAGACTCGTCACTCGAATGCGCTGAACAAGACTTTGAATCGCACGGTGACGACTACGCTCACCGCATCTGATGTGATTTTGTTTGTAATCGAAGCCGGTACTTTCGGCCAGGCCGATCAGCAAGTGCTGGATCTGATTCCAAAAAATGTGCCGTGCATATTAGTGATCAATAAATCGGATCGCGTCAAAGACAAAGCAGTGCTGTTGCCGTTTGCGCAGCAAATCGCAGCCAAGCGCGACTTTACTGCAGTCGTACCTGTATCAGCTAAATTGCGTTTTCAGCTCGACAATCTGCAAGGCGAAATCAAAAAATACCTGCCGGAAAATCCACCGGTTTTTGGTGAAGACGACATCACTGATCGCAGCGAGAAATTTCTTGCCGCTGAAATCGTGCGTGAAAAATTATTCCGCTTTGTTGGTGACGAGTTGCCATACACCAGTACAGTACTGATCGAAAAATTTGAACTTGAAGGCAATCTGCGCCGTGTCTTTGCCGCGATCCTGGTGGAGCGCGATACGCATAAATCCATGGTCATCGGTAACAAGGGTGAGCGTCTGAAGGATATCTCCACTCAGTCCCGCCTCGACATGGAGCGTCTGTTCGGCGGTCCGGTCTACCTGGAAATCTGGGTCAAGGTCAAATCCGGTTGGGCCGATAACGAAGCCGGTTTGCGCGCATACGGCTACGAATAAAATCGATTTAAAGATGACTGCACTCATCGCCGACGTCAATTCTTTGTCCCGTACTTCCGATGAAGAAAAGTCGGTGGTGCATGCCAATGATGTCGGTTCTTCTATCATGTCAGCCACATCTTCGACAACATCAGCATCCACACCAAAAGCTGCACCGCGTCGCACGCGCTCTATTGAAAAAGACATACGCATTGCCGATCAACCCGGTTTTGTGCTGCACAGTTATCCCTACAAAGAAACCAGCCTGATCGTCGACGTTTTTTCACGTGACCACGGACGCATTGCGCTGGTCGCCAAAGGTGCCAAGCGTCCTCATTCCAAATTGCGCGGTGTATTGCAAACTTTTCAGCCTCTGTCTGTAGGCTGGAGCGGCAAAGCGGAAGTACGCACACTGACCGCCGCAGAATGGGTAGGCGGACTTTTACCGTTGGAAAAATCGGCCTTGTTGTGCGGTTTTTATTTGAACGAATTGCTAGTTAAATTGCTGGCGCGTGACGATCCTCATCCTGCGCTATTCGATCATTACGTCAGTGCCTTGAATCAGCTGGCACATGACGAGCCGCCGGCCATCGTTTTGCGTAAATTTGAGCGCGCACTGTTGAAAGAAACCGGTGTCTCCGGCAGCTGGCAGATTTGTACAGCGACCCGCAATCCCTTGATCGCTGACATTAATTACGTCATTGATCCTGAACGCGGCCCTCGTCCGGCACGCGCTTCAGATATCTGGCCTCAGGTTGCCGGCAAGACCTTGCTGGATATGGAAAGCGAAGATTACAGCCATGCGACCACGCAAATGCAAAGCAAATTTCTGATGCGCTTTTTACTCGCGCATCATTTGAATGGCGCGCCCCTGAACACGCGCCAGATATTGATAGACCTGTTGCAGCTATAACGGACACAATTCAAGATGAGTTTTCTCCAGCCACAATCTTCCATCATCGATCTCGGTATCAACATCGATCACGTTGCGACCTTGCGCAATGCGCGCGGCACGGTCTATCCCGATCCCTTGCAAGCAGCATTGCTGGCCGAAGAGGCTGGCGCTGATGCCATCACCTTGCATTTGCGTGAAGACAGACGTCACATCAAGGATGCCGACGTCGAATTGATACGTCCGCAATTACGCACGCGTATGAATCTGGAATCTGCCGTCACGTCCGAGATGGTCGATTTTGCCTGTCGCATCAAACCGCAAGATGTCTGCCTGGTACCGGAGCGTCGCGAAGAAGTAACGACCGAAGGTGGCCTGGATGTCGTAAAGTATTTTTCAGAAGTATCAACTGCCATCAAGCAGTTGCAAGCCGAAGGCATACGCGTGAGTCTGTTCATCGATGCCGACGTTGCGCAGATACAGGCGGCAGCCGAAGCGGGTGCGCCTGTGATTGAATTGCATACAGGACGTTATGCAGATGCACATGATGAAGCCGATCAGCAGACACAATTGCAGCGTGTGCAGCAGGGCGTTCTGGAAGGTGTGAAGCGCGGCTTGAAAGTGAATGCCGGCCACGGTTTGCACTACACCAATGTTCAGGCGATTGCTGCGATTCGGGACATTACCGAACTGAATATCGGTCACGCCATCGTCGCGCACGCAGTATTCGTCGGCTGGCAAAACGCTGTGCGTGAAATGAAGGCGATCATGACCGCTGCACGGCTGAACGGATTGCAAAAATGATATACGGTATTGGTACCGACATCATGAAGATAGACCGCATCGCGGCGGCACTTGAGCGCCACGGCGATCGCTTTGCCGAACGCATACTCGGCGTGGAAGAGCTGGAAAAATATCAGCGACGCAAAGCCAAAGTGGCAGCGCGCGGCTTGCGTTTTCTGGCGACTCGCTTTGCAGCCAAAGAAGCGTTTTCAAAAGCGATAGGCTTGGGTATACACATGCCTATGACCTGGCGTTCGGCGCAGATTCTAAACGCGCCCAGTGGCAAACCTATCGTAGTCACCAGTGGCAAACTGGCAGAATTTATGGAATTGAATGGACTGACCGCGCAGGTCTCGATTACAGATGAAGTCGAGTACGCGGTCGCTTTTGTGATTGTGGAGAAAAAATGAACGCAGTAGTGGCTACAAATTCGGCAGTGGATTCTGCTTTTGGTCCGGTGATGTTGGACGTAGTGGGTACAGAATTAACAGCAGACGATATACGCAGAATTCAGCATCCATTGACGGGTGGCGTGATTCTGTTTGCGCGCAACTACAAGAACAGGGCGCAACTGACAGCGTTGACGGCGGCGATACATGCAGCACGCTCGGGCATAGTGATCGCCGTGGATCACGAAGGTGGTCGTGTGCAGCGTTTTAAAACGGATGGTTTTACTCATTTGCCGGCGATGCGCAAGTTGGGTGCCTTGTGGGACAAGGATGTGTTGGCCGCAACCAAAGCCGCAACCGATATCGGTTATGTGCTGGCGGCCGAATTGCGTGCTTGCGGCGTCGATTTATCTTTCACGCCTGTGCTTGATCTTGATTACGGCGAATCAGGCGTGATCGGAGACCGTGCATTTCATCGCGATGCACGCGTGGTTAGTTTGCTGGCCAAGAGTTTGAATCACGGCTTGATGCTGGCTGGCATGCTTAATTGCGGCAAACATTTTCCTGGCCATGGTTTTGTGAAAGCCGATTCGCATCTGGAAATCCCGGTCGATGAACGCGAGTTGAAAGAGATTCTGGCTGAAGATGCGGCACCTTACGACTGGCTTGGTTTGAGCCTCTCTGGTGTAATGCCGGCACACGTCATTTATCCTAAAGTCGATAAACATCCAGCCGGTTTTTCACGCAAGTGGTTGACGATGCTGCGCAAGGATTTTGGTTTTGACGGCATTATTTTCAGTGACGATTTGAGCATGGAAGGTGCGAGTGTCGCCGGCAATGTGATTGATGGCGCACACGCAGCATTGGCAGCCGGCTGCGACATGGTCCTGATTTGCAATTCGCCCGACAAGGCAGATCAATTGCTGAATGGCTTGAAAATCAAGGATGGCAAAGCGATGCAACAATCCGCTGCACGCATTGCGGCATTGACACCACAATCACCAGCCTTGACATGGAATGATCTGCAAGGCGAAGCGCGCTATATCGCAGCGAAGAAGGCTGCATTGTCGCTGGCTGCAGCCTGATGCCATTTTTCGCTTTTTGGTAATGGATTGGTAAGAGCAATATGTCTGACATTGAAACACCAGATCCGCGCGCAGTCGTGCTGGAAACGGTAGCCAAGCTGCCGCACCTGCCGGGCGTGTATCGCTATTTCGATGCAGAAAATAATTTGCTGTACGTAGGCAAGGCGCGCGACTTGAAGAAGCGCGTCTCCAGTTACTTTTTGAAAAATCTCGCCAGCCCGCGCACGGCGCTGATGGTCGAAAAAATCGTGCGCCTGGAAACCACGATCACGCGTAGTGAAGCCGAAGCGCTGCTGCTTGAGAATAATCTGATCAAGACTTTGCAGCCGCGTTACAACATCCTGTTTCGCGATGACAAATCCTATCCCTACCTGAAAATCACCGGCCAGGAATTTCCACGCATGGCGTATTACCGTGGCGCGGTTGATAAAAAAAATCAGTACTTCGGACCATTCCCTAGCGGTTGGGCGGTCAAGGAATCGATGCAGATTTTGCAGAAGGTATTCTTGCTGCGTACCTGTGAAGATTCCGTATTCGCCAATCGCACGCGACCTTGTTTGCTGCATCAGATCCATCGTTGCAGTGGACCTTGCGTCAATTACATCAGCCGTGAAGATTACGCATTGGACGTCGACAATGCGGCGAAATTTTTACGTGGACGGCAGACCGAGGTACTGGAAGTTTTACAAGCCAAGATGCTGGCATATGCAGAAGAATTGAAATTCGAGCAAGCCGCACTGGTGCGCAATCAGATCAATGCCTTGTCGCGCGTATTGCACCAGCAAAGCATGGATACCGGCGGCGATGCCGATATCGATATCATCGCGGTGATCGTGCAGGGCGGTCGTGCCTGCGTCAATCTGGCAATGGTGCGCGGTGGACGGCACTTGGGCGATCGCGCCTACTTTCCCACGCATGTCGATAACGTGTTGACGAATGCGGATGAGTCGGTCGCAACAGAAGTGATGAAGGCTTTTCTCGCGCAGCATTACATCGATAAGTTCATCCCCGGAACATTGGTGCTGAATACCGAGTTTGATGAACCGGAACTGATGCTGGCGCTGATGGAACAATGCGGCCATCGCATCAACTTGGTATTTCAACCGCAGGAGCCACGGCGTCAATGGCTGGAAATGGCACAGAAGGGTGCAGAGATTTCATTGGCGCGTCTGTTGTCGGAACAAGGTTCACAACAAACGCGTACCCGCATGTTGGTCGACGCCTTGAAGATAGATGTGGACGATATCGAAGCCTTCCGCGTTGAATGCTTCGACATCAGTCACACGCAAGGGGAAGCGACGCAGGCTTCGTGCGTCGTGTTCCATCATCACGCGATGCAAAATGGCGAATATCGTCGTTACAACATCAACGACATCACGCCCGGCGATGATTACGCAGCAATGCGGCAGGTATTGATGCGTCGCTATGAAAAAGTCGCGAATGGTGACGGCGTGATGCCGGACGTCGTGCTGATTGACGGTGGCAAAGGTCAAGTGGAAATGGCGCGCCAAGTATTCGTCGAGCTTGGACTGGATATCAGCCTGATCGTCGGCGTATCGAAAGGCGAGGGCCGCAAGGTCGGTCTTGAAACCTTGGTCTTCGTCGACGGTCGTGCGTCGCAGGAACTGGGCAAGGAATCCGGTGCCTTGATGTTGATCGCACAAATTCGCGATGAGGCGCATCGCTTTGCCATTACAGGCATGCGTGCCAAGCGTGCCAAGGCTCGCCAGACCTCGCGTCTGGAGGAGATTGAAGGTATTGGTGCGAAACGGCGACAAAAATTACTGGCACGTTTTGGCGGCTTGCGCGGCGTAATAGATGCCAGTGTCGAAGATTTATCATCAGTCGAAGGCATTTCCCGCCAATTGGCTGAAGACATTTACAAGCAATTGCATTAGATTACGGGTGCGCATGCAACGCGTGCATTGTGCACATTCATGAAAATGTAAAGTTTGATATGCCCTTCAATATCCCTATTCTTCTTACATGGTTGCGCGTCGCGCTGATTCCGCTGATGGTGGGTGTGTTGTATCTGCCAGATTCGTGGCTGGGACCATTCGACAAAAGCCTGGCATCCACTGTGATCTTCATCGTCGCTGCCTTGACTGACTGGATCGATGGTTTTCTGGCGCGTCGCTGGAATCAGACCTCGGCCTTCGGTGCGTTCCTGGATCCGGTTGCAGATAAATTAATGGTCGCCGGCGCCTTGCTGGTACTGATCGAATTTGGTCGTGTGAATGCAGTCATTGCCTTCATCATCATCGGTCGCGAGATTACGATTTCCGCCTTGCGTGAATGGATGGCACAAATCGGTGCATCGAAATCGGTCGCGGTCAGTTCGCTCGGCAAGATCAAAACCATCGCGCAAATGATCGCAATTCCGATGTTGTTGTATTACGAAAATTTCTTTGGCATCGATACCCGTATCTGGGGTCAATGGCTATTGCTGATCGCCGCAGTGCTGACTGTATGGTCAATGTTTTATTATTTACGCAAGGCTTGGCCCTTGATCAAGGAAAGCGCGGGGCATTTGCTGTAAGTTTGGGTGCTGGAGTGCTTGACAACTAAAGTCATTCCTCTATAATGTGCACCTGTTGTTGATGCGGGAGTAGCTCAGTTGGTAGAGCGCAACCTTGCCAAGGTTGAGGTCGAGAGTTCGAGACTCTTCTCCCGCTCCAGATTTTTAAAAGGGAGCTGATCCAGCTTCCTTTTTTATTGATTGATAGACGTATTAATTTCAATCAAGGTTTGATCGATAGTTTTGTAATAGCGTTTGAAGTACATGCGGGAGTAGCTCAGTTGGTAGAGCGCAACCTTGCCAAGGTTGAGGTCGAGAGTTCGAGACTCTTCTCCCGCTCCAAATTTCAAAAAGAGGAAGCTGCTCAAGCTTCCTTTTTTATTCGTGAGCAGTATCAAGTTTTAGTAAGTGAGTTTAGCAAGTCAGTTTTAGTGTTTCGTTTGTGCCGCAAGCAGGATGATTTTATTTCGCGGTACAATACGGACCCGTGGCGGGGTAGCAAAGTGGTTATGCAGCGGCCTGCAAAGCCGTTTACGCCGGTTCGATCCCGACCCCCGCCTCCAGTTTTTCCAAAAGCGCCGTCGGCGCTTTTATTTTAAGATCGTGCTTTAAAATCGTGATTATGCCCGGGTGGTGAAATCGGTAGACACAAGGGACTTAAAATCCCTCGCTCTAACAGGCGTGCCGGTTCAAGTCCGGCCCCGGGCACCAAACTCATGAAAGTCTATAACCTCTGTTGTGAACATGATCATCGCTTTGAAGGATGGTTTTCTTCCGAAGATGACTTTCTCACGCAATCCTCGCAACATTTGATCGAATGCCCACTCTGCGGCAATCAAGCGATCAAACGCTTGCCATCCTCTCCTCGTTTGAATTTATCCGGTGCGACTGCGCGTGCACGGGAGGACAGCAATCGCGTGCAGGATCAATTGCTGGAATTTGCGCGCAAGGTGATAGCCGATACTGAAGACGTTGGTACTCAGTTTGCCGAAGAAGCGCGCCGTATTCATTACAATGAGGCGCCCGAGCGCGGCATTCGCGGCGTGGCAACGGTTGACGAACGCGCTGCGCTCGCCGACGAAGGTATTGATGTCGTATCCTTGCCGCTGCCAAATACATTGAAACAATCGCTGCAATAATTTGATCGGAACCGATATGCGTCACATCGCATCGCTGGACGAACTCAGGAATCTGGCGGGCCAGGAAGTCGCAGTATCCGATTGGGTACTCATCGATCAGGCGCGCATCAATCAGTTTGCACAAGCTAGTGGCGATCATCAATGGATACATGTTGATATCGAACGCTGCCGTAGCGAATCACCATACGGTGTGCCGATTGCACATGGCTTTCTGACGCTTTCCCTGTTGCCGATGTTGTTGCAGTCGGCAATTGCTTTTCCACCTTGCAAACTGGCGGTGAATTACGGCTTGAATAAGGTGCGCTTCCCGGCACCTGTACCGGTCGACAGCCAGGTGCGGGCACGACTGATACTGCAAGCTGTTGAAGAATTTTCCGGCGGCGTGCAGATGATATGGGACGCGACGATGGAATGTGCTGGTAATGAAAAACCGGTTTGCGTGGCGGAACTGATACTTCGGCATTACGCCTAAGACGAACGATTTTTCCTGCGGCGAAAAAACGTTCGTCGGACCTGTCTTGATTAATGCTTGGCGTACTGCGTTGCGCCGAATAATATTTCCTTCGATTTATCGTCCGTGATCGGCTTGCGTACATCGGTAAACAGCGTAACGCCTTTTTGTACTGCCGGACGTGCACTGATTTCATTGAACCAGCGTTGCACGTTGGGGAAGTCGGCTAACTCTATCCCCTGGTTTTTCCACGAGCGCAACCACGGGAAGGTCGCGATATCGGCAATTGTATAAGTGTCGCCAGCGAGGTATGCGCTCTCACCAAGCCGCTTGTCGATGACACCGTACAAACGCTTTGCTTCATTCGTGTAGCGATTGACTGCATAGTCGATTTTTTCCGGCGCATAGAGACGGAAGTGATGCGCCTGACCCAGCATAGGCCCGACACCGCCCATTTGAAACATCAACCATTGCAGGGTCGTGAATTTTTCTCTATCGGTAGTGCCGAGAAATCTGCCTGCCTTGCTGGCGAGATAAACCAGAATGGCACCTGATTCAAACAAGGACATAGCTTTGCCGTCCGGTCCCTTGCTGTCAACAATTGCCGGGATTTTATTGTTGGGTGAAATTGCCAGAAACTCTGGCGTGAACTGGTCACCGGCACCGATGTCGATATGATGCATCCGATAAGGAAAACCGCATTCCTCCAGCATGATGTGAATTTTGTGACCGTTAGGCGTGGCAGTGGAATAGAGGTCTATCAATTTTTTCTCCAGAAATAGCCGTGGCGTGCAGAAGTGCACACGCAAACTTTGTACGATTATGCAGAAATTCGGATTTGTCTGCTTTGTCCTGCAATTGCAGGCGTAGCAAAGAAGAAGGTATGCGCTTACAGTCCGCGCGATTTGCGATATTGATACAGCACTGCTTCCATGCTGGTGTATCGCGACTCTGTCTGCAGCGGCAGTAGCGGCGCGTAATTGATTGTTTGCACGACCCAGTCGTTGGCGCGTTCACCGACATCCAGCACATTGATGCAGCCGGGAGATTGTTCCAGATTGCCGAGGAACAGTCGCTGGCCAGTGATAGCGTAGGACAGCACTGCGCGATTTACACCGCCGTGCAGAACCAGCAGAACCGTATCCCACGATGGATCGGCGCGCAATCTATCGATGACGGGATGAATGCGATCGATGAGCTGGCCTATGCTTTCACCATCGAGAAATTTTTTATGTTCTTCTGCCATGCAGGAGAAGGCGCTGGTGAAGGCTTCTTCCAGATCATCATCGAGTATGTCTTCCAGCACGCCGCCACGTACTTCCTGAAATTCCGGCCATTGTTCGAGTTCGATTTGCTGACCTGTTTCTGCCAGCACGCGCAGCGCAGATTCAATTGTGCGTGGCAGGTTGGATACGATCACGCGATCAAAAAGAATGTTCTGATGTGCAAAGGCCTGGCCGGCGGCACTGGTTTGCTTGCGACCTTTTTCATTCAAGGGAACATCGTCGGGCGGATAAGGTCGGCCATCTTCATCGAAGTAGGTGACGCTGCCATGACGCATCAGATAGACGCGTCTTCTTTGCATCGCATTCATTTGTAATGCGGTGCGCGTTTTTCCAGAAAGGCATTGATTCCTTCGAGTGAATCGCGATGATTCAGGCAATCAACAAAATTGCTTTTCTCGATCTCAAAATGTTCTGGCAGTGAATGATCACGCGCTTCGCGTGACAATGATTTGATGCGTTCCACGGCATTGCCAGAAAGCGCTGCCAGTTCATCTGCCCATTGCAGTGCGACGTTGAGTGCAGAACCATCAGCGACGATGCGATTGATCACACCCAGTTCGTGCAGGCGCGGTGCCAGAACCGGTTTGCCTTCCAGCAGAATTTCGGTGGCTAATTGGCGCGGCAACATTTGACTGAGAAACCATGACGCGCCGCCATCCGGTGTCAGGCCGACCTTGACGTAAGACATGGCAAATTTGCTGGAGCTACCAGCGACGATCAAATCACATGCCAGCGCCAGAGAAAAACCGGCACCGGCGGCGGCGCCTTCGATCGCTGCGATGACCGGCTTCGGGCAATCGCGTATCGCTTCTATCCAGCCGCGCAGACTGTCGACGGCGTCGGCTTGGTCGATTCTGTCTTTTGCACGTAGCTCCAACAATGTATTGAGATTGCCGCCGGCGCAAAAGAAATTATCTGCGCCAGTAAGAATCACGGCACGTATCGAATCGTCCCGTTCAGCGGTCGACAAGGCTTCAATCGCCGCGGCAAACATATCCGGATGCAGCGCGTTTTTCGCGCCGGGATTGGAGAGCGTGAGTATGAGCGTTGCTTCGTGGCGCGAGGCTTGGATTTCAGCGGACATAGGGTCTCAATAGAATCAATTAGTGCCAGAGAATATACATGAAGGCATTCTGTTGTACAGAATCTGCTGGTGGATTTCGTTGCATTGCATGCGCCTGCAGGAGGAATTCTGCAAACAATTGTCATATGCCGCCGGTTTGTTTTGACGACACTTGAATTGTTAATTCACGATAACTGCGCTTGGAATGGCATTGTTCCAGCATAGAATACGCACGTATTTTTATATTTAGAGGACTCTATGGCTCGGCCCGAAAAGGTTCGTCTAGGCGAAATCCTGGTTCAACAAAAATTAATTTCCGAAGAGCAACTTCTGTTTTCTCTGGCGGAGCAAAAACGAACAGGTCGCAAACTCGGACGCGTTTTCGTGGAAAACGGTTTGGTAACTGAGGAGCAGATATCAACCGCGCTCGCCAAGCAGTTGGACATCCCGTATATCAATATCAAATTTTTCAATGTCAATCCGGAGACTGTGCGTCTGTTGCCGGAGACGCAGGCGCGTCGTTTTCGCGCAATCGTGCTGGAAGATCGCCGCAAGTCGCTGTTGCTCGGTATGGCCGACCCGACCGATCTGTTTGCCTACGATGAAATCTCCCGTTCACTCAAAAGAGATCTTGAACTCGCCGTCATCAATGAAAGCGAGTTGCTGCACGCGATTGATCGCATTTATCGCCGCACCGAAGAAATCACCGATTTTGCACGCGAGCTTGAAGAAGATCTGAGCGACGGCCCGGTTGAATTTGGTACTACGGGCATGACGCCGGGGCTGGAAGAGGCTCCTATCGTCAAGCTGCTGCAATCCGTGTTCGACGATGCGACGCAGGTGCGCGCGTCCGATATTCATATCGAGCCGCAAGAAGGGCGTTTGCAGATTCGTTTTCGTATCGATGGCGTGATGCATCTGCAAACGGAAGCGGATATCAAGATTGCGGCGTCGCTGGCATTGCGTTTGAAGTTGATGTCCGAGCTGGATATCTCGGAAAAACGTTTGCCGCAGGATGGACGTTTTGCGATCAAGGTACGCCATCAGAATATCGATGTCCGGATTTCGACCATGCCGACACAGTATGGCGAATCAGTCGTGATGCGGCTGCTTAATCAGAGCGGTGGCACCTTGATGCTGGACTCGATCGGCATGCCGGTCGAGATGATGAAACGCCTGCGTCAGATCATTCGGCGCCCGAACGGTTTGGTGCTGGTAACCGGCCCTACCGGCAGTGGTAAAACCACGACCCTGTATGGTGCGCTGGCAGAGTTGAATTCGCTGGAACGCAAGCTGATTACAGTTGAAGATCCAGTCGAGTATCGCCTGCCTGGCATCAACCAGGTACAGGTCAATGACAAGATTGATTTGAGTTTTGCCCGCGTTTTGCGTTCTGCATTGCGACAGGATCCGGACGTGATTCTTGTCGGCGAAATGCGCGATCAGGAAACCGCACACATCGGCATGCGCGCTGCGCTGACCGGCCATCTGGTGTTATCCACCCTGCATACCAACGATGCAATCAGTACGCCGATTCGTCTGCTGGATATGGGCGTGCCACGCTATATGGTCGCCACTTCATTGCAGGTGGTGCTGGCGCAACGCCTGGTACGGGTTATTTGCGAAAGCTGCGCGACCGACTATGAGTTGCTTCCTGCCGAACGCGAATGGTTGCAAAGCGAATTGGGCGATGCGATCAATACGCATCGCTATAAACACGGACGCGGTTGTTCGCACTGTAATGGCACAGGTTATCGTGGCCGTACCGGTGTGTATGAAATGCTGGAAATGACAGAAGCCGTGGCTCATGCAGCAAATAGTCATGACCCTGTTCATTTCATCAAGGCTGCCGAAAGGCAAATGGCAGGCCAAACCTTGCGACGTCATGCGGTATCTCTGGTTGCAGTTGGCAAAACTACGGTCAGCGAAGCGATGCGAATTACCAATCAGCAGGAGGATTGAGCGGACTCATCAATGGGGTGGGTTTGCAAAGTCTCCCATATATTCTGTATTGCTCTGTTTTCGATTTTCTGCTGATGATAAAAACCGTTTTTCATCACGCGTGATATGACATCAATTTTGTCGCAAATGTGTCATTTCCTCAATGGAATTCCACTTCCAATATTCCCTTGAATTCCAACATTATTTCCACTTGGAAATAATTTCATTTTCTCCGGTGCGGCTCAATAATGTCGAATAATTTAATTAAATTTCCACATGGAAATTTAATTACTCTTATTTCCAACAAATTCGTTAAATTTTATTAATTGGCGTAATTACTTGTTTTAGAGGAAGCTTTTTTCTCTTAATCTCGCGCATGGTTCAATTTTAGGAATTGATGTGCCGTTTTTTGCATACAAGGCTCGTAATGCACGTGGAGAAATGCTGCAAGGTGTCCTTGAAGGCATGGACAGCAGCAGCGTGGCCGACCAGTTATTTAACACCGGTGTCACGCCAGTCGAAATCGTTGTAACGATCAAGCCTGCCGGTAGCGATGGCAATGACTGGTGGAGCAAGCTGACGGCACCGAAGATACGTTCCATCGATGTGCAATTGTTCAGCCGCCAGTTGTATACCTTGCTAAAGGCCGGGGTGCCCATCATGCGCGGGCTGGCAGGCTTGCAGGAATCTGCAATCAACAAATCGTTCGGACTTGTGGTCAAGGATCTGCGCGAATCGCTGGATGCAGGGCGTGAATTATCTGCCGCAATGCGTCGTCATCCAAAAGTATTCAGCCCGTTCTATACCAACATGGTGCGCGTGGGCGAAATGACAGGGCGGCTGGAAGAAGTCTTTTTACGTTTGTTCGATTACCTCGAGTTTGATCGCGATATGCGTCAACGAATTCGTACTGCCTTGCGTTATCCGATCTTTGTTGTATCGGCATTGATGGTCGCAATGATCGTGATCAATCTGTTCGTCATCCCGACTTTTGCCAAGGTGTATGCAGGCTTCAAGGCCGAGCTGCCGTTCATGACAAAGATGCTGATCGGTACGTCGAACTTTACGGTGCAGTACTGGTATTTGTTGCTGGCCTTGGCGCTGGGTGCAGCGTTCGCTTTCAAAATGTATGTTGATACAGCGAACGGCAGGCACGAATGGGACAAGTTAAAGCTGCGGATCCCGATTGCCGGAAAAATCATGTTGAAGGGGACGCTGGCGCGTTTTGCCCGCAGTTTTGCGCTCTCGAGCAAAAGTGGCGTACCCATCGTGCAGGGTTTGAATGTGGTGGCGCAGACGGTAGGCAATACCTATATCGCCAGCCGCATCGAACAGATGCGCGACGGTGTGGAACGCGGTGAAAGCATTTTGCGTACGGCAGTGACAACCGGCGTGTTTACACCAGTCGTGATGCAAATGATTGCGATCGGTGAAGAAACCGGTGAACTGGATAGTCTGATGGATGAAATCGCTGCCATGTATGAACGTGAAGTCGATTATGAATTGAAGACATTGTCGGCGCAGATCGAACCGATTCTGATTGTCGGTTTGGGCATTTTGGTATTGATTCTGGCCTTGGGCGTATTTTTGCCGATATGGGATCTGGGTAAAGCGGCGTTACCTCGGTGATGTGCGACTTGCTTGTATTTAAGGGCAAACGCTACGACAGGTGCGCGGGCTTTACTTTGCTTGAGTTGATGGTTGTGGCATGTATTGTGGCGATTCTGGCGACAGTACTTTTAGATCGCGTTCGTTTTTATCAAAAGATGGCCGAGAAAGCCTCGGTGGAGCAGACATTAGGAGTGCTGCAAAGTGCGTTGCAATTGCGGTTTACATCGCTGATTGTGAATAGCAAGATTGGTGAGGCGCCTAATCTCGTGAAGCAGAATCCGATGCTGTGGTTGGCGCAAAAGCCGGCAAATTATGCGGGTGAATATTTTGATCAACTGCCGGAAGGGAACGTTTCTGGGCATTGGTATTTTGATTTGAAGGATCGCGATCTGGTGTATTTCGTACATAATCGCGCCGATTCAAAAAATGCTGATGGCGTATTACCTCAGCTCCGCTTCAAGACGAAATTAGTGTTGGCTGTAGAAGATTTTCCAGGTGCAGGCGGACAGGTCGCTGGGAAAGCTATTGAGGGTGTGGTGTTAGAACAGATCGTTCCGTATGCATGGCATTGAGGCAGATTTACTATTTTTTTATTCAAGGAGTTTCTAATGAACGTGAAGTCTTTTTCGAAAAAACAAGCTGGTTTTACTTTGATTGAACTGGTTGTAGTCATCGTTATTCTGGGTATTTTGGCTGTTACGGCGATCCCGCGTTTTACCGGAATGGCACAACAAGCACGTGTTGCGGCGGTAAACGGGATGTTGGGTGCGGTACAGTCTGCTTCCGCTATTGCACATGCGCAGGCGTTGGTGACCAATACTGTTAATGGCACCGTTACCATGGAAGGTGGATCTGTCGCGATTGCAAATAGCTATCCAACTGCAACGGGTATCGACTCTGCCTTGTCTGCCAGAGACGGGTTCACTTTTGCAGCAGGTGTATTTACTTTGACAGGAGCGACCACGCCTGCATCTTGCATCGTTACCTATACCGCACCAGCTGCCGGTAATGCGCCTACGATTGCAGCAACTACGGGCGGTTGTTAATCAACAGATTGTTTATTTGAACCCGCGCCTGGCGACAGGCGCGGGTTTGTTTTGATACTGCTGTGGAGATGCTGTGAGAGATGAACTTAGGTTGTTCGATAGAGGTTCTACGCTAGTCGAGCTTGTCCTGGTTTTGATCCTGGTTGGTATTCTCTCGCTTTTTGTCATGCCGCGGTTTTTCGACCGCAATACTTTTGATACGCGCGCCTTTGGCGATAGCGCACGAGCGACAGTGCGCTATGCACAAAAAACTGCCATTGCGCAGAATCGTTCGGTTTTCGTCGACTTCGGCGGTGGCCGCATTGCACTTTGTTTCGATGCAGCATGCACAAATCCTGTGCGTTCACCGACTGCCAGAAATGCAGTTCCCGCTTGTGCAAACAGCACCATATGGATGTGTGATGCCTTGCCTGCCAACGTTGTGATTGCACCGGCAAATCAGAGTTTCTTTTTCAATGCTTTGGGCCGTCCGTTCAATATAGGTAACGTGGATCCCGCATCCACTTTTACCCTTCTGACCATCACCATGACTGGTGGTGGCTTGAACAGCACAATCACGATAGAACCGGAAACCGGCTATGTCCATTAATAGCCGTCCGGTTTTTTGCAAGACACGCTCCGGTTTCACTTTGGTGGAACTGGTGATGTTCATCGTCATCGTCAGCATCGCCGTGATAGGTGTGCTGCAAGTCATGAACGTCACAACGAGCCACAGCGCCGATCCGCAATTGCGCAAGCAGGCTTTGTCAGTTGCGGAAGCATTGTTGGAAAGCGTATCGCTGGCGGGGTTTACCTTTTGCGATCCGGCCGACCCGAATGCGGAATCGGTGGGCAGTGCAGGGGAATGTACTGTGCCGGAAGGCGTAGGCCCAGAGGCTGGCAATGTACGTCCTTTCGACAATGTAAATGATTACGTCACCGCATACGGTGTGGCACAGCCTATTGCCATCTCGGATGTGAACGGTGCTGCAATTCCGAATCTGAACGCCTACACGTCGACGATCACAATTACGCAACAGGCATTCAACGGCATTCCAGCGACAGACTCCTTGCTGATTACGATCAACGTGAATTACGGCGCCGATACAGTAAGGCTGGATGCCTACCGAACCCGTTACGCACCGAATCTGATGCCATGAGCCAGCGATCTCTTTCCCTCTTGTTTTCATCTGCAAAATACCGGCGCGGATTTACGCTGGTGGAGATGGTCATCGTCATCGTCATTACCGGCATCATAGGCGCAGTGGTCGCAGTTTTTCTCCGTACGCCGGTGCAGGGTTATGTCGATATGGTGAGCCGTGCGGAATTGGCGGATCAAGCAGATACCGCAGTGCGACGTATGGCACGCGATCTGCGTCTGGCGCTGCCGAACAGCGTACGCGTCGCGTCGGTTGGCAATACCAATTTTCTTGAGTTGCTGCTGACTCGCACGGGCGGTCGTTATCTGGATGAAGAGGATGCAGTAGCAGGCGGCGACATTCTTGATTTCTCGAATACCGCAGATACGTCTTTCAGAGTGGTCGGTCCTTTACCGACAGAAGCTGCGCAACAGATTCAAAACGGCGACCAGCTTGTCATCTACAACCTGGGGCAGGAGCCGGCAAATGCCTACAACTGTACAGGCTCCTGTAATCGTGCCCAGATTGCCGGGGTCAACGCGATCACGCGCACGATTACCTTGGCAAGCAATCCCTTCGCGGCGCAGACGCCGGTCACCATGCGTTCACCTGCGCATCGCTTCCAGGTCGTTAGTACCCCGGTGACCTATGCCTGCAACCTGACAACCGGCGCGCTAACGCGTTATGCCGGTTACGCCATTCAGGCGATACAGCCGACGACTGAACCGGTAGCTGGCGCAGGTAGAGGTTTGTTGGCCAATGGAATAACAGCTTGCAATTTCAATTACGCCACGCTTGCCAATGTGCGTAGCGCGCTGGTCGGCATCACCCTTGGCATGCAACGTGCAGGTAGCGGTACCGTTACCTTGTTTCATCAGATTCGCGTGGACAATACGCCATGATTTTTCAACGATCCTTGCGAGCCAAATCTCAAGGCATGACATGCACGCGCAAGATGCGCGGCTTCAGTCTGGTCAGCGCCATTTTCCTGCTGGTGGTGCTGGCTGCACTCGGCGTAGCGATGGTCACGATTTCAACCGTGCAGCATCAAAGCTCGGCACTGGACGTGCAAGGTACGCGTGCTTATCAAGCCGCGCGTGCAGGCATGGAGTGGGGTGTGTATCAGAGGTTGCAGGTGCCGGCTTATTGCGCAGGTGCCGTAACAAACAATATTGTGCTGCCTGCAGGTACATCGCTGGCCGGCTTTACCGTGACGGTGGTGTGTACGCCGGATAACGGTTTGGGATTGAATATCAATGGCGCGGTTATCCAGGCGACGGCGTGCAATATACCGGCAGGTGGGGTGTGTCCGAATGCTGCACCTAATAGCAGCGATTATGTGCAGCGTGTGGTGCAGGCGCGTTTGTAAATGGCTTTGATGAACGTTGGTTGTGTCGCGTGTGCAATTCAATCTAAACAAATGTTAGAAGCAAATAAAAACGATGGAATACGATAGCAAACAAGGAAAGAAAGGATTTTGCAAAGATGCGCTTTGCGGCTTGTTTTCGCTTGTCTGTTGCATATTTCTTCTGTTGGGGCTTACCACCGATGCTTCTGCGCAGGTGGTGTTCCGCGCCGCGAGTTCGGCCGCTCTGCAAGCTGGTAGTCCCGGTATCAGTTATGTTGGTCGCGGGAGTGTGGACAATGCCAGTTCGGGTAGTATTTCCCCAGGTCTGCCTACTTATCAAACCGGCGACCTGATTTTATGTGTGGTGGAATCGCACGATAACGTTGCCCATACTATTTCAAGCGGTTGGAATACCCTGTATTCGCTCACCAGCGGCAATGGGCATCGTGCATCGCTATTCTGGCGGATTGCGGCGAATACTTCGCTCGCTGATCCAACGATTGGTCATTCCGCTGGTAATAGCATTATTTCTCGTTGCGCATCGTATCGGGGAATCGATCAGACAACGCCGTTCGACGTTCCTTTTTCATCTGCCACTTCTGTCAGCGATACCACAATCGAATCGGGTTCGATTAATGTCATTACCAATGGCGCATGGGTGCTGTTCGCCAATCATATGGCAGAGAATCCGGGATCGCTGACGATGACGACGACTGGTGGCCGTACATGGACCAACCGTATTTTTTCCACGACTGGTAATGCTCTTGACTCAGGAGTCGGGCTGTTCGATACAGGGCCGCTAACGCCAACGCCGCAAACAGTAGGCCCTGTTGTGGCGACCACTAACGTTGCGGCAGAGAGCACGGGGGCATTGCTGGCGTTGCGTCCGGCTGGCGGCAATGTCCTGACCATCAACAAACCGGCTGGTGTGTTGGCTGATGACCTCATGATTGCATCGGTCTCGGTTGGGTCAAGTACGATCATTGTGACGCCGCCCAGCGGCTGGATTTTGGTGCGGCAGGTCGTGCGCAGCGGGGCTAATTCCAGCACTTTGCAAACTTACTACCGGATTGCAACTGCCAGCGACCCCGCGAGTTTTTCATGGACGTTTTCCGGTGGTACACATGTGGGTGCCGTAGGCGGTATTACGGCATTCAGCGGTGTGGATTTAGTGACGCCCATCGCGAATGAAGCCGGTGCGGCGACAAACAGCGCGACCACTCACATCGCGCCCAGTGTCATTACCAGTAAAGTCAATAGCATGCTGGTAACCGTGCATGAATACAGTAGTTCAGGCACCTGGACGCCGCCCGGCGGCATGACCGAGGCAGTGGACATTGCATCGCGACCAGTGCCGGATGCGGCGGGGCTTGCCATGGAAATGAATTATGAGTTGCGCCCGGCTTTTGGCGCTACCGGTACGCGACAGGCCACGGCCAATGGCAATGCGGATTTGGGTGCGACACAATCATTGGCAATCAATCCTTCGGGTGGTTTGTCCTGCTTTGGTGATGGTTTCGATCGGGCGAATGGTGCTCCCGGCACTGACTGGCTGGTTGGTAACGTAGGCGGAACGTTTGGCAATCCGGCTATTGTGAATAACAGGTTGCGACTAACCAATAATTCCGCGCAGGTATCGACCTACGCGACACTGCAGAGGTTATTTCCTGCCGCGGGCAACAAGATCGTTATCGAGTTCATGCAATATTCGTATGCTGGTACGGGCGCAGATGGTATGGGCATTGTGTTGTCAGACGCTGCGGAGTCACCGATCGCCGGTGCGTTCGGCGGGTCGTTGGGTTATGCACCGAAGCAGACTAGCCTGGGTGGTGACACGACGCACGAAGGTTTTTCCGGCGGCTGGCTTGGAGTTGCACTGGATGAGTTCGGCAATTATTCCAGTAACACCGAAGGACGATCAGGAGGCAGCGCACCAGGATTTACACCAGATTCCGTCGCTATTCGCGGTTCGGGTAGCGGTTTCACTGGCTACTCATATTTACGCGGCACCGGAACCTTGCCAGTGGGTATTGATAATGCCGCATCTGCAACCGCTGCGCCGGGACACAAATACCGCATCATCGTTGATCATAGTGATGGTGTTCATGCATGGACTTCAGTTGAACGCGATACCACCGGCACTGGCAACAGTTATGGTTTTGTTGTGCCGGCATTTGATGCCAAGGCTGAGTCCGGGCAAGCGGCGGTACCAACCAATTGGAGTATCTCCTACACAGGAGCGACTGGCGGCAGTGGCAACATCCATGAAATTGATTCGCTGCAGGTATGCTCCATTACGCAGAGAGCATTGACGTTACACCATATTCAGCTCGAATATCCTGGCAAGATATGTGGCTCGGGAGGAGTGACGGTCAAAGCTTGTGCTGATGCTGCTTGTACGGCTTTGTATACTGGTACGGTCACGGTTGATCTTGCAGCTACCAGAACAAGTGGTGCTGGCACCCCCAGTTTTTCGCTGGATCCGGTCACTTTTACCGGTGGACAAACAACGGTGACATTGAACAAGACCAATACCAGTAGCGCTGCCATTGTGAGCATTGGCGGCACGGCGACGTCGCCAATCACAGGTAATGCAACAACTTGTTTGAGCGATACCGGTGCAACAAATTGCAATGTGAGTTTTGTCAGTGCCTGTTTCGATGCGGTTGAAACAAGTACTAACACGCCGGCCACTCCGATCTATACCAAGTTGGCGAATACTTCTTTCAATTTGCGTATTTTGGCAATTAGAAATAGTGCGATCGATACTTCCAATAACGGTTCTGTCACAGTGACACTGGTGGATCCGACCATCGCTGGCAATTGTGATGGTACGGCCGCCGGTTTGGTCACATCGCAGACGATCAATCTGACTAATGGAATTGGAACAGTTAATGGGATTAACTATGCGAATGCTGCAAAGAATGTAAAGGCTCGGATGACCTCAGGTGGGATATCAACCTGTTCGACAGATAATTTTGCAATACGGCCGCAACAGTTTAATCTATCCACCGATGCAGGTACGCCCGGTCCCTATGCGGCCGGCACAGATTTTCATATCGCTGCAACTTCAGTCACGGGTTACGATGGAACCCCGACATTGAATCTGACGCAGGTAACAGCAACTCCTGGAAGCACCAATATTCCTTTGAGTGGGGATTTTTCTGCGGCAAGTGGCACAACGTCACAAGGCACCTTCCAATATGACGATGTTGGAACGCTGGATTTCAACATCGCGCCTACGGACTTTACTGCTGTCTTTGATCCCGACTTTACTGCTGTTGATCAGGTAACGGGTGTCGTGAATGGTGTTAATCACGGTACCTCACCGGATTGCCTGAATGGTAGTGCAACAAATGCAGCCAGCGGTGGACGTTACGGATGCACCATAGGCAGTAGCACGCTATCAGCAGGGCGTTTCAGGCCGGATCATTACGATGTGACGGCCACGCTGACGGCGGCATGCGAAAACAAATTTACCTATATGGGACAGCCTGCGCTGGGAGTTACTATTGGCTTGCAGGCCATGAGTGCAAACGGTACACAACTCGTGCGCTATGGCACCGGATATTCCCCTCTTTCCAAGTTTTCTATCGTCGGTAATGACGCAGGTGCGGCAATCAGTCGCACGGGAGACTATCTGGTATCGACATCATCAGGTATTCCTGTGCTGCCTAAACTGGATGGCTCCGAATGGAATAGTGGCTTTTATTCGATAGATGCAAATAATTACAACTTCGTACGTGCCACCACACCGGATGGATCATATGAGAATTTCTCACTCAGAACGACGATCAATGACACAGATGGAGTGTTCATTACGTCCTTGAATGGCGTCGCGACGGTGGCCAATACTAATAGCGTATTGTCGAATACAACTGCGCTTCGCTTCGGCCGCCTGAAACTGGCGAACGTCAACGGTTCGGAGTTGATGAATGCATCGTTACAGGCAAGCGCAGAGTACTGGAAAAATGGCACCGGCTTTGTGACCAACACAGATGACAATTGCACTGTTATAGATGCATCGGCCATCAAACTGCAAAATCAGCTGCTTGGTCTGAATGCGAGCAATATGCCGGCAAATAATTTCATCGCGTCGCCACTTTCCTTTGCTGCAGGCCAGTCTTCCATTATCGTGAAAAAACCGCTTCCTACGCCAACTGCAAAAGGTAGCGTGGATGTTTGCATCGATCTGGCTAGCGACAACACGCCGGGCACAGTGTGTAGTACGGCGACACCTGCCAATATGCCGTGGCTGCAGGGCAAATGGAACGGCACTCTTTACGATGACGATCCGGGTGCACGCGTTACTCTCGGTATCTTCAGAAGTGGACCAGTGGTTTATCTGCGCGAGATTTATTGATGATTTAACCGAATAGTTGACGAAAATTTACAAATACGTTGTTAATCGTTTTTCCTTTCCTTTTATGATGCTGTGAGACGGGAAAGCGATTGACATCAATAGTTTAATCCCCTAAGTTCACGCAGGTTCTAGACGAAAATTTCAGGATGAGTTTGTTCAGCAAAAAAAACAAGATCGCAGACTGGATGGTTGTATCTATACAGCCGAATAGCGTTAGCGTTGCCAGTGTAAAGCGCTCGCCTTCGGCGAGGCCGGTGGTGGAATTGGCGACTTCTTTTGCATTGCAAGGTGCCGAGGTTCCGGCCGTACTGGAAAAACTCGCCAAGGAATTGCATGCAGAGCGCTATCACTGCATCAATCTGATGGCGGCCAATGAATATCAATTGCTGTCGGTTGAAGCTCCCAATGTGCCAGCCGATGAATTGAAGACCGCAATACGCTGGCGCTTGAAGGACATGCTGGATTTCCATATCGACGATGCAACGGTCGATGTACTGGATGTCCCGCTCGACAAGCATGCCGGTAACCGCAATCATGCGATGTATGCGGTGGCGGCGCGCAATCAATTGATCGAACAGCGGCAGACGATTTTCATCGATGCAAAAATTTCTCTGCGCGTCATCGATATTCCCGAGATGGCGCAACGTAACCTGGCTGCCTTGCTGGAGCAACCGGAGCGCGGCGTGGCGCTGTTGTCGTTCAATGCGGAAGGCGGTCTGTTGACCATGACGTACGCGGGTGAACTTTATCTGTCCCGGCGTATCGATGTCACGCTTGAGCAATTGATGCAAACGGACGAGGAGCAGAGACAGGTCTTCCACGAACGTGTGACGCTGGAGTTGCAACGTTCACTGGATCATTTTGAGCGGCAATACCACTATATAAGCTTGTCGAAACTGTTGCTGGCACCGCTGTCCGGGAAAGCTGAAAAGCTGGCTTCTCATCTGGCTGAGAATTTGTATATCTCGGTTGAAATTCTGGATCTTGCAACGATTCTGGATTTCACAAAAACGCCAGAATTAAAATCTCTGGAAATGCAACAGCGCTATTTCATGGTTCTGGGTGCCGCACTGCGGCAGGAAACGGTAGCGCTATGAGCCAGCAGATCAATTTATTCAATCCGATTTTCCTCAAGCAGGAAAAGCATTTTTCCGCGCTGACGATGGCGCAGGTATTAGGCGTCATTCTGGCTGTAGCCTTGTTGCTGACTGCCTATGCGTCCTACCAATTGTCAGCATTGCAGAACGAACAGAAATCGGTGACGACGCAATTGCAACTGGCGCAGAACCAGTTGGCGAAGGTGACAGCAGACTATGCACCGCGAGAAAAGGACATGCGACTGGAAGCGAGGTTGCGACGAGCCGAGGCACAAGTGAAGTCCTTGCAACAGGTGTCGGATGTTTTACGCAAGGGCGAGTTGGGTAATACCGACGGCTATGCCGATTACCTGCGCGCGTTTGCGCATCAGATTATCGATGGCGTATGGCTGACCGGTTTTACGATACAGGGAGCAGGCAGTACGATTTCACTGCAGGGCGGCGCCTTGCGTCCGGAGTTGGTGCCGGCCTATCTGACACGGCTCAAGGCAGAGCCGGTCATGCAGGGCGCTTCTTTTGCCACGCTGGAAATGCAGCTGCCCAAGAGCGACAAGCCGCTAGCGCCGGGGGAAAAGCCGGCGGCACCGGCTGCCTACATCAATTTCAATCTGCATTCTTCCAGTGTGAAACCGCAAAAAGGTCTGGCTGACGAATCGGATACTTTCGGTCAACCGGCGTTCAATTTGCAAGAGCAGATACGCAAAGCAGCAGGGGAAGGAAAATGAAGCAGGCATGGCACAAACTGGCGTTGAAGATCGACACCATGTCTCTGCGTGAGCGCGTCATCATTTTTGCAATTGCCGTGCTGATTCTGGTGCTGCTGATTAATGCAGCACTGCTCGATCCGCAATATGCGAAGCAGAGCAAGTTGTCGCAACAGATCAAGGAACAGCAGGCGAAGATTGCCGATATTCAGAATCAAATTCAGCAAAGGGTGAAAGCGCAGGAAAACGATCCGGATTACGACATTCGTGTGCGCATGCAGGCCTTGCGTCAACGTGCGCAGCAAATGAATGATGCCTTGGGCGATGTGCAGAAAGGTCTGGTTCCGCCGGACAGGATGACGGCCTTGCTCGAAAGTGTATTGAAGAAAAATGACAAATTGCTTTTGCTGTCGTTGAAAACGTTACCGGTAAAAAGATTGAATGACGCTGTCGATGCAGATGAAAAGCCGGCACCTGATGCGTTGACGATATCGTCGTTGGCTGATGAAGAAACCGATGCCGTGAAAGGTGTTTTCAAACATACAGTCGAACTCAAGGTTCAAGGCAGCTACATGGACATGATGGCGTACATGAAATCGCTGGAAGACATGCCATGGCAGATATTCTGGGGAAATGCGGAATTGACGGTGGACGATTATCCGAAGGCAACGCTGACCTTGACGCTGTTTACCTTAAGCCTGGACAAGAAATGGCTGAATCTATGAGCGCGCGGGTATTGCTGATCGTGCTGGCCGGCAGTCTGACATGGCTTCCTTCCGCATGGGCACAACAATTGCGAGATCCAACGCAACCGCCCAGCCTGCTGATGCAGGACGGCACGACAGCCGGTGCCAGCAGTGGACCGGTTTTGCAGTCGGTGTTTATTTCGCCGACGCGCAAAGCGGCCATCATCAGCGGCCAGACTGTCAAATTGGGCGAGAAATTCAACGGTTCTACTTTGATAAAGATTACTGAAAGCGAAGTTGTGTTGCGTAATGGCGGCGAGCTTCAAACGTTGAAACTGTTCGCAGGTATTGGTAAGCGATTGACGTCTGTGCATGGCCGTCAAAATCCTGATAATCGGAAGTGAAGAGGTAGGCAAGCGTGCGTAAAATTCTATTAGCCATAGTGGTCATTTCTGTCGCTGGATGTGCAGCACCGACATCCAAACGAGAAACCTACGATTTGATGAATGCCGAGATGAGCAAGGCCGCTCAGGCCAGCGTTCAGCCGGCAAAACAGGATGCGGTTGCTGCCGCGCTTCTGCCGCCGATTAATATCGAGATGCCGCAAGTGCGGCAACCGCTGGAAGAGCGTTTCAGTCTGGCGTTCAATAATGTACAAGCCAGCCAGTTCTTCAATTCGATCGTGATCGGTACGCGCTACAACATGCTGGTTCATCCAGAGGTGAGCGGGACGATATCGGCCAATCTGAAGGATGTGACCTTGTTTGAGGCACTGGATGCGATCAAGGATTTGTACGGTTACGATTACAAGGTGGAAGGTTCGCGTATCGTCATCAAGCCGTTGACCATGCAAACCAGTATCTTCCAGGTCAACTATCTGACTGGCAATCGCAAGGGTACTTCGGATACGCGCGTGATTTCCGGCTCGGTCAGCGTACAGGGGCAAAACAACGGCAACAACGCGAATACGTCAAACAACAATAATTCAAACAGCAATAATTCCGGTGCCAATCTCACTGCGCTGGAAAGCAGCAAGATCAGCACGACTTCTACCAGCGATTTCTGGGCCGAGCTGAAATTTGCGCTGGATGCGATTGTCGGCAGCGGCAAGGATGGACGCAGTGTTGTCATCAGTCCGCAATCGGGCGTGGTCGTCATCAAGGCGATGCCGGACGAATTGCGCAGCGTTGCAGCTTATTTGAAAGCGACGCAACTTTCGGTAGACAGGCAGGTGATCCTGGAAGCAAAAATTCTCGAAGTGGAATTGAACGACGGCTTTCAAACCGGGGTGAACTGGTCGGCTTTCAGGACAGGCAGCAGCCGCATATCTGCTGGTTCGATCACGCCTGGTACCGTATTGCAAACTGGCGGCGCAGTGGCTACAGGTGCATCAAGTATCGATTCGGCAGCAAGAACATTCTCGGGCGGTGCGCTGACGGCCGTGCCCGGTCAGGATTTGGTATCGGGCGCGTCTAATCTTGGCAGCATGTTTGGTCTGGCATTACAAACCAAAAATTTTGCTGCCTTGATCTCCTTCCTGGAAACGCAAGGCAATGTGCATGTGCTGTCCAGCCCGCGCATTGCAACACTGAATAATCAGAAGGCGGTGCTCAAGGTTGGGACCGATGAGTTTTTCGTCACGAATGTCAGCAGCAATATCACTAGCTCGGGAGGGACGGCAGGGAATACCGTGACGCCGAACGTTACGCTGCAACCGTTCTTTTCCGGCGTTGTGCTGGACGTTACGCCGCAGATCGACGAACAGGGCAATATCATCCTGCACATTCATCCGTCGGTCAGCGATGTACAAACATCGGAAAAAATCATCAACCTGGGCACCAGCGGCGGCGTGCTGACTTTGCCACTGGCGAAAAGCAATACCTCCGAAACTGACAGCGTGGTGCGCGCGCAAGATGGCAACATCATTGCGCTGGGCGGCTTGATGCGGCAGGGATCTTCATCCGATCGTTCGCAGTTGCCGGGTGCAGGCGATGTGCCGGTGCTGGGGAATCTGTTCCGCAATACCAGCCAGGCAACGCAAAAGCGTGAACTCGTCATCCTGTTGAAACCGACCATCATCCATAATGCAAGCAGCTGGGCGCAGGATATTCTGGATGCGCAAGGCCGGATTCAAGGCATGGCGCCGCGCGATAAAGTGCGGGAGTAACGTGTACAAGCATCACTTTGGTTTGCGCGAATTACCTTTCGGTATTACGCCCGACACCAGTTATTTTTTCGCCTGCCCGAATTATCAGCAGGCGTTGAACACCTTGCTGATCGCGGCAAAAAGCGGTGAAGGTTTCATCAAGATTACCGGTGAGGTTGGCACCGGTAAAACGCTGTTATGCCGTAAATTTCTGGCATCGCTGGACGATAGTTTTGTCACCGCCTATATCCCGAATCCCTATCTTGAACCGCGCAGCCTGATGCTGGCGCTGGCGGATGAGCTGGAAATCGAACTGGAAAAAGAAATCGATCAGCATCAATTGCTGAAGGCGATCAATCACCGTTTATTGGTGCTGGCGCGCGACGGCAAGCGTGTATTGCTGTGTCTCGACGAAGCGCAGGCAATGCCGCTGGAAAGTCTGGAAGCATTGCGTTTATTGACGAATCTTGAAACGGAAAAACGCAAGCTGCTGCAAATCGTCTTGTTCGGCCAGCCTGAGCTGGATGTCAAACTGCAGCAGACTGAAATCAGACAGCTCGCACAACGTATTACCTTCCACTATCGCCTTAGCCCCTTGTCACGCGACGATCTGGATTTCTATGTGGTACACAGGCTGAATGTTGCCGGTTTTTCCGGTAGCCGTCTGCTGGCGCGCGATGCGATTCGGGCCTTGCATAAGGCCAGCGGCGGCATTCCGCGGCTGGTGAACATCCTTGCGCACAAGGCCTTGATGCTGGCGTACGGAGAAGGCCGGCAACAAGTGCGCGCCCAGCATATTCGTGCTGCGGTAAAAGATACGGAGGCGGCGCGCCGCATGTTGCCGCCGCGTGTGCTTTGGTTGGCAGGTGGCGGATTTTTGATCGCCTTGACGGGTATGGTCTGGATTTATTTGCGATGAGTATTATTAATCAAATGTTGCAGGATCTGGAGCAGCGTCATGCGGATGGCGTTGTGGCTGGTGATATGACCGGACAGGTACGGGCGGTACCGCAGGAAAGAAAAAGCCATGCTGCATGGTTGGTCGCAGCAATATCGACGATATTGCTGGGTGGCGTACTGCTGTGGTTATGGCTGCGTCCTGCACCACCTGTTCAGACTATGCCGGCAAGCGTTGTCGCTGCACCCTTGCCGACGCCTGTGCCTACACCTGCACCACCCGAGTTGACATTGAAGCTTGAGCCGGATTTGATGGTCATGCCTGAAGTGGTTGTACCCGCTACGCAGGCAAGTAGTGAAACGAGGCAGTTGGCCGCAACTGACACGATTGCTGATATCAGCATCGTCGAAAAATCCGCTGGCAAAGCCGGCAACAGCAAGCCGAATCTTGCCGTGTCTGCGGCACCGGTCATGGTAAACAAACCAGCTGCAGAAAAAACAAAAACGACGTCTGATGCACAACTATCTGTACGTGACTCCGGTAATCAGACAGCAAGCAGACAAGTGGCACCGGACAAAGCTGCAGCACCGGATGCGCCAGCCATGCTGAGCAAGCAAATCAAGGAGCTGACGCCACAGCAGCGTTCTGAAAACGATTATCGCAGGGCGACCGGATTGATGCAGCAGGGACGCATCGCGGAAGCGACCAGTCTGCTCGAACAGGCATTGCAATCCGATGCGCAAAATGCAGGCGCGCGGCAAACATTGATTGCGCTATTGATCAGCAACAAGCGGCAGGACGAGGCTGCACGTCGTGCCCAGGATGGTTTGAATCTCGACAACAAACAAGCTGGCTTTGCAATGATACTGGCGCGCCTGCAAGTTGAAAAAGGGGAGCAGCAGACTGCGATCAACACCTTGCAGCGCACCTTGCCTTATGCGCAGGACAGGGCGGAATACCAGGCATTTCTGGCAGCTTTGCTGCAGCGCGAAGGGCGGCACAAGGATGCAGTGGAACAATACCTTGCCGCTGTACGCAAGATGCCGCAAAACGGTTTGTGGTGGATGGGCTTGGGTATTTCCCTGCAGGCGGAGAATCGTGCGGCCGAAGCACGCGAAGCATTTATCCGTGCACGCGAGAGCGCCACGTTGACGGCCGATTTGCAGGCTTTCGTCGAACAGAAATTGAAGCAGCTGGCACCATGATGTTCTGCTGCAGATTTTATTCTGCGTAAGCGCTGAACGATGGGCGACTGGCAGTCGCGTTCATATTGAAGCCTGTTACACGCACAATCATTCTGTCGTTTGCGGCAAGGCAGAAATTTCCAGTGTCCACGCTTCTGGCGTCATGATGGAGAACAAACCATCGCGGCGTGTTTTTCTGGCGAGCTTCAACAGCGCCTTGTCTTTGGTGATCAAGACATCGGCATTGATATCGCGCGATAACTCCAGAAATTTTTGATCGTCTTTGTCCTTGCAGATCGGAAGTTTGACCGCGGTATCATTTAGTTCAGGCATCGGTGTGCAACGTATCAGTGCGTCGAATTCAGCGGCGACTTGTGTGCGTGCTGCGTCATCCAGTTTCAAATGTGGATAGCGCAAGACGATGTTCCATTCCATTCGGCAGTCATCGCGCGTGATTGCTTCGACGCTGCCATCTTTCAACGCTGCGTGCAGGCGCGTCCAGCGAGGATCACGGAAGACAAACAGATCCAGGCAGACATTTGTATCGAGGACGATGCGCGTCGCTATCTTCGGATTCATTATCTTGGGCTTCATCATCTTCGGTATCATAGGCAAAATTATTTCGTCGGAACTATACATGCTTATTGTTTTATCGCCTGCCAAAACACTCGATTATGAAGCACCTGCCAATACGGAGATTAGTACCAAGCCTGATTTCATCAAGCGATCTGCGGAACTGATTTCTATCTTGCGCGAGTATTCGCCGGATCAGATAGCCAGCTTGATGCGTATCTCGGATCCACTGGCCGCACTGAATGCCCATCGCTTTGCCGAGTGGTCATCCAAGTTCACGTTAGAAAATTCCAAGCAGGCCATGCTCGCATTTAACGGTGATGTGTATGAGGGATTGAACGCGGCCAGTTTGAATGCCAAACAACTAGCCTATACGCAGTCGAATATACGCATTTTATCCGGCTTGTACGGAAGCCTGCGTCCTCTCGATTTGATGCAGCCGTATCGCCTCGAGATGGGAACTAAACTCGCGAATCCTGCAGGCAAGGATTTATACGCATTCTGGGGTGACACGGTAACCCATGCGCTGAATGATGTGATTGCCGAACAAAAATCTTCTGCCTTGATCAACCTCGCGTCGGAAGAGTATTTCAAAGTAGTGAAGCCGGCATTGTTGAACGTGCCGGTGATCACACCAGTTTTTCAGGACTGGAAGAATGGACAATACAAAATCATTTCGTTTTACGCCAAGCGTGCACGTGGTTTGATGGCGCGTTATGCAGCAGTGAAAGGCGTGGTACGCCCGCAAGCTCTTCAATCCTTTAATGTCGATGGCTATGCTTTTGACAAAGCCGCTTCGAATGAAAAGTCTTGGGTATTCAGGCGACGAATTGAAAATTAAAATTTAAATTAAAAAAGCCTCGCATTGCGAGGCTTTTTTAATTGCGCAAGATTTAATTCCAGATCTGCCACCAAGGCACATCCTTCTTGGGTCCACCCGAAAAATAGATGCTGTTAGGGAAGTTGGTTTTTAATACGCGTTCTGCATCGTCGCGCAATTGTGGCAGGTTCAATGCTTCGTATGATTTCATCATGACATATAAAGCACCTTCGGCCGCTGGGGCACCCGGGTAGTTCTTGACTGCTGCCTGTGCCCGATTCGCTGCAGCAAGATAGGCGCCGCGACGGTAGTAATAGCTGGCGACGTGAACATCGTATTGCGCCATTGCGTTGACCAGGTAGGCCAGTCGTGCGGCGGCATCCGGTGTGTATTTGCTGTCAGGAAAACGTTCTGTCAACTGCTTGAATGCATCGAAGGCTTCACGTGCAGCTTTCGGATCGCGCTCAGTTGGATCCTGGCTGGATACGAAATCAAATATACTTTTTTTATCGTTGAAATTGATCAGGCCGCGCAGGTAGTACATGTAATCGACATTGGCATGATCTGGATGCAACTTGATGAAGCGCTCGACGGCGGCCAGTGCCTGTGGCTGATCGCCTTGGCGATAGTAAGCATAGGCGATTTCCATCTGGGCTTGCTGCGCATAAGTGCCGAATGGATAGCGTGATTCGAGTTTTTCGAAGTGACTGATTGCCTTGGTGAAGTCACCCGCACTCATCTCATCGCGGGCCTCCGAGTATAATTTGGACGGCGACCAGTTTTTGGTCTCGTCAATTTGGTCCGGTGTGAGGCTGCACGCGGACAACAGGAAGGCAAGAGCGATGTAAGTAAGTTTTAACATTTGTTTTTGCATGAGATTTTGCGAGGATACCGCCAGACAATGAATGATTATAGCCGATGGGACTTGCAGTGAACCCAACTGAAACACCGATTGTGAATAAAACGATGCCCGCAACAGATTTGGACAGCATCGAAGAAATGGATGGCGACCTGTTCGACGTCGCTCCGATAGAGCTTGAATTGACGCCCGAAGTTTGCGGCATCCGTTTGGACAAGGTGCTTTCTACCCTTGTTCCCCAATATTCCCGCAGCCGCCTGCAGCAATGGATAGATGGCGGCCACGTCAACGTGGATGGCGAAGTTGCACGTGCCAAAATGACCATGTATGGCGACGAAAAAGTGGTCATTTATCCGCAACCAGCCCCTGAAGATGAAGCTTTCAAACCGGAAGCGATGAATCTGGACATAGTGCATGAAGATGCTGCGATTCTGGTATTGAACAAACCTTCAGGTCTGGTCGTCCATCCGGCGGCCGGTAACTGGTCGGGTACGATGTTGAATGGCTTGCTGCATTACATGCCGGCGATTGCCGGTGTGCCGCGCGCCGGTATCGTGCATAGACTGGATAAAGACACCACAGGATTGATGGTAGTAGCAAAAACCTTGGTTGCGCATACCGATCTGGTACGCCAGTTGCAGGCGCGCACCGTCAAACGTGAGTATCTGGCGCTGGTTTGGGGTACGCCGAATGCTGCCGGGAAAATCGATGCTTCCATCGGTCGTCATTCGCGTGATCGCGTCAAGATGGCGGTTTCCGAAAATCTGACGGCGAAACCTGCGGTCACGCATTTCCAGCGTCTGGCAACAGGCATGCTGGATAGCCGCCCGGTCAGCCTGATGCTTTGCCAACTGGAAACTGGACGTACGCATCAAATTCGTGTGCACATGCAATCGATAGGTTTCGCGTTGGTTGGTGATGCGCTGTATGGCAAGCAACATTTGACTACGGTATTTCCACGCCAGGCATTGCATGCACGGCGTTTGGGATTAATCCATCCTGTATCCGGCGAAACAGTCGAATGGTCGACGGAATTGCCGCAAGATTTTGCGGAGTTGATTGCGCGTACCGGCATCAAGACTTATTGATTCGTGCTTCATCAGGGAGTGTTGTTGTGAAGTACTTTTTCATTCGGCGCTTCCTGATCGCCGCTGGCTTTTCTTTTTAATTCACGTTCGCGATAAAACCTGACAATGGAAATCATATTGCCGCAATGGGGCCTAACTTTGCCATCGGTGCGCGCGCTGGCGACAACGCGCGCCTGTGGTCATAGTCTGTCGCCGTATGGCGATGGCGCAGGTGGGGGCGGCTTGAATCTGGGCGTACATGTCGGCGATGCACTTGAACATGTGCAACAGAATCGCGCGCAAATACGCAAATATTTTCCAGCCGAGCCGGCATGGTTGACGCAGGTTCATGGCACCACGGTGCTGGATGCGGCGCAAGTGCAGGACGCACCGCAAGCTGATGCAAGTTTCACTACACAGTCAGGTGTGGTGTGCACCATCATGACCGCCGATTGTTTGCCGGTGCTATTTGCCGATGCAGAAGGGCGTGCAGTCGGTGCGGCACATGCAGGTTGGCGCGGTCTGGCTGGTGGCATATTGGAAAATACAGTCGCGGCCATGCGAGAGGCGGGTGCAGGCAATCTGCACGCATGGCTGGGGCCGGCAATCGGTCCGCAACAGTTTGAAGTGGGTGAGGACGTGGCGCAGGCATTCATTGCGAAAGATGCGGCCATGCAAAGTGCTTTTAAAGCGATAACCGAACGTCCGGGTAAATATCTGGCTGATATTTACCAACTGGCAAGGCAGACGCTGGCACATGTAGGTGTAACGCAGGTAACCGGCGGCAAGTTTTGTACTGTGTGCGAGCCGCAGCGCTTTTACTCCTTCCGTCGCGATGGCGTTACTGGGCGCATGGCCTCATTGATCTGGCTGGAGTAGCTTGCAACAAACCTTCTGTAAATTTCAACTTTAATCCTGCTTTAAATCCGCACTTCAAATTTCCGGCTTGTGTTCTGCAAGCTGAGCCTCGTCAGTTTCTTTCTTTAGCGATTCTTGCTTCAAGGCTTCTTGTTGTAATTCGTGCTGCCTCTGCATTTCCTGCGCACGTCGTTTGCGCCCACCTGTGCCCATCACGTATACAATAATCAACACGGGCAGCACGCCATAAAACAGAAAAGTCATGACCCCAGCGATAGGCGTGGTTTCCGTGATAGCCATCATGAAAACGACGTAGATCCAGGCGATGGCAATAATGTACATGGATGCATGAAGTGGAATTCAAAACGCAAAGATACTCGAAAAGAGAGTTGCCAACATGAATAAAACAGAATCGCCAAAATCCTCAGCAAGCGGAGCAGGTATGCACATCGATCCAGTGATTGATCCTGCCATTGCAGCCGAACTGCAGGGACGTTATGTGCAAGAGTTTGCGACGCTATGGCAGCAGATGCTGACAGCCCAAGTGCCGCCGCTTGCGGATAGACGCTTTTCCAATCCAGCTTGGCGATCGAGCAGCTTGCATGCATTCAATGCGGCGGCGTATTTGTTGAACGCGAAATTTCTGGCGGCGATGGCAGATGCGATGCACGTGCCGCCCAAAACCAAGCAAAAAATCCGCTTTGCCGTTGAGCAAATGGTGAACGCGATGTCGCCGGCCAACTTTCTTTTTTCCAACCCCGAGGCGCAACAAAAAATCATAGAGACTAATGGTGAAAGTCTGAGTGCCGGTCTCAAGCATTTGTTTGAAGATATACAAAAGGGCCGTATTTCGCAGAGCGATGAAACAGCCTTTGAAGTGGGGCGCAATGTGGCCATTACCGAAGGTGCAGTTGTTTTTGAAAACGAGTTGTTCCAGCTGCTGCAATACTCGCCGCTGACGCCTACCGTGTATGAGCGGCCTTTGCTATTGGTGCCGCCTTGCATCAACAAGTATTACATCCTGGATTTGCAGCCGCATAATTCCTTTGTGCGTTATGCGGTCGAGCAGGGATATACGGTTTTCCTGATTTCATGGCGTAATGCGGATGCATCGATTGCGAATGCAACCTGGGATGACTATATCGAAACCGGCGTGTTGAAAGCGGTCGAAGTTGTACAGGCGATTTCAGCTCAGGAAAAAATCAATGTGCTGGGTTTTTGCGTTGGCGGTACGCTGCTGACGAATGCTTTGGCGCTGGCTTGCGCGCGTGGCGACAAGCCAGCTGCCAGTTTGACTTTGCTGACAACCTTCATAGACTTTTCCGATACCGGCATGCTCGATGTGTATATCGATGAAGAGAAAGTGAAGGAGGTAGAGCAGGCCATAGGACATGGCGGTTTGATGAAAGGGCTGGATTTCAACGCAGCCTTTTCCAGCTTGCGGTCGAATGAGTTGATCTGGAATTACGTTACCTCGCATTATCTGAAGGGTGAAAATCCTGAACCTTTCGACATGCTGTACTGGAATGCAGACTGCACTAATCTTCCCGGCCCCATGTATTGCTGGTATCTGCGCAATACCTATCTGGAAAATAACCTGAAGCAATGCGGCAAGTTCAAACTGGCCGGCAAAAAAATTGATTTCGGAAAAATTGATGTCCCTGCCTTTATCTATGCTTCACGCGACGACCATATCGTGCCGTGGACCAGTGCCTACGCATCGATCAATATTTTGAATCATAAAAAACCGCAGCAAAATCATTTCGTGCTCGGTGCATCCGGTCATATCGCCGGTGTTATCAATCCACCAGACAAGCACAAACGGCATTACTGGATTAAGGACAAACCCGCGACGAAAAATGATGCGGATGCCTTGACATGGTTGGCCGACGCGACCGAAGTTGCCGGTAGCTGGTGGCCGGCCTGGATTGATTTTCTGGCGCAACACGCAGGCAAAAAAATCAAGGCGTCACGCGAGTTGGGTAATGCTAAATTCAAGGTGATAGAACCTGCACCTGGCCGTTATGTGAAGGCAAAAGCGAGCTGACGGCCTGAATTAAAGAAGAGCAAGTTCAGAAAGAGGGGTTTTCTTGCGCTGCGGCAGGAATGTAAAACCTGGCACGAGTTGCGTAAACCTTTGTTTTTTAGCACTATAATGAGTTGCAAAAGTGGGCGCCGCTCGCTTTCTGAGACGATAGACATAAATGCGTTGCGACGCAACAAGTTGGGAATTCTGATGACGAGTACTAAAAAAACTGCCGAGCGTTTAATCAAGAAGTATCCGAATCGTCGTTTGTACGATACGCAAACCAGTTCCTACATTACGCTCGCCGACGTCAAACAACTGGTGCTCGATAGCGAACAGTTTTCGGTGGTCGATGCCAAGACAGATGAAGATCTGACGCGCAGCATTCTGCTGCAGATCATTCTGGAAGAAGAAGCGAACGGTTCGCCTATGTTCTCCAGCGCGGCTCTCTCGCAAATCATTCGTTACTATGGTCACGCGATGCAGGGCATGATGGGTTCGTATCTGGAAAAGAATATCCAGGCCTTCATCGATATTCAAAACAAGCTGACGGAAAATTCCAAGGGCCTTTACGAAGGCAAACCTTTCAGTCCGGAAATGTGGACGCAATTCATGAATGTGCAGGGCCCGATGATGCAAGGGATGATGAGTAATTACATCGAGCAGAGCAAAAACCTGTTCGTGCAGATGCAGGAGCAGATGCAGAATCAGTCTAAAAACATGTTCGGTGCTTTCCCTTTTGCACCACCAGCACCGCCAAGTGACAAGAATAAGTAAAACGATCAGTAAAGTAGTAAGTAAAACAACACGTTTTACCGAATGGCCGGGCCAGTCGCATCCGGTGGCAGGCTGGCCGGGCAAAAGGGTACAATAGCGGCTTCGTTTACACAGCACGCTTTTTGCCCGCCTCAGCCATGACCAACGCACTTCAAGTAACGCCAAAAATCGGCTTCGTTTCCCTCGGATGCCCGAAAGCTTTGGTCGATTCAGAACAAATCCTCACCCAATTGCGCGCAGAAGGCTATGACACCGCCAAGTCCTACGACGGCGCGGATCTGGTCATCGTCAACACCTGCGGTTTCATCGATGCCGCAGTGCAAGAATCGCTGGATGCGATTGGCGAGGCGCTGAATGAAAACGGTAAAGTCATCGTGACGGGTTGCCTAGGCGCGAAGAAGGATGCGCAGGGCGACGACATCATTCTGAAAGTCCATCCTAAAGTCTTGGCTGTTACCGGTCCGCACGCACTGGGCGAAGTGATGGATGCCGTGCATCTGCACATGCCCAAGCCGCATGCACCTTTCCTCGATTTGCTGCCGCCGCAAGGCGTCAAGCTGACGCCTAAACATTTTGCGTATCTGAAAATTTCTGAAGGCTGTAACCATCGTTGCAGCTTCTGCATCATTCCATCGATGCGTGGCGATCTGGTGTCGCGTCCGATTGCCGACGTGATGATGGAAGCAGAAAATCTGTTCAAGGCCGGCGTCAAGGAATTGCTGGTCATTTCGCAAGATACCAGCGCATACGGCGTGGATATCAAATTCCGCATGGGCTTCTGGAGCGGCAAGCCGGTCAAGACCCACATGACGCAACTGGTCGAGGCGCTGGGCGAACTGGCGGCTCCGTATGGCGCGTGGGTGCGTTTGCATTATGTGTACCCATATCCGCACGTGGACGCGATCATTCCTATGATGGCCGAAGGCAAGATCCTGCCGTATCTGGACGTGCCTTTGCAGCACGCGCATCCGGATGTGTTGAAGCGCATGAAGCGCCCAGCCAGCGGTGAAAAGAATATCGAACGCATACAGGCATGGCGCGCGATGTGTCCTGACCTGACTATTCGTTCTACCTTTATCGCCGGTTTCCCGGGTGAGACTGAGGCTGAATTTGAATACCTGCTCGACTTCTTGAAAGAAGCAGAAATCGATCGTCTCGGTTGCTTCGCTTATTCGCCAGTCGAAGGCGCTACCGCCAACGACATTCCAAATGCAGTGCCGGAAGAAGTGCGTGAAGAACGCCGCGGTCGCGTGATGTTGTTGCAGGAAGAAATTTCCAAAAAACGTTTGCAGGCAAAAGTCGGCAAAACCATGCGCGTACTGGTCGATGAAGTCAGTCGCACCGGTGCAGCAACCGCACGCTCCGGTGCCGATGCGCCGGAAATCGATGGCGTGGTCTACGTCAAGGCACCGTACGAGCCGCATATCAAATACAAGGTCGGCGAATTCGTCGATGTGAAAATCACTGGCGCCGATGCGCATGATTTGTGGGCCGAGGCATGATGAAAAGAGTTTTTATCGCATCGCTGATTGCAACGCTGGCTTTGGCAGCGAATGGTTTTGCTGCAGATGCAGTAGCAGTTGCACCAACTGCGGTAGTCCCCGCATCAATACCTGTAGCGGTATCGTCTGCCCCGGTCATTTTCCAGAAACCGGTCGCCTTGCGAGGTACCGTCGGTGATGTACAGATACAAGTCAATCTTCGTCCAAAAGAAGAAGTGGATGAAGGACATGAGGGCGAGTACTTCATTTTCGGCAATTCGAACAAGATATTGCTGGCTGGTGAAATCGAGAAAGATGGCGTTCTTTTCATGGAAGAGTCCGTGAATGGCAAGGATATTTCCGGGCAGTGGGATGGCAAGCTGGAAGGCGATGTCCTCGCAGGAACATGGATGTCGGCGGATGGCTCGATTACTAAACCGTTTTCGCTGAAAATTATTTCGCCAGTACAAAAGTCGTCGCAAAAACAAACTTTGTCCAAGGCAGTCCAGAAGGGCGTAGTCAGTAAACAATAATTCCTTATCGGAGAATCGCGTGACAGATCGCACATCCTTCCAGACCGCACTGATACACAATGAGTATGTGGCGCCGGAAGGATTCGCCGCATTCCCGCAAGCGATACACCACGCATCGACGGTATTGTTCAAGGATGTAGCCAGCATGCGCTCACGCAGCTGGCAGGACAAGACTGCATACACCTACGGCCTGCACGGCACACCAACCACCTTTACGCTGGAAGCGCGCCTCGCTGCGATAGAAGACGGCAAGCATTGTCTGCTTGCGCCCAGCGGCTTGTCGGCGATTGCGATGGTCGACTTCGCTTTTTTGAAAAGCGGCGACGATGTACTGATTCCCGATAATGTCTACAACCCGAATCGCGAACTGGCCAACTGGCTGTCGCACGACTTCGGTATTACTGCGCGCTATTACGATCCCTTGATCGGCAGCGGCATTGCCGATTTGATTCAGCCAAATACCAAATTGATCTGGACCGAAGCACCCGGTTCAGTCTCGATGGAAGTGCCTGATATTCCCGCGATCTGCGAAGCAGCGCATGCGAAAGGTGTGCTGGTCGCACTCGACAACACCTGGTCAGCAGGAATCGCCTTGCGCGCATTTGATCTGGGCGTGGATATCGTGATGCAGGCTCTGACCAAGTATCAGTCCGGCGGCTCCGATGTATTGATGGGCGCGGTGATTACGCAGGATCAAACCTTGAATCATCGGCTGGAACTGGCGCATATGCGACTTGGTTTTGGTGTCAGCGCAGATGACAGTTATCTGGTGTTACGCAGCTTGCCTACAATGAAGTTGCGCTTCGAGGCGCATGATGCAGCGGCGCGCAAGATCGCAAACTGGCTGCAGACTCGACCGGAAATTGCCACGGTATTGCATCCCGCCTTGCCGGAATGCCCGGGGCATGAAATATGGAAACGCGACTTCAGCGGTGCCGGCGGATTGTTTTCTATCTTGTTCGACCCAAGCTATGCCGAAGCGCAGACAGATCGTTTTGTGGATAGCCTGAAGCTGTTCAAGATCGGTTTCAGTTGGGGCGGCGTCAACAGTCTTGCGGTGCCATACCGCATGCAGCACATGCGACATAACTGGCCGCATCAAGGGCAACTGGTGCGCTTGAATATCGGATTGGAAGATCCACAGGATTTGATCGCCGATATCGAGCAAGCCTTCAAGGCATTATGAAAAAAAGCATCCAGTTAGGGATGCTTTTTTATTTGTGGCGCAGATTAATTGCTGCATTCGTATTCAGACTTCATTTCAATTCCATTTCCTGCCATCACCATTTATTGCTATCTCCCATGACGGGGCAGGCCTGTTCCAAAATGGTGCCTTTACCTATAAGTAACTTGTAAACGGGGTGCAGCAGCTAGGTAGATAGTCTTGTTTGCGCGTCAACATAGCCTAATAAGCGCGTTTTTATTGGGATTTTCATATAAAGCCACGAACTGGCATGCGACATGCTTATGTCTGACATGTCACATCATTTTTGTGTCTTTTAAATGGAGATTGCCATGCATTCGTATAAATGGATTCCCCGCTTGTTGATGGCGGTTCCTTTAGCCCTGTCACTGCATTCGGGCCTGCACGCTGAAACGGTAGCCCGTTACGGTATTTCAATGGCGGACATTCCGCTGACAACCGGCCAGCCTGATCGCGGCGCCGGCGCATATCAATTCACCGGCCACACGATCTATGATCCGCTGGTCGCGTGGGAAGCGAATATCGATTCGCGTCCGGGCAAGCTGGTTCCAGGTCTGGCAACGGAATGGAAAGTCGATCCTAAAGACAACAAGAAGTGGACCTTTACGCTGCGCAAGGGGGTCAAGTTCCATGACGGTTCCGAGTTCAAAGCGGATGCCGTGATCTGGAATCTGGATAAAGTCCTCGCCGATAAATCGCCGCAGTTCGATGCCAAGCAAAGTGCGCAGGTGCGTCCACGCATTCCATCGATCGCTTCGTATAAGAAGATCAGCGACTACGTGGTGGAAATCACCACCAAGGATGTAGACGCGCTGTTCCCATATCAATTGCCATGGTTCCTGATTTCCAGCCCGGCGCAATGGGAAAAAGTCGGCAAGGACTGGAACAAGTTTGCATCGCAGGCTTCCGGCACTGGTCCTTTCAAGCTGGACAAACTGGTTCCACGCGAACGCGCTGAACTGGTCAAGAACGCAGCTTATTGGGACAAGACACGTATCGCTAAAACCGATCGCATCATCCTGTTGCCTATCCCTGATGCATTGACCCGCGCCAACGCTTTGCTGAATGGTCAGGTCGACATCATAGAAACACCACCGCCTGATGTATTGCCACAACTGAAGTCATCCGGCTTCAAGCTGGTGACGAACGTTACACCACACGTATGGCCGTATCACTTCAGCACCTTCCCAGGTTCGCCATGGACGGATATTCGTGTGCGCAAGGCAGCTAACCTGGCAATCGATAGAGACGGCATCGTGGCATTGATGAATGGTTTGGCGACGCCTGCAGTTGGCCAGCTCGACAAGACCAGTACATGGTTTGGCAATCCGACCTTCAAGATCAAGTATGACGTGGCTGCTGCACGTGCCTTGATGGCGCAAGCCGGTTATGGCCCGAGCAAACCGTTGAAAGCGAAGATAGCCATCGCTCAGGGTGGTACCGGTCAAATGTTGTCCCTGCCTATGAATGAATACATCCAGCAAAGCCTGGCCGAGATCGGCATTCAAGTCGAGTTTGAAGTCGTCGAACTGGAAACCCTGTACCTGAAATGGCGTAGTGGTGCCAAGGGCGATATCAATGCGAGCAAAGGCGTGACCGGTTTGAATCTGGGTTACGTGACAGCTGATCCGTTCTACGCGCTGACTCGTTTCGTCGATAGTCGTTACATCGCACCGAATGGCGTCAACTGGGGTGGTTATTCGAATCCGAAAATGGATGCAATGCTGGATCAGATTCGTACCAGCTTCGATGTGAAAACCCAGGACAAATTGCTGGCACAAGTGCATCAAACCATGGTCGACGATGCATTGATGTTGTGGGTCGTGCATGACGTCAACCCGCACGCGATTTCGCCTAAGGTGAAAGGCTTCGTGCAGGCACAGCACTGGTTCCAGGATCTGACCACCATTCGTATGTGATCACGATCTGCATGTAATTTTGCATGTGATTTTTTGAAGTTGTAGTGATGCAGTTCCCTTGAAGTCCTCCCGGACGCGGTGCAGCGCAAGCTGTATCGCGTCACGGCTCCGAGGCATTGAATTCTTTATCAAGTTGTATTTATCAAGCTGTATCGCTGAAAGTTGTTTATGCTCTCCTATATTTTGAAACGTCTGCTGTACGCGATTCCGATTGCACTGAGTGTGACGGTCTTGTCTTTCATGCTGGTGTATCTGGCACCTGGCGATCCGCTGAATGCGATCGCGCCTGCTGATGCACCTGCCGATGTCATCGCCGCGCTGAAGAGCGCCTATGGCCTGGATAAACCAGTGCCTGTGCAATACGGCATGTGGCTGTTACGCGCAGTGCAGGGAGATCTTGGTACCTCGATTGCATCAGGCCGTGAAGTCGTGACTGAAGTCATGAGCGCAGTGAGTAATACGCTGTTGCTGGCCGGTGTCGCTGGTCTGGCTGGCGTGATTGCCGGTTGCGTACTTGGTGCGTTGGCCGGTTACTGGCACGGCAGTGTGATTGATCGTATTGCTACCTTTATTTCCGTGATCGGCGTCAGTGTGCCGCATTACTGGCTGGGCTTGGTGCTGACGATTATTTTTTCCACCCAGCTGGGTTGGTTTCCGGCGATGGGCGCAGGGCCTGGCGGCTCCTCCGATTGGGCGTGGGATCTCGAACATTTTCGTTACCTGGTTCTGCCGGCAATTACGCTCTCTGTGATCCCCATGGGCATCATCACACGCACCGTGCGTGCGTTGGTGGCGGAAATGCTGGAGCAGGAATTTGTCGTCGCGCTGCGTGCGCGCGGTCTCAGCAATGGCACGATCTTCCGCCACATCGCCAAAAACACCGCACCGACTGTATTGGCGGTAACTGGTTTGCAGATCGGCTATCTGATGGGCGGTTCGATTTTGGTGGAAACTGTATTCGCATGGCCGGGTACCGGCTTCTTATTGAACACCGCCATCTTCCAGCGCGATATGCCGTTGTTGCAAGGCACGATCCTCGTGCTCTGCATGTTCTTCGTCGCGCTCAATTTGCTGGTCGACATTCTGCAACCCCTACTTGATCCCCGCATGGGTCGCTGAGAAAGTTAAAACCATGGCTTCTTCTATTCAATTTTTTCCACAACCGGTGATGCCTGTCGTGACAGCGCAGCCGCGCGGTTACTGGACCACCGTGCTGCGCCAATTGCTGCGTGACCCAGTCGCAATGGGTGCGGCATTGGTGATTTTGCTGATCGTCGGTGCTGCGGTGTTTGCACCTTGGTTGGCACCGGCCGATCCATTCAAGGGCAGCATGATTCGCCGCTTGCTCCCTATAGGTAGCGAAGGCCATTGGCTGGGTACTGATGAACTCGGTCGCGACATGTTGACGCGCTTGATGCATGGCGGTCGGCTGTCCTTGATGATGGGTGTGCTGCCGGTGCTGGCCGCGTTTGGTATCGGTACTTCGATCGGCTTGTTGGCCGGTTATGTAGGCGGCAAGCTCAACATGATCATCATGCGTGTGCTTGATGTGTTCTATGCGTTCCCATCGGTGTTGTTGGCGGTGGCGATTTCCGGCGCATTGGGACCTGGCATAAGCAACAGTATTCTCGCGCTGACCCTGGTGTTCGTACCACAAATTGTGCGCGTCGCAGAAAGCGTCACCACACAAGTGCGCAAGCTTGATTACATAGAAGCGGCGCGCATGAGTGGTGCCAGTGCATTCTCTATCATTCGTGTGCATGTGCTCGGTAATGTACTTGGGCCAGTGTTCGTGTATGCCACCGGCTTGCTCAGCGTCAGCATGATCCTCGCAGCTGGCTTGTCCTTCCTCGGTCTCGGCGTGCGTCCACCTGAGCCGGAATGGGGCTTGATGCTCAATACATTGCGCTCGGCAATTTTCCGTAACCCATGGGTTGCGGCATTGCCAGGCGTGTTTATTTTCATGACGTCGATTGCCTTCAATTTGTTGGCAGACGGTGTTCGTTCAGCCATGGATATACGCAAATGAAACCTGATGACATGAACCTTACTGGTGTTAGTCCAGCAGCTAATTCAGTTGATCGCGGCGGTCCTGCGCAGCCGCTGCTGGTAGTGAAAAATTTGAAAAAATATTTCCCGGTGCGTGGAGGTGTTTTGCAGCGTGAAAAAAAATTCGTACACGCAGTCGATGGGGTGAGTTTTTCCGTCGCCAAAGGCAAGACGCTGGGCATAGTCGGTGAATCCGGTTGCGGCAAATCGACGACGGCACGTTTGGTCGCACGTCTGATCGATCCGGATAGCGGCAACATGATTTTTGATGGCGACGGTGTGGCGGAATTTGGCGGTATCGAATTCAAGGAATTTCGCCGCAATCTGCAGATGGTATTTCAGGATTCATTCGCTTCGTTGAATCCTCGTCTGACGATAGGCGATACGATTGCCTACGGTCCGCAAGTGCATGGCGTATCCGAGAAAGATGCGAACGAACAGGCGCGTGCATTATTGGCGCGCGTCGGGCTGGAGCCATCGCAATTCGCCTCGCGTTACCCACATGAATTATCTGGTGGTCAAAGACAGCGCGTGAACATTGCACGCGCGCTGGCATTTCAACCGCGTCTGGTGATTCTCGATGAAGCGGTTGCGGCGCTGGATAAATCAGTGCAGGCGCAAGTCTTGAATCTGCTGCAGGAACTCAAGGCTGAACACGACCTGACTTATCTGTTCATCTCGCACGATTTGCACGTCGTGCATTACATCAGCGACGATGTGATGGTGATGTACATGGGGCAGGTGGTTGAGATGGGGCCGGTCGAGCAGATTTACGGCAGCGCTCGCCATCCTTACACGACAGCGTTATTGTCGGCAGTGCCGTCGATGGATCCGGATAACCGTACCCAGCATTCACCGCTGGCTGGCGATCCACCTAACCCTATCAACCCGCCTAGCGGTTGCCGCTTCCGTGAACGTTGCCCGCATGCGGAAGCTGTTTGCGCAACGCAAATTCCTGCCTTGTTGCAAGTTGCAAATGGTGAAGGGCATGCAGTCGCATGTCATATGAACGATCCGGTTTCCGGCCACACAAAAGCAATCGAAGAGGTGGCAGCATGAACAAACCCTTGGTATCAGTACGCGATTTGAGCGTGGAGTTTCATGGCAACCGGCGCGCCAATGCGCTGGATAATGTCAGCTTCGATTTGCAGGCTGGCGAAGTATTGGGCTTGCTGGGTGAATCAGGTTCCGGCAAAAGCGTGACCTTGCGCACCTTGTTGCGTCTGCATCCGCAACGCACCACGCGCATTAACGGTCATATCGAAGTCGATGGACAGGATGTGCTGGCGTTGAAAGGTCGTGCGCTGGAGATGTATCGTGGCGGCACGACTTCGATGATTTTCCAAGAGCCGGGTCTGGCTTTCGATCCGGTCTACACGGTAGGTCAGCAAATTACCGAAGCGATACGCGCACACGAAGCTGTGAGCCAGGACACAGCGATGCAACGTGCCTTGCAGATGCTGGATCGCGTGCAAATTCCGCAATCGCGTCGTCGTTACGATGCGTATCTGCATGAACTGTCGGGTGGTATGCGGCAGCGTGCAATGATTGCACTGGCACTTGCATGCAAACCTAAATTGTTGCTGGCGGATGAACCGACGACTGCACTGGATGCTTCAGTGCAGATTCAGATTTTGCTGCTGTTGCGCGAACTGCAAAAAGAGACAGGCATGTCGGTAATTTTTGTCACGCATGACATCGGTGCTGCGGTCGAAGTCGCTGATCGCATCGCTGTCATGTACGGCGGTCGCATCGTTGAAGAAAACACAGTCAAGGGTATTGTCACCACACCGCGCCATCCATACACCGCAGGTTTGCTGGCATCGACAGTTGGTCACGACAATCGTGGCAAACCTTTACCAGCAGTACGGGGTGCACCGCCGAATCTGGCAGCATTGCCGCCGGGTTGCAGCTTTGCGCCGCGTTGTGACAATGCGAGCGAGCGTTGTTTAAGCGAAAGGCCGGCGATTCTTTCTGTCGGTGGCGAACGACTGGCCTGCTGGAATCCGGTTGTGCCGCTTGAAACAAGTGCTGATGTAGGGGAAGCGCTAGCCGTTTAAAATTGTGATGTACGAAATAAAAAAAGCATCCATCGGGATGCTTTTTTATTGATGAAGCTGTGCTTAAGGCATGGCATTGTTAGCGCAAGCCTACTTGTTCTGCAGGCTGCGCACGAAGTGCGGCAATTTTACTTTTTCACTGGCCGTTTCCAGCGGTGGAAGGCCGAGGAAAATGTGTCTGTACGATGCGTACAGAATGCCACCTAGAATAGGATACAACGGCACCACGGTAAGACCGTGGAGCAGGGCGCCGACCATCAATAACACGGCACAGACAAAGACGACGATGACAACAAATTTGTTTTGATTGAAAGCCTTGAAGGTGTGATCCAGGCACAGTCTGAGCGGAAGATCGGTGCATACGATGAGCGGAATCGCAAACCAGGGCAGGATCACCAGCAGCCAGATACCGATGGAAAACAGCGCTTTCGAGCCAGCCATGAACTCACTCATTGCATACGATTTCTCAATATAGACAGACGGCTCTGCTGAGGGAATAGCGGTCCCTTGAACAATATAAAGAATGATGAACATCGCCATGCTCAGCGTCAGTACCGTTGCTGCGGAACAAAGCAGGATGCGCAACAGGGACAAGGGCGATGATTTCAGTATCTTTGCAATTGATACGGATGAATCTGCGCTATATGCCACAAGGACAAAGGCGCCGACCAGGACAGGAGAAATAATTGTCAGTACCAGTGCAGGGAACTGGCTGGCTATACCCAGTGTAAAAAGAACGAGGGTGACATTCAGTACGAAATGTTTGCTGGATAAATGTAATGCTTCGCTGAGCCAGCGGCGCCAGCTGGAAGTATCAACCTGTCTCGGACCAAAAGTATTCATCGCGATGAATGAAGCAAATGATGTGATTAATGAATGACGCTTGATGTTGCTACAGTCTGTTTTTCAATTTACTGCGAATGGCAATAACTCAGGCTGTATCTCATTACCTGTCTTTTGATTCACAGCATAAGTAAATTTAAACGGGAAAGCAAACCTGTCTTGTCTCTCCTGAATAAAAAAAGCACCCGGATGGATGCTTTTTTTTTATGGGTGGAAACAATACTTCAAGGCATAGTCTTGTTGTCGTTCAAATCCACAATGCCCTTGATCAGGCGATAGAGTTTCCATAACCACGCCACAGTCCAGATCAGGAAGGCGACGGGGATGCCGATAACGGTCATGAACAAAATTCCACCCAGTGTCATCCATACCAGATACCACCAGAACGAACGTATCTGCCAGCCGTGATGGCTGTAGACAAAGGTGTTGGCCGCGTCTTCGCGCTTGACGTAATTGATGATCAGCGGAATGAAGGAAAAAGCACCTAGCGAAAATATCAGACTGGCAGCATGCGCGATATACAACCACCACGCGAGATTTTTTGCTGATTGCAATGGACTGTCTAAAACGAGTTCCTGGTTCATGGCGCGTCCTTATATGTATTCAGTCATATCTGATGCACGAAGGAAAACAAAGTTCCTTTTGCAATATTTTTGCAAACATTCCAGACGATAGTCAAACATCGCATCGTCTGCGTCAACTTATTCTTGGCACAAAAAAACGGAGCCGCTGAGGGCTCCGTTTTTCTTGCATTGACTAGGGTTTATTTGACGACCATGTGTGTGAACGGTATCACATAGGCTTGCAATGTCACCAGGAAGCCAACCAGGATGGCCAGCGCGATCGAGTGGAAGAACACGTAGCGCAAGATGTCGCCTTCGTGGCCGTACCATTTGGTTGCGGTGGAGGCCACTACAATCGATTGCGCATCGATCATCTTGCCCATCACGCCGCCGGCGCTGTTGGCTGATGCCATCAGAACTGGCGGCAGGCCCAGTTGTTCTGCAGTGGTTTTTTGCAGACTGCCGAACAGTACGTTGGCAGCGGTATCAGAGCCGGTTAGCGCCACGCCCAGCCAGCCCAGCAGTGTGCCGAACATAGGATAGAACACGCCGGTATGTGCAAATGCCAGACCGAGGGTGGCATCAAGACCGGAGTATTTGGTCAGATAACCGATGCCGAACATCGCGCAAATGGTCAGCAGCGAATAACGTACCAGCACGATCGTGTGCCAGTATTCCTTGAGCAGGCGCTTGAATGAATAGCCCATCATTACGCCGGCGACGATGGAGGATACCAAGATGCCGGTGCCTGCCATCGACAATACATTGAAGTTGAACACGGCAGCTTCGAGGAACGGTTCCTTCGCCACTGGCGGCATCTTCATGACCATCTTGTCCAGACCTGGAATTGCATACTTCCATGACCAGATCGTATCAATCGCTTTCTTGAAAAACGGCGTACCCCAGATAAACACGAATACCGACAGGATTACCCAAGGCATCCACGATTTCGCCACGCTGATGCTGGCGACAACGGAATTATCTACAACGATCGGTTCGTCCTTGATGTCATCCTTGGAGTTGTCATGACGGTTACGCAAGGCAGTCGAGGTCCAGATTTTCTTTGGTTGCCATACCTTCAGGAACAGCGTCAGCGAGCTCATCGAAACGATAGCGGCAATCACGTCCACCAGCCATGGTCCGTGGTAATTTGAGACGATGAACTGCGGTACTGCAAACGATACGCCTGCGACCAGAATCGCCGGCCAGATTTCACGCATGCCACGGAAACCGGCAAATGCCCAGATCAGCCAGAACGGTACCAGCACCGAGAAGAACGGCAATTGGCGTCCGATCATCGAAGACAGGTCCAGCAAATCGATGCCGGTAACTGCAGACAGCGCAATGACAGGTGCGCCCAGTGCGCCATAAGCGACCGGTGCCGTATTGGCGATCAATGCCAGTCCGGATGCCGCTAGCGGCGAGAAGCCGAGGCCGATCAGGATCGCGCCGGTAACTGCCACCGGTGTGCCGAAACCGGCTGCGCCTTCAAAGAAGGCGCCGAAACAGAAGGCAACCAGCAGTAATTGCAGGCGCCTATCTTCCGTGATGCTACCTATGCTGTTTTGCAATACCTTGAAATAGCCGTTCAGCGTGGTTAGTCGGTGCAGGAAAATAATGTTCAGCACGATCCAGCCGATCGGGAACAGGCCTGCGGCAATGCCGTAACCTGCTGCCTTGCCGGCCATCGCAACCGGCATGCCGAAGACGAAAGCGGCAATCACGATGCCGACTACCAGCGCCAGGCCGGCTGCGAGATGCGCTTTCATATGGAAGAACGCAAGTGCGGTCAACAGGACCGCAACCGGAATGCCGGCCGCCAGTGTAGAGAAACCGAAGCTGTTAAGCGGGTCGTAGATTTGCTGCCATATCATGATCTTTTCCTTTGATTGGTTGGCTTACTATTTTTTTAACCCAGGCTGATCGTTGCAGTCTGGAAGCCCGCTACGATATCAGCGGCTCCCTAGCTTATTGATGCATAAAATTAATCGATAGATGAAATGTATTGATGAGCAAAATCTACCTTATTTTGCTCGCTTTTCTGGAGTTTTGGGGGCGCAGATGCAGAATTAAAAAATGGAAAAGCAAAGGCTTTTCATCATGGAATGCGGAGAGGTTGCTGAAAAGAAATTCAAGGCGCTAGATGGCCGTGCGCAAGCGCGACTGAACGCGCTTGCGTCAATGTCAGAACTGACAGGGAGCCTCTAGCTGTGGAACAGATTTAACACGCCATCAAGACCAACAAAATTCAAGGCGATATTCGCTTGCTGTCTGACGACAGGTTTGGCGCGAAATGCAACCGACAAGCCGGCGATGCGCATCATTTGCAAATCGTTGGCGCCGTCGCCCATGACGATTGCCTGTTGTGGCGAAATGTTCAACTCCTTGCAGACGCGTTCGACGGTGGCTTTTTTTTCTTCACCATCGACGATGCCGCCGATAACCTGGCCGGTCAATTTGCCGTCTACGATTTCCAGTTGATTGGAATGTGTGTAGTCGAGATTGAGGCGCTGCTTCATCCGATCGGTGAAGAAGGTAAAACCGCCGGATACCAGCAAGGTCTTCATGCCTGCCGCTTGTATACCTGCCAGCATTTTCTCTGCTCCCAGCGAGAGCGTCAGGCGTTCGTCGTAGACGCGTTGCAATGCGCTTGCATCCAATCCTTTGAGCAAGGCGACGCGACGCGTCAGGCTTTCCTTGAATTCGATTTCGCCGCGCATGGCAGCTTCGGTGATTTCTGCGACTTGCGGTTTCAAGCCTTGCATGTCGGCGATCTCGTCTATGCATTCGATCGTGATCAGGGTTGAATCCATATCCATCGCGACCAACTTGAAGTCGGACAATACACGGCTGCGTTCCATGAACGCGTAATCAAGTTTCGCGGCCCATGCGGCCATATCGATTTGCGATTTCACTTCATCGTTGTAGCTGACGTCGACGCAGCGATACGCATGATCGCCGATAGCGACGATGGAACGCGGACGGGCCAGACCGGCAATTTGTTCTACGATATGGCGTTGTACGGTCAAGCCTTGCAAAATCAGATTCATGGCGATGTCGGTTAAAGATGGATCGTTATGTTAGCAGTGCGCGTATCGTGTTCTTGATCTGGAGCACGCGCGCGGCGAGGTCGGGCATGTTCGCGGTAATACGCAATTTATCCTGGCCATTCAATTTGATATGGCGATTCTTTTGTATCAGCTCGATGATACGCATTGCATCAATAGGCGGATTCGGCTCGAATTGCAGTGTCGCGGATTCTGCATGCGCATCTATCTTGATGATGCCGACCGGCACCGCTGCAACGCGCAGCCTGTGTGTTTCCACCAATGCCTGTGCCGCATCCGGCAGCTTGCCGAACCTATCTATCAACTCTTCCTGCAGATCGTTGACGGCATCCTGCGTTTTGCAATTCGCCAAGCGTTTGTAAATCGATAGCCGCTCGTGCACATCGCCGCAATAGGTGCTCGGTAATAGCGCAGGCACGTGCAGATTGATTTCGGTCGTGGTGGAGAGCGGCGCGGCCAGATCCGGTTCCTTGCCGTTCTTCAGCGAGCGTACGGCTTCGTTCAACATGTCCGAGTACAACTGGAAGCCGATCTCGGTCATCTCGCCCGATTGATTGTCGCCCAATACTTCGCCGGCACCGCGTATCTCCAGATCATGCATTGCCAGATAGAAGCCGCTACCAAGTTCTTCCATCTGTTGAATCGCATCGAGACGACGTTGTGCCAGCTTGCTTAAACCTTGTACGTCATGCACCAGCAGATACGCATATGCCTGATGATGCGAACGGCCGACGCGACCGCGCAACTGATGCAATTGCGCCAGACCGAATTTGTCGGCTCTGTGCATGATGATGGTGTTCGCAGTTGGTACGTCGATGCCGGTTTCGATAATCGTCGTACACAACAGAATGTTGAAACGCTGCGCGACAAAATCGCGCATGATTTTTTCCAGATCGCGTTCATGTAACTGGCCGTGTGCGACGCCTATACGTGCTTCCGGCATCAGCTCTTCCAGCATTGCCTTGCGATTCTCGATGGTCTCGACTTCGTTGTGCAGGAAGTAGACTTGGCCGCCGCGCTTTAATTCGCGCAGACAGGCTTCGCGTATCACGGATGCGTTTTCACTGCGTACGAAAGTCTTGATCGCGAGGCGTTTTTGCGGTGCAGTGGCGATGATGGAAAAATCGCGCAAGCCTTCCAGCGCCATACCCAGGGTGCGCGGAATCGGCGTTGCCGTCAGCGTCAATACATCGACTTCTGCACGCAATGCTTTCAACGTTTCTTTCTGTCGTACACCGAAGCGATGTTCTTCATCGATGATGACCAGACCCAGGCGCGCGAACTTGGTATCGGCCGATAACAATTTATGCGTACCGATCACGATATCTATCGTGCCATCGGCCATGCCTTTCATCGCTTGCGTGATTTCCTTGCCGCTGCGGAAGCGCGATAGTTCGGCAATCCGCACCGGCCAGTCGGCAAAGCGATCAGCAAAGGTTTGCGCATGCTGTTCTGCGAGCAGCGTCGTCGGTGCCAGAATCGCTACCTGTTTGCCACCAAGGACGGCGACGAATGCAGCGCGCAAGGCGACTTCGGTTTTGCCGAAACCAACGTCACCGCAGATCAACCTGTCCATAGGTTTTCCGCTAGTCATGTCCTTGATGACGGCATTGATAGCGGCGGCTTGATCGACGGTTTCTTCAAAACCGAAGCTTTCCGCAAAGGCTTCGTAATCGTGTGCCGAGTATTCGAAGCTGTGGCCTTCGCGCAGTGCGCGACGGGCGTACAGATTCAATAATTCGGCAGCGGTGTCGCGGATTTTCTCAGCGGCGCGGCGTTTGGCTTTTTCCCATTGACCTGAGCCCAGCGCATGCAACGGTGCATCGTCAGGCGATGCGCCTGAGTAGCGCGAGATCACATGCAGTTGCGAAACCGGGACGTAGAGCTTGGTGTCCTTCGCATATTCCAGATGCAGGAATTCGGTTTCGCCTTCGCCCAGATCCATGCTGGTCAAGCCCATGTAGCGACCTATGCCGTGATTGACGTGTACGACCGGATCGCCGATTTTGAGCTCGGACAGATCGCGCACCATCGATTCGACTTGCGTTGCGCCTTCCTGTTTCTTGCTGCCGACGCGGCGACCTGAGCCGGCGTACAACTCGGTTTCGGTAATGAAGGCGAGGCCACCGAGTGTATTGCCAAGTTCGAAGCCAGCATGCATGGGTGCCACACCCAGCATCAGTTTTGCAGTTGCAGTGCTGAAGTCGGCAAAGCCGTCGGCTGGTGCGAGAGCAAGATTGTATTCGTTGAAATATTGCTGCAGCGTTTCGCGTCTGCCGTTGGTTTCTGCGCAGATCAGGACACGCTTGTCGGTTTGCAGTAGATAGGCGCGCAGATTGACCAGCGGATCATCGGCACGGCGATTGACGGCGATGTTCGGCAATGAGGCTGATAACTCCGACGCCACGTCTTCAGTTTGAATAACCCAGCGCCCGAACGGTTTGGCCAGCGTGAAAAAGTTTTCGTCACTGAGGAATATTTGCTCTGGTGCCAACAGAGGACGTTCTCTATCCGACTTGAGGAAGCGGTAGCGTGATTGCGTATCTGTCCAGAAGCGCTTGATTTCTGCATCGATATCGCCGACCAAGGCAAAGGTGGTGTCCGTCGGCAGATAATCGAACAGCGTTTTGGTTTCTTCGAAAAACAGCGGCAGATAATATTCGATACCGGCGGAAGCAATGCCGCTGCCGATGTCCTTGTAAATCACCGAGCGACTTGGATCGCCTTCGAATAATTCGCGCCAGCGACCACGGAAAGCGGTACGCGCTGCTTCATCCATCGGAAATTCGCGCGCCGGCAGCAAGCGTACTTCTTTCACCGGATACAGCGAGCGCTGGGTATCCGCATCGAAGGTGCGTATCGTGTCTATCGTGTCGCCAAACAGGTCTATGCGATACGGCAGCACGGAACCCATAGGATAGATATCGATCAAGCCACCGCGCACCGAGTATTCGCCAGGCGACATGACTTGCTTGACGGGGCTGTAGCCGGCAAGCTGCAACTGCGCCTTCAGCTTCGCTTCGTCCAGCTTCTCACCTTGCTTGAAGAAGAAGGTATAGGACGCGAGGAAGGAGGGCGGTGCCATGCGCACCAGCGCAGTGGTGGCCGGTACGATCAGGACATCGCATTGACCATTCAAGACTTCATACAGCGTCGCGAGTCGTTCGGAGACCAGATCCTGATGCGGCGAAAAGGCGTCATAGGGCAGCGTTTCCCAATCCGGCAACAGATGGCAGCGCAGCTTTTCCTGCCCTTCGCTAATGAACCACGGGATTTCCGTCAGCAGGCGTTGCGCATCGCTGGCGCTGGCAACGACGACTGTCAGCATGCGTTTGTGCGATTTCAGTTCTGCGGCGGCTTGCGCCAGTACATAAGCGTCTGCCGAACCGTGAACTGAGGGTAGGACAAAACGCGAACCGGGCTTGGGAAGAGATTTTTTTAGGTCGAAGGACATCAAATAGCGACATTACGCATGTCAGGGTGGTCAAAAAATGCCGGCATGCTTGCCTTCGTGCACTTCATTTGACAGTGAAAAATTATGATGAGATTATAAACCAAGCCCCGTGGCGGAGTCCTGCTCTGCTTGGGCACGTGCGCAAACCAGTTATCGATTTTTCCACCAATAGAGCGCACCCGTGCACATTCCCCTTATTTTGTTATGAATCCTCCCCGTTATTTCGCACTGATTCCTGCTGCCGGTGTTGGCGCGCGCATGGGCGAAAAAATTCCGAAGCAGTATGTTTCCATCGCAGGCAAACCTATGCTGCGACGGGTGCTGGATACGTTTTCCATTGCCGAGTCCGTGACGCATACCTTCGTTGTGGTGAGCCAGGACGATGCGTATATCGATACTACTTTGCCGGTAGATATGTCTCGTCTCACCGTACTGCGTGTGGGCGGTGCAACTCGGCATCTATCCGTGTTGAATGGCCTGCATGCCATGCGGGATCAGGTCAGCGATGACGATTGGATATTGGTGCACGATGCGGCACGTCCCGGCCTCACAATTACCTTGATCGATACTTTGATACACAGCTTGCAGGACGATGAAATCGGCGGCTTGCTGGCTGTCCCGGTGGTGGATACCTTGAAGCGCTCTGGCAGCGGTGGCCGTGTCGAGCAAACGGTGGCACGCGATCACTTGTGGGCAGCGCAGACGCCACAAATGTTTCGCTATGGATTATTGCGACGCGCATTGGAGCAGGCTGCCACTGTCACCGATGAGGCGAGCGCGATCGAGGCATTGGGCTTGCAACCAAAACTGGTGGAAGGCAATGCACGCAACTTCAAGGTAACGCTGCCGCATGATGTGGCGCTTGCCGAACTTTATTTAAAAGGACTTGTATGAGCAACCCGATTTCAGCCGTGACTCCCGCAGTGATGCCATTCAGGATCGGCCAGGGTTATGATTGCCACGCGCTGGTCGAAGGCCGCAAACTGATTATTGGTGGCGTCACGATTCCGCATACGACAGGTTTGCTGGGGCATTCTGATGCCGATGTCTTGCTGCATGCGATTACCGATGCCTTGTTGGGTGCAGCAGCCTTGGGCGATATCGGGAGACATTTCCCGGATACGGCAGTGGAGTTTGTCGGTGCTGATTCGCGCGTGTTATTGCGTGAAGCGGCCAAGCGCGTGGCGGCGGCTGGTTTTCGTATCGGTAATGTGGATGCCACCATCATTGCGCAAAAACCGAAGATGGCACCGCATATTCCACTGATGGTTGCGAACCTCGCCGCAGACCTTGGCGTTGCGATCAATCAAGTCAATATCAAGGCGAAAACCAATGAAAAACTGGGTTATTTGGGACGCGAAGAAGGGATTGCTGCCGAAGCGGTCGCACTGATTTATCAAACTTGATGAAAATAGCTGAAATTTATTTCCATTTACCCTGTCTACAGAATAAGTATTAATTATTTATCTGGAAACATGGCTTGAAAAGGGATGGAAATATGTCGAATGAAGGCTATCACGAACCAGTTGATAAGTTATCAGCAGAAACCATGGACATGCATCGGGCGATCACGTCGCTGATGGAGGAGCTGGAAGCGGTTGATTGGTATAGCCAGCGCGTTGATGCCGTTACCGATCCCGAACTGAAAAAGATCCTGAAACATAACCGTGACGAGGAAAAAGAGCATGCGGCAATGGTGCTTGAATGGATACGCAGGCGCGATCCAAAAATGGACAAAGAATTACGTGATGCGCTGTTTAAAGATGGCCCGATCACCGGCGATCATGACGAATAAATGCGGTAAAACGGTGTGAAAAATACAATCCGTTAAAAAACATTGAATTCTCAAAAAACATCACCATCTATTGCAGCATCGGCCGGATTGACGCATAGTGTAAATAAGCGTTTTTTATTTTGACCGGCTTTACCAAGTGATTCAGGAGTAACACCAGATGGCATCTTTTCTTTTCAGTCAGCATGCGCAAGGTTGGCAACAAATGTTCCGTCGCAGCCAATCGGGCGGCTTCTTTTCACGCTTGTTCGCGTGGTTGATGCTGGGTGTCGTATTGATGGTGGGCTTGCTGCTGATTGTCACGGTGTTGCTGTTGAGCTGGTTGCTGATCCCGGTGTTGATGTATAAAAGACGCCGTGCATTGAAAGCACGTTTTGAAGCTGAGCGTGCGTACCGACAATCGTCACATGGCGATATCATCGACGGTGTTGTGACCGAGATTAAAGAAGACAAGGTTTAAGAAATAAAGCCTGAATGTATCAGGCTCAATAAAAAAACGCACATCGCTTGCAGGCATGTGCGTTTTTTTATTGGCGGATCAGCTTGACTTGATTCGTTCGTACTTAACTGATCGCTACTCTTAATTCATGCATGTATTTATTCATGCTTCAAATCGGAAAAGCACCGTGTTTTTTCTTTGGATTTGCGAATACGATTTGTACTGTCAGACCACCGCCATTCCGGTTGAATAGATTGAGTTTTCCACTATGTCGTCTGACGATTCTGTCGACGATGGCCAAGCCCAATCCCGCACCGTTCGCCTGACCGCGCGCACTGTCCATCCGTGTGAAAGGACGCAACAAGCGGCTGATTTCATCATCGGGGACACCGGCTCCATGATCGGCAATTTCCAGAATGACTTTATCGTTTTCTACGCAGCAGCAGACATCAATGTCGACATGTGAAGCATCGCCTGCCTTGCCATAGCGACGTGCATTTTCAACCAGGTTGTTGACTATCCTTTTTATGTCGATGGTATTGCCAAGAACGGTGACCTTGTCTTCTATTGTTTTGCTGATATTGACGTCCGGGAGTCGTGCAGCTTCATGCGCTGCATCGTTGATTAATGCTGTTAAATCGATGACTTCAAAATGGCTGCTATCGACAGGTTTTGCATAGTCGAGAAACTGGCCGATGATGGCATCCATTTGATGCAGATCGGATTGCATGCCTTTGCGCGCATCGTCCGGCAAGCCCGCCATTTCAACTTCCAGTTGCATGCGGGCGAGCGGTGTACGCAAGTCGTGCGAAATGCCTGCGAGGACGACAGCGCGATCGGATTCCACGCGGGCAAGATCATCCACCATTTGATTGAAGCTGTGATTGGCTTCACGAATTTCAGTCGGGCCGCGTTCAGGCAATGGAGCAGGGCGCTGTCCTTTGGCAATCGAGCGAGTGGCAGCGGTGAGGCGTGCCAAAGGTTGATTGATCAAGCCGGAAATCATCAATGCGCCTAGCAAGGACAAGAGCAAGGTAGCCGCCCCCCAGCCTATCCATTGCACACCGAAAGTGCCTTCTACGCGATCGCGATCAAGCATCAGCCAGTATTGGTCCTCGGAAATATTGAAGCTGACCCAGAATCCAGGCACATCATTGACCGTGCGGGCGAAGCGCGTTTCCTTGCCCAAGGCTGCGCGTACATTTGCCTGAATGCTTAGCACCAGACTGTTTTCAATCGGAGGTTCGACTACGTCGGTATCTTCCAGTGGATAGACGCGTACGCCTTCATTGCTGGAAAGATCGAACAGTAATTCGCGACGAAGATCCTGGGCGGAGTGAGTGAGTGCGGCGCGGGTAATGGTGACGACGGAAATGACTTGTGCTGCAATTTGATTGGCGCGTGGCGTTTGTTCAACCACGCGATAGCTGGCGACCCAGGCAGCCATACTGGCCGCGATCAAAAAGGCGAGCAGGAAAAAGGTACGCCAGAACAGGCCGCTTTTTATCCAGCTCAGGCGCGTAAGTGGTAAAGGTATCGACATCCTTTGAATTTTTCAGCGGGCCAAGGTTTTAGCGCGGCTTGCCTTCTGGAATGAACACATAGCCCAGACCCCAGACTGTCTGGATATAAAGCGGTGTCGATGGATCAGGTTCTATCAATTTTCGCAGGCGTGAAATTTGTACATCGAGGCTGCGATCGAAGACTTCATATTCGCGACCACGTGCCAGTTCCATCAATTTTTCGCGCGAAAGCGGTTGACGCGCATGACGTGCAAAAACCTTCAAGACGGAAAACTCGCCGGTTGTCAGCGGCACGGTTTCATCATTTTTCTTCAAGGTACGCGTACCCAGATCCAGCGTGAATTCGCCGAAGGTAAATGATTGCGGTGTTTCTGATGGTGCGCCTGGCGCTTCATCGGGAGTGACACGGCGCAGCACTGCACTGATGCGTGCGACCAGTTCGCGTGGATTGAATGGTTTTGGTATGTAATCGTCGGCGCCCATTTCAAGGCCGACGATGCGATCAACGTCTTCGCCCTTCGCAGTCAGCATGATGATAGGCGTCTTGTCACCCGCACCGCGCAGACGGCGGCAGATGGACAGCCCATCTTCACCCGGCAACATCAGGTCAAGCACCAGCAGATCGTAGCGTTCACGCAGCCACAGCTTGTTCATGGCTTGCGCGTTTTCTGCGGTGACCACATTGAATCCCTGTTCCGACAAATAGCGCCGCAGCAAGTCGCGCAAACGCACATCGTCATCAACGACCAGCACCTTGGTCTGATGCGAATTGGTCGAATGGGTCGTTTCCTTCATGGAGGCATTTGTCGTATTCATTTTGCTATGGTAACTTCAGAAAGACTACTCGGTATAGAGGTGAATGCAGGCATTACAAAGTGTTACAACCTTTACGGAAATGGGCTTAGGGCCTGAAGCAAAGCAGCATAGACTTTGTATGTGGATAAACGATAAGCGTACATAAGTAAAACGCTGCGGAAGATGACGATGAATATTACATTGAAAAGAATAGGAATGACGATGTTGCTGGCAAGTGCCTTGGTCAGCACGTCGACAGTGTTTGCTCAGTCGGGTTTTCAGGGATATGCATTCGGTTACGGTACGCAAAATGATGATCGTAATCGGTCGAATCAGGGCAAGCGCGGGAATGATGACAGACGCCAATCTGCTGATCGTTTTAACGACAATAATGCTAACCGTAATGCGGAGCAATCGCGCCGCGATCCTAGATTGTCACCGGATGAGCGACGTGCCTTGCGCCGTCAAATCGACGAAGCCGGGCGCGATATCTATGCGCCACGCCGCTAAAGACGATCACTGAGTTTCTGCGGGAAATGCTGATTGAGGGGAGTTTGATATTGCAGTTGGTGTAGCTGCGGAGATTGCAGCTACATTTTGCAGCCGCCAAAGATAAACAGCACTGCAATCAAGCTTTAGAAGATTCAGCCTGCAACGATATGGCGTTTAACAGACTTGTTTGCAGTCTGGCCATCCGGTCCATAGACCGCATTACCTTGCACACTGCCATGCTGCAGAATATTCAATACATTCTGATTGCGCACCATCTGCTTGTTGATCAGGGTGCCGTTGACGCGATTCAATTCTTTCCCGACTTCAGCCAATGCGATCAGCTCGCGCCAGGATTGCTGGGCGGTTTCTGACGCTGCTGGAGTTGCCAGCCAGACTTTCATTCCCGATTCATCCGCTTCAAAACCGGCTTTTGCCAATGCCTGGTGACGTCCTGCAGCCAGTTCAGCCATACGTACAGCCGCTTTTGCCTTGGGTTCGGTCAGAGCGGCGATGGCTTCGATATTCCCTGCGACCAACTGTTCTTGTTCCTGCTGCAACAGTTCTGTCAATGCGCGGACGGCTTGGTGTTCTTTAATCAGGCTGTCGGCAGGGTTGATATCGGATGAGCTCATGTAGATTTAACCTTTTCGTGCGGAGATCAGGTCTTTTACCGTATCCATCAGTCCGTCGGCAACACGCTCGGCATTCACCTGGAACTGACCATTGGCAATCGCTGCCTTGATCTCTTCAACTTTTTTTGTATCAAATACGCTGGCACCGGAAACCTGCGCAGTCAACGCCTGTACTTGTGTGGACAGTGTGACATTGCTGGACGATGCCTTGGTACTGGCACCGGCTTTTTCAGCCCCTTTACCTGCGCGCGCTTGCGTCGTAGTGACGCCTATTGCTGCAGTTTTCTTGCTTGTGTCATCAATTTTCACGACATCACTCCGTCTGGTTCGCGGCAAAACGCCTATCTCATGTCTGGTCTATCGGCGTTATCGCGCTAAACTTTAGTACTAAATGGAGCAAGGGTAAAATTTTGCGTCTTAATTTCATTGTTAATAAGTTAACTCAACAATCCCGCCCAACTTGGCAATGCCGCTAATAACTTGACCGGTAGTGGTTCTAACCTGCGTCAATTGCCCTTCGTTCGCATTATTCAATGCACGCGCTTCGCTCGATACACTGAAACCAGCGCCATTCACGATCACCCGTACTGCCTGACCTTGCTGAATTGCCTGCTGGTTGCGCAATGCATCCTGGCGTAATGGCGAACCTAATCTGATGGAATTCGCTACCGTGCGGCCTATCGCCTGCGACGCATCGGTAATGATGCCGGCCGGCATCGCAGTCAAATCACCTTTTACCTTGGCGATATCAGCTTGCGTAATGTTTTGTCCCTGGGCCAGCGGTACTGCGGCGACTACATAATCGCCATGCACCTGTACTTTGGCCGATACATAAATTGTCCATGGTGATGGCACGCTGCAACGTATGCCTACTGTAGTTTTGCCCCATGCCTTGCTGGATGGCGGGAAAAATGCCTCCGGCGTTGTACATGTCGGCAATTTCATGCGCGGATCAATCGAGCCCACAGTCACCTTGACTTCGCCCGGCAGACCGGAAGCCTGCGTGCGCAGGAACTGTTCTGCCGTTTGCTTCAACGCGCCAAGATCCTGCCGTGCTTCCGGCTCGGCGACCTGCGTGACGGCGGACTGGGCCGACAGCGCGAAAGGAAGAGCAAGAGCGACGATTGCGAAATTGAAAGAGAGTTTCATGGCGGCCAGTGGTTGGATTGCACGACCATGGTACTGATTTAGTGTTCAGCCAAAACCGTGAATAGCATGGATTTTTGTCTTCTTATCGTTTGATCGACGTGACAAGGTGCTCCGTATGATCAACGCTATAGAAATCCATTACAGGCGCGGGGAAGATTCCCTGAATGCACACTTCGGAGGTCGTAATGATCGGAAAACTTGATGACATGATGCGCTTTCAGGAAACTGCCCTGAATCTGCGCGCGCAGCGCCAACAGTTGCTGGCATCGAATATTGCCAATGCGGATACGCCTAATTACAAGGCGCGTGACGTCGATTTTAACAAGGCATTGCAAGGTGCGCTAGCCAAAAGCACCAGCGGTGCCACATCGCCGGCCGAGCTTGCGAAAACGTCAACCACGCATCTGACTTCCAGCGTTAATAAAACCATAGGCGGTGCGCCTTTGCTGTATAGCAATACAGCGCAAGGTAATGTCGACGGCAATACGGTCGACATGGATGTGCAGCGCAATCAGTTTACCGATAACGCGATGCGCTATGAAGTCGGCATTACGCTGGTCGCTTCCAAGATCAAGGGTATGCTTACCGCTATTCAGGGGCAATAATCATGTCGCTATTTAATATCTTCAATGTCGCCGGTTCGGCCATGAGCGCACAGAGCCAGCGCCTGAATGTGGTGTCCAGCAATATCGCCAATGCGGACAGCACCACCAGCGCCAACGGTCAGACCTATCGCGCCAAGCAGGTTGAATTTCAATCGGTGCCCATGTCTGGTGCAACGTCAACCGGCGTCAAAGTCAATCGCGTCGTCGAAGACGCGTCGCCATTGAAAATGGTGTTCGATCCCAAGCATCCCAACGCCGATGAAACCGGCCACGTCGCGATGCCCAATGTCAATGTGGTAGAGGAAATGGTCAACATGATTTCCGCTTCACGCTCTTATCAAACCAATGTCGAGACCATGAATGCGGCCAAGACAATGCTTCTTAAAACACTGACGCTCGGTCAGTAAATAATAAAAAGGAATAATCATGGCCGCCATCAGTAATACCTTGCCGCAATCATTGCTCGATGCAATGAATCCAAAGGCAGCTTCCGCGGCATCGACCGCAGCAGAAGCGCAGGACCGGTTTTTGACTCTGCTGGTTACGCAGATGAAAAATCAGGATCCGTTGAATCCTATGGATAACGCACAAGTCACCAGCCAACTGGCGCAATTATCAACCGTTACTGGTATCGATAAATTGAACAGCACAGTGGAATCGCTGATGGGTAGTTACCAAACCAGTCAGACGCTGCAAGCCGCATCGCTGATCGGTAAAGGTGTACTTGCTCCGGGTAATCAAACCGGTCTGTCGGAAAAACAGGCACTGATGGGTGTCGAGTTTCCATCCGATGTTGATAGCGCGACCATCGAGATCAAAGATGCATCGGGCAAAGTAGTGCAGACGATCGATCTGCCAGCGCAAAAAGCCGGTTCCCAGCCGATTATCTGGAACGGCAAAAAAGCCGACGGCACCGACGCTCCTGATGGAACTTATACATTCGATGTCAAGGCCACGCTTGCCGGCAAAACTGTCGAAACCACTGAGCTGCAATTCGGTATGGTGGCTACGGTTACCACCGCAGCTGGCCAAGCCGTCAAGCTGAATGTCCCGGGTTTGGGCGAACTCGAATTGTCCGATATTCGCCAGTATCTTTAATGCAGCGCAATCCTATTGAATTAAACCTTCACCGTCAGGAGAAAAAAACATGAGTTTCCAACAAGGTTTGAGCGGATTGAATGCCGCAACCAAAAGTCTCGAAGCAATCGGCAATAACGTCGCCAATGCGAATACCGTCGGCTTCAAGCAATCGCAGGTTCAGTTTTCCGATGTCTATGCCAACTCGCTGGTTGGTTCCGGTGGCACACAGATCGGTATCGGTACGCAGGTGTCGCGCGTCGCCCAGCAATTTTCACAGGGTAACGTTACCGCTTCCAATAACCCGCTCGATATGGCGATCAACGGTGGTGGTTTTTTCCGCATGAGTAACAACGGCGCGATCAGCTATGCACGTAACGGTCAGTTCATCCTGAGCAAGGAAGGCTATATTGAAAGTGCTTCCGGTCAGCGCTTGACGGGTTACCTGGCAGATGCAAACGGTACGGTAGCGATCGGTGCTCCGGGTGAGTTGAGGATAGACAAGGCCGATCTGGCACCTGCTGCTACGACCAATTATGAATTGAAGCTGACACTGGATTCGCGCAAGGCAGTTTTGCCGGCTGCCAGTTTTGATCCTACCGATCCGACCACGTTCAGCGATTCGACTTCGGTTCCTGTTTTTGACAGCCTCGGTAATTCCCACATATTGCGTACTTTTTATGTCAAGACAGCGAGCGGTGCAGCTGGTGCTACATGGACCGTTTTTGCGACGAATGATGACGTGCCTATCGGTTATGTTCCACCAGCAGCTCCGGTGCCACTTGGTACGATGGACTTCAATAACGGCGGCGTGCTGACTGGTACGACACCATCGCCTCTGGTCGCGGCAATGGCCGTGACCAGTGGTGCGGCCACACCTTTTAATATTTCGATTGATAGCACCGGAACTCAGCAATTCGCACAAGATTTTGGTGTGGCCAAACAACTGCCGGATGGCTATGCCGCCGGCACATTGACTGGTTTCAGCGTATCGACAAATGGCGAGATCGTCGGTCGTTACACGAATGGCCAAGTCAATATTCTCGGACAAGTCATCCTGTCGTCTTTCGCCAATCCTAACGGTCTGCAAAACATTGGTGATAACCAATGGGTAGAAACCGCTGAGTCTGGTGTGCCGCTGACAAGCACACCTGGCAGCAGCGGCTTGGGCGCGGTCCAATCTTCACGGGTTGAAGATTCGAACGTCGATTTGACGGCTGAACTGGTCAACATGATTACTGCACAGCGCTATTACCAGGCAAATGCACAGACGATCAAAACGCAGGATCAGATTTTGCAAACTCTGGTGAACTTGCGTTAAGACAGAAGTTGAGCTGAATCTGAACTGAGCCCAGGTTCTGGCAGTGATGGTAGTCGCATCAGTCGTTTTAAAAAAACTGATGCGACTGATCCAGGAGAAATGAGATGGATAGACTGATTTATACCGCGATGTCGGGTGCCAAGCAGATCCTGGAACAGCAGGCGACGGTGTCCAATAATCTGGCCAACGTTTCGACAAACGGTTTTCGCGCACAACTGGATACCTTTCGTGCGGTGCCGGTGGTCAGCAATGGCTTGCCTACCCGCACCTTCGTGGTGGATTCGACGGTAGGTAGCGATTTTCGTGCTGGCTCCCTGCAGCAAACCGGTCGTCCGCTGGATGTTGCGCTGGAAGGTCAAGGCTGGCTGGCGGTAGAGCGTGCCGACGGTAGCGAAGGTTACACGCGCAGCGGCAGTTTGAAGGTCAACGAGAACGGTGTGCTGCAAACACAAAATGGTTTGAATGTGTTGAGCGATACCGGACCGATCACGATTCCGCCGGATGTGGTGCTGTCGATTGCGAAAGACGGCACGATTTCTACCGTGGAAGCACGTACTGAACCCGGTGTTTCAATTCAACTGGCACGCTTGAAGCTGGTCAATCCGCCCACGGAAAATCTGGTGCGTTCCGACGATGGCTTGTTTGTGACGAAAGACGGTGAGCCGGCCGAGGTTGATGCAAACGTCACGGTGGCGGGTGGTTATGTCGAGAGCAGTAACGTCAATGCGGTTGATGCAATGGTCAACATGATCAGTCTTGCAAGACAGTTCGAGCTACATATGAATATGTTGAAGCATGCCGAGAGTAATGCGGCGAAAGCTACTGAATTTCTCGCTTTGAATTAATGCGGCTACGCGCAAAATGAGAATGGACGCAAAGTCTATTGGCAGTTTGCCGAAATATTGGAGAAAAAAATGATTCGTTCCTTATGGATTTCAAAAACAGGTCTGGATGCGCAACAAACGCAGATGGACGTCATTTCCAATAACTTGGCAAACGTCAGCACCACAGGTTTTAAACGTACACGTGCCGTGTTCGAAGACTTGCTGTACCAGACGATACGTCAGCCTGGTGCTGCCTCGTCGCAGCAAACCAATTTGCCTTCGGGTTTGCAATTGGGTACAGGTGTACGTCCGGTTGCGACTGAACGTATTCATACACAAGGTAATTTGCAATTGACGGGTAACTCCAAAGACGTCGCGATCAATGGTCCCGGTTTTTTTCAGGTCTTGCTGCCGGACGGTACAACAGCTTACACACGTGACGGTTCGTTTCAAACGGATGATCAGGGGCAGCTGGTTACTTCCAGCGGCTTTCCGATTCAACCGGCGATTACCATCCCTGTCGATGCTACCGGTTTGACGGTGAGCCGTGACGGTATTGTGTCGGTCAAGCTGGCAGGTACTGTGGCGACAACTGAAGTTGGTAACCTGCAATTGGCGACCTTCATCAATCCGGCCGGTCTGGAAAGCAAGGGCGAAAATCTGTATGTTGAAAGCGGCGCATCCGGCAATCCGAATACCAACACACCAGGCACCAATGGCGCCGGTGTCATGGTCCAGAATTACACAGAAACATCGAACGTCAACGTGGTGGAAGAACTGGTCAACATGATCCAGACCCAACGCGCTTACGAAATCAACAGCAAGGCAATTACTACTTCGGATCAAATGTTGCAGCGTCTGACGCAGATGTAATACGTGACGTGATGCACTCACGCAGAAGCTAGTCAGTGCGAGTAAAGCAGCAAGAGTAAAACGAGGTAAAGGATTTGTGATGAAGAATTATTTTGTGATGATGGTTGCAGCAAGTGCGTTGCTTGCCGGCTGCGCAGTCATGCCGGAAACCATAGTGCAGACACCATTAACGGCGCGTCCTCAGGCATCGAATACGATTGCCCCGCCGGCGAATGGCGCCATTTTCCAAAATGCGGCTTATCGTCCGATGTTCGAGGATAGGCGTGCGCGTCTGATTGGCGACACCATCACCATCATCATTAACGAGAAGAGTTCGGCAGGTAAACTGGCGGGTAGTTCCGCCAGCAAAACCGGATCTGTGGCTGCGAGTGCTCCAAATATATTCGGCTTGTTCAGTTCTGTGACCGGACGTCTGAATGCAAGTGCATCGAATGCTATTAAGTATGAAGACAAAGGTGCGGTTACTTCGAGCAATAATTTCATCAGTACATTGACGGTTACCGTGATCGATGTGCTGTCGAATGGCAACTTGATCGTGGCTGGCGAAAAGCAGGTTTCTCTCGACAAGGGTTCTGAATTCATTCGCTTCTCGGGCGTGATTGATCCAAGCACTGTCAACTCCGGCAACATTGTTTCATCGACGCAAGTTGCCGATGCAAAAATCGAATATCGCACCAACAGCACTGTGGATGGCGCCGAAGTGGCATCGATGCTGGCACGCTTCTTCCTCAGCGTACTGCCTCTCTGATTCTGTTTGAATGATTCTGTATGAGGCGCAAGGAATACAAATGAAAACCGCAATCAGCACGAGAAGCACACTGTCCATTTTAAGAAAATCACTGCGGGTCATCGCTTGTTCAGCGTGCCTGTTGTTGCCAATGGCATCACATGCAGAGCGTCTGAAAGATCTGACCAGCGTACAAGGCGTGCGGCAGAATCAATTGATCGGTTACGGTTTGGTGGTCGGTCTGGATGGCAGCGGCGATCAGACTACACAAACACCGTTTACCGTACAAAGCATCGTCAGCATGTTGCAGCAGATGGGCATCAATCTGCCGCAAGGTACTAATCTGCAATTGAAGAACGTCGCCGCCGTGATGGTGACATCTTCGTTGCCAGCGTTTGCACAACCTGGTCAAACTCTGGACATTACCGTTTCATCGATGGGTAATGCAAAAAGCATACGTGGCGGTACCTTGTTGATGACCCCGCTTAAAGGTGCGGATGGTCAGATTTACGCGATGGCGCAAGGTAACGTTGTCGTCGGTGGTGTCGGTGCGGCAGCGAGTGGCAGCAAGGCACAGATCAATCATTTGAGCGTAGGCCGCATTTCCGCAGGTGCGACGGTCGAGCGCGCGGTAGCAACGGCATTAGGGCAGGGCGACGTTATTTATCTTGAGTTGAAAGAAAGTGATTTCTCTACAGCGAGCCGTGTCGCCGATGCCGTCAATGCACGTTTTGGTCCACAAACTGCTTCTGCCCAAGACGGTCGTGTGATTCGCGTTATTGCGCCGCCAGATAACAATGCACGTGTGGCTTTTCTCGGCGCGCTGGAAAGTATCAATGTCACGCCAGCACAAGTAAGTGCCAAGGTCATCATGAACGCGCGTACCGGTTCAGTCGTAATGAATCAAGCGGTGACACTGGATAGTTGTGCTGTATCGCATGGCAATTTGTCGGTCGTGATTAATACGCAGCCTGTCATCAGCCAGCCTGCGCCATTCTCTGGCGGACAAACAGTGGTTGCACAGCAATCGCAAATTGAAATCAGCAAGGATCCTGGCAAGGTCATCCTGCTGAAAAACTCCACGTCGCTGGCAGAAGTGGTGAAGGCCTTGAATTCGATAGGTGCAACACCGCAGGATTTGCTGGCAATTCTGCAAGCGATGAAAGCCTCGGGTTCGCTGCGCGCAGAATTGGAAATTATTTAATCGTCACATGATTACGCCTGCAGACAATTCGAGTAACAGTCTTGCTATCGATGCCAAAGGCGTCGAGGCGCTGAAGCAATCGGCGCGGCAAAACTCGCCCGAGTCGATCAAGGCTGCGGCCAAGCAATTCGAAGCACTGTTCATGAACATGATCATGAAGAGCATGCGCGAAGCGACGCCGCAAGAAGGTGTGTTCGATAACCAGCAAACCAAGATGTACACATCGATGCTGGATCAACAGTTGAGCCAGAACATGGCAAGCCGCGGTGTGGGTTTGGCGGATGTATTGATACGCCAGCTGTCGGGCAATCAAATGAATGCAGCAGTGGCGAGTGAAAACGCTGCAACGCAAAATGGTGGCGCAGACGACTTGAGCTCCAGTTTGAAAACAGACTTGCTGCGTTCGCTATCAGAGCGCGCTGCACGCGCACCGCAACGCACATCGGGAGATGAGGCTGTCGCTGCAACTGATAAACCCAAGCATGTGCAGGCATTCCAGGACAAACTTACCGCGCATGCGGAAGAGGCCAGCAAGACTACCGGTATTCCCGCTAAATTCATGCTGGGCCAGGCTGCGCTGGAAAGCGGCTGGGGCAAGCATGTCATACGTACCGCTGATGGCGGCACCAGCCACAATCTGTTCGGCATCAAGGCAACAGGCAGTTGGAAAGGGAAGACCGTGGATGCGGTTACTACTGAATATGTAAATGGCGTTCCGCAGAAACGCGTAGAAAAATTCCGTGCCTACGATTCTTACGCAGATTCATTCCGCGATTACGCGAAATTGCTGCATGATAATCCACGCTACGAAAAAGTATTGGCTAATGCCACTGACGTAAAAGGCTTTGCACAGGGTTTGCAAAAGGCCGGTTACGCCACGGATCCCAAGTACGCAGAGAAATTGACCAACCTTATCAATCGAAATCTTTCAGCCTGACCGTTTGAATTGACGTAACAAGCGATGCAACTCCATGCCTTGTTAAAGTTGCAATATCGTCGTCAAAGGCTCAAGTTTTCCATCGATATGCCGTTCACACCGATATAGCGTTCAAAGAAATAGACCATGGCCAACATTCTCAGTATCGCGAATAGTGCACTTGCCGCAGCCCAGGCGGGGCTTGCCACGACCGGGCACAATATCGCAAACCAGAAGACACCTGGCTATAGCCGACAACTGGTGATCCAGGCGTCATTGGGCGGACAAAATCTGGGTGGCGGTTATATTGGCAGTGGTACCACGGTAGAGACCGTAAGACGCGTCTATAACGATTTCATCGCTACACAAGTCGTCGCTGCGCAAGGTAGTGCCAGTCAGCTGCAAAGCTACGCTGATCAAATTAGCAAGATCAATAACATGATGGCCGATTCGAGCACTGGCTTAACACCAGTGATTCAGGATTTTTTCAAAGGCATACAAGATCTGGTTGCCAATCCTGGTTCTGCCGCATCACGTCAGGCCATGTTGTCGGGTGCAGAGTCATTGGCAGCGCGTTTTCAGACGATGGATGGCCAGTTTCGCTCGATACGCGAAGGCGTGAACACAGAAATCACCGCCAGCGTTACCAACATCAATGCCTACGCAAAACAGATCAGTCAATTGAATAATGCGATTGCAAAAGCGCAGAATTCCGATGGACAACCACCTAACGATTTGCTCGATCAGCGCGATTTTCTGATTGGCGAATTGGCGAAGGAAACCAAAGTAACGGTTAACAAGCAGAGTAACGGTTACAGCGTGTTTGTCGGTAATGGTCAGCCTTTGGTAGTTGGCACGACGACCTATGAGTTGACGACTGTTGCATCATCAACCGACCTCGGACGTTTGGAAGTCGGCTATATCACGAATGGTACGACGGTTACCCTGCCGGAAAATTCGATGACAGGTGGCAAGCTGGGTGGCTTGTTTGAGTTCCGCAGTAAATCGCTGGATCCAATGCAAAACTCTTTGGGTCGCATCGCGCTGGGTATAGCGGAAACCTTCAATGCGCAACATCGCCTTGGACAAGATCAGAATGGCGCCTTGGGCGGTGATTTTTTTAACTCGGCACAACCGGCCGTCAATTCCGATTTCAATAACACCGGCACTGCAGTAGTCGGTGCCACGATCAGCAACGTCAGTGCACTGACTACCAGCGATTATCGTGTGTCATACGATGGCACCAATTACAGCGTAACGCGGCTTTCCGATAATGCGTCTATGTATTCAGGCGCGACTTTCCCAACGGCCACCATTGATGGCGTGGATCTGACCATGACGTCCGGTCCGATGGCAGCTGGCGACAAGTATGTTGTTCGGCCTACAGTCAATGGCGCGGCTGACTTCAATGTGTTGATCAAGGATTTGTCGTCGATTGCCGCCGCCACACCTATCGTTACCGCTGCAACGACTACCAATACCGGTACGGGCGCGATCAGCGCCGGCTCCATCAATGCTGCCTTTACTGCAGCGACTGTCGCTACACCTGTAACGCTGACTTACAACGCAGCAGGCGGCACTTTGACCGGTTTCCCTGCGGCGATGCCGGTGACAGTAACGACGAACGGCGTGGCTACAACTTACGCTGCAGGTGCGCCGGTTCCATATACCGCTGGCTCGACTATTTCGTTTGGCGGTGCAGAGATCAAACTCAGTGGCGTGCCGGCAGATGGTGACACATTCAAGATCAGCGCAAACGTCAATGGTAGCGGCGATAACCGCAATATGCTGGCGCTGGGTGAATTACAAACCAAGAATATTTTGCAAGGTGGGACCGCAAACTACAACACAGCTTACAGTCAGTTGGTCAGTCTGGTCGGTAACAAGACGCGCGAATTGCAGGTCAATAGCGCTGCTGAAGGTGGTTTGCTGAAAAGTTTGCAAACTACACAGCAATCGGAATCGGGTGTGAATCTGGATGAAGAAGCGACCAATTTGCTGCAGTATCAACAGGCGTACCAGGCAGCTGCCAAGGTGATGCAGGCTGTGAGTGACATGTTTGATATTCTGGCTTCCTTACACTGATAGGAACACTTAATCATGCGTATCAGTACAAATACAATGTATGAGTTGGGCTCGCGTCAGATCAGCGACCTGCAGTCTGCATTAGTCAAGACACAGCAACAGGTTTCCAGCGGTATGCGTATTTTGACGCCGGCGGATGATCCTGTCGCGGCAGCAGCAGCATTGGGTATGGATCAGGCTTTGGCCATCAACGATCAGTTTGCGCTCAATCGTTCTAACGCTAAAAGCTCATTATCTGAAGAAGAAAGCATTTTGCAAAGCGTCACTTTGCTTTTGCAGTCGGTCAAGGATGTTGTGGTTGGTGCCGGTAATGGCGCGCTGGATGACCAGCAGCGGCAGATGTATGCGACCCAGTTACGCAGTAATTTTGATGAATTGATGGGGCTTGCGAATTCACGCGACAGCAGTGGCAATTATATTTTTGCCGGCTATCAAACAGGCGTACAGCCATATAATCAATCTGCCACCGGTGCTACTTATAGCGGTGACCAGGGACAACGCTTGCTGCAGGTGGGGGCGGCGCGTCAAATGGCAGTGAGCGATGCGGGTTCTACCGTATTTGAAAGCGGCATGAACGGCAATGGACGTTTTGTTACTGCAGCCGGCGCAGCCAATACTGGCACTGGTTTGATCAGTACCGGTGCGGTAATCGATCAGACGCAATTGACTGGCAATGACTATGCCGTCACGTTCTCTATCGATGCAGCTGGTGTCACGACCTATCTGGTGACAGAAACGCCACCGCCGGCGATTCCGGCTACGCCACAACCCTATGTGAGCGGACAAGCGATCAGTTTTGGCGGCATGCAATTCGACATTAAAGGTGCACCAGCGAATGGTGATACTTTTAGCGTGAAACCTAGTCAAAAACAAAGTGTTTTCACGGTAATTACCGATCTGCTGGCAACCATTTCAACGACTTCGGTTGGCGCTCAAGGGCAAACCCGATTGGCGAATGGTCTGGCTGCAGCAAATAACAGTATCGCCAATGCGCTTGATAATGTATCTGCTGTACGCACGACAATAGGTTCGCGCTTGAAGGAAATCGATAACCTCGATAGCGCAGGATCTGATTTGAAAGTCAAATACACAGCGACTTTGAAGCAATTGCAGGAAGTCGATCCTGTAGAGGCATATTCAAGCTTTACGCAGCAACAGTACACACTGGAAGCAGCACGTCAGTCGTTTATCAAAATCTCCGGCTTGTCACTGTTCAATATGTTGAACTGATTGAATGGTTTGTTCTTGTTACGGCAAGAACAAACCATTCAAAACCATGCGCTTACTGCTGCAGCGGTGCCAGCGCCACGGTAATTCTTCCCATCGCATCGATTCCTTCCTGCATCAGATTGATGAACGGATTCATCAAGTAAGGCAGCACGACGCCTATCATGATGAAGCCGACGCCTATCGTGATCGGAAAACCGATACCAAAAATATTCAGTTGCGGTGCGGCGCGGGTCAAGATTCCGAGCGCGATATTCGTGATCAGCAGGGCGGCGACCATAGGCAGGGACAGTTGTACGCCTGCGCTGAAAATCCGCCCGCCCCATTTGACGATTTCGAACAAACCCGCAGTCGAAACGAAGCTGCCCGTAATCGGCAAAAGCTCAAAGCTTTTTGCAAGTGTCGATAGCACTACCAGATGCAGGTTAGTGGCGAGATAAATCATCAAGATCAACAGTGCCAGGAACTGGCTGATTGCCGAGGTACGCGCACGCGTTTGCGGATCGAAAAAACTCGCGAAACCCAGGCCCATCGTCATGCCGGTAATTTCACCCGCCATTTCAACGCCGGCAAACACAATCCGCATCGCAAAGCCCATTGTCAGGCCTATCAGCAACTGCTGCATCAAAATCAGAAAGCCGGTGGACGATATCGGATCCATCGCAGGCATGGCCGGGACGGTAGGCGCAATGATCAACGCCAGCATGATGCCGAGGCTGATCTTGACGCGCGCTGGGACGCTGACATTGCCGAACAAGGGCGCGACAGCAATCAATCCCATGATCCGTGTAAGCGGCCACAGAAGTGAGGCGATCCAGGTATTGAGTTCGGCGCTGGTGATGCTGATCATGCGATCGGTGACTGCGAGAGAGACGGCATTGCCGCTAGCTGACCAGCAGTGGGATATTGGTAAACATTTCGCGCATGTAATCCAGCATGACGGTCAACATCCACGGACCGGCAATCACCAATGCGACAAAAATCCCAACTAGTTTTGGAATGAAGGAAAGCGTGGTTTCATTGATCTGTGTTGCCGCCTGGAAGATGCTGACAACCAAGCCGATCGCGAGTGCGATCAGCAACATGGGCGCTGCCACCATCAAGGTGACTTCAATTGCATGGCGCCCCATAGTCATAACGCTTTCGGGAGTCATCGCAAAATCCTCAGTAAAAACTCTGTGCCAGCGAGCCGATCAGCAACTGCCAACCGTCGACCAGTACAAACAGCATCAGCTTGAACGGCAATGCCACAATCGATGGCGACACCATCATCATACCCATGGACATCAGCACACTGGCGACCACCATATCGATGATCAAGAATGGAATGAAGATGGCGAAGCTGATTTGAAATGCGGTTTTCAATTCACTGGTGATAAATGCCGGTACCAATATACGCAGTGGAATATCTTCCGGACCTTGCAATTCCGGCCCTTTGGATAATTTGACGTACAGCGCCAGATCCGACTCGCGCGTCTGCTTGACCATGAAGGTTTTCAAGGGGGCGACAGCCTTCTCCATGGCTTCTTCCATCTTGATCTTGTTGGCAGTGAAGGGCTGGTAAGCATCAACATAAATTTTGTCCAGCACTGGGCTCATGACAAACAGGGTCAGAAATAGCGCGAGGCCGATAATGACTTGATTCGGTGGCGAGCTTTGTGTGCCCAGTGCCTGGCGCAATAAAGACAACACGATGATGATGCGCGTAAAGCTGGTCATCATCAGCAGCACGGCAGGCAGGAATGACAAGCCGGTCAGCAGCAATAGTGTTTGCAGGCTGAGCGAATAAGTCTGGCCGCCACCTGCAGTTGGCGTGCTGGTAAATGCAGGCAAGCCTGCTTGCTGTGCCATCGCTGCCATAGGCAAAGCCAGCAATAGCGGCAGTGTTGCGGTCAACAAACGACGCAGCATAGGGGATGAATTATTGGGCATTGCGTTTTTCGATTGTTTGCGCGAGCCAGCTCGAAAAGTTTTTCGATGGTGCTGCATCGGTGACTATCGTTGTTTCCTGCTTGGCCATCGTGGCCAGTGCATTGACGCGACCTGGTGCAACGCCGACGACTATCCATTGATCGGCTATTTCGACCACCATGACGCGCTCGCGATTGCCGACGCTGACACCACCGATGATTTTGATTTGCGCAGCGTTATTGCCTTTGGCGGTATTAAAACGACGTAACACCCATGCTGCGGCAGCCATCAAACCAAGTACCACCAGCAAACCCAAGGTGACTTGCATCAGATTGCCGGCCGTGGATGTGGCCGATGTGCTGGTGGTCGCTGCCGTACTTGCAGCAGTTTGCGCGTGAGCCGCGCTTATCGAAAACAGTGCAGCTAAAAAGGAAAAAGCACGAATCATCTGTTCAACTTGCGGATGCGTTCAGACGGAGTGATGATATCCGTCAGGCGGATACCAAACTTGTCATTGACGACCACGACTTCACCCTGCGCAATCAAACAGCCATTGACCAAGACGTCCATCGGTTCACCTGCCAGGCCATCGAGTTCGACAACCGAACCCTGTGCCAATTGCAGCAGATTTTTGATAGCGATTTTGGTACGGCCAAGTTCAACCGTCAGTTGCACTGGAATATCGAGAATGAAGTCGATATCGTTGTGCGTGCCGGTCTTCATGTCGCCGCCGGCAAAATCCTTGAATACGGTCGCCGTTGCCGGTTTAGGAGCAAGTGCAGCAGCTTCCGCTTCTGTCTGCTCCTGCTCGGCCATGGCCGCACCCCAATCGTCTTCTGCGATGCTTTGGGATTCGTTTTCGTCACTCATGTTCTTCTCCTTGCAGTGAGTCGTTTGCGCTGTAGATCAGTTTTTCCACACGCAATGCATATTGGCCATTCAATTTTCCGTACGAACATTCCATTACCGGTACGCCATCGACTTCTGCAGTGATGTGATCCGGTACGGCGATCGAGATGACATCGCCGACTTTCATGTTGAGGATGTCGCCCAGCGTGACATTGGCCGAGCCCATGTTCGCCAGAATTTCTACTTCTGCAGTCTGGATCTGCTGCGTCATCAGACGTATCCAGCGCTTGTCCATTTCCAGCGTTTCGCCCTGCATGCTGCTGGTCAGCAGATCGCGGATCGGTTCGATCATCGAGTAGGGCACGCAGAAATGCAGATCGCCGCTCACCGGCCCCAGTTCGATTGTGAAGGTGGTGGCAACCACAACTTCATTCGGCGTCGCAATGTTGGCGAACTGCGTATTCATTTCCGAACGGATGTATTCGAACTCGACCGGATACACAGGCTCCCACGATTTTGCGTAGGTTTCGAAAATGATTTCGAGTATGCGTTGAATGATGCGTTGTTCAGTCTGGGTAAAATCGCGGCCTTCGACGCGGGTATGGAAGCGTCCATCGCCGCCGAACAAGTTATCGACCAGCAGGAACACCAGATTTGGATCGATGACGATCAAACCGATGCCGCGCAGCGGCTTCATGTGCATCAGATTCAGGTTGGTCGGTACGACCAGATTGCGTATGAATTCGCTGTATTTGGAAACGCGCACAGGACCGATAGAAACCTCAGCACTGCGGTGCAGGAAGTTGAACAGGCCGATGCGCAACAAGCGTGAAAAACGTTCATTGATAATTTCCAGCGTCGGCATGCGACCGCGCACGATACGCTCCTGGGTCGCCAGATTGTACGGACGTACGCCCGCTGAATCTTCTGGTTTGCCAGTCTCATCCTGATCGCCGTTGACACCCTTTAGAAGGGCATCAACTTCTTCTTGTGAGAGGAAATTATCGGCCATGGTTTATTGCACGACGAATGAGGTAAACAGTACGTTGCTTACCTTGATGGTCGGTCCTTGTGGTGTAAACGGTTGCTTGAAAATGTTTAAAATTTCATCGGACAACTTGTTCTTGCCTTCGACGCTCAAGATTTCTGAAGCCTTTTTACTCGACAACAGCAGCAACATGCGACTACGCACATGCGGCAGATATAACTTGATTAACTCAACTTGAGCCTGATCAGAAACTTGCAGCGTCACGCTGGTTTGCAAAAACTGTTCGCCGTTTTCAGCCTGCAGATTGACGGTGAATGCTTCCATGGGCAAAAACACAGGTGGCTTTGCGTCCGCGGTTTTTTCTGCAGCATGTGCCGGTGCTACCGCTTTTTGAGTCATGAAATACCATGCACCAGCGCCACCACCAGCCAATAGGATAGCCAAAGCAAGCACGATAATCAGTGTTTTTGATTTTTTCGGCTTTGCTTCGTCCGCGCTGGTTGCTTTAGGAGCTGCTTTTGTTGCCATCTGTTTTCCTCAAGTGCGGAATGCTTTTTTTCATGCATACCATTATTAAAAAAAAACGACACACAGGATGCATTGAAAAGAGAGGGGAACATGACGCATATCGTCGTATTCACGCTTTCCCGTCCTGTGGTCGCTTCTTTTCGCGAGTACCGTAAGGCCAAAAAGTCGCCAATTACAGGATCCCTGCTTAAGGTGCTATTAAACCATTATTAATTGCGACAGACACCCGCATCGTGCGAAAAAACAATACGATTTTTGATGGACGTATGCGAGTGCGTCATCGGATCCAACGCCAAATTCGCAAGATGAGTTGAGTTGTGGGTACACGGGACTTGCATGGGAAAGGCCAAGTCTTCGCGAAATGGCTTGCGTGCTTGGCGGAACTACTCAGGCAAACGTGTCGACAATGCCGTTGCCGACAGTCGGAACAGGCACGTGACTGACATGAACGACAGGTTCAGCTGCATTGCTGTTTTGACCCGATTGGCGTCCGCCCTGGCGTTGTTCGCTGAAGGCGTTTTGCTGATTCTGCGTACCGGCACTAACGTTGGACTGGCCGAGTTGAATGCCGGCGTCGTTCAGCATCTCGCGCAAACGCGGCATGGCGGCTTCCAGCGCATGCCGGACTTCAGGCTGATGTGCAGTGAAGTTTGCGGTGGCCTGATTATTGGCGACGTTCAAGGTTACTTGCATAGGGCCGAGATCGGGCGGGTTCAAGGTCAGGGTCGCGGTTTGTTGCGCACCCTGAACCATCCACACTACTTTTTGCCCCAGTGCTTGGCTCCAATCCGGGCTGCCGACTTGTGGTGCCAGTTTATTGGAGTGTACGGCGCTTGTTTCAGCCAACTGCTGAAGTGCAGCAGTGCTGACGGCGGCGATGGCTTGCGGATTGGCTACGGTTTCAGCTGTTTTTGGCACTGCGATGGCGACGGCTGCTGCCAGGTCGACTTCGGGTTTTGCCGATGTCGCAGCTGCGACTGGTGCTTTGCTGCCATCGCCGGCTGCTGTCGCTGCTTTATCAAGTGCGGCGACGAAATCAGATTTTTTGCCTATCGCGTCTTTTTCGCTGATGGTCGTTGCAGTCGTACCGATGCCGAGCGTGGTATCCAGCTTGGCATCTATATCGGTGATCTTCGCGCTTGCGGCAGTTTCAACAGCAGCATCTGTTACAGGCGTTTGTGCAACTGCTGTATTGGCTTGCGTCAAGGCCGCCACAAAAGCGAGCAACTCGGCGGAAGGGCCGGCGACGATCGCATCGGCATCTTCTTTTTTGCCATCGACGAGCGCTGCCGCTTTGTCGTCATCCGTAGCTTTGGCAGCATCAGTGGTGCCAGACGCTTCGCTTGCATTGCCTGCGTTGTTAGTAGTGCCGTTTGCCGATTTGTCGTCTTTGCCTGACGTGTCTTTTTGTGTGTTTTTGCTTACTTCATTATTTGTGTTGCCAGCATTGTTGCGATCGGCGATTTCACGCGTAAGAACCTGATTGAATGCGCCAGCCTCGGACGAAGCAGATGCATCCTGCTTGCTGTTGTTCGCCGCTGGAGTCAATACGGCAAGTGGGCTATTGATCGCTGGAGTATTCATTATTCTGCCGCCTGTTTGGTCGTTTATCTTTTGTACAGATACTGTCTTGCTGCGTGTTCGTCTGTCTGTTTTTGGTCGCGCTTGTTTTCTGCCAGTTGCTTGGCTTTCAAAGCCCGATTTGCCAATGTTCCGTATGACATGCGTTTGCGTTCGCTGGCTTGCCATGCCGATCGTTCGCGATCTACACGTGCATGAGCATCCCGCACTACCAATTGCTGACCGCTGATTGCCTGTTCCAGCTTGTCCATGAAAATCTGAAAATTGCGGTAGCCCATTGCAGTCAAACCAGTCGTCAGGTTTTGCTGAAAACGCGCTGAATAATCGTCGCGATATTGCAGCAGCAAGGCCAGCTTTTGTTCTGTTTCCTCGGCCGCTTTCATGCAGCGTCCCAAACGTACAGCAGCCTCGTCAGTCTCCTTGGTTGCCAGTTCTATCAGTGTGTCCAGTGCAGAGGAGGTGGCCATTTTGGGTAATTATATTTTTTGGTGGAGAAATTCCATCACGAGAATAGCGAGGCAAGTTGCCCCAAGCTCTCGTTTATGTCGCTACGTTCAGTAATATCCTGTTGCAAGAATGACTCTATTTTGCTGTTCAGGGCGATCGCCTCGTCCAGTACAGGGTCAGAACCTGCACTATAAGCGCCTACGCTGATCAAGTCACGATTGCGCTGGTAGCGCGAAGTCAGCTGCTTCAGTTTACGGGTCTGCTTTTGATGATCCGGCGCTGTAATGTTGTGCATCGCGCGGCTGATCGATTGCTCGATATCGATAGCAGGATAATGTCCGGCTTCGGCCAAAGATCGGTTCAACACGATATGGCCATCCAGAATCGCACGTGCCGCATCGGCAATCGGATCCTGCTGATCATCGCCCTCGGTCAGTACTGTATAGAAGGCGGTGATCGAACCGCCACCTTCCTTGCCGTTACCGGCGCGTTCCACCAAGGCTGGCAATTTGGCGAACACCGATGGCGGATAACCTTTGGTCGCAGGTGGCTCACCAATCGCCAAAGCAATCTCGCGTTGCGCCATGGCGTAACGTGTCAGCGAATCCATGATCAGTAAAACGTCTTTGCCTTCATCGCGGAAATGTTCAGCGATTGCAGTTGCATAAGCAGCACCTTGCAGTCGCATCAGTGGTGGCGTATCTGCCGGTGCGGCAACCACGACCGAGCGCGCCAAACCTTCTGGTCCCAGGATTTGTTCGATGAATTCCTTGACCTCACGACCCCGTTCGCCGATCAGCCCGACCACGATGACATCCGCAGTGGTGTAGCGCGCCATCATGCCGAGCAATACGCTTTTACCGACGCCGGAACCTGCGAACAGGCCCATGCGCTGACCGCGTCCGACCGTCAACATGCTGTTGATTGCACGCACGCCGACGTCGAGAATGTCCTTGATAGGCGCACGCGATAAGGGGTTGGCTGCACGCACGTTCAGCGGCGCAGCATGGGTAGCATTGAGCGGGCCAAGATTGTCGAGCGGCCGGCCAGCGCCATCGAGTACACGTCCCAACAATTCGATACCTACCGGCAGGTGACGACCTCTATCACTGGGACGGCGGCGCGGATGGCTTACTGCGCCAGGACGTGGCAGCGATTGCACGACTTCAATAGGATAGACGCGTGTGCCCGGCACGATGCCTTCGACATCGCTTTGCGGCATCAGGAACAGTTTGTCGTTTTCAAAGCCGACCACTTCAGCTTCGATGCGCGCGCCGTTAGAAAGGGGAATCGTGCATGCGCTACCGACCGCCAGTTTCAAGCCGACGGCTTCCATCACCAGACCGGCAACGCGTGTGATGCGGCCGGATACCAGCATCGGTTCGGCGATATCCAGCAAGGTGCCGCAATCGCGAAGATAGGCTTGCCAGCGGCTGCTGTTGGGCGCGGCCGGTTTGGATGTTGCGGATGGCGGGGTGGAGGACATTAGACGAGCCAGTCGGCATCTTTGCCGAGAGTAGCGGCGATGCGCTGCCAGCGGGTCGATGTCGTTGCGTCGATTTGATTCGTCACGGTTTCGACGCGGCAGCCGCCTCTATCCATATGGATATCTTCAACAATGCGCCAACCGGCTGTATTCAATTCATCGTTCATGTGCGTGGTAACGATAGCCGCATCATCAGGATGCAAATGCAGCAGGGTAGGTTGCTGCAAAGTCGGCAGATAATGTATCGCTTCGCGCACGATGGGAATGATTAATTCCGGACGTACATTCAATGCAGTTTTCAGCATTGCTTTGGCAAGATCCAGCGACAGGTCCAGCATATCAACCGCGATCAATTCATTAGCCTGCGCAACCTCGGTACCGAAGGCTTCAGCAATTTGCTGCAAACTGAGTCTTTCCTGTTCTGCCAGTGCGCGTCCTTCGGTCAATCCGACAGCACGGCCTTCTTCCATCCCGCTTGCATAACCTTCAGCATGCGCTTGCGCGCGCGCTTCTTCTATCTGTTTGGCCATCGCAGCGATGTTGGCCATTTGTGCTGACGCGGCAGCATTTGCGGCTGCTTTTTCTGCGGCGATACTGGCTTCGCTGTTGTGCTGCCCGGTCTTGCCGCCGTTCGGTTTTTCTTCGCCGAACGAAGTCATTTCCCAGCGTTGATACGCCGATTGTTTTTCTTTTGGGATGACGTCAGACATAAGCATCTTCCGCTTTGCCGCCTATGGTCAGCTGACCTTCGTCGGCCAGGCGACGCACGATTTGCAGGATTTCTTTTTGATTGGCTTCGACCTCGGACAAACGCACAGGGCCTTTTGATTCGAGATCTTCGCGCATCATTTCGCCTGCACGTTGCGACATGTTCTTGAAGAATTTTTCGCGCAATTCCGGTGTTGCACCCTTGAGTGCGATGATCAGCGACTCGGACTGAACTTCGCGCAGCAGCAGCTGAATGCCGCGGTCTTCGATATCCATGATGTTATCGAACACGAACATTTCGTCCATGATTTTTTGCGCCATATCGTTGTCGTAACCTTTGAGGTTGGCCATGACCGATATTTCGTTTTCACCATTGAAGAAGTTGAGAATTTCTGCCGCTGCGCGTATGCCGCCCATCGGTTTTTTCTTCAGGTTTTCATTGCCGGTCAACAGTTTGGTCAACACTTCATTCAGTTCGCGCAAGGCGGCTGGTTGCACACCGTCGAGTGTGGCAATGCGCAACACGCAGTCATTGCGCAGACGTTCGGTAAAGTGATCCAGCACTTCGCTGGCTTGATCACGTTCCAGATGGACCAGAATGGTGGCGATGATTTGCGGATGTTCGTTGCGCACCAGATCGGCGACCGATTGTGCATCCATCCATTTCAAACTTTCAATGCCGCTGGAATCGCGCGCACCAAGTATGCGATTGAGTAGGGAAGCGGCCTTGTCGTCGCCCAATGCCTTGGTCAGTACGTCGCGTATGTATTCATCCGAATCGAGGCCGAGCGAAGTGTTTTTTTCTGTTTCACCGCGGAATTCGCTGAGGACGGAGATAAGTTCCTGGCTCTGGATAGCTTTCATCGTCGACATCGCTGCACCGAGTTTTTGGACTTCACGCGGGCCCAGATACTTCATCACTTCGGCAGCTTCGTTTGCGCCGAGCGCAAGCATCAAGACCGCGCCTTTATGTATGCCGTTATCACTCATTTCCCACCCACGCTTTGACGATATTCGCGACGACTTTCGGGTCTTTCCTGGCGAGTTCTTTGGCAGCTTCCAGATTTTGCTGGTAGGTGCGTTGTTCGCCCATCGGTCCGACTTCCTCTTCCAGTTCTTGAACCCTGCTGATCGGTTCACCGCTTTCATCTGTCAATACCAGTGGCGGTGGGTTCAACTTCTTGAGCATAGGCTTCAATACTTTAAGGTACAAGATCAACAGTACGATGCCAAGCAACACATACTTTGCTCCTTGTATGCCCATGTCTATCACTTCAGGACGTTCCCAGAGTGGAGGTTTGGCGGCTTCCGCCTTGTCTACGCCGGCAAACGGGCTGTTGACCACATTCAGCGTATCGCCTCTATCCTTGTTGTAGCCCATTGCTTCTTTCACCAGATCGGTGATTTGGGTTTTCTCGACTTCACTTAATGGCAGAACGCTGACTTTGCCGTCTTTACCGACGACACGCTTGTAGTTGACGACCACTGCGACGGACAGACGTTTCAAGCCGCCCATAGGTTGCTGAACGTAGCGTACGGTTTTGTCTACTTCGTAATTGGTGGTGATATCACGTTGTGTTGGCGTAGCAGTTGTGCCTGCTGCAGCTGTCGCCGCGGCGGCTCCTGGGGTGCCTGCTGCTGCAGCCGCTGATCCTGGCGGCGCTGGTGGTGGTGTGGTGTTGAGCGGCGCAGTGGCAGCTGGTGCCGGTTGATTGGTCAGTGCACCTGGAACACCGGTTGCGTTGTTGCCACCATTCGACGATTCGCTGCTTTGCATGCTGCGTACGGTGGCGCTGTTTGCTACCTGATTTGGTTTGTAGACTTCAGCCGCTTGTTCGCTGGTTGAGAAGTCGACATCGGCGGTGGCTTCCGCACGAATATTATTCAAACCGACGATGGGCGTAATGATCGATTCGATGCGTTTGGTAATACTTTGTTGCAGCTCTTGTACGTATTTGAGTTGCGATGGATCCAGCGTATTGGTGCCGGCAGGTTTATTGTTTTCAGACAGCAGATTGCCGGCCTGATCAACGATCGTTACGTTCTTTGGTGACAGTTCCGGTACGCTGCTGGCGACCAGATGCACGATAGCGCTGACTTGTTGCTGATCCAGGAAACGTCCTGGATGCAGATTCAGTAATACCGATGCGGTTGGTTTTTGCTGGTCACGTACGAAGACGGATGCTTTAGGCAAGGCGAGATGTACGCGCGCTGCTTGTATTGCACCGACGGATTGAATGGAACGAGCGAGTTCGCCTTCCAATGCGCGCTGAAAATTCACTTGCTCAAGGAATTGTGAAACGCCGAGCTTCTGGTTTTCCATCAATTCGAAGCCGACGCTGCCGCCTTTAGGCAAACCTTCGGCCGCCAGTTTCAGGCGGATTTCGTGAACTTTATCGGCAGGTACCAGAATTGCGCCGCCACCTTCTGCAAATTTGTAAGGGACGTTAGCCGCTTGCAGCGAGGTCATGATGGCACCACCATCACGATCCGAGAAGTTGGAAAAGAGCACGCGATATTCTGGCTTCTGGCCCCACAAGACCAAACCGATCATGACTGCAATGACAGCAGCAATACCTATCATTAACACGATCTTGCGACCGTTAGGCGACTTCGCCATGTCAAGAATGGTGCTCGGACTGTTTCCGCTTGATTCTGCGCCTAGGGGAAGGCCGCCTTCAGCTGCTACGACTACTGCCATGATTGTGCTCCTGCGCGGCGATCGTCAAATTGGACTGGGTTGTTCATCGATATTCTCGCTCTTCAAACTTTTTTCCGTAGCATGAATTGTCAAGGCTACGAGGAAATTCAATCTTTGGAATAGAGCAATGTTTCTATCCCTTATCAGACCGATTCAATTTGACGTGCGTGATAACTTGGCGAGGTAGCTTGGAATCCCTGTCTGGGGTCCAGATGGATGCCTTGAAGCAATTATAGTGCTCGGCTCGCACGGATGGAGAAAATGATGAAGGTCGGTGGAATTGATTCAACGGCAATAGATGCCATGGTCGCTCAGCTCAAGGCTGCGGCGGCCCGCTCGCAGCCCGCGGCTAATCTGATGGGTGCTGCTTCAGTTGAAAAATCAGCAACGAAAGTGGATTTTTCGCAGGCATTGAAGGCGTCACTTGATAATGTGGCCAGCGCGCAAAACCACTCGGACAAATTAGGTGAAAGATTTTCGTCGGGAGATGACAGTGTCAATCTGTCGGATGTGATGATTTCTATGCAAAAAGCGAGTATTTCTTTTCAGGCAACGGTGCAAGTACGCAACAAGCTGGTGTCGGCCTATCAGGAAATGATGAACATGCAGGTGTAGCGCCGGGATAGTGTTTTTGCAGTTTTTCAAGACGACTGTTGCGCTGTATCGTAGTCGCCTTTTGTAAGACCCTTGTGCCTCTAGCAGCAGGTTCCTGCTGATTACTCTCCGCTACTTACTTAACCCAGCCCGGTTGCCTTTGCATTCTGATCTCGTTCGAGCTTGGTAATGTACTTCTGTACCGCGCCCAATGTTCCATTGGATGGATTCACAAACGCACATCCTATTCGATTAATGACCTTGCCATTGGTCAACGTGACTTCCAGCAGATTGCGGATTTGCAAACTCACTGTCACCGTGCCGCCTGGCAAATCAATTCGGCAGTTTTCATAGATGCGACCTTGCGTTGTATCTATCAGCTTTTTCTCATCAACAATCGAAAGTCCACCGCCGCTGATATTGTGCAATGTCGCTACCACAGGAATAACCTGATCTTCTGTTCTGACAGGGATCGTGCAATACACGGGATTAGTGAAAGGAGTAGGGACGCGATAGAACTCGCGTCGTTGCAAGCGGACTACGTCGGTCGGCAATGGAATTAGGAAGGCAGGCAAACCTTCATATGTGCAGCTCTCCGCTGCAGGCGAGTGGAACAGAATACGGATATTTTCCAATACGGTTTCGAAAGATAATTTTTCGCTATCGAGGACGCGCTGGTTCATGATGGCGGTAGGTGCGCAATCCAGTAGAACCGTATTATTTGTTTCGTCAATGTTCAGAATTGAAGTGACAATTGTGTCGTGGCCGTGATTAATCAGCATCCGGACCAACTGATTGCGTTCACCTATGCTGCGCAGCAAGGCGATGACTTCCCGACGGGAACGAACCCGGTACGGGTTCAAATCATCATTTTCGTATTCACTAGCGAGAGTCATTATTCTTTTCAAACAGAGTACAGGGTATCGGTATCAAACTTTTTCAACTGATCATCATACATTGCCGTCGCGCTGTTGGGCAGCTTCGACGCGATATAACCACGCTAAAAGTTCGGCAACTGCACGATAAAGTGCAGGAGGAATATGGTCATCCAGTTCTACCTGCATGAGTAAAGCTACCAGCTCTTTTGATTCATGAACCGCGACGCCGTGCTCTTTTGCCCGTTCGATGATCTGTTCGGCGATCATGCCACGGCCTTTGGCGACAATGCGTGGTGCAGAATCGCCAGTCTGATAAGCCAGCGCTACGGCATTTGGTGGCGGCTTGAAGTTATCCATTGCAGTTATTCATTACGTCCGTCCGCTTGCTTGATCAGCAGAGAATCCAGCGTGGAGCCGGCAGAGTCCAGCGCGTCGGCCAATAACTTGCCGTGGTTTCTCAGCGTGGTGGCGGTTTCTTCATTGGGGGTGTTGACTTGTACTTGCACATGGTCGCCGGTCAAACGGATAGTCGCCGAGACCGATCCCAGGCTGGGCAGCGTAAAACGGACTGTGCTGTTCCATGATTTTTCTGGTTCGGACTGATCGGTTTTTTGTTCAGGCGTGTCGTCGGAAATTTCCCATTCCAGTGGCTGGCCGGGAAAGAGTTCACCTTGCCACATGATGCGGCGTTGCTCTAGTGTGTCGAGCTGCAGGCTGATGAGCTTGACGCCTTCATTACCCGATACATCCTGTTGTTTGCCGAGGAGCGGCACGGTGCTGTCCTGATCCGCCTGTTTGGTCTGTGAGGTACGCAATAAATCGGCTAAAGCGCGTTCACCGCCCACCCATTCACGTACATTCGACATCAAGCGGCCAAGATCATTGCCGTTAGTGTCAGCCGGTACGGCTTGTCCGTTGGCCGCAGGAGCGAGTGCTGTATTGCTCAGTTTTGCCGCAGGTTCGAGCAGTAAAGCACTCGCCGATCGTTCGCCTGCCGCCCATTGTGCGACGTGTGATTCGTAGAAGAGTCCGCTGAAGGCGACGGCATTTTGCAAGGCGCTGGCTATTTGCGGCGCGCTGGCGCCTGGTGTCGCGACGAGCGGGGTTTTCCCGACAACGGCGCTCGGCATGCCATCTTGTTGTGCAAGTTGCAGCATGTTGCCGATCAGACGTCCGGCATTGCTGATGGAAGTGGTCGCGCCTGCTTCTGCCTTGCCGAGGATGAACGTAGGGCGCGGCTGCGTTGCGAGCAAGGTGAGGTCTAGCGTGTCGCCGGCTTTGCTACCTGCCGGCAGCTTCATGCTGGCAACGGCATCGTCGACTTTGACCAGGAAGCTGCCATCGGTCAGGCGCGATAAAACCTGCGCCTGATACTCCTTGCCCAGCGTGAGTTGGAGCAGCCGGTCAACTGATTCCTGTCTGGCATGTCCCAGTGCATTTACCGGGGCGCTGGCTTCAACCAGGACTACGGGCCGGGTCCCTGTGATATCGGCCCGTGGCAGCATTTACTTATCCTGTTTGATTTGCACCATAAGCGCGATTGAGCTTGCGTTCGGTGCCGGTGCTATTGATCATCATCGACAATTTGTTCATCCACGGCTCGGTAATATTGCGGATTTCTTTATCGTCAGCGAGGATCTTCTTGATGATAGCAACCTTGCGTTCACGACTGACACCAGTCAATGGTACTGGTGATTCGCCGGTTTTAAGAATATTGACCTGGTCGGCACAACGTGACTCCAGCGTTGCCAGTTTTTCCCAATCACCTACGCGTGCAGCAGCCAGCATCTGGTCGGTGATAGTGGCGACGTTTTCGTACAGATAAATGACTTCTTGTTCGTTCATCATCGATCAGGCTTTCATTAATCGTGGTGTGGTCGGTGCGAGTGCATCATAGGAGGCAGACGAGGTCTGTTCAGCCAATGTTGCAACCGGAGTTGATGCTGCAGATTTTGGTGCGATTTCTTCCCATGCGCCTTGGATGTCATGCAAAAGCGCCTGTACTTCCTGAATGAGTTCAGGTTGATTATTCAGATTTGCCAACAACAACTGGGTGTTCATGTATTCGTACAGCGCATCCAGATTCAGCACGAGTTGTCCGCCTACTGTTTTATCCAGACTGGCACGCAGGCCGTTCTCGATAATGGCGATCGCCTTCGAAAGGGCTTTGCCTCTTTCCGGGATATTGCCGGCGTGCATATGCTGCAATGCGTTGTTGAGTGCGATTTGCGCACCTTCAAACAACATGACGATTAACTTGTGCGGATTCGCTGCGATGACGCCGGTTTCCATGCCGACTTTGGCATAGGCGTTCGCTCCGCTCTGTACTGATCCAAACATGTGGATTCTCCTGAAACTGTTCTATTAGCTCGAACTGCTGTTGGCAGCGATCGATGCGAGTTGCTGGGTCAGGTAAGTCTGCGTTCTTTGCATACTCGCGATCATTGAATCCAGTGCCGAGAATTGTTTGCGATAGCGCGCTTCTATATCAACCAGACGCAGCTTGAATGCATCGGCATCGTCAGTAATACGTTTAATGCTGCTATTCAAACTATCGGTACTGCCGGTAATCAAACCGTCGGAACCGATGAATTGGTCAGTCAATTTATTCAGACGATCTGCATAACCTTGCGAGAAATCGATACGACCGCGGCTGCCTAATGTGCCGCCCACGATTTCGATTTTGAGTCCGACTGCGTCCGAGCCTTTACCTGCGCTGAGGATTTGTCCTGAACCTGTTCCGACTACGCCGCCGATGGTGCCTTCAACATCAACGCCATCTGTGCCTGTGGATACTGTACCCAATAAGGCTGATGCAGGTGTTCCACTATCCGAGTTAACGATGACCTTGGAGGCCGATCCATAGCGATCCGACTGCAAGTTCAAGAAACCATTGCTATCAATAGTCGCGGTGACCTTGGAGCCAGCTGCCGAGATTTCGGAAGCGCCATTGATTGCCGATTGAACTAATGCCGCTAATTGAGCCGAGGTGTAGCTTCCTTCAGTCAGCGCAATTTTGGAGGCGACGCCATCAATGGTGACGCTGAGTTTCGTGTTTGGTGCAATGATGGTTGGCGCAGCATTCAGGTCAACGTCGCCTGTGACGCTGCCTTTTGTCGCCAGCTTGGTAACGTTAATATCGTAACTGCCAGCCTTGGTTGCAGAAGTAGAGCTGGTGAAATTGATCAAGCTGTCAGTCGCTTTACCGACTGTCGCAAACAGACCTGCGATATCACCGTAGTTGGTGTCCATCGCTTTTTTCAGCTTGACCGAATCTACAGCGAGAGTGCCGTCTTTTTGAAAGGCAACACCGATTTGAGGCAGCGACATATTGCTATTACTCAAACCTGATAAGGCAGATGACAAGGTATTGCGAAGTTGATCTTGAATTGTACGTGCGGTGGAATCGCCTACCAGCAAGCCGCCTACTTTTGTATCTGCGTTATAGCCAGTCAGGTTTTTGATAGTTTTGGTAAGGTCGTTATAGGCTTTTACAAAACTGTTGACGCTAGCCTCAACCGCAGCAGTATCTTTTGCGAGGGTCATCGACGTGGTGCCGGTTTTGATGACGTTCAAGGTAACGCCTTGAACTGCTTCCTTGACTTCATTAGTTGGACTGTTGACGAAGAAACCGTTGACCGTTAGTTGCGTATTTTGCGCAACGCTGGTTTGTTTCAGAGTTTGTGTGCCGGCCGGGTCATAAGCAAGTATGCCTTGCAGAGCTGCATCGCCATCGACGTCAATTTTCATGCTGGATACTTCACCTGTTTTGTTGGAGGTGAAGATCAAATGATCAGGCGTCGCGCTACCATCAGAAACCAGAGTTGCGGTTACACCGATATTCGCAGCATTGACCGCGTCGCGTATCCCTTGCAGGGAGTTATCACCATTCTTGATGACGACTGTACCGGTTTTTTGATTGGCGTCCTGTGTAAAAGTCGTGCCGCCACTATAAATACCATCTGTGAGGGTGCCGCCAGCGATGGTTCCGAACTGGAACGTCAAGGTAGTATCAGCGCCGCTGCCTATCAGCGCGGTCTTGCTGGTTTGACCTGTAGACGAAATGCTGTGTGCCTGCGCCATTTGTGTGACGTTGACTTGATAGTTGCCGGACGCTGCCTTGCTGGTAGCCGTTGCGGTAAAAATCGTTTTGTCGGCGATGCTGGTTTGCAGATTTTCGAAGGTCGAGCTCTTGCCCAATGCTGCCATAGCAGTCTGAAATGTAGCGAGCGCGCCCTTGAGATTGCCGTAAGCAGACAGCTTGGCCTGATAGCTGGCTTCTTTCTGGGCCATCAATGTCAGAGGCTGACTTTCAGCCTTCATGATATTGGTCAATAAATCGTCGAGGGGTAGACCGGAGCCAACGCCGATAGAGGAAACGGCCATTTGCTTCTCCTGCTAGAGAAAAACCATACTATAAACGGCAACTGAAGATGGCAAGCGAAGGTTAGAAGGGCATTTACCTTCCTGTTTAAAACAAGTTTAAGCTTTTTGCTTAACGAGTAAACCCTGCAACTTGTCCAGCGCCTTGGAGATTTCGATTGCTTCCACGGATGGCATCTGGCGAATGACTTCTTTCGTCTGATTATCCATGACTTTAACGATGGTGCGATTGCTGTCTGCGTCGACTGTGAACTCCAGGTTCGACGATAATTTTTGCAATGCCTTGTTAATACTTTGTAATGCTTGTCCGACCTGGTTTTCTGCTGCTGCTGCATCAGGTTGCTGTACGGCATTTGCCGTCATGACAGCAGCTGGCGCTTTGACAGTGGCATGGCCTGTATTAGCGACCGGTACTGATTGGTCGACTCTCACAGTCGCTTTGTTAGCACTACCGATTTGTCCGATATCCATAATTCACTCCCATTGTGACAATTCCCCGGCTACTGAATTGCAGCCGGGGAACCGTTCCTTACCGTACTGCTGCTAGTGATTAGCCGCGCAACAGTGCGAGTACGCCGTTTGGCAAGGCATTTGCCTGAGCCAACATTGCGGTACCAGCTTGTTGCAGGATCTGACCACGTGTCAGGTTAGCTGTTTCCGAAGCAAAGTCAGCATCCAGGATACGGCTGCGAGCTGCGCTCAAGTTTTCGCTGGTGGTGCTCAGGGAAGCAACAACCGAAGTGAAGCGGTTTTGCAACGCACCGAGTGATGCACGTGACGAGCTCAGGTTAGCCAGAGCGGAGTCGATTACTTGCAGAGCATCGTTAGCGCCGCTAGGGATACCGTTTGCAACAGTGGTGATGTCGATCTGCGCGACGGAGCTCAATTGGCTGCTTAAAGTTGCAGCACCTGCACCGGTAACGATACCGGCAGCACTTTGCGAAGCGGTGAACGCTGTTGGCGAGTTAAATGTAACTTTGCCGCCAACGGTTGTAGAGTCAGTTGCAGTGGCAGTAGCGCCGTCGCCGATCGCCAGCGTGACGTCCGTAAAATTACCGCCGTCGGTGGTCGGGGCACCAGCAACCTTTACAGTGCCAGTTGAAGTTTGACCGTTTGCTACTTTAATATCGTAGCCTTGTGACTGGGTCAAAGAAATCTTGCCGTTTGTCAAGTCTGCAATAGCGGTAATACCCGTTGTGCCGGTTTGATCATTGATCGCTTTAGCTAGTGCACTGACATCGGTTGCAGATGCGAGTGTAGCGCTTACTGTAACTGGGTTATTTGCGCCAGTTGATGTAGGTGCACCTTGCAATGTGAGCGAGACCGTACCGGCAGTAAAAGCCGACAGAGTCGCCTTCGTTTGAGCTGAAGCGGTTACGTTAGTTGCTCCGGAGGAAGCATTAACTTTATCAGCGAGCGATTTGGCTGATTCCCCAGCATTGACTGTCAAAGCACCGCTTGTGGCCCCATTGCCTTGAATAGTCAATGTGCCAGCAGCAACGTTATTGTTGCCGAAAGCAACGGCCGCCGTAGTGGAGTTAACCATCGTACCGGCAGATGCTGCAGTCAGGGTATTGTTGCCGATCGCTGTCGCTTGAGCGCTGCTGATCGAAAAGTTGATGGTTTGGTTAGCATTCGCGCCAACTTGGAACTGCGCGTTGCTCAGCGATCCGTCCAGAATGTTCTGGCCGTTGAACTGAGTTGTGTTTGCGACGCGATTCAACTCTTGTTGAAGCTGGCTAACTTCTTCTTGCAGCGAAGCGCGATCTGATGCTGAGTTGGTGCCGTTGGCTGACTGTACAGCCAGGGTACGCATACGTTGCAACAGATCGGATGCTGTACCCAAGCCGCCTTCAGCGGTTTGTGCCATCGAGATACCGTCGTTTGCATTTTGTGCTGCACGATTCAAGCCGTTGATTTGGCTGGTCATACGATCGGAAATTGCCAAGCCTGCAGCATCATCTTTTGCGCTGTTGATGCGCAGACCTGACGACAAACGTTGCAGTGATGTTGCAAGGGAAGACTGGGATGTCGTCAGATTGCGTTGTGCATTCAGCGACGAGGTGTTGGTGTTAATGACTGCTGCCATGATAATTCTCCTGTTGTAGTCCGATGGAAGTCTGACTGAAGCACTGTCAACGTCTGCCTTGCGTTATTTTGCATAGTCAGCGTCGTTGTAAGTTTTATCGGACGATTCCGGAAAAAGTTTAGTGCTACTGCAAAACTAAATTTTTTCCGGTCTCACCCAAACTGCAGCCAGATAGTTTCTTTCACGGTTGCTATACGGAAAACCTTTAAGGAAATTTCTTGAAATTTAAAACAAAAATAAAGCGTATTTGCCCTTTATTTTTCTAATTTCCTGTCGTGTAGGGACTTGCCAAAAAAATCATTTTTGACGTATTTCTGCCTCCTGATTGCATTGCAAATAAGTGTGAAAAAATGTGACTTTGTTGAAGCGGGGCGGGGGAGGAGGAAAATTCCTCTCGCCAAAAGCCAGGCGGCGAGGGAAAAAGAAAGGCGGATTGCTTTGCCTGAATAGGCTTTTGATACTTTTGAGCAGCTTTGAATGTTTGTAAAAGCTTAAGTGGCGGCTACGACGCGGTTTTTGCCGCTTCTTTTCGCTTCATACAGTGCAGTATCTGCGCGCTTGATCATGGATTGCTGGTCTTCGAGTTCATTGCGCAAGGCGACGCCCGCGCTGAAGGTCATCAGCAAACGTGTGTGGTTGTGCATGAAAATTTGCTTGGTCAATTCACGCTGCAGACGAGTAATGGTTTGAATCGCTTCTTCCAGTGGAGTATCGGGCAGGACAATGAGGAACTCTTCGCCACCGAAACGGGCAATGACATCCATCGTGCGCAGAGTTTCCTTGATCACACGTACTAGATGGATCAGCGCTTCATCACCGGCAGTGTGCCCGTAGTTGTCATTGATCTTTTTAAAGTCATCCAGATCGAGCATGGCAATACACAGCGGGGAGCTGCGGCGCTCGGAACGGGCCAATTCGCGCTCGAATACATCTTCCAGTCCGCGGCGGTTGAGGCTGCCGGTCAATTGATCTTCACGTACCAGTTCGCTCATCTGCTCCAGCTTGGCTTCAAGATTGTGTATGCGCGCTTCTGCATCTTCCACATCCTTGCGTGCCGCCAAAATCGCATCGCGCGAGCGCAAGGCTTCGGTTTGGGCAATGCGGGTTTCTTTCATTACTTCGTCAAGGATCTTGCCCAGCTTGCCGACATCTGCGGTTGCACTGATTTGTCTTGAATAGCTGTCGATTTTCTGGTGATAGTTACCGGTTGTCGTGGCAATTTCTCCCAGGCGATCAATGAAAGTAACCATCATGTTTTTGACAGTTTCTTTGGCGTCGACGAGGCTGTGTTTCAAGGTGCTTTGTTTGTAGATGACTTCCTTGAGGCTGCGCATGACTTCTTTTAGCGCGATTTCGTCTATCGGTCCGGTGATCAGATTCTGCACGGCTTCGATCTGACCATGCATCCATGAGTCGTCATCGAGCAGGCTGCCGACGTTATCCAGCAGCAAATTGAACAGGCGCAGCAGTAGTTCATGCTGTTCTGCCATGTCGCCGCTTTTCAGTTCGATTTTGAAGCAGAGCTGTTTCAGGCGGGTCGATGCTTCTTGCAGCGCTTGCTCTGTTTGTGCTTCCTTGATGGAGCGACCTAATATTTCAGCTTCTTCAGCAAGCGCTGGCACACCTTGTAATAGCGAAGCAACCGCCAGTGTCAGCGTGCGTGTCAGCAAGTCACGCAAAAGTGCCGGCTGCGGATCGTCGATTAAGGAGGGCGAGCCCAGACTGGCAACACTACTGCCACGTGCTGAAAGCTGGGTTTGATAGTGTTTGACCAGTTCGGCCAGGCCTTTGCCGTAATCCGGCCAGTAAGGTGCCGCTGCGGCTACTTGCAGTGCTTTGCCTATAGGAGCAACGCCATCAGGGGCGGTAAGCAGGGTGCTGGCAAAGTCGCTGAAAATATCTTCTGGCGTCGGTTCTTGTGCGTAGCCGGCGATTTCATCGTAAATCTTGCGGTAGGCATCCGGCGTTGGGGCGATCTTGCGAATGGCAAGTTGGCGAAATGCTTCGCGTGCAAGTTCCGCAGGATTTTGTGCTGGTTTATTGTCTGACATGACTGCGCGGACGCTTTATTGTTAGATGGTCGGAGATCGGCCTATCCTTGAATAATAGGGCAACGCAGACAGATTTGATAATGGAATTAGCATTGCAAATGCTTGTTACTTTACTGCTTTGTTATTCACTGAATAAAAGAGTGTAAAGAATATAAGTTCTTTTTGAAAACAGATACTTATCAGTCAACCAGATGGTTTTTGATCGCGTAATGCGTCAGCTCGGCGTTGTGGCGCAGTTTCATTTTTTGCAACAAGCGCGAACGATACATGCTGATCGTTTTGACTGATAACACTAGTTCGGCGGCAATATCGCTGACGGTTTTGCCGGACGCAATCATGGTCAGGGTTTGGTATTCACGATCTGACAATGTTTCATGCAAAGGTGTTTCGTGATTGTCATTGATCTGATTCGCCAACTCTTGCGCCAATGCTGCACTGATGTATTTGCGTCCGCTGGCAACCTGGCGAATCGCGTTGACCAATTCCGCCGGTGCGCTTTGCTTGTTTAAATAGCCGGAAGCGCCAGCCTTGAGCGAGCGGATCGCATATTGATCTTCTCTATGCATGGACAGCATGAGGATGGCAATGCCGGGAGTTTCCTTCTTGACCTGCTTGAGCACTTCTATCCCGCTACGATCGGGCATGGAGATATCGAGTAGCAAGACATCGCATGAACCTTCGCGGCATAACTTGATTGCTTCATTGCCGTTTTCTGCATGACCGGCGACGACTATATCCTTGGTGTCAGCCAAAATCTGTTTAAGACCTTCGCGCACGATCGCGTGATCGTCGGCAATCAGGACTTTTATTGCATTCTTCGTTGTCATTGTTTTGCTTTAAAGGATCTGCGTGATGACAGATGCCAGCTTGTTGTTTTTGTCGATGTGACAAATTTTGGATGGATAAACGGCCGAACAAGCAAATTCGGTCAGGTATTTTCCAAAAGTATCTATTTTAATGCTGATTTTGCTTCGTTATATCGGGCAACGGTATCAGCGGTACGTTTATAGCAACGATTGTGCCACCTTTGGGAGCGGTACTGACGGACAGACTGCCTCCCATGGAGATGGATCTTTCCACCATGCCGCGTATGCCAAATGACTTCGCCTTGGTCCGATCTGCCATCTTGATGCCACGACCGTTATCAATGATCTCCAGTCGTACATATTGACGCGTATGTACTAGATGCACATCCACGATGCTGGCTTGTGCATGTTTGGCGATATTGGTTAGTGCCTCTTGAAAAATACGGAAGAGGGCAGTCGCCTGATCCAGATCCAGTTCGATGTCTGGATGACTGGATGAGAATACGCAGGGAATACCGACTTGTTTTTCAAATTCCTTCGCTTGCCAATCTATAGCGGCAACCAGCCCGAAATCGAGAACGCCTGGTCGTAGGTTGCCGGCGATTCTATGTACGGTCTCAATTGTGCGATCAACCAGCGATTCGACATAATCGGCTTTTTCAATCAATTCTGGATTATCGCTCGGCATGCGCCGCGTTAATAATGCGAGCGCCATCTTGATGGCGGTCAAATTGCCGCCGAGGTCATCATGGATTTCGCGTGCGATATGTGTACGTTCTTTTTCCTTGACGGTATTGATGTGAGCCGACAGCTCAGCCAACTGCGCGCGTGAACTGACGATTTCTTCCTGTTCGAGTTTGCTGGAGGTGATGTTGGTCATGATGCCTTCCCACTGCACGGCTTGTTCTTCCAGCGTGCGTGGCGTGGCGCGAAGATTGATCCATTTAACGTCTTTCCATTTTTCGATCCAGATGCGTCCTTCCCAGTTCCAGTTACTCATCTGGTCTATGGAAGTCAGCATCGCAGCGCGATAGGATTGCCTGTCTTCTGGCAAGATCAGTTCAACGAACATGGCAGGATCACCACGTAATTCTTCTGCGGAGATCCCCAGCAAGGCTTCGCAACCATCGCTGAGATAAGGGTATGAAAATTGCCCTGCGCTGCTTAACAGAAACTGATAAACCAAGCCCGGCGTATTTGACACCATCGCACTGAGTCGCGATTCACTGGCACGCAGTGCCTTATCTGATTTATCACGTGAACTGACATCATTGCCAATGGCGATAATGACTGGGCCGGTATCCGAGGCTAGATAAAACAATTGAAATTCAATCGGATAAGTCGTGCCGTCTTTGCGTGTATGGACAGTATTGATAGTGGCGGAAGCCTGATTGCCATCGCGTAGTTCCTGGAAACATTGCCTATAGGCTTCGTTCGTGGTGTTCTTGGCGATTGCAGTCGGCGCCATCTCTGCCAATTCGGCAGTGCTGTATTGCAGATTATTGGTCGCGGTGGGATTAACGTACTCGAAGCGCAGCGTGTCGCAGTTCAATACATAAATTTCACTGAACGATCCTCGCAGAATGGTGGGCAACCATTCTGCATGCATCTTGTTGATGATATTTGCTTCTGGTTTCATTGATTAATATGTAAATGGTAGAGCAGGCAGCCGCTTATTTAATATGCTTGTGAGCGGCAATGCCCATCAGTTGATTGAGTGTAAAAGTTATTGACCGACTTTGGCACAAGTTTTTTCGCAAGATAGATATACAGAGCAGCAATACGATTGGTCTTTTTATATGTGTCTTGGTGTTTGCATCGTAAATAAATAACTATCTTGAATAAAGTCTGTGAATAGGGCTTCCCAAATGAATTGCACTGATGCTATAATTTTGTCTTTCGCGGCTGTAGCTCAGCTGGATAGAGTACTTGGCTACGAACCAAGGGGTCGTGGGTTCGATTCCTGCCAGCCGCACCAGCATAATCAAGGGGTTACGTTCAAAAGACGTAGCCCCTTTTGCTTTGTAAAGCCAATTGGTAAGAAGTTTGGTAAGAAAAAAACTGAAGTAAGAAGTTAGCCGTCACTTTGCATATCAATATCAATTCACTCCCTGCATTCTGATTTGATGACAGCATTACTGCTATATATCTGTCGTCGTGATCAGTGGGTTCCAATTTTTTCAAATTTCCAAGAGTGTAGTTTTGAGTCGGTCCCTACCACGGAGTTTCGTGGATCGATACCTTACGCGTACTGACGCATCTGGCAGAAAGGTGGGTCAGTTGAAAGGAATGCTGCGGGTAAATCAAAAAGCATAGAATTATCTAGATTTTGAAATCGGCTGGCATGAACAAAACATTAATTTGCACAGCAATTTTATGAATCTGCCAAAATCATATTTTTATTCAAAAATATGGCCGACACCTTAGAAATTCCTCGCGAGAATCGTAACATTCAGTTTTTTATCAACGTAACTCTACATAATCTCGTCGTTTGCTATGGGGAACTGAGAAAAGACGTGACGTTCGATACGTTTATTTCCGAGGTGATGCATCTCATTATTGTTGGCGATGATCCTCTCCTAGAGAATGTGAGTGATATTCTCATGAACATAGTGTCAGACGAGGATCGCGCCCGTGGAATTGATTCGATTGCCCGTTCCCCATTGGCTCCCATCATCGTGGCAGCGACCTATTGTTCACGTGCGCAAAATGCGTATGAAAAGCAGCAGGCGGAAATGGCATGGTCGTACATATCTGATGCCAGGTATTGGTGTGGTGTTGCGATCAGCGGCAACAAGGTCCCTTTGGATAAATTCAAAGCAGCCGAGAAAAACGTATTGGCAGAACGGGGAAGAGTAGGGGCAGCCAAACGTAATGAGGGTTATGAAGATTTGCGCGCATACGCATATTCCTTGGTTCGAGAACGTTGTCCAACTAAAAAGTGGGAAACAAGATCCCATGCGATAAGAACGATCGAGAAAGACATTCGCGCGTATGCCGCTGAAAAAGGCAGGAATCTTGGGAAAACTTTTTCGACCGATACCCTTCGCGAATGGTTGTCTGAGATGCCGGATAGATTCGATTTATTTCAGAAATAATCTCAAACGAGCAAAAAATAATATCCCTCGGTGAAAAAACTCACGGGATTAGTACCAAACCTATCTGGGTTTGCTACTAATCCCCACTATCTGAAGCGTTTTTGTTTGCTTAAACTTCCTCCATCGATTCTTAACCAAGGAGGTCTTATGAAAACCAATAGCAACGCGTCATACACAATTCTGCGAATCAAGAAGGTCAAGATTAAAACCGGCCTTTCCAACAGCACGATCTATAACAAGATCAACCCAAATTCAAAGTACTACGATGAGACGTTTCCGCAACAGGTCAATCTTGGAGCCGCATCCGTTGGCTGGATTGAATTTGAGATTGATCAGTGGTTAGAAAAGCGCGTGCATCTATCTCGCAACATACAAGCAATTTAATTACCGGAGTGCATATGTTGAATGTAAATCTGCTGCAAGAATTGCTTGCCCATGAAGAGTGGCATACGAACAATAAAACGAATGAGTTGCGCAAAGTTTTGCCGACTATTGAGCAATTTGTGGGCAGTGGCATGCCTTTGAAAAGATTTGTCGATATTCTCAATTCAAGTGGAATGGAAATTTCACTGGCTACTTTTAAAACGATATTGGCACGACTGAGGAAAGAAAAAAAAGAGCACTCCTCGGCCATGGGAGTTGCTTCGGCGTTCCATCAGCCGCTTCCTAATATGACCGCACAGGCTCAAAATATACCCTTTAGTCAGGGCCGCATCCCTTATAACAATGATCGCGGGCATTGTGTTGGTTATGCGACGTCCCATTCACAAACCTTTCTATAGCCATACCAGCTATAGGTAAAAGTGATGATCTTGGACTTAATATTTGGATCCAACCCATTAATAACTGCTTAAGGAAGATGCGCATTGCAGATGATTGGACCGCGAAGTAATTACAAGCAAAGCGATCCAACATGATGTTGGAAAGAAGGCGCAAGCCTTTACCAGATCGCGGCGTTTTTCGATGAATCGCATTGCTCAATACAGTGGATTCTGTCGAAGTCGGGCGGAATACGCTCACCGGTTCGATGGCGTTCGTAGTCGCCCCTGAGCTTGGCCGAAAGCGAAGAGATATCATGAGCTATGGCGGTGATCGCATTAATCTGTTCTATCCCGCACGACTCAGGGGCGCTCCTTCAACCATCAGTCGTGAGAGCCAACACAACGGCGGTGGCAAATATTATCGTGCCAGCAAACCGATCATGTTGTCCTGCTGCTGACCCAAATCCCGTAAGCCAACAGAGAGCCGGGCTGGGGCGCATCGTGGCAGACAAGTTTTAATGCCACTGCCCGCCACAACAGTTGCTGGCTGGTTCAATTTTATCTGTCTATGCAACGAAAACTTCCCGTGTCACACGAAACCATCTATCGTAGCCTCTTCATTCAAGCCCGTGACGATATCAAGAAAAAGTTGTTGTAGCATCCGCGGCTTAGCGATTCAGCCGACTTGTTGCGTTGACTTGTTGAGTCCAGATCTAAACGGCCTGTGCCTTCCCTTTGGTCCATATGAGAAACGGCGGTAATCAACAGTGAGAGCGCGGGCCCCTCGACCCTGACCCTGCTGCAGCAGCTATCAACTTATCCTGTTGATATTCAGATTAAATTTATTGATTATGGTTTAAAGGCAGAGTCTTTTTACCGGGTCTATGCCTACAGCGGTTGCCCAATTTAATAATAAAAAGCGATATTTTGGTAAATCTAGCGTATCTGCTGATCCCCGTTTTAATCTCCATGTAGTTTTTTGTTGTCTGAATGTTTCCTAAATGTTTCCTATTGTTATTGGAAAAATTGCCAAGCCTTCAAGTCAACTTCACTAAATGTAGAGTAAGAATTACGTAAAGTAAAAGGACCGTTCTTATTTCAGTTTTCTGAGCATTCGCATGAAAATAGCCTGCAGCCACATCAGAAAGTATGAGGGTGTATTCCCTCGCAAAGTTGCCTCTCCTCAATTTTTCATTAATTGTCGAAGGCCTCACTTGTCAATTTCCGTCTTCACGATGACAGCGTTTGAACGTAATTTAATTTATATGCGTACCATTATGAAACGCGCGGCGGCGGATTCCATGTTTCTGCGTAGCTGAATAACTTAATCAGCACGCAGATATACCGAAATTACTACTTATATTTCTCTACAATTTAATTAAACTTTGATTAATTCTATGTATTCAAAGGATAGAACGGCTAATGGAAAAAGATTTGGGACTTGCCGCAGCGCTTAAGTATGAAACATGCAGACGTAAACATGCTGAAGCTGCGCTGGAGGCGCGAGATCGTGAATTTATCGATTTCGTGGAAAATGCGGCGGTTTGCTTACATCAGGTTGGCCCAGATGGAGTCATTCTTTGGGCCAATAAAGCGGAACTAGACTTGCTTGGATATGCGCCGAAGGAATATATCGGGCGAAACATTATAGAGTTTCATGCGGATGCCGCCACAATTAACGATATCTTGTGCCTTCTCACTAATGGCGACACCATCCTTGATTACCCTGCGCGCCTGAAATGCAAAGACGGCAGTATCAAACATGTGCTTATCCATTCTAATGGTCGTTTTGAAAATGGAAAGCTCATATATACGCGCTGTTTTACACGAGATGTCACCGACAAAGTCGTTCGCGATCAAGTGCTGAGTGAGCGTAATGACCTTTTACTTCAGGCACCAGTTGCGACCGCTCTCTTGATTGGTCCGAACTATACCTTTGAACTAGCGAACGATATGTACAAGCATATTGTTGGAAGAAATGACCTTGAAGGTAAAAGCTATCTCGAAGCCTTTCCTGAGTTAAGAGATACGGTTCTTCCAGACATTCTTAAGAGGGTGTATGAAACAGGCGTATCGTTCTCGTCGGATGAGCATCATGCAACACTTATAAAGAGCGGAAAGCGTGAAGATCTTGTTCTGAAGTTCAATCTTCAGGCGTTGAAACGCGCTTCGGGTGAGATTTTCGGCATGATGGCTGTGGCGGTAGACATCACTGAGTTGGTTAGGTCCAGGGAGGCGCAGAAACGAAATGAAGCTGAGAGGGACGCGCTGCTACAGAAACTGGAAGCCTCGGATCGCGCCAAAGATGAATTTCTGGCAATTCTCGGCCATGAATTACGAAACCCATTATCTCCGATCGTAACGGCATTAGACCTGATGAAAATGCGCGGTGATATAGGTGCAACCAAAGAGTACGGCATTCTTCAGCGGCAGGTTAAGCATTTGCTTAGGCTAGTTGATGATTTACTTGATGTCTCGCGAATAACGCGCGGTAAAGTGGATCTGCGCAAGACTACCACTGCTGTGCGAGAGGTCATAATAAAAGCAGTAGAAATGGTTAGCGTGTTGGCTGAACAGAAACATCACACTATACAAATTGATGAACAGGCTAGCGGATTAGAATGGTACGGTGACCCTATCAGATTGGCGCAAGTCGTTACGAATCTCCTGACTAACGCAATCCACTATACGCCTTCGGACGGGCGAATCTCTTTACGGTGGTGGAAGGAAAACGATCACGTATGCATCTCTGTTGCCGACAATGGAATTGGTATTTCCGAAGCAGCTCTGTCAAAAATCTTCGAGCTCTTCTATCAGGTTCCAGGCAAAAGCGAACGTGCTAAAGGTGGTTTGGGTATTGGTTTGTCACTAGTTAACAGCCTTGTCTTAGCTCACGGCGGTACGGTTCAAGCTTTTAGTGAAGGCGAGGGCAAAGGAAGCGAATTTATAATTCGACTGCCGTTACTGAAGAATGTTTCTCAATCAAACATTGAGCCGCTCAAACGTAAAATTTCCATCGCAACCCGCCGAGTTTTAATTGTTGACGATAACAAAGACGCGGCGGACACGCTCAATGAATTGCTCATGATAAATGGGCACACCACAATGGTGGCTTACGACCCTATTACCGCACTTGCCATAGCTAAATCGTATCAGCCAGAAATACTTATTACCGACATTGGAATGCCAGTGATGAACGGATATGATTTTGCTCTCCATTTAAGGGGAGTTCTAGACAATCCGTCATCATGCAAGATGTATGCAGTGAGCGGATTTGGTCAGCAAATTGACAGGGAGCGATCTCAGCGAGCCGGATTTGTCGCTCATTTTGTGAGGCCAGTTGACGCCGAAACGTTTTTAGACGCGATCTGCTAAGACGTCCATTTTCCCCTCAAACATTGAATCGCAAAGCTGAAATATGAAAACCCTGCAGTGTCGGGTTTTTCATATTTCCAAAGGAGTGGCGCAGGTCTAACCGCGTTCCCGCTACTCTAAACTGGCTGCCGAACAAACGAGCCAGTGAGTATTCGCATGAAAATAGCCAGGAAGCCGCATCAGAAAGTAACCGCAAATTCGAATCTCACAGTCGCCGACCATTCGCATAAGTCAATGCACCACTATTTTTCATGTGAGGAACTGGGTGGTAATCAATGGTCCAGCGGACACACAGTTTTCCTACTCGGTAACGATGCACAGGCGCGTGACATTGCTGCTATTTTCATATTCATGGTGTAAAAGAACTCCCCCTCGCTTACACTCCATGCAGATAAATAATATAGGAGAATTAGCGATGAAGAAAATAATCATGACATTACTGCTCACTGCGGTAGCCTCGTTTGCTTTTGCTCACTCTGGCGGGACTGATAAAAACGGTTGCCACAACGACCGAAAAAACGGCGGCTATCACTGTCATTAATCCTGCAATATAAAAAACCGGCATGCGCCGGTTTTTTTTGTTCCAAGTAAACGCGGCAGTCCTCTTAGCTGGCTACGCCTACATCTGATAAATTCAACAACCTTCTACATCAGTTCCACGCCAAAACGACGCATAACAAATGCGAAGGCAGCAAAACAAATCACCGTTATTACGACCGATGCTAAAAGCGTAGGCCAAAATCCTATCCGCGACAGTAACATCGGAAAAATTAGAAACATCGGCAGGGTGGGTACGACATACCAAAATGTGTACCAAGCGTGATTTGCGATTTTTGTTTCGGGTTGCTTTTCGATATAAAGCCAAATCAGAGTGAGTACCGTAATCATCGGTAGTGCAGCAATTAATCCACCGAGTTTATCGCTACGTTTTGCTAACTCAGAAATAAGCACAACGACGCCAGCAGTAATTAAATATTTAGTGATTAACCAAGACATCTTTGTCCTCAATTCATGTTTTGCCAAGAGCTACTGAAAACGTTTCAATCGCTTCCATTCTAAGCAAGTGTTTTCAGTAACAAGCCGATGATTGCACTCACTGCAATCACCTGAATTACGTTACGTTTATATCTCACCAGAGCAATCGCTGCGGCAACAGTCATAAGAGCTGCAACCCAATCGAAAGAGCCAGTAAAGCCTTGCGGCCACAGCACGTGATAAGCAAAGAACACAGCCAGATTCAAAATCACACCCACGACAGCCGCAGTGATTCCGGTCAATGGCGCAGTGAACTTCAAATTGCCGTGAGTCGACTCGACCAGTGGACCGCCTGCCAGAATAAAAATAAATGAAGGCAAGAAGGTGAACCAAGTTACCAGAACTGCTGCAGTTACCCCCGCCACGAATTGCAAATCCGCGCCAAAAACAGATTGAACATAGGCGCCAACGAAGCCAACAAACGCAACCACCATGATAAGAGGTCCCGGGTTCGCTTCGCCCAGTGCGAGTCCGTCAATCATCTGTGTTGGCGTCAGCCAGTTGTAATGGCCAATTGCACCTTGATAAATGTATGGAAGAACAGCGTACGCGCCACCAAAGGTTAGCAATGCAGCCTTCGTGAAGAACCAGCCCATTTGGGTAAGCGTATGGTCCCACCCAAATTGCAGGGTCAAGAATGCCATCGGTACAAACCACAGCAGGGCACCAACGACAGCAATTTTGAGTAAGCGAGGCCAGCGAAATTTCGCATGTTCGGGGGTCGGGGTATTGTCATCGATAAAAGCGGCGCCATAGGATTTCTTAGCTGCACCATGTCCTCCGCCTACCGTGAACTTCTCAGGAACATAACGACCACCTAGATACCCAACCAGCGCCGCAGTCAGTACGATGATAGGGAACGGCACGTTCAATGCAAAAATAGCGACAAAAGAAGCCGCTGCAATCGACCACATCCAACTATTCTTCAACGCTCGTGACCCGATGCGATGCACAGCGTGGACAACCACAGCAGTAATGGCTGGCTTAATGCCATAAAACAGACCTGCAATCAGCGGTACATGGCCATAAGCAATGTAGAGCCAAGATAACGTGATTAGAAAGAACAATCCCGGTAGAACGAATAACACACCAGCTGCTATACCGCCTTTCGTGCGGTGCATCAGCCAACCCATGTATGTAGCAAGTTGTTGTGCTTCAGGCCCGGGGAGAAGCATGCAATAGTTCAACGCATGCAGGAATCGCCTTTCGCTAATCCAACGCCGTTGTTCCACAAGTTCTCGGTGCATCAATGCTATCTGGGCGGCAGGACCACCGAAACCAAGAAAGCCAAGCTTGAACCAGAGTTTCAGAGCTTGTCGAAACGTGACCTCTTTTGGAGGAACATCGTCCAATATATTGGCTTCATTAAGCGACTTATCGTTTAAAACCGTGTCTGATGTATTCATTGAGGATTTTTTTCAAATGTACTGAGAAGACCATCGAATAAGCTGCTTGCCATTGCCAAAAGTTGGTCATCGTTTTGAACGGTTTCTCGTAAGCCTGCCAAGACGCTTTCTACGCCGCTTGCTTCTGGAGGCTGCGCTCCACCTTCGTCAAGGTAATGAACCAGAGCGCCCATGCGGACAAGTGCAGGTTGTTCTAATCCAAAACTGGCGAGTAAAACTTCAAACGTAACTTTGTTATCAATATGCGTGAAGGCTGCGTTGTCAAAGTCAAAGCCCAATGCGTCTTTAGGGCAGTTTTCGGGCTTGTCCAACCAAAGTAATTTGGCCGAAGAATCGATAAAACGACGTATTAACCATGCGCTCGCAAGACGGTCGACCCACGGATTACGACGTGTGGCCCATACGCGCCCTTGATAGTCGCCAATGTTTAGCAATGGAATGTGCCTCGACTCCATGCTAGGTTCTCCAGGCGCTAAAACTGTATTAGTCGCATCTTCGAAGTCTGACCAAGCAGCGACAGCAGCCATTGAAGCGTCATTAGGGAAAAAATCAACACGTTTGAGCGCTTCACGCTCCTTTCGAAGCTTTTTAAAGGTCTTCGTTACTTCTGCCTGAGTCTGGGTACTCAACTGTTTACGAGCTTGGTTCAATGCGGTGATGAGCTCTACATAATCGTTTGAACGGTCGAACAATGCTTGAAAGTTTGCATCATCGCTCCCAGACCTTGCGCTCATATCCACAACCCAAGCTTGACCACCATCAGCATTTGTCTGCTCTGCAAGTTCGACAAATGCTGTTGTATGTATTGGAGTGTTTGGCAGGAGATAAGCGCCATCTCGCAATGGCGCGCAGCCAAGGGATTTCAAGGCGCGCCACAGCCGCATACGAGGTGTAGCACTTGAGGTGGGTAGGCTCGCTATAAGAAGAAGCCATGAGCTAGATTTATTCATGTAACAGATTCTACGCAATGCATATAGCTCTACAAAACTATATTTTTACATTAAAATGTATTAATAAATACAATTTGTAGACATCATTACATGATTAATGAGTTCAAGAGATGGCGACCAGACTGTGCGGATATGCCCGAGATGTCCACGTGCTCAAAAGAGTTAGACGAAGGTGGCTGGCTGGTTGATATAGACAAAACCGTGGTTCGACAAGAAGCTATGAATTTAATGAGGTGCATTGAGACGGATGAGAATCTCGCCATAGCATGTGTTCAGCTACCAGAGATTCTACTTTTGATAGGCGCTGCTCTTGATGGAAGTCTGCGTTTGCCATTCAAAGGCCCTACGCCTTGTTCGGTTGACTTGGTAAGTTTACGAGCATCCCTCGCTTCAAATCGTCAGTTTCGTTTTGGATACTACCGTTTTATTTCAATTATTCGGGGCGAAAGATCGTAATATCGCTGCAGTCTTTAGTTTGTTAATGCCGATTCAGGTGGTGGTTCAACCGCTGGGTAGAACAGACAAAGGCTATACCGGTAGCGGGAGTGTGTCATGGTCCGCCGAGGATCATCTATACCGATAGGCGAAAAGCTTTTATGGGATCGATGGAAGAAGGGAGAATCTCAATATGAAACTATTCTTCTAAATACACTTTGAGATGAAAGCACTTCCGCAATGACAATTTTCAAAAAATCAAATGTTGGGCGAAGCGTGTTAAACGAGATGCAGTAATGCTTTGGTTCGCTCGTAGACTTCAAGACACGCTTTTTTGGCTAAAGCTTTATGCGTATTTACAGTAGCCTATGCGTTAAGTCCGCTTAACCTAATTCCAGATTTTATTCCGGTGCTGGGATGTTGACGATGTGATTTTATTGCCCGCCCTAATTTGGCTTGCTCTATGCCTACTGCCCTCGAATATTATTTTGGTTGGCATTGATTTTCTTGCTGATCGTGTTCTCCCAACGGTCTTGACATAGGCTTCAGTAAGGGAACAGATTGTCAATAAACGTAAAACGCACTCATTTAGCCGCGTGGATGACAGGGAGGTTTATCTGGAACTTGTTCCATCCGTTTTGTGAGCTAGCTTTCACGGTACCGCCATGCGCTTCAACAATGGATTTGACAATTGCTAAGCCGAGCCCGGCACCAGATTTCCGT
>NZ_PTLZ01000002.1 GCF_003293745.1 Herminiimonas fonticola
GATATATTCATGATTAAACACCCTGTAGTAGCTATAGGGTAAAGAGATATAGTAAAGGAGTTGTCATGTCTGGTTCAGCGTTGAAGATTGGCGAGTTGGCGAAGATGACGGGCTCGCAAGTAGAGACAGTTCGTTATTACGAACGTGAAGGCTTGCTTCCTGCGCCTCACAGGTCGGAAGGCAATTACCGTCTTTACGATTTAGCCCACGTCGAGCATCTACAGTTTGTATTGCGGTGCAGGTCGCTTGATATGACGCTTAACGAGATACGAGAATTGCTTAAGTTTAGGGATGCGCCAGAAAAAAACTGTGGTGCAGTCAATGAGCTGCTGGACCACCACATCGGACATGTGACCACTCGTATTGCGGAATTGCAGTCGTTAGAAAATCAGTTAAAGAAACTGCGGAAGTTGTGCGAAAAATCACAAATGGCGAGGGACTGTCAGATTCTGCAAGGCTTGTCCAAGCCTCAGAGTGCAAAGACGAAGAAGCTTGCTTCCCACGGACGTGGGTGCTGCTAATAAGAGTGATGAAGATCCGATTTCGGTCGAACCAATGATTGCTCATCAAGATTAAATTATTCCGCATTTGATTTGTTACGGCCGTAACATTACAATAGATACCATGATGTCTAAAACTTGGTTGTTGTTAACTTATAAAGTCCCACCGGAACCGGCGAAGAAGCGGATCGCTTTGTGGCGCAGACTTAAAGGGTTGGGGGCGATCTATTTGCAGAGCGGCGTCTGTCTCTTGCCAAATAACGACGAGCACATCAGACGTTTGAAGATGATCGAGAATGAAATTGCCGAGATGGATGGTGAATCTGTTCTTCTCGAAAGTGTCGCCCTTGATCAAGCGCAAGAGGACAAAGTGGTGGCTCGTTTCAAAAAAGACAGAGACGAGGATTACGTAGAGTTTCTCGACAAGTGCCAAGCCTTTGAAGGCGAAATTATCAAGGAAACTGCGGCAAACCATTTCACTTATGCCGAGTTAGAAGAAAACGATTTAGATCTTAAGAAGTTACAAACATGGCTGGAAAAAATTCGGAAATTGGATTTCTATGATGCTGCGCTCGCAATTGAGTCGCAAAATCGATTGCTAGCCTGCGAAGCATTACTTGATGTGTATGCACAGAAGGTCTTCGAATCACAAGATGAAAATCGGTAGCAATTTGCAATGCCCTACCGATTTACCTCCAAAATGACATTATCAGGAATTTTGCAATGAGCATGCTTGAATCAATCAGGGTGTGGGCGAAAAAAATAAAACGAGATGCAGTGATGCTGTGGTTTGCTCAACGTCATCCAGATACACCACTGATGGCGAAACTTATATGCATTTTCACCGTGGCATACGCTCTCAGCCCAATTGATTTAATTCCAGACTTTGTCCCAGTACTTGGCTACGTTGACGACGCCATATTGTTGCCAGCGCTGATCTGGTCAGCGGTCCGGCTGCTTCCAGATCACGTCGTTTTGCACTGTCGTTCGCAGGCGGAAGAATGGATGATCAAAGAAAAAAGCAAGCCTACGAGTTATGCAGGTGGAGTAGCCATCGCCATCCTTTGGGCTGCGACTCTGTATCTGTCTTGGTGGTGGTTTTTTGGCAGATAAATCTATCGCTAAAAAATCACTGTCTATTTGAGCGACGAGCGTCAGATCAGCAAAGAAATAAATCTAATAGCTACACTGATTTCACATTTAGGGACCTAACTCTCAATGGTTGTAAAGCTTCAATTGCAACTGGGCGCATATTTAGAGATGCGAGCGATGGTTAAATTACATGCTCATAGTCAATTTATTAAATATTATTTTTGATTTGGACGGTATGCATGGCGGTTCGCCTGGGCATCATAGAGCGCATGATGTTCTGGCAAACCGGAATGTTTAAAAAAATCATAAAGCATCAACTCAACAATTTCCCTATTCACCAGCTTATAGTGACACCAAGGCGGAACACGATGATCCAATACTTGGCAAAATAAATCCCAGTCGGTTTCATAATCAACACAGATAAAGACATCTTCTTTATTGCGACGAACGATCTCAAGCCATTTGATAATCTCAAGGTGAAGATTGCCGACATTAAAGTATGAGTTCGGTATTTGTCGCAACAGCGGTACTACCACTTCACGTACAAATGCAGAGCAGGCGTTATCTGGATATGGTGTCTCTGCGTAAAAATCCTCACCGTACTCCGATGCCATTCCCAGACTGATTAGTTTTGGTTCTCGAAAATCCGTAAATTCAGTATCTAAAAAAACATTCATGCAGCCTCTCAAATTACAATATTAAGGGAGTAATAATGCCGCACACTTCCATTAGAGAGAAGCAGAGAAGTTATATTTGGGAAGAGTGGACAAATGAAATACAGAAATCATAAGCAACGACTATACGCAAGACTCTTGGGAAAAACGAATAGAGGACGGACCGAAGAGCAAGCATGGCTTGATATCATGCCTGTAGGTCGCGAGTTCGGTAGTAAGGACTACGAGCTATTAGGTCTTTTAGATATTCAAACTAATAATCGGTAAATAAAGACTAACCGACCTCAGTGTTTAAAACGCTTGCGTGTGGCAGCTTTGAAATGCGAATGCATGGCGACTTTGCGATGCGGATGAGTGGACATTAATTCGAATACTCAGATTTCATTGATACATCGCACGCTTGATGTATCAGTCAAGGCGGGCAATTTATGATTTACCACCAAAACCTTTTTAGATTTCCTCCGTTCTAATACACATGACAAAAATTTCCTTTAGCGTGCTACTCGCAGCCATATTTATCATCATAGCGGGATGTGGCAAAGAACCAGAGGCGGCACACCGATTTAGCACAGTCGATTTCGAAGGCTATAAACTGCCTGGCCGGATTGAACAGGCAAAAGCGATGGGATTTCAGAGTTGCGAATCTAGCTATGACAACTTTAAATGTCGCCGCGCCGGAGCAGAACTACTTGGAGTAAAGGCTCTAAATGCATCCTTGCTGCTTGAATATAAAGATTATTTTCTGGATGACAGTAGTTATAAAACGGCCTTGGCACCAGATCAAAGAGCCCCGGAGAAACTGACCTATGGAAGCATCTCATTTGTCTTTCCAGAAACGAATTACGATGCGCGCTGCATTGAGAAAAAGCGGACTGCGTCATGGGATAAACCGATCGAATGCCGCAAAGGAGATACCGGAACTGACTTCTTAAAGCACAAACTATCCACAACAGGCTGGTTTGAGAGCAACTGGAAAATGCACCGCTATTATTTTAAAGAAGATCAATTGGTTGGGATTCATATTGACCGAGATGGAAAAACTGTCACCATCAAACAGATTTCTCAGAAAGAGCGGGACTCAGAAATACAGTCTATTAAACAAAAAAACAGCGATGTACAGGCGAGACAAGCCGCACAAGATGATGTTCTAAAGAAGTTAAAGGACTGACCGATACGCTATGAATGCCAATAGAGATGCGCATTTATAGGGTATCGAAAAGAGTGCCAGTCCATTTTATAGAAGCCTATTTGACAAAAGAATTTTGGCGCGATATTCTTTTATTGGGCCGTCTGAGCCCAACCTGCCGCCGGGTTAAAACAGACGCAGTATCCTCATCAAGATGACCTTCAATTCGGGTCGGTATGTAATCGGCGGACACCGGCCAATATTGATTGAGGGCTCATACCATGGCAAGTATTCCATTATCTATGTCCGTTGTAGACGGATTAAAAAACCGTATTCGTCTTATCTATGACGAGCGCAAATCTTCTCATCTGTCCGAAGCACTTGCTGCCGCACTTGGCTTTAATACCAACGCTGCTCTTAGAGCGGAACTGGAAAATCAGGGTAGCGATCCGCTTTATCGCCTCTTGGATGAGGTTAGGTTCGATACCCGCATGCAGGAGCTTGGGTATCCTCCTGACCCTGAGTTTATGTTCGAAGATGCGCAAATCCCAGAAATGCTTTTGACAACATGCCCGCGAGCGCATGAGATTGAGTACGAATCTGTGCGTAAGAAAGCATGGCGGAACCTGATTGTTTGTGCTGTCAATGAAGGACTTAGGCTGAAGATTTTTTCACTACGTCCAGGCGACAATCGTTGGCCGGGCTACGATCCTCGGGGAAGCAACGTCTATTTGTTCGACTTTATTCTGCCCTGTAATTTACCGGCGCGTGTTGCTGTCCATGATGCCGGTTACGATGAGCTTTCCATACATGTAGCGGTCAACCCGAAAGGAGATTGGGTTAAGGCATCTGATGCAGGCTTTAGCGCAGGCGACGTGTTTGGTACTACATGGCTAGAACGGAGAAACGGTGCTTGGATTCAGTCTTCTGAATCATCTTTCAGTTGCCGTCGTCATCTGCTTAGCAAACTTAGCAATATGCAGGTAGCTCCCGCCGGTTATGGTGATCGAGGTTGGGTCATCATGTAGCAGAGCATCTTAATCAAGAAAAAGAAGAGAAAAAGCCTCCATTTCCCATGGAGGCTTTTACATATCGATTCTCTGCGAAGTCATGATTGAGCTATAGGTGAATACTGAGTGACCTCAGTGTTTAAGACGCTTGGGTGTGGCAATTTTGGAATGCGAATAAGTGGCAGGTTTGGAATGCGAATGTATGGCAACTTTGCAATGCGGCTAGGTGGCAACATTAATGCGGATACTCACTAATGTTTGGGAAACTCATTATTTGGTCGTAATATCCATTATGGAATATACATACGCTCGTCTCTATGATCCGATTGGGGAAGACTACGCATGTGATATGAAGACAGTGCAACATGAGGCTCGTTACTTGGCATCATTTGTTGAGTATCTACAATCAAGGAAAATATTTGAGACAGCCGATATTGGTCATCACGATATTCAGGATTACGTGAAGTGGCTAATACGTCGTAGAGGCCAGGCACTTAAGAAGAAAATCAAAACTGAAGCTGCGGATCTCGACTGGGTTGATGTTCGAATTCGCGCACTTCAGTCCTATCACAGCTATAACAAGCGCGTATCTCAGCAGTTGCCGATAAGGCCATTGCATGGACATTCAATATTTAAGTACTTAGGGAAAAGGCGCCGAAGAACTGAAGAGAATAGAACTCCTTTAATTCCTAAAGAGGTCTGGGATCCCTTTTTATGCGCTGCTCTTGATTATGTAGAATATTTTGCGGATGATATTCTTAGCGGCCAGAGTGCCATAGAAGATATCAGGGCGAATGTATTGCCTCTTGCAAGGATGGCTAAGAACTTTTCTTCAAACAACTTCACAGCGAGAAAAATAAAGCCGAGACTCAACGCGATAACGGAATTTTCTATTAACCCGAACTCAGGTATTGCCTGGCGTGAACGGTGGGTAAATGTTGATGACTTAAGAGTTGAATTATTTACCCTTTACCAAGCTTGTCTCGTAGTGGTTTCCTGTTTGTCGGGGATTCGTGAATCTGAGTTGGCGCTGATTCAGGTTGACGGATTTCAAGAGCAAACAGATGTAGACGGTGTGTCAAAGCGTTACACAGTGATTTCCCGGATGATCAAGGGGAATATCGACCGACAACTTATTTGGGAAGTAAATAGACCGGTCTATCAGGCGTGCCATGTCATAAAAAAAATGACTAGTTACGCTCGTTCACATCGTGCATGTAATGAGTTATTTATCCGAAGCTGGTATCGCGGGGCTGGCGAACAATTTCAGACTGACCTGCGAAAGGACTGCTTAGGACGCTCGACCAAAGGGTCAATTCTTCCTCTAGGTCCAGACGCTATGTCACTCGCGTTAAAAAATTTCGGAGCTCGGCTTGACGTAGCGATACAAGGTACGTATCGGCTTCCACTCGTCGACGGGGAAAAGTGGAATTTTACGATGCGGCAGCCCCGTCGGACGCTTGCGAGCCGAATCGCGCGCGAACCCTTCGGGTTGATTGCGGGAATGCTTCACTACAAGCATGTCAAACTGACGACTTTTCTGGGTTACGCTGGTAAAGATCCGTCTTGGATTCAAGATTTAGCTATGGAGGAATTTTCTGCAAACGAGGAGTTTCTTGGCCAGATTTGGGAGGATATTCAAGACGGTGCTCTCGCTGGTGCAAGGGGGCATGAATTGATTCACGAATTTAAGGGCATGGCCGGTGACATAAAAAAGAATAGTCTTCAATATTTCATTGAGAATAATCGCCGCAACCTTCACGTTGGTCTTCTAAATTATTGCCTCTTTCAGCGAGACCGTGCGTTATGCCTAACAAATAAGAAATCCGATCTTCCAGAGAAACCAGTTATTAACGCTTGTTACCCTGAGCGGTGTGCAAACAGTTGTATATCCAAAAATCACATACCAATTTGGCAGGCTCAACTCAATGACGCCCAGGCGATGCTTAATCATAAAAATGTCTCGATCCCGCAAAAAATCGCTCTTACAGATGACATAGCGAAGTCGCTTCACATTTTGAATCAATTAAACGGTACTTGTTAAGAATGTCAGATTCAATGAAAGAAATAGCAGCGACTGAAACACAATTGTTTGCAGCGTTAAACAGGATCGCTCTCGGAATTTCAGAAAAAACGAATGGCCGTATGACTCAAGAAAATATTGCACTTGAAGCGGGCCTTTCGAGAGCAACTTTTAACCGGTATCCGAACGTTATTCTTGAATATAAAAAGAAAAAGAAAAAAGAAAATTTCGTAGCTGATATTGAAAAATCACAAACTGTCGAGGATAAGCATCGAGATGTAGTGGCAGATAATATAAGATTGAAAAATGCTGCAATCGAAAATAAAGAGGAATATGACAAAAATATTCGTGCAGCAAGACAGGAAATATTCATTTTGAATCAGGCACTCGAAATGCGCGATAAAACATTGGCAGAAAAGGATCGCGAAATTGCGGAGCTTAATAAAAAAACCGTTGGGCTAAAATTGGTTCCTTGATTGTCGTGGAGAGAAATACATATAAAGCTTTGAACGATTCCGTTTTGTTTGCGTAGAAACATCATGAGCTTTACGACGCGCAGGAAAATCGACATGTATTCCATCCGCTTCTAAAAATAGCAATCAGCCTAATACGCTTTAATGAGTGAGTATTCGCACTAAATTAGTCACTCATGCTAAGGAGTTTGCGTGGCAATCGCATTGAAATTATCAGACGAATTAATTGATCTGACCAAGCCATATGCCGTTGCCGAGCATCGCTCAGTTCCGAAGCAGATCGAATATTGGGCGCGTCTCGGAAAGACTGCTGAGGATAACCCTGAGCTGCCAATTCAGTTCATAAAAAATACTTTACTTGCTATTGCCGAGATAGATGCTAAACAATTTACTGAGTATTCACCGGTGAACAATGCACGATGACGCACTGATTAGGCGAACAGATGCCTATTTCGGGCTACAAATAGGCGGGTCTTCGATGGGAATGCTCAATGAGGATGGCGGTGATGAATATCCGGAAAATGTGAATGACTATGAACTAGTGGTTTATGTTGATGTGGATGAACGTGCGGTTCCTTTCCATCCCATGGAAAATCATGCTCGTGCTGATGATGCTCATCGTGACGATGAGCATGCGAATGGAATATCGGCGAATGGGTGTGTTCGTGTGCATGAACTTCCGTCACATGTAACCAGATTCCAGCTCCCATCAAAGCAGCGGCAATCCAGAAGACGGTATTCGGTGTTTCACCTAATATCAACAACGAGACGACGGCACCCACAAAAGGAGCGGCAGAAAAATACGCACCGGTTCGCGCAGTGCCAAGATGCCGGAGTGACAGAACAAACATGACGAGACTTAGCCCATAACCGCAGAATCCCACGATGCCTGCGCTGAAGACGACCCGAACTTCCGGTACTGAATAGCTCAGCGCTAACGCAATAGATAAATTCACAGAGCCTGCGACCAAACCTTTAATGCCTGCGATTTGAACAGCATCACTCGCTGATACCTTGCGGGTTAAATTATTGTCGATCGCCCAGCACAAACATGCCGCAATAATCGCAAGTGCTCCCCAAGGCACGCCTAGTTCCAAGCGTTGCCCCCATGACAGCAAGGCACCCGCTATCACGATCAGAATCATGCCGATGAAAATACGGCGATCAAAGTTTTCCTTAAAGACAAACCATGCCAGCATTGCCGTCAACACGCCTTCCATATTCAGCAACAACGATGCTGACGATGCAGGTGTAACTGCCAATCCAATCATTAGGAGTACCGGCCCGGCGACGCCTCCTGTCAATATTGCCCCGCTCAACCATGGTAGGTCACTAGCGGTTAAGCGATCACCTGAGACCGGTTTATCTCTAGAGATGAAGTAGCGCACGCCATACCATGCAAGCAGGCCCAGACCGCTACCTAGATACAGCAGTCCTGCAAGCATAACGGGTTCCATCTGCCCGACCAGCATTTTAGAGAAAGGCGTACTGGCACCAAACAATGCGGCGGCAAGTAAGGCATAAACAACTCCTTTGTGCACTTTACTTTCTCCTTAATCTTGCGGTATTTCTATTTCATGGTGGGGGGCCATTGATGCGTTTCTAACTGGCAGTTCTGACACCATGAATAGAGCGCTTCGTACATCACCATGCCATGTTTGAGCATCTCATGGTCATCGGTAAAGTTTTGCGACAGTCCCAATGACAAGGCATACAAGCCGGCTGATTGCGGCGTGAGCCCGAGTCTTGATGTATCTGCACCCCGTACGATTTCGGCCAGTTGCTGTAATGCAGAATCCGTCAGTTTGTACTTTTTCAGGATAGCATCGAAACTGCAAAGCTCTCCGTCATGCGTCAACTCGACGCCTGGCACATCATAAGGAATCGCGCCGGTTTCTTTGGCAATACGCAGCACATCTTTTGCTGGGACATAAAGAAACTCTGCGCTTGGGTCGACGAATCGCATTATCAACCAAGGGCATGCAATACGATCAATCTTTGGACGTTCACGCGTGATCCATTTCATGTGATTCTCCTCACGAAGCCGATGTGCTCCAACGCTTCTCTACTCGGCTCCAGTCAATGTTTTTCATAAAGGCATCCACGTATCCTGCCGCTTTTGCACCGAAATCAATGTGATATGCATGTTCGTACATGTCTAGTGCCAGCACTGGCATTCCGCCAGCAAGGGTGTGGCAATGATCTGATGCCCATTGATTGCAGAGTTTGCCATCACGCGGTGACTTCACCAGCAAGACCCAACCAGAACCGCCACCCAAGGCTTTTCCCATAGCGACAAACTCTGATTGCCAACGTTCTACACTACCGAAGTCGCGCTCTATGGCATTACGCAATGAACCATTGGGTAGCAGGCCATCGCCTCCCAGTGAATCAAAATAGATTTCATGCAACAACATAGAGTTATAGGCAATCAACTCCTCGCGTTTTAATCCGTTGAGAAGAAATCCGGGTGCCTGATCAAAGTCAACGGTACCCAACTGCTGCTGAATCGCATTCAAACGTTTGACTGCACCGCCATAATTATTTGCATGATGACTTTGTATAAGTGTTGCAGACAATCCTGTGAGCGTTGCTGCATCGAGCGGTAGTGGAAGTAATTCATAAGACATTTTTATTCTCCAGAATATTGACTAGATAAACATAGCGAAATACACAGTAAAAACTGTTTTCAACAGGAAACCAATCACAGCACTGGCCGCGATAACGTGGATGACATTGCGTTTGTAGCGAACCAATGCAATTGCGGCAGCAATCGCCATGAGTGCAGAGATCCAGTCGAAAGAGCCTGAGAAACCTTGCGGCCATAAGACGTGATAGGCAAAGAACACGGCCAGGTTAAGAATGACACCAACTACGGCCGCCGTAATTCCACTCAATGGAGCAGTAAACTTCAAATTTCCGTGGGTAGATTCGACTAAAGGGCCGCCAGCTAGAATAAAAATAAACGACGGGAGGAAGGTGAACCAGGTCACAAGCACTGCTGCAGTAGCCCCGGCAAGAAACTGTAGATCCGGTCCGAACACAGCCTGTACATAAGCGCCGACAAAGCCTACGAACGCCACCACCATGATGAGTGGGCCAGGATTGGCCTCACCCAAGGCCAGGCCATCGATCATCTGGGTTGGCGTCAGCCAGTTGTAATGCCCGATCGCTCCCTGATAGATATATGGCAAGACGGCGTATGCACCGCCAAATGTCACTAAAGCGGCCTTGGTAAAGAACCATCCCATTTGCGTCAAGATGTGGTCCCAACCGAAGCGCAGGGTCAAAACTGCCATAGGCAAGCACCACAGTACAGCTCCTACAGCAAGAATTTTTGTCAATCCCAACCAACGAAATTGCGCGTGCGCAGGTGGCGGTGTTTCATCGTCTATCAATGCTGGGCCATACGATTTCTTTGATTCTCCATGACCACCGCCTACCGTAAATTTGTGCGGGATATAGCGACCACCGAGATAACCAAGTAACGCAGCTGTTGCAACGATGACCGGGAAAGGGACATTCATCGCAAAAATGGCAACAAAGGATGCTGCGGCAATCGCCCACATCAAATTGTTTTTCAATGCACGAGAACCAATACGATGAACCGCATGGACGACCACTGCCGTAATCGCCGGCTTGATACCGTAAAACAAACCGGCGATCAGAGGCACATGGCCGTACGCGATGTATAGCCAGGACAAAGCAATCAGAAAAAACAATGAAGGTAGTACGAACAACACGCCAGCTGCGATACCGCCTTTGGTACGGTGCATCAGCCAGCCCATATAGGTCGCGAGTTGCTGACCTTCCGGCCCCGGCAGCAGCATGCAATAGTTCAATGCATGCAGAAAACGCCGCTCGCTGATCCAGCGTCGCTGTTCAACGAGTTCTCTGTGCAACAGAGATATTTGCGCGGCAGGACCGCCGAAGCCGATGAAGCCTAATTTGAACCACAACTTCAGAGCCTGCCAGAAAGGTACTTGATCCGGTCGAGTTTGATCATCAGCATTCGGAGTCGTAGTTGGAGTGATGATACTCATGCTGAAATGTCCTGTTCAAAATTGGTTATCAGGGCATCAAAGATGCCTGACGCTATCATTAAAAGTTGATCATCATCGGCAACGGTTGAGCGTATGCCTGCCAATACCCGTTCGATACCACTTGCTTCCGGCGGCTGTATGCCACCGGCATCAATAAAATGGACAATGGCACCGAGCCGTGAAAGTGCGGGAGAGTCCAAACCAAAGCTGGTTAGCAAGGTCTCGAACGTGACCTTGGCCCCCACATGAGAGAACGTCGCACCGTCAAAATCGAAGCCCAATGCATCAGCCGGGCAATCGGCTGGCGACGCCAGCCACAAGATGCGCGCATCAGAATCAATAAAGCGGCGAATCAGCCATGCACTTGCCAAACGATCCATCCATGGCCGAGCACGTGTCGCCCAAGTGCGGCCGCGATAGTCGACAAGTGATAACCGTGGAATCTCTCCTGTAATGGAATGAGGCTCATCCGGCGACAAGGTTCGAATTGCAGCCGTCTCCAACTCCAGTAATGCCGCAGCCGTTTGTTTTTGCGACTCACTGGAAAAAAAGTCGATAGAGACCAATTGGTCAAAGGTTTTGCGTAATTTGCGTGCCTGCTTGAGTATTTCATTCGCAGTCTCGTCGTTGAGCTTGGCGCGATGCTGAGCAATGTCACCTGATAACTCTGCGAACTCTGTCGAACGGTCAAACAAAGTAACGAACGCTTCGTTATCTGTGCTCGTCTGCAGTAAATGCGTCGTGCCGCCGTTCTTGTCGATATCGTCTGCGATTTCCGATAACTTTTCTTTGTTGCCTTCTTGTTCAGGCAATAAATAAACGCCGTCGCGCAAAACTGCAGCACCGGACGATTTGAGCGCTCGCCATGCCCTCATACGCGCCGTGGCGTTTTCAGTCGGCAGGGTCAGAATAAGTAGAATCCATTTCATATTAAGTAGCTTTCTCTACATTTATGTATTTAACTCTACCATAAAATATTCTGAATACAAGGAGATCTACGTTTTTATGCATATCTGAGAGATGAGGCCAGTTGCACAGCCGAGTACGTTGATGGAGCAAAGAAGACGATTTCTAGAAATCAACGACAGGTAGAAAGCTAGCAATCAATAACTCTCATTTAGGTTTGATTGGAAAATTAGTTGCTATAATCGGCGCACTGTTTGGTTTGTGAGAACTTTGTGCGCCGCTTCTTTTGCATTTTCCTGTTGATGCTTTTACCTTTGCACAGTTTTGCTATGCAAAGTGGCTGGTTATCGACTTCAAATGCTTATGACCTCTCTCATGAACTGGTCCATCAAGAAGGCATTAGTCATCATCATGGCGACGATGGGTTAATCCATTACGATGATTCAAGCGAATCTGCTCAGCACTTTTCAGATCACGCAGCATCCGGTCAGAGCGCAACTTTGCCTGCAAGCGTCACAACTTTGAACCCGATGATCGCGTTCATAGTTCTTGTGTCAGAACGCAGCTATTTCCACATACCAAATCCTCATCTCGAACGTCCACAGCGACCGCCTTCATCCCTCGGTTAATCTGCCGAGGGTATTGCCTTTCTAATATTTATTAAGCTCCATACGGAAGTGTTCCGTTTGGCATGCGCATACCTTCGGTTCGCCTTTTTGGATACCGAATGGAGATCGCATGTTTGCCAGTTCTATATTTTTTCGCTTAACTCTTTTAGCGGTATTGGCGCTCACAGCGCCGATGGCGCTATCTGAATCCAATACACCACTCTCGATGGCCGTTGATGCCGCTTGGCAAAGATCGCCCTTGGCTCGCACGCTTGAAGCCCGACGCGGCGAGTCTGTTGCAGGTCAAGAATCAGCGCAATCTTGGATTGCCGGTTCACCATCAGTTGGCTTGTCTCAACGCAATGACCGCGGGAGCAATCAAACGGGTTTCCGGGAATCAGAGGTTTCTGTGTCTGCCCCGATTTGGTTGCCAGGGCAAAAATCAGCGCGAGAGTCCTTGGCCAATGTCAGCGCGGATGAATTAGAAGCGCAAATAGCGCATATGCGCCTAGTAATTGCCGGCGAAGTACGTGAACAGCTATGGGCGGTTGCTGCCGCACGGGAGGAACTGGCAGAAGCACAAGATCATCAGCGGCACCTTACCGCACTCGCAAGTGATGTGATGCGTCGTGTAAAAGCGGGTGACCTTGCGCGCACTGATGGCTTACTCGCGCAACAGGAAGTTCTTGCGGCAAAAAGTGCTATCACTGCTGCACAGACTCGACTACAGGTCGCGATGGCGCGCTACGCCACGCTAACCGGCCAGCAAAATATCCCGTCCCCGGAACTTGAACCTATTGCGACATCAATGCAGCAGCCGCATCCACGAATGCTGTTTGCACATAAATCTATACAGCGTTCCCAGGCGTCTCTCCATGCAGTGAACTCGACGCGTAGCGATCCCCCTACTGTTGGCTTACTGATGCGACGTGAACAAGACGGTTTAGTGAGTGGTTCCAGCCAAAGTATAGGGATTGCTGTGCAGATTCCCTTCGGAACAAATGCACGCAACCGCCCGTTAGAGTCTGCAGCTCTCACAAAAATCGAGACCGCAAAAGCAGAAGCAGCGCAAACCGAAAGCATGCTCCAGAGCGATATCGAACTGGCACGCCAACAATTAACGGCCTCCAAGGAAGGATTAGCCGCCGCTTCAGAACGTGCTGCACTGACACGTGAACATACTGAACTGATTGCCAAATCATTTCGTATGGGCGAGCGGGGATTGAGCGATCTCTTACGGTCTCACGCACTCAGCCATGAAGCTGATGTGAGTGAAAGACAGCAAAAAGTCTCAGTGGGACTAGCCCATGCCCGTTTAAATCAAGCACTAGGAATACTCCCGTGAATCTATTCAAATTTGTCGTTCTTTATTTTTTGCTGACAGCGTCAGCTATTGCCGCACCAGGTGCGCATGGCCCAGATGGTGAGCACCTGGACGGAGCTGGTGGACACGTGCATCGCGACGCGGGGCCTCGTGTTGAAACCTTTACCGAGTCATTTGAACTGGTTGGCCGCCTACAAGCAGACGAACTCTCGATCTTGATCGACCGCTACGAAACAAACGAACCGGTACTCAATGCCAAGCTGGAAGTTGATTTGAATGGCTTGAAAGCGCTTGCCAAGTTTCATGCCGATCACGGCGACTATGCGGTCGATGAAGAACACATGCTGAAAGCGCTAGCCAAACCGGGGAAGCACGCACTTATCTTCACGCTAACAGCTGGAAACGAAAGCGATTTGCTGGAGGGAACGCTGATCGTGTCCGATGAGGTAAAAACAGAAGACCACTCGCATTTTCCATGGGGATGGAGTGTTGTCGCCCTGTTTGTAGTGGCCGTACTGCTATTCGCGATCATCAGATTCCGCCGCCGCAAAAAATCGACAGGAAATAATCATGCATAACAAACTGGCTTATCTCGTCATTCCAGCATTCGTACTTGGATTGCTCTCACCAATAGCTAGCGGTGCACCAGGTGCGCATGGGCCAGATGGTGAGCATCTGGACGGTGCGGTGTCAGGTAGTGGTAGCGGATTGGCACGCTTACCTGATGGCAGCGTCAATGTCCCTAAACAAGCTCAACGAAGTATGACCATCCGAACGGTAATGGCATTAGAGAATGACCATCCACTTACCGTTGAATTGAATGGTCGGGTAGCGATAGATCCCAATGCAGGCGGTCGCGTACAAGCGCCATTTTCGGGACGCATCGAAGCCGGGCCAAAAGGTTTGCCCGTTGCCGGACAGCGCGTTGAGAAAGGACAGATTCTTCTTCGTATAAAACCAGTCGCCAGTGCAATCGATCGAGGCAATCAAGAAGCGCAATTAGCTGACCTACGCGCCAATCGCGTTTTGGCTGAGCAACGGGTTCAACGTCTCGAATCGCTGGAAGGGAGTGTTTCTCAAAAAGACATTGAAGCTTCTCGTGCAGAGTTGAGTAGCCTGAAAGGCCGCGAACGTGCCGTATCTGCAAGTGTTGTTGGTAGCGAGGCGATTACAGCCCCTGCTTCCGGCATCGTGGCGACTGCAAATGTCCTCAGTGGACAAATTGTAGAAGCACGCGATGTCCTGTTCGAAATTATTGACCCCGATCGCATGATCATCGAAGCAACCACCACTGATGTTGCACTTGCAAACCGGATTGACCAAGCAAGCCTAGTATCCCATCCGACAATCGATTTGATTATGTTGGGTGGCGGGCGCAGCTTGCGGGATGGTGCATTGCCGATCAATTTCCAAGCGCAGGGAAAAGGTATGGCGCTCGCTATTGGGCAACCTGTGACTGTCATAGCCAAGCTGACCGAAAAGGTAAAGGGAATCGCACTACCGGCAGAAGCACTTGTCCGTAATCCGGAAAACCAGCCCATTGTCTGGATCAAATCAGGTGCTGAACGGTTCATTGCTCAAAAGGTTGAAGCACGCGCATTGGACGCAAACACAATTGTTGTGGTGAAAGGACTTGCTCCTGAAAACCGTGTTGTTGTGTCAGGCACAGCGTTGATTAATCAAATCCGATAGGGGCGAACTCATGTTTAACTGGATTGTTCGTTTCAGTCTGACCAACCGCATATTTGTTTTGGTGGCGGCATTGCTCTTGATGGTCTATGGCTCGTTAATGGCATTGCGTACACCGATTGATGTATTCCCGGATTTGAATAAGCCTTTGGTGACCATTTTGACAGAGGCAGGGGGCATGGCTCCTGAAGAAGTCGAGCAGCTAGTATCGTTTCCCGTAGAGACATCGTTAAACGGAATGCCTGGTGTAACCAGAGTGCGTTCGGTTGCTGGTGTCGGTTTGTCGATTGTGTACGCCGAGTTTGATTGGGGTACAGATATTTATCGGAACCGACAATTAGTTTCGGAACGACTTGCCTTGGTGAAGGAGCAACTACCCGATGGCATTACGCCAATCATGGGGCCAGTCTCATCCATTATGGGCGAAGTGATGTTGATAGCATTACCTATCGATGTTGCTACAACCGATCCAATGCGCGCCCGGGAATATGCCGACTTTGTATTGCGACCGAGGTTGCTATCTATTCCGGGGGTATCGCAGGTCATACCTATTGGTGGTGACGTAAGGCAGTTGCGGGTTGAGCCGGATACAGCACGCATGGCGCAGTTCAATGTGACGCTTGAACAGATCGAAATCGCATTACGTGGCTTTGCTGCGAATACAAGCGGTGGTTTCATTGACCTCAATAGCCGTGAGTATCTAATTCGAAATTTGGGGCGTACCAACCGTCTGGAGGACGTAAAAGGATTGGCAGTTACATACCGCAATGGCACACCTGTTTTAATGGATCAGGTGGCCACCGTTCGCTTTGCTGCCGCATTTAAACGAGGCGACGCAGGACTCAATGGCAAGCCAGCAGTCATCGTCAGCGTACAGAAACAGCCCGCTGCGGATACTGTCAAATTAACGCGTGATATTGAAACCGCATTAAGTGAACTCAAACAAGGACTCCCTGCGGGTCTTTCTGCGCCGGAAGTGTTGTTCCGACAGGCCGATTTTATTGAAGCATCTATCAATAACGTAGTAGAAGCATTACGTGACGGTGCAATCCTAGTTGCCATTATCTTGTTTGCGTTTCTACTCAATATCAGGACTACTGCAATATCACTTATTGCTATTCCTTTGTCGCTTGCAGTGACTGCAGTCGCATTTCATCTATTAGGACAATCGATCAATGTCATGACACTGGGTGGACTCGCTATTGCGATTGGCGAACTAGTCGATGACGCCGTGGTGGACGTTGAAAATATCTTGCGACGTCTCAAGCAGCGAAGTGTTGGGGACAAATCGGTATCGGTATTGGAAGTAATCTGGCGTGCATCGGTCGAGGTGCGCTCTGGCATCGTGTATGCAACCGTTATCGTTGTTCTTGTATTCGTGCCACTTTTCGCATTACCCGGAATTGAAGGTCGTTTGTTCGCGCCACTTGGAATTGCTTACATCGTGTCGATTTTGGCATCGATGCTGGTTTCCATGACGATTACTCCCGTGTTGGCTTATTACCTGCTGCCTCAAATGAAGCAACTCGCACACGGTGATAGTCCAGTGGTTAGTCGCCTGAAGGCCTGGGATAAACGAGTGCTTGAGTGGTCGTTTCCAAGAGCGAAAATGATTCTTGTCGTGGCCGCATTGGTCGTCGTTACCGCAGGGTCTACGATCGCATTCTTTCCGCGTGCTTTCTTGCCGCCATTTAACGAAGGCTCATTGGTGATGGGTATGACATTCACTCCTGGCACTTCGTTGGCAGAAGCCAATCGGATGGGCGCAATGGCAGAAACACTCATTCGACAGGTTCCAGAAGTATCCAAGGTTGGACGACGCACTGGCCGTGCCGAGCTCGATGAACATGCCGAAGGTGTTCATTCGTCAGAAATCGACGTCGATTTGAAGCGTTCGGAACGCGGTCGGAAAGAAATAATGGCGGACATACGCGCACAGCTTTCGACTATCCCGGCTTCAGTGGCAATCGGCCAGCCGATTTCTCATCGACTCGACCATCTGCTCTCTGGGGTGCGCGCGCAAATCGCGTTGAAGATTTACGGTGAAGATACCGATACCTTACGTGGATTAGCGGAAGGATTGCGTTCACGCTTGGTAACCGTACCAGGACTGGTGGATCTCTCGGTCGAGCGGCAAGTTCTTATTCCGCAAATCAAGATACACGTAGATTATCGTAAGGCCGCTCAATATGGATTGGCACCCGGCCAATTGTTGACTACGTTGGAAACGCTCTCTGAAGGAAAGCGTATTGCACAAGTTGTGGATGGGGTGCGTAGATTCGATGTGACGATACGTCTGCCAGATGACGGACGCTCACCACAAGATTTGGCACGTGTGATGATCGACACACCGGCAGGAAAAATACCTTTGTCTTCTATTGCAACGGTTGAAGAAGGTGATGGCCCCAATCAGATAGGCAGGGAAAATGGCAGAAGACGCATCGTCGTCTACGCCAATACAGATGGCTCCGACATGTCACGCATCATCGGCGATGTTCGTGCTGCGATTGCCGCTACACCAATGCCAAGTGCTTACTTCGTGAGTGTCGAAGGACAATTCCAAGCACAAGAAAAAGCAATGAAGCTTATCGTCGGCTTGTCCCTATTGTCGCTGGCAATGATTTTCCTCGTGCTCTACTCGCGTTATAAATCGAGTGTTCTGGCATTCGTCATTATGGGCAACATCCCATTTGCGTTGATTGGTAGCGTCATTGCAATGTGGATTGCAGGCGTATCGCTGTCAGTGGCCTCTATGGTTGGCTTCATTACTTTGGCAGGTATTGCGACGCGTAACGGCATCCTCAAAGTCAGTCACTACATCAATCTCTGCAAGCTCGAAGGCGAAGAGTTCGGTCTGCCTATGATTGTGCGTGGGTCGTTAGAAAGGCTGACGCCCGTACTGATGACAGCATTGGTGGCTGCGTTTGCGCTAACGCCACTGCTATTGGCAGCAGATGCGCCAGGCAAAGAGATTTTGCATCCGGTTGCTGTCGTTATCTTTGGTGGTTTGATTAGCTCGACGATTCTCGATTCGCTTCTTACGCCAGTGATATTTTGGTTAGTCGGACGCAAACCGCTTGAACGGCTTGTTGCCGGGAAACAGGAAGATGCGTATTAAAAAGGTTTATGTGGCGGCACCTATTCAAGACACGCCACACTCTTGGAGAAAATGATGAGGAAAATTTTAGCTCTGGCAACTATGGCAATCGCCCTTACCGCAACTGGCCATGTACTCGCACACGGTGCGAAAGCAAACCATGGGGGAATTGTGCAAAGTGCAAATGATTTGAATTTTGAATTAGTTGCGAAAGATGGAAAGGCCACGATTTACGTTGAAGACCATGATGAGGCGTTTTCAACTACAGGAGCAACAGGAAAACTCACCATTCTTAATGGCGCAGAAAAAACGGAAGTATCACTTGAAGCTGCAGGAAAAAATTTGCTCGTAGCTAAAGGTGAGGTCAAATTATCTAAAGGTGCAAAGGTAGTTGCAGCAATTAATTTTGCAGATAAAAGCTCAGTTAACGTTAGGTTTGCGATTAAATAACTTTAAACTTCTACCTTTTTTCTTGGGAGCATGGTCCTGCAGCCTTGACTCCCGAGGCTAGTCTTTAGGAATCGCCATTTGCCTCTGTTGCTCTTGAATAGAATTGGGAATTCCGTTGTACTTGCAATATGAGTACACGGATTCCACCTGCTTTAAAATGGCTGATAGACAAACGAGTCAGGCTTGGCGATGAAATTCAAAGACTCAACAGGAAGTTCAGATGTCCGGTTTCGTGTGCCCCAACTCGATGGCCTTTTTCCGTTGAGCTGAATTCAATGCTGGCCATATGAACGGAATTTGGCTTTTAGGCATTTCTCGCAGATCTCGCTGGTATTTATCCTTCTGCAGGTTGATTTTAAAGAAAGTCGGGCTGTGGTCAATAGCATGTTTCTGAAGCCTCCACAGAACAACGAAGGAGTACTTGGGGGTTAAGTACTTATTCTTCCTGTAATACGCAAGTGCGTTGGTCAGAATTACATTGTTCTCGGTCGCTGCTAGTCGCTCCAAGGCGCGGACACAGGACTCCAGCCGCATCTGTTGCATTAAGCGATCAAGCTTCTTCTTGGCATCAGCTGGATTTAACTTTCGACCTTCTTCGAAGACGGAAAGTCCGAATTTCAAGATGCATTTCGAGCCGACCATCATTTGGTTTTTTGTCAGATGGTTTTTGATCTCGAAGTGATAGCGAAGTGCCTCCTGCTCACATAACTCGCACGTTTCAATCGGCTCCTCGTGGTCGATTGTCCTGTCCGTGAAGGACCATTCCTCAAATGCCTCCGGAAGAGTCTTACCAACCGAAAGAGGAAGAATGCTATCTCTTACCCGTTGCGGGTATGCAGTCATAGTGCCTCCTTAATGTCTAAAAATTGACTATCCCTTTTTCGCATAGTGGGAATATCCTCGTTCAAACATTTCGATATCGTTGAGGTAGAGCATAACTAATACTTGCCCACTAACAGAGGGCATTGAACTTTCTAACAGCTCGAAATCGTCAGCGTCATCGTTTTCAAACCAAGCGTCGGCTGATTGCTTTCCACTCTTATTTCCCTCGACACGATCATTGAGGATGTCGTAAGCAAAACTGTCCTCATCGAGAAGGCGCTTCAGACGCCATTTGCTTGGGACATGGGATGCCCTACTGAACCATTTAAGACCGTTATGCCCATAGCAAGCGACGATAACCGGTAGGATATCGAGCGCTGCGAGTCGGATCGACATGGCCTGCAGGCTGACATCGAAGTCATTAGCGACACGCTGTAGATCCTGTAGCGTTGGTTTGGAAAGCGATTTGATAATGGGTCGAAGAATGTTCGTCGGCATGAGCAGATGCGATGCAAATTCGTCCGCCTCTTTTTCGAGAGCTACCTCGGAACTGTAATTCTGGACGATGTCGTCGACCCGACATCGGAACGATCGACCTCGGTGGAGCAGCCAGTGGCCAATCTCATGTGCAACAGAAAATCGTTCTCGTCCTCGGCTGGTTGCTCTTCTGATCGTCGCAATGGCCTTGGTGTCGTAGCCCACCAAGGTGGCTTCGCACCCATTCAATGCTTCGTAACGAACTTCTACCCCTTGGTCAAAAGCAATAGCCTCTACGTCAAGGTCGGCTGCCGAAGTAATGCATAATTCATCAACAAGCTGTTCGGCACGATGGCCCGGGCGTATGAACGACATTGCTCACTCGCTATCGGATCGAAGCTTCTGCAGTTGTTGGTAAATACGCACAACATCTTCATCGGACATTTCATCCAGCTTTCTAGCAGCCAAGGTATAACGCGGATCGTTCATGGCCGATTGCACAAACGCCCGCGCCGTTTGAATATCGATCACATCAGTCTTCGTTTCATGAGCCGCAGTTTTCAAGGCGAGACCAGTCTTGGCAGCTGCAAGTCTGCGCCGTCCAATCTCGGCCCGCGCGGCAGAAAGCAGAGACAACTTCTCCTTTCGAAGCGCATCAATATCTTCACCATCCAGCAGCTCAGCAGCCGACATATTCAGTAGTTCTTGCTGCTGGCTTTCGAGCAGAGCTGACCATTCGTCCTTCTTTTCGGACTGGCTCACTTTTCATTCTCCTTCATGTCTTTCAAGCGCCTGTTGAGGCGTTTGCGTGCGGCTTCATATTGTTTCATATCCCATCCTAGAGAATCCGCAGCCTCTTGCCCTGTCATCTCCATGCCCCATGCAACCGCCAAATCTTGCAAGTCTGGCTCGTTGGCAAGTGAGTTCATGAGCTGATTGAAAAGCTCCTGGCCGCTGATAATCCGTTCTGGCGTGACTTCAGCACGTGGGATAACGAAAACGCCAGTAGCAGCGGCTTCATCGGCATCGTCACTAACAATTTCCGATACATCTACGAAATGATTGATGGCTCCCGTCGTTTCCCGCTCCCGCAAGTTGGATGCTTCGCTATGCATCGCGTTCATCAACACGACTGCGGGAGGCAGATCCCTCGGGAAGATCCTATCCTGCCCGAGCAGGGCGGTGAAAGTCTCCTGGATCAGATCTTCGGCAGACATGTTCACCAACCCTCGGACGTATGTCCGAGCTTTGTATCGAATCCGCTGGTAATCGTCATCCGAGAGCTGTTCCAGCGCCCGGTACACCTCTTCCTTGCTAAGACTCACACTGTCCCTCCCGTGTTTTATGAAGATGATGACTGCCCAACACACCGTTTCGGACGTCTTCTAGAAATATTTTTATTCCGGCGTCCGAAAATCCTATCCTCGTCAGTCATACCAAGTAGATGGCAAGAATGCGAGAACGGTAACCAATGCTGCCGAAATGATACTGCTGCAAAACCGGTTACAAAACAAGCAATTTGGGCCACTGACTTTTCTACATTTGAAGGATTAAAGACATGAGTAATGATAAAGACAAGCCCAACGGGCACAAAGACGTCACCATTTATATCAACGGTACGCCTAAGGTGGTGCGTAAGGAACGGCTGACGTTTGAAGAGATCGTTGCCCTGGCTTTCGACAACCCGCCGACCGGCGAAGGCGTGCAGTTCACGGTGCAGTATTCCCGTGGCCACTCCAACTCTAAGGGTAGTCTAGTTGAAGGCCAGTCGGTTCAAGTCAAAGAAGGGATGGAATTCGATGTCACGTCCACTAATCGCTCGTAGTCCCGACCTTCTGCGTCTGCAGAATGAAGGGTATGACATCGGAGTCCGCGATGGCTTCTTGCTCGTCAAGGACGTGCCCTACGTTACGGCCGCCCGTGAAATCAAGCGTGGAATCCTGATTTCTGCACTTGAATTGAACGGGGACAAGACCACTACACCGCAAAACCATGTGGCGATGTGGACGGGCGAGCATCCCTGTCACCATGATGGCCGGAGCATCACCACCATCGCTAATCCGAGCCCGCCGCAGGATCTAGGCGGTGGTATCCGTGCTGACTTCACATTCTCGGCCAAGGCTGCCTATCGTGATTACCATCATAAGATGACAACCTATATCGCTCGCATCTGCGGGGAGGCCAAGGCCATCGATTCATCCGTGACGGCAGCCACATTTCCGGCAATGCCTACCGAAGAAGGTGAGTCCGTATTTCGGTATCTCGATACCGCGAGCAGTCGAGTCGGCATCGGCGCGCTGAACGATCGCTTGGTAGGGCTGAAAATCGCTATTGTGGGTCTCGGCGGAACGGGGTCGTATGTCTTGGATTTGGTTGCAAAGACCTGCGTCGCGGAAATCCATCTGTTCGACGCGGATGTCTATTCTCAGCACAATGCTTTCCGCTCCCCAGGTGCGGCATCCATTGAAGACTTGCAGGCCAAGCCGTCCAAGCTTGCCTATTTGTCAGGAATCTACAACCGTATGCGACGCGGCATTTACTCACATGAGGTATATGCCGATGTCTCAACAGAAGTGCTTTATTCAATGGATTTTGTCTTCTTGTGTTTGGATCGTGGTGCAGCGAAGAAGATCCTTGTCAATATGCTCGTCGAAAAAGGCATTCCCTTCGTGGACGTTGGTATGGGTATCCTGCAGTCCCAGGACAAGCTGACCGGTCTTATGCGCGTCACCAGCTTTGCGGCAGGGGACGATCCTTCCGTGCTGGCTCGCATTGACTACTCAGACGAGGATATGGCGAAAAACGAATACTCTACCAATATCCAGATTGCCGAGTTGAACACCCTGAATGCTGCGTTGGCGGTGATTCAATGGAAGAAGCGCTACGGTATCTACCGCGACTCGTCGCGAGCGAACTCGTACAGCTACTCCATTGCCGCCAATGAAATGGCGAACCAAGCAGACGATGAGGAAGCGGCATGACGCGGTTGTATAGCATCAGCCACCAATATGTGGAGTACATCCCAGAACACTTACTGCCGGGGGTACTCTACATTTCTAAACGTTTCAGAACGGCCTCCCATTTGTGTTGTTGCGGTTGCGGTATGAAGGTCGTCACGCCCCTGAATCCTGCCAAGTGGAGCCTCACTGACTATGGCCCCAACGTATCGTTGTCGCCCTCAATTGGCAACTGGAATCATCCGTGCCGCTCGCACTACTTCATTATCCGTAATCATGTGCGCTGGGCAGGAAAAATGAGTCAGCGCCAAGTCGCCGCCGTACGGCAGCGGGATCATATTGACGTGGAACGTCACGCTAAAGGCAAGAACGTAGTGGCGCACCTATCCGAAATATTTAAACGCTGGTTCAAATAACACCACATTCACCAAGCTTAAAAAGATAGTACCCAATATATTTGTACCGATTTGATAAGCGGAAAGTTGCATTGCCGACGTTAGAAAATTTGGCTTTGAATATCTATTGAATCGCCCCGAGTTTACAACACACTTCAAGCCTCTCGAAGTACTGCTTTTCGTAGTTGACAGGCGAAAGATTAGCTAAACCTTTTTTATAAGTCTTTACAACGGGGATGCCGGGCCTTATAAAAAATACGAGGACGTGGATGGTGATTTTTGAACATCAGTGGAACTTTACGATGCGATTACGCGGCAAGCTCTTCCTGCAGTCATATGATCAGTCGTCACCGAGGTCTTCGCGCTCTTCATTAATCTCACTTTCTTGGGGCAATCCAAGTTGCGAGTACTGTTGTAGTACTTCTCGAATAGCGTCTACCACACTAAGCCCCTGGCGAATGAAGCCTGCCAAACAAATAAGAACTTCTGCTTCTATCCCATCAGCTCGAGCTTTTGCCATCAATTCTTTTGATGGCAAAATAAGTAGGCCGACCTCATCTGAACTTGGAATAACGACGTCAAATATGCGAAATACTTCACTTCCGGTCGTCGTTGCATCTATGCTGAAGTAATCCCAAAAAACTTGGCCAAGCGTTCCTTCCGGGTGCTGCTCGCGCCTAGCCCATTGTTTTAAAGTATTTTCGCCTTTTGATACCTTCTCGAGGAATCGTTGTGCTTTACCAGGTATCGTTGCTGATGCTTTTCGACTGTTGGAGTAAGTTCTTTGTGAAAGGCTTGCTGCATCCTTGACTATCTTCCACACCATCGACCATAACTCGCTTACGCTATGAATTTCAAGTGCTGTTCTAAAGATACTTTTCATCTGCTTCGACTCTTCCTCTTCTAGTTGGAAGTCGTAGTCGATGCATTGATCTAGAAGGTATCGATGGCAGTCTGCTACAGCGTAGTCGAGCCATAGATTTCGAAGGGCAAGATGATCTGTATAGTCGCGATTCTCTAATATTGATAATGCGTTCTCACTTCTACCAAGTTTGGAATCAGGGACAAGGAAGAAGCAGGCTTGCGCGGGGTAGTGCCATATTTCATCCCCGTTCATGCTGTAAGTTCCCTCTTTGGCTGCCAGATAATGTGATAGGAGGATTTGAGAATTGCGTAACTTGTCGATAAAGAAATCGGAGTCTGAGGGAGTTAAATTTATACAGTCCCGGTACATGAATGTACCGGAAAGCAAGCGAGGATTAATAGCTTGATGTAATGCAAGTAGGATTAATGCGGCATCATCAGAAATCTCACTATAGTCGTGATCAGTCGCTAGGTTTTCTTCTGTAAGTTTTTCAAGACGTTCGCGGAGTCGTAATTTCTCTGCACGCTGATTTTCTTCTTCAAGATTTCGACAATCGACGCAGCGTGTCTTTAATTTTTGTAACGTCCGCCTTATGTCTGCGCGGACGAATACTTGATGAAAACCTTCACAATGTGAGCAAGTTTGATTTCTATCCCAAGCCTGGGAAACTTGAGAAATGTGTTGTGTCAGTTGGTGGATATTTTTGATTTCTTTATAGGGTAGAAGATCTGCGACATTCTCTTTAAATTTGCCATCCTCATTCATTGCCCAATAGCGATCGACTAACACATGATCATCCGGATCGTCTGAATAAATTTCCACGTTTATCACGTTCTCCCTCCTTCCCTCGTTGAGTATTTTTTCATGCAGCGACGACGACACGTCGACGAAATACGGCATCGTCACTATTTTTATGCCTCATTTTATCTTGCGTTAGAGCCATGCCCCACGAAGGAGCTGACATAAACCTGCATCCCGTGGAAAATTTCTGTTCACTTATCATGTCACTGATTGTTATTTTTTGGATTGATGCGGACGGTACGCGTGTCGATTCGCCTGCGCGTCGTACAGTGCGTGATGTTCCGGCAAGCCGGAGTGCTTAAAAAAATCGTAAAGCATCAGTTCGACGATCTCGTTGCTCACTAGCTTATAGTTACACCATGGCGGCACGCGACAATCTAAGGCCTCACAAAATAAATCCCAATCAGTCTGGGAATCTACGCAGATATAAACCTCCTCTTTGTTTCGACGGACAATTTCAAGCCATTTAATAATTTCCAGATGAAGGTTGTCGACAGTGAAGTATGAATGAGGAATTTTCCGCAACAATGGCACGACTACTTCACGTACGAATGTCGAGCAAGCGCAATCTGGATATGGAACCTCCGCGTAAAAATCCTCTCCGTATTCGGATGCCATTCCTAAACTGATAAGGTGAGGTTCAAGAAAATCCGTGAACTCAGTATCTAGAAATACGTTCATACAGCCCCTCTAATTAAGATTTCGGATCGCTAGCCCAGTTTGGTAAAAGTTTCGTTTGACCGTTTAGTTGACATTGAAATTTGTACACTGGCAGGAAAGGTCTACCTGACACGAGAACCTGTTTTGGAAGATGATAAATCACCAAATAAGGTGCTTCACGTTCCGGTTCAACGCTCGTCCCAACTGGGCCTCGCCTTCGATCAATATTGAATGCATCGGAATTTCGTTTTTTCTTTGGTTACGATCATAATGCCGCAACGTTAAATGAACACTATAGATTGTAGTTCTAAAGTGTTCGTTATGAGTACATCGTGTCTTTTATGGGAGACACGGATGAATTCTCGAAAAGGGTTCGCGACGGCACTGAGGGAGTTAAGGACTAGCAAAGGCCTTACGCAAGAGGATTTCTCGGATGTATCGAGCAGAACTTATTTAAGTAGCCTCGAACGAAGCATGAAATCACCTACCTTGGAAAAGGTAGAAGAGTTGTCCGGTGTGATGGAAGTGCACCCCGCGACACTACTGGTATTGGCGTATTGCAGAGCAGAAGATGTTAAATTTAAAGAATTATTTCTTCGTGTTGCTGGTGAGTTGAAGGCTATGAATATCAAAACGTGAGGACAATTACCGCATGGTTGATTTGTCTAACGGGTGCACCTTCTAGTGCATGGCGGAGGCACGAGCTTTTTTTGATGGTGTATTAAGGATAATTTGAGAAATGCCTAAACGAATTGGTTCATCAATCAAGCGAGATCCGACGATCTCGGGACCTGACTTTTTGACGAAGGATGGCAATACTTCTTTGGTGCAGCAATTGGTAATGCTGATTCAGTCGAAGATTGATGACAAGGTTCTTAGAAGCGGTATTAAATTACCTTCAATTCGTGTTTGTGCAGAAGAATATTCGATTTCAAGATTTACTGTTGTAGAAGCATATGATCGACTAGTAGCGAATGGGTATTTGGACTCTCGCCGCGGTTCCGGTTTTTTCGTAAAGGAACGTAGGCATATAACTATTCCAAGAAATCCGGCTCGATCGGATATTTCCGCTCCACAGCATTTAGACATAGCATGGCTAGTACGAACTATGTTTCGTCAGCATCCAGCGCAAGCGATGCCTGGTTCAGGATTGCTCCCTCCAGAATGGATGAATGCAGGAATTGTTGGAAATAGTTTTCGTTCTGTTGCGCGTGAAAGTTCCAACCAGATATTTCATTATGGAACTCCTGAAGGCTATTTGCCACTTCGCCAGCAACTTCAGTTAAAGCTCGCTGAGATTGAGATTGGCGCAACGCCTGATCAGATAGTCACAACTTCTGGTGTCACTCAAGGATTAGACATAGTTGCACGCCATTTTCTTGCGCCTGGTGATGTTGTATTCGTGGATGACCCTGCTTGGTTTCTTATGTTTGCCAGTTTTGCCTCGATGGGGGCAAAAGTAATTGGCATTCCGCGAGAAGCCGATGGTCCCGATATTGCAGCGTTGGAACATTTGGCTGAACTGCATCGCCCTAAGTTGTACGTGCTTAACTCAATTCTTCATAATCCGACATCCACTTCACTATCATCAGCCAAAGCTTTCCGAGTATTAAATATTGCGGAAAAATTTGACTTCACGATCGTCGAAGACGACATTTATTGTGATCTCGAACCTGATGGTAATCAACATTCCGGTACACGAGTTGCAACTTTAGATCAGCTAAATAGGGTTATATATCTAGGTGGATTTTCTAAAACTCTAGCAGCAAACCTTCGCGTGGGCTTTATAGCTTGTTCGGCTGAAATCGCACGGCAACTCACAGATAGGAAAATTCTGGCTACTTTAACTTCGTCGGAAGTCGGAGAACGGGTAGTGTATAAAATTCTTGCAGAAGGATATTACCGAAAACACGTTCAGAGATTGCGCCTTCGACTCGATACAGCTCGTGAGGATTCGACGAGATCATTGGAAAAATTTGGATTGTCGGTGCCCACCGCGCCTTCCGCTGGAATGTTTCTTTGGGTAGATGCTAAATCTGACACCAATGTTTTAGCTGAACGCGCCATGCGCGAGGGGGTGTTGTTAGCACCCGGAGCGTTGTTCTCTCCAACTCAAGCGGCCTCTCAATGGATGAGAATAAATGTAGGTGCTATGCAGGATGCCGCAGTATTGCGGTGTTTCTCTAATTTATTTGGCGTGTAAGCGGCGCCAAATAATGCATTGTTATTGACCAGCTACGCTGGCGATACTCATTTGCATTAACTTCGCTGCTTGAGTGCGACGGTTTTGTCGCTTACCAACCACATAATTTGTGTCGCCATTATCTGAGACAATTTAAATGTATCACTGCTTTATAAACATGATTCCCGAGGCTAACTTGCTTTCCAATTCTTTTGGAACAAAATAAGGTCAATATAATCGGCGGATCGTCGACAAAAATCGTGTCGCCAGCCTGAATAAAATGGCGCGCCACCAGATCCAGCGCCTGCGTGACGCCGGATGTGGTGACGATTTGATCCGGCGTGGCGGAAATCTCCAGCTCTGCCATTTTCAATTGCAATTGCTGGCGCAGCGGCAGAAAACCTTGCGGCGTGCCGTATTGCAGCAGCATGTTTTGATTTTGCCGACTGACGGAGCGCAAGGCATTGCCAACCAGATCGCCATCCAGCCATTCGTTTGGTAAAGAGCCTACGCCGGGCATTTTTTCCGATGGCAGTTGGCGGAACATATTGCGTACCAGCCAGACGACATCCAGCTGTTGCGATTGTGTGGCGCTAGGACGTGGCGTACGCAATGCCAGCATGGGTGCGCGATCGCGCACATAAAACCCGGAGCCGCGTCGTGATTCAAGCAAGCCGCCGGCAACCAGCCTGTCATAAGCTTCGACCACAGTAAAACGCGACACGCTGTGCTCATCCGAGAACTGCCGTATCGACGGCATGCGTGCGCCTGTACGCAGCAATTTGTCGTCTATGCGCGAGGTCACCAGTTGCACGATTTGTTCGATCAGCGAGCTATCGGCCTGGCGCGATAGCAGGGGACGCGGCAAATCTGTGGCGACTGAAGGTGAGCTGAGGGATTTGGCTGTATTGGTCATATTGCCATGACAGTGGAGAGATTAATTCCTTAAGTGTACTGGTACTGTATTGGTTTTGTCGATTAGGATGTTTTGACTATAAAAATAGCCGGGCGATTTACGTATCGCTTTGTCATCCTACTGGAACCATATGGAATCCTTGTTGCCACTTTCCCTGTTCGCCTTCGTCTCATCGATCACGCCGGGACCGAACAACATCATGCTGACGTCGTCCGGTATCCGTTTCGGTTTTATGCGTTGCATTCCGCACATGCTGGGTGTGGTCTCGGGCTTTGGCGTGATGCTGGCGCTGTACGCCGCTGGTATTGGCAGCCTGATTGTCGCGATGCCCGTATTGCATATCATCTTGAAAACCATAGGCTCTGCTTATCTGGTTTATCTGGCGTGGCAATTGCGCAGCATGGCGTTCAGCCGTAGCGATGACGATAATGGGCACCCTATGTCTTTTATCGGCGCGGCATTGTTTCAGTTCGCGAATCCTAAAGCATGGGTGATGGCAGTGACTGGCGCTTCGGCCTTTCTGCCGCCTATGCAACCAATCTGGTTTGCGATTGCCGTGTTTTGCTTGTTATTCAGCGTGATCAATTTGCCGTGTCTGAGTATCTGGGCTGCTACCGGCGCTATTCTGCGTCGTTATCTGACACAGCCGAAATGGCGGCGTCTGTTTTGCGCAATCATGATCATATTGACGCTTTATTCAGCAGTGGCGGTCTGGTCATGAGCGCGCATGATAGTCAGAGTGCACTCGTCACCAATCTCGACGCGGTAGTCGACACTGATGAAGTGCCGACCACGGTGAAATCCATGACATCTGAAACAAAAGGAATGTGGCTGGGCGCGATAGGCATCGCGATTTTCAGTTTGACCCTGCCATTCACGCGCATGGTAGTTGCAGAATTGAATCCGGTATTGATCGCGTTAGGGCGCGCAGTTGTCGCGGCCTGTTGCTCTGTACTGTTGCTGTGGTGGACTAACGCGCCGCGTCCGACTCGATCGCAATTGAAATCGCTGCTCATTATTGCGTCAGGTGTCGTAGTTGGCTTTCCGGTGTTTTCATCGATAGCGATGAGCCAGATTTCCGCTTCGCATGGCGCGATCGTGCTGGGTATTTTGCCGCTGGCGACTGCCTTGTTTGGAGCCTTGCGTTTTGGCGAACGGCCTTCGATCGGATTCTGGATTACTGCCTTGATCGGTAGCGCGCTGGTGGCCGCATTTGCAATGGAGGAGGGCGGTGGCTCCCTTCAGCTGGGTGATCTGGCGATGCTGATTGCGGTGATTGCTGCTGCGATGGGATACGCGGAAGGCGGTCGCTTGTCGGAGTCCATGAGCGGCCAGCAAGTGATTTCATGGGCGTTGGTATTGTCGATGCCGATCGTGTTGCCGGTAACGATCTGGCTCGCGCTGCATTACGGTGTCAAGGCATCGGCTGGCGCATGGGTAGGGTTTGCCTACGTGTCGCTGTTCTCGATGTTTATCGGATTCTTCTTTTGGTACAAAGGTCTGGCGCTGGGCGGCATTGCGCGCGTCGGCCAGGTGCAACTGATACAACCCTTCCTCACATTGCTAGGTGCTGCAGCGATTCTTGGCGAAGCGCTGGAGTTGCGTAGCTTCCTGTTTGCATTGGCGATTATTTCAGTCGTCGCAGCCGGTAAGAAAATGGCAATCAAACGTTAAAGTTAAGCAGCAAACGAACAGAAAACAGCTCCAGTTGGTATCATGTGCATATTGCGCTGGCAGCTGCATTTTGCGGCGCAATTCGTCTGCCTGCTTTCCTGGCATCGATAGTTGGCAAGAAATGCTGCGGATTTGAGATAATCACGCGTATTCCTGCCGTGACTGCTGGCCTTACGCACACGATTGCATGCCACTTTTGCAAGATGCGAGTTTATTGCCGCAATTGCATTTCACGGACACCTGTTCATTTGTCATTTTTCCCTTTGAGGAAATGACATCAACTATTCTGGAGTTTGCATGTCTTTTTACGAAAAACTGAAAGCGCTCAATATTGAATTGCCGGCAGTGGCGACACCCGCCGCGGCATACGTGATGTTTGCGCAAAGCGGCAACACGATTTTCCTGTCCGGTCATATCGCCAAGAAAGACGGCAAACCGTGGGTCGGCCAGTTGGGCAAAAACATGACGACCGAAGAAGGCAAGATAGCAGCACGTGGCGTCGCCATCGATTTGATCGCCACCTTGCAAGCGGCATGCGGCGGCGACTTGAATCGCGTCAAACGCATCGTCAAAGTCATGAGCCTGGTCAATTCGACTGGCGAGTACACCGAACAACATCTGGTCACGAATGGCGCATCTGAACTGTTCGGCGAAATCTTTGGCGAACAAGGCAAGCACGCGCGTTCGGCATTCGGCGTGGCGCAAATTCCTTTGGGCGCATGCGTAGAGATCGAGCTGATCGCAGAAGTAAATTAAAGAAATATTGACGTCCCTGTATTGAGTGACGTCCTGGTCATCACACCGCAGTCATAGAGCATCGCAATAATGAAAATCGAAAATCCAACGCCGATCAAATGGCAATTCGCGCGCCGTGCAGAGCAACTGCAAAGCTCGGTCATCCGCGAAATCCTGAAAATCACGATGCGCCCCGACATCATTTCCTTCGCCGGTGGTTTGCCATCGCCGGAAACCTTCCCGGTCGAGCATATGAAGGCGGCGTTCGATACCGTCTTGTCGCGTCAGGGCAAGGTCGCATTGCAATACGGGCCTAGCGATGGCTACGCGCCTTTGCGTGAATGGATCGCCGATTCATTATCGATACCAGGTGTGACGATCACGCCGGATCAAGTGTTGATGGTGTCGGGTTCGCAGCAGGCGCTGGATTTGCTCGGCAAGGTCTTGATCGAAGATCACAGCAAAGTACTGGTTGAAACGCCTAGCTACCTCGGTGCCTTGCAGGCTTTCTCGGTCTATCACCCTGAATTCGTTTCAATTCCTACCGATGATTTCGGCTTGCTGCCGGAAGAAGTCGCAAAAATTGCAGATGGAGCGCGCCTCCTGTATGCGCTGCCGAATTTCCAGAATCCTACCGGTCGCACAATGTCGGTCGAGCGTCGCTTGGCACTGGTCGAAACCTGTGCACGCCTTGGCTTGCCTTTGATCGAAGACGACCCATACGGCGCACTCAGCTATCGCGGTGAACCATTGCCGAAGATGTTGACGATGAATCCTAGCGGCGTGATTTATCTGGGATCGTTTTCCAAAGTGCTGACACCTGGCATACGCCTGGGTTATGTGGTGGGGCCGGTGCCTCTGATCCGCAAGCTGGAACAAGCGAAACAGGCAGCTGATCTACACACCTCGCAATTGACGCAAATGGTGGTGTATGAAGCGATCAAGGATGGTTTCCTCGCACAACATATTCCCTCGATACGCACGCTATACGCGAATCAGTGTCAGGTCATGCTGGATGCGCTGACCGAATTTTTCCCGGCCGGTGTGACATGGAACAAACCGGAAGGCGGCATGTTCATCTGGGTGACCTTGCCCGAGCATATCGACGGCATGCAGTTGCTGGAAGAAGCGATTGCACAGAATGTTGCCTTCGTTCCCGGCGCGCCTTTCTATGCGAATGAACCGCAGAAAAATACCTTGCGCCTGAGTTTCGTTACTGTGCCGCCGGAGAAAATTCGTGAAGGCGTATCCAAGCTGGCGAAATTGATTGCGGCGAAAATGTGATTGATCGCATGCAGAAATAAAACTGGCCGCTGCCGAAAGGAGCGGCCAGTTTTATTTTGTGGATTTAATTTGATGGCTCTTTAGAGTTTGTTGATAGCTTGTACGGCTCTTTCTTCGTGGTGAGTTGCCGGGGGTGGCCCGGCAGCCACCTTCTTTCTTTGCTTCGCCAAAGAAAGAAGGCAAAGAAAGGCGACGCAGAAGCCGTTGCCCGCTGCACGGGTACCCAAGTCAAACGACCATCAGTCGGGAGCACAAACAAACTCGCCTTCGGCTCAAACAGGTTTGCGCTCTTTATCCGCCTGATGACCGCTTATCTTGGCAACGTCACATGCGATTAAGGTCAAAAGCAACCGCAACGTCTATACCTTGATAGCGCTGTTGAGCTAGCTTGCGACAATGCTGTTGCCGTTGAACTGCCGTTGAAGTTCAACCGCTGTGACGCTGCCGTTTGTGCGGTCGCCTTCTTTTGCTTACTTTTCTTGGCGAAGCAAGAAAAGTGAGTAGCTGGCGGGCTACCCCCGGCAACTGACTCTCATCGAATACAAATGATCAAATTATTCAGCGCTAGCCTTGGTCACCGGCGTCAAGGTCGTCGCCTTGATCTTCGATTCCAAACCTTTGCCTTTGCGCGCACGCTTGCCTATGTGCACCGCGAGTCCTGATGCCGACAGCAATATCTCCTGCGCTTTGGCACCGCGTCCCATACCGGATACAACTACGCCGCGCTGGCTGATCGGTTGTGCCGCCAGCAGCTTCTCGTTCTTTTCCAGTTCCATCAAAATCACACCGCGACCGCCTGCGGTCAGCGATTTGATTTCATCGATGCCGAATACCAGCACGCGACCTTTTTCCGACAGGCAGGCAATTGCACTTGCGCCGTTGATTACCGGACGTGGTGCCAGCGGTTCATCGCCGTCATCCAGCGTGATGAATGATTTGCCGCCACGTGTGCGGCTGACCATGTCGCCCGACTTGGCGGTGAAGCCATAACCGGCAGTTGATGCGAGTAACAGTGTGACATCGGCCGGGCCGGCAAAGTAATGCAGTACGCGTGTGCCGCTCGCCAGTTCGACCAGCGTGGTGATAGGTACGCCATCACCGCGCGCGCCGGGCAGGGCAGAGACAGGCACCGAGTAGATGCGACCGTTCGAACCGAATACCAATAGCGTATCGACGGTGCGGCATTCAAAGGTGTCGTACAGCGCATCACTCGCCTTGAAAGTGAATTGTGCGGCATCGTGGCCGTGGCCGGTGCGTGCACGCACCCAGCCTTTTTGCGAGATGACGACGGTCACTGGTTCATCGATTACTTTGGTTTCGACGACGGCTTTTTCTGCGACTTCGATCAGGGTGCGGCGTTTGTCACCGAACTGTTTCTCGTCGGCTTCGATTTCCTTGATGACCAGACGCTTCATCGACGATGGATTGTCGAGCAGATCCTGCAGCGTGGATTTTTCATTGCGCAGTTCTGCCAATTCCTGCTGAATTTTGATGGTTTCCAGACGTGCCAGTTGACGCAGGCGAATTTCGAGAATGTCATCAGCCTGACGTTCAGACAAACGGAATGCATCCATCAAGGCCGGCTTAGGTTCATCCGATTCGCGAATGATCTTGATGACCTTGTCGATGTTGAGCAGGATCGCTTCGCGACCTTCCAGAATATGGATGCGGTCATTGACTTTTTGCAGCTTGAATTGCGAGCGGCGAGTGATGGTCGTGAAGCGGAAATCTATCCACTCGCGCAGGATATCGCCGAGTGCTTTTTGGCGCGGTTTGCCGTCGCCGCCTATCATCACCAGATTGATGGAGACGCTGGTTTCCAGCGAGGTATGTGCCAACAGCATGTTGGTGAATTCGGTCTGGTCCTGATTCTTCGATTTTGGTTCGAATACCAAGCGCACAGGCGCATCGCGGCCGGACTCATCACGCACGGTATCGAGCATGGCCAGCACGGTTTGCTTCAATGCCAGTTGATCCGGCGACAGCGATTTCTTGCCTAGCTTGATTTTCGGATTAGTCAGCTCTTCGATTTCTTCCAGCACGCGTTGCGAGGAAGTGCCGTGCGGCAGTTCGGTGACGACTGCTTGCCACTGACCGCGCGCCATGTCTTCTATCTTCCACGTCGCGCGTACTTTGACGCTGCCGCGGCCGCTGCGATAGATATCGCTGATGGCGGTTGGCGAGGTGATGATCTGTCCACCACCCGGGAAATCAGGGCCCGGCACGATCGCCATCAATTCTTCATGCGTCAATTTTGGATTGCGAATGATGGCGACTGCTGCTGTCGCGACTTCGCTCAGATTGTGCGAAGGGATTTCGGTCGCCATGCCGACTGCAATACCTGACGCGCCATTCAACAAGACGAAAGGCAAACGGCTAGGCAGCAGTTTTGGTTCTTCGGTCGAACCATCATAGTTAGGCTGGAAGTCGACGGTGCCCATGTCGATTTCTTCCATCAGTAATTTGGCAATCGGCGTCAGGCGTGCTTCGGTGTAACGCATCGCCGCCGCACCGTCGCCATCGCGCGAACCAAAGTTACCCTGGCCATCGATCAAGGGATAACGCAGCGAAAAATCCTGCGCCATGCGCACCAGTGCGTCATAAACAGATTGATCGCCGTGCGGATGCAATTTGCCGAGTACGTCACCGACCACGGCTGCTGATTTGCGTGGCTTGGCAGCGGCGTTCAGTCCCAACTCATTCATCGCAAACAGAATGCGACGTTGTACCGGTTTCTGTCCATCGCAGACATCCGGCAGGGCGCGACCCTTGACCACAGAGATTGCGTAATCCAGATATGCGCGTTCGGCAAAGGTTGCCAGTGTCAGTGATTCGCCGCCATCGGCTGGTGCTGCAGTGTCAAAAAGATTGGCTTGATCAGTCATTATTGTTTTGCTTAATTTTTACGAGGATTATTCGATGGAAGTAATTGGGTAAGCAGAAGACGTGTCCGCAGACGGATTACTGTCGCGACGTCCCGGGATAATCATGTGTATGCGCTTGGAATCCGAACGCCGATTTGAAAACACAGCATTGTCGGCAAAACGCGAAGTCGGTTGATACAGATTATAGAACTGCGTAACCAGCTTCACGTAATTGCGGGTTTCCGGGAACGGTGGAATTGCATTATTGTATTTTTGCACAGCGCCTTCGCCAGCGTTATACGAAGCCAGGACCAGATGCTGTTGATTCGGATACAGATCTCGCAACACGCGCAGGTAACGTGCGCCTAAACGGATATTTGTTTTCGGATCGGTCAGTTTTTGCGCAATGCTTTTCTTGCGGTCCGCTTGCAGGCCGAAGCGCTCAGCCGTTGCCGGCATCAATTGCATCAATCCGACCGCGCCTTTCGGCGACACGGCATTTGGATTAAAACCTGATTCGGCTGCCATCACTGCTTTCAATAAGGTCGGATCGAGATTGAATTCGTTGGCTGCATCGTTCAACAGCTTTTCGTATTTTTTCAGATTCGGATGCTGTGACAGATAGCGGAATAGCGGTGTTTCTTTTTCTGCCGCATTTTCTACATTAGTCAACGGCGTCAGTCTGGACGCATTCAAGGCCTGATCGCCGCGTGCAAACAATTGATAACGTTTGTCGAGTTTTTCCGTTGCAAAATGCGCTTCGCCATTGGCATCGATATAGCCGTATACGTCTGCATGCGCAGCGACGGATAGCAGCGATAGCGATAAAGCCAGCAGGGAAGTGCGCACGATGTTCATGATCAGATATCGGCCTCAGCTTCGTTGCCGTGTTCTTCTATCCATGTGCGACGTGCAGCGGCTTCGCCTTTGCCCATCAACATGTTGAAGCGCGATTCGGAAAAATCCAGATCGAACTCGCCGAGCGAAACTGGCAGCAGGCGACGGGTATCCGGATTCATCGTGGTTTCCCACAACTGTTCCGCATTCATTTCGCCCAAGCCTTTGAAACGCGAGATGGCCCACGCAGATTCCTTGACGCCATCCTTGCGCAATTTGTCTTCGATTGCTTCCAGTTCGCCGTCATCGAGTGCGTAAATTTTCTGGATCGGTTTTTTGCCACGCGCAGGTGCATCGACGCGATACAGCGGTGGACGCGCGATGCAGATATGACCTCTATCTATCAATTGCGGGAAGTGCTTGAAGAACAGCGTCAACAGCAGCACTTGAATATGCGAGCCATCGACGTCCGCATCGGACAGGATGCAGATGCGACCGTAACGCAGACCGCTGAAATCGACAGTATCGTTTTTGCCGTGCGGATCGATGCCGATCGCAACCGCTATATCGTGGATCTCGTTATTGGCAAACAGGCGGTCGCGTTCGGTTTCCCACGAATTGAGCACCTTGCCGCGCAAAGGCAGAATCGCCTGAAATTCCTTGTCGCGTCCCATCTTGGCCGAGCCGCCGGCAGAATCACCTTCGACCAGGAAAATTTCATTGCGCGAAGTATCTGACGATTCGCAGTCGGTCAATTTTCCCGGCAAGACGGCGACACCCGAGGATTTTTTCTTTTCTACTTTTTGCGCGGAACGCAAACGCGATTGCGCCTGCTTGATGACGAGTTCGGCCAGCTTCTTGCCGTAGTCGACGTGCTGGTTCAACCACAGTTCAAGCGCAGGCCGCGTGTAGGTGGCGACCAGACGTACTGCATCGCGTGAGTTCAAGCGTTCCTTGATCTGGCCCTGGAATTGCGGATCAAGCACTTTGGCCGACAACACAAACGAGACACGTGCGAATACGTCTTCCGGCAACAGCTTCACGCCTTTTGGCAGCAGTGAATGCATTTCGACGAAACTTTTTACAGCGCCGAACAAGCCTTCGCGCAAACCGGATTCATGTGTGCCGCCGTTCGAGGTTGGGATCAGATTGACGTAAGACTCTCGTATCACCGCGCCATCTTCGGTCCATGCAACGACCCATGCTGCGCCTTCACCTTCGGCAAAACCTTCCGCATCGGCGTTCGCATATTGCTCGCCTTCGAACAGCGGGATGACGGTTTCTGCATTCGATGCCTGTGCCAGCGATTCGGTCAAATAACCGCGCAAGCCCTGATCGTATTGCCAGGTTTGCACTTCACCGCTCTTCGCATGCACCAGCGTGACTTTGACACCAGGCAACAAAACAGCTTTAGAGCGCAACAGGCGTTGCAGTTCTGCTTGCGGGATAACTGATGAATCGAAATATTTAGCATCAGGCCATGCGGTGACTTTGGTGCCGCTGCGTTTTTCATCGCGGGCAATCGGCCGCGATTTCAAAGGTTCGATGACGTCGCCGCCGGAAAACGTCAGCGTATGCACGCCGTTTTCGCGCCATACGGTAATTTCCAGGCGAGTGGAAAGCGCATTCGTTACCGAGACGCCGACGCCGTGCAAGCCGCCCGAGAATGCGTACGCACCGCCCGATCCCTTGTCGAACTTGCCGCCCGCATGCAAACGCGTAAAGACGATTTCTACCGTCGGGACTTTTTCTTCCGGGTGCAAGCCGACCGGGATGCCGCGACCGTCGTCTTCCACACTGACTCTACCGTCGGTATTCAATGTGACGACGATGTTCTTGCAATAGCCGCCCAGCGCTTCATCGGACGCGTTGTCTATCACTTCCTGGATGATGTGCAGTGGGTTCTCGGTACGCGTGTACATGCCGGGGCGCTGCTTGACCGGTTCCAGTCCTTTCAGGACGCGGATGGATGATTCGCTATAGTCTGCAGGGGATTTTTTAGTGGCCATTCAATCGAATACGGTAAGAGGCTGAAAAATGTACGTTGGAAGCTTACTGTGAATCCGAGCTTCCAATAATTGCTTAATTGATTACTTTTAAAAATCGCTTTAAATCAGGAATGCGGCATTGAAGTGTCTGCATTCTAATGAAAAAAAACGATGTGGTCGCGATGCGCTCGATTTAACTGTCTTCTCGAAGGGCGCGAAATCGCCAAATTGTTAAATAAGGTTAGATGCGTGATGCATCGCTGGCACTTTTTTAACAAAAGCGGTCAAATGTATATGTTTTGATAAATGGTGCACACAAATTTATACATTTCCCGGTTTTTCTCCTTTATTTATGGGATGGTTAATCGGTTTCAAGAGTGTATAAATGTTAACTAGTGCGCAGGGATTATGCGCCGTCTTCCGTCCTGTGGTGTTTTGCTTTTCAAGATTTAATGTCAGCTAATAGTTTTCCTTTTGCGGCTCGCCTGATTGGATTTAATCAACAGGAAACCGAAATTTTCGATGCCACATTTGCTCTGGACCAAGGCAAGGGCTATGGCTATTTTCGGCTGGCAGAAGATAACCTTCAAGATCCTGATTTATACATCGCCAATGCAGAAGAATTAAGGGCGCTGGTTGCCTTGTCTGATTTGCGTCCTAGCGATGTACGGCCTGTGCTGCTGGTTGGCACGCCAACTATTTCGCTTCCTTATACGCGTGTAGAACGACCGATTCGTTGGCAGCGTTTGTTCGAGGCGCTGGATAATTTAATCGAAAAACGCGCTGATACCCTGGCGCGCCTGGAAGCTTCCGATGTTGTGATGGTACCGGAGCGTCGTCGGCGCAATCGTGTTGATATCGATTTGACCGATCCGGCGGATTACGAAAGTCTGCGGACTGAGTTGCCGCATGGTGGCGCGGTGCTGATAATCGACAAAACACCAGCGTTTCGCGATTTTGTAGCGGAATTTCTGGCTCGCTATCAGATAGAAGTTTTGTGGGCCAAAGGCGAGGCAGAAGCCGAAGGCGCGTGTGTACGTCAGCGTGTGTCGGTGGTGCTGATCAATACGTCTGTCAATGACGTCGATCCGTTTCGCTTGTGCCAGACGGTTAAAACAGCGCGACCACACGACAAGACTTCAGTGATTTTTCTGGTGAGTAAATCCAGTGATTACGATGTAGATGCTGCGCGCAAAGCCAGTGTGGATGGTTTCCTGACGAAACCAGTGGCGAGTCAGCACATCGTCAGTGCACTGAAAAAATTCATGCATTTTCCGCGTTAAATTATTTCACCTGCACGACATTCGCTGTGCAGCTTCTCTTTATTTGCTCAGCATGCGCATGCCGCGCTCCAGACCTTCCAGAGTCAACGGAACCATACGATTATTCATTTGCTGCCGGATGATCGCGACTGACTGTCTATATTCCCAAATGCTTTCCGGTTCCGGATTGAGCCATACATAGCTTGGGAATGCCTTGGTAAAGCGCTGCAGCCATTCGGCACCAGCTTCTTCGTTGTAATAGTCGATTGCGCCTCCCGGGCGCAAAATTTCATACGGACTCATCGTCGCATCGCCGACAAAAATCACTTTCGTATCCGGCGTATATTTGCGCAACACATCCCAGGTAGCAAAACGCTCGGCGTGCTTGCGCTGGTTGTTGCGCCACAAGTGGTCATATACGCAGTTATGGAAGTAATAGAACTCCATATTCTTGAATTCGCTCTTGGCCGCAGAAAACAATTCTTCCGTGCGCTGTATGTGATCGTCCATAGAGCCGCCTACGTCCAGCAGCATCAAGATCTTGATGTTGTTCTTGCGCTCGGCCTGCATCTTGATGTCGAGGTAGCCCGCGTTGTTGGCGGTCGCGCGTATCGTCGCATCCAGCGCCAACTCGTCAGCCACGCCTTGCCGTGCAAACTTGCGCAAACGACGTAATGCGACCTTGATATTGCGGGTGCCGATTTCACGCGAGGTATCGTAATCGCGGTAGGTGCGTGCTTCCCATACTTTGACAGCGGAGCGATTGGTGCTCTCGCCACCTATGCGTATACCTTCCGGATTATTGCCGCTATTGCCGAAGGGCGAAGTGCCGCCTGTGCCTATCCATTTGTTGCCGCCTTCGTGACGTTCTTTTTGTTCCTTCAATAATTCCTGCAGGCGTTCGGCGAGTTTGTCATAGCCGAATTTTTCTATCAACGCGCGTTCTGCTGGGCTCAGGTCTTTCGCGGCACGCTTCAGTAACCAATCTAGCGGGATAGAGGCATTGTCTTCGAATATGGTGGCAATGCCTTTGAAGTACAGACCGAAGGCGCGATCGAACTTGTCGAAGTGCGCTTCATCCTTGACCAGGGTTAGGCGCGCCAGATAGTAAAAATCCTCCAGCGAGTGATGGGCGACGTCTTTTTCCAATGCTTCGAGCAAGAGCAAAAATTCCTTGATTGAAACAGGAATTTTTGCATCTTTCAGCATGAAGAAAAAATCAATTAACACGGCAAGTCCTGTCGTTCAGCTTGAACTTAGCGATTGGTACGCGACATGAAAACCAGTCGTTCGAACAAATGGATGTCTTGTTCGTTTTTCAGCAATGCGCCATGCAGCGGAGGGATGATGGCTTTGTCATCCTGGCTGCGCAGCGCTTCTGCCGGAATATCTTCCGCCAGCAAAAGTTTCAACCAATCCAGCAGTTCGGAGGTGGATGGTTTTTTCTTCAAGCCGCTAACATCGCGTACCTGGTAAAAAACTTCCAGCGCTTTTGCCAGCAATTCTTTTTTCAAATTCGGGAAGTGCACGGCAACGATTTGTTCCATCGTGTCGCGCTCAGGAAACTTGATGTAGTGAAAGAAGCAACGGCGCAAGAACGCGTCAGGCAATTCCTTTTCATTATTCGATGTAATAATGACGAGCGGCCTGTGTCTGGCTTTCACCATTTCGCGGGTTTCGTAGACATGGAATTCCATGCGGTCGAGTTCTCGCAGCAAGTCATTCGGGAATTCTATATCTGCCTTGTCGATTTCATCGATCAGCAATACGACTTGTTCATCGGCAGTAAACGCTTGCCACAACACACCTTTGACTATGTAGTTGTCGATAACTTTGACGCGTTCATCGCCGAGTTGCGAATCGCGCAGGCGCGACACTGCATCATATTCATACAATCCCTGCTGGGCCTTGGTCGTCGATTTGATATGCCATTGCAACAAAGGCATATCGAGTGCTGCGGCAACTTCTTCTGCCAGCATGGTTTTGCCGGTGCCTGGCTCGCCCTTGATTAACAAGGGGCGCTGCAAGGTCAATGCAGCATTGACGGCGAGCTTCAGGTCGCCGGTGGTGACATAGCTCTGGGAACCTTCGAAGCGTGTTTCGTGTCGCATGACGGTGTCATTAAGGTGAAAAGAAATCGGAGTATAAGCGAGAAGCCATGCGAAAGCGCATGGCATAAATACACTGGATCGCCTTGTCACCGTTCTTTGCGTAGTTTTTTGATGCCCAGGAGACAGTTGGACGCTTTTTGAATGTATCAAATTACAATAATTACTAAATGAAAATCTTCTTTCTCAGAGTCTGTGCCGTATGGCGCAGATTTCGTCGTGGTGCACTCAGGCATCACACTGATCACGCACAGTATTTGCCGCAGATTGAATCTCTGATGCGTAGGGCCGATCCCGACGCGTCCTGGCATGCGCGCGCCAACTGGATGATCGATCTGGCCGACTGGATACGTCGTGAGCCTAAAGTTTCCTTGCTGGACGATAGTGAATGGCGTCGCGTCAAGCATCAGCGGATTCGTTTTTTACTTGATTGGCTGGACGGCAATCGCGATGTCAAACAAGGCGTGCAGGCAACTTTGCGCAAGACGCTGCGCGAAGCGACTGGTCCTGAATTATTTTCCGCGACTGGTTTACCGCGCGAGTCCGCATTCTTTTCCGAATTGTCGGAACGCATGGTGAAATTGATCTTGCCGCGTCCGGTAGGGCAGCAGGATTTGTCGACCTTGTTTACTGCGATGTTTCCTGACGAATCGGATGCCGAGTGGTTGCTGGAACTCGATGTCAAAACTTTGTCGCGATTGTGGAAGCTGGGTGGCGATGACGGCATTGCGCATGGTTATCGTCAACAAATCGATGAAGCAATGTTGTATCTGGTGACGATGGTAATTTCAGTCGGTATCAGTCCGGCTTTCCGCCAGCGACTGGAGCCGCGCATGCCTTTGCTGGCAACACCTTTCATGTCGCTGCGTCGCGAACTGGAAAACTATTTGCTGGGTAGCGTCAAGGATGAAGCGGGCTTGCGTAGTGTGCGCATGTTGCTGGCAGTGTGCCAGGCGCAAACTGACAAGATCTACGCGCATCTGGATGAGTATGGCGTATCGGTCGGGCTGGTGTATCACGTCGAACGCATGCGCGCCCATCTGGTCAGGATTGCGCGTCTGCTGGATTTGCGTGGGGCGCCACATGCCGATGCAGGCTCGGGGCAGGTGCAAGCGGTATTGGTCGATTTGATCCTTGCACATCATCGCCGCTCGTCGGTACGTGAGCTGGTGAGTCGCAGCTTTTCTTTACTGGCGCGCAAGATGGTCGAGCGCAACGCCAATCACGGTGAACATTACATTGCACGCGATCGTACTGAATACCGTGCGATGTTGCGGGCGGCAATGTGGGGTGGTTTCATCACGGCTTTTACTGCGCTGATCAAGCTTGGGATTACCGGCCTTGGCCTCGCCCATTTTTTTGAAGGCGCATTCCTGTCGATTAACTTTGCGTTGAGCTTCCTCCTCATCACCGCGATAGGCGGCGTGTTGGCGACCAAACAGCCGGCAGTTACTGCACCCGCGCTGGCAGCACAAATGGGCGAGCTGGATACGGTGGAAGGCTTGCGCGAATTGCTGGCACGTATTGCGGCGCTGCTGCGTTCACAAGCAGCGGCCGTATTCGGCAATCTGCTGGCGGTGGCACCGGTTGTGATTGTCTTGTCATTTGCCGCTATGCTGATTTTCGGCAAGCCATTGATGAATCAGGAAAAAGCCTACGCGACAATTCATTCCTTATCGATCGTTGGTGTGACGCCCCTGTTTGCAGCCTTTACCGGTTTGCTATTGTGGCTGGCCAGTTTGATGGCAGGTTTTGCCGATAACTGGTTTGCGCTGCGCAGATTGAGAGAATCGATCGCGCATCATCGCCGTCTGGTGCATGCACTGGGCGCGCCTCGTGCCGAGCGTTGGGCGAACTGGCTGGAACACAATGTCTCCAGTATCGTCGGTAACGTGTCATTGGCAATTTTGCTCGGCATGATGCCGGTAATCGCACAGTTTTTCGGGTTGCCGCTGGACGTACGTCATGTGACTTTGTCGACCGCGACCTTGGCGGCGGCAGTCAGTAGCATCGGCTGGGAAGCGATGGCGACGCCGCAATTCTGGCTTGCCTGCGCGGGTATTTTTGCTATCGGCGTGCTGAATGTGGGCGTGGCTTTTTCTTGTGCACTGGCTCTGGCTTTGCGCGCACGCGACGTGCCGAAGCGGGTAAGACGTTTGGTATTTCGTGCGGTATTGCGGCGCTTTACACTGACGCCTTATATCTTTTTCTGGCCGACCAAGCCGGAAAATGCCGTGGCGGTCGAGACCGCTGGCGAGCAGCTTAATGAGCAAGGAAGGGACGTGTCCAGGACCATACTTCAGCGGAAAGATTGAGCGGAAACGCAGGTGGATAAACGCTCAAAACGGGACTGTCGGATGCTGTACACGCATTGCGATTTGAACATGGACGCTCCCTATCTCTTGAGGTAAAATCGAGCGGTTTTGGTGTAAAGAAGCAATTTTTTCGCTGCGAAGGACGTGTTTGCAGCGCTGTAGTAGCGGGTTTTGTATTCACTATATCCACACAGCTATCATGAAAAAACTATTTGCACTTCTCGCGTTCGCGGGTGTGGCCAACATCGCTGTTGCAGCGGAAGTTGTTGGCGATGCCAAAGCAGCTGCCAACAAGGTTTCGATGTGTATCGGATGCCATGCCATCCCGGGCTACAAAGCGACTTTTCCGGAAGTTTATCAAGTACCCATGATAGGTGGGCAGTCGGAAAAATACATAGTCAGCGCCCTGCACGCGTATAAAAAAGGCGACCGTAATCATCCTTCCATGCGCGGTATTGCAGCCAGCATGTCGGATCAGGATATCGCCGACGTTGCCGCTTATTACTCGCAACAGAAATAACGGGAGCCTATATGAAAAAAATTCTCGCATTGGCTGTTGTATCGCTGTCCGCACTTGTCTCGCTCAACGCTACAGCTGACAGCAAGATCGAAGCTGGTAAAGCCGCAGTCGCCAAATACAATTGTGCTTCCTGCCACGGTGCCGATTACCAGACACCTATCGATCCTGGTTATCCCAAGCTGGCTGGCCAGCACAAAGACTATCTGAAGCACGCGCTGGTCGCCTACAAGCGCGGCAATGAAGTGTCGAATGGTCGCAGCAATGCGATCATGGCGCCTTTGGCCAAACAATTGTCGAATCAGGATATCGAAAACATCGCTGCTTATCTGCACAGCCTGCCAACTACTTTGGTGCTGCGTAAGTAATTATTGATCGGATGTTTCGTCTAACAAAAAAGCCACGGTTTTCCGTGGCTTTTTTCATGTTCGTCAGCATTGCAAAAATCTGCTTCAGCGACGCTTGATGCATTCGATATAAGCGGCACCGTCTGGCGGCAAGCCATTGCGCTGCGAGTTCCAGATCATCTCACCCAGGCATTCCATGATCTGATGATGTGCTTCATGTTCTGAGCCCAGTCTGTGCGCCAAACCAGTGTACGCAGCGCGTATGCCGGGTGGCTGGTCGATGGAAATCTGTTCTGCAATCGACAAGTGCATGGATAGATGCAGGAAAGGATTGGCCTGACCTGACTCAACCGAATAATCCTGCGCCAGAGCTGCTTCTACATCCATTAATGCATCGGCATATTCCGGATGTTGAATCAGCCAGTCGCGCGCGATCGCTTCCAGCGGCGTGAGGATTTCATTGGCGCGCTGTTTGCGAAAAGTCTCGCAGAAAAAACGGCGTACATCGTGTTGTGAGGGTGTGAACATGGAAAAATAAAAGCGCAATAAAAACGATTTAAAAAAGCAGTTGAAAACGCAGTCGAAAATCCAGTTAAAAATGCATTTCATCAAGCGCAGACCGACATTGTACGTGGCTTGCTACTGAACTGCAGCGCGTGTTTCGGATAACATACGGTTCTTTGCTTTAGCGCTATTGCCGCCTTGCGGCATATTTTTTGAAATCTGAAACGGAAATGACCATGTTGAATCAGGAAGCTCTCGATACGCTTTTTACCCAAGCACATACCAATTCTGTCTGGCTCGACAAGCCTGTCACTAACGGTCAATTGCGGGAAATTTATGAATTGATGAAGTGGGCACCGACTTCGATGAATTGTTCGCCGGCGCGTATTGCCTTCGTCAAGTCGCCTGAAGCGAAAGAGAAACTGGCAGCTTGCGTCTCAGCTGGCAATGTACAGAAGGTAAAAACTGCGCCGATTACCGCAATCATCGGAATGGACATGGCATTTCCCCGCAAATTGCCGCAATTGTTTCCGCACATGGATGGACAGGCTGTCTTTGCCGGTAACGACAAATTGATAGAAGAAACGGCTTTCCGTAATTCTTCCCTGCAAGGCGCTTACTTCATCATGGCCGCACGTGCGATTGGTCTGGATTGCGGCCCTATGTCAGGTTTTGATGCTGAAAAAGTGAATGCTGCATTCTTCGTCGGCACGCAAGTCAAAGCTAACTTCCTTTGCAGCATAGGCTACGGCGATCACGAAAAAATCAAACCACGCTTGCCGCGTCTGACCTTTGAAGCAAGCTGCGCAATCGTGCTGTAAAAATGGGAAGAGAAAGCGTTTTCTTGAAAACGCTTTCCTTAAAAATTACACGCCTTTAGACGGCAAGGGCGTCTTCTGTTTGTATTCGCACAGATCGGCAATGATGCAATTCCAGCATTTAGGTGTACGTGCGATGCAGGTATAGCGGCCGTGCAGGATCAGCCAGTGATGTGCATCCTGCTGAAATTCCGGTGCGACAAATTTCATCAGTTTTTGCTCGACGATGTCGACATTCTTGCCCGGTGCAAGGCCGGTGCGATTCGATACGCGGAAGATGTGCGTATCGACTGCAATCGTTGCTTTCCCGAATGCGGTATTCATCACCACGTTGGCCGTCTTGCGGCCTACGCCCGGCAAGGCTTCCAGCTCTTCACGCGTGCGCGGGACTTCACCGCCATGTTCCGCGAGCAGAATCCGGCAGGTTTCAATGACGTTTTTTGCCTTGGTGCGATACAGGCCTATGGTTTGAATGTAGGGGATCAAGCCCTCGACGCCGAGTGCGTAAATTTTCCTTGGTGTGCCGGCATGAGGATACAGCTTGCGCGTCGCCTTGTTGACGGAAACATCAGTGGCCTGCGCTGACAGCATTACCGCGATCAGTAGCTGAAAGGGTGTCTGGTATTCAAGTTCGGTAGTCGGATGTGGATTGGCAGTGCGCAGTCGATTGAAAATTTCACGTCGTTTTTCTGCGTTCATTTAGCGTCCTTTTCCGCTTGTTCTTTTTTCAGTCGTGCGCGTTCTATCGCGGCTTGAATAATGGCTTTCTTGCGAGCCTGTTCGGCTTTCTCTGCATCCGAAATCGGTGTTTCGGATTGCACTTCCTTCAGTTTGGCTGCAGCTTTTGCTGCAAGCCGCGCCTCGTTTTCTTCTTTTTCGCGTTGCAAACGGGCGCTGCGGAAGTCATGTCGTGCGCGTGCCGCATCGGCTTGTGCTTGCGACCATGCATCCCAGCCAGTTTTCCCCGGCGTGACTTCTACCATCGCAATGCAATCGACCGGGCAGGGCGCCACGCACAGATCGCAACCGGTACACAGATCGGTGACGATGGTATGCATCTGCTTGGCTGCGCCTACGATGGCATCGACCGGGCAGGCTTGTATGCACAAGGTGCAACCTATGCATAAGGCTTCATCAATGAATGCGACTGGTCGTGGCCGTTCCATGCCGTTGACCGGATTGATGGGGATGACTTTCTTGCCTAGGACTTTTGCGAGTCGTGCGACGCCTTCAATGCCGCCTGGTGGACATTGGTTGTAGCTGGCGCTGCCATCAGCCATCGCTTCCGCATACGGACGGCATGCGGGATAGCCGCACTTTGTGCATTGCGTTTGCGGCAACAGATCTTCAAGCTGATCGGCAAGCGATTTATCGGTGGGTGATGACACAGCGGAGACGCAAAGAATAAAACAGAATTATCGTCTTATACGGGCTTGTGCGCCAAATGGAAAAAGCATGGATGTGGCATTGAGCCGATATTTCTGAAGTAATGCTAAGTGCTATCAGCTCAGTATTAGTTTCTTATCAGGAATGGTTCGCAATAAAGCTGGCGATTTTCGGACAAATGATCTCGCGCCATTTGCGGCCCGAGAAGATGCCGTAATGGCCGCATTGTGGTGCGGTGAATTGCTGTTTGCTGGATTTTGCGATGGACGAACACAAGTCTTGCGCAGCATGGGTTTGCCCCGCGCCTGAGATATCGTCTTTCTCGCCTTCGATGGTGAACAGCGCAACGGTTTTGATATCTTGCGGCCGCACCAGCTTGCCTTCGACTTCCCATGTGCCTAGCGGTAGACGATGTTCCTGGAAAACCGTCTTGATCGTATCAAGGTAATACTCGGCAGGCATATCCAGCACCGCATTGTATTCATCGTAGAACTTGCGATGTTCTTCCGCTGATTCGTTATCGCCCTCGCGCAAGTGCTCATAGAAATCCCAATGACTCTGCGCATGACGACCAGGATTCATCGCAATGAAGCCTGCGTGCTGCAAAAAGCCCGGATAAACCTTGCGACCAAAGCCGGGTTGACTGGCCGGTACACTGTAGATCACTTGATTTTCAAACCACGCATAGGTTTTTTCAAGCGCCAGATTGTTGACTTGTGTCGGCGATTTGCGTGGATCGATAGGGCCGCCCATCATCGTCATTGTCTTAGGCAATTTCGGATCTTTAGCAGTAGCCATTAGGGAAATTGCAGCCATCACCGGCACCGTAGGCTGGCAAACAGAAATGACGTGCAGGTCTGGACCGAGCTTGCGGATGAAGTCCTGAATGTAATAAACGTAATCGTGCAGATGGAAAGGACCTTCAGTCAGCGGCGCCATACGCGCATCGACCCAGTCGGTGATGTAGACGTCATGACCCGGCAGCAGACTGCGTACCGTGTCGCGTAGCAGGGTAGCGTGATGACCGGACAAGGGAGCGACCAGCAAAACCGTGGGCTGCTTCAATGCGGCGAATTCTTTTGCCGGTAGTGCTTTCTTGAAATGCAGCAAAGTGCAGAATGATTTTTCTGCTGCCACTTCTTCAACGATGCGCACGGATTTGTCGTTGATCTCTATTGTCTCGATGTCGAAATGAGGTTTTTCGTATTGCTTGCCCAGGCGGTACATCAGCTCGTAACCAGCCGCGATGCGGTGCGCAAATGGCGTATAGGAAAAAGGCGAGGCAGGATCGGTGAATAGGCGCGACGAGGCTTCAGCCCATTGCATCATGGGATTGAGCAAACTGCGGTTCAACTCATGCAATTGGTAAAGCATAGTGGCCTCCATCGATGAACGATCATTGAATTGATTGTCACAACAAAACATTTATATTGCAATGCACCATTGATAACTATGGTGATATTTCAGTGCAATGAGGCAAATTAATTTCAAATTTGAATTAGTTTGAGGTGTTTTGTCGGAGATCGCTGCGAATTTTGGGCAATAAAAAACGCCCTGTGGTGAACCAGAGGGCGTTTTCATGAGGCGCAGTATTTAGCGTGCCAGATATTGCAGCTTGTCCGTCTTGTCTTTCCATTCCTCTGCTTCAGGCAAAGGCGCCTTGGTCTTGGTGATGGATGGCCATTCGCGCGACAACTCTACATTCAGCTTGATGTAGTGCTGTTGATCAGCCGGTACATCTTCTTCTGCATAAATGGCGTTGACAGGGCATTCGGCTACGCACACTGCGCAGTCTATGCACTCATCCGGGTCGATAGACAGGAAATTCGGGCCTTCGCGAAAACAATCCACCGGGCACACGTCTACGCAATCCGTGTAACGGCAAAGTACGCAGGAATCGGTCACTACGTGGGTCATACCAGTCCTAACTGTAAATATTTGAAGTGGGCTGACTGCAGATGGCGGGAGCATGCGGCTCACATATCCCGGCGACAGTCGCAAAGCATTGTATTTTAAGGCATATCGCTATTTCCCACAAACCGCAGTTATACCGTTTTCGAATAAGTACATGCGCTGTGCGTCTTTAGGATGGGGAAATTTCGATGTGCGCGCAGCAGCTTGCTTGCTGCCGTGCCCTTGCTGACAAGACATATTTTTTCTGGGATAAAATGGCTTCCCCTCAATATCGGAGTCACCATGCGTGCACATTTCCTCGTCGGCATGCTTGCCCTGGCGCCAGCAATATGCGGCGCTGCAGAGTTGAACGGCAGCGGATTATCTGTGTTGTGGGGCATCCCGTTTGCCGGCTTGTTATTGTCGATTGCCTTGTGCCCGTTGCTTACGCCCGGTTTCTGGCATCACCATTTTGGTAAGGTGACGGTGGCTTGGGCACTGGCATTTTTGCTGCCATGTGCATTCCTGTTTGGGCCTGCGACCGCAATCCATGGTGCCGTGCATGCGTTTGTTGCCGAATTTTTCCCCTTCATTATTCTGATCACCTCGCTATTCGTTGTCGCGGGCGGCATTTGTGTACGCGGTAATTTGCATGGCACGCCTGCACTCAATACCGGCTTGCTCGCTATCGGAACCGTGCTCGCCAGTTTTATGGGAACGACAGGTGCTGCCATGTTGCTGATTAGGCCCCTGATACGCGCTAACGACAACCGCAAGCATGCTGCGCATATTGTTGTGTTCTTTATTTTTCTGGTTGCGAATGCCGGCGGCGCACTGACGCCGCTGGGTGATCCGCCGCTCTTTCTCGGATTTTTGAAAGGCGTGGATTTCTTCTGGACTGCGCGACATCTTTTTGCGCCAACCATCTTCCTTTGTGTGACGCTCCTGATTATTTTTTATTTGCTCGACAGCCACTATTATCACAAGCGAGAAGAACTCAGCCCGCGAGAAAAAGATCCCACCCCCGATTCTGCCATTCGTTTCGATGGCAAGATCAATTTCGTCTTGCTGGCAGTCGTCATTGTGCTGGTATTAATAAGCGGTTTCTGGAAGCCCGGCATTGCATTCACCTTCTTCGGCAATACGGTGGAGTTGCCACATCTGCTGCGGGACGTTTTGCTGCTCGCCGTGATTGGCCTCTCTTTATGGCTGACGCCGCATAGTGCGCGTAGCGGTAATGAATTTTCATGGGGGCCGATCCAGGAAGTCGGTAAATTGTTTGCCGGAATTTTCATCACGATCATTCCTGTCATTGCGATGTTGCGCGCGGGTGAATCCGGTGCTTTTTCAGCCGTGGTGCGCGCCGTAACGGACGGTAACGGGCAGCCGATTAACCAGATGTATTTCTGGGCGACCGGCTTGCTGTCGTCCTTCCTCGATAATGCGCCTACCTATCTGGTCTTTTTTAATACGGCCGGCGGGGATCCCGCAAGATTAATGACGACCATGGCGCACACGCTTGCCGCCATTTCTTGCGGCGCGGTCTTCATGGGGGCGAACAGTTATATAGGCAATGCGCCTAACATGATGGTCAAGGCCATTGCAGAAGAGCGCGGCATCAAAATGCCGTCGTTCTTTGCGTACATGGGATGGTCGTGCATGATTCTTGTCCCATTGTTCATTCTGATGACCTTCATTTTTTTCACCTGAGGACCTGCAAATGAAAGCAAAGATACTGGTTGCTCGCGCAACTTTCCCGGATGTGATCGAGCGTTTGCAGCAGCAGTTCGATGTCGAATCGAATCAGGACGACAAGATTTTTTCTGCTGCGGAGTTACATGAAAAAATGCAGGGCAAAGATGCAGTAGTGATCACGAGCAGCGAGAAATTGTCTGCTGAAGTCATCGCTGCCAATTCGCATTTAAAAGCCATTTGTAATGTGGCTGTAGGCTATAACAATATCGATGTTGCGGCGGCGACAAGCGCCGGCATCATGGTGACCAATACGCCGGATGTCTTGAATGAGACTACCGCCGATTATGCGTGGACGCTGTTGATGGCGAATGCACGTCGCGTGTCGGAATCCGAACATTATCTGCGCGCCGGCAAGTGGAAGAACTGGCGTTTCGATCAATTCCTGGGCGCCGATGTGCATGGCGCGACCTTGGGCATACTCGGTATGGGACGCATTGGTCAGGCGATTGCACGTCGCTCGATGGGATTCGACATGCAGGTGATTTATCATAATCGCAGTCGCCTCACGCCCGAGCAGGAAGCGCATGCAAACCATGCGCGTTATGTCAGCAAGGAAGAGTTGTTGCGTGGCGCGGATCACCTGATCCTGGTCTTGCCGTACTCGGCACAAACGCATCACATTATTGGTGCGGCAGAACTGGCCTTGATGAAACCAAGCGCGACGCTGGTGAATATTGCGCGTGGCGGCATCGTTGACGATATTGCCTTGATTGCCGCATTGCGTGAAAAGCGCATCGCGTCGGCCGGGCTGGATGTCTATGAAAACGAACCGGCCTTGCATCCGGATTTCCTGACTTTATCCAATGTGGTGTTGACGCCGCATATCGGCAGCGCATCGGAAAAAACACGCCGCGCGATGGCCGATTGTGCGTCAGCCAATCTGGTTGCCGCGCTGAGCGGCGTGCAGCCGCCGAATTTGATTAATCCTGAAGTAATACAAATGAAGTAATACAAGTGAAGTAATACGGCTGAAGTAATGCATCCGAATTAAAAGTGGTTGAAATGAAAGCGAGAGAATAAAGATGGCCGATATCAGTATCAAGCAGGAGCATCAGCTCCCCTTGCAGCAGGCGAAGGACGCGGCACAAAAAGTCGCGGACAAGATGGCAAGCGAATTCGAGATGACGACGCAGTGGGACGGCGATGTGCTGTCCTTCAAGCGTAGCGGTGTGGCCGGTACGCTGGCCCTGCGTGACAAGGAAGCACAGATCGACATCACGCTGGATTTTTTGTTCAAGGCATTTGCTTCCACACTGGAAGAAAAAGTCGCAAGAAACATGCGTAAGTTTTTTGCCGAAGCCGCGTAGAAGGTTTAATGCAAGAACAGCGCAGGGCAATAAAAAGCCCCGTATGAAAATACGGGGCTTTTTCTATGCAAGAGATGTGAACGGACTGTTCAGCCTTTCAGTTCATGCACCAGATCGATGTACTGTTGCATCGCATCGTCTTTCGAGATCCCTTTCAGATTATTCCAGGCATCCCACTTTGCTCGCGCGACGAAGTCCGTCATCGCAGGTTGCTCGCCAGTGACGTCGCCACTGCCAGCCTGCTTGAATAATGCATACATTTTCAGCAGGGTCAGATTGTCCGGACGTTCAGCCAAATTCTTGGAATCGGCTTGTGCTTGATTGAATTGCTCTTGCAGGCTCATGAATGCTCCCGGAAAATAAAACGCAATGAAAATAATGCAGGCAATGAAACGGGATGATGACGCGTCATTCTCGGACCCCGGCATCAAGCCGAAGTTCGAGCACGATCATGCAGTCTTGGCTTATACGCCCAGCAGTTCCACTTCGAAAATCAGGGTGGCGTTGGGAGGGATCACGCCGCCTGCACCACGTGCGCCATAGCCCAACGAGGCAGGAATGATCAGGGTGCGGGTGCCGCCGATTTTCATGCCTTGCACGCCTTCGTCCCAACCCTTGATGACGTGACCTGCACCCAGTGGAAACTGGAATGGGTCATTGCGGTCCTTGCTGGAGTCGAATTTTGCGCCAGCGGTGCCGTCGTCGTTACGCAGCCAGCCGGTGTAATGCACGGTTACATGGTTGCCTGCGGTCGCTTCTGCGCCGTCGCCGATAACGTTGTCTTCGTATTGCAATCCGGATGCGGTGGAGGTAGTAGCCATGTTGGTTCCTTTGAAAATGAGGTCAGAAAGTGGGCAGATTGTAGCAGGTGATGCGCGATTTTTCCGGCCCGGCCCTTATCCGGGCTGCTGGCAAACGTGGCAGAGTCGCTCACGGTAAAATGACCGCACTGCATACAGACTTGTATCAGAGGGAGGCCGCTGGTGGCGACTCTGATTTTCTAAGGATATTTTCTCATGCGACCGGTAATGACTGCTTTCGGACGGGCCGTATGGTCTCAACTGCACATCAGGATGCTGCTGCTGAGCGTATTGCCTTTTGTATTGTCGATCGTGGTGTGGGGCTTTGCTTTGTGGTTATACCTGCAACCGATGATTGATGGCTTGCAAGCTTATTTTATCGAGAACGACGGTTTTCGTTTCAGCAATGATTTGTTGATGTGGGTAGGCATGGGGGCGCTGAAGACAGTGGTCGTCCCCTTGATCGCCATGTGGATATTGCTGCCCTTGATGATACTGACGGCGCTGATTTTTGTCGGCGTGATGGCAATGCCCGTCATCGCCAAGCATGTCGGTAGCAGGCAATACAAGGAACTGGAAACGCGCAGGGGCGGGACTTTCCTTGGCAGCCTGTGGACATCAACATCGTCATTTGTCGTCTTCCTGGCGCTCTGGATCATCACCTTGCCGCTGTCGCTGATCCCGCCATTGACCTTCGTGATCCAGCCGGTATTGTGGGGCTGGCTGACCTATCGCGTGATGGCGTATGACGCCCTGGCTGATCATGCGGATGCCGCCGAGCGCAAAATCATTTTGCGCAAGCATCGCTGGCAGTTGCTGATGATCGGCGCGATGACCGGTGCGATGGGTGCCGCGCCTACCTTGCTCTGGTTGGGTGGCGCGTTGTCGGTCATTTTCTTTCCGCTGCTGGCCGCTGGTGCGATCTGGTTGTATGTACTGGTCTTCATCTTTAGCGGATTATGGTTCCAGCACTACTGCATGGAAGCATTGAAACGCCATCGTGCGACAGAAGCGGAGGTGCAGGCGCAGGCTGAACATGCTGCCCGCCAGCCGGCACCAACGTTGGTGTTAAATGCTGTCATCGAAGATGGAAAATAAAACGGTAACTCATTTCAGTGCATTCCTCGGTGCATTCATTACCTGACGAAAGAAGGAAACCTATGGCATTCGGACTCATTATCATTGGCGATGAAATTTTGTCGGGTAAGCGTGCAGACAAGCATTTTTCAAAAGTCGTTGAATTGCTGAGCGCGCGCGGCCTGTCACTGGAATGGGCGGAGATACTTGGTGATGACAGGGCGCGTATTACTGCCACGTTGCAGCGTACTTTCGCCAGCAATGACATCGTGTTCAGTTGTGGCGGCATCGGCGCGACGCCGGACGACCACACGCGGCAATGTGCGGCAGCCGCGCTCGGCGTGCCCATCGTGTTGCATCCGCAAGCCAAACAAAAAATTCAGGAGCGCATGCAGGAAATGGCGCGCGAAGCGAATGTGCCTTTCGATCTTGAAAAACCGGAAAACCTGCATCGCCTGAAGATGGGAGAATTCCCGCAAGGGGCAGATATCATTCCCAACCCCTACAATAAAATCCCCGGCTTCGCGATTCATCACGGGCAGGGCGGCGCACATTATTTCATGCCGGGTTTTCCGGTGATGGCGTGGCCGATGATGGAATCGATACTGGATACGCAGTATGCGCACCTCTTCCATCGGCAAGCATGGTTTGAAAAATCGGTGCTGGTGTTCCAGTCCATGGAATCGGCATTAACGCCTTTGATGGAGGCGATAGAGGCTGAATTTCCAGAAGTTAAAGTGTTCAGCCTGCCTAGCGTTGGCGATGCAGAAACACGTCGTCACATTGAACTCGGCGTGAAGGGCGAAGCAGTGCAAGCCGCCGCTGCCTTCGATAAATTGATTACGGAATTGAATCTGCTGGACGTTGAAGTCCAGCATATCCGATGAACTGAAGGTTTAGTTCGTCTTAGCGAAGGTCACCACGTGATCGGCCTCAAGTCGTATGCCTATGCGTTCACCTAGTGCGTGGTCGTGATGCGATGGTACGAGCGCAAGCACTTGCTGGCCGCTCTTCAATTTCAAGGTATATAAAAATTCAGCACCGCGGAAAGCTTTGCGTACTACTTCCGCCTGCAATGGGCTGGCGTCATCGTGGATCACGTCATCGGCGCGCAGCAAGACATCGACTTGTCCTTGTGCGTTTGCATCGCAGCTTTCCATGCCATGACAAAGCGGCAGTGAACCTAGCTCGATATTCACATGTTGCTGTGCTGGATCAATCGTGCCGGTTGTGAAAACGCCGAGTCCGATAAAGTCGGCAACAAAACGCGTGGCAGGACGGTGGTAAAGATTGTAGGCATTGTCCCATTGCACGATGGCGCCGTTTTGCATCACGCCGATCTGGTCTGCAATGGCAAAGGCTTCATGTTGATCGTGCGTCACCAATACGGCTGTGGTGCCGATTTCCTTCAGAATATCTCGCACTTCGGTAGCTAGTCGTTCGCGCAGATCCACGTCCAGATTCGAAAACGGTTCATCCAGCAAAAGTAAATCCGGTTGCGGTGCGAGCGCTCGTGCAAGTGCCACGCGCTGCTGCTGACCGCCGGACAATTCATGCGGGAATTTTTTCTCTTGGGAAGTCAAACCGACCAGGCTCAACAGTCTTGCAACACGTGACTGGCGTTCTTGTGCAGACAGACCGCGCAAGCCGAATGCCAGATTATCTGCGACCGACAAATGCGGAAACAGGGCGTAATCCTGGAATACGACGCCGACATGACGTGTTTCCGGCGCTGCGGTGTGCTGTGCCCCGCTCAATTCTTTTCCACCCAGGGTAATGCTGCCGCTGATCAGCGACTCAAATCCTGCAATCGCGCGCAAGACGGTCGTTTTGCCACAACCTGATTGACCCAGCAGGCAGCCGATTTGCCCGCGCTGCAGCGTGAATGACAGGTCATGCACAATTTCCTGCATGGTTCGGCCGAGCTGATAGCCGACGCGGATAGCGTCAACCGAAAGATGTGCCGCAGAATCTGGAATAGCTGACATGGTGCATGGTTCCGAAAATATCGCATGGGTGAAGTGAGCGATTGATTATAATTCTCATCCAACTTATTGAGAACAGAACAAACGCATGCTTCTTTTCATGTCCGCCTGTATGTGCATCACTATGGGTCCTCGCCGTGCCTGACTCACGCCATCAACATGGCGCATTGCACCCGCTACTGCTCGCCTCATTGCTCATTGCCTTATTGGTAGGCGTGCCGATAGCCGGCGTGCTGTCGAATCTTTTTTCGCCATCCGAATTGAGCAACAGCATCAGCACATTTTCTCATTTGTGGGAAACGGTGCTGCCCGAGTACATCCTCAACAGTGTGATCATTGCCGTCATCGTTGCCGTGTTGACGGCGGTGATAGGCATCGCTTGTGCATGGTTGGTTGCGGTGTTTGATTTCCCCGGGCGCAGATTTTTTGAGTGGGCATTGATCCTGCCATTGGCTATGCCTGCCTATGTCGTCGCCTATGCATACACAGATTTTCTGCAATTCACCGGCCCTGTCCAAACCGCTTTGCGTTCCTGGTTTGGCTGGCAAGGACAGACTTACTGGTTTCCGCAGATACGTTCCGTGGGTGGTGCCGGTTTTCTGTTTTCTTTTGTGCTGTATCCCTATGTTTATCTGTTGGCGCGTAATGCATTCATAGAACGCAGTCCACGCATGCTGGACGCAGCGCGTACGCTGGGAGCAGGGCCGTGGCGCGCATTCTTCCAGGTCAGTTTGCCACTGGCGCGGCCGGCTGCCGCTGCCGGGATCGCATTGGCATTGATGGAAACACTGGCCGATTACGGTGCGGTGGCTTATTTCGGCGTGCCTACGCTGACAACGGGGATTTATAAATCCTGGTACATCTTTTCTGACCGGGCTGCGGCGGCACAAATTGCAGCCGTGCTGCTGATTGCCGTCATGGGCTTGATGCTGCTGGAGCAAAAGAATCGCGGCAGGGCGCGTTATTACGCGGTCGGTGGACGCAGCGCAGCGCAATTGCCTACGCAACTTCAAGGACGACAGGCATGGAGTGCGACCTTGTTTTGTGCGCTGCCGATATTGTTCGGATTCCTCGCACCTTTAGTCATCCTGTTGCATTTGCTGTGGCATGCAGATGTCATTTCGTTCGGCGCTCGTTACTTCGGCTGGCTGCAAAACACAATCATCCTTGGCGGCGCCACGGCATTCATTGCGGTCGCGATATGCGTCTTGATGGCCTACGCGGCGCGCGTATCGAATAGCAAGGTGCAGGCGTTTTGCAATCGTATTGTCAGCATGGGTTATGCAATACCGGGCGCAGTGATTGCTGTGGGTATTTTGATTCCATTGGCGTATATCGATGCGTGGAATAGCGAGCATGGCATTGCATTGATATTAAGCGGCAGCGTGATTGCCTTGATCTATGCTTATCTCGTACGATTTCTTGCGGTGTCTTTCCAAAGCGTACAGGCTGGCCTGGTCAAGATTACGCCTGCGATGGATGCGAGTGCGCGCAGCCTGGGACATGGAATAGCTTCCATGTTGAGGCATATTCATGTGCCTTTGTTGTGGCGCAGTGTGCTGACGGCCGGCTTGCTGGTATTCGTCGACGTGGTGAAGGAATTGCCTGCGACCTTGACGATACGTCCCTTCAATTTCGATACGCTGGCGGTGATTACGCATCAATTGGCGTCTGACGAACGCTTGGGTGAAGCGGCATTGCCTGCTTTGACGATCGTACTGGTGGCGATAGTGCCGGTGGTAATGCTGGCGCGTGCGATTGCGAAGACAAAAGATTAAGCGCTCGATGTTTAAAGTGCGCAATGTTCACATTGAATCTTCAATAAAAAATGCCCCGTTTTATCGGGGCATTTTTACGTGTTTTTGCAGCTCATGTTTTACATGACATGAGCAGACTGGCTTATGCAGACTTGCGGCTGCGGCTAGTGGTTTTTTCTGCCGCGCTGACAAATTGGCTGGCTGCCACATTCAAATTGCCTTCCAGTGTTTCTACCGCTTGCTTGGCAGTTTTGGAAAACTGGTCGTAGCCGGCATTTGCATTGCCGATTGCCGATTTGAGAATCGCGACTGCATTTTCCGAACCGGCTGGTGCATTTTTGCTCAACTCTTCAACCAGCGACAATACTTTGCGATTGGTTTCTGCGATTTGTGTTTCTGTCGCCTTGGCAAATTCGGCTTGCGTGCTGGTTGCAATGCTGGCCAGGTGGCGGCTGTAGGCGATGGCTTTTTCAGCTGTCGGCTGTGCCTGCGCGCTGGTCAGGGAAAAGAATTCCTGCGGATCTTTCGCAGTGATTAACTGATGAACGGTAGAGCTCGATTCCTGCAACGACGATTTGACGACATTCAGATTCAGGTCGACGATTTTTTGCATACTGTCGAAAGCAGTGCTGGCAAAAGAATTTATGACGGCGAGTTGCGCTTCTAACTGATTCTTGGTGGCCGCTGAAAACTGTTCTGGAATAGCAAACATGTGTTTCTCCTTGTGGTGATACAGACGGGGTACGGTAATGCCGCAAATGTTGCGATGCAACAGAACCCATTTTAAGTCCATCGGCTTGGATGTCAAGTAAAATATGGTGCAACGCACAAAATAAATTTTCTTTTTAGTTTCATATAGTTACGGATGGAAAGATTATTGAGTCTTGGCAAATTCATATCGAATAATTTGCCTTCCAAGCTACGCCATATTCCGTCTCCGGCAATCAAAGCTTGCACGGCATAAAATTGCGTCTGCTGACGTGCAAAAAATTCAACGCACAGTATTTGTTTGGCACGCACACTTCATACTTGGGTTTAGCGTGAACATTCAAATAGCCAGCCAACAATAAACAGCAATTCAATGATCCCTTCGAAAAATACCGCCGCCAGTCCGTGGCTGGCGCTCATGCCTTTTGCGTTTGTACTGATCTGGAGTACCGGCTTCATCGTCGCAAAATTCGGTTTGCCATATGCACCACCGCTGACCTTTTTACTGTTGCGCTTCCTCGGCGTGCTGGTGTTTTTATTTCCGCTGGTATTGCTGCTGCGCGCGCAGTGGCCAGTGGGCAGCATGCACCATATCGCTGTGGCCGGGATACTGGTGCAAGCGGGTTATCTGGCCGGCGTATGGTGCGCAATCAAGCTGGGCATGCCGGCCGGTTTGTCGGCATTGATCGTTGGAATGCAACCAGTGCTGACGGCCTTTGCTGCACCTTTGATCGGCGAGAAAGTGCGAGGTCGGCAATGGATAGGTTTGATCTTCGGTCTGTGCGGCGTCGCCCTGGTAGTCGCGAACAAAATCACCTTGATCGGTTTGACCTGGCAAAGTATCGCCTTGTGTGTGATGGCTTTGTTGTCGATCACGATAGGGACGATGTATCAAAAACGTTACTGTCCGCATTTCGATTTGCGTACCGGCACCATCATTCAGTTTGCCGCGTCTAGTGCTGTCGTTTTACCGCTGGCAATCTGGCTGGAAGATTTTTCACCTGCACTACAGACAGTGCAGTGGACGCCGAATTTTATCGGTGCCTTGCTGTGGGCGATTCTCGCCTTGTCGATAGGCTCGATATTCTTGTTGTTTACCTTGATACGCAAAAGTGCCGCGACGCAAGTCACGAGTTTGCTCTATTTGACACCGCCAACTACTGCCTTGATGGCGTGGGCAGCATTCGGTGAAGTCTTCAGTTTAATAGGGCTGGCTGGCATGTTGCTTGCTGTAATTGGAGTCGTATTTGTCGTCAAAAAATAGGCTGAAAAAGTAAATATCTGCGCTTCGCTATTGAAAACCATTGTCATTTGTCTATTCTGCGTGGCGGCAAAATTGCACCAATAGTGTGAGCAAAAAATCATCGCTGATTAGAAAATAGATTAATGAATGTCGCTAACTATCTAATTCTCTTGCACATTTCAAGATATTTGCTAAACTGCAATTCATATTTTCTGTGCTAATTGAAAGGCTCGCAGATGCTTAAGTCCGCGTTAGGGGTATTTTTTTCACTACTCGTCATTATTCACGCCCCCATTGCGCAGGCTAAAGAGCCGAGCACTACAGCGGCGAAAAAGACAGTCGTAAAGAAATCAACCGTCAAAAAGACTAGCGTCAACAAGGCGAAGACCCCAAAAGCAGCATCGAAAAATGGTGCCGCTACGCGCAAATCATCTGTGCAAGCCAGCAAGACTTCTTCAAAATCCGCCAAGCGTGGCGCATCCAAGCAACGTGAAAACGTATCGCTCAATTCCGACGAAAAACTGGTAAAGAAAACAGTTGTTGTACGCGGCAAGCAAAAAGTCATTTATCAACGCGTTGCCAAACCGGTAGTACCTATCGTTCCTCCCGTGATGACCGCTGGCGACATCGCCGGCTTGAGCATGACACGCGATACATTGGCACTGGCGTCGAGTGTGGCCTTGATACTGGATCAATCCAGTTCGGAAGTCTTGTTTGAAAAAAATGCGAATGTGACCTTGCCGATTGCATCGATCACCAAGCTGATGACAGGTTTGGTTGTGGTCGAAGCGCAGCAGGACATGAATGAAATTCTCGAAGTCACGGATGAAGATGTCGATCGCGAGAAAAACAGTTCTTCGCGCTTGCGCGTGGGTTCGCAACTGTCGCGTGCAAACATGCTGCACATTGCATTGATGAGTTCAGAGAATCGCGCAGCCTCTGCTCTTGGTCGTCACTATCCAGGCGGCATACGTGCCTTCGTCGCCGCGATGAATGCCAAGGCAAAATCCCTGGGCATGACCGGCACGCATTATGTTGATTCAACCGGCTTGTCGAGCAATAACGTGGCAAGTGCACGCGATCTGGCGAAGCTGGTCATGGCTGCTTATCATCATCCGATACTCTGCCAATATTCAACCGATACCAAATACGTGGTGGAGCCAGGTGGACGCTCCCTGCAATACGCTAATTCGAATCGTCTGGTCACCAATCCTGACTGGGAAATCGGCATCCAGAAAACCGGTTATATCTCGGAAGCAGGTCGCTGTCTCGTCATGCAAACGAATATCAATGGTCGTCCTATAGTGATGATCTTCCTCGATTCCAAAGGCAAGTTTTCGCGTTTGGCAGATGCCGCCCGCATACGCAAATGGCTGGAAACGAAGGAGCCGCAAAACGTCGCACGCAAGCATCGCGCAGTCGAGAGTTGATCGATACCGATATGAAAAAAGGCGAACTTCGGTTCGCCTTTTTTATTTGTGTCGCACTTAATCGGCGTTAAATAGCTTGGGTCTTATCTCTTGGCAGGAACAACTCCTGCGGTAGTTTCGCTATAACCGAGTGCGGCGGAAATTTCTTTTGCTGTGATCATCAAATCTTCCAGCCATTCATCCTGCAATCTGTCGGCAGGTGCGGATATCGACAAGCCGGCAATCAGCTTGCCAGTGTCGTCATAGATTCCGGCGGCCATGCAACGTACACCCAGCTCCAGCTCTTCATTGTCGCGTGCGTAACCGTGTGTGCGTACCAGCTTCAGCTCGCCTTCCAGTTTCGCCAAATCGGTAATCGAATTTTTGTTGTGACCAGCCAAGCCGGTACGCACCGCGTAGGCATGCACAGTTCTCGCTTCATCTACCGACAGAAACAGTTTGCCGGTTGAGGTCAGATGCAAGGGGGCGCGACCGCCAACCGCACGTACCACCTGCATGCCGGAACGTTCGGAGAAGGCGCGATCGATGTAAATGATTTCGTCGTTTTGTCTTACCGATAAATTGACGGTTTGATTGGTCTTGCGATGCAGATGGCGCATCAGATCCAGTGCTGCTTCACGTACGCTCAAGCGGCTTTTAACGACATTGCCTAATTCCAGCAAGCGCATGCCAAGTCGGTAAGTGCCAGGCTCCGAGCGGTCGACAAAACGCTTGATGACGAGGTCGTTCAGAATCCGATGAGCGGTCGAAGGATGCAAAGCGGTGACGCGGGAAAGTTCTTTCAGGCTGACTGGGTCCGGGTAAGTGGCGAGTGCGTCCAGCAACGAAGTCATGCGTTCGATGACTTGAATTGATGTTTTATCCAACTCTGCAGTGTTATTCGTTTTCATGTTCTCTTGTGCCCATCGCAGTGCTGACTTTATATCACATTGTGAAAGATGAGAAAAGTTTGCTGCTTGCAACATTCATGAATACACTTTTGGATAGGTTGACTCGGCTCTTGTATCCGGCTTATTAACGGGATGTTCACGGCTTGAATGTCAGCATGAAAAATACCGCACACGCAGCTTGTCTAGCTTTCTACCTCGGCTGATAATTCACACCATGCATCAAATCCCCATCAATCCGATTGAAATCGAATGAACAATCCAGAACAAACAATCAGTGAATTCAAAAGTAAAAGCGGCTTGAAACGCATTTTTTCTGCATTCGGTTATTCGATGGCCGGTTTCAAATCGGCATGGCGCAGCGAACATGCATTTCGCCAGGAATTATTTGTCGTCGTGATTGCGACGATTGCCGCCTTGCTGTTGCCGGTTCCGGCCTGGCAAAAATTAGTGCTGATCGCTGTGTTTGTGCTGGTATTGATAGTCGAACTGATCAATTCGGCGATTGAGGCAGTGGTGGATCGCGTATCACTCGAGCGCAATCCACTATCAAAGAATGCAAAAGACTTTGGCAGCGCGGCCGTATTGTTGACCTTGATGCTGGCTCTAGCCACCTGGCTGGTTATTTTGTGGCCCTTGTTTGCGGGAAGATGAATCTCGCTGATGCGAATGAAACATGTCGCTCATAGCTTCAGAATAAGCTAATAACAAATGTTTATACCAGCCGCCTCAAGCATGTTTGCTTGCTGCGGCTGTTTTATTTTCATGTCTTATTCAAGGACTTTCATTCAATGCGGAAAATACATTCATGTGCCGCTCTGCACTCTGTGCATTAGCTTATGCGCAAGCGCACATGAAACAATTTCTGTATGAAGAATCACATTTTCTAAAGACTTGAAAAAATTCCTTATGCATAAAACGCATAAGGAACGATGAAACAATTCGTGTCGCTTTTTTTTACAGCAATTTAATCTTCAATCCTCAGAAACGAAATGCCCAAGGGGAAATTAAATGTTGCTCAAAAAATTGATAGGCACCGCCTTCGCACTTGCACTGATTGCACCTGCAGTACATGCAGCAGAAGTCTCGTTGTTGAATGTATCTTACGATCCGACGCGTGAACTGTACCAAGATTTCAACAAGGCTTTCGCTAAAGACTGGAAAGCAAAAACCGGTGACGACATCAAAGCCAAAGTATCGCATGGCGGTTCCGGCAAACAAGGTCGCGCAGTGATCGATGGCCTGGAAGCAGACGTCGTTACCTTGGCGCTGGCGTATGACATCGACGCCATCGCTGATAAAGGCCTGCTCGCCAAAGACTGGCAAAAACGTTTGCCGCATAACAGCTCGCCTTACACCTCGACTATCGTGTTCCTGGTTCGTAAAGGCAATCCTAAAGGCATCAAGGACTGGAACGATCTGGTCAAGCCAGGCGTAGCCGTCATCACACCAAATCCAAAAACATCGGGCGGCGCTCGCTGGAACCATTTGGCAGCATGGCTGTATGCATTGAAACAACCAGGCGGTACCGAAGCAACAGCTACTGATTTCATCTCCAAACTGTACAAAAACGTACCGGTTCTGGACTCCGGCGCACGTGGATCAACCACTACTTTCGTTGAACGCGGTATCGGCGACGTATTGCTGGCTTGGGAAAATGAAGCAATTCTGGCTATTAAAGAACTCGGCCCGGACAAAGTTGAAATCATAGCGCCTTCGTCGAGCATCCTGGCTGAACCACCAGTTGCTGTTGTTGACAAGGTTGTTGATCGTCGCGGCACACGTAAAGTAGCTGAAGCTTACTTGCAATACTTGTACTCGCCTGAAGGCCAGGAAATTGCAGCGCAAAACTACTATCGTCCTATCGATGAAAAAGTAGCGAAGAAATATGCAGGTCAATTTCCAAAGTTGAAGTTGTACACGATTGCAGATGTTGGTGGCTGGACAGCGGCACAGAAGAAGCATTTCTCTGATGGCGGCGTGTTTGACCAGATCTATCAACCAGGCAAAAAATAATCTGCACCATTCTTTGGGATTGAAATGAATATCTTGTTGCTCGCGGGTAGTCCATCGACACCGTCTCGTTCTACCCGCTTGCTGCATCACGTTGGTGAAAAGCTTGCATTACTCGGCCATCGTTATGTGAAGCTGCATGTTCGTGATTTGCCGGCGCAAGCGCTGTTACATGCAGACGTCAGTGATGCAGAATTGGAAGTTGCAAGAGAGCAGGTGGCGCAAGCGGATGCAGTCGTGATTGCGACGCCAGTCTACAAGGCGGCATATAGCGGAATACTGAAAGCATTTCTCGACCTGCTGCCGCAGGATGGCTTGAATGGCAAGCTGGTATTGCCCTTGGCTACCGGTGGCAGCCAGTCGCATATGCTGGCTCTCGATTACGGTCTGCGTCCGGTATTGTCGGCACTCGATGCGAAGCATGTACTGCCGAGTATTTATGCAACCGATCAGCAAATCAATTGGTCTGCTGAACATGGTTTGACGCTGGATCCTGCGATTGCAAAACGTGTTGCCGACGGCATAGAAAACTTGTCCAACAGTTTGCATGCATTGAGCGAAGTGTCCTTGAATACCTTCGATTCGATTCCATTCTCCAGCGTGCGATGTAGCGTTTAAGTCTATCGCCTGCTCAAGCAGGTCAGTCCTAACAATCTCTACCCCGTAAAAAATCGGTGCACATGCATCGGCGGGGATTCTTTTGCTCAAAATTTGTGTGACAAGGAAAACGATATGACCATTTCAAATGACAAACGCAATGCCAAGCGTCGCACTTTAGGTCTGCTGTCTGCAGCTGCAGTAGGCGCATTGACTGCAGGCTTGCCTAATCTGGCATCGGCGCAGAGCAAAGGCGTGCTGCGTATTGGTTATCAAAAATACGGCACGCTGGTGATCCTTAAAGGTCGCGGCACCTTGGAGAAACGTCTCGCGCCTGAAGGCATAGAAGTGAAATGGAATGAGTTCACCGCCGGCCCTGTCTTGCTCGAAGGTTTGAACGTAGGCAGCATCGACTTCGGTACTGCCGGTGAAGCGCCGCCGATTTTCGCGCAGGCTGCTGGTGCCAATCTTGTTTATGTAGGTAACGAACCGCCGGCACCGACTGCCGAAGCGATCGTCGTTCCAAAGAATTCAACACTCAAAACCGTCGCCGATTTAAAAGGTAAAAAAGTCGCGTTGAACAAAGGTTCTAACGTGCATTACCTGTTAGTCAAGGCGCTGGAAAAAGCCGGCCTGGCCTATAAGGATATTGAAGTTCTTTTCCTGGCACCTGCCGATGCACGCGCCGCATTTGAACGTGGCAGCATCGACGCATGGGTAATCTGGGATCCCTTCCTTGCCGCTGCCGAAAAACAACTAGGCGCACGCGTGCTGGCTGATGGCACCGGCCTGGTTGCGAATCATCAGTTCTTCCTCGCATCGCGTTCCTACGCTGAGAAAAATCCAAAGATCGTTGAAATCCTGCTGGATGAATTGAATCGCATCGATCAATGGGGTGCGCGCAATCAGGATGAGGTCGCGACGATTCTCGCTGCGCAAACCGGCCTTGATAGACCGACTGTTGAGCTGGCGACCAAGCGTTATTCCTACGGCGTCAAACCTGTCACACCTACAGTGATCGCGGAACAGCAAAAGATCGCGGATGTGTTCGCGAATCTGAAACTGATTCCTAAAAAGATCGTCGTCAAGGATGCCGTACTGGCAATCAAGTAATCGTCTCTGCAACAAGCCGTGCTGCCGTGTTGGCAGCGCGGATGTCTTAAAGGATTTTGAATCATGAGTTTGAACGTATTCTGGTTTTTGCCGACGCACGGTGACAGTCGTTATCTGGGCACATCGAAAGGCGCACGTCAGGTCGATTTCGATTACCTGAAGCAGGTCGCGGTTGCCGCCGATACGCTAGGTTACGACGGTGTGTTGCTGCCGACTGGCCGTTCCTGCGAAGACGCATGGGTCGCTGCATCCAGTCTGATCGGTGAAACCAAAAAACTGAAATTCCTGGTCGCAGTGCGTCCAGGTTTGAGTACGCCAGGTCTTGCTGTACGCATGGCTGCGACTTTCGATCGTTTGTCTAAAGGTCGCTTGCTGATCAACGTTGTGACCGGCGGCGATCAGGCTGAAATGGAAGCCGATGGTTTGCACGCCAATCATGCAGAACGTTACGAAATTTCCGATGAGTTCCTGAAAGTATGGCGCGCATCGCTGGCCGGTGAGGGTGGCGATGCAGGCTTCGATTTTGAAGGCAAGCATATACAGGTGAAGGGTGCCAAGACCTTGTATCCAGCAGTACAAAAACCGTATCCGCCACTGTACTTTGGTGGTTCGTCGCCAGCTGCGCATGAACTGGCTGCAGAACAGGTTGATGTCTACCTGACCTGGGCTGAACCACCTGCCGCCGTTGCAGAAAAAATTGCTGACATGCGTGCACGCGCTGCCAAACATGGCCGTACCTTGAAGTTCGGTATCCGCCTGCACGTGATCGTGCGCGAAACCAATGAAGAAGCGTGGAAAGCCGCTGATGAGTTGATCCAGTACGTGGATGACGATCTGATCGCCCGCGCGCAGGCTTCGTTCAACAAGATGGATTCAGAAGGTCAACGCCGGATGGCTGCACTGCACGGCGGCAAGAAAGACAAACTCGAAGTGTCGCCAAATCTGTGGGCCGGTGTCGGCCTGGTACGTGGCGGTGCAGGTACTGCATTGGTCGGCGACGCGGAAACAGTTGCGGCACGCATGCAGGAATATGCAGACCTCGGCATCGAGACTTTCATCCTGTCCGGTTATCCGCATCTGGAAGAATCGTATCGCTTTGCCGAGTTGGTATTCCCGCTGCTGAATAAAGGCAGAGCGCGTTCGGATGATGCGGTATTGACTGGCCCGTTCGGCGAAGTCATTTCCAATGACATCCTGCCTAAAGTTTCGCAGAGCTAGGAGCGCAACATCATGAGTGCTGTTCTTTCCACTTCCACCACCGCCAATCCATCGGCGCGCAAGCCTGTTTCGACCTGGCGTGCAACATCCTTGTCGCGCGTGTTGCCGTGGATCGTACCGGTCTTGCTGCTCACAGTCTGGCAAGTGGCCGCACACGTAGGCTGGTTGTCGAGCCGTATTCTGCCTGAGCCGTTTGCAGTCGCCAAAGCTGCATGGGATCTGGCTATATCAGGCGAGTTGTGGAGGCACGTCAATGTCAGTTTGTGGCGCGCGACAGTCAGCTTTGCGGTAGGTGGTGGACTGGGCTTGTTACTCGGTCTGTTGACCGGTACCTTCAAAACTGCCGAGACGCTGCTCGATACTACCTTGCAGATGATCCGCAATATTCCTGCGCTGGCCTTGATTCCACTGGTGATCCTGTGGTTCGGCATTGAAGAAACCTCGAAGATTTTTCTGGTCGCAGTCGGCGTGTTTTTCCCCATCTATCTGAATACCTTTCACGGCATCCGTTCAGTTGACAAAGGCTTGATCGAAATGGCGAAGAGCTATGGCTTGTCCGGCTGGCCGCTGTATCGCGATGTGATTTTGCCGGGTGCCTTGCCATCGATACTGGTTGGTGTGCGTTTTTCACTAGGCCTGGTATGGGTGCTGCTGATCGTGGCGGAAACGATAGCTGCACAATCCGGCATCGGTTACATGACGATGAATGCGCGTGAATTCCTGCAGACCGACGTCGTGCTGGTTGGCATCCTGCTGTACGCATTATTGGGAAAACTGGCTGATGTGGTCTCCCGTTTGTTAGAGCGGTACTGGTTGCGCTGGCATCCGGGTTACCGACACTGATTCGGCATTGAGGAGAACACAATATGCAAAGCAATCAAGTCGAACAAAAGAACGTGCAGGCAACTGCCAAGCGTGGCATCCGTGTCGCAGTTCAAGGTTTGTTCAAATCGTACGCAGGTCGTGAGGTATTGAAGTCAGTTGATCTGACATTGGAACCGGGTGAATTTGTCGCCGTTGTCGGTCGCAGCGGTTGCGGAAAAAGCACCTTGCTGCGTCTGATCGCAGAACTGGAAACTGCCGATCACGGTTCGCTGGTATTCGGCGAAGACAATAAACGCCCAGAGACACGCATCATGTTTCAGGATTCGCGCCTGTTGCCGTGGAAGCGCGTGCTTGACAATGTCGCGCTCGGTTTGCCAAAAAAAGACAGCGCATTGAATTCATTGAAGCAAGTCGGCCTGGAAGAACGTGCCGGTGAATGGCCGGCCGTGCTGTCAGGCGGGCAGCGCCAACGCGTCGCACTGGCGCGCGCCTTGGTGCACGATCCTGAATTGCTGCTGCTCGATGAACCTTTAGGCGCACTCGATGCATTGACACGTATCGAGATGCAGCAGTTGATTGAATCCTTGTGGCAGGAACGTGGCTTTACCGCGCTGCTGGTCACGCATGATGTACAGGAAGCGATCGCGCTGGCTGATCGCGTCGTGCTGATTGAAGACGGACGCATCACGCTGGATGAACGTATCGCACTGGCACGTCCACGTGCACGTGGCAATCTGGCGTTTGCACAACTGGAAGAACATATTCTGTCTCGCGTATTGAAACAACCGGCATCGTCAACTGATCCCGATTCTTCATTGGGCGATCTGTCGCTGCTGAAGTCGGTTCATCAGTTCGCGTGGGCCGTCTAAATTTTTACCCGTTTATTTTTAACTGTTTGAATTTTTAATTTTTTGATTCATAAACCCATAAAGGAAAATCATGAGCATCGAAAAAATCAACGCCCGTAATCAATTCAAAGGCAAGATCCACAGCATCATTCTGGGCGACGTCGTATCAGAAGTTGATGTTGAAACACCTGCCGGTATCGTCACGTCGGTCATCACGACACGTTCCGTCAAAGACCTCGATTTGAAAATCGGGACAGAAGTAGTAGCGCTGGTGAAAGCGACAGAAGTGTCGCTCGCCAAACTGCTGTAAGTTCACGTTCCAGGGTGCATCCGAAGTTCTGCCAAGGACGCGCCCTGCGGATAAAGGAAGATCATCATGACTTTCCCCGCATTGCAAGAATACTTGTCGCATCTTCATGCGACGCCACAAGCCGATACCAGTCCATGGTTGGATGAAAGCGGTCAGGCACATGGACGTTATTTCAACTCCACGCTGACCAGTGCATTTCAGCCACTACGAGCGCTTGACTTGAACGGTACACCGAATCAAATCGTTGGCGTACAAGGCTTCATGCGCAGCTATACCAAGACAGGTTCAGGCTTGAGTATCTGGAAGTTGCTGGATACCGTCGCCACCGACGACCAATCAATTGAACTGGACAGGTTGTGCCGCTTGCTGCACGCCGTCAATTTTTATCGTCAACCTGATCTGGTTGATATCGATCTTTATCTGAGCGTACATGCGCGCTTGCTGGCAGCAGTCGACAGCAATCACGGCATGTCATTCCGTCGTGTGCTGGACGTACTTGGTTTGCCACATAGAAAGATCGTTTTACAGTTGCCCTTGATACAGGCAGAGCAGGCCAGCCTTTTGAATTACGTTGCCGATAACTATAGACGCAACGGCTTTCGTCTTGCGGTCAACGCAGCGAATGCACAGCATGGACTGGAGTTGCTGCAGCAGGTAGAGGCGGATGTCATTAAAGTAGATGTCCGTGAAATTACCGATGAAGCCGCTGCACTCAAGTTATTGCAAGTGGCTGCTGATCGCAATGTGCGTGTTGTTTTCAAACGGGTTGAATCCCTGGCGGTACGCGAGAAATTAATTCGGCTCGGCGTGTTGGCGCAACAGACCATTACGGCACAAGGCTATTTGTGGGATCAACCCAAGGCCAGTGTGTTGCAACTCAATGACGCAGAGTACGGCGTAATCGCAACGGCAGATCTGGCATGATAGCTCTGCCAAATTTATCCGATTATCGAGTACTGGTTGTACCGGGCTTGCACGGCAGTGGCGCTGCGCATTGGCAAACGCGGTGGGAGAAACTGTACCCGACATTTGAGCGGGTAGAGCAGGATGATTGGGCTACACCCGACTTGCCGCGCTGGTCGCAACGCATGGCGCAGACACTGGACAGTTCCGATAAACCGGTATTGATTGTTGCGCACAGCTTTGGTTGTCTGACGACGATGCAGGCGGCCAATGTAAACGCGACGCGTGGACATTTCAATCTGGCCGGAGCTTTATTGGTTGCGCCAGCCGATCCTGAAAAATTCGGTGTAGCCGATGTCTTGCGCAACGCAAGATTGCCTTGCCCGGGCATCGTGATCGGCAGTACCGATGACCCATGGATGGCGAGTGCCCGTGCGGCTTTTTGGGCCGATAATTGGAACTGCGGTTTTTTGAATGCAGGCGCACTGGGGCACATCAATGCAGAATCCCAGCTGGGTGATTGGGAGCAGGGCTTGCAACACTTCAAACATCTGCTCGATATGGCGAATGCATTTTCGGCAGATTCACATCACACCGCTTAAAAACGCGGCTGTGCATAAGCTTGATTATGCAGGTTTTAACTTCATTCAAACTTGCGCAAGTAAGCAATCAGATCCGCAATCTGTTTCTCATTACTGATTCCATAGAAGCGCATTTTATTGCCCGGTACGACATCATTCGGTGATTTGATAAAGGCGCGCAAGCTGGCTTCCGACCAAACGATGCGCGAATTCTTCATGGCCGCCGAATATGCGAAATCCTTGCTGGTGCCCGCTTGCCTGCCGACAATTGCATTGAGTTGCGGGCCGAATGCGCCGCGCGCGGACGGCCCGACTTGATGACAATTCGCACATTTTGCAAAGGCCATCTTGCCTGCAATGACATCGCCTGCTGCATGTGACATGGATATGCAGCCAATCAGTGCTAATGCGATTAGTATCTTTTTCTTCATTGTGTATGAATCATCTGTATTGCGAGCTGCAGGCGCCCATCATAATCCAATAGTGGCGGCACACCTTGTTCTCGATGATGAGACTTGACTATTCGAATCTGTTTTTCGCTTTAGGAAGTGCGTCATGATTCAATTTCGAACCCCATGCTGGTTAGCAAGCTTGCGACAACTACTGATGCAACACAATTGCCATATGTTCATGAATCACCTAGTTTGTAACAATCTATGGTGAAAGCTGACATTCGATGCTATCGGTACAAAATGAATATTCATTCCAGATCCGGAGATCGCCATGTCATACCAATGTCAAAACGCGCTGTGTATGCATGTGAATTCAAAAGCAATGACGACATGTTTATGCGATCTTATGGGGGCCTACTTTGTTTGCGGTGTTTGCCAGCATAAAACCTATCTTGCGGAGCTGGCTCGGCGTGGTGCTTATGCGCAGTCGACATTCGATAGACGAAGGATATGATCCTATGCATCCAGCGTTAAGATGGACGCACGATACGTGGACTCGAGCATGCCAACGCACAGATTATCGTGATCCGGTTTCCTTTCATTAAGGCTATGCAATAAAGCGCACTGCAACCTCTCCTTTATCAAGCTCGAAATTATTTTTTATGATCCTCAAGCCGTTTTTTCAGCGCAGTGCTCGATTCGCTCAAAATGGACGATTGATTAAAAGTTTTCCTTTGGTCGCGCCCCCTTCATCCTTTCGATAATAAAAAACGCGGGCAACTTTGCCCGCGTTATAACATTTTCCGTCTTCAAGCGACCAGCTTCTGCACGTTCTCGCCGACACCATCAATCAATATCTTGCGAGGCTTCAGTGCTTCGGGGATTTCACGCGCCAGTTCTATATTCAATAGTCCGTTATCCAGTTTGGCGCCGACGATGTGCACATGTTCGGCCAGCTGGAAGCTATGCTCGAAATCGCGCGAAGCGATGCCGCGATGCAAGAAGTTACGGGGCGTTTCTTCACGTGCCTTGCGGCCGGTAATTTTAAGTGTGTCGCCTTCGGTCACGATTTCTATTTCCGAACGGTCAAAACCGGCGACGGCCATGGTAATGCGATATTTATCTTCATTCACCAGCTCGATGTTGTAGGGCGGATAACTTGATTCGGTGCGTTGTGAATCGTCAAAAAATTGAGCCAAACGATCGAAACCGATGGCAGAACGATAGAGAGGTGAAAAGTCATAAGTACGCATGGTTATATCCTTTCAAAATACAAGCGATAAGGTTGTCGCAAGCCTCGATTGAGCGCCTGCTGAACAAAATATAGTTGTGCTGCCATGCATTTCAAGCGGTGGAACTCTTTAAAATTTTTAATGATAATTCGCGGCCTTGATTGATTTTTTTTAATCCATGCGCGCGGCTGCCTGATCGCGCTCACGCGAAGATATAGCGGGCCTTTTGTGAGGCATGATTCAAATGCCGACGGGATACGTTTCCGGTGCTTCGCCGGTTTCCCACTGGCTGTTCAACTCCAGCGGCCTGACCGCGTGTGTTTCGTCAAAATAGAGAATGGCATCGAATTGCTGCGGCAGGCAGGCGTGGAAGTAGTGACTTCCTCGCTCGCTTTCGGGCAGATAGATGACGCCTATGGTCCGTTCCAGATGAGGCTGCATCAGTATGCGCGTCGCCGCATCGCCATCGAAGGTCAGTAGCATCCGCTCTATGCCGGTTTGATGCAGCAAGGATTCATAGCTGCCAGGTAACGCCGGGCGCACGCGCTTGCGTTCTGCCACGGCATCCCAATCGGATGCGGCTGTCACCGTACCATGATGCGTCATGAAGCCAATTGATACGACCTGATCACCATACAGTTGCCGCATCAACTGACCGACATTCCATTCGCCGTATTGCCCGACCTCGGTGGCGCGCGCATCGCCCAGATGCGAGTTATGCGCCCAGACGATAATTTTGGCCGGTTCGGAGTGAATCTTCGTCAAATGAGTGACCAATGCTTGCAGCGTGTCCGCCATGTGGCGGTCGCGCAGATTCCATGAAGAGGTGCGGCCCTTGAACATGGTTCGATAATATTGTTCGGCATTTTTTACGAGGCGCGCATTCTGTTGTGCATAGAAGAATGCGGCAGTGGCTTCGGTGCCATCTTGTTGCAGATACTTGTCGCCTTGCTGGCATAATTCCGTCAGCTGCGCGACCACTGCATTTTCACACGATGGCGACATCTGCACGCCAGTTGCATAGCCGTAGCTTTGGCTGTCATGCCGGAAGTGGTCGAAACAGGCATAGCGATGGCGCGCGCGCGCGGCTGCGTCAGGATCGACCTTGCCCAGATATTTCAGTACCTCATCGATGGACGTAAACAAGCTGTAGAGATCGATGCCGTAGAAACCGACTGTATGCAGCTCGGGCCGGGCGTCATTGTAGCTGCGCAGCCAGTCCAGAAAATGCACCACGTCGTTATTGCGCCACATCCATGTCGGAAACCGCTTGAAACCAGCCAGCGCCTGCTCACTGTCGCCATCCTCGCTGCGATTACAGACGTAGCGGTTGACCCGATACGCATCCGGCCAGTCTGCCTCGACTGCGACAGCATGGAAATTTTTTTCCTTGATCAGGCGTTGGGTAATGATCGCGCGCTCGCGATAAAACTCGTGCGTGCCATGGCTGGCTTCGCCGAGCAATACGAAGCGCGCATCGCCTATGCGTTCAAGCAGGTCGTCATAGTCTGTCTTGGTGCCGGTTAAAATCCGCGCGCAGGAGATGAGTGTTTCTGTTGTTGTCATCGTGCGGCCTTTTCACAAGACAAGACGGATATGGAAGCTATGGTTTGGTCGCGACCGCTTCCGGGCCGATCAGGTGCAGGACGAACCAGTTTGCAGCGAGTGCGGCTGCCTGTTCCAGGGCGCCGGCTTCTTCAAATAGGTGAGTTGCTCCGCGCACAATTTCAAGCTGCTTTTCGCAGCGCAAGAGTGCATACGCCTGGCGATTGAGTTCAAGCACGATGTCGTCATGCCCGCCGACAATCAATAGCGTCGGCGTATTCACCATGCGCAGCGCGCTGCGACCTGCCAGATCGGGGCGTCCGCCGCGCGAGACTACAGCCACAATGCCTTGCCCGCGCATGGCGGCCACCTGCAACGCGGCCGCAGCGCCGGTGCTGGCGCCAAAGAGTCCGATCGGCAGATGGGCTGTCGCCTCGCATGCTTGCAGCCAGTCGCACGCTGCATTCAGACGACGGCTCAGCAGGCTGATGTCAAAGCGCGTGGAAAGATTACTGTCTTCGTGGGGTGTCAGCAGATCGATCAGCAGTGTCCCCATCTGAAACCGCTGCAAGTAATCGGCGACATAGTTGTTACGCGGACTCAGCCGACTGCTGCCGCTGCCATGGGCAAACAGAATCATGCCGGCGGCACCCTCCGGGATAGTCAGCATGCCCTCCAGGGAAACGCCATCGGTTTCGACATCGATCAATTCTTTTTGTAGCGATTGCATTGTGTATCCCCCCATCCACTAGTGTTCAAACAGCATCGATCTGCGAAGCTGCTGTATTCAGTGCTTGCAAGCGTGATGCTTCGTTAAGCAGTTGTATGACTTCATCATCACTGGTTTGTCCAAAATCCTCGTACCACAAGCCGACGGCATGAAAATAATCCGGTATCAAAAGACAGACGATGTCATCCACCTGCGGCCGAATCTGCTGTACCGAATCCTGGGCGGCGACCGGTACCGCGACGATGATTTGCGCCGGCGCGGCCGCATGCACTATCTGTAGTGCCGCCGCCATCGTCGCACCCGTCGCCAAACCGTCATCGACCACGATCACGATGCGATCTTTCAAATCCGCGGGCGGACGATGGTTGCGATATATTTCTGCGCGCCACGCCAACTCTTCCTGTTTGCGTGCAATGAGGGCATCAATCGCCGATTGCGGAATGTTCAATTGCTTGATGACATCAGTCCGTAATATGCATACGCCGCCTGCGGCAACAGAACCCATCGCATATTCCTCATGACCGGGTACACCCAGCTTGCGCACCAGCAAAATATCTAGCGGTGCATGCAACGCGCGCGCAATCGCAAAGCCAACCGGTACGCCGCCACGCGGCAAAGCCAGCACGATGACATCGCGGCGTCCACCGTAGGCCGCAAGTCGTTCCGCCAGCATCATCCCGGCTTCGGCCCGATTTTTAAAACGCTTTGCTGGTATTGTCGTTTGCATCGTCATGACTCTTGATTTGAAGGACTGTATGGATGAGGTATGGGATTGAAAAGCAAGGGCATGCGTCGTTCAGTCCGTGTGATTGCAGGCAGCGCTGGCATCGATATCATCATCGTGTGCCGCTCCCCTCTGTTGGCGCTGGCGCGACGCCATATTGCTGAACGAGGCAATCATTCATCGCCGCCACGCCGCTCTTGTTGAGGGACGCGTGACAGACAGTGATCATCTTGCTGACTTCGGTGTCCCATCCCTTGTGATCGCGGAAGTGGGGCTTCATTTCTAGACAGTCCTCGATGGCCAGCATCCACTCTTCACGTGACCCCTCCGGTAATCCGGCAGGCCCGATCGATGTGTTGGTGGCAAAGGCAGGCATGGGCATCCGTCGTCCGTTTCCGGCAAGCAAAACGCTGCCTGCCATGCCGAAAATGTTGCATCTGTTTGTCATTGCCGGGCTCCCCGAAAAAATTTTTCATTTATCGACTCTATTTATTTCAGTGTCGATCACATGAATGATCGTTTCAATATAGGCGTTCCCCGCAATATGTCCCGCCAACTTCGCTGCGGTTTGACATGTATCAAGTAAGGCGTGGGTAGAAGTCAGGATCATATCTGTTCAGGCTGTCGGGCAGCAGGCGTTCGCATGGGCGACTTGTTTCAGAACGCATATATGCGGCTGGCCGATGTAGCAACCATAGACGTGGAGATACGATGAGCAGGCTGGATGTCATAACGCTGCGTCGCGCCGCTATACCCGTAGTCGTCTTGGGCTTCTTGCTATCTGGATTGCTGTGCAGCGCCCCTGCTGATGCAGGAGTTACTGCGGAAGCGCTGCGTGCAGCCTATCTGCTGCAGGTCGATCGACGTCTTGAATTGCCGGAGGAGGAAGCGCAGCGCTATGGCACGCTTGCACTGACAATGCTGGCCGATGCAGACGTGAGTTTGGCGGAGCCGCAGTATGTGGTGCTGGTTGATCGCAACCCCTATGTGCAAGCAATTTTTGTTTACTTAATTTCGCACGATCAGGCCTACGTGCTGATCGGCGCCTCGCCAGTATCCACCGGCCGTATAGGCCAGTTCGATCATTTTGAAACGCCAACCGGCGTATTCGAGCATACGCCGGCCAATCCTGATTTTCGTGCAGAAGGAACAAAAAACAAGCTCGGTATTCGTGGCTACGGTGTCGTCGGCATGCGCGTATTCGACTTTGGTTGGCAACAGGCGCGACGTGGATGGGGGGAGGGTGGAATGGGCATCATGCGGCTGCAAATGCATGCGACCGACCCCGATATTCTGGAGCCGCGTCTGGGGCGTGTGCAATCCAAAGGATGCATACGGATTCCTGCTGCATTGAACCGCTTGCTGGATCGCTACGGCGTGCTCGATGCTGCTTACGAAGCGATGCAAAGTACGGGCAGGGGGATGTGGATATTGCCGTCGGACCGCAGTCCTGTCACTGAAGCAGGGCGGTATTTGATCGTGGTCGATACCTTGCGTATCCAGCGTCCTTTGTGGGCGACGCTCGCGTCAGGACAATCGTTGCAACAGCATTCATATCCATATTGATAACGCCGACACGATGGCAACCGCTATCGCACCGATGTAAGGAGAACACCTTTATGTATCAGCATATTTTGGTGCCGATTGATGGTAGTACGACTTCCGAACGCGCAGTGACTGAAGCGACTGCGATGGCAAAGCTTTGCTCGGCCCGCGTCAGGCTATTGCATATTGTCGATATGGGCGAGTATGTCTATGGCTATGAAACGCCGCATTCTTACATCAGTCAAACGCGTCCGCAGGTGTTGGCGGCAGCGCGACAACTCCTGCAGCGTACGCGTAGCGAGCTGGAAGCCAAGGGTGTGCCGGTGGATATCGATTTGTGTGAAAGCACAGGTGCCTATGTATCCGACATTATTGTGGACCACGCCGTGCACTGGGGAGCCGACTTGATCGTGCTCGGCACACATGGCCGACGCGGAATAGATCGCATACTGATGGGCAGTGATGCCGAGCGAGTGGCGCGCATGTCGCCGTTACCTGTGCTGCTGATCAAGCCCGCCCATATGCAAAGTGCGCCGCATCCGAGCGGCATGCGCACCATCGCCTGCGATGAGATGCAGGATCCCGTTTAGAAAGCGGCTAGGGAGTGGCACTTGCAGCACGGAAAGCAGTCCTAGGTGCCGTGTATTTTTTCTATCCGTCCGGCTTTGATTTGTATCAACAACCTAGCAGAAGCGATCGTTACACTGAAAAGAATACTGGCGGAACATATGCTTGATAGAAGACAGGCGTGGTTCGCATTTCTTCATAGTTGTTCGAATGAACTCACTGGAAAAAATCATGACTAGTCAACTTCCCATTGCCGCCGTGAATACCATGACGCTCACCACTCCGCTCCTGTCTATCGATACAGATGTCGGGGATCTCGCCGTGCCGCTGCTGCAAGTACTGCTGAAACGCAAGAGCATACGCAACTTCAGCGATCGGCACCTCAGTCTGGAAACGCTGTCGCATTTGCTATGGTCTGCGTGCGGCATCAATCGGCCGGAGGAAGCACATCGCACCAATCCATCGGCGAGAAACTGGCAAGAGATTGATGTGTATGTCGCGATGGAGCAAGGCTTGTACCTGTTCGATCCGCACACGTTTACGCTGCACTTGCTGCAGGAAAAAGACTTGCGCGCTAAAACCGGAACACAGGATTTCGTGCCGCATGTGCCGGTGAACCTGATCTATGTTGCCGACCTTGCCAAAATGGAAGAGGGTGAGATGGACGAGCAAGAATTCTATGCCGCTCTGGATACCGGCTTCATCAGTCAAAACGTTTATCTGTTTTGTGCTGCAGCGGGTTTGGCGACTGTAGTGCGTGGATTGCTGGATCGTCCCGAATTGGCTAAAGCGATGAATTTACGGTCGAATCAGCAGATCATCGTGGCTCAATCTGTCGGCTATGCTGCGGATTGAAGGCTGGTCTACCCAGATTTTTTACAGAAGATTCGGCAGCGCCGCACTGAATTTATCAGAGAAAAATCAGCACGCCGCTACACAGTTCCTGCCGTCAGACTTCGCTATATAAAGCGCTTTGTCTGCCTTGGCGATAATTTTATTCGGACTGTCGGACTGATCTACCGATTGCAGTACGCCGACCCCGGCGCTGACTGTCACGATACCGATTGGATTAGCGGCATGCGAAATTGCCAGTAATCGAATCTTCTGAAGTATTGTTTCTGCAATTGCGATTGCGTTCTTGCGATCGCAATTCGGCAGCATGACGACAATCTCTTCGCCACCGTAGCGTGCGGCGAGATCCCCTTGCCGACTCTCCATGGATCTAATGGTCGCGGCAATTTTCCGCAGGCATGCATCTCCCGCCAGGTGTCCATAGGTGTCGTTATAGCCCTTGAAATGATCCAGCCCGAGGGGTTCACTCCACAGGCGAATTAATTGATTTGTTTGATGGAAAAAGAGCAGACGCTATCGGTCTGCTCTTTTCAATTCTCATTGGATGATTCAGCCAACGGTTTTTACATCAATACTGTTTAACGCAAAGTCCTGAACGCTGCTCGCATTTCGACACTGAATAGTTCCGGCTGCTCCCATGATGCAAAGTGACCGCCTTTGTCGACCTCATTGAAATAAATGAGTTTGGGATAAGCACGTTCTGTCCAGCTCTTCGGTGCACGATAAATTTCGCCCGGGAATACTGTCACCGCAACCGGTACCGATATCTCCGTGGTTTTTTGTTCGACAACGTTGAAGTTATTGTTGTTGTTTTCCCAGTAGAGTTGCGCCGAAGAAGTCGCGGTTTTCGTGAACCAGTACAGCGAAATATCATCCAGCATTTCATCTTTGGTGAATGCCTTGTCGGCATCGCCGCCGCTATACGTCCATTCGCTGAACTTGTCATAGAAAAATGCGGCAAGTCCGACCGGTGAATCTTCCAGCGCGTAGCCCAAGGTTTGCGGACGCGTCACCATCATCGCAGCATAGCCGCCGCCTTTTTTGTACAAGTGGTTCAGCGAATCGAAAGCGGCTTTTTCCACTGCAGACAATCCGGCTGGCGCAGGCTCGCCGTTGTTCAACGCCTTCGCCACATCGGCCGGTACGGTCGCCGGCATATTGACGTGGATACCCAGTAATCCGGCAGGTGCCTGACGTCCCATCGCATCGGCAATGACCGAGCCCCAATCGCCGCCTTGCGATACATAACGTTTGTAGCCCAGCCGCTTCATCAGCACATCCCATGCACGGCCTATGCGTTCCGGACCCCAGCCGGTGCTTTGCGGTTTAGCCGAGAAGCCGTAACCCGGCATCGAAGGCAGTACCAGATGGAAGGCATCTTCGGCTCGTCCACCGTAAGCAGTTGGATCGGTAAGCGGGCCGATGATTTTCAACAGTTCCATGATTGAGCCTGGCCAGCCGTGTGTGATGATCAGCGGCAGCGCATTTTCATGTCTGGAACGGATGTGTGCAAATTGAATATCCAGGCCATCGATTTTGGTCATGAACTGCGGTAGCGCGTTCAAGCGCTTTTCTACCTTGCGCCAGTCATAGCCTTTTTGCCAGTAGCGCACTAGCGGCTGCAACTTGGCCAAGGGTACGCCTTGCGATTGATCGCTGACCGTCTCGCGCGCAGGCCAGCGTGTTCCTGCCAAACGACGACGCAGATCGGTGAGCGCTTCTTCTGGAACATGAATGCGGAATGGGCGGATCGAGTTGTCCTCTGTCGCTGCGAACAATGCTCCGGGTAACAGGCCGACGGCGCTGGCTGCAGCAGTCGTGGCGAGAAAGTTGCGTCGCGTGAGCGATAGCGATAGATCGGACATGATGATTTTCCTTGCTTGGAATAGAGGTGATGGCAGAGCCGCATTGCAGCTCTGCATCAGTTTGATCAGCTGGACGACTTAAATCAGATTAATCACGACATCGATATTGCCGCGCGTCGCTTTCGAATACGGACAGGTTTGGTGCGCTGCATCGACCAGCGCTTGTACGACATCGCGATCCAGGCCTGGCACGCTGACATTCAAACGCGCTTGCAGGAAGTAGGCACCATCTGTATTGCATAGATCGACTTCAGCATCGACGGCCAGATCTGCTGGCAGTTTGATTTTCAACTTGCCGGCGGCGAGTCCCATTGCACCGATAAAGCATGCCGACCAGCCGGCCGCGAACAATTGTTCCGGATTGGTCCCTGTGCCGGCTGAGCCTGGTGAAGACAGCTTGATGTCCAGACGACCATCGGAGCTTTGCGCTGTACCATCGCGGCCGCCTGAGGATGTGTGGGTTTTACCTGTGTACAGTACTTTTGTGACTTGGGTCATGGTAGTTCTCCTGTTTAAATTAATAGTGTGTTGATACATTTCGTTGCTAGGTTTTGCTGCGCTTGCTAATACCGCTTGAAGAGTCAGCGTGCTGCTGCGACCAGCTTCATCACTGCATCTGAAAACTCTGCGGGTGCTTCCTGCGGCAGGTTGTGGCCAGCATCTTTGACTATGCGATGCAGGCGCGGACCGGTGAACTTCGCTGCATACGATTTACCGTCTGTTGCCGGTACCACGCCATCTGCATCGCCATCCATCGTGATCGTCGGTACACCGATGGTCGGCTGTGCAGCGAGACGTTTTTCCAGTGCGTCGTATTGCGGATCGCCTGCGACAAGATCGAGCCGCCAGCGATAGTTGTGAATCACGATATCGACATAGTCCGGATTGTCGAAGGATGCTGCTGTGCGATTGAAAGTCGCGTCATCGAAATGCCAGGTTGGCGAGTTTTTCTTCCAGATGATTTTGGCGATATCGCGTCGGTTGGCAGTCAAGCCGGCACGACCGCGCTCGGTTGCAAAATAATATTGATACCACCAGCCGACCTCGGCCTCAGCCGGCAAGGGCAGTGCATTGCGCAGGATGTTCTGGATCAGGTAACCGTTGACCGAGAGCAGGCCGATGCAGCGCTCAGGCCACAAGGCGGCGATGATGCAGGCGGTGCGTGCACCCCAGTCGTAGCCGGCCATGACGGCGCGCTCTATCTTCAACGCATCCATCAATGCAATGATGTCTACCGCAACTGCCGACTGTTGACCGGTGCGCAATGTTGCTTTGTCGAGAAAGCGCGTAGTGCCATGTCCGCGCAGATGCGGCACGATCACGCGACAGCCTTTTTCTGCAAGGATGGCTGCGACATCGATGTAGCTGTGAATGTCGTACGGGTAGCCGTGCAACAGGATGACCACCGTGCCATCGGCCGGACCAGCTTCGTAATAGCCGATATTCAAAACACCTGCATTCACCTGTTTCAACGGTTGCAGTTGCGCAATCGCGGACGACAAAGGATTTGCCTGTGCTGAGCGCATGAAAGGGATATTGGCAGCTGCGATGCCGAGGGCTGCAGTTCCCATCAGGCGACGGCGTTTGAGATCAATGTCAGACATATAAAAATCCTTTGCAAGTTAAGAAGGTCAGGTTCGATTGCCGGGCTTTGTTTCTTACTGTGTTGCGCAATCGGCATGGCTAAACTTTAAGGCTTGCTTGTATCTTCACTGTGTCTGCAACACAGGGTTTTGTATGTCTGTGTATCTGTAAAAAAGCTGATACATACGGATACAAAAAGAGGATTCGATATGCCAATTGATTCATGATTGTTCGCTTGTCTTGATTGCTGATGCTCCCGGATGAAACACGCTTCTTCCGGGAGCAAATTCTTACTTCGCTGCTTTGGCTGATTCTTTTGCCGCTGTTTCAATCAATCTGGATACTTCAGCAGGATGCGATGTCATGACGACGTGCGATGCGCCTGCGATGGCGACTGTCTTTTGCGAATTGGCGCGTTTAGCCATGAAAGCCAGAGCAGCTTCCGGAATGTTCTTGTCGGCCTTGCCATAGACAAACCACGAAGGAATGTTTTTCCAGGCCGGTTCGCCTGATGCTTCGGTGATGGCCGCCTCGGCAACCGGACGTTGTGCCGCTGCCATCAATTTGGTCTTGGCGACTGGCACGTCAGCTGCGAACTGATTGCGGAACTTCGCCTGATCGATATACAGATCCTTGCCGCCATCCGGCAGAGGGACCGGCTGTGCCAACGCAGAACCCAAGGTGCTGCCTGGAAATTTTGACGACAGACCGATTGCAGTCTCACCAACGTCAGGTGCAAAGGCAGCGACAAACACCAGGCCTTTCACATTGTCGTTACCGTTGGCAGCGGTGGAGATGACCGAGCCGCCATAGGAATGACCGACCAGAATCACTGGCCCGGCAATGCCTTTCACAATGCCGGAAACATAAGCGGCGTCGCCTTTTACGCTACGCAATGGATTGGCAGCGCCGATAACCTTGTAACCATCGGCGATCAGTTTGGCGCTAACGCCATCCCAGCTTGAGGATTCGGCAAAGGCACCATGCACCAGGACGATGGTGGGCTTGGATGAAGCATCGTCGGCAAAGGAGATTGCCGGCAACGTCACCGCTGCAGCGCTCAATGCAATCGTGAAAGCGCTCTTCAATACGTTTTTATAGATGTTGTTCATGTTGACTTCCTTTCAGTGGGAAAAATAAGCGTTGCGTCGTCGTTGGTGAGGACCCCTGAAGACGCGGTTGGTAAAACGATGTCACTCCGCCAGCGCGGCCTTGATTGCAGCGTCGGTTTCCTGATACTTGCCTTCGCCGAAATGTTTGTAGACGATCTGTCCTTTCTTGTTGATCAGATAGACCGCAGGCCAGTACTGATTGCTGAAGGCAGTCCACGTTGCGTAGCGATTGTCTTGGGCGACTGGATAACGAATATCAAAACGTTTCATCGCCTTGATCACGTTTTCTGTCGAACGCTCAAATGGATATTCCGGCGTATGGACACCCACCACGACCAGGCCTTGATCCTTGTATTTGTCGTACCAGCTTTTTACGTAAGGCAAGGTGCGTATGCAGTTGATGCAGGTGTAAGTCCAGAAGTCCACCAGCACCACCTTTCCGCGCAGTTGTTGCATGGTCAGCGGCTCGGTGTTCAGCCATTTTTCTATGCCGGTAAATTCCGGCGCCTGAGGCGGATTGTTGAACGGTGCAGCGTGTGCCAACGAGGCAGTAAGCAAAGTGGCAGCAAATAGAGTTTTGAGCAGGGTGTTCATCTTAAAAACCTTTCAGGGTGGGGAAGAGATCGGATATCCATGCGTAAATCAATACGTCGTACTGGAAGTAAATGGCGATGGCCGTCAGCACGATCAGCGCGCCAAAAATTTTCTGCAGCCGCTCGGCATACTTGGCAACAGCGCGTACACGAGTCGTCATGAACTGACCGCCGTAAGCGATAGCCAGCATTGGGATACCGGCGCCTATCGCGTATAAAATCAACAGCGATGCAGACCAGCCGAGGTTTTGTGCCTGTGTGACTAGTACTAGGATCGATGCCAGTACCGGACCGGCGCACGGGGTCCAGATCGCGCCCAGAGACATGCCGAGTACAAAGCCGCCGAGATTTCCTGATCCAGCGTTACCGCCGCTGGTACCTATGCGATTCAGCGGTCCGCTTAGATGCGCGATCAGCCATTCATACGGACGTCGCCACAGCATCGCAATGCCAGCCAGCATCAAGATGACGATGCCGGCCAGACGTAAAGTTTCGTGAGCGATGGCGACGGATTGCGAGACACTCGCCAGCAACATGCCCAGCGCTGCAAACGTCAATACAAAACCTGCCACGATGAAGAGCGGACGCAGTTTGCTTGCCCGTTTGATGGAGGTGCCGAGTACGATGGGCAGGATGGGTAGCACGCATGGCGAGGCAATAGTGAGTACGCCGGCGAGCAGGGCAAAGGGCAGTTCGATCAGATTGTTCATGGCACGGTCCTCTTGTTGGAATGACCGTATTTAAACGTCCGAGCGTATCTGCCATGTGTCCAAAACAGGCTTTATTGCAATGTCTTGTATCGCCGCCGGGCGTAGATACATTGAGATACAAAAGGCAGAAAGAACTCGGATATAAAGCAAGCATTGCCATCCCGAGGAAATTTCATGAACGCTGTAAACACACAAGCTCACAAGTCAAGCCACACAGGTTCCTGCCACTGCGGAGCCGTTAAATTTGAAGTGCGTAGCGCCTTGCTTCCTGCGACACGCTGTAATTGCAGCCTGTGCAAGCGCAAGGGTGCACTGATGTCGCCGGTATTTGCTGTCGATGATTTGCACATCGTCGAAGGTGCGGAAGCGCTGGCTATGTATCAATTCAATACGCGTTCCGCCCAGCATTTTTTCTGCAAAATTTGCGGTATCTATCCTTTTCATCAAACCCGCAAGGACGCGCGTTTATGGCGTGTCAATCTTGGTTGTCTGGATGGAGTCGATGCATATACATTGGAAAGCGTGATTGCGGATGGAGCCAGCTTGTCTGTGGTGGAGGAAGCATGAAGCGTTTATTTGCAATCATGGCTTTTCTCGCTGGCGGCATCAGCGTCGAGCTCACCAAACCCTTGAATTGCACACTGATGGAATCAAGTCAGCCACGTCTGAAGCGCCATAAGATAAGATGCAGCAATGGAAAATAACGACCACATCTTGATCGTCGACGACGATAGAGAAATCAGGGAACTGCTCGCCAGCTACCTGGAAAAAAATGGCATGCGCGCCTCGCTGGCCGCCAACGGACGCCAGATGCGAACTTTGCTGGAACAGGGTTCAGTCGATCTGATCGTGCTGGATTTGATGTTGCCGGGTGAAGATGGACTAACGCTATGCCGTGAACTACGCTCCGGCAAATGGCGCACGATTCCAGTCCTGATGCTGACTGCGCGCAACGAAGAAACGGATCGCATCGTCGGCCTTGAAATGGGTGCCGACGATTATCTGACCAAGCCGTTCGCGGTACGTGAACTACTGGCGCGGATACGCTCGGTATTGCGTCGTGCACGCATGCTGCCTTCGAATCTGCAAGTGAGCGAACCGGTGCAGTTTCTGGAGTTCGGCGACTGGAAGCTGGACACCACTGCGCGTCATCTGCTGGATAAGCAAGGCACGATGGTGGCGCTCAGTGGTGCCGAGTATCGCTTGCTACGCGTATTCCTCGATCATCCACAACGTGTATTAACGCGTGATCAATTACTGAATCTTACGCAAGGGCGCGACGCTGATCCCTTCGATCGTTCGATCGATTTGCTGATAAGCCGTTTGCGTCAGCGTTTGCAGGATGACGCGCGTGAACCGCGCTATATCAAGACGCTACGTAGTGAAGGTTATGTATTTTCTGCCGCAGTAGAGGTACGTGAGGGGCCGCGATGAAACCGATGAAATGGAGTTTGTGGCCACGCACGCTGTTCATGCGTCTGACGCTGATCCTGTTTGTCGGATTAGTCGTGGCGCACGCGTTTTCATTCTGGGTGATCATGCGCGAACGCACTGAGGCGACTACAGGCTTGATGCTCGGTTATATGGAACAGGACGTCGCCAGTTCGGTCGCCTTGCTCGATCGTTTGCCTGCAAGCGAGCGTGCAGCGTGGTTGCCACGACTGGAGCGTCGCACCTACAGTTTTTCACTGGCCCCGGGTATGGAGGGACACGCGCCCGACACCAAACTTTCCAGCATGATTGCGGCATCCTTTGTCGATGCAATCGGCAGTCATTACCCCGTTACTGCGAATGTCGTGCCGGGCCAAAAAGATCGCGTACAAGCGCAACTTGAGTTGAGCGATGGCAGTCCGCTCACGATCGATATGCGACCTGCCGGTTTACCCATGTCTGGATGGTTGCCGGTTGTGCTGTTGTTGCAACTGATATTGCTTGCCGGATTTACCTGGATAGGTGTTCGTCTGGCGACGCGTCCACTCGCACAACTGGCAGATGCCGCCGACACCCTGGGTCCTGATTTGCGTGCGTCACGTTTGGCTGAAGACGGGCCACTGGAAGTTGCCCGTGCGGCTAAAGCTTTCAATGCGATGCAGGAACGTATTGCTCTCTACATGACCGAGCGCATGCAGATTCTGGCAGCGATTTCACATGATCTGCAGACACCCATCACACGCATGCGCATGCGCGCCGACATGATGGACGACAGCGAACAACGCAAGAAATTGAATCATGATCTGAAGGAAATGGAAGTGCTGGTCAGGGAAGGCGTGGCCTATGCGCGCACGCTGCATGGAACCGCCGAGGCGCCTTGCACTATCGATCCCGATGCGCTGCTCGACAGCCTGGTCTTCGATTACGTCGATGCCGGACAGCAGCTGAGTCTGAGCGGCAAGATCGGACATCCGATTGTTACTCGACCGAATGCATTGCGCCGCGTTCTGATTAACCTGATCGACAATGCATTGAAGTTTTCAACGGTCGTCGAGGTTGCCCTTATTGACGAACACGATGGACGGACGACGATTCTGGTTCTGGACAATGGCCCGGGTATACCAGAAGACGAGCTGGAAACGGTGTTCCAGCCTTTTTATCGTGTGGAAACTTCACGCAATCGCGATACCGGCGGCACGGGTCTAGGCTTGGCCATTGCCAAACAACTGACGTTGGCGATGAACGCGACGCTGACTTTGCAAAATCGCTCTAGTGGCGGATTGGAAGCACGTCTCACGCTTGCGGACATCCAAGGGCGCGTCATTCCTTAAAAAGCGCAGCCATCTCAACATTATGAGATGTTAAAGCAAGGGCTTAGGTTGTGTAATCAGGTTCTAGTCCTAAAGTCTCCATCGGATAACAATGTGACTCTACCGAAGTGCTAAAAAATTGACTTAACTTGCTAGGGCGAACGACATCAAATGCATAAGCCTTTGAACGGAAGCTGCACGAAAAGAAAAATGACATCTTTTAAGATAGTAATTTCAAATTGACTTGATTTGGCGTCTACCAATTTATCGCTCTTTATAACGATGGTCGTCAACCTTGCGGACTCCGGGTCATTTGGTGGCAATAGCTCTCCAAATTCTCCGGCAGGTCCCTCGGACAAACGCCGCATTGCTGATTGCCTAAGACAGCATAGTCAATGAACTTTGGATATGGCAGGTTCAGATTCGCCATAATGTGCTTGAACTCTTCTAGTGTCCTGTCGCCACCCAAGCGCGGATTGCGTGCTTTTTCTTGGGCTATGGATGACACAAAACGCTGCTTGTAGTCATGCCCTGGGTACACCAACGTTTCATCCGGTAAGGAAAACAGCTTTTCCTTCACACTTTTATACAGCGCGTCGGCATCACCATTCTGGAAGTCAGTACGACCGCAGCCTTCAATCAGCAATGCATCCCCAGTAAATACCCGGTCGTTAAACAAGTAGGCAAAATGCCCCTCGGTATGACCAGGCGTATGGAGTGGATGTAGTGTGATGCCGTCGACCTGAAATGATTTGCCTTCCTCGATGCCGATGTCCGTGCATGGTAGGTTGTCATATGCCGGCGTAGCAATCTTGCTGCCAACTGCGCGCTTGAGCTCGAGCGCCCCGGTGATGTGGTCAGCATGAATGTGCGTGTCGACTGTGTAGACGAGCTTCAAGCCGAGACGGCGGACTTCGGCTAAATCGCGCTCCGTAGTAGAAATAACAGGGTCAATGAGAATGGCCCGACCGGTTTGTTCGTCACCCAGCAAGTAGGTATAAGTGCTAGACAGCGGTTCGTAGAGTTGTCTGAAAATCATAATGGCTCCTGACTAGGTCAAAGAAAAAATGGCTGTAGCTTTTTCTAAAACGATATATGTTTATATATATTATTATAGTATAATATTTTGGCGTAAAGCGTTAATTGACCCTATTTCCCATGACCAACACAAAGCAAATTGAATTAGTAAAACTCCAGGCATCTGCTGGGCAGGCCTGCAACCTATTGAAGATTCTTGCCAACTCTGACCGCTTGCTCCTGCTATGCCAGATGACGCAAGGTGAATACTCGGTCGGTGAGCTGGAAACGATGACTGGCATTCGCCAACCGACGCTGTCGCAGCAATTGACCGTTTTGCGCGAAGAGAAGGTGGTAAACACGCGTCGCGAAGGCAAGCAGATTTTCTACAGCGTTACCAGCCCAGAAGCTCTGGCAATACTGCAAGTACTTTACCAGTTGTACTGTCCGAAGGATGAGGAGAAATAAGATGACGATTGACTGGATTCACTTCACGCCATGGGTCTCGCTTGTTGGCGGTTTGCTGATTGGCGTGTCGGCTTCGCTGCTCCTGTTCTTCAACGGCAAAATTGCTGGTATCAGTGGCATTGTGGGCGGCCTGTTCAGACCGTTCAACGGCGACATAGGATGGCGCCTTGCCTTCCTCGCCGGCATGGTGTGCGCACCGCTTATCTATAGCTTGGCACTACCGCTTCCAGACGTACGTGTTGATAGCAGCATGCCGGTACTCATCGTCGCCGGGCTTCTGGTGGGCATTGGCACCCGTTATGGGTCGGGGTGTACCAGCGGACATGGCATATGCGGTCTGTCGCGCCGCTCGCCGCGCTCGATGGTGGCGACCCTGGCCTTTATGTTTGCAGGGTTTGTGACTGTCTACCTCGTGCGTCACGCGTTTACTTGAGGAGAATGAGATGAAATTACTGATGTCGTTATTAGCCGGCTCGGTATTCGGTCTTGGTCTGATTGTGTCAGGCATGGCAGACCCATCCAAAGTACTTGGATTTCTAGACTTGGCTGGAAACTGGGACCCGTCACTTGCCTTTGTCATGGGGGGCGCATTGCTAGTCGGCTCACTGGCATTCCCGTTCGCAGCCAAGCGACAACAATCACTGCTGGGCGAAGCAATGCGTCTGCCGATAGCCACGAAGATTGACCGGCGGCTTGTGCTCGGTGGTTTGACCTTTGGCGTCGGTTGGGGCTTGGCGGGATATTGCCCGGGGCCGGCCCTAGTATCGCTTGCCCAAGGGGGCGCAAAGCCTCTGCTGTTCTTCGTTGCGATGATAGCCGGCATGCTCGTGTTCGAGCTCTTGGAGCGAATATCAGCCAGATCGCACAAGAAAGCCGGATGAATACACCCATGCTATTTAGTCTTGTTTTAGGAGCTTCGGTCGGGCTTGTCATGGGCTTGACGGGAGCAGGTGGAGGCATCCTTGCGGTACCGCTGCTTGTGTTTGCGCTCAACATGACAGTCAGCGAGGCAGGACCAATCGCGCTACTCTCGGTCGGACTCTCGGCTGCAGTAGGAGCAATGATTGGCTTTCGGGCTGGAGCTGTCCGTTATCGGGCAGCAATGGTGATAGCTGGCACCGGCATACTTGCCGCTCCACTGGGGGTATGGCTTGCCCAGCGCCTTGATACGAATTTTCTTGGTATTTTGTTCGCTGTCGTATTAATTTGGATTGCGTACAAAAACTTGATGGAAGGTCGACAAAAAATACAAAAAACAATCGATGGGGATTCACTGCCATGTATCCGTGACGAAAAAAGTGGTCGCTTTGTTTGGACCAGCAAGTGCGCTAGCCGGTTATTGTTTGCCGGTAGCTTTGCTGGAGTATTGTCCGGCCTGTTAGGAGTAGGTGGCGGTTTTGTGATGGTGCCGGCTCTGCAACGCTATACCGATTTGGCAATGAAGTCTGTGGTGGCAACGTCGCTTGCAATCATTGCCTTGATATCGCTTACAGGGGTAGTTGTGAGCGTATCTGCTGGGCACTTTGACCATGATGTAGGCGTGCCTTTCGCCGGAGGCTCAGCTGTGGGAATGCTTATAGGTCAAGCCCTCTCTTTGCGACTGCCTGCAAAGTATTTGAAGATTGCTTTTGCAATCATTTGCATACTTGTCGCTTGCCTAATGGTTGGCAAAACCATTTCGAGTTGACTGACAGGTGATTACGTAGGTTCCATCGCTTTGCCTGCAATTCATGCGTGGTCTTTTCTTCATTTGCAAACCTCATTCAGGTTATGCAGTTTTTAGTGTGTTGCAACTACCGGTTGAATCCAAGGCCAAAAGCAGACATTAATCAAACGCATTTTTTGACGTCTAACTAATGTGCTGCACTTGTTCTGAATTCAATTGATTAATTATCGATGTAAATTGGTGATTGCTTTGCCAAGTGGGATTGTGTGCGATACGCAGGTCAATTTTCTATGCAACTCTGCATCTCCAAAGGTATCGCCATTTCAGTATGCTCAGCCAAGCCGACAAGATCCCGATTTTTCCCTAGCATAATCATTCTGGTATGAAGATCTTCGCGAATCTGGTTACTGATTTCGCGTCCCAGATAGCGCAAGGTTTTGTCGCGTAGGTCGACATAAATCAAATCGTAATGCTTGTTAAGTGAATGCCATAAGGCATGTGCACCAGCGGACTGACGCGCGCCGCTAATCAAGCAGTTGCCTGCATCCAGCCACCATCGATAGATGGCGCTTGCTATGCCACGACGTTGATAGGCTGGCGCGTATTTGGAATGTGTCGCGCGCAGATGTTTGTCCTGGCGACGATTCAGTTCTATCAAACGGTTAAAGACGGTATAGCCTGCGAGACAGCGGTGCTTCAGATCTTCAACATAGATATAGTGTTCTCCATCTGCCTCACGATAACGAAAGGCCAGGCCTGGAAAATTAATGTCTATGCAGGGAAGATCGTAAAGAATATCGCCGGGCTGATTCAAGCGTCGATTGAGCGTATCAAGTTCTTTTTCCAGCTCGGATAGTGGAAGCTGTACGTCGATGCGCAGTTCCATGATGCGCGCAAGCCAGAGAATATGTGGAAAGGGAAGGGCTAAGCTGTGCAAGATAAGCTCCAAATCAAGATTGGGTAAGTAGGTTTTTCATGGGCAACAAGCTGGCATCAAGCCAGACAAGTGCCACCCCACCAACCGCTCATCAAGCGTTCTGGTTTCGACTTGGCGCGTACCTGGGCACTGGCCTCCCATGCATCAAACTGAACGATCAATCCGGCGTAGATGCCGTAGCCTTCACCCGCTTGTATTTCCTCCATTGCCTGCAAGCTCTCGCCTGCCTTGATCGTGCCGTGGGCAACAATGGCTTCTTGGGCTTTGATGCCCCAATTTGCTTCCAAATGTTTTTCGCAAAGAATGCTTGCGCCAGATTCGATTCCATTGCCGGCCCAGATGCAGTCAAGACCCGTGATGGATCCACCGGCTCTAATACTTTTATCGCAACGGAATACGCCCTTGCTCACGAGGTCTTGCCCCACGAATGCATTGCCCGCAACAGACAGGTCGCCACCGCAAAATAATTCCCACTCGGCGCGCAAGTCACCACCGCAACGTAGATTCTCTTGAACCTCAATGCCCCAGCCCGCTTTGATATCGCCACCTGCGTCCAGCATTACTTCGCTGCGTATGCTGGCGGCAGCACGAATATCTTCGCCGGCGATAATCGAATGGCCTGCACGAATCCCGCCGCCGGCTCGTATTGACCGTCCGGCTCTCACAATCGAAGCAACTTCAATGTTGCCTTTTACTTCCAGCGTTCCGGCGAACACGATTGCATCAGCATCAATGGCGTCTACTCTTAATACGGCATCAGTGGGACCAAACTGCGTGAGCAGCCAGCAAGCGTCGTCGACTCTGCCCGCACTGACTAGTGCATTCAGAAGAGGTTGGTAATCGCTGCCTTCTTGATGGTTGCGTAGAAACCAGCGAAATCCATCGGCACATGGGCTCTTATGTTTAACGAAATTTTTTGTCAGTTCCATGGCGACTTGGATAGGAGACAAAAGGTCAGCGCACGATAGGCTGTAGAAACCAGAGATGGGCGGAGAGAGAACGTGCTGATCATGCGCAACAGGCGCACGAACGGAAGCTCGGCGAGAGCTTGCTCGCCGTAGATAATCGAAGACATGAAGTAAATCCCAAAGCGCAGCCGAAACTCAAGAAAGAGTTGGCCGCTATCGCGCCTGGCTTAAGCCCGGCGATAGATGAATTGCGCTAAAGAGAAAAGGAATTATCGCCGGGCTTAGGAATCTGCTGCCGGCTGGAGGGCGTGTTGGATGCCCTTAAACCTGAGCACGTGCGAAAACGGAACCGTCGTTAAAGACTGTTCTGATGCAAATGTGCCAAAGGAATAAACGAGGAGTGCCATAGACGCAAGTATAGGCGATCCCGCGATATCGGGCAAACCATGACTTTGTTGCAATGCCCTTGTTTCCGCAGGGAGGCGGGGCGAACATAGCAAACGATGTGCAATAAAAAAATCCCGCTAAGTAGCGGGATTTTTTTATGTCTAATAGAAATTCAAAAAATGAGAATTCTTAAAAACCATTAGATATCGAAGAGATACAGACACAGCGACTCTTGCTGCGATCTGCACGCTCTACAGTTACGGATTCGCATATAAAGTAATCGCCGATATGGCGATGACAGCGATCGAAATTATGATTCTCCACTTTGTGTTCATACATTCTCCTTGGGCATCCTGGCGTGCCGCATCGCCTATTCATCGTTACGTAAATTTTTAAAGTATTGCGTTCAAAGCCTTGTCCAAGTTTGCTACGGTGCGTTCGATGTTGTGCAGCTTGTCCAGGCCAAACAGACCGACCCGGAAGGTTTTGAAGTCAGCGCGTTCATCGCATTGCAAAGGCACGCCCGCTGCGGTTTGCAAGCCAGCTTCCACAAATTTCTTGGAGGACTGTATGCCGTCATCATTGGTGTAACTCACCACCACGCCCGGCGCTTGAAAGCCTTCTGCCGCGACGCTCTTGAAGCCTTTTGATACCAGCAGCGCGCGCACTTTGTCACCCAGCTCCTGTTGCTCGGCACGGACTTTGTCGAAACCATATGCGGCAGTCTCTTCCATCACGCCACGCAAGACGGTGAGAGCATCGGTAGGCATGGTGGTGTGGTAGGCGACATTGCCTTGCTCGTACGATTCCATGATTTGCAACCACTTGCGTAAATCGCAAGCGAAGCTGGTGCTTTGGGTCGAATCGATTTTTTCACGTGCGAGTGCGCTCAACATGATGAAGGCGCAGCCTGCCGAAGCACTCCAGCCTTTTTGCGGTGCGCTGATCAAGACGTCGACGCCGGTCGCTTGCATGTCAACCCACATGGTGCCCGATGCGATGCAATCCAATACAAACAATCCGCCCACCGAATGTACGGCAGCAGAGACTTGGCGCATGTAGTCATCCGGCAGCATGATGCCGGATGCGGTTTCCACGTGCGGTGCAAACACCACAGCTGGTTTGGTCGCCTTGATCGTGGCGACTACTTCGGCGATAGGCGCAGGTGCGAAAGGTGATTGCGCGGAGTCTTCCAGCTGACGTGCCTTCAATACCGTGGTACCGGAAGGAATACTGCCCATGTCCAGAATCTGGCTCCAACGATAGCTGAACCAGCCATTACGAAGAACCAGACATTGATTGTTCGTTGCGAACTGCCGCGCCACCGCTTCCATGCCGAAGGTACCGCTGCCGGGCATGACAACCGCGGATTGCGCCTTGTAGACCTGTTTCAAGGTCTTGGAAATATCTTTCATCACGCCTTGAAAGCGTTGCGACATATGGTTGATCGCGCGATCGGTGTACACGACGGAGTATTCGAGAAGACCGTCGGGATCGACATTGGGTAATAGACCAGGCACGTTTGCTCCAGCAAGAATGAATCAAATTCGGCCTAGCCAAGGGTTACTTGATTAAGCCACAAAAGGCAAAGAATGCCGAAAAGATAGATTTTACCGTTTACGCGGACAAAAGCCGACCCTCCCCATTTGGTAGCGCCATGATTTCTGCAGGAATACTTTCTTTTGAGACAAGAATCCGGGATTTACACCACTTAATCCACAACGTGACTCAGAATTTGAGGCGAATTTAAAGACAAATCAGGTATTTACAATTCTATTGACATAGATATTGAATCTATTGGTCATTGGAAATGGGATTTCATGCAATTTCGCCAAAGAAAGTGAGAGTTTCTGAATTGGTCATTGTTGATTTGCATCGAAAACTGCCCCACGTCTGGAGCACAATCCTGGCTACCAAAGTGAGTAATAGATTGGAGTGATCGACGTTCCCCCGACTTTTCTCGACAGTACGCATTAAATTCCCAGCCATGATTGACCTCGCCTTCTATTGATGGCGCGCAAGAACAGGTAACAACAGCAAATTGCCAATCACGATCATCAAGTAATTTAAATTTTTTAGCGAAGATTTACTCTGCCGGAATTGAATCAGCTAATAGTTTTGCATAGAATATTTGACATCAATTTGCGTTTGATTTTCTTTGTTTCCACTGATGAATTGCAGGATATTTTGATTGATCGAATTGCCATACGTTTGATATTTATCAAGTGCCGCCACTCCTTTCACATTACATTTTGTTGTTGCGAAAAATATACCTTTTTTGAAGTATGCAGGGATGACGCGCGATACGGTTTTGCATCAAATGACACCCAGGAAATGGATTGAAGTTATCACTACAAATCTTGGTTCTGTCTTCAATATGCCCAGTAGGGCATTTGGGAGTAGGGAGCGATGTTGCTAGGCTCGCCGTGTTTCTGGCTGACAACGGGGCTGGCTTCATTATTGGCGCTACTTTTGATGTCGATGGTGGACAGTTCATGACGTAATGTTGAATGTCGTTATTTCAAACTTGATTTGTGCAAGGAGAGATATATGGAACAAATCTTTTCGCAACCAGATATATCGCTGGGCATTGTTGAGATGGATAAGGCTCATAAGGTATTGATGCGAGAAATTATGAGCCTGATGCAGGCTCCCAACTTTGAATTGGCTCGGCGTTTGCCATACTTGGTGGAGCTGCTGGAGACGGATTTTCGGATTGAAGAGCAGTTGATGGAGTCAATGGATTATCCAGAGTTGCGCGCGCATCGTGAGCAGCACGCAAGTCTGCTTGGTGTCATGCATCACACCGTTACAAAGGCGATGAATGAAGATTACCTGCTGCCGCGGGAGGTGCTGAACACGTTGCCTCAATGGTTTCTGTGGCATCTTGTGAAGATGGATGCTTCATTTGTAAAAGCGCTGAAAGCAGCTGGCGCCATGCCGGTCAATCACTTTGTTTTCAAACCGAAACAATGGTCTGAAAAACATTCACATCATATCGGGCATGTCCGATCATGACTTAACCAAGGAGCACACCATGTTTCCTACAATGAACGCGCCCTCTAATCTGAAGAACCTGTTCAATTCAGAATTCAGTTTGTACAAGGCTGCGGCTGACAATGCATGTGATGCAGTATTCAAGATTGCAGATCTGAATCTTGAAATTTTGAAGCAGGTACGTGCCAGCTGGTCGGCACAGTCCGCGCAAATAAGGCAGATGGACGGAAATGTAATCTCTCCTCTGCTGGATATAAATCAATTCAAGAAAAACGCCGAGATTGCCACATCCTATGGACAGCATCTCACAAAAATCATGCTGGATTTTCAGGCCGATATGCTGAAAATGGCGCAGCAGCAGGCTGCACAAATACCGAGTGCGAACGGCAGTGCATCGGAAGCCGGCGACACGAGTATGGCGAATGGCAATTTTCCGGGAATTCCGTTGCTTCAGAGTATGGTGGAGCAGGCAAGTAAGGGATATGTCGATTGGAACAACAGCCTGCTCCATTTTATGGATGCAGCCAATCCCGATCTTGCACATCAAGCCCGACGGAAGGATACGAGTCATCAGGAGAAGTCTCGTAGCGCGAAATAGTGAAAGGCATAGCTTTGCCCGGGAGCCGGGGAGTTTGTGATGCGCATCATCATGGAGTGTCAGCGCCACGATGATCTGCATGCCAAGCATAATTCGCTGCAGAACATCGTCAAGGCGTAAAGTTGAAATGTTAAGGCAGGGTGTCTGCAGTGGTCGTACATAGTAAGAGATGTACGACCACTGCAGATCGTTCGGGCAGACCTATTCCAGTAACCGTAACAAGCCCATCACCGACAGGCAATCACCCTTCCAGAGTGTTATGCATGGCAGTGAGTGTGCTTTCCTATGCAAGCATATCTGCCACCTCTCAAGCACACTATTTCAATCCGAAACGCGACATGAGCCAGGATTTCAGCAACTGAATCAATAGCAGGTAGGCCGCCACGATCAGAAAAATGGCGGCATTAAGCGAAAGCGGCAATGCAGTCAACCCTAAAGAATCTGAAAAGGGTGATGTCGGCAACCAGAATGTCAGTAGTACGGTCATGATTGTAGTCATCAGCAAAGGCAGACTCGGCTTGCTTTGAATAAATGGAATCTTGCCGGTACGGATGATATGCACAACCAGGGTTTGTGACAGAAGAGATTCGACGAACCAGCCAGACTGAAACAGCTCAGATTGATGTCCAGCGCCGAAGACGAACCACAGTATGGCAAAAGTCAGGTAATCGAACAGGGAACTGACTGGTCCTACGGTCATCATGAAATGACCGATGTCCGCAATTTCCCAGCGGCGTGGCTGCTTCAGGTATTCGCGATCCACGTGATCGGTTGCAATCGTCGTCTGCGAGACATCGTACAGAAGGTTATTCAGTAATATCTGTATCGGTGCCATGGGTAAAAATGGCAGGATGGCGCTGGCTCCCAGCACGCTCAGCATATTGCCAAAATTGGAGCTGGAACTCATTTTGATGTACTTCGTGATGTTGCCGAAAACCTTGCGTCCTTCGAGTACGCCATCTTTCAGCACGATCAGGCTTTTACGCATGAGAATAATGTCGGCAGACTCCTTGGCGATATCAACAGCACTATCGACGGAAATGCCAACATCCGCAGCTTTTAATGCGGCACCATCGTTGATGCCGTCACCAAGGTATCCGACTACATGGCTGCGCTTTTGCAGGCACCGGATCACACGTGCTTTTTGCATGGGGCTGAGCTTGGCAAACATGCTGGATCGTTCGGCAAGATCACCTAGGGCAACGTCGTCGAGCGTATCGATATCGCTGCCGAGTACGACATGATCGCCAGCCAGGCCAACATGACGACAAACATTGAGCACCACGGCACCATTGTCGCCACTCAGAACTTTTACGTTAACCCCATAGTGATGCAGTGCAGTGATGGCCTCGGAGGTACTGTCCTTCGGTGGATCAAGAAATGCGATGTAACCCAGCAATGTGAGTGCCGATTCATCAGTCTTGCTGAAGGTGTTCGCGCTGTTTGCAGGTTTGTGTGGCAATTGCTTGTACGCAACCGCGATCACGCGGAAACCATCTTCATTCAGGCTGTTTACAGTCTGGCTCATGACAGTGCCATGCTGCGAGACCAGCGGCGCCGCAATGCCACCATGTTCGGCATGGGTGCAGACGCTTAATATTTCTTCTGCGGCTCCCTTGCATATGAGCAGGCGGCTGCCATCCGTTTGTTGCACGATAACCGACATGCGGCGGCGCTCGAAGTCAAATGGTATCTCATCAATTTTCTGATAATGCTTGTCCGGTTCGATCTTTTCATGAACGTCGACATAGCTGAGGATCGCGAAGTCGAGCAGGTTCTTCATCCCGGTCTGGAAGTAGCTGTTGAGGTAGGCATACTCCACCACCTTGGGCGAATCAGTACCGTCAATATCGACGTGCTGTTCGAGAATGATCTTGTCTTGCGTCAGGGTGCCGGTCTTGTCCGTGCACAGGATATCCATTGCGCCAAAATTCTGGATGGCATTCAGCCGTTTGACGATCACCTTTTTCTCGGACATCGCCAATGCACCTTTGGCAAGATTGATGGTGATGATCATGGGCAGCATTTCCGGCGTCAGCCCTACGGCAACGGCAACAGCGAACAGCAATGCTTCGAGCCAGTCGCCTTTGCTCAATCCATTGACGAGAAATACCAGCGGCACCATGACCAGCATGAACAGGATGATCAGGCGTATGTATTTGTTAATGCCCTGATCGAAACTGCTTATCTCGCGTCTTTTGAGAAGGTCGGCTGCAATATGGCCGAATGCAGTATGTTCTGCGGTCGCGATGACGATCGCCATCCCGGTACCGCTCATGACATTCGTACCCATGAAGGCCAGATTGACGATGTCCGAGAATACTTCCGCATCATTTTGTGCGATCGCGAAAGGAGTTTTTTCGACGGGCAGCGACTCACCGGTTAATGCAGCCTGACTGATGAACAGGGATTTGGACGACAATATGCGAACGTCGGCAGGGATGATGTCGCCTGCCGACAGAAAAATAATATCTCCCGGCACCAGTCCTGCCAATGGAATTTCTATTTTTCCCTTGGAGGTCCGCAGCACGGTAGCCGTGGTTGCCACCATGGAGCGCAGCTTTTGCGCAGCGCGATCAGAGCGGTGTTCCTGTACAAACGACAGCAGCGACGACAGCATGACCATGATGCCTATCATCAGGCCGCCCCACGTCTCGCCAATGGCAAGGTTGACCCCCGCCAGTATCAGCAACAGCAGAGACAAGGGACTGGCCAGCAACACCATAAAGCGTTTCCAGCCTGACCGTTGCGCTTCGGCAGCGATCAGGTTGGGACCGTAAATGCGTTGCCGGCTTGCCGCCTCGACGGCAGACAAACCCTGGAGAGTGGAATGTTGCTCCTGAATGACGGTTTCTGACGAGAGTGCGGCAATGCGTCGCATCTCCCGCTCCACCGTGCGTTCGGGTGTGTGTGCAATTTTCTGCGCATCCTCGAAAGCAGATAACTTCGCAGTAGCGGCAGACGTATTGCGAACAGCGAACATGGTGATTCTTCTGTTGAGTCAGGGTTGCATCACATACTTTCCCGGCGCTGCGGGTTTATGTGCCGGCATCGGGGGAGGGGGAATGCGTTTTCCGGATTTCACGCGGAGCCAGGATTCCCATGCGGGCCACCACGATCCTTCCTTGTGTTCAATGGTGGCTTGCCATGTGTCGGTATCAATCCCATGTTCTTTTTCAGCGCGAGTCGCAATCTGGTAACTGCGATCAGGATAGCCAGGCGGTGATACCACTCCGGCATTGTGGCCTCCGGAAGTGAGTACGAATGTGACTTCGGTATCTGATAATCGATGAATCTTGAATACCGAGCGCCATGGCGCAACATGATCGGTCAGCGTGCCAACCGCAAAGATAGGAATACTGATATCCGTCAGATGAGTCGACTTGCCTTCCGTGAAATACCTGCCTTCGGCAAGGTCATTTTGCAGGAATAATTGGCGTAAATATTCTGAGTGCATGCGATAAGGCATACGCGTGGCATCCGCATTCCACGCCATGAGATCACTTTTCTTTTCGCTCAGGCCGAGTAAATACTGGTTGAGCCTGCGCGACCAGATCAAATCATTGGAACGCAAAAGCTGGAACGCACCCGCCATTTGCTTGGTATCGAGATACCCCTGCTCCCACATGATGGCTTCTAGAAAGCTGATCTGGCTTTCATCAATAAACAGGGATAACTCCCCTGGTTCTTCGAAATCCACCTGGGATGCAAACAGACTCATGCTGGCAATGCGTTCATCGCCGTCGCGTGCCATGCTGGCCGCCGCAATCGACAGCAAGGTGCCGCCCAGGCAATATCCTGCGGCATTTAGTTGCGGAGCATGCGTCAGTTCCATGACTGCATCAATCGCGGCCATCACGCCAAGTTTACGATAGTCCTCCATCGACAAGTCCCTATCTTCGGCCAGCGGATTTTTCCACGAGATCATGAATACGGTATAGCCCTGGTTCACCAGATACCTGACCAGGGAATTTTGTGGCGAAAGATCGAGTATGTAGTACTTCATTATCCAGGCCGGCACGAACAGCAAGGGCAATGCATGTACTGTTTTGGTCGTCGGTGTGTACTGAATCAGCTCAATCAGATGGTTTTGGAAAACGACCTTGCCCGGCGAGATGGCAATATCTCTGCCGACCTTGAATGCATTGTCCGATTCGATTACATCGTTTGGCATACTCCGTCGCCAATCCCCGACTGCATTCAGCCAGCCCTGTACGAAGTTGCAGCCCCATGACTGGATGGCGGCTTGCTGTATCACAGGATTCGTCAGCGGAAAATTTGATGGCGCCAATGTATCCAGCAACTGGCGCACTGTAAATGTCACGACATCCTCATGGTGCTTGGATAGTCCCCGGACACCGGTGGTTGCACGGTGCCACCATTGCTGTTGCAGCAGGAATCCCTGGGAGATGGCATTAAACGGCCACTTTTGCCATGCCGGATCGCTGAAGCGCTGATCTTGCGATAAAGGCGTGACGCAGTACAGCGGCTGGTCCTCAGTGACGACGCAATTGCGATTGTAGAGATGCCACTGCCAGCAGTTTTGCCACGCTTTCTGCAGCAAAACAACACGTTTTGACGGCGATAGGAACAAGTGAGTCAGCCAATCTGCATAAGCGTTGAACATCGCGGCCGGGGAAATATTGCAGGTCGTGCGTCCGAGCCACGCATTGCTCATCAGATCCAAGTACGCTGATTCGTTAGCGCTTTCAGGATAATTGTAGGTCAAGGGCGTCAGCCAGGCACTAGCCATACGCTCGAAAGCGAGATTGTCGTAGGGATTCTTTTCAAGCATTGCAACCTCTCGAAAGAACAATGCAAGCAGTAATGCGTGCTGCCGTCGACTTAATACAGATCAAGACATCGCGTTTCATTCTAGGCAGGGAAGCGTGAAAACACCATGCAAGCGTTTGTAGTTCCGGATGTGAATCGATTGTTCTTCAAAACGCATCAGAAGATGACACATAAAGAACGCAACCTGACTGTCTGCAGCAAGGCGTGGAAGTCGCTCCTGCGCAGATGCGCCAGCCAGGTTGTACCTGATTATCCCTGGATCAGGGAATACGGTTGCTGTACAGGCTGAGGCAATAAATAATTAGCCTCTGCTTCTGCAGACGTGACGCAGATGGAAATTGGTGAGGTGTCGCTAATATCCATGCCTGCGGCCAGTTTTTTTAGTGCCGCTAAATCGAGCAGTTCAACGTCACGCTGCCGTACCTCGATGAGACCGTTTTTGCGTAATTTTGCAATCATCCGGCTAATGCTTTCTATTGTCAGCCCAAGATAGTTTCCAATATCTTCCCGCGTCATGCGCAACTGAAAGCGGGTTGGTGAATATCCTCGCAGCGCATAACGCGTGGATAGATTCACAAGGAAGGCAGCGAAACGTTGTTCTGCGTACATATTTCCCAGGATCATGATCACGTCCTGTTCACCTATGATTTCCTTGCTCATTACACGATGAAAATGGCGCATCAAAATCGGCATTTCCGTGAATAGTGTTTCAAGTTGTGCGTAAGGAATCACGCATACTTCGCTATCCTCCAATGCAGTAGCGTCACATTGATGGCGTGCACTACTGATGGCATCCATACCTAATAGATCGCCACTCATCTGGAGGCCGTTGATTTGCCGGTTGCCGGCGAGATTTTCCTGATAAGTCTTGAAATGGCCGACACGCACAGCATAGAGTGCTGTGAACGGATCGCCAATGCGATACAGGTAGCTATCCTTTGCAATTTTTTTGTGGACGACAATCTGGCTCAGGAGTCGCGTTTGATGTTCATTGAGCCCGGCCGGCAGGCATATCTGGTGCATGCTGCATCCTGAACAATTCCGAAGCGTAGAGCTTTCGAGGACAAGAGGAAAATTCAATTGCAAGGGAATTTTCATAAGACCCTCCAGATGAGCGGAATGGTTGACAATCACGATTCATTGTAGATATTTTTCTAATTTTTCTACTGTTCGTTTGCGCCAATGTCTTGTCTTTTTCGGCCAATATCTTATTTTTTGCACCCGATCAAATACGCTGCATTAAAAAATAATTGCCGCCAAACATTAAATAAATAAAGACCGATGCGAGTGTTCTCTGTAATCGCTCTTTTACTTGTATCGTCATTTTTTAAATAACAAAACTTTTTGTCTGCAATCGATAGGTCGATTCTCGTCTTGCTTATCACGGCAATAATCTCGCCTTCTGCGGCAAGAATCTCAACTTCCGTGTCCTTTACGGAGGCAGTTCTATATACGTTTTTCTTCTAACAAAATGCAAAAAGATTCGTTCTTCTTATAACTAATAAGTGCAATTATTGCGTCCTGTTAGTCATATTTGTAATAAAGAGAGCTTATGTCTGCCGCTGCCATCCCTGTTCCGGCCCAAAAACAAAAGGTATTCCGTGTCCTTCCCGGCTTCCATTTGTCGCTGGGCTTCACGATTTTTTATCTGAGCCTGATTGTTCTGATCCCCTTGTCGGCCGTCTTTTTAAAGACCTTCACGATGAGTTGGGATGCATTTATTGCGGCTGTGACATCCGATCGCGTGGTTGCTTCGTACAAATTGACGTTTGGCGCTTCCTTGTTGGCGGCATTCTTTAATGCGGTTTTTGGCGGAATCGTGGCCTGGGTGCTGGTGCGCTATTCCTTCCCCGGAAAAAAATTCATCGATGCGCTGGTTGATTTGCCATTCGCATTGCCGACCGCAGTTGCAGGCATTGCATTGACGGCTTTGTATGCGCCTAATGGCTGGCTCGGTCGTTATCTGGAAATGGTCGGCATCAAGGTTGCTTTCACACCGCTAGGCGTGATCGTTGCGTTGACTTTTATCGGCTTGCCCTTCGTCGTGCGCACCATACAACCGGTGCTGGAAGATGCAGAGCGTGAGCTGGAAGAAGCCGCCGCTAGTCTGGGCGCGAGCAACTGGCAAACTTTTTCCAAGGTTATTTTCCCTACAGTTTTCCCGGCATTGCTGACTGGTTTTGCATTGGCATTTGCACGTGCAACCGGTGAATACGGTTCGGTCATTTTCATCGCCGGCAATATGCCTATGGTCTCTGAAATTACGCCGCTGTTCATCGTCACCAAGCTGGAGCAATACGACTACGCCGGTGCGACCGCGATTGCGGTGGTGATGTTGTTGGTTTCTTTCGTGATGCTGCTGACGATTAATTTATTGCAAGCCTGGACCCGCAAGCGCGGTCAGGCGGAGAAGGTTTGATATGGCTGCCGTGATTTCTGCTATTGACGTTGCTGTTGCAGCCAAGCCGCGTACTGCACCACATGTGCCGGCCGCGACACTGGAGCCGGTGTGGGTACGGACATTGCTGATTGTTATCGCATTGGCGTTCCTGACTTTGTTCCTGTTTGTACCGCTGGTTGCTGTATTTGTTGAAGCGCTGAAAAAAGGTTGGGACGCCTATATAACAGCGATCCTTGAAGAGGATGCCATCTCTGCGATCAAGCTGACACTGCTTACCGCTGCGATTGCCGTGCCGCTGAATCTGGTGTTCGGCGTGGCGGCTTCATGGTGTATCGCCAAATTCGATTTTCGCGGCAAGAGTGTGTTGTTGACGCTCATTGATTTGCCGTTTTCGGTATCGCCGATTATCTCGGGTCTGATTTACGTGTTGCTGTTCGGCGCACAAGGTTGGTTCGGCGGCTGGCTGCAAGAGCACAACATCAAGATTTTGTTTGCGGTTCCGGGGATAGTGCTGGCGACGATTTTTGTGACCTTCCCGTTTGTTGCGCGTGAGTTGATTCCGTTGATGCAATCGCAAGGTAGTGAGGAGGAAGAGGCCGCCTTGGTGCTGGGCGCATCCGGCTGGAAGACTTTCTGGCACGTGACTTTGCCGAATATTAAATGGGGTTTGTTGTACGGCGTGATTTTGTGTAATGCCCGTGCAATGGGTGAGTTTGGTGCGGTATCGGTGGTCTCCGGGCACATACGCGGACAAACGAATACCATTCCGCTACAGGTTGAGATTCTGTATAACGAATACCAATTTTCTGCAGCATTCGCGGTAGCATCGTTGCTGGCATTGTTGGCACTGGTTACACTGGCGCTCAAATCATTCATTGAATGGCGTTTGCGGGACACACACGAAGAGTATCGGGAGCAGGGATCATGAGTATCGAAGTAAAAAACATACACAAGCAGTTTGGCAATTTCACCGCATTGAACAATGTCTCGCTGGAATTTCCAGCGGGCGAGTTGACTGCGTTGCTGGGACCATCAGGTTGCGGCAAAACCACCTTGTTGCGCATCATCGCCGGTCTGGAGCAACCAGATCACGGCCAGGTTTTGCTCGACGGTGAAGACGCATCGGCGCGCCACGTACGTGAACGCCAGGTCGGCTTTGTGTTCCAGCATTACGCATTGTTCAAGCACATGACCGTGTTTGAAAACATTGCTTTCGGCTTGCGTGTACGTCCAAGTGCGACACGTCCTTCGGAACAAGTGATCAAGGAAAAAGTCACCAAGTTGCTCGAACTCGTGCAGCTCGATTGGCTGGCCGATCGCTATCCGCCGCAATTGTCCGGTGGTCAGCGTCAACGTATCGCATTGGCGCGTGCCTTGGCAGTTGAACCGCGCGTATTGCTGCTGGATGAACCGTTCGGTGCGCTGGATGCAAAAGTGCGCAAGGAATTGCGCCGCTGGTTGCGCCGCCTGCATGACGACCTGCATGTCACCAGTATTTTCGTCACGCATGATCAGGAAGAAGCGCTGGAAGTTGCGGATCAAATCGTCTTGATGAACAAGGGTAACGTCGAACAGATCGGCGCACCTAAAGATGTCTACAACAATCCGGCCTCGCCATTTGTTTTCGGCTTCCTGGGTAACGTCAATTTGTTCCATGGTCGCGTGCATGAAGGCATTCTGCAATCGTCAGGTATCGCATTCGATGCGCCAGATCATGCGGAAACGCAAGATACCAAAGGTATTGCTTATGTGCGTCCGCACGATCTGGAAGTCGATCGTTACACCACAGGTGCAGAAGGTATCGTCGTGCAATTGCGTCGTGCTCACGCAATCGGCCCGTTGGCGCAGCTCGAATTGGAGCGCGATGACAACGGTGAACTGATTGAGGCAGTGATTTCAAATGAGCGTTTCAGCCAGTTGAAGTTCAAGGAAGGCGAAACGCTGATTGTGCGTCCTAAACGTTTGCAGGTGTTTGTCGACGATTCGATTTGATTGAATAGCCAGCGAGCGCCGCAACATGTGTTTCCGCATAGGCGGAATATGCATTTCCGGTAGAGGTTTCTTGATATGAATTTTCAGCAATTACGATCGATACGTGAAACCGCGCGTTGCGGCTACAACCTGACTGAGGTTGCGAATGTGTTGTTCACATCGCAGCCCGGTGTCAGCCGGCAGATACGCGAGCTGGAAGAAGAGCTGGGCGTCGATATTTTCGAGCGCAACGGTAAGCGCCTGACCGGCCTGACCGATCCCGGACGCGGCATACTCGTGATCATCGACAGGCTGTTGCTTGAAGCAGAAAACCTGCAGCGTGCGAGTCAGGAATATGCAGGACAGGAAATCGGTACGCTGACAGTTGCCGCCACCCATACGCAAGCACGTTACATGCTGCCTAAAGTGGTGCAAGGCTTTCGCTCGGCTTTCCCTAAAGTGCGGATTGCCTTGCAACAGAGTTCACCGGAACATATTGCGGAATGGGTATTGTCCGGCAAGGCAGATATCGGCATTGCGACAGAAGGCTTGAGCCAGTTCGAGGGCCTGGTGTCCTTCCCATGCTATCGCTGGCATCACTCGGTCGTGGTTCCTGAAGGTCATCCATTGTTGGCAAAATCACCGATTACGCTGGAAGATCTGGCGCAATATCCGTTGATTACCTATGACCTCGGCTTTACCGGTCGCGGCCATATCGACGATGCATTCAAGAAGGCCGATATTGCGACTGATATCGTGTTGACCGCGATGGATTCGGACGTTATTCAACAATACGTTTCGCTCGGCCTCGGTGTTGGTATCGTGGCATCGATGGCGGTGCAAAAGGATGGCACGAATGGCTTGAAGGTAATCGATTCGGCGCATTTGTTTGCACAGAACGTGACGCGTCTTGCGGTACGTCGTGGCGCTTATTTGCGTCAGTACACATATGATTTCATCCAGCAATTTGCGCCTGATTTGTCACGTGCAGATATCGATGAAGCGATGCGGACCAGCGCATAGGATGCATTTAAAGTTTTGCTGAACTTGTTTCAGACATAAAAAAATCCCGCACTTGCGGGATTTTTATTGGGCGATCAAAAAACACTCAAGGCATCAGTGGTTTTTTCGCAGCCTGCTTGCCCTTGATTTCGGCATTGGCTTTATTGATTGCATCTACACGATAAGCGATTGATGGATGAATTGCAGTGTATGCATTCGGTACGCTGGCAGGATATTGCGTTGCCAGTCGTTGCCAGAATGCGGCTGCGCCATCGATGTTGTAGCCTGCGCGTGTCAGCATGTAGAGCGCCAGCCTGTCTGCCGCTGCATCCAGTTCTTGCGGCATCGCGCGCACGCCACCACTACCGCCCAGGGCGCTGGTGTCTGGCGTGATACGAATCAGGTTGTCGATGATGCCGCCTACCGTGGCATTCATTTTTTGTTGTGACGGATGACCGAGTGCGTTATGTGCAAGTTCCTTCGCCAGTACAAAAGCCAGCTCGCCATCGTTACGTACAAAATTCAACATGCCGCGCGTGACTAATACGCGACGACCGTCTGCATACGCATTCACGTTATCCGCATTGCCGAGTTCGATGCCGAAGCCGCAAGCCAGTGTCAGTGGCACAGTGACGCTCACGTTGTTGCCGGTGCGGGTCAGGCCGAGTTTGATGCTGGTACGTTTGCCGACCATGGGGCCGAGTATCGCGGCAGCTTGACGCTCGGCGTTCGCTCCTGCAGGCATGGGCTGGCCTTCTACCGTAGCCAGAATATCGCCGCGCTTGATGCCGGCACGTGCCGCGCCGCTGTTGTTCAACACGCCAGTGACTTGCAGTTGTTCAGTGAAACCCAGAACCTGCGCCGCATCTACGTAATCTTCGGAAAACGAATACTTGTTCTTGGCGCTGAAACCGATCAGGTTGCGCGCATTGCCCTTGCATAGCGGTGCGTTGCTGACCAGCAGTGGAGCGGCGATGCGATACAGCCTATCCTGTTGCGTAGTGATGGCACGCATGTTTTGCAATTGCGCCGATTCGCTTGGCGTTGTTGCTATCGGTGCTTTTGGTGTATCGAGCGAAACCGTGCTGCACGCAGCTAATGCCATTGCGAGAGGAAGTAATGCGAGGCTGACGGGCTTGACGCGTCTAACGCACTTCAGTTGCGTGACGATGGGTTGAAGCAGGCCGTACATAAAGCATTCTCCTAGAATTTAGTGTTTCCCGGTGCTGCCGAAACCGCCAACACCACGGTCGCTGGTGTCGAATTCATCCACAATATTGAACCCGACCTGCAGCACAGGTACGATGACCAATTGCGCCAGACGTTCCATCGGATTCAAGGTGAATTCTGTCTGTCCGCGATTCCATGTCGAGATCATCAATTGACCCTGGTAATCGGAGTCGATCAAGCCCACCAAGTTCCCCAATACGATGCCGTGTTTATGTCCCATGCCGCTGCGCGGCAGGATCATCGCTGCGTAAGCCGGATTGGCAATATGAATAGACAGGCCGGTCGGGATCAAATGCGTTTCACCCGGCTTGATCGTGATAGGCGCATCTATGCAGGCGCGCAGATCCAGACCTGCGCTGCCGTTGGTAGCGTAGGCCGGCAATTGTTCTTTCATGCGCGGGTCGAGAATTTTTACGTCGATTGTTTTCATGTGAAGGATGTCGGGAAGTTTTGAACAGCAACGCAAAAACGATGCTTCAGATTAAGTCTTTTAGATTAAAGGCGGCTGGCGATTTCGCTGATCAACTGACGTGCAAGTTTTTGCTTGTCGGCGAGTGGCAGCAACGTGTGGCCTTGTTCATCGAACAGCACCAATTCATTCTGATCTTGGCCGAAGGTTTGATGGCCGATGTTGCCAACCAGTAGCGGAATGTTTTTCTTCTTGCGTTTGGCTTCGCCGTATTCCTGCAGGTTTTCAGACTCTGCTGCAAAGCCTACGCAGTACGGATGTTTTTCCAGAGCCGCGACTGCAGCCAGGATATCGGTGTTTTGTTCGAACTCAAGCTCAGGTGCTTTACCGTCCGTACCTTTCTTCAATTTTTGTGTACTGACATTTTTCACGCGCCAGTCGGCAACTGCCGCGACTGCGATGAACACATCTTGCGAAGTCACGCGCGACATCACGACATCGTGCATTTGCTCGGCGGTTTGTACATTGATGCGCTGCACGCCGTACGGTGTCGCCAATGCAGTCGGTCCCGAAATCAAGGTGACGTCTGCACCTGCTTCACGCGCGGCGCGGGCAATCGCATAACCCATCTTGCCGGAAGAAAGATTGGTGATGCCACGCACTGGATCGATGGGTTCGAAGGTAGGGCCGGCAGTAATCATCACGCTTTTGCCGACCAGCAGATTAGGCTGAAAGCAGGCGATGATTTCTTCAAGTAATTGTTCTGGTTCCAGCATGCGACCCATGCCGGTTTCGCCGCAAGCCTGTTCGCCTGCATCCGGGCCGAGTACGGCAATACGGTCTGCTCGCAATTGTGCGACGTTACGTTTGGTGGCCGGGTTTTGCCACATTTCGACATTCATTGCGGGTGCAACCAGCAAGCGCAAGGTTTCGGGACGTGCCACGCACAAGGTGGAAAGCAAATCGTCGCATGCGCCATGCGCAAGCTTGAAAATGAAATCGGCGGAGCAGGGTGCGATCACGATGGCATCGGCATCGCGCGTCAGATCGATGTGCGGCATGTTGTTGGAAACACGTGCATCCCATTGATCGGTCACGACAGGATTGCCCGACAAGGCTTGCATCGTTACTGGTGTGATGAAGTGTGTTGCGGCATTCGTCATGACAACTTGAACGATAGCGCCAGCCTTGGTCAGCTCGCGCGTCAGTTCGGCTGCTTTGTAGCAGGCTACGCCGCCAGTCAATCCGAGTACGATTTTTTTACCGGCAAGATCCATGAGGACTCCTGAAAGATGTTGCGGGCTAGTTTAACAGTTCAAGTGCCTGAAACCTGTTTTTTGCCGCGCCGTAACTCATCGTAGATAAACAGTACAGCGCCTATGCAAATCGCGCTGTCGGCAATATTGAATGCAGGCCAGTGCCAGTTGCCGATATACACATCCAGAAAGTCTATGACGTGGCCGTACAACACGCGATCAATCACATTGCCGATCGCGCCGCCAAGTATCAATGTCAAGGCCCAGCTCAACAAACGCTGGCCGGGATTTTTCTTTAATAAATAGATGATGAAGGCAGATGCACCCAAGCCAACCACGGTGAAAAAATGACGCTGCCAGCCGGTTTCCGACGCAAGGAAGCTGAAAGCCGCTCCCTTGTTATAGACCAGCACCAGGTTGAAGAACGGCGTAATCGGCATAGCCTCGCCGTAGACGAAGGTGCTGGTGATCGCGATCTTGGTGATCTGGTCGAGAATGATCAGAATCGCAGCGATACCCAGCCAGCGGGTAATGCTGGTGTTCGTAGAAGCGTTGGTCGTCATCAATTCTTTCAATATCAGTTCAATCTATCGTTACGCAAAGCGGCGCGCTTCGCCCTTGCCAAACAGGTTGTCTACGCAACGGCCACAGAGTCCTTCGTGCTCGGCATGTGACCCCACATCGGTACGATAGTGCCAGCAGCGTTCGCATTTTTGCGCTGTCGATGGCGTGACGAGGACAGATTCTTCTTCTGCGCTGGCAACTTTTTCCACACTGGCTTGGGAAGTGATCAGGACGAATTTCAAATCGTCGTCCAGACTTGCCAGCGCAGCGAATTTGTCGCCGCTGGTTTTCAGTGCCACTTCTGCCTGCAGCGATGAACCGATGCCGCCGGCGACGCGTACTTCTTCCAGTTGCTTGGTAACGTCGTTGCGCACTTCGCGCAGCAGCGTGTACTTGGTCAGCAAGGCAGCACCATCCGCTACTTCCGGCAAGGTGTAATAGGTTTGCGTGAAGATCGTGTCGCCAGCATCCTTGCCTGCAAAAATCACCCACGCTTCTTCTGCGGTGAACGACAGCACCGGTGCCATCAGGCGTAGCAGCGATTGCGTCAAGTGCCAGATCGCGCTTTGTGCCGAACGGCGCGCATGCGAAGTCACACCGCTGGTGTACAGACGATCTTTCAGGATATCCAGATAGAAGCCGCCCAGATCTTCGGTGCAATAACCTTGCAGCTTGGAGATCACCGGATGGAATTCATAAGCGCGGTAATGCGCGACGATTTCGTTTTGCATCGCGTTCATTTGCGCGATTGCATAACGATCGATTTCCAGCATGTCGGCAACCGCGACCAGATCCTTGCCGGCGTCGAAATCGGAAGTATTCGACAGCAGGAAGCGCAAGGTATTGCGAATACGGCGATAGCTTTCGGTCACGCGTTTCAGGATTTCATCCGAGATCGACAGTTCACCGGAATAATCGGTGGCAGCCACCCACAGGCGCAGGATATCGGCGCCCAGCGAATCGGATACTTTTTGTGGCGCGACGACGTTGCCCTTGGACTTGGACATTTTCTTGCCCTCGCCATCGACTACGAAGCCGTGCGTCAGCAACGCCTTGTATGGCGCGCGGCCATTCAGCATGGACGAGGTCAGCAATGAAGAATGGAACCAGCCGCGATGCTGATCCGAACCTTCCAGATACAAATCGGCCGGGAAGGCCAGTTGTTCCTTGTGCGAACCGCGCAATACCGTTTGGTGCGTGGTGCCGGAATCGAACCAGACATCCAGCGTGTCCTTGTTCTTCAGGTACATGTCGGCGTCGTCGCCGAGCAACTCTTTAGGATCCAGCGTCAGCCATGCTTCGATGCCGTTTTTTTCGACGCGTTGCGCAATCTGTTCCAGCAATTCCGGTGTGCGTGGATGCAGATCGCCGCTTTCCTTGTGCACGAAGAAGGCCATAGGTACGCCCCATTGACGCTGACGCGACAGGGTCCAGTCGGGACGGTTGGCGATCATGCCATGCAGACGTGCCTTGCCCCAACCCGGGAAAAATTCGGTTTGCTCGATCGCTGCCAGGGCAGTTTCGCGCAGTGTCGTTCCCTGGTTTTTCGGCATGACATCCATGCCGGCGAACCATTGCGATGTGGCGCGATAGATGATCGGCGTTTTATGGCGCCAGCAATGCATATAGCTGTGATCGAACATGACCAGCTTGAACAATGAACCGACTTCATCGAGTTTGGCGCAGATCGGCTTGGATGCTTCCCAGATGGTCAGGCCGCCAAACAGTGGCAGCCACGATGCGTATTTGCCGTCGGCCATGACCGGTGCGACGATCTCGTCGTCTTTCAGACCATGCGATTTGCAGGAGATGAAATCTTCGATACCGTAGGCAGGTGCCGAGTGCACGATACCGGTGCCGCTATCGGCAGTCACGTAAGTGCCCGGGTAGATAGGTGACAAACGGTTGTAGCCGGGATCAACATCGGCGAACGGATGTTTGAATTTGATCATGGCTAGTGCTTCACCGACGCAAGTGGCGATGGTTTTGCCTTCCAGGCCGTAACGCTGCAGCGTGGCTTCGACCAGATCGGCGGCGAGGATCAACAACACGGTTTCACCCTTGCGCTCGGTCTGCACCAATGCATAGGTAAATTCCGGATGCACGTTCAGCGCCTGGTTGGCAGGGATGGTCCACGGTGTCGTGGTCCAGATGACGGCGTAACCTTTATTAGTCGGCAGTTTGGCCAGGCCAAATGCCTTTGCGACTTTTTCCGGTTCTGCAAACGGGAAGCCGACGTCGATGGCCGGATCGCGCTTGTCCTGGTATTCGACTTCCGCTTCGGCCAATGCAGAGCCGCAATCGAAGCACCAGTTGACCGGTTTCAGGCCGCGATAGACATAGCCTTTTTCCAGCAAGGTGCCGAGTGCGCGAATTTCATCGGCTTCATTGCCGAAGTCCATGGTTTTGTATGGATTGTCCCATTCGCCGAGTACACCGAGGCGGATGAAGTCCTTCTTCTGGCGTTCGATTTGTTCGGAGGCGTAGGCGCGCGATTTTTCCAGTACATCCGCGGTAGGCAAACTCTTGCCATACAGTTTTTCGATCTGGATTTCGATAGGCATGCCGTGGCAATCCCAGCCCGGCACGTAAGGCGCATCGTAGCCGTCGAACTGACGCGTCTTGACGATCATGTCTTTCAGGATCTTGTTGACCGCATGACCGATGTGGATATCGCCATTCGCGTACGGCGGGCCGTCATGCAGAATGAATTTCGGCCGGCCTTTGGATGCTACACGGATTTTTTCATAAATCTTTTTATCCTGCCATTGCTTGACCCATTGCGGCTCGCGCTTGGCGAGATCGCCGCGCATAGGGAAAGGCGTATCGGTCATGTTGACCGGATACTTGCTGGCGGGCTTGGCTTCTGGCTTGTTCGGCTTGCCGGATTTGTTTTCGGGCTTATTTGTATTGTCGGACATGGTCTGCTTTTATAAAGTATTCAGTTGGATCAAACGAACGGTCGTGATGAGGAGGTACGTTCGATCGTCAAATTCGGTCAGTGGCTGATGTCGCCGAGTCGGCTATCTGTTTGAAGTAAGCACGTGCCTGCACTGCATCGCGTTCGATCGCCTCTGTCAGTGTCGGCAAGTCGATGTACTTTTCTTCATCGCGCAATTTCTTCAGAAATTCAACGCGTATCAATCTGCCATAGCATTGCTCGTTATAGTCGAACAGATAAGTTTCCAGTAGTACGCGGCCGCTATCGTCCACCGTCGGCCGTATACCTATGCTGGCCACGCCAGGTAGCGCTTCATCTGCCAAGCCATGCACTTGCACTATATAAATGCCGGACAGCGCAGGATGTTTGTGGGCTACGCGCAGGTTCAAGGTCGGGAAGCCGATTGTGCGTCCCAGTTTTTTACCGTGGATGACGTGGCCGGACATCGCATACGGGTGTCCGAGTAAAACTTCGGCTTCCGCAAAGTCACCTTGCGCCAAGGCCTTGCGTACTGCCGATGATGAAATGCGTGCGCCGCTGCTGGTCACTGTCGGTTGCGATTCGACGTGAAAACCATATTGCTTGCCCGCTTCTATCAGCGTGGCGACATTGCCGGCACGTTTGGAGCCGTAGCAAAAATCCTCGCCAACGATCAGCCATTTGACGTGCAAGCCTTGCACCAGGATTTTCTCGACAAATTCCTGCGGCGACAAGGAGGCAAAGTGTTCGTTGAAGTGTTCGACGATCACGCGATCGACGCCAGCCTTGGTCAGCGACTGCAGTTTGTCGCGCAAACTGGCGATACGCGTCGGTGCCTTCGATGGATCGCCGGCACGTGCTGCAAAGAATTCGCGCGGATGCGGCTCGAAAGTCATGACTGCAGATTCCAGACCCATTTTCGACGCAACTTCACGCAGGCGCGCCAGCAAGGCCTGATGGCCACGGTGCACACCGTCGAAGTTGCCGATCGCCAGCGCGCACGGCGCACGGGAAGCAGCATTGGGAAGTCCGCGAAATACCTTCATTGAATAGACTGGAGTTGACGGGTAAAGCCGTCGCAAAACCTTGAATTATAAATGCTTTCGACCGGCGTTCCCTCCTTCAAAATCGAGGGATTGCCATATTTGAACACCTTGCCGGCTATTTGCAGTGATTAATGAAAGCCATAAGTCACTAATAGAAAGCGACTTTGATAGCGATTTCGGCTGCTACATCGCACCCCAAACCGCATTCAACGCAGCAACTGCAGCGACGCCAGCCGTTTCCGTTCGCAACACACGCGGTCCCATGGACAGCATCAGCGCCCCTTGCGCAATCGCCAGATTCTCTTCCTTGTCCGTGAAGCCGCCTTCAGGTCCTATCATCAGCGCTACTGATTGCGGCGGATGGTGGCGTGCCCAGTCGGATAAGGATTGTTCAGCGCGCGGGCTGAGCATGATGCGTACGTGCAGATCCTGCTGCTGCGTCCATTGATGGAAGTCGACTGGTTCGACTAACGTTGTTAAACGATTACGACCGCTTTGTTCGGATGCTGCGACGACGATGCCTTGCCAGTGCTGCAGTTTTTTTGCGGCGCGCTCGGCGGAAAGTCGCACTACGCAGCGTTGCGAGGCCAGCGGCTGGATCGCATGCACGCCCAACTCAACTGCCTTCTCAATAACCCAATCCATCTTGGATGCTTCCGGCAGTGCTTGCGCCAGCGTGATCGCGTAGGGCAGTTCGACTTCGCGCGGCTCGAACAGCTTTACTTCGGCTGTGACACGTTTTTTTTCTATCGTGCTGATGGTCGCGGTGTACTCACCGCCTTCGCCATTAAATAGTGTGATGTGGTCGCCGGTGTTCAGGCGTATCACCTGAACGTGATGGGCGACGTGGTCGGGCAGGGTGACGATGGTGCCTAGCGCGAGCGCTTGCGGGCAATAAAAACGAGGCATTTGTGATCCGTTGTTGTCGATCCGGCATGAGATTTCGGCCGATCAGGACGCTGCTTGTATTAATTAAAAGGAATTTCCGATATTCGATTTTAGTCTGGGCGGCGTCACTCTGGTAAAATATGCGGCTTCGCAGCAAAGATCTTTTTGCTGCATGCAAGTCTGTTTTTGCACTGCTGATTAGTACCGCATTTATTTTATTCTTCATTCGACTCGCCATCACTCTAAATCACATGACTTCCACGCTCCCGACTACCAAAATGGCCAACGCAATCCGTGCGCTGGCAATGGACGCAGTACAAAAGGCCAATTCCGGTCACCCCGGCATGCCTATGGGGATGGCGGAAATCGCCGTCGCATTGTGGTCGAATCACTATTCGCACAATCCGGCGAATCCTAAATGGATTAACCGCGACCGTTTTGTCTTGTCGAACGGACATGGATCGATGTTGCATTACGCGCTGTTGCATTTGACTGGTTACGACTTGTCTATGGATGAGCTGCGTAATTTCCGTCAAATGCATTCGAAAACCCCAGGCCATCCTGAAGTGGATGTGACGCCAGGTATCGAAACCACGACCGGTCCATTGGGTCAGGGCATCACCAATGCAGTCGGCATGGCGCTGGCTGAAAAACTGCTGGCGGCTGAATTTAACAAGCCTGATTTCAATGTAGTCGACCACCACACTTATGTTTTCCTCGGCGACGGTTGCCTGATGGAAGGCATTTCGCACGAAGCGTGTTCGCTGGCCGGTACGCTCAAACTGTCGAAACTGGTTGCGCTGTATGACGATAACGGCATCTCTATCGACGGCCACGTCGAAGGCTGGTTCACCGACGATACACCGAAGCGTTTTGAATCGTATGGCTGGAATGTGATTCGCGCAGTTGACGGCCATGACGTCAGCGCAGTCGATGCAGCGATCAAGCAAGCCAAGCAATCCGACAAACCAACGTTGATCTGCTGCCGTACCGTGATCGGTAAAGGTTCGCCTAACATGGCCGGTACGCACAATGTGCACGGGGCAGCTTTGGGCGACAAGGAAATCGCAGCATCGCGCGAAGCAATGGGCTGGACCAGCGCACCGTTCGATATTCCTGCCGATGTCTACACCGCATGGGATGCAAAACTCAAAGGCAGCAAATCGCAAGCCGAGTGGGATGCCTTGCTGAGCGCTTACTCCGCAAAATTCCCACAAGAAGCGTCAGAACTGACGCGTCGCATGAGTGGCGAATTACCTGGTGATTTCGATAAAGTCGTCAGCGATTACATCGCAACCTGCGTAGAGAAAAAAGAAACCATCGCAACCCGCAAAGCCAGCCAGAATGCGATTCAAGCGTATGCGCCAGGCTTGCCTGAATTCCTCGGTGGTTCGGCTGATTTGACCGGTTCGAATCTGACCAACTGGAAAGAATGCGTCGCGGTACGTGGCGATCAAGCCGGTAATCACATCAACTACGGTGTGCGCGAATTCGGCATGAGCGCGATCATGAACGGTATCGCCCTGCATGGCGGCTACATTCCATTTGGCGCAACCTTCCTGACTTTCTCTGATTACAGCCGCAACGCATTGCGTATGGCTGCCTTGATGAAGCTGCGTTCGCTGTTCGTCTTCACACACGATTCGATCGGCCTCGGCGAAGATGGTCCTACTCATCAATCAGTTGAGCACGTTTCCAGCTTGCGCCTGATCCCTAATCTGGATAACTGGCGTCCATGCGATACCGTTGAATCGGCAGTCGCGTGGGAACAAGCAGTCAAACGTCAAAACGGTCCATCGACCTTGATTTTCTCGCGTCAGAATTTGCCGTTCCAGGAACGCAGCAAAGAACAGATCGCGAACATCAAACGCGGTGGCTATGTTTTGCGTGACGTGGCAAATGCACAAGCGATCCTGATCGCGACCGGTTCGGAAATCGAACTCGCAGTCAAATCCGCAGACGAGTTGGAAAAACACGGCGTCGCAGTGCGCATCGTGTCCATGCCATCGACCGACGTATTCGATCGTCAAGACGACGCATACAAAGCCAGCGTGTTGACCAAAGGCGTGCCACGCGTTGCGATTGAAGCGGGTGTGACTTCCTTCTGGTACAAGTACGTCGGCCTCGAAGGCGGCGTCATCGGTATCGATACCTTTGGTGAATCGGCACCAGCCGGCGTGTTGTTCAAACACTTTGGCTTCACCGTCGAAAACGTCGTTGCCGCTGTAAAGAAAACACTGGCGTGACCGAAATCACCTTCCGCCGCGCGACGGCAAATGATGCAGCAACAATCGCCGCCTTGCGCGTCGATAGCTGGCGCACCACTTATCGCGGTGTGATGCCGGATGCATATCTGGATGGCATGCGCGCGGAAGAAAGCACAGAGATGTGGTTGCAAGTGCTGAATGCAGACTTGCCAACCATTGCAGTCTTCGTTGCGGAAGCGGGTACAGAACTAGTCGGCTTCGCCGCCGGCATGTTGCTGATGCCTGAGAAGTTTGATTTGAATGCAGAGCTGACAGCGATTTATCTGAAGCCGATCGCACAACGCGGTGGTGTTGGTCGTCGCCTGCTTGCCATGATTGCCAGCGCATTGCAATTGCAGGGCGCGACCGGCTTGCTGGTGTGGGTGATTGCAGGTAATCAGGCGGCGCGTCAGTTTTACGAGCAAATGGGTGCTGAACTTTTAATCGAACAGCCGTTCACATGGGACGGGTTGGATTTGATGGAAACCGGTTACGGCTGGCGTGATCTGACCGCTTTGCGGCAGGCATGCGCTGAATAAATTTCTATAGTTGTTTGAATTTTTCTGGAGAAAAAGATGACCATTCGTGTCGCAATTAACGGCTACGGCCGCATCGGCCGCAACATCCTTCGCGCGCATTACGAGGGAGGCAAAAAAAATGACATTCAAATTGTTGCGATCAACGATCTCGGCGATGCCAAATCGAATGCGCATTTGACACGTTACGACACTGCACATGGCAAATTTCCAGGCACCATTGAAGTAGACGGCGATTACATGGTTGTCAATGGCGACAAGATTCGCGTTTTCGCACAACGCGATCCGGCGCAAATCGGCTGGGGCGAATTGAATGTCGACGTCGTACTGGAATGCACAGGCTTCTTCACGACCAAAGAAAAAGCATCGGCACACATTAAAGGCGGCGCGAAGAAAGTCATCATCTCGGCACCTGGCGGCAAAGACGTGGACGCGACGGTTGTATTTGGCGTCAACCACAATGTCTTGAAAGCCAGCGACACCGTGATCTCGAACGCATCGTGCACCACCAACTGTCTGGCACCGCTGGTCAAGCCTTTGAACGACAAAATTGGTGTGGTTAACGGCTTGATGACAACTGTCCATTCTTACACTAACGATCAAGTCTTGACAGACGTGATGCATGAAGATTTGCGTCGTGCACGTTCGGCGACGCAATCGATGATCCCGACCAAAACGGGTGCAGCAGCAGCGGTAGGCCTGGTATTGCCAGAACTGAACGGCAAGCTGGATGGCTTCGCGATCCGTGTTCCGACCATCAATGTTTCGCTGGTTGACTTGTCCTTCATCGCAGCACGCGATACGACAGTAGAAGAAGTCAATGCGATCATGAAGGAATCTTCAGAAGGCGCGTTGAAAGGTATCTTGACGTATCAAACAGAACCTCTGGTTTCGGTCGACTTCAACCACAATCCTGCATCGAGCAACTTCGATTCGACCTTGACCAAAGTCTCAGGCCGTTTGGTTAAAGTCTCGTCGTGGTACGACAATGAATGGGGTTTCTCGAACCGCATGCTGGACACCACAGTGGCGTTGATGACGGCAAAATAAGTTGTAGAGCTTTAAATAAAAATGCCCCGGATTTGGGGCATTTTTTTTGACTGTTTTTTTGGGGTGACCGATGTTTTAATCGGGACGGAAAAGATCATGCGCATCCAGAATGGCGTAGACGATTTCCGGATTCTTATCCAGGCATTTGCGTACCGCCGCTGGAATTGTTTGCCGAATCTTTTTACACAGACCGGGCCGCTCCAGCAATTCGATATTCAAGCCGCGTACCGTGCGAACTTCGTTCAGGCCAGGCGCGATTTGCAAGATGATTCCCAATTGCGCCTGCATGCGCTCGATCACGTGTTTCAAATCGGCATACGAAGAAACATTTTCTATACGCAGGATCAGCTTCTTTTCTTCCATCCTGGTCAATTGCAGGATGCGCATGTCACCTGCCGGATCTTGCAGCAAAGTCTCTCTATCGCACACGCAAGTGCCGGGTGGGCACTCTGTGCGTATCGCAACGTTTGCAGTAAAGGAAGATGCTGGCAACATGTGGTCTGCTGATCGCTAGATATACAAAGGATTTTATATCGCTGCTGTGAATTTACAAACGTGTCTATCTACCAGTTCGCATCCGCAAATTTACATTCGCTGGTTCAAACCTTTTTGACGAATTCCGTTTTCAGACTCATCGCGCCAAAACCGTCGATCTTGCAATCGATGTCGTGATCGCTGTCGACCAGACGAATATTCTTGACCTTGGTACCGACCTTGATGGTGCCCCCAGATCCTTTCAACTTCAGATCCTTGATCACGGTAACAGTATCGCCATTCTGCAGAACAGTGCCGACTGCATCGCGATAGACCTTGCCGCCTTCTTCGGCAGACTCTGCGACTTGCTGAACCGGCCATTCATGCGCACATTCCGGGCAGATGTACATGCCATTATCTTCATAGGTGTATTCGGAATTGCATTTGGAGCATGCAGGTAAAGCACTCATGGAACATCCTTAACGGTGGGGCGATTGCTGTAAAAACACAAAGTATACTGCGTGCACGCGAGGTTTCGGCTTCTTTATGGAGGATCGGGGCTTGCGTGATCTCAATCTGATGTCTCGAATTTCACTTCTTTTTTGTTGGCAAGTTCTGCCAAATCCAGCCTCAAAAATATATTTTCAATTGCCTGCATCCAAATCTGTATCTGGCGGGTAGTACCAGTATCAGCGCATAAATCTCCGGTGTCGGGATATGTCAGCTGATTACTCTTTAACTACCAAGGAAAACATCATGCAAACTACTTTTTCTGCCGTTGCACTCGCTTCTGCTGCTGTTTTGTTGTCAGCATGTTCCACCACCCCTATGTACTCGCAAGATGCATTGCCGCCGACGGTGCAGGTTCCAGCCGGTAATAGCGTCGCGCTGCAAACTGTTGGTGCAGGCGATATCACTTATGAATGCCGTGTTAAAAAAGATGTAGCTGGCCAGTTTGAATGGGTTTTCGTCGGTCCTGATGCTGTATTGTCGGATCGTAGCGGTAAAGCAATCGGTAAATATTTCGGCCCACCAGCAACATGGGCAAGCAATGACGGTTCGAAAATCACCGCGACTCAAGTTGCAGTGGCTCCAGCCGGCGCAGGCAATATCCCATTCCAGTTAGTCAAAGCCAACCCAGCAATGGGTAGCGGCGCGATGACCGGCGTGACATACATTCAGCGCGTTGCGACCAAAGGAGGTGTAGCACCAGCCACGGCTTGCGGCGCAGGTAATGTGGGCACCAAGGAAATCGTCAAATACCAGGCTGACTATATTTTCTGGAAAGCTGCTTGAGCTTGATAATTAAGTTTAATTAAGCGCGAGCAAGAAGTGGGCAGGCGAAGTACGTCCTATATAATCAATTGGAAATAAATCAGCGACATCCATCCAATTCTTTAAAGACAGACTATTTTGCCTGCCGACTCAGATTCCTTCGATTACAACGCCGCTTTGCATGCTTGCGCCTTGGGCGACGAGCAGGCGTTGAAGCGTATTTATCTGCAAGACAGCAAGCGTTTGCTTGGTGTGGCTTTGCGCATCGTGCGTCAACGGCATTTAGCCGAAGATGTGTTGCACGATGCCTTCGTCAATATCTGGAACAAGGCTGTCAGTTTCGATGCCACTCGTGGTGAAGGTCGCGGCTGGATCTACAGCGTAGTACGGCATCAGGCTTTAAACATGTTGCGAGATCGTGATCGCGAAGTGTATGCGGACGAAGAAGCCATCGACAACATGCAGCAACAGAATGAAGAATTGATTGTCGATCAATTTGAATTGAATGCCAATCTGGGACAGTTGCAGGATTGCCTGTCCCATCTCGACAGCGCCAAGCGCAACAGTATTTTGTGCGCCTATGTGGACGGCTGCAGTCATAGTGAAATTGCGCAACGCCTGAATGCGCCTCTGGGATCAGTGAAGGCGTGGGTCAAACGTGGTTTGGCCGCATTGCGGGAGTGCATGGGATGAATGAGTCATTCGACGAATTGCAGCATCTGGCCGGCGAGTATGTACTGGGTACATTGCCTGCCGAGCAGCGTCAGCAAGTTGCGCAGCGTATGGACAATGAACCCGCATTGCGTACGGCGGTGGACGAGTGGGAGCGGCGTTTGCTGCCCTTGACCTCACTGGTGGAAGAGCAGGAGCCATCAGTGCAATTGTGGCCACGTATCCTCAAAGATTTGCGTCGCCAGTCAGCGACTGCGCATACAAGTTGGTCAGCTTGGTGGAATGATCTGCGTTTTTGGCGTGGGTTGGCGGCAAGTGGTTTTGCTGCCGCTGCCGTACTTGTCGCGGTGATGATCATGCGTCCAACAACGCCAGTTTCAGGGCCGAACTTTATGGTGGTGCTGGTTGAGCCGCAAGAACGTACTCCGGGCTGGATAGTACAAGCCAGCGCAGACAAACAACTTACCTTGACGCCATTGCGTCCGGTGAGCGTGCCCGGTCAAAAATCCTTGCAGTTCTGGACCAAAGGTGAAGGCTGGGACAAACCGGTTTCACTGGGTTTGGTCGAGCCGGGAAAAACCGTCAAACTGGCGCTGGATAAACTGCCACCATTGCAGGCCAATCAGCTCTTTGAAATCACATTGGAACCGGAAAACGGTTCACCTACAGGCAGACCGACCGGTCCTATCCTGTTCATAGGCAAGGCAGCAAAAATGACATGAGCGCTACGGCGTTCATGTCATGCAAGGTGTGTGGAAGTGGCTATGCTGAACTCTACCGATTCATTGAATCGGATTGCTTTAGTCTTCTATGAGAGTTTGCTTTGCTGTCGAAGCGTAGCGATTACTTGCAATAAGATTTCAATTTCAAGTATCGCTCTACGTCTTGAGTATTTGCACCGACTCTAATTACTGCGTTTTCCAATTCACGCGGCGTTCGTTCAAACCGATCTGCCCAATATCGAAGTTCGTCTTGATTGTCGACCCTGATATGCGTCAAATCCGCTGGTGCGCGATTGCTTGCCTCTATTGACATACGTCTCTCTCTTGTCTCGACTGAAAGTGTTTGTCATCTCGCTGATGTCTCTGTGGACATTCATGGAGTGGCTTTAGTGTCGCGCTAACTTCTTTAAAATTCAAGTGCTAAGTGTTGGTTTGATTGCACGTATCCACAAAATTTTTTCTGAAGCGACAAAGACTTTTGTTTTTGATATGAAAATGTCAAAAATATATTGGCAATCTGAATTTGGCAGTTTGCATCAAGACTAGCTTGAGTCAAGAATAGTGCGGGGAGGGAGCTGCGCAAGTTGCTCATCAGACAGGCAACTTGTGCAGATTGTGCAGGGGATGAATTCTCTTTCAGATCAAGGACATATCTTGCTTGCACTCAGCTTATCCACAGGGCTGTGCACAAAAAGCGTGGATAACTTTTTACCGGTCGGTTTTATCAGTTTATACGCGCGTATTTGTCATTCGATACAGCAGTTACTATTACGCAAATACCGTAGCCCACAAGGCGACGACGGCTGCAATCTCTGGCGCGACTCGCTCCATTTCCACCCTTGCCCGCTCCGCTCCCTGTAGTCGAATCTGGTGCTGCAGTTTGCGGAATGTTCTATACGCATCGGCGACGGTATTCGACAAGGCTGTATCGATCAGTCCCAATTCGCCGCATAACTTCAGCAAGGCAATATTGCCGATGTCACCGGTCAGCCGCGGATGCTGTGCTGAGTCGCGCAATACGAGGAATTGCACCATGAATTCGATATCGATCATGCCGCCGTTATCGTGTTTCAGATCGAACAGGTCAGTGCGATTGGGATGCGCATCGTGCAGCTTTTTACGCATTTCCAGTACTTCTTTCTTCAGCGCGACCGGATCGCGCGTCTGGCGCAACACGCTTTCACGGATCGCTTCGAAGCGTGCACCGATTTCGGCATCGCCGGCGCAGAAGCGTGCTCGCGTTAAAGCCTGATGCTCCCAAAGCCATGCTGAAGTAGTTTGATATTTCTCGAACGACGAAACGGTGGAAACCAGCAAGCCGCTGGCACCGTCGGGGCGCAGTGCGATATCGACGTCGAACAGGATGCCGGCTGGTGTGTGCGCAGTCATCCATGTGATGAAACGTTGCGCCAGCTTGGCGTACAGCGCAGGTGCATCCTGGTCGTCATCGTCATATAGAAAAATCACGTCCAGATCGGATGCGTAGCCGAGTTCTTTTCCGCCCAATTTGCCGTAGGCAATGACGGCGAACTTCGGTTCCTCGCGATGCCGATTCGGCAGACCTTTCCAGATGGTTTGTATGGTTGCTTCGACCAGCTTGTCTGCCAGTTCGGATAAATGGTCGGCCAGGCGTTCAACGCTCATGTCACCTACTAAATCTTGTGCCAGCAGGCGTATCAATTGTGCGTGGTGCATTTCGCGCAGTACGTCCATTTGGCGTTCGGTATCGCCGGGAGTTTCGTCCAGGCGCTCGCGGCAATCGCGCGCAAATGCTTTCCAGTCAGGCGCTGCCTTCAATGTACGATCATCCAGCAGTTCGTCCAGCAGCAGCGGATGGCGAGTCAGGTATTTGGCGGCCCAGTCGCTGGCGGCGATCATGCGGATCACGCGTTCCAGCGCATGCGGATATTCAGTCAGCAAGGCAAGATAAGCGGCGCGACGCGCGATGGTTTCCAGGAAATCCAGCAGACGGCCCAGCGTAGTCGAGCGTGCCTTGCTTACTTTGACTATCAAGGGCAGCGAGGCATTCACCAGCGCGACCAGCTTGTTGCGGCTGGCTTCCGGCAAGGATTGCAGACGCGGCGAATGCCAGGTCGCAAGCAGGCGTTTGGCGGCATCGGCCGCATGGTCAAAGGACAGATTGAGCAAATAGGTTTCGATTACCTGTTCATTATCGGAGTCTGTCAGCACGGCATGCAAGTCTGCCGCGACCTGATCCTCGTCTCCGTTGTCATTCGTTTTATCGCTGAAAATTTCGTCGAATTGCGTGGCGACCAGCGCGCGTTGTTCTTCCAGCGCAGCCAGCAAAGTCGGCACATCGCTATAGCCCATCATCTTTGCAATGGTCAGTTGATCTGCTTTATTCGCTGGAAAGTTGTGGGTTTGTGCATCGTCCAGATATTGCAGCCTGTGTTCGAGATTGCGCAGGAAGGTGTACGCATGCAGCAATTGGGCTACGACTTCCGGTTTGAACAATTCTTTTTCGGCCAGTGTGCGCAAGGTGCTGCGCGTTGAACGATCGCGCAAGGCGGCGTCGCGCCCACCACGTATCAATTGGTGTACTTGTGCGAGGAATTCAATTTCGCGTATGCCGCCGCGCCCCAGCTTGACGTTATTGCTGCGATCGGGGTGGCGCGCTTCCTGGCGCGTAACTTCGGCGCGTATCTGCGCATGCATATTGCGGATCGCATCAATGGAGCCGTAATCCAGATAACGTCTGTAGATAAAAGGCCGGGTGATTTTTTCCAGAGCCGCGATGTCGGACGGCTTGCCGGTTAGTGCGCGCGCCTTGACCCATGCATAGCGCTCCCATTCGCGGCCTTGCACGATCAGGTATTCCTCCACCATATTGAAGCTGGCGGCCAGCGGGCCGGATGCGCCGTTCGGGCGCAAGGCCATATCAACGCGGAAGGTGAAGCCGTCTTCGGTGATTTCCGACAGAGCGGCTATCAATTTCTTGCCTAAGCGGACAAAGAATTCGTGGTTCGACAATTGTCTTTGTTCGGGCGTGGTGGTGACGGTTTCACCATCTTCGGGATAAACGAAGATCAGGTCGATATCTGAAGAAACGTTCAATTCTCCGCCGCCCAGTTTGCCCATGCCGAGCACGATCATTTCCTGCTGCTCGCCTGATTCTGCGCCTATGGGCGTGCCATGGCTGGCAATCATCTCGGTCGTGACGGCAGCCAAATGTGTCTGCACTGCAAAATCGCCAAAGGCCGTCATCGTGTCGACTACTTCGGCCAAGTCGGCCAGTCCGCTCAGATCGCGCTGGATCAGTGTCGAAATGATCAGATTGCGCAAGCGCCGCATTGCCGCCGGCAGGGAGGCGCCTGCATCTGTTTCGGTTTGTAAGATTTCAGCGAAGATGGCCGAGTTCAGGGATAATCTGCCGACTTCGGCAACCTTTTGCGCGCGGGATGCGTCAGCGTTAATCCATCGGGAATAGAACCGGGAAGCAGAAACTGGAGTCAAAGATAGGTTAGGCACGGGCTTGGGAGTATCCTAGAGTTCTTGTCGTTGAGCTTGAGGTAAAAGCTTTGTTTTATTTATGCCAGCCGATTGCCAGCCAGCCTGTTTTATTCTACGCGAAGTAGATTTGCCGACCTTTGATTGATGCATATAGATCCACGCCCACCTGAACAGACCCTGATTGCCAATCGGCTGCAGCTATGCTGGCGCGCGATCCAACAATCGGCTCGCGCTACCAATAGCGTCGGTTGCCGTCTTCTCGGCTGGCTGTTGAAGTTGCTGGTCGTTGCCTACTTCATCTTCTGCGCGCTCTTCCTTACCTTGCGTTATGCAGTCTTGCCGCAAATTTCCGCTTACCGCGTCGATGTGGAACAAGTCGCGACCAAAGCGATAGGGCGCCAGGTTTCGATAGAAACCATTGCCGCATCGTGGCACGGTTTGCGTCCATATTTATCGCTGAGCAATGTCGTGGTCTACGACAAGGACGGCGGAACGGCCTTGCAATTGCCTGCGGTTTCGGCGACGGTTTCCTGGTGGTCACTGGTGGTTGCCGATTTGCGTCTGCACAATCTGGAGATCGACAAACCGAACATGGATGTGCAGCGCGATGCAAACGGCAATTTTTATGTTGCCGGCTTGTTGGTCGATTTAAAAAAAGAGGGTGATGGCAAGGCTGCCAACTGGATACTGTCGCAACGCGAGATTCGCATCAAGGATGGGCAATTGCGCTGGCAGGATAATTTACGCCAGGCTCCGGAATTACTGCTGAGTCACGTCAACATCGTCTTGCATAACGAAGGACGGCACCATCAGTTTGCAGTGAAAGCAACGCCACCTGCTGAGATTGCTGCACCTCTCGATATACGTGCCAATTTCTATCACCCGATTTTTTCTCAAAAAATTTCCGATGCATCGCGCTGGACCGGTCAGCTATATACCGATTTGCGCGATAGCGACCTGGCGGCATGGAAGACTTATCTCGATTTCCCTTTTGATCTGCAGCAAGCCAAAGGCTCTATGCGCGCCTGGCTGTCCTTTGATCGTGCGCAAGTTGCCGACTTCACTGCCGATTTGAGTTTGTCGGATGTGGCTGTGCAATTACGCAAGAATATGGCGCCGCTGGCATTGGCCAATGCAAATGGACGGATTTCTGTGCGCGAGACTCTGGATGGCGGATCTCGCGATGGCGTGCCGACTTTCGGGACGCAGGGACATACGATTTCAGTGGTGGATTTTTCTCTGCAAACTGTCGATGGTTTGAGCTTGCCCAAAACCACGATGAGCGAGCATTACGTTGCCGCCAAAAAAGGCGCGCCAGAACGGATGGAAATTCAAGCGAAATCGCTGGATCTGCAAGCGTGGACCAATTTTGCCGGACGCTTGCCTTTGCCGGAAACGCAGTTGCGCCTGCTGCAGGATTTTGCGCCGCGCGGCAAGCTGAAAGATTTTTCAGCGCAATGGCAGGGCGCGTATCCGAATATTTCTTCCTACAAGATCAAAGGCGATTTTGTAGGCTTGGCGATGAGTGCACAAGCAGCCCGTCTGGCGCGTGCCGCTAGCGCCAACTTGCCGGCGCAAGCTGCCATCCCTGCAATTCCCGGTTTTGAGAATTTGACTGGTCATGTCGATGCGAGCAATCAGGGCGGGACATTCACGCTGGCATCGGAAAAAATCAAACTGGATTTGCCTGGTTATTTCACAGAACCGAAGATCGATCTTGATGCATTGAAAGTGGATGCGAAATGGACCTTCCAGAAAAACGATCAGTTGCTGCTGGAATTGCAAAAGATGAGTTTTGCACGTCAGGGTTTGGTCGGGTCGTTTGCCGGCACGCAGTTGATGTCTATGCAAAGCCAAGTGCCCCATGCGCTGGGCACCATCGATTTGACCGGTAGTTTGACCGGGTTGGAACTGAACAAGGTACGCGATTACCTGCCATTGGCCATGAACGAACATTTCCGCTCGTGGCTGGGCAGCGCCTTGATTGATGGCACGCTACGCGATGGCTACCTCAAGGTCAAAGGCGATTTGAATCATTTCCCGTTCCGTACGCAAAAGCTAGGTGAAAAACCGAAAGGCGAATTCATTTTCGGCGGCAAGATCGATAACGGTGGTTTGAACTACGCACCCGATATGTTTGGCAAAGACGGCAAGGTGCCGCTGTGGCCTTTGCTGGAAAAAGTCAAAGGGACAATTCTGTTCGACCGTACCCGTATGGAAATCAAGGGCGAAAGCGGCAAAACCCACGGCGCAGAAGTATCGAATGTGAAAGCAGTGATTGCGGATTTGCTGGCAAACGATCCTGTGCTCGAAATCGATGGTCATGCAGCTGGTACCTTGCAGGACATGGTGCAATACACGGTAGACAGTCCGGTTGCAGGCTGGATAGGGCACTTCACCGATGAAACCAAAGCAACCGGCAACGCCACGCTCGCGCTGAGTCTGAAATTGCCGCTGAATCAAATGATAGAAGCCAAGGTGCAGGGCGCGCTGAAGTTTGCCAACAATAATGTGATTTTGCAGAATGGCATTCCATCCTTGATGCAGGCAAACGGCCAGCTGGATTTCGATGAAAAGGGGCTAACCCTGAAGGGTATCAAGGCAAATTTCCTCGGTGGTCCTTTGACTGTCGCCGGCGGTACGCAAAAAGACGGCAATATTTTGATCAAGGCAGACGGCACGATCACGGCTGCCGGTTTGCGCAAGAACTATCCCGCGCCAGCGATGCAAAAACTGATAGACAAAATAAGTGGCAGCACACGCTTTGGTGTCGCTATCAGTGTCAAGAGCAAGCGAGTCGAGATTGTGGTCGATTCCAATTTGCGCGGCTTGGGTCTGGCTTTCCCTGCACCTTTGCAAAAATCGGCGAAGGATGCGTTGCCCTTGAAGATAGAACAAGCCAGCCTGCTATCCGACAACGCGGCGGTCATGCGTGACGGTATCAAGCTTTCATTGGGTTCATCGATGGTGGCTAGTTATCTACGCGAAAAAAATGCAAACGATTTTGCCGCCGCCTGGCGTTTGGTACGTGGCGGCATAGGCGTCAATACGCCGGCACCTGAACCGGATAGCGGCTTGATGGTGAACGTCAATCTGCGTTCGCTGAATATTGACGAGTGGATCGGTGTCGCGTCGTCGCTTACTGCGACGAGCGGCAAGCCTGAACAAAAGAAAATTGCAGACTCGTCAGACGCACTCAATATGTCGCAATACGTGGAGCCGAATGTGCTTGCTGCGCGTGCTAACGAATTGATTTTGATGGGCAAGAAATTCGACGACGTCGTGGTTGGTGTATCCCATGAAACCAGCGTGTGGCAGGCCAATATCGACTCGGCGCAGGCATCGGGTTATCTAACCTGGGTCGAGTCTTCGTCCGGTCGTGGTTTGGGTAAAGTCACCGCGCGTCTGGCGTCTATGGTGATCCCTAAATCAGTTGGCTCGGACGTCAAGAATTTAATGGACGGTGTAGACAGCACGACAGAAATGCCGGCGCTGGATGTGGTCGCCGAGAACTTTGAATTGTTCGGCAAGAAGCTCGGACGCCTTGAACTACTCGCAAATTATGTGCGCGCAACAGAAGGGCGTGAGTGGCGCATACGCAATCTGTCGCTTGCCAATCCGGATGCGACTCTGACGGCTAAAGGAAACTGGTTGGCGAAAAATGGCGGTAACGTTTCCAGCCTCGATTACAGTTTGAATATCACGAACGCCGGCAATCTGTTGAATCGTTTTGGCTTTGTCGATGTGCTGCGTGGTGGCAAGGGCAAGATGGACGGTGATATCAGCTGGAAAGGTTTGCCGTTTTCATTTGATATTCCCAGCTTGTCCGGCAACATCAATCTCGACATTGCATCCGGACAGTTCCTGAAGGTTGAGCCGGGTGCTGCCAAGCTGCTCGGGGTATTGAGTTTGCAATCGATACCACGTCGCTTGACGCTGGATTTTCGTGATGTGTTTTCAGAAGGTTTTGCATTTGACGGCATTAACGGTAGTGCGCGCATTTCCAATGGCGTGGCGAGCACTGACAACCTCAAGATGCGCGGTGTCAGCGCAACGGTACTAATAGACGGTACCGCCAATATCACCAAGGAGTCGCAGAATCTGCGTGCGGTTGTGATACCAGAAATAAATGCGGGTGCCGCGTCGGTTGCGTATGCCTTGGCGATCAATCCTGTCATCGGTGCCGGCACTTTCCTGGCGCAGTTATTCCTGCGTGAACCGCTGGCGCGTGCATTCACGTTTGAATATGCGATTACCGGACCATGGAGCGATCCAAACGTGAGCAAGGTCGATCGCAAGGCGGAACCGGCCGCGCCAAAATCAGGCATTGCAGAACCCAGCATAGAGGGCTGAATCATGACCAATTCCCTGACACGTGTAGCTGCCATACAAATGGTCTCTACACCTTCGGTTGAAGAAAATATCGCTACTGCACGTCGCTTGATTGCAGACGCCGCACGCCAGGGCGCGAATCTTGTTCTGCTGCCTGAATATTGGGCGGCCATGGGCATGCATGAAAACGACAAGCTGGGTTTGGCGGAGCAAATTGATGTCGGGCCTATTCAAAGCTTCATGGCTGAAACTGCACGCGAACATCAAGTGTGGTTGATAGGCGGTACCTTGCCGATGGCTGCATCGGTAGCCGACAAGGTATTGAATACGATGATGGTCTACAACCCGGCTGGCGAGCGGATAAAGCGTTACGACAAGATTCATTTGTTCAGCTTTACCAAGGGTGCGGAATCGTACGACGAGGCACGCACCATCGCGCAAGGCACAGAAGTCACAAGCTTCGATGCACCTTTCGGCAAAGTGGGTTTGTCGGTTTGCTACGACTTGCGTTTTCCCGAGTTGTATCGCGCGATGGGCGACTGCACACTGATCGTTGTGCCGGCTGCATTTACCTATACAACCGGCAAGGCACATTGGGAAATTTTGTTGCGCGCACGTGCCATCGAAAATCAATGTTATGTGCTGGCAGCTGCGCAAGGTGGACGTCATCAAAACGGCCGCACGACATGGGGACACAGCATGCTGATTGATCCGTGGGGTGAAATCAAGGCAGTGTTGCCAGACGGCGAAGGCCTTGTAATCGGCGATATCGAACCCAACTATTTATCCGGTATCCGGGAAAATCTTCCAGCCTTGAAACACCGCAAGCTGTAACTGCATTGCAGTGTTTCAAGGGGCTTTGAGCCAGATGCTCTACAATTCGTTATCCGAATCAATTTTGTTTGCGCATCAACGCGCAAATGGCAAATAAACAATGACTCCATTTGAACCAAATCTGAAAACCCTTGCCGTTGCGCGCGATGTATTGCTGACGCCTTTCGGCCTGGACGAATCCATCCTGATCAAGACCTTGGGAACGATGTTTACGCATCGCGTCGATTACGCAGATTTGTATTTCCAGTTTACGAAGAGTGAAGGCTGGAGTCTGGAAGAAGGCATAGTCAAAACCGGCAGCTTCTCTATCGACCAGGGTGTCGGTGTGCGCGCGGTATCCGGCGACAAGACAGCTTTCTCGTATTCGGATGAAATCTCCGAACGTGCATTGAATGAAGCAGCGATTGCGACGCGCACGATTGCGCGTCAGGGCGCAGGCAAGATCAAAGTGGCTTCAGCGATACAACAAGTAGGTGGTCGCGATCTGTATTTGCCGAATGATCCATTGACATCGCTGGACGCAACAGAAAAAGTAAAACTGCTGGAAAAAATCGAACGCATCGCACGCGCAAAAGATCCGCGCGTAGTGCAAGTGATGGCTGGCCTCGCTGGTGAATACGATGTCGTTCTTGTCGTACGCAGTGATGGCGTGTTGGCCGCTGATATTCGTCCACTGGTGCGTGTCTCGATCACAGTGATTGCAGAACAGAACGGTAGGCGCGAAATGGGTTCCAGCGGTGGTGGCGGTCGCTACAGCTATGGCTATTTCAGTGATGAATTGCTGGAGAAATATGCGAGCGAAGCTGTCGCTTCCGCACTGGTCAATCTTGAAGCGCGTCCGGCTCCTGCCGGTCCGATGACAGTCGTACTCGGACCTGGCTGGCCAGGCGTGTTGTTACATGAAGCGATTGGCCATGGACTGGAAGGCGATTTCAATCGCAAGGGTTCCAGCGCATTCTCCGGTCGTATCGGTGAACGCGTTGCTGCCAAAGGCGTGACGGTAGTCGATGACGGCACCATCGCCGATAGACGGGGTTCGCTGAACATCGATGATGAAGGCAATCCTACCCAATGCACGACGCTGATCGAAGACGGTATCTTGAAGGGCTATATTCAAGACACGATGAACGCACGCTTGATGAAGATGCCTGTCACAGGCAACGCGCGTCGTGAATCCTTCGCGCATCTGCCTATGCCGCGTATGACGAATACTTACATGCTCGGTGGCGACAAAGACCCGGCGGAAATTCTGGCATCGGTAAAAAATGGTTTGTACGCAGTCAATTTTGGCGGCGGTCAGGTCGATATTACCAACGGCAAGTTCGTGTTCTCGGCGAGTGAAGCCTACATGATCGAAAACGGTAAAGTCACGTATCCGGTCAAGGGTGCAACCCTGATCGGTAACGGTCCGGATGTATTGAACCGTGTCTCGATGATAGGTAACGATATGCGCCTGGACAGCGGTGTTGGCGTTTGCGGCAAGGAAGGTCAGAGCGTGCCGGTAGGCGTCGGTCAGCCGACCTTGCGCATCGACGGCGTGACCGTAGGCGGAACGGCTTGATGTTTGTTGGCATTCTTCCAAAATTTGTTTGAATGCCAAGCCATTTTCCAAGCTTTTCTTGCCAAATCACCTGAATTATTGCAATATTACCGACAGATCAAACAGAATTCAGTATAGATATGACTGCTTCGCGCTTCCAATTTTATTTTTACTTTAGCTATTCCAGCCCAACGGCGGTGGAGAAGCGGTAAGCGCGCAGGTAAAAAAGCTTAAACCGAAATTCTTTAAATAACCGCCCGCGATGGCGGTTTTTTATTTTTTGCAGAACAGATTTTGACCGGAGAAAAACATGCCACGCACAGATGATTTACGGATTAAAGAAATGAAAGAATTGACACCGCCGTCGCATTTGATCCGCGAACTGGGCGTTTCCGAAAAAGCAGAGACGACCGCTGCCGATGCGCGCATTGCATTGCATCGGATCTTGCACGGCCAGGATGATCGTCTGATGGTGGTGATCGGGCCATGCTCCATACACGACACCACAGCTGCGATGGAATACGCAAATCGTCTGGTGAAAGAACGTGCACGTTTTGCCGGTGAACTGGAAATCGTGATGCGCGTCTATTTCGAGAAGCCACGCACCACGGTCGGCTGGAAGGGTTTGATCAACGATCCGTACATGGACAACAGCTTCCGCATTAATGAAGGTTTGCACATTGCGCGTGAACTGCTATTGAACATCAATGAACTCGGCCTGCCGGCGGGTACTGAGTTCCTTGACGTCATCAGTCCGCAATACATTGCCGACCTGATCAGTTGGGGCGCGATCGGTGCACGCACGACAGAATCACAGATTCATCGCGAACTGGCTTCCGGTTTGTCCTGCCCTGTCGGTTTCAAGAACGGTACCGACGGTAACGTGAAAATTGCAGTCGATGCGATCAAGGCTGCATCGCAGCCGCATCATTTCCTGTCAGTCACCAAAGGTGGTCATTCGGCAATCGTTTCGACCAGCGGCAATGAAGATTGCCACGTCATTTTGCGCGGCGGTAAGACGCCTAACTATGATGCAGTCAGTGTCGAACAAGCTTGCAAGGATATCGCAGCGAACGGCCTGGCATCGCGTTTGATGATAGATACCTCGCACGCCAACAGCTCGAAAAAACCGGAAAACCAAATCCCGGTGTGCGCTGATATCGCAAAGCAGGTTGCCGGTGGCGATACGCGTATCGTCGGCGTGATGATCGAGTCGCATCTGGTTGCTGGTCGCCAGGATCTGATTCCGGGCAAGGAACTGGTTTATGGTCAATCGGTAACGGACGGTTGCATCAGCTGGGAAGATAGCCTGGGTGTATTGGAAGGCTTGGCAGAAGCGGTCAAACAACGTCGTCTGAAAGATCCGGACGCATAAGCGATAGCAGTAGAAGCAGTCGCAGAACTTGCAGCAGAAAATAAAAACGGGCACTGAATTCAGTGCCCGTTTTTTTATTGCATCCGACTTTAATATCGTTTGGTCAAAACCATCTGTTCGCCTTCGCGTCGCATCTCGGTACGATTCAAAAAGGACATGCCAAGCAGGGCAAAACTCAAACCGTTTTCCTGCACCAGCGCATCGACCTGGTTCAAGGTGATATCGCCTATCTTGACTGAATTCAACACCACCTGATACGCCGTTGTAACGCCGTTCGCCGTATTGACGTAGGCAGTCTGGCCTTTCTTGTAATCGATGCCCAAACGCCTTGCATCTGCGGCTGGCAAGGCAATCAGGGACGCACCGGTATCCACTAGCATGCGCATCGTGCCACCGTTGATTTGCCCTTGCACCATGAAGTGACCGCGGCCATCCGCTTGCAAAGTCACGCTGCTGGGGCCGGACGGAGCAATACGATTGACGTGTCCACCTATATCGATTTTTTGTTTTTTGCCGCTGGCATCGAAGGTTGCAGTGGTTTCGTTGACGTCGACCAGTTTGATACCGGAGGTCACCGTATTGCCGACCGAGTAGGTCTTCGGCGAACCGCCATCGATCACCAGCACGGCCTTGCCGGGGAAGAGGCCGATAACACTGATATCTGCCGCCTGGACTTGCAGCGCGGTGCAGCAAAGAATGGATGCGATCAGGGTACGATTCATGGCAGATGTCGTTGATATGAAAACAATGATTCTGTCACGAAATGTTCGTGATTTGGAAGGAAACGCGATGCCGCGATGAGGGCAGCAACAAACTGTCGCTAAATTGCCCAATATGGAAGAAATGCCGGCAAGCGAGATTCACTTGCCGGCATCTGCATAACAGTAGTTGTTAAAAACAGCGTTTAATGTAGAAAGTGCGGTGGGAAATGCTGCCGGAAATCAGTCGCGGAAGTTATTGAATTCCAGTGGCAGATCGGCAACTTCCTTGCGCAACAAGGCCATTGCATCTTGCAAATCGTCGCGTTTTGCGCCGGTGACACGAACTGCATCGCCCTGAATGCTGGCTTGCACTTTCAGCTTGCTGTCTTTCAGGATGCGCACGATTTTCTTGGCTGCTTCGGTTTCGATACCGTTCTTGATCTTGACAACTTGCTTGACCTTGTCGCCGCCGATTTTTTCTATCTTGCCGCGATCGAGGAAACGTACATCGACATTGCGTTTGACCAGCTTGTTGGTCAACACGTCCAGAACCTGATTCAACTGAAATTCCGAATCGGCATACGCGGTCAGGTCACGTTCTTTTTGTTCTACGCGGGCATCGCTACCCTTGAAGTCAAAACGGGTCGTGATTTCTTTTCCTGCCTGATCGACAGCATTCTTGACTTCAACCATATTGGCTTCAGAGACGGTATCAAAAGACGGCATGATGATTTTCCTTATTGTTGCCTGGCTCGCGACAAATGCCGACGAAGACCAGCTTGTTTATCCAGCTTACCCATCAGGAGTGCACTCCGATTTGTCCGCCATTCTAGCGGACAAAAAAACGAGGGGCTAGGGCTGTGGATGGTGAGCAGAGATTATAATCGCCCACTATGGCTCATTCTCTCCCGATTCAGTACGATTTTTCCCTGCGCAACCATAACACCTTCGGGGTGGAAGCGAATGCACATGCGTATTTGCCGATTGCCTCGGCCGATATGCTGGTCAAAGTCAAAAGTGATATCACGCTTGCCGCCATGCCGCGTCTGGTATTGGGCGGCGGCAGCAATATTCTATTGACCAGGGATTTCCCCGGCCTGGTTTTGCATATGGAAATCAAGGGAATCGAGATTGTCGGTGAAGATGATGATGCGACTTATGTGCGCGCTGCCGCTGGTGAAAACTGGCATCAATTCGTGCAATGGACTTTGGCGCACAATCTGGGCGGACTGGAAAACCTGTCGCTGATTCCCGGTAGCGTGGGAGCTGCGCCGATACAGAATATCGGCGCTTACGGCATAGAGATCAAGGATCGTTTTCATTCGCTGACGCTGTTTGATTTTGAAACCGGCGAGCAAAGTACGCTGGATAAAGCAGATTGCATGTTCGGTTATCGCGATAGCGTGTTCAAACATTGCTTGCGCGATAAAGCCGTGGTGCTGGATGTGACTTTCGCCCTGCCAAAGAAATGGCAAGCCGTGATTCGTTACGCTGATGTGACGCAAGAACTGGCGGCGCGCAAGATTGCAGAGCCGACTGCGCAAGACATCAGCGCCGCAGTGATTGCGATTCGTACGCGAAAGTTGCCCGATCCTGCAATGATAGGCAATGCAGGTAGTTTCTTCAAAAATCCGGTAGTGACTCCATTACAACGCGACGCACTGCTCGCGACTTATCCGCAATTGGTCAACTATGCGCAGCCGGATGGCAGCGTCAAACTGGCGGCAGGCTGGTTGATAGATCAGTGTGGCTGGAAGGGTAAAACTGCGGGTGCGGCCGGTGTCTATGAAAACCAGGCACTCGTGCTGGTGAATCGCGGCGGTGCCAGCGGGACCGAGATCGCGCAACTGGCCGCTGCCATTCAGGCCGATGTAGCGCAACGTTTCGATGTGCAACTCGAACCCGAACCTATTTTCCTTTGATTCGCAGAACAAAGTAATGGAATCGAAAATTTTATTGCCAGTACTGGGCAGTTATTTCGTACTCAGCTTGCTGAGCTTTGCTGCTTATGCGATTGATAAATCGGCAGCGCGCAAGGGTGAATGGCGGATTAGTGAAGGCAATCTGCACTTGCTTGATTTTCTTGGCGGCTGGCCCGGTGGATGGCTGGCGCAAAAATTTCTCCGACATAAAACCAGCAAAGCTTCATTCCAGCGTATTTACTGGGTGACGGTGCTACTGCATTGCGCTTGTGTGGGCTGGTTACTGTCGCCTTACGGCAGGGATGCGCTGCATGCGCTGAGGAATGGTTGATAGAACAACGTCTATCTAGTTAGCAGTGCCAGCTCAGTTTGAGCCGGCACTATATCCATATTACTTAGCCCCTTACTTGGACAGATAACTATCCTTGTCCTTGTCCTGCAGGAAGGCCTGCGAGTATTGCCCAACTGCGCGCCCAATCTCCGTTTTATTGAACTGCTCTTCACCATAGCTGCGGCAAGGCGCGCAGGCATAGCGTGGAATCTGCACCGCCAGGATGTGATTATGCGTATCGTCGCAGCGCGAATCGATCACGACGGTGCCGCCGCAATCCTGACAGGAACGTACCGTTTCATTGATGGTTTCGCGGATGCCGTCGGTATCGTAGTACACGTCCATGCTGCGCTTGTGGAACTCTTGTTCAGGATAGACCTGCTCACGTAGCGTGTCGCGATTGTTCCAATGGTGGAAGGTCGCATCCTTCAATTTCTCCAGGTAGGCACCAATCGCAGCAGGCTGTTTCTGGCTTTCTGCGTCGTAGTCCGGTTCCTGGATGTGGCTGAAATCCATGCCTGCCATCGCCAGGATGATGCCGGTGTTGATGTAGGGCAGAGCGGTTTCTATTGAGTAGCCGCCTTCCAGCACAGCCAGATCAGGTGCGAGTCGCTGATTGAGTACCGCGTAACCATGCGCGGTAAATTTCATGTTCGTGATCGGATCGGAATAGTGATTGTCCTGTCCTGCGGAATTGATGATCAAATCCGGTTTGAATTCTTCCAGGATAGGCATCACGATTTCATCCAGCACATACAGAAAGCCTTCTTCGCAAGTGTCTGGCGGCATAGGCAGATTGATCGTGGTGCCGAAGGCATTCGGTCCACCCAGCTCGTCCGGGAAGCCGGAACCGGGATAAAGAGTGCGGCCATCCTGATGCATGGAGATGAACAGCGTATTCGGATCGTGCCAGAAAATATCCTGCGAACCGTCGCCATGATGGCAGTCGGTATCGACGATGGCGATCTTCTTCACGCCATATTTATGGCGGATGTACTCGACCATGATCGCTTCCATGTTCAGCGTGCAAAAGCCACGGCTGCCATGCACGACACGGTATGAATGATGACCGCAAGGACGCACCAGCGCAAAGGCGTTATCCACTTCCTTGGTCATCACCTTGTCGGCCGCAGTGATGCAGCCGCCGACGGCAATCAGATGCGACGCATGCACGATCTCGTCTATGCCGGGCACGCAAAAATGTACGCGTTGAATGTCTTCAGCAGTTGCTACGCCGGGTTTGAATTCCTTGATGTTGTCGAAATCCAGCAAGCCTTCTTCAAACACCTGATCCTGCGTGTACAAAAGACGTTCTTCGCGTTCCGGATGCGTGGGTGAAATCGCGTAATCGAATGCCGGGAAAAATACCAATCCTGTGTTTTTCTTCATGATGCTTTCCTCAGACTTGTTCTTCATGTTTGATCAATCCGGGTTTGATTTGCAATCGGACGCGGATGTTCTTGCCCGTGGTTGCATAGCCGTGGATGACATTGAATGACTGGCAGTCGGCGACTTCCACTTCCAGATCTTCATCGCGTGCACCGGCGGCCCTGGCGATTTCAAGCAATCTTTCTTGGCCGATTGCCACCACATCGTCGACCGTGGCGCGCGAAGAGATCTTCATCTTGCGGCCGTCTTCAGCGAAGGTCAGTTGCTGCGATTCGGTATCGGCGAGCAGATTCAACTCGACGGTGGTGCGTGCCATCGCGGCACCGCTAGCATTGATCACTTCGGAATTCTCCGGCACTACTGCCGGCAGTTGCAGCAATTCTCCGACCTGTTTGGCAAGATAGGGCGCAGGTCCGCCGACGGCGATTAATTGCTGCGGGTTAAGCACTTTGCCTTCGAGCAGTTCATGAATGGTGTAGACCGGCTTGCTGTTGACCTCACTGATCATTTGCGTAACCTTGCTGGCAATGCTGGCGCACATGCTATCCACGATGGACTTGGCAACCTGTTCTGGCGTTTGCTGCAATGTGCTTGCGAGGCTTTCCATCGCGCGCAGAGCTTTGCTCTTGTCGCCGATGTCAGCTAGCCCGAGGACGATCAGCGCGTCGGTTGGCGTCGGTACCGGACCATCGAAGGCCATGGCAGAGCCCTTGCGTTCAGGTCCGATCTGCAATGCGCCGTTCACGACCTGCACATGACTGTCGCCACCGAGCGCCATCGAATGCGTGAGCAGGCCGCGGATCAAGGTCTTGTGTCCTTCTATCTCAACGCCCTTCGGTTCCAGTAATGGTGCACCGTCGGCGAATAGTGCGATATCTGTTGTCGTACCGCCTACGTCTATCGATACAGAATCCTGTGTTGACGAAACAAAAGGCAGCACGCCCATGATGGTGGCGGCCGGTCCGGACAGAATGGTTTGCACCGGATAGTTGCGCGATTGCTGTACGCCTATGGTGCCGCCGTCAGCCTTCAGAATAAACAAGGGCACATCGACACCGAGTTCCTGCAGATAGCTGGCTAGCTGATCGACCATGCGGCTGTGCAAGCTCCAGATCGCGGCGTTCAGATAAGTGGTTGCGATACGGCGTGGAAAATTCAGCACGCCGGATTGATGATGGCCGAGGGATACGTGCGCAATCTGGTCAGCGAAGAAGGCACCGACTTCCTGCTCATGCACAGGATTGCGTGTCGAAAACTTGCCGATGACTGCAAGATGTTCGATCTTGTCCGCGCTGAATTCTTGTTTCAGTGCCTGCAGCTCATCATCATCGATGGCCTCGGCTTCTATGCCGCGATGGTTCATATAGCCGGCGATCAAGTGTGTCTGGTCAGCGAGCGGCAAATCCTTAGGCGAAACGCCAGGTCCGTTCATGACTATCAGGCCAACCGGATCGAGCTGGTTTTGCGCCACGGCATTGGTAGAAATTGTGGTGCTGAGCACGATGCGCTTCAGCTGCTTGATATCGTCCGCAGTTGCGACAGCCTGGGTAGCGCGCATCACGCAAGCCAAAATATCATTCTTATCGGTCAGTACTTTTGACTTGCGGATGATTTTGCGGTTTTGCATCAATACCGAATCGGTATGCGTGCCTCCGACATCAATTCCAAGGATCATGCTTTTCTTTCCTGGGTAAAACACAGCGAGAGTGTTGCGAGCGAACAGGATCGCGCTGTGGGTTGCATATGTAAGTCAATTCAAATCTGCAGAGAGCAATTTTCAAAGCGTCATTATGGTGGAAGGATTACAAGGCCGTCCATAATCTGGCCGCAAACAGCAAAAAAGCCCGGCTCCATGATGAAGCCGGGCTTTTTTATTCGCTATCCAATCAGATGAAATGGCAAACGTAATCCAGTGTTTCTACCGTTTCAATGTCGAAGCTCGAATTTGCAGGTACTTCGAATTGCTGGCCGCCTTCGTAGGTATTCCATTCAGTTGCACCAGCCAGGCGAATGCGGCATTTGCCTGCATTCAGTTCCATGATTTCTGCAGCGCCCGTGTTGAATTTCAGGGTCGATGGAAAAATGATGCCTATGGTTTTCTTGGTGCCGTCCGCGAACAATACGGTGTGCGACACGCATTTGCCATCGAAGTAGAGATTGGCTTTTTTGACGACGGAAACGTTATCGAATTGAGTAGTCATGATCTGTATGTTTAATGTTGAAGGAATTATTCGTTTCTTTATTTCTTGTCTTTTTCAAAGCTAGGCAGTGCAACCGATGAGTTGCCGGTCAGCAGACCGACGCTGCTGTAGATGCCGAGTTTTTGACGTGTGTCTGTGATATCCAGATTGCGCATCGTCAATTGACCGATACGATCTGCTGGCGAGAACGGTGCGTCTTCCACTTTTTCCATAGACAGACGTTCTGGTGCGTAGGTCAGATTGGCCGATACGGTATTGAGGATGGAGTAATCATTACCGCGACGCAGTTCGATCGTGACTTCACCAGTGATCGCGCGCGCGACCCAGCGTTGCGCTGCTTCACGCAACATGATGGCTTGCGGATCGAACCAGCGACCCTGGTACAACAGACGACCGAGGCGACGGCCGCTTTCGCGGTATTGCTCGATCGTGTCTTCGTTATGGATGCCAGTGATCAGACGTTCGTAAGCGATGAACAACAGCGCCAAGCCTGGAGCTTCGTAGATGCCACGGCTCTTCGCTTCGATGATGCGGTTTTCGATTTGATCGCTCATGCCTAGGCCGTGACGACCACCGATGCGATTGGCTTCCAGCATCAGTTCAACCAGGTCGGTATAGACAACGCCATTCAATGCGACTGGGCGGCCTTCTTCAAAACGTACGGTGACTGTTTCGCGTTTGACTTCGACGTCGTCGCGCCAGAACGCTACACCCATGATAGGTTGGACGATCTGCATGCCGCTGCTCAGCTCTTCCAGATCTTTCGCTTCGTGGGTTGCGCCCAGAATGTTGGAATCTGTCGAATAGGCTTTCTCAACCGACATTTTGTAATCGAAGCCGGACTTGATCAGGAACTCCGACATTTCCTTGCGGCCGCCGAGTTCGTTGATGAAAGTATCGTCCAGCCAAGGTTTGTAGATGCGCAATGCCGGATTCATCAGCAAGCCGTAGCGGTAGAAGCGCTCGATGTCATTGCCCTTGAAGGTGCTGCCATCGCCCCAGATATCGACGTTGTCTTCTTTCATCGCGGCGACCAGCATGGTGCCGGTGACTGCGCGACCCAGCGGCGTGGTGTTGAAGTAGGTAACGCCAGCGGTCGAGATGTGGAAGGCGCCGCTTTGCAGCGCTGCGATACCTTCAGCAACCAGTTGTTCGCGGCAATCGATCAGGCGTGCCAGTTCAGCGCCGTATGCCTTGGCTTTTTCCGGAATCGCGTTGTAATCCGTTTCGTCAGGCTGGCCGAGATTGGCTGTGTATGCGTAAGGGATCGCGCCCTTTTGACGCATCCAGTGCAAGGCTGCGCTGGTGTCGAGGCCGCCGGAAAAGGCAATACCTACTTTTTGATTGACGGGAACGGATTGGAGAATATTCGACATGGTGTTTGCTTCGCGTACTTGGAATGAATGTGGATTAGATAATTAAGATGCGAGATAAAACTAAGATTAGTTGAGCTTGCCGAGGACCAGATATTCGAGCAACGCTTTTTGCACGTGCAAGCGGTTTTCCGCTTCGTCCCAGACTACCGATTGCGGACCGTCTATGACTTCTGCCGCGACTTCTTCGCCGCGATGTGCCGGCAGGCAGTGCATGAACAGTGCATCAGGCTGCGCGCGCTGCATTTTTGCGGCATCAACGATCCAGCCATCGAATGCTTTCAAACGTGCAGCGTTTTCTTCTTCGAAGCCCATGCTGGTCCACACGTCGGTGGTCACCAGATGTGCGCCTACGCAGGCGTCTGAAGGCAATGCATGCAAGGTGTAATGCGTGTTGTCGGCAGCGACCAAAGTCGGATCAATCTCGTAACCTTTAGGCGTCGACACATTGACGTGGAAGTCGAAAACCTGCGCCGCCTGCAACCACGAGTACAGCATGTTGTTGGCGTCGCCTATCCACGCAACCGTCTTGCCTTTGATAGTCCCGCGCTGTTCGATGTAGGTAAAGACATCGGCCAGTACCTGGCAAGGATGATGTTCATTGGTCAAGCCATTGATCACCGGTACGCGCGAATTGGCGGCGAAGCGTTCGATGATGTCCTGGCCGAAGGTACGGATCATGATGATGTCGCACATGCGTGACATGACTTGCGCCGCATCTTCCACCGGTTCGCCGCGGCCGAGTTGGCTGTCGCGTGTGTTCAGGTAAATTGCTGCGCCGCCGAGCTGGTGCATGCCGGCTTCAAACGACAGGCGTGTACGGGTGGAGTTTTTTTCGAACACCATCACCAGCGTGCGATCAGCCAGCGGATGGTAGGGCTCGTAATTCTTGAATTTGCTTTTGATGACACGGGTGCGTTCGATCACATGCTCGAACTCGTCCAGCGTCAAATCGGAAAATTGCAGAAAGTGTTTGATTGCCATAATTGAAAACGGCGACTAGGTTGCCGCCTGCCGCCGAATGTTGTAACTGCTTCAATTATAAGGGATTTTGACCCGAAAAAGCCACTTGCAGCGGCGCTTGCCTGGTTTCAATAAAGCTTCTGTGATGATTCATGCAATAACTGCAGGTACAAGGCGTGCCGCATCGGTGCGATATCGCCGGCTGCCACCGCTGTACGAATCGCACATTCCGGTTCATTCGAATGATGGCAATTATAAAATTTGCATTTGCCCAGATACTGCTCGAATTCCGGGAAAGCGCGCTCCAGCATGCCTTCGGTCAAATGATAAAGGCCGAATTCCTGGAAGCCAGGAGAATCGATAATCATCGTTTTGTCGTCCATCGCATACAGGCGTGTGAACGTGGTTGTATGTTTACCGGTATCGAGCGCGGCGGAAATCTCGCGTACTGCAATCGCCGCATCCGGAATGATCAGGTTGATGATGGATGACTTGCCCATGCCGGATTGGCCGATCAGGATGGTCGATTGCCCGACCAGCAAAGGCATCAGCGCGGCGACGGTTTCTTCCGGTTGCGCAGTGGCTGAGACTTCATGCACGGGATAACCGAGGCCGGCATAGAAGGCGACGCGCTTGCGGGTTTTTTCCAGCGATGCGACGACGTCGATTTTATTCAGGATGATATGCACGGCAACGCCGGCGGCTTCGGCCGCGACCAAGGAGCGCGACACGAGGTCATCGGTAAATCCAGGTTCGGTCGCCACCACGATGAATAGCTGCGTGACGTTGGCCGCCAGCAATTTGGATTTGTACTGGTCTGAACGATACAGCAGCGTCTTGCGTTCAGTAATCTCTTCGATCACGCCCTGATTGGCGGAGGTCAATTTCAGCTTGACGATATCGCCGACGGCTACATCGCTTTTCTTGCCGCGTGTGACGCATTGAAGTTTTTTGTCGTCGGCTTGAACCAGATAGTGTCGGCCATGTGCCGCGATGACGGTGCCTGTGACAGTGTCTGTAAGTGCGTCGATAGGTTTGGTCATTAATTAAGCGAACGAGCGTTCGTAGACGGCATTCAATTTGGCCGCGCAGATAAAGTCGTTGTCCGACAAGCCGCCTTTTCCCTCATTGACGGAATGCGTATTGAATTTGACGATGCAGCGGTTATAGGTAATCACCAGCTCGGGATGATGATCTTCGGCGTGGATGACGTAGGCGATTGCATTAACGAAGGCTAGCGTGTCGTAATAATCGGGGAAGGTGAATTCCCTGACGATTTTTCCATCCTGTAGTTTCCACGTGGAGACTGCTTGCAAACGCTGCGCGATTTCTTCCGCGTTCAATGCCGTCACTTGATGACAGCATTTTTGTTTGAGTAAGTCGGCAGCGTTGCTCATGATGGGTGGACTCAAATGGCCAGTAACTTGTTGATACGCACACTCGCTGGTGGATGCGAATCGTAAAACGCCGAATGCAATGGATCAGGCGTCAGCGTCGATGCATTGTCTTCATACAGTTTGACGAGTGCAGAAACCAGATCCTGAGAATTGGTGTACTGCGCGGCAAATGCATCGGCTTCGAATTCGTGCTTGCGCGAACTGAGGGAAGTCAGCGGCGACAGCAGGAAAGCGAAAACCGGCAGTATCAGTGCAAACAGAATCAGCGCCATTGCATCGTTGCTGGCACCCATCATCGGTTCTACGCCGAGGCCGGTATAAAACCAGGTTTGCGATTTCAAATAGCCGAGCAACGCGAGCAACACCAGCGATGAAGCAAACATGACGGCAATGCGTTTGACGATATGTTTGAGTTTGAAGTGGCCAAGTTCATGTGCCAGCACCGCTTCAATTTCATGTGGCGCCAGGCGTTCCAGCAAGGTATCGAAAAACACGATGCGCTTGGCGGCGCCAAAGCCGGAAAAATACGCATTGCCGTGTGCACTGCGGCGCGAGCCGTCCATCACGAACAAGCCGCTGGATGCAAAGCCTATGCGCTGCATCAGATTTTCAATACGGGTACGCAGACTCTCATCTTCCAGTGGTTTGAACTTGTTGAACATGGGCGCGATGAACAGCGGCACCAATACCAGCATCAGCATCTGGAATGCGCACCACAGCACCCATGCATACAACCACCACAAGTCACCAGATTTTTCCATCAGGATCAAGGTGACCCATACCAGACTGAGGCCGAGCGCCAGCGACAACACGGTACTTTTAAACAGATCGGTAAAGAACAGCGCAGGTGACATGCGATTGAAGCCAAAGCGCGCTTCCAGCACGAACTGGCGGAAATAATCGAAAGGCAATTCAATCAGACCGGAGATCAGCGCAAATGCCAGCACCAGTCCCAACTGATAACGCCAGCCATCACCGAAGACGGAAAACGAAGCACTCGCCAGCCATTGCAGACCACCCATCAGCGTAAAACCAATCAGCACGGCAGCATTCAGCAACACAATAAACAGAGCGAACTTGGTTTTCGCAATAGAGTAATCAGCCGCTTTTTGATGCGCTTCCAGCGAAATCTGACCGGCAAATTGCGCAGGCACAGTAGCGCGATTCACAAGAATGTGGCGGATATGGCGCGAGGCCAGCCAGAAGCGAACTACCAGACTGATAAGCAGGAAGCTGATAAACAAAACAGTAAACGCAAGTGATGACATTCTTTTCCTGTGAGAAAATGGCGGATTACGCCGGTCTAAGGGAAACAATTATGTCACAAGCTGTTGAAGTAACACCATCCGTAACGCCATCCACCGCGCCTGCGCGCCCGAATGAGTTCAATCTGGTGTGGCTCGATATGGAAATGACCGGACTGGATCCGGAAAATGACCGCATCATCGAGGTTGCCGTGGTGGTAACAGATTCAGAATTGAATGTCATTGGCGAAGGTCCGGTGTTCGCGATTCATCAATCGGATGAGGCGCTGGACGCAATGGATGCATGGAACAAAGGCACGCATGGCCGTTCCGGTTTGATCGAACGCGTCAAGGCATCGACTGTGACAGAAGCGCAGGCAGAAGAAGAATTAATCGAGTTTTTGAAAAAATACGTACCTAAAGGCAAATCGCCTATGTGCGGCAATTCGATTTGTCAGGACCGCCGCTTCATGGCGAAGGGCATGCCGAAGCTGGAAGCCTTCTTCCACTATCGCAATCTGGATGTCTCGACACTGAAAGAGTTGTGCAAACGCTGGAAGCCTGAACTGGCTAGCGGTTTCAAAAAGCACCAAAAGCACACTGCGCTGGCCGACATTATTGAATCGATAGAAGAACTGCGTTACTACCGCGAGCATTTCATCAAGGAATAATGCGTCGCTGATTTCAGCCATGGATGTAAAAAAGGCATGTGATGATCACATGCCTTTTTTCTTATCCAGGTGTTGACGTTTATTCTGCTCAGTCTTCAGCAGTTCCAGCACCGCAGCACTTCTTGAATTTCTTGCCACTGCCACATGAGCAATCGTCATTGCGGCCGACCTTCGGTGTTTCGCGCTGTACGGTTTTGACTGCAGACTTGCGGTGTGGCAGCCAGAACTTGTGGATTTCCGGGATTGCGGCTTCTATCTCGATGGTCAGCTTGTGGCATTTGACTGGATTGTCGACCAGTACCAATTCTTCTTCTTCGATTTCTTCTGCGCCCAGCAGATAGATAGGGCGCATCAGCGGCGCAATGTTCGAGGTTTGGATAGGCTCCCATGCCTCGGCGCGCAGGCTCATGCCTAAGTTGAAACCCCAGGCCCAGGCTTCGCCGTCGAGGATTGGTTTGCCTTCCCATTCGTGTTCGCAGAACAGCGGTTCGTATTCTTTGGGTGCGACTTCCAGTGTGATCGCGATTTCGTTCATGAAGCGGGCGATCAGCGCGACGATGCGTTCGTATTCCTTGTCATTCTTGAATTTCGGTATCGCTTCAGCATCTTCGCCCCAGACATGCGGCAACCATTCAGCCAGCGGCACTTCTTCCGGGCCGACGGCGAGGGCGGTCAGGTAGCCGTGTAGCGAGTCCATCGCCATGCAGTCGTCGGCGGTGCGATCGGACAGCAGGAATTTATCGAGTTCGTCGAATTCTTTATCGGAGAGGGGCTGGTCGAGATGCATGATGAGTTTCTTTGTTGATGTGCAGAGCCGAAGTGTATCAGCATGAAGGCCAAAGATTGAGCGTGATTGCTGAAATCACATGATCTGCGCGGCCGATGTGTTCCCGAGGAAATGTAACGCTGAAAAATACGCATGCACCGTACAATGCGCAGATGAATGAATCCTCTGCCTTGTCTTCGACTATATCTTTTACGGCACTTACGCCCGATTGCGTACTCGATGCGCTGGAAAGCGTTGGCTTGTACAGCGATGGTCGCTTGCTTGCTCTCAATAGTTACGAAAACCGTGTTTATCAAATTGGTATCGAAGACGGCCCGCCACTGGTCGCCAAGTTCTATAGACCAGCGCGCTGGAGCGATGAAGCGATACTGGAAGAGCATGCATTTGTCAGTGAGTTAGTCGAAAGGGAAATCCCGGTTGTCCCTGCGATGACGCTGTCGAATGGCAAAACGCTGCATGAATTTTCCGGTTTTCGTTTTGCGGTATTTGCCCGACATGGCGGCAGGGCGCCGGAACTCGATGATCCGGCGACACTGGAATGGATGGGGCGTTTTATCGGCCGTATTCATGCAGTCGGTAGCTTGCAAACGTTTCAGCACAGACCGGCATTGAATATCGTTACCTTTGGCGAAGAGCCGCGCGATTATCTGCTGGCGAATAATTTTATTCCGCCCGATCTGCTCGACGCATATCGCAGTGTGATTGCGCAGGCGATCGATGGCGTGCGCCGTTGTTTCGACCGGGCAGGTGACGTGAAGAATCTGCGACTGCATGGCGATTGTCATATTGGAAATGTCTTGTGGACCGATGCCGGTCCGCACTTTGTCGACTTTGACGATAGTCGCACCGGACCGGCCATCCAGGATTTATGGATGCTGCTATCCGGCGAGCGGCGCGATATGGTGAGGCAGTTCTCTGACTTGCTGGCAGGTTATGAAGACTTTGCCGAATTCGACACGCGCGAATTGCATTTGGTCGAAGCCTTGCGCACGCTGCGCCTGATTCACTACGCCGCTTGGTTGGCGCGTCGTTGGGACGATCCGGCTTTCCCCGTTGCTTTCCCGTGGTTCAACACGCAACGTTACTGGCAGGATCGCATACTGGAATTGCGCGAACAGGTAGCGCTGATGGATGAAGCTCCGTTGTGGGATTAAGCTGTTTGGCCGGGGTAATTCTTCGCTCTGTTCACATGGATAAAACGCAAGCGCGTTAGCGATTGTGAAGGAATTTTCATTGTGGCAATATGCGTTATTCCTTGAAGCAGTTTTGCGTGATTCCAGGCTCGGCAAGACTCATAAGAAAAAATTACCCCACCAGACTAGTTGATATGAGTTTTTTTCATTGGTTAACCAGTCTTCCCAGCGATAAATTTGAAGCCATCAGCGAGTTCGCACAAGCGAAACTGAGGGTTTTTAACGTCACGCCGTTTTGCCTGTATTTGATTCTGGCCTGGCATTTCAACTGGCAAGCAGTGTCGCCCAGTGTCGTGATCGGCGCTGCGGGATACATCGCGTATGCGTTCTTCTGGGTGCTGGTCGTACGCTTCTCTCTTCTTGATGTCACGCTACGTCGCACAACAGCGGCAATACTGGATCAGGCTTTGCCGGCCTTGGGCATGTATCTGGCCGGTTTTCTGGCGGGCCTGGTTGCCTGGGTTCCTGCGCTCGGGTCCATAGGCAGCGGTTTGCGCTTTGGGACGCGATATACATGGTTGTCATCGATAGTCGGTGGCCCGCTGATGGCCACCGCATTTTATTTTTCGTCCGACTGGAACACCATCCCTGCCGTTGCTGGCGGCATCGTGCTGGTGAATGTGCTGGTTCCACTTTATGTTGTGGCACTCGTCAAGAAACTCGAATTCGCAAAACGCGAAATCGAGTTACGGGCTGCACACTTTGAGGAAGCAACCAAGCATGACTATCTGACCGGATTACTGAATCGCGCGGGTTTCGCGGACGAACTGGAAGATCTATTCATGCCGGGAGCGGAATCACGTGAAGTGAATGCCGTCCTGTTGCTGGATCTGGATGGTTTCAAGGCGATTAACGATGCCTGCGGCCATGCGGAAGGCGACCAGATACTGAAAGTAGTCGCGCAGTCTTTAAAGAATTGCGTAAGGATCTCGGACAAGGTGGCGCGATTGGGCGGTGACGAATTCGGCATACTGTTGCGACATATCGTCGACGAGAAAAATGCAGAGGCGATGGTTGCAAAAATGCTGCGTGCGATTGCAGATATTTCACTGCCGCGCAAGGATTTGCGTTTGGGTGCCAGCTTCGGCATTTGCGTCATGCCACATCCGGATTTGTCTACGTATGAAGACGTCTTGAAAGTCGCCGATAGCCTGATGTATACAGCCAAAGCGGCAGGGAAAAATCAATTCCGCACTTTGGTAACATCAGCTGTGGCTTGCTAGCGGAACCAGCCTGCAACTCAATTCACAAGCCTGGTTCAGCTAAACCGGTGGCCGATTTTTAAATCTTTTGCGCGTTCTTTGTCATCGCGTCCAGCGCTGCAATCACCTTGTCGATAGACGCATCGCTATTGGCAATCAGCACTGCTTTTTCAATCGCATCGTCACGTTTTGTTTTGGCAAAATAACTGAGCAGGTAATCGCCGTTTTCAACGCCAGTATTGTTTCTGGCGTCATCCTTTGCCAGACGGCGCGCGTACCAGACGGCGTAGCCGTTCGACTCTTCGCAGCAATACACTTCTACTGAATGATGCGGGCCAAGTGGAAATTCTTCCGGGTCGGTGTGCCAGATGGTTTTGCGCCACAGGTGATTCTTTTTCGATTCAGGGATTTGGTTCATTTCTTGATACTTTCAGCATGTTCTGAATGATGTGGGCAGATGATTGCGTGTTGGCTGCATACGTGATGATACAGCGAGTGCCGCGTTCTATTAGTTTCAAGTAGCGCTTGGGCGACTGTCAGTGCGGGTCACGCAAGCCGGAGGGCTCTGTTGGAGCCGCAGCATGCAGCATGTGATGCAATTTTTCGTCTATGCGCGCGTACTCAAGTTCAATCGCATTCAAGCGCAACAATGCATCATCCAGTTCATTATTTTTTGCCTGGATTTCAAGATCCCTGCACAAAGCCGCCAGTGCAGTGGCACCTATCGACGCCGTACTGCCACACAAGACATGCGCCAACCGCGCGGTAACCGTCGCATCGCGTTCGCCAATTGCGGTATTCAGCAGCGTCAATCGCTTCGGACTGTCATTCAGGAACAAGTGTGCAAGTTCTGCAAAATCCTCGCCAAACATTTCAAGCGTTGCGTCCAGTTCATCATCCTGTTGCATAGTGGCAGTGGTGTTGTTTATGCCGGTTGGTAGCCAGCGGATCAATAATTCATGCAGGGTTTTCAGTCGTATCGGTTTGGCGATGAAATCATCCATACCGATGGCAAGGCAGGTGTCGCGCACATTGTGTTTGCCTCCAGCTGACCAGCCGATGATGAGTGTATGGTTGTCGGCCGATTCCATCGCACGTAATAACGCAGTGGTTTGATAGCCATCCATCTGCGGCATCTGGCAATCCATCAGCACCAGATCGTAATGATGTTCGTGGGCCATTTGCAGTGCTTGCTGGCCGCTGCTTGCCGTATCGACACGGCAGCCGAAGCGAACAAGCATCTGCTTCACTACCTGCAAGTTCATCGGATTGTCATCGACTGCGAGAATGCGCGCGTCAGAGAAAATCGCCAATGCTTCGGCGTTACCTGCATTCGCATGAGTGGTTTGCCGCACACCGGCGCAGACAAAACGCGGCGCATCTTTCTTCGCGATGCAAGTGCACAGCATATTCAGGGTGTTAAGCAGCGTGGTGTCGGAAGCCGGTTTGGGTAGCCATGCAGAAAAACCTGCGTTTGTCAGGCGAGTTGCATCGCTGCGATGGTGCTGGTCGCTGATCAATACGATCAACGCATCTCGATACAAGGGCGAACTGCTGATTGCCATGCCCAATGTCTCGCCATCTATCCCTTGGATGTTTTGATCCAGTAAAACGATGCGATACGGATCGCCGCTCACCGCTGCTTGATCCAGCGCGGTTAACGCATCTTTTGGTAACGCGAAGCTGTCGATGCGGACCACGCGTTGCTGCAACTTCTTTTCAATGCGGGAGCGATTGTCTGCATCCGGATCGACCAGCATCATTTTGACGTATGCAATTGGATTACTGGTGATATCCAGGGGCGCCGCGCTGGCGAAATGCGGATCCGATGCGAGTAATTGATCGACTTCCAGCAGCAGATTTTCGGCGCTGTCTTGGGCCAGATGGATCATGTCTGATTGATCGGATGCCAGATCGTTTTTTCGCACCATTTCCAGCACGCCGATGATGCCGTGCATTTGCGTGTTGATCATGCGCTGCAGATCGTCTAGCAGCTGCACGTTCACTTTTGTTTTGCTTGGCTCGCTGTTCTGATCTTCACGACGGCGCGCCTTCCGGCCGCGCTGTACGGCGGTGAGCGGCTTCACTTTGAACCGGATGATTGGGGACATGATCTCTCTAGAGAGGTTTTTTTAGCATCATCTGATATGGCAGTTGATGGTCGCTTGCTCACATCAAGTGTCACGCTGGTGTATATGCAGAATATATCAAAGCATGGCGCAAATGAATTGATCCGGGCGCTTTATTTTATTGCAAAAAATACATCTGTTCATGTAATCTTGCGGCTGCCTGTGATCAATAGAAAATCGAATCAAAAATGCAGGCTGCAACATCGAGTGTCCAGGGAGTACTCGTGGTGATCGAATCTGATCAGTACGAGTGAAGTACGAATAAAAGAACAATCGTAGTCAGGAGTGCACAAGCGAAGTGGCTTGATGCCTGCTCTAAAAGCAAATATCAGAAGCCGGGAGCGCTGCTGTATTTTTCGCGTTCTCTGCGTACTGCTATTCATGTGATGGTGTCAGATATTGCAAGGGGAGAATGCATGTCGAATATCGCTGGAAAAGCGTATGCCATGAACGTGATCACACCGATCCGTTGGTATATGACGTGGATTAACAAGGTCATTTTCTGGGTGGCGCTCAAGCTGCCATCGACGCTCAGAGGCTTGATTACGCTGTCGCTGATTCACTACGCGCGCTGGGTGATCATAGGCCGCAAGCAGTTTCCGCATCTGAGCAAGCATCAGCCGAAGGAAACGCTGAATTATTCCTACATGCTGTTCTTCAGTAATTTCAACGGTAGCTGGGCGCAGTACGTCGATTCATTTACGTTCTCGATTCCCAGCGGCCTCGATCTGTTCTGGAAATGGAATATTCGTTATCCGCGCTCGGTGCCGCTGACGCCTTTCCACGAATACATACAGTTCAACCAGATTCAAACCGATCACTACTACAACGCCTATCCAATGGCAGCGTCGAATGACATCAAGTCGGCGAAGACCTTGACAACCGCATTGCTGGAGTTCGATGCCGCGCACAGCAACGCGCCGCCCGATCAATTCCTGAAACAGTACAAGGCATTGCTGCGTAACCTGCAGCACGATATGGGCACCATGCAGCCCTTGCCGATTGTCAGTCTGGCCGATCAGGCAAAGGGAGATTGAGATGGCAAATACCAGCGGCAAGGCCTACGCATTAACCTGTCTTTGTCCTATCGAGAAAGGCCACCACAATGGCACTGCCTATAGCGATGAAGTCAGACATCGTTTGCAGGACTGGGGTTTGCTTGAGCACAGCCCTATGGCCAAAGTCCCGCAAACTTATTTGTGTCGTTATTTTGTACTGGACGACGTGTATTACGAGTCCTTGGCCGGTACTGAATTCGGTGGAACGTTTTACGACTTCATGTCTATCTTTTCGGACAAGTTTCGCCGCAGGGCCTTGCCGAGAGAAGATCACCTCAAATCCAAATACATCGTTTTTTCCTGCAATCTGCATGGCGATCTTGATGCGTATTTGCGTGGAATGTGGGCAGCGATCAGCGAAGACATCAAGCATATCTGGCAATTCTGCTACGGCTTCGATCAGGTCACGGATGCAGATTCATTTGTCGTCTACATCAAGAAGTGCCAATTGAAGGCGGCATTGTTCTTTGTCGGATCGAACGACGACCCCTTGCCTGAACAGTTGAAGGCGCTGTATCTGAAGCAGGAATTCTCACGCTTCGCAGCCGATCATCAAGGCATGCCGGCAGCGCAGTTGCAGCAGGCCTATCAGGCATTCATTCAGCGTGTTGAGCCGCTCAATCTGGCGGGGCCGGCGTGGACGCCAGGTCAGTCTGCACTATAAAAATAAAGGACAAACATCGTGGACAAACAGCTGGATCTGCTGGACATTCAAGGCAACGTGATCAAAGCCTACGGCCGCTATAACTTTCCGGTGGCGCGTTATCTCTTCCTGAATATTCGTGACGGTAAACGCGCGCGTGAATTTGTCGGCGCAGTTACCGAAGAAGTCACCACCGCCGTCAAATGGGATGACGGTGTTAATCCGATACCCAAGCCGCCGGCTACCGTCAACATCGCTTTTACCTATCCGGGTTTGAAGCAGCTTAACTTGCCGCGTGCTTCACTGATCGGCTTCCCTATGGAATTCGTGATGGGGATGAAGAAGCGCAAGGACATTCTCGGCGACGATGGTCGCAGCGCGCCCGATCATTGGGACCCGATCTGGCGCGACAGTCGCGAAACCGACTGGAACAAGGACGTGCACATCTGGATTTCAATCAATGGCCAGACGCCAGCCGATGTGCAGAAGCGTTATGAATGGCTGCAAGAACTGGTGACGCGCAGCGCGGGTGGCGTGGCAATTTTGTCCGGTCATCGCGGCGATGACGATGCAGAACATCTGCTGTTTCAGGATGTGCACGCGGTGATTGAAAACGGCAAACCGACCAGCAAGGAACACTTCGGTTATACCGACGGCATAGGCGATCCGGTATTCGAAGGATTGCCAGGCCGACCGGAGCGCGTGATCGGCCGAGGCAAGCAAATGAAGGATGGCAAATGGGCGCCACTCGCAACCGGCGAATTTATCCTCGGCCATCGCGACGAAGCCGATGAATATCCGACAGCGCCCGCACCGCAATTATTGTCACGCAACGGTACCTTCATGGTGTATCGCAAGCTGCATGAAAACGTCGGCACCTTCAACGCTTATCTGGAACAGGAAGGTGCGAAATATCCCGGTGGTAAAGAATTGCTCGCTGCAAAATTTGTCGGACGCTGGCGCGATAACGGCGCGCCTTTGGTTGATGCGCCTGATGCAAAGAGCAAGACTGAATGGGATGCGAAGTTCCTCGCGGCGAATGCCGTCGAGCGCGACAAGATGTTGAGCGGCTTTACTTTCAACAACGATAAGGATGGTGCGAAATGCCCATTCAGCTCGCATCTGCGCCGCATCAATCCGCGTGCCTCGCTGGAGTCAACGCCGGATGCATTTGAGACGCCAGGCGCATTGGCGAATCGCCGTCGCGTCATGCGACGCGGGCTGCCTTACGGCGACGTCAAGGATGCGACGCGCGACGATGGCAATCACGGCATCGTCATCATGATGATCAGCGCCAGCATCAGTCGCCAGTTTGAATTCGTGCAGCAACAGTGGATAAATTACGGTAACGACTTCCACGCCGGTAACGACAAGGAAATCATTCTCGGCAATCACAGCGCGGATTTGTCCAGCCGTGCGGTGCTGGAGGTAGAGAAGGACAGCGATGATGCGCCTTACTTCCTGTCAAAAATCCCGCGTCTGGTAGAAACACGTGGTGGCGATTACTTCTTCATTCCGAGCATGACGGCATTGCGGATGATAGCCAAAGGGATAGTTGATCCTACTTGATGAGGAAAGTAGGGGATCGCGGGGGAATAGTTACTGCGATTCTCTGCCTATCTGCGTGGCGCGTTTTGCAGGCGTTTGATCGGATCAAGTTATGATTCGTCATAATGAACGCCCGCATAGATACCTTTGTGGCACCGCCGTGTGCCGATGACATCACCATCCTTTATCAGGATGACGCGATATTACTGATCAATAAACCCAGCGGCTTGTTGTCGCTATCGGGTAAAAATCCGCTCAATCTCGATTCAGTCCATTACCGTTTAGTGCAGCAATTCCCGACGGCCTTGCTATTGCATCGGCTTGATTTTGGTACGTCGGGAATAATGATTGTTGCGCTCAACAAGGCGGTCGCGGCCAATATCAATCGCCAATTTCAGGCGCGCACCGTGGTCAAGACTTATCAGGCGGTGTTAGCGGGACACGTAGCTGCAGATGAAGGAGATATCGAATTACCGATAGCCAAAGATCCGGTCAATTTTCCGAAGTTGAAAGTTTGTTTCGAAACTGGCAAGGCTGCCAGCAGTCATTTTCAGGTGTTGGATAGACAGACAGGACCGGACACGACTCGCGTACTGTTCACACCTAGTACTGGGCGCACTCATCAATTGAGAATTCACAGTGCAGGGATGTGCCATCCTATTCTAGGTTGTGATCTCTATGGCACGGCTGACAGCCAAGGCATGGCCAAAAGACTTTTGCTACATGCTACTGGCGTGGAGTTCGCTCACCCCACTAGCGGCGAGCGAATTTTCGGTATCAGTGATTGTGCGTTTTAGCCAGAGACCGGACTGACACTAAAGTTTTCAATGTCAGAAATAAAAAAGCCCAGCTTTTAACTAGGCCTTCATATTTTCTTGGCTCCCCGCCTTAGACTCGAACTTAGGGGGGGCTCTTTGCTTTACCTGCGCTATTTGGAGAAAAAACTTGAGTGCTTACAATGAAGAGTGCAATCAAATTTCCCAACTAGTAGGTTCCCGCCGCGGCACATTATTGCGTGTATGACGGAAAGTAGAAATCGCATCGTAGACTATCTTGCGTGCGCGATTGATGCCGCCCAAAGGTCTATGCGCAGGTAAGCTGTGCCAAGGCGTGAACGATAAATTTTCCCCAAAGCTGCGTTGCGCTTCGCTGTCGAATTCTTGCTGAGGTATGCGGATGGTGGCGACTTTGCGGAAGGGCGATTTCGACTCCTTCCATTCATGGCCTGGATCTTCAATCGGCATGTCGGTTGCGTCGACTTGCAATTGCACGGTGAAGTCGAACACGGCTTCGCGTTGCGACAACTGGCGCACCATCGCTTCACGCAAATAATCCGGCCCGGGATTTGCCGGAATTTCGTCAGGATGCGTAACGCGTGGGATCGTCGAATATTTGACTGCCGTTTCGCCAAACAGATACGGCGTCGTACTCCAGTAGCGTGTCTGCAGCGGATTGGCGAATTTTTTCAGGGACTTGATCAGGTTCCAGATGACGCGCCAGTGCGTGGCGAAGTAGCTGATTTTTGCCCAGATGCTGCCGGTCATCGCCTTGATCAAGCCATCGAATTCCGCCACGTCCTTGGTGACGAACACATTGGTGGTGATGACGATAAAGTCTTGCGTCTGTTCGTGGCGCTCGGCTTCCAGCAATTTATCGCCGGCCACGCCCATCAACTTGATCGCCATGCCGCGTATGTCGCGCGAGGTGTCGGGCTGGATGGTGCCGTCCTGATTTGAAAAACGTATCCATGCCTGATAAGTGCGCGCTTCGCTGAAGATGCCTACTTTTAGCTCAAGCGGCAAGTCGGGTTCTATCGTGAACTCGGCTTTGACCAGACCATGCATTTTGGGATGAGCATCGCGGCGCATGATGCCGGTCGGATTGTCGCGGATGATTTTGGCTTGCAAGCGGGCTGCGAGGTCGCGTGTATCCTCAATTTCGCGGGCCGGGATGATTTCTTGAGCTAGTGCATTGTTGGACATGATTTATTATTGATTTGATACCACATCGTTGCCGCGTAGCAGACATTTCAAGCTATATTACGAGGGGCGGTGGACCGAGTAATAGTTGGCTATCATCAACTGTAATTAATTTTTTGGCAAGAAAAAGCGAGACAGCTTTTCGTCGATTTGAATACAAGCGGAGCATCAAATCAAACCTCAACAAGCATCGAATTGGTCAACATTGTCGAAGCGGGCAGGCCCGGTGAAAACCGGCTTGCACCGCTCCATGTTTTTTCGTCCGTCGATCGCATCCGGTTCCGAACAGGAACAAGCCGCAACTTCAGCACAAAGCGCGTATGACTTGAACGCTGCGCTAGCGCTGTTTGTCGCACTGATACATGGCCTGCGCGAAGTACATCAGCGCATCGATTTGCATCAGGCTTTGTGCCTGGCTAATTTACGTTTGCTGCAAGACGGTTCGGTTGAATTGCGTAACGACGCGACGGTGCCGCTCGCATATAGCTCACCGGAACAAACCGGGCGCATGAACCGGCAGGTCGACTATCGCAGTGACTATTATTCGCTGGGCATCGTGCTGTATGAATTGTTGAGCGGCCATCTGCCTTTCGAGTCTGACAGCGTGATGGAGCTGGTGCACAGTCACATTGCCAAAAAACCTTTGCCGCCCAGCCGCCTGAATCCTGCGATCCCTGAAGTGCTCGGGAATGTGGTCCTGAAGTTATTGGCGAAGAATGCGGAAGACCGTTATCAAAGTCTGGAAGGTTTGCTGAAGGACGTAGAGCGCTGCCAATCTTCGCTGGCAGAAACGGGTGTGATGGAACCGTTTCCGCTGGCGCAAAACGATGTCTGCGATCGTTTGCAGATTTCACAAAAACTGTATGGCCGACATTACGAATACAGCCGCTTGCTGAATGCATTCAAGCGCGTTGCAAGCGGCGGTGCAGAGTTGCTGCTGGTAAGCGGCTACGCCGGTATCGGCAAGTCGTCGCTGGTGAATGAAATCCACAAACCGGTGGTGGCGCAGGGCGGCTATTTCATTTCAGGAAAATTCGACCAGTTCAAGCGCACGATTCCATATTCCGCTTTCAATGATGCCTTCCGCGAATTGATGCGGCAAATCCTGACCGAGAGCGAAGCGCGGATTGCCGAATGGCGCAGCAAGTTGTTGAAGGCGCTGGGGCCTAACGGTCAACTGATCATTGAAGCCATTCCCGAGCTGGAATTCATTATCGGCAAGCAGCCGCAAGTGCCACTGCCGGGCGCGACGCGTAACAGCTTCAACTATGTGATGCAGAATTTCGTCAGTGTGTTTACGCACTCTGATCATCCTATCGTTTTATTCCTCGACGATTTGCAATGGGCGGATGCGGCATCGCTGAAGCTCATCACTCTGTTGATGAAAGATCTGGACGATCCATGCTTGTTGCTGGTCGGCGCGTATCGCGACAATGAAGTGGATATTGCACATCCGCTGAATCTGACTATCGATCTGATCCGCAAGAACACGATCGTCACGATCGTTGAAGTCAGCCCCTTGCTGGAAGACAGCATAGAAGAATTGGTCGCCGATACGCTCAAGCGCGATGCGGTAGAAACGCGTCCGCTGGCACAACTGATTTACCGCAAAACTCTGGGCAATCCCTTCTTCATCGGTCAGTTCATCAAGAGCTTGCACGGCGATGGCTTATTGCAATTCGAAAGCAGTTCGTGGAATTGGGATATCGATCAAATCAAGGCGTCGGATATTACCGATAACGTCGTCGAGTTGTTGACCAGGGAATTGCGTCGCTTGCCGGCATCTACGCAACGGCTGTTGACGATTGCGGCGTGTATCGGCAACCGTTTCGATCTGCAAACACTGGAAACAGTCAGCGAAAAATCACGGCATGAAATCAGCGAGTTATTGCACGATGCATTGCAAACCGGCTTGATCATACCGGCCGAACATACTGTTGCAGCAGTAGCGCTGCCGCCTTCGTCCTATCAGTTCCAGCATGATCGGGTACAGCAAGCTGCGTATGAAGGCATAGATAAACATGAAACAGATGTCGTGCATCTGGAGATAGGTCGCCTGCTGCTGAACAGCCTGACTGCAGTCGAGCAGGAAGAACAAATCTTCAACATCGTCGATCACCTGAACCAGGGACGAAACTTGTTGGCACAGCAAGTCGAGAAAGATGAGCTGGCCAATTTGAATTTGCTGGCGGCACAAAAAGCGCGCAAATCGGCAGCCTTCGATGTGCACTGCGACTGTATAGCAATTGCAGACGAATTCGGTAGTGACGATGACTGGAGCAAGAAGCCTGACTTCATGCACGAGTTGTACATGGAGTTGATCAACGTTGCTTTTGCCCGCGCCGATTATCGCGAGATGGAAAGACTGTGTCAGATCGTTTGCGAAAAGAGTGCCACGCCGCACCAAATTATCGCTGCCAAGGATTATCTGATTCGCTGTTATGGCGCGATTTACAAGCCGCAGGAATTGATGAAAACCGGGATCGAAATGCTGGAGATTTCCGGCATCAAGGTGCCGGCAGATTTGAATGAACAAGACATTCGGCTTGCACGTCTGAGACTCAAGCTGGCACTGCGCGGCAAGGATATCCTGGAGCTGGCTGATTTGCCGCCGGCAACCGATCCGCAATATCTGTTGCAACTGCATGCGACGATGGCGTTTCTTGGCTACGGGTTTACGTATCTTGCCGGTTCAAATGTAGTGTTGTGGGTTGCTCTGGAAATCGTGCGTCGTTCGGTACGTTACGGCTCATCGCCGAGCGCTGCCTATGCTTATGCTGTATGGGGACGTACGCTGGCCGGCAAATTAGGCCGGCAGCAAGAAGGCTATAAATTCGGCAAGGTCGCCGAGCAGCTCGGTGGCCATAAGCGCTTGCTGGGCGCGGTCGGTATCTTCCACGGCATTATTCGCCATCATCGCGAGCACCTGCGTTTGTCGCTGGAGCCTTTGATGGATACCTACGTCAAGGCAATGGAAACCGGCGACAGGCCGGGCGCGATGGTCGCCTTGTCATTTTCGGATGCGATTCGCTTCCAGTCCGGCGGCAATGTACAGGATGCCTTGATCACGATACGCAAGGATCTCGATATCTATCGCAAGATGGATTACGCAGCCTTGCTGGGCGTGATGGTGCCGTGGGCCTTGCTGTTCTCACGCCTGGTGGGAGAGTCGATCACCGATATCACGCAAGGACGCGAGCAGGAAGATTACGCATTGGCACGCAAGCATGCCTCCGATCCATGGGGCGTCTTTTACGTGCGGACGATACAAGCGATAGGCGAATATTATTTCGGCGAATTTGCCAGCGCGCATTTGCATGCGAAAGAAGCGATTGACTTGCCGGGTTTTGATTTCGGTACGCCATCATCCGGATTCCTGATGTGGTTACATTCGCTGTCCGAACTTGCACTGTGCCGTCCTTACGAGAGCAACGCCAAGGCGCTGGCAAGCGTCAAATCCCTGCAGGCGCGATTCAAGCCATGGGCGGATAGCGCGCCTATGAATTATCTGCATAAATGGCAGTTGGTAGAAGCTGAGCAGCTTCGTGTCGCCGGGAAAAGTGCACGAGCGGAGCAGTTCTACGAACTGGCAATCAAGGGCGCGCGCGACAACGGCTTTCTTAACGATGAAGCTTTGTCGCATGAATTGGCCGGCAAGTTTTATCTTGGTGTCGGTAAAGAGATTAATGCGCGCATGCATCTGGAACAGGCGCATGCCAAGTATGAAGAATGGGGTGCTTTTGCAAAAGCGCTGCAACTCGAATCGCTTCATTCTGCATTACTGGCGCGTGTGATTGAGCGCAAGCGTGAAGATAGCCGCGGCCTCGCCGAAGCACGTGAACGGCAAGTGGATATTCAAACGGTGATCCGTGCATCGCAGGCTTTGTCGGGTGAGATTCAACTCGATAAATTGCTGTCGAAATTAATGCATTTGCTGATCGAGAATGCCGGTGCGCAAAAAGGCGCATTGCTGGTAGCAGAACATGGTCGCCTGTTTGTGCAGGCAGAAATCAATGCAGACACCATCACTCTGCAACAGGATCTGGCGATAGAAAAATGCGAATACCTCGCACTTTCCGTCATCAACTACGTCAAGCGTACCGGTGAAAAAGTTGTGTTGGGTGATGCCGCTCACGATAGCCAATTCAATGGCGATCCCTACATAGAGCGCGAACAGCCAAAATCGATCATGTGCCTGCCTTTGCAAAAACAGGGGAAATTGGTCGGCATGCTGTACATGGAAAACAATCTGGCGGTGGATGCCTTCACGGCTGAACATGCAGAGTTGTTGCAGATTCTATCGACGCAGATTGCGATCTCGCTGGAAAACGCAGCCTTGTATAACGACCTTGAACAAAAAATCGAGGCACGCACGCAAGCGCTCAGTCAGAAAAATAGCGAATTGCACGATACGCTGAATTCATTGCGGCTCACGCAAAAGCAGTTGGTAGAATCCGCCAAGCTCGCTTCCCTCGGTCAGCTGGTCGCTGGTGTCGCGCATGAAATCAATACGCCGGTCGGTGTCGGCGTGACGGGTGCATCTACGCTGGCAGAAGAAACGATGCGTCTTAAATCCCTGTTCCAGAGCGGCGATATGAAGCGCTCCGATCTGGATGCGTATGTCGGTACTGCCACCACGATCAGCAAATTGCTGCTGTCGAATATGGAACGTGCAGCAACGCTGATTCAAAGTTTTAAAGACGTGGCGGTGGATCAGACCAGTGAAGAGCGACGCACCTTCCGTTTGAAGGCCTACATCGATGAGGTGTTGTCTAATTTGAGCCCGATGTTGCGCCGCTCTGAACATCGGATGACAGTCAATTGCGATGAGACGATAGAAATCGATACTTATCCTGGTGCCTTGGCGCAGGTCATTATCAACTTTGTCATGAATGCCTTGCTGCATGCCTTCCCTGATAACAGGCCAGGTGAAATGCTGATCGTGGTGCGCAATGTATATGCAAAAGGAATGGAAACCGATTTGATCGAGCTGCGGTTTTCCGATAATGGTATCGGTATCAAGCAAGCTAATCTGGCCAAAATTTTCGACCCATTCTTCACCACCATGCGTGGCCGTGGCGGTAGCGGTCTGGGGCTGAACATTATTCATAATCTGGTCACTGGCAGCTTGCAGGGACAAATCACGGTTGAAAGCCAGGTTGGTGTCGGTACAACTTTCATCGTGCGTTTTCCGCGCAATCCTGTGGCTGAAGCGCAAGCTCAACCAGGTCAGGCTTAAGGCGCACCATGTTTGAAGATTTTAAATTTGCGCCAGAAAAAGAAGGCAGCGTAGCCAGCACAGAACCGCCGTGGAAAATTCTGATTGCCGATGATGAGGAAGAAGTCCATCAGGTGACGGCAGTCGCGATGATCGATGTGCAGTTCAAGGGACGCAAGCTGGAATTCCTGCACGCATACTCTGCCGGTGAAGCACGCGATATGCTCGCAGCCGATCGCGACATTGCGATTATTCTGCTCGATGTGGTGATGGAGGAGGACGATGCCGGTTTGAAACTGGTCCGTCATATTCGCGAGCAAATGAATAATCGACGTGTGCGTATCGTGCTGCGTACCGGGCAGCCAGGGCAGGCACCTGAGCGCGATGTTGTGGTCGATTACGACATCAACGATTACAAATCAAAAACCGAATTGACGCGACAAAAGCTTTTGACATGCATCATTTCTGCCTTGCGCTCATACGACGATATCGTCGCACTGGAAAATCTGACCCGCGATCTGGAAAATCAGGTCATGGTACGTACACGCGAATTATCGTTGGCAAAAGAAGAGGCGGAGTCGGCTACTCGTGCCAAATCCGAATTTCTCGCTGTCATGAGTCATGAAATACGCACGCCTATGAACGGCATGCTGGGCATGATGCAACTGGCGCTGATGCACGCAGCGAACGACGAGCAGAAGGAACATCTGGAAACGGTACAGTATTCAGCCGAAGCCTTGCTGACCATCCTGAATGACATCCTGGATTTTTCCAAACTGGAATCCGGCCAGCTGGAGTTTGAGACTACCGATTTCGATTTGATCAAGGCGGTCGATAGCGTGATTGATTTGATGAGCGCCAGAACGCACAGTGCCGCCTTGTCGCTCAGCGTCGATTACGCAGGCGACTTGCCACGCGCATTGGCAGGCGATGTCGGACGCTTGCGCCAGGTTTTGCTGAACCTGATCAACAATGCATTGAAATTTACGGAGGAGGGCGGTGTCGCGCTGAAGCTGGAACAGCTCCCTGCCAGCGATGGACAGATTCTCTTGCGATTTACCGTGATTGATACCGGTATCGGCATTGCGCCGGAAGCGCAGGCTCGTTTATTCCAGTCGTTTTCCCAAGCAGATAATTCAATCTCGCGGCGCTTTGGCGGAACCGGGCTGGGCTTGTCGATCTGTAAAAAGATCGTCGAGATGCAAGGCGGCCGCATAGGCGTTGAAAGTACTGTGGGTGAGGGCAGCCGTTTCTGGTTCGAGTTGGCGTTTACGCCTGTGGTCGACATTCAAAGAAAACCGGCGGCTGTTAGCGCGGGACTTTCACTCGCCAGCCGTGCCTTGCATATATTGCTGGCCGAAGATAACGTAGTGAATCAGAAGGTTGCCGTCGCCTTGCTGAAAAGATCCGGCCATACGGTGCAGGTTGCTCAAAATGGACATGAAGCAGTGCTGGCCGTGCAGCAAGGTAATTTCGACGTTATTTTGATGGACATGCACATGCCGGAAATGGACGGACTGGCGGCAACGCGAGCAATTCGCGGCATGTCGGCACCTGCGTCCGGCTTGCCTATTGTGGCGTTGACGGCGGCGGGGGCCTTGTCTGATATACAAACCTGTATGGATGCGGGGATGAATTACTTCCTGGTCAAACCGTTCAGAATGGAGCGCTTGAGCGGGATTTTGGACCAATTATCCAGCGCCAAACTGTAAAAAACCGCTTGGCTGTCCCGGTAAAACATTCTCCATATCGCTGAAATAGCCGGATTTCCCCCCTCTTCTTCAAGCCTGATTGTCAGTCCATCCTCCGATAATGCTTATTAAGAAATTCCGACTGGCGTAAACAGCGTCAGCAGAATTGACTCTCAAGCGAGGATCCACGATGGAAACGAATCAGGCACTGCGTAAAAACTTTTCTCTGCAAGCAGCGGATGCGGGGAATGACGACTTCATTGATACCGTTATCGATGCGCCCAAGACTGGCGAACGCGTAGCTGGTATGGACTTGAAGGCGATTCGTGAAGCCATCGCCCGCGTGGAAGCAGAAGCCAAGGCGACTGTAACGGCCGAGAATCGTGCTTACGCAGAAGCGCACGCACGCTCACTTGCAGAAGACCGCGTCCAGGCTGATGCCGCCGCGATTGCCGAAGCCAATCGCAACGCCAAAGCAGCCGAAGAAGCAATCGCCGCCAGCCGCGCTCGTCTGGAAGTAGAGCGTCAGGCACGTGCCGCCAGCGAAGCACGCACCGCTGCAGTCAACAAGGAAATCGCTGAACTGCGCGCCCGTACCGAAGCCGATACCCAGCTCGGCATTATTGCAATCGGACGCGCCAAGGCAGAACAACTGGCACGCAAACGCACGATAGATCAAATCGCCGAAGAAACTCAATTAGGTGCGCAGGCAGCAGAAGCAGCGGAAAAACTGGCTGCAGAAACAGAATACAAGCGTCAGCAAATGGCAGAGCGCATCAGTGCTACCCATATCGCGACCGAAGCTGCAAAAGCGGAAGCAGAAGAACGTGCACGTCTTGAGTCGCATGTGGCTGATCTGGCGCGCGAACATGAGCGCCGCGAAAAAAGCGCACGCGAAACGAATCAAACACTGATCAATACACGCCGTGATGCGATGCTGCTGACGCAGCAACGCGAAGAAGCCGACACCAAGGCGCTGGCCTCGATGTTGAATCGCGTTCCGGCCGAAGTACGCGCCCGCGAAGATGCACTGGCACGGGCGGCGACCGAGCAAGAGCAACAGGCAACGGCGCAAGCACGTATCGAATCTGAACAACGCGCGCTGGAAGCGATCCAGATACGTCTGCACGCCGAAACTGAAATGCGCGCTGCAGCCGAACGTCGTGAACATATTGAAAGCATTGCAGCGGTAGCTGCGCAGTCGCGTCGCGAGGCAGACGAACGTGTGCGCGTCGCGACCGAAGCACGTATTCAAGTTGAAAAACAGTTGCAGACTTCCGCAATTGCACGTGTAGAAGCGGAACATCAGGCTGACGAACAGGCACGTGCGCGTATCGCAGTGGAAGCACGTGGCGAAGAAGAAGCACGCCAACGCGCAATCGCAGAGCAGCAGGCCGCAGCAGCAGCACGCGTGCGTGCAGAAGAAGAACAACGCGCCAGAGAATTGGCAGAACAACGCATAACAATGGAACGCGCAGCGGCTGAAATGGCAAGCGCACGTTCAGTATCTGAAAAATTTGCAGTAGACAAGGCAGCCGAGTGCGCAGCCTTGCAACAGCAGATGGCTGAAATCGCTGCACAAAAAGCGCAAGAAGCGCTGGAGCTGGCGAACGCAGAACACGCACGCCTGGAAGCAGAACAACGTACATTGCTGGCCCTGCAGGAAAAGAAACAGCTGGAAGCCAATGTTACAGCCACGGCTAACGCTCGCGCGGAAGTAAACAAAGAGCAAGTCGCGCTTTTGCAGCTACAGCAGGAAGCAGAGCAAAAAGCCTTGTCCGCTGCCGTAACTGAAAGCGCAGCGCTCAAGCTCAAGCTGGAACAAACCAAGGAACAAGCCGACCTTAAGCGCGCTGCGGCAGAAGCTGCATTGGCTCAAGCGCGTGAGGCAGTTGCCTTGGCAAAGGTACAGGCGCAACGTTTGCAGGATGAACAAAAAGCATTGGCCGTTACGCAGAAAAAACTGGCAGCAGAGCGCGAGCATGCCGAAGCTGTACAAAAGGAAATGCAAACTACCCAGGCAAGAATTGAAAAAGAAAATGCTGCGCGTGCAGCAGCTGAAGCACGTGCTCGTGCGGATGAAGAAAATTCGGTATTGCTGGCAGCGCAAGAGCAGGCCGATAAAGAATTGCGTGCGGCACGCCAGGCCGAATGTGTGGCGAATGAACACATTCTGGAGCAGGCCAAAGCCAAGACCGCGTTGCAAAGAAAAACAGCTCATCTGGCCTTGGACAAGGTTCGCCAAATGGTCGAGTTGACTCGTGTTCAACGCGAGCACGCCGAGGCCGAAGCATTGGCTTTGCAGGCACTGGAAGAGAAATGCCAGATCGAAGCTGCGGCAAAAGCAGAAGCTGAAGCGCGCATCCAGACTGACTTGCAACAAATGGAATTGCTGCGTGAACGCGAACTGAATGAACGCAAAATTCGTGAAGCTGCCGAAGCTGAATGCGTAGCAAGCCGCGAGGTGCTGGAACAAACCAGAGTCAAGGCAGAGTTGCAACAAGCAAGCGCATTGGCCTCCGAACAGCGGGCGGCAGAAGCACTGGAATTGGCACAAGCTGAACGTGTACGTAGTCTGGCTGAACAAAAAGCACTGGCAGCGATTCAGGAAAAATTGAGCAGCGAGCAAAAAGCCCGCTCTGAAGCGGAAGCACGTATTTTGCAAGAGCAGGAACAAGCTGGCGTCTTGCAGGCGCAAGCAGAAGCCGATCATGCATCGCGCACTGCCAAGGAATCGATACTGCAAGCAGAAAAGCAAGTGCTGGAAGCCGCTGTACAGCAGGCAGAACAGCAGCGCCAGGCAGCGCAAGCCGCGCAGACCGCAGCAAGACAAGCCGTCGAGTTGGCCAAGGCAGAACGCGCGCGTGCCGACCTTGAGAAAAAGGCGATGGATGCGATTGAAGACAAGTTGCTGGCTGAACAGCAACGTCTGGAAGGTGCCGCCAATATGTTGCGCGTCACGCAGGAAAAAATCGCAGCAGAAAAAGCCGCATTGCTCGAATCAGAATTGAGAATTCATGCTGAAAAAGAACAGGCAGCAATTTTGCGCAGCAGAGAGCAGGCACAACAAGCGATGCGTCATGCGACAGAAGTGATTGCCAGTGCTGAAAAAGAATTGCTGGTCACGGAAATGCAGCAAGTCGAAGCACAAAGAATCGTGATGGAAGCGGCTGAACGCAAGGCACTGGAAGCGCGCGAACTGGCGCAAGTCGAGGAACAACGCGCACTGGCCGAACAACGTACTCTGGAATTGCTGGAAGAACAGCAACTGTTGGAGCAACAGCGTCTGGAAGCAAGCGAAATCGCCTTGGCTGCAATTGAAGAAAAACTGCAGGCCGAACAAAAAGCGTGCAGCGAAGCTGAATTAACCGCAATCGCCGAACTTGAAATGGCAGAAGTATCGAAGCAGCGCCTGGCTGTTGAAGAGGAAGCACGTTTGGCGCAGGAAGCACAGCTTGCAGCAGAACGCGAAGCACTGGTTGCGGCCGAAGAGAAAGCAAAAGCGGCTGCCGCTGCGCTGGAATTATCGAAAGCCGATCAAGTTCAACGCGATCTTGAACAAGCAGAAGCGGAAGCGATTGCACGTGATTTGATTTCCCGCATCAGCGACAGGGGCGAGCAACATGATGAATGGCGCGAGCGCGCTACTGCAGTCCTGGCGGAATCTGGCGCATCGGTACCGCACAAAACCAGATCCGGTACGCGTATGTGGGCCTCGATTGCAGCCGGCCTTGCATTGTTTGTTGGCGTGGCAGGCTGGAGTGTTCAGCAAGATGCTTTCCACATGTTCGCACCACAGGCTGGCAAGTCGGTGGCGACTGTGAGCAATGTTTCAACTGGCGCAGTTGCACCGGCAACGCTGCAAATTTCTTATGCACTGTCCAGTTTCCCAGCCGAGATGACAACTCCTGGGCAGGGCGCAGAATAAGTAAATCGATAATAGAAGGCTGGTCAGAGTAATTTTTGACCGCTTGTTTTTATGCAAGAGGGAGCCAGGCAATCAGCCTTGCTCCCTCTTGGTGCGTTCGGGGTAGAGCGGCGTGTTTGCCGTCCCATTTTCATCAGGTGCGGATGCCTTCGATGAGAATTATCGATTTGCTTGCCGTTACTGACTGAAGCCCCGCAAATCCTGTCTTTAAGCCGCATCATCCGTATCAAGCTTTGCAGCATGCTTGTGCCCCTCTCAAAACGTAGCCATCCAGCCACATCGCCGCGCAGCAATCGGTTGGGGAAGATGAGCGGTTTGTCGTACTATATCGGCTGTGCGCAATTATCTAATAACCATAACAAGGAAAACCATGTTCTTCGCGTCACGTCGCACCTTCAATTCAGGCTTACGTTACGTGTTGAGCCGGACTTTGGCTTTGTCTCTGGCAGGATTCTGCGCGTTCCCGGCAATGGCGGATGATCTGTCCGACGTTTCGCAATTATTGCGCTCCGGGCAGCATGTTGCCGCATTGGCAAAAGCCGATGCCTTTTTGAATAAAAATCCACGCGATGCGCAAATGCGTTTTTTGAAAGGCGTGATCCTGACCGAGCAAAATAAATCGGCAGAAGCGATCGCGATTTTCAGCAAGTTGACGGATGATTATCCAACCTTGCCTGAGCCATATAACAATCTGGCAGTGCTGTACGCATCCAGCGGCCAATACGAAAAAGCGCGTACCGCGCTCGATATGGCGATACGCACCAATCCAACTTATGCAACTGCTTACGAGAATCTGGGTGATGTGCACGCCAAACTCGCAAGCCAGGCCTATGACAAGGCGTTGCAACTTGATAACTCGAATACTGGTGCCAAGTCCAAATTGACGATGGTGCGTACGCTGGTTGGCAATACGAATGGTGGTACCAATCCAAAAGTAGCCGTGGTTGCTGCTGCACCTTCAGCGCCTGCAAAAGTGGAGATCAAGCCAGAACCGAAGGTCGAGACCAAGCCGCCTGTGAAGGAAGTGCCTAAGGTCGAACCAAAAGTTGAACCAAAATCTCAAGCCAAACCTGAAGTAAAAGCGGAAGCCAAGCCAGATCCGAAAGCTGAACAAAAGCAGGCGCAGAAACTGGAAGCAGAAGCCAAGCGTGAAGCAAAGGCTAAAGCCAATGCAGCTGAAGCCGCCGAGCGCGAGCAAGTGATGAGTGCAGTCAACGCATGGGCGAAAGCCTGGAGCGCGCGCGACGTCAAAGCGTATCTGAATGCTTATTCCAGTGAATTCGATTTGCCTGCAGGTCAAACGCGCAAGGCGTGGTCGGATGAACGTCGTGCCCGTATCGAAGACAAAGGTCGTATCAGCGTGAAAATCGAAACGCCGCAAGTCACAGTAAACGGCAATACGGCGACCGTGAAATTCCGTCAGATTTATGATTCCGACCGGACCAAGGCTAACAGCCGCAAGACTATGGTGCTGATCAAGCAATCCGGTAAATGGCACATCAAGCAGGAGCGTGCGGGTAGCTAATGGCTGGTAATAAATTAAAGTTGCGGTTAATCGCACGTCGTATTGGATGTTGGACAGGTGCAGCAGCTTTAAGCTTACTGGTCGCTGGTGGTGCCAGCTTGCCTTTGCCATCTTTTGCCAGCGGCAGCAAGCCTGGTGTGCCGGCGCGTCTCGATCCGGAAATCATGCTGATCGATGTCTACAAGGCACTCGCAGCGAATCGTTTGCGTGATGCGCAGGCTAAAGCCGATGCTTTAGTCGCGGCTTATCCAAACTTCCGGCTCGGTCATCTGGTACGCGGTGATTTGCTGCTATTGCATACACAGCCTATCAAGACCTTTGGCGCGGCAACGAATGCGCCAGCCGAAAAACTCAATAATCTGCGTGCCGAAGCGATCGTGCGTTTGAAGTCCTTGCGTGAGCGTCCGGACCCGAACATGATTCCGCGCGTGATTTTGCAAATGCGTGAGGACCAGAAAAAAATTGTACTGGTCGATGCCAAACGTTCACGCCTCTATGTCTATGAGCGCAGTAACGATCAATTAAAACTGGTCAGTGATTACTACGTCAGTCAGGGCAAACTCGGTGTAGAGAAATTCAAGGAAGGCGATCAAAAGACGCCGCTTGGTGTGTACTACATTACTGCGCGTCTGGCCGGTGCAAAGCTGCCTGAGTTTTACGGGCCTGGCGCATTGCCTATCAATTATCCGAACGAATGGGACAAGGCCAACGGCCGCAGTGGTTCCGGCATCTGGTTGCACGGTACGCCATCGGACAGCTACAGTCGCCCACCATTGTCGTCGGATGGTTGTGTAGTCCTCACCAATCCCGACTTGAAGGAATTGTCTGCAACGGTTGAAGTTGGCAATACACCTGTCATCATCAGCGACGATCTGAAGTTCGTCACGAAGGCGAAATGGGAAGCGGATAGGCTCAGCGCCAACAAGATGCTGGAAGCATGGCGCGTCGATGTGGAAAGCACGGATTCGGATCGTTTGCGTCGACATTATTCGCGCAGCTTCAAGGCGCCACGCGGGCAAAGTCTGGATGGATGGTTGACCAAGCTGGAGCAATCAACTCTGGGTGCGCGCAAGATTGAGGTTGCAATGCGCGATGTGACTTTGTTCCGCTATCCGGATGGCAAGGATCAAAAGGAAATGATCGTCGCTGCCTTCACTCAGGAAGCTGTGATTGGCAAGGGCAAGCATGTCACGCGCAAGCGCCAGTACTGGGCTAAAGAAGGTGCGCAATGGAAAATTGTTTCTGAAGTTAATCTGTAACTGATTCCTCGGTACACCGAAAATTGCATTGATTTTCTCAACGAGAATTGATGCAATTTCATCATGAATTTTTCCTGCAATTCCATCAATCACATCTCGTATCGTCTTCATACTTCTTTACAGTTGTAAAAGACTATTTCTTCCGTGGATTTCCCCTGTGCGATCTATATAGTGATTTCATGTCGACGCGATTCATAAACCAAATCTGGTTTTCGCAGCGGCTAACAGGAGTCAATCATGCTGCACAAAAAATGGATAGGCATTGCTCTGCTGGCGACAGCCGCAGTCTCGACGACCGCTTCTGCTGATAATCGCGGCGTCAATACGGCATTGGGTGCTGTGGTCGGTGCAGTCATCGGCAATAGTGTCGGCGGGCAGGATGCAGCGATTATTGGCGGCGTGCTGGGCGCAGTAGTTGGCGCAAGTGCTTCCAGTGGTCACAACGACGACCGCAATTACGGACGTCGTCAGCCACAGGGCTACTACCAGCCACAACCTTATTACCAGGCTCAGCCTGTTTATTATCGGCCGGCTCCAGTGTATGCAAGACCGGTTTATCGCGAGAACTATGGTCAACGTAACGACTATCGCGACCGTTATCAATACGAGGGACGTCGCGGTGAATACGGCGGCTATGATCGCGGTGATTATCGTCGTTAAGTAATTTTGGAAAACTGAAACACGCGTAAAAAACGTCAAGCTTGGGAGGGCGTAGTCATCGACAAGATGACTACGCAACAAGCAACCGTATTGTTAGAGCCATAAACGTTACAGCGCATTTTTTGAAGTGGAAGATAGAAAAAAGCAAAAGTTGGCATGAATGAAAACTATGCAGACTATGCGATTTTTTCCTTCGACTTTGGTGGAAGAAAGGCTGTTGCGATGAAAACATTGAATACGCGCGTAGCGAAGCGCATGCTTATTTCGCTTGTAGGCTTGGCCGCCTTGGGCGGCTGCGCAGTCGTGCCGTATAACTCGGGTTACTACGAGCAGCCTTATGGCGGCCCAGTTTATGCGGCACAACCTGTCTATGTTGCGCCTGTCGTGAATTTTGGACTAAGTTACCGTTCGCGTGGCTACTATGGTCCGCGTTATTACGGTGGCGGTGGTTATCACGGTCGTGGTCGCTGGTAATCAAGGCGTCGACACTGGAAACGTGGATGGACGTATAAATTAAAAATGGCTAGTCGAATCGACTAGCCATTTTTGTATGTAATGAATGATAAAAATCAGTGGTCATAATCCCGATATTCACGATACCCGCGTTGATAGCCGTAGCGACCATCGTGTGGACGTTGTCTATCACGATAACTGTAGACTAATACCGGAGCCGGCGAAAAATACACGGGCGCCGGTTCATATACCGGTACTGCAGCGCCGTAAATAACCGGTGGTGCGTAATAATTGGAATAGTTGTTGTAGAGCGGAGCCGGCGCATAATACACGGGTGGTGGCGGATAAAAACCACCGACACCAACGTTGACCGACCAGTTTACGCCGCCAGCAATGGCACTCGTTCCAGCCAGTGTCAAGACGGTTGCCAAACCGCAAAATGTAATTAACTTTTTCATAGCGATCTCACACTAGTAATGCCTATATTACACGCCAAATAATCGTGCACTGCCACTGCTATTTCGTAACATTGTGTATCGTTTAATATATAAACAATAGTCCAACATGGCGTCGTGGTCTACTGCTCAACCCGGTATAAAACAGACAGATTTATTTGGGATCGGTCGCCACCAGCAGGCTGCAGCGAATTTTCTCTACCAGCAAGGCATCGGTTGCGCCACGCCACCAGCGCATGGCCAGCGATTGATGGCGCGAATGGCCAACAATGACCAGCTCGATTCCCAATTGATCGACCAGCTCGGCAATGGTCGGCACAGGTTCGCCGACTTCGATATGGGTTTGTACGTTGAGGCCGGCTTCGCGCAGGAGGGAGCCGCCATCGTTTAAATCGTGCTCCATTTTTTTCTTTTCGGCCTGAATTTCTTCTTCAATACCGACCATCGCTACCATTGCGTATTCGCCTATGACAACCGATGGCGGCGGGTTGACGACGGCGAGTAGATGGATTTCAGTAGAAGGGTCGGGTCCCAGCCGTATGCATTCCTGCAAGGCGGAACGACTTTCAGGCGTGCCGTTGTAAGCGACCAGAATTTTGCGGTACATAGACCCCTCCCGATATGCGATGGCACGTCATTAGTATAGCGCTAACAATGGAACGGGCAAGTCAGGTAAGAATGCGGTGTGTGACGAGTCTATCCAGTCTGTGAAGTTGCCAGATTCAGGTTGCCGATTTCAGATGGCTGAAAGTCAGCGCAGTCAGCAGGACGCCAATTGCGCCGACTGCAATCACCGGTCCGGTACCGAAATACCCGACGGCCAGCCCGGCTGCTCCCACGCCTGTCGATTGGCCGAGGAAGAAACAGGCGGCAAATGCGGAAACGGCGGCACCGCGCCGTTCCGGTGCCATCTGCGTGGCATTCATCTGCAGTGTGTTGTGCAGCATGTAAAAACCCATACCCGAAGCGAAGCAGGCAGGAATGGCCCACTGCCAGCTTGGCGCCAACCCTATCGTGAGGAAGGATGTCGCGACGATGATTCCGCCCCAGCGCGTCAAACCTTTTTCACCTAGCTTGCGCACCAGCCGACGCGAGGTGCTGGCATACAGCAAGCCACCCAGACTGAATAACATTACCAGAGAGGCCGCATTCGTCAGGGACAGATGGTGTACGCGGTGCAGATGCGAAGCGATAAATGCAAACGCGCCGTACAGGCATCCGCCTTCCAGGAACACGGTAACCAATACCACGCGAGCCCACGGCCGGGATAAAACCTGACCGAATTCATTGATCATCCGGCGTAGTGCAGACCCTTCTGCCTTGTGCGTAGTCAGCGCATAGGCAGGAAGGCGCCGATTGAAGGAAAAGAGCGTCAGGGCGATTAATACAAAGCAGAGTGAAATACCAAAAAACGGTATGCGCCAACTGAAATAATCACCGGCCAAACCGCCGAACAACACACCGGCAGAGATTCCCACGATCTGGCCGATCAGGAATTGCGCGAGCACCGGCTGACGTTGGTCATACGGTACTACATCACCTATCCATGCCATCGACAGCGGCACGATGGCGGCTGCCGTTGCACCGGCCAGTAGGCGCGCCACGATCAGCAAGGGGTAATTGGGGGCCAGTGCGCACAAGAGTGCAGTGACGGTACATGCCACACAAGCCCAGGCAATCACCAGGTACTTTCCGAAGCGGTCGCCCAAGGGACCGAAAAACAGCTGTGAAAAGCCGTACGCAATCGAGAACGCAGTAATGACGTAGGAAACGCTTCCCAGCGACATGTCGAATTCCGATGCCAGCCGGGGCAGTAATGGGTCGGTTACCCGTAACGAGATCGCGCTGCCGAAAGCAGCAAGCGACAAGGCCGGTATGGCAAGTGGCGGAATAACAGAGGCGGCTGGTTCGTTGGCGGGCATGGAAGCTATTAAATAAATGCAGGTAGCGAAGCGTACAACAAATCTGCAAAACGTATTTTGCATGCAGGCAACATGATGAACTGTACCGAAGCGACATTCTCCGGTATGAATGCGCCATTCAAGACTTGGACTTCGCTTTTTCCTACAAGAAATCGAGGCGCTGTCCTATATTAGGCAATTCATAACACAGATACGATTCTACTCAACTGCCACAGCCGTATGGATGTGCTTGATAGACATGGGGCGGTAGCAGTCCAGAGTTTGAATACCATCAAACCGAAGTGTAAAAAAGGGGTGAATTATGTCTATTCTCCATACAACTTTGCAAGATGCTTCCACTCTTTTCAAGGGTAATGTGACAGTCGAGTGGCCGGCTTATATCAAGGCTTGCCGTCAGATTGCCGAAAAAAAAACTGATCCCGTTGAAGTAGTTTTGCGGCAAAAACGCAGCCAGGCATTGAAATACCTGTGCAATAACACACCTGCGACCGGCCCTGCCTATAGCCTGACCGAACCGCGCATTTTTACACCTCAATTTATTTCCGAATTAGGTGCGGCGAATTCCAGATTGCGTGCCAAGCGTAATCCATGGGTGGAAGCCATGTTGAAGGAGATGCGCGAAAAGAGTGTCTGGCCATTAGTTGCAGACAGAAAAAATTTTCGATCTTTCGGGCCACCGATTGCGGTGCCGGAGCAGAGCAGCATTAGCGAGTCTGTTCGATCATCCGCATGAGGTGAAACATTACTCCAGAATTGAAAGCACTACCATGAAACGCCTTTATACTTTATTCATATGTACGATTGCCACGATTGGTGCTCTGTTTGTGATCTTGAATCCGATCACTGTATCGGCAGAAACCAGCCAGAATGGCATTGTCGAGCAAGCGCAAATTAACACTCTGGTGGCGATGGCGACTCCACCTTACAAGTGGTAAGTCCGAAGCGCGGATCTTAAAATGAAAAGCAGCAGACCTGATATTTACAGGTCTGCTGCTTTGGTTTTGCGATGGGCTGCGTAAGCGTGGAATAGAGTTCTGGCTCTGAACGCATTTATTAAATTTTTGACAGAGTCTCTACAGCTTCATCGTTATTCTCAGGTGCGCGATCGCTCGCCTTCTTCAATCTTTCAAAAAGCCAGATAAAAGCAAAAAATCGCGAGTATGGAAGCACTTACCAGCCAGCCAATATAATATTTGCTGCCCATTTCAAGCTCCGTTTTTATGTATTTGATTGCTTGATTGAAATCAAGAGAGTTCAGGATAAACCTTGCCTAACTTGTCTTCTGTGCGCTCAGTCACTTAAAGCGGTGCATATGAATAAATACTTTTGAAGTGCGGATAAAAAATCAGGCGGACATTTCTGTACGCCTGATTTGTGAGTCTGATGAACGTCGATTCGTTCTGCGACGCAAGGCCGATTCGGAATGTGCAGAGTTACTGCAAGCGAATTTCCCCATCAAAAGCAATATTCAGTTTTACGCCTTCGATTTCCAGCGTTACTTTTGCCGGGAATGATTCGGTACCACTGATGCGACCTTCGGCTATGGCTTTTTCCACTGCTTTTTCAATGGCATTTTGTGATCCGACACCAACGGTTTTCAAGAATTTTCGCATGCTGAGGTTGAAGCTTTCTTCGTCCATAGTGCACTCCTGTGTGGTGAGGGAAAAATTCGGCAATTCACGATTCATGTTCGGGTGGATGCAGCTCGACGACTATGCGCGCCCTTTTAGATCATAGCGAATTTTATCTGCATATGACAGATCAAAAATAAGGCCTGCATCGAAGTTCGACCGGGCCTGATGACAAGAGTTTCTGTTGCGGTTCAATCAGACCGGCCATTGCTCCAGACGATAAGCAGAATCCCAGAACATCCATTCCAGTTTTGCCGCATGCGTATAGGCAATGTGCATGTCACGGCGCGTTTCTGCGCTGGCAACTGACGCAACACGATCAACCGTAGCGATGACACCACGTACGGCGGCATGGAATTCTTCACCGGCATAAGTGCTAATCCAGGAATCGTAGGGATTGTTCTTTGCCGCGCGTGCAAGGATATCGCGACCGATTTCTGCATAGATCCAGAAGCAGGGCAGCAGTGCAGCCAATACGACCGGATAGGATGCGCTCCACGCCGTCGCAATCAGGTAGCTGCTGTAGTGATGCGTTGCCGGCGACAGTGGGGTTGCTGCAAAGGTCGCAGGACTGACATTGAACTGCTCCATGAAATCCGCATGCAGACTGCGTTCGACGATAATCGCAGTGTGCGCGCCATGCGCGAACTGGACGATCTCATCCGTGTTGTCGGCTTTTGCTGCAGCAACAGCAAGCGCCCGACCGAATGCGATCAGGTAATGCGCATCCTGAATCATGTAATGGCGGAAACGCTCCTGGCTCAAGGTCCCGTCAGCCAGTTCCTGATTGAAAGGCATGGTGCGTATGGTTTCAAACAGCGCGGCGTTTTCTTGCCAGATTTCAGCGGTAAAAGACATGAAGTTCCTTAATGAAGAGTACAGCCCGCTCGCATTGCTAGCTGCCAGCAGGCAGGGATTCAAGAGTAGGTGAGCGGAGTGTAGACGTGATCGAAAAATGCGCGCTCCAGCGCAACTGCGCGACTGAACATGCCGACGCAACGCGCCTGCTCCTGCGCATCCAGCAGTGGCCCGGTACGATCGAGTTCAGAACGCATCCAGCCGATAAATTCTGCAAATGTCGGATTGTTATGTAACGTAATCCATTCGGCATGGATGAAGCGTTCCGGTAGTTTTGCATCAGGGCGATCGGCCCAGCTTAAATACAACCATTCTGCAACGACCAGTACAGACAGGCACAAAGGATACATCCGGCTTTCAGCCGATTCGGTCATCAAGGCCTGGAACGCTTTGGTTGCTTCTGTCAGTGGCGGCGTGATCCGATGTTTGTCTGCGAGACCAAGTTCATCGAAGGCGCGCAGGAAGTATGTATTTTCGTCGCTGGTAATCATCGCGGCAAAGCGCGAGAAGCGCACGCGCGATGTGAAGAGATCTGCGCTTGCAATCGCTGCACCCAGCAAGGCGACAAAGCGATCGATGAATTGATAGTCTTGCACCAGGTAATGTTGCAGTACATCGTCAGCGACGCTGCCGGCAAATAACTCATCGATAAAGCGATGATTGATGGCGGCATCCCAATTTTCCTGATTCTGTTCGCGCAACCATTCGGTGAAGGTGCTGGTAGGATTGTTGCGTTTGCTGAAAGGTGTATCTGTCATGGAGATATTGATTAATCTAGAAGTTTGCTCGTATGAGCTAGCGCAAAATATAAAAAGTGGCGAGGGTCATCAGACATGGAAAACATAGGCTTGATTGTTGCTGACAACAATCAGAACAATGCTCAGTCCTGAATTTTACAGTGGCGGATATTTCTTTGCGTTCATGATCAGCTTGTCTTGAATTGCCGCGCTCAGATCAACCTTCAACACTGAGGCCAGACGAATCAGGTACAGCGCCACGTCAGCCAGTTCCTGCCGTACATGTTCTGCAGTCTCAGGTGCCTGCGCAACTTGCCACGATTCTTCTTCGCTGCGCCACTGAAAAATCTCCACCAACTCGCCGACTTCACCGGTTAATGCCATTGCCAGATTTTTTGGGGAATGAAATTGTTGCCAGTTGCGCGCATCCGCAAAGTCTTGCAATGTTTTTTCCAGCAACTTTGTATCGAGCAGCGTTTGCGTCATGACGGAGGAAATGAGGTTCGAATAAGCCAGCATGATAGCGCAGCTCAGTGCCTGCATTCATGTTGTTGCTGTCTTGTGTGAGGATAAGGCCCTGTTCTTCTCTGACATCATTGATGCCAGGGTAATTAAGCACGGAGGCGCGACTAGGTGACTTCCACAATTTACCGGTGCCGGCCTCATCTCTATAGTAGACACACAAATTAGTGGCCAGGCGCGAGTATTCCAATAGCGTCGGCTCAGCGACTATCGTCTGAAAAAATAATCACCCATATCAAGGAAAAAAATGAAAACATCGTTATTCGCAGCATTGTTGCTGGCATTGTCGTTGACTGCTTGCAACTCGGAAAAATCAGCATCGACTGAAGCCGCTCCTGCAGCTGCGCCTGTTGCCGCCGAAGCAGCTCCTGCAACACCAGGTGCTCCATTGAGCGCTGAAGATGCTGAGAAAGAAAAAATCCGCAAACAAAACGCTGCTGCTGAAGCTGCTTTGTCCGGACACTAATCGCATTCCTTGCGAAAGTAAAAACCGTCGCTTGCGGCGGTTTTTTTTCGTCTGCTATTTCCTGAATGAACAGTTGCCTGGACTCATCGTTTGCTTGTCCTACACGAGAAGATCACTTTATCCTATACCGTTATTTCTCCAAACGCCTAAAATGAAAGATCGCGGTTATTGCCAAGGAGATCGTCATGGTCAATCAAATTTCACCTCTTGAAAAAACAGATTCTGATCGTATGATTAAAGAAAGAGATACGAAGCAAGATCAACAGGATCAGAAACCGCTAGTTCGTAATAACGATTCAGACGTAGCGCCGGAAAAAAATCAGAACGACGTGCTGCGTCACCACGAGTAGTGGGTAGTGTGTGATCAGTAATGTGTTTGTCCGAAGCAGAGAGTCGGACGACGGGCTAGCCTTGAGGAGATAATCATGCGCACGATATCAAAGACCGACAAGGATCTCGAAGAGAAATTTGCCAAGCTTGATTTGGGTTCTGCTGATGATTACCCTGATCATCAAGCACGGCAGGCTGTGAGTGAATCGTATGTTGCGGCGAATACTGTTTCTGCGGAAACTGGCGGAAGATTTGATAATCGCACCGGTTTTACCGGCCACGTCGATGATGAAGATCTGCTTGATCCAGTCAATAGGGCAGACAACCCAACGATTCATTACGAAACCGTGCCCGGAGAAACCAACAAACGCAGCTATGTGAATGACAAACGGCTGATGAGCACTTCTGATGAAGATGTCTGAAGTCGCGTGACACAAAATCCGGAGCCACAAAGAAAAAGCCGTGCCGCATGTTTTCACATGGGGCACGGCTAAAATTCTTGGGGTGGCTGATGGGGCTCGAACCCACGACAACAGGAATCACAATCCTGGACTCTACCAACTGAGCTACAGCCACCATTGATTTACTGCGAGCGACTTGCGATGTTTTGCAAGACAGCTGCGCATTATACAAAATTCATACGCGGCTGGCAAATCAAATAAACAAAGTTGAGAAAACTAGTCGCTTGATGCCAGTTTTCGTACTGCCTTATACGGCTGCTTCGGTCTTCAGCGCAGTGACGGGAGGATGCAAATTCAGCAAGTTTGCGAAGGCATGCACCAATGAACTTTGGCTGCCGGTTGTAAATGCCTGCAGTGAACCCGGCATATTCTCGAAGCGTTGCAGCCCGCGCTGTTGCAGCAATCTTTCCAATTGGCGCGATACGGCCTCGCCGGTATCGATGATCGTCACCGGGACCTTGCTCTCGCGCTGAACTATGGCTTCAATTAAAGGCTGGACAAAAGGGTAGTGGGTACAGCCCAGCGCCAGCGTATCCGCACCGCCACGCAGCAAGGGCGTTACGTAACGCTCCAGCATCGCAGCAGTTTCCGGCGATGACAGCTCGCCTTTTTCAATTTGATCTACCAAGCCTATGCAAGCCTGCGTCAGAAAAGTGACGCCGGTGGTTTCGGCAATCTGGTCGCGCAGAGCGATGAAGCGATGGCTGGCTAAAGTACTTGCCGTTGCCAGTACGCCGGCCTTGCCACTTTTACTGAATACCGCAGCCGGCTTCAGGCCTGGCTCTACGCCGACAACAATCAGATCGGGATATTGTTGACGCAATGCCGCGATCGCAGCGGCTGTCGCTGTATTGCAGGCGACGACGATGGCCTTGACCTTCTGTGTCATCAGGAAGCTGGCGATGGCCAAGGTGCGTTCGATGATTTCAGTATCGGATTTGCCGCCGTAAGGAGCGTAGCCAGAATCTGCAAAACACAGCAGATGCTCGGACGGCAGGCGCGCCTGAACGTGACGCAACACCGACAACGCACCGACACCGGAATCGAAAATGCCGATAGGCGCTTCAGCAGCAACAGGGTCGGGATAGGCGGAGAAGCTCAAGGTCGTGGTGCTGTTAAATGAATTATCAGGTGCGACACAATGTATCGATCAAACCGCCGCAACAGGAATTTCGTTCAGGCGGATTTTTTCGATTTTTTCTTTCCACTCTTTCGGTCCGGTGTTGTGGACTGAGGTGCCGGTGGAATCGACGGCGACGGTGACGGGCATATCCGTGACGTCGAATTCGTAAATCGCTTCCATCCCCAGATCGGCGAAGCCCACTACCTTGGCAGTCTTGATTGCCTTCGATACCAGATATGCTGCACCGCCTACGGCCATCAGATACGCGGATTGATGTTTCTTGATTGCTTCGATGGCAGTCGGGCCGCGTTCTGCTTTGCCGACCATGGAGATCAAACCGGTTTGCGCCAGCATCATCTCGGTAAATTTATCCATGCGGGTTGCGGTAGTCGGGCCGGCTGGGCCAACCACTTCATCACGGACTGGATCTACCGGGCCTACGTAATAAATAATGCGATTGGTGAAGTCGACCGGCAGTTTTTCACCCTTGGCCAGCATGTCTTGTATGCGTTTGTGTGCAGCATCGCGACCGGTCAGCATCTTGCCGTTCAACAGCAAGGTTTGGCCTGGCTTCCATGAAGCGACTTCTTCCTTGGTCAGCGTATTCAAGTCCACGCGTTTCGACAATTCTGTATTCGGCATCCAGTTCACATCAGGCCAATCGGACAAGGATGGCGGATCCAGATAAACCGGACCGGAGCCATCGAGTACGAAGTGTGCATGACGTGTCGCCGCGCAGTTAGGGATCATCGCCACCGGCTTCGATGCTGCGTGCGTAGGGTGCATCATGATCTTGACGTCGAGTACGGTCGTCAAACCGCCCAGACCCTGCGCGCCTATGCCGAGTGCATTGATCTTGTTGCACAACTCGATACGCAATTCTTCAGTCTTGTTTTGCGGGCCGCGTTGCTTCAGTTCGTACATGTCGACGTCTTCCATCAACACCTGTTTTGCCATCAGCATCGCGCGTTCTGCAGTGCCGCCGATGCCGATGCCCAGCATGCCGGGTGGGCACCAGCCTGCACCCATCAAAGGCACAGTTTGCATGACCCAATCGACCAGTGAATCGGATGGATTGAGCATGACGAATTTTGTTTTGTTTTCCGAACCGCCGCCTTTGGCTGCGACTTGCACGTCCACAGTATTGCCCGGCACTAGCTCCATGTGCACGACGGCTGGTGTGTTGTCTTTGGTGTTCTTGCGCTCGAAGTGCGGGTCGGCCACGATCGATGCGCGCAAGGTGTTGTCTGGATGGTTGTATGCGCGACGCACACCTTCATTCACTGCATCAGTGATCGAAGTTTTGCCGAAGCCTTCGAACTTCACTTCCATGCCGATTTTCAAAAAGACATTGACGATGCCGGTGTCCTGACAGATAGGCCGTTTGCCTTCCGCGCACATGCGCGAATTGGTCAGGATCTGCGCAATCGCATCCTTGGCCGCCGGACTTTGTTCTGCTTCGTATGCCCGCGCCAGATGCTGGATGTAATCCTGCGGATGGTAGTAGCTGATGTATTGCAAGGCAGCGGCAACGGATTCGATCAAATCGTCTTGTTTAATGATGGTCATGGCGGTATCGGCTGTGAACGTTAGTGGAAGATGGATTTAGTGAGTTGCTTCAGTGTGCTGCCTGATTCAGTGAGTTGGTTTCCGCCATGATGCGATCAGCGTAGGCAATCGCCAATGCGGAAATCAGGAAAACAATATGAATACCGGTTTGCGCGTACAGCGTCTTTGCATCGTAAGACGATGCATTGATAAATGTCTTCAGTAAATGAATGGACGAGATGCCGATGATTGCCGTCGCCAGTTTTACTTTCAGTACCGACGCGTTGACGTGCGATAACCATTCCGGTTGATCGGGATGGCTTTCCAGATTCATCCGCGAGACAAAGGTTTCGTAGCCGCCAACGATGACCATGATCAGCAGGTTCGAGATCATGACGACGTCGATCAAGCCAAGTACAACCAGCATGATGGTGGTTTCTGTCAACTTCTCTGCGCGCTGCGCGCCGGGTATGGTGACGACGTCCAGAATATGTTTCAGCGATTCAGCATTGCCGAAGATCGCGCCTATCAAATCCGATAATTCCACCCAGAAGTGAAATACGTAGACGCATTGCGCCAGAATCAGACCCAGATACAATGGCAACTGTAGCCAGCGCGTCATGAAGATAAAATTGGCCAGCGGATGTATACGTTTTTTTGATGCTGATTCGTCAGTATGGGAAATTGATTTCATTAGATGCGTTGGTGTAATAGATGACGAATGGAAGCTGCATTTTACACGCGCTCGTGTATTTTGCTGCGGTGCGGACCAAGGTAATGGCAACTTTCGACTCGAATTGCTTGGACTGGTTCCATAGGTGGTTTTACAGCTAGATTTGCAGTCAGATTGGTGTAAGGCTTCAGTAAGCGTAGAAGCATATTGTGAGTAACAAATAAAATCCGTAACGGAGGGGACAATGTCCAGCATCGAGAGCTTCAAACAAGAGGAGCGGGTATTCAATTCGCCCGCAGATTTCGTCAACAACGCTGCTATCAGCGGCATGGAAGCTTATCGTGCCTTGTGTGCGGAAGCGGCCGACGATTACGAAGGTTTCTGGGCGCGCCTTGCGCAGCAGAACATACACTGGACCAAGCCGTTCACCAAAAAACTGGATGAGTCCAATGCGCCTTTTTATAAATGGTTTGAAGACGGTGAGCTGAACGTCTCCTGGAATTGCCTGGATAGGCACCTGACCAACGGCAATGCTGACAAAGTCGCGATCATTTTTGAATCCGACGACGGCAAAGTGACACGCGCCACTTATAAAGAACTGTACGAGTACGTTTGCAAATTCGCCAACGGCCTCAAATCGCTGGATATCAAAAAAGGCGATCGCGTCATCATCTATATGCCGATGTCGATAGAAGGCGTCGCTGCAATGCAAGCCTGCGCACGCATAGGCGCGACGCACTCGGTCGTGTTCGGCGGCTTCTCTGCCAAGTCGCTGCAGGAACGTATTATCGATGCTGGTGCAGTTGCAGTACTGACTTCCGACTATCAGGTGCGCGGCGGCAAAAATCTCCCCTTGAAAGCCATCGTCGATGAAGCACTGGCGATGGGCGGTTGCGATACCATCCGCAACGTTGTTGTGTATCGACGCACAGGCGGCGACATCAACTTCGTCAAAGGCCGCGATACCTGGTTGCACGAGCTCGTTGAAAAACAAGCGACAGTATGCGAACCGGTCGCCGTCGGTGCCGAACATCCACTCTTCATCCTTTACACATCGGGCTCCACCGGCAAACCAAAAGGCGTGCAGCATTCATCCGCCGGTTATCTGCTGTGGGCGATGCTGACGATGAAATGGGTGTTTGACATCAAGCCGAACGATGTCTACTGGTGTACTGCCGACATCGGCTGGATCACCGGCCACACCTATGTCACCTACGGCCCGCTCGCCGTTGGCGCAACGCAGATCGTGTTTGAAGGCGTACCGATGTTCCCGAACGCTGGTCGCTTCTGGGACATGGTGCAAAAGCACAAGGTTTCCATCTTCTATACCGCACCGACTGCGATCCGTTCTTTGATCAAGGCGGCAGAAGCCGATCCATCCGTACATCCAGGCAAATACGATCTCAGCAGCTTGCGCCTGCTCGGCTCGGTTGGCGAACCTATCAATCCGGAAGCATGGATGTGGTACTACAAAAATATCGGCGGCGAGCGTTGCCCGATTGCCGACACCTTCTGGCAAACGGAAACCGGCGGCCACGTGATTTCGCCATTGCCGGGTGCAACGCCTATGGTGCCGGGTTCCTGTACTTTGCCGCTGCCAGGCATTACCGCAGCGGTCGTCGATGATGGTGGCCACGATTTGCCGAATGGCAAAGGCGGCTTGCTTGTCATCAAGCGCCCATGGCCATCGATGATCCGCAATATCTGGAACGATCCGGAGCGCTTCCAAAAGAGTTACTTCCCGCCAGAACTGGGCGGCACAACTTACCTCGCAGGTGATGGTGCGATCCGCAATGAAGAAACCGGTTACTTCACCATCACCGGCCGTATCGATGACGTGTTGAATATCTCCGGCCATCGCATGGGCACGGCAGAAATCGAATCCGCACTGGTCGCCAATCCTATCGTGGCCGAAGCTGCAGTTGTCGGCAAACCGGATGAAACGACAGGCGAATCGATTTGTGCCTTCGTCGTTCTCAAGCGCAGCCGTCCGGAAGGGGATGACGCCAAACAGCTCGCCAAGGAATTGCGCGACTGGGTAGCAAAAGAAATCGGCCCGATCGCCAAGCCGAAAGAAATCCGCTTTGGCGACAACTTGCCTAAGACCCGCTCCGGCAAGATCATGCGTCGGCTGTTGCGCGTGCTCGCCAAGGATGAAGACATCACGCAAGATATCTCCACCCTGGAGAATCCGGCAATTCTGGAGCAGCTCAAGCAGGCACAATAAATTATCGTGGATTCAACAAAAGCCGTCGCAGTAGCCTGCTCCGACGGCTTTTTTACGTCCTTTGTATAATGACAGAGCGGGAAAACCGGCCTATTCGGAGAAATTTTTGCTATAATCGGCGACTTCGCTAAAAAGCAGCACTGCGAAGAACAAATTCAGGAGAGATGGATGAGTGGTTTAAGTCGCACGCCTGGAAAGCGTGTGTAGGTTCATAGCCTACCGGGGGTTCGAATCCCCCTTTCTCCGCCAAAATACAAAAGCCCGCGCAAGCGGGCTTTTTGTTTTTCGGCCGAGAAAAGTAAGCCGCCTGCGCGGCTTACGCGGGGATTCGAAGGGAATCGCTTGCAAGCGATTCCGCGGCCTGCGGAACGTAGGCGAATCCATTTTCTCTGCCAGAATAGTCAAAGTGTTTCGATCACAAATATTTGGGAATAGCCTCGGTGTTTCTTTTTAAAGTTCTCTTTTATTAAAGATATGCGGTGTGTATTTGTAAATATATCTTTTTGACCTTTTTTATTGACTCCGAGAGTCTCTGTAACCGAGTCACTTTCTACTTTCGCGGCTTTTAATAAAGTTACACACAAATCCTGAAAATACTTTTCTGACTCCAATTTATTTGGAAACGTGTTCACGTTTAATTTGATCGTGAGTTTCTTTGCACAGTGCTCGTCGCCTTCTATGTAATAGGCAATGTTGTTCGGCAGAATATCATCGCTGCTTAGTTCCAGCATTGGTGAATTCGCAAACCATTTCTCGTCAAATTGTGGCCGGTAATTGCCCGCTACTAGGCCATCGTCGGAACAAAATAGTCTCGCTAGATAAGGACTCCAGCCATCTTCTCTAGCGACAACTGGTGGGTGAGCTTCAGCGTATTTTTTATCCTTCAGTGCTTGAATAGATTTCAATACTTGTGCTTTGCTCGTTAGTGAATCCTTATACAACTCATGTGTCCACAATTCGATGAGTTGTGTATCTAGCGCGAATGACGTTATTGCTTTTCGCTTTGCATACAGCTGCAATTTCTTGTCTGTGATACTGGAAGTAATTCGTGGCGCACCGGATTCGTATGCCATATAAATTTTTAGAAAATAAATAAATGGTAGATAGAGCAGAGACAGAAAAAGCGGTACTGTGAATTCGCGGAGATTCGCAATACTTGCAAAGGCGGTGAAATCGTTTATCGCTTGATACAAGCCATTTAATAGATAGAAACATCCTGCTGTTACTAGAACTGAAAAACTAATTTTGTGCGCAACTGCGTACTCCGGCTTTCGCTCTGTGAATACACTCAAAGCCGTGAACAACGCTAAGAATGGTACTAATAGAAGCTCGACAATCATCGGGAAGCTATACAACTCCATGATGAATGTGATTGCGACCGTAACTCGAAAGATGTCTCGCGTAGTTTTTTTAAAGTACGCATGATCTTCACTAATTCGACTTAAATTAAAGAAAGTTACGAAACCGAATGTCAGAGCCCACACTAAAGTAGTCTTTAAATTTTCCCAATTCCACAACCCTACTTCTTTAAGAATAGTCGTGCTTAAAATGATCCAAAGTCCGGCTAACAGCAATGAAGCTAGTACCTTTCCTTGGCATATTGCCCGTATTAATGGTGGAATCGAGCTACGTACGCTGGCGTTCAACATAACCCAAGTGGTAAAGACAGCCAACCAAATTAGCGTCGATAATTCTCGATTACTAAGATTCATTATTTTTAACAAAAGATAGATGTTTTTTCAGCGATGATTAGCCGCATTTAATTCGCCTTTGGCATTCGTTGTGTTTTTAGTATTCAGAAGATTTTCGACTATTGCTAATATTTCTGCGTTGGGAAAATGCATGGAACTTTTATGCAGTGTCTTTACTGGGCTTTGTCATACTCGTCCCAGCTAGAGAAACCAATAGGTCTTTTAGGCTGTTCAATATTTTCGCGCTTTAAAGCGACCAGCAATACGCTGATTTGTGTGACATGCTGAATTAACTCTACTTGCTGTCCATCCTCCGTTTTACCTCTGAACGACATTAGTGAGGGATTCCAGAAGCCGATATCATCAATATGAATAGTGATGGATTGTCCGAAATTTACTAATCTTGCACCTACTTCATGTTCGTCATCAAGCTGACGATGAAAGTCGTTGATCCATTGAATTAGCCGCCGATGAAACTCGTCTGCGAGATTGTGATCTTTTGGGGGCATCAAAGCCGAAAGGTTGATGTTTGGCTGGAAAAATTCTGTGTTCATTGTTTCTCCTAGTTGTAATTGTTGTCATCGCATTCTACCCAAGGTTTGCGGTTATCTTCGATAACTAGATCGCCAAACACACGCTCGTTTTTCTAGTTCTTGAAATAGCTTGCGCGAGTTGGTAAGAAATCCTAAAAAATGCTCGTTCTAGCGGGCATTTTTGTTTGTGCAAAGTAGCTTGGTTACGCCTGGTTACACACCCGCAACGTTCCAGCTGAACTTCACCCTTTTATCCCCGTCTTACAAATACCAGTTTCTTGAGCCGCATCAGGACTGCCCAAACCTCACACACCAGGATTTGATATGGCTAGCTCTTTCTTTGCACGCGCTGCGCTGCTTATCTGTCTGACGCTACCTGCTGCAAGCTGGGCGCGGGTGGATGTTTTCGTTTCATTTGCGCCGCCACCGCTACCGATTTATGTGCAGCCGCCGCTTCCCTATGAAGGCTATATCTGGTCGCCGGGTTATTGGGCGTACGAAGACGGCGACTATTATTGGGTGCCGGGCACATGGGTTCGCCCGCCTGCAATCGGTTTGTTCTGGACTCCGGGTTACTGGGCATGGAGTAATGGTGGATACATATTCCACCGTGGTTACTGGGGTCCTCGCGTCGGTTTTTACGGCGGCGTGAACTACGGTTATGGATATAACGGTTACGGTTATCAGGGTGGTTACTGGAATCGCGGCGCGTTCTATTACAACAAGTCGATCAACAATTTCGGTAACCGCCATGTTACGCGGGTTTACAACAAGACCGTCGTGAATAACACGACAGTTAATAACATCAGCTATAACGGCGGCAATGGCGGCGTGAACGCCAGACCTAGTTCGCGCGAGCAAAATTATGCACGCGAAAAACATATCGCACCGACTTCTGTACAGAGACAGCATGTGCAGGCCGCCATCGGCAACCGCGAACAACGCGCATCGGTTAATCAGGGCAGGCCGCCGATTGCTGCAACCGACCGGCCTGGTCAGTTCAAAGGTTCAGCAGTAGTACCTGCGCGTGCGGCGGGTGGCCCGTTGCCTGATCGATTACGTCAGAACGATGATAGGCGTTCGTATGACGGACGTCTGGACTCTGCGCAACCTTTGTCACGACCTTCCACGTCGCAGATCAATCCGCAGCGTGACAATGGACAGCAAGCGCGTCCGCAGTTTGATCGCCCACAGGATCAGTCACGTCCGCAACAACAACGCGACGAACAGGTGCGACAACAACGTGACCAATCGCAGCGCGAAGTTCAACGATCCCAGCAGCAACGTGAACAGCAGGTACAGCGCGAACAGCAGATGCAGCAACGGGAGCAACAAGGACAGCAACAACGCATGCAACAAGTGCAACGTGAACAGCAAGTTCAGCAGCAGCGTGCACAGCAAGCGGAGCGCTCACAAAAGATGCAGCAACAACGTGAACAACAGCAAGCACGTCAGGCGCAACCGCGACAGGAATCACAGCACGTGGAGCCTAGACAACGCGAGCAGCGCCGGTCTCAGGCCTACGAGCAGGACAAAGCACCGCAAAACGAGCCACGTCGTGAAAGAGGGCGCGATTAACGGGTGGTTTTTATCTCTTCAGCAGAAAAAATGCCTGTGCGCGCGGGCATTTTTTTGTGGTGGAGAAAGCAAATCAGGAGTTTGGTTTGCGGGGAGGATTTGAAGGGAATTGCTTGCAAGCGATTCCGCAGCTTGCTCAGCAGTTTTGGATGGTGTTGCTTATAGAGATGACTCGATTGTCATAAGGTTTTACTCGGCGACTCTTTCTGCCGGGAATGGAAATGCAGGTCAATTCCCACAAGAGAATATCTGCTTGTCTGATTTTTTGTTTTGATCCAGCAACGTAAGATCAACACACAATCATTCAAAGGAGACCGTCATGATGACGCAAGTCGATGCAGTGAAGCAACGCAACGCAGAATTAAAAGATCGTGCCGAACGCGAAACGATTGTTCATGAGACGGTGCCGGGCGAAGATCGTATTCAGTCCGAACAAACGAAAAAAGACAAAGCGTCAGTCAGTACGACGGATGAGGATACTAACTAACATCGGTCTCAAATAAAAAACCGCGTCTCCTTTAAAAGAGGCGCGGTTTTTTTATGTTTGCTTAAAAAACCATTCTTTATATGGTCCTCTTTTCTGATTTGTCAGGAAACTTTATAAACGTCGCTCGACTCGCTCAGTTTGAAAGTGCCATCGCTTTGCTTGACTGCGGTGCGATCGGTGTCTTTAACGCGATAGCCGTTGAAGCTGCGCGGGAGGTGGGTGAAGCCGTAATCGAGATAGGTGATGCCTGGCACGAGATGTTGCAGAGTAACGGATTTGCCAGCGGCGTTCTTGACGTTGATTACTTCTGTAATTTTCATGAGATCTCCTGGTGGTTGTGACGTTGCAGTCATGCAAGGAGGAGCGATGCACAGACCGCGTTTCTACTTATACCACCAGTCGGAACCATGAGTTTGCGATTGCCTGATTATCGTGAGCCTCCCATGACTGCTTCATCAAGAAGCTGGCGGCTAGGCTAATTGCTGTTGTCATAATTATTGTTAAAGCGGCCGCCTTTGTTATCCGGCGTCTTGTATCCGTCACGGAATTTATCATCTGATTGGCGCTGGCGATTTGGGCTGCTATTCCAGTTGGGATTGGAGTTGGCGCGATCCGGTTTTCCATCTTTGTTGCGATCGTATTCTCTGCTATCAGGTATGCCGTTGCGGTTGCGATCTTGCTCACGCTGATCGGGAACGCCATTATGATTACGGTCAACTTCTCTGCTGTCCGGTATCCCATTGCGATTGCGGTCGACTTCGCGATTGTCGGGGATGCCGTTACGGTTTCTATCGGCTTCACGATTGTCAGGAATTCCATTACGGTTCCTATCGATTTCACGATTGTCAGGAATGCCGTTTCTATTACGATCGATTTCGCGGTTATCCGGAATGCCGTTGTGGTTGCGATCGTAATTGGGGTAGTAGGGCACTTCTTCGCGATACCAGGTTGTGCCGCCGTAGGAAGTCCCGTAGCTGCGTTGTTCAATGTAGGTGCCGCCCTGATTGCGATAGCCGTAACCATCGTCCACAGCGCAGCCTGTGAGTGCGCATGCGGTTGCGATGATGCTTGCGGTCAGCTTTTTCATTTTGTATGTCGTCATGGATGATGGACTGCGTAAAATTCTGGAGTGATGCACTAAATTTTTGACTCAATGCAGCTTGCTTTTTGCTATCTGTAATTCCTGCAATTGCTTGACCGTTTCCAGTATCTGCGCGAGTTCGTTCTCTGCATCGGACTGGATCAGTTCCTTCTCGTCGATATTGAGCTGGTTGTCGATGACGACCATTTCCACCCGGAAGATGTGTGGGTATTTATCCGTGATGGCTTGCAGCAGCACATCCAGCTTTTTGCGACCCAAGGCTTCCTTGATGCGCGCAGCGAGGAATAGTCTGACGATGGTGAGGCTATTGTCTTCGCTTAATTCCTGAATGGCGAGCGCTTCGCGGTGCAGCCATTCAGAGAATTGATCTGCAGTGACAAAGCTCGGTACGGTTAAAACGGAAACGTGAAACTGTACGTTCAGGTTGTCCATTATTTTCCCCTTGTTACTTGTCATTTGCGATCCTGCGAAGCTTTGATGCTTTCAGTTTATACGCGCGGATCGAGTTTGGGGAAGAGGGTTACATCCTTTTACTTTACGAGTACGGCAGAGAGTTTTTCCATCACGCGGGTGACATCTTCTGCCGTCGCAAAACCGATGCGTGGCCAGTTCTGAACCTTGTTGGTTTCAGTTGGTTTGCCGGTCAGGTATTTGCATTCATCCAGCAAGCTGGTCAGTGCTGCAGGTGTGATGCGGTATGCGGAGGCAAGCGGATGCACGTTGAAGGCGATCTCTGCTTCGTTGCCGGGCGCGAGTTCTGTGTGATAAATCGTGATGGTGCCGTTGCGCAGGAAGCGTGCGCCACCTTTATTGACTAGCGGACGTGGGGTGCCGAAGAGATTTTTCAATGCGGTGAGTGCTTGGTTGTATACGGCGTTTTCCATCTTGTGATCCATTCAAATGTGTTGAGCTGCTTATGGTCGATATTGTAGCTCTCGTGCGTGAAGCTCATGGGGCTGTTTCAGTTTTGATTTAAAAGTGCCGTTACAGGTGAATAAGCGAATGATCAAATTGCAGAAACGCACGTTGGCAAATGGCGATGGAATAGCGGCAATTGCGCAGGATGGGCTCGATGAAGTGGAGAATTGCGACAATTTGTTAACTATAAAATAATATTTTTGAAAAAAATATTTATGCGAAATTCTCTGATAGAGAAAATTTCCAGTGTTGACGAAATATTATTTTATCCATTTATAAGGGTACTTTTCTCCCATGAATATGGGAGAAAAAATAGTGCAATTGGCATCTCTGCTATGTCAGGTTCTCCCTATGACAACAAAGGAAAAATGCATATATTTTTCATGACACATTTTTTTGCAAATAGATGTAGCTCCTAACAATTTTTTTACACTAGAATCATTTAAAACGTAGCCGTGCGGCAAGGTAGACACCGCGATTTTGGCAGCAAAAATATTTAGTTTTGTAGTGGTTCCATTTCCTAAGAATATGTTCTGGATAACGTGCCTAGCGTTACTCAGGGAAAAATAAGCCGACAAGTATGGAAATGTCTGAGGATTCCAGATCAGAGTACATGATCAAGAAAGAGTGGTTGACGAAGCTCGGCCTGGGGCTAGCCTTGTTCCTGCTCGTGCTGATTTCTTTCGTGACTTTTAATAGCGTCGATCAGTTTGAAAATAGTTCAAAGCTGGTTGACCACACACATCTTGTTATCAAGCAAATCAATCAGATCGTGTCTGATGTGAAGGATGCGGAGTCCGCACAACGGGGTTATCTGATTACTTCCGAAGAATCGTTTCTGCAAGCACATCACGATGTGGTTGTCGAATTGCCGATAGAGATTAGCACGCTGAAATATCTGACGAGGGACAACCCCGAACAGCAGAAGACAATTAGTACCCTTGAAGAGTTAATCGACAAACGCATGCGGACCTTGCGTTTGGGTATCGATATGTTGGCGGATCGTGGTGCGATCAGTGGCCAGGAAGTGAGTGATCTTGTGGGGGGCAGTGGCAAGCAGGCGATGTCGCAATTGCGAGGACATGCTGATTACATGATCGCCGTCGAAGATAAATTATTGGGTGAGCGGGCTCGACTAGTGGAAACCAAGGCTAGCTCAACCAAACTGTGGATTTTGTTTGGTAATTTTGTGGCGATGGTGCTGCTGCTTTCTGCGCTTTTTTTGATTTTGCTGGAAATCAAACACCGCAAAGATGCGCAACGATCAATAGAAAGAACGGCAGCGCAGTTGGAACTTACGAACAAGGAACTGGAGAGCTTCAGCTATTCCGTTTCACATGATTTGCGTTCACCGTTACGTGCGATTGATGGTTATTCGCGGATGTTTGAAGAAGACTTCGCTGATCGTCTGGATGATGAAGGACGCCGCTTGCTGTCAGTCATTCGTGTCAGCAGCAAGAAGATGGGGCAGTTGATTGATGATTTGCTGGCTTTTTCACGCATGGGACGCAAGCCGGTCGATACGTCGAAGGTTGACATGAACGCCTTGGTCGATGAAGTCTGGTCAGAAGTCTGCGCCAGCTCCAGAACTTCATTGCCACTGAAGAAATCAAATTTGCCTGCAGCGTGGGGCGATCGTGCTTTGTTGCGGCAAGTGTTGATGAATTTGCTGGCGAATGCAGTGAAATACAGCAGCAAAAAGTCTGAACAGCTGATCGAGATTACGGCGAAGCAAGGCGAACACGAAGTTGTATATAGCGTGCGCGACAACGGTGTCGGTTTTGATATGCGTTTCTATAACAAGCTGTTCGGTGTCTTTCAGCGATTGCATACAGAACATGAATTTCCTGGAACAGGTGTCGGGTTGGCCATTGCGCAGCGTGTCATTGTGCGCCATGGTGGACGGATCTGGGCCGAGAGCAAACCGGACGAATATACGATTTTTAATTTCAGCTTACCTAAAGAGGCCACCGCATGAACGACGATATGCAACCAGTGCATATTCTGCTTGCAGAAGATACGCCCACCGATGCCGAAATGACTTTACGTGCGCTCAAGAAGGTGGGCCTCGTCAACAATATTACCTGGGTCAAGGATGGACAGGAAGCGCTGGATTATATTTTTCGTGGTGGCGATTTTACGGATCGGATCACGTCTGATCCGACCTTGATCATGCTCGATCTGAAAATGCCCAAGGTGAATGGACTTGAAGTCTTGAAGATGATCAAGACCACGGATACGACCAAGCTCATTCCAGTGATCATGCTGACGTCCAGCGCAGAAGAACCGGACATCGTGCGTTGCTATGAACAGGGCGTGAATAGTTACATCGTCAAGCCGGTTGAGTCGGACAAGTTTTTTGAAGAAGTTTCAAAGGCGGGTTTCTATTGGGCGATCCTGAATAGAATTCCCGGAGCACGATAATCGCAATCTGATGTCGAGACAGACTCATGATTAAAATCCTCATGGTGGAAGATACGCCGACCGATGCTGAACTCGCTTTACGCGAGTTGAAGCGGGGCGGCATTCAACATCAGGCAAGACGGGTTGAAACCGAGAAAGAGCTGCGGCATGAGCTACTCGACTTCAAGCCGGATGTTGTTTTGTCGGATTTTTCCATGCCGCATTTTGACGGCTTGTCCGCGCTCAAGGTTGTGCGTCAGGAGCAACCCGACCTACCATTTATTTTTGTCTCCGGTCGTATAGGCGAAGAGCTTGCTATCGAATCCCTGAAACTGGGCGCAAGCGATTACGTCATCAAGACCAATTTGTCACGCCTGCCGAGCGCGGTTGCACGTGCGATGGAACATGTGGAACAAAGAGATGCGCGGCGCCGCATAGAGACAGAACTGATGGAAAGCAATTTGATGTTCCGCACTTTCATGGAGAATTTGCCGGGTGCAGCCTTCATCAAGGATAAGGATGGTCGCTATCTGTACGGGAATCACGGCCTGGACAAGGCATTCAACGTTGAGAAGGGCTATTCCATCGGCAAGCTCGATACTGAACTGGTGCCGGTTCAAGTTGCGCATAAATTGCGTGAGATGGAAACGCGAGTAACGAACGCCGGCAGTGCTTTGCAGGAAATTGAAGCGATGTCGATGCCGTCGGGCGTGACATATTGGCTATCGACGAAATTTCCGCTGGTGGGCGAAAACAGTAATTCACGACATATCGGCGGCATCGCGATCGAAATAACAGAGCGTATGAAGGTCGAACAAGACTTGTTGTTGCGTACGCGCGCGATCGAGGCTTGCGTTAATCCCATCGTGATCGTTGATACCGCAGCGCCGGGTATGCCGATGATCTATGTCAACGGTGCGTTTGAAACAATCACCGGCTATACAAGTGAAGAGGCGATAGGCCGTAATTGCCGTTTCCTGCAAGGTACGGATACCGACCAGCCCGAGCTCGGTAAATTACGCGCGGCGATACGTGAACAGCGTCCCGCATCTGTCTTGCTGCGTAATTATCACAAAGACGGCAGCATGTTCCTGAACGAACTGTACATCGCACCTGTTAGTGAAACGATAGATGGCAGCGGCGCAGGACATTTTGTCGGTGTGCTGTATGACGTCACGCAGATCAAGCGTTATCAGGAAGATCTGGAGCATCAAGCCAATTACGATACGCTGACTGGCCTTGCCAATCGCAACCTGCTTAACGAACGTACGCAGCAGGCGTTGATACACGCGCGTCGTCATGATCAATTCCTCAGTCTGGTGTTTATCGATCTGGATAATTTCAAGCTCGTCAATGACAGCATGGGACATGGCGCTGGGGATGAATTGATTGCCAATGTCGGCGCGCGTTTGCAAACCTGCATACGTGACGGCGACACTGTCGCGCGTATTGGCGGCGATGAGTTCGTGCTGCTGCTGACGAATCAGAATCCAGGCGACAGCAATTTGACGGTGATGCAGCGCATTCAACAAGAGTTGACCAAGCCGATGTTGATTCGCAGCCAGGAGCTTGTGGTGACGTGCAGTATGGGTATTGCGCGCTTCCCGGAAGATGGCGAGGATTCGGAATCTTTGCTGGCGAATGCCGATGCAGCGATGTACCGAGCCAAATCAAATGGCCGCAATAATTTCCAGTTCTATACGAAGGAAATGAATGCAACGACTGGCGAGCGACTGTCGCTGGAAAATGACTTGTGGCACGCAATGGCGAATGATGAACTGTTCCTTGTTTATCAGCCACAAATCGATTTCCGTGATGGTTCCGTGGTTGGGATGGAAGCCCTGATTCGTTGGCAGCATCCGAAGCGCGGACTGATCTCGCCTATGGATTTTATTCCGATGGCAGAATGCAATGGCTTGATTATTCCGATTGGTATCTGGGTTATGGAAACCGCCTGCAAACATAATCTGCAATTGCAGAAAGAAGGTTTGCCGCCGATACGCGTGGCGGTCAATTTGTCTGCGCGCCAGATTGGCGAGAGGAATTTTGTTCAAACCGTCAAGGATGTGATCGATGCTACCGGACTCGACCCTTCCTATCTGGAACTTGAAGTCACCGAAAGTATGGTGATGCATAACATCCAGGAAGTCGTGGTGATTCTGAACAGCTTGAACGAGATGGGCATTCAATTGTCGCTGGATGATTTTGGTACTGGCTTCTCCAGCCTGGCTTATCTGAAACGTTTTCCTATCGATCGCTTGAAGATTGATCAATCCTTTATCTTCCATTGCGATAGCGATCCGGGCGATGCGATCATTTCGCAAACCATCATTGCACTGGCACACGGACTGAAGATCAAGGTCATTGCCGAAGGCATAGAAAAACCGGAGCATTTTGCCTTCCTGAAAGAAAATGGCTGTGATGAAGGACAGGGTTATTTCATCAGTCGACCACTTGCATTCAAGGACTTGCGTAAGCTATTGATTAGCAGACAAAACCTTCATTAGTCTCCTTCCTGCCCCTTCGCCAGAAGTGAGGCATCTCCTTGCGATAAATAGCTTTTTTGTGTTCATTACAGAAGCTGTAATAAAATACGGACTTGCAAGATGTAAGGGAGTATTTGCTTGAGAATGCCGGCACGCGCCGGCTTTTATTTGGGCGTTCCCTACCCATGCAAGCCATCTTGGCAGTAGATTTGTCTGTCGATGTGTTGTATAACTTCGACCACCGCGCCGGGCTGGATTTTTTTGCATATAGAGCCCGAACCATCAATAGCTAAGCAATCAGCGACTAACTCAAGTACTCATTTAAATTCGTGAATATTTATATCTGTGGGCAAAAGCACTTCGGTGCAGAAGTTTTTTCCTTGTTGTCGAATGCCGGACACACCATTGTCGGCGTCTCCGCACCAGCCTTGAACGGCGATGGTGGTGACGATCGTTTGAAAGCAGTGGCAGAAGCCGCTGGCGTCAAATGGATGAAGTCGGGTTTGCTGAATGAGAACACCATTCCGGACAACGTCGATCTGATCGTTGCGGCGCATTCGCACGATTTCATTCGTGAGCCGACGCGTGCAAAAACGACGCATGGTGCAATCGGTTACCACCCTTCGTTGTTGCCGCTTCATCGTGGCAAGGACGCGGTTATCTGGACGATCCGCATGGGCGATAAAGTCACTGGTGGCAGTGTCTACTGGTTGAATGAAGAGATGGATGGCGGCCCGATTGCAGCGCAGGAACATGTATTTGTAATGCCTGACGATACGCCGGAAACGCTGTGGAAGCGTGACTTGGCGCCGTTGGGTATTCGTCTGTTATGTGATGTCTGTAACGACATCGCACACGGCAAGATCGTCAAGCAAGTGCAGGATGAAAGCATTGCGACGACCGAACCGTCGATCAAGAAGTAATTCTGCAATAAAGATGGATATGCCGCACATTTGCCGGCCTATCCATCGTTTCTCTTCCCGCCTTCATTCTTGCTCTCGTCACCTCAATCGACGGGGAATCTCATCGTGAAACACATCAAACAAGTTTGGCGTGCAGCGACGCGTTCGATTGCAGTGATGCTGGCTATCGGATTTGTCACTGGATGTGCGAGCTCCACTGCAGATCGTTATCGCACTATTGAACAGGAAGCAGCTGCCTCTGGATTTTCAGCATTACGTTTTGACCTTGCTCCGCCAGTGATCGGGATGCTGCGTGCGTCCGGGATTTCACAAGCTGCGTCACGCAACGAACCGCAAACTCTGTGGGTCATGATCGAAGGTGATGGTCGTGCCTGGTTGAATGTGCGGGAGCCGTCACGTGATCCAACGCCTGTCGATGCGGTCGGCTGGCGGCTGGCGCAAAACATATCCAGGGACAATGTGCTGTATCTGGCGCGACCTTGCCAGTTTCTATCGTCGATTGAATTGCAGGCATGTTCCGTTGACGACTGGACCAATGCACGTTTTTCTGAAAAATGGGTAGGGCGTTTGAATGCAGCGATTGATGATGCCAAGCGTACTACGCGTGCGCGACAGATCGTTGTCGCTGGATATTCTGGTGGTGGCGTCATGGCTGCATTGATTGCGGCGCGACGTGACGATGTTGCGATGCTGATTACGATTGCCGCTCCACTCGATCATGCGGCGTGGACAGCACATCATGGCGTAGCGCCATTGAAGGGTTCGCTAACTGTCTTGTCGGTGAGAGAAAGATTGATGCGTCTGCCGCAAGTGCATGTGACAGGTGCCGAGGATAAAGTTGTGCCAACTGGCTTGCTGCAGGATTTTTTGCGTGCGTATCCGGCGGATGTCCCGGCAGAGCTTGTGACCCTGCCCGGGATCGATCACCGTATGCGTACGCAGATCGACATCAGTCGCATCAGAAGTTCCAGATTGCTTTCGCAGTCAATTGATGGCCGAGATACTTATCCTTGATTTCCATATCGTAGCCAATTGCAATCGTGGTGCCTTCTGCTGTGACATTGCGATAACCGAATCCAAGCTGCAAGGAGTCACGTGCCGGTTGTGTGCCATCGAGACGGAATGATGGACCGCCGCTGGCGAAGGTGGCGTTGATCGCCGGAGTATCTGCAAATTCATGCAGGTAACGGGCACGCAAAGTCGCACTGGAAGCTGCACTCAGTTTGTTGACGAACTCCACACCCAATACGCTTTGAGCTGAATTGGCACTTGCGCTGCCAACGTTTTGCGCCGAAGCACCGCCGTTTTCCGAGTACGCGTCGTTAGCGAGATAGCCAAGACGTGCACCCATTAACCAGCGACCACTCCATTTTTCATCCAGTGCAAACGGGATGCCGTATTCGACACGCGCACCGACTTGATAGCCTGAGTATTTGCCGCTCAGTGTTTCGGTAAAGCCTGGGATGATGACCGTGCGTTGGCTGGAATAACGATTGGCAGAAATCGCGACACCTGCATCCAGGGTGTAGCTGGCATCGGTACGGCTGAAGTAGGCACCGACATGGGTGGATTTGACGTCGGTATCATCGCCTGCGCCGCTATCTTTGCCGTCGCTGCCAGCTTGCGTATATCCGCCGGAGAAGCCCAGCATGTCGCGTGTGTTCAGATCGAACTCATAACCGACCGCCAAACCTTGCGCGTCGAGATCGTAACCATTCGCCCCTTTACGTGCATCCTGTTTGGCGATGGCTGCCAGCCCTTGCAACCAGAATCGATTGCCTACTGAGTCGCCACCAGAGAGGCCGGTTTTGCCCATCGCAAGTGGGCCGCCACTACGTGCGCTATCAATACGATTATCGAAGGCAGAGAACACGCTGCCTTGTGCAGCGCTTGCTGCTGATTGCGCGGCCGCATTGGTTTCCGGTGCGAGTTGTGCAGCGGCTTTGCCGACTGCTTCTGCATTTGGCAGCGATTCCAGCGCATTCAACAGGTTCACACTGGATTGCGAACCTGTGCTCAGCATTGCTTGCATACCGTTAGTGAACGCCACGCCGTTTTGTGGAGCAAGCGTTGCCAGGCTTTGTTCACGATGCGCGATCAGTTTTAGATCGTTGCCATCTTTTACCAGCGTGTAGGTCAGGAAGTTCGAGGTGCTATCAACCGTGAGGTTGGCCGCAGTTGCACTGAGTGTGCCGGCATTTAGCAGAGTGTAAGTCGTGCCGTCCGTTACATAGCCGTTCAAAATTGGACGTATGGTTGCACCATCTGTCAGTGTTGCAGCGCTTGTCACCGCAAGTTTGTCGCTCGCGCCGTTTGCACCAACGCGCGCTTCAAGTACGCCGGTCGCTGCCTGTACATAATTTCCTGCAACGCTGACGGTACGGAAAGCACCGCTGTCTGGTGCCTGCAAGGTACCGTTGACAGTCAGGTTGGTAGTAGCAAATGAGCCGTTGACGCGCAGATTGCCACCGAGGACGCTGATGGTCTGGAAGTTACGCAAGCCGCCATCAGCGAAACTTTGTGTGCCGTTGGTGTCCAATGTGTTAACGCCAGCGCCACCATCGATAGAGCCGATCACCGTGCCTCCCAGCAAATGCAGAGTATCGTTGCCGTCGCCCATATCGATTGCCATACCGTTCCTGCCTTCGATACGGCCGGAGTTGCTCAAGGTATCGTTACCGCCACCCATCTGGATCGCGGCTGCGGCTGTGGAGCTCAGCAATTGATCGACGCGTACAGCGTTGGCACCGCCGATGATGACGCCGGTAGCACCATTGGTAACCGTGTCGTCGAAATTTCCTACCAGGCCGATCGCTACCTTTTGATCGCCAGTGATGGTGCCATTGTTGGTAATGGTGACGATGCCGCCGACACCCACACCTGAAGCCGCAGTGCCACGACCTGCGGCCGTTGCTGTGCCGTTTGCGCCGTCATCCACCAGAATGCCGTTACTCTTGCCCCAGATTGATGCGCCCGCATTGTTTGTAATGGTGCCGCCGCCCATCGCGATGCCGTCACCACCATTTGGTTTGCCACCGGAATCGAAGCCACCACCACCCAGACCTTCAATACGTCCGTAATTGCTTACAGTGCCGATACCGTCGATATCGACGCCATCACCGTCGCCATTGCTGGTGGTGCTGATGCCGCCGGTTCCCGGTTGCTGGAATGCATTGCCTTCGCCGGCATAGCGGCCGCTGATGGTGCCGTAGTTGGTCACTGTCGCGGTGCCATCGCTGCCGACGCCTGAACCGTTGCGGCCTATGATTTGGCCGCCGAGCTGATTCGTCACCGTAACTGCGTTATCTGCGGTGATGCCGTGGCGCGGGCCGCTGATGGTGCCGTAGTTTTCAACAACGACGCCAAGATTGCCACCGATATCGATCGCATCGCTGGCACTGATCGCACTGTTGCACGCGGTGCCCAGATAGTCAGGGCATTTCGTATTGACGATGCCATTGCTGATGATCGTGCCGTAATTTGTAATCGTCGTATTGCTGCCGGCGCGAATCGCGTCATCCGCATCTGCACGAATCGTCGCTGCCGTGTTGGTGGCCGAGCCGTTGGTAATAAAGCTGCCAGTCGACGTTGCGCCAATGCCGCGAGAATCAATCGCTTGGCCCGCAGCCGCGCTGCCCGTACTCTTTTGCCAGATGGTGCCCTGATTATCGATCTGTATCGCGATGTTCGCTTTATTGGTGCGAATCACATCATTGCCAGCAGCGGATATGATCGCGCCAGCTGCGTTATTCAGAATCAGTTTGACCCCGTTTCCAGTCACATCAATCGTGCGCTCGGTGCCGGTTTGTTCGATCGTGCCCGCGTTATTCAGCGTCGCTGCACCGCTTGTGCCAGTCACGGTGACAGCGATGGTCGCGCCGCCGAGACTCAAGCTTGCGCCGCTACCGACTGTGCCGGTGTCGCCAGCGGCCAAGGTCTTTGTCGCCGTGCCGGAATCGGTAGGAATCGTGAAGCTCGCTGCCCACAATGGTGAGCAAAAGGCTGCCTGCAAAGCGATGACGAGGGGAAGCGGACGCAGCGAATGACTGAAACGCATTTTATTGTCTCCGAATAAATTGCCGGAGTATGCGTAGCAGTTATGACAAGCTCATTACCGTTTTGTTACAACACAATAAATTATCAAAAAATAACTTTCACTCAATTTGGTTATAAGCAAATGAGAATTCCATCGCAATCAAATTGCGACACTCGGGTATCCTGACGGGCAAGTGTTGCCGTGCTATAACGCTCGCGTTATAATGAGAATAATTCTCAAGTAATGCGCTGTTTGCGACTACGAAAGCCCATCACTGCAGCGTCTTTCGGCCAGTCTGGCCAATACCTGCGACAGTTCAGTCCCGACTGGTAAAATACGCGCTCTTTTTCTCCGGAAACTTGGAGCGCAAGTGGCTTGCGTCCACAGCTTGCTTTCCGCTTATGCGTGGCATTTCGCGCTTTTTTCGTATTTTTGATTTACGACGATTTGATATTTAGGATGTATTGATTTTATGGCCGCTTTTGACACCGTTAAGATTTTGACTGTCCATCACTGGAATAACACGCTGTTTTCCTTCACCACGACTCGTGAACCAAGTTTTCGTTTTGAAAGCGGCCATTTCGTCATGATCGGCTTGCCGATCGATGGCAAGAACGTGCTGCGCGCATACAGTATCGCCAGCCCATCCTGGGAAGAGCATCTGGAATTCCTGTCGATCAAAGTGCAGGAAGGTGCGTTGACCAAGTATTTGCAAAATCTGAAAGTGGGCGACGAGTTGCTGGTCGGCCGCAAACCAACCGGCACGCTGGTGATGTCCGATCTGTTGCCGGCTAAACGTCTGTTCCTGTTCGGTAGCGGTACCGGCCTGGCACCGTTCATGAGCATCATTCGCGACCCTGAAGCTTACGAACGCTTTGATCAAATCATTTTGGTGCACGGTGTGCGTCTGGTGAGTGAACTGGCTTACAAGGATTACATAGCCAATGAATTGCTGGAGATCGAAGGCCTGGGCGAAGAAATCGCTGCCAAATTGCTGTACTACCCAACCGTGACACGCGAAACTTTCATTAATGAAGGTCGCATCACGACCGCAATTGAAACCGGCAAGATGTGCGACGACCTCGGCATTCCACCGCTGGATCCATTGACCGATCGCGCGATGATTTGCGGCAGTCCCGACATGTTGAAGGACACTGCGGCACGACTCGATCATTTGGGCTTTGAAGTATCGGCCGGTATCGGTCAGCCTGGCGATTATGTGATCGAACGTGCATTTGTGGATCGCGGTTAATCATATTTTTCAAAACAGATATTGATGTCGCCGAGTATTGCAATGAGTTGATTGCGGCGAATTGAAAAGTGGCGCTGGATGTTTGCATAAACATCGGCGCCATTTTTGTATCTGCTGCAAGCGACTGCTCACGTTTGCTTCAAGCGCAGTCTGCACTGACACACTCACACACATCTTCTTCACAATTCTTTACCTTGCAGAATCAGGGATTCGCTTGATAAACACAGGCGGACTCGTTATCGTTACCACCTACCAAACGTTTTGCGACGTCGCCAGCCATTCCCTTGCATCATCCGGATAGCCAGCCAGTTCCTTGCAGCATGCATGAATGGACGGCTTTGAAGTACCAGCCTCCTTGTGTGCTGTCAAAGTTGGATGTGATCTTGTTTTATCCTGTTGCCTGATTGAATAACCACCAAACTCTGAATGTCCTTGTCCATGAAGTCATCTTCTTTCCTGTCTACTTTGCGCCAACGTGCTTTGCATCGTTATACCGTGCTGGCTTTGTTGGTCGTGCTGCTCACTGCTGCCGGTTATTGGGGATGGCACAAGTTTTATGCAAAGAAAGATCCGCGTGAAATTTATCAAGTCGCAGAAGTGCAGCGTGGCGATATTCAGGATCTGGTGACGGCAACCGGTACCGTGCAACCGCTCGAATACGTGGATGTCGGTGCGCAGGTATCCGGTCAGTTGAAAAAGCTGCATATTGAAGTTGGTTCGGTGGTCAAAGAAGGCGATTTGCTGGCCGAGATTGATCCGACCGTGTTTCGTGCAACGGTGGATGCACGACGTGCAGGTTTGCGCAATCAACAGGCGACGATGAAGGAGCGTGAGTCGGCATTGGTATTGGCCAACCTGCAATACACTCGTCAAAAAAATCTGATGGCAGCTGATGCCACAACGGCGGAAGCTTTGCAAACTGCAGAAGCAAGCTTGCGTGCAGCCAAAGCACAGATAGATGCGTTGCAAGCGCAGATAGAGCAAACGCAATCGACTTTGCGTGCTGACGAAGCCAATCTTAACTACGCAAAAATTTACGCCCCTATGGCAGGTACTGTTGTGTCGCTGACAGCGCGTCAAGGCCAGACACTGAACGCTAATCAAAACGCACCGACCATTTTGCGTATTGCGGATCTGTCGACAATGACGGTACAGACGCAAGTGTCGGAAGCTGAAGTGGGCAAGCTGAGCAAGGGTATGGAAGTGTATTTCACCACGCTGGGTAGTCAGGGTCGTCGCTGGTATGGTGCCTTGCGCAAGATTGAACCGACTCCTACTGTTACCAATAACGTGGTGTTGTACAACGCCTTGTTTGATGTACCTAACAAGAACCAGGCATTGATGCCTAACATGACGACGCAAGTGTTCTTTATTGCGGCGACAGCGAAGGATGTATTGCTGGTGCCGACTGCTGCGGTGACGATCGCACGAGGTTCTGGTGGTGCAGGTGGAAAACGCGAACGCGGTGAGACTGCAGGAAAATCGACGAATGAAAAATCCGCCGATGCGTCCACCACAAAGAACGCAGCTAGCAAGGCTGAGGCAAAAGACAAACCTGCCGATACTCAAGCTACCGCGCAAACAGCTGGAAAATCAGCTGATCCATCGGGCGATCAGTCATTCACGAACATGACGCAGGAAGAACGTCGCGCGTCATTCGAGAAGATGTCTCCCGAAGAACGCGAAGCCATGCGTGAGCGTCGCCGTGCGATGCGCGAAGCGGCCGGTAAATCTGGCGACTCTGCGTTGGCGCAAAGCGATAAATCGACGGGTGACGAGAAGTCCAAGGCAGGCAGTACAAAATCTGCAGCTGCAGACAAGGTCGATCCGCTTGCAGCAACGTCGAACATAGGTAGTCCTCCAACGTCCTCTGTTTCTACCAGCGGCTTCGCGGAGCAAAGCACAACACGTACGCCACGTAGTGGCACAGTCAAAGTCATAGATCAGGATGGCAAGATCGAACAACGCAAAGTCGAACTCGGTGTTACCAATCGCGTGCAGATGCAAGTAGTGAGTGGCTTGGTCGAAGGCGACACCGTCATTATCGGCATGAAGTTGCCACCATCAAGCAAACGCACACAAGCGGCGACTGGCCAGCAAGGCGGCATGCCACCAGGTATGGGCGGAGCTGGCGCTGGATCAGCACGGGGTCGTTAATGAACAAAGAGATAGACCCAGCCGTCGTGGAAACAGTGCAAGCTGCCGGTGTCCGTGATTCGGATGAGACGCCGCTGATTGAATTGCGCGGCGTGACCAAAACTTACCGCAACGGTGGCCTTGAAGTCGAAGTGTTGCACGGTATCGATTTGAAAATCTATGAAGGCGAGTTTGTCGCCATCATGGGTGCATCGGGTTCCGGCAAATCCACGTTGATGAATATTCTCGGCTGCCTGGATAGACCAAGTACCGGCAATTATTACTTCATGGGGCGTGATGTTTCGGACTTCGGTCGCGATGAACGCGCTTTGTTGCGTCGCGATGATTTCGGTTTCGTATTCCAGAGTTACAACCTGATCGCTTCCGCCAGCGCCGCAGAAAACGTGGAAGTGCCAGCCATGTATTCCGGCTTGCCGCCGGCGGAACGTCACGCACGTGCGCAAGCCTTGCTGGCTGAATTGGGTTTGGCAGACCGCTCGCACCATAGGCCGAACCAATTGTCAGGCGGGCAACAACAACGGGTATCGATCTCGCGTGCGTTGATGAACGGTGGTCGCATCATTCTGGCCGATGAACCGACAGGCGCGCTGGACAGCAAAAGCGGCCAGGATGTGATGAAGCTGCTGGCCGATTTGTCTTCCCGCGGCCACACGGTTTTGCTGATCACGCATGCGAAGGAAGTTGCAGATCACGCGCAGCGTTTGATTGAGATCAAGGATGGCCACATCCTGTCCGACCCAGGTCCTGCACATCCGTCGCCAACACAGACAGACTTTGTACGTCCGGTGGTCGCAGGCATAGGTTCGCGACTGACCGATATGCTGGAAGCGGCGAAGATGGCGCTACGTTCTTTGCGTGCGAATTTTTTCCGTTCTGTGCTGACCTTGCTCGGCATCGTGATCGGCGTTGCATCCGTGATCGCAATGCTGGCAATCGGCGATGGTGCCAAGGCTGAAGTAGTCGAGCGTATCAGTGCCATGGGTTCCAACCTGTTGCTGGTACGGCCGGGTGCGCCGAATCAACGCGGCTTTAATAGTACGGCGACGCTGGTAGTCGATGACGTCAAGGCGATTGACGATTTGCCGAATGTGCTGGCGGCGGTGCCGGAGCAAAGCAGTAGCGTCACTCTGCGTTTTGGTACCTCGGATACGTCTACCAGCGTAACGGGTACGTCGGCAAAATTTCCGCTCGCACGGCAATGGCCGGTAGCGCAAGGCACCTTCTTCAGTGAAGACGATGAAACGAATTACGCCGCCGTTGCGGTACTTGGGAAAACTACGGCGAATGCATTGTTTGGCGACAGTAATCCAATAGGCGAATTCGTACTGATCAACAATCTGTTGTTTCAGGTGGTTGGCATCATGTCGGAACGCGGTGCGTCGCCTATGGGCTCGGATCAGGATGACGTGGTGTTCGTCCCTTACTCAACCAGCAGCCTGCGTTTGTCGGGGCAACGTTATTTACGTAATGTGACTGTGGCCGTGGAAAACGTCGATCACATCGACGATACGCAGGAAGAAGTCGACAAACTGCTGCTGGAGCGTCACGGCACCGTCGATTACCAGATTCGCAATATGGCTTCCATCATGGAAGCGATGGAGCAGACGCAAAACACGCTGACTATTTTGCTTGGTTCGATTGCTGCGATTTCATTGCTGGTCGGCGGCATCGGCGTGATGAACATCATGCTGGTGTCAGTCACTGAGCGCACACGCGAGATCGGCATACGCATGGCGACCGGTGCGCGCGAGAGCAATATCATGCAGCAGTTTTTGATTGAAGCCGTGGTGGTGTCTGCGATAGGCGGTGCCATCGGTGTGGTGTTTGGTTTGGCAACCGCAGCCGTGATTGACGCATTCGGCACTCCTATTAAATATTCAGCAGCACCTGTATTGCTCGCATTCGGTTGCGCGTTCATGACGGGATTGCTGTTCGGTTATCTACCAGCTAAAAAAGCTGCACAACTCGATCCTGTGGTCGCGTTGTCGGCAGAATGAAATGACAGTCATGACTTCACGTTTTAATTCAACAGGGTTTAATTTTCGACGGTCGCGTCTCGCGCTTGCCGTAGCCGTCGTACTTGCACTGAGTGCTTGTGCGCATAACATTGATGCAAGCAAACCGGATGTGGAAATTCCCGCAACATGGGCAGAGGCAGCACCTGCTGGCGTTGAATTGCAGCGCGACTGGTGGCGTGGGTTTGGTTCAGAGGAATTGTCTGGCTTGATCGATCAGTCCCTGGCTGGCAGTCCGGATTTGATCATTGCCGCAGAGCGTGTGACGCAAGCAGAAATTGCTGCGCGCAGCGCCGGTGCATCTTTGTTTCCGTTACTGACTGTGAGTGCGGGCACCGAAACCGGTCAGGTTAAACCAGGCCCGACAGGCAGTGGTTGGAGTAGAAGCGAATCAAGCGGTGTGGCGCTGAGTGTCAATTATGAAGTCGACGTTTGGGGCCGCGTGGCGGCAACCACCAAGAGTGCGAACGCATCGCTGAACGCCAGTCTCTATGGTCTGGAAACGGTGCGTCTGACGCTGACGACTGGTGTCGCGAATGCCTACTTCCAGATACTGGCCTTGCGCATGCAATTGCAAGTGGCACAGGAAAATCTGGCTATTTCAGAAAAACTGTTTGCTATCGTCGAAGCGCGTTATCGCTTTGGCGCAGCGTCTGCCCTGGATGTCAGTCGTCAACGCAGTACGGTGTTGGCACAGCGCGCCACTATTTTTCCGCTACAGGTGCAAGAGCGACAAACCGTCAGCGCGTTAGCGATTCTGCTGGGTCGTCAGCCGCAGGCTTTACAGGTTGCGGCGCAAAGTCTGGAGGTGCTTGCTATACCGGAAGTCAGTGCCGGTTTGCCATCCACGCTGATTACACGCCGTCCCGATGTCGCCAGTGTCGAAGCGCAATTGCTGGCTGGTTCTGCCAATGTGGCAGCGGCACGCGCGGCATTGTTGCCGACGATTTCATTGACAGGCGCTGCCGGTAATTCGAGTGCTGCCTTGCTGTCTCTGGGTAATCCAACATACAGCGTAGGCATCGCAGCATCGATAGTCCAAACACTGTTCGATGGCAATCGCTTGCGCTTGCAGGTGGAAACCAATGAATCGACACGTCGACAACTGGCTGAAAGCTATCGTCGTACTGTGTATACCGCCTTGAAAGAAGTCGATGATGCGCTCGGCAATGCAACGCGCAATCGCGATCAGGAGCAGGCGCAGATCGAAATCAAGAAAGAAGCTTTACGTGCATTGCGCTTGTCCGAATTGCGCTATCGCGAAGGGGCAGATGATTTGAACGCTCTGCTCGATGCGCAGCGCACGCTGTTCACGGCTGACGATAGATTGACGCAGTTGAAGTTGCTGCGTCTGACCGGCACTACCGATGTATTCAAGGCACTTGGTGGTGGCTGGGACAAATCTCAGGTCGCAGCAAGATAGTCGAGAGCGGATGATGAGTGAAATACCAGTATCATCCGTTTCAACTATATTTGTTAAGCCGATTGCAGGGTAGGGTTGCGTGCCATGCGGTAAAGCGATCCCAGCAGCAGCGTGATTGCGAGGCTGGGTAGCGCGGAACCCACTTGCGGCCAGAGCATAGGGCAGATGTGGAATGCTGCGATGCCTATCAGCCAGATCGCGACAGGTACGACATTCACGGTTTTATCTGTCGCAGCTCCATTTTTTGCCAACTGCGAAATGACGACGCCGAACAAAGGTACGAACACCGAACTCAGTATCAGCAGAAAGGGTTCCAGGCCATGCATGGGCAGTATCAGTGCGCAGCAGGTAGCGACCAATGCCAGCGCAATTCCCCAGAAGCGTATCGTGAATTTTCCATTCAGGAAGTTGAGCGAGACTGAGCCGGAATAGACGTCGCCGTAAGCGTTATCCATTTCATCGATCAGAATCAAGCCCAACGCAATCAAACCGCCTTGCGCCAACAATAATGTCGTCATTAGATCGGCACCAGGATTCGACGTACTGACGATCAGCACACCCAATGCATGGCACCAGATATTGGCGATGGCAAAGCCCAGCCATGTACCACGGAAGGTGCTCGCACCGGCCTTGCCGTAACGCGCGAAATCAGCGACCAGAGGTAACCACGACACCGGCATTGCCATCACCAGATCTATGCCTGCGAGCGTACTCATAGAACCATCGCCAGCCTTGTTCCAGATCGCATCCAGACCTTGCGTTTGCGCTTTGATGAAGAATTGATACGTCAGCCAGATTAGCGACAGAATTACCAGAGGCAAGCCGAAGCGGCCGACAAAGCGTCGAACCAGACCGATCATGGAGCCGGTGGCGAGTGCCACCAATAACAAGCCCCAGAAAATTGCCGTGACATACGGAATCCACGCTGCTCAATACCGGTGATGCCTTTGATCAGCGCGGTCGTACCGTCGCGCATGACGACCAGCTCAAATGCGGACCAACCTAACAATTGAATGATGTTCAGAATGACTGGTAATTTTGCGAAGGATGTTCCCAGTGTTTGGCACATCAGGATAGGGCTGGACAAGCCGCGCTCGTATCCTATGTAGGCAACCCAGCCGAGCAGGGCAGCGCCCAGCACTGAGCCGGCGACGATGGCGAACAAGGCAGTTTGGGTGCCGAGTGCGGTGCCGAGGAAGGCGCCGATCTGCATGACCAGCAAGCCTACGCCAAGGCTGAACCAGAGCGCGGCGTGATCGCGGAACGAGAAGACGCGTTCTGCAGCAGGAATTGGTATGAAAGCGGGTGTAAAAGCGGCATTGCTGCTTGCCGCAGGAGTATCGGTTAAAGCCATCATCTTCTTTCAAAAGGATGGCAGGTCAGCCGGTTCTGCGCCGTGGAGGACGGCGATAGTTCGCATGCTTTCCTGCGCGAGGATTACCTCAATCAGGTTCAACGGGTATCTCTCACCCGCGCATGTTCTACCGCGCAGGACCCCGAGCCAGGAATTTCAACTGGGCGCTACTTTGATCTAAAAACTGCTTATAGGCAAGCCATACGTGACTGCGACTGCAGTATGAGGCACTAGAAATGAGGCGTGGGATTTTGGATGTAACAGGGAAGAAAGAGTCGGGCTGCACAGTAAAGCAGGAGGGGGAGCAGCCCGACAGAAATACACATTACTGTATATAAACACAGTATAAGTGTGCTGCCTGTAAAAGTCACGGATTAATTCTTGAGAGCTGAATTGTCGAACGTATCAAGGCTGGGATGTCGCTGGAGTAGAAAGAAAAACGCCCCGCTGAAAGCGAGGCGTTTGATTTGATGCCAGATACCGCGAGGGCAGTTTGTAGATTTACAAGCCTAGACGAGCAGTCGCTTCATCCATCACTTGCGTGTTCCAGGGTACAAAGCCGGTCATGCCGATTTTCGACAGTGCATTTCTGCCTGCTTCGTTTTCCGACAAGTTGAGCAACAGGCTTTTGAGTTTTTCGCGGTCGGATTCACTGAGCTTTTTCGATGCGAGGAATTGTTTGACTGGAATCGGTTTGGTTTCTGCCAAGACGCGACCACCTTTGGCTACCCATGCCTTGGCGACTGCAGCAGAACCCGTGACACCAGCGTCAACAAAACCGTTATCGATCATGAACGGCACGGCTTCCTGATAGCGTGTGGCAGTGAACGATTTTTCCGGTTGTGGAAAATTCAGCTCACGCAGATTGGCGGTAAACATCACGGTAGTAATCGAATCAAGCGAGGGCACGCCGACTTTTTTGGCGCGCAAATCCTGCATGGCTTTCAGTGGTGATGTGCTGGCGACCAGTACGCGTGCGCGGTAATCGGTGAATCCTTTGGCGGTGGCCAGGCCCTCATAGCCATTTTTCTTTACTGCTTGCAGACCGATGTGCGCTGCATGTATGAAGGCGATGTCAAATTTGTTTTCTGCCAGACCCTTGCCAAAGTTCGCAGCGTCTACGCTTTGCAGCTTCACATTTTGTTTGAGTTCTTTTGAAATCAATTGCAACAACGGTTTGTAACGTTCGCTGGCAGGTCCGCCATCTTGATAAGTAACACCTTCGTTAACTGCCAGAACAAGATCTTGTGCTGTTGCTGAGTTGATGCCTGCTGCGAGTAATGCAGTTGCTAAAAAAGAAGTGAGTTTCATATGCTGTATTCAGTGGAGATTGTTTGAAAATTTTAAGAACGCGAATACCGATAAGTACCGCATGAAGATGTTGAAATGATAAAAACTGAAAGGGTAAGAAAAAACGCATTGCGACAAGCAATGCGTTTTTTCTGATCAGCAAGCGCAAGCGCTTGCTATTTTTTACAAGCCGAGACGAGTCGTTGCTTCATCCATGACTTGTGCATTCCAAGGCACGAAGCCTGTCATGCTGATTTTGGACAGCGCGTTTCTACCAGCCTCATTTTCCGACAAGTTGAGCAACAGGCTTTTGAGTTTTTCGCGGTCGGATTCGCTGAGTTTTTTCGATGCGAGGAATTGTTTGATTGGGACTGGTTTGGTTTCTGCGAGGATGCGGCCGCCTTTGGCAACCCATGCTTTGGCTACGCCGGCAGAACCGGTGACACCAGCATCGACAAAACCATTATCGATCATGAAGGGCACAGCATCTTGATAGCGGGTGGCGGTAAAGGATTTTTCCGGTTGTGGAAAATTCAGTTCGCGCAGGTTGGCGGTAAACATCACAGTGGTAATCGATTCAACCGACGGTACGCCGATTTTCTTGCCGCGCAGATCTTGCATGGTTTTCATCGGGGAAGCGTTGGCAACAAGCACACGCGCACGGTAATCGGTAAATCCCTTGGCGGTCACCAAACCTTCGTAGCCATTCTTTTTGACGGCGACCAAACCGACGTGTGCAGGATGAATGAATGCCAGATCGAATTTGCCTTCAGCGAGGCCTTTTTCAAAAACTGAATATTTGTCTACGGTTTGCAGCTTGACGTTTTGTTTGAGTTCTTTTGACAGCAATTGCAGCAATGGTTTGTAGCGTTCACTGGCAGGTCCGCCATCTTGATAAGTCACACCTTCGTTAACGGCCAGGACAAGATCTTGTGCTACAGCGGAATTGATGCCTGCTGCCAGCAATATCATTGCCAACAAAGATGTGAATTTCATATAGGTCGCTCCGTTTAGAATATTTTTTTGAGGTAACTAATTGTAGAGTGAATGTTACATTAAGCAATCAAAAGCAAAGGAAATTTCTTGGTTTAAGTGACAAAAACGCACATAGATTTATTTGAGTTGCGCCAATAAACAGAGGGTTTTTGTCATGGCTGCTGACAGCTTTTGGCCGACAGGATTGCGCAACGAGTATGAGCTGGATGAAGTATGCATCGTGAATGCAGGATAAGGCCTTGCGCTTTGCCACTGTACGTTGCCGTACAAACAATTCCCGTCGAATGAGGGACAATCGCTACATCATCTGATGCACAGCTTTTGTAGCGCGCCGCCAGCCATATCTAGCTCGCGGTGAACGCTCCTTTCTTGAACCTCACATTGAAAGCGCGCACATCATGCAAATTCGGACATTGTTATTTGCCATTATCCTGGGTGCGATAGCGGCATTGGCTGCCTTGAATTGGGAAGCCTTCAATGCACCAACAGCCCTTTGGCTGGGAGGTACGACCGTACAGGCACCCTTGGGTTTGGTGATGCTGGGGCTGACGACATTGCTGGCTGCATTTTTTCTGGCACTGTTCATTCAGTTGCAGTCGCACTCTTTACTGGAGTCGCGCCGTCATACCAAAGAATTGCAGCTTCAACGTGAGCGTGCCGATCAAGCCGAAGCCTCGCGTTATACCGAGCTGCGTCAGTTTATCGAACTGGAAATGCGTACCATCGACAAGCAGAATCTGGAGCTGCGCGGCGCCTTGCTTGATCGTCTGGATCGCTTGAATACCGGCATTGCGACTGCCATTGAGCAATCCGGCAATACGGTTGCTGCGCACATAGGCGAACTGGAAGACAGACTGGAACGCGGTAGTAATGGCGTGACTTTGAACCGTTTGGCATGACGGTTTGAGGGTGGAAATATTTCCTTAAGGAAATTAATTGAGCTGTCCGTCCGGAAACATCGGTTAAACTAAGGCAATTCACCACTCCGGGCATCATCATGGCGAAAGCCAGCGTCAAAACCAAAACCAGGCAAATCGATACGAACGTCATCATTATCGGCGGTGCGTTGGCCATCGTATTGGTAGGCATGCTGTCGGTCTGGCTGTATTTTTCGTATGGTGCGCGCCCGGTGTCGCCATCGACTTATACAAGCTTTGGTCCGGTAGTGGTTCGCAGTTCCGAGTTTGCAATCAAGGCGACGATTGCTGTACAGACACGCAATGAAGATGCGACGTGGCTTGCCAGTAACAAGAAGCAACTGGATTTTGCATTGCAGGCAGCATTGGCCAATGTCGATCTCAAGCGCTTGCGTGAGCCGGAAGGCCTGACTTATGTGCAGACAATTCTGCGCGATGCGGGCAATACTGCTTTGAATACTCGTAATATCGAAGCAGTGCTGCTAACCGACTTCATTGTGCAGGCACAGTAATTTTTGCCGGTTTGATAGACAATGCAGGTTCGATGGATAGAAGCACAGACTATTTCGCATGAGCAACAAAGATAATTCAGTAGATCAAGCAGCAGACCATAATTCGCCAGCCCCGACTCGCAAAGACGTACTTCGCCCGGATTCTCCTTGCGCCGGTTATTGCTCGACTTCACATGGTGACGAAATCTGCAAAGGTTGCGGCCGGACCTTTGACGAAGTGATTAACTGGATCATTTACGACGACGCTGAAAAAGACGCCATCTGGGCCAGGCTGGAAGCCGCCGGCTTGGTAAAACGTTAAGCGTTTCTGCTTCGGCAGGGCTTAAGTACTCAAAACCCATCGCTATTTTCCATAGCCACATTAGACTTCAGGGCCAAGAGACGGTAGACTTTAGCCCTTTTCGCAAGGGCTATTCCATGTCCACTACGCCCGAAACCCTCATGTCCGCTTCCGTCGATTCTGCAACACCCGATTCTGCTATAGACGCAGGATCCGAACCTGAAATACGTTCCGTTTCGTCCGAACTGATCGCCAGCGAAGTGGCGCGCCGTCGCACCTTCGGCATTATTTCCCATCCTGATGCGGGTAAAACCACGCTGACTGAAAAGCTGTTGCTGTTCTCGGGCGCGATTCAACTCGCCGGTACCGTCAAGGGACGCAAGAGCGGCCGTCATGCAACATCCGATTGGATGGATATCGAAAAGCAGCGCGGCATTTCCGTCGCCAGTTCGGTGATGCAGTTCGAATATCGCGACCACGTCGTCAACCTGCTCGACACGCCAGGCCATCAGGATTTTTCTGAAGATACGTATCGCGTATTGACCGCAGTCGATTCCGCACTGATGGTGATTGACGCGGCAAAAGGCGTGGAAGAACAAACGATCAAATTGCTGAACGTTTGCCGCATGCGCAACACGCCCATCATCACGTTCATGAACAAGATGGATCGCGAGACACGCGATCCGCTGGAACTACTGGACGAGCTGGAATCAGTGCTGAAGATCGAATGCGCACCGGTCACCTGGCCGATCGGCATGGGCAAGAATTTCCGCGGCGTGTATCACTTGCTGCGCGATGAAATCATGTTGTTCGCGCCAGGCAGCGAGAAAGCCGATCAGACATTTGAAGTCGTCAAAGGCATAGACAATCCGCGCCTCGCCGAGATGTTCCCGCTTGAGATCGAACAATTGAAAATGGAAGTGGAGCTCGTGCACGGTGCATCGCATCCGTTCGACCTCGACGCCTTCCTGAACGGTACGCGTACGCCAGTATTTTTCGGTTCGGCGATCAACAACTTCGGTGTGCGCGAAATTTTGAATGCGCTGCTGGATTGGGCGCAGCCACCGCGCGAACGCGATGCGACGGTGCGTGCAGTCAAGCCGACTGAATTGCCTTTCTCCGGTTTTGTTTTCAAAATTCAAGCGAACATGGATCCGGCGCATCGCGATCGTATTGCGTTCCTGCGTGTGTGTTCCGGCCGTTTCCAGCGTGGCATGAAGGTCAAGCATTTACGCCTGAACCGCGAGATCAAGGTGTCCAGCGTAGTCACCTTCATGGCGTCCAGTCGTGAGCAGGTGGAAGAGGCATATGCAGGCGACATCATCGGTTTGCCGAATCACGGCAACATGCAGATCGGCGACAGTTTTTCCGAAGGTGAATTGCTGCAGTTCACAGGCATTCCATATTTCGCACCAGACTTTTTCCGCTCGGTGCGCATCCGTAATCCGCTGAAGATCAAGCAATTGCACAAGGGTTTGCAGCAGTTGGGCGAAGAGGGTGCGATTCAAGTCTTCAAGCCGGTCAACAGCAGCGATCTGGTGTTGGGTGGTGTGGGCGTGCTGCAGTTTGAAGTGGTCGCCAGTCGCTTGCTGAATGAGTATGGTGTCGATGCCGTATTTGAAGGTACCAGCATCAGCAGCGCGCGCTGGATTACCTGCGACGACAAGAAGATGCTGGCTGATTTTGAGCGCTCTTCAGCCGGCCACAATCTGTCGCACGATGCGGCTGGCAATCTTGCGTATCTGGCCAGTTCCGGCGTCAATTTGCGTCTGACGCAGGAACGTTGGCCGGGCGTGACTTTCCACGAAACACGTGAGCATGCCGTCAAGCTCGCTTAATGGTGCTTGCTTCGATTGCAACGCCGGTTATCCTTGCGATACCGGCGTTTTTTGTTTGCTTTTGTTGATTGAGTGTCGCTTGTCATGAAAAAAATTCTGAAATTCACCAGCTTTTCCCTGCGCGATCTATTTGTCACGGTCGGGCCGTTGGTGATTTTGATTGCTGCTGCATGCTATTTTGCTTACAAGCTGATCAATCCGTTTCCTCCGTCGCAGGTCGTTTTTTCGACCGGGCAGGATAGTAGTGCTTATGCAGAGTTCGGCAAAAAATATGCGCAGGAACTCGGCAAATTCGGGATTACGACAACACTGAAATCATCGCAAGGTTCAGCGGAAAATTTGCGCCTGTTGAACGATGAAGATTCGGATATCGACATCGCCTTCGTGCAAAGCGGTTCGACCCAACATGCCGATGCCGAGCGCTCCGGTTTGATCTCGATAGGCAGTTTGTTTTATGAGCCGGTCTGGTTGTTTTATCGCGAGAATGCGCAGTTGAAAAATCTGACGCAATTAAAGAAGATGAAGGTCAATGTTGGTACCGACGGCAGTGGCGTACCTAAGTTGTTTAACGCGATTCTCGAAGCGAATGATATTGACATCAATAGCGTAAAAACGAGCAAGCTGGCCGATACGCCGGCGACCGTTGAATTGCTGGCAGGCCGTATTGATGCCTTGGTGTTCAGTTCTGCGCCGGATGGATTATTGATTCAGATGTTGTTGCGAACGCCAGGGATCAAACTGTTTGATTTTTCGCAGGCGGAAGCGTATTCGCGTCGTTTTCCTTATCTGTCACATGTAGTTTTGCCGCGTGGCATTGTCGATTTTTCGCGGGATATGCCAGTCAAGAATTATCATTTGATTGCACCTACAGCCACCCTGGTTGCCCGTGAGGGTTTGCATCCGGCCCTGGTAGATTTGATTGCGCAGGCAGCCGTCAGTATTCACGGCGGCGCTGGGTGGTTTAACAAGAAGGGCGAGTTCCCGAACGGGAGCTACACGGAAATTCCAGTGGCGCCACAAGCCGAGAAGTTCTATCGCGATGGCGCACCGCTGCTGCAGCGTTACTTTCCGTTCTGGGTGGCCAATTTTGTTGAGCGCATGTGGATTGTGATCGTCGCATTGGGTGCATTGATCATTCCCTTGTCACGTATTTTGCCGCCCTTGTACGTATGGAAGGTGCGTTCGCGCGTGTATCGCTGGTATGGGCAATTGCGCTCTGTAGAACAGGCGATTGAGGATGTGCCACCGGAAAAACGTGCGGAGCTTTTCCCGGCGCAGTTGACGCGCTTGACTGAGATTGAAGAGAAAGTGAACCAGATTTCGATTCCACTTTCATTTGCGGATGAGTTATATCGCTTGCGCAGCAATATCAATCTGGTACGCAAGCGTATCTTGTGGCTGAGTGGAGTGAAAGCAGCTTAAGCGCCTATCCAGGGCAGGCCGGCTTTGCACCAGCCATTGACTGTTTTGCGATGGCCTTCGGCATCTTTCTCACCTTCAAATCCTTCGAGTACGTCGAAGGAGTGTGCATAGCCATTTTCCGTCGCCAGCTTTGCTGCGTGACGCGAACGTACCGCGCCGCGGCACAGAAATAACAAGACAGTGTCTTTCTCTGCAACTTGCGCAAGTTGCGACAGGAAATCCGGATTTGGCGTGCCTCCAGGGTACAGATTCCATTGCACGGCGACCTGCTGTTCCGGTGCGACATTGACGCGGCCTATCCAGTCGCGTTCTGCATTTGTGCGTACATCGACTAGTTTTACTTTTGGATTGTCTTGCAAGAGTGCATAGGCTTCTTGCGGTGTCACAGCACCGGCATACGGTAATTGATTGGCTACCCCGCGCGCATGTGCGGTAACAAGGATGTCAGCAGAAGTCGTCATGATGTAGGTTCAGGGTGATAGATCGTTTCATTATAAATGAGCACTTGCTTGCAAGTTTGTCGTCGGCTTGTATGGTGATGTCCATTGTTATAATCGGTGTTCACGTCCTCCAGGCAATCCAATGACCACTATCCAGCTCATCGCAGCGCTCATCTTTGCCATTGCACTTATTCATACATTCGCCGCAAAATCGTTTGAACGATTGGCGCATCATCATCCCAAACACGCGGGCTTATTGCATCTGTTGGGCGAGATCGAAGTCGTCTTTGGCTTCTGGGCCTTTGTATTGATCGTAGTGATGGCCTTGGTATCTGGCGGTACTACTGCACTGGATTATGCAGAATCGCGACAATATACCGAACCGCTGTTTGTCTTCGTGATCATGGTCATAGCCGCTTCGCGCCCGGTGTTGGAAATCGTTAAAATATTGATTGCAACGATTGCGCGTATAGCGCCGGTGAATACGGCAATTGCGCATGTCTGGTTGTGCATGGCGCTGGTGCCCTTGATAGGTTCATTGATTACCGAGCCGGCCGCGATGACGCTGGCTGCCTTGATGCTGGCACCGCTGGTTTTTCGTCAAGGCATTCCTGAGTGGTTGAAATATGGTGCGCTTGGTGTGCTGTTCGTCAATGTGTCTATCGGTGGCACGCTGACATCGTTTGCCGCGCCGCCGGTATTGATGGTGGCATCGACCTGGAGTTGGGATAGTGCTTTCATGGCGGCCAACTTCGGCTGGAAGGCGGCAATCGCAGTCTTGGTCAATGCGACTGGCGTGACTTTCTTGCTGCGTTCTTACATCAAACAGCCTGATGTGAAGAGTGAGCCGGATGCGGAATTGCGTATGCCTCTAATCGTCAGCCTGGTACACCTTGTATTCTTGAGCGGCGTGGTGATCTTTGCTCATCACCCGGTGATTTTTATCGGACTTTTTTTGTTTTTCCTTGGTTTTGCTAAAGGGTATGAGCAATTCCAGAATCCATTGATTTTGAAAGAAGGCTTGCTGGTTGGCTTCTTCCTGGCAGGTTTGGTGGTTTTGGGCGGCATGCAGCAATGGTGGTTGCAACCTATCGTTGCCAGTCTGGAGCCGACGGCACTGTTTTTCGGTGCGCTGGGTTTGACGGCGATTACGGATAATGCCGCGCTGACTTATTTAGGCTCGCTGATCGAAGGGATGTCTGATTCGGCCAAGTACATGCTGGTTGCCGGCGCAGTCGCCGGCGGTGGTTTGACGGTGATTGCCAATGCGCCAAATCCGGCGGGTGTGGCTTTATTGCGTCAGGGATTCAACGATGAATCGATAGGCATGCTTGGTTTATTGTTGGGCGCTCTTTTGCCAACAGCAGTTGCTGTCGTCTTCTTCCTGATTTTTTAATGATCAAAAATAGTGCATTAGTTAACTTTTATTAATAATTTGCACCTTAAAAGTGCTTTATTAAATTAATTCACCATTTTGGTGATTGTTTTTTCAGATCAAAGATTCAAAGCGTGCTCCAAAAGGGCGCTTAGCCAGTAAACATCGGCTGCTCCAGCAAGGTGCGACTATATATTTTTGCTGAAGCCGGTGGCATGGAATCTGCTATCATTTCGGGCGAGTTATGGACACATGCTGTTAGTACACGCACGGCTCACAACCCATTAACTAATTTGTATCACTTTGCTCAATTTTAGGAGATTCGCATGGCAATGACGGCAGCAGAGGTCTTGAAGATGGTGAAAGACAACGAAGTTAAATTCGTTGATTTTCGCTTTGCTGACACACGCGGTAAAGAACAGCACGTCACCGTGCCAGTTTCGCATTTCGACATGGACAAATTTGAATCCGGTCATGCATTTGACGGCTCTTCGATCGCAGGCTGGAAAGGTATCGAATCATCGGACATGTTGTTGATGCCGGATCCAAATACCGCCAACATCGATCCATTCTTCGAAGAAACTACATTATTCATGCAGTGCGACGTGATTGAACCGTCGGACGGCAAAGGCTACGACCGTGATCCACGTTCGATCGCCAAACGCGCAGAAGCGTATTTGAAATCGTCCGGCATGGGCGACACTGCTTACTTCGGCCCAGAACCAGAATTCTTCATTTTCGACAGCATCCGCTGGAAAATCGGCATGGACGGCTGCTTCGTCAAGATCGATTCGGAAGAAGCATCGTGGAGCACCGGCGAAAAACTCGAAGGCGGCAACACAGGTCACCGTCCTACAGTTAAAGGCGGCTACTTCCCAGTACCACCAGTCGACAGCTTCCAGGACATGCGTTCGGAAATGTGCTTGATCCTGGAATCGCTTGGCATTCCAGTTGAAGTGCATCACCACGAAGTTGCTGGCGCTGGTCAAAATGAAATCGGCAGCAAATTCTCGACTCTGGTTGAGCGCGCTGACTGGACCCAGAACTTGAAATATGTCGTCTGGAACGTGGCGCATACCTACGGTAAAACAGCGACCTTCATGCCAAAACCTATCGTTGGCGACAACGGTTCGGGCATGCACGTTCACCAATCAGTTTGGAAAGATGGCAAAAACCTGTTCGCAGGCGACGGCTATGCCGGTTTGTCGGATTTCGCCCTGTACTACATCGGCGGCATCATCAAACATGCTAAAGCACTGAACGCAATCACCAACCCAGGTACCAACTCGTACAAACGTTTGGTTCCAGGTTTTGAAGCACCAGTTAAATTGGCATACTCGGCACGTAACCGTTCGGCTTCGATCCGTATTCCTCACGTTTCGAACCCTAAAGGTCGTCGCGTTGAAGCGCGTTTCCCGGATCCTCTGGCAAATCCGTACCTGTGTTTCGCAGCATTGCTGATGGCAGGTTTGGACGGCGTGCAAAACAAGATCCATCCGGGCGAAGCAGCATCGAAAGATCTGTACCACTTGCCACCAGAAGAAGACGCGTTGATCCCAACCGTTTGCGCTTCGTTGGAAGAGGCTCTGGATCACTTGAACAAAGACCGTGAGTTCTTGACTCGTGGCGGCGTGTTCAGCGATTCCATGATTGATGCTTATATCGAACTGAAAATGCAAGAAGTTCAACGCTTCCGCATGACAGCTCACCCAGTCGAATACGATATGTACTATTCACTGTAAACTATCTTCGGATAGTCGCTGCTGATACAGGGCGAAAAAAGCGGGGAAAGCGCAAGCTTCCCCGCTTTTTTTATTGTTCTGTTATCGCTCGGTAAAGATTATTTGATAAATTGAAGTGTTGCTGACTTGCAGTAAATTGCCGTTCAATGTTTGTCAGCAAGTGTTTCTTGTCCTAAACTAAGTACCCCGGTTTAACAGTTTCAAAAAGAAAGTTTATGAAACGTCAATTCGCCATTCTGTTGTTCTCTGCCGTCGCATTGCCTGCGCTTTCGGCTTTTGCGCAAAGCGAGGTTTATCTGTGTGTCGATAGCAATGGCAATCGTGAATACAAAAATACCGGTGCCACCAAAGGTTGTAAAAGAGTCGATCTGCCCGGCGTAACGACTGTTCCTTCATCCGCCGCCAAAAAGCCAGTGACGCAAACGGTATCGGCCAAACCGACAGACTTTCCGCGTGTCAACGATACGGTGCAGAAAGCGCGTGACAGTGATCGCAAGCAGATTCTGCAAGATGAAATGAGGACAGAAGAACAAAAGCTGGCGACTATTCGTAGTGAATACAATAACGGTGAACCGGAGCGTCGCGGCGACGAGCGTAATTATGCAAAATATCAGGAGCGCACTGCCGCACTGAAAGACGATCTTGCGCGTACAGAAAAAAATGTGGAAGCATTGAAACGAGAGCTAGGCAACCTGAAGTAGATCGCTCAAGCAAGATCGGTACGATGTTTGCTAGGATTAAGCCGCGTTATGCGGCTTTTCTTTTTTGGATTCCTGTGAAAAAACCTTTAATTTCCTTTGGCGGTCTTGATTTGCTCGCATCAGCTGTGCTGGTGCTGAATGCGGAAGGCCGTATCTCCTATGCCAATCCTGCGGCAGAAAACTTGCTGGAAAGTTCTAGCAAGACCTTGCTCAATCACAAACTGACTGAGCTGTTCCTTAATTATGAGGAGCTGGAGGAAGTATTCCAGCAGGCAGTAGAACATCAGTTTGCCGACAAGCGGCAAGACCTGACGCTGGAGAGAGTAGGGCGTGAACCTTTGCAGGTACATACGGTGGTGACCGCACTGGATGATCCCGATTCTCCGGTATTGATCGAGTTACGGGAAAACGTCCAGCAATTGAAACTGGATCGCGAAGAACGTTTGATCGATCAAAGCCAGGCCAACAAGGAGCTAATTCGTAATCTGGCGCATGAGATCAAGAATCCGCTGGGCGGCATACGTGGCGCGGCACAATTGCTTGAACTGGAATTACCCGAGCGCCATTTGAAAGAACTGCGCGAATACACGCAAGTCATCATCAAGGAAGCTGATCGACTGCAGACTTTGGTAGATAGATTGCTGGCACCGCACCGCAGTCCGCATATCGTAGGCGACGTGAATATTCATGAGGTATGTGAGCGCGTGCGCAGCCTGATCGTCTCCGAGTTCCCGGCTGGCTTGAAGATCAAGCGCGACTATGATTTGTCGGTACCGGAATTTCGTGGCGACAAGGAACAACTGATACAAGCGGTATTGAACATTGCACATAATGCCGCGCAAGTGCTTTCTTCCCGCATGAAAACAGGCGACGCCGAAATTACCATCCGTACCCGTATTGCACGACAAGTGACGCTAGCCAAGGTGCGGTACCGGCTGGCATTAGACTTGCATATCATTGATAACGGACCGGGCATCCCGCCGGACATTCAAGACCGCATTTTTTATCCTCTGGTTTCAGGCCGGGATGGCGGTAGTGGATTAGGGTTGACGTTGGCGCAAACATTCGTGCAGCAACATATGGGCGTGATTGAATGTGACAGTCGGCCGGGATGTACGGACTTCAGAATTCTGATTCCATTGCCGTGACAGTTTCAAGATGGTCGCAGCAATGAATCAATAACTTTGCAATATGACTGCGGATATTAAAACTATATGAAACCAATTTGGATTGTTGACGACGACGAGTCGATCCGCTGGGTGCTTGAGAAAGCATTGGCCCGTGAGAATCTTGCAACCAAGAGTTTTTCCAACGCACGTGATGCTATGGAAGCGCTGAAAACCGGCGCCCCTCAAGTATTGGTATCCGATATACGCATGCCTGGTGAAACCGGTCTTGAATTGCTGCAGGCAGTCAAAGCCAAACATCCGGGTTTGCCGGTGATTATCATCACCGCGTTCTCTGATCTTGATTCCGCTGTTGCGGCATTTCAAGGTGGTGCATTTGAATATCTGGCCAAACCGTTTGATATCGACAAAGCAGTTGAACTGATACGTCGCGCCTTGGAAGAAAGTCTGCGTGAAACCAGCGTAGAACAGGCTTCTGCCGAAACGCCTGAAATTCTCGGTCAGGCACCGGCGATGCAAGATGTTTTTCGCGCGATCGGTCGTCTCTCTCAATCGAACGTAACGGTGTTGATCACCGGTGAATCTGGTTCGGGTAAAGAACTGGTTGCGCGTGCATTGCATAAACACAGCCCACGCGCATCGCAGCCATTCATTGCATTGAATACAGCAGCGATTCCAAAAGACTTGCTGGAGTCGGAACTGTTCGGTCATGAGCGCGGCGCCTTCACCGGCGCGCAAGCTTCGCGTCGGGGTCGTTTTGAACAGGCGGATGGCGGCACTTTATTCCTCGATGAAATCGGCGACATGCCTTTCGATTTGCAAACGCGTTTGCTGCGCGTGTTGTCGGACGGGCATTTCTACCGTGTCGGCGGGCATCAACCGTTGAAGGCGAATGTGCGTGTCATCGCCGCAACGCATCAAAATCTGGAGCATCGCGTACGCGAAGGCTTGTTCCGCGAGGATTTGTATCATCGCCTGAATGTGATTCGCTTGCGCCTGCCGAGCTTGCGCGAACGTCGTGAAGATATTCCTATCCTGACACGTCACTTCCTCGCACAAAGCGCCAAACAACTCGGTGTCGAGGTCAAGCGCATGTCGGAAGGCGCGATGCAGTTTTTGACCAGCCTCGAACTGCCTGGCAATGTACGTCAACTGGAAAATTTGTGTAACTGGATTACCGTGATGGCACCTGGGCAGACAGTAGAAGCCAAGGACTTGCCGCATGAGTTGACTGAAGGCCAGGCGTATTCATCGTCCACGCTGCCTGTGTCATCGACGAACGGTGCAGCTTATGTGCAGGAAAGCGATGGCAGTGCAGTCAGCAACATCACGCCTCAAGCATCGTCTTTCCAGACTGGTATTCAGGCTGAACACACCAGCTGGATTTCATTGCTGGAAACCGAAGCGGCGAACTTGCTGGCAGCAGGACAACCTGAAGTAATGGATGCCTTGGGTCGTCAGTTTGAATCGACCTTGATCAAGATGGCCTTGAAGCATACGCATGGTCGCAAGAACGATGCAGCAGTGCGTTTGGGGATAGGTCGCAATACCATCACGCGCAAAATCCATGAGTTGGGTATTGACGGTGCGAAAGACGATTGATGGTGTGTTGATCAATCTTGAGTTCGTGCATTAAATAAAAAAGACCCTGCTTAGTTGAAACTAAGCAGGGTCTTTTTTATTGTGCAGAGCTGAAGTACGAGCAACTTTTCTCAACAGATAAGGTTGCGAATGTCAGCTTGAGCGATCGGTTTTAAGCGGCCAGTTTTGCTGTGGAGCGACAGCCTTCCAGCAGGAAAGATAATCCAACTACCAATACCAGTTCGCCCTCAGCCGAGCGGGCAGTGCCGGCAATGCCTGCCACGGTAATCGCTGTCATCGGTTTGATCACCAGGTCGGCGGTACCTTCGACTGCACCAACGGACAGGATGTATGGTTGCGGCGCAGCGATGACGATGCCGACCCTTTCCATGCCGAGCTCATAGCCTAAGGAACCGGCCAGTGAACGTACCGGCAAGGGTCTTCCCTGATCGCGTAATACTGGTGCACCGCCTACATGTTCGAATTCTTCCGGCAATTCCACCACACGTTGTACAACCGACATCGGCAAGGCCAATGCTGCATCGGAACTACGCACCAGCATGGTCGGCACAATGGATAATTCAATCGGCAAACGTATCGAGAAGCGGGTGCCGATGCCAAGTTTGGAGTCGATGGTGATTGCGCCGCGATTTTTTTCGACTGCTGTTTTCACGACGTCCATGCCAACGCCACGACCGGATACGCTGTTGGCAACTTCCTTGGTGGAGAAACCAGGCAGGAAAACCAGTTGCAGCATTTCTTCCAGTGTTTGCGCGGCACTTTCGTTGATCAAACCTTTGGAGATGGCTTTGGCGCGCAATTGTTCGCCATTCATGCCTTTGCCATCATCGGAAATCTCGATCATGACGCTACTGGCTTCCTGCCATGCCTTCAGAAGGATGACTGACTTGGTCGACTTGCCGTTGGCGATACGGGTCGCATTGTCTTCAATGCCGTGATCCAGCGAATTGCGCAGCATGTGGACCAATGGGTCGTACAAACTATCGACGACCACGCGATCAACTTCAGTCTCGGCGCCTTCGATTTGCAGATCGACATCCTTGCCCAGATCCTTCGCCAGTTCGCGCACCAGGCGTGGGAATTTCTGGAAGAGTTTGCCGACTGGTTGCATGCGGGTCGATAGTGTTGCGCGTTGCAGTTCAGTCGAATAACGCGAGGCACGACTCAAGGTTTCTGCCAATGCTGCCATCAGTGTGGCAGCTTGTCCTTCGACCGGGAATTGTGCAAGTTTTTCCAGCAGCACGCTAGCCTGATTGGCAGCTTGTACCGATTCGCCGGCAACTTCCAGCAAGGCGTCAAGCTTGACTGCATCGACGCGTATGCTTTCTTCCTTGATGCCGGCGGTGGCAGCAGTTTTGTTCTCGCTTCGTCTGTCGACACCATCCCAACCGCCTTTTGCTGGTGCAGCAGGCGCGGATGTTGTGGCTACAGCAGCACTAACTGGTGCGTTTGCAGCGATCGTCGTTGTGGAAACCGGAATGGCCGTGCCTGCAGGAACGACGGCCAGATACAGTGCGTTCCAATCCAGGCCGTCTGCAGCAACTGCGGCGGCAGTGTCACTCGCAACGGCGCCAGTCGGTGGAGTTGTAGCAGCAGGTACTGCATCTTTACCTTCAATGGCACTGTTGAGAATATCTTCCAATGCACTTGGCATGGCTGGCAGGCTATTTGGTAGTGCGCCGTTTGATAGTGCAGTTAATTGATCGGCGACGAAACCACTGGCTTGCAATGCAGCTTCAATGGCAATCGGTGTGACCGGGACTTCGCCGGTGCGCAATGCGTCGAACAGGTTTTCTGTCAGATGGCAGGCGGAGACCATTGCCGGCAGATTCATGAAACCGGCACCACCTTTGATCGTATGGAAAGAGCGGAAAACGGCGTTGAGTGTATTCAAATCACCAGGGTTGCGCTCGAGACTGAGCAAATGCTCTTCTACGTTTGTGGCGAGCTCAAGTGCCTCGACAACGAAATCTTTGAGCATGTCGTCCATTAGAACCCCAGATCTGCAAGAAGGTCGTCAACGTCGTCCTGCACCATCGCAATGGTTGGTGCAGATGGGCCGTTCAACAATTCAACAGGTGTGTCGGCAGGTTTGGCTTCCGCACGCGCGGCTTTGATTTCCGGCGGAGCATTGTCGCGTAGCAGTTGGGCCAATTCGCTTTCTGCTTTGTGCGTGATGGTGACAATCCTCTTGATCAACTGACCTGTGATGTCCTGGAAATCCTGCGCCATCATGATTTCCAGAAGACGAGCTTTTTCGGCCTCGGTGACTATGACCACTTTATTGGAAAATTGGCGCGAGTCGTTTGCCAATGTTTTAAATTCTTCCACGTTCAGTTTGCCATCGAACAATTGGCCCCAACGTGTATTTATATCCTTGGCAGTTTTGGACAAGGCATCTTGTTCGGGCATGCCGATATCGATTGCGTTCAAGACCTTGTTCGCAGCTTGCTCGGTCAGCGTGGCGACGTACTCAAGGCGGCCTTGTGCGTCAGTGATTTGTGATGCGACATCCGATAAAGAGCGGTCGTAACCGAGTTCGCGCAAGGAGTCGTGCAGCAAACGAACAATGCCGCCCAAACGTTCAAACATCGGCTTGTCGGATACATCTTCGCTAGAGTTGGCTGCCGGCGAGGGCGCTGCAGTTGCTGCAGGAGTTGGAGGAGTCGCCGGTGCCACTGCAGCGGCTGCCGGCGCGACCGGCGCTACTGTTTCTGCACGTTGGGCGGAAATTTCTTCAAACAATGCATCAAAATCATCCAGGTCGCCGCTCATCTAATTTCTCTCTGTCTTGTTATTCGTTTGTACCGCTTGCATCTTGGCATTCCCTGGGGAGCGCGTCAGCAATACAAGATTGTCGTGTGTAACTCTGCAATATTGCGCCATTCCATTTAAACAAGTCATGAGTAGGCACAACGATTTTGCGTATTAACCTGAGGCAATAATACCCAGATTTAGAGGGAGCGCATAGTTATTCAAGACAAGTTTTCAATGCGACGCAACAATTGCAAAATTTGGTTAAAAGAGAAGAGGATTTTGCGAATTTCAGCAGGTTTTTCTTGCTTCTGGGAATGAAATATGAGGTGCTTTTCCCGGTCGCGAACAATGGGCTTGGATGGGTATGCTTGTGCCATGTCGTTTGACGCGATGTTCCCTCGCGCCTACACTGCAGCTACTTTTATTTGGCCCCGGGTTTTACTTATGTGCAGAGGTGAAATCTACCTTCGTATGAGTGCGATTTTCAATTCGGCGGCGCAGATGCTTATTAACATGGCAGTTTCATTTTCAAGGATAGGGACCCTCTCGAGGGTACGGCAAGCATGACATTTTCTTCTATCCCTTTTACTCATGATGTGGCGCTAGACCGGGCTTTGGACGCCGCGATCAATAACAAAACCAAGCCATTGGGCAGTCTTGGCATGCTGGAATCGCTTGCCAAACAGATAGGTTTGATTCAGCAGACTACGCAAGCAAGCATCAACGATCCGGCATTGATCGTGTTTGCTGGTGATCATGGCGTGGTTGCGGAAAACATTTCCGCCTTCCCGCAAAGCGTGACCTGGCAAATGATGGAAAATTTCCTTGCTGGCGGGGCGGCAATCAACGTTTTTGCGCGACAAAACAAGTGTGCACTGCATATCGTCGATGCTGGTGTTAATCATGATTTTGGGCCGCGTGATGGTTTGCTCGATCGCAAGGTGGCATATGGCACGCGCAATTTTGCGCAAGAGCCGGCGATGACTGCAGAGCAGTGTGCGCAAGCAATGCAGAGCGGTGCGGATCTGGTCGCAGGGCTGACGGGCAATGTAGTAGGTTTCGGCGAAATGGGCATAGGCAATACGACGGCCGCCGCTGCCATCATGCATGCAATCACAAAAATTCCGGTGGCGGAATGTGTGGGTGCCGGAACAGGTTTGGCACCCAGCGGTGTGCAGCACAAACAAAAAGTGGTGGAGGCAGCGATTGCATTTCATGCTCCTGTCATATCGGTAGGCGAACCTTTGGGTATTCTCGCAAGCTTCGGTGGGTTTGAAGTTGCAATGATTGCAGGCGCGATGCTGGCAGCAGCCGAGCGCCGGATGGTGATATTGATCGACGGTTTTATTATCACGAGTGCCTTGCTGGTCGCGGCGCGTTTGCAGCCCGCTATCCTTGATTATTGCGTATTCGCCCATTGCTCGGACGAGCACGGCCACAGGCAAATGCTGGCTTACCTGAAAGGACGGCCGGTTTTGCAAATGGGTTTGCGTCTGGGTGAAGGAACAGGGGCTGTACTGGCTTTGCCGCTGCTGCAGGCTTCAGTGAATTTTCTGCGTGAAATGGCAACCTTCGATTCGGCCGATGTGAGTAAAAAGAGCGCATAGAAAATGATGGAACCGGATATTATTCTCGATACAACTTGGCGTGCGCGTTGCTTGCAGTGTTGCATTCGTCAGCTGCGACTGTTCTTCATCGCCCTGCAATTTTTTACCCGGATACAAATCCCGCGGTGGGTAGGTTTTGACGAACGCTGGCTGCAACATGCTTCACGGTATTTCCCTGCGGTCGGTATCGTTGTCGCGCTGGTGACTGTACTGGTTTATGTCATCGCCTCGTTGTTGTGGACGCAATCGATAGCGGTGCTGCTATCGACGATAGCCGGCATTTATTTGACGGGCGCTTTTCATGAAGATGGTTTTGCCGATACCTGCGATGGTTTTGGCGGCGGTACGAGTAGCGAGCGCGTGCTCGAGATCATGAAGGATTCGCGCATAGGCGCCTACGGTGCAATTGGTATTGGTTTGATGCTGGCGTTGAAATGGATGACGCTTTCCAGCCTGCCATCGCCGGTAGTGGTTGTTACTTTGCTGGTTGCGCATCCGGTTTCACGTCTGGCTGCAGTCAGTTTGGTATGGCGGATGGATTATGCAAAAGCGAACGGCAAGGCGAAACCAATCGGCCAGGAGATGTCTAATCAAGAGTTTTGCATTGCCACTGCGACGACCTTATTGCCGATAGTCATACTTTGCTTGACCGGATTAATGCCTTTGCTTGCAATACTTACAGGCAGTCTTTTTGCTGCGCTGGTGTCCTTGTGGTTGGCAAGAATGTTTCAGCGTCGCATAGGTGGTTATACCGGTGATTGTCTAGGCGCCGTGCAGCAAGTTGCAGAAGTTGCTTTCTATCTGGGTGTGCTCGCCACTATTGCTTATTGAGGGGTTCTCATATGCACCTTTATCTCGTTCGCCATCCACGGCCCATAGTCGCTGCCAATACCTGTTATGGAAGCACCGATTTAGAGGTGACGGCGGAAGAGTTGGCGCTGGCGCATGCATCCTTGCTGCCGGTATTGCCAAAGAAGGCCGTGCTGTTTTCCAGCCCCTTGCGTCGTTGCAGAGAGTTAAGTGCCAGCCTGGCGGAAACGCTGGGATGCCAGGCACCGACTTACGATGAGCGTTTGGCAGAAATGCATTTCGGCGATTGGGAAATGCGCTCATGGGATGATATCCCGCGTGCATCTGTCAATGCGTGGAGCAATGACATGGTCGCTTATCAACCTGGCGGCGGCGAGAGTGTGCTGCAGGTTGCACAACGCGTACGCGCGTTTCGCGATGAGTTATCTGGCTTGAATATCGAACATGCCATCGTGATTTGTCACGCCGGCATTATTCGCTTGCTGGCAGCCTGCGAACACGGCTTGTCAATTCCCGAGATGGCTTTATACGCCGCACAAAAACCGCACAAGATTCGCTATGGTGAATTGCTAGTGGTGGATTGCTAGGATTACTTAAGCTGTTTCGCAGCAAGATATAAAACCTGCGCTGCTGCTTGCGCCGAGATGACATCTCTTCCCCACGGTTTGCGTTCGCTAGGCAGGGTACGCAACCAGCCAAACGTGCGCGCCGCCCGCATCACTTCACGCTGTATATCTTTTCCATCCTGTCGCAGATAAAGCAAAAAGTGTTGAACAATTTGTTGTGCATCCATGTTCAGGATGTAAGCAGTGGAGTGCAGATACAACAGCCAGTCGCGCGCCTGTGCCGAAGCCAGCGGCATGCTCTTGATCGGGTCGTCTTCAAAATCGATGAAGCTCACGGTGCCGTCGTGCCAAATCATATTTCGTGCAAAACACTGGCTGGCATTTTGACCCAGGCGATGCAGTTGCAAAATCGCCTGCAAACCGCTTTCCCAATAACTCAAAATTTTCTCTGGATCTTGCCGTAACAATTGATCAATCGAAGTTTTTCCGAGAAAAGAAATTGCAAACCATTGCGGCGTCACGTGCAGCACTTCCGGTACAGACACGCCTGCTGCTGCTAGCGAACGCAAGCGCGCGACTTCAATTGCCTGCGCAGCCGTGCCGCCAGGAGCCGGTACAGCGCGCAGCATAGGTTGACGCAAGACACATGCAAGCGTATTCAGTACCGGATAACCCCAATGTTTGAGCGGTGCCTCCAAACGTTTGACGATAACAGGCTGACCATCCACCTCCAGCAATGCGGTGCGGTCGGACGTGAGCGCCAACTGTGCGTCTATCGTTGTTATTTGTTCGGGAGTAAACATGCAATGAGTGGATGGCCGGGCAAGGCTGGATTATAGACCAGCGCTCTATGTGGCGACAGTCTGTGATCATGCAAATGAACAGGTAAAAGTCAGCGCTGTTGCCGCAGATGGGTGTGCGCCGTACAATGGCGCAGTTTTGGTGCTCGCGGACATGTTCATGTCTGCAGTTAAACGGGAAACACGAAGCCGTCAGGCCAAGGTGTGCTGCCCCCGCAACGGTAAAACAAGCGTCACAATCATCAGGTGACCAATCATTTCTCGAGACCACTGTGCAGTTGCATGGGAAGGTGAAATGGTTTGCTTGTCAGCCCGGATACCGGCCAGAACAGGTGAAAGCAATGCGAACGGGGAACGTCGCAAGTGCGCGTCTGCATAAAATTGCACGATGTCTGCTTGCTCTGATAGCCCTTGTCCCATTCTTTCGTTGAACTCGACTCGCGGGGAAGCAAGTCGAGTGCTCCTTATCAAAGAAGACATGATGAAACCTGTAACATCCCGCAGCATCGCTGCATGGAAACCACTCACGCTGGTTTCCGTACTCGCCACTTTGAGTTTCCCTGTTTTTGCGCAGGTTGAAACCGGACAAAACCTGGCACCGGTCACTGTGTCGGCATCGCGTTTTGAAAGTGTGGAAGCACCGATTGACGCGACAGTCATTACCGCACAACAAATTCGCGATTCTGGTGCAGGCAGCATTAACGAAGCGATACGCAAGATTGCCGGCGTATTTGGACGTTCTAGCCAAAGCGGGACGTCTGACTCATCCCTTGATTTGCGTGGATTTGGCTCAAGCAGCAATCAGAACGTGGCGATTTTTGTGGATGGAATTCGCATATCTGAAAACGAATTGCAACCTGCAGTGATGTCTGCAATCGCGATTGAATCCGTCGAGAGGATTGAAGTGGTTCGTGGGGGCAGTAGTGTGCTGTACGGCGAAGGCGCAACCGGTGGCACGATCCAAATCATCACTAAACGCGGTAGAACGAAAGGTACACATGGTTCTTTCGTCGCCGAAATAGGTAATCGTGGGCAGGAAGAAATACGCGCTTCCTTGAATACCGGCTGGGACGGCTTCTCCATTGATGCCAATCTTGGCGCTTTGCGTACAGATAACTATCGCGCCAACAACGAATTGAAACAAGAGAATTTCAGCGGTGGTGTTCAGTGGGCACTACAGAATGGACGAATAGGATTTCGTGTGGATGCAGCACGTCAGGATCTGCGCTTCCCGGGCTCTCTGACATTGAGTCAGTATCTGCAAAATCCAAGACAAACCTTAAAACCGACGGAGAACGGATCTCTCGACTCCAATCGTTATACGTTCTTTGTTGATCAGCATTACGGCAATCTGGAGCTCGCTGCTGATTTGTCTTATCGGGAAAAGACATCCAAAGGAGACTTCAGTGGATTTCTGTCAACCGCTGAAAGTGAGGTCAAACAATTCTCTCCTCGCGCAAAATACGTATCGAACTTCGGCAGTACGCGCAATGAGTTGATTGTCGGAATGGATTTTTCTGATTCCACGCGTTTTACCCAGAGTTCGTCCGGCGGGTTTGCGCTTGACGATGAACATGCCTCGCAACAGTCAATGGCGATTTATGGGCGTAATGAAATAAAGTTTGGAAATATGCGTGTCGCAGCAGGTGCCAGACATGAAAAATTTGATCAGGATTTGCGCGCAGGAACTTCCTACGATCAATCTTTTTCACTTAATGCCTTCGATTTAAATGCAAGCTATGAATTAACGCCGCTTGTGAGCTTGTTTGGTAAAACCGGTAAAAGCTATCGTGTAGCTAACGTTGATGAAAATGCCTTTGTTTCCAAGCCACTAAATCCGCAAAGGTCGAACGATCTTGAGCTGGGTGGATTGTTGGGCAATGAAAATAATAAATTGATAGCCAAGGTATTCAGGCATAAGTTGAAAGATGAAATCTTTTTCGATCCTACATCGGGTGGTTTTGGCGCCAACGTCAATCTTGACCGCACAAAACGACAAGGTATTGAAATAGAAGGACGCGCACGATTGTCATCGGAATTTTTCTTGTCTGCGGTATTGCAACATGTCTCGGCAAAATTTACGGATGGTCCTAACGAAGGCAAAGAAATGGTGTTGGTGCCAAAAAATACGGCAACTGTCCGCTTGAACTGGAAAGCGGACAAGCAGACCGCAGATGTTGGCGTGCAATGGGTGGATACACAACGTTATGGCAAGGATTTTTCGAATAGCTGTACAGCACTTATCCCGTCCTTTGCAACACTTGATGCGCGCTATGCAGTACGAGTGGGTGCTTGGGAATTTGCTGTGAGTGGTACAAATTTGACGGACAAGGACTATTACAGCCAGGCGTTTGGCGACTGCTCGAATAACCGAGGTATCTACCCTGATGCGGGTCGCTCGGTAAAACTCTCGGCACGTCTGGATTTCTAATTTTAAAAATTACTGCAATGATTTGCAAGATCGTCCCGCGTGGATGTTGGAATATGTTTTCCGACATCCACGCGGGATTTTTACATCTGCTTTTTTAATTGCAGACCTGATGCTCTTTTGCTTATTCAACATCAAAATCCTTGTTTGTTTCGAAGTAAGTCATGTGGTTCTGATGACACAGCCCTCGCACTAAGTATTTGGCACAGTTGCCGCAGAGTGTTGCTGGCCTTACAATGTCGCCAGTTTTGGTGCTCGCGGACATGCTCATGTCTGCAGTTAAACGGGAAACACGAAGCCTTATAGCTAACGTGTGCTGCCCCCGCAACGGTAATCAAGCGTCACGCATCTGTGACAGATTGTCTCTCAAACCACTGTGCAAGTAGCATGGGAAGGTGAGGCCATCATGCTTGCAAGCCCGGATACCGGCCAGGACAGGTGGAAATGCTGCGAACGGGGATCTTCGCGACGCGATTCGCGCACGTCCTGGTTATCCTGGCTCCTGTCGTCTCGGTCGTTGATTCTCTTCCTGCATTTCTTTTCAATTCAGCCTGCGGGGAAGCGGGCTGGATGCTGTGTCCCTATGAAAAGTAATCATGACCTCATCCGTTTTACGGCGCACAAAAGTGGCGATCCGGCCGCTCGCCATTGCATTATCCGTTTCCGCCGCATTCTCTCCGTTCAGCTTTGCGCAAACTTCAACAGAGTCATCGCTGGCTCCGGTGCTTGTGACGGCTTCGCGTACTGCGCAAAAAGCCAGTGATGTATTGGCAGATAATATTGTTATTACTGCAGAAGAAATCGCAGCGTCTGGCCAGACTTCTTTGGTTGATCTGTTGCAAACCAAACGCAGTGTCGAAATCAAAAGAAATGGTGGCGCTGGTAATGACTCTGACGTTTACATTCGCGGCGCGAATGGTAAGCAAACGATATTGTTGATTGACGGTGTACGTAGTGTGTCATCTACATCAGGAACGCCAACCTGGTCATCTATCCCGCTGTCCCAAATCGAACGCGTGGAAATTGTAATGGGACCTCTCAGCACGATGTACGGTGCAGATGCAGTGGGTGGTGTGATTCAGGTGTTCACCAAAAAAGGTGGTGGTGCGCCACGCCTGTCGTTTTCTGCCGGTGTAGGCACCTATGGCGAGCAGGTTGTGACGGCTGGTGTATCAGGTTCTACAGAAGGCGATCACCAAATACGCTATGCGATTAATGCATCGCACGAAGAGGCGGATGGTTTTTCTTCTCGGGTCGATCCAAAACAGAATCCGGATGATGATGGATATTCAAAGCGCAGTATTAGCGGACAGTTCTCATGGGAATTGGCCAAAGGTCAGGAGCTCGGCCTTACATTTTTGAATAGCACCAATAATGGTGAGTACGACAACGGCGTGTCCGCGTATAACGCACACATCATTGGCGATGTGGACGTGTATTCGGTTTATTCACGTAATCAAATTACTTCTGACTGGAGTAGTCTGGCGCAGGTTTCGCGTTCGTATACGAAACAACAGAACTTTACATCGGCTGTTCCCACCATCAATAATTCAAAGCAGGATCAAATCAGCTGGCAAAATGATTTCAAGATTGGAACTGACGTATTGCAATTCTTGATGGAGCATCGTGAAGAAAGCGTTTTCAACCCAAGTCAGCCGAAACAGAATCAGAGCCGTGATACGGACTCTTTGGCATTGGCTTATCAGTTGAATGCAGGTGCGCATTTGGCAAGTGCCAGCGTTCGTTACGATGATAGTTCGGTATATGGCTCGAATGTGACAGGCAGTATCGGTTACGGCTATCGCTTCACAAAAGAGTTAAGACTTAGCGGTAGTTACGGCACCAGTTTCCGTGCACCTACATACAACGAACTGTATTTTTCACCTAACTTCGGCAATCCGAACGTGAAACCGGAAAAAGGCAAAAATGCCGAAATCGGGATCTACTATGACAATGGTCAATCCGATTTCAGTATCTCTTATTATCATAATCAGATTACTGACTTGATCATTACGAGGACACCGTGTTCTTTCCCGGGTTTGGGGACGAGTTGTACCGATAACGTGAATGACGCTTTATTAAAAGGCGTGTCAGTTGGTGCTTCAACTAAAATCGCCGATTTCCGCGTGTATGGATCATTTGATTGGCAGGATCCGCGCGATCAGACTACAAACAAGCTGATTGAACGTCGTTCACGATCACATGGAACTGTCGGTTTCAGTCATGCTTATGGTTTGTTTAAATCCGGTGCAGATGTCGTTTTCTCTGACTATCGCTATGATGCAGCTAATGAAACCAAGAGAATGGGCGGTTATGCATTGTTGAACCTGCACGCTAGCTATGACTTGACGGATAACTGGCAATTGTTCGGCCGCTGGAACAATGTATTTGATAAATATTATGAGCTTGCACAAACTTATCAAACTCCAGGTTCCAATACATTTTTCGGCGTACGTTACGGTTTCAACTAAGTATTTGTAAAATGGCGCGGTAGTATTCGCGCTTGCAGTTGCAATCGATGTATCGCGCATGCCAGTTTGGGGAAGCTCTCCGAGCTCGCATGCGCGAATTTTATGAAAATGACTGAATGATTTTTTTACCATGAGCACGATGGCACATCGCGCGATCAGCACTCCCAGACCGCAAGGTCGCAAGCGGGCGTGGATGGTTTTGTCTACGCTGGTTTTCCTTGCCTTGTTGAGTGTGTTGATTGCATGTGTGGTGGGCTCGGTAGCGTTGCCCGTGCAGGATGTACTGTCCGCGATGCGTGAACTGACGCAGGGAACGAATTCGACTATGGCCGCGACCCTGGTTGATCTGCGACTCAGTCGCGCCTTGTCCGCATTCGTTACTGGTGCCACGCTGGCTTTGGCTGGTGTGATGATGCAGGCGCTGTTGCGCAATCCTTTGGCTGAGCCTTATGTGCTGGGTGTTTCTGGCGGTGCTGCAGTGGGTGCGTTAAGTGCGATGCTGTTGTTTTCGATGACATGGTCAATTGACGTCGCTGCCTTTGGTGGCGCGATGGCCGTGTCTGTCATGTTGTATTTGTTGGCGCAACGCGATTTGCGCGGTAGTGTCAATTCGGATGGCGGTGCGCCATTATTGTTATTGACGGGTGTGATCCTCGCATCCGGCTGTAGCGCATTGGTGGCATTGATGCTGTCGATTGCACCGGACAATCGCCTGCGTGGCATGGTGTTCTGGATGATAGGTGATTTGTCCGGTACGCAATTCCGCTGGTTGCCTTGGATCGTGTTGATAGGCGCCTTGATCTTTTCTACGCGTGCAGCGCGTGCGATCAATGTGATTGCATTGCATGCTGAAGCGGCAGTTACCTTGGGCATCAATGTCGCAAAATTCCGTATCGGCTTGTTCTTATGTGCGGCATTGCTGACTGCAAGTGCGGTGAGTAACGCGGGCAGCATCGGTTTTGTCGGCTTGATCGTGCCGCATGCATGTCGCTTTGTTCTGGGACCTGATCATCGTCTGCTGTTACCTGCCGCGGCACTGGTTGGTGGTGCGTTTCTTGTGTTGGCGGATACCTTGGCGCGTAGCGTCGTGGCGCCACAGCAGTTGCCGGTTGGTGTCATCACTGCAATCATCGGCGTGCCGGTATTCCTGCTGCAGTTGCATCAGTTAAGGAAGCGCTGATGCAAGCCAATAAGCTGCAGCTAAGAATTGCCGATCGTTTATTAGTCGATGGGCTGGACTGGCAAATCGGCGTTGGTGAATGCTGGTGCGTCATCGGCCGGAATGGTGCCGGCAAAAGCACTTTGCTACGTACCCTGGTTGGCTTGCGCCCGGCCGAAGGCGGTTCGATTGCATTGAACGGTCGCGCATTGAAAGATTGGCCCTTGCAGGATCTGGCGCGCCAGCGTGCGTTCTTGCCGCAGGGTAGAAACGACGCCTTCGCCTATCGCGTAATCGAAACGGTGTTGACCGCGCGTCATCCGTATCACGAGTCCGCTTATTGGGAGTCCGATGCCGACTATGCCGTAGCACATTCAGCGCTGCAATTAATGGATGTCGATGGATTAGCCGACCGTGATGTGCGTTCCTTGTCAGGCGGCGAGCGGCAGCGCGTCGCGATTGCCGCCGTGTTGGCGCAGGACACGCCTTTGTTATTGCTGGATGAACCTACCAGTGCACTCGATCTGGCGCATCAGGTGAGTGTCATGAGCTTGCTCGACAAATTATGTCGGGAGCAAAAGAAATCTGTTGTCATGGTCAGCCATGATTTAAACCTCGCGCATAGTGTGGCGACCCACGCTTTGCTACTGATGGGCGACGGGCGCTGGTTTGCCGGTGCGGTCGACGAAGTCATGCAGGCATCGCTGCTTAGCGAATGTTTGGGTCATCCGATCGAGATTATCAAACACGGCACGCGCACTATTTATCTGGCCGGCGATAGCGAACACGAAGTGAAGAAGAATGAATATGAGTGAAGACCAAAACAGCACAGACAAAGAAGTTGACGGCGTCACTGAACGTCACAATGCCCGCATGGCGCGGAAGAAAGAAGTTGTCGATAAAAAGATCGAAGCTGCCAAACGCGATGCCGGTGTATTGCTGATTACTTGCGGCAACGGTAAAGGGAAAAGCTCCAGCGCTTTCGGTATGGCAGCGCGTGCGCTAGGTCACGGCATGAAAGTCGGCGTTGTGCAATTCATCAAGGGCGCGATTGCAACCGGCGAAGAAAATTTCTTCCGTCGTTTTCCAGACGAAATCAGTTTCCATGTGATGGGTGAAGGCTATACGTGGGAAACGCAAAATCGTGAACGTGATGTGAAAAATGCAGAAATCGCATGGGATAAAGCTAAGGAATTATTAAGCGATCCCAAGGTCGGTTTGATCGTACTGGATGAATTGAACATCGCATTGAAATACAAATATCTTGATGTACAACGCGTGATTGAAGATTTGCAGGCGCGTCCCGCCATGCAGCACGTAGTAATAACTGGTCGCGGTGCGCCGCCTGAACTGATTGCTGTGGCTGATACCGTTACCGAGATGCAGCCCATCAAACACGCTTTTGCAGCTGGCATCGCTGCGCAAGCTGGTGTGGAGTGGTAACAATGGCTGTCATTTTTGCGAGCAAGGAATCATGAGCAGCGCGCGCATCGTTTTGATTTCTGGGATTGCGTCAGGGCAGGGCAAGACGACGATCACCGCTGCGCTGGCGCGCAAATTGATCAAGCAGGGTTTGCGCGTACGTGTCTTCAAGACTGGCCCCGACTATCTGGATCCGATGATCTTGCAACGAGCCAGCGGCGCCGAAGTATATGCGCTCGACTTGTGGATGGTGGGACTGGATGATTGCCGCAGATTATTGGCGCAGGCTGCTGCTGAAGTCGATGTGATTCTGATTGAAGGCGTGATGGGTTTGTATGATGGCGATCCTTCATCGGCGGATCTCGCGCGTGCATTCGGTGTGCCGGTTGTGGTCGTGCTCGATGCTGCCAAGATGGCGCAGACTGTAGGGGCAGTGGTGCTGGGTCTGCAGCAGTACGGCCCGGTAGAGCTGGCCGGTGTAATTGTCAATCGCGTTGCGAGCGCATCGCATGCAAGGCAGATTACGCAAGGGATACGCGGCGTCCCATTGTTGGCAACCTTGCCGAAACTGCAGGCATCGCTGCCGGAGCGCCATCTTGGTTTGGTGCAGCCAGATGAAATTGCGCAAGTGGATCAGATACTCGATCAACTTGCCGATCAGATTGATCTCGATATGGATGCGTGGAACAGCATTGCGCCTGTCATGCTCGACGATAGTCTGGCCGCCGTAAAGGCACCACAATTCCTCGCAGGGAAAAATATCGCGATTGCACGCGATGCCGCGTTTGCATTTGTCTATCACGCCAATCTGGAATGTCTGCGCGCCTCTGGTGCGCAGCTGCAGTTCTTTTCACCATTGAAGGATGAGCCGGTGCCGGCCGATGCAGATGCTGTCTATATCCCAGGCGGTTACCCGGAACTGCATTGCGCGACCTTGTCCGCAGCGCAGCACTGGCAGGATTCCATGCGTGACGCTTATGCGAAGGACATCCCGATACTTGCAGAATGTGGTGGCATGATGGTCGTGGCGGATACGCTCACCGATGCGCAAGGTAAGATCTGGCCCATGGTCGGTTTGTTAAAGGGCGAGGTCGTCATGCAGAAAAAGCTGGCCGGACTTGGCATGCAGGCATTGGCAACCGATAAAGGCGAACTGCGCGGCCACGCATTCCATTACTCGATTTTGAATACCGATGCCGCACCGGTCGCGCAGACTATCAAGCGATCCAATGGCGCGCAGGGTGAAGCCGTATATAAACAGCGGGCATTGACCGCGACCTATTTCCACGCTTACTTTTCATCCTGCCCGGCAGCGATGGCAAGTATCTTTTCAAAGGGAGAGTTGGACTGATGCGCACCCTGATAATCGGCGGAGCACGCTCCGGTAAAAGTGCTTATGCGGAGCGGCTCGCCGTCGCATCGAGAAAGCGCATCATCTACATCGCCACCGCACAGGCCGGCGACGACGAGATGAAAAGTCGTATTGCACATCATCGTGAACGCCGTGATGTCTATTGGACTACAGTCGAAGAACCCATCGAACTGGCGCGAACGATCGAGAAACATAGCGGGCCGGATACCTTGATACTTGTCGATTGTCTGACGGTCTGGCTTTCCAATCTTTTGTTTTCGGAAGCGCGAAGCTATCCCGAAGTGGGCGTGATAGAACCGCCTCCTGCCTTCCAGTATCAACGCGCATTATTGTTGAAGGCATTGGAAAATGCTAAAGGCGGCGTGGTTCTTGTGTCGAATGAAATCGGTCAGGGCGTGGTTCCGCAAGGTGCGATTTCGCGTTGGTTCGTCGATGAATCAGGCCGCTTGAATCAGGACGTTGCTGCAGTATGCGATCGCGCTGTATTGATCGTTGCAGGTTTGCCGCTTGCGCTCAAGGGTTGATGTGGGGCTGATTTGTTAATGGATTTGTCATTCGCTGCAATTGCGATCATGGTATTGCTGGGCGTGTTGCTGGACATGCGCCTCGGTGAAGCAACACGCTGGCATCCGCTGGTTGGTTTCGGCAATCTGGCGATCCGTGTCGAAAAAAAACTCAACGTAGGCGACTATCGATTTCTGCGCGGAGCTTTTGCTTGGATCTTGGTTGTGTTGCCTTTGGTCGCATTGACGTGGACGCTGACATTTGCGCTTGCTCAATTCGATATGCTGATTGCGTTTGCGGTACACGCCTTACTGCTTTACTTTTGCCTTGGATTGCGCAGCCTGCGTGATCATACTTTGCCGATTGCTCGCGCATTAATGGATGACGACTTGCCGCAAGCGCGTACCTTGACGGCGCGCATCGTCAGCCGCGATACCACGCAAGCGGAAGAATCCGATCTCGCCAAGGCTGGTGTTGAGTCCTTGCTGGAAAATGGCAACGATGCCGTGTTCGGCACCTTGTTCTGGTTCGTAATTGCCGGCGGTCCGGGTGCGGTGTTGTTTCGCCTGGCGAATACGCTGGATGCAATGTGGGGTTATCGCACACCGCGCTTTAACGATTTTGGTTGTACCGCTGCGCGCATCGATGACGCGCTGAGTTTTATTCCTGCGCGTTTGACGGCGCTGTCGTATGCATTACTGGGTAATACGCGTCTTGCATGGCAATGCTGGCGCACGCAGGCGCCAGCATGGTCCAGTCCGAATGCCGGGCCGGTGATGTCTGCCGGTGCGGGAGCCTTGAATATTTCTCTGGGTGGCGCGGCAATTTACGATGGTGAAGTTGAGCAACGTCCATCACTCGGTAGCGGCCCGCGTGCAACTGGCAAAGACATTCCCCGCGCATGGCGACTGGTTGCATTGACTACTGCCTTGTGGGTGGGAGTGATTTGCCTGATCAGTATTGCAGGAGCACTCTATGCTTGAGCATGGTGGCAATCTGCATGATGCAATACGGCGTTATCAACGTCCGCGTGCAGACTGGCTGGATCTGTCCACCGGTATCAACCCGCAACCGTATCCGATTCCCGCCATCGCATCTGATGCCTGGCATCGTTTGCCGGAACCAAGTACGGCCTTGCTGGAAGCTGCGCAAAGTTATTACGACGCTCCGCAACTGTTGCCGGTCGCTGGTACGCAAGCTGCGATTCAGGGCTTGCCGCGTTTGCGCTCGCATTCAAGAGTCGTGGTTGCGGCTCCTTCGTATGCGGAACATGCATTTCAATGGAGGCAGGCGGGGCATGAGGTAATAGAAGTACCGTACGCACAACTGGCATCGGCCGTGGACGATTGCGATGTGATGCTGGTCTGCAATCCGAATAATCCCACCGGCGAATGTGTAGACGCAGAAGTCTTGTTGCGTTGGTCGGCACAACTGGCTGCCAAGGGTGGATGGCTGATAGTCGATGAAGCATTTGGCGATATCACACCGGAAGCGAGTGTCGCTGCGTCTACTGCGCAAGCTGGCATGATCGTATTGCGTTCAGTCGGGAAATTTTTTGGCCTGGCCGGTTTGCGTTTGGGATTTGTCGCTGCGCATCCTGAGTTGCTCAAAGAATTGGCTGATTTGCTAGGTCCCTGGACTGTCAGTGGTCCGGCGCAGCAAATAGGCTTGATCGCATTATCGGATCGCGCATGGCAGCTTGCTATGCGTCAGCAATTAAAAGATAGCGGGCAGCGCTTGCAGCGACTGCTTGCAACGCATGGCATTGCATCAACGGGTTGTGCGTTGTATCAATACTGGCAACATGCAAGATCGGCGGAATTCGCGGAAAAGATGGCTGCGCATGGCGTCTGGATCAGACATTTTAACCATGGCGTGCGTTTGGGCTTGCCAGCTGATGAAGCAGGCTGGCAGCGCTTGCAGCAAGCACTGGCCACATCGATCATTTCACGGGATATTGAATGAGTATTCGTTTTGTAAAAACTGCTGTACTGGGCTTGATGTTGATTGCTGGCGCAGCGCATGCTGTTGTGAGCGTGCAGGATGATGGCGGCAATAAAGTGACTTTGGCGCAACCGGCGCAGCGCATCGTCTCTCTGGCGCCGCACGCGACGGAACTGATTTTTGCAGCGGGTGGCGGTGACCGTATTGTCGGCACCGTAGGCTATAGCGATTATCCGGCGGCAGCTTTGAAAATTCCACGCGTAGGCAGTCATCAGCAAATCGACGTGGAGCGCATCATCGCTTTGAAACCTGATTTGCTGGTGGTGTGGTTGCACGGCAATTCCGAGCGTCAGCTTGAACATATACGCAAGCTGGGCATTCCTTTCTTCTTCAGTGAGCCGAAAAAACTGACAGATATTCCGACCAGCATAGAGCGACTCGGCATCTTGATGGGTACCGAACAACAAGCGAACAAAGTCGCCGTCGCCGAGCGCGCAGAGCTGGCGCGTCTGGGTGCGCAGTACCGGAATCGTCCAAACGTGCGTATGTTTTATCAGGTGTGGGGCAAGCCGCTGTACACACTCAATGGCGGCAATATCATGAGCGACGTGATTCGCCTGTGCGGTGGTGAAAACGTATTTGCCAAACTGCCTATCCCTGCGCCGACCGTCAGTCTTGAATCCGTGTTGCTGGAAAATCCCGAAGTAATGATGACCGGTGATAGACAGGCAGAAAAATCCGGCGGACTGGAAATGTGGAAGGCTTATCCAAATCTGCTCGCAGTAAAAAACGATAATCTGTTTTCAGTCGATGCCGATCTGGTGAATCGCGCCGGACCGCGCTTGATCGAAGGTGCGGCGATGGTTTGCGAAAAACTGGAGCTTGCACGTAGTCGTCGTACTGCCAAATCACCGACACAACCGTGAGATATGCAGCCGTGAAATTTCCTTTCCATACCTTGATGGTGCAAGGCACCACATCCGACGCCGGTAAAACGACGCTGGTCGCTGCCCTGTGTCGTCTGCTCGCGCAACAAGGTGTGCAGGTGGTGCCATTCAAACCGCAGAACATGGCATTGAACAGCGCTGTTACTAGCGATGGTGGCGAGATAGGACGAGCGCAGGCATTACAGGCAGTCGCCGCTGGTTTGCCGCCGCACACCGACATGAATCCGATTCTGCTGAAGCCATCGAGCGACACCGGTGCGCAAGTTATCATTCACGGCAAGGCGCGCAGCGATATGAATGCGCGCGATTATCACGCCTACAAACCGATCGCGATGCAAGCTGTGCTGGGATCGTATGGTCGCTTGCGTACGCAATACGAAACTGTATTAGTGGAAGGCGCAGGCAGTCCGGCTGAAGTGAATTTGCGCGATAGGGATATTGCCAATATGGGTTTTGCCGAGGCTGTCGATTGCCCGGTGATTCTGGTCGCGGACATCGATAGAGGCGGCGTGTTCGCGCACATTATCGGTACGCTGGCTTGCCTGTCTGAGAGCGAACGCAAGCGCACCATCGGTTTTGTCATCAACCGTTTTCGCGGCGATATCAGTTTGCTGGAACCAGGCTTGCGCTGGCTGGAAGAACAAACCGGCAAGCCGGTGCTGGCGGTACTGCCGTATTTGCACGGCTTGTTTCTCGATGCTGAAGATGCCGTCGAACAAACGCAAGCTGCGCGCGGTGCTTTTCGCATCGTCGTACCGGTACCGCCGCGCATCAGTAATCACACGGACTTCGATGCGCTGCGCGCGCATCCGGATGTCGATCTGCAATTGATAGGGCCGGGGCAGCCGATTCCGCCTGCTGATTTGATCATCCTGCCGGGCAGCAAAAATACACGTGGCGATCTGGATTGGTTGATAGCAAATGGCTGGCGTGAGGCATTGATTCGTCATGCACGTTATGGCGGCAAGATCATAGGTATTTGCGGTGGCTATCAAATGCTGGGCAAGACGATAGACGACCCGCAAGGAGTCGAAGGCAAGCCGGGTATTTCGCAAGGTTTGGGTTTGCTGGATATCGCGACGGTATTGACGCAGGAAAAGCAGCTGGAGCAGGTCAGCGGTTTGTGTGCGTTTGCCGACAAAGAGGAGGCTGTCAGCGGTTACGAAATCCACATGGGTGTTTCCGAAGGTGATGCACGTTCGCAACCGGCTTTCATTATCGATGGTCGTCCGGAAGGTGCCCGTTCTGCCGATGATCAAATTCTTGGCAGTTATCTGCATGGGATGTTCGATACGCCGTCAGCCTGTTCCGCCTTGTTGCGCTGGGCTGGACTGGACAGCGACGTCACGGTGGATACGGCAAGTCTGCGCGAAGCCAGTCTGGATAGACTGGCACAAGCAGCGCAGCCGTTGCTGGATGCATTGTGCGCACTGGATTACCCCGCCGCCTGATCTTTTTCCCCTTATTTGCGTTGCCTTTGGCACGTCTGCAACAGCTGGTTGCGCAAGACCGACTACGAGATTGACCTTGCAATGCAGCATGATATTCTTGCTGCTGAATCAGCAATGGGCAAAGCGCAGGCTGGTTTTCAAGTGAATCGCCAATAACAACGCTAAAAGGGGAATTTCATGCCAGTCATCGTCATCGCCAATCCGAAAGGTGGCGTCGGCAAGAGTACGTTTGCCACCAATCTTGCCGGATATTTTGCTGCACAAGGACACAAGGTCATGTTGGGCGACGTCGATATTCAGCAATCGTCCCGCTCCTGGCTCGACTTGCGTCCTGCTTCCTTGCCGGCGATTCAGCCATGGGAAATTGAAGACGGTCATGTCGCCAAGCCACCGAAAGGAACAACGCACATCGTGCTCGATACGCCAGCCGGTTTTAGCGGCAAGCGTTTTGACAAGGTGATGCAGATTGCCGACAAAGTGATCGTTCCTTTGCAGCCATCGATTTTCGATATCCTGGCAACGCAGGAATTTCTGCAAAAGCTGAAGGAAATCAAAGGTAAATTCGAGCTCAGTGTGCTCGGTATGCGGGTCAATGGTCGCACGCGCGCCGCCGATCAATTGACGCAATATGTGAATGGCCTTGGTATTCCCGTGCTCGGTTTTTTGCGCGACACGCAGAACTATGTGCAGCTCGCAGCGAACGGCGCAACGCTGTGGGATGTGGCACCTTCACGCGTAGAAAAAGATCTCGATCAGTGGCAAGAACTTTTGCAGTGGGTCGATAAAAAATGATTTCGCCAGAATACGCGCAGCTCTTGGCGCGTTACAACCGCTGGATGAATGACAAGGTGTATGCCGCCAGCGAGCAGTTGAGCGATGCGGAGCGCAAGGCCGATCGCGGTGCGTTTTTCAAATCGCTACATTCAACCTTGAATCATCTGGTGTGGGGCGATGCGATGTGGCTGGGGCGCTTTACCAAAGGCACAGTGCTGGAAAGAGCGATGCCGACCACGCCCGGCAATGTCGATGTACATGCCGGGTGGGAGGCATTGAAAGCTGCACGAATTGCGTTGGATGAAGAGTTGATCGTCTGGGCTGCGAGTTTGGATGCAAGCTGGCTGGCAGGAGATTTTTCCTGGTATAGCGGTATGACCAAATCCACGCGTAGCGGTCCAGCCTGGCAATCTGTCACCCACATGTTCAACCATCAGACCCATCATCGCGGGCAGGTAACGACTCTGCTGTCACAACAAAAAATCGATCTTGGTGCGACTGATTTAATGATGATGCCGCATCAGAATTCCTGATTATTTTCTGCGTAATCTGCCGCATCCGCTTGCTCAAGCATCTTTAACATTTGAACCTTACGTTGTCATCAAATCGTCATGCTGACTCCGTAGCATTCATGACTACTCCCTTTTGAGAAAGAGTCATCATGAGTGCGCATGCAATGCTGGCTGCACAGGATTCAAGACGACAAGAACAACGTTATGTATTTCGCCGGCGCGGCTTGATGACGACCGATGAGGCGACGCTGCAGATACGCACTGTGGATGTGTCTGCGCATGGTCTGGCTGTCATGAGTCCGTCGCCGATCAAGGCAGGGAAGCTGTGTTCCATCATGCTGGACGCGGTCATCGGTGCGCGCATCGTGCAGCTGCATTTTTCCTGCAAGGCGATTTATTGCATATTGGCTGGTACCGAGGGGTTTCGTACCAGTCTGTATATCGATGGGAATGTGGACACGCACAAGCAGCAATTGCAAAAAATTATTGCAACCTGCTCATCCGCATCCCTGGCTGCGTCGAATTAGAAAATCAAGACGAAGCCAAGGCGGAATGGAGAATCAGATTTCCAGGTTGTCGATCAGGCGCGTGGCGCCCAATTTTGCGGCGGCAAGCACCACCAGTTTTTCACCTTGCGCCATATCGCCTGCAGTCGGCGGTTGCAGATTGCTGCGCTTGCGTATGGAAATGTAATCAGGTTGCCAGCCGCGTTGCTTGAGGTCGGCCATGGCCTGGCGTTCCAGTTCAAAAATATCCAGATGGCCGCTGCGTACTTCGTTGGCAACTGCATTCAGGTTGCGGAACAGAGTAGGCGCTTCTGCACGTTCTTCAGCCGACAAGTACATATTGCGTGATGACAGCGCGAGGCCGTCTTCTGCGCGATAGGTTTCAGCCGCGATGATTTCAGTCGGCAATGCGAATTGCTTGGACATATTGCGCACGATCATCAGCTGTTGATAATCCTTTTTACCGAATACAGCGACGCTAGGTTGTACGCAGGAAAACAGTTTCAATACGATGGTCGTCACGCCGCTGAAAAATCCGGGGCGGAATTCGCCTTCCAGCGTATTGCCCAAATCGTTCGGCGGTTGCACGCGGAATTCCTGCGGCTCCGGGTACAGATCTTTTTCCGTCGGTGCGAACAGGATGTAGACGCCTTCCTTTTCCAGCTTCTCGACGTCAGCCTGAAACGTACGCGGATATCTGTCGAAATCTTCGTTAGGGCCAAACTGCAGGCGATTGACGAAGATGGATGCGACGACCGGGTCGCCGTGTTTGCGCGCCAGACGCATCAAGGACAAATGACCGTCGTGCAGATTGCCCATGGTCGGAACAAATGCAGTGCGTAACTGGCCGCGCAAATGGTCGCGCAATTCTTCGATGCAGGAAATGATCTTCATAAAGCTGTCTTGGTAAGAGTTCGTTGCGCGTTAACAAGTAGTGCAAAACGAAATGATGAAATATCTGTATGAATGAAAAAGTAGGAAAGCTTTAAATGCGTGGTCAGCTAGGCGCGTAGGCCAGACGCACATAAATCGGTGCAAAAGGCTCGGCCTGCGTGATCTCGATCAAGGTTTCCTTGGCGAGTTCGAGCAGTGCGACGAAGTTGACGACCACGACAGGCACGCCGCGTGACGGATCGAACAGATCGGCGAACTCGACAAACTTGGTCGATTGCAGGCGGCGCAAGATAGATGTCATGTGTTCACGCACCGACAATTCTTCGCGGCTGATCATGTGATGCGCAGTCAGTTTGGCACGCTTGATCAGATCTGCCCATGCAGCCTGCAGATCCACGACTTCGACTTCCGGCCAGCGCGTGACGATGCTTTGCTCGATGTAAATCTGGGTGCGCACATAGTCGCGACCCAATTGCGGCAGGGCGTCGATTTGTTGCGATGCCAGTTTCATTTGTTCGTATTCGAGCAGACGACGTACCAGCTCGGCACGCGGATCGCTGGCTTCTTCGCCGGTATCGGCTTTGCGTACCGGCAGCAGCATGCGTGACTTGATCTCGATCAACATCGCTGCCATCAGCAGATATTCGGCAGCCAGTTCAAGATTGTGCAGACGGATCTGATCGACGTATTGCAAATACTGCTTCGTCACCTGCGCCATCGGAATGTCGAGGATGTTGAAATTTTGTTTGCGGATCAGATAGAGCAGCAGGTCGAGTGGACCTTCGAATGCTTCGAGAAAGACTTCCAGTGCATCCGGCGGAATATACAAATCCGTCGGCATGCGGAACAGCGGTTCGCCATACAGGCGCGCATACGCGACGCCATCGATGACATCCGGCGTGGTATCCGGCCTGCCATCGACCACAAGATCAGGCGCACTGGAAGGCAAGTGCGCCAGCATTGTGTTCGGCCCGTTGCTCATTTACCGGACTTTGTTTTGATACGGGTAAGCTTGTTGATCGATACGTGAAGCTTGATTGCGCGCTTGTGTTTCCAGATCGATAGGGCTTTTATCCCACAGCAATGCGCGACCTGCGAGCTGGGATGCTTCCAGGTTCGGATTTTTCTCTTTCAGCGAATCGATGAATTGAGTGATCTCGGACTGATAATTGGCGTGCTGTTTGCTGAGTTTCATGAGTAAATTGGCAACAAGGTGGAATCAACCGCTATTTTACCCTGTCTTTTGCCGGGTTTTGATGGGCTTTACCGGATGAGTTGCTGGATGTTCCATAAGGATACAATCCAGCTGCTCATTCAGCTATTTATGAACAGGCGAAATAAACTGCCATTTTGGCAATTGCCCGACGTCGATGCTGATAAAACCAATGTTCGGCAACTAGATGCCGCTATTTAAATGGAAGCACCATGAAGAATTTTTTACGTGCCTTGTTCAGCTTTGTTTGCGGTTTGTTGATGTTCGGCTGTAATGGCCGTGCGATTGAAGACTTCGGACTGGAAAAATTGAGCAAAGGCGTGTCGACCGAAACCGACGTGCGCAGTGCGATGGGCGAGCCGGAAATGGTCTGGAAAGAAGATAACGGATCGCGCACGCTGGAATATCCAAAGGGGCCGGAAGGACATCGCACCTTCATGGTGAATCTGGATGCGCAGGGAATTTTCCAGAATTACACGCAGGTATTAACGCAGCAGAATTTCGCAACAATCAAGGTTGGCATGAGCCGCGATCAGGTGCGCCGCATACTCGGCAAGCCGCGTACCGTCGTCAAGTTCGGTTTGAAAAATGAAGAAGTGTGGGATTGGCGTTATCTGGAAGGCCCGACGACAGAGCGGTTTTTCAATGTGCATTTCGATGTCGACAGCGGCACGGTTACACAGACTTCTGTGAGCGATCCGGTGCGCGGTTAGACCTAGATCCAAACAATATCAGGAAGCCAGTATCTCGCTGCGCATGACGGCTTCCGGCAGTGTGCGCAGGCAGTTTTGTAATCCCAAACGATTCAAAAAACCGCTGCGTCGCATCAGATCCAGCGGTTGCTGATTCGGTCCACACAGAATGAGTTGGCTACCTTGCTGCTGCAATGCCTTGTGTATGGTTTCCAGTGCGTCCAGGCCGGTTGCATCCATATTGATCAATTGATGCAATTCCAGAATCAACGCTTTTTCCGGCATCTCCTTCGGTGCGATCAATCCTTCCAGCTTGCCGACTGCACCAAAGAACAGCGAACCAAAGATCGAGTAAGCCATCACGCCTCGTGGCAAGGGTACGTGCAAACTGTCTGATGGAATCAATTCGATACGCGTCAGGCTGGAGATTCGATAAATAAAAAACACGCACGCCAGCACCAACCCAACTTGCACCGCCACCGTCAAATCGACGATGACCGTCAGCAGAAAAGTGGCGAGCATCAGAATCCGGTAGTTCATTGAAAAATGTCTGAGTCGTGCGAACTCATGCCATTCGCCCATGTTGTAAGCGACGTAGAGAAGAATGGCAGCGAGTGCGGCCAGTGGAATATTGTTGGCAAGCGGCGCGGCAATCAAGACGATGATCAGCAAAGTCAGTGCATGCAGGATGCCGGCAATCGGCGTTGCGGCACCCGCACGTATGTTGGTTACCGTTCGGGCAATTGTGCCAGTCGCAGGTATGCCGCCGAAGAAAGGCGTGACGACATTCGCGAGGCCTTGAGCCATCAATTCCTGATTCGGATCGTGCCGGTCGCCGGTGATGTTGTCGGCGACGCGCGCGCACAGCAGCGACTCAATCGCGCCCAGTAAAGCGATGGTCAGCGCAGGCGGGAATAATTGCTTGACCAGTTCCCACGAAAACTGCGGCAACTGAAATGAAGGTATGTCTTGCGGAATGCCGCCGAACTTGCTGCCGATAGTATCGACTTTCAGATCGAACAGCGTGACCGCCAGGGTTGCGAGGATCAAGACCAGGATCGTGCCGGGTATGGCGCGCATGATGGCTGACAGGCGATTGGATTTTTGGCTGGCTTGCCATTCAGGCAGATCCACTTTCTTTTTCCAGATCAATGGCCAGGCAAAAATCAGAATCAATGAAAGGATCGCAATCGCCACGCTGATCGGATTGAAGGTGTCGATATGCGTCGTCAGTACCTGCAGTTGCGCAAAAAAATCGGCAGGCATCTTGTCTATCCGCAAGCCGAAAAAATCCTTCATCTGCGACAAGGCGATCAAAACGGCAATCCCGTTCGTGAAGCCGATCACAATAGGCACCGGGATATAACGTATTAGAGAACCGAGGCGGAACAAGCCCATGGCGCACAGCATCATGCCGGCGAAGATGGTGGCAATTAAAAGGTTGGCGACACCGTAGGTTTCGACTATGCCGTAAATGATGACGATGAAGGCGCCGGCCGGGCCGCCGATTTGCACGCGCGAACCACCGAATGCAGAGATCAGAAATCCCGCAATAATTGCGGTAAAAATACCCGCTTCGGGTTTGACACCGCTTGCGATCGCAAATGCCATCGCAAGGGGAAGAGCAACGATACCGACAGTCAAACCTGCGCTCAGATCTCGGAAGAACAAACCAGCATCGTAATCGCGCAAGGAATCGAACAGGCGCGGGTGGAACGAGAATTGGAACTTCATTAGTCTGTACCTTCACGATCACTATGATTGCCGGATGCAGCGATTGCTACGAGTGGGTTTGCATGGAGACGATGTTAGCAGCAGCTTTTGTGCCAGACAATGGCGTGCGTGAAGTCAGTATTCAAGACCGCGTCGAACTTGCGTCCAACAGCAAGCATCTGCATTCCTCGCTGCACTTTCTTCCAAGAGATGAAGAGAGTTCGCAAAGGAAATGCAGATGCCAATACCAGCTCTGGTGATCAAGCCTGATAACGTTTTGCCGCGTGTTCCTGCGCGAGATTAGGCAACATTGCCTGGCGTGCAGTGTTGAATGTTTCCCATTGCGCAGCATCTGGCAGTGGCGGAATCGTGATGACTTCAGCACGGTCAAAGCCGACCAATGCCGCATCGACCAATTCGCCAACTTCCATTACGCCGTTGATCTCATTGACGTCACGTCCCGAGCGTTCCCAGATTTCTGTTCTTGTCGCTGCCGGCAATACCGCTTGAACATACACGCCGCGTGCACCGAGTTCTACGTGCAGTGCTTGCGAGTAGTGCAATACATAAGCCTTGGTTGCACCGTACATGCCAAGTTGCAGTTCGGGGGCAAGTGCGACTACTGAAGCGATGTTCACAATCGCGCCTTGTCCCTGTGCCAGATAACGGGGAATGACCGCTGCGCTCAAGCGTGTCAGTGCGGTGATGTTCAATGCGATCAGATTTTCCTGCGCATCGGCGGTTGAAGTTTCAAAACCGCCATGTGCTGCTGCGCCAGCGTTATTCAGCAAGATACCGATGTCTTTGTCATCGCGCAGGCGGGTTTCAACTTTTGCCAGATCGGCGGATTTGGTCAGGTCGGCGACGATGATGTCGACGGTCACACCGGTTTCCTTGCGCAGGCGTGCTGCGACTTCTTCCAGTCGTGCGCCGTTGCGGGCGACGAGTATCAGGTTGTGGCCGCGTTTGGCGAAACGGTCGGCGTAGGTTGCGCCTATACCGGTGGAGGCGCCGGTGATCAAGACGGTGGTGATTTTGGCTTCGATGCTCATGCTTATTCCTTTAATAATTAAAACGAGTCGGGATAGCAGTCAAAGGACTGCTTTATGGCATCAAGATTAATCATGATGTTCATAATGATTGCAATCATGATGACTGTCATGTAAAGTGTCAAGCATTAATTTGTGATTATTTTCAGCTAAGGAAAAAGATGAAAATCAGCAAAGAGCAGGTCGCAGAAAACCGGAAATTGATTCTGGATGCGGCGGCGCGCATGTTTCGCGAGCGCGGGTTTGAAGGCGTGACTGTGGCGGAAGTGATGAAAGCCGCAGGTCTGACGCACGGCGCGTTCTACGGACATTTCACATCCAAGGATGATTTGCTGGCGCAAGCTTTTGCGCATACGCTGGCGCCGTATTCCGATCCGGATGCGCCGGCGATCGACTTCGCAGCGTTTGGGGATGCTTATTTAAGCAATCAGCATAGAGACAATCCTGGTGTCGGATGTCTGTTCTCGACCTTGGCGCAGGAGGCTACGCGCGCATCGGATGCGGCGCGCGCAACGATGACGGAAAGTGCATGTCGCCAGATTGAAAACTTCAGTCGTTCAATGACGGGCGAAACAGAGGTGGAGCGACGTCAGGCAGCGGTTGGAAATTGGGCTGCAATGATAGGTGCAGTCACGCTGTCGCGCGTGTTGAACGATCCGGTCTTGTCGGATCAGGTATTGGCGGATGTAAAAGCGTGGCTGTATCGCTCTAATGCCATTGAAAAACAATAAGGCGAAAATAGAGCGCAATAAAAAACGGGCCAATTGGCCCGTTTTTATTTTCTGCTTTGTTTCTGTAGATCAGCCGACGCGCATGCCTGGCTCTGCGCCTGGCCATGGATTCAGAATGTAAATGCCTGGGTTAGTTTTCTCGTCTGCGGCAGAGGCAGCCAGTACCATGCCTTCAGAGATACCGAACTTCATCTTGCGTGGCGCGAGGTTGGCGACCATCACAGTCAATTTTCCGATCAGATCTTCCGGTTTGTATGCCGATTTGATGCCGGAAAATACATTGCGCAAACGACCTTCGCCTGCATCCAGTGTCAGACGCAGCAATTTATCCGAACCTTCCACGTGTTCGCAGTTGACGATTTTTGCAATGCGCAAATCGATCTTCGCGAAATCGTCGATCTTGATTTCCGATGCGATTGCTTCGATGCCTGTTGCGCCATTGCCGTTCGAGGTCGCGCCAGGTACACCGACAGTCGCATCAACGACTGCAGGCATGTCGAACAAATCATCCAGCATCTTAGCTTCGACGCGGGTCATCAAGTGCGAATACGGATTGACCAGATGATTGTTCGGCAGTGGCGTACCTACGTGATGCCATTGCAGCGGTTCTATATTCAACAATGCTTCGACCTGTGTGGCCAGATTCGGCAATACCGGTTTCAGGTAGATGGTCAGGATGCGGAATGCTTCCAGCAAGCGGCTGCAGACTTCCTGCAGTGCAGCGCTGTTTTCCGGCTTCTTGGCGAGTTCCCACGGTTTGTTGGCATCGACATAGGCGTTGATGATGTCGGCTTGTTCCATGATGGCGCGGAGGGCTTTGCCGTATTCGCGCTGGTCGTACAGCGATTGCAGCTCAGGTGCGATGTCGCGCAACTTGCTGATGAATGCATCGTCACTGGTCGCCCAGTCGGTGACGACACGGCCGTCGAAGCGTTTTGCGATAAAGCCGGCAGCGCGGCTGGCGATGTTCACATATTTGCCAACCAGATCGCTGTTGACGCGCGCGATGAAATCTTCCGGATTGAAGTCGATGTCTTCGTTACGTGCGCTGAGTTTATTTGCGAGGTAGTAACGCAACCATTCCGGGTTCATGCCGAGGCTCAAATATTTCAATGGATCGAGGCCGGTGCCACGGCTCTTGCTCATTTTTTCGCCGTTGTTGACAGTCAGGAAACCGTGCACGAATACCTTGTTCGGTGTTTTGCGGCCGCTGAATTTCAACATAGCAGGCCAGAACAGCGTGTGGAAATTGACGATGTCCTTGCCGATGAAATGGATTTGTTCCAGCGCAGGATCGGCTATGTAGGTGTCGAAGTTGTCGCCGCGTTTATCGAGCAAATTTTTCAGCGACGCCAGATAGCCGACCGGAGCATCCAGCCATACGTAAAAATATTTACCTGGCGAATCCGGAATCTCGATACCGAAGTAAGGCGCATCGCGTGAGATATCCCAATCGCTCAAGCCTTCGCTGGTGCTGCCGTCGATATTGTCACGTATCGAAAACCATTCCTTCACCTTGTTCGCGACTTCCGACTGCAGATGTGGTTTGCCGTCGGTGTCGTTACCTTGTATCCATTGCTCAAGAAATTCCACGCAACGCGGATCGGACAGCGTAAAGAAGAAATGCTCGGAGTTCTTCAACACCGGTGTCGCGCCAGTCAGCGTCGAATACGGATTGATCAAATCGGTAGGTACATAGACCGCGCCGCAAACTTCGCAATTGTCGCCGTATTGATCTTTCGCACCGCATTTAGGGCATTGGCCCTTGATGTAGCGATCCGGCAGGAACATGCTTTTTTCCGGATCGAAGAATTGTTCGACGGTCTTGGTCGCGATCAATCCGGATTTTTTCAAGTCCAGATAAATCTGTTGTGCGAGCTTGTGATTTTCCGGGCTGTCGGTCGAGCTCCAGTTGTCGAAGGCAATATGAAAACCATCCAGATATTGCTTGCGACCAGCGGCGATGTTGGCGACAAACTGCTGAGGCGTCAGGCCGGCTTTTTCCGCCGCGATCATGATAGGTGCACCGTGCGCGTCGTCGGCACCGACGAAATTCACCTCACTGCCTTGCATGCGCTGGAACCGCACCCAGATGTCGGCCTGGATGTATTCCATGATGTGGCCGATATGGAAGGCGCCGTTGGCGTAAGGGAGGGCGGTCGTGACGAAAAGTTTGCGCGGCAAGGGATTGCTCATAAGATGATGCTTGATGAATAAGGTAAGAAAGGCGTAATTTTAGCAGTGCCGCGCGGGTTGTCGCAGCCTCACGTTATATATAGCCATTAAATGACTGTATATGAGTCATATTGCTAAGCCACCTTGCCCTTATCTGTTTGAAGCAGATCGGATATTGCAGTCGGGGCTGGTCCATCCGCATGGTGACGCGGTAAAATGGCGTTTTTTTACAGGACGGCTTTGGCAATCCAAGGCCGTTTTTATTTGCCATGACAGTCCGCACCCGTTTTGCTCCCAGCCCTACCGGCTATCTCCACGTTGGTGGTGCGCGTACCGCGCTTTTTTCGTGGGCGTACGCACGCCACTTCGGCGGCACCTTCGTGCTGCGGATTGAAGACACCGATCTCGAACGTTCCACACCTGAAGCCGTGCAGGCGATCATCGAAGGAATGGAATGGCTGGGCTTGCATCACGACGAAGGTCCGTTCTATCAAATGCAGCGCATGGACCGTTATCGCGAAGTCATTGCACAGATGCTGGCTGCGGGTACCGCTTATCACTGTTACTCATCGCCGGAAGAAGTCGAAGCAATGCGCGAGCGTCAACGTGCTGCAGGAGAAAAGCCGCGTTACGACGGTACCTGGCGTCCGGAAGAAGGCAAAGCCTTGCCGCCGATTCCTGCCGATCGCAAACCTGTCGTGCGCTTCCGCAATCCGACTGAAGGCGATGTGACTTGGCTCGACGTCGTCAAAGGCTCGATCACGATTTCGAATCGTGAGCTGGACGATCTGGTAATTGCGCGTCCTGATGGCACACCTACGTATAACTTTTGCGTGGCAGTGGATGATTCCGACATGAAGATCACGCATGTGATCCGTGGCGATGATCACGTCAACAACACGCCGCGCCAAATCAATATCCTGCAGGCGATCGGTGCGCCTTTGCCGCTATATGGACATCTGCCGATGATTCTCGGTGCCGATGGCGAAAAATTATCCAAGCGTCACGGCGCAGTCAGCGTGATGGATTATCCGGCGCAAGGTTATTTGCCGGAAGCGATGCTGAACTATCTGGCGCGCCTCGGCTGGAGCCATGGCGATGATGAAGTGTTTTCGATGGAACAGTTCACGCAATGGTTTGATCTCGATCACCTGACTAAATCGCCTGCGCAATTCAATCCGGAAAAACTCGACTGGTTGAATAACCATTACATCAAGCAAGCGGACAATACACGCCTCGCTGGCCTGGTGCGCCCAATGATGGAAAGTCACGGTGCTCAATTTGCTAATGCACCTGATCTGGCCTCCGTCATTGCATTGATGAAGGACCGCATCAATACATTGAATGAGCTGGCCGTTGCGGCCATGCTGTTCTATCGCCAGCCTGCGCCGGATGCAGCATTGCTGACGCAGCACCTGACGGATGCAATCAAGCCAGCGCTTGCGCAATATGCAGAACAATTGAAAACAGTAGCGTGGACCAAAGAAGCATTGTCTGCTGCGCTGAAAGAAGTACTCGTTGCGCATAAAATAAAAATGCCGCAATTGGCTATGCCTTTGCGTTTAATCATCACGGGCCAATTGCAAACACCATCGATCGATGCAGTGGTCGAATTGTTTGGTCGCGAAGTAGTTTTGGCACGTATCACTAACTATCTTTAAAAAGATTCAAAAGAGTGATTTACACAGTGAGAAAACCTTTGCTATAATCTCGCTTCTGCGCAAGAGGGGGTATAGCTCAGCTGGGAGAGCGCTTGCATGGCATGCAAGAGGTCAGCGGTTCGATCCCGCTTACCTCCACCAGCAAAGCGCAGAGTAGTTAGTAGTACAAGGTCAGTATGGACAGGTTTCTGTCCCCATCGTCTAGAGGCCTAGGACATCACCCTTTCACGGTGAGTACAGGGGTTCGAATCCCCTTGGGGACGCCAAATTCCAGATTCGTCTGGTAAAAAAAAGCTCTGATTGCTCAGAGCTTTTTTCATTCAAGGTTAGGACGCAAAGAATCAGTGCTTAAGCCCTCGCTTATCACCGCTGCCGAATTTGCAAAAGGTCAGTATCAAGGACAGATTTTTGTCCCCATCGTCTAGAGGCCTAGGACATCACCCTTTCACGGTGAGTACAGGGGTTCGAATCCCCTTGGGGACGCCAAATTCCAGATTCGTCTGGTACGAAAAAAGCTCTGAATAATCAGAGCTTTTTTCGTTTATGGCTGTTGTGCAGTTCATATCTGGTTACTACCCAAACGCTCGCAAGCATGTTGAGCCTCAGCTTCAGATAATTACTTTCAACGCAGACGGTGCAATTGCTCGTTAGCGTCTTCTCTTGTCTTTACTCCCGCATTACTTCTGACGTTCACAATGATTGCTGCAAACTTGCAGTGTCGTTTTCCGCAGCGGCTTTTTGTAATCGGCTCATCATTCTCGCTGCAGCGAAAATGCTTTGCTGCGATGTCATTGTTGCATGCTCTGGTGCGGCGACTAGGCCGCGCGAGATAACAGTCTGATATCACTTGGATATCCCGCGCGCAAAATTCTTCTGAATCCGACGGTTCTTAACGTTTTCTTAGCACTACGAAATAAAAACGCTGTTAAATTAGCTGCCTAGACAGTTATTGACTTATCAGTTATTGATTGAGGCATATATATGAACAAGCTTGAAAAAATCTTCCCATCCGGTTCTTGGTGCGTAGAGGAAAGCGTTGGTTATCTCTTGGCGCGTGCCCGTACCAAGCTGGCGAAAGCGGTCGATGTCGATTTGGCTCAGCACGACATCACGCACGCACAAGGCAGCATGTTGCTGATGTTGAACTCAGGGAATTACTCGACAGCCGCGGAGTTGTCGCGCGAGTTGTACATCGATTCGGCATCCATCACTCGCATGGTCGATAGATTGGAAAAACGCGGCCTGATTCAACGCATGCCGCGTGGTGATGACAGGCGCGTGATCAATCTGCGTTTGACGGAAGTAGGTGTCGAGCTTGCGGACAAACTGCCAGATTTATATGTGGGCGTGCTCAATGAAAACTTTGCCGAGTTCAGCGGTGAGGAAGTGAATACGCTCAGAATTTTGCTGCGCAAGTTGCTATACGGCGCGGCACCGGAAACCAGCGGCAAGGAAGCGAAAGACAGGAGCGAATGATGAAAAACCTTTTACGTTTTTCTGCCGGTTCAAACCAAGGTTCTTTCCGCGGCATGGTCGCAACCAGTTGCGCAGTTGTTTTGCTCAGCGCTTGCGCCAGCTTCAAGGGAATAGAAACCAGCGGCACCTTGCGTCAGCCGGCGGATTATTCGACGGCCGAATCCTTGCCGGATCAGCATGGTCAGTGGCCAGACACCAAATGGGCGCAAGCAATTGGCGGTGCATCTTTGCAATCCTTGATCGATGAAGCGATTGCAGGTAATCCGAATTTGCAGATAGCCGCCGCGCGCGTGGCTGCAGTTACTGCGATGACAGATGCGGCAGATGCTGCCAGCCGTCCATCGGTATCCGCAAGTTTTGACAGTACCTATCAGCGTTTCAGTGAGAACTACATTATTCCGCCGCCTTATGCGGGTACATATCGCACGGACAACGCGTTGCGTCTTAACTTTTCCTACGATTTTGATTTCTGGGGAAAGCATGCGGGCGAATTGCGCAGTGCACTGTCACAAGGCAAAGCTGCACAGGCTGAGCAATACAACGCACGCCTGGTGATCGCAACATCAGTGGCACGCACATGGATACAGTTGGCACGTCAGTATGCGCAACTCGATTTGAATCAGCAGCAGCTGGATGTCACTGCAAAGATCGCACATCTGACGCAACTGCGTCTGGATGCAGGTCTGGATGCGAAATCCGAGAATCAGCAAACACGCCAGCAAGTCGCAAGTTTGGGGGCAGAGCACGAACAATTGCTGGAGCAAATTTCGCTGACACGCAATCAGCTTGCTGCATTGTTGGGGCAGGGTCCTGATCGCGGTCGTCAAATCGAGCGCCCGGTTCTACCAGCTGATGTCGCAATTGCCTTGCCCGACACTTTGCCTCTGGAATTATTGGGGCGCAGACCGGACATCGTTGCGGCGCGCTGGCAGGTTGAAGCAGTGCAGGGCGACATCAGTGCTGCCAAGGCTGCGTTCTATCCGAATATCAATCTGATGGCTTATGCAGGTTTCTCCAGTATCGGTTTGAACAATCTGCTGAAAAGCGGCAGTCGCATCGTCGGAGTCGGCCCGGCAATCACGATGCCGATTCTGGAAGGTCGCACCTTGCGTGCAAATCTGAAAGGCCGCGTGGCGGAATACGACAGCATGGTCGCCACGTATAACCGCGCATTGACCGATGCCTTGCACGATGTCGCCGACCAAGTGACATCTCTGCGTGCTGTTGCCTTGCAAAGCGAACAGCAGAAAAAAGCCACGCAAGCTGCTTCCGGCAATCTGGATCTGGCGCAGCAACGCGAACGCATAGGAACTACCAATATGTTGCCGGCCCTGGCTGCCGAGATGACGCTGCTGTCGCAACGTCGTGTCGATCTTGATTTGCAGGCGCGTCGCAGCGATTTGCGCATAGGTTTGATCAAGGCTTTGGGCGGCGGTTTTGACGCACAGGCGCAAGGTCTCGCAATTGAACAAAACTCTACTCCCTCGAACGTTTCCACCTCCGTGAGAAGTGCATCATGAATACGACTAACACAGCAGTAACAGAAACACCTCCAGCCAATAATGGCAAACGTCGCCAACGCATCATCGCCGTCTCTATCCTGTTGGCGCTGTTGCTGATTGCATACGGCATCTGGTGGGCAATCTACGCGCGTCATTTTGAAGATACCGATGACGCCTATGTAGCAGGCAATGTAGTGCAGGTCACGCCGCAAGTCAGTGGCACCGTGATCGCGATCCATGCCGATGACACCGAACTTGTGCAAGCCGGCAAACCTTTGATCGAACTGGATCACAGCGACGCCAAAGTGGCACTGGACCAAGCGGAAGCGCAACTCGCGCAAACCGTAAGGGAAGTGCGCACGCTGTTCGTCAACAACGGCACCTTGAATGCGAATGTCACTGCACGCATCAGCGATGTTGCGCGTGCCAAAGCCGATCTGGCGCGCCGAGAGCAATTGAGCGGAACCGGTGCGGTATCGAAGGAAGAACTAGATCACGCACGCACCGCATTGCAAGCCGCAGAATCTGCCTTGCAAGCCACGCGTGAACAACTGGCGTCGAATCAGGTGCTGACAGATCGCACCTCGGTTGCGAATCATCCGAACGTGCAACGTGCAGCTGCGCAAGTGCAATCGGCTTATCTGACTTTGGCACGCAATACCTTGCCGGCACCTATTACCGGCTATATCGCGAAACGTTCAGTGCAAGTTGGTCAGCGTGTCGCGCCAGGCACACCTTTGCTGGCGATCGTACCGCTGACGACCTTGTGGGTTGATGCCAACTTCAAGGAAGTGCAAGTCGCGAAGATGCGTATCGGTCAGCCGGTTACCTTGCATTCTGATTTGTATGGCAGCCGTGTTGAATATCACGGCAAGGTGGCGGGACTATCTGCCGGAACCGGCGCTGCGTTTGCCTTGCTGCCAACGCAGAATGCCAGCGGTAACTGGATCAAGGTGGTGCAACGTATTCCGGTGCGTATTGAACTCGATCCTAAAGAATTGGCTGAACGCCCTTTGCGTGTGGGTTTGTCTATGCAGGTTGAAGTAGACATCGCACATGCCGAAGGAACCTCGCTGACATCGGCTGTGCCTGCGCGTACTCAACCTGCTTATCAAACCGCGGTATTTGACAATGCAGGTCATGAAGCAGAAGCGCGTGTTGCGAGCATCATTGCCGCCAACAGCAATAGTGCAGCCACAAAAAATACACACTAAATCATGAGCGCAACTCCTCGTACCGCGTTGCCGCCCCTGAGTGGTACGCCACTCGTCGTCGGCACAATAGCCTTGTCGCTGGCGGTGTTCATGAACGTACTCGATTCGTCGATTGCGAACGTATCCATCCCGGCGATTTCCGGCGACCTTGGCGTATCGCCACAACAGGGCACGTGGGTGATTACCTCGTTTGCGGTGGCGAATGCGATTTCGGTTCCACTGACAGGCTGGTTGACGCAGCGTTTTGGTCAGGTGCGTCTTTTCATCACGTCTATCTTGTTGTTCGTGCTGGCTTCGTGTTTGTGTGGTTTGGCACCGAGTATAGAACTGCTGATTGCTGCACGGATTTTGCAAGGCGCGGTGGCGGGGCCGATGATTCCCTTGTCGCAAGCTCTGCTGCTGTCCAGTTATCCACCCGCGAAGAGCGGGATGGCATTGGCATTCTGGGGCATGACGACGCTTGTTGCGCCGGTTGCCGGTCCTTTGCTTGGCGGCTGGATCTCGGATAACTACACGTGGCCGTGGATCTTTTACATCAATATTCCTATCGGTATTTTCGCGGCGTGGGCCACCTGGTCTATTTATCGCGAACGGGAATCTAAAACCTACAAGCTGCCTATCGACAAGGTCGGTTTGGTGCTGCTCGTATTGTGGGTAGGTTGTTTGCAACTGATGCTGGATAAAGGCAAGGAACTGGACTGGTTCCATTCAGGTGAAATCATCATCCTGGCATCGGTCGCTGCAGTGGCATTCATCTACTTCATCATCTGGGAAGTCGGTGAAGAGCATCCGGTAGTGGATCTGTCCTTGTTCAAGGGACGTAACTTTAGCGGTGGCGTGATTGCGATCTCTGTGGCTTACGGCTTGTTCTTCGGCAGCCTGGTGATCTTGCCTCTGTGGCTGCAAACGCAGTTGGGATATACCGCGACGGAAGCCGGCAAGGTGATGGCGCCGGTCGGTATTTTTGCAATCATTTTGTCGCCTGTAGTTGGCAAGCTGTTGCCGAAGATAGATGCGCGCTGGGTGGCAACAACTGCCTTCCTGATTTTTTCGCTGGTGTTTTTCATGCGCGCACAGTTCACGCAGGATGTGGATGTATTAACGCTGATGATTCCAACCGTGATTCAGGGCGCGGCGATGGCGATGTTCTTTATTCCACTGACGTCCATCATCCTGTCCGGGCAATCTCCAGACAAGATTCCGGCAGCGGCGGGTTTGTCGAATTTTGTGCGCATCATGTTCGGCGGCATAGGCACCTCAGTGACATCGACGATGTGGGACAACCGTACGATTCTGCATCACGCGCAACTGGCTGAACATACTGGTCCGCACAATCCTGCATTTACACTATCGGTAGAAGCATTGAAATCGCGGGGTCTTACCGAACAGGGCGCATGGGCAGTCATTGATCGTTCGATGACGGTGCAGGCAAGCACCTTGGCGGCGACGGATATCTTCTGGATATCGGCAATCCTGTTCCTGATCCTGATTTCATTCATCTGGATGACCAAGCCAAGCAAATCAAGTGCACCAGCCGATGCTGCGGGTGCGCATTGATTCGATGATGGAATGATGGTTGTCGAGTGATTTTCGACAACCATCGTCTCATCCTCGTCTATCATGCGTGAATTAAATTTTTGGCTGCTTGCATGACATTTCCACAAACCTTGCATCTGTTTTGCCGTGTCGTCGATAACTACGGCGACATCGGTATTTGCTGGCGCTTCGCAAGGCAATTGCAGCGAGAGCACAATATCGCCGTCACCTTGTGGGTAGACGATTTGCGGAGCTTCCAAAGGATATGTCCGGAAGTGTTGCTCGATGCTGAAGAACAGCAAATTTTCGGCGTAACGATCCGTCATTGGCGTGATCAGGACGGCGTGTTCACGGTCAGTGATTTGGCCGACATCGTCATTGAATTTTTTGCCTGCGATATTCCACCTGGCTATATCACTGCAATGGCCGAATGTAATCCGCGCCCAGTGTGGCTCAACCTTGAAGGTTTGACCGCCGAAGAGTGGGTGGAGGGTTGCCATACCTTGCCTTCGTCTCATTCGCGCCTGCCTTTGACCAAGCATTTTTTCTTCCCGGGTTTTACGGGGAAAACAGGTGGTTTGCTGCGCGAATCAACTTTGGAAGAGCAGCGCCAGCAATTTCAATCTGATCCTATAGCCATGGCAGAATTTCTCGCTCAATTCGGCGTAACGTCGGCAGAGATGGCCTCGACCAAAGTGTCCTTGTTTTGTTATCCGCATGCGCCGGTTGCTGCCTTGTTTGAAGCTTGGCAAAACGGTGAAACAGCCATTACCTGTCTGGTGCCGGAAGGTGTTGCAAGCGACGCGATACAGACATTTCTCGGCACAGAGGCAAAAGCCGGAGCTGCATGCACGCGCGGCGCACTGACAGTGCGTGTGCTGCCATTCGTTGCTCAGCCGGATTACGACAAGCTGCTATGGGCTTGCGATCTTAATTTTGTGCGCGGCGAGGATTCGTGGGTGCGCGCGCAGTGGGCAGGCAAGCCGTTTATCTGGCATATCTATCCGCAAGACGAAAATCTGCATCACAAAAAATTGCGTGCATTTTTGCAGCGTTATTCACCTGACATTGCCAGCATGGCTACTTTCTCTTTATGCTGGAACGGCGCAGAAACAGACGAGAGTGAAGAGCCAACCGATTGGTCTGCGCGCTGGTCGGCATTCCAGGCTGATATGCCAAAAATTACATCCCTGTCTATTGATTGGCAGCAAAAAATGCTGGCAAACGGCGATTTGACATCCAATTTGTTGCAATTTGCCGTCTCGCTGCGATCAGAGGCTGCAAAAAACTAGGTATAATTCCCGGTTAATTTAAAGCGTCCTTTTTTCGATCAAACGTGAGCTTACGTGGCTTTGGCCGCAGGCGACAGATGATTTTTATGCAACCTACTTTTTACGTATACTTTTTATGAAACCTGCAAAAGAAATTCGCGTTGGCAACATCATTATGGTGGATGCAAAACCTTTCATCGTGTTGCGTTCCGATGTCAATGGTTCGAGCCGCACCGGCTTCACCTACAAGTGGAAGATGAAAAATCTTCTGACCAACAGCCCGATGGAAAACGTCATGCGCGGTGACGACAAGTTCGACGTCGTTGTCCTCGACAAAAAGCCTGTGACTTATTCGTACTTCGCTGATCCTTTGTACGTCTTCATGGACGAAGAATACAATCAGTTCGAAATCGAAGAAGAAAACCTGGGTGATGCTTTGCATTACCTGAAAGACGGCATGGAATGCGAAGCAGTGTTTTATGACGGCAAAGCAATTTCTGTTGAATTGCCTATCACGATCGCTCGTCAAATCGTTTATTCGGAGCCTGCAGTCAAGGGCAATACTTCCGGTAACGTATTGAAAGAAGCGCGTATTGAAAACGCTGTCGAAGCGCATCAACACACTGTTCAAGTGCCGTTGTTCGTCAGCAGCGACGACGTGATCGAAATCGATACACGCACCAATGAATACAAGCGCGTCGTTCGTAACTAAGATTGTGTTGAAATCAAAAAACGCTGCCTGATCCGCAGCGTTTTTTTCGCTTTGCAGTGATGTAACCGAAAAAACTGAAAGTCACTCAGTCAGTAAAAAAGCCTGCAAACATATTTGCAGGCTTTTTTACTTTCTTCTCTGTCGCACTAATCGATACGCACATTTAGCGCGCGTTCTGGATATGCGCTATGCGTTCATCCGTCGATGGATGGCTGGACAAATACGGTGGCGGTGCTTCGCCTTCCTTCGTTTTCATGCGCTCAAAGCTGGCAGACAATTGCGATAGCGGAATACCATTCGCCTTCATCATCGCGATCGCATAATCGTCGGCTTCACGTTCGGCATCGCGCGAATACTTCATATCCAGCATCAGCGTCGGCACGGTCACAATAATCGATGAGACATCGCCAAAAATAACCGTGACCACGGCACCGATCGCCGAGCTTTGCACGATACGGCGCATCAGATGACGTTCATGTAAATGGCCCAGTTCATGCGCGAGTACGCCCATGACTTGCTCATCGTTGTCCATCAATTTGACCAGTTCGTCGGTCATGATGATTTGTCCGGAAGGCAGTGCAAATGCATTCGGTCCGATTTTGCTTTTACGAAAAATGATTTCGTAGGATGGCGCACCGTCTTTCGGCGGCACCATCATCTGGAAATGCTTGTTGATGGCTTCGCGTCTGGCCGCCGGCAATTGACTGGGTGCGAGTATGCGTTTATCCAGGAACTCCAGCGTCCCTGTACTGATAGAGCGCTCCACGCTTTCCGGTATGGCTTTGGCGACAAGATTAGCTGCGATTGGCAATGCATATAAATAACCGAGCACCAGAATCGCGATGGTTGCGATCAGGCCTATGAACGCACTGCGCCAGCTTTGCTGCATACGCACGACAGCCGAATCGCGATATCCGGTTTCGGCCAGCAAGGCATCGAACTCCGATGCGTCATTGATTTCCAGATAGGCGTCGTCGGGAAAAGTCACCTTGCGGAAACCGTTGCGGGTACGCTCGGAGACCCGCAGTTCGGCGATCGGTGCAGCACGCTCTGCGTCACCGGAGATACGTGCTATCCCCTCAGTCACCGACAGCGTCACGCGATGGACGCGTGACGTTTTGCCGTCGAAATAGGATGCCGGGATCTGCGTCATTAAAGCGATAAGTCAAAGTCCAGCAGATCGGTCAAGCCTTCGCTGGTCGCGCCTGCTTGTGCCTGCGTTGCTGCAACGAAATGATCGAGGCTACCTTCGGGATGCAAGGTCATCGCTTCAACCCGATATTTCATATAGCGAATTTGCGCAAACGGCAGGAACAAGCCGAGTGTGCAGATAATCCCGATGATGTTGGTGATGGCGATGAAGGACACGCGTGACCATTTCATATTGCTTTGGAAACGATGCAAGCCCAGGCGTGTATTGTTCCAGATCAGGTTCTGGATCAGCGTTGCAAAAATCGGGAATACCAAAAACATCCAGACATACAGAGCAAATACAAAAGCGAAAATCGCCAAGGCGCTTGCTGTATCGGTCGGATCACTCATGCCACCGCTAGCGATCATGGTAAAGATCGCACCACCGAACAGAACGCAGATTACTGTGAAGCCGGCCAGCCAGATCATAAAGAACATCAGGTAGCGTTTATAAAATGCCCCCACTGTCGCATCGAAGGAAAAGTGCGTGCTGCCGAAGCGACTTTCCTGATGTTGAAACCGTTTCAGACGTTGATGTGCAAACGGCGCGCCCAGAAAGAAAATGATAACGGTCAGCAGAGGCCAAAGCAGATACACCAGATAGGCTTGTTTCAGCGAGCCACGGAAGCCGAAGCGTATGCCACGATAGCTGGAGTTATACAGTTTGAACTGCAGGCTTTTCCATATTAGCCAAGGCGCTGAGAACGCAACCGCGACGATCATCACCAATGCAACGATGCCTGATGATTCCACCGCGAGGTTGTAAGCAACGATCAAAATTACCGCGACAAATCGACCTTTCAGAATGGCGATAGGGTTGCCATGATATTCAAAGCTGGAATTGGCGACTGTCGTGTTGCCATAGAAGTACTTGAGCCGCCTTACCTTTGCCCACGCGGAATAAATACCCAAGGTGATGATCGATAACAGCAGATTGACGATCCAGATGCGGAAATATTCGCTGCCTGTGCCACTGAATGAAAATGGCAACGGGCCCGTCTGCTGCGGCTCGCCTTCATTTTCAGTCTGAAAAACAGAAATGTCAGTCATGTGTTTTCCCTGAGTAATTTATTTTTATCTGTTACCTGTCGCATGGTTGCTTGCCGATAATCAATTGTCAAGGATGAAGGCGATGCTGACTGCTTTAGTGGCATACCAGTTACAGAGAAAAATGTTTGTTTCAATGAAATGAAAATTCAGAAAGAGCTAAGCCGACTTTATCGCTACTTCAATTCTGGATTTTCTAAAATTTGATGACGTGATTACTCACGATGAAATTGCATGCAAGGCGATTCAAAACAGTGTGCTTAAATTTTAAGCACTTATGCCATGGAGAAATTTGTAAAATTTTTTATGAAAATGTAACAAATTCGAACTTAAATAAAATTGTACGTACCAATTGCAGATGCGCTTGGTAGCGAGCATTACTCATATGCAAGTCGCATCTACGAAGTGCAAATCAGGTATAGCGGCAACGTCGTTTACGCGCGATGCGCAGCTGACTGCGAAGCGTACTTATTTAAATTCACGTCATCGCGACAAATTATTTTCAGGAGATTTCATGCTTCGATCTGACACGCTTTTTGGCAAGCGAGAATCCAATACGCCAAATCCTTCATTGAACACAGGCAGTTCCCCTGCGTTGTCAACTACATCGAGTGCCGGTTTCCATAGCAAGCCAGCGTCTTCTACAACAAGCAATTTCAACAGCCCATCTTCCAGCCAGACATCAGCGCCTAGTACCAATGAAGTCGGTAGCAAGTTGATCGTCGGGCCTAACATCAAACTCAAAGGCGTAGAAATCACCGATTGCGATACCTTGGTAGTCGAAGGTTTTGTTGAGGCAACGATGGATTCGCGCGTGATTCAAATTTCCAAAGACGGATCCTTCAAGGGATCGGCCGGCATTGATATCGCAGAAATTCACGGCACCTTTGATGGCGAACTGACAGTGCGCCAGAAGCTGGTGATTTACGCATCGGGCAAAGTATCAGGCAAGATTCGCTACGGCAACGTGGTAATCGAAGAGGGCGGTCAATTGATGGGCGATGTGCAGGTTGGTGCTGCAACACCGCCCAAAGGATTGTCCGTCGCGAAAAGTGTTTGATTAAGTAATTATTCAAACCTGGTTTTGTCTTGTTGCCCGCACCGGTTTTCTGGCGCGGGCAATTGCTGTTGTTGGTTTTGCTGATGTAGTTGTTCTACTGTCGAAGATATTCGACGGTGGTCATAGGTTGCCGTGTCATTTTGTCTGTATTCGCAAGCCGTGCGACAATACGCCACGGCCTCGCTTGACGATCAAGCGCTTTTATTGCCCTACAGACCACTACTATGCATCCGCAATACATCCTTAATCTGTCTTGCCTCGATCAGCGCGGTATTGTGCAACGTGTATCAGGTTTTCTGGCCGAACATGGCTGCAACATCATCGATTCCGCGCAGTTCGGCGATCAGCAATCCAAACTCTTTTTCATGCGCGTGCATTTTTCGGCGGAAGACAAGGCGTTGACTGAAGAAGTATTGCGCACGACATTTGCAGCACTGGCCGACACGATGCAAATGAATTGGCAATTGCATGACGCGCTTAAAAAACCACGCGTGCTGCTGATGGTTTCCAAGATCGGCCATTGCCTCAACGATTTGCTGTTCCGTTACAAAAGCGGTTTGCTGCCGGTAGAGATTCCAGCGATCGTGTCTAACCACACTGATTTCTATCAGTTGGCTGCCAGCTACAACATCCCATTCCATCACCTGCCTTTGGCAACCGGCGCGCCGGAAGCTGCAAAGCGCGCGCAGGAAGAACGGATTCTGGAAATTGTGAAGACTGCCGATATCGATCTGATCGTGCTCGCGCGTTACATGCAGATTCTGTCACCGGAAATGTGTATCGCACTCGAAGGTCGTGCAATCAATATCCATCATTCATTCCTGCCTAGTTTCAAAGGTGCCAAGCCCTACTACCAGGCGCATGATCGTGGCGTGAAGTTGATAGGTGCGACTGCGCACTTCGTTACAGGTCATTTGGACGAAGGTCCGATCATTGAGCAGGATGTTGCGCGTGTCGATCATGCGATGGACCCTGCGACCTTGACGGCGATTGGTCGCGATGTGGAGTGTGTGGTGCTGGCGCGGGCGGTTAAGTATTTTGTTGAACATCGGATTTTGCTTAATGGGTATAAGACGGTGGTGTTCAAATAGGTTTTTGTTCGCTGTTTTTTTAAAATGCCGCTCTGGGTTTATTGAGCGGCATTTTTGTTTTATTAGTCTTGAACTTGTTAATACGGTTCTTTCTCCGTTGTTGACTTGCCGGGGGTAGCCCGGCGGCTACTCACTTTTCTTGCTTCGCCAAGAAAAGTAAGCAAAAGAAGGCGACCGCACAGCCGCTGCCCTTCGGGTTCCCGTTTGTGCACATCAAAAAATGGGAAGCGAACGAAACTCGCTGCGCTCAGACAGCGTTCACTTCTTTATCCATTTTCTGCTCCGCACAAACGGCAGCGTCACAGCGGTTGAACTTCAACGGCAGTTCAACCGCAACTTCCCAAACCAATTCAAGAGCAACCGTAGTCGTCACTTAAATAAGCGACGTTGTAGAAGTTGCCGTTGACGTTAATCGCATGTGACGTTGCCAAGGCAAGCGGTCGTCAGGCGGATAAAGAGCGCAAACCTGTTTGAGCCGAAGGCGAGTTTGTTTGTGCTCCCGACTGATGGTCGTTTGACTTGGGTACCCGCGCAGCGGGCAACGGCTTCTGCGTCGCCTTTCTTTGCTTTCTTTCTTTGGCGAAGCAAAGAAAGAAGGTGGCTGCCGGGCCACCCCCGGCAACTGACTCTCATTGAAGAAAGAACAGCTTCAACATCACAGATATTAATTTTTTTCGAGACGAAAAAAAGACGCGTCAAGCGCGTCTTTCATAATCATAAATCACAGAAAAAATCTCAAGCCAATACGCGTTTCAGGAAATTGCTGATGTCATCAATTTCTTCCATGCATACCGAATGCGGCATGTCGTATTCATGCCACTCAACGTTGTAACCATGCTTCTGCAGCAAGGCCAGCGTCTGCTGCGCACGTGTAATAGGAATTACCTGATCACCGCGACCGTGACCGTAGTAGATCGGAATGTTCTTGTTGGCTTCGCTGCGTTCGGCTTCGAACGAATCTTCCAGCGGCAGATAGCCTGACAGGCACAACAGGCCACCAAGTTTTTCCGGGTAGCGCAAACCGGTCTGGAGAGTCATCGCGCAACCTTGCGAAAAACCGCCGATCAAAATTTTGTCGGTGGCGATGCCACGTTCTTTTTCGCGCTCTATCAATGCACGGATATCAACTTCAGAATTGCGTACGCTTCTTTCATCGTCGTCCCGGCCAAATTCGCTCGATGAAATATCAAACCATGCGGGCATCATGCGGCCGCCATTGATCGTGACCTCCATCATGGGTGCATGCGGGAAGACGAAGCGGATGGCAGGGCAGCCTTCCAGATCGAGTTCCTTGACGATAGGCACGAAGTCATTGCCATCGGCACCGAGGCCATGCATCCAGATGACGGCGACGGTAGGGTTGGGAGCGGTAACGAGTTCGACGGTTTTCAGAGTCATGATGAGATGTGAAATGACGGGAGGATAGATTTGCTAAATTATTTTGCTGGACGGATGGCGTGCTTGGGACGCCAGGCCTTGCAGATGGCTTCGTTGGTCTCGACATAAGGGCCACCCATCAGGTCTATGCAGTAAGGCACTGCAGCAAAGATGCCGCCGACGAGTTGCTTGCCGTCCGCATCTTTCAAGCCTTCCAGGGTTTCCTTGATGGATTTTGGCTGGCCGGGCAGGTTCATGATCAGTGCTGCGTGATCTGCGGTCTCGCGTATGACGCTGACCTGACGCGACAGGATCGCGGTCGGTACGAAATGCAGGCTGATCTGGCGCATCTGTTCGCCGAAGCCTGGCATCTCTTTGGTGGCGACCGCCATGGTGGCTTCCGGTGTCACATCGCGACGGGCCGGACCAGTGCCGCCAGTGGTAATAACCAAGTCGCAACGTTCCACATCGACTAGTTCTATCAGGGCTTGTTCAATCGCAGCTTGTTCATCCGGGATCAGCCTGGTTTCTATTTGCCATGCACTGCTGAGTGCGGCAGTAAACCATGCTTGCAAGGCTGGGATGCCTTGATCTTCATAGACGCCGCTGGAGGCACGGTCGGAAATCGATACCAGACCGATCTTCAATTCATCAGGATTGGTCTTCTTCGACATCGTCTTCGTCATCCGTTGGTTGTGCAGCAGGCGCTTGCAGCGATTTCAGAATCTGGAACAGTTCGCGGTAAGCCTTCGGCGGCTTGTTCTCTGCCTGCTCCTTGCGTGCGTTGCGGATCAAGGTGCGCAAATGCTGTGCTTCCAGTTGCGGATTCTGTTCCAGCAAAACGGTCAAGGCTTTGTCGTCGGCCAGCAGCTTGTCACGCTTGCGTTCGATCGCGTGCAGTGCCGCTGTTTCTGACTTGGATGCGCCTCTCCAGCTGTCGAGCATTTTCTGGATGGCAGCGATTTCGTGTTCTTCCAGCGAGCGCATTTTCTTGCCGACGTATTGCACTTGGCGACGGCGGCCTTCGTGATCCTTGATCAGTTGGCATTCAAGGATGGCATCGCGCACGTCTTCCGGCATAGGGACGCGTTTGACGCGATCGCGTGGTTCGGCAATCAGTTCTTCGCCCAACTTTTGCAGGGCCGTCATCTGGCGTTTGAGTTCGGATTTGGACGGGCGCTCGTATTCCTGTTCGAATTCGGTGGACTGGAAGCCGCAGGAGCCTCGGTTGGGATTTGGCATGATCTGAAGTAAGGCGCGTAGCCATTCTGTAAACGACTGCTATCATAACTGTTTTATACGCATTCCCGAAGAAAACGACCCTCATGAGCGATACAGTGTTTATACATAGTCAAGATCAATTAAAGCAACTTGCACAGGATGTTTTACGTTACGCCAAGGAAAAAGGCGCGTCCGGCGCGGCCGTAGAGATCAGTGAAGGAAGTGGTTTGTCGGTTTCGGTGCGCAAGGGCGGCGTGGAAACGATAGAGCAAAACAAAGACAAGGGCATGGGCGTCACCGTGTATCTGGGCGAAGAGCGCCATATCCGTCGCGGTAATGCGAGTACCTCCGATTTTTCGCAGCAGGCGTTGAAAGACACGGTCGAAGCGGCTTACAACATTGCCCGTTTTACGGCAGAAGATGATTGCGCCGGTTTGCCGGATGACGATTTGCTGGAACGCAATCCGCAGGATTTGAAGCTTTGCTATCCGTGGTTGATTTCAACTGAAGAAGCGGTCGAACTGGCGAAGCTCGGTGAAGCGGCAGCTTTCGCAGTCGACAAGCGTATTACCAATAGCGAAGGTGCGAGCGTCTACGCACAGCAATCGCATTTTGTTTCTGCCAATTCGCGCGGCTTCATAGGTGGTTACCCCTATTCACGCCACACGATTTCGGTCGCTCCGATTGCCGGCAAAGGCAGCAATATGCAGCGTGATGATTGGTACACATCGATGCGCGATCCGAAAAAACTGGCAGCACCTGAAGCGGTGGGCCGTTACGCAGCGCAACGCGCATTGGCGCGCCTGAATGCGCGCAAGATCGACACCCGCACATGTCCGGTGCTGTTTGAGGCTCCGTTGGCAGCCGGTTTGCTGGGTGCTTTCGTGCAGGCGGTTTCCGGCGGCGCGCTGTATCGTAAATCGACCTTCCTGCTGGATTCGCTCGGCAAGTCTGCGTTTGCATCGCACGTGCAAATTACGGAAGACCCGCATGTGATCGGCGCGGTCGGTTCGTCGCCTTTCGATGAAGAGGGTGTCAAAACCAGCCATCGTGACGTGGTCAAGGATGGGGTCGTGCAAGGCTACTTCCTGTCTACATATTCCGCGCGCAAACTCGGCATGCAGACCACGGGCAATGCTGGCGGTTCGCATAATTTGTGCATGACATCTTCATTAACCGTGCCTACCGATGATTTCAAGGCGATGCTGAAAAAACTCGATACCGGTTTGCTGGTGACCGAGTTGATGGGCCAGGGCGTGAATTATGTGACCGGCGATTATTCGCGCGGCGCTTCCGGCTTCTGGGTCGAGAAGGGCATTATTCAATATCCGGTGGAGGAAATCACGATCGCCGGCAACATGAAAGATATCTTCATGCAGGTGGTCGCAATTGGTGCAGATACGCTCGTGCGCGGGACCAAACAAACCGGTTCTGTGCTGATTGAAAATATGGTGGTTGCTGGTGGTTAATAAGGCGTTTTCGTAGTATGGTTATGCCAGTTGTTTTATAGCGGAAGGCTGCAAATTTTTACTACTTTGCAGGGCTTACGCCACACTTACAACTCAGTTTTTTATTGCGCATATTCGTTAACATTTTTTCGCGAAGATGCTTGATAGAAGTCTTGTCCTTAACCAATCAGGAGACAAAATGGAACGTCGTTCATTCCTTAAAAAAGCAGCAGTTGGCGCATCGGCCGGCGCGGTTGCTGTGCCATCTTTTGCCCAAGCCAATCCAACGATTAACTGGCGTTTGGCATCCAGTTTCCCTAAATCGCTAGACACGATTTATGGCGCAGCGGATGTGTTTACCAAACGTGTTACGCAACTGACTGACGGCAAGTTCAATATCCGTCCTTTCGCAGGTGGCGAGATTGTTCCTGCATTGCAAGTGATGGATGCTGTGCAAGCCGGTACCGTTGAAATCGGTCACTCAGCTTCTTACTATTACTTCGGTAAAGATCCTACATTCGCATTTGATGCGGTAGTCCCTTTCGGCCTGACTTCGCGTCAGCAAACCGCTTGGTTCGATCAAGGCGGCGGTCGTGAACTGACCCGCGATTTCTTCAAGGATTATGGCATCGTCAACTTCCTGGGTGGTAACACCGGTACCCAGATGGGCGGCTGGTTCCGTAAAGAGATCAAGGAAGTCAAAGATCTGCAAGGCTTGAAAATGCGTATCGGCGGTTTCGCCGGCCGCGTCATGCAACGCCTCGGTCTGGTACCGCAACAGATCGCTGGTGGTGATATCTATCCTGCGCTGGAAAAAGGCACGATCGATGCAGCAGAATGGATCGGACCTTATGACGATGAAAAACTCGGCTTCAACAAGGTTGCGCCTTTCTACTACACACCAGGCTGGTGGGAACCAAGCTTGCAGCTGTCGTTCTATATCGGCACCAAGGAATGGGAAAAACTGCCTAAGCAATATCAGGCTGCGGTAGAAGCCGCTTCCTACGAAGCGCACGTTGTGATGCAAGCGCAATACGATGCTCGCAATCCTGCCGCCCTGGCGCGTTTGTTGAAAAATGGCGTCAAGCTGCGTCAGTTCTCCAAGCCGATCATGGAAGCCTGCTACAAGGCAGCTGTGGAAACGATGGATGAAGAAGCAGCGAAGAATGCCAAGTTCAAGAAGATCTACGAACCGTGGAAGCGTTTCCGTCAGGATCAGAACCAATGGGCTTCGGTGGCAGAAGCGCCGATCCAGAACTTCATGATCGGTCGCAAGTAAGCGTTTCTGCAGTACTAAAACGCAAGCTTCTAAAAACCCGCGGTGCATATGCGCCGCGGGTTTTTTTACAGCTGTTGGTTTTGCATCTGCGATAAGAGTAAAAATGGAGTGCAACCGCTATATGCGTCAGGCAAAAAAAATCCCGCAGAGCGCATCATGCGGGATTGTCAGGAGCAATAATTACTTACTTCTTGTCCGGTTCCGTCGAGAAGTTCAGTGGCGGGTTTTCTTCCGTCGTTGCTGCGGGTTGTTGATCACCCCCCGAGAAATTCAGATCCATGCCGCTACGCGCACCATATTCTTGTCCGCCACCCATATCGATTTGTAGTTCGATCTTTTCATGCATGTCGGTCTTCTTGTCGACCGAGATCAGGTTCGGGAAGGCGATGATCAGCGTCACCATGATGACTTGAATCAGCACGAACGGTACCGAGCCCCAGTAAATATCTGACGTCTTCACTTCCTTCGGCGCCACGGATCGCAAATAAAACAGTGCGAAGCCGAATGGCGGATGCATGAACGAGGTTTGCATATTGACACTCAAGAGCACGCCAAACCAGATCAGGTCGATGCCCAATTTTTCGGCGACAGGGCCAACCAGCGGCACCAGAATGAATGCGAGTTCAAAGAAGTCGAGGAAAAATGCCAGTCCGAAGAACAGGATGTTGACCACGATCAGGAAGCCGGCGGTGCCACCCGGCAATGATGTCAGCAAATGCTCAACCCACAGATCGCCATTGACGCCACGGAAGATCAGGCCAAACACGCTGGAACCGATCAGAATGAACATGACGAAGCAGGACAGACGCGATGTCGAATTCATTGCCTGCTTCAACAGGCTCCATGACAGGCGACGATTCATTAATGCCAGCACCAGTGCGCCGAACGCGCCCATGCCGCCACCTTCAGTCGGCGTTGCGATACCGACGAAAATTGTACCGAGGACCAGGAAGATCAGTGCAAGCGGGGGAACCAGAACGAACACAACTTGTTCTGCGATTTTCGACAGCATGCCCAGCTTCATTTTCCGATTGACGTAGGCAATCAGAAACGCGCCTGCAATACTCAGTGTCGCAGCATAAATGATGCCTTCATCGGCATGCAGCTTTGGATTGCTGGCCAGCAGAAGTTGTTCAATCGCAAAGCAGGCCGCAACAGTGCCGGCAATCAGAACAAACAGGGACATTATGCCGCTGGAACCGTCAGGTTGGCGCAGATTGCGCGCTTCCGGCGGCAAGGCTGGCACCCAAGTCGGTTTGATGATGGAAATGAGTAGCACATAACCTGCGTACATCGCTGTCAGCATCAAGCCTGGACCAAATGCAGCCTGGTACATATCGCCGACTGAGCGTCCGAGCTGATCGGCCATGACGATCAACACCAGCGACGGCGGAATGATCTGGGCCAGCGTGCCGGATGCGGCAATGACGCCGGTGGCGATTTTTTTATCGTAGCCGTAGCGCAACATGACCGGCAGAGAAATCAAGCCCATCGAGATGACCGATGCGGCGACGACGCCGGTCGTTGCGGCCAGCAAGGCGCCAACAAAAATAACCGCATAAGCGACGCCACCGCGCAAAGGTCCGAATAATTGACCGATGGTATCGAGCAGGTCTTCCGCCATACCTGAGCGTTCCAGAATCAGTCCCATAAAGGTAAAGAATGGAATCGCCAGCAAGGTATCGTTGGCCATGATGCCGAAAATACGGTTGGGCAAAGCCTGCAGCAATTCAGGTTTCAGCAAACCGAGTTCGATGCCGACCAGGCCAAAGAACAAACCATTGGCAGCGAGAGAAAACGCGACCGGGAACCCGGATAGCAAAAATACGACGAGCGCGCCGAACATGATTGGCGCCATGTTGGCAATGAGAAATTCAGTCATGAGTGTTCCTGGCGATCAGTTAATTTGATTGGCAGCTTTGATCGCCGCGATTTCTTCTTCTGGTGTGGCCACCTGTTTTTCAAACGCGCTGGCGGGTACTTTGCCTTGCAGGAAACCGATGCGCTTGATGATTTCCGAAATGCCTTGCAAGGCAAGCAGAACAAAACCTACCGGGATCAGCAATTTGGCTGGCCAGACGATCAGGCCGCCCGCATTACTCGATACTTCCTGGTTTTGGATGGAGGTCCAGGCGTAAGGCGTCGAATAATAAAGTATCAGGAGCGTGGCCGGCATCAGGAATAACAGGAACCCGATCAGGTCTATCCATACTTGTGTGCGTTTCGAGAAATGCGAAACGATCACGTCGATGCGCACGTGCTCATTGCGCCGCAAGGTATAGGAGGTTGCCAGCAGAAAAATTGCGCCAAACAAATACCATTGAATTTCGAGCCAGCCATTGGAGCTGATGTTGAACAGGTAACGTATTGCTGCATTGCCGGTGCAGATAAGAACGGCAATGAGTAAAGCCCAGCTAATACCATGGCCTATTTTTTCATTGAGGTTGTCAATGAATCGCGAAAGCGATAGTAAAAAAGACATTATTTTTCGTCTCCAGATTGGATTTGAACAAGACACAAACAGGGCTATTTATGTAGTCGCCATGCGCATGCTTTTAACTATTGTGAGTATAAAGAAGATAAATCAATTGCGCTCTTGTCGGCGCTGCATTTCTGCTGCGTACAGGCTTATCCCATTTTTACAGAACATAACGATACAGAGTCTAGCTGACGCCAACATTACGGTCAGGTGCGAGCAGCCGAAATCTGCGAAAAAATGTCGCTTGTCGGGAGGATAGTGGTTGGGATGTTGATCAGATGGCATGTTGGGAAGCGGCCATCTGATCAAATTGCGTATCAGGCCAGTTGGGCGCGATGTCGGGCAATGGCCGCGCGGACCTGATTCGGGGCGGTGCCGCCAACATGATCGCGTGCTGCAACCGAGCCTTCAAGCGTCAGTACTTGGAAGATGTCGGCTTCTATCAGTTTGGAAAAAACATGCAATTCTTCCAGTGACAAATCGCTGAGATCAATGCCGCGATCGACGCAGGCACGCACTGCATGCGCAACGGCTTCATGCGCATCGCGGAAGGGCAGGCCCTTCTTCACCAGATAGTCGGCCAGATCGGTTGCGGTGGCATAACCTTGCAGCGCTGCGGCGCGCATGGCGTCGGGTTTGACCGTAATGCCGCTCGCCATGTCGGCAAAGATGCGCAGCGTATCGATGACGGTGTCGACGGTATCGAACAAGGGTTCCTTGTCTTCCTGGTTGTCCTTGTTATAGGCCAGCGGCTGGCCTTTCATCAGGGTCAGCAAGGCGATCAGGTGACCGTTGACGCGTCCGGTTTTGCCGCGTGCCAGTTCCGGTACGTCGGGATTTTTCTTTTGCGGCATGATGGATGAGCCGGTGCAGAAACGATCGGCGATGTCGATGAAGCCGACCCGCGGGCTCATCCAGATCACCAGTTCTTCCGACATGCGCGATACGTGCGTCATGATCAGGGCGGCGGCGGCACAAAATTCAATCGCGAAGTCGCGATCCGACACGGCATCCAGCGAATTGTGGCAGACGTCGTCAAAACCTAGCGTCTTCGCCACGCGTTCGCGATCGATAGGGAAGGTGGTGCCAGCCAGCGCGGCGGCACCAAGCGGCAGGCGGTTAACGCGCTTGCGGCAATCCAGCATGCGCTCTGCATCGCGGCCAAACATTTCAACATAGGCCAGTACGTGATGGCCGAAAGTAATCGGTTGCGCTACTTGCATATGGGTAAAGCCGGGCAGGATGGTGTCGGCGTGTTGTTCGGCTAAATCCAGCAGCGCCAGACGCAAGTCACGCAACAGGCCTACGATATTGTCGATCTCGCTGCGCACATACAGGCGGATATCGGTTGCCACCTGATCGTTGCGCGAGCGGCCTGTATGCAGGCGCTTGCCGGCATCGCCGACCAGTTCGGTCAGGCGTTTTTCAATATTCAGATGGACATCTTCCAGATCCAGCAGCCATTCGAACTTGCCGGCCTTGATTTCTTCCAGAATCTGCGTCATGCCGCGTTGGATTTCGGCGTGGTCTTGCTGACTGATGATATTCTGATGCGCCAGCATCTCCGCATGTGCGAGCGAACCCTGAATATCGACTTGAGCCAGACGCTTGTCGAAAAATACCGACGCGGTGTAACGCTTGACTAGATCGGAGACGGGTTCGTTGAAGCGTGCCGACCATGCTTCGCTTTTTTTGGAGAGTTGTGCTGTCATAATTGTTTCCTGATGAATACGCGATTATAGAACAAGCGAACCTTCATTCCCATTCCAGCCTTGATTAATCCTCAAACCATGCCGTCATCGTCAGAGCCAACGCCCATCAAGCCACCGGAGATCGTGATCCCCGACTGTTGCAATATCGGCATCATGGTCAAATCTTTACTCTTCGTAAACGGTGCGGCACTGGCGGTGATCTTGATCGAGGCCGGCACTGTATACAACGGCTTGCTGGCGTTTATCGAAGCATCAATGCTGATAGAACTGGCCAGCCTGACGTCCTTGTTTGCCTTGTGCGGCTTGCGTCGAGTGATCAAAACCACACCACCCTGGGGGCAGCGCATTGCCTGCGCTGTAGTGCCCGCTGCCATCACCGGCCTGATTATTCACTATCTGCTGAACGATCCTCTGGCCATGATCAGTCTGAGCCGTTTGTCGGTGTCCGAGGGCATGGTGTGCGCAGCGCTATTCGGCATCGGCTTGCAGCATTATTTCGAATTACGCACGCGTGCGTTTTCGCCCGCCTTGGCTGAAGCCCGATTGCAGGCACTGCAGGCGCGCATACGTCCGCATTTCCTGTTCAACAGTTTGAATGCCGTGCTGTCACTGATACGCACTGAGCCGCGTCGTGCGGAAACCACGCTGGAAGATATGGCTGATCTATTCCGTATCCTGATGCGCGATACGCGCGAGATCACCACGCTAGGCAATGAAGTCAGGATAGGCATGCAATACCTGTCGATTGAAAAGATCCGTCTGGGCGAGCGGCTGCAGGTGAGATGGGACATGGACCATATCGCCGGCGACGTATTGCAGCGTGCAACAACCCCAGCCTTGCTGTTGCAGCCCTTGCTGGAAAACGCCGTGCACTATGGCGTTGAGCCATCGCAGGAAAATGCCACCATCTTGGTCGCCATCAGTCGCATACGCGATCGTATTGAGATTGTAATGACCAATCCTTATCATGCCGATGTCGTGTCTACCGGCAATCACATGGCGCTGGATAATATCCGTGAACGACTCGCTCTTTTATACGATATGGAGGCGCAATTGGCGACGAATATAGTGGATGGACAATTCGAGGTCCGCGTTTATTTGCCGTATCAAAAGGCGGCTGCATGAGTTTGCCCAGCCTGCCGCGTATTTTGATTGTCGACGACGAAGCGCCGGCACGTGCGCGTTTGACGACCTTGTTGTCGGATATCGCTGCGGAATGTCCGCATGCGTTGATTGGAGAAGCATCGCAGGCGCAACAGGCGCTGGATAAAATTGCGGAACTTGCCCCCGACATCGTTTTGCTGGATGTGCAAATGCCCGGCATGACCGGCCTCGAGATGGCAGCGCATCTTGCGCATAGTGAGGCGGCGGCGCCGGCGCCGGCGATCATTTTTGTCACTGCATATGATGAATATGCGTTGCAGGCATTTGAAGTACATGCGCTTGACTATCTGTTGAAACCCGTTAGGGCGACACGCCTGGCTGACGCGATTCGTCGCGTCAGGGCATTGAAGGACAATACAGCTTCGCAAGCAAAATTGATGGCAGCAGTCGCAACCACGCTGCAGGCAACGCGCAAGAATTTCTCAGTGCAGGAGCGCGGACGTTTGTTGTTGGTGCCGGTAGCCGACGTGCTCTATTTGAAGGCGGAAGCGAAGTACGTGACCTTGCGCACACGCGAGCGTGAGTATCTGCTGGAAGGCGCATTGTCATCTTTGGAGCTGGAGTTTGCCGCGCAATTCATACGCGTACATCGCAATGCATTGGTCGCGCGCGATGCGATCACCGGCGTTGAGCGCGGACAATTAACGGTGGATGCGGACAGCGATGGCGAAAGCGACAAGGCGCAGGATGCATGGCAGGTGATATTGCGTGGCATAGATGACCGCTTGCCGATTTCCCGACGTCAATGGTCGGCGGTGAAAGCGCTGGTGCGCTAGCATTGTGTACCCGTTCACACGATAAAAAAGGAAGCGCATGCGCTTCCTTTTTTATTGGATAGGCTAATTGAATCACCGGGAAGGTGATCCAGAGAGAGAAAATTTAGCCCGTGTTGCGGAGACCGGCAGCAATCCCATTGATAGACAAATGAATCCCGCGACGCACGCGTTCATCGACTTTGCCATCGCGCATTTCAGTCCGATGACGTTTGATCAATTCAACCTGCAAGTGATTCAGCGGATCGAGATAGGCGAAACGGTTTTTGATCGAGCGTGCAAGTAAGGGATTATTGGCCAGTCGTTCTTTCTTGCCGTTGATAAGCGTCAGGCATGACGATGTGCGTTCGTGCTCGCCGACGATGCGTTTGAAGATACTGTTGCGCAGCTTCTTGTCGACCACCATTTCCGAATAGCGCGAGGCCACAGCCAGATCGGTTTTCGATAAAACCATATCCATGTTGGACAACAAGGTGGCAAAGAATGGCCATTCCGCGAACATCGCGCGCAGGATTGCCACGCGCTTGGCCTTGTTTTCACCTTGTGCCAGCCATTGTTCAATGGCGCTGCCGAAACCGTACCAGCCCGGCAGCAGCAAACGGCATTGGCCCCATGAGAAGCCCCATGGAATCGCACGCAAATCTTCAATGCGACGCGTGGCCTTGCGTGAAGCAGGGCGCGATCCGATATTCAGTTCCGAGATTTCTGCAATCGGCGTGGCCGAGAAGAAATAATCGGTGAAGCCTGGCGTTTCATAGACCAGATCGCGATACGCCTGATAGGCCAGCTCAGACAGTTCATCCATCACGTTTTCAAACTCGGCCAGCTTTTTCGTATGCTTGCTGTCCGATGGATGCGGCATCAGGCTGGCTTCCAGTGTGGCGGCAACCAGCAAGGCCAGATTGCGGCGACCAATTTCCGGATTCGAAAATTTCGACGCAATGATTTCGCCTTGCTCCGTCAAGCGTATCTGACCATTCACGGTGCCGGCAGGTTGTGCCAGGATCGCTTCATAGCTGGGGCCGCCGCCGCGACCGACGGTGCCGCCGCGACCATGGAACAGGCGCAATTTGACGCCTGCGTTGTTGAAGACTTGAACCAGTTGCGTCTCTGCCTTGTAGAGTTCCCAGTTCGACGTCAGGAAGCCGCCATCCTTGTTGGAATCGGAATAGCCGAGCATGACTTCCTGCAAGTCGCCCTGTTTCGCGATCAGTTTTCTGACCAGCGGAATCGCCATCACCTGTTCCATGATGGTGGCTGCCAGGCGCAGATCGGGAATGGTTTCAAATAGTGGAATGACCATCAACTCGCCGGCACCGGCAGAACCATGATTCGCTTCGGTCCGCAACAGTCCGGTTTCGCGTTGCAACAGCAATACTTCGAGCAGATCGGATACGGTCTCAGTATGCGAAATGATGTAGTTGCGGATTGCGCGCGAGCCGTAACGCTGGCGAATGTCTTGTGCCGTGCGCAAGATTGCCAGCTCGGAATTGGTTTCGTCGGAATAGTCGATGTACGGTGAATACAGCAGGCGCGGTTCATTGAGCTCTGCCAGCAGCAATTCGATTTTCTTGTCTTCCGGCAGCGAAGCGTAAGCGGATTCGACTTGTGCGCGATTAAACAATTCGCCCAATACACGTTCATGTACGTCCGAGCTCTGACGCATGTCCAGTGTGGCCAGATGGAAGCCGAAAATTTCCGACGCGCGCAGCAGATTCGCCAGGCGCGGTTTGATCAAGGCGTCGCCATGACGCGCTTTCAGCGAATCGACCAGAATCAGCAGGTCGGACGAGAACTCGGTGGCCGCCTGATATGGTTTTCCCGGGCCCACTTCCTGACGCAGAATATTGATTGCACCAAAGGCGCGCGCAGTTGCGGCCAGTCGTGCATAGATGCCGATCAGTGCGCGGCGATATTGTTCGTCGGCGCGATGGGGCGAGGTGTCGGGCGACAATTCTGCCAAGGCGTTGACTTCCGGGCTGACGCCGGCAAGGAAGGTCGACACAGATAATTCCGCACCCAGTGCATGCACTTCTTCCAGGTAGAAATCGAGAATGGTCGTCGATTGACGTGCCAGCGCAAGTTGCATGGTGTCGGCATTGACGTTGGGGTTGCCATCGCGATCGCCGCCTATCCAGCTGCCCATTTGCACATAGGAAGGCAGATCACGGTAAGTATTGCCGCCACTACTGCGTTGCGGATACTGTTCTGCGATTTCGCCTTCGATATCTTCATACAGCGCTGGCAATTCGCGCAGGAAGGTCATGCGGTAGTACGACAGTGCGTTATTGATTTCGTCTTCGACGGTCAGCTTGGTATAACGCAGCAAACGGGTTTGCCACAAGGTCGTGACGCGTGCATGGATGCGTTCGGTATTCTCGGCGCGCTCCTTGGCCGTCATCGGCAGATCGCGCTGCGCCAGCAGACGTGCAATTTCGTGTTCTGCATCCAGAATACTTTTGCGTTGTACTTCCGTCGGATGTGCGGTCAGAACCGGAGCGATCAACGCATCCTTGAAGAACTTGCGTACTGCCGCACCGGTTACGCCGGCCCCGTGCAGTTTTTCCAGCGCGTAGGCAACGCTGCCTTCTTGCGGTGCCGAGCCGGCCAGCAAATGCGCACGACGACGACGATTGTGATGCTGATCTTCCGCGATATTCGCCAGATGTGAAAAATAGGAAAACGCACGTACGACGGAAATGGTTTGTTCCTTCGTCAGCTTCTTCAGCAATTTGTTCAGTTCTGCGCCGGCTTGCACATCGGCTTCACGACGGAAGCGTACTGCTGTCTGGCGTATGTTTTCGACTACCTGGAATACGGCCTCGCCTTGCTGATCGCGTAATACGTCGCCAAGCAGGCGTCCCAACAGGCGAATATCTTCCTTCAGTGGTGCATCTTTATTGGTCGATGGAGAAGTTGCGCGCGCAGGAGTTTTCAGTTGTTTTGCCATAGTCAAAGAATGCAATCAGCGTGTTAATGGTGATAAGAATGGAATGCCAAGTCTGCCGTGGAGAGGTGCATGCTAAAATTTCAAGAGTGTCTTAATCCAAAAACTGTGATGTCAGCGCGATTGTGCGCAGTCATCAAAACCGGCTGATTTGCAAAAAATTTGCTCAAAACGCATTTGCGTTTGAGCAGGTTTGCAAGTAGCCAGACAGAAAATCGAAAGAAGCCGTGCTGAAATTTCCACCTCCGAAAAAACTAGTCATTGCCTCGCGTGAAAGTCGTCTGGCCATGTGGCAAGCCGAGCATGTACGCGAAAAACTGGCCTTATTATATCCGCAGTGTTCGATAGAGATTCTCGGAATGACAACACGCGGCGATCAAATTCTTGATAGAACGCTGTCAAAAGTCGGCGGCAAAGGCTTGTTCGTCAAGGAACTGGAAGTCGCCATCGCCGAGCGGCGCGCCGATCTGGCCGTGCATTCGCTGAAGGATGTGCCTATGACTTTGCCTGACGGTTTTGCGCTGGCAACGGTGCTGGAACGTGAAGATCCGCGCGATGCGTTTGTCTCGAATGACTATGCGTCGCTGGATGAATTGCCGGATGGCGCAGTCGTTGGCACCAGCAGTTTGCGACGTCAGGCACAGATCGCGGTACGTCATCCGAAACTGGTGATACGTCCTTTGCGCGGCAATCTGGATACGCGCTTGGGCAAGCTGGACAAGGGCGAGTATGCGGCCATTATCCTGGCCGCAGCCGGCTTGAAGCGTCTCGGTTTGCCGCAACGCATACGCGCTTTCCTCGATCCGGAACAAAGCTTGCCGGCGCCGGGGCAGGGTGCCATGGGCATAGAGATTCATTCTGATCGCGCTGATTTGCAGGAATGGTTGGCACCGCTCAATCATCTGCCGACGGCGCAAGCGGTAACAGCCGAACGCACTGTTTCCAGAAATTTCGGTGGCAGTTGTCAGATTCCATTGGCCGCATTTGCGACGATAGATGGCGACACGATGCGCATGCGCGCAATGATTGCGACGCCGGACGGTACGCGCGTGGCGCGCGCCGATCTGGCCGGGTCTGCCGATGCACCGGAAATACTAGGCGGGCTGATCGCCGAAGTATTGCAGCAGCAGCAAGCCACCGCCATTCTGGCCTCCTGTCATGTCGGTGTTGACGGGGATGCCTGACGCTGGTTTGGGCGACGTCATCATCACGCGGCCGCTGGCACAAGCCGGTGTGCTGGCGCAGCGTGTGACGGCGCTTGGCCGTCACGCCATTATTTTCCCGTTGCTGGATATCCTGCCGTTGGCGGAGCAGGCTCCGCTACAGCGAGCATTAAGTGATTTGAGCGACTATGCGCTGATCGCCTTCGTCAGCCCGAATGCAATTGATGCCGCGTTTGCTGCACGTCCGGATTGGCCGGCCGACATACCGATTGCCGTGGTGGGGGAAGGCAGTCGCCAGGCATTGGCCAGGCATGGCGTGACTGGCGAGCACTACACCATCATCAGTCCGACCGATGCTGATCGTACTGATTCCGATACGTTATTGGTCGAACTGGATCTGGATGCCTTGCGCGGCAAGCAGGTCTTGATCGTGCGCGGTGAAACGGGACGGCCATTGTTGAGTGACGCATTGCGAGCAGTCGGTGTGCAGGTAACGCTGCTGGCTGCGTATCGCCGTGCCGCCCCGAAGTTTGACGATGCGCGCCGCAGCGAACTGAAACGTTTATTGTGTTGTCAGAACGACTGGATAGTGACCAGTTCGGAAGCTTTGCGTTTTTTTACCCAGATGGTTGCACAACTTGATATAACGGACGGCGTCGCAAAAATGCAACAGCAAAGAATAATCGTATCGCATATTCGCATCGCTGAAACCGCGCGGGCGCTGGGTTTCAGCAATATCACCCTTACCAGATCAGGCGACGACGGACTGTTAGCCGCGTTACAATCTCGCTCATGAACGATATGCCGACAACTCCAGAATCCACTCCGCAACCGAATTCGGCTGCGGCCCCCACCGCTACTGTCGTATTGGACGCCGAACCGTTGCGCAAGGAACATTCAGGCGCAGCCAAGCGCCAGGGATTGATTTACGCAGGTCTCATCGTGCTGGCATTGCTGGTGGTAGCGCAGTGGTGGGTATCACGCCAACAGCTTTCGGCCGTGCGTACCGAAGTCGCAAAGCGCATGCAAAGCGGCGATGCGATTAATACCGAGACCAAGGTCATCGTGAAATCCGCGCAGGAAACCATCACCGAATTGCAAGCCAAGGTGAATGTGCTGGAAAGCAAACAGGTAGAAGCACAAAGCCAGCAACTCGCGCTGGAACAGCTGTATCAGGATTTGTTTAAGAAGCGCGAAGACTGGGCATTGGCTGAGATTGAGCAAGTGCTGTCGACTGCCAGCCAGCAATTGCAGTTGGCCGGTAACGTCCAGGGAGCATTGATCGCGCTGCAAAATGCCGATGCGCGTCTGGCGCGTTCGGATACGCCGCAATTCGTCGTCGTGCGTCGTGCCATCGGCCACGATATTCAACGTCTGAAAGCCTTGCCTAGTCTGGATTTGACCGGCGTCGCATTGCGCCTCGATAGCGTTATTAGCCAAATCGATACGATGCCATTGCTGGCAGATGAAAAGCCTGCGATACCGGTTAGCGAACCAAAAAATCGTGCTGTGGCAGCCACAAGCAAAACAAAAAATTCCAAAACAGCAGTGCCAGCGGAACCGGAGGCCAGCAATGAATGGTGGCCAGTGGCAAAAGCCAGATGGGAAAGCTGGACCAGCGAAATGTGGGGCGAAATCCAGCAACTGATACGCGTACGCAGTGTAGAAACCTCCGATGCATTGTTGTTGTCGCCGACGCAGGAATATTACGCACGCGAAAATTTGAAATTGCGTTTGCTGAATGCACGCATGGCTTTGTTGTCGCGTAATGAATCGGCATTCCGCAGTGACATGATTGCGTCGCAGGACAGTATTGCCAAATACTTTGATACGCGTGCCAAGCAGACGCAAACTGCGCAAGCGATGTTGAAGCAAGTGCAGTCCAGCAATCTGGCGATCGAAATGCCTACGCTATCAGAAAGCCTGAATGCAGTCCGTAATTACAAAGCGAAACCTTGAGGCAGGCATCTTGCGATCAGTTCCAGGATTCGCCTCAACGTCAACTTCAATAACCATGATTGCCACCTGTTTTTAATATGCGCATATTTCTCTGGCTAGTCGCTTTGTTTGCCACCGCTATCGGTCTGGCAGTCGTGGCGCGCTTCAATCCCGGCAATGTGGTGTTTTTCTATCCGCCGTATCGGATTGATCTGTCGCTCAACTTTTTCTTGCTGCTTGCCGGCTTGCTGTTTTTCCTGATTTATCTGGTGCTGAAAACGCTGCGCGTTGCGCAAAGAATGCCGGGCAAGGTGGCAGCATATCGTCGTGAAAAACAGGAACGCAAAGGCAATCAGGCTTTGCGCGAATCCTTGAAAGCCTATTTCGAAGGTCGTTTCGGCCATGCTGAAAAAGCTGCGATGCGCGCCGTCGAGTCGCCGGATAACGCCGGCTTGGCCGCATTGATCGCTGCGCGGGCCGCACATCGCATGCAACAAACCGAGCGTCGTGATACCTGGTTAGCAACGGTAGAAGAAGATCAATCCTTGAAAACCGCGCGCTTGATGACAGCGATCGAATTGCTGGTCGATGAGCGTCAGCCTGAATTGGCTTTGGATGTCGTCAAGGAATTGAATGCCAACGGCACGCGCCACATTCACGCCTTGCGCATGGCATTGAAAGCCAATCAGCGCGCGAATAACTGGCCGGAAGTATTGCGTCTGGTCCGTACGCTGGATAAGAACAATGCCTTGCATCCAGCCTTGTCCACGCGTTTGCGCGAACTGGCGTATCAGGATTTGTTGAAGGATTCAGTCAACGATGCAGAGTCGATCCGCAATGTCTGGTGGAGCATCCCGGCGGAAGATCGCGTCAAGGCTTACATTGCTGCCTATGCTGCAGAAGCGTTTACCAAAAACGGCTTGCAGGATGAAGCGCGGGTGATTGTCGAGAAAGCGCTGGCAGTTGAATGGGATGACAGATTGCTGCGCGCGTATCGCGCTGCGGCAGCGACCGAAGGTTCGCCGGCCTTGCTGGCGCAAATCGAGCGTTGCGAAGAATGGTGCAAGAAGCATCCTAACGATGCCGAACTTGCGTTGACGCTCGGTACTTTGTGCCTGCGTCAGAATCTGTGGGGCAAGGCGCAACGTCAGCTGGAACAGGCTTTATCGGATGCCAGCGGATCACGCATGCTGCAGGAAGTCCATTTGAAGCTGGCGCAATTGCATGAAGCCTTGAATCACACCGAAGAAGCCGCTGCTCATTATCGTCAGTGCGCATTTGCGACGACCTTGTAGGTCGTCGTATTTTTTTAGCTTTACCAGCGTGATGGCATGCCGGCGCGATAGCTTGCCGGCAGCTTTTCAAATCCCCATGTCGCCTTGCCAGCCCGAGCAGGACGATGAAAGCGCTATAATTCAGGGTTTGCAAAATTCTTCCCACTTCTGAGAAAACAACATGAGTCTGAATCACGTTCCAGCTGGCAATGATTTGCCGAACGACTTTAATGTCATTATCGAAATCCCAATGAATGCCGATCCGGTCAAGTACGAAGTTGACAAGGAATCCGGCGCAATTTTTGTCGACCGTTTCATGAGTACGGCGATGCATTACCCATGTAACTACGGTTACGTTCCGCAAACTTTGTCGGATGATGGTGATCCGGTGGACGTGTTGGTGATTACACCTTTCCCGCTGTATCCAGGCGTGGTCGTGCGTTGCCGCGCGATCGGCATGTTGAAAATGACCGACGAAGCTGGTGGCGATGCAAAATTGCTGGCGGTGCCTATCGACAAGATTCTGCCTATCTACAGCCACTGGCAAAAACCTGAAGACATCAACGATCTGCGTCTGCAACAAATCCAGCATTTCTTTGAACACTACAAAGATCTGGAAAAAGGCAAATGGGTCAAGATCGAAGGTTGGGTCGGCCCGGATGAAGCCAAGGCAGAAATCATGTCTGGCGTCGAAGCGTACAAGAAAAACGCTGGTAAATAAGATTTGATTCGAAGATTCGAATTCACGTATTAGTGAAATAAAAAAAGCGCACCTCGGTGCGCTTTTTTATTTATTGCTTGATGCATTTGATTAATCTTGCCGCTACTCAGGGTCCCTCAGCGAGCTTAGCGGAACCAGACTGTATATGCGACGATCAGGCCGGCGACGATGACGCTGCAAGCCGGCCAGAACAGGCGTGAAGAATTAAAGTGAGGCGCGTTGGCCGGTTGCTCGATCTCGACGATGGACTTGGTCGTACGTTCGTTTTCTCTACGAGTACGCGTCAAATAACGTTTGATATCCAGCGCCATTTCATCGGCCGTCTGATAACGCTTATCGGCCTTTTTATTCATTGCCTTGACGACGATTTTTGAAAGCGCCAGTGGCACACCGCTTTCCACCATGTGCGGTTCGGGCGCAGCTTTGAATGCAATGTTATGTAGCAGCTTGTGCGTATCGTCGCTTTGAAACGGTTTGCGGAAGGTCAGCATTTCATACATCACTGCACCCAGCGAATAGACGTCGGTACGTGCATCTGCGCTCAGGCCAAGTGCCTGTTCGGGTGACATGTAATTGGGAGTGCCGAGAATATTGTCTTGGAAAAGTGTGTGTGGCGCGTCTTCTTTTTGCGGCAGGTCCGAAATTCTGTTCGGTGTACGCGCAATGCCGAAGTCCACAATTTTTGGCTGGTGATCAGCTACCAGGAAAATATTCGCCGGCTTGATGTCTCTGTGTACGACACCATGTTTGTGCGCGTGATCCAGCGCATCGGCAATCTTCCAGGCAATCGAGGCAACGTCGTCTGGCGTTAAGCGATGACCGGCATCGAGCAATTTGTTTAATTCACGACCTTGCAAGTATTCCATTGCGATATAGGTCGAATCACCTTCGCTGGACGCTTCATAGATCGTGACGATATTGGAATGCGCCAGACGACCTGCGGCCCGCGCCTCATTGATGAACTGTTGTTCGTGCTGTTTTCTCTCCACCGGCGACAAACGGCTGCGGAAAGTTTTGATCGCTACGGCTCTATCGATGATCGGATCGTGACCCAGATAAACCACACCGATAGAACCGCGACCGAGCTCATGCTTGACTGCAAAGCGTCCTATACGAACCAGCTTGGTTTGTGGGGTCAGGGGGAGGGTAGCTATAAATGTCATCGTGTTGGTAGCATGCCTTGGCGTTGGAAATATGACAAGCTTTTGATGATGAAAATTTGCGGCTTGAACATTTTTTACAACCCGGTTTTTAACCGTGTTTTAAGCTCGGCTTATATATCGCCATTTTATTTTCCCATTTCTAATGTCTTGTTATAGCTTGAATGGATTGCGTTCATTCAATTCATCCATATACGACTCTATGCCACCGGTTTCTCGTTTCAGGAATTCTTCTATGGCATCGGAAAACGCCGCATGTGCCAGCCAATGTGCAGACCAGGTTTTTTGCGGCAGGAAACCTCGCGCCATTTTGTGTTCGCCCTGAGCGCCACCTTCGAAGCAAGCCATCTTGTTGGCGATACAGAATTCCAGCGGCTGATAATAAGCAGTTTCAAAATGCAGGCAATCGACGTGTTTCAGCGCGCCCCAATAACGGCCAAATACATTTTGCTCATCATGAATCAGCAAGGATGAGGCAATCGCCTGGCCATCCTGTTCAGCAATGATCAACAAGATGTTCTGCGGCATCGTTGCGCCTATGCGCTGAAAGAAATCCAGATTGAGATACGGCGTTGAGCGATGGTCGGCGTAAGTGTGATCGTAGCAGCGCTTGAAGAAAATCCAGTCGTCCTCGGTGGCAGCATGACCTGAGACATGGCGGAAAGTTACGCCTGCATCATGCACCTTGCGGCGCTCGGCGCGGATATTCTTGCGCTTCTTGCGTTCCAGAGTTTTGAGGAAGGCGTCAAAATCCTTGTAGTCGGCATTGAGCCAGTGAAACTGCACGCCGGTACGCAGCATAAAGCCGGCCTCACGTAATATTTCGGCTTGTGCTTGTGGCGGATAAAGGATGTGCGTGGAAGAAAAGGTATTGCTCTCTTGCACTGTCGTAAGTGCCGCGATCAAAGCCCTCGTGGCCTCCGCATCGTGCGCCAGCAGACGGCTGCCTGTCACCGGCGTGAATGGAATGGCCGACAGTAGCTTCGGATAGTATTCAAGGCCGTTGCGCTCATAGGCATCGGCCCATGCCCAGTCGAACACGTACTCGCCGTAGGAGTGGCTCTTGACGTACAGTGGCAGCGCGGCGACCAGATCACCGCCAGCCTTGTCGTCATTTGCGCGCCATATTGTCAGGAATTGCGGCTGCCAGCCGGATTTTCCTGAAGCACAGCCGCTTTCATGCAAGGCATTCAGGAAAGCGAATGACAAAAAGGGATTGGCTTCGGCTTGCGCTTGAACCAGTGCATCCCATTGGGTTTGGCCGATTTCAGACAGAGCGGAAACGATACGCGTGCGATAATTAGTAGACGCGTTGAAAGATGCGTTGGACGATTCGTGTGCAGGCTCGCTGGAAGATTCGGTGCTTGAGTCATCCGACGTTTCGTTCACAGGTGATTTAGCTTTATTCATGCATTAGCCAGCTTCACGCTCTTTCATTTTCTGGAATTTTGTTTTCGAATTTCATTATTGAATTTCATCATTTATTACTCTAGCCATGACAGTAAAAGTCGCCATCGCGCAAATCAACAGTACCGTCGGTGATCTGGCCGGCAATCGCGCCAAAATTGCCGAGTTCTCACGCCGCGCCGCTGCACAAGGTGCAGACATCGTTTTGACGCCAGAATTATCGCTGGTCGGTTATCCGCCCGAGGATTTGTTGCTGCGCGATTCATTCTACGCAAAAACCGCGCAGACGTTGGACGAGCTCGCGGCCGATTTGGCGAATTTGAAGGACGTGCATGTCATTGTCGGGCATCCGGTTGAAAAGGATGGCCTGCGCTTCAATGCCGCATCGGTTTTGCTCAACGGCCATATCAGCGGCAGCTATTACAAACATGATTTGCCAAATGCGACGGTGTTTGATGAGAAGCGCTATTTTTTATCCGCCGATCTGCCGCTGGTCTTCGACGTCAAAGGCACCAAATTCGGTATCAATATTTGCGAAGATACCTGGTTTTCACACGCACCTGCGCGCGCGGCGGAAGCGGGTGCGCAAGTGTTGCTGGTGCCGAATGGCTCGCCCTTCCATATGAACAAACAGTATTTGCGTGTCGATGTGATGCACGCCAATGTGACCGTGCACGGCATGAGCCTGGTGTATGCGAATCTGGTTGGTGGTCAGGATGAATTGATTTTCGACGGTAATTCTTTTGTGCTGGATCAGCAAGGTGCGATGCGCGCGCAATTGCAGCATTGCGTAGAAGACTTGCAAATCATCGAATTCAAGGATGGCCAGCCTATCAACGGCACGATCATCGAAGAAAGCTCAGTCGAAGCACAAGTCTACAAAGCCCTGGTATTGGGTGTGCGCGATTACATAGGCAAGAATGGTTTTCCGGGCGCACTGATAGGCATGTCCGGCGGCGTCGATTCGGCATTGACGCTGGCCGTTGCGGTAGATGCGCTGGGTGCAGATAAAGTGCGCACCATCATGATGCCATCGCCGTACACAGCAGAAATTTCCTGGATAGATTCGCGCGATATGGTCAAGCGCGTTGGCGTACGTTACGACGAGATCGGCATCAGTGATTGTTTTGATGCATTCAATCGCACGCTGGCCGACGAATTCAAGGGTTTGCCGCAGGACACGACTGAAGAAAATATTCAGGCACGCATACGCGGCACTATTTTGATGGCGCTGTCGAACAAACATGGTTCAATAGTGCTGACGACTGGTAACAAGAGTGAAATGGCGGTTGGTTATTGCACCTTGTACGGCGACATGGCGGGCGGCTTTGCTGTGCTGAAGGATATTGCGAAGACGCTGGTGTATCGCTTGTGCGCATACAGGAATACTGTTTCCGATGTGATTCCTGATCGTATCCTGACGCGTGCGCCTTCGGCAGAACTGCGTCCGGATCAAACCGATCAGGATTCATTGCCGCCTTATGAAATTCTCGATGCCATCATGCAGATGTACATGGAAGAAAATCAAAGCGGCGCAGAAATTATCGAAGCCGGTTATCGCAAGGAAGACGTCGCGCGCATCACGCATCTGATCAAGATCAATGAATACAAACGTAGACAGTCGCCGGTGGGTATTCGCGTCACGCATCGCGCCTTTGGGCGCGATTGGCGTTATCCGATTACATCCAAATTTCGCGAATGATGGCAGAATAAATAAAATGTATCAGTGAATGTCGGTCACAGCGTAGACTAGATACCTAAACAAACAGCTCAAGTAAGCTTTAATTCAAGGAGTTTTGATGAAACAAATTACCGCCATTATCAAGCCATTCAAACTCGACGAAGTGCGCGAAGCATTGGCCGACGTCGGCGTCACCGGTTTGACCGTGACAGAAGTCAAAGGCTTCGGTCGCCAAAAAGGGCATACCGAGTTATATCGCGGTGCAGAATATGTGGTCGACTTTTTGCCTAAGGTCAAAGTCGAAGCAGTGGTCGATGATGCGGTAGTCGAACAAGCCGTAGAGGCCGTCATCAAGGCCGCGCGTACCGGTAAAATCGGCGACGGCAAGATTTTCGTTCAGTCAGTGGAACAGGTAGTGCGTATTCGTACCGGTGAAACCGGCGTTGACGCGGTATAAATCTGCAGTCTGTTGGTACCCCGGGTTTGCTGTAAAACCGAACTCGGGTTCTCACTTCTCATCATGGGTTTGCCGGCAGGCTCAGCGTTTGTTAGCTTGCTCTCAACAACACAACCAAAGCGCCAGCACCGCCGTCGGCCGCTTTGGCCTGACAAAATGCGAGGACTTCGTCCTTTTGCACCAACCAGTTGCGCACCTTGTTTTTCAGTACGGGTTCTTTGTTGATAGACCCTAATCCCTTGCCGTGAATGACGCGCACACAGCGCAGGCCGCGCTTGATCGCCTCGCGCAAGAACTCTCCCAGCGCTTCGCGTGCTTCGTCAGTACGCAAGCCATGCAAATCAAGCTGGCTTTGAATCACCCAATGGCCGCGCCGTAATTTGCGTACGACGTCCTGACCTATGCCATTGCGCGCGTAGCTTAATGCTCCGTCGGTTTCCAGCAGGGTTTCTATCGTGAATTCGTCGGACAGCGATTCCCGCAATGCGGCCTGTTCATCAGCCAGATGCTGGCGAGCGATAGGGAGCGGCTTGGTGGTGCTGACGTTTAACTTGTTGGATGGCGTGAGCGGTGCGACTACACCTATGCTGCGGCGGAACAGATCTGCTTCCAGTTGCGCAGTTTTCTCTTCCTGTATGCGCTTTTCTTCGGCGGCTTTACGTGTTTCTTCCCTGGACTTTAAATCCTTTTGCAGCGATTTAAGTCCGGCGAAATCCTTGATGGAAGCAGACATGAGGGGTGTTCCTGAATAATCCGGTTAAAGCGCACAAGAGCCTGCATTTGGCAGGTCCTTGTGTGCTTTAAATTTGGCATCGTAAAAAAGTATCGTAGCGACTTGGTTAGCGACTACCTTTACTTTTAGCCTTCCAGATAGCGTTGCGCATCCAGTGCGGCCATACAGCCGGTGCCGGCACTGGTAATGGCCTGGCGATAGATGTGATCTTGTACGTCGCCAGCGGCAAATACACCAGGAACGCTGGTTGCAGTTGCCATGCCTTCGAGACCGGTTTTCGTCTTGATGTAGCCGTTATGCATATCGAGCTGGCCTTCGAAAATGCTGGTATTCGGTTTGTGGCCGATGGCGACGAAGACCCCGTGCAACTTGATATTCGTGACTGCATCGCCTGCAGTCGACTTGATCTTGATGCCGGTTACGCCGCTGTCGTCGCCGGTAACTTCTTCCAGCGTGTGGTTCAGTTTCAGCTCGATCTTGCCTTCGGCAACTTTTGCCATCAGGCGGTCGACCAAAATCGGTTCCGCACGGAATTTGTCGCGTCTGTGAACGAGTGTGACTTTTTTCGCGATGTTCGACAGGTACAAGGCTTCTTCGACTGCAGTATTGCCGCCGCCGATAACCGCCACGTCCTGTTCGCGATAGAAGAAGCCATCGCAAGTTGCACAAGCGGACACGCCTTTGCCCATGAATGACTGTTCCGATTCCAGACCCAGATACTGCGCCGATGCGCCGGTCGCAATGATTAGCGAATCACAGGTGTATTCGCCCATGTCGCCGATCAGGCGTATAGGTTTTTCATCCAGCTTGGTGGTGTGGATATGGTCGAAGATGACTTCAGTATTGAAGCGCTCTGCATGCTGCAACAGACGTTGCATCAATTCCGGACCTTGCACGCCCAGCGGATCGCCCGGCCAGTTTTCCACGTCGGTGGTGGTCATCAATTGACCACCTTGTTCAACGCCGGTAATCAATACCGGTTTGAGGTTGGCACGCGCGGCATACACTGCTGCGCTGTAACCGGCGGGGCCGGAACCAAGAATTAAAACGTGGGCATGTTTTGCGGTAGGCATGAATGATTAATCGTCAAAGTGTGAATAAATGAGGCATAGACCGGTAAAAATCGCGTGCCACTGGCTGATATATGTTGCCACGGCATCAAATTTCAACCTGTCCTTGAATTATTGGGTGTAACAGGGAAAAACTGGTTAAGATTATAGACGAACCAGCCGCAGCAGCAGGAACGGCAAGCAGAAACAGCCTTGAGGCTGTCTTTCGCCCCTGCGTGCAAGCCGATCAACTGGATCAAAGCTGACTTATACGCTGTCGTAGCTTTATTTTCGTAGCCTATTCAGCATGCTTAACATTGACGCCATGCGTCCGGATTTATGACAAAGACAAGTACAACCTATACCCGCAAGACCGATTCAACAAAAGACCAGCCTTTGCCTGGCAAACTCGTGCGACTGTTGTCAGAGGCACGCTGGTTTATCCTCGCCGCCGTCACGGTTTATCTGATTCTGATTTTTCTGACTTACTCGCCGGCTGATCCTAGCTGGTCGCATGCGAGCGTCGTTCCCAAGCTGCATAACCTCGGTGGTCGTGCCGGCGCATGGCTGGCTGATTTGTTGCTGTTTATTTTCGGTTTCTCGGCCTGGTGGTTGTGCATCTTTTCGCTGCGGTTGGTCTGGCTGGGTTATCGCCGCCTGTCGCAACGCTTCCTGTTGAAAAAAGAGCCTGAACCTGAGCATAGGCATGAAGGTTTGATTCGCGGCATTGGATTCTTCCTGCTGATGGTAGGCAGCGTCGCGCTTGAATATTTGCGCATGTACAGCTTGAAGGCGGCCTTGCCGAATGCGCCAGGCGGCGTGTTGGGTAGATTGATAGGCAGTGCGGCGGAAGACGCTTTCGGTTTCATGGGCGCGACCTTGCTGCTGTTATTGCTGTTCGGTTTGGGTTTCAGCTTGTTCTTCCACGTGTCATGGTTGGGCGTGGCCGAACGCATAGGTGAAACGATAGAGCTGATATTGCAGGCGATCCGCAATCTGTATGGCGCACGCGAAGATCGCAAGGTCGGCGTCGTCGCCGCAGTCAAACGCGAAGAAGTGGTTGTGCACGAACGTGCAAAAATCGTCGATGCAGCACCTATGCGTATCGAGCCGCAAATCGTCGCTGTGCCGAAATCGGATCGCGTTGAAAAAGAACGTCAGGTTTCGTTGTTCAACGATTTACCGGATACCAATCTGCCGCCACTTTCGCTGCTGGATGAAGCGCCGCAATTGCAGGAAACCGTCAGCATAGAGACACTGGAATTCACCAGTCGTTTGATCGAGAAAAAGCTTTCCGACTTCGGCATTACGGTCAAAGTGGTTGCAGCCTATCCTGGTCCGGTGGTCACGCGTTACGAAATTGAACCGGCGACCGGCGTCAAGGGCAGCCAGATCGTCGGCCTCGCACGCGATCTGGCGCGCTCGTTGTCGCTGACCTCGATACGCGTGGTGGAAACAATTCCTGGCAAAAATTACATGGCGCTGGAATTGCCGAATCCCAAGCGCCAGATTGTGCGTTTGACCGAGATCATCAGCTCCAAAGTCTACAACGACAGTCACTCCAGCCTGACGATCGCATTGGGCAAGGACATTGCCGGTAATCCAGTCGTTGCCGATCTGGCGAAGATGCCGCATTTGCTGGTAGCCGGTACGACAGGCTCGGGTAAATCGGTGGGTATCAACGCGACTATTCTGTCGCTGCTCTACAAGTCCGATCCGAATCAGGTGCGTTTGATCCTGATCGATCCGAAGATGCTGGAATTGTCGATTTACGAAGGCATCCCGCATCTGCTGGCACCAGTTGTTACCGATATGCGTCAAGCAGGTCACGCGCTCAACTGGGGCGTCAACGAGATGGAGCGCCGCTATAAATTGATGAGCAAGTTAGGTGTGCGTAACCTTGCCGGCTACAACACCAAGATCGCCGAAGCGGAAAAGAATGAACAGAAGATTCCGAACCCGTTCAGCCTGACACCGGATGAACCTGAGCCGCTGGAAAAATTACCAACCATCGTCATCATCATCGACGAGCTGGCCGATCTTATGATGGTAGTCGGTAAAAAAGTTGAAGAATTGATTGCACGTATTGCACAAAAAGCACGTGCTGCCGGTATCCACTTGATTCTGGCGACACAGCGCCCATCTGTAGACGTGATCACAGGTTTGATCAAGGCGAATATTCCCACGCGTATTGCATTCCAGGTCAGCAGCAAGATCGATTCACGCACGATTCTGGATCAAATGGGCGCGGAAGCATTGCTCGGTATGGGTGACATGTTGTACATGCCGCCGGGCACGGGTTTGCCTGTGCGTGTGCATGGCGCCTTCGTTTCGGATGAGGAAGTGCATCGCGTGGTTGATCACCTGAAGGCGCAAGGTGAACCAAACTACATAGAAGGCATCCTAGAAGGAGGCGTTGCAGAAGATGGCGACTTGACCCTGAGTGCTGAAGGCGGTGTCGGTGGTGGCGAAGCGGATGCGCTTTACGATCAGGCTGTTGCCATTGTGCTCAAGAATCGCCGGGCTTCGATTTCGCTGGTGCAACGCCATTTGCGTATCGGCTATAACCGCGCCGCTCGTCTGCTGGAACAGATGGAGCAAAGCGGTCTGGTCTCAACCATGCAATCCAACGGCAACCGGGAAATTCTGGTGCCTGCCGGGAATGCAGCTGAATAGAAAGACCTCATGAAAAAATATTCTCAACAAAATAATCCGAAACAGAAATCGCTGGTGGCAAAAGCACTAGACCTGCGCGTCGCATTGTTCGCTACGGCTCTGGTAGCAGGCGCATTGTTTTTGACATCGCAAGCGCATGCAGCAGCGCTTGATCAGTTCAAATCCTTCGTGGCATCGACGCAATCTGCAAAGGGTGAGTTCACGCAGCAATTGGTCAAAGTCGAAAGCGGTGTGAGCAAGGTATCGAATAAATCCTCAGGTACATTCAGCTTTGCACGTCCGGGTAAATTCATCTGGACTTATCAAAAACCGTACGAGCAATTGTTGCAGGCAGATGGTGAAAAGCTCTACATCTATGATAAAGATTTGAATCAAGTCACGATCAAGAAGCTGGGCGACGCGCTCGGCTCGTCACCCGCTGCGATCTTGTTCGGCAGCAACGATCTGGAAAAGAATTTCACTTTGAAAGAAGCCGGCACCAAGAATGGTCTGGAATGGCTGCAAGCGACACCGAAAGCCAAAGACACGACTTTCGATCACATCGGTATAGGCCTGCGCAACGGCGTGCCGGAAGCGATGGAATTGCGTGATTCCTTCGGTCAGGTTTCTCTGCTTTCATTTACCAAGTTTGAAAAAAATCCTGCGATGCCTGCAATGCAGTTCAAATTTACAGTGCCGAAAGGCGCGGACGTTTTTCAGTAACTTATTTTTAGTAGAACTTAAAGTGACTGCTTGCGAGATACGCAAGCCAAGCATGTTGAGGTACAGTGCGACGCCAGTTTGATTTTTCGACTGGCGTCGATTTCATTCTCGCTATCGAAGCATATTTCCAGCGTCAAATTTATTCATGAGTTTTATCCCTCTCGCCGAACGGCTACGCCCGCATACCCTTGACGAAGTCATAGGGCAGCAGCACATCCTTGGTGAAGGCAAGCCTTTGCGCGTGGCGTTCGAATCGGGGGAGCCGCATTCGATGATTCTGTGGGGGCCGCCGGGTGTCGGCAAGACGACATTGGCGCGCCTGATGGCTGACAGCTTTCACGCTGATTTCATTGCCTTATCCGCAGTGTTGTCCGGCGTGAAGGATATACGCGAAGCGGTAGAGCGTGCGGAATTGTCGCGCGGTGCGATGGGGCGACGCACGATATTGTTTGTCGATGAAGTGCATCGCTTCAACAAGAGTCAGCAGGATGCGTTCCTGCCGCATGTCGAAAGCGGCTTGTTCACCTTCATCGGTGCAACCACTGAAAATCCATCGTTCGAAGTCAATGGCGCATTGCTGTCGCGTGCATCAGTGTATGTGTTGAAGTCGCTGGATGAAGAAGATCTGGGTGCGATGCTGGATAGGGCGTCCGCTACCGAACTGGATGGACTAAGGTTTACGTCCGATGCCAAAGCGACGCTGATAGGCAGTGCCGATGGCGACGGCCGCAAGTTGCTGAACAATCTGGAAATCGTTGCACGTGCAGCGCAAGCGAAGAAACTCAATGAAGTCGATGCAGAGTTATTGAAAGCCTGCCTCGGGGATGCCTTGCGTCGCTTCGATAAAGGCGGCGATGCGTTTTACGATCAGATTTCTGCTCTACATAAATCGGTACGCGGTTCGAATCCCGATGCGTCGCTGTACTGGTTCGTGCGCATGCTGGATGGTGGTGCCGATCCGCGTTATCTGGCGCGCCGTATTGTGCGTATGGCGAGTGAAGATATCGGCCTGGCCGATCCGCGTGCCTTGCGTTTGACGCTGGACGCTGCCGAAACGTATGAGCGGCTTGGTTCGCCGGAAGGTGAACTGGCCTTGGCGCAGGCGGTTATCTATCTGGCGTGTGCCGCCAAATCGAATGCGGCGTACAAGGCTTATAACGCAGCGCGCGCGCATGTGACCAAAGATAAATCGCGTTTGGTACCCGAGCATTTACGCAATGCGCCGACCAAGCTGATGAAAGAACTGGGCTACGGCAAGTTGTATCGTTATGCTCATGATGAGCCAGACGCGTATGCGGCGGATGAAACCTATTTGCCGGACGGGATGGTCGAGCCGCACTGGTATCAGCCGACGCCACGTGGGCTGGAAGGCAAGATCGGCGAAAAGCTGGCTTATTTACGTTCGCTAGATCAGGCAGCGAAGAAAAACAAAAAGTAAGTGATTGAATCGCCGTCTAAATCGTCAGATCGCCAATCTTCGCTGGTAATCAGGCTGGGCCTGACCACATCCTTGCTGATGTTTTCTTCTGATTTATTCTGTATCACCAGATTTGGAAGAAAACCGGATTTTGATTTGTTTGATGAAGGCGTAAGCCGCACCAAGACTAATGCCGCCAGCTATTCCATAGCCGATGCCGCCGCCATGCAATAAATATTGCCTGCCACTCCACATGGCGATGCCGACTGCAAGCGTCAAACCAACGATCAGGATGGAAAAGGGAATAGGGCGCGGCGCTTGATCTTTCATGATGTTCTGTTTGCTGGCGTTTAAGAATACGCAATGGTAACGCAGGCCATGGCAATGGTGAACAAGCGATGAATTTTCTCGACTAGCTTGGAATCGCCGCCCGCCTTGGTACAATCTCGTCTTGATTCATCTTTTCGCGCCCTCTCATGATAGACATTCAATTTCTTCGTAAAGACATCGCCACTGTTGCCGAGCGCCTTGCCGGTCGTAAATTTCAGCTCGACGTCAACGCTTTCAATGCAATGGAAGCGGAGCGCAAGCAGATTCAGTCCGCAACAGAAGACTTGCAAAACAAGCGCAATACGCTGTCCAAGCAAATCGGCGCCTTGAAAGGCAAGGGCGAAGATACTTCGGCGGTGATGGCGGAAGTGGCTGGCATCGGCGATGAGTTGAAAGCATCTGCAGCACGACTCGATGTTTTGCAGGCAGAAATCAGCAAATTCATGCTGGCGATCCCGAACTTGCCGCATGAATCGGTACCGGTTGGCAAAGATGAAGCCGACAACGTTGAATTGCGCAAAGTCGGTACGCCGCGCGCCTTCGATTTTGAAGTGCGCGACCACGTTGATATCGGTGCCGGACTGGGCCTGGATTTTGATGTGGCAGCCAAAATTACCGGTTCACGTTTCTCAGTCATGAAAGGTGGCATCGCCCGCCTGCATCGTGCGCTCGCGCAATTCATGCTGGATACACATACATCCGAGCACGGCTACACTGAATGCTATACGCCATACATCGTCAACGCCGATTCGCTGCAAGGCACCGGCCAGTTGCCGAAGTTTGAAGCGGATTTGTTCGCGGTGAAAAAAGGCGGCCAGGAAGGCGAGGGCGAGTCTCTGTATTTGATCCCTACCGCTGAAGTACCGCTGACGAATATCGTGCGCGATGAAATCGTGGCTGCCGATGCATTGCCTATTCGCATGACGGCGCATTCACCTTGCTTCCGCTCCGAAGCGGGTAGCTACGGGCGCGATACGCGCGGCATGATACGCCAGCATCAATTCGACAAGGTCGAGATGGTGCAGGTTGTCCATCCGGAAAAATCGTACGAAGCGCTGGAGGAAATGTGCGGTCACGCTGAAAACATCTTGAAGAAGCTGGGCTTGCCGTATCGCGTCATTACCTTGTGTACCGGCGATATGGGTTTCGGTTCGACCAAAACCTACGATCTGGAAGTATGGTTGCCGGCGCAAAATACTTACCGTGAAATTTCATCAGTATCGAATTGCGAAGCTTTCCAGGCGCGTCGTATGCAAGCGCGTTTCCGTAATGCGCAAGGCAAGCCGGAACTCGTACACACGCTGAACGGCTCCGGTCTGGCGGTTGGACGTACGCTGGTGGCATTGCTGGAAAATTATCAGCAAGCCGATGGTAGTGTGATCATTCCTGAAGTATTGCACCCGTATATGGGCGGCCTGAAGCGCTTGTCACCGCAAGCCTAGGTCGATAGAACATCGATGAATTAAAGCAGCGATGCGATCAGTTCAAGTTGTGCTGAATCGTCGTCTGTTTTTTCATTGAGCCACGGTCCCTGGCGACGGTCTATAAAAAGACTGTTCCCAGGGATTTTTTTCGCCTGTTTTTTTGCATCGGCCATCGCGCTGGCAATTTGATGGTGGGATACATAGTGGCCGGGTTCAATTTTTACCAGTCCTAACGATATCGTTACCAGAGCGTGAAATACCTTTTTGCCGCGCCTGTCTTCACTGATGTAACCAGCATTTTTACGATCGTCTTCATTGTAGAAGTCTGGTATCGCAGCGGCGAAGACATCGAGTATCGTGCGGCAGCGTTCTTCCCAGTCATCATTCTGAAACAGGATGATGAAATCGTCGCCGCCTATATGGCCGACAAAATCACGTTGCGGATCGCAGTAGCCGCTCAGGATTTTCCCGGTCAGACGCAGAATGTCATCACCCTTGCGGTAACCGTAGACGTCGTTGTACGGTTTGAAGTGATCGAGATCGACATAACAGGCGCAGAACGGTGTGCCGTTCTCCAGCAAACGGTCTATATGTTCGTAGATAGGCACGTTGCCAGGCAATAGCGTCAAGGGATTGGCGTAGCGCGCGGCGTTGATCTGCATTTGCGTAATTTCGCGCATCAGATCGTGTGCATTGCCCATACCCAGATACTGACCTGCATCGGTGATGATGAAGCCGTTGAACAAGTGATGGCGGTCGGCGTCGACAATGATCTGGCTCAAGGCATGCAGCGCCGTATTTTTATCCGTAATTAAAGGATTGGAATCCATGAACAGCGTGCAGGATTTTTTGCCATGCAGTTCGCGCAAATAAGGACGAGCGAAGCGATCAATCAGATTGGCACGCGTGATCAAGCCGATCGGTGTGCCGTTTGATACGACAGGCAAGACCTCCAGCGTTGGATCGCTGTTGAACATTTCATAGATGCGATTATTTTGTATGTCTGGCGATACGGATGGCACGCTGCGCAACAGTTTCAACGCAGTGAGCATTTTGTGCCCGCGTCCGGCCTCATGCGGATAAACGGCTACGCCGTTATGACGCAACAAATTACGCAGGTCGGTAGATATCGTAGTTGCCGGCAAGGCGGTCGGGCGCGCGATCTTGTAGCCTTGGCCGTAAGCGACGCCCAGATCGCGAATCATCAATAATTCAGCATCGGTTTCTATGCCTTCTGCAATGACGATGGTGCCGGATTTTTCGGCGATTTCCTGTATCGATCGTACAAATTGCAGCTTGATAGGATCCTGATTGATACCTTGCACGAAGTGCATATCGATCTTTACATATTCAGGTCTAAGCTCCGACCACAAACGCAGGCTGGAAAATCCTTCACCCAGATCGTCAATCGCAATCCGGAAGCCCATCGCACGGTAATGCGTCACCGCTTCGCGCAACAAATCGTAGTCGTATGTTGGCTGACTTTCGGTCAACTCAATGATCACGCGCTCGGGATTGATGCCGACTTCATGGATGTAACCCAATGTCTCACCGTGCCTGACGTCAGGTTGCACCAGACATTCAGGACTGACGTTCAAGAACAGCTTTCCTGGCAATTGCAGTTCGGCGAATTTCTCCAGCGTAATGCGACGGCACAAGTGCTCTACTTCAACACTCAGATTACAGTCGCGCGCCACCTTGAACAGATTCAAAGGCGAGTGCAAGGGACTATCGGAGGGGCCGCGTATCAGACCTTCGTAGCCTATGATTTCGCCGGTTTGCATGCGAATAATTGGCTGAAAAAGTGGCGTCAACTCACGTTTCTGTATGACTTCTTTTAGTCGCTGTGCCAGATGGTCGTCTGTTACAGGGTGGCTTTCATGTATCGCGACATCATTGGCGGCGGGTGACAAGTGAGTCTCCTTGGTTCTGAACCTTAACGGTTGCGCGAGTGACATCGTACTGATATCGAGTGCGTGCTCTGCGAACGCAATGTGTTCTAGTTCGGATGGCTTTGCAGGTGAAGATGACATCAAAATAATTCTTCGCTTTATGACGGTATTACGATTGAACAGACTAGTCTCGGCTGAATAGTACTGATGATTTATGACAGGATGATGATAGGAAATATTGCATCATTGGCAATGTGACTGCGTAAGTCTGGCGGTCAGAGGAGTGGAGCGCACAGATTGAAAAATCTGATAATGATTTGTCTGCCTGTCGTTCAAGGATGGGGTTTCCGATTGCAAAATACTCTGATATACTCTTTCCCTTCACTGCATTCGAGCGCAGTGATAGACCCAATTAGGAGAGGTGGCAGAGTGGTCGAATGTACCTGACTCGAAATCAGGCGTGCGTGCGAACGTACCGAGGGTTCGAATCCCTCTCTCTCCTCCAGAATTTGTAGTTCAGTAAATAACCCGCTTCAAGCCAAGTGCTGACGCGGGTTTTTTGCTTTTGCGATGTTTGTATTTAGGTGATTCCAAGCTTGTGACGAAGCGGGGTTAAGTTCAAAGGAAGTTGCTGATGTCGATTCGTATCCGACATTCCAGCAGCGCATTGAACACGGCATACGTACTACGAATACATGGATTGCAAGGCAAAGTAAGCCTAAGAATGAACTCAATCAGCAAGCGTGTTGCGTCGGCAGAATTCAAAATGGTTATGTTTAAAAAAGCCGCTTACAAGCGGCTTTTTTGTTGCGCGCTGCATCTTTAAATTGCTCTATTATTACTCTTGGCTCTTGTAGAGCGCTCTGCTGAGTTTTGACCCTTTAAGCGCAATTAATTTTCAGGTGGATCAGGCACATTCAGTATGTGCAAGTTCATGTAGTCTCTTTTCATGCCCGGCTTTAGCGGATATTCATAAAGGAATTGCCATGAGCAAAATGAGCGGTGAAAAAGCATCTCAATTGGCCATCAACCTGATCGAAGAGCAATTGCAGATATTGCCGATTTCGATCGCCATGATCTGGCAGCCGGCTGATGCCGGTAACGTTGAAGAGAGTGTGCTGGCGGAAGTACTTCAAAGAAAGCCGCGCCTTCTTAAAACCGGTTCTGGCGGGAATATCGCAGCGTCTTACGCCGCAGTTGATCCCGAATGGGATTTTCATGCATCTACGCAAGCTTTGTATTCAAATCCATTGCAAAAGAATCGCTACTTGCGCGTCGTGATCAGCAATGTTTTGCTGACTGTAGGCTCTTACTTCAAAGAGAACAACATGGCAGCAATGCGGACCCCGGAAGTGCAGTTCCTGGGACATGTTTGCAATGCAATTCTCAATGAAAATACTTTCGATATAGAGCCGGGTTATTTGCCGATTGCCACCTTCGACGGCCTGGTCATTGATAATAAACTTAACGGAACATTGTTGTTTGGGGATGGTGTGACCGAAGGATTTATGGAGTTCGGTGACGCGATCGCATTGCTGCAGTGGTTGTCACGATTCTTGCGCGGGGAAAAGAATTTTGTTTCCGGCGGCGATGCCGGCTAAGGCTTGAAGCAAGCAAGTTGATCGGAGGCATTAATGCTCAAGGTTCCGTCGAATTCTTTTCATGACGAAACTATTCTCTCAAAAATAATTCACTCGTCATTTTATATTTGTAGAAGAGTCGTCGAGCAAATTTTTGTCAATACAGCGGAATTAAAACCTCTCCGGAAGCCATCCTGAAATTATTCGGATCAGTTGCATCCGGTTCAAGGTATTCCGCTTCATCAGTGACATAACATTCATTGCCTGGACGGGCATTCGCCGGGATCAATTTGATGACTGTGCAGGTGATGCCTGTGGACTGATTCTTGAACTGACCGATCACGGATGTACTAGACATGTGGCTTCCTAGATGACGTGTTTGAATGATAGCGATTACATAGCAACGAAGATGTGATGACAATCCCATAAACATGGGGTGAATGACGTGCTGCAATTATTCTCGAATCACATGAGCCGCTTAGTTTTGAATGTTCTTGCTGGCTACTCGTTTTTTTTCTTTTCTGTAATGGCTTGAGGAGTAAATGCTGAGAAATGTCTTTTCTCCGAGCATGCTAGGATGGAATTGTCTGTGAGGAGATAGCCATGCCATCCGAGAAAATTGGCGCTTACGAAGTGGAATATTCTGCTGTTCCTGCCGCCGATGGAAAAGGCTGGGTCGCTCATGTCGCCGTCTATGGTCACTCAACCAATCCCATGCACAGGAACTGTATTTTTCCTGATCAGCGTGTTTCATTGGAGTCTGTCTTCAAGACAAGTGAAGAAGCGGAGGCTGAAGCGCGCAGGGCCGCGGCTGGCTTGCTGGATTCTCACAGCAGTCGCTCTGGCGCTCAATAAGCTTGAGGCATTGCTAGCGCTGAACCTTTTGCATTCTGCGTATCTCTTATGGAGATAAGAACAGAATAATGAGGAGATAGACATGAGTGGATTTTTACCAGAACCGCGACGCCATGTATTCAAAGCTTACACAACCAAATTGAAGGACGGCACGTTTTCCGGCCATGTTTCTCATGCGATAGAAGGTGAGTCCGGGGGAGTCAAAAGAATTTACGATACCGGCATAGTCGGCACCGAACGTGAGGCTCTGGATGAGGCACACGCGTTTATTGCGCGATATGTCGCAGCTCACCCTGAAGGGCGTGAATAATCTGCCTTGTTCAGATGATAGTTAACATATTCAATCAGGAGGCCTGTCATGAGTAGAGTACCTGATTCGGTTTACCACGGTTATGAAATATTTACGGTGATTGTGCCGATAGGTGATGGACGCTGGTCTGCCACCAGCGAGATAGAAACCAATGGCGCCGATGGTATAGACATATCGCAGGGTTTTGGTGGGCCTTGTGAGGGCCATAGCGTCGAAGAAGCTAGGGCATTGGTGCTCGTCGATACGAAGCAAAAGATAGATGATCTGCTCGCGGAACCTTGATCACTAAAGGCAATTAGATTGCTTACAATACAAACGAAGCCGCAGAAGTCAGCCTCTGCGGCTTTTTTCGTTGTAGCAAACGCAGTTGTTGTGAGTCCTTATACGTAATGCTTATAAACTTAGAGCGGACAATCTGTGTCGACTGGTTTATAGTTTCCAGCTAGATACTCCTCCTTTCATCATGACTGACCCGCACACCATTACCACCGCCGTTGAACCGCTGATCCAGGTCGGCATGTCGTTGCCTGAAATCAAATGGCCGTACCTGGTCAGCCTGACGCGTCTGAGTCTCGCGCTAGCACTTGGCTTGTTGATCGGGCTTGAACGTGAGCGGCGCGGCAAGGAAGCCGGCCTGCGTACTTTTTCGCTGATTGCACTTCTCGGTGCGATGGGTGGCACGCTCGGCGACAACTATGCTTACCTGATTCTGCTGCTGACTGGCGTTTTGACCGTCTTCTTGAATATTCAACGCTTGCGCACCAATGATAGTAGCGAGCTGACTACGTCGGCGGCGATGTTGATTACCTGCGTCGCGGGCATTCTGTGCGGCAAAGGTCATACGGCAACGCCGGCATCCATCATCGTGATAGTGACAGCGCTGCTGGCATGGAAAGACCGGCTCACCGGTTTCAGTCTCGGTCTGACCGAAAATGAAATGCGCTCGGCCTTGTTACTGGCGATTCTCGCCATCGTCATTTACCCGGCGCTGCCGGTCGGCACCATCGGTCCATGGAATTTGATTGAGCCGCGCGCAGCCTGGGTCACGGTGATCCTGATTGCGGGCATCGGCTTCGTCAACTACGTATTGTGGAAAATGTATGGCACGCGCGGGATTGTGATGGCAGGTTTCCTCGGCGGTTTGGTCAATAGCAGTGTGACCGTTAGTGAGTTGGCTTCACGCGCGAAAGACAATCAACGCGATACGGTCAGTGCGGCTTATCGCGGGATTTTGCTGGCAACCGCTGCGATGATTATTCGCAATGGTGCATTGCTGCTGATCCTCGCACCGACTGCAGCATTGGCGGCAACGATTCCTTTCGTCTTGATGCTGGCGATTAACGCTGGCTGGTTTTTCTTCGATGCCAATGCAAGACAAAAGACAGTCTACGATCCGGCGCAAGCTGTTGATCTGCCGCTGCCATTTGCACTTGGTGCGGCGCTGAAGTACGGTTTGCTCTTTCTGATTTTGCATATCGCCGGCGTGATCGCGCAACAAAATCTGGGCGAAACCGGCTTCTATGCCGTGAGCTTGATCGGTGGTGTGGTCTCCAGTGCGAGTGCCGTGGCTGCGGCTGCCAGCCTGGTAACCAGCGGGTCGGTACCTGAGCATGTTGCATCGACAGGTGCGGTGATTGCATCGTTGGCCAGCGTATTGATTAATTTGCCGTTGGTCTTGCGTGCGCATAACCGCAGGCTCACATTACGACTGTCAGTCGCGATGATCTCTATTTCTGTAGTCGGCATAGTCGGTGCCTTTCTTGCCAAGCCCTTGATGGTTTGGTTGCTGGCGGCATTCCCGGTGCTATCGCAATTCAACTAAGGTGCAAATAATCGATATATGGATTTGCGACTATGTAAATAATTAATTGGTCGTTGGTAGTTGGATAGCTGCACGATATAGTCGCACCTGTCTCCTCCAACTTCTCAAGAATTGGATTCAGCCCGCTTCCGTAAGGAGGTGGGCTTTTTTTTTTGTCGCATTATTAAAACGGCTCCCATATTGATGGGATACGAAAATATTAAAAATATTGCAACAATCAGCTTTATTCAAAAATCGCTGTTTGCATGAAGTTGTTCTGACCTTGTATTTCTGATCCCGTATTTCTGATTTGTATTAATCACATTGGCGGAAGGTGCTGCATGAGATCAACCGAACATGGTTTTTCCCTGATCGAAGTATTGGTCTCGGTTTTTATATTGGCTGTCGGTGTTATCGGCGCTCTCGGCATGCACTTGAATGCTCTACGTACGGCGCAGCAATCTGCATATCAAACGCGAGCGTTACATCTTGGCGCTGACATGGTTGATGCCATGCGTGCCAATGTTGAGCAAATGCGTTTGCCAGATAACGCGAATCCCTATCTGCAAGTCGACTATCAATCATCCCCGGCGTCTAGCCATTCAAGCAATCTCGCGTGCTATGGCTCCAACGGCGATTGCAATACGCAAGAACTAGCTAGGTTTGAGATTGATCAATTTCTGCGGCATATTGATGCGGATTTTCCCGGTGGCCGGGTACGGATTTGCCGTGATGCCTTGCCTTGGAATGCTAAGGCAGAACATTTTGAATGGGATTGCGCAATTGCGTCGAGTGCTTTGGTGCTTGCGCCGTTGGTGATCAAAATCGGCTGGCAAGAGAAAAATCTGCATAGCAAAACATCTCAAGTCGATTCTTCGATCACACCGAGCATGGTGCTGACTGTTGCATCCTATTCGAGATGAAACTTTTTAGTGATCGGTGCAAGGAAAGCGTTTCGTCATCTCAGCGAGGATGGACGATCACCGAAATGATGATTGCGATAACGCTAGGTCTTTTTATCCTGCTCACCACGATGGGTCTGCTCTTGTCCAGCAAGACGGCTTATGTAATGCAAGATCAGAATGCCACTATCCATGAAACAGGACGCTATGTAATTGAAGTGCTATCACGCAGCGTGCGCCAGGCGGGATATGAGAATTGGAATAACGGAAGCATGCCCATGCTGACTGGCACCGATTTTAGTGCGAACGTCATCGGTATGGACGCAATGACCTTGAAGAAGACCACGGCTGGGCTTGATGGCGCGACGGCTACGGATGTAGTGAATGGGAGCGATGTTCTTGCTGTACGTTTTTTTGGTGAGAGTGCTTACGGTGAGGACGGTGCAGTTTTGAATTGTGCGGGTCTGGCTGTGGCAGGACCTGCTTCGATTCAAGTGGCGGATCAAGAGCGTGGCTGGAGTATTTTCTTTGTCGCAAAGGATGCTGCTGGCGAGCCTGAATTGCGTTGCAAGTACCAATCCAAGACAAGTTGGAATGCAGATGCAATTGCCCGTGGCGTCGAATCATTCCAGGTTTTGTATGGGATTGATGCCGATGGTAATGGCTCACCAGAGCAATTTTTGAATGCGGACAGAATAGACGCACTGGACGATAGATTGCTATTAATTGGCGATAACGCAATGGCACGTGCAAGAGATAGAAATCGCAAGACGAATTGGAAGAAGGTAAAGGCGATCAAATTTTCACTATTGGTGCGTGGTTCGCAAGTTGCTCGCGATGACCATCTTGCCAACGAATACAACCTGTTCGGAGTGGCGTACAGCAATGCGCAGGCAGTGACAGATAAAGGTGTGCGTATCAGGGAAGATGCGTTGCCTAGTGCAACTAGAAACCGCATCAGGAAAGTATTTACGCACACGATTCAATTGCGTAATGACGCTGCCGGTAACGGCACATGAGCTTGCATGTATTTTTTTGCCGATCGTTCCAAAACGGTATGACTTTATTAGCGACGTTATTGGTCTTGCTAGTGGTTTTAATGCTGGGTATTGCGGGATCGCAAATTGCCGTACAAAGCGAAAAATCATCACGTAACGACAGAGATCATCAAATTGCATTTCAGGCTGCGGAAGCTGCATTGTTAGATGCAGAAATGGATATCGAGCATGCGCCAGATGGTGGTAGATCGCGCAGTGATCTGTTTTCTAATACGAGTGCAATAGGTTTTCCTGCCGCAGCTGGTTCTCCATGCGGGAGCGGCGAAAACAATCCTTATCTCGGCTTGTGTCATCACTCAGAAATCGGCGCAGCGCCGATTTGGCAGGTGGTTAATTTCATGGACGATGCCGCCACTACAAGCAGTTCGGTTCCATATGGCAGATTTACCGGCCAGTCGTTTCACACAGCGAACGGTTCCTTGCCAAGCAAACTGCCGCGTTACATTGTCGAATTGATGCCGTACAAAATGTCTGGTGGCCTTGTTGATGCGCCGAGTTATTTTTATCGTATTACGGCAGTTGGTTTTGGTGCGAAAGAGACGACGCAGGTCGCACTGCAAACAGTCTATCGAAAAACGCATTGATGAAAATATTGAGTCGACATGCGGCACACGCTTGTTTAATCAATGGGGTGCTACTCGTTTCATTTTCTTTTGTTTCGCATGCAGCAGTGCCTGAAATTGCAGTCGAAACCGATCCCTTGATCAGTCTTCTTTGCTCGAAACAGCTTTCGGGAAGTTTGACTATTTCCGGGGCAACGACATCGGCGTCCAGTATTTCAGATGCTGGTGTTTCGCTATATCAAGCCGGCTTTAACAAGGCGACCTGGAGCGGAAGTCTCAAAAAATACCGTCTGGGATTTGATGAATTTGAAGGCGAAATCAAGATTGCTTCTGTTGCCGAATGGGATGCGGCTGACATATTGACAGGTGTTGAATCAGTCATCGCAAAGCCAGCACCTGAAGCACGCCATATTTATACCTCGATGAATATCGCAAACCAGCCTTCGCTGACGATGCCATTCTTATGGAACAACTTGTCAATCGCGCAGATGGCGTTGTTACATACTTCTCCCGTCACTGGCAATGATGATCAGCTGGGTGAAAAGCGACTGGATTACTTGCGTGGCGGGCGTCAATACGAACTTGGTAATGCAGGTGGCATCTTTCGAAAACGCGATCGCGTGCTAGGTGCGATTGTGCATAGTTCGCCTGTTTTTGTAGGTGCTCCATCAGTTAGCTTGCAAGGTAGTGACTATCCCGCTTTTTATGAAGCACATAAGACGCGTCGATCAGCGGTGTATGTTGGCGCAAGTGATGGCATGTTGCATGGTTTTGATGCTGTTAACGGCGAAGAATTATTTGCTTATGTTCCTCAAGCATTGTTCAAAAATTTGAGCAGCCTCACGCGAGATGGTGGTGTCTATCGCCCTTTCGTTGATGGTGCAATTACGGTTGCGGAGACGCGCGTTGCAAATCAATGGAAGACGATATTGGCGTCTGGCATGGGTGGCGGCGCACAAGGTGTGTTCGCACTGGATGTAACCGCGCCCGACCAATTTGAAAAAGGACTGGGCGCTCTATGGGAATTTACCGACGCCGATGATGTGGATATGGGCAACGTGGTTGGCGCTCCACTCATTGCAAGATTCCGGATCAAGATTGTCAAAGGTGTACCTAGCTATAGAGATTTTGTTGTCGTTGCAGCTGGCTTGAATAACTATCGCGATGACGGAGTCGGAAAATTCAATCTTCAGGCACCCGGCGCACTGTTCCTGTTGGCACTGGATAAGAGCAAATCAGAGCCGTGGAAAATCGGTACCAATTACTTCAAGTTTGTTATTCCGATCAGTGACAAGATGCTGGCTAATGGGCTGACAGCACCTGCATCGGTGCCAGCTGATGATGGTTCTATTGCGTATATCTACTCTGGTGACTTGCAAGGAAATTTATGGCGTTTCGATTTCAGCGGCAATGCACCATGGCCGAACGCAGTTGGCGGTACATCGACAAAGCCGGTATTTGTTGCAATGGATGCGCAGCGCAATAGACAAGCCATCACGCAGAAAGTGCAGGTGGTTTACGCACCCTATGGAGGTTATCTGGTTTTGTTTGGAACCGGAAAATTCATCGAGGCTGCAGATATGGATGCAGCGCGTTTCAAGATGCAATCCTTTTACGCCGTGCTTGACGCGTTGGATGGCAAGACAGTCACGCGTAATCAACTGCTTGAAAGAAAGCTGATGCCAGTTAATTCCAGCAGAAATATGTTGGAGATTAACGGTGGCGAGGTCAAGTATGGTCTTCCAGCGAATGGCGATAAAGGTTGGTATTTAGATTTTCTGGATGCCAACAAGACAGGTGAGCGCAGTATCGGTAGCGCCCGTGTCAGTGATGGAATCCTGTTCTTCAATACACTTATTCCAAATAGCGATCCTTGTCAGGTGCATGGCGGACGTCGCTATATCCTCAACACACTCAATGGCTTGCCTGTCCATGCAAATCTCAGTGCAGAGCTTTCAAACACAGTCTTGTCGAGTACACCGATGGTGATGGCAATTGTGCCGGAACAAGCACCACGTGACGCCACAGGCAAGCGCCGCGTAAAAAAGAAGCTGGAGGTACTTGATCCCGTTGTCAGCGACAAGCAGGGCACCAGCGCGCCTGTTCCAAAGGCGGTAACGGAAACCTCCACATTATCTGGCCGCCTGAGTTGGAGGGAGATTGTCAATTGGGTGGAGTTGCGTACGTCAATTATTAAAAAATAGGAGGATGAATGTCTTGCAAGTACGTTCGTGGCTTCACGATGATAGAACTGATGATCACGCTGCTTATTCTCGCGATCCTGGCGGTGGTTGCTTTTCCATCCTATCAAGAGTCGGTATTGAAGACGAGGCGAACAGAGGGACGTGCTGCACTGATGAAGGCCATGCAGCAACAGGAACGTTATTACTCGCTGCATACAACTTATCTGGCCTTTTCTTCGATGTCTACCGATCTAAATGAAAAGAGATTCAACTGGTTTTCTGGAGAAAATGCACAAGCCAGTTTTTATGAAATCAGTGCACAGTCCTGCAAAGACAAAACTTTACGCGAATGCGTGTTGTTGAAAGCAGAGCCAGGGACCAGCAAGGTCAATGCGAAGTACCGTGATCCAAAATGCGGGAAGTTGACTTTGGCCAGTAGCGGGGAGAAAACTGCAGAAGCTGATGGTTGCTGGTAATGCCATGCCTTTAATACTGCCCCAGTTCAGATCGGATATCGATGCGCGCACCGAAGGCTTCTCCATTGTTGAATTGATGGTGATAATGCTGATTGCCGGCATCCTGCTGGCGATTGGCATCCCGAGTTTCCGGGGCATGATACAAAATCACCGCTTGATTACAGCTACGAATGCCTTGTTCATGGCAGTCAATTTGACGCGTTCAGAAGCGATACATCGTGGCGTGCGGGTGGATATGGTGCCGGCCGGAGATGGCACAAAGTGGACGAATGGTTGGGTGATTTTTGTCGATGAAGACAACAACCAGCGACCAGATACGAATGAAACGATTATTTATTCGCATGGCGAGCTGCACCGCGATGTACGGATCACGCCCAGTTTTACCGATTCGAAAGTACAATATATTGCATACAACGGGACTGGCCGTACGCGTACCAATGCGAATAGTCAGACTGCGCAATCCGGGAACTGGTTGCTTGAAGCCGGTGCGCAATCGCGCAAAGTGGTGCTCAATTTTCTCGGACGGGCGCGCGTATGCGACCCAAACAAGGAAGCGTCAAGCTGCTGAGCTGTTTATAGCTAAGCAGTTGCGGTAACAATCCATCATTCTAGAAAAGACTCTCGTGGAAATTCATAGCGACGTGCAAGGGATACGCCTTGCATTGGAACTGGCAGCCAAAGGCATGTTCACGACGACGCCGAATCCGCGCGTCGGTTGCGTTATCGTCAAGGAAAACCAGATCATCGGTACCGGCTACACGCAGCCGGTTGGTCATGCGCACGCGGAAGTGCAAGCATTGAACGATGCGGCTGACAAAGGTTTCGACGTCGAAGGTTCTACCGTGTATGTCACGCTGGAGCCATGCAGCCATCACGGTCGCACACCGCCTTGCGCCGATGCCTTGATCAAGGCACGTGTGGCGCGTGTGGTTGCCGCGATTGCAGATCCAAATCCTTTGGTCGCTGGTCAAGGTTTGGCGCGACTTGAAGCAGCAGGCATACACGTCGCGTGTGGCGTATTGGAAGATGAGGCGCGCGAAATCAATATCGGTTTTCTGTCGCGCATGCAGCATGGCAAACCGTGGGTGCGTATGAAAAGTGCCGCCAGTCTGGATGGCATGACCGCGCTGCATAACGGCATCAGCCAATGGATTACTGGCGATGAAGCGCGCGCAGACGGTCATTACTGGCGCGCGCGGGCTTGCGCAATCCTGACTGGTATCGGCACCGTGATGGAGGACGATCCGCAATTGACGGTGCGCGCAATCGACACACCGCGCCAGCCGCAACGCATCGTCATCGATAGCCAGTTGCAGATCAGCCCGCATGCACGCGTATTGAGCGGCGGCAGTACCTTGATCGTGGCGGCAGAAGCCAAACCTGAAAAAGAAAAAGCCCTGCGCGATCTCGGCAATGAAGTGATCGTGTTACCGAATGCCAGCGGCAAGGTCGATTTGCAGGCGCTGATGCTGGAATTGGGACGACGCCAGATCAACGAGCTACATGTGGAAGCTGGCTTCAAACTGAATGGCTCCTTGATACGCGAAGCTTGCGTCGACGAGTTGCTGGTTTATCTTGCGCCAACTTTATTGGGCGACGCGCAACGCATGTTCAATTTGCCCGCATTGGATTCACTTGAACAGAAAAAGAATCTGACTTTCCATGAGGTTAAGCAGATTGGTGCCGATTTGCGTATCCTTGCTCGTTTTATCTAACTTACTTCGCCATCATCATGTTTACTGGAATCGTTGCCGCCATCGGCAAAATTACTACTATTTCCCCTCTCGGCGATGCAGCAGCCGGGCATCGTTTGACGGTAGATGCAGGCGGTTTACCTTTGGCCGATGTTGCCCTCGGCGATTCGATCACCCTGAATGGTGCTTGCATGACAGTGGTTGCGAAGACCGATAAACAGTTTGAAGTCGATGTCTCGCGTGAGAGCCTGAACTGTACCGCCGGCCTGGATGCCATCGGGGAAGTGAATCTGGAAAAGGCGGTTACCTTGTCGGAACGCTTGGGCGGTCATCTGGTATCCGGTCATGTTGATGGGCTCGGTGTCGTCAGCAAGTTTGAGCCGGTAGGCGAATCATGGCTGCTGGCGGTGGCTGCGCCGAAAGAACTGGGAAAATTTATTGCAGTGAAGGGATCGATTGTGATCAACGGCGTGTCGCTGACGGTGAATACCGTTACAGATAGCGCTGATGCATGTACTTTCTCTGTGAACCTGATTCCGCATACAGTCCAGGTCACCACGCTCAAGCATTTGAAGTCGGGTAGCAAGGTCAACCTGGAAATTGATTTGATCGCACGTTATGTAGAAAGAATGCTCTCTGCGTCTAAGTAAGTGTATTAATTCTTTTAAAATCAATAACTTGATTTAATTTTCTTCCTGGATATGTCTATGTGAATCCATATCGATACCGTAAAAAATCACGTTTATTACGGTATAATTTACGGTATTAAAATGAATTTATTCAAAATACCGTATGAAACTGACCGATTTAAAGGTATCAAAAGCGAAAGCGATTGATCGCCCACAAAAGCTCACCGATGGAGGTGGGCTTTATTTATATATATCCCCAACTGGCGTTAAATCTTGGCGTTTGGATTACAGCCATAACAACAAGCGTTATACCCATACGATTGGTAAATATCCTGTCATTACTTTGGCAGAAGCGCGTGCTAGAAAATTGGAGTTAAAGAAGGAGTTATCAGCTGGTTTAAGCCCCAGTGTTGAGAAACATAAGGAAAAAATTCGAAGATCAGAAGAGGCGGCTCAAACATTTGAGTTGCTTGCCAATGAATGGTTTCAAGGAAAAAAAGACATACGGTCAAAAGCTTGGCAAGAAGGAAATGGTCTTTATCTTCGACGCGATTTGATCCCTGCGATTGGAAAAATACCGATCGATGAAATCAATGGAAAAACACTTTTACTAGTTTTGCAGTCAATTGCAAAAGATCGTGGTGTTAGAACTGCTGATCGTGCGCGTCAGACCGCGCTTCAGGTTTTTGAGCACGCTATTTTAAATTTTAAGACGGAAAAAAATCCGGCAGCTATTTTAAGGAAATGGGCCGAGATTCCAGCTGCTGTAAACCGCCCTCATTTAGAAGAGGGTGATGTACATCAACTGATTGATGCAATGGATGCATATCCTGGTTATCTCACTACAAAGCTGGCCGCCAAATTATTGTTGTTAACTTTTGTTAGAAAAATGGAAGTTACGGATGCTCAGTGGGATGAGTTTGATCTTCAGAATAAAAAATGGATAATTCCTGCCGAACGCATGAAGATGAAAGAGGCCCATGTTGTCCCGCTATCTGCTCAAGCGGTCTCACTAATAAATCAACTGCAGCCATATACGCGCGGCTCTAAATATTTATTCCCGAAGAACAGTACAGTTTTGAAGCCTATGAGTGCCGCGTCTTTGAACAAGATGTTTGACACGATGGGATACAAAGGAAGATTTTCGCCTCATGGTATTAGAGCTACGGCTAGTACTTGGTTGAATGAAAAAGGTTTTCGGCATGATGTAATAGAACGTCAGTTGGCGCATACCGAACGCAATCAAGTTCGAGCTAGCTACAATCATGCAGATTACTTATTGGAACGCCGGGAGATGATGCAAGCATGGGCAGATTTTTTATTCCCTAGTGCCAGTAAGTAGTTGTAGCAATACGTATTGGACTAACAACTCCACATACGGAGCAATCGATTAGAGCTTGGAAAGTCGTGAAATTAAGGGTATTGATGACTATGCTGCTGCCCAAGATAAATGGCCAGAAAAACTTATAAAACTGGGTCCACTCCTCAGAATATTGAATTTTTACTCAATTTATCTGAACGAGACGCTGGCTGACGGACCAATTACTTATCCAATATGTTCACTATTCTTTATCCAGAAATTGCAGAGGAGGCTCTTAAGTATCCAGGGGGTATTCATGCATTTCGCCTTCCGGAAGAGAGCATTCCGTTTTTCTTTGTAAAAATGATGCCTCAATATCTATTAACTGCAAAGATTAACAAAGGGTTCAAGATTTACGTTGTACCTTTGGAGGTTTCTGGAATCGTGACCGTGGGGTTGATGGCTGCATTCTTTGACGATTCTGACAATCCATTAACGGTATGGAGACCTTTGGCGGATGAGCCGGCTACTAGGCAACTAGTAGCCGCATTATCGGCAAAGAACTTGAAAGTACACCTCTTTGATGAGCATAATCGCGAGCTACTCGGTTATGCAGCAAGCGTTGGTATGCCTCTTGAAGCCCAAATAAGATTGGAGTGCGCGAACTTTCATGCCTTATCTCATCCCGTTGCTCATGCGTTAGGAGATGCTGCCAAAGCTTGGTTTTCTACTCGTACTGAAAAAGATGACACGGAGGCTATTTCCATTGCGTTCGACGAGCCGCTCTTTCCTGAAGATATTGTAATCACGGATATGAACAGTGACCGTTACGATTTCCATGGCAGCAAAGGATTTAACCAAACTTCATTGATTAAAACTGAGCCTGGATACACACAAGAAATCGATATCATTCTACTGTTACAGCGAATTTTCCATCCTAGCCAAATATTCCACGCGCCGAAAAGAATCAATGACGGTGAAGAGATTTCTGATGTGATGGTGATTACCGATAAGTTATGTCTCATAGTTCAAGCGAAGGACTCTCCAAATACAGACTTAATGCTGCAGAACAGTTTAGAAAGAAAACGTAAGAAAGCACTTAAACAGCTTAAAGAAGGTATCACTCAGGCATCCGGCGCCATCGGTTATTTACGCAGGGTCAGGCCACTAAAATTTCTAATCGATGGTGAGCAGATAGAAATCGACTTGGCAAACAGGAATATTCTGTCGCTAGTTGTAGTCCGCGAACTTTTTGATGATGGTTTTACAGAATACAGTGAGCTCTTATTCGACTTTCTTAACAAAATAGACTTGCCATGCATCGCGCTAGACTATTCAGAGCTTCATAACTACACCTCGTATTGCGACGATGCTGACGAATTCATCTTCGCATTCTTTGAAGTTTTCAACTATGCACTGGCGAATGGGCAATTTCCGCGGTTGCGTTTTGGAATGAATGACCTGTTCTGCGAAGACGGAGCTATCAAGTTTAATAAGCCGCGTTAGAGCTGGGCCTGTACTTCAATTGGCAAGACGAATGGAAAGACAAATCTTTGTGTCTAACAAGGCATTATCTTGGCGGCTAATTCAATCCGTGCGTGTTTGACGACTGACCATGCGCCCGTTAGCCCTAAAGTACCCATCAGAGTAGCGACCACAATATCCGGCCATCCAGAACCCGTCCCGTAGACTCCCAACGCTGCAAGCATGACTGCAATATTCCCAATCGCATCATTGCGTGAACATAACCAAACCGAACGCATATTGGCATCGCCTTCTCGGTAGGCGTAAAGCAGCACGGCAACTGATGCATTCGCTACCAGCGCAAGGAAGCCAATGACGCCCATGGTTGATGATTCGGGGACAATGCCCGACGCCAAATGATATGCAACGCTTCCCAGCACAAAAAGCCCATAACTTCCCATGATGAGACCTTTGGCAAGCGCAGTACGGGAACGCCAAACAGGTGCCAGCCCAAGAACGAAAAGGCTGACTGCGTAGTTGCCAGCATCACCGAAGAAGTCAACGGCATCAGCTAAAAGCGATACCGAACCGGCATGCCACCCGCCGACCAGCTCTACTACGAACATCACGGCATTAACGATGAGAGCAACCCACAAGATGCATCGATAGCGAGCGTCAACCGGTGGTTTATCTGAAGAGCAAGGGCCAGTGCAGCAATCCGCCATGATGAGTCCTTTAAGGTATATTCATGATTAAACACCCTGTAGTAGCTATAGGGTCAAGAAATATATAAAAGGAGTTGTCATGTCTGGTTCAGCGTTGAAGATTGGCGAGTTGGCAAAGATGACCGGCTCGCAAGTAGAGACTGTTCGTTATTACGAACGTGAAGGCTTACTACCTGCGCCACATAGGTCGGAAGGCAATTATCGTCTTTACGATTTAACGCACGTCGAGCATCTGCAGTTTGTATTACGGTGCAGGTCGCTTGATATGACGCTTAACGAGATACGGGAGTTGCTTAAGTTTAGAGATTCGCCAGAAGAAAACTGTGGCGCGGTCAATGAGCTGCTGGACCACCACATCGGACATGTGACCACTCGTATTGCGGAATTGCAGTCGTTAGAAAAACAATTGAAGAAGCTGCGGAAGTTGTGCGGACAATCGCAAAAGGCTAAAGACTGTCAGATACTGCAAGGCTTGTCTAAGCCTCAGAGTACCAAGGCGAGAAAGCTTGCTTCACATGGACCTGGATGCCATTAATTTGAATTACGAATGTCCGCTCTGGGTCGGAAGCAGACGTCTGCCAAAGGCCAAAAGCTGACATTGAGCTATCTAATTCTCTCATCACATTCTCAACTCAATTTTCACGTACTTTATATTGATGTTAATCGGTGCCTCTACGGTATTCTTTGTGCGCATCAGACCTTGAGCTATGGCATTGCCGTCGCTACACTTTTGCATTTGGTAATGGATTACGGAATTAGCGCACATTGCGTCTGTTGGGAAAGCCGCTGTCTATGTTGAAACTATTGCCCTAAGCCTAACGGCCTTCTTGTTGATGGCGTCTACCATAAGCGAGACGTTACGACGCGTTCCGGATGGCTATGCATTCGGAACTGACCTTAAGTCTCCACTTCTTCTTGGATTCCAAGGGGATCTCTTTCTTCTTATCGTCGGGGGATTCCTCAAATAATATTTCTACGCAGAGAGGAAGGTCAATCTCTCAGTGAGCACGATTTTACACGGCGTGTTGCCGAGTCGAATTGTTAAAGTGATTGTTTCTTGCTGCAAGTGTGACCGACAGTTTTCCGATTAGCTGAAAACATAATTCATACGTTAAAAAGCCTGGGCCAATCAGATTGGTCCAGGCTTTTTTAGAGATTCAAGCGCTTAACTCAAATCTAACTTAGCTGTACATGTAAAACCTTATGCAGAAACTTCTTCAAGCGATTTTCCTTTGGTCTCTATACCCATCGTAATGACGATCAGAGCTGCGGCAGTGAAAGAAATGGCGCCCAGAGTAAACACACCTGTATGACCCGTGAACGGCAAGATTACGCCAACTGCAAACGGGCCGAGCAATGAACCCAGGCGACCTATCGATGAAGCAAAACCGGCACCCGTTGCACGAGAGCGCGTAGGGTAGAGTTCTGGCGTGTACGCATAGAGTACGGACCACATGCCGAACATAAAGAATTGCATGCAGAGACCGGCACCTATCAGTTGTGCAACCGGTGCTTGCGCCGTCGCGACTTGGCCATACACATAGGCGGCACATGCACTGCCGATCAGCATCAAGACGCAGGTTGGTTTTCTGCCCCACGCTTCCAGCAGCCATGCAGAAAAGATGAAACCCGGGATACCTGCCAGCGAAATATAGATTGTGTAAGTAACCGATTTGGTGACTTCATAACCGGCTTGCTGCAGCAACGCACCCAGCCATGTGGTGAGACCGTAGTAACCGAGCAAGGCGAAGAACCATAGCGACCACAACATGATGGTGCGCTTCGCATATACGCCGTGCCAAAGTTCTGCGAACAATGCGCGCTTGTTTACTTTTTCAGGCATCGCGATGGCGGCAGTTGGTGGTGGCAGCGGCTTGCCCTTGTTGGCAGCGATCACGCGTTGTTCGATGTGGGTCGTGACGCGATCTGCTTCTTCAATGCGGCCGACTTCTTCCAGCCAGCGAGGTGACTCAGGCACATAGCGGCGGATCACGAAAACGAATACTGCAGGAACCGATAGCGCGATAAAGATGCCGCGCCAGCCTATCAATGGCAAGGTCAGGTAGGCAACGATGCCGGCTGCAATAAAACCGAGCGGCCAGAAACCTTCCAGAATCGCTACGTATTTGCCACGACTTTTAGCCGGAACGATTTCAGAAACCATAGATAAACCGATAGGGAATTCCATCCCCATACCGAAGCCGAGCAGCACACGGAACATCATTAACTGTTCAACGTTTTGCGAGAAGCCGCACAGCAAACTACCTACACCCCAGAACACCATGCTCCATTGGAACACCGGCTTGCGACCAAATTTATCTGCCAGCATGCCGGCCGTTGCGGCGCCAAGAAACATGCCGAGAAAACTGGAGCTTGCCAGCAAACCGGCTTGCGTCGTACTGAGGCCGAACTCTGCCTTGATGGAGCCAAGCACAAAGGTCATGATGCCAAGATCCATCGAATCGAAAAACCAGGCTGTCGCAATAATCGCGAATAGAGAACGCTGGTAGCGTGTCATCGGCAGCCGTTCCAGGCGTGCCGCCACATTAGAAAGAAGCTGAGCTCCAGGGGTTGCATTCATTTTTGTCTCCGGTAATGCCGCATCATTTGTGTGGCTTTTTATTGGATTAATGTTTTTGTTTCTAACTAATATATTACATGAATCTTAGTTATATTCAATGAAAATTCAAGAAGACTTTTGTCGCGTTGAAAACTTTCAACTGAATGCATTATTTTCACGACGATATTCGCCCGGCATTACGCCCTTCCTAGCTCTCCGGCCCATGCGCGCTTAACGATTCGGGCATATGTAGCGGCAACATCTTCGACCGGAAACGCTTTGGCCAGGCGGGTCACGGCCAATGCATCCTCAATCAATGCGGGCAGTTGTTCTTGCGCAATACCAAAATCTCTTAAATTGGTCGGAATCCCGAGTTGGGCTATCAGGTCTCGGATCAGGGCTGGTAATTGCTGGACGACTTGCTGTTCATCTTTGTCATCCAGGCCGAATAAACGCGCGACTTCAAGAAGTTCTTTATGTCGTGTGATTCGTAAGGCATCAAGTACATACGGCAACATGACGGCATTGGTGCTGCCGTGCGACTGATGCGTCAAACCTGCGACTGCGTATGCGATGCCATGCACTGCATTCAAACCTGCACCGCCGTACGATAATGCCGCGTAATGACTTGCATACGCCATGCCGATGCGTGCTTCAGTGTCGCCGCCATCGTGATAGGTGCGCATCAGAAAACGGGCGCAGAGGTCGATCGCTTGATGCGCGAACAACATGGTCAGTGACGAACGGCCGCTATAGCCGGGATCGGGATGCCCGCCTCTATCGAAGTCGAATGAATCCAGCGTTATGTACGATTCCAGCGCATGCGTCAGAGCGTCTATGCCAGAGTCTGCGGTGACGCGTGGTGGGCAAGTGTAGGTGAACTCGGGATCGATCAGTGCAATCACAGGGCGCAATACATTGTCCATAACCGCAACCTTGGTCGCATTGCTGGGATCAATCAGGATCGCGCCGGGTGTGGCTTCCGAACCGGTGCCGGCGGTGGTTGGTAGCGCGATCAAAGGGAGTGCGTGCGGCGCAGCGGGCAGAGCCCCTATAAATTGTTTGACTGGCTTGCCATCCGGGATCGTGACACATAAGGCTTTTGCCAGATCGATGTTGCTGCCCCCACCGAGTGCGATGACGTGGTCTGGACGTGTGTTGCCCAGCTTGCTGCGAATTTCCTGTGTTGCATCGTCGCAGAGAGTGGTGGTTGGATCTGGTTTTCCTCCTTCAAATAAGACAGTTTCTATACCGAGGGCGGTGGCTGCATCGATATATTCTTTTACCCAGGGAGTTTGTTTGCTGAAAAAAGTGTCTGTGACAAGGACGCCGGACTTGTAGCCTAGGCGTGCGAGCAAAGTCGGCAACTGGGCCCGACTGCCGCAACCTAAAATGACACGCGCAGGGGGGCAAAAATGGATTTGATCATTGGTTCGCATGAGACTCTCCGTGGGTCGGGATAGTAGAAAGAAAAGCGCGCATTTCGTCTGCAACGCGCACTGTGTTTTGCTTGAGGATGCTGTGTTTGCCACCGTTAATAATGCGTAGGTTTGCATTCGGCAAGCCCTGTGCAAGCAAATGCGCATGGGCGATTGGTGAGTCTTCATCGTCGCTGCCGTGCACGATTAAAGTCGGTGTGTGGATTGCGGATAGCAAGGGACGTTGATCTGTATCGCTGATGGCTTGCCAGGTCCACGCGACGGCATCGCGATCAGCCGCATTGTGCAGACCTAATCGAACTTCACGCGCTTCAATTTCCTGCAATAGCGGGACGTAATCGGTTTGATGAAACCATTCTGTCTGTTGCAGTACAGGGCTGCCCGACATCAGGATTAGTGCGGCAGGCATGTGCAGCTTTTCACGCTGCAGCAAAGCGATTGTGGCCAGCGTGACCGACACGCCCATGCTCCAGCCCGCCAGCACGAAGTTTGGCGTTGTTACGTGCGTTGCGACTACCTCTGCAATATCTGCAGCAAATTTTTCCAATGTGTAGTCGCTGGTTTGCATGCCGCGAAAGGCATCTGCGCGACCACGTAAATTGGGTTGTATCCAGCGTGCATCGTTCGGCAATAGTTGCACTACCGGATCCCAACTACTGCGCGTTCCCTGTATGCCATGAATCGCAATGATGCTTAAGTCGCTTGCATCGTTGCCAGTGATGGCTACATCAAATTTTTCCATTATTCCTCCACGTTTTACTTGGATATTCTTCGTATATAAGATATATCTTTAGCTGTTCCTGATCGCGTGAACTCTGTAGAGTTATGGTTCACAGCCGTCATATACAATCGTTTTTTCACTAGGTATTGATTCACACTCCATGGCAACTACAAGAAAAACATCAGTCAAGACCAAAGCGGCGGAGCCGAAAAAGAAAACCACACGTCAGGCCAGCAGCATTAATGGCATGGCGGATCCCAAACCGAAGCTGACTGATCTCGCATACGACCAACTCGAAGAGGCGATCATTACCTTGCGTATTCCTCCAGGTTCGGTCATCTCTGAACTGACCTTGAGCGAAATGTTTAACATCGGTCGTACGCCTATACGCGAAGCTATCCAGCGGTTGGCGCGCGAGCATTTGTTACTGGTCTTGCCGCAACGCGGTTTGATGGTTCCTGAAATCGATCTCAAGAAACAGTTGAAGCTTCTGGAAACACGCCGCGAAGTAGAGCGCCTGATTTGCAAAAGTGCTGCGCGCCGTGCGACGCCTGCCGAGCGCGAGATCTTTGCCAGACTGCACGATGAATTCATGCATGCTTCTTCCACTAACGACGACGTCACTTTTATGCGTTCGGATCGTGAGTTCAATGAACTCACACTGGTCGCAGCGCGTAATGAATTTGCCGAAGGTGCTATGCGCCTGATGCATGGCTTATCGCGTCGCTTCTGGTATTTCCATTACAAACAGGCAGCAGATCTTCCGGAAATGGCGCGCTTGCATGCCAATGTGGCCGGAGCGATTGCCAAGGGCGATGTGGCAGCAGCGGGCGAGGGACTCGATCGACTGCTGGACAATATCGAAACCTTTGCAAAAGCAACACTGATGTCCGACATGTAAAAAAAAGCGGTTGCCGGGATCAATTCGGCAACCGCGAAGAGCATCAAATAACGAGGCCGCGATCAATGGTTTCGTTTTCTTCTTTAGTTAATTGAGGTCCATCCAGCGTGACGCGTGAATCATCGAGACGGAAGCGCTTGATGATGGGCTTCAACTCTTCCTTCACATGTTTTTCGCTATAGCCGTTAAACAGGTGGCCGATCAATCCACGATTAAGATCAGTCGTACCCATTGCCCAGTCGGCGATAGGGAAAGTCAGGTTCATGTTGTACTTCATCATGATGCCCTGATTGTGATGCGCAGTATGGTGGCGACGTATCGTGTTGATGAATGGCATATTGCGTACAAACCAGTTCTCATGCACGTGGCAGCAGTAGTGAAATGTTTCATAGATCAGATACTGCGCGACCATCGTAATGAACAGGATATAACCGGCATTCAGATTAAAAATGATGGAGGCCAGATAACCAAACGTCAGACCACCAACACCCAAAGTGATTAATACACGCCAAGGGAAGAAAACGATACGAAATTCACGTGTTGTATCTATCGTCGCTTCGTTATCGGTGAAGTATTGGTGATGCTGGCGGGTGTGGCGATCGTAAATCGCACGTAATGCGTAGACGTCAATGCGACGGTGCATGACGAAACGATGCATCGCCCATTCGACAAAATTCCCGGCCAGAAAAACCGGTATCGCAATCAACCATTCCCAGCCCGCACCGTCCAGTTGCGTCAGGCAATACCAGATTGCTGCAATCCCTACCGAGTACATCACCCCAATATGCAACAGGCCGTTGTATAGCGGGCTGATATCGGCTTTGTATTCTTCGCGGAATTTCCGCTGGCGTTCGCTCATCATGATTATCTCCTTAATCGTTGTGCTTGATGTATGACTGATATATTAGTGGTGTATATTTTCGATGTCAAGGTCGATATTTGGATGCATGGTGATTTTGTGTGAGGTTTGTTGCATGAACGGAAATCCGCAAATCGATAAAATCAAAACGAAAGGAGATGAATATGGAATTGATACCTCGTCTGCAGAAACTGGTGGATACCTTGAATGGTTTGTTCGAGAGTGAAGGTAAAAAAGACGAACAGCAAAAACTTTCCATTGCGGGTGAGGCGTTAAAAATGCTGGTCGCGACTGATGACTGGTTGCCGGAGGAATTTGCGCAATCCCATCCTCAGTACTATCAGCAATACTTGCTGTACTGTGATCCACAGCAACGGTTTTCCATTGTCAGTTTTGTGTGGGGGCCTGGCCAAACCACACCTATACACGATCACAAAGTGTGGGCATTGATAGGCATGCTGCGTGGTGCAGAACGCAGCGAGCGTTTCGTGGTGGCGTCGCAGGCTCAGCCTATGAAGTGCATAAGCAGGGACATACTGTTTCAAGGGGAGATTGAAAGCTTGTCGCCGTCTTTGGGCGATATACATCGTGTGTCAAACGCGTATGCAAACCGCTTATCGATCAGTATCCACATCTATGGTGGGAATATTGGCCAAATTAAACGACACATTTATGATCAGGCCACTGGGAATATGAGCGAATTTATTTCTGAATATTCAAATATCCCGTGCAATTCGGGCTCCTGTTTTCCGACATCTTCGGCGTGTATATCGGGTAATCCTTGTCCTCGATACTTGAAATTTTGCTTTCGGGCAATAGCACACGATTGAGTGGCAGCTTTGGGTCGACAGTAGATAGCAGTTTTATTAGAAAATTTGGAGTTGCGTTTTATGAGGAGGAATTCATAAAAGTTGCTTTGAAAATACAACTTATTTACGACACATTCATCGGAATAACTATTTCCGTACGGCAATTTAAGATAACCTGAAATCTGCGACTGTGCAATACGGTGCAAGGCATCACATGATGCAATACGAACAACTATTTTCCATTCATTTAGATAGAATCTTTCTCATTTCAAAACCATGTTTTCCTCCCCGTTTTCCAAGAATCTATCTTTGCAAGCATGGGGTACCCTCGTTCTTGGCTGGACAGTAAGGGTTTCACTTTCTAAAAGTGCTTTAAGGGCACAAGGGGTTGCAACAAGTAAGCCCAGGGCAAACGGTGTAACTATATTCTTTGATTGCGACTCTAATATTGAACGCGCAATTTGTTCTTCAATTTCATCTTTGTTCATGTGTACTTTCAGAGTGCGAACGCGCGCCTTCCTTGTTAAAAAGAAAAGGATGCATTCGAGGGAAACAGGAGAGTTTTCTAGTACAGGTATTCGAGAGAATTCCTGAATGATTGAATGCTTGGGTCGTAAGATATGCACACTCAATAATTGCAATTATTATAACATTTAAGTTGCTATTTTGAAATATTCAGAAGAGAATAGCGGGCGGTTTTATATCTCAGTTTGTCTGTCTTTGTATCGCTGAAGCCATGAAATTAGACGGTATTTTTGACGGTATTTCTGTAATGAAATTATATTAAATATAATTAAATCAAAGACTTATGATTTTTATTTCATAATCGCACGTTATGTGGAAAGAATGCTGAGCGCTTCAAAATGAGTTTTTAATGAACCTGCTTAAATGAACCTGCTTACTTTGCAGCTTCATCTGTCGTGTAGATATCGGTTCAATGCTCCGAGTAGCAGGAAATTAATGCCGATGCTGTATTTTGTGAAAACTCTATAGCCCCGTTGCTAGTCAGATAGCTCGCATTGTTTTGATGTAATAAGAAAAGGTGTACCACCATGAATTCCTCCCTCCGTCTTCGCCTCGCTTGCTTCGTCGTAATAACAGGCGCCGCGTTTCACGCAAATGCAGAGAGTTTTGCATCGTCGGCTTCAAGTGCCGGTTCAGCCTCTAGCGGCAGCGTGTCGGACTCGTTGCATGATTCGAGCAACAGTTCGAGCAACAGTTCGAGTACGGATGAGAAGAGAGCCGATGGCGACTACCGCATCATCGATGTTGCCGCAGCGCCTAATCGAGGCGATTTCCGACGGGTCACTATGCAGGCTGACACTTCGCAGCAACGTATTGTGCTCGACCTGCCTGCGACCATTCTAGACAAGCAAGGTCTTAGTCGTGGTGATCTGGTGCACGCGCAACATCGCGTGTACGGCCTGGAGTTTGCTCGCAGCGATACGCGCGAAGCGTTCTATCTCGTGCTGGACGACAAGTGGCATGAAGAACTTGCGCCGCGCATCGTCGGTCTGTGAGGCTTAGGCCGCTCCTATTACTCTTGTTGACGGTTGCAGCCGTTACAGTCGCTGGCGCGGCAAATGCTGCCTCCGGCTTATCGGCCGCATCGAATTTCTGTGATCGGGCGCATCAGCTCTCCGCGGGCCAGCAAGATCGCATATTGCGATTTGCGGCTGTCGTGCGCGAGGAGTTGGCTGCGATTAACAGTAGTGCGGTATTGATCAGCCGCTCCGGTCTGGATTTGTCACGCTTTCATATACGTTACTCGCATGCCGCCATTGCCTGGCGAGATGAGGATGAGGTGTGGACTGCTCGCCAGCTCTACTATGCATGTGATGAAGAGCGCCCCCGCATTTATGACCAGGGCATTGCCGGATTCGCGATGGGTATCGACAATCCGTCGCTTGGCTACATCTCGATAGTCAAACTGCCATCTGACTCGGCACAGATACTTAGAGACGCATCGCTGGATAAAGCGCGCGTACTGAGATTGCTGGCGGCGACCTATAGCGCCAATGCCTATGCATATGGTCTGAGCTATCAGAATTGCAATCAGTGGGTGATGGAAACACTGGCGGCGGCATGGGGCGGGCTGGCTGATGGCGAGGACTTGCGCGAGCGTGCCCAGCTTTGGTTACGCCAGGCTGGCTATGCGCCGCAACCGACGGCTGTCGATTCCCACTGGCTAATGTTTGCTGCAGGTTTTGTGCCGCTTTTGCATCTTGATGATCATCCAGCAGATGATCGCTTTGCGATGAAACTGAAGATCAGTTTGCCGGCCACCGTCGAAACTTTCATCCAGGAGAAATTCCCTGGTACTGAACACATCGAGATTTGCCACGATGGCAAACGCGTCGTTGTACATCACGGCTGGTCGCCTATCGCCGACGGATGTATACCGGGAGAAGGTGATCGTATTGTCTACCTGGATGAGTAACAAATATCCTCTTCGTTACCAACCGACCTACATTAGGTAAATTGATCGGCTAAGGTTTTTGGCGCTTGCTGCGGATAAACTGAGGTGCCGAAGTTGCCTATACGATGTCTAGTGGCAGCACGATGATTGGTATCAATGTCATGCGATTTTTGAGGCAGACATTGCATTTTCTTCCTTCAGGAATTGAAGGGGGGACATAGGTCTTCCCATCAAATAGCCTTGCAGTACGTCGCATCCTAATGATGTCAAACAATCCTGCTGATTAGTGGTTTCAACTCCTTTACCGACAATGCGTAAATTGAGCGAATGTCCCAATGAGATGATCGCTGCGACAATAGCAGCATCGTTTGTTCCATACGCTAGCTCACGTATAAAATCGCGATCAATTTTCAATTCACTGGCTGGCATGTGTTTTAGGTAGCGAAGGCTAGAGTAAGCCGAGCCAAAATCATCAATCGAAATTTCCACACCCAACTCAGCTAATTTTTTCAATATAAGCAAACTAGCTTCTATATTGTGCATGGTCGCTGACTCTTTCACCTCCAGAATAAGGCAGCCTGGAGGCAGACTACGCCCAATGAGTGTTGCGGCTACGAATTCAACCAGGTTAGTTTGTCGAAACTGGCTCGCAGATAAATTGACTGATATTTTCCATGTCGAGTAACCGACGTCATGCCATTCACGCATCTGCCTGCATGCTTCGTCCAGTACCCATTCTCCGATTGTGTCAATTAATCCCGTTTTCGTCGCAATAGGTACGAAATCATCAGGTTCAATTATTCCGCGCGTTGGATGTTTCCAGCGCAACAAGGCCTCTGCGCCTACAATCGAACCGTTTTGCGCGTGAAACTTTGGTTGATAATCTAAATAGAATTCACCAAGTTTCAATGCATTGCGCAGGTCTTGAATGAATTGAAGTTGATTATGGGCGTTAGCATTCATCGACGATTCGAAGAAGCGATAGCCAGCACGGCCAGTATGCTTGGTATGGTACATCGCTGCATCGGCATTCACTAACAAGTCATGTTCCGTGACTCCATTTTCAGGAAATACGGCAATGCCGATACTGCTTGATATACAAAAGTCATATTCGTTTATTTGGACCGGCTGATTGATGGCAATGACAAGTTTATTGGCGACTGAGGCAGCATCTTCGAGATCATTTATTTCAATCAAAATTACAAACTCGTCTCCTCCCAAACGGGCGACAATATCTTGTTCGCGAAGATTGTTGCGAATGCGTGCGGCGACCTCAATCAATAGCAAGTCCCCGGTGTGGTGTCCAAGCGAATCATTGACTGTTTTAAAACCATCCAGATCAAGAAACATGATCGCAAATCGACTTCCTTCTCGAGTCGCATTACTCAGCATTTGCTTCAGTCGCTCTTCCAGAAATCTGCGGTTTGCCAATTTAGTTAAGTTGTCATGTAGTGTTTGTTTTGTTAGCTCTGAGTTTGCATCAGCCAGCGAGCGAGCCAGTTTCTCTGTCTGTGTTTCTAATTTTTCATCCAGAGCCGACGTTAGTAATGCCGATGCAAATGCCAACACTGCCAAGGTCGTAACAATGACAAGCACAGTTAATTGACCCGGCTTGATGCCATCGGCTACTGCGCTACAAACACTACCGATGGGGAAATTCGCTGCCGCCATTCCTGTGTAGTGCATCCCAACAATCGCGCCACCCATGATGATGGAAGCAAGCGCTCTAAATGTCTTCGTGTGACGCGCGTCTTTGCGCAACTTGAATGCGATCCAAAGTGCTGCGCCAGACGCAAAGACCGCTATGACTATAGACGTGCCGAATAGGAAGCGGTCATATTCAATGCCGGGAGTCATGCGTAATGCAGCCATGCCGGTGTAGTGCATGGCCGCGATAGCCGATCCCATGATAACGGCACTGATGGATAGATGAGTGACCGGAAGATGAGGCTGATTAATTTGCCAAAGAGCAAATCCGGATGCGAGAACGGCGATGACTAAAGACAGAGCCGAAATTTTAAAATCGTAAGCCAGCGGTATGGGTAGTTGGAATGCCAGCATGCCGATGAAATGCATGGACCATATCCCGACTCCCATTACGAGAGCACCACCGACCAGCCAGCCAAAGATGTTTTTTTCTTGGAGAGAGTTGATTCGGCCGGCCAAATTCAGCGCAGTATAAGACGTCAGAATGGCGACCATGAAAGAAAGAGATACCAATGACGAATCATAGCTTGTACTTAGCATGACGTACCTCATTCAATAGGGCGGCGCATTGCGCAAGTCACACGCGGAAAAGACGGTATTTCTCCATTCATACGGCCAGCAATATGCCGAAGAAAGTGCGATGAAGCACTTTTATAATAAGCGTTGATTTGTGTCAATAAAATTAACGCGCTCTTAATGTCATTTCAAGGAGCTTTATCCATTTGTACGTGTTTTTCAATGCAGAATGAATGCCTTCTGCTCCCAAATGCTTAGGTCTGGAAGTCTTCTGCTGAGTATTTCAAGCAGGCAGGGTTGGCGGCATAGACGTTTTGTATGGGATCAGGTAGCGGGTATTAAATAGAAGGGCAAGTGCGCTTACCCAAGCCAGAGACAACATCCAGCCCGCTAAAATATCGCTTGGGTAATGGAAGCCCTGGTACATACGACATACGCCAACCAAAAGAACGGCGGCGATACTGATTGCAACGATTATCGGAATCTTGCGGCTGGAACGCCATAGGATTACTAAGGCTATCGCGATGGCCATCGACTGCGTTGCATGACCACTGGGGAATCCAAAAGATGCATGAGTTATCCACAAATCCGGTCGACTTCGCTGAATTGCTATTTTGAGAATTGATGCGAGGATAGCCGAACCGGCGATCGCCACTAGCCAGAACAAGGCTGTGCGCCACAGACGTTGGTACAGCAGATAGCACAAGATAAAAACGCTCAGCAGAGTGACCAGCATAGAAATCGTTGACGCAATATGATCCAGCAATGGTGTCGCATACACACGGAGAGACCATAGAAGAGTTTTCTCGAAGACAGGAAAACCGCCGCGGTTTATGCGCTCTGCGAGGGAAAAGAAAAAAATCATTGGCAGGATGACGCCAAATAGAAGCAAGGCTTTCCTGATCTGTCCAATATATGCATGATTACCCCGCAAGCTCCGAAGAGTCCATCCATCCTGTTTTGTGAAGTAATTTCGAACTGGATTTGTCATGTGCTAACTCAGCTAGAGTCTGTTTAAGGATGTATGTCAGTTCGTCAATTTTTTGCCATTAACTGAGTCGGGGCAAACCGGTGCAGGCTGGTTTGCAAGAAGCGCAAGGAAAAGAAAAGCAGGGCCCAATGTTATGCAAGTAGGGTGACAACTTAATGACAAATTCTTAATGAACGGTGGCTGAGGCCAGTGGCATCGCTTTAATCCACAGCGTCAACATCGATTACAAACAGGCAGTCCAAAAACAGCCGCAGATCACACTAAAATGTCTGCGGGCCGGCACAAATCGCCGAATTCCGCTCAAACCGGCCGATTCTTGCGTAATCCAGAGAGTAGAAGGCCGCCAAATCCTTTAAAATAGCGACCTACTCCGAGATTACCCATGTCTATTTCAACTACCCAAGAAATCGTTACAGAATTACGTGCCGGCCGTATGGTGATACTGGTCGATGAAGAAGATCGTGAAAACGAAGGCGATCTGGTGTTGGCGGCCGAGTTCGTCACGCCGGAAGCGATCAATTTCATGGCCAAGTTCGGTCGCGGTCTGGTTTGTTTGACATTGACCGAAGAACGCTGCGATCAACTTGCGCTGGCGATGATGACGTCGCGTAATGGCACTTCGTACGGCACGAATTTCACGGTATCGATCGAAGCGGCTGAGGGCGTGACGACTGGGATTTCTGCCGCGGATCGTGCAAAAACCATTCAGGTTGCGGTATCGAAGAATGCCAAGCCGTCAGACATTGTGCAGCCCGGCCATATTTTCCCCTTGAAGGCACAAAAAGGCGGCGTGCTGATGCGTGCTGGTCATACCGAAGCCGGTTGCGATTTTGCCGAATTGGCCGGCTTGACGCCTGCCGCGGTGATTTGCGAAATCATGAAGGACGACGGTACGATGGCGCGTCTGCCGGATTTGATCGAATTCGCCAAAGAACATAATTTGAAAATCGGCACGATTGCCGACCTGATTCATTACCGCAGCCAACATGAAAGCTTCGTCGATCGCATCGGCGAACGTACGATGGAAACCGTACACGGTACTTTCCAGGCCGTGCTGTATCGCGACAAGCCTAGCGGCGGCGCGCATCTGGCGCTGGTGCATGGAAAAATTGTACCCGGCGAGGAAACCCTGGTGCGCGTGCATCAGCCAGTATCGATTCTCGATCTGCTGGAAACCAAGGCGACCACGCATTCATGGAATATGGCTTCAGCGATGGCGGCGATCAAACAGTCCGAGCGCGGCGTGATGGTTTTGTTGAATTGCGAAGAATCGGCTGATGAGCTGTTCTCTCAATTTGAAGCGCTGACCAATCCTGATATACGCCCACAACAACGCGCGGCGCGTATGGATCTGCGTACCTACGGTATTGGTGCGCAGATTTTGAAAGATCTGTCGGTTTGCAAAATGAAGCTGCTTGCCAATCCACGCAAGATGCCCTCGATGACAGGTTTCAACCTGGAAGTAACCGGTTATCGGGCAACCCCTGAAAATTGAGCGCTCGTTCAATTTTCATGAAATTATTTAATTAAATCAAGAGACAAGCTGTTGTTTCGGCAGAATTGAAATGCAGCAAAGTTGAACCAGTAATGTATCCAGCGCTTTGCGCATGAAGGGAAATACCATGACAGTTGGCACCTACGATATGAATTTGGCAGGAGAAGGTTTGCGCATAGGCATCGTGCAGGCACGTTTCAATCAGGACGTATGTCATGGTTTGCTGGCAGCTTGCCTGGCCGAACTGAAGCATCTGGGTGTCGAAGACGAAGACGTCTTGCATGTGACGGTTCCCGGCGCGCTGGAAATTCCTTTGGCCTTGCGCAAAATGGCAGAAACGCTGCAGTTCGATGCATTGATTGCGATTGGCGCAGTGATTCGCGGCGAGACCTACCACTTTGAACTGGTATCAAATGAATCCGGCGCTGGCATCACACGCGTAGCTCTCGATTTCGGCCTGCCGATTGCGAATGCTGTATTGACCACAGATACCGACGAACAAGCCGAAGTACGGATGGCGGAAAAAGGTGCCGATGCGGCACGTGTCGCCGTCGAGATGGCCAATCTGACGATCGCGCTGGAAGATCTGGCCGACGCCGGCGACGCAGAAGAGTAATCGTCCGAGAGTAAATGTTTTTATCGCCTGCTTGCAGTGCGCGCTTTTTAACCTTTTTTGCGCCTTCTGAAATGAAGTGCTGTGAGCCATGACCCAAAAAACCGACCACGCCAATCCGAGCAAAAACCGTACGCCGCGTCATCGCGCGCGTGAATTTGCCTTGCAAGGCCTGTATCAATGGCTGTTGAATAACGAAGACGTGCGCGTGATCGAAACGCATATTCGTCAGGCGCATGGCTTCGACAAGGCCGATGCCGAGCATTTCGATGCGCTGCTGTATGGCAGCATCAAGCAAGTGGCCGAACTGCGCGCCGGTTTGTCGCCGCTGATCGATAGAGAGATTTCGGCTTTGTCACCAGTGGAACATGCAGCTTTGCTGATCGGCGCATTTGAATTGAAGAACCACATCGAGATTCCGTACAAGGTTGTCATCAATGAAGCGGTTGAATTGACTAAATCCTTTGGCGGTATCGATGGCCACAAGTATGTGAATGGCGTGCTGGATAAGTTTGCGGCAAGCGTGCGCGAGCCTGAAATCAACGGCGGACGTAAGGGCTGATCTGTTGTTTGCCGATTACTTTTGTTTCGAAAGTAAGGCTGAAAAATAAAATTGCCGCCACCTTGTTTCCGTTTGCTCGGATGCCGGTGGCGGTTTTCATTGGGGAATTAGTTTGCCTTCGAATTTGACTCAACTCGCTTCGCGTCTCGATAACATCGCGCCTTTCCACGTTATGGAGTTGGCAAAGATGGCCGCCGAACTGGAGCGGCAAGGGCGCCACATCATTCATATGGGCATAGGCGAGCCGGACTTTACGGCTGCGCCGTCTGTGCAAGCGGCCGCGGCGCAAGCCATGGCCGATGGCAAGATGCAGTACACGTCTGCGACCGGCTTGCCGGAATTGCGAGCAGCGATTGCCCGGCATTACCACGATAAATACGGTGTTGAAGTGGCGCCATCGCGCATCATCGTGACGCCTGGCGCATCCGGCGCTTTATTGCTGGCTTGCGCTGCGTTGGTCGAAAAAGGGGCGGAAGTATTGATGTCCGACCCTTCATATCCGTGTAACCGGCATTTCGTCGCAGCTTTTGATGGGACGTCGAAGTTAATTGCGAGCGGTCCTGAGCATCGCTTTCAGCTGTCGGCAGATATGGTGCGTGAAAACTGGGGCGAACAAACCTGCGGCGTGTTGTTGGCTTCACCATCGAACCCGACTGGCACTTCGATCGCAGAAGATGAACTGCGCAGCATTGTCGAAGTCGTGCGTGAAAAGCAGGGCTTCACGATAGTCGACGAGATTTATCATGGGCTGCGCTACGACGCAGCGCCATTTTCTGCGCTGTCGCTGGGCGACGATGTGATCGTCATTAACAGCTTCTCCAAATATTTCAATATGACGGGCTGGCGTTTAGGCTGGCTGGTAGTGCCGGAAGCGTTAGTACAGCCTATCGAAAAACTGGCGCAGAACCTGTTCATCTGTCCGTCGAGTCTGGCGCAGCATGCCGGTCTGGCCTGCTTTGAACCGGAGGCGACCACAGTTTATGAAGCGCGCAAAGCCGAGTTCAAGCGCCGTCGCGATTACATAGTGCCTGCGCTGGAAGGGCTTGGTTTCAAAGTGCCTGTCATGCCGGACGGTGCGTTTTATGTGTATGCCGATTGCAGCGCCTTGTCTGACGACGCAGATAGCCTGACGATAGCGATGTTGAATGAGGCGGGAGTGGTGATGGTGCCGGGGCTGGATTTCGGTCCGTCCACGGCGCATCAATATATCCGCGTGTCGTATGCAACGTCGATGGAGAATTTGCAGGAGGCGGTAGCGCGCTTGCGGGTTTTCTTTGAAAAGCGCAATAAAGCGTGAGAATTCAGGAATAAATGGAAATAAAAAAGGAGCCAAGGGCTCCTTTTTTTATGACTTCATTTGCGGCTTTAATATCGAGCGGCTTACAGTGAAGTGTATTGTGCGACATTCGCCTGACGACGCGCGCGATCTTCCAGCGCTGTTTTGTCGTTGATCATATCTGCAGTTTTTTCCTGTGCCGAATTTGGAATTGGCTGGATGCGTGGCGCTGCACGGCTGGCCATCGTGGCAAAAGCCGATACGCGTTTGCCGCCTGCAACCGCTTTCAAGCGATCATATTCACCTAATACCTTGGCACCGTAACCGTCGTCGCTAGCCATAGCTGCTGCGCCTACATAGCGTTTCAAGCCAGCTTCAACCGAGCCGCCACGTGCCACGTATTCCTTCAGGATCAAGGCGCCGACACGGATGTTGGCGACTGGATTCAGCGCTGCATGTGTGCCGCCCATTTCTGCAAATTTGTCGCGATGCACTTTTGACATGACTTGCATCAGGCCTTGTGCGCCAACCGGGCTTTCAGCAAACGGATTGAAGCGCGATTCGATCGCCATCACTGCCAAAATCAACAAGGGGTCAATCTGGACCTCCTTGCCGGTCAGGTAAGCTGCAGAAACCAGCATATTGGTTGCATCGTTGGCGACGCGATAGCGCTTGGCGATCCATTGCGTTACGCGTTGCTGTTGCAAGTCGGTACCTATCATGGCGGCATTGCCGGATGATGTGCTTGGGGTTGGGTCTTCGGAGTCGGCAGCAGTTGCCGCTTCATCCATCAGATTTGCCATAGGCGGCATTTCTTCAGGTGCTGGTGACGCAATGGCTTCGCTGAATGGTGACAGTGCTTGTACGCGGTCTGCAATTTCCGGCTTGAAAAACATCAAGGCGAGGGTTGCGATGGCAGTCAGGCCTAAAGCCATGACTGCGTGGCGTCCAGTTGCAACGAGGCGACTGGTTGAGCTGCGGACGGAGATCGACGTTGCGATCGCCTGTCGTGCTGATTGGTTGGCGACTTTACGCATCGCCGAGTTGATTCGATTTAACATGCAAAACTCCAGGATTGACGCGGCAAATAAAGGGCTCCACTACAAATGACGCACATCTGTAGAACCCTGCACATGCCGTGAATCAGAGAAATCGCTTGCTGTCGCGCGTCGCGTACGGCAAGCGTCGGAGTTGATTACTTATCGGGCGCGCATCGTATGCGGCATGCCCTTGGCAAACAACTTTTTCGGGGAGAAGGCGAGAAGCCTTTTGAAAACACTCCTAAAATGTCATGTGGGACCCCGATCCCGTGAAATGAAGAGTGTTTCTTTTCTGCCCGGTTTGGTGTTCCAATACGGGGCCTGCTCTTCAAGTTGTGCGGATTGTAGGAGGCGGTTTATATCAAGTCAATACTATAAAAACTAAATTCTATTACTTTTAAATCTTAAGTTTTGGTCGCTAGTCCGGTAAAACCTAAGTGAATCAGGTACTTGGCTGTTTTATTTGAAAATTCAAGTGCACTGTGCAAAATGGCGAAAAAATATGAAATATTCAGATTTACGTGACTTTATTTCTCAGTTGCAACAGATGGGCGAACTTAAACGCATAAACATGCCAGTTTCGCCGTATTTAGAGATGACGGAGATCTGTGATCGCACTCTTCGCGCCCAAGGTCCGGCACTTTTGTTCGAGCAGCCGACCGGGCATAAAATTCCCGTACTAGGTAATCTTTTCGGTACGCCGCAGCGCGTTGCTCTGGGTATGGGGGCAACCGATGTCAGTGAATTGCGCAAAATCGGTCACGTGCTGGCGATGCTGAAGGAGCCGGAACCGCCGAAAGGATTCAAGGACATGTTGGGTCTTGGATCGTTGGTGAAGTCGTTATGGGATATGGCGCCTAAGGAGCGCAGCAGCGCGCCATGCCAGGAAATCGTATGGGAAGGTAATGATGTCGATCTGGCGCGCCTGCCGATTCAGCATTGCTGGCCGGGCGATATCGCCCCTCTTATTACATGGGGTTTGGTGATTACCAAAGGTCCGCACAAGAAACGCCAGAATCTGGGTATATATAGGCAGCAGGTTATTGGCCGCAACAAAGTCATCATGCGCTGGCTGGCACAACGTGGCGGCGCGCTGGATTTTCGTGAGCACAGTATTGTTAACCGCGGCCAGCCGTATCCGATCGCGGTCGCACTCGGTGCCGATCCCGCTACTATATTAGGAGCGGTGACGCCGGTGCCGGACAGTTTGTCGGAATACCAGTTCGCCGGCTTGTTGCGCGGCAGCCGGACTGAATTGGTCAAGGCGATCGGTAGCGAGTTGCGCGTGCCAGCTTCCGCTGAAATTGTGCTGGAAGGGCATATTTATCCGGACGAATCGCATCCGTCCGGTTACGAGCATGCGCTCGAAGGCCCGTATGGCGATCACACTGGTTATTACAACGAGCAGGATACATTTCCCGTCTTCACGATCGATCGCATCACGATGCGACAAGATCCGATTTATCACTCTACGTATACAGGCAAGCCGCCGGATGAGCCGGCCGTGCTCGGTGTGGCCTTGAATGAGGTATTCATTCCGCTGCTGCAAAAGCAGTTTTCGGAAATACTGGATTTCTATCTGCCGCCCGAAGGATGCAGCTACCGGATGGCGGTTGTGCAGATCAAGAAAGCCTACCCGGGTCATGCCAAGCGCGTCATGTTCGGCGTATGGAGCTTTTTGCGTCAGTTCATGTATACCAAGTTCATCATCGTAGTGGATGAGGACGTGAATATCCGCGACTGGAAAGAAGTGATCTGGGCGATTACAACCCGGGTTGATCCTACGCGTGACACGACGCTGGTCGACAACACGCCTATCGATTATCTGGATTTTGCGTCACCGGTCAGCGGCCTGGGCAGCAAAATGGGTATAGACGCGACCAATAAATGGCCGGGTGAAACCAGTCGCGAATGGGGCACGACCATCGCCATGACGCCGGAAGTAAAAAAACGTGTCGATCAGATCTGGCAGGAGCTGGGGATTTAATCGGCGAAGTCTATGACGTCTCGTTGATCTGCATAGCACAAATAAAGGGCCGCTTCAAAGAGCGGCCCTTTATGTATGCACTGGTATTGCTCTGAGGATTTGCCGTGCTGCCGCAGCTAATTCCTGCAGCGCGCTTCGTTTTTTGCTGTTAAAATTCACCTCGGCGGGCCCCTGCGCATTGCGGCATGGCCAACCTGGTCAGGTCGGGAACGAAGCAGCCACAGTCATTTCCTGCAAGTGCCGCAGACAAGGCTCGCCTCTTTATCTTTTTATAGCCACAGCTCTAGTCGCTATACCTTCCAAGTAGCATCCATATATAGACAGTCCCACCAGTTGATCTGCTCGGCTGTTTTGTGATTCTCTAATTTAATCTCGCTCAGCTTGTACTAATCAGGCAGCAAATTACTTTTCATTCTGCGCATGACTTGTGTGCTACTTTCGATTTCACTAATCGACAAGCCTTGCATCATCTCTGCGCGTAGTTCTTTCGATAACTTTTCGATAATCTTCAATTGTTCATTCGCCTTGGGGGTCAGTACCGCATATTTACGTCGCTTGTCGGCGCTGGATGCGGTGCGCTGTACCCATTCCTTTTCTTCTAGTATGTCTAGCAGGCGAACCAGCGTCGGGCTTTCGATGCCTAGCTTGCGTGCCAGGTCGCGTTGCATCAAGCCTTGCGGATGTCTATGCAACTGTAATAGGACCTGACGAGTCGAAAGGTTCAAGCCGAACGGTTTGAGGCGCTGATTCATCTGGTAACGCCAGGCGCGCGAGATGTCGCCTATCGTTTGTCCGAGTTCGGTTTGGTAATCGGTCAGATTGCCGTGTATGTCTGCTGTCATTTTTCCGTCAGCCTGTTGCGATGAATGATAATTGGCATGTTAAGCTAGCAGTTAGTATAGCTAACGAATTGATGCTTGGTAACGTTGGCACTTGCGCTTATTTTCATGAATTGCTTTTTCAGCAGTTCATTTCATCAGTTCACACTAAATAGTCAGCATGCAACAAACGAAAAAATATCTTTTGATAGGCGCAGCAGTCGTGGTGCTTGGTGGCGTCGCTTATCTGGGTTTGCGCGCTCCTGCGGAGCACGGCAAAAAATCCGATAACGTGCAAATCGTCAAAACCGCTATCGCTGAACAAAAGACGATTCCGATCAAGGTTCTGGCCAATGGCTATGTAACGGCGATTAATACAGTCGACGTGCGGCCTAAAGTGCAGAACATTGTGCGCACGATACACGTGAAGGAAGGGCAGTTCGTCAAAGCCGGCCAATTGCTGTTCACGCTGGATGAACGCAGCGATCAATCGAACGTGGCAAAAGCGCGTGCTGAACTGGCCGCCAGTCAATCAGATCTGGCGGACGCAGAGTTGACGCTCAAACGCAACGAAGATCTGCTGGCGCGTAATTTTGTTTCCAAGGCCGTCGTCGATACCTCGCGTAACAAGGTTGAGTCATTACGTAATACCGTCAAGGCGAATCAGGCGATTACAGAATCCGGCAATGTTGCCCTCAGTGATAACCGTATCGAAGCCAGTATTTCCGGCCGTATCGGCATTATCAGTGTGCATCCTGGCAGCTTGGCGCAACCGTCCGGTGACGCGATGGTGACAATCTCTCAGCTCGATCCGATAGCGGTGAGCTTTACCTTGCCTGAGCGTGAATTGGCAAATATCACCGCGACTTATCCACAAGGTAATGCACCGGTTAAAGTGCAATTGCCGGGACAACCGGAAGTGACCGGCAAACTTATCTTTATCGACAACACTGCAGATACACAAAGCGGCACGATACGCATGAAGGCGCAATTCGATAACGCGGCGCAAAAATTATGGCCAGGCACTTTTGTCAGTGTGAATATGATTTCGCGTAACGTGGCGGATGCAGTGCTGGTACCGGCGCAAGCGGTAGTCACCGGGCCGGAATACAAATTCATCTATGTTGTGCAGGCAGATGACACGGTCAAGGAACAAAAGATTGAAGTCGTGGCGATCGAAGAGGGCCAGGCAGCGGTCACTGGCCTGGTTGCGAATGCACGCGTTGTAGTCGAGGGCACGCAAAATCTGCGCGCCGGCAGCAAAATCAGTGAAGCAAAAGATAAGTCGCCCGCTGGTGCAAAACCATCTGTCGCCCCAGTTCATTAATTGGTATTTCCAATCGCAAGATCGCAGGTGGCGCTCAGCATTTGTACATGCGAGCGCATGCTTCTTAAATTGATCAACACAGTGTTATTGCCCGACTGATTATCCAGTGAATATTTCCGAACTTTGCATACGTCGGCCGGTCATGACCGTGCTCTTGTCGATCGCGGTGGTCGTGATCGGTATCTTTTGCTATTTCAAGTTGCCGATTGCGGCCTTGCCTAGCTACGACACGCCGATCATTAACGTTACGGCATCCTTGCCCGGCGCCAGCCCGGAAGTCATGGCATCGTCTGTCGCAACGCCGCTGGAAAAACAGTTTTCCACCATCGCCGGCGTTGCCACTATCAGTTCCAGCAGCACCCTGGGCAATACCTCCATCGTTTTAGAGTTCGATCAAAATCGCGATATCGATGCCGCTGCGGTCGATGTACAAGCTGCATTGCTGCGCGCGCAGCGCAGTCTGCCGGACGAGATGAATGATTTGCCGGCATACCGCAAGGTCAATCCGGCCGATGCCGCGATCTTGTTGCTGGCATTAACGTCGCCATCGATCTCTTTATCCGATCTGAACGACTATGCAGAGAATCTGATTTCACCATCACTGTCGACAATTGACGGGGTGGCGCAGGTGCAGGTGTACGGTCAACGGCGTTATGCAGTGCGCATCAAGGTCAAGCCGAACGAACTGGCGGCACGCAATATGACGCTGGATGAAATTGCTGCATCGCTGCGTGCCTCGAATGCCAATTCACCGGTCGGCGTTCTGGATGGCCCGCGTCAGACGCTGACCTTGCAGGCAAATGAACAATTGAAAAATGCAGAAGCGTTCAGCAATCTGGTTATCAGCAGCAGCAACGGACAAACCACGCGTCTGAAAGATGTAGCGACGGTCGAAGATAGTGTGGAATCGACCAAGAGCGGTAGCTGGGTAAACGGCAAGCCTTCGATTGTTCTTGCAGTGCAGCGCCAGCCGAATGCCAACACGGTGGCCGTGGTCGATGGCGTCAAACGCACCTTGCCGCAATTCAAATCACAAATGCCTGCATCCATCGAGTTGCAGGTTTTGAACGATAGGTCAGTCTCGATACGCGAGGCGATTCATGACGTCAAACTGACTTTGCTGCTGACCATCGCATTGGTGGTGCTGGTAATTTTCCTGTTTTTGAAGCGACTGACTGCGACACTGATTCCAGTGTTGTCTTTGCCGATTTCGTTGATCGGTTGTTGCGCCTTGATGTACTGGTTTGGCTACAGTCTCGACAATATCTCGCTGCTTGGCATCACGATTGCTGTCGGGCTGGTGGTGGATGATGCGATCGTCATGCTGGAAAACATCGTGCGTCATATAGAAGATGGCATGGAGCCTTTGGCTGCGGCCTTGAAGGGATCGCGTGAAGTCAGCTTCACGATTATTTCGATTTCGATTTCTCTGGTCGCTGTCTTCATCCCTATCTTTTTCATGCCGGGCGTGATCGGTTTGCTGTTCCATGAATTTGCCGCTGTGGTGTCATTGGCGGTGCTGGTTTCCGCGGTCATGTCTTTGACGCTGGTGCCGATGATGTGCAGCCGTTTGCTGAAGCATGAAGAACAGGATGGCAACGAAGGCGCTCACTCACAGGAAAAAGAAAACTGGCTTATCAGAACGTTCGAAAAAGGATTCAATCGCGTACTCGATAGTTATACGCATGCACTTGATTGGTCGCTCGCACATAGAGTCACGATGTTGTGGGTTGCCGTGGGCACTTTTGTGTTGACCGCGTTTTTATTCATCACGATTCCAAAAGGTTTTTTCCCTTCAGAAGATATCGGCCAGATCAGCGTCACGATAGAAGGGCCTCAGGATGCCTCGTACCCCACCATGGTGCAACTGGTAACTGCCGTCGGTACCATCATTCAAAATGATCCGAATGTAGCGACCGCGACGATGCGCGCGCGCGATAGCAATGTCGGCAACATGTTCGTTGGCCTCAAGCCGCGTTCCGAACGTGCTTCGATGGAGAAAGTATTAAGCGATTTGCGCCGCAAGGTGAAAGCGGTTCCGGGAGCGACGGTTTATTTGACGCCAGTGCAAAATTTACGGCTGGGCGGCCGCACATCCAAGAGTCAGTTCCAGTATGTATTGCAAAGCGTGCAAGCAGAGGAGTTGAATACGTGGGCGGAAAAAATGCAGGCGCAGATGCGCGCTGACGGTTCTTTCATTGACGTCACCAGCGATTCGCAACTGAAGGGTTTGCAGGCAGTGGTAGAAATCAACCGCGATCGCGCGAATGAAGCGGGTGTCGGTATCGCCGACATACGCACCGCGCTGTACAGTGCTTACGGTGATCGCCAAGTCTCGACGATTTATACCAGCAGCAATAGTTACTCGGTGATCATGCAGGATGACAGCACGGGCATGCAGGATGAATCGACGCTGAGCAAAATTTATCTGCGTAGCAAAACCGGTGCGCTGGTGCCGTTATTAAGTGTGGCAACAGTCAAGCGTACTGCGGGGCCTATCTCGGTCAATCATCAGGGACAACTGCAGGCGATTACACTGTCTTTCAATCTGGCGCCCGGCATTCCTCTGGGTGATGCGACCAAGAAAGTCGATCAGATCAAGGATGCCATCAATTTTCCGGCTGGCATCGCAACCAATTATGCGGGTGATGCCGCTGTATTCCAGTCGTCACAAAGCAGCCAGATTGCCTTGGTCGTGCTGGCACTGGTCGTGATCTATATTCTGCTCGGCGTTTTGTATGAAAGTTATATTCATCCGATCACGATTCTTGCCGGTTTGCCGTCTGCTGCGGTGGGTGCACTGCTGACGTTGCGTATCTTTGGTTTTGAACTGACGATGATTGCGGTGATCGGTATCTTGCTGTTGATTGGTTTGGTGAAAAAGAACGCGATCATGATGATCGACTTTGCACTGGCTGCACAACGGGAACAAGGTATGACACCGGCCGAAGCGATTCGTACTGCATGTATTTTGCGCTTCCGTCCTATCATGATGACGACGCTGGCAGCAGCATTTGGTGCGCTGCCGATTGCGCTTGGCCTGGGTGCCGGTGCAGAGTTGCGACAGCCGCTAGGCTTGGCTGTGGTGGGTGGTTTGCTGGTGTCGCAAGTGATTACGCTGTTGATTACACCAGTGATCTATCTATACCTCGATCGCTTCAGTGGCGATGGTCCGTTGCAGATCACAGCTGAGCAGGAACTGGCTGCACGTTGAAATTACGCCGCCCAGGCGCGTTCAAGTATTGCGCGCTGTATGACCGCTGTACTGTGCGTGTCGCCTAAGGTTCCAAATACACGACCGGATGCTGCATCGCTGCGACTGCTGATGAATAGCTCAGCATTTGCAGCAGGTGCATGTTGCAGCATCAGGCAGGATTGAATGATTAGTACTAAACGCTGTGCAATACGGCGCGCCAGCATTTCTCTCTGTTCTGCTGAAGTTGCCAGGTCTGCGTGCAAAGCCTTGATCGCATCGAGCAGAGCAGGGTGAGCTGCTGCAGTATTTTTCAGTTCGCTCAACAGCAGAGCAAAACCTTCCTGCTCTTTTTCGATGGCGCGCAATACGTCCAAACACATCACATTGCCGGAACCTTCCCAGATTGAATTGACTGGCGCTTCGCGGTACATGCGTGCCATCGCACCGGTTTCCACATAGCCGTTACCACCCCAAATTTCCATGCATTCGCCGGTAAATTCCAGTGCGCGCTTGCAGATCCAGAACTTGGCTGCCGGTGTAACAATGCGACGCCATGCGCGTTCCCGCAGATCGTTCGGAGATTCCTGAGATGCATCGGCGGCGCGCGCCAATCGCAGCATCAGCAAGGTGGCGGCTTCGCTTTCCAATGCTAGATCGGATAGCACATTGCGCATCAGCGCTTGTTCTGCCAACGGACGTCCGAATGCATTGCGGTGCCGTGCATGATGAATGGCTTGCACCAGTGCATTGCGCATCAAGCCAGCGCTACCGATGACGCAATCAAGTCGCGTGTGATTCGCCATTTCTATAATGGTTGGAATGCCGCGACCTTCTTCGCCCACCATTACGCCGCAGGCATCCTGAAACTCGACTTCGCTGCTGGCATTGGAGCGATTGCCGAGTTTGTCTTTCAAGCTTTGTATCAATATCGAATTCTTGCTGCCGTCAGGACACCAGCGCGGCACGAAGAAGCAGGACAATCCTGCTCCTGTAAGTGCCAACACCATATGGGCGTCGCACATAGGCGCGGAGAAGAACCATTTGTGACCGGTCAGCAGATATTCTTTGCCACGTCCTTGGCCCTGAATGGGATGTGCGACAGTGGTATTACTGCGCACATCGGAGCCTCCCTGTTTTTCCGTCATGCCCATACCTATCAGCATGGAATGTTTTTGCTCCAAAGGCAGATCGCGTGGATCGTGTTCAAGGGAAAACAGTTTTTTCTTCAGTGTTGCAAACAATTTTTCTTCTTGCTGCAGCAAGGGAATCGACGCAAAGGTCATTGTTACCGGGCATAGCGAACCCGATTCGACCTGTGCCTGCAGATAATAGGCTGCGGTGCGTGCGACATGCGCGCCGCTACGTGGCTGCGACCAGGGTAGGGCATGCAGGTTTTCACGTCTTTGCATGGCAAGTAATTGATGCCAGCTGGGGTGGAAGTCGACTGCATCGATGCGATTGCCGAAGCGATCGTGGGTGCGCAGTTCCGGGATATGCTGATTGGCGAATTGGCCCAGATGCAAGGTTTCCTGCGTGCCGAGTTCTGCTCCATAACGGATCAGATCCTGTTCATGCCAGGCTGCCTGCTCGCGTTGTACGGCGGCGGCCAGGGTCAGATCAGTAGAGTACAAATTGTAGTCGCGCAGATCCGGCGCCTGATTGGTGACGTCGTGAGTAGGCCATTGCATGGAGAACTCCTTTTGCTATGTTGCAAACTGCTTCAAGGCTGCCGGAAGACTGCATCTGAACCGAGTCTATAACTATGCGCTGCAGCTTGCCATTTTAGATGGGCTTGGCTTGATTCTGCGCCGTTTTTTCCATCAATTTTTCCATGAATTATTACCGTACAAGCAAGGAAAACAGGAACACTGTAAATCTACTGCCGTCGTCAGGTAAAATGCGGTTTGCGTTTTTATTGTTTTTATCCAGATCGGCTCTCATGTCCTATCAAGTTCTCGCCCGTAAATATCGTCCGAAAAGCTTCGACACGCTGGTCGGGCAGGAGCATGTCGTGCGAGCCTTGACGCATGCGCTGGATAACAAGCGTTTGCACCATGCCTATCTGTTCACCGGTACACGCGGCGTCGGCAAGACCACTTTGTCGCGGATTCTGGCTAAATCGTTCAATTGCATAGGTACTGACGGTAGCGGCGATATCACGGCGACGCCGTGTGGCGTATGTGATGCCTGCGTAGCGATCGATGCCGGCCGCTTTGTCGACTATATCGAAATGGATGCTGCATCCAACCGCGGTGTAGACGAAATGGCGCAGTTGCTGGAGCAGGCGATTTACGCGCCATCCAATGCGCGCTTCAAGGTCTACATGATCGATGAGGTGCACATGCTCACCAACCATGCTTTCAACTCGATGTTGAAAACGCTGGAAGAGCCGCCTGAACACGTCAAATTTATTTTGGCAACGACCGATCCGCAAAAAATTCCAGTCACCGTTTTATCGCGTTGTCTGCAATTCAATCTGAAACAAATGCCGCCTGGCCATATCGTTGCGCATCTGGACGATATTCTGGGCCAGGAACAAATCGAATTTGAAACACCCGCATTGCGTTTGCTGGCGCAGGGCGCACACGGTTCCATGCGTGATGCGCTATCGCTGACCGATCAGGCGATTGCCTACGCCGCCGGCAAGGTCACACTGGAAGCAGTGCAGGGCATGCTCGGTGCGCTGGATCAATCCTTCCTGATTCGCCTGCTGGATGCATTGGCGCAAAAAGACGGCGCCGGCTTGCTGGCGGTGGCCGATGAGATGGCGACACGCAGCTTGTCGTACAACGCCGCGCTGCAGGACCTGGGTACGCTATTGCATTGCGTCGCATTGGCGCAAACAGTCCCGGCTGCATTGCCGGATGATTTGCCGGAACGCGAAGATGTTTTGCGATTGGCCGCTTTGTTCGATGCTGAAGAGATACAACTGTTTTATCAAATTGCAGTGCATGGTCGCAATGAGTTGGGATTGGCACCGGATGAATACGCCGGTTTCTCGATGACCTTGTTGCGCATGCTCGCCTTCCGTCCCGGCTTTGGTCCGGCAGAAGCACAGACTGGCACACAGGCAGCACCGCTGGCGGCCCGACCATCTGTACCTGTCGCAGCGACACCTGCTGCACGTTTGAGCGCTGCGCCGCAGGCAGTAACGAATAGCGCGCCGGTTACGCGGCCCGCCGGCATGAGTCCGGCCATGGCGGCGTTGCAAGCAGCTCGCTCCGGCAGCAAGGTGGCAGCGCCTGCTGCTCCTACTTCTGCAGCGGCCGCACCTGCACCTGCACCAGCTCAGTCGCCAGTGCAGGCATCGGCACAAGCTGAAAAATCAGTCGCCATCGATATGCCACCAGCCCCGCCGTGGGATGATGAAATGCCTGCTGAACGCGGCAACGTCAACGAAGAGTTTTCCAGTCCGGCAGCTCAAAAAAAAACTGAACCGCAAGCTGGACGACCACTAGCGGCTGGTAATGCAAGTGCAGCTATGGCCGCTGCATCAAGCACAAGCTCATCATCAACGCAACAGCCAGCGCCGCCACAATCCTCGACACCGGCGGCATTACCATCGCGTCCTTTTACTTTACATCCGGTAGCTTCCTTGAAGTGGGATGGCAACTGGCCTGCACTTGCGGCAATTTTGCCGGTGCGCGGTGTGGCACAACAGTTGGCCTTGCAGAGTGAATTGCTCACATGCGGACCAACAATCGAGAGCGATCAAATTCAATTCGAGTTGCTGGTTGCCGTGGACGTCTTGCTGGCCAACGGTAGTGCGGAAAAACTGACGGCCGTTTTGTCAGAACATTTCGGTCAAACCGTGCGCGTGCAAACCAGGATTGGTGCGGTAGAACACACCGCCAGTGCAGCTGCGATGGCGGATCGTGCCGAACGGCAGAATGAAGCAGAACAAGCTATGCAGGAAGATCCCTTCGTACAAAAATTGATGCGCGAATTTGGCGCAACCATCGTGCCCGGCTCGGTCAGGCCGATCTGAGTGCGATTGCAAACTACTCATTCATACAGCGTTATTTAAAGGAGCAACATCATGATGAAAAACCAATTGGCTGGCCTGATGAAGCAGGCGCAAGCAATGCAAGACAATATGAAAAAGACACAGGATCAACTGGCGTTGATTGAAGTCGAAGGTCAATCCGGTGCAGGCCTGGTAAAAATCGTCATGTCGTGCAAGAACGATGTAAAACGCGTTTCCATCGACCCATCCTTGCTGGCTGACGATAAGGATATGCTGGAAGATCTGGTCGCCGCGGCATTCAACGATGCAGTGCGCAAGGCAGAGGCTACCTCGCAAGAAAAAATGGCTGGCGTGACTGCCGGCATGCCTATGCCGCCTGGCTTCAAAATGCCTTTCTAAGCCAGCATCGCAGCTTGGCAATAATCACAGCTTGAATTGAAGGTCATCGTTTGAAATCGACATCGAGTCTTGATTTTTTGACAGAGGCATTGCGTCGCCTGCCCGGCGTCGGGCCCAAGTCTGCGCAACGCATGGCGTATCACTTGATGCAGCACGACAGAGATGGTGCTGCGATGCTGGGGCGCGCCTTGTCGCAAGCGGTGGACCGGGTGCAGCACTGTGCAATGTGCAATACTTTTACCGAGCATGCGGTATGCGAAACCTGCCTCGATGCTGAACGAAATTCCGCTTTGTTGTGTGTGGTCGAAACGCCGGGCGATCAGTTGATGATAGAACAGACGCTGACCTTCAAAGGTTTGTACTTCGTGTTGATGGGGCGCTTGTCACCGCTGGATGGCATAGGCCCCAAAGATATTCATCTGGAAAAACTGATCAGTCGTGCCACTGACGGTATGGTGCAAGAGGTTGTATTGGCAACCAACTTCACGAATGAAGGAGAAGCCACCGCGCACTACATCAGCGAAACGCTGAAAGCACGGGGCCTCAAAGTGAGTCGCTTGGCACGTGGTGTGCCAGTAGGCGGCGAACTGGAATACGTGGATGCCGGCACCATCGCGCGCGCGATGCTTGATAGACGCACGACATAAGTTTTCGTCTTCAGCTTGAAGTGTTGATCGTGCTGTCTACTTCTCTAATTTCTTCCTGAACATCATGACTAAAGCTACTTCGTCCGGGCCGCTGGCCGGCATCAAGGTTCTTGAACTCGGTACATTAATTGCCGGCCCGTTTTGTTCGCGCATGCTGGCAGAATTCGGTGCGGATGTGATCAAGATCGAATCGCCGGATGGTGGTGATCCGATTCGCCAATGGCGAGTACTGAAGGATGGTACTTCCTTGTGGTGGTCGGTACAGGCGCGCAACAAGAAGAGTCTGACGCTGAATCTGAAAGACCCACGCGGCCAACAGATAGCGAAAAAGCTCGCGCTCGAAGCTGACATCATCATTGAAAACTACAGACCTGGCGTGTTGGAAAAGTGGTCTCTCGGTTACGAACAATTGAAAGCTGAAAATCCGGCCACCATCATGGTGCGACTATCCGGCTTCGGCCAGACCGGGCCGTTGAAGGATCAACCCGGCTTTGGTGCCATCGGCGAATCGATGGGCGGCATGCGTTATGTTTCCGGCTTCCCTGATAGACCGCCGCTGCGCATAGGTATTTCCATCGGCGATTCTGTCGCGGCAATGCATGGCGTGATAGGCGCGATGATGGCCTTGCGCCATCGCGATACAACAGGCGGTCGCTGGAACGGCAAGTCTGGCGATGAACAAGTTGCAGGGCAGGGTCAGATGGTGGACGTCGCCTTGTATGAAGCGGTCTTCAACATGATGGAATCACTGGTGCCTGAATACGATTACGCAGGCGTGGTCCGCGAACGCACAGGCGGCGCTTTACCAGGCATCGTGCCATCGAACACTTACACAACCGGAGACGGTGAAAACATCGTCATCGCCGGCAATGGTGATGCCATTTTCAAACGCCTCATGCTGGCGATGGGACGCGATGATCTTGCCAATGATATGCAACTCGCACGCAACGATGGTCGCGTACCGCGCACGGCAGAAATCGACGAAGCGATACAAGCTTGGTGCGCGACGCAAACTATCAACAGCGCGATGGAAAAATTGCAGGCAGCCGATGTGCCCGTCGGGAAGATCTATTCAGTGCGTGACATGATGAGCGACCCGCAATTTCTCGCACGGAAAATGTTCGAACAGCATACTTTTGCAGATGGTACACCCATCAAATTGCCGGCGATCACACCCAAGTTATCCGAGACACCAGGCGAAACAAAATGGCTGGGCCCGACCTTGGGCGAGCATACCGACGACGTATTGAAAACGCTGGGTTATGATGATGCTGCCATTGCCGAGTTGCGACGCGACGGTGTAGTGTGATCAAGCTCGCCGTCACCGCAATAATCCGAATAAAAATCGAGGAGATGAAATGAACAAGAATTTCTTGAAGCAGTTTGCGATTGCCCTGGGACTTTTTTTGCTCGGCTACTGGACGTTTAACGGTTTGATCTTCAACTAAATCAGTTGCATTAAAAATCCACACTTCTCATCCGTTTTAAAAACGGACACCTGCCGTCCACATCGCCCCCGCTGTTCCGAAGACGATCAGCTCGGTGCACAAATGTTGATAACAATATCCGACTGCCGGCAAAATGACTGGTGCCGTTCCGTATTTGTTAAACGGAATATTGTCCTTGTATTGATCCTTGTAGCCATGAATCAATCCGCCGACAATTTTCACGTACATATCCGGAGTTGCGTCTAGCGGGCGAAATTTCGCGCCCCAGTAAACGAGCTGGGTATCCTGATTGTATGAGTTGCTGAAGGTTGCGCCACCCACCACAAAATTTTTGTCATAGTTCCATTCCAGATTAATCAAGCCTTGGTGATTATTGTGGATTGGGGAAGGGCGAAAATGTCTGGTCGCAACGCTAGTGAATAGTGTCAAGTTGTTGGCGCTGTAGGAAGCAACGGAATCTGTATTTTCTTGTGCATGAGCAGGGATGGCCACTGTAAATAAAAGTGCGAGAAGGGCCGGAATGCCTGAATTTGGCAGGATATTTTTTTGCATGTAGTGAGCGCAATCTGAATAAAGCGTAGTTAAAGAATAAGCGGCTGTTGTGATCGTATCCGGATGCTGGCCAGGTAATTGGCCGCATTGTTATTTATAGTCAGGATAGATAAGCCTTGTTATATACGACCCTAGGTTCGGGAATCCGTTCATATTATTTTCTCTATTCGGATTCTTTCCTAAAAAACAATTGAATGCTGGTCTGTTGCTCGGTCAATAAGGGACGTTTATTCGACGTATTTGACCTTACATAGATATTCAAAAAGGGGATTGCATAATAATGTTTAAAAAAGTTCTGCTTATATCGCTTGTTTTGGGGATGTTGTCATCGTTGTCTGGGTGTGCAGTTAATCATGCAACAGCTATGGTTACACCCGGCACGGATATTAAAGCCATGAAGACATTCTATGTTGTTAAGGGGCCGGATGCATCTGACAAGACTGATCAGATCATCAAAGATTATCTGACCAAAAAGGGTTATTCGGCAACGGTAGGGCCGGAGTTAACACCTCCATATAACGCTGATGGAGTAATAACTTACGTAGATAAGTGGTTTTGGGATATCACGATGTACATGATCGAATTAACGATTAATGTCAGGAATCCGGTTAATAATTTTCCTGTGGCTGTGGGCAATTCGTATCACACCTCACTCACTAGATTGTCTCCGACAGAGATGGTGAATGAGGTCATGACTAATATTTATAAAGAAGCTAAATAATCTCAGGGAGAGATAAAAATGAAATTGATGATTAAAACTATTTTTTCGAATAAGTCGTTATCCGCAGCGGCACTTGTTTTTGCAGTCTCTATGCTTGGTGGTTGTGCAGCTCCTTCGACATCAAAAGGCATGACACCTGATTCGATTAAAACTACAAACAAGCATGCCAAGTCTGTAAGTGTGAATGTGGCCGGTGGCAAAGAGACGGATAAGATAGGCAAGTCACAAATTGCAGATACTGCATTTTCTCAGGCACTTGTCGATTCGATTAACAATTCCAAGACGTTTTCGAGCGTAATCCAGGGCAAGGGTGCGGACTATCTTTTGACAGTAAGCATTTTTAATATTGACCAGCCATCCTTTGGTTTTTCGTTTACCGTCAAGATGGAAGCAGGTTGGTCATTGCAGCGTGCTGATACGGGCGCAGTGGTCTGGCAGGAATCGATTAAGTCAGAACATACGGCTACAACAAGCGATGCATTTGCCGGTGTTGAACGACTGCGTTTGGCAAATGAAGGTGCGGCTAAAAATAATATTTCGCAAGGTTTAAGCAAAATATCTGCATTGAAGTTATAAACTTAATTGAAAGTAAAAAGGCCGATCATTGATCGGCCTTTTTACTTTCATGCGCAGGAAAAGCATCAGTATTTGCTATTTCAAAGCCTCAATCAGTTTGTCCAGCTTCACGGCATCTGCGCAAAATGCACGGATTCCTTCGGCCAGTTTTTCCGTTGCCATCGCATCGTCATTCAACATGCTGCGGAAGATCTTTTCATTCAGCGTCAGCTTTGCGATATCCACATTTTTTGCTTCTGCAGGAACCAGCTTGCGCGCCAATGGCACGTCTGATTCGGCCAGTTTTTGCAACAGTTCCGGACTGATGGTCAGCAGATCGCAGCCTGCGAGTTCGGTAATTTGCGAGGTGTTGCGAAAGCTGGCGCCCATCACTTCTGTCTTGTAGCCGAACTTGCGATAGTAGGTGTAGATGCGTTTGACGGATTGCACGCCTGGATCATCTGCACCTGTGTAATCGGTGCCGGTAGCTTTTTTATACCAATCATAGATGCGGCCAACGAAAGGCGAGATCAATTGCACGTTCGCATCTGCGCAGGCTATCGCTTGCGGCAAGGAGAACAACAAAGTCAGGTTGCAATGTATGCCTTCTTTTTCCAATACTTCGGCTGCGCGTATGCCTTCCCAGGTTGATGCGATCTTGATCAACACGCGCTCGCGTGAGATGCCGGCAGCTTCGTACAGTTTGATCAGTGTGCGACCTTTGGCAATCGAGCCTTCGGTATCGAAAGACAGGCGTGCGTCGGTTTCTGTCGAGACGCGACCGGGAATGATTTTGAGAATTTCAGTACCGAATGCGACCAGCAAATGATCGACGATCTGCTCTGTACTTTTGCCTGCATGTTCGCGCGCGATTTTTTCCATGATCGGGCGGTATTCATCCTTCTGCACGGCTTTCAAAATCAATGAAGGGTTAGTCGTTGCATCTTGCGGTGCAAATGCCTTGATCGACTGGAAGTCGCCTGTATCGGCAACGATAGTGGTGTACTGCTTCAGTTGTTCGAGTTGGTTCATGGCGAGACTTATTCGTGAGAAAGATATTTGGTTTCGATAATCTATTGTACGCAAAGTGCGGGCGACTCTGCAGGAACAAAGATTCTTTAATAGTTTGATACAAAACAAGATGATTGATCCGTGACGGGATCAATAAAAATCGCAATAAAGGTACCAGTGAAAGCAATAACCACAGGCGTACAGATTTAGCGCAGGAATGAATCGAATTGCATCTCGATTTTTTCCAGCGCTTTCTGGGCTGTGATCATTTTTTTGCGACGTTCCGGACTGAGGCGCAATGCCAGGCCGACCGCCAGAATATCGATGACAACCAGATGCGCGAGACGTGCCGAGATCGGGGTGTATGGATCGGTATGGAAGTGCAGATCGATAGGTATCAATACAGTCGCCAGTTCTGCCAGCGGTGTACCGCTTGGTGCCAGTATGACGACATCGGCGCCACAGGAACGTGCCAGTTGTACGCTGCGCAGCAAAGCGATGCTGTTGCCGCGCTGCGAGATAGCGACGACTGCATCACCTTTTTTCAATAAGGATGCGGCAATGCTGTGTATGTGCGGATCGGCATAGGCGACGGTGGGCACGCCGGAGCGAAAGAATTTGTGTTGTGCATCGGCGGCGATGATGCCGGATGTGCCTTGACCATAAAATTCGATGCGGCTGGCACGCGACAATACTTGCAAAGCCTGTTCTATCGCATTGGCATCGAGGCTGTTGCGCAGGTCGAGCAGGGTGTTGATAGAACGGCCGCAAATCTTGTTGACCAGATCTGCAGCCAGATCTTCCGGAGCCGGCGATTCGTCGGCACCGGGTGACAGAGCCAAGCCTTGCGCCAGCTTCATCTTGAATGCATGCCAGCCATCGAAGCCGATTGCACGGCAAAAACGCACGACGGTTGGTTCTGACACTTCGGCTTTTTTAGCCAGCGCGGTGATGTTTTCTGCGATGGCTAATTCCGGCTGTTCCAATACGGCAAGCGCGACTTTTTTTTCCGATTTGGAAAGCGAGTCGTACTGTGTGCGTATCGAATCAAGCAGCATGCAGCTTTTCCCTTATTCGTCCGTCTATTCCGGCAACGCTTCTTCGCGCCATTGCAAGCCGTCGCGGCCTATCAGTGCGCTGGCTGCTGCTGGACCCCATGTACCTGAGGCGTAAGGCAAAGGCTCGTTGCCTTCCTGTTCCCAATGACGCAACACTGGCTCCACCCATTCCCATGCGGCTTCCAGTTCATCGCTACGCATAAACAACGTCAGCTGACCGCGCAAGACGTCGAGCAGCAAGCGCTCGTAGGCATCCATGCGCGGAGTCTTGAAGGTTTCGGCGAAATCGAGTTCGAGTTCGACTGGTTTCAGGCGCATGCCATCGCCTGGTGTTTTTGCCATCAGGTTCAATTGCAAGCCGTCGTCCGGTTGCAGGCGTATCACCAGGCAGTTCGGTTGGAAGCTGCTGGTCGATTGCGCGAAGATAGAATGCGGGATGGCTTTGAAGCGCACCACGATTTCGGCCAATTGATCGGCCATACGTTTGCCGGTGCGCAGATAGAAAGGCACGCCAGCCCAGCGCCAGGTATCGATCTCGGCTTTGACGGCGACGAAGGTTTCGGTATTCGATTCCGGGTTGGCATTTTTTTCCTGGCGATAGGCCGGGACTGCCTTGCCTTCTACATGGCCGGCGCGATATTGGCCGCGCACGATGTTTTTGGCCAAGGCGGTAGGTGTGAATGGCTTTAGCGAGCGCAAGACTTTCAGTTTTTCATCGCGCACTGCGTCAGGGGTGACGGACAGCGGCGGTTCCATCGCGACGATACACAGCAACTGCAGCAAATGGTTTTGCATCATGTCGCGCAAGGCACCTGAAGTTTCGTAGTAACCCATGCGATTGCCGACGCCGATTTCTTCCGCAATCGTGATCTGCACGTCGGAAATCCATTCACGCCGCCACAACGGTTCGAACAAGACATTGCCGAAGCGCAGAGCCAGCAGGTTTTGCACAGCTTCCTTACCGAGGTAATGATCGATACGGAAGATCTGCGATTCCTTGAATACTTGACCGACTTCCAGATTGATTTGCTTGGCGCTGGCCAGATCGCGGCCCAATGGTTTTTCCAGAACGACGCGAGAATTGTCTGTCGCCAATCCACGTTTGGACAAGTTGTGGCAAATCTTTGCGAACAGTGTAGGTGGGGTCGCCAGATAAAACACGCGGGTCAATGTTGCATCGGTACGCAATACATCGTTCAGCGGCTGATACGTCGTGGCATCGGTTGCATCCAGCGACACGTAACGCACGCGTGCGCAAAATTTGTCCCAGGATGCCTGTGCGAATACTTTTTCATTGATATGCGGTCGTGAATTTTCATTCAGGGCATCGACGAATTCGGCATCGCTCCAGCTTTGACGACCTATGCAAATGATCTGCGCGGTGGGTGGCAAGTCGCCGGCACGGTCGCGTGCATACATTGCAGGAATCAGTTTGCGCATGGACAAATCGCCGCCGCCGCCAAACAGTACGAGATCAAAATCGGTAAGAGCCATGATTATTTTTATTAAGTTTGTGTACTAAGTTGAGATGTGTGAATTTATATTTTTCAAAACATCCACAGTAAATGTTTTATTTGACCGCTTGATTACAGTGCAGCCTTGGCGCGTGCAATCAAGCCATTGGTCGAGCTGTCGTGCTGCGCCGGTTTGGCTTGTTCCGTCAGTTCGGCGGCAATGTTCTTGGCGAGTATTTTGCCCAGTTCCACACCCCATTGATCGAAACTGTTGATGCCCCAGATTACGCCCTGTACAAACACCTTGTGTTCATACAACGCAATTAACGCACCAAGTGTGTTCGGGGTTAACGCATCCATCAAAATAGTATTGCTTGGACGATTGCCGGGAAAGGTACGGTGCGGCAGCAGCTTTTCAATTTCGTCGTTCGGCAAACCTTGCTTCTGCATATCTGCGCGGACTTCTTCCGCATTCTTGCCACGCATGAAGGCTTCCGATTGGGCAAAGCAGTTTGCCAATAACAGAACTTGATGCGATTCAAGTTGATGTGACGGTTTCAACGCAGCGATGAAATCAACTGCCATGACGTCGGTGCCTTGATGCAGTAACTGGAAGTAGGCGTGCTGACCATTAGTACCGACATCGCCCCAGATAATTGGACAGGTCGCCACATCGACTTTTGAACCGTCGACCTTGACGCGCTTGCCGTTACTTTCCATTTCCAGTTGTTGCAGGTAACCGGGAAACAGACGTAGATCCTGATGGTAGGGCGCTATCGAAATGGAATTGCTTTCGACAAAATTACGATTCCAGATGCCAATCAGGGCCAGAATCACGGGCAGATTTTTCTCTAGCGGCGTTTGCTGGAAGTGTTGATCCATCGCATGCGCACCAGCAAGAAACTCCTTGAAATTGTCTATGCCTATCGAGATGATCAGCGCCAAACCGATGGCTGACCATATTGAATAACGACCGCCTACCCAATCCCAGAACGGGAACATGTTTTCTGCGGCGATCCCGAATTCGGTCACCAGATCGAGTTGCGTGGATACTGCAACAAAATGCTTGTGCAGGTCTGCTTCGGTCGCGCTTCGTAGAAGCCATGCGCGAGCCGAACGTGCATTTGTCATCGTTTCCGATGTGCCAAAAGTTTTGGATGCGACGATGAAAAGAGTGGTCGCCGGATCGATGCGGGATAACAAGGCATCGAGATCGTGACCGTCAACATTCGAGACGAAATGCATGACGAGGCGTGAATGGCCGAATGAACGCAACGCCTGACAAGTCATTTTCGGACCGAGGTAGGAACCACCTATGCCGATATTCACGATGTCGGTAATTTCGCGGCCATCGTATCCGCGCCATTCGCCTGAACGTACGCGCTCGGAAAATACACCCATCCTATCGAGGACTGCATGAATATCCGGAATGATGTCTTTGCCATCGAGCAGCAATTGGTCGCTGCGCGGTCGACGCAAGGCGGTGTGCAAGACAGCGCGATGTTCTGTGCGATTGATTTCCTTGCCGGCAAACATCGCATCGCGTTGTGTTTCTACCTGCGTCTCGCGTGCGAGATCGCATAGCAGTTGCATCGTTTTGTCGTCGACACTATTTTTCGAAAAATCGAGAAACAGGCCCGCGGCTTCAACGGATAATTTGGTGAAGCGGGCAGGGTCTTGCGTAAAAAGATCGCGGACCTGCCGGTTTTTTGTTTCAACGTGATGCTGTTGTAGCGCTTGAAACGCAGCAGTAGCAATGAGCGTAGATGTTGGATTGGACGTGCGCATGGGCAATATATGCGATAGAAGTTGGATTTAACTATACAGCAAATTATGGTAATTTCACTACAAATATATTTCGTGTAAACAACGCGTCAAATCAAATGCGCGTTGCCGCTTATCTGTAGCTAGCCTGTTACGGATACGCTTAATGGGTGAAAGTTCAATCCGCTAGGATGATTTGGCAAGTTTGCAGGATAATGGCGAAGAAGTGAATTTCCTGCGCGATTGCGTGTCGTATGCTTTCGTAGGAAAACCAAAAAAGATGATAGCTTGGCACGTTTTATTGTAGTAAAATTTCAAAACTGTTTTCAAGGATTCCATATGCCGCTCAATCCCGTCGTGTCTGCTGTCACCGAGCGGATCATAGAGCGCAGTCGCCCTTATCGCGCTGCTTACCTGAATCAACTGTCGGATTCCATACAACAAGGCGTGCAGCGCAGCACCTTGTCCTGTACCAATCTTGCGCACGGCTTTGCAGCGTTTCCCGCCAACGACAAGCTGGTGTTGAAGCAGCAAAAGAATCCATCCGTCGCCATCATCTCGGCTTACAACGATATGTTGTCGGCGCATCAGCCCTATGAACGTTTCCCTGCAATCATCAAGGATGCGGTGCGCCAAGTCGGTGGCGTGGCGCAATTCGGCGGTGGTGTGCCGGCGATGTGCGATGGGATTACGCAAGGGCAGCCTGGCATGGAGTTATCGCTGTTTTCACGCGATACGATCGCCATGTCGACGGCGATTGCGTTGTCGCACAATATGTTTGACGCTGCGGTTTATCTCGGTATTTGCGACAAGATCGTGCCCGGTTTGCTGATAGGTGCCTTGCATTTCGGCCATCTGCCTGCAGTGTTTATTCCTAGCGGTCCGATGACGACGGGCATGTCCAATTCTGAAAAATCCAGAATCCGTCAGTTGTATGCGCAGGGCAAGATAGATCGCGAAGCCTTGCTGGAAGCCGAGTCCAAGTCGTATCACGATGCCGGCACCTGTACTTTTTACGGCACTGCCAACAGCAATCAAATGCTGATGGAAGTGATGGGCCTGCATTTGCCGGGCTCAGCCTTTGTCACGCCGAATACGCCTTTGCGCGATGCCTTGACGGTACGCGCGGCGCAACGCGCAGTAGAGATCAGCGCGCAGGGAAAAACCTTTACTCCTATTGGCCGTTTGGTTGATGAAAAAACTATCGTCAATGCGATCATCGCCTTGCTGACGACCGGTGGTTCGACCAATCACACTATCCATTTAATTGCGATTGCAAAAGCAGCGGGCATCGTGGTCGACTGGAATGATTTCGACAAATTGTCGGCGGTAATCCCATTACTCACGCGTATTTATCCTAACGGCGAAGCCGACGTGAATCATTTCCACGCGGCTGGCGGTACCGGTTTCGTGATTCGCGAATTGCTGGATGCAGGTTTGTTGCACGACGATGTGACGACCATACTTGGCAAGGGATTGCGCGCACATTGCACCGAGCCTTTTCTTGATGGTGAGAAAGTCGTCTGGAAGCCAACTCCGGAAGTTAGTGCTGATGAAAACGTATTGCGCCCGGCCGACAGACCGTTTGCGCCGGATGGCGGCTTGCGACTGTTGACCGGCAATCTAGGTCGCGCCGTGATCAAGATTTCTGCAGTCAAACCGCAATACCATGTGGTTGAAGCACCAGCGATAGTCTTTACGTCGCAAGAAGATTTCATGCATGCGTATCAGGATGGCAAACTGAATCAGGATTTCGTTGCCGTGGTGCGTTTCCAGGGGCCGAAGGCGAATGGCATGCCGGAATTACATGCACTGACCCCCGCGCTAGGCAGTTTGCAGGATGCCGGTTTTCATGTCGCACTGGTGACAGATGGACGCATGTCCGGTGCGTCAGGCAAGGTACCGGCGGCGATTCATGTTTCGCCGGAAGTGCTGGCTGGCGGCCCATTGGGGCGCATACGCGACGGCGATATTATCCGCTTGGATGCGGAGGCCGGGACCTTGCAGGCTTTGGTCGATGAAGCGGAATGGCAGCAGCGTCCGCACGCATCTGCCGACCGCTCTTCGAACGTAGTGAGGATGGGGCGTGAGCTGTTTGCAATGTTCCGTTCATCGGTCAGTGTGGCAGAAGATGGCGCGACGACCTTTGCCTTGCCGCGTTTGATTGTGCCGACCGATACCGAGATCAATCTGCCGAAAGGCGATGCGGAACCTTTCAGCGATGAAGACACCCACGTTCAACAATCCATTTAAATCAAAAAGATGAATCAGCCCATGAACCTGCTTGAAATTATGCGGAGCTCGCCGGTGATTCCGGTGATTGCGATTGATGATCTTGCACATGCAGTGCCATTGGCACGTGCATTGGTCGCGGGCGGTATCCGCGTACTGGAAGTCACCTTGCGTACCCAGCATGGTCTGGCTGCGATTCGCGCGATAGCCGAGCAAGTACCGGAAGCGATACTCGGTGTTGGCACCTTGACGCGACATGAAGATTTTGCTGCGGCACGCGATGCCGGTGCGATCTTTGGTGTGTCGCCGGGATTGACGAAAGATTTGATCGAGGGTTCTCGCTCCAGCGGTTTGCCTTTGTTGCCTGGCGTGATGACACCATCTGAAGTGATGAGTGCACGCGAGGCTGGTTTCCGTCAGGTGAAGCTTTTCCCTGCTGTGCCTGCCGGCGGTGTGGGCATGTTGAACGCGATTGCCGGGCCGTTGCCGGATATGCTGTTTTGTCCGACGGGTGGAATTTCGCAAGAGACTGCGGCACAGTTCCTCGCTTGTAAAAACGTTGCTTGCGTCGGTGGGTCTTGGTTGACGCCTAAGGATGCGTTGGTAGCTGGAGATTGGGCGCGGGTTACCGCCTTGGCTAAGGCGGCTTCGGCGCTTAAATAGCATTTATTAATTAATTGTTTTCTCCGTGGTAAGTTGCCGGGGGTAGCCCGGCGGCTACTCACTTTTCTTGCTTCGCCAAGAAAAGTAAGCAAAAGAAGGCGACCGCACAGCCGCTGCCCTTCGGGTTCCCGTTTGTGCACATCAAAAAATGGGAAGCGAACGAAACTCGCTGCGCTCAGACAGCGTTCACTTCTTTATCCATTTTCTGCTCCGCACAAACGGCAGCGTCACAGCGGTTGAACTTCAACGGCAGTTCAACCGCAACTTCCCAAACCAATTCAAGAGCAACCGTAGTCGTCACTTAAATAAGCGACGTTGTAGAAGTTGCCGTTGACGTTAATCGCATGTGACTTTGCCAAGGCAAGCGGTCGTCAGGCGGATAAAGAGCGCAAACCTGTTTGAGCCGAAGGCAAGTTTGTTTGTGCTCCCGACTGATGGTCGTTTGACTTGGGTACCCGCGCAGCGGGCAACGGCTTCTGCGTCGCCTTTCTTTGCTTTCTTTCTTTGGCGAAGCAAAGAAAGAAGGTGGCTGCCGGGCCACCCCCGGCAACTGAGCCTCATCGAAGAAAAACAGTTTCAATTATCACCAGACGCTGACAAGACAGGGAAACATCCCTGAAAGCACCGATATATTCCCGCATTACATAATGCAAGCACCTCATCCGGTAAAATAGCGCCTTAGGCCTAATATCAACCATCAATTTCCCGCATACGCCATGACCCAAGATGAAATGAAACAAGCTGTTGCCCGTGCCGCAATCGAATATGTTGTTCCGGGTGAAATTATTGGGGTCGGTACCGGCTCTACTGCCAATTTCTTCATCGATGAACTGGGCAAGATCAAGGATAGGATCAAAGGTGCCGTGGCTTCGTCAGAAGCGACCGCACAACGTTTGCAATCGCATGGCATTACAGTGTTCGATTTGAATGATATCGATAGCATGTCGGTGTATATCGACGGCGCAGATGAGATTACAGCGACAGGCGCGATGATCAAGGGCGGCGGTGCGGCATTGACGCGTGAAAAAATTGTGGCCTCGGTTGCCAAGCAGTTTGTGTGTATTGCCGACGGTTCAAAATTGGTGGATTTGCTGGGTAATTTCCCGTTGCCGGTGGAAGTGATTCCGATGGCGCAAGCCGTGGTGGCACGCAAGCTGGCTGCGCTCGGCGGTGAGCCGCGTCTGCGTGTGAAGGATGGCAAGCCTGTGGTGACTGACAACTGTTGCTACATTATCGATGTGCTGGGCTTGCGGATTCAAAACCCGGTAGAGCTGGAAGCGCAAATCAACGATATCGTTGGTGTTGTGACGGTTGGTCTGTTCGCACGCCGTGCTGCTGATATCGGCTTGCTGGGTACTGCTGACGGCGTGCAACGTCTGACGTTTTAATTAAAACAACTGATAACTGTCATAGGCTTATCAGTTGCTGCATCAAGAGTATTGCCGGATTCCTTCATGCAGCAGTTTGATGAATGCATGATTGGAAACCGGCTTGCTCATCAAATATCCCTGTCCCTCATTGCAGCCGTTTTTCAGAAGAAACTGAAAGTGTTCTTCAGTCTCTATACCTTCGGCCAGCACGGTCAGATTCAAGTTGTGCCCGAGTGAAATGATCGCCTTGATGATCGCGGCACTATCCGGATTGGTGGCGATATCGCGCACGAAAGATTGATCGATTTTCAAGGTATCGACCGGGAAACGCTTCAGGTAACTCAAACTTGAATAGCCGGTACCGAAATCATCCAGAGAAATTTTTACACCTAGTGCACGCAAGCGTGTCAGCAAGGAAAAGGATTTTTCGACATCGGTGGCCATCACGCTTTCGGTAATTTCCAACTCCAGATATTTCGCTTCCATTCCGGTTTCTGCGAGTATGCGCTCCACCAGTTCAACGATGTCCCCGCGTGCGAGTTGGCGTGGCGACAAATTGACCGAGACGGGAATAGGCGGGTGACCAGCAAGTTGCCAGGTGCGATTTTGTCTACATGCGGTGCGCAATACCCACTCACCAATCTGGATAATCAGTCCGGTTTCTTCTGCGAGTGGAATGAAGTTGGCAGGGGAAACGGTACCTTCAGGACTGTTCCAGCGTATCAGGGCTTCCGATCCTATGATTTTTCCGCTGCCGAGATCTACCTTCGGTTGGTAGTGCAACACGAATTCATTGTTTGGAATGGCTTGGCGCAGACGATTCAATAGCGCCAGGCGATCTGTCACGGTGTCGTTCATTTCCGCAGCAAAATACTGGAAGTTATTGCGTCCCAGCTCTTTTGCCTTGTACATTGCAGAATCTGCATTCTTCAGCAGAGTTTCCACGTCGCGGCCATCATCTGGACACAAGGTGACGCCTATGCTGCAGGTAATGCGGAATTCCAGATCGTTCGCCATCCACGGTTGAGAAACTTCATGCAGTACTCGTTGCATGGTTTGTGTAATCGATTCTTCGTCGGGTTGGCTGGTCAGCAATAGTACAAATTCATCGCCACCTTGGCGCGCAACGGTATCGCTTTCACGTAGACAGGACGTAAGACGTTGCGCAGTAATTTTCAGCAGCTCGTCGCCCACTTGATGACCGAGACTGTCATTGATGAATTTGAATTGATCGAGATCGAGGAAGGCGATTGCCGTGATATTACTGTAACGCTCGGAGTGCAAAACCGCTTGTTGCATGCGATCGTAAAGCAGTGTTCGATTCGGCAAGCCGGTCAATGCGTCATGCGTAGCCTGAAACTGGATTTCCGCTTCATGCAATTTGCGTTCAGTGATGGCTTCTACCGTACCTTCATAAAATACCAGGTCGCCCGTACTGTTGAATACGGCGCGCGCGTTTTCAGAGATCCAGATTATTTCCCCGTCACGTTTGTAGATGCGTGACTCAAAATTGGTGACCACGCCATTCTTCAGCATCAACTGCATGAATTCAATGCGACGCTTGGGTTCGACATAGACTTGATGCTCGATGTCTTTCAAGGTCGAGATTAAATCGTGCGGTGAGTTGTAGCCATACATGCGTGCCAGAGCAGGATTGACGGCAAGATAGCCGTTGCCTGGCGTGGATTGATAGATGCCCTCGATCGCGTTTTCAAAAATGCTGCGATAGCGACGTTCGGCTTCGCGCAAGGCTTCGTCAGCTTGCCGACGTTCGGTAATGTCCTGGATAAAACCTTCGAGTACGTCCCACTGCTTGTTGTCATGCGAAATATTGGTGCCGCGTTCCCATACCCAACGCACTTCGCCATCGGCACGCACGATCCGGTATTCGATATCAAAGCGGCGATTGTTTTTTACGGCCGCGAGAACGGCATTCCGTACGAGATCCCTATCATCCGGATGCGTGATGTCATCGTATGAAACACGGCTGTTGAATAAAATATCTTCTTCCGGATGGCCGGTAAGTGCCAAACATCCTTCACTGACAAATTCCATCGTCCAGTGCGCGTCCAGCCGGCAGCGATAAACCATGCCTTCCAGATTGGCCAGCAGCGTGCCGAGCAAGCGGGCTTGTAATGTCGGGTCAGAAGGATGGGAGGGCATTGAAAGCAGCATATTCAGATTTGGAAATTTGAGTCACGGACTGTTTTAAATGGATAGGCAATTTCTGGGACCATGACAATCTGCCTATGCATTTGCGTGACAGGGATAATTACTTCCCATGTAGCAATAAAGATGCCACGGCAAACAGCAAGCGCGAGCACTTAATTGGTGCAACGGAATGTGAGTTGAATGACAAGGAAGGCATTTTTCCGCTGAGCGCTTATTTTCTGGCGTAGCTTGTGCTGAGTGAGCCAAGTCTAATCTTTGCAGGGTGACGGCGACGCAGGTTTCAGGCGGGGGAGTAATGCGACCTGCTTAACTAACTAAAGGCTAGCAAGGTTGCTGGTCTTTATTGTTTTTGCTTGTGTTTATTACGCGAGCTATACGGATCAGCGCGGTTTATCGATGATTTCGCGCGCCATGCGATCTTGCCTGTCATAGAAATCCAGCGTGCCGATGTCGCCGCTATTGCGTTGTCTCGATGGCACTAAATACTCGACGTCGAGCATCAATTCGTCATCGATTTCCATATCATCTTCACTGCCCCAGCTGCTATTCATAGATCCTCCGTAAGGACTGTATTTTACGATGTTTTTTCGAAGTTTTTGATACGTGCTCCGAAGTCACATTTCGGAACACGTACCAAGCTACACACTTAGCCGAGAGAGTCTGGCACTTCGCCGCTGCCGGGTAATTTGGCGGCGAGGACGGCAAATTTTTCGATGGCGGGCGGATGTGCCAGCAGGCTTGCGGCAGTTGTTCCCAATGCTTTGGCGATTTCTCCCTGGAGATGTGCCTGACTCGCATTTTCATCCGGGAATGCATCGAAGATGCCAAAAGTTTTTGCATCCAGCTTGATGGCAAACCATGCGGTAGTGCCGGGCTCGCCCAAAGCGTAAGACAGTTGCGCATGCAAAAACTCTTCCAGCTCTTTTTCCTTGCCTGGCTTTGCTTCCAGGCGAACCTGCAATCCGACGTTAACCATAGTGCCTCCTGTCGATGACGATTGAGTGTGTATGTGGCGAATCAGCTCTTCGCGTTGTTGGAGCTGTGTTTAATTGTATTCCTCATCTTCATTTAATGGGCAATGCTGATGGGGGGTAGCACTACTGTAAGCTGTCAGACTTTTGCGCAAGCTGCCGGAGAAAATGCTTCTGCAGCGGAGAAAATAAACACACCCTGCGGTCTATGACTTATCATCGTGGCCCGTTTCATTTACAGAGGTTTTTCATGGCAAACGCGTGCGGCGTCGATTTTGGGACGTCGAATTCGACAGTCGGCTGGAGCCGACCCGGCACTTCAGCACTGTTGCAGCTGGAAGATGGCAAAACAACATTGCCATCCGTGGTTTTTTTCAATGCAGATGAAGAGCAGGTGTACTACGGACGCGCCGCGCTGGCCAATTATCTGCAAGGTTATGAAGGTCGCCTGATGCGCTCGTTGAAGAGTTTGCTCGGCACCAGCCTGATCGACGATCAGACCGAGGTAATGGGCAAGGCTTTGCCGTTCCGGACCTTGTTGACGCAATTCATAGGCGAGTTGAAGCATAGGGCTGAAACAGCGGCGGGTCGCGAATTCACCAGCGTCGTCATGGGCAGACCTGTCCATTTTGTCGACGGCGATGAAGAAGCGGACATCCTGGCCGAAGATACTCTGTACGAAATTGCCCAATCGGTGGGCTTCAAAGACATTGATTTTCAATATGAGCCGATTGCCGCAGCTTTCGACTATGAGTCGCAAATCGAGAAGGAAGAGCTGGTACTGATCGCCGATATCGGTGGTGGTACTTCCGATTTTTCTATCGTGCGCTTGTCACCGGAACGTGCAAAAAAGGTGGATCGACGCGACGATATTCTTGCAACCGCTGGTGTGCATATCGGCGGTACCGATTTCGACAAGTATTTGAGTCTGAACAGCATCATGCCTTTGCTCGGACTAGGCAGTCGCTTGAATAATAATAATGAAGTGCCGTCCAGCTACTACTTCAATCTGGCAACCTGGCACACGATCAATCTGGCGTACACGCAAAAGACCTGGTTGCAGATCAAGGATATCTATCGCGATGCGCGCGAAAAAGACAAGCTCGACAGTTTGTTGAACCTGATTGAAAACCGCTCCGGCCATTGGCTGGCGTTGAAGGCAGAAGAAGGCAAGATTGCCCTGTCAGCAGAGCTGGAAACGCAACTGGTGCTGGAACGTTTGTCGCCAACGCATACGCTGACCTTGAAGCGTGATGAATTTGACGAAGCGATCTACAGAATGGTGACGAATGTTGAAAATACAGTTGCCGATTTGTTGCGCGACGCAGACATCGATGCGGATGAGATCGATACGGTGGTGTTTACCGGTGGTTCCAGCGGCGTGCAACTGTTGCGCGAAAAAATTGCTTCCTTGCTGCCGAATGCGCGTCGTGTCGAAGGCGATCTGTTTGGCAGTATCGGTGCCGGCCTGGCGCTGGATGCTGTCAGAAAATTTGGCTAAATAAACAAAAAACAAGTCAAAAATAAATCAAGAAAAAAATTAGTCATGCCAACAGCGAAGACTGCTTGGCATGACTAATTTTAAAATGGTATAAACAATTTGCGCATTTATGCGCAATTTTTTTGTCGGTGAAATTTTTCTGCAATAGTTGCAGCACGATGCAGCATCAGTTTGACTGATCGTTCGTGTGCCCGATTTGTCATTACAGCGTAATAATGCAGGCTTATTGTCACGCACTTTTCACGCGCAGTTACGAACCGCGATGAAACTTGATTGGTTATAAGCAAGCACAAGCAGGTGATTGAGGAGATGGAATGTTCGCTGCAGTAGATCTGGGTTCCAATAGTTTCAGGTTGCATATAGGGCGACATGATGGCGAGACGATTCGCATCATCAAGAGCGCGCGCGACCCGGTGCGATTGGGCGCAGGTTTGGACAGCAAGGGAAACCTGACGCCGGCCGCAATGCAAGGCGCGATTGAATCCCTGGCACGTTTCAATTCCATTTTAAGCACGTATCCATTGAATGCGGTGCGTGTGGTTGCAACCAACACGATGCGCATAGCGAAGAATTCTGCTGCATTTCTGCCGGCAGCAGAAGCCGCCATCGGCTATCCGATAGAGATTATTTCCGGTGAAGAAGAAGGGCGCCTGATTTATATGGGTGTAGCCAGCACTTTGCCATCGTTGACCGAGCGTCGCCTGGTGCTGGATATCGGTGGCGGCTCGACAGAATTGATCCTGGGCAAGGGGTTGGAAATCGAGCAGGTCGAATCGTTCAGCATAGGCACGGTGCCGCAGACATTGTCATTTTTCCGCGAGGGCAATATTAATGCTGCGACCTTTGATGCGGCGATTCTATCCGCGCGTTCGCGCTTTGAAGATGCGGCGCCTGTATATCGCTCGGAACGTTGGTCTGGCGCCTATGGTTCTTCCGGAACGATACGGGCGATCTCCGATGCGATCAGCAAGAACGGATTGGGTGATGGTAACTTGTCGCTCAAGAGTCTGGATGCGCTCAAGCGTCGCCTGATCCAATTTGGTCATGCCAGCAAAATCGATCTGATCGGCATGAAAGCAGATCGCGCCACCACTATTCCTGGCGGACTCGCGATTCTGATCGCAGTCATGCAGGAATTAGGGATCAAGGTCATGAAGCCGATTGATGCCGGCCTGCGCATGGGCGTACTGTGGGATTTGCAATTACGCGCTACCAAGCGCGATAGACGTGAACAATCGGTGCGCGACTGTCTGCGACGCTTTCATGCGGATGAAAAGCGGGCCGAATTTGCGGCGCAAACGGCCAGTGCCTTGTTCAGTTTAATGAAACCGGCAGACAATACTTATGCCAAGTTATTGAACTGGGCCGGCTTGCTGCATGAAATCGGCTTGTCTGTATCGCACAGCGGTTATCACAAGCATGCTGCTTACATGATCGAGAATGCGGACTTGTCAGGCTTTACAACGCGCGAACAACGTCTGATGAGTTATCTGGTGCTGGCGCAAAAGGGCAATCTGCGCAAGGTTGGCGACTCGTTGATGGATAGCGATTTTGCGAAGGCGATTTTGGCCTTGCGACTTGCCGTGATGTTCATGCATGCACGGATCAAGGTCGACCTCGATGAGGTAAGACTGAAAATGAAAAGCAAAATCGAATTTGAATTACCCAAGGCCTGGGTGAGTGATCACCCGACCGTCGCATACTGGATTGAGAAGGAAAAGGAATGCTGGAGCGATGTCGGCGTCGATTTTTCTATCAAGCTCAATAGCTGAATAAGCTTGTCCTGAGAGCAAAAAGGGCGCTCGCGATGACTATCCTTGCTACACGCTGTGAACCTTTTCCCGTCTTGTCCTTCTGAGTAAGCGTATTCCTCGTACATTACAATGCACCTGGAAATCTGTGGCCCTACAGATGGCCCATTCATTCTGGAGATTGTCTTGTTTAACAACATCGTCGATATCGTGTCGCAGAGCGGCTATCTGGGGATTTTTCTGTTGATGCTGGCAGAGAACGTGTTTCCGCCTATCCCATCCGAACTGATCATGCCGCTGGCCGGTTTTGTTTCCGCACGCGGCGAGTTGAATTTGCTGCTGGTGATCCTGGCTGGTACTGCAGGCTCTGTGGTGGGCGCCTTGCCCTGGTATTACGCGGGTGCGATATTTGGCAAGGACAGGCTCAAGCGCATCGCTAACAAGCATGGCCGCTGGTTCACCTTGTCGCCACGCGATATTGATATGGCGTCAGACTGGTTTTCACGACATGGTGCGGCGGCGGTGTTTTTCGGGCGCTTGATTCCGGCGATACGCACCTTGATTTCAGTGCCGGCCGGCATAGTTCGCATGCCTTTGCTGCCGTTTTTGGCGTATTCGACGATCGGTTCCTTGATATGGACCGCCTTGCTGGCCGTTACCGGCTTCGTACTGCAATCACAGTACGAACAGGTTGAACACTATGTGGAACCTGTTTCGAAAGCCGTGGTATTTCTGGTAATCGCAATTTACATCTATCGTTTTATACGCTTCAAGCCGCAGCCATCGTAATCAAAAAATCAAACCGTTCTTTTTGAATAATGCGATATCGACATAGTTGGACAGATGATTGCTCTTGCCGGATACATTCACTGACAGGCCGCCCAGTTCGATATTCGTATCCTGTGCCATCAAATCCTGCAATGCCATGCGGGTAGAGCGTTTCGATCGTTGTATGGTCTTGGTCAGGGCCTTGGCTACGACAAACCCTTCCAGCGTCAACGATGATGGCGGCTCATCGCGATACTTCTTCATCATCGTCAGGTGTTCGAGCTGGATCGGTGTTTTACCGGTATTCGGATTCGGCACGACTTGCGAAAATACCGTCCATTCCACAGCGCGCGCACCAGCTAGCTCACGCAAGGTTTCCAGATTGATTAGCGAAGTACCGGCTACGTAGGTTTGCGATGCGAACTTGCGGAACTCTTTCAGGAAAAGGGCGGTGCCTATCGTATCGGCAATCACGATGACGAAACCTGGTTGAGTCGATGCGAGACGGCTGGCTTCTTGCGCATTCAACTTTTCGTTGCTACCCAAACGTACCGTGCCGGTCAGGTTCAAGCCACGTCCACGCAATTCGGTCGACAGACTGCTGAATGCCTCCTGGGTAGTTGGGCTGTCCTGATAAACGATGCCGACGTTCTTGATTCCCAGTGGTGCGAAATGCGAAAGAATATGCTGCACTTCCTGCAGATAGCCAGGCCGCCAGAACAGAATTCTATTATTGCTCAACTCAATGGCATCCACTAAGGGAGCAAATAAAACCAGATTGCTGCGCTTGAATGCAGGCGCATTCAGCACAGCCTGCGTCACGTTATCGCCCACGCCGCCCAGTAAAAAATCCACCTGATCACGTTCTATCAATTCGGTCACTGCCTTGGCGGCAACGCTTGGCGTAGCCTGATCGTCACGCACGACGTATCGCACTTTTTTGCCGCCTATGCCGCCGGTCGAGTTCAATGCATCGAAATAGGTTTTAATGCCGGCGACATAATCGCGGCCGATAGCAGCATTGGGGCTGGAGAGATCAATGGCCTGGCCGATGACGATGGCGTTGGCGTCTTCCGCGGAGAACGCGGCAGAGGACATCATGAAGGCAGCGGAGGCAAGAGAGAATAAACACAGGGATCGAAGGATCATGAAAGATAATTGTAGTTGTCAGATCAGACCGGAATTTTGCGCGGGAATTATGACCGCACCATGAATTCAGAAAATCCGTGATGGCTAAGTACAACAATTGGATGTCGCCATATACAAAAAACGTATTTGCTAATACGCTCGCAGAACAAGTGCCGGCGCTATTCTTCTTGCATTAAAAGAATAAACTATATATATTATTTATACGATTTAAATCATGGGAGGACATCTTGTCGATAGAAAATACAGTTAAGGATGCAGTCAAGCCGGTAGCAGCGCCAGTAACAACGGCAGCGCCAGCCAAAAAAGCGGTAGCAAAAAAAGTGACTAAACCTGCAGTGAAGGCAGTTACCAAGAAAGCTGCTGCACCTGCGAAAAAGGCTGCACCAAAAACCGCTGCAACGAAGGCTGTTAAACCAGCAGCCAAGCCTGCCGCTAAAAAGGCTGCAACAAAAGTAGCTGTGAAAGCAGTGAAAAAAGTAGCAACGAAAGCTGCGCCTAAGAAAGCAGCTGCCAAGAAAGTTACGGCTAAACAGCCTTTGGCCAAGAAACCGATAGTGAAGCCTTCCGCTAAAGTGAAGGTGGCAAGCAAGCCGCTGCAAGTCAAGCCGGTCGCATTGCCAAAAGAAAAGATCAAAAAAGCCAAGCTCGTCAGAGACAGTTTCACGATGCCTGAGGTCGAATATCAGGTCTTGAGCGACGTCAAAAAAGCATTTTTGAAATCCGGCGTATCAGTCAAGAAAAGTGAACTCTTGCGCGCAGGTGTTGCCTTGATCAAAACACTGGATCTGAAAAAATTGAATGCCGTCATTTCTGCATTGGCACCGATCAAGGCTGGCCGTCCGAAGAACGACAAGTAAGCGATGATGATGTGCGCATGACATGCCGCATAAGCGATATGCCTGAAGCAAAATTAAGCCGGTGCTGATGCATCGGCTTTTTTATTGTTGTCTCAAAAATTGAAATTGATAGTGTTGCAGTGTCACGAAAATGACATGTTCCTGTCATTTTGCTGAAGTATTCGCCAGTTACGCTTTGCTCGTCACAATATAAAGGACGACACATGCGATTACTGAATGCTTCTGCCGATACAACCTCCGCTTCCCCAAGACTGACCTTGAGTATGGCCAGCACGCCGGAAGAAGTGCGGGAAGTACAGCGTTTGCGTTACAAGGTATTTATCGAAGGTATGGGTTTGACCGCATTGGCAAACGCCGAACGCCTCGATAAAGATGAATACGATGCGTATTGCGATCACCTGATCGTACGCGACTCCACCACGTTGAAAGTGGTCGGCACCTATCGTGTGCTGAGCCCGCAAGCGGCGCGCAAGATAGGCGGCTTTTACTCCGAGCAGGAATTCGATTTGAGCCGACTCGACAATCTGCGTGGTCGGATTGCCGAAGCGGGCCGTGCCTGCATCCATCCTAAATACCGCAGCGGCGCGGTCATCATGATGCTGTGGGCAGGGATCGCGGCTTTCATGCAAAAAGAAAAATGCGAATACCTGATCGGCTGCGCCAGCATCAGTCTGGCGGATGGCGGTCACAATGCGGCAGCGCTGTATCACGCGATTGCTGAAACCAATCTGGCGCCTGCCGAGTATCGCGTCAAACCGCACTTGCCATTCCCGATTACAGAACGTGAAGCCGGCCACAAGCCGGAAATGCCAGCATTGATCAAAGGCTATCTGCGTAGCGGTGCATGGATATGCGGTGAACCGGCGTGGGATCCTGATTTTCACAGCGCGGATTTGTTCATGATGCTGCCGCTGGCCAAACTCGATAGCCGTTACGCCCGTCACTATCTAAAAAATGGCGCGAAAGATGAAGCGAAAGAGGATGCGCCAGCATGAAACCACGCGACCAGTTTCTGACGAATGATTTTATCGGTGCGGACGCTGGCAACATGCGTGAAAAAACGCACGATCCGGTTCGCGCTCCTATTCGATTCCGTACGATCTGGATTTCAGACGTCCACCTGGGAACCACAGGTTGCCAGGCACAACGTCTGCTGGAATTTTTGCGTAAAACCGAATCGGATACCTTGTATCTGGTCGGTGACATCATCGACGGCTGGCAACTCAAGCGTCGCTGGTACTGGGATCAGTCGCATAACAATGTCGTGCAAACGGTGTTGAAAAAAGCCAAGAAGGGCACCAAGGTTATCTTCGTGCCAGGCAATCACGATGAAGCGGTGCGCCAATTCATTGATCTTGATTTTGGCGGCATCCGTGTACGCGATGAGTTGATCCATACGACCGTGCAAGGCAAGCGCATGCTGGTGTTGCACGGCGACCGTTTCGACGGCGTGATCTCTTGTGCCAAATGGCTGGCCTACGTTGGCGACAATCTGTACACGATGATCCTCAAGTGGAATCAGTGGCTCAATAGCTGGCGTGCACGCGCCGGCCTGCCGTACTGGTCGCTGTCGCAGTATCTGAAATTGAAGGTGAAGAATGCAGTCAGTTACATTTCTTCATTTGAAAATGCCTTGGCTGCGGAAGCCAAGCGTCGCGGCCTCGACGGCGTGATTTGCGGCCATATCCACAAGCCGGAAATCCGCGAAATCGATGGCATTACCTATTGCAACGACGGTGACTGGGTCGAAAGTTTATCGGCACTGGTCGAAGATTATGCCGGCGAATTACGTCTGGTCACATGGCAGGAAATTGTGATGCCGCATCAAAGCGCCAAACATCAAAAGGAAGAAGAGCTATGCGTATCGCCATCATAACGGATGCCTGGGCACCGCAAGTCAATGGTGTCGTCAATACATTGAAGGCCACGCGCAAGCAATTGCGCGCCAACGGTCACGCGGTATTGATGGTGACGCCGGAGAACATGAAGACCTATTCCTGCCCCAGCTATCCGGAAATCCGTCTGGCCTACAAGCCGTATGGCAAGGTTGCGGCGGCGCTGGATGACTTCGATGCGGATTGCATACACATCGCGACCGAAGGGCCTATGGGTCTGGCGGCGCGACGTTACTGCCTCAATCGCGGGCTGGATTTCACAACCGCGTATCACACGCGTTTTCCTGAGTATTTGCGTGCGCGCTATCACTTGCCGCTGGCATTGACGTATCGCTGGCTGAAGTGGTTCCACAAACCATCAAAGGCGGTGATGGTACCGACGCCACGCATGCAGGATGCGCTGGAACAAAGCGGCTTCAAGAACGTCGTGCAATGGAGTCGAGGAGTGGACACTAATTACTTCAAACCTGGACCGCGCGAAGAAGCGACCTTGAAGCGTCCACTGTATTTGTATGTGGGTCGTATCGCGGTCGAAAAAAATATCGAAGCCTTCCTGCAGATGGAATTACCTGGCGCGAAATGGGTCATTGGTGATGGTCCCATGCGCGAGGAACTGGAGCAGAAGTATCCAGACGTGCGCTTCCTCGGTGCCAAACCGCATGAAGCCTTGCCGGCGTATTACAACTGTGCCGACGTATTCGTTTTCCCTAGTCGTACCGATACTTTCGGTCTGGTACTGATAGAGGCGATGGCCTGTGGCGTGCCGGTGGCGGCTTATCCGGTTGAAGGGCCGATTGACGTCGTGGCACACGGCAAGTCCGGCATTCTTGATGCGGATCTGATGCGCGCTTGCTTTGAAGCCTTGAACTTGAAGCGCTCAGTGGTGAGGGAACATGCCTTGTGCTATTCGTGGAATGCTGCGACACAACAGTTCTTGAGGCATTTGCATCCGGTGCGCAAGAACAATCTTATTCCGATGGTGCAGTCGTCGATTGCATAAGCCGAATTCCATAGCGCGTTTCTTGTCGATAAGATTCTGGCCTGAGCTTGCTCCAGACTAATACCCTATCAAGTTAAACATCGACTTGTCGCATGCCTTGCCTATACTGAAAACATGCGCAAAGTATTGCGCATGTTTTCTTTATTGGCTGAAACATGGAGTCGATCATGGCACGTAAATATATTGATTGTCGTGAATTTCCCAGCGACATGAATTGTTCGGTTGCGATCGCGGCAGATAGTGAAGATGAGTTGTTGAACGCAGCCGTGCAGCATGCGGTCGCGGTACACCAACATGTCGACACGCCGGAGTTGAGAGAGCAAATTCGGGAATTATTCAAGGACGGCACGCCGCCGCTTGTATACCGTTGATAAGCCAGCAAGATGGCAGGTATGCAAAGCTGATTTATTTGCGGGCTTATTTACTCAGTAAATCAGGCGCCATGACGGCGCGTACAAAGTTACCGGCGATTTCATCCCGTTCGCGTTGGACTATCCACCAGGCATTGCCTTTGCGGATAGTCCAGTCTTGTGCGGTGCCGGTCACGAGTAGCGCGGCTAGTTGGCCCAGCGTTGGCTGATGGCCGATAATCAGTACCGGTTCGCGACTGCCCGGCCAATGGGCTGCAGCTAGAATCTTTTCGGCGGTCGAGCCGGGTGCCAGATCATCAACAATCTTGAACTTGCGCCCCAACGCTTCTGCGGTCTGGACGGTGCGGGTGGCCGGGCTGACCAGGATCTTGCAACTGTTGGGCAGATTATGATCCAGCCACTCAGCCATTTTCCATGCTTGCTTGTGGCCTTTTGCCGTCAATGCGCGGCCCTCGTCGGGCTCTCCCATTTCTGCTTCTGCATGCCGCCACAAGATCAATTCCATGTTGTCACTCCAAAGGGGTGCCTAGAACTTCCATCAAATGTTGTTGTGCGCTGAAGGCGCTCGCCTTGCTGCGTGGTTTACGTTTTTGATATACGCCGTTGGAATCCAGTTCCCAGGTATTCATATTATCTTTGAGGTAGGGATTCAAACCTTCCGCGATCACACGTTTTTTCAAGGCCGGATCGAGGATGGGAAAAGCGACTTCAATCCGGCGAAACAGATTGCGGTTCATCCAGTCTGCGCTAGACAGAAAAATGTCGTGTGCCAGATCGTTGCGGAAATAATAGATGCGGCTATGTTCCAGGAAACGTCCGACATTGGAGCGAACCCGAATATTCTCGGACAAGCCCGATACGCCTGGACGCAAGGCGCAGGCACCACGCACGATCAGATCGATTTTCACGCCGTCGGCAGATGCCGCATACAGAGCGCGAATCACGGATTCATCCAGCAAGGCATTCATCTTGGCGATGATGCGCCCAGGACGACCTGCTTTTGCAATCTTTGCTTCGTTGCGGATGGCCTTGATGAATTCCTTTTGCAAGGCGAAAGGTGCCAGCCACAGATGGTTCAGCGTTTTTGGCTTGGTCAGGCTGGTCAGGTGAATAAAAACTTCATTGACCTCGGTAGCGATCACCGGATTCGCCGTCAGCATGCCGAAGTCGGTATAAAACTTGGTGGTACTCGGATGATAATTGCCTGTGCCCAGATGCGCGTAGTAGCGTAACGCGCCTTCTTCGCGGCGTATCACCAGTGCCAGCTTGGCATGCGTCTTCAAACCGACCACGCCATATACAACCTGCGCGCCTGCACGTTCCAGTCTGTCGGCCCAGTTGATATTCGCTTCTTCATCAAAGCGCGCCATCAATTCCACGACTACGGTGACTTCCTTGCCGCGTTGCGCAGCGAGGATCAGCGATTCCATCAAGTCGGAATTCATGCCAGTGCGATAAATCGTTTGCTTGATCGCGACCACAGCCGGATCGTGCGCGGCACTGCGTATGAAGTCGAGCACCGGCTGGAAGGATTGGAAAGGATGGTGCAGCAGTACATCATGCTTGCCTATGACGGCAAACAGATCCGTATTCGACAACTTGGGCGGATACAGCGGCGAGTAAGGCGGGAAGCGCAGCTCAGGTTTGGTCACATGGTCGATCAACTCCGACAGGCGCACCATATTGACCGGCCCATCGACCGCATACAGGCGATTCTGGTCGATGGAGAACTGTTCCAGCAGGAATTGCGACAGATGCGGCGGGCAGTTTTTGGCGACTTCCAGTCGTACGGCAACGCCGAAATTGCGGCTTTGCAATTCCCCCTGCAATGCCTGGCGCAGGTTCTTGACCTCTTCTTCATCCACCCACAGGTCGCTGTTACGCGTCACGCGGAATTGCGAATAGGCCAGCACTTCGCGGCCTGTGAACAAATCGTTGATGTGCGCATGGATGATGGAAGACAGCAGACAGAAGGAAATGCCGTTCTTTGATAGCTCGGGTGGCAACTGTATGACGCGCGGCAAAACGCGTGGTGCTTTCAGGATCGCGATGGCAGTGCCGCGACCGAAGGCATCCTTGCCGGACAGCTCAACAATGAAATTCAAACTCTTGTTGACGACTTGCGGGAAGGGATGGGCCGGATCGAGTCCGATAGGCGTCAACAGCGGGCGTACTTCGCGGTCGAAATAGGATTTGACCCATGCGCGTTGCGCTTCATTGCGATCCTGGTCGCGTAATAAGTGAATGCCTTGTTTCGCCAACTGCGGCAAAACGTCTTCATTTAATACACGATATTGACGTTCGACGATTTGATGACATTCCGTGCCAGCGATCGCCAGGGCTGCCGACAGGGCAGGTGCTTCGATGATTTCGCCATCTATATGGTTATTCGCTAAAAGGCTGGCAATTCTGACTTCAAACAACTCATCCAGATTATTACTGACGATGCACAGATATTTCAGGCGTTCAAGTAAAGGGACGTCCGGATTTTCGGCCTGTGCCAATACCCTGCGATTGAAGGCCAGTTGAGATAATTCGCGGTTCAGATATATCGCGCTTTTGGACGGAATCGGTGGCGAAACAACTGCTGCTGCGGCTTTCTTGTGCATTTTCTTGACTTTGGCCATGGGAATCTCGCAGAGTGTAGAGTCTCATTATGACAACTTAATGACAGCTATTTTTGCGTCTGATCAAGTTTGTGACATGATTCGCCGGAAGTCATAAAGCTGTCATAATTGTTCGCTAGAGTTCGCACTGTCTTATTTAGTTAACCCCTAAGGAGCAGATATGCGATTGAATCAATTTGTCAAAACCGCCGTAGTTGCTGCAGGTGCAGCAGTGGCGTTCTCTTCCGCAGTGGCTGCCGATATTACAGGCGCCGGTGCAACATTCCCATACCCAATTTATTCCAAATGGGCAGAATCCTATAAAGCAGTAAGCGGCACGGGCATGAACTATCAGTCCATCGGTTCCGGCGGCGGCATCAAGCAAATCAAGGCAAAAACCGTTGATTTCGGCGCATCCGACATGCCTTTGAAGGCAGAAGAACTGGACGCCGAAGGCTTGATCCAGTTCCCGGCGATCATGGGCGGTGTGGTGCCTATCGTCAATCTGGACGGTATCACCCCAGGTCAATTGAAATTTACACCTGACGTACTGGCAGCGATCTACCTCGGCAAAGTCGTTAAATGGAACGATCCGAAAATCACTGCCTTGAATCCAGGCGCCAAACTGACAGATCAAGACATTACTGTTGTTCACCGTTCAGACGGATCGGGTACCACTTTCCTGTGGACCGACTTCCTGTCGAAAACCAATGCTGACTTCCAAAAAGAAGTGGGCGCAGGTACAGCAGTTAAATGGCCAGCAGGCGTAGGCGGCAAAGGTAACGAAGGCGTTGCAGCTAACGTACAACGTATCAAGGGTTCGATTGGCTATGTTGAATATGCATACGCTAAAAAGAACAAAATGTCGCACACCCAGCTGAAAAACCGTGACGGTCAATTCGTTCAACCTGACGATGACACCTTCAAGGCTGCAGCTGCAGGTGCAGACTGGGCGAAAACACCAGGCATGGGCGTGGTTCTGACCAACCAGGCTGGCAAAGCTAGCTGGCCTATCACTGGCGCATCGTTCATCCTTTTGCACAAATCGCAAGCATCGGCTGAACGCGCTAAAGAAGTGTTGAAATTCTTTGACTGGTCTTACAAAAACGGTGGTGCTGCCGCAACTGAGCTGGACTATGTTGCGATGCCACCTGCAGTTGTCAAACTGGTTCTGGAATCCTGGAAAGCAAACGTCAAAGATGCTTCCGGCAAGGCTGTTTGGTAAGAGCTGATTCAATCGCTGTCTAATGTTACACAGAGCTGCAGCCTGATGGCTGCAGCTCTATTTCACTACCAAATATTATGAGCGTAACTTCTAATGCACTTTCTGCACACGCCATGACTTCAGATAAAGAAAACAGTGAAGGCGGCATCTTCAGCAAAGCGCTGATGGCCACGATGCGCAAGCAGCGACTTCAGGATTTTCTTTTTCATAAAATAACGTTCATCTTTGCGTTAAGCGTGTTATTCGTCCTGCTCGGCATCATCGCCTCCTTGATGATCGGTGCATGGCCTGCTTTAAAAGAATTTGGTTTGCCGTTTGTTACCAGCGTTGAGTGGGATCCCGTCAACGATCAATACGGCGCGGCGATTGCGATCGTCGGCACTTTGGCTACTTCATTTATCGCCTTGCTGATCGCTTTCCCGATCAGCTTCGGCATTGCATTATTCCTCACTGAAATCTGCCCGGCCTGGCTCAAGCGTCCTTTAGGTACCGCTGTTGAATTGCTGGCGGGTGTGCCGAGCATCATCTACGGTATGTGGGGTTTGTTTGTGTTTGCTCCACTGTTCTCTGATTACATCCAGCCCGCATTGGCTGCCACACTCGGACAATTGCCTGTAATCGGCAATTTGTTCAAGGGCCCGCAAATGGGCATAGGTATTCTGGCGGCTGGCATCATTCTCGCCGTCATGATCATTCCGTTTATCGCATCGGTGATGCGTGATGTATTCGAGATCGTGCCGCCGGTATTGAAGGAATCTGCGTACGCACTCGGTTGTACCAAATGGGAAGTGGTTCGCAAGGTTGTGCTGCCATACACACGCATAGGCGTGGTCGGCGGCGTGATGCTCGGTCTCGGTCGTGCACTCGGTGAAACGATGGCGATTACCTTCGTCATCGGTAATGCACACAAACTGTCGTGGTCCTTGTTCGCCGCTGGCAACAGTATCGCTTCTACTTTGGCGAATGAATTTGCCGAAGCGGAATCTGTCTTGCACGTATCGTCGCTGTTTGCACTCGGCCTGATCCTGTTCGTGATTACCTTTATCGTTCTGTCAGCTGCAAAAATCATGCTGATGGGTATGTCCCGCAAGGAGGGCGCGAAATGAGTGCAGTCTTGAAACAAGAAGGCGTGAAAGAAACGATGAATCCAGTCTATCGCAAACGTCTGTTGGTGCATCGCGTCGGTATCGCCTTGTCTTTCCTCGCGATGACGATAGGCCTGTTCTTCCTGATGTGGATTTTGTTCACCTTGTTGGTCAAAGGCGTGGGCGCAATCAACTGGGCGATTTTCACGCAAACCACACCGGCGCCAGGTAGCGAAGGCGGCGGTTTGATGAATGCGATTGTCGGCAGCTTGTTCATGGTTGGCGCAGCGGTATTCATCAGTACGCCGATTGGCATCCTGGCTGGTATCTATCTGGCGGAATACGGCGAAGTCAGCTGGTTTGCCAAGATCACCCGCTTTGTTACCGACATCATGTTGTCGGCACCATCGATCGTGATTGGCTTGTTCATTTACGCAATCTATGTCGCCAACGTCAAACATTTTTCCGGCTGGGCCGGTAGCTTCGCGATCTCGTTGATTGCGATTCCGGTGGTGGTGCGTACTACCGACAATATGTTGAATCTGGTACCAACCAGCTTGCGCGAGGCCGCTTTTGCACTTGGTGCTCCGCGCTGGCGTGTTGCGACCTTCGTGCGTTTGCGTGCAGTCAAGGCTGGTGTGATTACCGGTGTGCTGCTGGCGGTTGCGCGTATCTCTGGCGAAACCGCACCCTTGCTGTTCACTGCATTGAATAACCAGTTCTACAGCGCGAACATGAATGCGCCTATGGCCAATCTGCCGGTGGTGATCTATCAATTCGCGATGAGTCCGTATGACAACTGGCGCTCACTGGCATGGGGCGGCGCATTGCTGATTACCTTCAGCGTACTGGCATTGAACATTGCATCACGCACCTTGTTCAATCAAAAGATTAATAACTGATTTTTCCAAAGCGAACGCTATGACTACTCAAACGTCTTTGAATACCTCCGGCAAGAAAACGCTGGATATCAGAAACCTCAATTTTTATTATGGCACTTTTCAAGGCCTGAAAAATATCAATTTGAGCATTGAAGATAAAAAAGTAACGGCCTTCATCGGTCCGTCCGGCTGCGGAAAATCAACACTGTTGCGCACCTTCAATCGCATGTATGACCTGTACCCAGGCCAACGTGCGGAAGGCGAGATCATGTACCACGGCAAGAACATTCTCGAACCGGGTCAGGACGTCAACATGTTGCGCGCCAAGGTCGGCATGGTGTTCCAGAAGCCGACGCCGTTCCCGATGTCGGTCTATGACAACATCGCCTTCGGCGTGCGTCTGTATGAAAACCTGCCTAAAGGCGAGATGGATGAGCGCGTTGAATGGGCGCTGAATAAAGCGGCCTTGTGGACCGAAGTGAAAGACAAGCTCAACAAGAGCGGTTTGAGCTTGTCTGGCGGTCAGCAGCAACGTCTGTGTATTGCACGCGGTGTCGCGGTCAAGCCTGATGTCTTGCTGCTGGATGAACCGACTTCGGCACTGGATCCGATTTCGACTGCCAAGATTGAAGAGTTGATCAGCGAACTGAAGGGTGATTACACGATTGCTATCGTCACGCACAATATGCAACAAGCGGCGCGTTGTTCGGATTACACCGCGTACATGTATCTGGGTGAATTGGTCGAATTCGGTGAAACCGATCAGATCTTCATGAACCCGAATAAAAAAGATACGCAGGATTACATCACCGGTCGCTTCGGCTGATTTGCAAAAGAGCTAAAAGAAAAAACAGCTGTGTGCATGCATTTGAAACCAAGCGCTGCACGTGACCATTTAATAGAACTCAGTTTACATTCGAATTAGGAGAAACCTGATGCCAGGCGAACACTCTTCCAAGCAATACGACACGGATCTGGAAACCATCCGTTCCAAGGTATTGGCCATGGGCGGTCTTGTAGAAAACCAGTTTCAAGATGCAATTTCATGCTTCAGAACCGGCAATGTTGCGCAAGCCGAGCAAGTCATCAAGGCAGATGAAAACGTCAATAATCTGGAAGTCTCGCTAGACGATGCCTGCAGCCACTTGATCGTCAAACGTCAGCCTGCCGCAAATGATTTGCGTACCGTGATGGCAACCATCAAGGTCATCACCGATCTGGAGCGCATAGGCGACGAATCAACGAAAATCGCACGCGCAGCAAAAAGCATTACCGAACGCGGCGTGACGACCATCAATCATTACGAAACCATACGCGTGATGTCGATCAGTGCCAGCAACATGCTGCATGATGCACTGGACGCTTTTGCCCGTCTCGATGGCAAGCAGGCGATCCGCCTGATTGCGCAGGATGAATTGGTCGATCACGAATTCCGCTCCATCATGCGCACACTGATCACCTTCATGATGGAAGATCCGCGTACAATTTCCGGCGCGCTGGATACGCTGTGGGTAGCCAAGGCAATCGAACGTATCGGCGACCATGCAAAGAACATCGCCGAATACGTGATCTACATCGTCGAAGGCAAGGATATTCGTCACACCGACTACGCAGCATCGCAACTGGAAGATCGTACGACTAACTAAAATTATGGCTGCTGAAAAACCTACGATACTGATTGTTGAAGATGAGCCACCGATTATTGAATTGGTGACGTTCACTTTGAAGGGCGCAGGCTGGAATGTCGCTGCGGTACAAACGGCCGGCGAAGCCTGGGATTTTATCCAGCAGCGCTTGCCGCAACTGATATTACTGGACTGGATGTTGCCGGATCAAAGCGGCTTGCGTTTGTTGTCCAGGATTCGTGCAGACAGACAGTTCAACGAACTGCCTATCATCATGTTGACCGCGAAAAGCATGGAGGAAGACAAGATTGCCGGCTTGGACAACGGTGCGGATGACTACGTCACCAAGCCATTTTCCCCGCGTGAATTGACGGCACGTATCAATGCTTTGTTGCGTCGCAAGACGCCGGAACATTCACAAACCTTGATGACCGCAGGCAAAATCAGTCTAGATCCTGTCAGCTGCAGCGTCAGCATGAACGATGAAAAAATTGAGATCGGCCATGCTGAATTCAAGTTGTTGAAATTTTTCCTCGCGCATCCTGATCGCGTATTCTCGCGCAGTCAGTTGCTGGACAAAGTGTGGGGCGATCACGTCGTGATTGAAGAACGTACAGTCGATGTTCACGTTCTACGTCTGCGCAAGGCATTGAAAGATGCAGAAAACTTGATCAAAACAGTGCGTAGTGTAGGCTATATGCTCTCAGAAAAATAAGCCGAAACCAGCCGTCTATGAATCCTCAGTTGTTGTTCTGGATACCCGCCACACTGCGGCTGTCTTTTATCCTGATTGCCTCCGGCATAATCTGGTATTTTTTTGGTCCCATTATCGGACTGTCTGCCGGGCTCATTTGTCTGACAGCCTTGGTTGTCATTCAACTTAACTATCTCTATCTGTTAAGCGGCTGGCTCGATCGTCCCGATAGCGAAAAATTACCCGATGGCTGGGGCGCATGGACCGATATTTTCTCGCGCCTGTATCGTCTGCGTCGCGATGACGAGCGTAACCGTACCGAGTTGACCGAATGGCTGGCGCGCTTTCGCCAGGCGATGAGCCTGTTGCCTGATGGCGTCGTCATCATGGATGACGTGTTGTTCCTCGAATGGTGCAATCCGGCCGCAGAGCGTCATTTGGGCTTGAACAACGGACGTGATAAAGGCATGCGGGTCACTAATTTGATACGCAGCCCTGACTTTATCGACTACATCATCCTCGGGCGTTATGAACAACCGCTTACGCTCAGCCTGAAAGATCGCAAGCTGATCGTGCAGATCATTCCGTTTGAGAATCGTCGCCAGATTCTGGTGACCCACGATGCCACCGAGTCCGACCGTATCGAAATGATGCGCAGAGACTTCATCGCGAATGCCTCGCACGAACTGCGCACGCCGCTGACAGTCATCAACGGTTTCCTTGAAATCGCCCAGACCCAGCCGGATCTGGAGCAGACCATACGCATGTCGCATCTGAAGTTGATGATAGAGCAGGGGCAGCGCATGCAGAATCTGGTCGAAGATATGCTGACGCTCACCAGACTGGAATCTATCGACTATCCGCTACGTCCCGAGCACGTCAATATTCACAACCTGCTGGATCAGATCAGGCAAGAAGCCGAAGCCTTATCCGGCGGCCGTCATGTGATTTCATTGGCGATAGATGGCCCGGATATCGAAGGTAGTACCGACGAGCTACGCAGTGCCTTTAGCAATCTGGTCTCGAATGCCGTGCGTTATACGCCGGAACATGGGCACATCGACATCAAATGGCAAAACACTGACGCTGGGGCACAGTTCTCGGTCAAAGACAGCGGCATAGGAATACGGCCCGAGCATCTTGTGCGTTTGACTGAGCGTTTCTACCGCGTGGATAAAAGCCGTTCGCGTGAAACGCAAGGTACCGGCTTGGGTCTGGCGATCGTCAAGCATGTGCTGCTGCGGCATGGTGCGGTGCTAGCGATTGAGTCGCAGCCGGATGTCGGTAGCACCTTCAGCGTGCAATTCAAAAACATAAACCTGCCGGCATAGCCTTGCAGCACAAGATATTTCCGGACAGATATCCGGAAATATCTTGTGTTGATGCCTGCGCTCAATATCATTCCTCGCGGCAAGTCCTTCCGCTCATACCCCTGATTTTTTCGCCAGTTGGCAAGCTTTTGCGGGCATGTTGATTTGCTGCAATCCTGAGTTTGCCTGAAAAACGCGTAAGTAATCTATCGGGCTGCATGTATGAGTGTGCGTCTGCGCGCCTGCCTATATTGAAATTGCAATCATGTTGTCTATACTCATCTTATCTGGTGTGCGCTCGCACTACGGAGCGGCAATTGTGTGGCAGGTGTTTTCTGCAGCAAGGCAACTCGCGTAGGTATGTCAGCCGCAGCTTGATCTCGGAGTCGATGTAACACGGCCGTCCTGCTACGCAATTTCGGCGGCTCCATTGGTGAGCAAGGGAATCGGCATGGTGATCTCCATCGTTCTCGTCGTGCTTGTGCTCGGTTCGGTGCTGTTTCATTTTCTCAGCCCGTGGCGGCTGACGCCGCTAGCTTCCAATTGGCAACAGATGGACGATACGCTGGCGATTACTTTTGTGATCACCGGCGTTTTCTTTATTGCCATCAATTTTCTCCTGGTCTACATGCTGCTGCGCTTTCGCCACCGCGAGGGCAGTCGAGCCGCCTATGCGCCGGATAATAAAAAGCTGGAACGCTGGCTGATAGGCGGTACTACGCTGGCAATCATGGCGCTGCTGGCACCCGGTTTATTCGTTTATGCGGCCTACATCAAGCCGCCGTCGGATGCATTGCATCTGGAAGTTCTGGGTCAGCAATGGCAGTGGCGCTTTCGTTTTCCCGATCAGAATGGCAAGCTGGGCTTGAGCGATGCGCGCCTGGTGAGCGCAGCCAATCCTTTCGGCCTGGACCCTAAAGATCCGAATGGACAAAATAATATTCTGATCAATAGCAATGAAGTGCATCTGCCGCTCAACAAGCCGGTGAAGATGCTCTTGCGTTCACAAGATGTATTGCACGATTTCTACGTGCCGCAGTTTCGCGCACGCATGAACATGGTGCCGGGCATGGTGACCAGTTTCTGGTTTACGCCGACCAAAGCGGGGCGTTATGAAATTCTCTGTGCGCAATTGTGCGGGGTCGGTCATTACACAATGCGCGGCGTGGTGGTAGTCGAGGATGAGGCAGCGTTTCAAAAATGGTTACAGGCGCAACCGACCTTTGCAATGACGATGGCTGCACCAGCCGTTGTCGCCGGCACACATGATCAGAGCGCGCCCGATGCCAAACTGGAGCAAGGTAAACAGCTGGCGCAATCCAAAGGTTGCGTAGCTTGTCATTCGCTGGATGGCAGCAGCGGGGTTGGTCCAAGCTGGAAAAACCTGTTCGGCCACACTACTAGCCTGAGCGATGGCAGTAGCGTGCTGGTCGATGAAGCGTATCTGAAAAAATCCATCATTGATCCGCAGGCCCAGGTCGTGAAAGGTTTTGCTCCCATCATGCCGAAGCTGGAGATGTCGGATGCCGAGCTTGCTGCGCTGATTGTCTATATCGAATCACTGGGTGCTGCCGGACAAGGCGCGCAACAAAGTTCACAGTACACGAGGCAGCAATAAGGTCAGCAAAGAGGAGATCTCATGTCTTATTCCGAGCACGATACGCAGGACCATGCCCCCCAGGGTTTCTGGACCAAATATGTATGGAGCCAGGATCACAAGGTGATCGCGATTCAATATGCCAGCGTCGCCATCGCGGTGGGGCTGGTAGGCGTGGCGCTGTCGAACCTGATGCGTTTGCAACTCGGCTTCCCCGGCCGCTTCGCTTTCATCGATGCAGCGCACTACTACCAGTTCATGACCATGCACGGCATGATCATGGTGATCTATCTGCTCACGGCTTTATTCCTCGGCGGCTTTGGCAATTACCTGATTCCGCTGATGGTGGGGGCGCGGGATATGGTTTTCCCTTATCTGAACATGTTGAGCTTTTGGGTGTACCTGCTGTCTGTGCTGGTGTTGATGGCCAGTTTTTTCGTGGCGGGTGGTCCTACCGGTGCAGGCTGGACGCTGTATCCGCCGCAAGCGATTTTGCAGGGCACGCCCGGGCATGACTGGGGTATCATTTTGATGCTGGTATCGCTGCTGATCTTTATTGTGGCAGCAACCATGGGTGGCTTGAACTATGTGACGACTGTCTTGCAGGCGCGCACCGAAGGCATGACGCTGCTGCGCATGCCGCTGACTGTATGGGGAATTTTCGTCGCCACCATACTTGCCTTGCTGGCTTTTCCTGCGCTGTTTGTCAGCGGCATCATGATGTTGCTCGACAAAACGCTGGGCACGAGTTTCTTCATGCCTGCGATCGTTTCGATGGGGCAGGTGACGCAATATACCGGCGGTAGCCCGCTGCTGTTCCAGCACTTGTTCTGGTTCTTTGGGCATCCAGAGGTGTATATCGTGGCACTGCCGGCCTTCGGCATCGTGTCCGATTTGATCAGCGTGCATGCACGTAAAAGTATCTTCGGTTACCGGATGATGGTGTGGGCGATACTCGCGATCGGTGTGTTGTCGGTGGTGGTGTGGGCGCATCACATGTTCGTCAGCGGGATGAATCCCTATTTCGGCTTTTTCTTCGCAACGACTACGCTGATCATTGCGGTGCCGACTGCGATCAAGGTGTACAACTGGCTGCTTACCTTGTGGCGTGGCGATATACATTTGTCTGTGCCCATGCTGTTTGCGCTGGCGTTCATCAGCACCTTTTTGATCGGTGGCTTGACCGGACTGTTTCTGGGTAATGTCAGCGTCGATATTCCCTTGTCGAATACCTACTTTGTGGTGGCGCACTTCCATATGGTGATGGGGGTGGCGCCGATACTGGTCGTCTTCGGCGGCATCTATCACTGGTATCCGAAAGTGACCGGACGCATGTTGAACGACGCGCTGGGCAAGCTGCATTTCTGGATCACTTTCGTCGGCACCTACGCCATCTTCTTCCCCATGCATTATCTCGGCATGCTTGGCATGCCGCGCCGCTATTACAACTTCGATGGCTATCAATTCATTCCGCAGTCGGCGCATACGCTCAACACGTTTATCACCATCGCTGCACTGATCGTTGCCACCGCGCAACTGGTATTCGTCGGCAATCTGATCTGGAGTCGGTTTTACGGTGTGCGGGCAGACGCCAATCCCTGGCGCGCCGCATCGCTGGAATGGCAAACGCCGCAGACGCCACCTGTGCACGGTAATTGGGGACCGCATACGCCGGTGGTGTATCGCTGGGCTTATGCGTATAGCGTGCCGGGTGCGCCGCAGGATTTCATCGCACAGAATGCCCCGCTGGAAGAGGGCGGCATGGAACCCGAAGCGCATAGCACTAAAGAGGTGCCGGCATGAACACATGCATCTTGCTGAAAACCGATAACGCTCATTCCAGCGGTGCGTCGACTGCGTGGCGAGATCTGGAACCCGTTGCGCTTGGTACAGCGTTATGGATATTCATGGGCGTGGCCAGTTCTCTGTTTGCGCTATTCATCGCCTCGTATGCGATGCGTATGGATGCAAACGATTGGCATCCGCTCGCGATGCCTTGGCAGCTGTGGCTGAGCACGCTATTGCTGATATCCGGCAGCGTGACCTTGCAGTTGGCGAGTAGATCTGCCCGCAGCGCAGACTGGAGACGTACGCGTGCGCTGTTACTAATGGGTGGGATTGCTGCGCTGGCTTTTATATGTATACAACTATGGGCTTGGCAAGCGTTGCTGGCGGCACAGGTAAGGCCGGCCGGCAATCCTGCCGGCAGCTTCTTTTACCTGCTCACGGCCATGCATGGTTTGCACGTGGCGGGCGGTTTGCTGGCATGGGGCAGGACGGCGCGCCGTGCATGGAGCGCTGAAGCAGACGCTGCATCGTCCCGTATTGCTTGGTCGATCAGCTTGTGTGCACGCTACTGGCATTTTCTGTTGGTGGTGTGGCTGCTGCTGTTTGCGACACTGGGCTGGTTGACGCCGGAAGTCGTGCGTTTTATCTGCGGCCCGCGTTGAGCGTGGGAACAGGAGGCGGTATGAGTGCACCGATATTGACGTCAGGGCCTGGCGCATCGACTGCAATGGCTGGCTGGCGCCAGCTGGTGGCGGATTGGTCGTCCGACAGGCAAGCCTTCCAGGTGTCGTGGGGCAAGGCCATGATGTGGATTTTCTTGCTGTCGGATACCTTCATCTTCAGTTGCTTTCTCACCGGTTACATGACGGTGCGCCTGACGACCACAGCAGCGTGGCCCAATCCGAGCGAAGTATTTTCCCTGAATATAGGTGGCACCGACATGCCGTTGCTGCTGATCGCGATCATGACATTTGTACTGATCAGCAGCAGCGGCACGATGGCAATGGCGGTCAACTACGCCTATCGCCGCAACCGCGTCACGACAGCGATATTGATGCTGGCTACAGCGATACTAGGTGCCAGCTTTGTCGGCATGCAGGCCTTCGAATGGAGCAAGTTGATCGCTGAAGGCGTGCGGCCGTGGGGCAATCCTATGGGCGCGGCGCAGTTCGGTTCCACATTTTTCATGATCACCGGATTCCATGGCCTGCATGTGTCGGCCGGCGTGATTTACCTATTGATTGTGGCGTCACGCGTGCTGCGCGGGCGCTATGAGAAGACGGGCAACTACCAGATAGTCGAAATTGCCGGGCTCTATTGGCACTTTGTCGACCTGGTGTGGGTATTCATTTTTGCGCTGTTTTACCTGTGGTGAGGTGTGCGATGACTTCCATTAGCAGTCAAGAACATCCGATCGGACTCTATCTGAAGGTTTGGGGGCTGTTGTTCGTACTCAGCACGATGTCCTATCTGGTCGACTATTTTCACTTTCATAGTTATCTGAGATGGGGGTTGATTATTACCTTCATGCTGATGAAGGCGGGATTGATCGTCGCCGTGTTCATGCACATGGCATGGGAGCGGTTGGCGTTGATGTATGCGATTTTGATACCGCCGCTTTGCCTGCTGGTGCTGGTGGCGTTGATGGCGCTGGAGGCTGAGCATACGTTGGGGACGAGATTGTTCTTTTTTAGTAGCTGAATATCTCGGAAAAGCAAACGATACGCTTGTTTTGAGGCATTAGATGCCTTAATCAAGCAGGCCATTTTGTATGGATCGCGGCCTGATTCAAATATTTCTAATTGGGTAATAGTTTCGTCACATGCGAAAAATGGCTTGTCAATCGGCTAAAATAGCGAGTTGTATTTTTTGCCTTATTGAAAGCTATTTCAATGCTTCTTCCTATTATTCTTTCCGGTGGTGCCGGTTCACGTCTGTGGCCGGTTTCGCGCGAAGCCTTGCCCAAGCCGTTTATCGCGCTGCCGGATGGTGAGACTTTGCTGCAAAAAACGCTGAAGCGCGCAATCGCGCTACCGGGCGTTGAGAATGTGTTGACAGTAACCAATCGTGATTATTATTTCCTGACCCGCGACGAATACGAATCAAATACCGAGTCGGACAGTAAACATATCATTCACGATTATCTGCTCGAACCTGTTGGACGCAATACTGCGCCCGCAATTGCGGCGGCTACCTTGCATGCTTGCCGTAAGCACGGTGAAGATACGGTGCTTCTGATTTTGCCTGCCGATCATCTAATTAACGATCAATCATCCTTCACGCAAGCAGTCAGTACCGCAACGACCCTGGCAAGCCAGGGCTGGCTTGTAACATTCGGTATACATCCGACCGCACCTGAAACCGGCTATGGTTATATAGAAAGCGGCGAAGCTCTTGCCGATTCGATTAGCCATAAAGTTGCGCGGTTTGTCGAGAAGCCTGATCTGGAAACCGCAAAAACATATATTGCGTCAAATCGTTTTACCTGGAATTCGGGCATGTTCTGTTTTACTGCGGGAGCGATGCTGGCGGCGCTGCGTCAATGTGCGCCTGAAGTTTTATCGGCCGTAGAACAAACCTTTGCTGCCACTGGGCTCGATAAAGATCCCGTTGTACTGGATGCAACAGGCTTCACTTTGGCGCCAGATATTTCGATCGATTACGCAGTCATGGAGAGAGCCGACAAGGTAGCGGTTGTTCCGGTAAGCTTTGACTGGAGCGATATCGGCTCATGGTCGGCGCTGGCAGAATTGGTCGCGCCGGACGATAGGGGCAACAGAACCAGTTGCGAAACAGTATTGGTAGACACGGATAACTGTTACGTTCAGAGCGACTCGCGCATGATTGCTGCGGTTGGTGTAGATGACCTATTGATAGTCGATACCCCGGATGCCTTATTGATTGCGCATAATTCACGTGCGCAAGACGTCAAGTCTGTGGTGGCGCGTCTCAAGCTGCTTTCTCACGCCACGGTACAACACCATCGGACAACGCATCGCCCATGGGGTACATATACTGTGCTGGAAGAGGGCGTTGGTTTCAAACTCAAGCGCATTGTTGTCAAGCCGGGTGCCAGCCTCTCATTGCAGATGCATCATCATCGCAGTGAGCATTGGGTGGTCGTATCCGGCACAGCGATGGTCATTAATGGCGAACGCGAAATTCTTGTCCAGCGCAACGAATCCACGTATATTCCTGCCGGTACTGCGCACCGACTGACCAACCCTGGCGTCGTTGATTGCGTGATGATAGAAGTTCAAACTGGTGATTATTTAGGCGAAGACGATATCGTTCGCCTGGAAGATCGCTATGGTCGTGTTTAACCTAACATTTAGAAGATAACCATGCGTAAAGTTGCATTGATTACTGGCGTCACTGGACAAGATGGCGCATATCTCGCCGAATTGCTGCTTGATAAGGGCTACGAAGTACATGGTATCAGGCGTCGTAGTTCACTATTCAATACTGCTCGGATTGATCATTTATTTCACGATATTCATGAGACCGGTTTGCCCTTTTTTCTGCATTACGGAGACATGACTGACTCCTCCAGCTTGACGCGCATCATTCAAAAAGTGCAGCCAGACGAAATTTATAATCTTGCAGCACAGAGTCATGTGGCAGTTTCGTTTGAGGAGCCTGAATACACCGCTAACTCCGACGCGTTGGGTGCACTACGTGTTTTGGAGGCGATCCGTATTCTTGGGTTGGAAAAGAAAACTCGTTTCTACCAAGCGTCAACTTCCGAATTGTATGGTTTGGTGCAAGAGATTCCTCAAAAAGAAACTACGCCTTTTTATCCACGTAGCCCGTATGCCGTTGCAAAACTCTACGCTTATTGGATCACAGTCAATTATCGTGAAGCATATGGAATTTATGCCTGTAACGGTATCTTGTTCAATCATGAAAGCCCGGTTCGTGGTGAGACATTTGTTACGCGCAAAATTACGCGCGCGCTCGCGCGCATCAAGCTTGGCTTACAAGAGTGTCTTTTCCTTGGCAACATGGATTCGCTGCGAGATTGGGGGCATGCAAAAGATTACGTCGAGATGCAATGGCTGATGCTGCAACAGGAAAATCCGGAAGACTTCGTCATCGCTACAGGTGTCCAATACAGTGTGCGTGATTTCGTCAATGTTGCGGCTAATGAACTAGGCATCACCATTCGATGGGAAGGTAATGGTATAGATGAGAAAGGTTACGACTCAACTGGCAAGTGCATTGTTTCTGTCGATCCACGTTATTTTCGCCCTACTGAAGTTGAAACATTATTGGGTGATGCAAGCAAAGCCAGAATTAAACTAGGTTGGGTGCCCAAGATCAGTTTTAATGAGCTGGTGAGTGAAATGGTGCGTGAAGATCTCAAGAGTGCTGAACGCGATGAATTGGTAAAGCGGCATGGTTATCAAGCAAATAATTACCATGAGTAATATCGCGTGAGTTTGAAGCGAAATTTTTCAGTTGGATTCATTGTTTCAATTTGGGGAGCACTCCTCGGTTTGGCGGCGGTTCCTTTTTACCTTAAATATCTAGGTACAGAGGCGTACGGCTTGATAGGTTTTTTCGCAACGACGCAAGCGCTGTTGCAGCTTTTGGATTTGGGCCTATCTCCAACAATTAATCGCGAAGTCGCGCGTTGTTCAGCTTCTGGCAATATGCGCGAAGCGAGGAACCTATTGCATACGATGGCAATAGTCTATTGGATCATGGCAGGATTGATTGCTTTGGTTGCAATAGGTTTGGCCCCATTTGTAGCCGAGCATTGGCTTAAAGCTAGTCAATTACCTGTAGATACGGTGACTCATGCGATCACGCTAATGGGTGTTGTGGTTGCATGCCGTTGGCCGGTTGGACTCTATATGGGGGCTTTGATGGGGATGCAGAGAGTTGCACTGTCAAGCTCCATTGGCGCTGTCGTTGGAACTTTGTCCAGTTTAGGTGCAATTGCAATTCTTGTATTTGTTTCTCCAACGATTGAAGCTTTTTTTATTTGGCAAGCTTGTGTTGGGTTTATGTATGCAATTGTCATGCGCGGCGTGGCATGGAAAATAATGGGTGAAGACAATGAATCGCGCCGATTCAATATTGATGATCTGAAACGGATTTGGCGTTTTTCTGCAGGTATGAGTGCGGTCACTTTAACGGGCGTCATTTTGATGCAATTAGATAAAGTATTGCTAAGCAAATTCCTCAGTCTAGATGATTTCGGACGTTATGTGCTGGCAGGAGTAGTCGCAAATGGCTTATACATATTTTTGACCCCCTTATTTAATGCTATCTATCCACGGATGACAGCGCTTGTCGCTTCCGGGGAAACAGAAAAACTAATTGATTTGTATAAAACGGGGACGCGCCTTTTCCTGACTTTGTTTTTCCCAGTCGTGATTATGGCGGTGCTGTTTTCTGAAGACTTTCTGTTCGTCTGGACCAGGAATCAGCAACTAGCTACAAGTTCCGCATTAATCACTTCAGTGCTTTTGCTTGGTACCGCTTTGAATGGTGTTATGCATTTTCCGTATGCTTTGCAACTGGCTTATGGTTCAACTAGATTGCCCTTAACAATTAATGTAGTGCTGATAATAATTATGGCGCCGATGATTGTTGTCTTGAGCATGTCATATGGCGCCATAGGTGGTGCGATGACATGGCTTCTATTGAATATTTCATATTTGATTTTTGGAACATGGATTACACATAAAAATATATTGAAGGGGGAGGCCTTGGACTGGTTAATTCATAGTGTAGGCATACCATTTGGTATCTCATTTATTGTTATGATGGCAGGCTGGCAATTCACTTATGTAAAAGGAAGTCATTACTTTAATTTTCTTTGGGGTACCAGCTTCATATTGCTGGCTTTGCTGGCGAATATGCTCTTGATGCCCAAAAAAATAGTTGCGAAAATTAAGCAGTGGCGACCTTAACGGTTTAGTAACGAAAATGTAATGCTTCTAGTCGATATGATTTATTTGGAAGGTTCGGTATGTATCAAGAATCGAAACGACTATTAAAAAATCAAGTTTTTAGCAAAAGTCCGAGCGAGTTGGCAGGGGAAAATGGCACTCGCAAAATTTGAGTTGAAAGATATACATGACTCATATTTGTCGCGTCCAACTAAACCGCAAATGTCTCCATATGGTTTCAATTTAGTCGGAAGTAAATCAATGCATCATATTGCGATGCAGCGAGGTGAGTTTGAGTCGGAAGAAACAGCGCTCTTTATGAAACAGTTTCAGCAAGCGGATGTATTTGTCGATGTGGGGGCTAATATTGGATTCTATTCTTGTCTTGCTAAATCTGTAGGGAAGCACGTCATTGCTGTATAACCGCTGCCTCGGAATTTCGGATGTTTAGTAGCTAATTTATTAGCTAATGCATGGGACGATGTTGAGGTATTTCCGCTTGGACTCAGCAAGAAGCCAGGCTTGGCAACCTTATACGGTACTTCCCGTACTGGTGCATCATTGATTGGGAGTTGCGCAGGAGCATCTCAGTTCTTCCATCGTACAATTGCACTTTCCACGTTGGATATATTGCTTGGAAGTCGTTTTAATGGAAAGAAAGTATTTATAAAAATTGATGTTGAAGGCGTGGAGTATGAGGTACTACTTGGGGCTTTGGTGACAATGGATATGAATCCAAAGCCTACGTGGGTGATAGAGATATGTTTGAATGAATATCATCCAGATGGGATAAATCCTCACTTTCAGGATATGTTCAATTTGTTCTGGCAGCGTGGATACGAAGTGTGTACAGCAGATGAAAATAATAAATTGATCCAGCCGGAAGATGTTGCTCGATGGGTTCAAGAAGGCAGGTGTGATTCGGGAATGATTAATTATAAATCCCCCCCTTCTGATGTTATTGAGTCTGGTTCTAGATTTTTGCAAAGTAGGGTCTTCGGCTTTTAAGCTAATTTTTAATGTCTCGATAGACATCAATTTACCAATTTCATCAGTATTAGATGTTGGTAAATAAAACGGTGAGGAAAATATGGTAATGGAAGTATTGCAGAATAAATCGCAAATCGACGAATCTAGAGCTGCGTTAGTAAAGAAAGGTGCTTCTGCTATTGAATCGCCATTTCGTTCTTTTTTAAGACGTTATCGTTTGGCCGGCGGTATCGTATTGGGTGACCATGTCAAGAGCTGGGATGTATTGGCTAGTCTGAATTTTATCGAAAAGCATGTCCAAAAAAACGAATCTATATTAGATATCGGTTGTTATGCATCTGAGATAGTTGTTGCGCTTCATAAATCTGGTTATAAGAATTTGACTGGCGCAGACTTGAATCCCGACTTGACGCAAATGCCATACAACGATTCCATTCGCTACGAAATTACTAATTTTATGCAAACGCCGTTTGTTGAAGGTTCGTTCAAGGCCATTACGTCTATTTCTGTCATAGAGCATGGATTTGATGGCGATGCATTGTTAAAAGAGACGTCTCGCCTTCTTCAATCTGGTGGATACTTTATTGCCTCTTTTGATTACTGGCCAGAAAAAATAGATACAAGCGAGATTAAATTTTTCGGTATGGATTGGAAGATCTTTTCCAAAAAAGACGTTGCCGATTTTATTCAACAGGCGGCTGATTATGGTATGACGCCAGTTGGTGAACTTCATTATGAAGCTCAAGAAACACCAATAGAATGCGGTGGCAAAAAATATACTTTTGGTTGGTTGGTGCTTCAAAAAACTGTTTAACGTGCGAGTGCTCATAGTGGCGGGATCTTATCCGCCAGACAAATGCGGGGTCGGGGACTATACCGCGCAATTGGCGAACGCCTTGGCGGCGAGGCCAGGGATCGAGGTGGCGGTTCTTACCAGCTTGTCTGCGGGTATTCCATCGGACTTGACGGAAGTTAAAGTATTCCGTGTGATGCAGAATTGGCGACTCAGAAACGTCTTGCAGATAAAGCAGGTGATTTCTAAATTCCGACCTGATGTTGTTCATATTCAATACCCGACACAAGGATACAACGGTCGACTTCCTCAGGTGTTCCCAGTTGTTATGCGGTTGTTGGGTTTTCCTGTTGTTCAAACTTGGCACGAACATTATGTTGAATGCAGTGCGGTCAATTGGTTGAATTTACTGGCGTGTAATGGCTTGGTTTATGTGCGGCCTGATTTGGTGTCGAAGCTTCCTCATTGGATACAAGTGAGGCTCCGAAAAACTCCTTTAGTTTATATTCCCAATGCATCTACGATTCCAGTGGCGCGCTTAAGTGTGGAGCAAGAACATAGTATTAAATGGGAGTTATCTGGCGGTAAACCAATTGTTTGTTATTTTGGCTTTGCATATCCAAATAAAGGAGTAGAGCGGTTATTTACGATTGCGGATCCAAGTAAACATCATCTCGTTTTAATCTGTGATTTGAATGATGAACATCCTTATCAAGCAACGATTTTACGTTTGATGGAACAGGCGGCGTGGAAGGGACGTGTGACGGTTACCGGATTCCAGTCAGCACAACGCGTGGGGGAAATCCTTGCTGTTGCGGATGCGGTCCTCTTTCCTTTTCCTAACGGTGCGGGCGAATGGAATACTTCTTTGAAAGCGGCTGAGGAAGCCGGTGCATTTACAGTGGCTACGACACAAGATAATGATTTATTCGGATACCACGAATCAAAAAATATTTATTTTGCCGATTGCGATCAAATATCGGAAATGCAGGTTGCATTACATCGATATTTAGGTACTCGTAAGAAGCCTATGATAAAAAATGTATGGGAAGAAGTTGCGATGAAGCATGAGCAATTGTATCGAACTCTTTAAGGCTGATTGATTTATGCTCATTAAATTGACAATCTGTATTCCCGTTTATAACTGTGCTGCGTTTTTAGGGCAGGCCTTAGACTCCATTCTGCCGCAGGCTAAAGAAGGGGTTGAGGTTGTTGTTTATGATGGTGGTTCTACCGATGCGACTCCTGTTTTGATGGAATGCTATACCAATTTGTGGGCAAATCTGCATTACCATCGAGGCAGTGAGCGTGGCGGGATTGATGCGGATATGGCAACGTGTGTTGAGTTCGCACAAGGGAAGTATTGTTGGCTGTTCAGTGGCGATGACGTGATGCGTCCAGGTGCTATTGAGTGCTTATTTGAATGGCTAAAACAAGAAAAAGATGTCTATATTTGCAGGCATACCATTTGCAATAAAAATATGGTCATTTCGCATGAGCATCCCGTATTGTCTCTTGATCAGACATTTTCAGCAGATTTTATCAATTCCGGCGAACGTCTTGAATGGTTTCGGCGTGCAGCTACTACAGAAGCATTTTTCAGTTTTATCAGCGGAATAATTGTTCGTAGAGAGAAATGGCAGAGTGGCGAATTGCCTGTGGCCTTTAGCAAAAGCTGCTGGGGGCATGTTGCGCGGCTTTTCGGCTTGGCTGCTTCGGGATTGAAAGTTTGCTATGTCGCTGAGGTTTGGCTAGATCAGCGTGGAGAGAATGATTCATTCGCGGACAAGGGGATTGTCAATCGGTTTAGGATTGGTATTGAAGGATACCATCGGTTAGCGGATACATTTTTTGGACATGAGAGCGAAGAAGCTTTTCATGTCAGGCGAGTAATCCAGAATGAATTTGGTTTGAAGACATTTATGTTGATAAAAATTCAATGTATGAAATATCCGATACGAGAGAGTAGGCAGGAGTTAGACAGATTGGTGCGAATGACGTATTGCGATAGCCTGTTCATTCCAAAAATAAAGTGTTTTATATACTTCGGAACTCCATATTTCTTCTTGGGTGTACTTAGAGCACTCTATCAACCTGTCAAATGGATGCGCAGGTTGTTGCACAATGCTTGAGTCTCCTAAATTATCTATTTGTCTCGCTACGTATAACAGAGGGATGTTCATTGGAGAGACTCTAGATTCGATTTTAAGTCAGTTGCAGCCGGGTGTAGAGCTTGTGGTTGTGGACGGCGCATCTCCTGATAATACCTCCGAGGTAATGGCGCAGTACTTACAGCGTTATCCGCAAATTCGATATTATCGTGAGCAGGAAAATTCCGGCATTGATAAAGATTATGACAAAGCCGTGGGCTATGCGAAAGGTGAGTTCTGTTGGTTAATGACAGACGATGATTTGCTTCATCCTAGTGCCATCAATCGAGTGATTGTTACATTGGAGGATGAGCTTGATCTCGTTGTTGTTAATGCGGAAGTCAAGAATGCAGATTTTTCAAAAACCTTGGATGCAACGTTAATTAAGTTACCTGCTGATAAAAAATTTGATGCTCGGAATAATGAGGATTTTTTTGAAAAAACAGTGCAAGGACTTTCATTTATTGGTTGCGTAATTATCCGGCGAGAGTTGTGGCTATCTAGGAATCGCACGCTTTATTACGGTACGTTATTTATCCATGTTGGAGTGATTTTTCAAGATCCAGTGGTTGTAAAATCGACCGTCATTTCTGAGCCCTTAATTACGATTCGCTATGGCAACGCAATGTGGACGCCCCGTAGCTTTGAAATATGGATGTTTAAATGGCCGGAATTGATTTGGTCATTCAACGCATATTCGGAGAAAACAAAAGCGCTTGTCTACCCACGCGAGCCGTGGAGAAAAATTCGATTGCTTGCGTTGTATCGTGCACTTGGCGGATATGGCATGACTGAATATCGGAAATTCTTATTGGGGAAAGTATTCGGTTTGTTGCGCTTGCAGTGTCTATTTGTTGCCATTGTTCCTGCGATAGCGATGAATATGCTGATCAGTTTGCACTGCGTTTTGATAAACCGTAGCGCAAAGTCCGCAATGTATAGTCTCTTAAAGAGCCGTCATGCGAATTTGGTAACAAGATTCGCAGCAAATATTTTGGATGTTGGCAACTAAAATGAAGAGTGCTCTTATTACCGGGTTAACAGGACAGGATGGGCTGTATTTGGCTGAGTTGTTATTGGAGAAGGGTTATCGAATCATCGGTGCTGTACGAGACGTACTTAGTGCAGAACGAAGAATCCCAGCTCATTTAAAAATAGTTGAGCTTGTTGAATGGGACATGCTGGATCAGCAGAAGATGATAGAAGTTCTGTCGCATTATCGACCCACGGAAGTATATAACTTTGCGGCGTATTCGTCTGGGGTGGGGATGTATGACGATCCGGTTGGGATCGGTGATGTCAATGGTCTAGCGGTCGCTCGTACACTTGAAGCGATCCGGATTGTCGATATAAAAATCCGGTTTTGCCAGGCATCCAGCCGGGAAATATTTGGTGCTGCGCTCGATAGTCCCCAAACTGAAGATACCTTAGTGAATCCGCGTAGTCCGTACGGCGCGGCCAAATTATATGCTGATTCTATGAATCGTATATACCGGGAGCACTATGGCATGTATGCGTGCTCTGCGATTTTATTCAATCATGAAAGTCCGCGTCGAGGATTGGAGTTTGTCACAAGAAAAATTACTCACGAAGCTGCGAAGATAAAACTAGGCCTGACAAAGGAGCTTCACCTTGGCAATCTTGATACAGAACGGGATTGGGGATTTGCTGGTGACACTGTGCACGCAATGTGGCTGATGCTTCAACATACTCATGCGGATGACTATATAGTTGCAACGGGTGAGACACATTCAGTACGTGAGTTTTGTGAGTGTGCATTTGAGTATTTGGGGCTTGATTATCGGACTTACGTCAGAGAGAACGCTTCTGCTTACCGACCAAGTGAGCCAGCATTATTGGTCGGTAATGCTAGCAAAGCAAAGCAAAGCCTGGGATGGATGCCACAGGTTGGCTTTAGGGCGTTGGTACATATGATGGTGGCTGCAGAAATGCGGTCGCTGGAAAAAATTTAAAAACTACTTAGGTAATGTCTATGTATAAGAAAATTGAAAAGTGCAGAATTTGCGGCAATACACATTTGGAATGTGTATTGGATTTGAACGAGCAGATGTTGACCGGTGTGTTTCCTCGCGAGAAAAACGCGAACGTTACAGTTGGCCCGCTACGTTTGGTTAAATGTGTGGGGGGAGATGATGTCTGTGGATTATTACAGATGGAGCATTCCTATGATTTGGGTGAGATGTATGGCGAAAATTATGGCTATCGCTCAGGTCTAAATGCCAGCATGGTGACTCATTTGCATGACAAGGTAAAACGTATCCTTGGCCTCGTTGAGCTAAACAAGGGTGATTTGGTTATCGATATAGGTAGTAATGATAGTACTACGCTACAGGCTTATCCTTCGTCAGGTCCCGTGTTGGTTGGTGTTGATCCGACAGGCGTTAAATTTCATAGTTACTACCCTTCCCATATTCAATTAATTCCTGACTTCTTTTCTTCAACATTGGTGGAAGCTCGTTTCCCAGGGAAGAAGGCAAAAGTAGTTACTTCGTTTTCCATGTTTTACGATCTTGAGGACCCTTTGGGGTTTATGCAGCAAGTGTATGGGGTGTTAGCGGATGATGGGGTCTGGGTATTTGAACAGAGTTATATGCCGACCATGCTCGATACTAATTCGTACGACACGGTTTGCCATGAACATCTCGAATTCTACGCGCTGCGCCAGATAAAATGGATGGCAGACAAAGTTGGATTCAAAATTGTTGATGTGGAGTTTAACGACATAAATGGGGGTAGTTTTTCAGTCACTGTGGCGAAATCTAACGGAGACCTAACGATTGTTCCTTCTGTTCAGAAGATTCTTGATGATGAACGTTTGAAGGGATTGGATACGTTGGTGCCGTATCAGGAATTTGCGGAGCGCGTTGTTAAGACAAAACGGGATCTTCTGAAATTTATTGAAACAGCACATGCCGAAAACAAAACAGTGGCTGTTCTTGGTGCTTCGACGAAAGGCAATGTGTTATTGCAATACTGTGGTTTAACGACAAAACAAGTTGAATTTGTTGGTGAGGTTAACCCGGAAAAATTTGGTTGTTATACACCAGGAACATGGCTTCCCATTATCCCGGAGCAGGAGCTTTTGGATAAAAAACCTGATTATATGATTGTGCTTCCTTGGCATTTTAAGAATTTCTTTGTGGCAAATAAAAAATTCTCTGGTATGAATCTAGTGTTTCCTTTACCGGAAATAGAAGTCGTAAGGGGTGCTGTTTAATAATAAATAGACTTAACCATTTTCTTTTTATTGGTGGGAAAAAATAATCGGAAGTTGAATCTATTATTTTGAAGAATTGTAACTGGTTAGAAAAAGTACTCATAGCAGCGATCATTTTACTTATCGGTGACACGATACTGGGTGGTCCGGTGGGTCTTATCTTCAGAGGTGAGCGTCATTTCATATTGACGCTCATTTTTTTGGTCAGCTTTTATCTTTGTTTACAAAAATTAACGAAGATATCCATTTTAAAAACTTTGTCCTGGAAAGACTATGTTTTTTGGCCGCTATGGATTTTTCTCATAAATTTGATATGGGTTTTAGCTATCCCTATTGTCACAGGTGGTAGTTTAATGTTGGCCATACAAGATGCTCAATCCTTAGCGATATTGCCTATAGCTTCACTCGTTGCGTGTTCTATGCAACACAAAAAAATATCACTTTTCCTGATGCAGTGGATAACAGGATTAACGGTTATTTTAGCTGCTTGCCAATTCGCTTTATGGATTTGGTTGAACTGTTATCCTCAGCCCCCCGAAAATTATTATCATTACATTAAATTAATATTTAACACGGTTGATTCTGTATTCATTTTTTTGCAAGAGCCTATTAGTGGTGATCATGTGCGTGTGTTTTGGATTAGTTCAATCTGGATAACGGTTGCTGTTTTTATCACGCCGTTAATCATAAATAGTAATAAAAAAATATTTTTGGTAGATCTGATTTTAGGATGTGCAATTTGTGTGACGTTTACAAAAGGGCTTTGGTTGGGGATTTTTGTAGCAATAATTTTTTGTATTGGTGTGATGTTATTTTTTATTCGTAGATACACATCTTTTAGCGAGTCACCCATCAATAACTGGTGGTATGGGCTACTTGGACTCGTGTGCTCGATATTTCTTATTATGTTTTTGGACTACCTAGTTAATGAACGAATTAGCCTACTTTCGCGGATGTCAATTTTTGAGATAACTGACGCATCGAATAAGGACATGCCAATTAATAACGTGATCACCGACAAAAGTACTGCTGAACGAATGTCGCAAACAGGTGCATTGTTAACTAAGTGGGAACAACGTCCCTTTATGGGTTTTGGCTATGGTGCTTTTGTTTCAGATCATGTGCGTGATCCATCTCGTCCATTTTTATATGAGATGCTTCCATTCGCTCTTTTGATGAAGTTGGGAATAGTTGGCTTCGGTTTGTATTTAATTTCTATATGGGGACTGATTTTAAGTGTTTTATATAAAAAGAGAGGTTCATACGAGGGGGTGATGTTTATAGGAACAGTCATCGCTTTTTTTATAGCAGCTAACACCAATCCAATTTTATATAGCTTTGTTGGTATGACTGTTGTGTTTTTCATTTTGATATGGTGGATAGAAATGATGCATGCTGCTGGGAAAGTGCCCGATAATCAAGATAGAAGTGTGCCGTGAAGTTGACTCCGACTGTTGTACTACTCGCTACTTATAATGGCGAAAAATATTTAGTAGATTTTTTGGAGAGCCTTTGCAGGCAATCTGAGAAAAATTTTAAAGTGATCGTTAGAGATGACGGATCAACCGATAACACTTTGCACATTCTGGAAAGTTACCAGGACAAACTCCAGATTGAAATAATGGAATCTGTAAAGCGACTTGGCCCAGCTTTTAGCTTTCTAGAGCTACTGAAGTGCTGCGGAGATCAGTTCGATTTTTATTTTTTTGCTGATCAGGATGATTATTGGCACGCATCAAAAATTGAACGAGCGATTGATAAACTTGCATCGTGTAAGAACGGAGTGGGCTTGTACTGTTCGCGGTTAGAGTATGTTGATCAGAATCTCGCTCATATTAATTACTCAAGAATTCCTGAGGAAATTTCTTTTGAAAATGCACTTGTGGAAAATATTGCTACAGGTTGTACGGTTGCGATCAATGGCGCTGCTAGACGACTGATTATCGACAATCCACCAATGCAACTCATCATGCATGATTGGTGGTTTTATATTGTGGTGGTTGCGTTTGGCAAGGTTATTTACGATCCATTTCCATCAATTAAATATCGTCAGCATGGCAACAATACGATTGGTGCTGCAACTAATATAGTGCAAGATTTCAAACGCAGATTGCGTCGTTTTATCAGGAGTGATGGTGGCATTTTTGGTATTGCAAAACAGGCCATCGAACTTAAACGATGCTTTTCCAGTGCGTTTGAGAAAAAGCAGTTGAGGTTAGTCAATAGCATAATTGATGGGAAAGATTGCATTCCTAAAAGGGTATCACTTGCATTCTTCTCGAAATTTGTTCGTCAACGATGGTTTGATACTTTTATCCTCCGAGTTTTATTTTTGACTGGACGATTTTGAGCCAGGTTGCTTATATTGCATAAAGCATTTTTAGCATACAAAATTAACGAAGCACATTGACATGATTATTGCTGTTACCGGTGGCACTGGATTTATTGGACGCAACCTTGTGCTGCATCATCTTGCGTTAGGGGATGAGGTACGCGTACTTTCACGTCGATCGCCTAGTTCCGTTAGATTGCCTGATTCAGTAAAGTGGTATTGCGGTGATCTCACCAGCGCCACTGGTTTGGAATCATTTGTTGATCAGGTAGATGTTCTATATCACTGCGCTGGCGAAATTCGTGATGAAGCTCTTATGAGCGCGCTGCATGTAGATGGCACGCGGGAGTTGATTAATGCTGCAACTGGCAAAATTGGACGGTGGGTGCAGTTGAGCAGTGTCGGCGTGTACGGGTTTCCTCAAAGTGGCGAAATAACCGAGGTAAGTCCGCAATGTCCCACAGGCATTTATGAAATAACAAAGAAACAGTCAGATGATTTGGTCGTTGAAGCTGGAATGGGCGGTGCATTTGATTGGGCAATCTTGCGTCCTTCGATCGTATTTGGTGAGCAAATGGCCAATCAATCATTATTTCAAATGATTAAAGTTATTGATAAAAAAATGTTCTTCTTCATAGGTAGACCCGGTGCAAGTGCCAACTATATTCATGTGGATAATGTTGTGTACGCTTTGAGTCTCTGCGCTTCGCTACCACAGGCGGCTGGAAAATTTTTTAACTTGTCGGATTATGTGACATTGGAAGTATTTGTTGGAATGATTGCCGATGCATTGGGTAAAAATAGACCCTGCATTCGACTTCCAGTAATTGTCACGAAGGAAATTTCCAGAATGGGTACATTGCTCAGTAAACGTTTCCCGTTAACGGAATCCAGAATTAATGCGATGACAACAAGGGTTGTTTATCCTACTAATTCCATTCAGTCTGTTTTAGGTTATAGCCATAAAGTTTCTATGATATCTGGTGTTACTCGCTTGGTCCGTTCATGGCAGACTAATTAGAGTACTTATCGACCAATCGAGAGCCATTAATCTTGCTCTTGTCAGACAAATATTTTAAATGCCGATTTGTGAAAAAACAGCCGAAATTATTTATAAGTCGAGGTAATGTGGCATGAGACTAAAGGTCGTCAGAGTCGTCACGGCGTCTTATGTAGTCCCTTGGCATCTCCATAACACGCTTATGCGTATATCGTCCGATTTTGAGGTGTGCGTCGTAGGAATGGATGTATCGAAGAATCAAAATTCTTATCCACATGTAAAATTTGTTGATATCGATATCAATCGAAAAACGAGTTTGAGCGCAGATTTTTTAGCCTTGTTTGCATTGTGCAGATTTTTCCTCGCATACAAGCCAGACATTGTCCATTCCATCATGCCGAAGTCAGGTTTGTTGAGCGCCTTGGCTGGGTTTGTTTGTCGCGTACCTATTCGCATCCATACTTTTACTGGTCAAACATGGGCTGCAAAAAAAGGTTTGTCGCGTCATTTCTATTATTTTCTGGATAGATTAATTAATGCGCTGAATACCGTTTGTTTAACGGACAGTTTTTCGCAATCATCTTTTTTGCGAGATTACAAAATTTCTAATTCCGGATGCCCATTACCGGTTCTATCTAAAGGTTCTTTATCTGGTGTAGATGTTGAGCGATTTAATTTGTCCACACTTATTGAGCCTGGAAATAAACTCCGTTGTGAACTGGGGTTGGATAAAGAGGATTTTATATTTTCTTTTATCGCTAGAAAAACCCGTGATAAAGGTGCAATTGATATATTAAAAGCGTTTTCCTCTGTATCAGCCGTTTCACAAAAGGCAAAGTTGTTGTTTGTTGGCCCCGATGAAGACGGTGAAATTGAGCGCCTCCGAGAAACGGCTCCAGAACTGTTCTCTAATGTAGTTGATGTTGGGCATGTAAGTAATCATGAGGTTTATTTAGCGATCACTGATGTTCTTTGTTTGCCAAGTTACCGTGAGGGGTTTGGCACAATTGTGATTGATGCCGCAGCAATGGGCATTCCTACAATTGGCTCTGATATTCCAGGATTAATCGACTCAGTTGTTAACCAAAAGACCGGGATGTTATTTTCGGTAGGGGATTTAGATGAGCTGACGAAGCTTATGCTTACTTGTATTGCAGAGCCGTTAATGTTGACGCAAATGGGGCAGTTTGCGAAGAGCAGAGTAACGGAATTTTTTACTGCAGATAAATTGTACACAGCGTTAAAAGAATTTTACTTGGAATGTGCATTGGACAACCATACTACTTGTAAAAAAATAGGTGCGTTGTCATGAATTTGTTGATTACTGGTGCCAATGGTTTCGTAGGTCACCCGTTGTGTATGGAGATGAGCCAGAGGCAATATTCGGTAAGAGCCGCTGCAAGAAGTTTTTGTAATTTTGATCATCTCCCTGAGGAAAAGATAAGCAGGGTATTGGTGTCAGATATAAATGGCGATACCAATTGGTCAAGTGCTTTGACGGGTATCGACGTCGTCATTCATCTTGCGGCGCGTGTGCACGTGATGCAGGATCATTCGGTTAATCCATTGGCAGAATTTCGTCAAACGAATGTTGCCGGAACGGAGCATCTTGCGCGCGCTGCGGCAGCAAGTGGTGTCAAGCGATTCGTTTATGTCAGCTCTATCAAAGTAAACGGTGAATCGACGAGACGAGATGAAATGTTTGTTGAGTCTGATAAGGTTTGTCCTCAAGACCCCTACGGAATTTCGAAATGGGAAGCTGAACAGGCTTTGCAGCGAGTAGCAAAAGAAACGGGGTTGGAGATTGTGATTGTAAGACCTCCTCTTGTTTATGGCCCTAAGGTAAAAGGGAATTTTGCTCAAATGCTGAAGGTGGTACGTAAGGGAATACCATTGCCACTGGCAGAAGTTGATAATTTGCGCAGTCTGATCTATGTCGGCAATCTGGTGGATGCTTTGATCCTTTGTGCAACGCATCCGGCTTCCGCTGGACAAACTTACCTTGTGAGCGATGATGAGGATGTTTCAACGTCAAATTTGTTACATGAACTAGGTAAGGCAATGGGGTGTCCAGCATGTCTACTGCCTTGCCCTCCCATTTTATTGAGATTGGGTGGGAGTTTATTTGGGAAAAGTGAACAAGTAGAGCGTTTGCTTGGTTCCTTGCGTGTAGACAGCGGTAAAATTCGCCGTGAATTGGGTTGGGTACCTCCATATTCATTACTGCAAGGTTTGCAGGCCACCGTTATTTAGTTTTGTGTAATTTATGTTGAAACGCTCGTTTGATTTACTACTGTCCATCATTGCTGCTTTTTTGCTGGCCGCGCCGGTTATCGTCGTTGCATTAATGGTGCGAATAACATCGTCAGGGCCAGCCGTATATTGGTCTGATCGTGTTGGCCTGCATAATAAAATTTTCAAAATGCCAAAATTCAGAACCATGCGTGTAGATACTCCTGCCGTAGCTACCCACTTGCTTACGAATCCAGAACAATTTTTGACGCCTATCGGTTCTTTTCTGCGCCAATCTAGCCTGGATGAGTTGCCGCAGTTATGGAGCATTCTCAAAGGTGACATGAGCTTTGTTGGCCCGCGCCCGGCATTATTTAATCAGGAGGATCTGATATCGTTACGCAGCCGTTACGGCGTTGATCGGATCAAGCCAGGATTGACCGGATGGGCGCAGGTTAATGGTCGCGATGAGTTGCCGATTCCGGAGAAGGTAGAACTGGATGTGGAATATATGCAGCGACAGTCTTTCTGGTTCGATTGGAAAATTATCATTCTGACGTTTCTCAAAGTATTAAAAAAAGACGGTATTACTCACTGAGTCCAGATGAAACCATTCCTCGAATTGCCGCGTTTTCAAAAGCAGTTGATCGCCGCCACGGCTGATCTGCTTTTGTTACCGCTGACTTTTTATTTGGCTGTGCTGCTACGTTATGACAGCAGTACGCCGCAGTTATTCCAGATGTATTTCTGGATGATAGTCGCGGCGCCGCTGATTTCTATTCCTATTTTTCTCAAGCTGGGCCTTTATCGCGCGGTAATCCGCTTTATCGATCAAAAAATTGTCTATGTGGTTGTGCTGGGGGTAACGTTGTCGGTTATTTGCCTGGCCGCATTGGCGACCTTTACCCACACCGTCACCTTGTCACGCGGGGTTTTTGGCATCTACTGGGTGAGCGCTATTCTGTATGTGGTCGCCAGTCGTTTCATGGCGCGCGGTTATCTGCTGCGGACAAATGATAAAAGCGGTGCGATACGCGTTGCGATTTATGGCGCCGGGCATTCGGGGATGCAGCTGGCCAGTGCGTTGCGTGCAGGGAGTGCATACCTTCCTGTGGCTTTGCTCGACGACAAAAAGGAATTGCAGGGAGCAACGATTGCGGGTGTAAAAGTGTGGGCGCCGGATTGCCTACCTAAATTGGTTGCGGATAAACAGGTGCAGGAAATTTTGCTGGCGATGCCGTCCTTGCGCAAGGCAGAGCAGAAAATCATTCTGGAGCGACTTGAACCGCTTAAGGTAAAGATCAAGGTGACGCCGCCGATTGCCAGCCTGGTCAATGGCGAATTGCGCGTGCAGGATATACGCGATATTGAAATTGAGGATTTATTGGGCCGCGATACGGTAGAGCCGGATGCGCAATTACTGACTACCTGCATCACAGGGAAAACCGTGTTGGTAAGCGGAGCTGGCGGTTCGATAGGCTCGGAGTTATGTCGTCAGATCATACGCCTGTCGCCTAAACGCTTGCTGTTGCTCGATATATCGGAGTTTGCGCTTTACTCGATCGAGCAGGATTTGCGCGAGATCGAACAAGCCCATCATGACAAGGTGGAGCTATTACCTTTCCTCGGCTCGGTACTGGATGCGGAAAAGTGCGAACGTATTTTGCGTACCTTTGCAGTCGATACCATTTATCACGCGGCGGCGTACAAACATGTTCCGCTGGTTGAACACAATCCGATTCAAGGCATACGCAATAATGCATTCGGCACCATGATGTTGGCGCAAGCTGCCATTGCTGCGGAAGTCGCCTGTTTTGTGCTGATTTCTACCGACAAGGCGGTACGTCCCACCAATGTGATGGGAACGACCAAGCGCCTGTCGGAGCTGATTTTGCAGGGGCTGTCGCGTACGCAGAAGCAAACTCGGTTTTGCATGGTGCGTTTTGGTAATGTATTGGGATCATCTGGCTCTGTGGTTCCACTGTTTCGCAAGCAAATCATGGCAGGTGGCCCGATCACACTCACTCATCCGGAAATTACCCGTTACTTCATGACCATTCCGGAAGCGGCGCAACTGGTATTGCAGGCAGGTGCAATGGGCGAGGGCGGCGATGTATTCGTGCTGGATATGGGCGAGCCGGTCAAGATTCTTGACCTCGCCACGCGCATGGTGCATCTCAGCGGCCTGGAAGTGCGTAGCGCATCCGATGAGTCCAGCGATGCGATCGAGATCAGGCATGTCGGTCTTCGTCCAGGTGAAAAATTGTATGAAGAGTTATTAATCGGCTCTAACGTAGAAGGTACGCAGCATCCCTTGATCATGCGCGCACAGGAAAACGAAATCCCATGGGCTGAATTGCAGACATTGCTTTCGAAGTTGCAGCAGGCTTGTGAGCAATTCGATTACGCGCAAGTACGCGCCATGTTGCAGCAGATCGTGAGCGAATACGCGCCGCAATGCGGAATAGAAGATTTGCTTTGGCTGGAAAAAAACGGCGCTTGCAGTGCAGGCGACAATCTGTCACGGCAATTGGAATCCGATACGCCAATAGTCAAACCCGGATTGCGGCAGGTGAGCCCGTAGTTCTCTGCATGTTTACTCATAAATAGGAAGATGGAATGATTTTAGTGACGGGCGGTGCCGGTTTTATCGGTTCGAATTTTGTGTTGGACTGGCTGGCGCAGAGCGATGAGCCGGTGGTGAATGTCGACAAGCTGACTTATGCCGGCAACCTGAATAATCTGGTTTCGCTGCGTGACGACACGCGACATATATTTGTGCACGCAGATATCTGCGATAGCGACAAGATGCTGGAATTGCTCAACACATACAAGCCGACTGCCATCGTGCATTTTGCTGCGGAAAGCCATGTGGATCGTTCTATCCACGGCCCGGCAGAATTCGTGCGTACCAATATCAATGGCACTTTCAGCCTGCTGGAAGCGGCACGCACTTACTGGTCGCAACTGGCAAGCGCAGATAAAGAGAACTTTCGCTTCCTGCATGTTTCCACCGATGAGGTGTATGGCACGCTGGGCCCGGATGATGTACCGTTTTCCGAGACGACTGCGTATGCGCCTAACAGTCCTTATTCGGCATCGAAGGCAGCCTCCGATCATCTGGTGCGTTCCTATCATCACACCTACGGCTTGCCGACGCTGACGACCAATTGCTCGAATAATTACGGTCCGTATCATTTTCCGGAAAAACTGATTCCGCTGATCATCGCCAATGCGCTTGCTGGAAAACCTTTGCCTATTTATGGCGATGGGCAGCAAATTCGCGACTGGCTGTATGTCGGCGATCACTGCACCGCGATCCGTCGCGTACTGAAAGCCGGCAAGCCGGGAGAGACCTACAATATCGGCGGCTGGAACGAGAAGGCCAATCTGGATGTAGTGCATACCCTGTGCGATATGCTGGATGCATTACAGCCGAACGCTGTAGGTAGCAGTTATCGGGAACAGATTACTTATGTCACAGATAGACCTGGCCACGATCGCCGTTATGCGATCGATGCGCGCAAGATCGAGCGAGAACTCGGCTGGAAGCCTGCCGAAACCTTCGACAGCGGTATCAGGAAAACCGTGCGGTGGTATCTCGATAATCAGGCTTGGGTACGAGACGTGCAATCTGGCGAGTACATGAAGTGGCTGGAGAAAAATTACAAGCAGCGCAAACCACCTTCGGACGCACAGGAAACAGCATGACGCAACTGCTTGCCACTCCATCACGCAAAGGCATCATCCTCGCCGGAGGTTCTGGCACGCGCTTGTATCCGGTCACGATATCGGTTTCCAAGCAATTGCTGCCGGTGTATGACAAGCCGATGATCTATTACCCGCTGACGACGCTGATGCTGGCGGGCATACGCGATATCCTGCTGATTTCTACACCGCAGGATACGCCGCGCTTTCAGGAGTTGCTGGGCGATGGCAGCCAGTGGGGCATCAATCTGACTTATGCGGTGCAGCCTTCACCGGATGGCTTGGCGCAGGCATTCATCATAGGTCGCAGCTTTATCGACAACGGTCCATCCGCATTGATATTGGGTGACAATATTTATTATGGTCACGCGTTTGATCAGCAGTTGCGGCAGGCGTCTGAGCGAACGAGCGGAGCTACAGTATTTGCCTATCACGTACAGGATCCTGAGCGTTACGGCGTCGTCGAGTTTGACAAAGAACGCCGTGCTGTCAGCATCGAAGAAAAACCGCTGACACCGAAATCGAATTACGCGGTAACCGGTTTGTACTTTTACGATAATCAGGTATGCGATATTGCCGCTTCCATCAAGCCGTCTGCGCGTGGCGAGCTGGAAATTACCGATGTCAATCGTGCTTATCTGGCAAAGGGTGAATTGAATGTCGAGTTGATGGGGCGCGGCATGGCGTGGCTGGATACCGGCACGCACGAATCCTTGCTGGAAGCTGGGCAGTTCATTGCAACTATCGAAAATCGCCAGGGCCTGAAGGTGGCCTGTCCGGAAGAGATCGCTTTCCGTAAAGGTTATATCGATGCTGCCCAGCTGGAAAAACTAGCCGAGCCTTTGAAGAAAAATGGCTATGGTCGTTACCTGTTACGTATCCTTGACGATAAAGTATTTTGATTATGAATGTTGCAAGAACAAAGATTCCTGATGTGCTGTTGATCGAACCGAAAGTGTTCGGCGACGATAGAGGATTTTTCTTCGAGAGTTTCAATGAACAGCGTTTTGCTGCAGCCGTTGGCAAAACGGTGGAGTTTGTACAGGACAATCACTCCAGGTCTGCGCGTGGGGTGCTGCGCGGTCTGCATTACCAGATACAACAGCCGCAGGGAAAACTGGTACGGGTGGTGTCAGGAGAAGTCTTCGATGTCGCCGTGGATATCCGTAAAAGCTCGCCGACTTTCGGTTTGTGGGTGGGTGCGCTGCTATCTGCCGAGAACAAGCGCCAGATGTGGATACCGGAAGGTTTTGCACACGGTTTTGTCGTGACCAGCGATTCGGCGGAATTTCTGTACAAAACGACGGATTATTGGGCTCCCGAACATGAGCGTTGCATCGCCTGGAATGATCCGGCCATCGGCATAGAATGGCCGATCGATGGCAGCCCCATTTTGTCAGGCAAGGATCAAAACGGAATGTCGCTCGCTGATGCCGAGGTCTTCGCTTGAAGATCCTGCTTACAGGAAAAACCGGCCAGCTCGGTTACGAACTGGAACGCACGTTGCAAGGCTTGGGTGAGGTCTTTGCACTTGATCGGCAGCAGATGGATCTGGCGAATCTGGATCATGTGCGCGATGTGATTCGCACGATCAAGCCGCAACTTATCATCAACCCGGCAGCCTATACGGCGGTTGATCTGGCTGAAACCAATGTTGAAAGTGCCATGCGCATCAATGCCGAGGCACCGGGTGTGATGGCTGCCGAAGCGAAGAAGCTCGGTGCAGCGATGATTCATTATTCGACCGATTATGTTTTCGATGGTGAAAAATCTGGAAGCTATTCTGAAACGGATACTCCGAATCCGCAAAGCGTCTACGGCCGCAGCAAGCTGGCCGGCGAACAGGCCATTCAGGCAGCAGGCATTCCGCATCTGATTTTGCGCACCAGCTGGATCTACGGTTTGCGTGGGAAGAATTTCTTGCTGACTGTGAAGCGACTGGCGCAAGAGCGCGATGAGTTACGTATCGTCGCCGATCAGTTCGGAGCGCCGACCTGGTGCCGTACGGTCGCAGAAGCCACTGCATATTGTGTAGGCCGCTTGCAAGCGGACGTTGCACAGACGGAGATCAATCACGATGCATGGGCAGGACATTCCGGTTTGTACCATTTGACTGCACAAGGCAAAACCAGTTGGCACGGTTTTACGCAGGCGATCATTGCGCATCCTGTTATCTTAAAGAAGCCTAAAGTCACTTCGATCTCAACGCAGGATTACCCATTGCCAGCCAAGCGCCCGCAAAACTCGGTATTGTCTTCTGAGCGGTTCATGCAGACGTTTTGCAGTTTGCCGAATTGGGATGCAGGATTAAAACTCTGCATGGACTGAATTTGGTAAATCGTTCTTATTGATTGATCCGAGAAATTAAAAAGCAGCCATTAAGCGCAATAGTCTGTGCTTAATGGCTGCTTTTTTTTACCTACTGCTATTAGTTAGATACGTATCAATTTCTATTCGATCTATTTATAACTCACGCGATCCAGAATACGTTGCGCTGCAATCTGGTTTTTGCCGATAGAAGCAACGGAAACATTTTCCATCTTGAACTTGCCCAGCGATTCCAGTGTCTCGTTTTTAACTTTTGCTGTTTTCACTACAGGCCATTCGTTATTGCCTTCTGCAAAGTAGCCTTGTGCTTCGTCGCTGGCTAGATATTCCAGGAACTTCACGGCAGCTTCGCGATGCGGAGCATGCTTCGCCACACCACCACCGGCAATGTTGAAATGCGTACCGCTGGTTTGTGCATTCGGCCAGATGAAACCGACGTTTTTCATCGCTGCGATATCTTCTGCTTTGGTCGAGCGCAACAGACGTACGTAATAGTAGGAATTGGCAATCGCTACGCCGCATTCGCCGGAAGCAACGCCCTTGATCTGATCGGTATCGCCGCCGCGTGGTGGACGGGCGAAATTGGCAACCATGCCTTTGGCCCATTGTTCCGTGGCCTTTTCACCATCGCGTTCGATCATCGAACCGATCAATGACAGATTGTATGGATGTGAACCTGAGCGGGTGCAGACCTTGCCTTTATTGACTGGATCAGCCAGCGATTCGTATGTTGCAACATCGGCTGGTTTAACTGTCGCCTTGTTGTACACAATCACGCGGGCACGGGTTGAGAAGCCGAACCATTCAGGGCCTTTACCATCGTCCTTGCCGCGCAGATTGGCTGGGATGCGTGCATTCAGAATTTTTGACTGTACTGGCTGAAAGAAGCCTTCAATCTCTGCGCGCCAGATACGAGCCGCATCCACCATGACGATGACATCTGCAGGACTGTTTTTTCCTTCATTTTTAATACGTTCAAACAAGGCATTGTCATCCGCTTCAATGCGGTTGATTTTGATACCGGTTTGTTTGGTGAAGTTGGAGTACAAAACTTCGTCGGTCTGGTAATGGCGAGCTGAATATAGATTCAGGACTTTTTCTTGCGCATGAACCAAAGACACTGATGAAGTCATAAGGAATGCGGTTAGGGCTATGGCGATACCTTGTCTCATGGACTTTCCTTTTTCATCTTGTTAAGGGAGTGTTAAATTATAGCCAATTTTCTTATAAACGGGAATTATTCTCAACTGCAATTCGATCTGGATAACGCAGCTGACTAAAAACGGGTACGCTTCGTTCTTTGTAAAAAATTGAATAATCATGCGTTTGACTTATCGTATTTTCTCACTGGCTACATTGAGCAGCGCTCTCTTGCTTTCTGCCTGCACATCGCTTTCCCCGTTTAAATCTGATCCTGTTGTGCAGCCTGTTATCCAGGCAAAACCAGTTGAGGCTATCAAGGTGGCGCTGGTACTTGGTGGTGGCGCGGCGCGCGGGTTTGCGCATATTGGGGTGATCAAGGCGTTGGAGTCGCAAGGGATAGTGCCAGACATGGTCGTTGGCACTAGCGCAGGCAGTCTGGTTGGCGCTTTGTACGCGGCCGGAAACAATGGTTTTGCCTTGCATAAAATGGCGCTGGAAATGGATGAGGCAACCATCTCTGATTGGTCGGTACCTTTCTTTTCCAAATCGAGCGGTGTGTTGAAAGGCGATGCGCTGCAGAACTATGTTAATAAATCAGTGCGTAATGTAGCGATAGAAAAAATGAAAATACCGTTTGCTGCAGTTGCGACGGATTTGAATAGCGGTCAGCCGATTTTATTTCAACGCGGAAATGCGGGACTCGCGGTGCGTGCATCGTCAGCAGTGCCTGGTATCTTCCAGCCAGTGAAGATAGGCGAACGCATGTATGTCGATGGCGGCTTGGTTGCGCCGGTGCCGGTACATTTTGCGAAGGAGTTGGGCGCGGACTTTATCATTGCGGTCAATATTTCTACCCAGCCCGACGTGCAACTGGCATCTAGTTCTGTCGATGTGGTCCTGCAAACCTTTGCCATCATGGGGCAGAGTATCAATCGTTATGAATTGAAGGAGGCAGATATCGTGATTCGTCCCAGCCTAGGCATGATGAAAGGCAATGACTTCAATGGTCGTAATTTGGCCATGCTCGCTGGTGAACAGGCAACGATGGCATTGATGCCGGAGATCAAGCGCAAGTTGAAAACCAGGCGCGAACAATAAGAATGCAATAGATATTGATAGGCGCCATAAAAAAAACCGCACAGTGCTGTGCGGTTTTTTTATGGGTGAAAGGAATTTACTTTATTTCTGGATCGCTGATGCGTCGACCGCCGTTGAAGCGTTTTTTCCAGTAACCGACATCCATGCTTTCAATTCTGACTTCGCCGCCGGCTGAAGGAGAATGAATGAATTTTCTATCGCCCAAATAAATACCAACATGAGAGAAGCCGCGTTTCAATGTGTTGTAGAACACCAGATCGCCGGGCTGCAAATCATTTTTTTCGATGTGTTGGCCGACTTTGCTGATTTCGACTGAGGTGCGTGGCAATTCCTTGCCCCATGCTTCTTTGAATATGTGTTGAACCAAGCCACTGCAATCGAGACCGTTTTCCGGCGTGGTACCGCCGTACTTGTAACGTATGCCCAGCATACCCATCGCCTGGAGCGCAAGTTCTGATGCGCGATTGGTCAAGTCCTGCAGTTTGCTGATCGGCTTGCCGGCTTCTGGCGGTGGAGTATCTGCACTCCAGACAGCCGAAGTCGCCATCAAGCTGAGCGCGAATACAGCTGAGCGCGCCAGTTTGTGAGTGCGAGAGGATCGTTGAAAAACTGTCATCAAGTGAAATTCATTCAATAGGACTGAAGGAATGTAAGTCAATCTGGAAGTGCTGTCAAAATTTATTCGCTGGCGTTATGCTGTTACCAACATTAAAAAGGTTGATTGCATGCCGACAGATTCACATCGCGATATCTCGTTAAAACCCCGTATTTTGATTGCCGACGACTCTCGGATTGTCCGGGCAACCCTGATCAAGCGTATCGAGGGCATGTTCGAATTTCGTGAGGCGCTCGATGGCGAGCAGGCTTGGGAGATGTTATTGATCGACCCCAGCATACGTGTGGTGATTTCTGATTTGACGATGCCCAAGCTGGATGGTTACGGACTCCTGAAACGCATTCGATCATCCAAAATCGGCCGCATACGCAATATGCCTGTGGTAGTGGTGTCGGGCAGCGACGAACAGGCTGAGCGCGATCGCGCCAAGGCGGCCGGCGCTACCGACCTGATTACCAAAGGCATGAGTACCGGTCAATTATTGTCACGCCTGGATATTCTCTCGAAGCTGATTAGTACCCAAAACGAATTTGAGCGTGGCTTGGAAGCGCTGGTGCAGCATGTTGATACAGATGAGCATGTTGCCTTGTTGTCTCCAGAGGTGTGGCAAGAACAGGCAGAAGGGATGCGCGCGAGTGCCGTGCGGCAGAACCGTAATTTTGTAGTGTTGACAGCTTGTATTGGTTTGAAACACGTTGAGTTGGATGCTTATCCAGCCTTGCCGCCGCCAACAGTGATCAACGCGATTGGTCAACTTCTACATCGCACTGTTCGACAAACAGATTGTGTCGCACGCACTGGTGAAATTGAATTCACGATCGCCACCGGCAGCATTCATTTTGACTCCGCGCGTAATTTTGCTGAACGTGTCTGCCGTGCGATTGCGCATGCCAATTTGATCAAGGATGGGCAAATGGCTTTGATCGCCAGTTGCGGCGTTGTCTCGATTAGCGAATACGCTGATGACGCTGCAGAAATCGAAGGGTCCCTTGCGCAGATGCGGGTAAAAGCCAAAGATCGCGCTTTGCTGGGTTTGCAAAATGCAATTACAGGCGTGATCGGTACACAAGAAGAATTACTGTTAAAGCAGGGTGGTCATCTGTCTGAGGCGGACATCAATACAATTGATCCTGCTCAGAGCGGAGAAGTCGATTTATCGATAGATCTGGCGACATTGTTGCGCTGGATCAAGGAAGGCAAAGAAGATCAAGTGCTGGCGCATATCGGAAAACTGTCGACTGAACTGCAACCCTTGGTTGATTTGCTGTTGAAGCAATACAAAGTTTAGTGAGTTGCTTTTTCCAGATGCAGAATGATACGTCTGGAGGCTGATAAATTTCTGCAGCTACAAGCAAGAGTCACCTATTCGTCCTGAAGAGTAGGGAAATTTATTTATCATGCTCATCCCGGGAATGTTCTCCCCGACGGTCTGTGAGCGTCGCTCTGACGCTTTTTGCATGATATTCCATCAGCAGGATTTTAAAACTGCCTGGCATCGAGGGATCATGCGTCAAAGCATGTAATAGCTGTGATTGCACAAACATGGTTTGTTTTTTTAACATCTCACAATCTGTATTCACAACGCCTTGATTCATCTTTGCAACCAGGCTGAGTACATCGCGTTTGAATTGATACAAAGGCGATTGCAAGAGTATGTTGTCTACCTGCCGAGCAGATTTTTTCGTGACAGTTGTAGCGGACTTGGGTTCTTTTTGCGCTTCAATTGGTGGCAGCACATGTTGGAGCACTGAGCGTTTGAAAAACATAGTTCCCCCTTACGCTTGAAAGATATTTTCCTGTGTCTGTTTGTGAAGTTGCATTTTTGCCATGTTTTCTAGGGCAATTCAATAAAAGACACTTGGCCATTGTTGTGTCGCCCTAGACTAATGAATGAGCGCCAATAGTGTTTCTCAATGTCAGTTATTTTTTTGTTATTTAATCATACGCTTATTGGGAAAAAGAAAGGTTAACTGATGTTAAATAATAAACATTGTTCTTGCCCCAAGATGAGGCTGCATGCCTTACAATTCATTTTTGTCTAATTGGAGCCACTTGCATGCAATCAAAACAAATCCTGACGCTTGACGATGTGAAAAAAATCGCTGCGGCAGCGGAGACAGAAGCAACATTGAATAAATGGTGCGTGACAATTGCGATCGTCGATGATGGTGGCCACCTGCTGTGGTTGCAGCGTCTGGATGGTGCTGCGCCGATTTCCTCGCATATCGCGCCTGCCAAGGCAAAAACAGCCGCCTTGGGTCGTCGCGAATCGAAGGTTTACGAGGACATTATCAATAATGGTCGGTTTTCGTTTATTACCGCACCAACGCTGGAAGGGATGCTGGAGGGCGGCGTGCCTATCGTTATTAATGGCCAATGCTTGGGCGCGATTGGCGTTTCCGGCGTGAAATCGACCGAAGATGTGCAAATTGCCAAGGCTGGCTTGGTTGCAATTGGTGCCTGATTTCTTGTTGCTCTCGTTTTGACAGACTGACATCGTGGTGTATCTCGCGATGCAGCACGATTATCTCAACTAAACACCCTCCAAGTGCCGGATTCGGTTGCCAGTCGAGGGTGTTTTGCACTATAATTCGGCGGTTTAGCTAATTTTACTCCGCCGTAGCGCATACCCATTTCCCATCGTCTAAATACGACCTGTACAACCCTTTGATCAAGCGAATAGTCTTGGTCAAGAAGCGCGCAAGCTGCGCGGGTTGTGACGGTTAATCTGGCGCAGCGCAACGGCGGTAACCTCATCAGGAGTTACCCCTTGCCGCCATTCTTTTCTGGCCCTACAGTTCCGGCCATCCTTGCGCTAGCAGACGGGTCGATTTTCACAGGTATTTCGATAGGCGCGTCGGGTCATACGATCGGCGAAGTCGTGTTCAACACATCGATGACCGGTTATCAGGAAATCCTCACCGATCCTAGCTACAGCAATCAGATCGTTACTCTCACTTATCCGCATATCGGCAACACAGGCGTCAACGCCGAAGATGTCGAATCGACCAAAATTCATGCGGCGGGTTTGATCATCAAGGATTTGCCTATCCTGGTTTCCAACTTCCGCTCGACGCAGACGTTGTCCGCTTATTTGAAGTCCGAGAATATTGTCGGTATAGCAGGAATCGATACGCGCAAGCTGACGCGTATCCTGCGTGAAAAAGGTGCGCAAAGTGGCGCGATTCTGGCGGGCGAAGGTGCTACAGCTGAAAAAGCACTGGCCTTGGCGAAAACCTTTGGTGGCTTGGCCGGCTTGGATCTGGCGAAAGTGGTATCGACCAAAGCGTCGTACCCATGGACAGAAACCGAATGGAAGCTTGGCAAAGGGTACGGCCAGCAAACCGCGCCTAAACATCATGTCGTCGCATTCGATTACGGCGTCAAATTCAATATCCTGCGCATGCTGGCAGAACGTGGTTGCAAAGTAACGGTGTTACCGGCGCAGGCAACTGCCGCTGACGCATTGGCGCTGAATCCGGACGGCATTTTTCTGTCGAATGGCCCTGGCGATCCTGAGCCATGCGACTACGCGATTGCTGCGACCAAAGAGTTGATCGAACGCGGTATCCCGACGTTTGGCATTTGCCTCGGTCACCAAATCATGGCGCTTGCATCCGGCGCTAAAACACTGAAGATGAAGTTCGGCCACCACGGCGCGAATCATCCGGTGCAGGATCTCGACAGCAAAAAAGTGCTGATCACGTCGCAAAATCACGGCTTTGCTGTCGATGGCGCGACCTTGCCGGCTAACTGCCGCACCACACACGTTTCCTTGTTTGACGGTTCGCTGCAAGGTTTTGAGCGTACTGACAAGCCGGCGTTCTGCTTCCAGGGACATCCCGAAGCATCGCCAGGCCCGCATGACATCGCCCCCTTGTTTGATCGCTTCGTGGCGATGATGGAGAAAAATAAAAATGCCTAAACGCAGCGACATTAAAAGCATCCTGATTATTGGTGCCGGCCCGATCGTGATCGGCCAGGCATGTGAGTTCGACTATTCCGGCGCGCAAGCATGTAAGGCACTGCGCGAAGAAGGCTACAAAGTCATTCTGGTCAACAGCAATCCTGCGACCATCATGACTGATCCTGAAATGGCTGATGTGACTTACATCGAGCCAATCACATGGCAAGCCGTCGAACGCATCATCGACAAAGAACGTCCTGACGCAATCTTGCCGACGATGGGTGGACAAACTGCGCTGAACTGCGCGCTTGATTTGCATCACAACGGCATCCTGACTAAATACGGTTGCGAATTGATTGGCGCTTCGCCGGAAGCAATCGACAAGGCAGAAGATCGCTCGAAATTTAAAGATGCCATGACCAAGATCGGTCTGGGTTCTGCGCGTTCAGGGGTGTCGCACACACTGGAAGAATCGTGGGCCGTGCAGAAAGAACTGGGTTTTCCATGCATTATCCGTCCTTCGTTCACAATGGGTGGCAGTGGTGGCGGTATCGCATACAACGCGGAAGAATTTGACGCGATCTGCAAGCGCGGCCTGGAAGCATCGCCAACCAGCGAATTGCTGATCGAAGAATCGCTGATCGGCTGGAAAGAATTCGAGATGGAAGTCGTGCGCGACAAGGCCGACAATTGCATCATCGTCTGCTCTATCGAAAATCTGGACCCTATGGGCGTCCACACCGGCGACTCCATCACAGTGGCACCAGCGCAAACGCTGACCGACAAGGAATACCAGATCATGCGTAATGCATCGATCGCGGTCCTGCGTGAAATCGGTGTCGATACCGGCGGTTCCAACGTCCAGTTCTCGATCAATCCGGAAGATGGCCGCATGATCGTCATCGAGATGAATCCGCGCGTATCGCGCTCATCCGCATTGGCATCGAAAGCAACTGGTTTCCCGATTGCGAAGATCGCTGCCAAATTGGCAGTCGGCTTTACGCTGGACGAGTTGCGTAATGAAATCACTGGCGGCGCAACACCTGCATCGTTCGAGCCATCGATCGATTACGTTGTTACCAAGATTCCACGTTTTGCATTTGAAAAATTCCCGCAAGCTGATAGCCATTTGACGACTCAGATGAAATCGGTGGGCGAAGTGATGGCCATCGGTCGTACTTTTCAGGAATCATTCCAAAAAGCGCTGCGCGGACTCGAAGTTGGCGTCGATGGCATGAATGAAAAAACCACCGACCGCGAAATAATTGAAGAAGAACTCGGCGAGCCAGGACCGGAGCGCATCTGGTACGTGGGCGACGCATTTGCTCAAGGTTTCTCGCTGGAAGAAGTGCATGGCTTGACGCACATCGATCCGTGGTTCCTCGCGCAAATCAAGGAAATCGTTGATATCGAACTGTGGTTGGAAACGCAATCACTCAGCGCCATTGATAAAACGACCTTGTTCAAGCTGAAGCAAAAAGGCTTCGCCGATCGTCGTTTGGCTAAATTGCTGAAGACCACCGACAAGGCAGTGCGCGAACAGCGTCACGAGATGAACGTACGCCCGGTCTACAAGCGCGTTGATACTTGCGCTGGCGAATTCGCCACCAACACTGCGTACATGTATTCGACGTATGAAGAAGAGTGCGAATCGCAACCGACCAACAAGAAAAAAATCATGGTTCTGGGCGGCGGTCCTAACCGTATCGGCCAGGGCATCGAGTTCGATTATTGCTGTGTCCATGCGGCGATCGCGATGCGTGAAGATGGTTACGAAACCATCATGGTCAACTGCAATCCGGAAACCGTTTCGACAGACTACGACACCTCCGACCGCTTGTACTTCGAGCCACTGACTTTGGAAGATGTGCTGGAAATCGTTGCGCTGGAAAAACCTCTGGGTGTCATCGTGCAATACGGCGGCCAGACTCCTTTGAAACTGGCACTCGATCTGGAAGCCAACGGCGTGCCTATCATCGGTACGTCGCCGGACATGATCGATGCAGCAGAAGATCGCGAACGCTTCCAGAAGATGTTGCACGAACTGAAGCTGCGCCAGCCGCCGAATCGTACAGCACGTACTGAAGAAGATGCATTGCGCCTGGCGCAGGAAATCGGTTATCCGCTGGTGGTACGCCCGTCCTACGTTCTTGGCGGACGTGCGATGGAAATCGTGCACGAACAACGCGATCTTGAGCGGTACATGCGTGAAGCTGTCAAGGTCTCGCACGACTCGCCAGTGCTGCTGGATCGCTTCCTGAACGATGCGATCGAAGTTGACGTCGATTGCTTGTCCGATGGCGAACGCACCTTCATTGGCGGCGTTATGGAACACATTGAACAAGCAGGCGTGCACTCAGGCGATTCGGCTTGCTCGTTGCCACCTTATTCGCTGTCGCAAGAAACCATAGACGAACTGAAACGCCAAACATCGTTGATGGCTAAAGGCTTGAACGTGGTTGGTTTGATGAACGTACAGTTCGCGATCCAGCAGCAAGAGATCGATGGCAAGTTGCAGGATGTCGTGTTTGTGCTGGAAGTGAATCCACGCGCTTCGCGTACCGTACCGTATGTGTCGAAAGCCACAGGCTTGCAACTCGCTAAAATCGCGGCACGTTGCATGGCTGGTCAATCGCTGGATAGTCAAGGCATCTTCAACGAAGTGATCCCGCCATACTTCAGCGTCAAGGAAGCGGTCTTCCCATTCGTTAAATTCCCGGGCGTCGATACGATCCTCGGACCTGAGATGAAATCGACCGGCGAAGTGATGGGCGTGGGCAAAACCTTTGGTGAAGCCTTTGTCAAATCGCAACTCGGTGCCAGCATCAAGTTGCCGCGTTCTGGCAAGGTGTTTCTGAGCGTCAAGGGCGGTGACAAACCACGCGCGGTTCAAGTGGCGAAAGATCTGGTTGAAATCGGTTTCTCGGTTGTGGCAACCAAAGGTACTGCGGCGGCAATCAGTGCAGCCGGTATCGAAGTGCAGTCAGTCAACAAAGTGGCAGAAGGTCGCCCGCATATTGTCGACATGATCAAAAACAACGAGATTGCACTGGTGATCAACACGGTTGAAGAGAAGCGTAGTGCAATCATTGATTCACGCACGATTCGTACTTCGGCATTGCAAGCGCGTGTGACTACCTATACAACGATTGCCGGCGCGGAAGCTGCAGTGGAAGGCATGGCCCATCTGGACGAGTTACACGTCTACGATTTACAAGGCCTGCATAAAACTTTACACTAAGCTCAGAGCCAATAAACTTAACCACAGAAGTCGCAGAGGGTGCCGGATTCCGGTGCCATCTGCGGCCTCTGTGGTTTTCCACTTTTAAAGATATACGCCATGACTACACCTATTACACCTTATGGTGCCAGCCTCATGAAAGAGGAATTGCATCGCTTGAAAACCAAAGATCGGCCATGGGTTATCAATGCCATTGCGGAAGCGCGCGCGCAAGGCGATCTGTCTGAAAATGCAGATTATGATGCCGCCAAGGAAAGACAAAGTTTTATTGAAGGAAGAATTGCCGATCTGGAAGGCAAGCTTGGTACTTCCCAGATCATTGATCCGACTACGCTGGAAGCCGATGGCCGTATCGTTTTTGCGGCTACCGTGGAACTGGAAGAATTGGATTCAGGCGATAAAGTAACCTATCAAATCGTGGGTATCGACGAGGCCGACTTGAAGGAAAAGAAAGTATCGATCACATCGCCGATTGCACGCGCGATGATTGGTAAATCTGTCGGTGATGTCGTCGCAGTGGAAGCGCCGGCCGGTATTCGTGAATACGAAGTCCTGGAAGTGCGGTACATCTAAAAATGTTCATGTCACGTGCACGATTGCTGATTGCGACCTTTTGGGTGGGAACCTTGTGGGCGGTAGGGTTTGTCGTAGCGCCGACCTTGTTCTCTACGCTCAGCGATCGCGCGCTGGCCGGTACGATTGCCGGCAGTCTTTTTAATATTGTCGCGTGGCTGAGTATTTTTTGCGCAGCTGCTTTGCTTGCGCTGTTGTTTCAGGCAAGCCGTAGCGAACAAAACAAACCATCCAGGGGATTGTTTTACCTGATCGTGGGAATGGTCGGATGTACGCTGATTGGCTATTTTGGCTTGCAACCGCATATGGCGGAGTTGCGGCTTGTTTTGCACAGCATTACGGACGTAGCGGTAGTCGCGGATGCCAAAAAACAATTTGGCATCTTGCATGGTGTTTCTACCGGGATTTATGTTGTGCAGAGCCTGCTTGGCGCTGCACTGATCGTTAAACTTCGTTGAAATCTAATGAAGCTTAACGATAGCCTTTATCGTCCGAGCGACGATTTCTTTGGGCTGGTTTGACGCGGTTTGGCGCGTTTGATAGAACCGCCTTGCGTGACACGTTCATTCCCTTTGACCATCACTTTTGTCACTGAAGGGCGTTTGGTACCGCTAGGGCTAGGCTTGACGATGGTAACTTCACGCATGCCTTTGCCACGTGTCTCAGTACGTTCTTTCGGTGCATCTTTCTTCGGACGATAAATCACCAGCAATTTACCGATCTGTTGAATCGGTGCTGCGTTCAGTTGTTCGCAAATCGTTTCATAGATGGTGACGCGTGCTTCGCGATCATCACCAAATACACGGACTTTGATCAGACCGTGTGAATTGAGACTGTTATCGATTTCTTTGATAACGCTGGGTTTCAAACCGTCTTCACTAATGATGACGACAGGGCTGAGAGCATGCGCTTCAGCGCGTAAGGAGCTGCGCTCGGCCGGGGTAAGTTTCAACATATATGGCAATGGTGACGGGGATAGTTTTGCTCCGGTACGCATTGCGAACCTGACAAACTTTGTCCCACATTATTTAAAACTAGTATTCTACGCGAATGGCAAAGAAGAAATTAAACAAAAACTGGCTGCACGACCATATTAACGACCCATATGTGAAGCTGGCACAGAAAGAAGGCTATCGCGCGCGCGCGGTCTACAAGCTGCAAGAAATCGACGAAGCCGAAAAACTGATCAAGCCGGGGCAGATTATTGTGGATCTGGGTTGCACGCCGGGCAGTTGGTCGCAATATGTGCGTAACAAGTTGTCGGGCAGTGTAGGCGGGGGCATTAATGGCACGATCATTGGGCTGGATATGCTACCGATGGAGCCGATTGCCGACGTGAATTACATTCAAGGCGATTTTCGTGAGCAAGAAGTACTGGAGCAGCTGGAACAGCTGGTAGCAGGGCGGAAAGTTGATCTTGTGTTATCGGATATGGCACCCAATCTATCCGGTATTGCCGTGGCAGATGCTGCGCGCATGATGGATATTATTGATCTGGCCATAGATTTCTCCAAGCATCACATGAAACCTAGTGGCTCCTTGCTGGTAAAGTGTTTTAACGGCACTGGTTTCAATGAAATTGTCCAAAAATTCAGATTGGAATTCAAGACAGTGACGCAAAAGAAGCCAAAAGCCAGCCGGGATAAATCGTCTGAAATCTTTTTGCTTGGAAAAGGTTTGAAAAATCCGCTTTAAATGTAGATTTGCCTCTTGTTTATGCTTGTATTAACCCGATATCAGATACTGCAAGCCTTGATGTTTGCGGGTAGAATCGAAGCTACATTTTAGAAAAAGGCGCTATACGCGTCCAAGGAGTCTTAGTGAATAATATGTTTTCCAAGGTCGCCATATGGGTGGTCATCGGGATGGTCCTTTTCACCGTCTTCAAGCAGTTCGACGGACGCACTACAGCGGGTGCGGCAGCGGCGATTCCCTATTCGGATTTCCTGGACGAAGTAAAAAGCAAACGCATCAAAGAAGCCACGATTGAAGATCGCACCATTGTTGCGACTACGACCGACGGTAAAAAAATCAAATCGGCTATTACCTATCTCGATCGTGGTCTGATCGGCGACTTGGTGAATAACGGCGTGAAGTTCGACGTCAAACAGCCGGAAGAACAATCCTTCCTTTCACAAATTTTCATTTCCTGGTTCCCGATGTTGTTGCTGATCGGTGTCTGGGTATTCTTCATGCGTCAGATGCAGGGCGGTGGCAAGGGCGGGGCGTTCTCGTTCGGCAAATCCAAGGCGCGCATGCTGGATGACACGACGAATACAGTGACGTTTGCCGATGTCGCCGGTTGCGACGAAGCAAAAGAAGAAGTGACTGAACTGGTTGAGTTTTTGCGCGATCCAACTCGCTTTCAAAAACTCGGTGGTCGTATTCCACGCGGCGTGTTGATGGTCGGCCCTCCAGGTACTGGTAAAACTTTGCTGGCACGTGCGATTGCGGGCGAAGCCAAAGTGCCGTTCTTCACAATCTCCGGTTCGGATTTCGTCGAAATGTTCGTCGGCGTAGGCGCATCGCGCGTACGCGACATGTTCGAGAACGCCAAGAAACACGCTCCTTGCATCATCTTTATCGATGAGATCGATGCAGTCGGTCGTCATCGCGGCGCCGGCATGGGCGGCGGTAATGATGAACGCGAACAAACCTTGAATCAAATGCTGGTCGAGATGGATGGCTTTGAGCCTAATGCTGGCGTCATCGTGATCGCCGCAACCAACCGTGCTGACGTGCTGGATAAAGCATTGCTGCGCCCAGGTCGTTTCGATCGTCAAGTGATCGTCGGTTTACCTGACATTCGCGGTCGCGAACAGATCTTGCTGGTACACATGCGCAAGGTGCCTATCGCGACTGACGTTAAGGCCGATATTCTGGCGCGCGGTACCCCGGGTTTCTCAGGTGCTGACCTGGCTAACTTGGTCAATGAGGCAGCCTTGTTTGCGGCTCGTCGCAACAAGCGTCTGGTCGAGATGCAGGATTTCGAGGATGCAAAAGACAAGATCGTCATGGGTCCGGAACGCAAGTCGGCTGTTATGCGTGAAGAAGAACGTCGCAATACCGCTTACCATGAATCAGGTCATGCGGTGGTCGCCAAGCTGCTGCCTAAAGCTGATCCTGTACATAAAGTCACGATCATGCCGCGTGGCTTCGCACTCGGTTTGACCTGGCAGCTGCCTGAACATGACCGCGTCAATATGTACAAGGACAAGATGCTGGAAGAAATTTCCATCCTGTTCGGCGGACGTATTGCAGAAGAAGTGTTCATGCATCAAATGTCGACTGGTGCATCGAATGACTTTGAACGTGCAACCAAACTGGCGCGTGCAATGGTGACGCGTTACGGTATGTCGGAAAGCCTGGGCACCATGGTCTACGAAGATACCGAGCAGGATGCATACTTCGGCCGCTCGTCAGCGAAAACGGTTTCTGAAGCGACGCAACAAAAGGTTGACACTGAAATTCGTACGATTCTGGACACGCAATATGCGTTGTCGCGCAAGTTGATTGAAGACAATCGCGACAAGGTTGAGCTGATGGCAAAAACCCTGCTGGATTGGGAAACCATTGACTCCGACCAGATCAACGACATCATGGAAGGACGTGAGCCGCGTCAACCTAAGTACGGTATTCCAGTCAAACGCGCAACGTCGGATACTCCTTCTAGTGGCGTTCCACCGACTGCAACTGCACCGGATGCGCCTGCAGCACCAGCGCAATAAGCGTTCGACGCATTTCTTGAAGTAGCGATGTATTAATGTAGGGTGAGGAGCAATCCTCACCCTTTTTATTTTTCAGTGAATATTATGCAGACTCATTTGCAATGTGGTCGTTACCGTCTTCGCGTGGATGCCACTGCGCGCCCCTTGGTCATGGGTATTTTGAACATTACGCCAGACTCGTTCTCAGACGCAGGGAAATATCATGCGCTGGATTCCGCGATCTCGCATGCCGAGGAAATGATTGCTGCCGGTGTCGACATCATCGATATTGGTGGCGAATCAACCCGACCTGGCTCGCAGCCCGTTTCATTGCTGGATGAACTCGCACGCGTAATGCCATTGGTGTACGCCTTGCGCGATTGCGGCAAGCCACTCTCCATCGATACCTACAAGCCGGAAGTGATGCGCGAAGCGATTGCTGCCGGTGCCGATATGATCAACGACATCAACGGCTTTCGCGCTCCCGGTGCGTTGGAGGCAGTGGCGGAGCTGGATTGCGCACTCTGCGTGATGCATATGCAAAAAGACCCACAAAGTATGCAGTTGAAGCCTGATTATCAGGATGTCGTTGCCGATGTCAGTGCATTCTTGAGGGAACGTATCAATGCAATGGAACAAATGCACATTGCACGCGATCGTATCTGCATAGACCCGGGATTTGGGTTTGGGAAATCGCTTGCGCATAATATCGCCTTGCTGAAAAATATCGGGCAATTGCAAAGCACTCTTGATTTGCCTTTGCTGGCGGGTTTGTCGCGCAAAACTATGATAGGTGCAATACTCGATAAACCGGTCGAGCACCGTATGGCGGGTAGTCTGGCTGGGGCACTGGCTTCAGTGGCACATGGTGCGCGTATTGTGCGTGTGCACGATGTGGCAGAAACAGTGGATGCACTGACCGTGTGGCATGCAATCAATCAGTAAAAATTAAATAAGAAATCAGAACTAAAAAATGACAAGAAAATATTTCGGCACCGATGGTGTACGCGGCAAAGTTGGTGTAGCTCCGATTACTCCTGATTTCGTCATGCGACTTGGCTATGCAGCCGGCACTGTGCTGGCCAAATCGGGAGCGTCAAAAACATCAGTTAGCAGGCCGGTTGTCTTGATAGGCAAGGACACGCGTATTTCCGGCTATATGCTGGAAGCAGCCTTGGAAGCAGGATTTTCCGCTGCCGGCGTTGACGTCATGCTGGCAGGTCCTATGCCTACACCTGCGGTGGCCTACCTGACGCGCGCACTGCGTTTGTCTGCAGGCGTGGTTATCTCGGCTTCGCATAATCCTTACGACGATAACGGCATCAAGTTCTTTTCTGCATCCGGTAACAAATTACCCGATGCAGTGGAATTGGAAATAGAAGCCGCATTGGATAAGCCGATGGCTTGCGTAATCTCGGAAAAACTTGGTCGTGCCAAGCGACTGGATGATGCACGCGGACGTTATATCGAATTCTGCAAGAGCACATTTCCTAATGAGCTCGATTTGCGCGGCATGAAAATTGTCGTCGATTGCGCGCATGGTGCCGCTTACCATATTGCGCCGGATGTATTCCATGAACTTGGTGCAGAAGTCGTTGCCATCGGCAATCAGCCTAGCGGCTTCAACATCAATGACAAGGTCGGAGCGACGGCACCCGAAGCTTTGGTTGAAGCAGTAAAGGCTAACAAGGCAGATATCGGGATTGCACTGGATGGTGATGCCGATCGCCTGATCGTGGTTGATGCATCCGGCCGGATTTTCAATGGCGATGAATTGCTTTACATCATGGTCAAGGATCGCATGAGCGTAGCGCCTATAGCAGGCGCGGTTGGTACCTTGATGACGAATATGGCGCTGGAAGTTGCGTTCAAAAAAATGGGCATAGGATTTGTCCGCGCCAATGTCGGTGATCGTTACGTGCTGGAAGCATTGAAGGAGCGCGGCTGGTTAATCGGCGGCGAAGGTTCCGGTCACATGCTGTTCCTCGATAAACACACCACTGGCGACGGCATCATTTCTGCGTTGCAAATCTTGTCCGCATTGAAGCGCAGCGGCAAGACGTTGGTGCAATTGACTGCTGATATTGCGATGTTTCCGCAAACCTTGATCAATGTAAAAGTCACACCGGGTTTTGACTGGAAGAAAAATGCCGCTTTACTGGCTGAAAAAGAACAGGTCGAAGTTGAGTTGGGTGAAGAGGGTCGCGTCTTGATTCGTGCCTCCGGCACTGAACCTTTGATACGGGTTATGGTTGAAGCAAAGAATGGCGAAACTGCCGATAAAATGGCGCGCCGGATCGCCGCAAAATTAAACACTTAATTTTTTGCAAAATGTTGATATCGAAAGCACTTTAGTCGTTGACCGATGCCGTATATTGCAGTATTATTTCGTTCTTCGGAGTGTAGCGCAGCCCGGTAGCGCACCTGGTTTGGGACCAGGGGGTCCAAGGTTCGAATCCTTGTACTCCGACCAGAATTTAAAGGACTAGCCTAATCGCTAGTCTTTTTTTCGTCCATATTTTTGTCTGTTATTTCCAGTGCTTCCGATACAGGAACATTCGGCCAACATCGTGCTCTGATGCATACGAGCCACGTTTTTCAGTTTTAATTATTTCTAATGTTTTTCAGGTAACTCTTGATGGGTGCTGGGGCTATTGCGGATGCCGAATTCAAACGCATGTCGTGGTATTGTTGTTCAAGACTACATAGACAAGGTGAATCCAAATGAATATATCCGTAGCTAATTTGCACGAATATCCAAAGTCTATGCCGCGGTTCGATTTTGCATCGGCTATGCAGGCGCATAAAGCGCCGACACCTGAGCCGATTGAGGAGCCTTTGCCAGGTGAACATCCTGTGCCGCAGAAAGATCCGGTACCTTCACCGAATCCGGAAATAGATGATCGGCGCTCTTAGTCCTCAGCATTTTTTCTTCATAAAATAATTCAGTCAGTCAGCTTGTAAAGATCAACCTGGGATACGCCATGGAAAAACAGCAAAACTGGAGTACCGAACTGTACAAAGGGATGGAGGTTCACGTCACGACTTTGCAAAAGGAAGATGAGAAACATCAATGGGACTATACGGTCAGAATTTGCGAACCTGGTGTTGATGCGACCGCAGAAAGTGAACTGGCGGCAGAGTCTGGCGATGATGCCGATTATATTTCTGCGGAAGAAGCGTTGGCAGCGGGTTTTGCCAAGGGCTATGCAATGGTGAACGAAATTAGAGAATAAAAATTTGCGGTTCAATGCAGCATGAGTTGCAAGAAGAACGAGCGAGAGAAATACAGTGGAAGAGTAGGGAGTGGTCTGCCCAGCAGGAATCGAACCTGCGACCCTCAGCTTAGAAGGCTGATGCTCTATCCAACTGAGCTATGGGCAGAAACAGTTTGCGGCTGCATGAACAGTAAACATCTACTGCGCAAGATGTACCTGATGGTATGCCGTAAAGGTGCTGCATTATGCCTTTTTTACGGTGAGGTTTCAATGCTGCGGACTGCACGAGCACAAGTTGTGCTGCCGCTTTATAGCTTGTCATGGCATCGTGAATAAATCATTCATCGATTGCGGGCGTACTGTTGAGGATGTTTGCTCAAAGCTGTGCACTAGTTACGAGCCATATATCTCGATATCTATCGACGTAACGGCGTGTTCGATATTTCTGTCGAACACACCGTTACGCCGATGAGCATATCCATTTCTGCACGTCGTTATATGCACGGGCCGACTTTTGATAAAGGTGGATCTATCCTTTGGCAAACGCCAGTAAATCCGCATTCAATTTATCTTTGTGCGTGTCTGTCAAACCGTGCGGCGCGCCTGGATAGACGATCAACTTGGCATTCTTGACCAGCTTGGAAGACATGAGTGCACTGGCACCGATAGGAACGACTTGATCATCGTCGCCATGTACTACCAGCGTTGGAACATTGAATTTTTTCAAATCTTCCGTAAAGTCGGTTTCTGAAAATGCCTTGATGCAATCGTAGGTATTTATGTGACCAGCTTGCATACCTTGCGCCCAGAAGGAATCGATCATGCCTTGTGAAGCTTTAGCGCCGGGCCGGTTAAAACCAAAGAACGGGCCGCTAGCAAGATCTCTGTAAAGTTGCGAGCGGTCCTTGATCGATGCAGCACGAATGCCATCGAATACTTCGATAGGCAAGCCGCCTGGATTATTCGCGGTTTTCAACATCAACGGTGGAACCGATGAGATCAAGGCTGCTTTGGCAACGCGTTTGGTACCGTGACGACCGATATAGCGTGCAACTTCGCCACCACCGGTAGAGAAACCGACGAGGATGACATTTTTCAGATCCAGCAGGTCCAGCAGCAAAGCCAGATCATCAGCGTAGGTATCCATCTCATTGCCTTTCCATGGCTGCGTGGAGCGACCATGCCCGCGTCTATCATGAGCGATGGCGCGGAAGCCGTTCGATGCGACGTGCAGCATTTGCGATTCCCAGCTATCGGAACTCAAGGGCCAGCCGTGGCAAAACACGATGGGTTGACCCGAACCCCAATCCTTGAAGTAAAGCTGTGTACCGTCTCTGGAGGTAAAGGTATTCATATTGTGTTTTCCTGTATGCGTGCTGGAAGGCGGTTTTTTGCTTTCGGCAGCAAACGCTGTTAGGGGCAGGCTGAGTGCGGCTGCCACGCCGGCACCGCCTTTCAATGCTGAACGGCGAGCATCATTGATTTTTTTTGTTGCATCTTCAGACATGCGTTTCTCCTGACGGTAAGCGATCGAAAAGTAAGCCAATGTGGCTGATCGACCTTAGTCTTTTGAAATGACGGGCAGATATCAGCGCAGCTCATTCTTGTGTCGTTCGCCATGTTTTATTTATCTATTGCAACAAATGACAGAGATAAAAGCGCACCGTGCTGGAGCATTTGTCACCGGGCTGTGTCCTCAAGCTCAGTGAAGCCTCGTGCTGTTTCCATAAGGGAGGGAGAAATTGAATTGTGACAAATGACATGTACTTCCGTTTTGCTGCACCGCAGTGTATCTTTTGATCTCTAAGTCATACCACCAAGAAGTCGAAGAGAAATCCATGAAAATTCAAACGCCAACATCTGAAAAAGCACACGTATTGGCGATTGATGACGATCCGATGATCCGGCAGTTGATTTGTGATTATCTGGGTGACTATGACTACAAGGTCACAGCGCTCGCAGATAGTCGTGAGATGCTGGATGTCATGGCAAAGGAAACTGTAGATCTGCTGATTGTTGATTTGAAGTTGCCGGGCGAAGATGGCATGCAAATTACGCGCAGATTGCGTGACGAGTCCGACCTGCCCATCATCATGCTTACCGGACGCAAGGAAGAAGCAGATCGCGTGATGGGTTTGGAGTTGGGCGCTGATGATTATTTGACGAAACCATTCTCACCGCGTGAATTGCTGGCGCGCATACGTGCCTTGTTGCGGCGTGCCCGTGCGCAAGAAACGGTTGCCGATAGTTTGTCGCGCATACGTGCATACCGATTTTCCGGTTGGGAATTGAATGTCAGGTTGCGTCGTCTGGTCGATCCGGAGGGACAGAATGTTGCGCTCACGAATACTGAATTCAATCTGCTGACTGCATTTCTGGCAGCGCCGCAACGTGTGCTTTCCAGAGAAAAATTGCTTGAGTTATCGCGTTTGCACAATGACGAAGTCTACGATAGAGCAATTGATGTACAGGTTGGCCGCTTGCGCAAAAAGATAGAGGGCTTGCGTTCAAATGAACGTTTTATCCGCACTGAACGTGGCTCGGGTTATGTATTCACCTCAGACGCCAGCGCAATACGCTGAGGTGCAAAGTGAGCGACGTGCATGTATCCATGCAAAGGTATCTCGCGAACGTATTTGCAAAATGAATCTCACCGTACCAGCTTCACGTCTACTGTTTTGTATCCCGCTTCCTAGAAATATAGATCCACATATATGAATCTTAGCGCCGCTTTTCGATGGCAAACCGCGAGTGGATTGGTGTCTCTATCGGAAGAGGCGTGGACACTTTTTGATTTTCCCGTTGCCAGCGTATCGTCGTTGACCGAGTTGTGGCAGCGCGTGCATCCGGATGATCGGATGTCTGTATCGCAGTCTGTGGATCAGGCTTTACGCGATAACACTGTGCTTGATTTTGAACAACGCTTTTTGATGGCTGACGGTACGGTGCGCCATGTGCAAGTGATTGCACGCGCAGTCACAGGCAATGCGAGGAATGCCGAAGGTGCCGAATACATAGGCACAATGACAGATGTCACCGGACGTCAGCGATCACAACATGCCGTCGCAAATGCACTGCAAGAAATTCAGGCGCAAAACATTCAATTCCGATTGGCGGTAGATCACATACCGGGTTTGGTCTGGAGTTCACAGCCTAACGGTTATATCGATTTCCTTAATTTGCGCTGGTTGGAATATACCGGTATGCGACTCGCCGATGCTTGCGGTTGGGGCTGGCAGGCGGCCTTGCATCCGGATGATGCGCCTAGACTGATGGTGATATGGAAGCAGTTGCTGGAGACTGGTTCTGCCGGTGAAGCGAAAGCACGTCTGCGTCGTTACGATGGCAGTTACCGTTGGTTTATGTTTCGCGCGATTCCAATGTATGACGAAGACGACAAGCTGATCAAATGGTATGGCCAGACCACGGATATCGAAGATCACCAACGTGCCGAAGCATTGCTGGACAGGGAAAAACGCTTGCTGGAGCTGATTGCCAAGAGCAATCCCTTGCGTCATACCTTGAATGCAATGTGCGAAATGGTGGATGAGATGGCAGTCGGCTCGGTCTCATCAGTGTGGTTGATTTCATTGGAAAATCATCGGCTGGAACAGATCGCCGGGCCGGGTATACCGCAGAGTTTTACCGATGCTTTGGCCAGAGAAGAATTGAACTCGCAAGAAGGTCCCTGCGGTTTGGCCGCGTACTATCGAACGCCAGTTGTGATCACCGATATTGCCAATGATCCACGGTGGGCGGCATACGGCGAATTTCTGGTTCCGCATGGTTTGCGCGCTTGTGTATCGACGCCTATTTTTTCATCTGCCGGGAATGTGCTGGGGACTTTTAGCCTGCATTCAAAAGAAGTAGGCGTACCTACTTCCTATCAACAAACAATCATTGATCACTTCACGCATGTCGCCGCACTGGCGATAGAGCGGCAGCATGGTGATGCGGCATTGAAGGAAAGTGAAGAGCGCTTTCGCTTGATGGCGGAGTCCACGCCCGATGTCATCTGGATTACTGATTTGGTGCCGGAGCGGGTGCTTTATGTCAGTCCCAGTTTCGAAAAATTGTGGGGACATACAGCCGCAGATCTGTATCGCGATGCGCGTTTGTGGACCAAAGTGATACATCCCGAAGATGTAGCTCGCGTAGTTGAAATTTTTGCACAGGGAAAGAACGGAAAAACAGACGCGCTTTACGATGTGGAGTTTCGTTTATTACGCGCTGATGGTTCGATACGCTGGATACATGAGCGCGCCGTTTTCATACGCGATCAAGCCGATGTCGCTTATCGGGTCAGCGGCATTTCTACCGATATTACCGAGCGTAAATTAACCGAGGCCGCCCTGCTTGCATCGCAAGAACGTTTCAAACTTGCGGTCGCCGCATCGGCAGACGGCATCTGGGATTGGGATATATCCAGCGATGCGCTGTTTATGTCTGAGCGTGCACAACATATCTACGGCTTGCATTCTGATATTAATGTCAGACCAAGGCTGGAATGGTGCGCAATGATGACCATGCATCCAGCCGACGAAGCGGAACACGAGGTGTTGCTGACCAACTATTTATCAGGCATAGCTGCAAGCATTGATCATGAATGCAGGGTGCAGGGCAGCGATGGACATTTCCATTGGATACGTATCCGTGGCATGTGTGAGCGCGACATCAATGGCCTCGCCACCCGTCTGGCCGGCTCCATCAGTGATATCGATATGCAGAAGCGCACGGAAGCCGCTTTGCAGCAAGCACGACGTCTGCAAGCGATGGGTACTTTGGCTGGTGGCATCGCACATGATTTCAATAATATTCTAGGCGTCATTCTCGGATACGGCGAGATGGCCTTGAGCGATACGAATGAAGGCAGTCGCCAGCGGCGCGATCTGGAAAGCATCATGAGCGCAGGTGAGCGTGGTCGCACCTTGGTCGATCGCATACTGACATTCAGTCGCAGCGGGTTTAGCGAACGCTTGCCGGTTCATGTAGAAGCCGTGGTGCAAGAGACCATAGATTTGTTGACGCCGACTTTGCCGGATAACATCGAAATCAATCTGTGTCTGACCGCTGGACGTACCGCCATGATGGGTGACGCGACGCAGGTGCATCAGCTGGTGATGAATCTGGTGACGAATGCCGTGCATGCGATGGAGAAAGGTGGCTTGATCTGGATTTCGCTGAGTGTGCGACATCGTCAAAGCGCACGCATTGCGACCACCGGCATGTTGCAGGAAGGCTCGTATCTTGTTCTTGAGATTGCCGATAGCGGTAGCGGTATAGAGCCCGATGTGCTGGATCGTATTTTCGATCCTTTCTTTACAACCAAAGAGGTTGGCGTCGGCACCGGCCTTGGCCTGTCACTGGTGCATGGCATCGTGACCGATGTAGGCGGCGCCATCGATGTGATGAGCACAGTAGGCAAGGGTAGTTTCTTTACCGTGTATTTACCTAGCGTAGGTGAGGCCGCTATCGATGATGTACTGACTGCACCGGCATTGCCACTTGGTAATCGACAGCGCATTTTGGTGGTCGATGACGAAGAACCCTTGGTGCGATTGGCAACTCAGACATTGTTGAACCTGGGCTATGTGCCAGTACCATTTACGTCCAGTCAATCTGCGCTGGATGCATTTACTGCTGCACCTGGCGAATTTGATGCGGTGCTGACGGATGAACGCATGCCAGGAATGTCAGGCTCGGTCTTGATAGGCGCAATGCGTAGTGTGCGTCCCTCGCTGCCCATCGTTTTAATGACCGGTTACTTGAGCGAAACCGCCGCAAAGAAAAAGTATGAGGCAGTGGCCGATATCATTTTGAAAAAGCCTTTGTCCATGAAAGATATGGCGAACGGCATGGCGCAGTTATTTACCTAATTCGCCGATAGTGATTCATGTCGATTGACACAGAAGCTGAGCCATTCGATATATGCATGACACAAGCTTATACGACAATGCGATTATCCGATTCTTGAGAGTTTCATTCTCGAATCGCTGATCGTTTTCAAGGAGTAGCGCATGTATCTGATGTCCATCGGTGCCGGTATTTTGATTGGTGTCATCTACGCCTTAATGAATGTACGTTCGCCGGCACCGCCGGTGATCGCTTTGCTGGGACTGCTCGGCATATTGATTGGTGAGCAAATGGTACCTATTGCCAAACGCGTCATCAGCGGCGAGCCAGTTTCCCTCGCTTGGTTTTCCAGTACCTGCGTACCGAAAATAACCGGTATCGAGGCTCCTCCTCCGCGCAAGGACGACACCAATCCTCCTGGCGTTTGATTGCATCTTCACCCGTTTCTTTTCATGGAATCCAACATGAACAATAATCGTAGAACTGTCCTGAAAACTGTTGCGTCCGGCGCCGCACTTGCAACTTTGGGTGCAATGTCTTCCAGCTCGAATGCCGCTTCTGCTGCTAGTGCCAGCGTAACAAGCTCAGCATCCAGTACCAGTGTTAAACCAGCGGGCGCGACTTCGTCGCCGACATTGATTTTATTGAACGGTCGCTTTCACACGGTTGATAAAAGCAAACCGACTGCTACTGCAGTAGCGATCAAGGATGGCAAGTTCCTCGCGGTCGGTGATGTGGAAGATGTGATGCGTCATCGCACGCCTGATAGCCAAGTCATTGATCTGAATGGTCGCACCGTGATCCCGGGTTTGAACGACTCGCACATCCATTTGATACGCGGTGGCCTTAACTATAATCTTGAGTTGCGCTGGGAAGGCGTGCCATCGGTAGCCGATGCGCTGCGCATGCTGAAGGAGCAAGCGCTGCGCACGCCGAATCCGCAATGGGTGCGCGTGGTCGGCGGCTGGACAGAGTTTCAGTTCGCGGAAAAACGCATGCCGACGCTGGAAGAGATCAATGCAGCCGCACCGGATACGCCGGTGTTCGTCTTGCACCTGTACGATCGCGCCTTATTAAACCGCGCCGCCTTGCGCGCAGTTGGTTACACCAAGGACACGCCGAATCCACCTGGCGGTGAAATCCAGCGCGATGCAGCCGGCAATCCAACCGGCATGTTGATCGCCAAACCGAATGCACTGATTCTGTATGCAACGCTGGCCAAAGGTCCGACCTTGCCGCGCGAGTTGCAAGTCAATTCCACACGTCAGTTTATGCGCGAGTTGAATCGCCTAGGCGTCACCAGCACCATCGACGCCGGTGGCGGCTTCCAGAATTATCCTGAGGATTACGCGATCATCGACCAGCTGGCGCGCGAGCAGCAACTGACAGTACGTGTTGCCTACAATCTGTTCACGCAGAACAAGGGCAAGGAACTGGAAGACTTCCAGAAATGGAGCACGATGGTCAAGCCGGGCCAGGGCGATGATTTTTACCGCCATAACGGCGCCGGCGAAATGCTGGTGTTCTCGGCCGCAGACTTTGAAGATTTTCTGGAGCCTCGTCCTGATCTGCCACCGGGTATGGAAGCCGAGCTGGAACGCGTCGTACGTCATCTGGTGTCGCAACGCTGGCCGTTCCGCTTGCATGCAACTTATGACGAATCGATCAGTCGCATGCTGGACGTATTCGAAAAGGTCAATCGTGAGATTCCATTCGATGGTTTGCGCTGGATGTTCGATCATGCGGAAACCATCACGCCGCGCAATATCGATCGCGTGCGTGCACTCGGCGGTGGCATCGCGATTCAACATCGTATGGCATTCCAGGGTGAATATTTTGTAGAACGTTACGGCACCGAAGCAGCGGCCAACACGCCGCCTATCAAGCGCATGCTGAATGCCGGCATTCCTGTAGGCGGCGGCACCGATGCAACGCGTGTCGCCAGTTACAACCCGTGGACTGCACTGTACTGGCTGGTATCCGGCCGCACAGTTGGCGGCATGAAAATTTATGATTCCAGCGCACAGTTGTCGCGCGATACCGCGCTTGAATTGTGGACCAACGGCAGCGCCTGGTTCTCCAGCGAACAAGGTAAAAAAGGCCGGATACAGGAAGGCCAGTTAGCCGATCTAGCCGTGTTATCGGCGGACTTCTTCACGATCAAGGAAGACGCCATCAAATCGCTGGAATCGGTACTCACCATAGTCGGCGGCAAGATCGTGTTTGGCGCAGATGAATTCAGCAAGATTGCACCGCCACCGATACCAGTATTGCCGGATTGGTCGCCAGTCAAAACCGTGCCTGGCCATTACCGTCAAGTCGCGAGCAGCAAGCAGTTGGCTGCATTGCCGCATCAATGTGCAGGCGCTTGCGGCGTGCACATGCATGCACATGATGTCGCGCGCAAATCTACCGTGCCGGTAACGAGTCATACCGGTTTCTGGGGTGCGTTGGGTTGTAGCTGTTTTGCGTTCTGATCGGATGAAAAATTTTCTGATCAGATTCAATGCGCCGCAGGTCGATATCGGCCTGCTGTTCCTGCGTGTCAGCGGCGCCTTCATGCTTTTGCATGTGCATGGCTGGCCCAAGATTGTTCATTACAGTCATGAGTTGACGGTGATCGAAGATCCTTTCGGCTTGGGCGCGCAATTTTCTCTGTTGGCAGCAATCTTTGCTGAAGTGGTTTGTCCTGTGCTGATAGCTATCGGCTTGCTGACGCGATTCGCTTGCCTGCCTGTGCTTGCCGTGTTGCTGGTGTCGATGTTCATCGTGCATCCGCAATGGTCGATTGCTGAAGGGCAGTTTGGCTGGTTGCTGATGGTGATTTTTGGTGCGATTGCTTTTTGCGGTCCTGGTAAATATGCGCTGGGTTCAGCCATCGGACGCAAGGAATTGTCATGAGCGCCGCTGCGGGCAAGACCGCAAGCGCGACTTCTTCCTGGAGTCCGCTGCAGAATAAATTATTTCGCGCGTTATGGCTGGCGACGGTGGCGTCGAATATCGGTACCTGGATGCACGATGTAGGCGCAGGTTGGATGATGACTTCGCTCAGCTCCGACCCGTTCATGGTGGCTTTGGTACAAGCAGCGACCAGCTTGCCTATGTTTCTGTTTGCGCTGCCTTCTGGTGTGCTGGCCGATATCGTGGACAGACGCAAATATTTGCTGTTCGCACAAATCTGGATGTTACTGACTGCGGCTGTACTGAGTGGATTTGCATTCGCTGGCATGGTGACGCCGGAGATTCTGCTGGGGGCGACCTTCTTACTTGGCGTAGGCGCAGCAATGGCGGCACCACCTTTTCAGGCCATCGTGCCTGAACTGGTGGCGAAGGAAGATCTTGCTTCTGCTGTTGCACTGAACTCGCTCGGCATCAATATCAGTCGCGCCATAGGACCGGCGCTCGCTGGTTTGATCCTGTCCTTCGCCGGTCCTGCCGTGGTCTTCATGCTGAATGCGCTGTCGGTATTAGGCGTGGTCGCGGTGCTGTACTTCTGGAAATCGACGCCGCGCGTACAGCGTTTGCCGGCTGAACATTTCCTCCCTGCGGTGCGTGCCGGCTTGCGCTATGTACACGCAGCACCGGTGTTGCGCGTGGTGCTGATACGCGCGGTGGCTTTCTTCACGTTCGGTAGTGCGGCGTGGGCATTGTTGCCGCTGGTGGCGCGCAATGAACTTGGACTTGGTGCTGGCGGTTACGGCATTTTGCTGGCGTGTATTGGTGTCGGCGCTGTAACCGGTGCAGTCTTATTGCCACGCTTGCGCAAGCGTTTTTCAACGGATGGTTTGGCGGTAGGCGCAACGCTGCTATTTGCCTTGTCCATGCTGGCGCTTGCCATGCTGAAAAATGCAGTGCTGCTCGGACTAGTTTTACTTTTCTCCGGCTTTGCGTGGATCGCTATGCTGTCGATACTCAATGTCGGTGCGCAACGTAGTTCGGCCGGTTGGGTCAAGGCGCGTGCACTGGCTGTTTATCTGGTGGTGTTCTTTGGTGCGATGGCGGCAGGTAGTGCAATCTGGGGCCAGACCGCCGGCAAGTTCGGTACACCAACTGCGCTGATCATCGCTGCTATCGGCATGGTGTTGTCATGTGCCACCGCATTGCGCTGGCGTCTGGATTTGACGCCGGATTTGAACTTGACGCCATCTGTTCATTTGCAGCGCGAAGCGATGTCAGACGAACCAGCGCATGACTCTGGGCCGGTAATGATTACCGTCGAATATCGTATTGCTGCGGAAAACACCGAAAATTTCAAGAAAGCCATCCATGCAATGCGCCACGTACGTCGTCGCGGTGGTGCATTGACTTGGGGAATTTTCGAAGACATTGCGCAGCCCGGGCGTTACATAGAAACCTTTGTCGTCGAGTCATGGCTGGAGCATTTGCGCCAGCATGATCGTTTTACTGAAAACGACAAGGCAATCATGTTGCGTGTGCATAGTTTTCATCAAGGGCTGGATGCACCTTTGGTTCAACACTTGATTGCACCAAACTAAGTACAAGAAAGTGAATATCGTCTGACTTGTACGTATTTTTGATTTTCACTAGCTCACTTACATTCTTAACTTTAATTTTCAACCAGCGGAGCACATCATGAGCAATCCAAAACTCGAAGTCCTGACACCAACTAACTCGCAATTGATTTTCATCGATCATCAGCCGCAGATGGCTTTCGGTGTGCAATCTATCGATAGACAAACGCTGAAGAACAATACCGTCGCCTTGGCTAAAGCCGGCAAGGTTTTCAATATTCCAACCATCATCACTACTGTCGAAACTCAAAGCTTTTCGGGCCATACCTATCCGGAATTGCTGGATGTATTCCCGGGACAAAAAATTCTGGAACGCACGTCAATGAATTCCTGGGATGACCAAAAAGTGCGTGATGCATTGAAAGCAAACGGTCGCAAGAAAGTCGTCGTCGCTGGTCTGTGGACAGAAGTCTGCAACAACAGCTTTGCGTTGTGCGCCATGCTGGAAGGCGATTATGAAATCTACATGGTGGCAGATGCATCCGGCGGTACATCACTGATGGCACACGATCTGGCGATGCAACGCATGATTCAAGCGGGCGTGGTGCCGGTAACCTGGCAACAAGTCATGCTGGAATGGCAGCGCGATTGGGCCAACCACGCAACCTATGACGCGGTTACTGGCATCGTCAAGGAACATTCAGGTGCTTATGGCATGGGCATCGATTACGCTGTAACGATGGTGCACAAAGGTCAGGCACGTAATACAAGCCAGCATGAAACATTGGCGCCGGTTGCTGCGCCGGTACGCAAGTAATTTACATGCTCAGCTGAGCAGCTAGCAAGCTAAAGCATCAACAATGATCTGCTGTGTGCAGACACGGCAGATCATTGAGTATTTTCCATATATCCATCAGCAGAACGAAGCTGTGGCTTAGCGTGCGATGATGGCGCTTGCATCAATCTCAAACAGCATTCCATCCAAAGCCAAGCGCGGTACCGATATCAAGGTACAAGCGGGTAGTAGATATTCGCCTCAGACTTCCTGTCATTGACGGCCATCTTCGGTTTCACCACCTTGTCCTGCTATATAAACCAGGCGCGTTGGCGTATTAGCGATTTAGTTTAAAACCTGAACTTATATTGAGATAAAGCGCTTTTATTTTGTGTATCCAGAATAAATTTCTTACGAGAAGCTTACATAAAAGCGCGATGTAATTTTCTTGATTGCGCGCGCTATCTTTCGTCGCTATATTCTATCGATGGAAAGTTTTGCAGTGTGTCGCTTGCTTGATGCGTTGCTGACTTTCCATGTCTAATTAAAATAAACAAGGAGACAACATGACTGACATTAGTAGACGCGGAATGCTGCAAGCTGCTGGTTTGTTAACGATGGGTGCAGTGACTGGTTGTGCATCGTCGCGTAGTGGCGGGAAAGACCAAGCCATTTTCTCCATAGAGCAACCATCGATTCCTATCGTGGGTAGCAATGACCGTTTTCCAGTGCGTCGTATTTATTGCATAGGCCGCAATTATGCAGCGCATGCACGTGAAATGGGCTCGGACCCAACGCGTGAACCACCTTTCTTTTTTCAAAAACCCAGCGATTCGATTCAATTTGTACCGCCTGGGAAAACCGTCGACCATCCTTATCCGACGCTGACTAAAAATTATCATTACGAGATTGAACTCGTTGCGGCAATTAACAAGGGTGGCAAAAACATTCCTGTCGAAACTGCTTTGCAGCATGTCTTCGGTTACGCAGTCGGTCTGGATATGACGCGTCGTGATCTGCAAGCTGCGATGAAAAAGGAAGAAAAGCCGTGGGAAATCGGTAAGAGCTTCGACATGTCCGCACCTATTGGTCCCTTGCATCCGGTTGCAAGTATCGGTAACTTCACTCAAGGCAAAATCTGGCTGAAGGTGAATGGTCAGGTCAAGCAAAGCTCGGATCTGAAAAACATGATCTGGTCGGTTGCGGAACAAATCAGCAATCTTTCGAAAGCGTTTGAGTTGTTCCCTGGGGATATCATTTATTCGGGTACACCGGAAAATGTCGGGCCGGTTGTGCGGGGTGATGTGATGGAAGGCTATATCGAAAAGCTGCCTAGCATTACTCTGAAAGTCGTTTAATCGTTTCAGTAAATACGTCATTGCTAAAATAAAAATAGCCGGGATTGCTCCCGGCTATTTTTTTGTCTGGCGGTTTAATCAGTACAGATTAAAGTCCCAGCGCTTTTTTCACGCCCGCCCCATAAGCGGGATCGCATTTTGTGCAATTGTCGATGTGACGCTGCTTGATTTCGATTGGTGCATCACCCATCGCGCGACCAGTGTTGTCGAACAAAACTTGTTGCTGTGCTGGCGTCATCAGCTTGAACAGCGCACGTGGTTGCGAGTAGTAATCATCGTCATCCTCACGGAAATTAAAACGATCCGCAGCACCATTGATTGCCAATGGCGGTTCGCGGAAATCCGGTTGCTCTTGCCATTCCTTGTAACTGTTTGGCTCATAAGCCAAAGTGCTGCCGTGATTGCCATCGACCCGCATTGCACCGTCGCGATGGAACGCATGGAAAGGGCATTTCGGTGTGTTGACTGGAATCTGATAGTGATTTACACCGAGGCGATACCGTTGTGCATCGCCGTATGAGAACAAACGGCCTTGCAGCATTTTGTCTGGCGAGAAGCTGATGCCTGGGACAACGTTGGCCGGATTGAATGCCGCTTGCTCGACATCGGCAAAATAATTGTCGGGATTGCGGTTCAATTCAAACACGCCGACTTCGATCAAGGGATAATCGGCTTTGGGCCAAATCTTGGTCAGGTCGAATGGGTGATACGGGACTTTTTCTGCATCTTTCTCCGGCATGATCTGTACCGACATGGTCCAGCGCGGAAAGTCTTTCTTTTCAATCGCTTCGTACAGATCGCGCTGGAAGCTTTCTCTATCGCTACCGACTACCGCAGCTGCCTCTGCATCAGTCAAATTCTTGATGCCTTGCTGTGTACGGAAATGGAATTTTACCCAGAAGCGTTCATTATTGGCATTCAGAAAACTGAAGGTGTGAGAACCGAAACCGTGCATGTGGCGGTAAGAAGCAGGGATGCCGCGATCACTCATGACGATGGTTACTTGATGCAGTGCTTCCGGCAAAGAACTCCAGAAATCCCAATTGTTTTTTGCGCTGCGTAAATTGGTGCGTGGATCACGTTTTACAGCATGGTTCAGATCCGGAAATTTCAAAGGATCGCGGAAGAAGAATACCGGCGTGTTGTTGCCGACCAGATCCCAGTTGCCTTCTTCGGTGTAGAACTTCATCGCAAAGCCGCGAATGTCGCGTTCTGCATCGGCTGCGCCGCGTTCGCCGGCAACTGTCGAGAAGCGCAGGAACATCTCGGTCTTCTTGCCGACCTGCGAAAAGATTTTTGCCTTGCTGTATTTGGTGATGTCGTGGGTGACGGTAAAGGTCCCGAATGCAGCTGATCCTTTGGCATGCATGCGTCGTTCAGGGATGACTTCGCGATCGAAATGGGCCAGCTTTTCCAAAAACCATACGTCCTGCAAAAGTTGTGGCCCGCGCGGGCCAGCAGTCAAGACATTCTGGTTGTCGGAAACAGGTGCGCCGTTGATGGTGGTGAGCTTTTTCTTTGACATGGGTCCCCCGGAAATATGTGATTGATATAGAGAAGAACGATACAAACGAGAAGTGAGCGTTCAAATACTATCATCGAAGATCCGGAGTAATTATTTGAATTTTGATGTCCGCGCAATAGGAAAAAACTATATGTATAGTCGCACTGAAGCGTTGCGATTTTTTTGCAATGATTGCGGGTCAGTTACACAGCTTGGATGTCATGTGACATGCGGTCATGCAATGTTGATATAGAGGATGCGACGGGTGTGGCCGAAACGTAATGCAGCATGCGGTTTGCCGAAACCGGTTCGGCAAACCGCAGGAATAAAGCGATCGCTAGACTCTTATTCAAACACGTGTGAAAACTTCATTCGTATCTTTTAGTTTGAATGAGCCATCGCTTTGTGCCTCGGCAACCTGGTCAGTGTGCTTGACCATATACCCTTGAAACTCTTTGGGCAAATGTGCCATGCCGAAATCGAGATAGCTGATTCCTTTGGTGATATTCAGCATGATCAAGGATTTACCTGCGGCATTTTTAACTTTGAATTCTTCAGCGATTTGCATATGACCTCCATAGTGAATAAAAGCAATTTAATTACCGTGATTGCTATGTGAACTGACTGCATGACATTTATAGCATTTAAGATGCAACTTTAAAATTGCTTAATTTTGATATCAAATACAGTAAATATTGATATGAAACTTGCCGTCGATTTTGCGCAGTGCACAACGCAAAAAAGCCTGCGTACACGCAGGCTTTTTTTCACGCTTCACTTGTTTAAACTGGAGCCACACGAGTTTTTGTCAGGACGCGTTTCTATATATGGTGCTGGTATGTTTCCCGACCGCCAGCGCCGGTAGTAGCGACCTGTTTGTATGGTGCTAAATGCGGCTCTTTTTGAGAGCACGGGCTTATCGTAGCAAGTGCATGTGACAGGAGTTTGACATGAATCAAATTTCTGTCAGCTTTGTCTTTGGTTTGTTTCAGGTAAGTATTTTCTTCAAGCGCTGCCGCAAGAAAGCTGATGCTTCTCTGTTGTGCGTCTGGCTTTTTGCTTGGCGCGCTCACTACTCTTGGTCGGTGCGCTGGCTGCATCTTCCTTCGCCCATTGCACGCGCTGCGCTGATTCTGCGCACTTTTGTTTCTTCGTTTCGGCAGTCTTGTAGCGCTTCGCTTGCTGACGATCGTCTTGTGTCTGTTGCTTTTCCCTGCGTTGTTGCAGGCGTTGCAGTTCTTTCTTGTCTTGCTGCAGTTGTTTTTGCGCTGCACCGTTATCGCTAGCGGCCGCTGCGATAGCGATTTCTTTCATGCTGACGGTTTTGTCGCCTTGGCAGGGTGTATCGCTATAAATGATTTTGTCACCGGATTCGCATTTGTAAATCGCAAAGGCAGGTGCGGAACAAAAGATCAGTGCAAGAAGCAGTAGCTTGAATGGCATGGCAGTCCCGTGTCTGGTTGAACAACGAAGTGCTTCTACAAAGTGATGATGAAATTAATCTTGAATAAGCTTGCCCGGATTCATGATGTTGAGTGGGTCGAGTGCATGTTTGATCGTGCGCATCAGATTCATTTCAATCTCTGATTTGTAACGCAAGATTTCTTCACGTTTCAATGCACCTATGCCGTGCTCGGCGGAGATGGAGCCATCGAAGCTATGCACGCTATCGTGCACAATACGATTGATCGCTGCTTGTTGCATCAAAAAACTATCTTCGGTGTCGTGTTCAGGATGTGCGATGTTGTAGTGCAGATTACCATCGCCCAAATGACCGAAAGTCACTATGCGCACGCCGGGAAATGCCTCGCGCACCAGTCGATCGGTCTCGCTGATGAAGTCACCAATTACGGAAATCGGCAGCGAGACATCGTGCTTGATATTTTTTCCTTCGGCGGCTTGTGCCAGCGGGATATGTTCACGCACCGTCCACAAGGCTTTTGATTGTGCAATCGACGTCGCAATGATCGCGTCCTGCACAATACCTTGTTGTAGCGCATCACAGATCAAATTTTCCAGCAGGGTGTTTGCATGCTCGTCGGATTCGCTATCGGACAATTCAAGCAGGACATATTGTGCATGCGCTTCCTTGAACGACAAGCGCATCTGAGGGAAATGCCGACTTACCAGCGTCATGCAAAATCCAGACATCAGCTCGAAACCAGTTAGCGCCGCATTGCATTTTTTTTGTGCCAGCGTCAGCAGACGCAAGGCATCGTCAGCACTGCGTAATGCGAGCAGCGCGGTGCGTGTTGCTTTGGGTTGTGGGAATAGTTTGATGACTGCGGCGGTGATGATACCCAGTGTGCCTTCTGCACCTATGTAGAGGTCGCGCAAATCGTAGCCGGTATTGTCCTTGCGCAAGCCGCGCAAGCCGTGCCAGATATCGCCTTGCGGCGTAACGACTTCCAGGCCCAGGCATAATTCGCGCGCATTGCCGTAGCGCAGAACTGCAGTGCCGCCGGCGTTGGATGAAAGATTGCCGCCTATCGTGCAACTGCCTTCGGAACCCAAAGAAAGTGGAAAGAGTCTGTCTGCACCTTCTGCTGCTTGCTGAATGTTATGCAGGATGCAGCCGGACTCGACGGTCATCGTATTGTTGACCGGATCGATAGTGCGAATCTGGTTCAGACGGGTAAGAGACAAGACGATCGCAGTACCGCTGTCATCCGGTACGCTGCCGAGTACCAGGCCGGTGTTGCCGCCTTGCGGCACAACAGGAACCTTGAATTGATTGCAGAGGCGGACAATGGCGGCGACTTCTTCCGTCGAGCCGGGTTTGACTACGGCACACGCTGTGCCGGTAAAACGACGACGTGCATCAATCAGGTAAGGTGCATTTTGCTCGGCATCTATCGATACATATTGCGCACCGATGGTGTGGCGGCATGCATCGAGAAACGCTGTCATTCAGCAGCCTTTTTCAAGGCTTGTTTGGTGAGCGCCTTCGCAGCTTTTTTGTAAGGGCGCAAATAGGCAATGACACAAATGAAAAACGCCAGCACCAGTGCAACTTCTATCCAGCCCAGAATGGCGGACAGGCCGATATCGCTCATGCCACGCACCAGGCCTTCGGCGAAATACAGCAAAATCAGCATCGATGACCATTGCATCGTGTATAGATCGCGTTTCAGGATGCCGCGCAAAGGAATCAACAAAGGAATGACTTTAAGCACCAGCCATGAACCATTCGGCCGTATCGGCGCCAGTACCATTTCCCATGCGATGCATAGAACGATCAAGGCGAGCAGGCTGACGACCGCGCCGCGATGAATGATTGTTTGGCTTTGTGTTTGCATCAGTTGTTCTGCAGTTTGAACGCGGTGTGTGCCAGACGTTGACCGAGTGCAATGGCCAGCGCGCGGGTATCGGCCGAAATCGCCTGCGTGCCGCTGACACCTGACCAGTGCGACGCGCCGTAAGGTGTACCGCCGCTGCTGGTGGTCATCAACTCTGCTTGTGTGTAAGGAATGCCTAGCAGCAGCATGCCGTGATGCAGCAAGGGCAGCATCATCGACAACAAGGTAGTTTCCTGTCCGCCATGCAGACTGCCAGTGGATGTAAACACGCAAGCCGGTTTGCCGGCCAAGGTGCCGGATAGCCATTGCGACGAAGTGCCATCCCAAAAATATTTCATTGGTGCTGCCATATTGCCGAAGCGGGTAGGCGAACCTAGTGCGATGGCTGCGCATTCTTGCAGATCGCTCAGTTCTACATAAGGTGCGCCTTCCAGCGGCACCTCCGGTTCGCTTGCTTCGGTGACGGTAGATACAGCCGGCACGGTGCGCAAGCGCGCTTCGCAGCCGGAGACGCTGTCTATGCCTTGTCCGATCAACTCGGCCAGTTTGCGCGTGGAGCCATGACGCGAATAATACAAAACGAGAATAGGGAGCTTGGATGAGTTCATGCTTGGTATTATAGGATGCTTTATAAGCATCTAAATATTTGATCTGGCCCCTCTGTGCAAAATCCCGCGCAGGCCTTTTCAGATAAATGGATATATCGGAATTATCAATACGCGCGCTGCATGAAGCTAGAAACTTTTCCTCTTTTCCGTGATTTATCCTGGCCGCAAATGCGGCATCTGTTCCGTTTTGCAGCACGCCGCCTTGATGAAGAAAGATTGCCGCAGGTTGCAGGCAGCCTGACGTTTACGACGGTGCTGGCACTGGTGCCTATCCTGACGATTGCACTGGCGATTTTCACTACCTTTCCCTTGTTCAATACCTTCCGCGCTTCGCTGGAAGCTTACTTCGTGCGAAATCTGATGCCGCAAGGGATAGCCAACACCATCCTTGGTTATCTGACGCAGTTCTCCAGCAAGGCGACACGTTTGTCGGCGGTTGGCGCAGTTGCCTTGATCGTGACTGCCGTCATGATGATGCTGATGATAGATCGCGTTTTCAATCAAATCTGGCGTGTCAAGACGACGCGACCGATTACACAGCGCATACTGGTTTACTGGGCAATCGTGACCCTGGGACCTTTGCTGATAGGCGCGTCGATTACGCTGACGTCTTATGTATTTACCGCGACGAATGGTGTACTCAGAAGCAGCATTCCATTCTCCGGTGGTGTGCTGTATTCAACGATCTCGATTCTGTTGACCACAGTCGCGTTTACCCTGCTGTATATCGTGGTGCCGAATCGCCTGGTCGAATGGCGTGATGCCTTGTGCGGCGGCTTGCTGGCGGCAATTGCGTTTGAAGTGGTCAAGCGCCTGTTTGCCGTTTTTGTCGTCAAGGTGCCAACCTATACTGTGGTGTACGGCGCGGTCGCGGCTTTTCCTATTTTTCTGGTGTGGATCTATCTGGGCTGGTTGATTACCTTGGGTGGCGCAGTGGTGACTGCTGCCTTGCCTATCGTGAAATATGAGCGCTGGTGGCATGTGCCGCAACCGGGTAGTGCCTTCGTTGATGCGATGGCGCTGCTGGCAGTTTTATATGAGGCAAGAACCAGCGCCAATTCTGCAGTGGTCGACAGCAAATTATTGCGCGACAAAACTCATCTAGGCTTTGACGAGTCGGAAGTTTTACTCGAAAAAATGCTGGATGCCGGCTGGGTCGGGCGCATCAAGGCTGAAGGCCCGAAGCGTATGCAATGGGGCAAGCGTATTACCGATGGACTGGATCGCTGGGCACTGCTGGCCAACCCTCAACAACTTACTTTGGCAGATGTCTATCGCGTGTTTGTATTTGATGCTGTTAGCGATAACCACCTCGCGCAGCAAGTGGAAGCTGCGGTCGAGCAGGGGCTTAATGTGTCACTATCCGAGCACTTCAGCCATCAGGCCGATCTGGCCAATCAAAACGAGATTTGACCTGTCAGCATTTGCCAGTACATCAGCCATGCGGCCAGGAAGGAATAAATCGGTTGTTTGAACGAACGCGGCCGGTTTTTCTCGAATTGAAAATGCCCTATCCACCCAAAGCCGTAAAACGCTACAAGGGCTGCCAATAACCACCAGACATTGCCGCTTAGCGCCAGCAGGATCAGAAAAATGATGGAAAGCGTTGATCCAAAGAAATGTAATTGGCGTGATGTGCGATCCGTATGGTCAGTCAAATAGCTGGTGTAGAACTCGGCAAACGATTGCTGTGTCTTGTGTGAGATCACATTCATGATGGCCTCCTTCTGTTGCAACATCTTCAGATTAGGCCTCGTTTGCACCGGATGCAAGCTTTACAGCTTCGCTAAACAATCGTTTGTGAATTTTTAACACTTGTGTGCTGTCATACATTGACAGGCCATTGCTTAGGTAGCTGATAGCGTAAAACCTGCGGTGACGGCCGGATGATGGAATGGTAGATTTTTCGTGGCGCTTGCGCTACATTGGAGTTGTCCGCAGTACAACCATAATGTTGGGAGGGCCGCCACATGAAAGTATCCGAAATACTCAAGGTAAAAGGAAACATTCTCTTCACGGTGACGCCAGACAGTCCGATGCTGGAGGCCGTCAATACGATGGCTGAAAAGGATATCGGTTCGCTGGTCGTAATGGATAAAGGCAATCTGATCGGTATGCTTTCTTTCCGCGAAGTCATGGCGACCATTCATGCCCATGGTGGTGCGATAGGGGACGGCAGTGTTCGGCAGCACATGAACCAGGCCCCGATCACGATCTCCTGCGATACCGAAATCAATGAGGTACGTCGCATGATGCTGGAAAAACATGCGCGTTATGTCCCTGTCCTCGATGGAAAAATACTGGTAGGCGTGATCTCGTTTTATGACGTGGCGAAAGCCGTGCTGGAAGCGCAAAGCTTCGAGAATAAAATGTTGAAATCGTACATTCAGAGTTCACCTGCAATGGCTAACGAGGACGACGGTTAAGACGGCATCGTTTTAAAAAGCCGTTCGCGCATCTGATGGATGCACGAACGGCTTTTTTATTTGGTGAACCGGACAATCGCGTACTATTCTGCTGGCAGCGCCGAGGACCATGATGCTCTGTTGTGCGCCCCACTCATTCACATTTCCACGATTTCATTTACATGAAAAAACCAAGTCAGTTTTCTCTACTCGCGCAAGGTCGTTTTGCACCGTTTTTCTGGGCTCAATTTTTTGGTGCATTCAATGACAATGTGTTCAAGACTGCCTTGTTGACGATATTGACTTTTGAGGCGTTCAACTGGACCACGATGGATACGGGGTTTCTGAACAACCTGATTCCAGGTTTGTTTATCTTGCCTTTCGTATTGTTTTCCGCAATTGCAGGGCAACTTGCCGACAAGTTTGAAAAATCCGGCTTGGTGCGTTACATCAAGCTGCTTGAAATCGGCATCATGCTGGTCGCAGCCGTAGGCTGGTTTACGCAGAATTTATGGTTGTTGATTGCTGCGGTGGCGGGCATGGGCTTGCATTCCGCTTTGTTTGGCCCTGTCAAATATGCTTACCTGCCGCAAAAGCTGGCACCGGAAGAACTGGTGGGTGGTAACGGTGTGGTCGAGATGGGAACCTTTGTCGGTATTTTGCTGGGCGAAGTATTGGGCGCAGTACTAGTGTTGCAAAAACCATGGGGCATAGAGTTGGTTGCCGGCGGCACGATTGCGATTGCAGTGGCAGGGTGGTTGGCGAGCAGGGCAATCCCGTATTCGCCAGCGCCTGTGCCCGACTTGAAAATCAACTGGAATCTGGCCACGGAAACAGTACGCAACATCAGTTACTCGCGGAAAAATCGCACAGTATTTCTTGCGATGTTGGCCAACTCCTGGTTCTGGTTTTATGGCGCGATCATGCTGGCGCAATTCCCGCTGTATGCGAAGCAGTATCTGCATGGCGATCACAGTATTTTCGTTTTGCTGTTGACGATTTTTTCTCTGGGGATCGGTGTCGGCTCTTTGTTATGCGAAAGATTGTCCGGCCGTAAAGTGGAAATTGGATTGGTGCCGCTGGGAGCGATTGGTTTGTCGGTGTTCGGTTTTGATCTATTTCTTGCGAGTGGCGCTTATACGAGTACCAGCCTGGTTGATTTTTCAAGTTTCCTGCAGCAGCCTGGCAGTATGCGTATCCTGCTTGATTGCCTGTTGATAGGCGGTTTTGGCGGTTTGTATATCGTGCCACTGTTCGCATTGATACAGACGCGTTGCGATCCTACGCATATGTCGCGCACGATCGCCGGCATGAATATCCTGAATGCCTTGTTCATGGTGGTGGCTGCGTTGCTGGCGATGGTGTTATTGAATGCGGGTTTGAGTATTCCGCAATTGTTTATGGTGACGGCAATTTTGAATGCTGTGGTCACTGGATCCATCTTTGTTGCCGTACCTGAGTTTCTGCTGCGTTTCCGTGCCTGGTTGGGCTTTTAAGAACGTCTGCACTCTCGGATAAAGCAATCACGCTAGTGGATGCAAGGTATCGTTATCGTTGCTGTGTTGCGGAGCGACCAGAGGCAAGGTCAAGGTGAAGGTCGTGCCTGTGCCTACAGCACTTTGTACGCGCACGCGACCACCGAGTATGCCGCTGACGATATTGTGCGTGATATTCAAGCCTAAACCGGACCCACCTTCACCAAGCTTGGTTGTAAAAAACGGATCAAAAATTCGGGTCAAATTACTGCCTGGAATCCCTATGCCATCATCCTTCACAGTGATTTCTACCCAGCCATCTGCGCTATTGCATGCACCCACCACAACACTACCCTGAGTTCTTCCTTCAAAACCGTGCAGCAGCGCATTGCTGATCAGATTGGTCAGTACCTGACCCAGTGGGCCGGGATAGCTATCAAAGGTCAGATCAGCCGGAATGCTTTGTTCCACGGTGAAAGGCGTCTTGCGTATCGCCGGCCACAAGGTCAGCAGGATTTCACCGGTGATTTCTTCCAGTGAAAAGCTCCGTCTTTGAGAACTGGTTTGATCGATGGCAACTTGTTTGAAGCTGTTCACCAGATCCGCTGCGCGATGCAGATTGCGCACCAGAATATCGCTGGCCTTGTCGACATCAGTGAAATAGCTTTCCAGGCTGGAGCGTTTGATACCTTTATCGCCGCGATAATTGTCGAGTAATTTTGAAGTCTGGTTGCTGAGTGTACTGGCCACCATCAGACTATTGCCGATAGGCGTATTCAATTCATGCGAAATCCCCGCTACCAGTGCGCCTAGTGCTGCGAGTTTCTCATTGTTAACCAACTCTTCATGCGCCATATTCAACGCTTCCAGCGTGGTCTCCAGTTCCTGATTTGCTTGTTGTAATTCTTCGGTCCGTTCGACGACGCGGTCTTCCAGCGTCGCGTTGAATTCCAGAATCTCGGTTTCGATCAAACGTTTTTCGGTGATGTCCTGGCATGCCAGGATGCCGAACTGCTCACCTTCCAGCAAAAAAACATGGCCGGAAAACTGGATCAATATCTTGCTCTGGTCGCCGCAATACATCCATAACTCGGCTAGCTGTTCCAGGCTGCCGGTACTTTGCAGATTGCTCAGGACGGCGTCGCGATCGGCGGGATTGCAATACATGGCGAGATCCAGCGTGTTCTTGCCGAGCACGGACTGCCGTGTGCGTTTGAACAATTGTTCAAATGCGGCATTGACGTCCTTGATCACGTTATTGTTGCTGAGTTGCGTGACGAACATGGGTACCGGCGTGGAATGGAAAATCGTTGCGAAACGTTGTTCGCTGAGTCGCAACTCTTCTTCTGCGCGCTTGCGCTCCAGTTCCGCCGACGCACGTTCGCTGAATACCTGCAGCAGCGATTTAACGAGATCAGGGTTGCGTAGCGGTTTGGAGTGCATCACGGCCAGTACGCCTATGGCAAGGCCGTTGGCATCGTGCAGCGGCGCACCGGCGTAGCTGTCCCAGCCACGTTTGATCAGGGAGGCGTTCTGCGCGAACATATTTTGTACATCATGTGTGAAAACGCAGAGGCCGGCATCCAGCGTATGTCCATAAGGTGTGCCGGGTATCGCGCACTCGAAGTTGTCGACGATTTCGCCATGCATATGCGATGCCAGTGTCAGAATGCGCTGCGGGTCAGTACTGGAACGCAGCGCTATCAGTGCGCAATCGGTGCGCAGCGCAGCGGCCAGATCGTTGACCAGCAATTCAAAGAAGGGCTCACCGGCGATGCCCTGCGTGCCCTGTGCCAGCCGCAGCAGCGCATGATCGGCTTCCATCTTTTGTTCTTCCAGCAGCCTTTGACTGGTTACATCGCGCATGACGGCCAGCATGTATGTTTCGTCGTCGATGCAGAACAGCGTTGCATTGAGCAGGCAGTGGTGAATTTCACCGGCCTTGTTGCGCATGCTCCAGGCGAAATTTTCCACCTGCTTATCGCGCTCAAGCAGCTGGAATAATTCTGTACGCTCTTCCGGATATACCCAGATGTGCAAGCGCAAACCGTTTTTCAAAAGCCATTCATCGCGTGTAAAACCGAGAATTTTTTCAAACGCAGCATTGACTTCGATAAATGTGCCGTCGGGATAACGTGCAATCGAAATCGGCTCTGGGTTGCAGCGGAAGGCACCAGCAAATTTTGCTTCAGACAGACGCTGCACTTCTGCGACGCGGCGTTTTTCTGTGATGTCTTCCACCATTGATAACAGGCGCCCGGCATTGCCGGCATCATCGTCTATGGTCGAATAATGCCATTCACAAGTAATGATGCGACCATCTGCAGTCAGGTTCTCTTGTATGGATTGTGTATCTGCTGGGTTTGATCTTGATTGCAGCACGATATCTTCAATCAGATGGCGTTTATCGAGCGGCGCCAGAAAGCGGATATGTCGTCCAAGCGCGAGATCGCGGCGATAACCGAATATCCGTTCTGCAGCGGGATTCCATTCCACAACTTGAAGTTTTTTATCCCACTCGATGATGGCAATCGGGCTTTGCTCAAGGAATACGCGAAAACGTGTTTCCCGTTCCTGCAGCGCCAGTTGAATGCGTGTCTGTTGATGTTGATCTATTCCACTGATATTTTCTTGCTTGGTGTCGCCAAAAATTTCTCGCAGGCGTTTGCGTATGGTTTCAAGTTGCTGCGACAGCAAAGCAATTTCGCCGTGACGCTTGCCTCCAATTGTATGATCAAGCTGTCCGGACAATAGCTGTTGCGTATCGGTATTCAAGCGTAGCAGTGGACGTATCAAACGACGTTCGAAAAAGAGCAGGATCAACAGAATGGATACGGCGATTTGAAACGCCAGTGGCCACAATTGTTGCAGCAGATTGTTGGTCGTCATTTTTTGCAGACGTGCGCCGCCGACTTCAATCTTGAGCGAGCCTGCAACCTGACCACGGTAATAGATATTGGTTTCGGAGGAGGCAATAAAACCGCTCGGGCGTTTGCGTCGCTGGTCGCTGACAAAGACGGTTCGCTTGTTGTCGCGTATTTCAATGCGCACAATATCGTCATTGCGCCACATCGCAGCATCGGCCAATGCAGAGGCATCGTCGTATTTGAGATTCCATACGGCTTCGCTCATGGTGTCGGCCAAGGCCAAGGCGTTTTCTTCGGCGAGTTTGATGGTGCTTTTGTTGACTTCGGTGTCGTAGGTTTTGAACCAGCTATAGCCATTGATTGCAATGGCAGGCACGAGCAAGCCGATTGCCACCGCCAGTACGATAGAACGTCGCAGGGTGAGTACGCTTTTTTTCATGTCGTCCGGTTAGGGTGGGGGACTATGCAATAAGAAAACGTTACGGCGGTGGTAGGGCTTGTATTTGTGTGGCGAAGTGCAGATTTACCGTTTAGGTCGTTTTATGGGTACGCAACCAGTCGTGCAGTGCATCTGAAGTCAAGGGTTTTGAAAACAAATAGCCTTGTCCATAAGGGCAGCCGAGTTCGGTCAGAATTTTTGCTTGTCGCTCATCTTCAACGCCTTCGGCGATGATATCCAGCTCCAGATTGCGGCCTAACTGAATGATCATTTCTGCGATGCTGCTGCCGCGCGAAGAATCGGTAATTTCCATGACGAATGCTCGATCGATTTTGAGTCTATCGACGCTCAATTTTTGCAAATGGCTGAGCGATGAGAAACCGGTGCCGAAGTCATCAATGGCAATGCTGACGCCGGTTTCTGTAATTTGATCGAGCAATTTGATCAGTGCGTCCGGCTCTTCCATCGCCATCGATTCTGTGATTTCAAGCTCAATGCAATGCGGTGGAGCATTGGTGTCTTCCAATGCCTTGCGCAGCATGCTGAGAAAATGCGGATGACGGAATTGAACCTGCGATACATTGACCGACATCATGAAGTTGGGAAAGCCATGACGTTGAATGCGCACCAACTCCTGGCAAGCCTGGCGCAATACCCATTCGCCGAGCTCGATGATCAGGCCGGAGTATTCCGCAATCGGAATAAAGCGGCTTGGTGAAATCATCGTTTTATCTTCTGTCTGCCAGCGCAATAACGCTTCTGCGCCCACAGGCAAACGCGTGACCATATCGATCTGCGGTTGGTAGACGACGAACAGGTGTCTTTCTTCAAACGCGGCACGCAGTGCATGCATCATATTCACGCGTTCGCGTATGTCTATACCCATGCTGCGCGAGAAATGCAGATAACCGGTGCGTTGCTGCAGCTTGGCGCGTTTCAACGCAATATGGGCATTCTTCAGCGCTTCAACACCGCGGCCCTCGTGCTCTGATAAACGTACCAAGCCCACCGTGGCAGAAAGCTGTACATCCTGCCCATCAATACTGAACGGTCGTTCAAATTGCGCCAATACCGCTGCCGGATTTACCTGGATGTCATCGCCCAGTACGCCAAACGTATCGCCACCCACGCGCGCCACAACCAGTCTGTCGCCCAAACGCGATTGCAGGCGCGACGCAACAGACAGCAACAACAGGTCGCCGAATTGATGTCCCAGCGTATCGTTGGTTTCAGCAAAATGATCGATGTCGATCAGTGCCAGTGTGGTTGGTTTATCTGTCGTTGAGATCAGGTTGTCGTCGATGATTTCTTTGAGGCGCGTGCGATTCGGTAGTTTTGTCAGCGAATCGTAGAAGGCAGAATTGTGCAGATTTGTGACCAGCATGATGTTGGCGAGGCCAACTGAAATATTGCTGCAAAAAACTTCCAGTAATCGCAGAGCCGTGTCGTTTAACGGTCTATCGATATGGAAGAAGGCTGCGAAGTCGTTGATAGCGTTGCCGCCAAAGTGCAGTGCTGTAAATTCGCGTCCATAAATATTGCGGCGTTCGTTGAGGGCGCGACGCAAGGCATGACCGATTTGCTCATCTTCCAATGTGGATACAGAATGATTCAGCAGATTCCGGTATTTGCCGGCAGCTGCGACCACAAATAATTCGGTGTCCTGATTTTGCAACGTTTCGCGTACGCAAAAAAGACCATTAGGCTGGATATCCAGCAAGTGGGAAATTTGTCTGAGGACGCCGTTTGTAAATTCTTCCAGCGTTTGTAGTGCCATCAATTCGGTGCTTGCGCGCAAGATCATGTCCAGGCCGCGGCTGCTTGAATTGATGGTACAGATTTGTTCGTAAGAACGGATGGCCGCAGTGACGACTGTATATAACTTGATACGTGTCAGTTCGGATTTCGTCTTGTAATCATTGATATCGAATTGCTGGATAGCGTCGATTTCCGGCGCGTAGCCAGGTTGACCGGTGCGCAGGATAATGCGCACTTCGGTTCTGTGCAAGACATCGCGTATGTAATGAACGAGTTGCAGACCTTCATCCTGCTGTTCCATGACAACGTCCAGCAAAATGACCGCAACATTCGGTTCATTTGCCAGGATCGCGCGCGCTTGCTGCGCAGAGTAAGCGTGTAGAAATGACAGCGGTCGATTTTGTATTTCAACGTTGCTGAGGGCAAAGGTTGTTGCTGAATGGACGTCTGCATCATCATCGATGATCATGACCTGCCAAACATCCTTGCTTGTACCCAGAGTATTGTTGTCGGATGGTGTTGCAGCTTCATCCAGAAATACAAGGTCATCCTCGCTATGGCTGACCGACTTGCTCATGTTGCCTTCTCCGGGATTTGGTTTTTATAGTATGGAAACCGTATATTGCACACCGATTTAACATACGGCAATGATTTTTCTTGAAGTATTTGTGTTCTGCGCACTGGTAGAATGGTGCTTTATTCAATTGATCATTAACCATCATGTCCGGTAATACATTTGGCACACTCTTTACTGTCACCACTTTTGGCGAATCTCACGGTCCCGCGATCGGTTGCGTAATCGATGGTTGTCCGCCTGGCATGGTGTTGTCAGAAGCCGACATTCAGCTCGATCTGGATCGCCGTAAGCCAGGGACCTCGCGTCATGTGACCCAACGTCAGGAATCGGATACCGTCGAAATCCTGTCCGGCGTGTTTGAAGGCAAGACAACCGGTACGCCGATTGCGCTGTTGATTCGCAACGAAGACCAGCGCAGCAAGGACTACGGCAATATCACCGACACTTTCCGCCCTGGTCATGCCGATTACACGTACTGGCATAAGTACGGTATCCGCGATCCGCGTGGTGGTGGCCGTTCATCTGCTCGCCTGACGGCGCCGGTAGTCGGCGCTGCAGCGATTGCGAAGAAGTGGTTGCTGGAACAATACGGCACTACCTTCAAAGGTTGCATGAGTCAGTTGGGCGAAATTGAAATCCCGTTCGAGAACTGGGCGCACGTTCCTGAAAACCCATTCTTCTCGGCCAATGCAAGCATACTTCCGCAGCTGGAAGCGTATATGGATGACTTGCGCAAGAACGGCGATTCCTGCGGTGCGCGCATCGACGTCGTTGCCGAGAATGTGCCGATCGGACTGGGTGAGCCGATTTACGACAAGCTGGATGCGGAAATCGCTTACGCATTGATGGGCATCAATGCCGTCAAGGGTGTGGAGATAGGTGCAGGCTTCAAGTCGGTTGCGCAAAAAGGAACAGAGCACGGCGATGAATTGACGCCTGGCGGTTTTGCCAGCAATAACGCAGGTGGCGTGCTGGGCGGAATTTCAACCGGGCAGAACATCACGGCGTCGATTGCGATCAAACCGACATCCAGTATTCGTACCGCACGTCATTCGATAGATAAAGTCGGCAATCCGATCATGGTTGAAACGCTGGGTCGACATGATCCTTGCGTTGGCATTCGGGCCACGCCTATCGCTGAAGCCATGCTGGCATTGGTGCTGATGGATCATGCCTTGCGTCACCGTGCGCAATGTGGCGACGTCAAGGTCAGTACGCCGCAGATTCCTGCCAGTGCAGGTTGATTTTTAGTCGCAGTGTTTTTCTGAATTTTCGATAAGGAGCCGGATTGAAACTCTTTAAATCGCATTCTATTCACGCGTCGACTATTCTTGTTTTCTCGGTGCTGACCTTGTCCGCCTGCGAAACCGTACAAACCACGCAAGGCGGAGTGGTTGGGGTTGATCGCAGCCAAAGAATGGCGATTTCGGCGCAGCAACTGGATCAAGCTGCATCCAAGCAGTACGGTGAATTGATCGCGGAAGAAAAGAAGAAAAACAATCTCAACCGCGATTCGGCACAAGTCGCACGCGTACGCTCTATTTCGAATCGTCTGATTGCACAAACACCTGCTTTCCGCCCTGACGCAAAAGCTTGGCAGTGGGAAGTCAATGTACTGACCTCGGCTGAAGTCAATGCGTGGTGCATGCCAGGCGGGAAAATTGCGGTCTATAGTGGTCTGATCGAGAAACTCAAGGTAACGGACGATGAGCTGGCCGCAGTCATCGGCCATGAAATCTCACACGCCTTGCGTGAACATGCACGTGAGCGCGCGTCGAGTCAGATGGTTGCCGGTAGTGTTATTTCGATTGGTTCTGCTTTGTTCGGCGTTGGCAGTCTAGGTCAAACAGGTGCTGAATACGCGTACATGGGCGTGATTGGCCTGCCGAATTCACGCGAGCATGAAAGAGAAGCCGACCGCATTGGTGTCGAATTGGCCGCGCGTGCCGGTTACGATCCGCGTGCCGCGATTACGCTATGGCAAAAAATGGGGCAGGTCGGCGGCAGTGCGCCACCTGCATTTCTATCTACCCATCCATCGAGTGCCGATCGCAGCAGCGATCTGGCGGTATACGCGCAACGCGTGATGCCACTTTATCTACAAACCAAAAAATAGACCTCCATAGCAGGGCATTGCTTTAAATGTAATTACCCTCATGTTGGAGGTGCCACACGCTTTTCGGCGTGCGCGTAGCCGTTTCCTGCAATGGAGATGCGCTAAATATGGCATAATTAAAGGCTGTTTATATCAGTCGTTACTGACTTACTTTGGCACACGAATATGGCTCAAACGCTCTACGATAAACTCTGGCAATCGCACGTTGTTGAAACCGGCGACGATGGCACAACCGTGCTTTACATCGATCGTCATCTGTTGCATGAAGTCACCAGCCCGCAGGCTTTTGAAGGCTTGAAGCTGGCTGGTCGTCGCCCATGGCGCGTCTCCGCCAATCTGATGGTGGCGGATCACAATGTGCCGACTACCGACCGCTCGGAAGGGATTGCAGATCCGACATCGCGCCTGCAGGTTGAAACGCTGGATCACAATGCACACGAATACGGCTTGACCTATTTCAGCATGCGCGACAAGCGTCAAGGTATCGTGCACGTAATCGGACCTGAGCAAGGTGCAACTTTGCCCGGCATGACCGTGGTTTGCGGTGATTCGCACACGTCCACACATGGCGCGTTTGGCGCATTGGCGCACGGCATAGGCACGTCGGAAGTCGAGCACGTACTTGCGACGCAAACCTTGCTGGCGCAAAAATCCAAAGCGATGCTGGTACAGGTCGACGGTCCATTGCCGCTTGGCGTCACTGCAAAAGACATCGTGTTGGCCATTATTGGCAAAATCGGCACCGCAGGCGGCACCGGTTATGCAATTGAATTTGCCGGTTCGACCATACGTTCCTTGTCGATGGAAGGTCGCATGACCATCTGCAATATGGCTATCGAAGCAGGCGCACGTGCCGGCATGGTCGGCGTCGACGAAACCACGATCAATTACGTCAAGGGCCGTCCTTTGTCGCCTGTCGGCCCGCACTGGGATCGCGCAGTCGAATACTGGCGTACCTTGCATTCCGATGCCGGTGCCAAGTTCGATATGGTCGTGACCTTGAACGCTGCAGAAATCAAACCGCAAGTCAGTTGGGGCACATCGCCAGAGATGGTCGTGTCGGTTGATGGTCGCGTACCTGATCCGGATAAAGAAAAAGATGCAACCAAGCGTGACGGTATGGAAAAAGCGCTTGTGTACATGGGGCTGAAGCCAAACACGCCGATTACCGATATCCGTATCGATAAAGTGTTCATCGGTTCCTGCACCAATTCACGCATAGAAGATTTGCGCGCTGCTGCTGCTGTAGTACGTGGCAAGCATCGTGCCTCGAATGTGAAACTGGCGATGGTGGTGCCAGGCTCGGGATTGGTCAAAGAGCAGGCAGAACGCGAAGGTTTGGACAAGATTTTCAAGGCGGCTGGTTTCGAATGGCGTGAGCCGGGTTGTTCCATGTGTCTGGCTATGAATGCTGATCGTCTGGAGCCGGGTGAGCGTTGTGCGTCGACCTCGAATCGCAATTTCGAAGGACGTCAGGGTGCAGGCGGCCGCACGCATCTGGTTAGTCCGGCGATGGCTGCAGCTGCCGGTATTGAAGGCCATTTTGTTGATGTTCGGGCGTTGTAAATAAAACTGGGGAAAAACATGAAAAAAACAGTTTCGATATTTTTGCTGATCGCATTTTCCGGTCTGCTGACAGCTTGCAATACGATGAGTGGCTTGGGTAAGGATGTGGAGCACCTGGGCGACAAGATACAAAATAAGGCTGCGAAATAACGCGCTTGTGTCGCTGCGCGGATGAGAAAATTGAATCAGTGCGGCAACGCTTAGTCGTTGCCACACATGTTAATAGTTGGAAGTATGGAAAAATTTAATATTCTTGATGGTTTGGTTGCACCGCTGGATCGTGCAAATGTCGATACCGACGCCATCATTCCGAAACAGTTTTTGAAATCGATACAACGCACCGGTTTCGGTCCGAACCTGTTCGATGAATGGCGCTATCTGGATCAAGGCGAGCCGGGCAAGGATAATTCCACTCGTCCCTTGAACCCTGATTTTGTGCTGAATCAAGCGCGCTATCAAGGTGCTCAGATTTTATTGGCGCGCAAGAATTTCGGCTGCGGCTCCTCACGCGAACATGCGCCGTGGGCCTTGAGCCAGTATGGTTTTCGCGCGATTGTTGCGCCCAGCTTTGCCGATATTTTCTTCAATAACTGTTACAAAAACGGCTTGCTGCCAGTCGTGTTGACTGAATTGCAAATCGATCATTTGTTCAACGAGGTCAAGGCTTTCCCTGGCTACCATCTGGTGATCGATCTGGAAAAGCAAATCATAGGTACCAGCAACGGTAGCGTTGCCTATCCATTCGACATTGATGCTTTCCGCAAATACTGTTTGTTGAACGGTTTCGATGACATCGGCCTGACTTTGCAAAAGGCCGACAAGATACGCGAGTATGAAGAGCGTCATCTTGCTGCTCAGCCTTGGCTCTCGAACACTATTTAACGACGCGTATCATACGATTTGATACGTACGGCTTGGTATCAAGCCGCGCTTTCCCTCTTTTTTTAATTCTTACTGAAGTTATCAAATGAAAATTGCAATTCTGCCAGGCGATGGCATTGGTCCGGAAATCATGAATCAAGCAGTCAAGGTGATGAACGCCTTGGGTGAAAAGTTTGAAACCGAAACCGTGCCGGTCGGCGGAGCAGCATATGCAGAGCAAGGTCATCCATTGCCGGAATCGACCTTGAAGGTCGCGAAAGAAGCGGACGCTATTTTGTTCGGTGCCGTTGGCGATTTCAAATACGACACGCTGGAACGTTCGCTGCGCCCTGAGCAAGCGATTCTCGGCCTGCGCAAGCATCTGGGTTTGTTTGCCAACTTCCGTCCTGCGATTCTGTATCCGGAACTGGCTGGTGCGTCGTCCTTGAAACCGGAAATCGTTTCCGGCCTCGACATCATGATCGTGCGCGAATTGACTGGTGACATTTACTTCGGCCAACCGCGCGGTATGCGCGAAGCACCGGACGGTCCGTTCAAGGGCTCGCGTGAAGGTTTCGACACCATGCGTTACAGCGAACCAGAAATTCGCCGCATTGCGCACGTCGCATTCCAGGCTGCGCAAAAACGCAGCAAGCGTTTGACCAGCGTCGATAAAGCTAACGTATTGGAAACCTTCCAGTTCTGGCGCGATGTGGTCACCGACGTGCACAAGGAATACAAAGACGTCAAACTTGATCACATGTACGTCGATAACGCAGCAATGCAATTGGTACGCGCACCGAAAGAATTCGACGTTGTTGTCACCGGTAATATGTTTGGCGACATCCTGTCCGACGCAGCAGCAATGTTGACCGGTTCTATCGGCATGTTGCCATCGGCTTCTCTGGATGCAAACAACAAGGGTTTGTACGAACCTTCTCACGGTTCGGCTCCTGATATCGCAGGCAAGGATATCGCCAACCCATTGGCACAAATCCTGTCGCTGGCGATGATGTTGCGTTATTCACTGGCCAAGACCGAGCAGGCTGATCGTATTGAAGCTGCAGTGAAGTCGGTATTGAAGCAAGGCTTGCGTACGGTAGATATCTACGAAGCCGGCACCACCAAAGTCAGCACGACGCAAATGGGTGATGCAGTCGTTAAGGCGTTGGCATAAAAATCTGCTGTTTTTTGATTAATGGGTGCGGAAAGCACCTGAATTAAGGAAATGATGATGAAAGTTGTTGGCTTAGTCGGTTGGCGTGGGATGGTGGGATCGGTCTTGATGCAACGCATGCAGGAAGAGGGCGATTTCGATCTGATCGAACCAGTATTCTTCACAACATCGAACAAGGGGGGCAAAGCCCCTGCGATGGCGAAGAAGGAAACGACTCTGCAGGACGCCAACGATATCGATGCGCTGAAAAAATGCGACATCATCATTACCTGCCAAGGCGGCGATTACACCACCGAAATTTTCCCTAAGCTGCGTGCATCGGGTTGGGACGGTTACTGGATCGATGCGGCATCGACACTGCGTATGAAAGACGACGCCGTCATCATCCTTGATCCAGTCAATCAAAATGTGATCACAGACGCATTGGGTCGTGGCGTCAAAAATTACATAGGTGGCAATTGCACCAACTCCATCTTGTTGATGGGTGTCGGTGGTTTGTTCCGCGAAGGCCTGGTTGAATGGGTCAGCTCGATGACGTATCAAGCAGCATCTGGCGGCGGCGCTAATCACATGCGCGAATTGTTGTCAGGCATGGGCGTGGTTCATGGAGCAGTGGCTGATGAACTGGCCACCCCTGCGTCGGCAATTCTGGATATAGACCGCAAGGTTGCGGAAACCATACGCAAGGAAGTGCCAACCGAATTCTTCGGCGCACCTTTGGCTGGTGGCTTGATCCCTTGGATCGACGCACAACTGGAAAACGGTCAGTCGAAAGAAGAATGGAAAGGCCAAGCCGAAGTTAACAAAATCCTCGGTAATACCAACACAATTCCAGTTGATGGCTTGTGCGTACGTATCGGTGCTATGCGCTGCCACAGTTTGGCGTTGACGATCAAATTGAAGCGTGATGTGCCTTTAGCTGAAATCGAATCCATCATCCGTTCCGGCAATCAATGGGTGAAATGGGTGCCGAATGAGCGCGCCATCACCGTCAAGGAGTTGACGCCTGCAGCGATCACCGGTGGTCTGGAAATCGGTGTTGGCCGTGTGCGCAAGTTGAATCAAGGGCCAGAGTACATTTCAGCCTTCGTGATCGGTGATCAATTGCTGTGGGGCGCGGCAGAACCGCTGCGCCGCATGCTGCGCATCGTGCTGGATCGCTGATAATCGAATCGTAACTGCATGTGACGTTGTCACTACGCAACATAAACCCGCCAAATTCGCTCAAATAATGAGCGATTGGCGGGTTTTAAATTAGTTGCCAATATGGTTGCGCTTGCGCGCGTAAGTCCATGATGCTATGGTGAAAGTTCTTAGAAAAACGATAAATAAGCGTTGCTTGTGGTCCCCAACGTACGCTAACGGAATACTCTCCATGCCACTAAAAATGCGGTCAACTTCTCGCTCTAGCTTTTCCTCGTTCAAATTAAAGACGCTTAGCGCAGCGGTGATATCTGCCGTTGTGTTGTCTAATGCGCACGCCGCAGGTCTGGGGAAACTGACCGTCCTATCGTCGCTGGGGCAGCCGTTACGAGCCGAGATCGAACTGACCTCAGTTGCGCAGGATGAACTGGGGAGTTTGGTGCCTAAACTGGCGTCTGCCGATGCCTTCCGCCAAGCCAATATTGATCTGCATCCAGCATTGTTTTCATTGAGATTTGCGGTCGAGCAACGCGGTAACCGGCCTATCGTTCGGATTACTTCTACCCAGCCGATTAATGAGCCGTATGTTGATATGCTGCTGGAATTGGGTGGCAATAAAAACCGCCTGGTTCGCGAATATACCTTCCTGCTTGATCCGCCTGAAATGCGCTCTGCGCGTCCGGCACAAGTAGCACCAATTACACGTCCATTGGCTCCTGTTGCAAGACCGGTCGAAAGCATTCCAGAGCCAGTCGCACAATCGGCGCCGCCACCTTCTCAAGCTTTGCCGCCACCAGCGTCTAGCGAGGCCTTGCCTCCACCTGCGGCTGAACCAGCTCCGCGCGCCGCGCCGCAAGCAATTCGTGAAGCGACACCAGCGAAACCGGTACGTACTGCATCAGAACCAAAAGCTGACGTGTCTGCATCTGATGAATATCGGGTTAAAAAAGGCGATACGCTGGCAAAAATCGCCAATCAACACCGGCCAAGCGGCGTTTCGCTCGACCAAATGCTGGTCGCCTTGTACCGTGCGAACCCTGATGCTTTTGTAGGCAAAAACATGAATCGCCTGCGTGCCGGACAAATCCTGTCCGTGCCGGAAGCTGACACCGCAAAATCGGTGGGCCAATCCGAGGCGAGAGGTGTGGTCGTAGCGCAAGCTGCTGATTTCAATAGCTATCGCAACAAACTGGCAGACCAGGTTGCCACCGCAGAAGCGAAAAAATCTGACGACGTCAAGCAAACTGCCGGCGGAAAAATTACCACCCGTATTCAGGAGGAGTCCGCTGCTGCGGCCGAATCCAAAGACAAGTTGAAATTGTCCAAATCGGGCGCGACCACATTAAGCGCGGGTTCCGACAAGGCTGGTGCCAGCACGGAAGAGTTGATCGCTAAAGACAAGGCAATTGCAGATGCAAATGCACGCGTCAAAGAACTGGAAAAAAACGTCAGCGAACTGCAAAAGATTCTTGAAATTAAAAACAAGGATTTGGCTGAACAGCAAAAACAGGCAACCGCTGCTGCAACGCCAGCTGCGGTAATTCCACCAGTAGCAGCTCCGGCACCAGTTGCAGAGACACCTTCTGCTGCAACTCCTCCTGTTGCTGCAGAGGCGCCAGCTGCCGAACCGGCCCCGGTGCCAACGGCTGAGCCAGTTGTGCCGCCAGCCCCAGTTGCTGAAGTTAAACCAGTACCTAAAAAACCTGTCGTTGTTGCGCCACCGCCACCTGAACCAAGTTTCCTGGATGACTTGATGGGTAACGCGATGTTCTTGCCTGGCGCTGCAGCATTGCTTGCAGGCTTGGGTATTTACAGTTCGCGTCGTCGCAAGCAAACCAAATCGTTTGAAGACAGCATCATCTCGGATTCCAGCCTTAAATCGAACTCGCTGTTTGGTTCCACCGGTGGTCAAAGTGTCGATACCAATAACAGTGTCTTCAATTCCAATTTCGTTCCTTCTGCCAGCCAGCTGGACACGAATGAGGTCGATCCGATTGCAGAAGCCGACGTTTATATTGCTTATGGTCGTGATGCTCAGGCGGAAGAAATTTTGAAGGAAGCCTTGCGCAATCAACCTGACCGTCATGCAGTACGCGTCAAGTTGCTGGAAATTTATGCCAACCGCAATGACGCGCGTTCGTTCGAGATTTTGGCGAGCGAGTTGTACAGCATGACAAAAGGCGAGGGCGAAGATTGGACGCAAGCCGCGAATCTTGGCTTGATTCTGGACCCGGGCAATCCTTTATATGCCAGTGGTGCCGGATCAGAAAAAGGCGAGTCCAAAGCGGCCGCATTGCTGGCACCTACCCAGCCGTTTGACGAGGTACATGCCGAGTCGCCAGCGGACGTTGCAGAGTCGGTTAGTTCATTTGAAAGTTCTTTAGCTGAAAACAGCTTGTCCTTGCCGGAAGAAGACGAACATAAAACGGTCGCTTCGATGCAGCCGGATGTAGTCGAGGATCTCGATTTTGATCTGGAAGGCTTGGATCTTGAAACTCCGGACAATAAATCGCCTGATGCAACGCCGGCGAAAGCCGAAATGCCAGCGGATATTGCTGATATCGATTTCGGCTTCCTGGAAGATAACAAGCCTGCTGCGCATGCCATAGAGGAACAATCTGCACCTGAAGAATTTTCGGCGCCGGAAATTCGCATTCCAGACGACCTCGGCCTTGATTTCCCATCTAAAAGCGATGCGCCTGTAAACGTGCAAGCTGCAAATATCGCTTCGACACCGATCAAGGATGTGGCAGCCGATCTATCTGATATTTCACTTGATCTAAACCCTGTTGCCGCGCCAGTAGCGGTGTCAAGCCTGGATGAGGAGCATTTTGCGCTGGATGGCGTGGATGAAGCGACCAGCTATACCAGCAACGCAGAAATGGCGACCAAGCTTGATCTGGCGATTGCCTATCAGGAAATCGGTGACAAGGAAGGTGCGCGCGAACTGCTGGAGGAAGTAGTCAAAGGCGGTAACGGTGAGCAATCCGAGAAGGCGAGAAACCTGCTGAGCAAACTCGCCTGACGGGCTAAAATGCAGTATCGACGGGCGCAATGCACTGCTTGCGCCCGTTTTTCATTTTCAGTTTCGATTTTCGGGCAATGTTTATCATGAATGGCGAATCAGGCAGCTCAGGCGAAGCAAAACGCATCGTGCTCGGCGTGCAATACGACGGCGCGCCTTGGCAGGGCTGGCAGACGCAGCTTAACGGTTTGACTGTGCAAGACAAGCTGGAACTCGCATTGGGGAAATTTACCCAGCATGACATTTCTACCTCATGCGCCGGACGCACCGATGCCGGCGTGCATGCAATCGAGCAAGTGGTGCATTTCGATACCGTGCTGGATAGGGATATGCAATCGTGGGTGCGTGGTGTGAACACTTTTCTGCCATCATCGATCGCGGTGCGTTGGGCGACTGAGGTCACGAACGATACAGAGGAAAATTTTCACGCCCGCTTCAGTGCGCGCTCCAGAACCTATCAATACGTGTTGTACAACAATCAGGTGCGTTCGCCTTTGCTGGAAGGCAAAGCAGGCTGGGTGTTCCGCACGCTGGATGTCGATAAGATGCGTGTAGCGGCCGAGCATCTACTTGGCGAACACGATTTTTCCAGCTTTCGTTCCGTGCAATGTCAGGCCAAATCGCCGGTCAAGACGATGTATGCAATCAAGATCGAGCAACGTGGTGATTTGATCATGTTCACTGTCCATGCCAACGCGTTTTTGCATCACATGGTGCGCAACATTATCGGTTCGCTGATTTATGTCGGAAATGGCACGCAACCAACTGCGTGGTTGAAAGAGCTGCTGGAAGCACAAGATCGCAAAGTTGCCGCGCCAACCTTCATGGCGGATGGTTTGTATCTTGCCAAAATCGATTACGATCCAAAATGGAAATTGCCGCAAATCGACACACAAAATTTTCTATGGTCTTGATTGCGTTTTAAAAGGTGTGCTTCATCGGTAATCTTGAACTTGATACGCATAGACAATAAGCACATGTTTTTCAATAGGCTGGTAACACAATGACACATCGCACTCGCATCAAAATTTGCGGTTTGACTAGACTGGAAGATGTACAAGGCGCGATTACGGCTGGTGCCGATGCGGTCGGTTTTGTCTTTTATGCCAAAAGCCCGCGCTATATTCAGCCTGAAACCGCGGCGAAGTTGATTGCGCAAATCCCGCCTTTCGTCACTGCGGTTGGTTTGTTCGTGAATGCCAGCGTGGAAGAAGTGCAGGTGGTTGTAGAACAGACCTCGATTGCAATGCTGCAATTTCACGGTGATGAGACGGTAGAACAGTGTGCTGCCATCGCCGCTGCAGTGAACCGGCCTTTCATGCGCGCAATACGTGTAAAACCGGATACCAGCCCCGCCGATTTGCTAAAATACGAATCTGATTATCGTGCCGCCAGCAGATTATTCACCGGCTTGTTGCTGGATACCTATGTTGATAGCTATGGCGGCAGTGGAAAGGTCTTCGATTGGTCTCTCATTCCGGAAAACATCGCGCCTCGGGTCGTTTTAAGTGGTGGCTTGAGCGTACAAAACGCGACTGACGCGGTTACACGCGTACGCCCGTATGCCGTCGACATCAGTAGTGGTGTCGAACGCGACAAGGGCATCAAAGATCTCGCGAAAATTCGCGCCTTTATCGCCGCCGTGCAGCTTGCCGATACAGCAAACGCAAATGCACGCAGCCAGACTAAATAACAAGAGAACATCATGAAAGAATTAGACGCCTTAGGCAGTTTTGCCGAGCGACAAGCAATCATCGAGAGTGCATTGCATCAAACAGCACCTTACAATTTGCCAGACGCCAAAGGCCACTTCGGCCCATACGGTGGCAGCTTTGTGGCAGAAACGTTGAGCCACGCGCTGGCTGAATTGAAAGAAGCGTATGCGCACTACAGCAAGGATCCTTCCTTCCTTGCAGAATTTCATTACGACTTGAAGCATTTCGTCGGTCGCCCAAGTCCGATTTATCACGCCAAACGCTGGTCTGAAAAGATGGGTGGCGCACAGATTTACTTCAAGCGTGAAGACTTGAATCACACCGGCGCGCACAAGATCAATAACGTGATTGGTCAGGCCTTGCTGGCACGCCGCATGGGCAAGCCACGCATCATTGCAGAAACCGGTGCCGGCCAGCATGGTGTGGCGACCGCGACGATTTGCGCGCGCTTCGGCCTCGAATGCGTGGTTTACATGGGTAGCGAAGACGTCAAACGTCAGGCGCAAAACGTGTATCGGATGAAGTTGCTGGGTGCGACAGTGGTGCCGGTTGAATCCGGTTCCAAGACCTTGAAAGACGCGTTGAATGAAGCGATGCGCGACTGGGTTACCAACGTTGAAAATACCTTTTACATCATCGGTACCGTCGCCGGTCCGCATCCATATCCAATGATGGTGCGCGATTTCCAATCGGTGATAGGCAAGGAATGCATAGAACAAATGCCGGAAATGACCAGTCGTCAGCCGGATTATGTCGTCGCCTGTATCGGTGGCGGCTCGAATGCCATGGGGATTTTCTATCCTTATATAGAATACAAGAATGTGCAATTGGTTGGTGTTGAAGCGGCCGGTGAGGGCTTGGAAACGGGCAAGCATTCTGCGTCACTGACAGCTGGTTCACCTGGCGTCTTGCACGGCAATCGTACTTATCTGTTGCAGGATGAAAATGGTCAAATCATCGAGACACATTCGATTTCGGCTGGCCTCGATTACCCTGGCGTAGGACCGGAACATGCATGGTTGAAAGACTCGGCACGCGCACAATACGTGTCGGTGACCGATGAAGAAGCATTGCAGGCTTTCCACGATTGCTGCCATATCGAAGGCATCATTCCTGCGCTGGAATCCAGCCATGCTTTAGCCTATGCAGCCAAGCTGGCAGCGACTTTGCCGAAAGACAAAGTGGTGTTGGCAAATCTGTCTGGTCGCGGTGACAAGGATATGCACACTGTCGCGCAGCGTATGGGGTTGAACTTCGGTTAAGCGCAATTCAAACGGCAATGGATCAGTCCATTGCCGTTTTCATTTTCATGCGCGACTGCAGTCGCGTTGTTCACTAAAGATAAAACAAGATGTCCAGAATTCAATCCACGCTATCCGCATTGGCGGCTAACAATAAAAAAGGCTTGGTCACCTTCATTACCGCAGGCGATCCTTCGCCGGACCTGACGGTGCTATTGATGCACGCACTGGTCGCAGGTGGTGCCGATATCCTCGAACTGGGCGTACCTTTTTCCGACCCGATGGCCGAAGGCCCGGTGATTCAGCGCGCTTGCGAACGAGCACTCAAGTTCAATGTCGGTATGCACGACGTATTGGGTTTTGTCAGTGAGTTTCGCAAGACCAATACGACGACGCCTGTTGTCTTGATGGGTTACGCCAATCCGATAGAACGCATAGGCCAAACGGCATTTGTCCTGGCAGCGAAAGCAGCTGGCGTGGATGGCACTATCGTGGTTGATTACCCACCGGAAGAGTGCGAAGAGTTTGCCGCGACGCTGAAGGCGAACGATATGGATCCAATTTTCCTGTTGGCACCAACCTCGACGGAAGAGCGCATCCAGCAAGTTGCCAAATTCGGCAGCGGTTTCAGTTATTACGTTTCACTGAAAGGCGTTACCGGCGCGGGCAATATCGATACAACTGAAGTGTCGCAACGCATAGCAGCGATTCGACAACACGTAAAATTGCCTATAGGCGTAGGTTTCGGCATTCGCGATGCGGCGACTGCCAAGGCGGTAGCAGCGGTATCGGATGCCGTCGTGATTGGTAGCCGTATCATTCAGGAACTGGAAAATACCCCGAGAGAGCACGCGGTAGAAGCAGTGCAGACCTTTATTGCCGGTATCCGCAAGGCGCTGGACGAATAAGGTGAAAATGTCTTTGTAGACAAGTAAAATACTGCGAATCAAATAAGCGATCAGAAAAAACACGCAATTGTGGCGAATATCCGTGCAAACGGTACAATTCGCCAAGTCAAAATGAAAGAGGTCACGATGAGCTGGCTAGAAAAATTACTTCCCCCACGCATTCAGCGTTCCGATACTGCGCAACGCAAATCGGTTCCAGAAGGTTTGTGGGTTAAATGCCCGTCTTGCGAATCCGTGCTGTATCGCACCGATCTGGAAGCCAATATCCACGTTTGCCCTAAGTGCACACACCACATGCGCATTCGTGCACGTGATCGTCTGGATGCATTGCTGGATGCAGGCGGACGTTACGACATCGGTCAGGAAGTATTGCCTGTTGATACACTCAAATTCAAAGACAGCAAAAAATACCCGGATCGTCTGAAGTCGGCGCTCGAAGCTACTGGCGAAACCGATGCCTTGATCGTCATGGGCGGCTCCATCATGAGTTTGCCTGTCGTCGTTGCCTGCTTCGAGTTCGAATTCATGGGTGGTTCCATGGGCTCGGTGGTTGGCGAGCGTTTTGCTCGCGGCGCACAAACTGCGTTGGAACAAAAAGTGCCGTTCATCTGCTTTACGGCAACTGGTGGTGCGCGTATGCAAGAGGGCTTGTTGTCCCTGATGCAAATGGCCAAAACCACGTCCATGCTGACAAAATTGTCTGAAAAGAAATTACCTTTTATTTCGGTGCTGACCGATCCAACCATGGGCGGCGTGTCAGCTTCTTTTGCCTTCATGGGTGACGTCGTGATTGCAGAACCAAAAGCACTGATCGGTTTTGCCGGTCCGCGCGTGATTGAAAACACGGTTCGCGAAAAATTGCCGGAAGGCTTTCAGCGCGCCGAGTTCCTCGTGACTAAAGGTGCGGTCGATATGATCGTTGACAGACGCAAAATGCGTGAAGAAATCGCACGTCTGTTGGCATTATTGCAAAATCAGGCAGCGGAAGTTCTCGCTTAAGCCTGTAGTCCGGTCGCAGAAGCCCGAACCATACAAGGTTCGGGCTTTTTATTTGAGCAATCGCCATCACATACTTTCTCTAACCACGATCAATTTGTATGGAAAACCATCCTACGACCCTCGCTGACTGGCTCGCGCTGCTGGAAACGATGCATCCCAAAGCCATCGATATGGGATTGGATCGTGTGCGACAAGTCAAGGAGGCAATGGCGATTGAATTTGCCTGTCCAGTGATTATCGTCGGCGGCACGAATGGCAAGGGTTCAACCTGCGCCATGCTGGAATCGATATTGCTGCGCGCCGGTTATCGGGTTGGTTTATACACGTCGCCGCACATCCTGCATTTCAACGAGCGCATGCGTATCAATGGACAATCCGCGACAGATGCCGAATTGATCGCTGTTTTCAACAAGCTCGACGTCATCCGGGCAGACGTATCTTTATCGTATTTTGAATTCACCACGCTGGCGGCTATGCAGTTGTTTGCCGATGCCAAGCTGGATGCAGTGATTTTTGAAGTGGGCCTGGGCGGTCGTCTGGACGCGGTTAATGTGTTAGACGCGGATGTATCTATCGTCACCAGTGTCGATATCGATCACACCGAATATTTGGGTGACACGCGGGAGAAGATCGGTTTCGAGAAAGCCGGTATTTTCCGCGCTGGCAAAACCGCCATTTGTGGCGATCCGATGCCGCCTCAGTCGCTGATCGACCATGCAGAAAAAATCGGCGCCGATCTATGGTTGTTCAATCGCGATTTCAATTATTCCGGCGACAAGCTGCAATGGAATTTCAGCGGCCGCAGCGGTCGTCGTAATTCGCTGGCCTATCCAGCATTGCGCGGTGCCAATCAGTTGTTGAATGCGTCAGGCGTGCTGGCTGCATTGGACGCCTTGCGCCTGCGTTTGCCGGTAGGCGCACAAGAAGTGCGGACTGGCTTGGCGCTGGTCGATTTGCCGGGACGTTTTCAAGTGTTGCCAGGTCAACCTACGGTGATTCTCGACGTGGCGCACAATCCGCATGCGGCCGCTACGCTGTCGCAAAATCTCGGCAATATGGGTTTTCATCCTTATACCTACGCAGTGTTCGGCTCAATGCAGGACAAGGACATCGCTGGCGTGATCGAACACTTGAAAGGGCAGGTTGATCACTGGTGCGTCACCGATCTACCTTTGCCGCGCGCCGCTAGCGCAGAAGAAATTCGCGAAAAGCTGATTGCCGCTTACGGTGAGTCGCCGGCAGCTGGTGACACGGAACGCAGCATCCAGACATTCGCCACGCCTGCAGAAGCTTTTGCAAATGCCATGAGCCGAGCGGGCGAGAATGATAGAATTACGGTTTTCGGATCCTTCCTTACAGTTGCAGGCGTAATGGAATTCCGACATTCCGAACATCACTAGCGAATTTCACTCTATATCGTATGGGCTTGTTCTCGTTTCTTCGTAAAAAACAGCAGGAATCCTCGGTCGGCAACAGCGATTTTTATTCGCGGGCCGACGAAGAGCAGTCGAGTGGTCGCAGCAAACGCAAGCAAAGCAACAAGCGCACTGAAGCGGTCGATCCGGTATTGCCAGAAAAGAAACGCGCGCGCAGACGTTTGATAGGCGCGATTGCTCTGGTACTCGCTGCCGTCATCGGTTTGCCGATGATTCTGGATTCTGAGCCGAAGCCTCTGGCCGACGATATCAATATACAAATTCCATCCAAAGATACGGTAGCGCCGATAGCTCAAAGCAAAGCGCCTACAACGCAAAAGAGCAGTCAGCCAACGGCAGAGTCACTTTCACCAGATGAGGAAGTGATTGAAGCGCCTGCGTCGCAAGTTGCAGCCAAGACTGAAGTCAAGCCGGAAGCAAAGCCAGAAGTAAAAGCAGTCGAGCCCGATAAAAAGCCAGTTGCTAAAGTCGAGACACCAGAACACAAGGTGGCGACGCCGCCGACCATAGCCAAGACTGATCATTCGGATGAAGCCGCGCGGGCACGCGCCATCCTGGATGGTAAAGCGAATACAGCAGCACCGAAAGCATCAGGAAAAATTGTCTTGCAGGTCGCCGCTCTTGCGTCGCAAGATAAAGTAAATGAATTGCAAAAGAAATTGCAGGGTGCTGGTCTGAAGTCGTTTACGCAAAAAGTAGCGACTGAATCCGGCGAGCGGATTCGGGTACGCGTAGGTCCATTTGCCAATGAGGCTGAAGCTGAAAAAGCGCGCGCCAAATTAACCAAGCTCGGTTTGACCGGCAAACAGGTTCCGGCTTGAGGTGCAGCTTAATGCGCGGCGTGAAGTAAATCGATAGTGACGATTTTTGATTATCTGGTTTTGTTTGTACTGATCTGTTCCATCGTGATCAGTACCTTGCGGGGACTGGTAAAGGAAATTCTGTCCCTGTTGAGCTGGATAGTGGCATTCGTGGTTGCCAACGCATACGGCGAGTCGCTGGCGGAGTTGCTGCCGAATATGCTGCCCGGCAGCACGACGCGCCTGATAGTAGGATTTATTACCTTGTTCATCGGTGTGCGCATCCTGATGGGCTTGTTGGCAATGGCATTGAATGAAGTAGTCAAGGCGACCGGTTTGACCCTGGTGGATCGTGGTCTGGGTGGTTTGTTCGGTTTGGCGCGTGGTTTGGTGATAGTGCTGGCAGCCGTACTATTGTGCGGTATGACGGCGATACCCGAACAGAGTTTCTGGAAAGAGGCCTTGTTCAGTCCGTTGGCAGAAACTGTTGCCCGTACTGTCATGCCTTTCCTGCCGGGTGATTTTGCGCGGCATATAAATTTTTAAATTGTTCTAGTTGAGGAGTCCACCATGTGTGGCATTGTTGGCGTCGTTTCTCACAATCCCGTTAATCAATTAATCTATGATGCGCTGCTGCTGTTGCAGCATCGCGGTCAGGATGCTGCCGGTATCGCAACCGATAACGGCAATACATTCAGCATGCACAAGGCCAACGGCCTGGTGCGTGACGTTTTCCGCACACGTAATATGCGTTCGCTGTTCGGCAATTCAGGTGTCGGTCAGGTTCGTTATCCGACTGCTGGTTCATCCAGCGCAGAAGAAGCACAACCGTTCTACGTCAATGCACCGTTCGGCATCATCATGGCGCATAACGGCAATCTGACCAACTGGGAACAGTTGAAGATTGAGATGTTCAAGAACGATAGACGCCACATCAACACCACGTCTGATTCAGAAGTGTTGTTGAACGTGCTGGCGCATGAAATTCAGCAAGCGACGACTGGTTATTCGCTTGATCCTGCTGCAATTTTCAAAGCGGTATCGATGGTGCACAAACGTGTGCGCGGTTCATACGCGGTGACGGCACAGATTGCCGGTTACGGTTTGCTGGCTTTCCGCGATCCGTTCGGTATTCGTCCTTTGTGTATCGGTTTCAATGAAACCGCTCAGGGCACAGAATATCTGGTTGCGAGTGAATCGGTTGCACTGGAAGGCTTGGGCTTCCGCTTCTTGCGCGATGTCTTGCCGGGCGAAGCGATCTTCATCGATCTTGACGGCAAACTCTACAACCAGCAATGTGCAGAAAATCCAACGCTGAATCCTTGCGCGTTTGAATTCGTTTATTTCGCGCGTCCTGATTCGATTATCGACGGCGCATCGGTGTATGCAACGCGCCTGAAAATGGGCGAATATCTGGCCGAAAAAATCGCACGCGAATTCCCGCTCGGCGATATCGACGTCGTGATGCCGATTCCTGATTCGTCGCGTCCTGCTGCGATGGAGTTGGCGCACAAACTGAATATCGAATACCGCGAAGGCTTCATCAAGAACCGTTATATCGGCCGTACCTTCCTGATGCCGGGACAAGCAATACGCAGCAAGTCGGTGCGCCAGAAATTGAATGCCATCGGCTCTGAATTCAAAGGTAAAAACGTCTTGCTGATCGATGACTCCATCGTGCGTGGTACGACCAGCCGCGAGATCGTGCAGATGGCGCGTGAAGCTGGTGCGAAGAAGGTCATGTTTGCATCCGCTGCGCCGCCGGTTAAATTTCCGAACGTGTACGGTATCGACATGCCTACCCGCGCAGAGTTGATTGCATACGGTCGTACTGATGAAGAAGTTTGCCGCGAAATTACGGCGGACGCGTTGATCTATCAAGATATCGATGCATTGAAACGTGCGATTTCTGACGTGAATCCAGCGTTGAAGAGCCTGGAAGCATCGTGCTTCGACGGTATCTATGTGACTGGCGATATTTCGCGTGACTATCTGGATCGCATTGAATTCGCGCGCAATAATCCGAAACCGGAAACAGACGATGCAATTCGTTCGCAGTTGAACTTGAATCTGGCGCAGGTGGATTAACACTTTGCTGCATGACTAGCGTGCATCAATGCCTGCTCTGCGTACCTTGTGCGCACGCAGGCATTTTTTATTGGCTATCCTGAATTGACTACGATGACTAACTCTAAAAAATACGGCTTTACCACCACCACGCTGCACAGCGATAGGCAAAAGACTATCGAGCATGGCTCATTGCACAAGCCTATCCATACCTCGGTGACCTTTGGCTATAACGATGCGCGCGAGCTCGCGACAGTGTTTCAAGGCAAACAATCCGGCTATCGCTACGGCCGTCAGGGTAACCCTACGGTATCGGCGCTGGAAGACAAGATCAACAAGATGGAAGAGGGTTTGGGCACAATTTGCTTTGCAACCGGTATGGCAGCGATTGGCGCCGTAACGCAAGCCTTGTTGCGTGAAGGTGATCACGTTGTGTCGTCGGCCTTCCTGTTCGGCAATACCAACAGCCTGTGGCAAACAGTTGGCATTCAGGGCATCGACGTATCGATGGTCGACGCAACCGACGTCAAGCATGTGGAAGCGGCGATCACACCGGCGACGCGCATTGTGTTCGTTGAAACGATTGCCAATCCACGCACACAGGTTGCCGATCTGGCGCGTATCGGCAAGTTGTGCGCTGAACGCGGGATCGTCTACATCGTCGACAACACGATGACGTCGCCTTATCTATTCAAACCGAAAACTGTGAACGCCAGCATCGTCATCAATTCGCTGACCAAGTCGATCGGCGGCCATGGCAATGCATTGGGCGGCAGTTTGACTGACACAGGCCTGTTCGACTGGTCGCGCTTCCCCAATATTCTGGAAACCTACAAACGCAATCCGGCGCCGCAATGGGCACTGGCGCAGATTCGTGCGAAGGCATTACGCGACTTTGGCGGTTCGCTCGGACCGGAAGCAGCGCACCACCTGGCTGTTGGTTCAGAAACGATGGCCTTGCGCATGGATAGAGAATGCAAGAATGCGCTGGCCGTGACGCAAATGCTGGAGGCCGATCCGCGCGTTGCGGCTGTCTACTATCCGGGTTTGCCATCGCATCCGCAGCACGCAATTTCTACTGAATTGTTTCGTGCTTACGGCAGCTTGTTCAGTTTTGAATTGAAGGATGGTATCGATTGCTTCGATTACCTGAATCGTTTGAAGTTGGGTGTATCGGCCAGTAATCTGGGCGATACACGCACCTTGGTGATTCCGGTTTCACACACCATTTTTTATGAAATGGGTGCTGAACGCAGAGCCAGCATGGGAATTGCCGAGTCGCTGATACGTGTTTCGATCGGGATTGAAGACACCGATGATCTGGTGGAAGACTTCCGCCAGGCGCTGGATGTTGCCTGATTTTGTGGACGTGTCGCCGGACTGCTGAATAGATCAGGCAGCCCGGTGACAGAACTTAAGGTAACAAGGTTTTAGCGGCCAGCGCATCCAGTACTTTGGTACTCGGTTGTGGAACGAAAGTCTGCAATCTACGCAGCAAGTCGGCTGCATTTGCCTCATGCATCATCAAGTCTGCCTGATTCGCTTTCACGAAACCTTGCGCCACCTGGTTTTGCAGGAAGGCGATCAAACCATCGTAAAATTGATCCACATTCAATACGCCTACCGGTTTTTCATGGAAACCGAGTTGCGACCAGGTCAGTATTTCGAACAGTTCTTCCAGCGTGCCTATGCCGCCCGGCATGGCAATAAATCCATCCGATAATTCCGCCATCATCGCTTTGCGTTCATGCATGTCTTTGACCACGTGCATGCGCGTCAATTGATTGTGTCCGACTTCCTTGTCCATCAAGGCTTGCGGGATGACACCGGTTGCTTCTCCACCTAAACGTAATACTTCGTTGGCAATGACTCCCATCAGGCCGACGTTGCCGCCACCATAAACCAGAGCAATATTTTGCGTGACCATTTCCTTGGCGAGCGAACGGGCCGCCTCTGTATAAATGGATTTGTTACCGAAGGAGGAGCCGCAATAGACGCAAAGGGATTTCATTATTCAGGGAATTTAAAGATAAGGGAGTGGAAGAGAAAGATGTGCAGCATAAAAAATAAAAGCGGGATCGATGCATCGCTGCATCAACCCCGCGGATAAAACTCAAGGCGATGATTGCATCATTTGCCGGAATTTATTTGGCTGCCTTTGCCGGTGTGCGTGTTGCAGTTTTTTTTGCGACAGTTTTTTTCTTGGCAGCCGGTTTTACCGTCACTTTTTTCAACGCTACTTTTTTCGTTGCAGTTTTCTTGACAGCTTTTTTTGCCGTGGCTTTCTTCGCTGTCGGTTTTTTATCGGCTGCTTTCTTGACTGCAGATTTAGTCAGGCCATCGATACGCTTATGCAGTGCCTGCAATTCTTTTTGCGTACTGAGGCCGAGGCTGATGAGCGAACGTGTAACGGTTTGTTCAATCACTTGCTCCAGCTTTTCCCAGGAGTCGGACGCTTGCTTGCCGACGCTGCCGGTAATGGAGAGAAAGCCATCTGAAAGATCGGAGGCTTTTTCCTCTGCAATCTTTCGTGTGCGCTTTTGCAGGCTGGAGCCTTCTTTCGCCAAACGGGAAATGACTTTTCCGCCTTCTCGCTGAGTTTTCGCAAGTGCGTCTAGCCCGGCCTGCCAAATTTGCTGGGCAGAAGCGTGTACGCCATTGTTCACTTGCTTTGGATTTGATTTCGCTGTTTTGTTTAGTTTCTTTGCCATGCGACTCTCCGTTTCTGGTTAAACAAAATGTCATGGTTGGCATGTCACTGAGCTAGTGAAAATGCCGCAAACGCAATCAATTATAGTGGCAATAAGCTGTGCGTATGTGCATTGCTTTGATGCGCAGCTTCACTGATTTTCAGTGCGGCTGATTGTGTTTGAAGGGGAGAGTGAGTGTAGACGTCGGCAAGTGCGGCGTCTGGTTTACTTTGATTTGCTGATCGTTATCAGCTTGGTGCCGGCGATGCGGTCATGCAAGAACTGTCGGCTCGGATGTATGCGGGCAGTGAGGGCCCATGCAATGACATTGGCAAGTACGATAGCCACGGCAGTCCATGCTTTGGCATCCAAGGCCCACGCAATGGCCAGACCCGGCAAGAACCATAGCCATGCGAGAAAGTAGCGGGCAAGGGCGCGTTTGAATGATAGCGACTTGCCTTCAAGGGTTACCAAGCGCATGCGCCATGTTTTCATCGGCAAGGTTTGGCCGCTATGGATCCAGAACCAGATGAAGTACGCGCCTATGACGAAGAACAGCCAATATTGCAATGCATGGCGTAAATACAGTGCGTGGCGTTGCTGAAAAATCGGGGAGAACAACAGACCGGCAATTGCCACTACGCCGAACAGCAGCACACCTTCATAAATCATTGTGGTCAGGCGGCGTTTTATTGTGGGTGTATTAGAAGTGTCGAATTGCATTGTGCAAACGGCTCAATCAAGGCGTAGAAGAAGATAGCGGTATTGTAGACGGTTGAATGACTTCTACTGTAGGCGAGGGCTGTTTTGCTTTGGCCGATGTTGTGACTGCATTTTTTGCTTGCAGGCTAGCTTGGCCAGTGTGCTGACGCGGCGGATTTACAATTTGTTTTTTAGGTGTAATGCTTGCTGCCAACTGCTGTTTCTTTTCTTCGGACAGTTGTTGGTACTGCTCCCATTGTTTGGCGCGTTGTTCTGCATTCAACTTCTTGACGCGGTTATAGCTTTCGCGCGCAAGACGGCGCTGTTCTGGCGATAATTTGACCCAATCCCGCATGCGGTCTTGCATACGCGCCTGCTCTTCGGGCGACATAGAAACAAAGCGATTCGCCAGCTCCAGCCATTTTTCCTTGCGGAAAGCATCCAATCTCGCCCAATCACCGGCCAATGGAGCCAGCGCCTGTTGCTGAGCGTGACTTAGCTTGCTCCACTCTGATTTTGGCGCAGGGCTAGGGCGGGCTTTGACCACTGGTTTGACTGTAGGCTGTGTGGCATTGGCAGCAGGTATCGCGGTAGGCGCAACTGTTGGCGTATTAACCGGCGTAGGGGCGTTTGGTGCAGGCATGGCTTGCAGTACGCCGGCCAATGTCATCGACACCAGCAGCGCAGCGATTTTCTTCGGATGGTTTGCACCCATAGAAAAAATCCATGCCTTCATGGCCTAGTCCTCTCCCTTGGCTAAAAATGCACCAAAGCCGTTATCCAGGTAAGCGGAGATAGGCAGATCATCTGTTAATACTTCTGCATCGATCGCCGCAGATTCAATAATTTGCTGACGTTGCTCGAATTGATAAATACCCATCAAACCGAAAACCAGTGCAGCAAGGGGAATAGCCAAACCGGCGCGACTTATCCATGCAAAAAACTTAGGCGAAGAAGAAGACCCTGCCGAGCGGCCGGCGAAAGCAGCTTGGGGCGCAACGACATGAACAGCAGATTCCTGTTTTTTATGCGATAGCGCAATGTTGCGCGCCGATGCAAGACGTTCTACGGTTTTTGGTGACAAATCGCTAGCGCTTTGATCCAAAGCGTGCCGCAATTTGTAGGCGAAGTCTAACTCTTTCGTTTTCATAAATAGATTCCTTTGGCTTTCAGTGCCTGGGCCAAGGTATGGGTCGCGCGGGAACAATGTGTTTTAACGCTGCCCTCGGAACACCCCATGGCCGTAGCTGTTTCAGCCACGTTCAGATCCTGCCAATAACGCATCAGGAAGGCTTCTCGTTGACGTGCCGGGAGATTTTGTACTTCAGTTTCGATAAGTTCAAGTACCTGCTTGCGTTCAAGCGTCACCAGACCGGTCTCGGAGCCGTAGCTGCCTTCTTCTGCTTCGACCATATCCATTGCATCGAAGTTTTCCTGGTCTTCTTGTTTGTTGCCGAAGCTGGAAAACAGGCTGATCCACGAGCTGCGGACTTTTTCGCGCCTGAAGTAGTCGCGTATTGTGTTTTGCAGGATGCGCTGGAACAGCATGGGTAACTCGGCTGCCGGCTTGTCGCCGTACTTTTCGGCGAGTTTGATCATGGCATCCTGGACAATATCTAGAGCCGATTCTTCCTTGCGTACTGCATAGAGGGCTTGCTTGAAAGCGCGGCGCTCTACGTCTTCAAGAAAATCTGAAAGTTCTTTGTCAGTTGCCATTGGATGCAGCGAATTCGGTAGAGCGCTGCCTGAGATGTTGCTGGATTAGATATCCCACTATTGGAATGATCACTTTTTCAAACTGCACGCATGCTAGCAAAAAAGCCTCGTTTGCGGGCATTTTTTGCGCAAAATCCTTGATTTCAAACAGCTTTCCATGAATTTCACTTGACCGGAATTGTGCAACGCAGTAACGTATCACTCCCTTCGTCACCTCGAAGGGATCCCATGGTCTTTTTGCATGTTGCGCATGATGCAACTTTGTCGAAAGGCGCGCTTCAAAATTTGAAAGCTGTTTGCTCTAACCCGTGCCACAAGCGCGAGAAATTCGCAATCCTGCCTCAGAAACTCCGGCCGAACGAGTCGCGTTAAGCGTTTGTTTGAAGCACATTCACAGATGTGTAACGAATCGACGTGATCGCACAAAAAAGGGACGCCCCAGCACTGTTGCAGCTAGCGGTTTCAATAGGAGAGAGCATCCGATCAATTTCCAATGGACCTTGAAAGGACGTTAGCATGACCTCAGACGCAAGCACTACCGCAGTTAGCAATAATAAAATCGGTGAAGAAATCACCGGTGCAGAAATCGTCGTACGTTGCCTGGCCGAAGAAGGTGTTGAACATGTGTTCGGCTACCCTGGTGGCGCAGTGCTCTACATCTACGACGCGATTTTCAGTCACAGCAAATTCCAGCATATTCTGGTGCGCCATGAGCAGGCCGCCGTGCATGCTGCTGATGCATATTCCCGCAGCTCCAATAAAGTCGGCGTTTGCCTCGTGACCTCAGGTCCGGGTGTCACCAATGCCGTCACTGGTTTGGCGACTGCGTATATGGACTCCATTCCAATGATCATCATTTCCGGTCAGGTGCCTTCGCACGCGATTGGTCTGGATGCATTCCAGGAATGCGATACGGTCGGGATCACCCGTCCATGCGTCAAACACAATTTCCTCGTCAAGGATGTCAAGGATCTCGCCGCGACCATGAAGAAAGCATTCTTCATCGCGACTACCGGCCGTCCAGGTCCGGTGTTGATCGACATCCCTAAAGACATTACGATGCACAAGTGCGTTTTCGAATATCCAAAAGAAGTCGAAATGCGCTCGTACAAACCGGTCGATAAAGGCCACGCCGGTCAAATCCGTAAGGCGGTGCAACTGCTGTTGCAAGCCGAACGTCCGATGATCTATACCGGCGGCGGCGTGATTCTGGCGCATGCATCCGAAGAGCTGAACAAGCTGGTCGATAAGCTCGGTTTCCCTTGCACCAATACCTTGATGGGTTTGGGTGCATACAAGGCATCGAGCGACAAGTTCGTCGGTATGCCAGGCATGCACGGAACCTACGAAGCCAACATGGCGATGCAGCATTCCGACGTGATGATCGCGATCGGTGCCCGCTTCGATGACCGTGTAATCGGTAATCCAAAACATTTTTCATCGACCCCGCGCAAGATCATTCACATCGATATCGATCCATCATCGATTTCGAAGCGCGTCAAGGTTGATATTCCTATCGTCGGCAACGTCAAGGAAGTACTGGTTGAATTGCTCGCGCAACTGGATGCAGCCGACGCCAAACCGAATACGGTTGCATTGTCCGCATGGTGGAAGCAAATCAATGAATGGCGCAAACGCGATTGCCTGAAGTTCACGGATTCGACTGAAGTCATCAAGCCACAATCGGTGATCCAGAAGGTTTGGGAAGTCACCAAGGGCGATGCCTTCATCACATCCGACGTCGGTCAACATCAAATGTGGGCGGCGCAATACTATCCGTTCGACAAACCACGTCGCTGGATCAATTCCGGTGGTCTCGGCACGATGGGCGTAGGCTTGCCGTATGCGATGGGCGTGCAGATGGCGAACCCGGATGCAACGATCGCCTGTATCACTGGCGAAGCATCGATCCAGATGTGTATCCAGGAGCTGGCGACTTGCAAGCAATATCACCTGACGCCAAAAATTATTCTGTTGAACAACCGTTTCCTCGGCATGGTGCGTCAATGGCAACAGCTGGAATACGGCTCGCGTTATTCCGAGTCCTACATGGATTCGCTGCCTGATTTCAACAAGCTGGTTGAGTCCTACGGTCACGTCGGCATGAAGATTGAAAATCCAGCCGACGTCGATGGTGCACTGAAAGAAGCATTTGATATGAAGGATCGTCTGGTATTCATGAATTTCATTACAGATCAAACCGAAAACGTCTGGCCTATGGTCAAGACCGGCAAGGGCTTGACTGAAATGTTGCTCGGCTCGGAGGATCTGTAATGCGTCATATCATTTCTGTACTGATCGAAAATGAAGCCGGTGCATTGTCGCGCGTGGTGGGTTTGTTCTCCGCGCGCGCTTACAATATCGAAACTTTGACTGTGGCACCAACTGAAGATGCAACCTTGTCGCGCATGACGATCGTCACTAGCGGCTCGGATGAGGTGATTGAACAAATCACCAAGCATTTGAACCGTTTGATCGAAGTGGTCAAAGTGGTCGACCTGACCGAGGGTGCGTTTATCGAACGTGAGCTGATGCTCATCAAGATTCGTGCAGTCGGCAAGGAACGTGAAGAAATGAAACGTACTGCGGATATTTTCCGTGGCCGTATCATTGACGTCACTGACAAGACCTACACCATCGAATTGACTGGTAACAAAACCAAGCTCGACGCGTTTATCGATTCTATCGATCGCACGGCGATTCTGGAAACTGTCCGTACAGGCGGTTCCGGTATCGGTCGCGGCGAACGCATACTCAAGGTTTAAGCATTTGCAAGATCAAGCAGTTTAAAAACTCAGTTTAAAACTTAGTTAAAAATAAGCAGTTCATTTACACCAACAACCAACACTATTTAGGAACATCATGAAAGTTTTTTACGATAAAGATTGTGATCTGTCGCTGATCAAAGGTAAAAACGTTGCCATCATCGGTTACGGTTCGCAAGGTCACGCACACGCGCAAAACTTGAACGACTCCGGCTGCAAAGTAACGGTTGGTCTGCGCAAAGGCGGCGCTTCATGGGACAAAGTAGCGAAAGCCGGTCTGAACGTTGCTGAAGTCAACGACGCAGTCAAAGCAGCTGACGTCATCATGATCTTGCTGCCAGATGAAAACATCGCGCAGGTTTACAACGAAAACATCGCACCACACGCTAAACAAGGTGCTGTCTTGGCATTCGCTCACGGCTTTAACGTGCACTACGGTCAAGTCGTGCCACGCGCCGATCTGGACGTCATCATGGTTGCTCCTAAGGCGCCAGGCCACACAGTACGCGGCACCTACGCACAAGGTGGCGGTGTTCCTCACCTGATCGCTGTGTACCAAGACAAATCCGGCGTCGCACGCGACATCGCTTTGTCGTACGCAATGGCTAATGGCGGTGGCCGTGCCGGCATCATCGAAACCAACTTCCGTGAAGAAACAGAAACAGATTTGTTCGGCGAACAAGCTGTTTTGTGCGGTGGCGCGGTTGAGCTGATCAAAGCTGGTTTCGAAACATTGACCGAAGCTGGTTACGCTCCGGAAATGGCTTACTTCGAATGCTTGCACGAACTGAAATTGATCGTTGATCTGATCTATGAAGGCGGCATCGCCAACATGAACTACTCGATCTCGAACAATGCAGAATATGGCGAATACGTCACCGGCCCACGCATCGTGACCGAAGACACCAAAAACGCAATGCGCCAATGTCTGAAAGACATTCAAACCGGCGAATACGCGAAGAGCTTCATCCTTGAAAACAAGGCTGGCGCACCTACGCTGATTTCCCGTCGTCGTTTGAATGCAGAACATGACATCGAACAAGTCGGTGCAAAACTGCGCGCGATGATGCCTTGGATCGCTAAAAACAAATTGGTTGATCAATCGAAAAACTAAGTTTGTTTGAGTAAAGCCGGGCATCATCCGGCATGCGCTTGCAAGCGCATGCCGCGCTCGGTCGAAAAACCACGCACTTGCGTGGTTTTTTTTCGCCTTCACGTGCCTTGGATCGCTAAAAACAAATTGGTTGATCAATCGAAAAACTAAGTTTGTTTGAGTAAAGCTGGGCATCATCCGGCATGCGCTTGCAAGCGCATGCCGCGCTCGGTCGAAAAACCACGCACTTGCGTGGTTTTTTTTCGCCTTCACGTGCCTTGGATCGCTAAAAACAAATTGGTTGATCAATCGAAAAACTAAGTTTGTTTGAGTAAAGCCGGGCATCATCCGGCATGCGCTTACAAGCGCATGCCGTGCTCGGTCGAAAAGCCACGCATTTGCGTGGCTTTTTTTCGTTTACATTTAGTTGCACTAAATTAATGAACGCCTTGCTTGATAGAAAGAACTAACGCTTGGTTCATGAGTCACAATAGGACTAAATTTTTAAATCATTTTTGGTGCTCTGCGCCTCTTTCTGGAGAATCACAATGTCACGAATAAAATCCGTTTTGATGGCTTTGAGCTGTTTTGCCGTGAGCGCTGTTGCGTTTGCACAAGCGCCGATTCAAACCAGCGGCACGCTGGTCATTGTTCCCGCATTTGGCGAAGTAAAAATGGCAAATGATGAAGCAACCTTGACCTTGATGATTGAGGAACAGGATAAGGACAAAGCCGCCGCAGCTTCGCGCGTGAATCAAAAAATGAAACAGGGTATGGAGATCGTGCGCAAGGAAGACCCTAAAGCTGTGCTCACCACGCGCGGTTATTACACCTATGCCGTTTATCCGGAAGAGCAGCCTCGTCCAGCGACGAATAAAGTGCGTCAACCTAGCGGCTGGCGCGTCGGCCAATATCTGGAAGTGAAAACCAGTAATCTGACTGGTTTGCCGAAAATGGTCGCCGCCGCGCAACGCGTATTGGCAGTGAACGGTTTGCAGTTTGCTCTGAGCGACGCAACTGCCAAAAAACTGGATGCGCAGCGCATAGATGCAACGTATAAAAATTTGAGCGAGAGGATTGCATCTATCGCGCGTGCGATGGGACGCAACCCAGCCGATGCAGTGCTGGATACTGTCGACTTTGAAGGTTCGGGAAACTATGCGCAAGAAGCCGCACCAAAAATGATGCGTGCGGCGATGGCGGCGGATACTGCATCGGTTGAAGAGCCAAGCTTCGAGCCGGGGGAAACGACCTTGACCATGCGGGTGGTTGGCAAGGTTAAATTCCGTTGAGTTAGGCCTTGTGTTGAGGTCAGACCGGCTTAATATGATGACTGTGCTCTGCAGCTTGATTGCGTTGCATTCATCCCGTTACATGAATTGAGTACCTTAACCGCGGCTTCTGGCCGCGGTTTTCTTTTGCTTATTGGGACTCTCAGTCCTGCCGCCCTATGCAGATATGGTGCGGCATTCAGCTTATTTTCCGCATTTTTATCGCTGTCGCCATCGCGATTCCCGGCCGCCGCTGGGATTGCCCGTCTGATACACTACGACTTCCTGATTTTCCATTCAATACCGGACCTAATACACGGGATACGCATGTCTAGTTTCAATCGTCGAAAAGCGAAAAATAGTACGTCAGCTTTTGCCAGAACACGTCCTCTCGGCAAGTTGGCACGCGGTACGCAAAACTCGCGTCATGATGACAACGATGAGTTGATTGTCTCGCCACCAAAGGGACGGCATCGCGGTATATATCTGCTGCCAAATGCATTTACTACGGCAGGCTTGTTTTGCGGTTTCTACGCCATTGTGATGGCGATGGGACAAAAATTCGACCACGCAGCGATTGCGATTTTCGCTGCGATGTTGCTTGATGCCATTGATGGTCGCGTTGCACGTTTGACGAATACGCAAAGTGAGTTCGGTGCGCAGTTCGATAGTCTGGCCGACATGGTTTCCTTCGGCGCGGCACCTGCCCTGGTGGTGTACATCTGGGCCCTGCAGGACTTGGGCAAGCTCGGCTGGTTGGCGGCATTTGTATATTGCGCCGGCGGGGCATTGCGTCTGGCGCGTTTCAATACCAATATTGGTGTCGTTGATAAGCGCTATTTTCAAGGCTTGCCTAGTCCTGCGGCGGCAGCTTTGGTCGCCGGCTTTATCTGGTTGATGCAGGATCTCGGCTATGCCGGCAACGAATTGAGCTGGGCGGCATGGGTCATTACGTTGTATGCGGGATTGACGATGGTCACGAACGTGCCGTTTTACAGTTTCAAGGACATTAACTATCGCAAGTCGGTGCCGTTCATCGCGATCTTCGTGATCGTGCTGGCATTTGTGGCGATCGCTGGCGATCCGCCGAAAGTATTGTTCGGCCTGTTCGTGCTGTATGGTTTATCCGGTTATGCAATTTATTTTTGGCGCCTCGCCAAAGGTAGGCCGGTAAGCATAGTTCAGACAGAAATCGATACGCACGATTAAGAATATACTGAGGCGCTTCGTGCGAAGAAGCACTAGTCAATTGAAGTAACGCAGTTTAAATATTGAGCCCAGGCTCAGGAGTACAACATGGCAGTCGATTCAAACAAACTGATTATTTTCGATACGACCTTGCGTGATGGCGAGCAGTCACCCGGCGCATCGATGACGAAAGACGAGAAGATCCGTATCGCCAGACAGCTTGAGCGTTTGAAGGTCGATATTATCGAAGCCGGTTTTGCGGCAGCGTCGCAAGGTGATTTTGAATCGATACACGCGATCTCCGGCATCATCAAGAATGCGACGGTGTGCTCCTTGTCGCGCGCCAATGATAAAGACATCGCGCGAGCTGCAGAAGCGTTGGCCCCGGCGGAAAGAAAACGTATTCACACTTTTCTCGCGACGTCGCCCTTGCACATGGAAAAGAAGCTGCGCATGACGCCGGATCAGGTGTTCGAGCAAGCCAAGATGGCGGTGCGTTACGCGCGTAAATTTACCGACGATATTGAATTCAGCCCGGAAGATGGTAGCCGCTCGGATATCGATTTCCTGTGCCGCGTGATTGAAGCTGTCATCAAGGAAGGTGCGACCACGATTAACTTTGCCGATACCGTCGGTTACGCCGTGCCCGGCTTGTACGGCAATATGCTGAAGACCTTGCGTGAGCGTATTCCCAATTCCGACAAGGCGGTATGGTCTGTGCATTGCCACAACGATCTCGGCATGGCGGTTGCCAATTCGCTGGCCGGCGTCATGATAGGCGGCGCACGTCAGGTTGAATGCACGATCAACGGTCTCGGTGAACGTGCCGGTAATACCGCGCTGGAAGAAATCGTGATGGCCGTGCGTACACGCAAGGACCACTTCAAGTTGGAGATAGGCGTCGATACGACACAGATCGTGCCGACTTCCAAACTGGTGTCGCAAATCACCGGTTTTGCCGTACAGCCGAATAAATCAGTGGTTGGTGCCAATGCATTTGCGCATGCGTCCGGCATTCATCAGGACGGCGTGTTGAAAGCACGTGATACCTATGAAATCATGCGTGCCGAAGACGTGGGCTGGGCCGCCAATAAAATCGTGCTGGGTAAGCTGTCGGGCCGCAATGCCTTCAAACAGCGTCTTGAAGAATTGGGTATCAAGCTGGAATCGGCTGCCGATACCGATGCTGCGTTTATCCGCTTCAAGGAGTTGGCTGATCGCAAATCGGATATCTTCGATGAAGATATCATGGCTTTGGTATCGGACGAACAGCACTCGCATGAGCATGAATACTACAATTTTATTTCTCTGACACAGCAGTCGTCCAGCACGACCAAGCCTGTTGCCAGCGTCGTATTCTCGATAGATGGCAAGGAAGAAACCTGCAAAGGTGAGGGCAATGGCCCAGTCGATGCGATCGTCAATGCAATCGAATCGAAAGTGGCAAGTGGTGCAGAATTGCTGCTGTTCTCAGTCAATGCGATTACTACCGGCACGCAATCGCAAGGCGAGGTGACAATGCGTTTGTCGAAAGCCGGCCGCATCGTTAATGGCGTGGGCGCAGACTTGGATATCGTCATTGCTTCGGCAAAGGCTTACATTTCCGCGCTGAATAAATTGCATTCAAAAATAGAAAAATTGAGTCCGCAGTTGTAAATTATCTAGCACTTTTTTAAAAGGCCTTGCCGCGATGCAAGGCCTTTTTATTTGTGCTTGCCGTTTTATAGACCTCTTTGGAAATCACTATCTTACGTGCGAAAACGTACAGATTAATTCAAAAAAAAAGATAAGGATCAGAAATCTGTTGGTGATGGAAAGGCCGGTACACACGGCAGAAGGGGAGGCAGTATGGATGCAAGCAAGTCGCACTTCATGGGCCTGATTTTGGCGAGCATTGTTATTGTTTTTTTTACAGTCGTGGCCACTATCGTCATCGTGACATGGTCACCGATACTGCATGAGGCGCTTGCCGACGATATGGGTCGCGATGCCAATAATATCGCTAAACAGATGAACGACTTTGCGCCGTACATTGCTTTGCATAAAACTGAATCCTGGCATTACACGGCAGCGCTGAATGATTTAATGGCGATTGCGGATTGCCCAAAGTGAGGGTGCGGATGTCACGATGAATGGTGATTGAGTCACCGCCGAATGACCGTCTGGCGACGTACTGCTAGCTGCCAGAAAATTGGCCTGTTCAAGATACTACAGCGCGGATTGTATTCATAAACTGATCCGGCGCCACTGGCCTGCCCATCAGATAACCTTGCAAGGTATCGCAGCCCAGCATCGTCAAATATTCTTGCTGTTCTTCAGTCTCGACGCCTTCGGCCACGATGCGCAGATTCAGCGTACGTCCCAAAGCTACGATTGCTGCAACGATGGATGAATTACCGCTACCTTGTGCAAGGTCGTGTATGAAGCCCCTGTCGATTTTCAGTTCGCTTGCCGGGAGGCGCTTCAGGTAAAGCAGGCTGGAATAACCCGTACCAAAATCGTCGATAGCAATATCGATCCCCATGTTCGCGAGCTTGTCGAGTATAGTCAGACTTGCTTCGACGTCATGCATGGCGGTTGATTCGGTTACTTCCAGCATCAGCCCGGACGCGGGTAATCCGTTCCTCGCCAATGTCGTTTGTACGCGCTCGATCAGATGGTCGTTGCTGAACTGAACCGCTGATAAATTCACAGCTACCTTCCAGTGCTTGTTTCCTTCGTCATGCCATATGCGCATCTGACGGCAGGCTTCATCCAATACCCATTCGCCTATCGGCACAATCAAGCCGGTCTTTTCTGCCAACGCAATAAAATCGTCAGGCGCAATCATGCCGCGTGTCGGATGTTGCCAGCGCAATAGCGCTTCCGCACCGATAACCACGCCATCCTGCGTGTTGAATTTTGGCTGGTAGTGCAGACAGAATTCCTTGCGCTCAAGCGCCAGTCGAAGATCCTGTATCACCTGCAACTGCTTATGTGCATTGGTGTTCATCGACGCTTCAAAGAAGTGGTAGCCGTTACGTCCGGTACTTTTGGTGTGATACATCGCCGCATCGGCATTGACCAGCAAGTCATGCGGGATTAAACCGTCACCCGGATAAATGGCGATGCCAACACTGGCGGATACGCCCAGCATCTGGTGGCCGATATGAAATGGTTGATTGATGATGTTGCATAGTTTGTCTGCCACCGAGGCAGCATCTTCAGGTTCTGCAACTTCGATTAGTAAAACGAATTCATCGCCGCCCAGACGTGCTGCCGTATCCTGCGCTCTGATGCTGCCCTGAATGCGCCGAGCTACTTCAACCAGTAGCATGTCGCCGATATGGTGGCCGAGAGAGTCGTTGATTGCCTTGAAGCCGTCGAGATCCATAAACATCAGTGCAAAACGGGTGTGCGTACGCTCAGCCTTGTGCAGAATTTGATTCAAACGATCTTCCAGCAAGGTCCGGTTCGGCAGTTTGGTCAGATTGTCTTGCAGCGCCTGTTGCGTTAATTCCTGATTAGCGACCGCCAGCGATTTGGCCAGCAAACTGGTTTGCGATTCGAGTCGCGCATCCAGCACCGAGGTGAGCAATGCAATTGCCAGCACCGACAGAGTCACGATGATCACGACCAATGCCAGCCAGCCGGGAAGGATGCCTTCACTTGCTGCAGCACAAATACTGCCGACAGGGAAGTTTGCCGCAGCCATGCCGGTGTAGTGCATGCCGATGATAGCCACGCCCATCACAACTGCAGCCATCGCACGCGCACGTTTCATGTGCGGTCGATTTTTCCGCAAGGTGAAGGTTATCCATAGCGCAGCGCCCGAGGCCGCGATGGCGATCAGTACGGAAAGCGAGAACAGCAGCGGATCGTATTCAATCCCTGGTGTCATGCGCAAAGCGGCCATGCCGGTGTAATGCATGGCGGCGATGGCAATGCCCATCAGCAAGGCACTTGTACAGAGCTGCATGTTGCTCAAGGTGGCTTGGCTGATACGCCACAAGGCAAAACCTGAAGCCACTACCGCGATCACAAGCGAGGTGATCGTCAGGGTTAAATCGTAACCGAGAGCAATCGGCAGGCGAAACGACAGCATGCCGATGAAATGCATGGACCAGATACCGACGCCCATCGCGAACGCGCCGCCGGCCAGCCATAAGGCGGCCCCCTTGTGTTGCGTCGCGTTGATGCGCTCCGCCATATCAAGTGCGGTATAGGACGCCAGGATCGCAACCAGCAGGGAGATAAGAACCAACAGCGTATCGTAATGTGCTGCGTAGTATGCCGTTAACATAATAAAAACTTCATTCACTCAATATTAAACAAACAGGACGATACGAAAATTGCCGTTTTCATGGCAAGGATGCGCTATCACGGTGTCGCCAGACGAACAGGGACTACGCAGAAAAACTAATGACCAGAACTCTTCAGGAGGCAGGAGTTGGTAGGGCGACAGTTCATGTCGTCAAACAATGTTTGAATAATTAATGACACGATGACAATGGCGCATAAGGGATGTTTTTCACGACGCTGTATGAGCCTTAATATTGTACCTTGCCGGCCGGAAATTCGACGCTCAAGACACAATAGTTTGCATATGTTTAGATGGTGAAAATTCAATTGATTTCTCTGTGGAAATAATAATAAAAATATATGCATTACGCGCCTATGTGCGTTGTCGAACAGAGGTGCATTTATGTTTCCTTCATATTGGAATTAACGTTGGCGCATCACTGGTCGACGATCTTCCTGATAGAGATTGGGTGAAAATATTCAGCATTTCACGCTCGAAAAATACTGAATGGCGCTAGCCGTATCTCAGCATCGGGTGCGCATTTTTCCGCTCTATCAAACCTACTTGAATCTGCGTTAAAGAAGACGCGGCGTTTTGAAAGGAAATGTGATGGATAAGGACGTAATTTCTACCCTCAATGACCTGATTGAAACCTGTAAAGATGGTGAAGAGGGTTTTAAAAGTTGTGCCGAGGATGTCGGCAATTCGCAACTCAAAAAAACACTGTTGACCTATGCAGCTAGTTGCTCAGCTTCTGCGCGCGAGTTGTCTGCTCTGGTGACAGCACATGGCGGTAATCCAGAAACAAAAAGCAGCTTGAGCGGGACTTTGCATCGCCGTTGGATAGATATCAAATCCTTAGTAATGGGCAAGGATGATGAAGCCGTGTTGAATGAATGCGAACGGGGTGAAGATGTCGCGAAAAAAAGCTATCGTCGTGCGCTGGAAAAGGATCTTCCGCTGGATGTGAAGGCGGTGATCGAACGTCAGTATCAAGGCGTATTGCAAAACCATGATGCCATCAAGATCCTGCGCGATCGCGCACATGCAGCTGCATTGTAAAAGTGAGGATGCGGATATTCGACGTGTTCCCCTGTTTCATTCAATTTTTGAAATTCAAGGAGAGTCAACATGGAAGAAGAAAAACGGAATACAGTTAGCGATGATCTGAAAACCTTGTCGCGTGACGCAAAAAAGATGGCGCTGGACGCGCATGACGAAGTAATGGAGAAAAACGGTGAGCTGAGCGCGAAGTGTATGGAATTGTTTAATTCTGCTATCGCGACTGCGAAGGAAGTGCCGGCCGTTGCTGCTGCGAAAACCAAAGAAGTCGCCGCATCGACTGATGACTATGTTCATCAGAATCCATGGAAGGCAGTGACGCTGTCTGCAGGTGTTGGTTTATTGTTGGGTGTTATCTTCTCTAAAAGAACGGTACGCTAAGTCTGATTTTAGTCAAACATGGTTAGCATCAAAAAAACCTGCGGCACAATTTGTGTTGCAGGTTTTTTTTCGTTCACATGATTGCGGAAACATGGCTGAACAAGTTTATTCAGCATCCGCCTTGGGATAAAACGCACGCTTGGCATTGATGATGCTGCCTTGGGCATATCCGATGCCTATGCTTTTCAGCTTTGTCAGGGTGATGTCGTCTTCGACGTTTTGTGCGATGGTGTCAATTCCCATCACTCCGCTGATGTTTTGTATCGCTTCAATCTTGGCGCAATCGACTGGATCGCTCGCCATGCCTTTGACGTAGCTGCCGTCAATTTTCAGGAAGTCCACATTCAAATGTTTTAGGTAGGCAAACGACGACATACCGCTGCCAAAGTCATCGAGTGCAACCCGGCAGCCCAAGGGCTTGAGCTTGCCGATGAAATTCAATGCACGTGTCAAGTTGGTAATGGCGGTGGTTTCGGCAATCGCAAAACAGATAGCTTCGAACGGCAAAGCGTAGTGAGCGAATTGTTCCATGATGAAGTCGAGGAAGCCGTCATCATCCAGTGAACTGCCGGAAATTTTGACGAACATCAAATGCTGATTCTCGTTCGGCGATTTCTTGATTGCTGCAGCATGTTGAGCAAAGACGGTACGTATGACCCAGCGATCGATGGTAGGCATGAAGTGATAGCGCTCAGCCGCAGGCAGGAAGGCCGAGGTCGGAATCAGCTTTCCGGATTCGTCGGCCATCATCAGGCTCAACTCATCGAAGGAAAAATTTTTCTTGTCCGTTTGAATGCTGACGATACGCTGCGAGAATAGATGGAAGCGGTCGTTCTCGAAAGCTTTTTGGATGCGTTCATTCCATTTGATTTCGCCTTCTCGCGCAGCTAGTTGGTGATCCTCAGGGCGATAGATGTGCACGCGGTTACGACCGGAATCTTTTGCGACATAACACGCAGTGTCGGCGGCGCTTAGCAGATCAGGCAGGGACAGGGCGTTGGTATTGAAGTTGACCAAACCGATACTGACACCAATCGGGAAGATCTTGTCTTGCCAGACAAATTGAAAATCGCAAATTGTTTGCCGCAATTTTTCCGCGATACGACTAGCCGATTCGGGCGAGCAATTCTCGAGGAAGGCTCCGAACTCGTCGCCACCCAGTCGCGCCAGCGTATCGCTGTCACGCACCAGCGGTTGCAGCAATGCCGTGATTTGACGCAGCAGTTCGTCGCCTGCACTGTGACCACAGGTGTCATTGACGATCTTGAATTGATCCAGGTCCATGTACAGCAAGGCATGCTGCTTGGATTGGCGCGCGAGTGTATCGATTGCCAGTTCCAGTCGACGCTCGAATTCACGGCGATTGAACAAGCCGGTCAGCGGATCGTGCGCCGCCTGATGCGACAACTGAATGGCCAGCTTGCGCGAATCGCTGACATCGTGGAATACCAGCACAACGCCAATAATCCGGCCTTCGCGATTACGTATAGGTGCAGCGGAATCTTCCACCGCATATTCGATGCCGTCGCGACTGAGCAGCACCGTATCCTTGATCAGTTCGACATTGCTTTGTTGTGCCAGTACCAGCTCAACCGGATTGGGAACGGATTCTCGGGTAAAGCCATTGAGTATCTTGAACACTTGTGTCGACGGCAAACCTTGTGCTTCGATACTCTTCCAGCCAGTCAGTTTTTCAGCGACGCGGTTCATGTACTCGATATTGCCGCGACTGTCGGTGGTAATGACGGCGTCGGCAATCGATTCGAGGGTAACTTGCGCACGTTCTTTTTCGGCGAATAGAATTGCCTGCGACAGTTCGCGGTCTGATTCATGTTCTTGCAACGACGTCACCATGCCGTCAAAGGCGCGCGCCAGTTGGCTGATTTCTTCCTTGCCGTACTTGATACCGGTACGCGCGTCCAGATCGCCGGCCGCGATTTTGTTTGCTGTTTTTACCAACACCTTGACGCGTCGCAAAATGATGACGTCGCCGACAAACCAGGCAGCCAGCAAAGCCAGCAAGGCAATGATCGCCAGCGTGGTCAATTCCATCATTTGCAAATGGTTGGCTGGTGCGACGATGTCCTTGATCGGGATGCCGATGCTGACTTTGAAGTTGGAAATATTATTGGTGCCGACCGGTGCAAACGCATGCAGGCGCGTGATGCCATCTGTATCCGTGAGTTCTGAGGTGCCGAAGCCGACCTTGATCATGACGTCGAACAAGGATTGTGAAGCACGCGTGCCTATCCATTTTTCAGGATTTGGTCGTCTGGCAATGATGGTGCCGTTGCTGTCTGCGGTGATAAGTACGGCACCGGCAGGTAATGCGATGTCGCTGACAAAGCGATCGAGGTAATTCAAATCCAGTGCTGCAAAAATCACCGCTTGCACGGCACCGTTATTATCGAAGACTGGATAGGTCAGGTTGATCGCATGTTTGCGCAAGGCGTTACCAAATACATAGTCGCCGGCGATGAAGGTCTGCTCTTGTATCGCGCGTTTGAAATGTGGGCGGTCTGCAACATTGAGTTTGCCATTTAACGGCATTGCGCTGCAGTCAACGTCACCATTCAGTTGAATCAGGCCGAAGTTGACGTAACCTTCATTTTTTTTCAGGACTCTGGCGAGAAACTCGCTGCAGGTTTTTGTATCGCCGCGCAGTTCTGGTAGTGTCGAAAGTACACTCAATAATTGTTTGGTACCTTCGATGGAACGCGCTTCACTGGTCGCAGCTAATTGAGTTAGCTGCTGCAGGTTGTCTTCCGCCATGTGCACAGCTTGTTGTCGTTCTTTCCACGCGCCGTACACGGTCAGAATGACGGGAGGCACAATGGCGAGTAACACCAATACAAGCAAGCGCACACGCAAGCTATCGAAATTGAAATATGAGCTAAGCGGTTTGTTCAATGCGTGGACTTTTAAAATGACCGTCGATCCCGCGCTGTACAGTACAGCGCGCAGCTTCGACTGTAATAATGATTAATTCTTATCGCGCATGTATGCGACTTTACAGTCGTTCCCTGAGTGAACTCAGACTAGGGCGGAGGGAAAAGAGTTTCCGAAATACAGCAGAAGGACAAAAATAGTTAGTGCCGCGCACTGTAATTTGCGTCCGTCAGACTGCCCGGCGCATTTTCTGGGCTGTGTAATCTTTGACTTCTTTAGGCATTTTGACCAGTTTGATGATGGCTAAAGTGCAATTATCTGCCTTGCCATTGACTGCACGTTCCCGTGCTTTGGCAATCAGCATTTCGCTGGCTTTGCGCGGCGAGTTCATCGCGATGGCAGCGCCTAACTCTGCTTCGTTGAAATATCGCCACAGTCCATCACTGCAGAGCAGGAAAGAGTCGCCGATTTTCAAGCCGTCGCGCCGGTTGGTCGCGAGCGTGAAATCACTACTGCTGCCCAGTACGTTCACCAACAGATTCACTAATAGTGGATCGTTGGCTTTGGTCTCGTCGAGCTTGTTTTCAGCTTTTAATTGTTCGAAATATGTGTGGTCGGTTGTCCGCTTAACGCAATTCGGACCTTCAAAGTAGTACAGACGTGAATCGCCTACGTGTGCCCAGATGGCACTGTTTTGCGGTGTGATGATCAGAAGAACAACGGTGCTATGCGGTTTTTTGGCGGAAGACATGGCTGACAACTTGATAACGGTGTCTGCTTCTTTCGCAATGCTGAGCAAAATATCTTCCACCGTGTCTGTCAGCGGCGAAAAACGTTCAAAAATTTGTTGAGCCGTATTGATTACTTGCTCTGCTGCCAGCGCACCCTGATTACCCATGCCATCAGCGACGACGGCCAGCATGTAGCCGGGGGCCTTGGGCGCAGCAAACAATGCGCATCTATCTTGTTGATCTTCGCGATCGCCAATATGTTGGCCGGTTCCTGCTTCTATCTTGTATTGGCTCATACGTCTGGGTGGATTAAACTATGCAGGTAAATTTGTTGCGTTTGATTATTGCATGCGTATTTGGCAGGCAAGTCAAAGGCAGCCCGTTTAAATTGTAAGAATTTTTTACAATTGGTTTTATTTGTCTTTATGACATAAAAACTAGCGACTCTATGCATGCAGCACCTTTTACATGCAGAATCAGTCGCTTTTTGTAGGCAATTTGCTACGACGACTTCGGTAAATGGATGTCGGTTTGTAGTGACACGAGGATGCATCCTTATTGAAGTGCAACATCGCCAGAATGACCTATGACTATGAGTTCTCCGCAAGCTATTCACCAACGTATTGTTGAACTTGAAGTCGAACATCGCGACCTGGATGAAGTGATTGAAACGCTGATCCGTGACGGCCGGCATGAAGAGTTACAATTGCGTCGTTTGAAAAAGCGTAAATTGCAATTGAAGGACAACATCACCTTGCTCAAAATGCAGCTGATTCCCGACATTCCCGCTTAGTAAACACCTTGTATTACCTGAGCGAAGATACAAGCATTGCAATGCGCACCACGCAGTTGTCGCGTGCATTCTTGTTTAATTAGTTTCTGTGCAGGCTTGTATCTTCAGGCGCACAAACCTTGCCTTTTAACGCATTGCCCAAGACCTTATTTTGATCGCTGAATCTGCCGCATTGCCCGCTGGAGCCTCCGCCCCACAAGTCGCCACTCACGATGCCGAGCTCGATCAGCTGTTTGGCGTGGATAGTCCGCTCGGGCATGCGGTTGGCGGTTTTCGTCCGCGCAAATCCCAAACCGAGATGGCCAAGGCAATTGCCAATGCGATCGCCAATCAAAATACCTTGATCGCCGAAGCCGGTACTGGCACCGGTAAAACCTTCGCGTATCTGGTGCCGTCCTTGCTGTGGGGCGGCAAGGTGATTATTTCCACCGGCACCAAGAACTTGCAGGATCAACTTTTTCTGCGTGATATTCCTACCGTCCGCAAAGCGCTGGGCGCACCGGTTTCCATCGCCTTGCTCAAAGGGCGCGCCAACTACGTTTGTCATTTCCATCTCGAACGCACATTACAGAATGGCCGGCTGACTTCACGTGACGATGTCGGCTACCTGCGTGAAATTTCGCGCTTCATGAAAACCACCGGTTCAGGTGACAAGGCTGAGTTGTCCAAGGTGCCGGAAACTGCTTTGGTGTGGAACCTCGTCACCTCGACGCGCGATACCTGCATGGGCGCAGAGTGCCAGTATTACCAGGATTGCTTTGTGATGAAGGCGCGCAAGGAAGCGCAGCAGGCTGACGTTGTGGTCGTCAATCATCATTTGTTCTTTGCCGACGTGGCGTTGAAAGATACCGGCGTCGCCGAATTGCTGCCGTCGGCGAACACGATTATTTTCGATGAGGCGCATCAGTTGCCAGAGACCGCAACGCTGTTTTTCGGCGATACGATTTCTACATCCCACGTCTTGGAGTTGTGTCGCGATGTGTTGGCAGAAGGTTTGTCGCATGCGCGCGATGGTGCGGATTGGGCTGGCGTCGTGAGCAAGGTCGAGCGTGCCGCACGCGATCTGCGCCTGACTTTTCCTCAGGATATCGTGCGTCTCGCAGTGAATCAGATTGCGCCGTCCAGCGCGTTTTTTCCTGCGCTGGAAACATTGAAGGATGAACTGGACGGCATGATCTCCGTCCTGCAAAAACAGGCCGAACGCGCCGAGACGATAGAACAATGCCGTGTGCGCGGAGTGGAAATAGCCACACGCCTCGATGCATGGAACAAGCCCAGGGGCGATGTAATCATCGGCCAGGAAAGCGTGTTGTGGGTAGAAGCATTTTCGTCGTCGCTGCAGCTGCATCAGACGCCGCTTTCGATTGCACCGATTTTCAACAAGCAGCGTGAAGGCGTGCCGCGTACATGGATATTTACTTCCGCCACGCTGGCAGTTAAAAATGACTTCAATCATTACACCGCGCAAATGGGCTTGTGGGACGAGCCGGCGCAATCATGGCCGAGTCCTTTTGATTACGACAGCCAGGGTTTGTTGTACGTCCCTACCGGTTTGCCGCAGCCGAATTCACTTGAATATACCGATGCCGTGATCGATGCGGCATTGCCGGTAATTGAAGCCGCTGGTGGCGGTGCATTCTTATTGTGCACAACGATACGCGCAGTCAATCGTGCTGCGGAGCGCTTGCGTGAAGAATTCGAACGTCGAAAATTGCCTTTCCCATTGATGGTGCAGGGCGAGGCTGGACGCACAGAGTTGCTGGATAGGTTCCGCGCGGCTGGCAATGCGGTATTGATCGGCAGTCAGAGTTTTTGGGAAGGCGTCGATGTGCGCGGCGATGCATTGTCATTGGTGATTATCGACAAGTTACCTTTTTCGCCACCGGATGATCCGGTTCTGGCTGCGCGTATCGAAGCGCTGGAACGCAAGGGCATGAACGGCTTCATGCATCACCAGTTGCCGGCAGCTATCATCAATTTGAAGCAGGGCGCTGGTCGCCTGATCCGTGATGAAACTGATCGTGGCGTGCTGATGATTTGCGATCCACGTTTGATTGCCAAACCGTATGGCAAACGAATCTGGCAAAGCCTGCCGCCTTTCAAACGAACCCGCGAACTCGATGCAGTACGCACGTTTTTTGCATCGACCCTAGAGTCGATTAACGACGCAGAGTAATTGCAAGGCGAGCGGCAACCATCTGTCCGGCAGTCGTGTAAAACGCGAAAGCTAGTTCAGAAAGCAGCATGGCTTCAGGTAAAATTCGCACATGAAAATTCTTATCAGTAATGACGATGGCTATCTTGCGCCCGGGCTGATCGCTTTGGCCGAGGCGCTGGCACCGATTGCCGATATCGTCGTCGTTGCGCCGGACAGCAATCGCTCCGGCAGCTCCAATTCCCTGACACTGGACAGGCCGCTTTCCGTCTACCAGGCGGCTAACGGTTTTTACTTCATCAACGGTACGCCATCCGATTGCGTCCACATTGCGCTGACCGGCATCATGGGTTTTCGCCCCGATCTGATTGTTTCTGGTATTAATCAGGGGCAAAACATGGGCGACGACACCTTGTATTCCGGCACGGTTGCGGCAGCGACGGAAGGGCATCTGTTTGGCATTCCGGCGATCGCTTTTTCGCAACTGGACAAGGGATGGGCGGAAATCAATTCGGCGGCACGCGTTGCGCGCGATATCGTTGAACGTTGCGCGGAAGGGCGTTTTGATCATCTGGCTGAAAATTTCCTGTTGAACGTCAATATTCCGAATTTGCCATATGAACAACTGAAACCTGCGATTGCCACTCGTCTCGGCAAGCGCCATCAGTCAGAAGCCGTAATCAAAACGCAAGATCCAAGTGGTCGCGATATTTATTGGATAGGTGCTTGTGGTGGACAAAAGGATGCAGGCGAAGGCACCGATTTTCACGCAACCGCGTTGGGTCATGTATCTATTACGCCTTTGCAAATAGATTTGACACACAATGCGCAACTTGCCACGTTGAAGAAGGTTTTGGCATGACGGACAAAACCAAGCGCTTCCCGCTGTCGCTCTCATCAATTGCCGAGAAAGCTCCTCGCAATGGCACACGCAGTGAGCCGCATCGCAGCACAAGCAGTAAAACTGCCACGCCACAGACCGCCACGCTGAATGCTTCGCGCCATGCAGTCGGGTCTCCGGCACGAATTGCTTCAATTCCTGCCGCATCACAAGGCCAGACAGCGTCTTCGCATAAAGCCGTGACTCATGCTCCTGCTGCCGGTAATCGCTCCACACCGCTGGTTTCGGATGCGATACGTAAAGCAATGACTGCGCGCGTGGCCAAACAGGGCGTAAAGGACAGCAAGGTATTGGCTGCAATGGAGGCGGTGCCGCGTCATTTATTCATGGAGCCGGCTTTGGCGAGCCAAGCTTATATCGACGCGTCCTTGCCTATTGGTTATCACCAAACCATTTCGCAACCTTATATTGTGGCAAGAATGATTGAGGTCATGCGGAACAATAATGCGGGTGGCGTACTCAATCGTGTGCTGGAAATCGGTACAGGTTGCGGTTATCAGGCAGCTGTCTTGTCGCTGGTGGCGAAAGAGGTCTATTCCATCGAGCGTATCAAGGGTTTGCACGAATTGGCCAAAACCAACCTGCGACCCATGCGCGTGGCAAACATCCGCTTGCATTACGGAGATGGTATGCTTGGCCTGCCACAGGCAGCCCCGTTTGACGGCATTATTTTGGCCGCCGCCGGGATGGAAGTGCCACAGGCCTTGCTGGAACAAATGACGATAGGTGGTCGCCTGGTTGCCCCGGTTGGGGACAGGCATCAAGTTCTGCAATTAATAGAACGCGTCAGCAAATTTGAATGGAAAAGTTCGACGCTGGAGGATTGTCATTTTGTGCCACTCCGTCCAGGTACCGTAACTTGAACTCCGCGAACATACATCGCTAAAAAATAATTGAACGTAAAGAGAATGAAAAAAATTCGAATCACATTGTTGGCATTGCTGGTTGGCTCATTAGCCGCTTGTGGTACGCCGCACCGCGCTGCTCCGGTTACAGAGCGTACGATAGGTGGCACGACGTCAGCTGCAAAAGCTGCAGCAGAAGACCGCAGTTTCTATACAGTAAAGAAGGGCGATACCTTGTACCGTATCGCACTGGATTTCGGCCAAAGCTACAGCGAATTGGTGACATGGAACAAACTGGCAAATCCAAACGATATCAAGGTTGATCAGGTGTTGCGTGTAGCACCGCCTGAATCTTCGTCATCCCGCAGCGGTGCGCAAATTGGCTCGATTGCGACTTCGTCAGGTACCGAAGCAAGGACTTTGTCGACGCCTCCTACAATGACAGGCGGAAATAAAACTGCTCCGCGTGGTGAGAAGCGTCCGTATTCCGATAATAATATGGCCGAGATGCAAAAAAATGAAGGCGCAGCAGGCGCTACACCGGTCAAGCCGGCTGAAACTGCCGCAGCTTCAGACGACGAAACAGTTTCCTGGATGTGGCCGGCCGACGGCAAGGTCGTCGCGAATTTCGATGACAATAAAAAGGGTATCGATATCGCAGGTAAATCCGGCCAGCAAGTGTTGGCAGCCGGTTCCGGCAAAGTCATGTACGCCGGTAGCGGGATTCGCGGCTACGGCAATCTGGTCATCGTCAAACATACAAGCACTTTGTTGTCTGCCTATGCGCACAACAAGGCGATTCATGTGAAAGAAGGTCAGAACGTTACCAAGGGGCAAAAAATTGCCGACATGGGTGATTCGGATGCAGATGCAGTCAAATTGCATTTTGAAATTCGCCAGCAAGGCAAGCCTGTCGATCCATCCAAATTCTTACCCAGCCGCTAATGACACGTAACCGGAACGCACAGGCAGACGACGAGGAAAACGCGGAACCCGCGTCCCCCGGGCTACCTTTTCATTCCGTTGATGAGGAAGAGAAAGGCGACGACGTTGATGATGATGTCGAATCTGCCGATTCAGATGAGCACAACGAACATGCGGCGGCATCGGTTGAAGTCGCCGGTATCGATGAGCTGAAAAAGGTTCTGTCGACTGAGTTATCTACCGATGCGACCCAGCATTACCTGAATCAGATTGGTGCGCGTCCCTTGTTGACGGTGCCGGAAGAAGTCCACTTCGCCACTCTGGCCAAACAGGGCAATTTTGAAGCCCGGCAGAAAATGATCGAACACAATCTGCGGCTGGTTGTGTCGATAGCCAAGCATTACATCAATCGCGGTGTCGTTCTGCTGGACTTGATCGAAGAGGGCAATCTGGGTTTGATGCGTGCCATCGATAAATTCGAACCGGAACGGGGTTTTCGTTTTTCGACCTATGCAACCTGGTGGATACGTCAGAGCATAGAGCGCGCGATCATGAATCAGGCCCGTACCGTGCGTTTGCCGGTACATGTGGTGCGTGAATTGAATCAAACGCTGCGTGCCAAATTTCATCTGGAAGCACAGCATCACGATGGCAAGGATGCAACTGCAGAAGATATCGCGCATCTGGTCGACCGTAGTGTGGAAGATGTGCAGGATATTCTGGCGCTGTCGGAACATGCCAGTTCGCTGGATGCGCCGCTCGATGGTGACCCGCAAGCCAGTTTGATGGATCTGTTGCAAGGAGATCATGCCAATGACCCCGATACGCTGGCCGAACATAATGAGATGACGGTGCTGGTGCGCGATTGGCTGGACATGCTGCCGGATAAGCAACGTCTGGTGATCACACGCCGTTTTGGCCTCGATAACGATGACCCTGCGACTCTGGAAGAGTTGGCGACAGAAATGCATATCACGCGTGAGCGGGTTCGCCAAATTCAGCAAGAAGCCTTGATTAAATTAAAGCGCTCTCTGACCAAGACTGGTGTCGATAAAGATTCCCTGTTGTAGCAAGTGGGATAGCATTAAATCTATCGCGCATATGAAGCAGTTTGCTATCATCCGTTTCTTTTGACGCCTCCCTTTAATGCAAGTCTGGTATTGCCTGGCTTGCTCATCTGATTCAATCCCTATGCAGCAAACCATTATTGATATCGAGTCCCTCGACACGGAAGCACGCGGTGTCGGCCATCTGAAAAATGAAGATGGCACGCCAGGAAAAGTAGTCTTCGTCGAAGGTGCCTTGCCAAAAGAGCGCGTGGTCTATTCTTCCTATCGCAAGAAGGCGAATTGGGAAGCCGCAAAGATGATGTCCGTGATCAAGGAGTCATCGCTGCGCACCAAACCACAATGCAGTTATTTCGGCATCTGCGGCGGTTGTTCGATGCAGCATCTTGAAGCTGGCGCGCAAGTGGCTCTGAAGCAGCGTATTCTGGAAGACAATCTGAAGCATATAGGCAAGGTAAAGCCGGAAACCATGCTGCGCCCGATACACGGCCCGACTTGGGGTTATCGCTATCGCGCCCGTATTTCAGTACGAAATGTGCCGAAAAAAGGCGGCGTGCTGGTGGGTTTTCATGAGCGTAAATCGTCCTTCATTACCGATATGAAGACCTGCGAAATCCTGCCTGCGAATGTTTCTGCAATGCTGGTGCCTTTGCGTGAATTGATTGCATCGCTATCCGTCATTGATCATTTGCCGCAAATCGAATTGGCAATTGGTCAGGGCGCGGAAGAAAAAATCACCGCCATGGTGTTGCGCATCATGACCGAACTTTCGCCGGAAGATGAAGTGAAATTGAAGGCGTTTGCCGATCACCACAAAGTGCAATGGTGGTTGCAACCAGCTGGTCCGGATAGTGCTTATCAGTTCTATCCGGTAGAAGCGAATTTACATTACGCCTTGCCGGAATTCGGCGTAACGATGCCATTCAAACCGACTGATTTCACGCAGGTGAATCATCAGATCAATCGGGTGCTGGTGGCGCGCGCATTGCGTTTGCTGGATGTACAAGCGACCGATCGTGTCGCCGATCTTTTCTGCGGCTTGGGAAATTTCACTTTGCCGATTGCAACGCAAGCGCGTGAAGTGGTTGGAGTGGAAGGCAGCACAACCCTGACCGAGCGCGCACTGGAAAATGCACAGGCAAATCAACTAGCCGAAAAAACCTCGTTTTATTCACGCAATCTATTCGAAGCGAAAACCGAGGATTTTATCGAAATGGGTAAATTCGATCGCATGCTGATCGATCCGCCACGCGATGGTGCATTGGCCGTATGTGAAGCGCTGGCGGGGCTGAATGCAGTACGGCCGGATTTGATGCCTAGTCGCATTGTCTATGTGTCATGTAATCCTTCCACCCTGGCGCGCGACGCAGCAGTATTGGTCAATGACGGTCCTTATGTGTTGAAAAATGCTGGTGTAGTCAATATGTTTCCGCATACCTCGCACGTCGAATCGATGGCGGTTTTTGAATTGAATCAGACAGAAACACCAGTTGGGTAGTCCAGATCGCATGTTTAAAAAAGCCGACTTTGATGTCGGCTTTTTTGTCTGTATTGCAAGAATTTTCGGCTGATTTCGGAGGGTATGTATTGACTAGATAGCATCGAATTTAAGCAAACATGACTTATTCTGAGGATGGGGCAAAGTCTGTAATCAGCCTGCCTTCTTCGATTTGATGCTGTCGGTTAAACGAATTCGGGTGAAAAAATGCCGCGTACTTGATGCATGATCTTACGACTGGTATTGCTTAGGCATAAAACCATGTGTTCCTGCTCATAAAGAAGGGGTTTCATGCTAGAATCCAAGGTTAATTGAGTTCTCAATTTTTCGTCTTAACCCTTTCTTTTTATTGGAGTTTTTTCAGATGGCAATCGAACGCACACTGTCGATTATTAAACCGGACGCAGTCGCTAAAAACGTAATCGGTCAGATTTATTCCCGTTTCGAAGGCGCTGGCTTGAAAATCATCGCTGCTCGCATGACACAATTGTCGCGCGCAGAAGCTGAAGGTTTCTACGCTGTTCACAGCGCACGTCCTTTCTTCAAGGACCTGGTTGACTTCATGATTTCCGGTCCTGTGATCATTCAAGTGCTCGAAGGCGAAAACGCCATCATCAAGCATCGTGATCTGATGGGTGCAACCGATCCTAAGAAGGCTGACAAAGGCACGATCCGTGCTGACTTCGCTGACTCGATCGATGCAAATGCAGTGCACGGTTCCGATGCAGAAGAAACAGCGAAAGTTGAAATCGCTTACTACTTCCCAGCGTTGAACGTGTATTCACGTTAATTCGCGTTTTATGTGTAATGCCGCTATTCGTTGATATGTTTTCATCGGCGATCAAGCGGCGACAAGAAGTGTTTTTATGACGACTCTCACCAATCTGCTGGACCTGGATCCTGCGCAGCTCATCGCTTATTGCGGTGAGTTGGGTGAGAAGCCGTTCCGCGCCAAGCAATTGCAGCGCTGGATACATCAATTCGGCGCCAGTGATTTTGACGCGATGACGGATTTGGCCAAGTCGCTACGTGACAAGCTGAAGACGCGCGCGATGATTGCTGCGCCAGCTGTGATTTCCGATCACACCTCTTCCGACGGTACGCGCAAGTGGCTGATTGATGTGGGGCAGGGCAATGCAGTCGAGACTGTTTTTATTCCCGAAGAAAACCGCGGCACCTTGTGTATTTCGACACAAGCGGGTTGCGCGGTAAATTGCCGGTTTTGCTCAACCGGAAAACAAGGTTTTAATCGCAATCTGTCAGTTGGCGAAATTATTGGTCAGCTGTGGATGGCAGAATTTGAATTGCGTCGGACCAAGGGCATAGAGCCAGGTCCAAAAGGCGAACGCCAGATCACCAACGTCGTGATGATGGGTATGGGCGAACCTTTGCTGAATTACGAGCCTACGGTCACGGCACTCAAGTTGATGCTAGACGATAACGCGTATGGTTTGTCGCGTCGTCGCGTGACCTTGTCAACCAGCGGCGTGGTGCCGATGATAGACAAACTGTCACAGGATTGTGCAGTGGCATTGGCAGTTTCGCTGCACGCCTCGAACGATGCCTTGCGCGATGGCTTGGTGCCATTGAATAAAAAGTATCCGTTGAAAGAGTTGATGGCGGCATGCAAGCGCTATCTGGAATTCGCTCCACGTGATTTCGTGACTTTTGAATATTGCATGCTGGATGGTGTCAACGACACTGATCAGCATGCGCGCGAGTTGCTGGCGCTTGTGCAGAATGTGCCCTGCAAATTCAATTTGATTCCATTTAATCCATTCCCTGAATCCGGTTTGACGCGCTCGAATAATTCTCGCATCAAGGCATTCGCCCAAGTGCTGATGGATGGTGGCATTGTCACGACAGTGCGCAAGACACGCGGTGATGACATCGATGCGGCTTGTGGTCAATTGGCAGGTGAAGTGCAGGATCGTACACGTGTGCAAGATCGTATGAAAAAAATGGCCGAATATCAGGAAAAATTCGGTAAGAATTTTGGACGTATTGTGGAGATTTCATCTTGAAAATAGCGCGTCCTGTTGTCTCGCTCGGAATCACTTTGTTTTCGATAATTTTGTTGGCAGGGTGTGTAACCAGCACCACCAGTTCGACCAAACAAGATGGCGACGCGATGGCTGTGCCCGGTGCCGATAAATCAGATAATCAGAGACGTGCTCGAATTCGTTTGCGACTGGCTAGTGAGTATTACCAGCAAGGTCAGATGAATGTTGCGCTGGATGAAGTCAAACTTGCATTGCAGACGGACTCCGAATTTTCCGATGCATACAGCATGGCCGGATTGATTTACATGGATCTGGGCGAAACACGATTGGCAGAAGAAAATTTAACGCACGCCATGCGTTTGGCGCCAAACGATCCAGACCTGAGCAATAATTATGGCTGGTTCCTTTGCCAGAATGGGCGCGCTCCGCAGTCGATTGCCTATTTCGAAGCAGCCATTCGCAACAAGGCTTACCAGTCGCCTGCCAAGGCATTGAATAATGCAGGTACTTGCAGTTTGATTTTGAAAGATCCGGCCGCAGCAGAACGTTATTTTAATCAAGCCTTTCGCTACGATCCTAGTAGCCCGACAACGAACACTAATTTATCGCGTATCAATTACGAGCGTGGCGATTTTGAACTCGCCCGTTTTTACATTACACGTGTCACCAAGGCGGATGTGTTGACTGCAGAAGTGCTGTGGCTTGCAGTCAAAATTGAACGCAAGATGGGTGATCGTGCAGCAGAAGCCAGTTTTGTGACGCAGTTGCGTCGCCGTTATCCAAACTCAAATGAATTTGCGGCTTATCAGCGTGGAGCCTTTAATGAATGATGAAGCACGAGTAAACGAGCAGCCGGAAAACGTTGCTTCTACCAACTCTAATCCTGAGCCGGTTGTTAATACAGCAGAGCCGATAGTGCCGGCTGGAGTGCAACTTGCTGTTTTGCGTGAAGCGCGCGGCTGGACGACTCTGCAGATTGCCAGTCAGCTTAACCTTGCGAACAGACAGATTCAGGCATTGGAAGCGGATAATTACGCAGCTTTGCCGGGCATGGTCATAGTGCGCGGTTTTATTCGCGCTTATGCGAAAGTATTGCAAGCCGATCCCGCACCTATTCTGGCAGCGATTGTCGATGACACTTCTGCACCGGCTGTCTTGCTGCCGGAGCGTAATACACTTTCGGCATCGTTTTCTGAAGCTAAGTTATCGCCTTCCGGCCCTCGCGGACTCTCATTCAAAGTAATGATTGCTGCTGCTGTGTTGGCTGTAATTGGTGCTGCTGTATTTGCTGGTCAGCATCTGGGTTTGATTCCGATTTCGTCACAAACTTCCAAGGCGGAAGAAAAGCTTGTTCCGATTGAGACCGGAGAAATCGTCGAGGTGCCTCCTGTGCAAGCTGAGGTAATTGAAACAACGGTTGCTCCAAGCACGAATGAGTCGAGTGTGGCTTCGGTGGCAGCGAAGCCATCGACGATGACGCCGGTTGTATCTGTCACTGAATCAAAAGTTGTAGCGCCCGAACCCAAACCTGCAGCAGTTACACCTGCGCCAGTTGTTGCACCGAAACCGGCCGTCGCTGCAGCAGCCGTTCAATCTGCAACTGTAGCGACGAGTACAACCCCTGTTGCTGCTACCGTTCCAGTGAATAGCAAAGACGCATTGGCGATCAAGGTGCGTGAAGATTCATGGGTGGAAATCAAGCGTGCCGATAATAGTGTTTTGCTTTCCCGTTTGTTGAAAGCCGGCACCTCCGAGGTTGTTGCGGTGACAGAACCTGTATCCATGGTGATCGGGAATGCTGCCGGCGTTGATGTGACTTTGCGTGGCAAATCTGTTGATGTTGTTACAGGTAATACCAGTAACGTTGCCCGTTTGAATTTGAAATAATTTAAGTATGTCTTCATCTGATCCGATTGCTACAGGTTCTTTGGCGCGGCGTAAAAGTCGTATAGCGGTTGTCAGTTACGGCGGCCGCGAAGTGCGTATAGGTGGCGATGCGCCTGTTGTCGTGCAATCGATGACTAATACCGATACGGCAGATGTCATCGGCACTGCAATTCAGATCAAGGAATTGGCGCGAGCGGGTTCGGAAATGGTGCGCATCACGGTGAATACGCCGGAAGCTGCAGCTGCCGTGCCGGCAATCTGCGAGCAACTCGACAAGATGGATATCGTCGTGCCGCTGGTGGGCGATTTTCATTACAACGGTCACAAGCTGTTGAACGATTATCCGGATTGCGCAAAAGCGCTGGCGAAATATCGTATCAATCCCGGCAATGTAGGCAAGGGTAATAAGCGCGATACGCAGTTTGCGCAGATGATAGAAACGGCCTGCCGCTTCGACAAGCCGGTACGTATCGGCGTCAATTGGGGCAGCCTGGATCAAGAACTGCTGGCGCGCATCATGGATGAAAACGCGGCAAGAACGAACCCTTGGACTGCGCAGGCGGTGATGTATGAGGCGTTAGTCACTTCAGCAATTGAAAACGCGTTGCGGGCCGAAGAAGTCGGTCTGGCTGGTGATCGCATCATCCTGTCGTGCAAGGTATCGGGTGTTCAGGATTTGATCGCGGTTTATCGCGAACTGGCGCGTCGTTGCGATTATCCATTGCACCTCGGTTTGACCGAAGCGGGCATGGGTAGCAAAGGTATCGTTGCTTCAACGGCTGCATTGTCGGTGTTGCTGCAAGAAGGCATAGGCGACACGATCCGTATTTCGCTGACGCCGGAACCTGGTGGCGATCGAACTCGTGAAGTCATTGTTGGTCAGGAAATTCTGCAAACCATGGGACTGCGTAAATTTACGCCTATGGTGATTGCATGCCCGGGTTGTGGTCGTACGACGTCGACGGTATTTCAGGAATTGGCCGATGGCATTCAGACTTATCTGCGCGATCAGATGCCGGTTTGGAAAAAACAGTATCCAGGTGTCGAAGCGATGAACGTTGCAGTGATGGGATGCATCGTCAACGGCCCGGGTGAATCAAAGCACGCGAACATCGGTATCAGTTTGCCGGGTACCGGCGAATCGCCGGCCGCACCGGTATTCGTCGATGGTGAAAAAACCGTTACTCTGCGTGGCGATAATATCGCCGCAGAATTTCATGCAATCGTGCTGGATTACGTCAAGACTCGCTACGGTAAAGAAAACACAACTGCTAGTGGCCTTGCTGAATAAGCGATGTTGGTCACGAAGCCGGCAGCATCAAACAAGTTAAAGATAAGTTTTTAAAAATAAATGTCAGATACCAAGAAAATAGAAAAAATTGTCGGCGTAAAGGGAATGAACGATATTCTCCCTGGCGATGCTCCGATGTGGGAATTGTTTGAAAATACTGTGCATACGGTTTTGAAAAGCTACGGCTTTCAGCAAATTCGTACGCCTATCGTTGAGCCGACTGCCTTGTTTGCGCGCGGGCTGGGTGCAGTCACCGATATCGTCGAAAAGGAAATGTATTCTTTTACCGATTCGATGAATGGCGATGAGTTGACCTTGCGTCCGGAATGCACGGCAAGCGTCGTGCGCGCCGCGCTCGAACACAATTTGACTTACGACGGTCCAAAGCGTCTGTGGTATTCAGGCCCGATGTTCCGTCACGAAAGACCGCAACGTGGCCGCTATCGTCAGTTTCATCAGATCGGTGCAGAAGCAATCGGTTTTTCCGGCCCGGATATCGATGCAGAACTAATCATGATGTGTCAGCGTTTGTGGGATGACCTTGGTTTGCAGGATGTACGTCTGGAATTGAATTCGATCGGCAATGCGGAAGAGCGTAACAAGCATAGAGCTGATCTGATTGCCTACTTTGAACAGCACGCGGAATTGCTGGATGCCGAAGCGCAAAAGCGTTTGCACAGCAACCCATTGCGCATTCTCGATACAAAAAATCCGACCATGCAGGATATGGTCAATGCGGCACCTAAGCTGCTCGATTATCTGGGTGAAGATTCGCGTGCGCATTTTGAAGGTGTGCAAAAAATCCTGAATCACAATGCGATTCCGTTCACGATCAATCCGCGTTTGGTGCGCGGTATGGATTATTACAATCGCACCGTGTTTGAATGGGTCACCGATCAGCTCGGCTCGCAAGGTACGGTTTGCGGCGGCGGTCGTTACGATCCCTTGGTGGAAATGTTTGGTGGCAAACCGACACCGGCTTGCGGTTTTGCGATGGGCGTTGAACGCCTGCTCGAACTAATGAAAGCCAGCGGCGAAAAATTTGCACCGAATCAATGCGACGTTTATATCGTGCATCAAGGCGAAGCCGCGCAGTTGCAAGCCTCCGTTGTCGCAGAACGTTTGCGCGATGCAGGTCTGGATGTCTTGTTGCATTGCGCATCGTCTGCCGGTATTGGCAGTTTTAAATCGCAGATGAAGCGCGCAGACAATAGCGGTGCAGCTTACGCCGTGATTATCGGCGAAGATGAAATCGCACAAGGTATGGCAGTCGTTAAAGAAATGCGCGATTCAGAGGGCAAGCAATCGAATGTTGTGTTCGAAGGTATTGCCGATTATCTGGTCGACCAAATTGTTGGCGATGATCATGACCACGATCACGCCGATCACGTTCACTATCACCACTAATATCAAAAATCATCATGGCATACGATCACGCAGAAGAAGAACAACTAGCCAGCCTTAAAGCCTGGTGGAATCAATACGGCAATCTGGTTACCTGGTTGTTGATTATCGTGCTGGCTGCGTACGCAGCCTGGGCAGGTTGGGGCTTGTATCAACGCAATCAGTCGGCACAGGCAGGGCAGCTTTATGAAGAGTTGCAAAAAGCTGTAACGGCACAAGACAAGGAAAAAATCCAGCGCGTAGCTACCGACATGGAAGAGAAATTTTCCCGTACTGCTTATGCGCAAATGAGTGGCTTGGCAGCGGCTAAATCGGCTTTCGATGCTAATGACTTTAAAACCGCAAAAGCGCAGTTGCAGTGGGTCGCCGACAAAGGTAGTGATGAATACAAGGCCATCGCAAAAATTCGTCTGGCTGGTATTTTGCTCGATGAAAAAGCATACGATGAAGGTTTGAAAACTTTGGCGGGTGATTTTCCTGCAGAGTTTGCCGGTGTGGTGAGCGATCGCAAAGGCGATATCTTCGTTGCACAGAACAAGCTGGATGAAGCGCGTACCGCGTATCAGGCTGCCCTCGAAAAAATCGATGCGCAAAATCCGGGACGTCAGTTGATCCAGATAAAACTGGATGCAATTGGTGGCGCTTCCGTGAAAAAAGCTGCATAAACTAGCTGCATACACCAGCTTTAAAAACGCTTAAGGACGAAGATGCGTATCAAATCGAATGCCACGTTGAATTCTGCCGTGCTGGCAACGTCAAAAATTCTGGGCGCAGGATTGTTGCTTGCAATCACCGGATGTTCCTCGCTTAATCCGTTTGCCAGCAAACCATCGACACGCAATCAACCTGCTGCGTTGACCGAAGTCAAACCGACAGCAACTGTGCGTACTGTCTGGTCGGAAAGAGTCGGTAAGGCAGGTCAATATAGTTTTGCGCCTGCTGTCGTTGGCAACGATGTATTTGCCGCAGCAGCGGACGGCACGATTACGCGCATCAATGCAGCGACAGGTCGTTCGATATGGAGCATCAATGCTGGAACCAAGTTGACGGCTGGCGTCGGCAGTGACGGCGATACCATCGTTGTCGCTGGTGAAAAAGGCACCGTGCTGGCATTTGACGGCAACGGCAAACAACTCTGGAAGGCACAAGCCAGCAGCGAAGTGTTGTCTACGCCTGCAATCGGCCAAAACGTCGTGGTAGTACGTAGTCTGGATAATCGCGTGGTCGCACTGGATGCGGCGACAGGCGCGCGCAAATGGTTCCTGCAACGTACGGCACCGGCGCTGACCTTGCGTACTTCGCCTGGTATCACGATTGTGAACTCGACGGCTTTCGTTGGTTTGGCTGGTGGCCGCTTGCTGGCCGTCATGTTGAATAATGGCGCGCCGCGTTGGGAAGTCGCTGTCGGTGATCCACGCGGTACGACAGAATTGGAACGTATCGCTGATATTTCCGGTTCACCGGTTGTGGCCGGTCGTGATGTTTGTGCAGTTGCGTATCAGGGACGTGTGGCTTGTTTCGATGCAGCCAGTGGCACGCCACGCTGGGCGAAAGCATTATCCAGCGATGTAGGTGTGGCAGTCGATGAACGTTTTGTTTACGCCGCCGATGAGCGTGGTGGATTAAGTGCTTTTGCGCGCGATGGCGGCACCAGTATCTGGCGCAATACGCAATTGGCGAATCGCCGCTTGTCGACGCCTGTCAGCTCCAACCGTTTGGTCGCGATAGGTGATTACCAAGGTTACATCCATTTTTTCTCGAAAGAAGATGGTTTGTTAGCGGCGCGTATCAGTACCGATGGCAGCCCGATTCTTGCCGCGCCGGTTAGTGCCGGCGCGAATTTTATTTTTCAAACTCAATCAGGAACGTTGGTCGCAATTGCGGCCGAGTAAAACAATTAGATGAAGCCGGTTATTGCACTTGTAGGTCGACCTAACGTCGGCAAATCCACGCTATTCAACCGACTCACGAGGTCGCGCGATGCCTTGGTCGCTGATCTTCCGGGCTTGACGCGTGATCGGCACTACGGCGAAGGCCGTGTGGGCGAACGTCCTTTTCTGGTGATTGATACTGGCGGTTTCGAGCCTGTTGCCAAGGAAGGCATCATGCATGAAATGGCCAAGCAGACCAAGCAGGCGGTAGCAGAAGCGGACGTCGTGATCTTTATCGTCGACGGTCGTCAGGGTCTGACGCCACACGATAAAACCATTACCGATTTTCTGCGCAAGTCGGGGCGCTCGGTGATGCTGGTGGTCAACAAGGCCGAGGGTATGAAGTACACGATGGTCACCGCCGATTTCTATGAACTCGGTCTTGGTGATCCTTACGTGATTTCTGCCGCGCATGGCGATGGCGTTACCGATCTGGTAGAAGAGTCGCTGGATATCGCCTTCGCGCAACGTCCGCCGGAAGAAGAAATCCCTGAGTCGAAGGACCGCAGTGTCCGGCTGGCGATTGTCGGTCGCCCGAATGTCGGCAAGTCAACGCTGGTCAATACCTTGCTGGGCGAAGAGCGCGTGATCGCTTTCGATTTGCCGGGCACTACCCGCGATTCAATCGAGATTCCGTTTGAGCGCGACGGCAAGTTGTACACCTTGATCGATACTGCCGGCATACGCCGTCGCGGCAAGGTATTTGAAGCGATCGAAAAATTTTCGGTGGTTAAAACCCTGCAATCGATTTCCGAAGCGAATGTCGTGCTCTTGCTGCTGGATGCACAACAGGATATTTCCGAACAGGATGCGCATATTGCCGGCTTCATTCTGGAGTCCGGCCGTGCATTGGTAGTCGGCGTGAATAAATGGGACGGTTTGACCAGCGATAGACGCGACGAGATCAAGATTGATCTGGAGCGAAAACTGGGTTTCTTGTCATTTGCGAAAACACATTTTGTCTCTGCACTAAAATCGAGCGGTATTGGCCCGATGATGAAATCAGTCGATGGTGCTTACGCAGCAGCGATGTCCAATTTGTCTACTCCAAAACTGACCCGCGCCTTGATCGAAGCGGTAGAGCATCAGCAACCGCGTCGCAAGGGTTCCATCCGTCCGAAATTGCGTTACGCGCATCAGGGCGGGATGAATCCACCTATTGTCGTCATCCACGGCAATGCGCTGGATGCTATCGATGCGAATTACAAACGCTTCCTTGAAAAACATTTCCGCGAAACTTTTTCGCTGGTAGGGACTCCACTACGTATCGAGTTACGTTCCGGCAAAAACCCTTTCAGTCGTTCGGAAAAATAAACCGGCTGGACGGAAAAGTCCGAAATCGATTACATTCCTGAGAGAGGCACTTGAAAACAAGCAAGATGCCTCAACCTCCTAATCACAACAACACAATGGAGCTGTCATGACCAACAAAGGGCAACTGTTACAAGACCCATTCCTCAATGCCTTGCGCAAAGAGCACGTCCCCGTTTCTATCTATCTCGTCAATGGCATCAAGCTCCAGGGTCATATCGAATCGTTTGATCAATACGTCGTATTGCTGCGCAATACCGTTACGCAAATGGTCTACAAACACGCAATTTCCACAGTCGTTCCGGCACGCGCCGTGAATCTGAGCATCGAGTCTGAAGCTGAATAAGGTCGGCATCATTTTGCTACTGGCACGGGACTAATATGCGTGCAGTACTGGTTGGCCTTGATTTTGGTAAAGGCGATTTTGCCGCAAGCCTGGAAGAACTTTCCCTACTTGCGCGATCCGCAGGTGCCGAACCTATCATGACGATTACAGGCAAGCGTGCCAGTCCGGACGCTGCCTTGTTCGTCGGTTCCGGCAAGGCAAATGAAATAGCCGATGCGGTGCTTGATCATGAGATCGATATCGTTATCTTCAATCACGCACTTTCCCCCGCGCAGCAACGTAATCTGGAGCGCCATCTGAAGATCAGGGTGGTCGATCGCACCAGCCTGATTCTGGATATTTTCGCGCAGCGTGCACAAAGTCACGAAGGTAAAGTCCAGGTCGAATTGGCGCAATTGCAACATTTATCTACCCGCTTGATCCGTGGTTGGACCCATCTGGAACGCCAAAAAGGCGGTATCGGCTTGCGTGGTCCGGGTGAGACGCAATTGGAAACCGATAGACGCTTGCTGGGCGAGCGGGTTAAAGCTCTCCGTGCGAAGCTCGAAAAACTGCAAAAACAGCGTGCAACACAACGTCGTGCGCGCGGTCGTAATAATGCATTTTCCATTTCGCTGGTTGGCTATACCAATGCAGGTAAATCAACACTGTTCAATGCATTGACCAAGGCGAGAATGCTGGCTGCGGATCAGTTGTTTGCTACGCTGGATACTACTTCTCGCCGCATTTATCTGGGAGAAGCTGGTAATGTCGTGATTTCGGATACAGTCGGCTTTATTCGCGAGTTGCCGCATCAATTGGTTGCCGCATTTCGCGCCACTTTAGAGGAAACCATAAACGCCGATTTACTGTTGCATGTGGTCGATGGCGCAAGTCCGATGCGTATGCAACAGATCGAAGAAGTGAATATGGTTTTGCAAGAAATCGGTGCCGATCACATCCCGCAGATTCTAGTTTGGAACAAGATTGACGCTGCAGGGCTGGAACCTGCTTTGGAGCGTGATGAATATGATAAAATCCGACGTGTTTTTATTAGTGCCCAGACTGGAAGCGGATTGGATCTATTGCGTGAAGCGATAGTCGAATGTGCGAAGCAGCGCGCCGCTGGACTAGCAGATGTATCGCTAACTGCATCTGACGACGTCAACCTATAACGAATTTTTTGGTATTCCAACCCATTATTTTTCAGCCCGGACCGCAAAAGAATGCTTGTTTCCCTACTCAAAAGATTTGGCTTGAAATTCTCGCTCAACGATCCTCGCTGGGGTCGTGGCTCTGACGACAATAACAAGAATCAGGATGGCAAACGGCCGAACGACGGCCCGCCAGATCTGGATCAATTGTGGCGCGATTTTAATCAGCGCCTAAGCAACCTGTTTGGTAACAAGAAAAACGGTGGCGGCAATAACAACGGTAACGGTGGCAATTCCGGTGGAACCGGATTTACCCCTGACATGCGTGGTGCCGGCATTGGTGCCGGAGTCATCGCTGCGATCGTTGGATTTCTGTGGCTGGTGAGTGGCTTCTTCATCGTGCAAGAAGGCCAAACCGGCGTAGTCATGACCTTCGGTAAATTCAGCCACATGACGCCAGCCGGTTTTAACTGGCGCTGGCCGACCCCGATTCAAAGCCACGAAACTGTGAATGTGTCGCAGGTTCGTACGGTAGAGGTCGGCTATCGCGGCAACGTCAAAAACAAGCAGCAGCAAGAATCCTTGATGTTGACTGAAGATGAAAACATCATCGATATCCAGTTTGCAGTTCAATTCACATTGAAAAATGCTTCTGACTGGGTATTCAACAACCGCGAGCAGGACGAGATGGTCAAGCAAGTCGCAGAAACTGCGATACGCGAAGTCGTTGGACGCAACAAGATGGATTTTGTCTTGTATGAAGGTCGCGAAAAAATCGCATTTGACGCCAGCCAGTTGATGCAGCAAATCGTTGATAAGTACAAGGCTGGTGTGCAAATTACTAACGTGACGATGCAAGGTGTGCAGCCGCCGGAACAAGTACAAGCTTCGTTCGATGATGCGGTGAAAGCAGGCCAGGATCGTGAACGTCAAAAGAATGAAGGTCAAGCTTATGCCAACGACGTGATTCCGCGTGCCCGTGGTGCCGCCTCGCGTCTGATGCAAGAGTCGGAAGCTTATCGTGCGAGTGTGACTGCGAATGCGCAGGGTGAAGCATCTCGCTTCAAGCAAGTGCTGGCGGAATATCAAAAAGCGCCAGCCGTGACACGTGACCGTATGTATATCGAGACGATGCAGAAGATCTTCTCAAGCACGACCAAAGTGATGGTTGATTCCAAGGGCAGTAATAATCTGATTTATCTGCCGCTGGATAAATTGATTGCACAAACTGCTGCCGGCACAGCAACTGCGCCATCAGCAACCACAGCTACTACACCAGCATTACCATCTGATTCAGTCGCATTGGAGACGCAATTGCAGCAGGATTCCCGCACCCGTGATAGCCGTAGTTCCCGTGATCGGGAGGCTCGATAATGAATCGCCTTATTTCTGTTGTAATCGCATTGGTGATTGTGGTCGGCGTATTTTTCTCGACTATGTTTGTGGTCGATCAGCGCCAGTACGCGATCGTGTTTGCCTTGGGTGAAGTGAAAACGGTGATCAGTGAACCTGGTTTACATTTCAAATTGCCACCGCCATTCCAGAATGTAATCTTTCTTGATAAGCGCATCCTGACGCTGGATACGCCAGATGCGGATCGCTTCATCACGGCTGAAAAGAAAAATATCCTGGTCGATGCTTTCGTCAAATGGCGCATCGTTGATCCACGTCTGTATTACGTCAGTTTCAGTGGCGATGAGCGCAGTGCGCAAAACCGCATGGCGCAAATCGTCAAGGCTTCGCTGAACGAAGAAATTACCAAACGCACAGTGCGTGAAGTGATCTCCGGCGAACGCGGCAAGGTCATGGACGGTATTCAGAAAAAAGTAACGGAAGAAGCCAAACAGATTGGTGTCGAGATTGTCGATGTGCGTTTGAAGCGTGTTGATTACGTTGATCAGATCAACGCCTCGGTTTTTGAGCGCATGAAATCCGAGCGTGCACGTGTAGCGAATGAATTGCGTTCGACAGGCGCGGCAGATTCAGAGAAAATTCGTGCAGATGCTGATCGTCAACGTACTGTGATTCTGGCTGAAGCTTATCGCGATGCCGAGCAAATACGTGGTGAAGGCGATGCGAAAGCGTCGCAGATTTACGCGCAGGCATTTGGACAAAGCCCGGAGTTCTACAAGTTCTATCGTAGCCTCGAAGCTTATCGTGCCAGCTTCAAGACGCGCAATGATATGCTCGTCATCGATCCGAATTCTGAGTTCTTTAAGTACTTCAAAAATCCGACAACTGGTAGTAGCGCGCCAAAGAAATAAAGTTGTCTGCCGTGAATGCAGGATGGGGCCAAGGTCTTGGTACTCAAGTCCTGATGCGTTCACGGCAGTCTTTTCTTTTTAGCACCACTACGTTTTACAAGAGCGAATAATTTTCACGAGCGTGTTTCAGTTTTGAATTGCGCTTTGCCAAGTGCCTTGGCGATATTAGCCGTGCCTATTTTTTTTCTGACCTATTTCATTTCCCGTCATGCCTAATTGGCTCTTGCCTGAAAATATTGCCGATGTTTTGCCGTCTGAAGCGCGCAAGATTGAAGAGTTGCGTCGTCTGATCATCGACAGTTTCCATCTGTACGGCTACGAGCTGGTCATGCCTCCTATGCTGGAGTATCTGGAGTCCTTGTTGGCCGGTGCCGGCCAGGATATGGATTTGCGCACCTTCAAGCTGATTGACCAACTATCTGGTCGTACCTTGGGTGTGCGGGCAGACATGACAACGCAAGTTGCACGTATCGATGCGCATCTGCTGAATCGAAGCTCGGTTACAAGGCTGTGCTACTGCGGCAGCGTATTGCTAACACGTCCAAACGGTTTGCATGCCACACGCGAGCCTTTGCAAATCGGTGCAGAGATATACGGTCACGCCGGTTTGGAAGCAGATGGCGAAATTCAAGAGCTGGCGCTGGCCTCATTGGCATTGGCAGGTTTTAGCCATGTACGTCTGGATTTGTGCCATGTCGGTGTGCTGCGTGCATTGCTCGAAAGTGATGCGAATGCGCAGAAGGATGAGCGTGCACTGTATACTGCGTTGCGTGCGAAAGATGTGCCGGCTCTGGAGGAGATCACCGCGGCGTATGGCGCGGACACGCGTCGCGCCTTGCTTGCCTTGCCAGGACTATATGGTGATGTAACGGTGATTGCGAAGGCACGCGAAGTATTGCCACAATTGCCTGGGATTGCCAAAGCATTGGATGAGTTGAATGCCTTGGTCAACCTTGCCGGCGACGCCAGTGTAACGATCGATTTGGCAGATCTGGGCGGTTATCAATACGAAAGCGGCGCCATGTTTGCGATTTACGTTCCCGGCTTGCCGAACGCAGTTGCACGCGGCGGTCGTTACGACCATGTCGGTGAAGCATTTGGCCGCGCACGTCCGGCGACTGGTTTTTCGATGGATCTGCGTGAATTGGCGCGATTGTTGCCTGTAGCTGAACCCAAGCGCGCGATACGTGCACCATGGGGCCGTGAACCGGCATTAAGTAAAGAAATTGGCGCATTGCGCAAGGCAGGGGAAGTCGTGATTCAAAGTCTTTCCGGCCACGAAAACGATCAGGATGAGTTCGAGTGCGATCGCGTACTCGTGCTTGAAAATGGCAACTGGATTATCAAAAAATTAGGTTAAGTAATGTCTACAAAAAGCATGGCAAAAAACGTCGTAGTAATCGGTACCCAATGGGGCGATGAAGGCAAGGGCAAGATCGTCGATTGGCTGACCGATCATTCGCAAGGCGTGGTGCGCTTTCAAGGCGGTCATAACGCGGGACATACGCTGGTTATCGGCGGCCATAAAACCGCATTGCAATTGATCCCGTCGGGCATCATGCGCGATGGCGTGGCGTGCTACATCGGTAACGGCGTAGTGCTGTCAGTGCCTGACGTGCTGCGTGAAATCGACAAGCTGGCTGCGATCGGTGTTGAAGTGCCATCGCGTCTGAAAATCTCTGAAGCTTGCCCGATCATTTTGCCGTATCACACCGCACTCGACGTCGCTCGCGAAGTGGCACGCGGCGATGCAAAGATTGGTACGACAGGCAAAGGCATCGGCCCTGCATACGAAGACAAGGTAGCGCGCCGTGCGATTCGTGCGGCCGATTTACTGAACGAAAAACGTTTCGCTGAAAAATTGCGTGAAAACCTCGACTATCACAACTTCGTACTGGCTAATTACCTGAAGGTGCCAACGGTCGATTACCAGAAGACACTGGATGATGCGTTGGCCGATGTGCCACGCTTGAAGCCTATGGTGGGTGACGTATCGAGTGCTCTGTACGCAGCATTCAATGCTGGCGCGAATCTGTTGTTTGAAGGCGCGCAAGGCAGCTTGCTCGACGTCGATCACGGTACTTATCCTTACGTCACATCGAGTAACTGCGTGGCAGGTAATGCATCGACAGGTTCGGGGGTTGGTCCAGGCATGTTGCATTACATCCTGGGTATTACCAAGGCTTACACCACGCGCGTAGGTTCGGGGCCATTTCCATCCGAATTGCCAACCGATACAGGCGTAGGCAAGCATCTGGCAACAGTCGGTCACGAGTTCGGTACCGTTACCGGTCGTGCACGTCGTTGCGGCTGGTTCGATGCTGCCTTGCTGAAACGCTCGGTACAGATCAACGGTGTGACTGGTATGTGTTTCACCAAACTGGACGTGCTGGATGGTCTGGAATCGCTGCGTATTTGCACCGGTTATAAATTGAATGGCAAGACAGTGGATATCTTCCCGGTTGGTGCGGAAGATGCGGCAGCCTGCGAGCCGATTTACGAAGAAATGCCAGGCTGGAAAGAAACGACAGTGGGTGCAAAAACGCTGGAAGCCTTGCCGGCAAATGCGCGTGCCTATATCGACAGAATCGAGAAACTCGTCGGTGTACCTATCGACATGATTTCAACCGGTCCTGATCGTGAAGAAACCATCGTATTGCGTCATCCATTCAAATAAGATCTACAACAGTCGGCAACATGCCTGAAGCTAGCGACAAGGATTTATGGGTTGCATGGGATGAATACCACCATGCAATCGAACGTCTTGCGTTGCTAGTGCATGAGTCCGGCTGGAAGTTCGATCAAATACTTTGCCTGGCGCGCGGCGGTCTGCGTCCAGGTGATGTCTTCTCCCGCATCTTCGATGTTCCGCTGGCGATTTTATCGACCAGTTCCTATCGCGAAGATGTCGGCATGACGCAAGGCATGCTTGATATTGCCAAACACATCACGATTACCAATGGCTCACTGAGCGGCCGCATTTTGCTGATCGACGATCTGGTTGATTCCGGCGTTACGCTGGAAAAAATTCAGTCGCATCTCTCGGAGCAATTTCCTGATGTGACAGAAGTAAAATCTGCCGTCATCTGGTACAAAGCTTGCTCATCAGTCAAGCCTGATTACTATCTTGAGTATTTGCCGCACAATCCGTGGATACATCAGCCATTTGAAGAATACGATGGCCTGCGCCCGCACCAATTAGCAGCATGGATTAAAAAAGGCGACGTAGAATAAAACGTGTAGTGATGTTGTCATGCTCGGCTGGCATTATGCTGTGAGCAATGAATGAGGCATACGCGGATGCGGCGGGAAAATGCGAGGCGGTCGGATATAAAATCGACTGCAATATTTGAGTGTAAGCAGATTGCAAATAACTTGAATCTGAAATGCATTCTGAAAAAGAAAAAGCCCGTTGACGAATCAACGGGCTTTTAATAACTTGGTGCCCACGGAGGGACTCGAACCCCCACACCTTGCGGCACATGGACCTGAACCATGCGCGTCTACCAATTCCGCCACGTGGGCCTACAGAAAGATGAGCAGTATAGCGGAAATCATTTGAATGTCAATCGTCGAATGCAATCATTTCGGATGATTGCCGACTTATTATGCAAACATCGTCACCGTCCGTTACACTGACTCCCGTTCCAATAACAATTAACTGAAACAGCTTTTGAGCCAATACTCTTACACCATTCCCAGCCGCGAGGAAATTCTCGGCATCTTACGCACGGCGACCACGTCGCATGATGCTCAATCCCTTGCCACCGCACTCGGCGTAAAGCCTGACGAGATGGACGGCCTGATGCGCCGCCTGAACGCAATGGAGCGCGACGGTCAGATCAAGCCGGATCGTTCCGGTAATTATCAACTCGCGAACTCATCCAATTTTATTGAAGGCCGCGTCAGTAGTCATCGCGACGGTTTCGGTTTTCTGATTCCAGACGATGCAAGTGCGGACATCTTTCTGCCGGAAAAAGAAATGCAGAAAGTGCTGCATGGTGATCGTGTACAAGCGCGCATCATCGGCACCGATAGACGCGGTCGCCCTGAAGGCACCATCGTTGAAGTTGTGTCGCGTGCGAATACACATGTGATCGGCCGTTTGCTGAATGAAAACGGCGTGTGGGTTGTTGCACCCGAAGACAAACGCATAGGCCAGGACATCATGCTGGCCGGCTCACCAGGCAAAGCAAAAACCGGCCAGGTCGTCAGCGTCGAATTGACCGAACAACCTTCGCGTTTCAGCCAGCCTGTCGGCAAAATTGTCGAGGTGCTAGGCGACATCGATGATCCAGGCATGGAAATCGAAATCGCTGTGCGCAAATACGGCGTGCCACACGAATTTTCTGAAGATGCAAAAAAAGCCGCAGCCAAGCTACCGACAGAAGTCCGTGCTATCGATATAAATGATCGCGTCGATTTGCGCGATGTGCCGTTGGTGACTATCGATGGTGAAGATGCGCGTGATTTCGATGATGCGGTTTACTGTGAACCATGCAAGATTGGTCGCGCAGATGGATTCCGTTTGATCGTTGCGATTGCCGATGTCAGCAATTACGTGAAACCGAATGAACCGCTCGACGTGGATGCGATTGAACGCAGCACCTCGGTGTATTTCCCGCGCCGCGTGATTCCGATGTTGCCGGAAAAATTATCGAACGGTTTGTGTTCGCTCAATCCTGGTGTCGATCGCTTGACGCTGGTTTGTGATGCGGTAATCACTAGCAAGGGTGAGATCAAGGCTTATCAATTTTATCCTGCGGTGATTCATTCTGCAGCGCGCCTGACCTATACCGAAGTCGCTGCCATTCTCGGCAACACCAAGGGCATAGAAGCGAGCAAGCGCCCGATGCTGGTGCCACATCTATTGAACTTACATGGTGTTTATCAAGCTTTGCTGCAGGCACGTCATGCGCGTGGTGCGATTGATTTCGAAACCACAGAAACCTATATTGTTTGCAATGAAGTTGGCAAGATCGAACAGATATTGCCGCGTACTCGCAATGAAGCGCACAAGCTGATCGAAGAGTGTATGTTGGCGGCCAATGTCTGTGCTGCTGACTTGCTTGAACGTCACAAACATCCGAGTTTGTACCGCGTGCACGCGTTGCCAACGAAAGAGAAACTGAATCAGGTTCGTACTTTCCTGAAACAGGTCGGCTTGAATCTGGGTGGCGGCGATAAGCCTAGCGCATCCGATTACGCCGAGTTGATGCCTAAGATCAAGACGCGTCCTGATGCCTTGCTCTTGCAAACAATGTTGCTGCGTTCTATGCAGCAAGCGGTCTACAGTCCGGAAAATATCGGCCACTTCGGTTTGTCGTATGAGGCTTACGCTCATTTCACCAGCCCGATCCGTCGCTATCCCGATTTGCTGACGCATCGTGCGATCAAGGCGATTTTGCAAGGCAAGCGCTATACGCCTAAAGGGATGGACACGAGTGTATTGAACACGATGTTGTCGCCCGCCGCACGTAAAAAGCATGCGCAAGATAAAGCCGAAGGCAAACAAAAAGCCGAAGGCGAACTCGCGATATGGGAAGCGCTGGGCATACATTGCTCCGCCAATGAACGTCGTGCGGATGAAGCTTCACGTGACGTCGAAGCATGGCTCAAGTGCTACTTCATCCGCGACAAGCTGGGCGAAGAATTCACTGGTGTGATTTCCGGTGTGGCGACTTTCGGTATTTTCGTGCAGCTCGATTCGCTGTTCATTGAGGGCATGGTGCATGTCACAGAGTTGGGTGCGGACCACTTCAAATTCGATGAGGCACGTCACGAACTGCGCGGTGAGCGTACCGGTATTCGTTATCAATTGACTGACAGGGTTACGGTGCAGGTTAGCCGGGTTGATCTGGATGCACGCAAAATCGATCTGCGTCTGGTAACCGAGCCTGGTATTCATACGGTATTGAAAAACGAAGCGCGCCGTGCGGATACCGAGCATCAATTGCGTACGCAAAAAGGTGCAAAGAAAAGTTCGGCGAAAACAAGTCCTGCAGGCAGCACAGCTCCTGCGAAAAAAACCAAGGCAAAACGTCCGCCGGCGACGCCAAACAAACAGCGTCCACCGGCAACCAAACCAAGCAAGAAGAAGCGATAAAAAATGAAGAGCAAGATGATTTTCGGCTTCCATGCCGTCACGGCGCGTTTGCGTCATGAAGCCTCTTCGGTAGAAGAAATTTATATAGACGCGAGTCGTCACGATCAGCGCATGAAGGATTTGATACGCGCCGCGGAAGCGTCCAAGGTGCGGATTATTTCAGCTGACGACGCTCGTCTCAGCAGTATCGTCGGCACGCGGCGTCATCAAGGCGTTGTGGCCAAGGCGGGTGAACTGTCGTTGGCACGCAATCTGGATGAATTGCTGGATGCAGTTGATGGCCCACCGTTGCTGCTGGTGCTGGATGGGATCACAGACCCGCATAATCTGGGCGCATGCCTGCGCGTGGCGGATGGTGCAGGTGCACATGCGGTCATCGCACCTAAAGACAGAGCAGTCGGTTTGAATGCGACGGCAGCCAAGGTTGCCAGTGGTGCGGCCGATACCGTTCCTTACATTACTGTAACGAATCTGGCGCGTACCTTGCGCGAACTCAAGGAGCGCGAAATTCTGTTGATCGGAACTACCGACGACTCTGAAAAAGGCTTGTATGAAGCTGATTTCTCCGGCCCGGCAGCATTGATCATGGGTTCGGAAGGTGAGGGTATGCGCCGCCTGACGCGGGAAACCTGTGACGTTCTGGTCGGCATCCCGATGTTTGGCTCGGTCGAAAGCTTGAACGTATCCGTGGCTTCTGGTGTTTGCCTGTACGAAGCCCGCAGACAGCGGATCGCCACCGGCTCATAAGCCGCAATCTGAACTGCAGTTCAGAAGCTGTAATTCATCAGTCGAGCAATCACAAAAAAGCCGTACAAATCATGACGAAAGCCTGTTTGGCTTCCGTCATGATTTGCTATAACAGGCTAATATTGCTACTTCAGCATTTTTCGCATATCCATATTCCATGTTTAGTCGTATTCGAGAAGATATCGCCAATATCATAGTTCGCGATCCAGCCGCGCGCAGTGAGTGGGAAGTCATTACCTGCTATCCAGGCTTGCACGCAATCGTCATGCAGCGCTGGGCGCATTGGTTCTGGGTAAATGATTTGAAGTGGTTGGGACGCTTTACCTCACATATCGCGCGTTGGTTGACCGGAATTGAAATCCATCCAGGTGCAAAAATTGGTCGTCGTGTTTTTATTGATCACGGTTTCGGCGTGGTGATCGGTGAAACGGCAGAAGTCGGTGACGATTGCACAATCTATCAAGGTGTCACTCTGGGCGGGACTTCTCTCAGCAAAGGTGCGAAGCGTCATCCTACATTGGCCAATGGCGTCATCATCGGCGCCGGTGCTCAGGTGCTGGGCGCATTTACGGTCGGCGAGGGTGCCAAGGTCGGTTCGAACGCCGTGGTGGTGAAGGAAGTGCCGGCAGGTGCCACAGCGGTCGGCAATCCGGCGCGCATCATCCTGAAAGACAATGCACGTGATGAAGCTGCTGCACGCATGTTTGCTTCATATGGCGTGACACCAAACGGCGACGATCCTTTATCCAAGGCCTTGCACGGACTGATTGATAATGCCGCGACTCAAGAGCATCAAATCGAAAAAATTCTGGCGGCCTTGAAGTGCGCTGGTATCGATTGCGAAACCTTGCTCACAACAGAAAAATTTGATCCGGCAGAAATGAACAAGCTGGTCGAGTAACAGATCGGGTAGCAGATCGATTAACAACCACGGATTAAACGTTTTAAATGAGTGATGACGTAAGTAGTACGGAAGTGCCGGAAATATCAAGCAATGAGCAATTCTTGCTGGATGCAGGTGAAATTCGCGTGTTGGCAGTGCTCGCTGAAAAAGAAGCACTGACGCCGGATAGTTATCCGCTATCGTTGAATGCACTGACGAACGGTTGTAACCAATTGACCAGTCGCGATCCTGTGATGTCCATGAGCGAGGCCGACGTACAGGTGATTCTTCAAGGTTTGATGGAAGAAAAGTTCGTGACCGAGGTTCATCAGGCTGGTGCACGAGTCAGCAAGTATCAACATCGTCTGCGTGTGAAGTGGTCGCTGGAACAGGACAAGCTGGCCGTATTGACGATACTGATGCTGCGCGGCATACAGACTGCAGGTGAAATTCGTACGCGTTCCGGCCGTCTGCATGATTTTTCTTCGATTGCTGATGTCGAGGCAGGCTTGCAATTTCTGATGGATAAGTATCCACCGCTGGTTGCGCGTTTGCCGCGCACACCGGGGACCAAGGAGTCGCGTTACGCGACCTTGTTGTCGGGCGAAGTTTTTCCTGAGTCGAATGAGGTTGCAACTGCAACGAGCGCGATTGGCGGCTCTGCTCATATAAGCCGGCAAGATCGGCTTACTCAACTTGAAGAAGAGGTCAGTTCTTTGCGGCAGCAAGTCGCTGCATTGACTGAGCAGTTCCAGCAATTCAAAGAACAGTTTGAGTAAGTCGTCTGTATATTGGTAGATGACGCTTCATCGTTGCGCCAGTATTTCCTAATTGCCGATTTCAGCGCCATTCAAATCATAGCGACGGATAGATCCGTTCGTATCCAGTGCCAGCCAGTCTCCACGTGACGCAGTGTCATCCAGATCCCAGTCTGACAATACATAACGTACACGCGCCTTGCCATCTTCCTGATAGTCATGGCGTGCCGGCCTGTGGGTATGGCCGTGGATCATGGTTGCGGTTGCAGTTTGCTCGAATAAACCTGCAATAGCTTCATTGTTGACGTCCATGATTTCGTAAGACTTGTCACGTTGTGCAGCGCGGCTGCCTGCGCGCAGGTTTTCGATAATCGCTTTGCGTTGCGTCAGCGGCAGGGCGAGAAAATTTCTTTGCCATTCCGCATCTCGCACCTGCGCGCGAAATTGCATATAGGCTGCATCGTCTGTGCAATATGCATCGCCATGCGTCAGTACGAGCAAGCGATCAGCAATAGTGGTTACATATGGATCGGGTAACAGTGTGATGTTGCAGGTTTTGGCGAATTGTTCGCCGACCAGAAAGTCGCGATTGCCGGCAATCCAGAAAACATCAATGCCACGCTCACTTATTTTCTTGATCTCTTCTACGACCAGTCGGTTGTACGCATCGGCTATGTCGTCATCACCAGCCCAAGCTTCGAAAATATCGCCTAGTAAATAAAGCTGCCGGGTTTTTGTAGCTTGGGTATGCAGAAAGTTGAAAAATGCCTCGGTGGTCCGTGGCATTGCAGCCTGCAAATGCAGGTCAGAAACAAAAAGCGCAGCCTGCAAAGGCTGCGCTTGTTCGTTCGATGCAGAAGATGAAATGGTCATATCGTGCGTCGAGAATAATGCAAGTCAGAAGTGATGATTAGATGACTTCTGCTTTTTCGATGACGACATCTTCCACTGGTACGTCAGCAAACATGCCGCTGCGTGTGGTTTTGACTGATTTGATTTTTTCGACGACATCGCTGCCATCAGTGACTTTGCCGAATACGCAGTAACCCCAACCGTCTTGACCTGGATAGTCGAGGAAAGTGTTGTTGTTGATGTTGATGAAAAATTGGGCAGAAGCCGAATGCGGATCCGAAGTGCGCGCCATTGCCAAGGTGTAGATGTCGTTCTTGAGGCCGTTTTTGGCTTCGTTTTCAACTGTAGCGTTGGTTGGTTTTTGTTTCATGCCTGGTTCAAAACCACCGCCTTGAATCATAAAGCCGTCGATCACACGGTGAAAAATGGTGCCGGCGTAGTGACCGGAGTTAACGTAGGCCAAAAAGTTTTCAACCGTCTTAGGCGCTTTTTCTGCGTCGAGTTCGATGGTGATTTTGCCGTGGTTGGTGGTGAGGATGACTGCCATATTATTCCTTGATCTATGTAAAGTGAAACTGACTAAGTGAAGCTGAATGAGTGAATTTTAAAATATTGCGTAATTTATTGTGTGATGGTCGCGGATTCGATCACAACTGCCTGAACCGGAACGTCCTGATACGGTCCGCGGTTACCTGTACTGACTTGTTTGATCTTGTCGACGACTTCCACACCTTTGACGACTTTGCCAAACACTGCATAACCCCAACCGTCTGTGCCTGGATAGTTCAGCATGTTGTTGTTATTGGTGTTGATAAAGAATTGTGCGGTAGCAGAATGCGGGTCGCCGGTACGTGCCATCGCAATGGTGTAGATATCATTCTTCAAGCCGTTTTGCGCTTCATTGCGGATAGGTGCACGCGTTGTTTTTTCGCGCATGTTCTTGTCGAAGCCGCCGCCTTGAATCATGAAACTACCAATCACACGGTGGAAAATCGTGCCGTTGTACTGGCCGCTTTTCACGTATTGCAAAAAGTTTTCTACCGTTTTCGGTGCTTTTTCCGAATTCAATTCCAGTTCGATATCGCCCAGATTTGTTTTCAATACAACACGAGGAGCATCTGCTGCTTGAGCCAATTGCATTGCGCCTGATAGAGAGAGCGCTGCAATCATGGTCATGACATGACGACGGGAGAATTTCATTCTGGCTTCCTTCATTCGTTTGGTGCGTTTATGTATTGGTTACGTTTATAAAAATACGAACCTGCAATTTTTCGATTCTTGTTGCTCTACTTAAGCAAAATTTCTAAAACTGTATTCGTTGCCCTGTTGCACGAATACCGACACTGTCATATTATGCCGTCCCGCTCGCAAGTTAGGCGTTTGATCTGATGCAGCCGGAGAATTTAAGTTTTGATTGGCGTGTGTGTTTATTGTGTTGCAAGAAAATTTATTACCGGCTTGCCGATAACAACTAGCAAACTCAAACAGAATTCCAACGTAGCAGAAGAGTATTTCATCAATGCTATACTGCCGCAAAAACGTGCATTTTATCAAAAAGTAGTATGACAAAGTGTTTTGGCGACCTAGTCGCATCAGCGCCGGGATTTGCTGATACGCGTTGATGATGCGTATCAAGTCTTGCAACTACTAAAAGTCTCGCAACAAATTCCTGGCCGAAACAGACAACCATTCATGAGTGCCCTGAAGATCTACAATACGCTGGCGCGTGAGAAGCAGTCGTTTACTCCTATTGATCCGGGCAAAGTCCGGATGTATGTGTGCGGCATGACGGTGTACGACTATTGCCACATCGGGCATGCGCGCGTCATGGTGGTATTCGATCTGGTACAGCGTTGGTTGCGTACATCAGGTTACGAAGTCACTTACGTACGCAATATCACCGACATCGACGACAAGATCATCAAGCGTGCTGCAGAAAACGGCGAATCGATTTCGCAACTGACGCAACGTTTTATCGATGCGATGGATGAAGATGCCGCTGCGCTGGGTGTGCAAAAACCCGATCACGAACCGCGCGCGACCAACTATGTGCCGCAAATGCTGGGCCTGATTGAAACGCTGGAGCGCAATGGCCTCGCGTATAAATCATCCGATGGCGACGTCAATTATTCGGTGCGTGACTTTCCAGGTTACGGCAAATTGTCCGGCAAATCGCTGGATGATTTGCGTGCAGGCGAACGCGTTGATGTGAATACAGGCAAGCGCGATCCACTGGACTTCGTATTATGGAAGTCATCTAAAGAGTCAGAGCCGGAAGAAGTAAAGTGGTCGTCCAAATGGGGTAGCGGCCGTCCAGGCTGGCATATTGAATGCTCGGCAATGGCCTGCGATTTACTCGGTGAGCAATTTGATATTCATGGTGGCGGTGCAGATTTGCAATTTCCACATCATGAAAATGAAATTGCTCAGTCTGAAGGCGCGAGCAAGCACACCTTCGTCAACTACTGGATGCACAATGGTTTTGTGCGTGTCGACAATGAAAAAATGTCCAAGTCCTTGGGCAATTTTTTCACGATCCGTGAAGTGCTGGAGAAATTCGATCACGAAGTGGTGCGCTTCTTTATCTTGCGTGCGCATTATCGCAGTCAGTTGAATTATTCCGATGCGCACTTGGATGACGCCCGCAATGCGTTGACGCGTATGTACACTGCGTTGAAAGAAGTCGCGCCAGATGACTTGCCCCTGGATATGGCAGAAGCTCACGCAGTTCGCTTTGCGGATGCGATGAACGATGACTTTAATACGCCATTGGCAATTGCCGTTCTGTTTGAACTGGCAAATGAAATCAATAAAAATAAATCCGCAGTGCTGGCACGCCAGTTAGTCAAACTGGCTGGTATAGTCGGTCTTCTGCAACGACCGGCGCAGGAATTTTTGCGTGCCGGATTGGCAAGTACAGAAGACGGTAGCGATCTGGAAACTTTTGTTGCAGAGCAAATTGCCGCACGCGTGCATGCTAAAAAAGAAAAGAATTTTGCTGAAGCCGATCGCATCCGTGCGGGCCTGCTGGAAAAGGGCATCATTCTTGAAGATAAATCTGGCGGTTTGACCGAATGGCGAAGGGCTTAAGCTAGATGGTAAAGATGATTGCCGCTGATGAAATGCTTCTCCTGCCATCCTACTGGGAGGAAGCGAAGGTCGAGTTGATGAAACGCGACCGCATCATGCGCAAGCTGATTCCACAGTTTGGCGATTTACATCTGGTGGGCCGCAGCGAACCGTTTTCTACGCTGGCGCGTTCCATCATCAGCCAGCAGATTTCCGTCAAGGCTGCGGATAGCATCTGGCAACGATTTCTCGAAGTTTGCCCAAAGTGCACGCCGGCACAGGTCGTCAAGGCTGGCGACAAGCTGGCTGCTTGTGGTTTATCCAAACGAAAATCCGAGTACATTCTCGATCTGGCCGACCATTTCAAGGCGAAACGTGTCAATTTTGACAAGTGGACCGAGATGGCGGATGAAGACGTTATTGCCGATTTGATTCAAATTCGAGGCATCGGACGCTGGACAGCGGAGATGTTTTTGATATTTAATCTGCTCCGGCCGAATATATTACCGTTGGACGATCTTGGTTTGCTGGCTGGCATTAGCCGCAACTACTTTTCGGGCGAGCCGGTTTCCCGTAGTGACGCGCGCGAAGTCGCGGCGAATTGGGAACCGTATCGCACAGTGGCAACCTGGTATCTGTGGCGCAGTCTGGACGCAGCACCGGCAACAAATTAAACATATACGAAATCCACCTCGTGTTGAACAGAAGGAGGCACGATGAGTAAAACGACTTTCCTGGGCTTTGAACAGCCGATTGCAGAACTCGATTCCAAGATCGAAGAGCTGCGCTTTGTACAAGATGATTCTGCAGTCGATATCTCGGAAGAGATTGATAGACTGTCGAAGAAAAGCCAGCAACTGACCAAAGATATCTACGCCAAGCTCACGCCATGGCAAGTGTCGCAGATTGCCCGTCATCCACAACGTCCATACACCATGGATTATGTGAATGAAATTTTCACCGACTTCCACGAATTGCACGGCGATCGCAGCTATGCGGATGATTTGTCCATCGTCGGTGGCCTAGCCCGTTTCAACGGTATGCCTTGTATGGTCATTGGCCATCAAAAAGGGCGTGATACCAAGGAACGCAGCATGCGTAATTTCGGTATGCCGAAACCAGAAGGCTATCGCAAGGCGATGCGCCTGATGAAGCTCGCGGAAAAATTTGGTTTGCCAGTATTCACCTTCGTCGACACACCGGGCGCATTCCCGGGTATCGATGCAGAAGAACGTGGCCAGTCGGAAGCGATCGGCCACAATCTGTACGTGATGGCGGAATTGAAAGTGCCGCTGATTGCCACAATCATCGGCGAAGGCGGTTCCGGCGGCGCACTGGCGATTGCAGTTGGCGATGCAGTACTGATGTTGCAATACTCGACTTACTCGGTGATTTCGCCAGAAGGTTGCGCATCGATTTTGTGGAAGTCCGCAGAACGCGCATCCGATGCAGCAGAAGCCTTGGGTCTGACCGCACATCGCTTGAAGGCGATGGGCTTGATTGACAAGATCATCAATGAACCACTGGGCGGTGCACATCGCGATCCGAAACAGATGGCCGCATTGGTCAAACGCGCATTGGCTGATACCGTGCGTCAGTTCCAGGGCATGAAAACCAAGGATCTGTTGGCTGCACGTCATGAAAAATTGATGAGCTACGGTAAATTCAAAGAGATCACCACACCGGAATGAGCCTTGAGCAATAAAAACATTGCGGCAACGCAAAGTGAATTTGAACGCGCGTTAGGGGAAATCCGGACGCGCGTTTCTCTTTCCGGATCTACTACGCAAAAGATAGCCATTGCTTATAGCGGAGGTCTGGATTCTGCCGCCTTGCTGCATCTGCTGCGCGCATATGCAACGCAACATGAACTCGAATTGTTTGCCTTCCATGTGCATCACGGATTGAGCGCGAATGCCGATCAGTGGCTGGCACATTGCGAGCAGCAATGTGCCGAGTTGAACGTGGTATTTGATGCGCGGCGCGTGCAAATAGCGAATCAGGAAAAGAGTGGGGTCGAAGAAGCCGCGCGCCATAGTCGCTATGCCGCCTTGGGCGAAATGTGCCGTACGCATGATGTGCCTTTATTGTTGACTGCGCATCATCAGGACGATCAGGCAGAAACCGTGATGCTGCAATTGTTGCGAGGCTCCGGCGTGGCAGGATTGTCCGGTATGGATAGTGCCAATCATGCGGCGGATTTGCTGGGCGATGCGACTTTGCTGATGGGACGACCATTGCTGCAACTGGCACGCGCCGATCTGGAAAAAATCGTCACCAGCAATGCTATCGCTTTTGTCGAGGATGAATCCAACCTCGATCCGCGTTATGCACGCAATGCCTTGCGCCATCAAGTGATGCCGACACTGGCGCAACATTTCCCCGGTTTCCAGCAACGCTTTGCACGTACCGCGCAACACGCACAATCGGCGCAGCGCTTGTTGATAGAGTTGGCAGAACAGGATTTGACGCAGTGTCTGGATGGCGAATGCCTCGACATTACGAAGCTGAAAAATTTCAGCGCGGATCGTATCGATAACATGCTGCGTTATTGGTTTGGTCTACGCGGTGTGCGCATGCCATCGACGTCCTGGCTCAATGAAATGCGCACGCAACTGCTGGAAGCCAAACACGACGCGCAATTATGTGTGACGCATGCCGATTGTCATATTCGCCGTCATCGCGATCGTGTTTTCATTACGCCCAAGCTAGCTCCAGAAACGTTGGAGCAAGCGCCAGTAGCCTTCACTTGGAAAGGCGAGGCATCGATTCATTTTGCAGAATTCAGCGGCACGCTTTTTTTTGAGAAGGCAGAGCAGGGCATAGCTGCAGCCTGGCTAGGTTCACAAGCTTTGTCGCTACAGTTGCGTAGTGGCGGTGAACGTCTGAAGCCGGCATGGAATCGTCCTACCAAAAGTCTGAAATATCATTACCAGGCCTGCGATGTTCCCGCATGGGAGCGCGAACGCTTACCGCTGGTTTTCGCGGGCAAGCAATTATTGTTTGCAGCGGGAATCGGCATGGATTGCCACCAACTCAGCAGCGAAGCCGGGCCGCATATCCAGATTCGCTGGCAATTCGATTAACGCTAAAGGTGCTTGTCCGCATTTTTTGGTTATTTGACAAGCAGAAAATGGCTGGAAAGCCTAGGCGGGCTTGTCATTCTGCGCTGCAAGCTGTAAAGTCGTGGGTTGATTTTTCCAGCCTCTCTCTTTTTTCAAGCGTGTTTTTTCTATCCTTATGGCTTTAATCGTTCACAAATACGGCGGCACGTCGATGGGCTCTACCGAGCGCATCAAGAATGTCGCCAGACGCGTTGCCAAATGGCATGACGCTGGGTATCAAATCGTCGTAGTGCCGTCGGCCATGTCCGGCGAAACGAATCGTTTGATCGGCTTGGCAAAAGAGTTGATGACGCAACCAAGTCCGCGCGAACTGGACATGCTGGCTTCGACCGGCGAGCAGGTTTCCGTGGCCTTGCTGGCAATGGCCTTGCAATCGATAGGCAAGGAAGCTGTGTCTTACGCAGGTTGGCAGGTTGCGATCAAGACCGACTCGGCCTTCACCAAAGCACGGATTCAATCGATCGATGATGTGAAAGTAAAAAAAGATCTGGACGCTGGTCGCATTGTCATCATTACCGGTTTTCAGGGAGTCGATGATGAAGGCAATATCGCGACGCTGGGACGCGGCGGTTCAGATACTTCCGCGGTTGCTGTTGCCGTCGCACTGCAGGCGCAGGAATGCTTGATTTATACCGACGTTGATGGCGTATACACCACCGACCCACGCGTCGTGTCTGAAGCGCGTCGCTTGAATACCGTTACGTTTGAAGAGATGCTCGAAATGGCGTCGCTCGGTTCGAAAGTGCTGCAGATACGCTCAGTCGAATTTGCCGGCAACTACAAGATGCCGACGCGCGTGTTGTCGTCGCTGACCGACCCTATGATGTCGCTGGAAGAAGAAGCAAAATCCGGCACACTGATTTCGTTTGAGGAAGATACAAATATGGAACAAGCCGCTATCACCGGTATTGCATTCAATCGCGATGAAGCGAAGATCACTGTGTTAGGCGTGCCGGATCGCCCAGGCATCGCTTATCAGATCCTTGGTCCGATCGCTGCAGCGAATATTGAAGTCGACATGATCATTCAAAATCAATCAGTCGACGGCAAAACAGATTTCACCTTTACCGTACCGCGTAGCGAGTATGCAAAGGCAGTCGATGTACTGAATGACAGCGTCAAGCTGCATATAGGCGCTGCCAGTGTTCAAGGTGACACCAAGGTATCGAAAGTGTCCGTGGTCGGTGTCGGCATGCGCAGCCACGTCGGTATCGCTTCGCAAATGTTCCGCACCTTGTCGGAAGAGGGTATTAATATTCAGATGATCTCGACTTCTGAAATCAAGATTTCCGTTCTGATCGATGAAAAATACATGGAACTGGCAGTGCGCGCATTGCACAAAACCTTCGATCTGGAAAAAAACAATTAAGTCATATTTTGATGGCATAGTTTGGTTGACCAGACATGCCTGAAAAGTTATGATACTGAACCTTGCAGTGGCGGGCAGTTTGAAGCTACTGAAGTAATGTGGAGGCGTGGCCGAGTGGTCGAAGGCACTTCCCTGCTAAGGAAGCATACGGGCTTAAACTCGTATCGTGGGTTCGACTCCCACCGCCTCCTCCAAGAATTGAAAGCCCTTGATGCAAATCAAGGGCTTTTTTTCTTTGGTCGAATTGGATCAAGTCACTTTTACTGGAACAACGCATTTTGAACACGAAAAGAAGTAAACGCTGGAACGGCAGCATGGATACGCTGACGGTAGAGTATTTGAACGGTGTGGTCGCGCAAATGACGTCATATGGCGAGCGCGTGCAATTCAGTTTGACCAGTGGGCAGACGCCGAACTACCAGGTCATCAACACCTTTGATAAAAAAATGGCCTTCAATGGCAATCATCATTTGATGCACCCGCAAGAAGATGAATTCACAGGTAGCAATGCCACCACTGTATTGACGCTGGAGCAGGTCAAAGCCTGGATAGCTGGCGTTGGTGTCAAAAAGACTGTCAGTGCGCGTACCGCTCGTGTCAGCTCACATAGTAGGACCGGTAGTAGTCCTGCTGCGGCGAAGGTGGGTGATTTGATCGATGTGCAGAAATATGAGTACTTCAAAAACAATGTTCAAAAACTGCCGGAAGGTATTCGCGCCTATTCACAGGAAGTCAGCAACTTGATGAAGAATGGCATGTCGGCGGAAGCTGCCTTTGGCGAAATCGTTCAACAGTACTTCTGAAGCTGATCTGAATGGTCGCGCGAATTTATTTCGCTCATAAAAAAAGCCCGCAATTAATTGCGGGCTTTTTTGTAGGCGAATACTCGTATCTGCATCAACTTTTCAAATTCTTTCCACTGCGGCGATGAAAGCTGATGAGCTACACGCGATAGATTTTTTCTCCAGTTTGAATAATCTTGAATTTGGCATCGGATAGCGGATCCAATGCGCGTCCATCTGCAAGCTTGTAGGTTTTGCTGCCTGGTTGTCCCTCATCCGCCGTTTCTACCGGGGTTTGAAAAACCTCCACATGGTAACCAGCCCCTGTTTTTCCTTTGGCATCGAATTTTTCTACCAAATCCATAAGAGTCTCCTTTAGGTTGAGGATGGAATATCCGATCTCACAATAGCAGATTTTTTCGGCAATTTCGGCATCGGTGTATTTGATCTTGTATTGAAGGAATTGCCGACTGGTGAATGTTAATAAAAATATATGTAACTTTTAATTTTATTAACTAATTTTGTTTTCTGAGGTTTTTTTCACCAAGTTTTGACTCTGGGTACGGGGGCAATTACTAAGTGTATGTATCTGCTTCGATACAAGCGACACACAACATGGACACATTTCATAAGCATGATGCGTTTGTTGGAAGAAATGCAGAGTCGAAACAAGGATGGAAAACAAGAATTATGCAAAAAATCGAAAATAATTTGGACCGGACCCTAAAGTTTTGAAAGTCGCTGCCGTTACCAAACTTAGATAACGGTATAAAAATATTTTAAATTTATTTTGCTTGAACCCTAAAGTTTTGCAAAAGCGTGCCGTTAAAGATACAAGAGGGTAAAAAAAGAAGATTTTTTCACTGTTTTTATCAAATATTTTTAAGAATTTTAGTTACTAAAAATAGTTAAAAATTATTTTTCGTCGTTGTTTTTGGAAAAACTTTTGAGTTGGCAATAAATGCTCAGAAGTAATATGCAAGCCATTCTTCGCTCAATTTCATGTTGAGCGTATCCTATGCTGGTCGACGTTTGTAAGACAAACGCCTACCGGCCTATTGTCGTCTTCTCTGTATAAAAATACCGAGTAGTGCCTATTTCAGGCATTTGTTTCCCGAATCAGAATGCATTCACTGGCTCACAAATGTGGCCACAGACATTCACAGGTAAGGGGATACACATGACAAATAACGACATCATTGCAGAAATTCGCGACGCTAATCTGGGTTACCTGATGCTGGCGCAACAAATGATTCGTGCCGACAAGGCAACTGCAATCTTCCGCCTGGGTATCAGTAACGAAATCGCTGATTTGATCGAAGGCATGAACAATGCCCAAATCTTGAAATTGGCAGGAGCGAACATGATGTTGGCCCGATTTCGATTCGACGATGGTGCCATCCTTGGCATGCTGACCAATTACAACAAAGACCGTTCGTTGGCACATTCGCATGCAGCGATCTTGATGGCCGGTCAGGCTGTTGAGCAAATCGCTTAACGTAAATAGCCGCTGCCTTAGTCCATCCGATCAAATTGCTGTAACTCTTCCGAAGAGCGCGAACATGGCCAAGAAAAGTGTTGTGACAGAATCCCAAGAGATTCAACTCGCCATAGAACTGATTAATCTGGGTGCAAGATTGCAGTTGCTGGAGTCGGAAACCTCTCTTTCGCGCGAACGCTTGCTGAAGCTATATAAAGAACTGCGCGGTGTTTCCCCACCAAAAGGAATGTTGCCATTTTCGACAGACTGGTTTATTACATGGCAGCCGAATATTCATTCTTCGCTTTTCATTGGTATTTACAAATATCTGGTTGAGCATGCGCAGATTTCCGGCATTCACGCAGTAACGAAAGCGTACAAGCTGTATCTGGAGCAGGTTGATATGGGCGAAGATGGCGAGCCTGTCTTGTCTTTGACGCGCGCCTGGACCCTGGTTCGATTTTTCGATAGTAAAATGCTGGCGACGGCATGCTGCAGCGAATGCAGTGGTCATTTTGTAGTGCATCGGCTGGATTTGAATGCCAATTACACATGCGGCCTGTGCCACATGCCGTCCAGAGCCGGTAAAACCAAACGAGCCAAAATGGATGCAGCTTTGCTGGTGGCGTGACCGGATGGTTTAATTTCTGGAAAGAGTGTCTGAGTGAAGAAAGTGCGGCGCTCCGGCGCAAAACCGGCGTCGCCCGAACCTAGATATTTATTCAACGTGCCTGCAGTGCAGGCTCTTTTTTTTCAAATCCTTTCTTTTTTTATCGTTTTGCTGATCGCCCGAAGTCTGGGGGCGATTCTCGGTATAACGATGCATATCCTGGTCATCGCATTTCTTCAGGGCGCGGTCGCGGCAGGTTTTTCATGCTGGCGTGGCCTGGCTTCATGGTGGATTGCTATTCAGTTTTTCTTTCCTTTCGTTTTGCTTTTTGCCCTGTTGTTACAACTGCCGTCCTACCTTTTCCTGTTTGCCTTTCTCATTTTTCTATTTTTGTACTGGAGCACTTTTCGCACTCAGGTTCCTTTTTATCCATCGAATCTGACGACTTGGGATGCAGTGGCCGAGTTATTGCCGAACGATAGAAGTGTTCATCTGATCGATATCGGTAGTGGTTTGGGCGGTTTGGTTTTGAATTTGGCGAAGCGCCGCCCGGATAGTCATTTTCTTGGTATAGAAATTGCACCGTTGCCGTGGTTGGTGAGTATGTTACGCGCACGCTTCACGCGGAGCTCGGCTCAATTTACGCGTGGCGATTATGGGCACTTGAATTTTGCCGAATACGACGTCGTGTTTGCGTATTTATCTCCAGTAGCAATGCCAGCCTTGTGGGAGAAAGCGCGCACTGAAATGCGGCACGACACGATGTTGTTGAGTTATGAGTTTCCGATTCCGCATGTGGAACCAACTTTCACGGTATCTCCTGTTGCAAATAATCCGAAAATTTATGGTTGGCGTATGTAGGATTGTTAGGGATTCTTGTGCGACGATTTGATTCAAGTTCTTGCAATTAAAGCCGTTGAAAGCCTATATAGCCATGCCCAAAAACTCGAGTTAAGTGCGCCGCTCGGACAAGCGGGCAATCATCTCGGTTGCGTATTGGCAATTGTTGAGGCAATAATGGCATCCTAAATCCAAAAATCGGAGCACACGCTTGTTAGTTATCATCGGATATATTGTCGTCCTCGCATCGGTTTTTGGGGGATTCGTACTGGCGGGTGGTCATATCGCTGCGTTGTTTCAACCCGTCGAATTATTGATGATTGGTGGAGCTGCAACCGGTGCATTTTTTGTCGGAAATAACGGTAAAGCGATCAAGGCAACGCTGAAGGCTTTGCCTAGTGTCCTCAAGGGCTCCAAATATACAAAATCCTTGTATATGGAATTGATGACACTGTTGTTTGAAATCCTGACCAAGGTGCGCAAGGAAGGTTTGATGTCGATTGAAGGTGATATCGATGCTCCTGAAGAAAGCGCTATCTTCACCAAATATCCGGCCGTTCTGGCGGATCACCATATTATTGAGTTCATCACTGACTATCTGCGATTGATGGTGTCCGGGAATATGGACGCATTCCAGATTGAAAATTTGATGGACAACGAAATCGATACTCACCATGCTGAAGGTGAAATCCCTGTGCATTGCATTGCAAAACTGGGTGACGGTTTTCCGGCATTCGGTATTGTGGCGGCGGTTATGGGTGTGGTTCACACGATGGCGTCGGTCGGTTTGCCGCCGGCAGAACTGGGTATTTTGATTGCGAATGCGCTGGTTGGTACCTTCCTCGGTATTTTATTGGCTTATGGTTTTGTGTCTCCAATATCCAGCGTACTCGAGCAAAAATTACACGAATCCTCTAAGGTTTTTCAATGTGTCAAAGTCACATTGCTGGCAAGCTTGAACGGTTATGCTCCGGCACTGGCAGTAGAGTTTGGTCGTAAGGTATTGTTTTCGACAGAACGTCCTTCTTTCAGCGAATTGGAAGAACACATCAAGCAATCGAAAACAAAATAAACAGATTCTTGATATATAAGAACTAAAGAAATAGAAGAACCTAGCGGAGACTTAGATGGCTGACGAAGGACTCCGTCCCATTATCGTAAAACGTATCAAGAAATCCGGGGGCGGCCATCATGGCGGCACCTGGAAAATTGCCTACGCCGATTTCGTGACCGCGATGATGGCGTTCTTCCTGCTGATGTGGTTGCTCGGCTCGACGACCAAAGGCAATTTGCAAGGGATCGCAGATTATTTCGCTACACCGTTGAAGGTGGCGATGGCGGGTGGTTCCGGCAGCGGTGACGCGACCAGTGTAATCAAGGGCGGCGGCAAGGACATGACGCGCATTGATGGTCAGCAAAAACAAGGTGACGATGCGACGCCAACCAAAAAGAGTAATTTGAAAGCGGCTGCCGCTGAGCTTGAGCGGCAAGAGATGGAGCGTCTTAAATCCCTGAAAGAGCGGATTGAAGAAGCCATCGATTCAAATCCCAGTTTGCGTCAGTATAAAAATCAGCTTTTGCTGGATATCACATCTGAAGGCCTGCGCATCCAGATCGTTGATGAAAAAAACCGTCCCATGTTTGCCTTATCCAAGGCTGAACTGCAGCCATACACCAAAATTATCCTGCACGAGATTGCCAAAACACTCAACGACATTCCTAACCGGATCAGCTTGTCCGGGCATACCGATGCAACTCCGTATTCCAGTGGTGAAAAAAGCTATAGTAATTGGGAGCTTTCATCCGATCGGGCGAATGCATCACGTCGAGAATTGATTGCGGGTGGTATGGCCGAGTCGAAAATGCTGCGCGTTGTTGGTCTGTCGTCTGCCGTGTTGTTTGATCCCACAGATCCATTAAATCCGATTAATCGCCGCATTAGTATTATCGTGATGAATAAGAAAACAGAAGACTCCATCACCAAAGAAAATCGGACGGCAGAGGTAGCCGACGAGGAAACTGCAAAAGAGACAGTGGAAAAAGGTGTCAATATATCAGGCGTAGTCCAGCCTGCACCAGCGGCAGTGCCGAAACCGACTTCTGTTCCCGTTGCGCCCAAGCCGACAGCCAGCGCAACAGCTACGGCCGCCGCTGCAGCCGCTGCGGGAAAATAGAAAATTAACGGCAAATAAACGAAATAATGACTGGGTCTTTCCCATGACAATAAATAATTCGTTAGCGTCGAAAGTCACGGACCTTTTATCGGGTTTGTCTGATCACGGTAGACAACATCTGACAGAAGTAGAGACTGATCTGATTCAGACCAACGTTCTTCTCACGGAAGCGATTGAGAAGCTGAGCGCCAGTTTCATGGCGATTCATGCAGCAGTCACCGAACAGCAGCAGATGGTCGATGCATTGGCGACGGGTGCAAGTGCCTCGTCCGAAGCCACGTTGGCATTGAAGGCAAAATCGGCACAAATTGATCAGCACGTGAATGCGGCGGTGACGGGTTTGCAATTTCAGGATATGACAAACCAGCTGATTAGCCGTACTTTGCGTCGTGTTGTTGGATTTCGCGATGTACTGGAAGTGACTGGGACCAGCAGTATTGCCATTCCTGTAAATGCGAGTAATGAGCAACTGCATGCAATGCTGAGCCAGATCAATGAAACGTTGAAGACGGAAAGCCAGGACCTGGAAAAAGAATTATGGAAGGCCGTTTGTCAGACGCACATGGAGAGCGGAGACATTGAGCTGTTTTGATCGGCGAAAAAATTTGGATTAGCGGGCTTAAAAACCTGAAACGTGTATTAGCAGGAGTAAAAATGGCAAAGACAATATTGGCGGTCGACGATTCTGCTTCATTACGGCAGATGGTGGTTTTCAGCTTGCGTGCTGCAGGCTATCAGGTCACCGAAGCGGTAGACGGACAAGATGGGCTGGACAAGGCGCAAGCACAGATTTTTGATCTGGTGCTGACTGATCAAAACATGCCGCGCATGGACGGTTTTTCCTTGATTCGTGCCTTACGCGCATTGCCAACTTATCAGAAGGTGCCGATTCTGATGCTGACGACGGAATCCAGTGATGAGATGAAAGCCAAGGGACGGGCGGCAGGTGCAAATGGTTGGCTGGTTAAGCCGTTTGACCCGCAACGCTTGACTGAGGTCGTGAAAAAAGTCATAGGCTGACACGCGATGCGCGTAAGCATTATCACGAGCATAAAAACCGGAGTGGAATAATGACCATCGATATGAGTCAGTTCTTCCAGGTGTTTTTCGACGAGACCGAAGAACTGCTGGCGGAGATGGAAAAATTGTTGTTGGCGGTCGACGTATCAGCTCCTGATGCGGAAGACCTGAACGCGATTTTTCGTGCCGCACATTCTATCAAGGGTGGTGCTGCCACGTTTGGTATTACCGATCTGACTGAAATAACGCACGTGCTGGAAACCTTGCTGGATCGCATACGCAAAGGCGAGATGGCACTGGTGGCTGAGCATGTCGATGCTTTTTTGTCGGCCAAAGATATTTTGAAAATGCAGCTGGATGGTCACAGGTTGCACACGCCAGTCGATCTCGACGCTGTTGCCGAAGTGCGCATGATTCTGGAAGCGCTGTCGCAGGACGAGGCGGCTGCACCGGTACAAGCATCTGCTGCTGTGACGACAGGTTCAGCAGCGACATCGCCAGTGCGTACTGATAGACGCTTTCGTATCGAATTGCCCCAGGTTCCTCCACGCGACGTGGAAGCGCTGGCTGCAGAGCTGGGCTTGCTCGGTGAAATTAGTCAGGATGTATTGCCGGATCAACGCGCATTCTTCATTCTGAGTACGCATGAAGGGCCGGATGACATTATTGCGATCTGCTCTTTCATTCTCGATCCGCAAGACCTCAAAATTACCGAAGAATCCGTACCTGTATCGGCGGGCACCAAGCTGTCGATTGATGAGCGCAGTCAGGCCGAGGAGAAGCAGGGTTTTGGTTTCTTTGAGCCACTGCATTCCACCATTGCGATCAAGGATCAGGAAAACGAACAAGGCTACGGCTTCTTTGCACCATTCGTGCCGCTGGATATAGCGCCACCCGCAGCAAGCAAAGCAGCGGATTCCGAAGATGATGATGCCGATGAAACGCCTCACGCCATTGTTGCCACAGATAAAAAACCTGCCGTTAAACGTGATGCAGATAAAATAGTAAACAGCGCAGAATCATCGTCTATCCGCGTTGGTATAGAAAAAGTCGATCAGTTGATCAACCTGGTTGGCGAACTGGTGATCACGCAGGCCATGATTGAACAGCGTACGGATTCGCTCGACCCCATGCTGCATGAACGTTTGCTAAATAGTGTGACGCAACTGACGCGCAATACCCGCGATTTGCAGGAAGCCGTGATGTCCATACGCATGATGCCTATGGATTATGTGTTCTCCCGTTTCCCGCGCATGGTGCGTGATCTCGCGGCCAAGCTGGGCAAGAAGGTTGACTTTGTGACCCATGGTGCGGCGACTGAGCTCGACAAGGGTTTGATTGAACGCATTGTTGATCCTTTGACGCACCTGGTACGTAACAGTATCGATCACGGGATTGAAATGCCTGAGGTTCGGGCGGCGGCAGGCAAGGCGCCTGCCGGTCAGCTTGCACTCTCTGCCGGCCATCAGGGCGGCAACATCATGATTGAGGTGAGCGATGATGGCGGTGGTTTGAGCCGTGACAGAATTCTCGCCAAAGCGAAACAGCAGGGGATGGATGTTTCTGATGACATGCCGGATGAAGAAGTCTGGCAATTGATTTTTGCACCTGGATTTTCAACTGCAGAAGCGGTGACCGATGTGTCCGGCCGCGGTGTCGGGATGGATGTCGTCAAACGAAATATCACTGCCATGGGCGGTGTGGTCGATATTCGTTCCAGCAAGGGCTTTGGTACGACTATCTCGATTTCATTACCTTTGACCTTGGCTATTCTGGATGGCATGTCGATCAGGGTGGGTGAGGAGATCTACATTCTGCCTTTGGGCTATGTAGTGGAATCCTTGCAACCTGAATCGAATGATGTGAAGGAAATCAGCGGGCAGGGTACAGTGGTCAAGGTACGCGGGGATTACCTGCCTTTGATCCCCTTGTACAAAATGTTCGATATAGAACCACGGTTTACCGACCCATCAGAAGGCATAGTGGTTATTCTGGAGTCGGAAGGACGTAAAGCAGCTTTGTTTATCGACGATCTGGTCGGGCAGCAGCAAGTCGTAGTCAAGAATCTGGAGTCGAACTATCGCAAGGTCGCCGGTATCTCGGGTGCCACCATTCTGGGTGATGGCGGTGTGTCCTTGATCATCGATGTAGCAGCATTACTGCGTTCAAGCCGTCAGTTGAACGATGAATCCATTTATTCCTGAATAGGAGAACTCTCATGATTCACAATGTAAAAGACAATACGACAGGCGCTGAAACCGGAAATGAATTCCTTGCCTTTACCCTGGGCAAAGAAGAATACGGCATTGATATTTTGAAGGTGCAGGAAATTCGCGGTTATGAAGCCGTGACCCGTATTGCGAATGCGCCGGAGTTCGTTAAAGGCGTCGTGAACTTGCGCGGCATCATCGTGCCTATCGTCGACATGCGCATCAAGTTCAATCTGGGTGAGCCAACCTATGACCAATTCACAGTGGTCATCATTCTGAATATCGGTGGACGTGTGGTTGGGATGGTAGTGGATAGTGTTTCTGACGTAATTACCTTGTCGCCAGAGCAGATCAAACCAGCACCGGAAATGGGTACTGCTTTCAATACTGATTACCTGATTGGTTTGGGCACACTGGATGAACGCATGCTGATTCTGGTTGATATCGATAAATTGATGTCCAGCGAAGAAATGGGCTTGATTGAAAAAATTGCTGCATAAGATTGATAAAATTTAAATTCGCAAGATTGGAATTAAGCAGATTCAAAAATCGACTGTGAAAAACAGCGTATGCAGTTTTTGGAGGTCACATATTCATGCGCTATGAATATGCAAAAGGCAAAAGGAAATCAGCAGTATGAAACCGAATTCTCAAGCAAGACCAGAAGGCTCCAAAGAGTTCGAATTCACGGCACGCGACTTTGAGCGGGTGCGTTCGCTGATTTATAAAAAGGCCGGTATCGCTCTGGCCGAGAGCAAACAGGAAATGGTCTATAGTCGCCTGGCGCGTCGCTTGCGTGCAACCGGTATAGGATCGTTCGTCACTTATCTGGACAAGCTGGAGCAGGGTGGCGATGCTGAGGAGTGGGAGGCATTCACCAATGCCTTGACGACCAACCTCACATCGTTTTTCCGCGAATCCCATCACTTCCCGATTCTTGCCGAGCACCTGAAAAAAGTAAAAGAGCCTATCGAAATCTGGTGTTCTGCCGCGTCTACCGGCGAAGAACCGTATTCAATTGCGATGACGGCTTGCGAAGCATTCAATACCTTGACGCCACCAGTTCGCATCATTGCGACCGACATTGATACCAATGTCTTGAACACGGGAGCCAACGGCGTTTATTCGATAGATCGTCTCGACAAGATGTCGCCAGAACGCGCCAAGAAATTTTTCTTGCGTGGTAAAGGTGAACGCGAAGGTCTGGTACGTGTGCGTCCCGAACTACGGCAGATGATCACTTTTAAACAGGTGAATCTGCTGGCCGACAATTGGGGCATCAATACGCAATTCGACGTGATATTTTGTCGCAACGTGATGATTTATTTTGATAAGCCCACACAAGGAAAAATTCTGGATCGTTTTGCACCGTTAATGAAACCCGACGGTTTGTTATTTGCAGGCCATTCCGAGAATTTCCTGTACGTGAGTGATGCATTCAAGTTACGTGGAAAGACAGTCTACGAACTGGATCCGGAGAAAAAAGCGCGCGCCCAGTTGCGCAGGGCATGAGATAGAACTTATGAACGAATTGACCAAAGAACACTTCGCCACGAATGTCTATTACGACCGGACCTTCGATCGCGACGCGGCCAAAATTCTGCCGGGTGAGTATTACTACACGGGCAAGGACATGCTGATCGTCACTGTGCTGGGTTCGTGCGTCTCCGCTTGTATACGTGATCGCATAACGGGCGTGGGGGGCATGAATCATTTCATGCTGCCGGATGGTGGGGGTGATGCGGACAGTCCGATTTCTGCATCGGCGCGCTACGGTACATATGCGATGGAAGTCTTGATCAATGATTTGCTGAAGGCGGGCGCAAAGCGCGAAAATCTGGAAGCAAAAGTGTTTGGCGGCGGCGCTGTGCTGCGCGGATTTTCATCGATGAATGTGGGCGAACGCAATGCCCAGTTTGTTCGTGATTTCCTCAAGATTGAAAACATTCGGGTTGTCGCTGAAGATTTGAACGATATTCATCCGCGCAAGGTTTATTACTTCCCGCGTAGCGGCAAGGTACTCGTCAAGAAACTTAAACAATTGAATAACAATACTCTAGTCAACCGCGAAGAGGATTACGCGAATCGCTTGCAGACAAACAATGTCGCTGGCGATATCGAGCTGTTTTCCTGATTGCATATACCTCAATAAAAATAGTTTTGATTAGGCACGGTATGAAAATAAAAGTATTGATTGTGGACGACTCGGCGTTGATCCGCAGCGTGATGAAAGAGATCATCAATAGTCAGCCCGATATGGAAGTGGTAGGCGTGGCGCCGGACCCGATTGTGGCACGCGATTTGATCAAGCAGACCAATCCCGACGTGTTGACGCTGGACGTCGAGATGCCGCGCATGGATGGTCTCGATTTCCTTGAAAAATTGATGCGCTTGCGCCCCATGCCTGTTGTGATGGTGTCGTCATTAACGGAGCGTGGTTCGGAAATTACCCTGCGCGCGCTGGAGCTTGGTGCTGTCGATTTCGTGACCAAGCCCAAGATGTCGATTCAGAGCGGCATGCTGGAATACACAGAAATGATCGCGGATAAAATCCGCGCTGCGTCCAAGGCACGCATCAAGCCGCGCCAGATTACTCCAGCAGACTCAAACAAGGCTGGCGAGGGTGTGTTGCCGTTAATTCGCAATCCGCTGACCAGTAGTGAAAAATTGATCATCATAGGTGCATCTACCGGTGGCACAGAGGCGATCAAGGATTTCCTGATGCAAATGCCGTCTGATTGTCCGGGCATTTTGATCACTCAGCATATGCCACCTGGCTTTACCAAGTCGTTCGCACAGCGCCTCGATAACTTGTGCAAAATTGATGTGAAAGAATCAGAAGGTGGCGAACGTGTTTTGCCGGGGCACGCCTACCTTGCGCCTGGACATTCGCATTTGCAACTGGTGCGTAGCGGCGCCAATTACATGACACAAATCGATCAGGGGCCACCGGTGAATCGTCATCGTCCATCGGTTGATGTACTGTTTCACTCGGCTGCAGTGCATGCCGGTAAAAATGCTGTAGGCGTAATTCTTACCGGCATGGGTAAGGATGGCGCATTAGGCATGCTGGAAATGAAAAATGCAGGTGCTTATAATTTTGCGCAGGACGAAGCCTCCTGTGTCGTGTTCGGTATGCCGCGCGAGGCGATCGCCGTTGGTGCGACGCATGAAGTCGGGTCCTTGAATTCATTGCCGGGCATGGTTTTAGGCTATCTTGCAACACATGGTAGCCGCGCCTTGCGTGTATAAACCAAGGTATGCTGTTGCTGTGGTGGAAATCTTCCAACTCTGCAGCATCATCAGTGCATAATAGTAGTGTTCGAAAGATGGCAATTTAAAGCGAGTCCGATCACTTTTAAGATCGATAATGATTCAAAGAATTAATGGAGTAATTCATGGCAGGTCCAAACACCAAATTTTTAGTCGTCGATGATTTTTCAACAATGCGTCGTATCGTCCGCAATCTTTTGAAAGAGTTGGGCTATACCAATGTTGATGAAGCTGAAGACGGTGCAATGGCACTGGCCAAGCTGAGAAGCGAACACTTCGATTTCGTCGTATCCGACTGGAATATGCCGAACATGGATGGTTTGACGATGTTGCAAAACATTCGTGCCGATCCAGCGCTGTCCAAGTTGCCGGTTCTCATGGTGACAGCCGAAGCGAAGAAAGAAAACATTATTGCAGCGGCACAAGCCGGCGCTAATGGCTATGTAGTGAAGCCATTTACTGCCGCGACTCTGGACGAAAAACTCGCGAAGATTTTCGAAAAACTGGCTGCTGCCGGAGCTTGAGTTGAGCACGACCTTACGTGCAGAATTGACGCCTTCAGAAATGGCTGGCGCGGGCGGAGATATCTCGCATGACGAGGTATTGTCGCGCGTCGGTCACATGACACGTTCCTTGCACGACAGCTTGCGCGGTCTGGGCTTCGATCAATTGATCGCGAGTGCATCGCACGATATTCCTGATGCACGTGATCGCCTGGATTACGTAGCGCGCATGACGGAGCAGGCAGCACAACGCGTGTTGAATGCGACCGAAGCAGCCGGCCCCTTGCAGGATCGTATTCAATCCGACGCTGCCAGCATGGCGAGCGAATGGCAGCAGACCTTGCAGGGTGCTTTTTCAGAAGAAAAATACCGTGCAATGGCGGCACGTACCGTTTCCTATCTGGACCAGACCCAAGGAGCAACGGCGGAAACCAAGCAGCATCTGATGAATATCATGATGGCGCAGGATTTTCAGGATTTGACAGGGCAGGTCATCAAAAAAGTAACCGAGTTGGCGCACGGTCTGGAGCAGCAACTGCTGCAATTGCTGGTTGACTATGCACCGCCGGAAATCAAGCGCGAAGTGGATACTGGTTTGCTGAACGGGCCACAAATCAATCCGACTGGTAATGATGTTGTTGGCAGTCAGGCGCAGGTAGACGATTTACTCGATAGTCTGGGCTTTTAATACACAGGGTCGGCAGTTTTTGCGGCTCTTTTTGTTTTGGTTTTTTCCTTTCTCATCACCTCCATGTCTGCAAATAAATTCATTGTTCGAGAACCGCTCCTGAGTGCGGCACAGCAAATCGTTGGATATGAACTTCGTTGGGATGGCAACGAGCATGGCGACGGCATGGCCAGCGATGAAGATTTGCTGGAACTGGCCACATTTGCAGCGGAACAGCTGCGCAATGACGATGCTGGTTGGCTACTGAGCGATAGCGTGTTGTTCCTGGAAGCGACACCAGCGCTGATTACTTCTGCTGTGGTGCAAACACTGCCGGCAAAACACGTAGTCTTTCGTTTGACCGCAGCCGATCTGGCCGATGCCGATACGCAAAAAACAGTGATTGAATTGCGGCAGCAGGGTTATGGAATTTCGCTGTGTAATGCTGAGGTGGTTGCGCCAAATAGTCCACTATTAGCTATCGTCAGCCATGTCGAAGGAACGCTGGGCGGAGACGGTGCGTTTGCAAGTACCTCCCATGTTGACGGGAAACCGTTGCCAATCAAGGTTGCTCGTCATATTGCAGGCTGGCAGGAATACGAAACCTGCTTGGCAGCTGGATTGCAAACGTTTATTGGTAATCTCTATCTGACACCGCGTCCGAGTGTAGAGAAGCAGGGCTTGAATCCAGCACAAACCATCATTGTCCAGTTAATGGAGATGGTGCGCAAAAATGCCGATGTGCGTGAACTGGAAAATGTCCTCAAGCGTGACGCTACCTTGTCATACAAATTATTCCGTTATATCAACAGCGTTGGCTTTGGTCTGGGAGCAGAAATCCAATCCTTGCGCCATGCCGTCACGATGCTGGGTTACTCACCTTTGTATCGCTGGTTATCCTTGTTGCTGACTACCGCCAGTACGAATAGCCATTCTGCTGTGCTGATGCAAACTGCGATTGTGCGTGGTCGTTTTGCCGAACTGGCAGGAAATGGCATTCTGCCCAAGCAGGAAGCCGAAAACCTGTTTGTGGTTGGTATGTTTTCGCTGCTGGATCGCTTGCTTGGCATTCCGATGGAAGAGGTCCTCGAAAAAATCCAGTTGTCCGAATTAGTCTCGCAAGCTTTGCTGACGCGTGAAGGCATGTACGGCCCATTCCTGGCATTAGCCGAAGCTTGCGAACCGGATAATGGCGATATTGGTGCACTTGCAGACTCCTTGTTTCTCAACGCGCGGCAGGTCAATGAAGCCCATCTGGCGGCATTGGCATGGGCGCAAGCCATCAAAATCTAAGTTGTTTCCACATATACCCGCTCGGCAACACTTAAAAAGCGGGTATTTCCCACCCTATTCCCTCGATCACCCAGAAGCTTTCTAGCCAATAATCGACTCATTGGTCCGTATGGCGTCGTCTTGAACGCCTGCCGGACTATCTCAGGAGTCGGCTTTGGCTGAAGAAAGTGATCTCGAAAAGACAGAACCCGCGTCACCGCGCAAGCTGGAGCAGGCGCGGGAGCAGGGTGACGTCCCGCGTTCGCGCGAGCTGGCGACTTGCACCTTGTTGCTGGGCGCGAGTGCTGCTTTCTGGTTCACCGGCGGCCATATGATCACTGAGATGAACGGTGTGCTCGCATCCGGTCTGAGCTTTGATCGCGAGATGGCTTTTGATATGGAATTGTTGCTGGCGCATGCCGCTGCCAGCATTATCAGATTACTCATAGCATTTGCGCCGGCAGCCTTGATCCTGATGGTGGTGGCCCTGGCGTCGCCGATGCTGATTGGTGGCTGGTTGTTTAGCGCAGAGGCTCTGCAACCGAATTTTGGTCGCATGAACCCGATCAAGGGCATCGGCAATATGTTTTCTACCCGCTCGGCAGTTGAGTTGGGCAAGGCTATCGGCAAGACCGTTTTGGTCGGCTGGATTGCCTGGATGGTCATCAAATTCGAAATCGATGCAGTGCTGGCCTTGAGCGTCGAACCGCTGAAATCCGGCATGGAGCATTTGGGTCATTTGTTGCTGGTCAGCTTCATCTTCATCGTCAGTGGCTTGATCATCATCGCGGCAGTGGATGCGCCATATCAAATGTGGGCACATGCGAAGAAACTGATGATGTCGCGCCAGGATGTGCGTCAAGAATCCAAGGAATCTGACGGTAACCCTGAAATCAAAGCCAAGATTCGCCAGCAACAACGTGAAATGGCGCGTCGCCGCATGATGACTGAAGTCCCAACCGCAGACGTGGTCGTGACTAATCCGACGCACTATGCGGTGGCACTCAAATATTCTGAAAAAGGTAACCGTGCACCGATAGTCGTCGCCAAGGGTGCTGATGAAGTCGCAGCAAGAATCCGTGAGCTCGCGATGGAAAACAATGTCGTGTTGATGGAAGCGCCACCTTTGGCACGTGCCCTGTTCCGCCACGCAGAACTCGGTGACGAGATTCCGGAAGCTCTGTATATCGCAGTAGCTGAAGTGCTGGCCTATGTATTCCAGTTGCGCGCTTACAGCAAAAACGGTGGTTCACGTCCACAAAAACCGGGTGACATCGATGTGCCGCCAGAACTTGATCCTCTTAACCCCGCTGCAGAAGATGCAGATACCAATGGCCTGCCACAATGAATAGTCTGAAAATGCCAGCCTGGATGACTGGCCCTGGTTCAAAAGCCATCGCTGCACCGTTGATCATCATCATGATGTTGTCGATGATGATTTTGCCGCTGCCGGCGATCGTGCTGGATATCTTCTTCAGCTTCAATATCGCGCTGTCCATCATCGTATTGCTGACCGCTTTGTACACGGTCAAGCCGCTGGACTTCATGGTGTTCCCGACCGTGCTGCTGGTCAGCACGATGTTGCGTTTGTCCTTGAACGTGGCTTCGACTCGCGTGGTGTTGACCGAAGGTCATAACGGCCCGGACGCTGCCGGTAAAGTGATTGAAGCCTTCGGTCACTTCTTGATCGGCGGTAATTACACCGTCGGTATCGTCGTATTTATCATTCTGACCATCATTAACTTCACCGTCGTGACCAAAGGTGCAGGCCGTATCGCTGAAGTGGGCGCTCGTTTCGCATTGGATGCGATGCCTGGTAAACAAATGGCGATCGACGCCGATCTGAATGCAGGCTTGATCGGTGAGCAAGATGCACGTTTGCGTCGCACGCAAGTCGCGCAAGAGGCAGAGTTTTATGGTGCGATGGACGGTGCCAGCAAGTATGTACGGGGTGATGCAATCGCCGGCATTATCGTTACTGTCATCAATATTGTCGGCGGCTTGATGGTCGGCATGATCCAGCACGATATGGCATTTTCTGCTGCGCTGGAAAACTACACTTTGCTCGCTATCGGTGATGGCCTGGTGGCACAGATTCCTTCTCTGATTATTTCGACAGCTGCAGGTATCGTTGTGTCGCGCGTTGCAAGTGAACAGGATATCGGCGGCCAACTGGTCGGCCAATTGTTCGCCAAGCCGCAAGTGCTGTACATCACCGCAGCAATCATTGGCGGCATGGGTTTGATCCCAGGAATGCCGCACTTTTCCTTTCTGTTGCTGGCTGCTGGCATGGCTGGTGCGGCGTACCTGGTTTCGCAACGCGCGCTGAAAGCGCCAGAAGTCGAACCAGAAGTCACTGCACCGCCACCAGCACCTGAAGTCGAAGAAGCCACCTGGCAAGACATCGTGCAAGTCGATACCTTGGGCCTGGAAGTCGGCTACCGCCTGATCCCATTGGTTGATAAATCACAAAGCGGTGAGCTGTTGCGCCGTATCAAAGGCATACGCAAAAAATTTGCGCAGGAAGTCGGCTTCCTGTCGCCGCCAGTCCATATTCGCGACAACCTTGAGCTGAAACCTTCGGCCTATCGCATTACGCTAAAAGGTGTGGAAGTCGGTAGCGGTGAAGCGCTCGCAGGTCAGTTCCTCGCGATCAATCCCGGCATGGTGAGCGGTACCTTGCCGGGGCAGACTACCAGCGATCCAGCCTTTGGTTTGCCAGCGACGTGGATCGATGCCGGTCTGCGCGAACAAGCGCAAGGCATGGGTTATACCGTAGTTGATGCCGGTACAGTGGTCGCTACGCATTTGAATCATTTGATCACCACGCATGCAGCCGAATTGCTGGGTCGTCAGGAAGTGCAGCAACTGCTGGATCACCTGACCAAGGAATCGCCAAAGCTGGTGGACGATCTTGTACCAAAACTGATTCCGCTGTCGACCTTGCAAAAAGTTTTGCAAAACCTGTTGATCGAAGGCGTGCACATCCGCGACATGCACACCATCATCGAAACCATGACCGAGCACGCCAGCTTTACACAAGACGTCAACGAATTGACCGCGCTGGTACGCGTCGGACTCGGTCGCGCCATCGTGCAACAGCTGTTCCCATCGACCAATGAATTGTCTGTGATGACCCTGGATAACCGACTTGAACGTCTGTTGACGCAAGCATTGAGTGCAAGCGGTCCCGAAGGCGCCGGCATCGAGCCAGGTTTGGCCGATACGATCGCCGCGCAGGCAGAAGCTGCCACGCGTCAACAGGAGCAATTAGGTTTAACGCCGGTACTGTTGGTGCCGGCACAGTTAAGGGCATTGCTGGCGCGCTTCCTGCGCCGTGCAATACCGCAGTTGAAAGTTCTTTCGCACGCAGAAGTGCCCGATTCAAAAACGATCAGAGTTACTAGCTTAGTTGGAGGCCAGGTATGAATGTCAGAAAATTTACAGCAAGCACGTCGCGCGGCGCATGGAGTCTGGTGCGCGAAGCACTCGGTCCGGATGCCGTCATTCTTTCCAATCGTGCGGTGGCGGATGGCGTCGAGATTCTCGCGCTGGCTGGTGAGGACATGGCATCGCTGGCCGAGCCTTTCGTTGAAAAGACGATTTCGGAAACCACATTGGCCTCTTTGTCACCGAATTACAAGCCAGCTCAGTCTGAGCCTTTGGCAATTTCTGCACCGGTCCCTGCAGTTGCATTGCCGCAGTCGGCGCTGGGCGAAATCAATGCTGCAGAGTTGCACGATGTGATGAAGGAAATCCGCTCCATGCGCGGCATGCTGGAAATGCAATTGGCCGAACTGGCTTGGACCGATCAGCACAAACGCGAGCCGGCAAAATCTAGCGTCTTGCGTGAGATGCTGGCAGCCGGATTCAGTGCCAGCCTGTCGCGTTATCTGATTGAAAGAATGCCAGCCGGTGCCAGCAAGGACAGCGGCATGGAATGGATCAAGACCATCCTCACACGCAATCTGGCGACCATCGACAATGAAAACGAAATCCTTGAAAAAGGTGGCGTCTATGCATTAGTCGGTCCTACCGGCGTCGGCAAAACCACGACGACTGCAAAACTCGCAGCGCGTTGCGTGATGCGTCATGGTCCAGGCAAGCTCGCACTGATCACTACCGACGGCTATCGTATCGGCGGCTACGAACAATTGCGCATTTACGGCAAAATCCTCGGCGTCATGGTGCACTCGGTCAAAGACGAAGCCGACCTGCGTATCGCACTCGATGAGCTTAAAGGCAAACACACCGTATTGATCGATACCGTCGGCGTCAGCCAACGCGACCAAATGGTGGCAGAACAGATCGCGATGCTGACTGGTGCGGGCAGCCAGGTCAAACGCCTGCTGTGTTTGAACGCGACTTCAACCGGCGAAACACTCAACGAAGTAGTGCGTTCCTACATGGGTAATGGTCTTGCAGGTTGCATATTGACCAAATTAGATGAGGCTGCAACGATAGGCAGTGCACTAGATGTAGTCATTAGACAGAAATTGAACTTATACTACGTGGCTAATGGGCAACGCGTGCCGGAAGACCTGCACGTCGCGAACCAGCAGTACTTGGTTGACCGTGCATTCAAGCTCAAGCGCGAAACGGCACCATTCCAGTTCAACGATGCGGAAATACCTTTGGTAATGGCAAATACAGCAAGAGCAATGAACGACAAAAGTTTGCGTGAGGTGATTCTTGGCTAGTTTCGAATGTGATCAGGCAGAAGGTCTACGGCGCATGCTCGCCGGGCCCAAGCCGCGCATCTTTACATTTTTATCTGCGACTTCGGTTGCGGATAAAAGTGCGATGCTGGTCAATTTGAGCGCTTCACTTGCTTCAAGCGGCAGCGATGTCGTGCTGCTGGATGCGTGTATGTCTAAGGATGGCATTACACGTCGCATGGGCGTTGAAGTGCAAGCGACCTTGCTGGATGTAGCACGCCAGCAGCGCGCCTTGAATCAAGTTGTACAGGCAATGCCGCAAGGCTTTGGCATTGCGTCACTAACCAGTGGCTCGGTACATGCAGCCTCACGTGACGTTGATCAATTGCGTCGTCTGTCCAATGCATTTGGCGTACTGGCTGCACAATCGGACGTCTTGGTGGTGGATGCCGAGTTGGACGAGAGTGATAACTTCACTATTCCCGGTATGGCAAGTGGTGATATCGTTATTCAGGTCGCGCCAGGTGCGGCTTCGATCAAGGAAGCCTACTCGCTGATCAAGCGTCTCAACACACAGTTAGGCCGCCGACCTTTCGGCATTCTTGTCACTGGTGCCGATGAACGTGAGGCCGAAGTCGTTTATCAAAACATGGCGCATGTCGCCAGCCGTTATCTGGCGGTACAATTGCATTCCATAGGCTCAATTCCATCTGACGAGAACACGACACGCGCCGCGCGTTTGGGACGCGCCGTGATTGACGCGTTTCCCATGGCTGGCGCATCGGTGGCGTTTCGTCGCCTGGCAGAACGTTTTACACTGTCCGCCCATGGCGTCAAGTTTGGGGCTTGATAGATGTACACCGCAGAAGGAAAATCGGATAGGGATCACCTGGTAAGCGAGCATGCACCGCTGGTCAAGAAACTCGCGCATCAGATGAAAGCCAAGTTGCCGCCCAGCGTGGAAGTCGACGATCTGATTCAGGCGGGCATGATAGGTTTGCTGGACGCGGTCAGCCGCTACGAAGAAACACACGGTGCACAGTTCGAAACCTATGCCGTGCAGCGCATACGCGGCGCGATGCTGGATGAATTGCGCAGCAGCGACTGGATGCCGCGCAGCATGCGTCAGAACATGCGCAAGATCGAGGTGGCGATGAACACCTTGCAGCAAAAGCTGGGTCGCGCACCGAATGAAAGCGAAGTTGCCAAGCAGCTCAAGCTGTCACTGGCCGACTACCAGGATTTGCTCAGCGATGGCGGCGGCCATCAACTGGTGTATTACGAAGATTTTCACGATAGCGAAGACAACGAGCATTTCCTCGATCGCTATTGCACGGACGAATCGCCGGATCCTTTGCAGAATTTGATGAACACCGGTTTCCGCTCAGCGGTGATTGCGGCCATCGAAGCCTTGCCCGAGCGCGAAAAAATCCTGATGAGCTTGTACTACGAACAGGAAATGAATCTGAAAGAAATCGGTGCCGTCATGGGCGTGACCGAATCGCGGGTATCTCAACTACATAGCCAGGCCATTGCCAGGATGCGTGCAAACTTGAGGGAGAAGGCGTGGACTGGGGTAGCTTAATTGGCATCGTACTTGCGCTTGGCGGCATACTTGCCGGGCAAATGCTGGAGGGCGGCAAACTAGGCTCCCTGATACAGCCAGCAGCCTTTGTTATCGTCCTTGTCGGCACGATAGGTGCTGTGCTGCTGCAAAGCGGCTGGCAAAATTTTGTGAACGGTCTGAAAATGGCCGGCCGCGTTTTTATGCCGAAACACGACGATTACCCCGCCTTGATGCTCGACATTACCAACTGGAGCACGATTGCGCGACGCGAAGGCCTGCTCAGCCTGGAGCGTGTCATCAAGGACGTCAACGATCCCTTCATCGCGCACGGCTTGCGTCTGATTGTCGATGGCGTTGATCCGCATAAATTGCGTGAAGTACTGGACATGGAAATCGGCGCATACGAAACGCAGCAACGTCTGGCGATCAAAATATGGGAAGCCGCAGGCGGTTATGCGCCGACCATCGGTATTCTTGGTGCCGTGCTTGGTTTGATTCATGTGATGGAAAACCTGTCAGATCCATCCCGTCTTGGCAGCGGTATTGCCGTGGCTTTCGTGGCGACGATTTACGGCGTCGGTTTTGCCAATCTCGTGTTCCTGCCTATTTCCAGCAAGCTCAAGGCCATAGTCGCCCGCGATGTCTTCAAGCATGAAATGCTGGCCGATGCATTTGCCGGCATTGCAGCGGGTGATAACCCTCGCTTGATCGAAGAACGCATGAATATCTACCTGATGTAACTTGCTTTCATCCTCGGCAGACACCGCACATGGCCCGTAGAAAACACGAAGAAGAACACGAAAACCATGAACGTTGGCTGGTGTCTTATGCCGACTTCATTACCTTGCTGTTCGCCTTTTTCGTCGTTATGTATGCGATCTCTTCGGTCAACGAAGGCAAGTACCGCATTCTGTCCAATTCTCTGGGTGTCGCATTTGGCGGGGTGACCAGCAAAGCACCGGTACTAAAAGATCCGGTCGAGTCCAGTCGACCGGTTCTGCCGCGACCACTCCCGGCACAATCACAACGCGCCAATGATGCTGCCACCAAACGCGAAAAAGCACGCATGACGAATATCGCACGGGATATTCTCAAGGCAATGGCACCGCTGATCAGTCAAGGCAAAGTGCGCGTCACACAAACCAATCGCGGCGTCAGTGTCGAAATCAATGCCAGCGTGTTGTTTGCACCGGGTGAAGCCAAACTCAATGCGCAATCCGAAAAAGCCTTGCGTGCAGTGGCCGAGGTATTGAACAAGGTCGATAACGATATTCAGGTTGAGGGCCACACCGATAATGTTCCGATCAATAACGCAATGTTTCCATCCAATTGGGAATTGTCAGCAGTGCGTGCCAGCAGCGTGGTGCGCCTGTTTCTGGAAAGCGGCATGAATGAAAAACGCCTGGTGGCAATGGGTCACGGTGCCAACCAACCAGTCGATAGCAACGATACGGCGGAAGGGCGTTTGCGCAATCGACGCGTACAGTTGATGATCCTTTCCGGTTTGCCGGATGTGGTCACCGAGGTTCCGGTGACAGCAGAAGACTGATCGCTTGCTTGGCGAATCACGTTCAAAATAACTGTTTCAAGTATGAAAATTCATGAGTTTCATAGATAAAGCGCGATCAGATCGCAGAATCGCAGCACTCTCCGCACGCGTTCAACAACAACTCAAAATCAAGTTTAAAAATCCAGTGAAGGTGGATGGCAGTCCATTCTGAACGGCGATACGGCTGTCATTGAATACGCAAGCAGTCGTCATCCGAGCGCAGCACTTGAGCGTGAACTTTTGCAACTTGAACTTCAGTTGTCCAGCTATCGTCGCATCAAACTTGGCATTTCTTCAGTCATCGAAAATGACGTTATGCCGAATTTCATTAACGTGCTTGATGCAGAATTACTACGTCAAAAGTTAACTCCGCAATTTCTTCAGCTGGGCTTTCAGGGTGAGCATTTTTATAGAGATTCGGACAAGAATACGCAGGCTTATCTGAATCATGTATTGACCGGGCCGCCAGAGAAATTTGCTGATGTCGTTCCCTTGTTTGTCATGTTGATGAGCGTGGGCGAGGTTTTGACGGTGGATGCATATCAAGAGTTTTACGATAAATTTCTGCTCTTGAATAAAGGGACGTATGCCAAGCAGTTGTTGGCGATTGAACAGTTGATCAATGACTGGGGAAAGTCAACGTCGCTGGATCAAACAGATACTGTCAAGAAGATCATGCTGACGATAGAAGCAAAAGCTAACTTCAGCTGGTTCGGATTTACAGATGAAAATGGATTCCCAGAGCAGGGTTTCTTCGTGGATGAGGTGTTTTCGGTTAGGTTGTTGCCAACTTGATTGTTGAAGGTCATATGACTAAATGGTCTGTCATAGATATTTGCAATCCTCACTAGCTTAAGTGCTCTTCTATTGTCATGCCAAGCCAGGGTAACTAATCAGTATCAAAGCACTACCTCGATACAGAATCAATATTCTCCGCGGCTGAAATTTTCGTGTAATTCACCATTTTTAAAAGTGTTTTGCAAGAGCACTTATTTAACTTTTTCCACATAAAAAGTTGACACTTCCGAGTGTTAATTACAACAAGCCTTACGTAAAACTTACGTTATTTTCAAATCCCCCATAAACATGGCATGTCCCCGCATGCGATTCTCTATATGGTTGCTTTTTTCTTAAGTACACCATCGGGGGCGGCTTTTAACGGCCGCAATAAATGCACAAGCAATTCGTTGTAAGTCCTTTCTTCCGCAAGTTGTTTTCTCCTTCAATTACTTTAGTGCTTAGTGGACTCTTTTTCACATCGTCTATATTTGCTCAAAGCTTTGCTGCCGATGAATTAATAAGGCAACAAGAACGTGAACGTCAGTTGCGGTTGCAGCAAGAGCAAACGCCTGACGTTCGATTGCAAACGCCTGCATCTACTATGTCGGCAGCGATTCGCTTACCAAAAAACGAGTCACCATGTTTTCGCATTGATCGCTTAGCGTTGTTTGGCAATGCAGCTGATCAATTTCAATTCGCCGTACAAAGCGTAGTTGAAGGCGAGGATTCTCCTATTGGCAAATGCCTCGGTGCCAATGGCATCAACTTGGTACTGACTCGGGTGCAAAACGCCATCGTCGCCAAAGGCTTCGTCACTACGCGTGTGCTCGCCGCACCACAAGACATCAAGACTGGCGACCTCACACTGACAGTTATTCCAGGGCGTGTCCGTGACATCCGTTTTGCAGTAGATGCAGATCCACGCGGGACGAAATGGAATGCCATTCCGATTCAGTCCGGCAACATACTAAATTTGCGTGATATTGAACAGGGTTTGGAAAACTTCAAGCGCATTCCTACTGCTGCGGCAGACATCAAAATTGAAGCAGCCGAAGGCGAAGGAGCGCAGCCTGGACAAAGTGACCTGGTTATTTCCTATCAACAGAGCTTTCCGTTCCGAGTATCTCTTTCCTTAGATGATTCAGGTTCCAAATCGACGGGCAAATATCAAGGTGGGCTGACACTGTCCTATGACAACTGGTGGACGTTGAATGATCTGTTTTATATCAGCGCGAACCATGATCTGGGCGGCGGCGATCCAGGTGCACGCGGTACGCGTGGCGGAACAGTTCACTATTCGGTGCCGTTTGGGTATTGGACTCTGAGCACAACAGCCTCAAGCAATCGATATTTTCAAAGCATTGCCGGCTTGAACCAGAACTACGTTTACTCAGGTACGAGTAGTAGTAATGATCTCAAACTATCTCGGGTGGTTTATCGAGACGCACAACGTAAAACGACAGTAGCGTTACGTGCTTATCTTAAAGAGTCCAATAACTTTATCGATGACACCGAAGTAGAAACACAGCGCAGACGTACAGCAGGCTGGGAACTAAGTGTTGGACACCGTGAGTTCATGGGAGCGAACACGCTGGATCTGAATCTCGCCTATCGCCATGGCACGGGAGCGTTTCAGGCACTTTCAGCTCCCGAGGATTTGTTCGGTGAAGGTGCATCGCGCCCTCAAGTCTGGAATGCAGACGTGTCCCTCTCTGTTCCATTTCAAGTCGTTCAACAAAACCTACGTTACCTCGGTGCGTTCCGTGGCCAGTGGAACGATACGCCCTTAGTACCGCAAGATCGGTTTTCCATTGGCGGCCGTTACACAGTACGAGGCTTTGATGGCGACATGATGCTTTCTTCCGATCGTGGTTGGACCTTGCGTAATGACGTTGGCCTCATCTTAGGCGAAAGCGGACAAGAACTTTACCTTGCTCTCGATTACGGTGAAGTGAGCGGTCAGGCCAGCCAATATCTGATTGGTACGCGTCTGGCGGGTATGGCACTCGGCCTGCGCGGAAATTTTCTTGGCGGCTCTTACGACATTTTTGTCGGCCAACCCATAAAGAAACCAGATGGATTCAGGACCGCGAATACCACAGCAGGCTTCAGTCTGAATTGGAATTATTAATCTGATCTTTGCAATTTTTACTTAAGCGCTCTCACATTAAACGCGTCAATCATTAGGCAAACATGAACAAGAATCTATACCGCATTGTTTTTAATAAAGCTCGTGGCATCTTGATGGTTGTTGCAGAGAACGTATCCGCACAAGGTAAAGGTGATGCTGATCCAGTAGCGTCCATTATTGCTAAGCAAGAAACAGATTTGCATTGCTTGAAAATGAGGCAGATTTCATTTGCAGCGAAACTTGCTGCTGGTGTTATGGCCTTAGTGATGCCATTGGCACACGCGCAGATCGTCGCTGACCCGAATGCCCCTGGTAATCAGCGTCCCACTATTCTGCAAACCGCGAATGGCCTACCACAAGTAAATATTCAAACACCATCTGCTGCAGGCGTATCACGCAATACATACAGCCAGTTCGACGTGCAAAGTAACGGTGCGATTCTTAATAACAGCAGAACTAATACCGCAACACAAACCGGGGGGTGGATTCAAGGCAATCCATGGTTAGTAGGCGGCGCGGCGCGTGTCATTCTTAACGAAGTTAACTCTAGCAATCCAAGTCAGCTACGGGGTTATATCGAAGTCGCAGGACAACGCGCTGAAGTCATCATTGCCAATCCTGCAGGCATTCAGGTCAATGGCGGAGGTTTCATTAATGCCGATCGCGTCACGCTGACGACCGGTACTGCAGTCATGAATCAAGCTAATGGTGGATCGCTCGACAGCTACCGTATTCCACAAGGCACGATCAATATTGATGGTCTGGGACTGGATACGCGCACGGCAAGTTACACCGATATTCTTGCAAGATCGGTTCAGGTGAATGCAGGTATCTGGGCGAATCGTTTGAAAGTCGTCACTGGTGCGAATGAAGTTAGTACGACAAGCACAGACTATCCAGGAGATGTCTCGCAAGGTGTAACTCCGATCGCCGGCACTGGTCCAGTCCCGCAATTTAGTCTTGATGTCGCCGCGCTAGGTGGCATGTACGCCGGTCACATTTATTTAGTTGGTAGTGAGAGTGGATTGGGTGTGCGCAACAAGGGCGCAATTAATGCAGCAGGTGGCAATCTTGTTCTTCTCTCTAACGGTCTATTGACGAATGAAGGAGCGATCCAGGCAGCATCGTCGAATGGTAGTGGTGGCAACGTAAAAATAGATACGGCTGGCGGAATCAGTAACGTCGGCGCAAACGCAGTTATCAGTGCACAAGGTCAAGCATCAATCGTGACCGCAACTGGTCTTCTTAACGAAGTCGGTGCAAAGATGGAGGCGACTTCATTGCTCGCTATCACCGCTGGCTCTATAGACAATGCAGGCAAGCTAACTGCCGGCGATGCGATTACTCTAAATGCTGGTGATATTGGCAATGCAGCCACAGGTGAGATTGCGGGAAATACGACCAAGATTGCAGTCACGAACAATCTCACTAATCGTGGATTGATTGATGGCAGTAACGTATTGGTCGAGGCAGGTACGCTCGACAACATCGGTACCGGCCGCATCTATGGTGATGACCTCGGCATTGCAGCTAACGTTCTGAACAACGATACAGAAACAATCAATGGCCTCCGTTCCGATGCCGTGATTGCTGCACGTCAGCGATTGGATCTCGGTGTTGGTACTTTAAACAATCGAAATGGCTCGCTGCTTTTTAGCGCAGGCGTCGGTGCAAATGCCCTCAACATCGGTGGCAACTTGGATGCGCAAGGTCAAGCTACTGGCACCGTTGGCACGCTCAACAACGCGGCTGCCACCATAGAATCTCTGGGCGGTGCAAATATTTCTGCGCTGCAGATCAACAATATCAATCCCGATTTCAGCATTCGAACGGACACCAGTTATGCCGCCGCTTCTGCCCATTACATTCGCTTGGGAGGAACCAGATACCTAGAGAGTGAACTGGGACGCTGCTTCAAGTGCGCATCGGACCGATATGATAACGGCGACCCTAATCTTCCACGTTTGGAGTACGTCGCCCCTAGCGCTCAATATCCGTTCGAGGCTGGTTATTCGCGTGTTCCTTATCAGCTCGAAGCTTACGTGTACGACGAGTTCAGTGATAGCACCATAACAGTTTCATATGCATATCCTGCTGGTAGTCCCGTGTGGGCACTCTTCAATGTGCCAGAGGGTGACCAGGTACAACTAAGTAGTAGGCTTCTCAGCTACAACCAGAATCTGATTTCTCGGGGATACCGTGACTATTATCATATTTGGGTTACAAGCACCGAGACTATACAGACGGTAGTCGACAATCCGGGTGCTCCAGGTCGAATCATCTCTGGTAGTGCGATGAAGCTTTCAGGTGGAGCGATCCTTAATGACAACAGCCAGATTCTCGCTGATGGGAATTTGGACATCACGGGCAGCAACCTGACTAGTACTGAGACATCAGGCAATCGCCAAGTTACAGACTTCGGCTCATTCCGCGGCGATAGTGTGAAGTACAAAGGCTATGGCGTACACGAAGGATACTTTGGTACAGGATCTTATGTTTATGTAAGTGAGAGTGTCACAACTAAACTTGATACGTCGCTTGTTGAAGGTAATAGAAGCGTTTCCGGTACCGGTACACAACTGACCACACGGACTGCACCTACCAGTAGCATTCTGCGTTCGAGTCCTAATCCTGCGGCTACATATATCTTCGAGGTAGACCCACGCTTCGCTAACCAGCAGCAATGGCTCTCTAGTGATTACATGTTGCAGGTACTGTCGACAGATCCCAATACGATACAAAAACGCCTGGGTGATGGCTTCTATGAGCAAAAACTCATACGTGAGCAGGTTGCGCAACTCACAGGACGCAGATTCCTTGATGGCTATGCCAGCGATGAGGCGCAATATCAAGGGTTGATGCAATCGGGTGTCACTTACGCGCAGAAGTGGAATCTCGTGCCTGGCATAGCCCTTACAGCAAGTCAGGTAGCGCAGCTCACGAGTGACATGGTATGGCTGGTTGCTCAAGAGGTTGTACTGCCGGATGGAACCAAGACTATGGCGTTGGTGCCGCAAGTTTATGCGATGCCGAAGGCGGGAGATCTCGCTGCTAATGGGTCTTTGCTGGCCGGGCAGAACGTCAACATCCAACTTACCGGGGATCTCAAAAACTCTGGCACGATTGGGGGACGCAAGGTAATGCAAATCAGTGCAGACAATGTGCAAAATCTCGGCACTATTGGCGGCAAGGGAGTCAACGTGGTCGCACAACAGGATCTGATCAACTTTGGTGGTCGCATGATTGCTGAGGATAGCCTTACCGCCACGGCAGGCAGGGATCTCATCGTACAAAGTACGACGAGTACCGGATCTTCCTCCGCTGGTCTATCCAGCAGCAGTCTTACGCAAGTAGATCGCGTGGCGGGTCTTTACGTTACGGGGGATAAGGGCATTCTTGTTGCCAGCGCTGGCAATGACTTTAGCGTGTTGGCAGGCGTGCTCTCCAGCACGGGCAGCATTCAAGCAACCGCTGGCAACAATGTCAACCTCGGCACGGCAGATACTGCATACGCTAGCGACCTTACAGCCAACGAACGTAACTACATGCGCGAGTCGGGCATGCGGGAAGTGGGTAGTCAAATCGTCTCGGGTGGCAACATAATTCTTGCCGCCGGCAATGATACTCATGTCCGTGCTGCCACCGTCAATGCTACCGGAGACCTGACACTCAGTGCAGGCGGCGATGTCAAGATTGTGGAGGGGCGAACAACAAGGCAAAGTGACGATGCGCGCTACGCTACGAGTTCCGGTTTCCTCTCCAAATCGACTACAGAAAGTCGAAATCAAAGTCAGAGTGATATTGCCATCGGCAGTAGCCTCGGTGGCAAGACCGTCACGCTCGGGTCGGGCGGTGACACGCTCATCCGTGGGTCCAATGTGGTCGGCGACAATGGCACCACCGTGGTAGCGGGTAGGGATCTCAGCATCCAGGCCGCGACCAACACCAGCCAGTCCAGCAGTTTCAACGAGACGAAGAAGAGCGGTCTTTTCAGCAGTGGCGGCTTGAGCATTACCTACGGCAAACAGCAGCTAAGCACCGATCAGAACAAACAGTCCACCAATGCCTCGGCTAGTACGGTGGGGAGCGTCGGCGGCGATATCGTGCTCTTGGCGGGGCAAACCTATAGCCAGATTGGCAGCGATGTACTTGCCCCTTCGGGTGACATTAGTATCGCCGCGAAGAAGGTCGATATCGTTGCTGCCACCAATACCTATACCAATAGTACGGAGCAGCGCTTCAAACAAAGTGGCCTGACGCTCGCCATCACCAGCCCGATCATTAGTGCCATCCAGACTGTGCAGCAAATGGCAGTTGCTGCGAGTCAGACTAGTGACGGCAGAATGAAGGCGCTGGCTGGCGCAACGGCCGGGCTTGCGGCCCAAGGCGGTTATGACGCGATTCAGGCAGGACAAGGCGCAACCATCAATGGCAAAGAGAATCAGATCGCAACCGGTAAGGATGCACAGGGCAATCCAACCAGCCGTGATGCTACCGCCGCCGATCAGGTAGGGGGCGTCAACCTCAGCATCAGCATTGGCGCCTCCAGCAGCGAAAGTAAGACGATCCAGACCGGCATCAATGCGCTTGGTTCCACGATAGCTGCAGGCGGCAATGTCACCATCGTTGCCAGCGGCGCAGGTAAGAATTCCGACGTCACTGTGCAGGGCTCTGACATCGGTGCAGGGAACAACGTTATTATTAGCGCGGAAGATGAAATTAAATTACTTGCAGCTCGAAATGCCGATGAACAGCACAGCACTAACAAGAGCAATAGTGGGAGTATAGGCATAAGTATCGGTACCAGCGGTTTCGGCGTGACAGCCTCTGCAAGTTCTGGTCGTGGGAATGCGGATGGCAAGGATGTTAGCTGGAGCAATACCCACATTAACGCAGGCAATCAATTGGCGCTAGTTTCAGGCGGCGATACTAATTTAATTGGTGCGGTCGCTAATGGCAAACAAGTAGTGGCAAATGTGGGCGGAGATTTGAATATCGAAAGCCTGCAAGACACCAGTAAATACGACAGCAAACAAAAAGACATTGCTGCCAGCATCACTATCGGTGCTGGTGCCAGCACTGGCAGTCTCAGTTACAGCAAGAGCAGTGTCAATAGTGACTACGCGAATGTGAGTGAGCAGAGCGGGATCAAAGCAGGTGACGAGGGCTTCCAGGTTAAAGTAGGTGGCAATACTGACTTGAAGGGCGCTGTCATTGCCAGCACTGACAATGCGGTACAGGACGACAAAAATGCTCTCGTCACGGCAAGCCTTACTACCAGCGACATTACTAATCATGCTGAGGCTAGTGCTAAAAGTAGTGGAATTAATCTTTCCAGCGATATGCTGGCACAAGGTAAATACGGTATTGCCAAAGGCATTATAGGGACATCGCTTAACAACGGGAAAGAGTCAGGTTCTTCCGAGGGAGTTACTCATAGTGCTATTGAATCTGGACGTGTAGTGCTTACTAATGAGGCTGCACAGTTGAATTTGACTGGTAAGTCTACAGACGAAACGGTTGCGACTTTGAATCGTAACACCTCCAATGCGCAACATGCGGCGCAGAAGCTTGATCTTGGCGCAATGATGGAAACGGTAGAGGCGGAGCGCGCCATCAAGCAGGAGGCGTTCAGACAAGCAACAATAGTGACCGATGCAGTTTATAAGTCTGCTACAGGGCCAAAAAAAATAATGCTACAAAAATGTACAGGACAAGGAACAGATTGTAGCGCTGTAGAAGTTGATATGAGTACGCATAAAATTACTATAGGGCCTGACGGAAAGGTGTACGTATTTAACCATGGTATCTCGAACACAGAGCAGGATGCGTTGGCAAATGCAGCCAAACAGAGTGATGCGCATGCGCTTGAACAAGGGGTGTACGTTGTTATAAATCCTCACACAGGTAGTGCACTTGCGGAGGTGTTGTATGCAGGTTGGGACAAGGTGGCGGGTACGACTTTTGGTATTAGCAACGCAAGCGAAGCGAATATTGATTTGCGCGACCAGGTCAAAGCGGCGGGTGGCATGATTATGGAAGTTGATCATAGCCGCGGCAATATCACCAGTTTCAACGCCACCCAAACCCAAATCGAAAGGGGACAAACGAATGTGCCTGTGAGTTTCGTTCAAATGAACGGTTCACCGATTAATGCATTGGTGGCGCAACAAGCATTCGATGTAGCGACTGGTGCTGTCGCCAAAGTATTTCAATCGACACATCAAAACGACTTTATAAGTACATTTTTGGGAAGCAATCCAACAACGGGCGGCTTAACAAGTATTTTCGGTGCTGCTCATGGAAGTTACGGTCCGAATGTATCTACAGAACTTGCTGAAAGAGTTTGGGGCGTTGGACAAAAAAGTATTTCGATACCGAGTATTAGTAGAGATTAATTATGATTAAGATTATTGGTATTACTCCTATTTTGTTTTTTTTATGTTCTTGTAGTTTGCATTACATGGATGCTCCACCACCAAGCCAAAATCAATACTGGATAAAGTCGGGGCACTCCTTAGAACTCATAAATGTTGCACTCATTAGCTGTGGATATGACGAACCGAGATGGAGTGTGGAACAACAAGAAAAAGTCGATATTTGCATGCTTAGGAAAGGGTTCGTTTTCCGAGACTCACCTTATGGAAAAGTGCATGCTCGCTGTACATATCCGCCTTATCAACATCTCCCATCTTGCCAATCAATGAAGAAATGATCCATTTGTTGAATTTCGGTTGGACAGTGTTAAGAAATTCCTCGCTCTAAAAATATGCGCAAATGGATGTAACGCTTGCATAAATAATGTATTCCTATTTAGGTAGTCAGCTTAATTATTTTTTGGACAAAACATGAAGAAAATACCGTTATTCCTTGTTCTTATAGTTATGCTTTCAGGTTGCGGTACTACGAATAATAAGCATAGTTCAAAAGATGCAATGAGCGCTTGCATTGCTGCTGTTAAAGGGACTGATTTTCTGGTTGTTAGCGTTCCAGCCGCAGACAGCTTTATTGCTAATAAACTGATTGTTGCGTCGGTCAAGACAACCGGTTCGAATGCTATTGATGCGTTAGTAACTACGATGTCTCTGTCAGTCAGGCCTGCAATTATCGTCGTGGGGGATAACGATGAAGTGACTGCTGTGACTTTAGAGGCATCCCTACTCAAATTGCCGCAAGGTACAGTTCGCTCCAGCAAACCGGTATGTGTTGCAGGGGCAGATGTACATAAAACGCCTCTTCAGGCAGCCGCTGATAGTGCCGGTATTCAATTGGTAATGGCTTCGAATCGATAAGCGCAAATGTCATTCATACGAGGTAGATATTTGTTGTCATCGGCGCGCTTAAAGATTGCTATTGCGTTGTTGTTTGCCATGACATTGGCAGGGTGCGCAACATCATCAAGTGTACAAACCGAGTTCGATCCAGCAACCCAGGCTCGGATTCGTGTATTCCATGGCACGGCTGCGTATCTTTATCTGGGTGACGTTTGTGATGGCAATACCCATCCGGTTATTCATGCTGCTGCAGGCGGATTTTCCTATTTCGAACGCAATAAAAAAATAGGAGTGCCAGCTACTGACGATATGCCGTTTTCTTATCATGAGTATGCGATTCCAGCCAATGAACCTCTTACAGTGAAAATGTACTGGCAAGCGCAAAATGCGAGTGGGACATGGGAGCGTTGTGGTCCACTTTATACAACGTTTACTCCTAATGCTGGACAGAATTACGATACCTTCATGCAGTTCCACCGTGGTGTTTGTCAGGGAGTGAAGGTCCGTAAATTAGTAATGCATGCCGATGACAAGGCTACTACCATAGCCGCACCACTGAATGGTCTTCCATTTCGTCATTGTAATTAGTAGTTAGCTCATTTTCTTACACTCGCGGTCGTTTGGCACCAATTGCACTTGATCGAACCGAGGTGCTTATCGGATGCTATTAACGGCAGGCGGCGGCAATGTCGACGGCAAGGATGTTAGTCGGATAGCACCACATCAACGTGGGTAATCAGGAATAAGGCAATCCGGCAGTGGCATCTTACTTTTATGGTCCAGCACGAGAGGTTCACTCCAAACGTGGGTCAGTTTTCGATGCAAATCAACATCAACTTTGCACAAGGCTATGGCGTGGGTCGACCGGAACCGATCACATTCGTAAAAACCTGAATGTTTTATTTTCATTTTGATCTTCTTGATCGGAATGCCAGACGGGCAGTGAGGCTGCCTAATTTTTTATACAGCAAGCCATACGGCTTGTTCCAGCTTATAACTGCACGATACTGGCTAAGCACCGCTTTTATATCGCCGCGCACGATCGGGCCTGTTAGCGCTTTTTCTGGTCCGATTTTCAAAACATTCTCAGTGGTTTCCCGCACCAGTGCAGCCATCATCTTGAGCGCAACGTCCTGCGGTATACCAGCTTGTCCATAGGTTTGCACGGCAGTGTCCAGCAGCGTTACCAGATAGTTGGAGGCGAACACGGCAGCAGCGTGATACAGGATTTTTTCTTCGCTCTTGATCGTCACCAACTGCGCGCCGATTGCTGTAAATAGCGGCGTCAATATATCGAGTGCACGTTGATCGCCCTCGACACCGCAATAGGTGTCGGCGAAATCGCAGATGATTTTTTCCGGTACTGCAAAACTGCGGATGGGGTGGATGCTGGCGATTGCTGCGCTGTGCGCGCTTGCAGCTTGCAATATCGATGATGGCAGCGCGCCGCTACAGTGGAAGACGATACTGTCTTTGGACAGACAATTCGCGTTTGCCAAAGACTCGCAGCATGCTGCGATTTGATCGTCCGGTGCAGCGATCAGAAAGATATCGGCAGGGCGCAGATCATCGTAGTTATTTGCTACACGTCCTGCGCCTATAAAAGTGATTGCGTTCATTCCACTTGCTGTCGAACGATTCAAAATGTCTTGAATCTCGACAGCATGCTTCTCGTACAACAAGCGTCCCAGCGTCTGGCCGACTTTGCCACAGCCGATAATGCTGAGTGTCGCGGGTTTGTTCATGCTGATCGCTCGTGAGGGACGCTGTTTATTTGCCGGCTTTTTCCAGTGCTTCCTGCTGCTCCAGCCATTCTGCCTCAAGCTGTGTGACTTCCTTGGTATAAAAACTTTGGTCTGCCAGCAACTGCTTCAGTTCTTTTTTCTTGGCGGAGTCGTATATCAACGGGTCCGCAAGGGCTGTTTCTACTACTGCTTTCTGTGCATTGCGCTTGGCGATTTGCTCTTCCAGCTTTTTGATTTTAAGTTCTATCGGCTTTCTGTGCGCAGCCAGTTTTTGACGATCTTCCGCTTCCTGTTTTTTCTGCTCACGTTTGTCTACCGCAGATGCTGCTGGTGCAGCAGGTGCGATGATGCTTGCGGATTTCTCTTTGACGACTGGTAGTGCTGCAGCATTGCCTGCGGCGGCGTTCTTGGTCGCGAGTTTGGTCTTGAACAGCCAATCTTTGTAATCATCCAGATCGCCGTCGAATGGTTGAAGTTTGCCGTCGGCGACGATGATGAATTCGTCCGTCGTGGCGCGCAGCAGATGTCTATCATGTGAGACAACCATCAGCGTGCCTTCGAACTGTGCCAATGCCATGGTTAATGCTTCGCGTGTTTCCAAGTCCAGATGGTTGGTTGGTTCATCGAGTAGCAAGAGGTTAGGGCGTTGCCAGACGATCAGTGCCAACGCAAGACGTGCTTTTTCACCGCCGGAGAATGGTGCGATTTTGCTGGTGACCATCGCGCCGTTGAAGTTGAAGCTGCCGAGGAAGTTGCGCAGCTCTTGTTCACGTACGGTCGGTGCAATGTGCGCCAGATGCCACAGTGGTGATTCTTCGTGACGCAGCATTTCAACTTGATGCTGGGCGAAGTAACCGATTGCCAAACCTTTGCCGAATTCTGATACGCCACTCAGTGGAGCCAGTTCTGCGGCGATAGTTTTGATCAGCGTTGATTTACCAGCGCCGTTGACGCCGAGCAGGCCGATGCGCTGGCCGATCTGCAATGAAAAGTTGATGCCGGAAACGATCTTCTTTTCCGTGATCGAGTAGTCGGTTTCATTTTCGATACGGTAACCGGCATCGACGTTTTCCATGACCAGCAATGGATTCGGCGCAGCAGCCGGTTCGCGGAATTCAAATGAAAATTCAGCGGCTGCGCGCAGGGGGGCAAGCTCATCCATTTTTTCCAAAGCCTTCATCCGGCTTTGAGCTTGACGCGCTTTGCTGGCTTGCGCCTTGAAGCGGTTAATGAAGGATTCCAGATGTGCGCGTTGACGCGTTTGTTTCTCCAGCGCGCTTTGCGCCAGGATCATTTGTGCAGCACGTTGACGTTCGAAACCTGAGTAATTACCCGAATAGCGTTTCAGCTTGCGCTCGTCGATATGCACGATGACGTTGACGACAGCATCCAGGAAATCCCTATCATGCGAGATGACGATCAAGGTGCCTGGATAACGTTTGAGCCAGTCTTCCAGCCAGATGATTGCATCCAGATCCAAATGGTTAGTCGGTTCATCGAGCAGTAGCAAATCGGAAGGGCACATCAAGGCTTGCGCCAGATTCAAACGCATACGCCAACCGCCGGAAAAGCTCGCAACCGGTTGCTCCATCTGCGCCATCGTGAAGCCTAGGCCGAGCAGCAATTGTTCGCCGCGCGAGCGCACAGTGTAGGCATCGGCATCGGCCAAAGCACTGTAGAGTTCGCCGATCAATACACCATTGTCAGTCGTGTCTGGTTCACTTTCGAGGAAGGCGAGTTCTTCTTCCAAGCGGCGCAAGGTGACGTCGCCATCGATGGCGTAATCGATCGCTGAGCGTTCCAGTGGTGGAGTCTCTTGCGCGACATAGGCGACGCGCCATTTTGCGGGGAAGTCGATAGAGCCGAGGTCGGCATGCAGTTCACCCCGCAGCAATCCGAACAGGCTGGATTTACCTGCGCCGTTGGCACCGATCAGGCCGATTTTATCGCCTGGATTGAGTGTGACGTCGACTTTGTCGAGAAGTGGCTTGATGCCACGCATGAGTGAAACTTGTTGAAAACGGATCATGTGGTGTGTAAGTGGATCGCGCTGGCGACCGACTTTGCTTCTTCAATAAACGATTTAAAAATAAGCGGCAAGAAAAGTTTCCTGTAGCCGAAAGATGGAGCGGCAAGTTTTGTAGCTTGCTTATGCGAATGTCAGTCCGCTGATTTGCCCGGTTCCCGCATCAACGGGAACGAGCATATAAAAATTTATTGCAATTGATCTGCAGTGACCAAGAACACCATGTCGTCGCCGGCACTGGTGGTCAGCCAGGTCAAGTTCAATTCTGGAAATGCGGCTTCTGCAAACGCGCGTTCATTACCGATTTCGACCATCAAGATACCTTTTGGCGTCAGGCGTTTTGCTGCGCCGGCAACGATCTTGCGCACCAGATCCATGCCATCGTCACCACCTGCGAGTGCAATTTGCGGTTCGCGCAAATACTCTGGCGGCAGCTTGCCCATGGATGTGGAATTGACGTAAGGCGGATTGGTAATGATCAGATCGTATTTGTTCTCAGGCACATTCGTGTACAGATCGGATTCGATCAAAGTGATGCGATCCTGCAGTTCATATTCTTCCACATTGAGTTTCGCAACGGCCAATGCATCGGCAGAAATATCAACCGTGTCCACCTGCGCATTCGGGAAGGCATCTGCCAGCATGATGGGCAGGCAACCTGAACCCGTGCACAGTTCCAGAATATTGGTGATCTTGTCCGGATTGCTGACCCACGGTGAAAATTGATCGGGGATCAATTCTGCAATGAAGGAACGTGGCACGATCACGCGTTCATCGACGTAAAAGCGATAGCCGCCCAACCAGCCTTCGTTAGTGATGTAGGCTGCAGGCAGACGCTCATCGGCGCGCTGTTCGATCACGCGCAAGACGGCATCAACTTCATCCTGCAACAAGTGCGCATCGAAAAACGGATCGAGCTTGTCGAGCGGTAATTTCAATGTATGCAAAATCAGGTAAGCCGCTTCATCCAGTGCATTGGTGCTGCCATGGCCGAAGAACAGCTTCGCGGTGTTGAAGCGGGTCACTGCGTAACGCAGCAAGTCGCGAATGGTGGAGAGATCGTTAGGCTTGGTAGGCATGGTTCTATACAACTACTAAAAAGGATGAAGCCCGATACGCGCGTTGCGCTTATCGGGCAGGGTAATTTTGGTCATGACGTGCAATGTTTCAGCAAGTCTTGATTTTTCGATTTTTCAAGGCAGTCGCAGTAAATTCTGCGTTCGCTACCTTGATGTGTTTCTTACAGCAGCAAATTTTCCATCGTGCGGCGATAAATGTTTTTCAATGGATCGATGAATCGCACTTCAATATGTTCATCGATTTTATGAATGCTGCCGTTAGGCGGGCCGAACTCGACGACCTGTGGGCAAATCTGTGCGATGAAACGTCCATCGGATGTGCCGCCGGTAGTCGACAATTCTGTCGTCACGCCGGTTTCTGATTTGATGGCATCTGCCATTGCATCGCTCAAGCTGCCTTTAGGCGTCAGGAACGGATAACCGCTGATAGACCATTTCAAATCGTATTCGAGGCCATGTTTGTCGAGGATCGCATGTACGCGTTTTTGCAAACCTTCGACCGTACTAGCCGTGCAAAAACGGAAGTTGAAGTCGATCACGACATTGCCTGGAATCACATTCGATGCACCTGCACCGCCGTGCATATTCGATACCTGCCACGAGGTTGGCAGATAATATTCGTTGCCGTCATCCCATTTCTCGGCGACCAGTTCTGCCAATGCAGGTGCGCATTGGTGGATAGGATTGCGTGCCAGTTGCGGATACGCGATATGCCCTTGAATACCTTTGACGGTCAGTTTGCCGGACATGCTGCCGCGACGACCGTTCTTGATGGTGTCGCCCAGCACATCGGATGAAGTCGGTTCACCAACCACGCAGTAGTCGAGTTGTTCGCCGCGCGCTTTCAATGCATTACAGACGATCACGGTGCCATCTGTGGCCGGACCTTCTTCATCGCTGGTAATCAGGAAGCCTATCGAGCCTTTGTGATCCGGATGTGCGTGTACAAACTCTTCAGCGGCGACGACCATTGCTGCGATCGAAGTTTTCATATCCGCCGCACCGCGACCGTACAGTTTGCCATCACGTTGCGTTGGTACGAAAGGTGGTGATGTCCATTGCTCCAACGGACCTGTTGGCACCACGTCGGTATGGCCAGCGAATACCAGCAATGGTTGCGCGTATCCTTTACGTGCCCACAGATTCGTGACGCCATCGGATTCTATGGTTTCGCAAACAAAACCGAGAGGCGACAACAATTCGATCAGGCGTGATTGGCAGCCTTTGTCTTCAGGTGTTACCGATGACAGTGAAATCAGTTCTTCAGTGAGAGCGAGCGTCTTGCTCATAGAATTAATCTTGAAAAATTTGTTGATAAAGATCGGCCGAAAAGCCGACTGTAGTTTTTTTGTTCTTGACGAGGACAGGGCGCTTGATTACTGAGGGCGATTCCAGCATCAGTTCGGTTGCACTTGTCGCATCGACGATGGATGCCTTGCGTTCATCCGGCAGATTGCGCCAGGTTGTGCCTTTGCGATTGACCAGCACGTCCCACTGCACATCTCGCAACCAGCCGGCGATCAGTTCGCGTGTAATGCCGTCTTTCTTGAAATCATGAAAGACAAAATCAGTGTCATTGTTGCTTAACCAGGTGCGCGCTTTCTTGACCGTGTCGCAATTGGGGATGCCATACAGATTGATTGTCATGCTTACATTTTCAATGTGAATTCAGTGAAGCTCGCGCCTTGTTCTTCTTCAGGCTCTTCGACTTCCACTTTTTGTGCCGAGTTATTCAACAGCCAGAACAGGTTGCTGGCTGAGTCTGCGTGAGCCAGTGCTTCATCCTGTGTTACTACGCCATCCTTGATCAGTTGCATCAAGGCTTGTTCGAATGTTTGCGAACCTGGCGACATACTCTTCTCGATGGCTTCCTTGATCTGCGTGATTTCACCTTGCTCGATCAATTCCGCGACGTGGCGCGTATTCATCATGATCTCGACTGCGGCACGACGACCACCGTCAATGGCACTGATCAGGCGTTGCGAAACAATCGCACGCAAAGTCGACGAAAGATCTGTCAGCAGAGACTGGCGATTTTCTATCGGATAGAAATTGATGATCCGTGTCAGTGCCTGATAACTATTATTCGCATGCAGCGTTGCGACCACCAGATGTCCGGACTGCGCATAGGCGAGCGCGGCGGCCATGGTTTCCTTGTCGCGAATCTCGCCGATCAAAATGCAATCTGGCGCCTGGCGTAATGCATTGCGCAAGGCGACTGACATATTGGTCGAATCACTGCCGATTTCACGTTGATTGACGATCGAACGCTTGTTCTTGAACAAGTACTCGATTGGATCTTCCAGCGTCAGAATGTGACCGGTACGCAGCGTATTGCGATGATCCAGCATTGATGCAATCGTGGTCGACTTCCCTGAACCTGTGGAGCCGACGACCAGTAGCAGGCCGCGTTTTTCCATGATCAGGTTGGCTAGTGCAAACGGCAAGTTCAGTGTATCCAGCGCAGGGATTTCTCCCGGAATGTAGCGCAATACTGCAGAGATACTGCCGCGCTGACGGAACGCCGATAAGCGGAAGCTGCCGACGCCTGCCACCGGGATACCGATGTTGAGCTCGCTCTCGCGTTCGAGCTCTTCCAGTTTTGCTGCCGGCACGACTTCCGCCAGCAAGGACATGATGGCTTTCTGGTCCAGCTTCTGCTGGTTGATCGGCATCAAGCTGCCATTGATCTTGATATGGATCGGCGAATTGACTGCGATAAACAAGTCAGATGCTGCTTTTTCCTTCATCAGGAGAAATAACCGATCCATTGCCATGAGCGAATCCTTAGGTGGAAGTCAAAACACGATTTACAGCTTACCTCTGCAGTTCACTTGAACCATTGATGCAAGTGAGATTAGTCGCGCAGCAGTTCATTGATGCCGGTTTTTGCACGGGTTTTTGCATCCACGCGTTTGACGATCACAGCGCAGTACAAGCTGTATTTGCCATCAGCAGAAGGCAGGTTGCCGGATACAACGACTGAGCCGGCAGGAATACGACCGTAGCTTACTTCGCCGGTAGCACGATCGTAAATCTTGGTTGATTGACCGATGTAGACGCCCATCGAGATAACCGAGTTTTCTTCAACGATCACGCCTTCAACGATTTCTGAACGGGCACCGATGAAGCAGTTGTCTTCGATGATGGTTGGGTTGGCTTGCATAGGTTCCAGCACGCCGCCGATACCGACACCGCCAGACAAGTGAACGTTCTTGCCGATCTGTGCGCAGGAGCCAACTGTCGCCCATGCATCAACCATAGAACCTTCGTCGACGTATGCGCCGATGTTGACGAAGGACGGCATCATGACGACGTTTTTGCCGATGAAGCTGCCGTGACGTGCGACTGCAGGCGGCACCACGCGGAAGCCGCCTTTGGCGAAATCTTCAGCTGTGTAGTTTGCGAACTTGGTTGGAACCTTGTCGTAGAACTGCATGTGGTCGCCGGATGGCATCGTGATGTTGTCTTCCAGGCGGAAGGACAGCAAAACGGCTTTCTTGACCCATTGATTGACAACCCATGCGCCGCTGTCTTTTTGCGCAACGCGCAAAGTGCCATCGTTCAATTGCGCGATGACTTGCGCGACTGCATTGCGCAAATCTGCTGGTGCATTTTTAGGAGAAAAATCTGCACGGTTTTCCCATGCCTGGTCGATGATTTGTTCGAGTTGTTGTGTCATGTGAGTACTTATCGGTTGATGATAAAAATAAAATGAATTAAGAGCTTGGGTTTAAAGCTTAACTACCAGCTGTTCGGAAAAATAATCAGGAGTTTGCGCCAGATAATTTTTTGGTAAATTCGACGATGCGTTGCGCTGCTTCCAGACATTCATCGACTTCGGCTACCAGTGCCATGCGTATGCGATTTTGCCCGGGGTTGATGCCATGCGCCTCGCGGCCCAGATAGCTGCCTGGCAATACCGTGACATTATATTCGGCATAGAGACGCTTCGCGAATTCGATATCGCTGATGGTGGCGATTTTGTCGACTTTGGCCCACAGATAAAAACCGGCGTCCGGCAAATCGACATCCAGTACTTCTTGCAGCAAGGGTGTGACTTGCTTGAATTTCTTGACGTATTTTTCGCGATTCTCTATCACGTGTTGCTCATCGTTCCATGCTGCAATCGATGCGCTTTGCACGGATGGACTCATCGCGCTGCCGTGATAGGTGCGGTACAGCAGAAATTTCTTGAGAATTTCTGCATCGCCGGCAACGAAGCCGGAACGCATACCCGGCACATTCGAGCGTTTCGACAGGCTGGAGAATCCGATCAGACGAGGGTAGCCTTTGCGTCCCAGTTTGTGTGCAGCTTCCATGCCGCCCAAAGGGGCTTCCGCACCGAAGTAAATCTCGGAATAGCATTCATCGGCCGCGATGACAAAATTGTAGCGATCCGACAAGGCAAACAGCTCGGCCCAATCGTCCAGCGTCAGCACGGCGCCGGCAGGATTGCCTGGCGAGCAGACATAGACCAGTTGCACGCGCGACCATACTTCATGCGTGATCGCAGCAAAGTCCGGGGCAAAGTTGCGCGCCGGATCGCAATTAACAAAGTAGGGATGCGCGCCAGCCAGATAAGCTGCACCTTCGTAAATTTGATACAGCGGGTTCGGACACACGATCAAAGCGTGCTGGCTAGGATCGATCACGGTTTGCGCCAGTGCAAACAAGGCTTCACGCGAACCGTTGACAGGCAGCACTTGCGTGGCTGGGTCGAGTTTCGGCAGATTGTAGCGGCGCTCCAACCAGCTCGCGATAGTCGCACGCAAGGCTTCCGTTCCTGCTGTAGTCGGGTAAGTCGCCAAACCATCCAGATTGTCAGCCAATGCCTTTTGAATAAAAGCCGGCGTTGGATGCTTGGGTTCACCGATGCCCAGACTGATAGGACGGTAGGCAGCGTTCGGCGTGACGCCGGCGAACAGTTGCTTGAGTTTTTCGAAAGGGTAGGGTTGCAGCTGATTTAGAAGTGGATTCACGGCAGAGGGCGGAAAATATGCGATCAGTGTTAACAGTGAGTGTCAATTGAGGCAAGGTTCAAAGTGGCAACATTATACCGCCCATGAGCCTGTAACCGTAGCGCGCTTTACGCCATACTTAAGGTCTTGCGTAAGGACTTGTTTCAAATGCTAATAAACGTTATTTCAAATGCTATGATTACCCCCTTTTGCGGGCTGTTTCGCCGCATCCGCCAACTCGGTCGGAACCTTAATTCTGTTGTATATCCTGGGAACGGTTGATAACGTGCGTTTAACTTCGATTAAATTATCTGGATTTAAGTCTTTCGTCGATCCAACGAATTTTCAGGTGCCTGGCCAATTGGTAGGGGTCGTCGGCCCTAACGGTTGCGGTAAATCCAATATTATCGATGCAGTGCGCTGGGTTTTGGGTGAATCCAAGGCTTCCGAGTTGCGCGGCGAATCGATGCAGGACGTTATTTTTAACGGCACTAATACCCGCAAACCGGCAGGACGCTCCTCAGTCGAACTGGTATTCGATAATGGCGAAGGCAAAGCCGCCGGTCAGTGGGGCCAGTATGCAGAGATCGCCGTCAAGCGCACGTTGACGCGCGACGGTACCTCGACTTACTACATCAATAATCAGGGCGTACGTCGCCGCGATATTCAAGACATTTTCCTTGGTACCGGTCTTGGCCCACGCGCTTACGCGATTATTGGTCAAGGCATGATTTCGCGCATCATCGAAGCGCGCCCGGAAGAACTGCGTATCTTTCTGGAAGAAGCCGCCGGCGTATCCAAGTACAAGGAACGTCGTCGCGAAACAGAAAATCGCCTGCAAGACACGCGTGAAAATCTGCTGCGCGTGGAAGACATCCTGCGCGAGTTGAATGCCAATCTGGAAAAGCTGCAAAGCCAGGCTGCCGTCGCGCAAAAATTCCACGAACTGCAAGCTGATCAGGACGAGAAACAAAAGCTGCTGTGGCTGTTGCGCAAGAATGAAGCGAAGGGCGAGCAGGACAAGCATTTCCGCGATATCGAAAAAGCGCAAGTCGACCTGGAAGAACAAACCGCCAAATTGCGTCATGTAGAAACCGAACTTGAACATATGCGCCAGGCGCATTACGGTGCTGGTGATCGCATGCACCAGGCACAAGGGCATTTGTATCAAACCAATTCCGAAATCGGCAGTCTCGAAGCACAAATCAAGTTCGTCATCGAATCGCGCAGCCGTTTGCAATCACAACTCAATTCATTGACCGCACAACGCGATCAATGGCAACGCCAGGGCACGCAATACCAGGATGATCTGGTCGATGCAGAAATGCATCTGGAAGAACAAGCGATGCGTGTCGAGCAAGCGCAGGAAATCGCGCACCGTGAAAACGACAGATTGCCCGCATTGGAGCAGGCATGGCGCGAATCGCAATTGAAAACGACTGAGTCGCGCGGCAAGATCATGCAGGCGCAGCAACAGATCGAACTCGAATCCGCACATCAACGTAACGCTTCCAATATTCTGTCCGGCTTGACCGTACGTCGTGAGCGTTTGCAGCAAGAAAAACAAGGCCTGAATCTGCCTGACTCCACACATCTTTCCAACTTGAAGATGCAGCTGGAAGAAAAGCAGGCAACGCTGGAAGAAGCAACCGAACAGCTGGAAGTCGCGCAAGAGCAACTACCCAAGCTGGAAGAAGAACGTCGCACAGCGCAGCAGCAAGTGAATACTGAAACTGCCAACAACGCGCAACTCGAAGCACGCCTTGCCGCATTGAAGCAATTGCAGGAAAACGTACAGACACAAGGCAAGGTTCAACCGTGGTTGCAAAAACACGAGCTGAGTGAGTTGCCGCGCTTGTGGCAAAAGCTGCATATCGATCAAGGTTGGGAAACCTCGCTGGAATCGGTATTGCGTGAACGCACCTCGGCGCTGGAAATGTCGAATCTCGATTGGGCCAAAGCCTTCTTCAACGATGCGCCTCCAGCCAAGTTGGCTTTGTTCACGCCGAACGCGACACCGTCGGAAGCGATCCCAACGCAAGCGGGTCTCAAGCCTTTCCTGAGTTTGCTGCAATTGAACGATCCTGGTCTGCGCGCCTTGCTGCAGGATTGGCTGCACAACGTCTATGTCGCCGACGATATCGCGGCCGCTTTCGTCGATCGTAATAAATTGCCTAACGGCGCTTATTTCGTCACCAAGCAAGGTCATGTCATCAGCAAATCGAGTGTGCGTTTTTATGCATCAGATTCCGAACAGGATGGCATGCTGGCACGCCAGCAGGAAATCGAAAACATCACCAAGCAATTGCGTGCGCAGCACATGCTGGCTGACGAAGCGAAGTCTCGTTCGGTACGTGCCGAATCTGCATTGACGCAAGCAACGCAACGCCTGCAAGAGATTCGCCAGCGTGCGAATACGTTGACGCAAGCGGTACATGGTTTGCAAATCGATGTGATGAAACTGTCGGAAGTACAGGAACGCTTCAACCAGCGCAGCACGCAGATCAGCACAGATCTGGAAGAAATCGCTGCGCAGGAAGCCGAACAGCAACAAATCAAGGCAGAGTCGGAAGCCAAGTTCGAACAACTCGACGGCGAGTTGGGTGAGTTGCAGGAAAAACACGAAGAAGGACAGACTGAATATCTGGCTAAAGAACAGCAGTTGAATGACGCACGCCAACGCGCACGTGAACTCGAGCGTGCTGCACAAGAAGCTGGATACGCGGAGAAGTCGCAACGCAGCAAGATAGAAGAATTGAAACGCAGCATCGCTACTGCGCTGGAGCAAGCGGCTCAACTGTTTGCCAATATGCAGCAAGGCAGCCTGGAGCTGGAAAGCCTGGACGATCAGGCTGCACAAGCCGGTCTGCAAACCTTGCTAGACAAACGTACTGAGCAAGAACGTGCGTTGGCCGATGCTCGCCATGAACTTGATCAACTGACACAGCAATTGCGCGGCCATGACGAGGCGCGTATGCAAGCCGAACGCAGCCTGCAACCGCAACGAGATCGCATCATGGAGCTGCAGTTGAAAGAACAGGCCGCACGCCTGAATCAGGAACAATACGCGCAGCAACTGATAGAAGCACAAGCCGACGAAGCGGCGCTGATGGAAAAACTCAACGGTGACGTACGTCCTTCTTATCTGCAAGGCGAAGTCACACGTCTGACGAATGCCATCGCGGCTCTGGGCGCCGTCAATCTGGCCGCACTGGATGAACTGGCAACCGCATCGGAACGTAAAAACTTCCTCGATGCGCAAAATGCCGATCTGACCGAGGCAATCAATACGCTGCAGGATGCAATCCACAAGATCGACAAGGAAACACGCGATCTGTTGCAAGACACTTTCGACAAGGTCAATCATCACTTCGGCGAATTGTTCCCGATTCTGTTCGGTGGCGGTCAGGCCAAATTGACGATGACAGGCGAAGAGATTCTGGATTCCGGTGTGCAAGTGATGGCGCAACCGCCAGGCAAAAAGAATGCAACGATTCATTTGCTGTCAGGTGGTGAAAAAGCATTGACGGCAACCGCACTGGTGTTCTCGATGTTCCAGCTGAATCCTGCACCGTTCTGCCTGCTGGATGAGGTCGATGCGCCGTTGGATGATGCCAATACCGAACGTTTCTGCAACATGGTCAAACGCATGTCGGCACATACGCAGTTCCTGTTTATTTCGCATAACAAGATCGCTATGGAAATGGCGCAGCAATTGATCGGTGTGACGATGCAGGAGCAGGGCGTATCACGGATTGTTGCAGTTGATATGGAATCGGCCGCCAGTTTCGCAGAGGCCTGATGCGCTAACGTAATACTGAAATGGAATGCAGCAATTTTTAATGTTGAAGGCGTAGCGTTCTAGTGGAAAATTTCGCGGAGCTCTGGTTTTCAACAGTGTTTTTCAGAGAGCGGATAGATTTTCGGTTCGCTCGCCAGACTTAACATGAACATGTGTTGTACGGTATCCTGCAAGCTGGTTGCCACCTGTTGTAGGCACGCTTTTTTATCGGATAGTGGACGACCATCAAACCCTGGATTTTTATGACGCAATCCGTTTTATCTTATTTTGTCGCTCGCATCTTTTGCTCGATGAATATCCGCACGATGACCAATCAATTTTCCGTTCAAGGTGCAGCATGACCGATCTGCAGACCAGTTTGATAGTGATAGGTGGCGCGATTGTGGTCGGTGTCATTTCCTATAACAAGTGGCAGGAATACAAGGCGAAGAAAAGTGTTGAGCGCGCTTTTTCAGCGTCGCATGATGACGTGCTCATGGTGCCTAGTGAAGAAGGTGCCGCACCGATATCGGTTACGGATTTTAGTGCTGAGCGACGCGAGCCGACATTGTCATCTGCTGATCAGGCCTATGCCGATACACCTTTCGAAGGCGCGGAGCCGGAAGAGCGCGCGCAGGAAGAACTCGACGCGCAAGCAGACATGATGCAAGCGGTGGAAGAAAAAGAATTGCCGGTTGATTACCTGATCGATTGCACGATTCCTTTGGCCTTGACCACGCAACTACGCGGCGAAAAAATTCTGCCTGCTTTGCAATCCTTGCGACATGTCGGTAGCAAGCCGGTAAATTTTGCCGGCCAGAATATCAATGGCGGTTGGGAAGCGATTACGCATGGCGGTATTTATAAATCGCTGATGGCGGGCGTGCAACTCGCGAACCGCAGCAATGCGCTGAACGAATTGGAGTATTCCGAATTCGTGATGCGTCTGCGCCAGATAGCCGATGATTTCGATGCGGATCCTGATGTGCCGGATATGGCTGAAGTCATGGTGAGCGCACGTTCCTTGCATCATTTCGTCACTGAGTACGATGCCAAACTCAGCGTGAATATTCAATCCAATGGTGCGCCGTGGTCGGTAACGACCTTGCTTGCTGCATTGGGACGGCAAGGTTTTGATGTGCGCCCTGAAGGTCGTTTGGTAATGCCGGATGGCGATGGCGGCGTACTGTTCTCTTTATCGACTAATGTCACACTTGCAGAAGAAACGACGAATCGTTTGACGCTGTTGCTGGATGTGCCGGTCGTTGCTCCTGAACGCGATGGTTTCGGCGCGATGATCGCTTGCGCACGTTCCTTGTCATCGCGACTGGACGGCACAGTCGTAGACGATAGCAGCCAGCCTTTGTCGGATGCATCCCTGAATGAAATCGGCGGCCAGATCGAAGTGTTTTACGCCGATATGGAAGCAGCGGATATTCCGGCAGGCTCCAACCGGGCTTTGCGCTTATTTAACTGATCATGCAGCCGGATCTGTTTTCAACAGCATCGCAACAAGCGGGCACTGTGCCGTCTGAAAAAAAATCGCAAGACATTCCAGATGCCAGCAATCCGCCTGCACGCGCAGCGTGGTTGCGCGATGAATTGAATCGCCACAATTACGCTTATCACGTACTCGATAATCCATCGATCCCGGATGCGGAATACGACAAGCTGTTCCGCGAATTGCAGGCGATTGAAGTCGCACATCCCGAACTACTGGTTTTCGATTCGCCTACGCAGCGCGTGGGTGCCTTGGCTGCATCCGCCTTTCCGCAAGTCACGCACTCGGTGCCTATGCTGTCGCTGGGTAACGGTTTTGAAGATGCAGATATCGTTGCCTTCGATAAACGCGTCAGCGATGGTTTGAACAGTACAGTTGAAGTCGAATACGCGACCGAATTGAAGTTCGACGGACTCGCGATCAATCTGCGCTATGAAGACGGCATACTGGTGCAGGCTGCGACACGCGGCGATGGTGCGACCGGGGAAAACGTGACTGCCAATATACGTACAGTGCGTGAAATTCCTTTACGTCTGCATACAGCGACGCCACCCAAAGTATTGGATGTGCGTGGCGAAGTCATGATGTACAAGGCCGATCTGCAAAAACTGAATGAACGCCAGCGTGAATTGGATGCAAAGGAATTCGCCAATCCCCGTAATGCGGCTGCCGGCAGCTTGCGTCAACTCGATTCGCGTATTACCGCACAGCGTACCCTGCGTTTCTTCGCTTACGGCATAGGCTTGCTGGAAGGTGCGGACATGCCTGCATCGCATTCCGCTTTGCTGGACTGGTATGCGGAACTGGGTATTCCAGTATGCGCAGAACGGGCAGTGGTGAATGGGGCGCAAGGTTTGCTCGAATTCTACAAAAAGACTGGCGCAAAACGTGCGCAGTTACCGTACGAAATCGATGGCGTCGTATACAAAGTCAATCGCCTGGATCAACAACAGCAACTCGGTTTCGTGTCACGCGCGCCACGTTTTGCGATCGCGCATAAATTTCCTGCGGAAGAAGCGTTGACGACGGTGCTGGACATTGAAGTGCAGGTCGGGCGTACCGGCGCGATTACACCAGTCGCACGTCTGGCGCCAGTATCGGTGGGCGGTGTCACCGTCACCAATGCAACTCTGCATAACGAAGATGAAGTACGTCGCAAGGATATTCAAATAGGCGATACGGTGATTGTGCGACGCGCCGGCGATGTGATTCCGGAAGTAGTGGCCTACGTACCTGAGTCGCGGCCGGCGAATGCGCAACCTTTCGTCATGCCTAGCAATTGCCCGGTCTGCGGTTCGCCTATCGTGCGTCTGGAAGATGAGGCAATTGCGCGCTGTTCAGGTGGCTGGATCAAGTGTTCGGCGCAGCGCAAAGGTGGCTTGCTGCACTTTGTCTCACGCCGCGCAATGGATGTCGAAGGCCTGGGCGATCAACTGGTGGAACAATTGGTCGACAAGCACATCATCACGACGGCTGCAGATTTGTACAAGCTGGGTTTTCGCGCATTGGCCGAGCTGGATAGAATGGCCGACAAGTCTGCACAGAATGTGCTCGCCGCTCTGGAAAAATCCAAGACCACGACTTTTGCACGTTTTATCTATGCGCTCGGGATTCGCCATGTAGGCGAAGCAACGGCGAAGGAACTGGCGCGACATTTTGGCAATCTGGATGCCTTGCTGGCAGCGTCGGAAGAACAGTTATTGGAAGTCGCAGACATTGGCCCGGTCGTGGCAAAATCGATCACGGCATTTTTAAGCGACCCATTGAATGTCGAATTGCTTGCGCAGTTGCAGGCAGCCGGTGTTCATTGGCCGGAACATGTTGTTGAAAACAAGCCCAAGCCGTTTGCCGGTAAAACCTTTGTGTTGACGGGAACATTGCCGACCTTGAGTCGCGATGCTGCGGCTGAAAAAATTGAAGCAGCCGGCGGCAAGGTTGCCGGCTCTGTCTCAAAAAAAACCAGTTATGTAGTCGCCGGCACAGAAGCTGGCAGCAAACTTGCTAAAGCCGAAGAGCTGGGCTTGACGATACTCGACGAAACCGCATTCCTTCAATTATTGGATAGTGATGAACAAAATTAAAAAAGCAGTTTTCCCGGTGGCTGGCCTGGGCAGTCGTTTTTTGCCAGCAACCAAAGCGCAACCCAAGGAAATGCTGCCGATTGTCGACAAGCCACTGATCCAATACGCGGTGGAAGAAGCCGTTGCAGCCGGCATCACCGAGATGGTTTTCATTACAGGGCGCAACAAGCGCGCGATTGAAGATCATTTCGATACGGCTTACGAACTGGAAGCAGAATTGGCTGCCGCCGAAAAAAATGCATTGCTGGATCTGGTGCGCAATGTCATTCCCAAGCACATCAACTGCATTTACATACGTCAGTCGGCGCCGCTAGGTCTTGGCCACGCAGTATTGTGCGCACGTCCGGTGATTGGCAATGAACCGTTTGCAGTCTTGCTGGCCGATGATTTCATGGATACCGATGCTGGTACGAAGCCGGTGCTGGCGCAGATGACAGATATATTCGAACGCGAAGGCCACAGCATACTCGCGGTGCAGGATGTGCCGCGCGCAGAAACCAAGCAGTACGGCATCGTCAGTGCGACGAATTATCAAAACAATCTGGAGCTGGTCAACGCGATCGTTGAAAAACCGCAACCTGACGTAGCGCCATCGACGCTGGCGGTGGTTGGTCGCTACATTTTGACTAACAAGATATTTGATTATCTGGAAAAAATCGGCAAGGGCGCAGGTGGCGAGATTCAGTTGACCGACGGCATTGCCGCCTTGATGCAAGCGGAAAAGGTGCTGGCTTATCGTTATGCCGGACAGCGTTATGATTGTGGTTCCAAGCTCGGTTATTTGAAAGCGACCATGGCGATGGGACGCAAGCATCCGGAAACCGGCGCTGCATTTGAAGAATATTTGAAGGCAATGAAATGAGCGTTAGAGAAATCCTGAAGATGGGTGATCCGCGTCTGTTGCGTGTGGCTGAACCGGTTACCGAGTTCAATACGCCGGAGCTGGATGCGTTGATTGCGGACATGTTCGACACCATGCATGCCGCCAATGGCGCCGGTCTTGCCGCGCCGCAGATAGGCGTGAATCTGCGTTTGGTGATTTACGGCTTCAAACAAAATACGCGCTATCCCGATGCGCCACCGGTACCGGAAACTGTATTGATCAACCCGAAGTTGCGTCCGCTTTCAGCCGAGCGCGAAGAGGGTTGGGAAGGTTGTTTGTCAGTGCCGGGATTACGCGGCATGGTGCCGCGTTTCAGCGCTTTGCATTACGAGGGTTTTGATCAGTTCGGTAATGTAATCAGCCGAGATGCAGAGGGTTTTCATGCGCGCGTGGTGCAGCATGAGTGCGATCATCTGGATGGGATTTTGTATCCGATGCGTATCGAAGATTTTACGCAGTTCGGTTACGTCGATGTGTTATTCCCTGAAATGGATGCGAACGAAGACGATTGATTTTATAGACTTGAAGCAGTGATTACTTCACTGCGCGGGTACTCAAAATTCTTCGCCTTCATTTAAATAGCGCCATTCTCCCACCGGTAAATCACCCAGCTTTACACGGCCTATGCGCACGCGTTTCAAGCCAACTACTTTCAATCCGACGATATCGCACATACGGCGAATCTGACGCTTTTTCCCTTCGCGTAAAATGAAGCTGAGCTGATCTTCATTTTGCCATTTCACCTGCGCCGGCAACAGCTTTTTCCCATCCAGCATCAAACCGTGATTCAATCGCTTCAAATCAGACTCGGGCAGCTTGCCCGGCTTGATGTATTGCACGCGCACCAGATATTCTTTCTCTACGCTGGTGGTTTCGCCGATCAGGTGTTTGGCGATGCGGCCATCTTGCGTCAGCACCAGCAAACCGACGGAATCGATGTCGAGTCGTCCGGCCGGAACCAGACTGCGTAATTGCGTTGGATGGAATTGCGTGGTTGACTTGTCTTCTTTCCAGCGATTCTCGGCCTTGATCAAGGCGACGGCCGGTTTGTAGCCGTCTTCAGCCTGGCCGCTGACGTAGCCCATAGGTTTGTTGATCAAGATCGTCACGCGCTTCGATTGTTCTGCGGCTGCCTGGCGTTCAACTGTCACGCGTTGTGTAGGCAAGATTTTTGTGCCGAGTTCCGAGACAACTTTGCCATCGACGCGGACCCAGCCGCGCTCTATCCATTCATCGGCTTCGCGACGGGAGCAAAGGCCAAGTTCTGACATGCGTTTGGAAAGGCGTAATGGTTCGGTCATGGCGATGCAGTTTTATAAAAATTAATGGTGATGATTAAAAATGATTTTGACGCGGAAGTCTGGGCGGAATCTTGAAATTTACAAGGACCTCAGACTCGCAAGGCATCGAGCAGGTCGCTTTCCAGCTGAATCTGGCTGCGCGGATTGTTCAATGCCAAACCATCGATCAGGAAGACGTCTTCGACTCGTTCGCCCAGCGTCATGACTTTGGCGGTATGCAGATTGACTTTGTACTTGGTGAGCACATTGGCGATCGAATACAGCAAGCCATTTCTGTCATTGGCTGAGACAGTCAGTAAATAATATCGGCCGCGTTCATCCGGGCGCAAATCAACAGTCGGCGTCGCCGGGAAGTTGCGGCACAGACGAGACAAACGACCTTTGCTAGGTAAAGGCAAGTCGCTTTGCATGATCAGCATCTTGCTCAAGTCATGCTCGATCAGGCTGATCAAGTCGCGATAACTGTCGGCAAACGCCGGTTCTGTAATCAGGAAGGTATCAAGCGCGTAACCGTGTTTGGTGGTGTGAATCTTGGCGTCGAGAATACTGAAATTCTTGTGGTCGAAATAACTGCAAATGCGTGCGAACAGATCAGGTTGATCCTTGACATACACCGTCACCTGCAAACCTTCGCCTATCGGTGCCAGGCGGCATTTTACGATTGGTACTGTACTGTCGATTTTGTCGTACAGAACACGTGTTTGCCATGCGATATCGGCGGCATCGTGGCGCAGGAAGTAAACCACATCCAGTTGCTGCCAGAGTTTTTCATGATCCTTGTCGGACAAGCCAAACAGACGCAAGGATTTGAGTGCTTCTTCCTGCCGGTTCTTGAGCTCACGATCGGCCGATGGCGCTTGCCCGCCGAATACACGCGAAGTCATGTGATACAGATCTTCCAGCAACTTGCCTTTCCACGCATTCCAGACTTTCGGACTGGTGCCGCGTATGTCGGCCACAGTCAGCAAATACAGTGCGGTCAGATGACGTTCATCCTTTACCAGCTTGGCGAATGTAGTGATGACATCCGGATCGGATAAATCCTGTTTCTGCGCAACCTGCGACATCGTCAAATGATTCTCGACGAGGAAGATAACAAGCTCGGTATCTTCCTCCGACAAGCCGTGATCGACGCAAAAGACACGCGCATCTTCCATCCCTAATTGCGAATGATCGCCGCCACGGCCTTTGGCTATATCGTGAAACAGCGCGGCGATATACAGCAGCCACGGTTGTGAAAAATTGGCGGCGAGCTGGCTGCAAAACGGATATTCGTGCGCATGCTGGCTGAGGAAAAAGCGGCGTACATTGCGCACCACCATCATGATGTGTTGATCCACTGTATAGACGTGGAAAAGATCGTGCTGCATCTGGCCGACGATCTTGCGGAAATTCGGCAGATAGCGACCCAAAACGCTGGTCTGATTCATGCTGCGCAGCGCATGCGTAATGCCTTGCGGTGCCTGCAGAATTTTCATGAAGAGTGCGCGATTGACCGGGTCGCGGCGGAATTTGTTATCGATCTTGAAGCGCGAGTGCCACAGCGCACGGAAGGTGCGCGAAGTCATGCCCTTCAGTTCAGGATGCAAGGACAGCAGCAGGAAAACTTCCAGCATCGCAGACGGTGTCACATCGAAAGTATCGTCATGCGCGATATCGATAAAACCGTTCACTTCATTGAAACGTTCATTGATCGCGACCGGCGAAGTCATTTGCGGGAATAGTTGCGCTTCAATGTTTTGCAGCAGGATCGCATTGAGTTGCGTGACCGCTTTTGCAGCGAGATAGTAACGCTGCATCAGGTATTCGCTGGCGCGACGCGTTTCTGTCGACTTGAAGCCTATCGATTCGGCAATTGCAGTCTGGATATCGAAGACCAGTCGGTCTTCACGACGATTGGCGATGATGTGCAGCCGTATCCGCACATCTTTGAGCGCACGTTCTTTTTGCTTGAGTTGGCGTGCTTCGGTCGGCGTAATCAATCCACGTTCGGCCAATGCCGGCCAGGAGTCGCCGAGTCCTGCCGCTTTTGCGACCCATAGAATTACTTGCAGATCGCGCAGGCCGCCCGGGCTTTCCTTGCAGTTCGGCTCCAGACTGTAGGGTGTGTCTTCGTATTTGGCGTGGCGTTGGCGCAGTTCCAGGGTTTTATCCTGAAAAAAGGCGCGTGGGTTCATTGCCGCATCGCAGCGCTCTTTCATGGACTGAAATAGAGAGGCATTACCGATAACTAATCTGGCCTCGAGCAAACTGGTTTGTACAGTGATGTCGGCTGCCGCTTCCGACAGGCATTCATCGATGGTACGTATGCTGTGGCCGATCTCGAGGCCGATATCCCAAAACAACTGGATCAATTCTTCCAGTTTTGCCTGCAGTTCGTTATCGGGCGCTTCCTGCAGCAATATCAATACATCGACATCGGAGTAGGGGAACATTTCTCCGCGACCGTAACCACCGACTGCGACCAAAGCGGCAGATGCTGGCAAGTTAAAATTAGCCCAGGATTTGGACAATGCTTCATCGACGTTTTTGGTTAATTCCGTCAATAACAGATCTGTCTTGCCGTTTGCCAAAAACCGGTCTATGACGATTTGTCGCTCGGCTTTGAGCTGTTCTTTCAGTTCGATGGCAAAAGACGGCATGAATGATCAGGCGTTGACAGTTTGTGGGATATCCGTTGGCGGCACGATAAATGCCGGTGGTGGTGGGGTGCCAGCCGATTGTGTCAGTATTTCGTAACCGGTTTCGGTCACGAGTATCGTATGTTCCCACTGTGCCGACAGGCTTCTATCCTTGGTTTTGATGGTCCAGCCATCACCCATTTCGCGGATTTCGCGGCGACCGGCATTGATCATGGGTTCGACTGTGAAGATCATGCCCGCTTCGAGTTTTTCCAGCGTGCCAGGGCGGCCGTAGTGCAGCACTTGCGGCTCTTCGTGGAATACCTTGCCGATGCCGTGGCCGCAAAATTCGCGCACCACGCTGTAGCCGGCTTTTTCCGCATGCTGTTGAATCACGAAGCCGATATCGCCCAGATGCGCGCCTGGTTTGATTTTCGAGATGCCGAGCCACATGCATTCATAGGTGATTTCGCTCAAGCGTTTGGCCTGGATGGATGGTTCGCCGAGCAGGAACATACGGCTGTTGTCACCATGATAACCATCCTTGATGACGGTAATGTCCAGATTGACCGAATCGCCATTCTTCAAAACTTTATCACCGGGGATGCCGTGGCAGATCACGTCGTTGACAGATGTACAAATCGCTTTTGGATAGGGCGTATAGCCGGGCGGGCAATAATTCAGTGGAGCGGGAATGGTGCCTTGTACATTGACCATGTATTCATGGCACAGGCGATCCAGTTCGCCGGTGGTGACGCCGACTTTGACGAAGGGGGTAATGTAATCAAGTACTTCGGCGCCTAAGCGGCCGGCAATACGCATGCCTTGGATGTCTTCTGCAGTTTTAATTGAAATATTGCTCATGGGAAGCCGAAAAGTGCTGAGTTAGATGCTGCGTTATTCGCTGAAATCGCAGCATGAATTAATAATAGATGATGAATTATAGACGAGCGCCTACTTATTCGCCGACGAAAGTGGCACGGGACTTGAAACAAACGGCTATTTTGAGGTAGAATCTCGGGCTTGCCTGAATTGGTTTTCAAGCAAATTTTTTTGTAAATCGCGAATCCGCTCGAAAAGGGTGCCTGAGTCAAGACTGAAATCAGTCTGAATCCGGTGACTGAGCAGATTCCAGACCCCAACCCTGGAGATATTATGTCAGTAACTATGCGTGAAATGCTGGAAGCCGGTGTCCATTTTGGTCACCAAACCCGCTTCTGGAACCCTAAGATGGCCCCTTACATTTTCGGCCATCGCAACAGAATTCATATCGTCAATCTGGAAAAAACCCTGGGCATGTACCAGGAGGCGATGAAGTACATCAAACAATTGTCTTCCAATCGCGGCACCGTGCTGTTCGTCGGCACCAAGCGTCAAGCGCGTGAAACCATCGCCGCTGAAGCAGCGCGCGCTGGCATGCCTTACGTTGATCAACGCTGGTTGGGCGGCATGCTGACCAACTTCAAAACGATCAAAACATCGATCAAGCGTTTGAAAGAAATGGAAGCTTCGATTGCAGATGGTTCAGTCGAAAAACTCAGCAAAAAAGAAGCGCTGATGTTTGATCGCGAAAAAATCAAGCTGGAAAAAGCAATCGGCGGCATCAAGGATATGGGCGGCATTCCTGACGCAATTTTCGTGGTTGACGTTGGTTACCACAAAGGCGCGATCACCGAAGCAGCTAAACTGGGTATCCCGGTTATCGGTGTGGTTGATACCAATCACTCGCCAGAAGGCGTGACTTACATCATTCCAGGTAATGATGACTCGTCCAAAGCAATCATGTTGTACGCACGCGGTGTAGCAGATGCGATCCTCGAAGGCCGCGCTAGCGCGACTAACGATCTGGTCGAAGCTATCAAAGGCGGCGACGACTTCGTTGAAGTCAACGAGCAGGCTTAATACCCTGGCTCTGATGGTTTGAGCGTCAGAAATGAAGGGGCAACAATAGTTAGCCCCTTTTTTTCGAGCACATTTTGAACGTAATAAGATGGAAGACGTCACAACGACGTCCGTCTGTCAGGAATTGTTAGGAGATTGTAATGGCCGTTATTACTGCAGCTATGGTTGGTGAATTGCGCGCGCTTACCGATGCGCCTATGATGGAATGCAAAAAAGCATTGACGGAAGCCGATGGCGATCCAGTCAAGGCAGAAGAACTGCTGCGCGTTAAACTCGGCAGCAAGGCATCGAAAGCAGCTTCCCGTGTGACCGCTGAAGGCGTTGTTGCTGCCTTCGTTTCCGGTGGTGTCGGCGCATTGGTCGAAGTTAACTGCGAAACAGATTTCGTTACCAAGAACGATGAGTTCCTCGCCTTGGCAAATGCTTGCGCCAAATTGATCGCTGAGAAAAATCCGGCTGACGTCGCGGCCTTGTCGGCTTTGCCATTGGATGGCAAAACAGTTGAAGAACAACGCGCTGCGTTGATCGGCCGTATCGGTGAAAACATGTCTATTCGTCGTTTTCAACGTTTCGAGACAACTGGTAAATTGGCTTCCTACCTGCACGGTACCCGTATCGGCGTGATGGTCGATTTCGATAGCGCAGACGAACAAGTTGGTAAAGATGTTGCAATGCACATCGCCGCGATGAAGCCGGTTGCCTTGTCGTCCGACAATGTTCCTGCTGATCTGATCGCCAAAGAGCGTTCGGTTGCAGAGTTGAAGGCAGCAGAATCAGGCAAACCAGCTGAAATCGTCACCAAAATGGTTGAAGGTTCGGTACAGAAATACCTGAAAGAAGTTTCCTTGCTGAATCAAACATTTGTTAAAAACGACAAGCAAACCGTCGAACAAATGTTGAAAGACACCAAATCCACCGTGAAAGCATTCACGATGTATGTAGTCGGTGAAGGCATCGAGAAAAAGCAAGACGACTTTGCCGCAGAAGTAGCAGCACAAGTCGCAGCAGCAAAACAGGCGTAAGTTAAAAAAATCGGGCCGAAAGGCCCGTTTTTTTAACGCCATCAAGTATGCTTTGATGTGCGCCAATAATTAAGATTTTGCTTCAGCATCGTCATCCACAATATGGCGATGCTGAAGCAGAATCTGGTAAGAACTGAAGTAAAACCATCGCCTCAGTACAACCGGATAAACAAGGAATCCTGCCCATGACAAGCCCAGCCTACAAACGCGTTCTTCTCAAACTTTCGGGTGAGGCGTTAATGGGAGACGATCCGTACGGCATCAATCGCGCGACCATCGAGCGTATGGTGGCCGACGTGTCGGAAGTGTCAAAGTTAGGTGTGGAGTTGGCGATCGTAATTGGTGGCGGCAATATTTTCCGTGGCGTCGCTCCGGGTGCGGAAGGCATGGACCGCGCCACCGCCGACTACATGGGTATGCTGGCCACTGTGATGAATTCGCTGGCCTTGGCCGATGCAATGCGCCAGGCTGGTATCACGGCACGCGTGATGTCGGCGATTGCGATTGAACAAGTTGTTGAGCCTTATGTTCGTCCCAAGGCTTTGCAATACCTGGAAGAGGGCAAGATTGTTGTCTTCGCAGCCGGTACTGGCAATCCATTCTTTACCACCGATACCGCAGCTGCTCTGCGCGGTTCTGAAATCGGTGCGGAAATCGTGTTGAAGGCTACCAAGGTGGATGGCGTGTACAGCGCAGATCCAAACAAGGATCCGGATGCGACACGTTATTCCACCATCACTTTTGACGAAGCGATTTCCAAGCATTTACAAGTGATGGATGCGACTGCATTTGCCTTGTGCCGCGACCAAAAATTACCAATTAAAGTGTTCTCCATCGTCAAGCCAGGTGCGCTCAAACGCGTGATCATGGGTGAAGATGAAGGCACATTGGTGCACGTATAAATCAAGTAAATTTTGCTGAATTGAATTCGGCGAATTCAATTCGCGTTTAACTCGTAGTAGAAGAGGAGAACAGTAATGACTGTTGTAGATGCAAAAAAAACTGCTGATCAAAAAATGCAAAAGTCCATCGAGACTTTGAAGGCAGATTTGGCAAAAGTACGTACCGGCCGCGCTCACACCGGCATACTGGACCATGTCATGGTCGAGTATTACGGCAATCCGACCAATTTGACGCAGGTTGCCAACGTGACGCTGGTTGATGCGCGCACGATCGGTGTTCAACCTTTCGAAAAGAAAATGGTTGCCGTCGTTGAGAAGGCAATTCGTGATGCCGATCTGGGTCTGAATCCATCGACTCAGGGCGAAATGATCCGTGTACCAACGCCGCCATTGACCGAAGAACGCCGCAAGGAAATGGTCAAGCTAGTCAAAAGCGAAGCTGAAGATGCAAAAATCGCGATCCGCAATATTCGCCGCGACGCCAACGAAAGCCTGAAAAAGCTTTTGAAAGAAAAAGCCTGCTCGGAAGACGACGAACGCCGTGCGCAGGATGAAATCCAGAAACTGACCGACAAGTTTGTACTGGAAGTCGACAAAATGGTCGTCGAAAAAGAAAAAGAAGTGCTGACAGTTTGAGTCGGCTCTCGATTCTTTTGCCATCCCCATTATTTCTGGATATCCATCCATGACGTCGTCGAGCTCAACCCAGGTCGTGCCTGACGTATCGCTGGTGCCGCGTCATATTGCCATCATCATGGATGGCAATGGACGCTGGGCGACCAAGCGTTTCATGCCGCGCGTGGCAGGTCACGTCAAAGGTGTGGAAGCCGTGCGCGGTATCGTCGAAGCATGTGCGATGCAGGGCGTGGAGTATGTAACCTTTTTTGCTTTCAGCTCGGAAAATTGGCGTCGCCCGGATGATGAGGTGTCCTTGCTGATGCGTCTGTTCGTGACGGCGCTGGAGCGTGAGGTTGCCAAGATGCATGCCAACGGTATCCGACTGAAAATTGTCGGCGACCTTAGTCGTTTCGACGACAAACTGCAAAAAATGATTGCCAGCGCGGAACGTAAAACGGCTGCAAACGATAAGTTGACGGTCACCATTTGTGCCAACTATGGCGGTCGTTGGGACATCATGCAGGCGGTCAATCAAATGGTGGCGACCAATCCCGGTGCGACTGATTTCAGTGAAGAGCAACTGGCGCAATATTTGTCGCTGGCTTATGCTCCTGAGCCTGATCTGTTCATACGCACTGGCGGCGAAGAACGTATTTCCAACTTCCTGCTGTGGCAGCTCGCTTATACCGAGTTGTATTTCACCGATGCCTACTGGCCTGATTTTGATGCGGCTGAGTTGGAGAAGGCAATTTCATCCTATCAGCAACGCGAACGGCGCTTTGGTCGTACCAGTGCCCAGTTGACTGAACAAGCGTCGGCGGCCAAATGCTGAAAACCCGTGTCATCACTGCATTGATCTTACTGGCAGTGCTGTTGCTGGTGATTTCTTCTGCTTCATTTATCGTCTTTGCCGTATTCACGGGAATCTTCTTTGCTGCGGCCGCGTGGGAATGTCTGCGCCTGTTTGGCAATAAATTTCCTGTGGTCGGGGCCGTCTTGTGGACAGTAGCGTTTGCCTATCTGGTGGTGACTGCCAGCTTTAAACAAAGTGTGCTGCTGTACGCGATCTGCGTTGCGATCTGGGCCTTGCGTCTGGTGCCTTCGCTGGGATTCGGATTGCCATCGCTGGATGGCGTGCGGAATCGCTTGCTGACCGGTATTTACGGCATTGCCGTCCTAGGTGCGTTCGTTGCCATCCTCAGTTTATACAATCGTTCAGCGCTATACATGTTCTCGGTCATGGCGCTGGTCTGGATTGCCGATATCGGCGCATATTTCAGTGGTAAGGCTTTTGGCAAACGCAAGCTGGCGCCCTCGATTTCTCCCGGTAAATCGTGGGAAGGTGCGATAGGCGGCGGCATTCTGGTATTGCTCGCTAGTGCAGCGACGCTGAAAGTACCAGCCTTGAACGATACGTTTGCTGTACAGCTTTACCTCAAATGGGGTTGGGCTGGTTTTCTCTCGATATTAATATTGATGGTTGCTGCCAGCATAGTCGGCGATCTGTTCGAATCCCAACTCAAGCGTCGCGCAGGCATGAAGGACAGCAGTAATCTGCTGCCCGGCCATGGTGGCGTACTCGATAGACTGGACGCATTGATCCCGACATTGCCGCTGGCAGTGCTGGTTGGCTACTGGATGTAAGGCGCAAATGCAGCAAAAAATGCAGTACATCACAATACTCGGTTCGACCGGCTCCATAGGCGTATCGACACTGGACGTCATTGCACGTCATCCTGATCGTTATCGTGTCTATGCATTGACGGCGCAAAATCGTGTCGAAGAATTGGCCGCGCAGTGCGTACAATTTCAGCCGAGTATCGCCGTCGTTGGCAACGCCGAATCTGCTCAAAAACTCCAACTCATATTGCGTCAACAAGGCTTGAAAACTCAGGTCGAACATGGCGCAGCCGCTTTGTGCGCAGTTGCCAGTGCGGCAGAGTGCGATTGCGTGATGGCGGCGATTGTCGGCGCGGCTGGTTTGGCTCCTACGCTGGCAGCAGCGCGTGCCGGTAAAAAAGTACTGTTGGCGAATAAAGAAGCGCTGGTCATGTCTGGTCCTTTGTTGATGGACGCAGTGGCTTCCAGTGGTGCGACCTTGATGCCGATTGATAGCGAACACAATGCTATTTTCCAGTGCATTCCTGCGGCATATCACGATCAACATCAACGCACACCATCGCAACACGGTATCGAAAAAATCCTGTTGACGGCGTCGGGCGGACCTTTCCTGCATCGCGATATCAACACACTGGATAAAGTAACTTGTGCAGAAGCGATTGCGCATCCTAAATGGGTAATGGGCCGAAAAATTTCGGTGGACTCGGCCACGATGATGAACAAGGGCTTGGAAGTGATAGAAGCGCACTGGTTGTTCGGTGTGCCGGCCAGCCAGATTGAAGTCGTGATTCACCCGCAAAGCGTGGTGCATTCTATGGTGTCGTACGTGGATGGCTCGGTGCTGGCACAACTTGGCAATCCCGATATGCGTACGCCGATCGCACACGCGATGGCGTACCCGGAACGTATCGCTTCAGGAGTTGCTTCTATCGATCTGGTCAAGATTGCGCAGCTTACTTTTGAGGCACCCGATCTGGTCCGATTTCCCTGTCTGAAACTGGCGTATGATGCATTGCAAGCGGGCGGTTCAGCGCCGGCGATCATGAATGCTGCGAATGAAATCGCAGTACAGGCCTTCCTGGATGGTCGTATCGGTTTTCGCGTGATCGATCAATTGATTGCACGCGTGATGGCCGCCTTGCCCTCGGGCCCAGTAACGGATATTGAATCAGTTTTTGAGCAGGATCAGCGCGCGCGCGATGTTGCCAATTCTTTTATATAAACATGCACTTTCTCCAAACCATTCTGGCTTTTGCGGTCGTTCTCGGCGTGCTGATTATCGTGCACGAACTGGGACATTATCTGGTCGCGCGCTGGTGCGGCGTCAAGGTGTTGCGTTTCTCTGTGGGTATGGGGAAGGTCGTTTATTCGCGACGTTTCGGCGCGGACCAGACCGAATGGGCGATTTCTGTTTTGCCCCTTGGTGGTTACGTCAAAATGCTGGATGCGCGCGAAGGTGACTTGAGCGACGTTTCGCCGGAAGATTTGAAGCGCGAATTTACCCGGCAATCGGTATGGCGTCGTATTGCTATTGTGGCTGCGGGTCCACTTGCCAATTTCTTGCTGGCGATCTTGGTATTTGCCGGTTTGTACGTCTATGGTATTCCGGAACCAGCTCCTAAGCTGCGTGCGCCAGCAGAACAGTCAGTAGCCTATCAAGCTGGCTTGCGCGGTGGGGAACTGGTTACTGCGGTCAATGGCGAGCCGATTCAGATCTGGAACGACCTGCGCTGGCAGATGGTGCAAGGGGTTGTGAATAACAAGCCGGTCAAGCTGGATGTTGAGCGGGCGAATCCCAATTTTCCATCTGAAAAATTAATCAGCACGCTAACCATTCCCGTCGACAGCATTTCTGCCGAAGAGCTGGAAGGTGACTTTCTCGTCAAACTGGGTATCGATCTGGCACGTCCTCGCGCAATCCTGGGCCAGGTTGTAGCAGACGGTCCTGCGATGCTTGCAGGCTTGCAGACTGGCGATCTGGTGACAGCCGTGAATGGTGTGGCGATTCCTGATGGCATGGCCTTGGTGGAAGCAGTACGCGCTTCTCCGGGCAAGATGCTGAAAATCGATCTTTTGCGCGATGGTAAGCCGCTGAGCGTCAATGTCACGCCGGAAGAGGCGAACAAGGATGGTCAGGTTTTCGGCCGCATCAAGGTCGAGGTGCCGATGGTGCCGGATATGGTGTTGGCGAGCCATGGCCCGATTGCGGCTTTGGTCAAGGGCGTACAGAAGACCTGGGATACCAGTGTGATGACGCTCAAGATGGTCGGCAAGATGATCGTCGGCGAGGTGTCGTGGAAAAATGTGACTGGTCCGATTACGATCGCTGATTACGCTGGGCAGACGGCGCGTATAGGTCTGATCAGTTACCTTAGTTTTATCGCCTTCGTCAGTATCAGTTTGGGTGTCATGAATCTATTACCTATCCCAGTGCTGGATGGTGGGCATTTGCTGTATTATGCTGTGGAAGTTTTGACGGGTCGTCCTGTCTCTGAACGCTTTGGCGCAATTGCGCAGCGTGCAGGAATAGGAATATTGATGACCTTGATGTTGGTGGCGGTTTTTAATGATATTAACCGCCTGATCTCCTGACCAGGTAAGTCTTTCAACGAACCCAAGTCTGACTAGTATCTCAATCTACGATAGCCAATGAAATTATATTCAGAACGTTTCTCTTTGCCGACTTTCCCTCGTCACCTTATCGCTGTTGCTGCCTTTGCATTGTGCTCCGGCTACGCGCATGCGGCTGATCCTTTTACTGTAAAGGACATACGCGTTGAGGGGATTCAGCGTACAGAAGCGGGCACGGTTTTCAGCTATTTGCCGGTACGGGTAGGTGAAACGTTTACCGATGAAAAAGGTGCGACTGCGATCAAGGCTTTGTACGCAACCGGTTTTTTCAAGGACGTGCGTATCGAGGTTGAAGGCGATGTGCTGGTTGTTTTCGTTGAAGAGCGTCCTGCGATTGCCGCCGTTGAATTTACCGGCACCAAGGAATTCGACAAGGAACAGTTGACGAAGGCGCTGAAAGAAATCGGCGTTGGCGAATCGCGGATTTTCGACAAGGCCTTGGTCGATCGTGCCGAACAGGAACTGAAGCGTCAGTATTTGTCGCGCGGTTTGTATAGCGTTGTGATCACCACGACGGTAACGCCGATAGAGCGCAATCGTGTATCGATCACGTTTGCAGTCGAAGAGGGTGATGTTTCGCGCATTAAGAACATTAACATCATCGGTAGCAAGGCTTTCAGCGAAAAAGAATTAATCAAGAACATGAGCCTGAGCACACCGGGCTGGTTTACCTGGTATTCGAAGGCAGATCAATATTCAAAACAAAAACTGGCTGGTGACATTGAGAAGATGAAATCGTTTTATCTGGATCGCGGTTATATCGAGATGCAGATAGAGTCGACACAGGTTTCGATCTCGCCGGATAAAAAAGATATTTACATCACCGTCAATATTAAAGAAGGTGAGAAGTACTCCGTTTCCGATATCAAACTCGAAGGTGAGATGTTTGGTCGTGAAGAGGAATTGAAGTCGCTGTTGCAATTGAAAAAAGGTGATGTTTATTCCGGTGAAAAATTGACGGCGAGTACGAAAAACATTTCAGAACGTCTCGGCAACTTCGGTTACGCCTTCGCCAACGTGAATGCAAATCCGCAATTGGATCGTGACAAGAAAGAAGTGGCTTTCACGATACTGATTGATCCGGGCAAGCGCGTATACGTTCGCAATATCAATATTTCCGGCAATACTAAAACACGCGATGAAGTCATTCGCCGCGAGTTGCGTCAGTTTGAAAATTCCTGGTACGACGGTGAAAAAATTAAACTGTCGCGTGATCGTGTCGATCGTCTCGACTACTTCAATGAGGTCACTGTCGAAACACCGGACGTTCCTGGCAAGACTGATCAGGTCGATGTCAATCTTGCTGTTACAGAAAAACCGACCGGTAACATTATGCTGGGTGCAGGTTTTTCCAGTTCGGAAAAATTGTCCTTGAGTGGTGCGATTAATCAGGCAAATGCTTTTGGTAGTGGCAACACAGTTGGTATTGATGTCAATACCAGCAAATTGAATCGCACCATTGCATTGTCTAGCACAAATCCATACTTCACTGACGATGGCATTAGTCGCAGTTATGAAGTATTTACCCGCACGACCCGACCGCCGACCATAAATACCGGCGATTATCGTATTCGCACAAACGGTGCCAATGTTAAATTCGGTGTGCCGTTTTCAGAATATGACCGCGTGTTTTTCGGTATTGGTATAGAGCAAACAGACCTTGAAACATATACAAACACAAACGGCACGGTTACTAATAACACTACTAGTCCTGACGCATACCGGCGCTATGTAGACAATATCAATGGAGTTGCCAGAAAGGATGACCCTCGCAGTGCTTTCCAAGAGGGGCAGCACGATGCTTCTGCGACTGCACTGCCTTTAACAGCAGCTTGGCAGCGCGATAATCGCGATAGTGCATTGGTGCCAACTAAAGGCCGTTATCAGCGCGCTAACTTTGAAATTTCGCCAGCGGGCGATTCGAATTATTTCCGCGCAACTTACCAGCAGCAATGGTTCCGACCTTTGTTCAGTAGTACGACATTGGCATTGAACGGCGAGGTTAATTACGGTAAAGCTCTGGGCGGAAAGGTTTACCCTATCTTCAAGAACTTCTATGCCGGTGGTATTGGTTCCGTGCGCGGTTATGAAAGTTCATCGCTCGGCCCCAAAGATGAAATCACTGGTGATCCATTGGGCGGTTCGTCACGACTCATTTTCAATGCTGAGTTGCAATTTCCATTTCCTGGATCAGGAATAGATCGGAGCTTGCGCTGGTTTACTTTCTTTGATGCTGGTAATGTATATAAAGATGGGTTCGGTGGAGACTTGAAAACCTCGGTGGGTATAGGTTTAAGCTGGATATCGCCAATCGGACCGTTGAAGTTGAGTTTTGGCAAGGCATTGAATGCCGATGATAGTGCCGATGTCACAAAACGTGATAAAACCCAAGCCTTTCAATTCCAGTTGGGTACAGGTTTCTAATCGCTTTGAGGCATAATCAAAAATTAGTAATTGAAATTTGAAATGCGGAGAATTATTTTGAAGTCATTATCTAAATTATCAGTAGCATCCAAAGGCCTGACATTATTTGTCGCAGGGTTGTTCTTGGTTTCTGGTGTGCAAGCGCAGGAAATGAAAATTGGTGTCGTCAGTACCGAACGCATTTTCCGCGAAGCCGCACCTTACAAAGCTGCACAAGTAAAGATCGAACAGGAATTCTCCAAGCGCGAGAAAAATTTGCAGGATTTGGCAACACGTTTAAAAGCCATGGCAGACAAGCTGGATAAAGATGCAGCAGTATTGTCAGATTCGGATCGTACCAAGCGTCAGCGTGAACTGGCTGAGGTCGACAAGGATTTTCAACGTACGCAGCGTGAATTCAAGGAAGATTTGAACCAGCGTCGTAACGAAGAAATGGCAAATGTCATCGACCGTACCAATAAGGTGATCAAGCAGATCGCTGAAGCGGAAAAATACGATATCGTGCTGCAGGAAGCGGTTTATATCAGCCCGCGTATCGATATCACTGACAAAGTGCTCAAGGCTTTGAGCAAATAATATAAAAGGCAACGATGAGCACTCGGCTGGGAGAATTAGTCGAACGCTTGGGGGGCCGGTTGATCGGCAATGCTGACATTGAAGTCGTCGGTATTGCACCGTTAAGCGATGCTTCAGCATCGCACATCACGTTTCTTTCCAATCCCAAGTTTAGAGGGCAGGCTGCACAAACTCGTGCGGCCGCTTTGATTTTGTCTCCTCCAGACGATGAAGTCGTGGGCGCGACATATTCCGGTGCGCGTATTGTCGTGACCAATCCGTACGCCTATTTCGCGCGCTCCGCACAATTTTTTGCATCATTGAATGCGCGAGTGGCACCGCATGGTATTCATCCTACTGCTGCTGTTGACCCGCAAGCACAGGTTGCGGCTAGCGCTTCCATCGGACCACACGTCACTATCGAAGCTGGCGCCATCATTGAGGATGCTTGCGTGATTGGAGCAGGGTGCTTTGTCGGGGCTGATGCGCGAGTTGGCAGTGCAACGCATTTTTATCCGCGCGTTACATTTTTGGCTGGCTGCCAGATCGGCAAGCGTGGAATCATTCACTCCGGTGCTGTGATAGGTGCAGATGGCTTTGGCTTTGCCAATGAAGGTGGGGCTTGGATCAAGATCCCGCAAACCGGTACAGTCAAAATCGGCGATGATGTCGAAATTGGAGCGAATACATCTATCGATCGCGGTGCCCTTGCCGATACCGTGATTGAAGACGGTGTCAAACTCGATAATCAAATCCAGATTGGTCACAATTGCCATATAGGCGCGCACACCGCGATGGCTGGCTGCGTCGGCGTGGCGGGTAGCGCGATTATCGGCAAGCATTGCACATTTGGCGGCGCGGCCATGGTGCTAGGTCACCTGACGATTGCGGATAATGTGCATATTTCGTCGGGCAGCATGGTGTCACGCTCTATCCATGAAAAGGGACAATACACAGGGTTTTATCCATTGGCAAAAAATGCCGATTGGGAAAAATCTGCCGTCATAGTGCGCAATTTACCGACGATGCGTGAGAAAATTCGGCAGCTGGAAAAAACAATTAAATCGCTAGGCAATAACGAGAGTGAAGAACCAAATGAGTAACGAACCAAATGCGGATGTAAAAGCAGTGTCAAAAACGCTGGATATCAATCAGATCAAACAATATTTGCCGCATCGCTATCCCATGCTGCTGGTTGATCGCGTATTGACCTGGGAATCGGGTAAATCGATTACCGCAATCAAAAACGTTACGGCGAATGAAGAATTTTTCAATGGCCATTTCCCGCACAAGCCGGTGATGCCAGGTGTATTGATGATTGAAGCGCTGGCGCAAACTGCCGCTTTGCTATCGTTCCTGACGATGGGTCAAAAACCTGATGACAATAGCGTGGTGTACTTCATCGGTATCGATGGTGCGCGCTTCAAGCGTCCAGTCGAACCTGGCGATCAGTTGAAAATGGAAGTTGAAATCCTGCGTAACGCGCGTGGCATCTGGAAATATAAAGCGACCGGTTCGGTAGATGGCCAACTCGCGCTTGAAGCAGAACTGATGTGCACAATGCGTACCATCAACGAACCAAGTCCAGCTGCGGGGCAGTAATGAGCTTGATTCATCCAACCGCGATTGTTGATCCGAAGGCGCAACTTGATGCGTCGGTCGAGGTTGGTGCGTATTCGGTTATCGGGCCCAATGTAAAAATTGGCGCGCGCACAAAAATCGGTCCGCATGTCGTCGTGGAGGGACATACGACGATCGGTGTCGACAATACGATATTCCAGTTCGCTTCCATCGGTGCTGCACCACAAGACAAGAAATATGCGGGCGAGCCGACGCAACTGTCTATCGGCGATCGCAATACGATACGTGAATTCGTCACCATCAATCTAGGTACGACGCAGGATGCAAACATCACGCGCCTGGGTAGCGACAACTGGATCATGGCTTATGTGCATATTGCGCATGATTGTCAGCTGGGTAACAACATTATCCTTGCCAACAATGCGACGCTGGCCGGCCATGTTCATCTGGAAGACTGGGTCTTTCTCGGTGGCTTTACGTCTGTGCATCAATTCTGTCGCATAGGCGAACATGCGATGACGGCATTCACTGCGGCCGTCAGTCAGGACATTCCACCTTTCGTCACTGCAGCGGGAAACCGTGCAGTACCGGCAGGGATCAATAGCGAAGGTTTAAAGCGTCGCGGTTTCAGCAGCGAACAAATCATGGCAATCAAGCGTGGCTACAAAACGATTTATCGTTCTGGTTTGCCGCTGGAAGAAGCCAAGGCCGCGTTACTGCTCGAAGAAAACAACTCTCCCGACGCTGCTCCTTATCTGCGGCAATTGCGCGAATTCATAGCAGCATCTCCTCGTGGCATCATCCGCTGACGCAACAGGCAAGACCTCGATAGCAATGGTCGCCGGTGAAACTTCCGGCGATCTGCTGGCGGGGCGCTTGTTGTCCGGTTTGCGCCCTCAATTGCCTGACGCATTAATGCACGGCATAGGCGGGCCGTATATGGCAGAACACGGCTTCATCAGCGATTTTCCTATGGAGAAATTGTCGGTGCGCGGGCTGTTCGAAGTGCTCGCACATTATCGCGAAATCAAAGGTATTCAAATCGCATTGCGCGATCAATTATTGATAGAGCGGCCGGCCGTTTTCATCGGCGTCGATGCACCTGATTTCAATCTGGGACTTGAAGCGCAATTGAAAAACGCCGGTATTCCCACCATGCATTTTATAGGCCCCTCGATCTGGGCCTGGCGCGGCGGGCGCATCAAGAAGATTGCACGTGCCGTATCGCATATGCTGGTCATCTTTCCATTTGAAGAAGAGATTTATCGCAAGGCAGGTATTCCAGCGACCTATGTTGGCCATCCTTTGGCGCAAGTCATACCGATGGTGCCGGATCAGGCTGGAGCTCGCATGGCCTTGGGATTGCCGGCTAACACGCCTGTCGTGGCACTGCTGCCGGGCAGTAGGATGTCGGAGCTGAAATACAATGCGGTGGCTTTTGTGGCAGCCGCCAAACTATTGTTGCAACGTGATCCGTCGCTGCAGTTTGTTGCTCCCATGGCTGGCGACGCGCAGCATCGCTACTTCAATGAATTGATTGTGCAGGCCGGCTTGCAGGATGTGCAGATCAAGGTCATAGACGGGCAATCGCATCGCGCACTGGCAGCAGCAGATGCAGTCATGGTGGCATCCGGCACTGCATCGCTGGAAGTTGCCCTGTTCAAAAAGCCAATGGTAATCGCCTACAAGATGATGCGTGCTTCCTGGCATGTGTTACGGCATATGGGTTATCAGCCTTGGATAGGTTTGCCGAATATTCTTGCGCAGGAATTTTTGGTGCCGGAACTATTGCAGGATGCAGCGATACCTGAAGCGCTGGCAGACGCGCTGTGGAAACAATTACAGGATGGTGCACATAGGGAATACCTGCAGCGTCGCTTCACTGAAATGCACCACACTTTGTTACGCGATACGGCTGCAGAAAGTGCGCGCGCCGTACTGGAATTGATTGCGCAATCACCGCGTGCTTGAGACACATACACGGTCACTAATAAAGCAAGCACATAGCCATGGTAAAAAAAATCGATACCAATCTTTCGCTGTTCACTAGTCTGGACGAGGATGTCATCTGTGGCGTGGATGAAGCTGGTCGCGGCCCATTGGCCGGCCCTGTTTTTGCTGCAGCCGTGATCCTTGATCCACTGCGTCCGATTGATGGTTTGCGCGACTCAAAGAAACTCACAGAGGCAAAGCGCGATGCATTGGCGATAGAGATCAAGTCGCATGCATTGTCCTGGTCGATTGCACAATGTTCAGAAGAAGAAATCGACACCTTGAACATCCTGCAAGCCACCATGCTGGCGATGCGTCGCGCAATTGAGGGGCTGCATATTACGCCGACGTTGGCACTGATCGATGGCAATCGCTGCCCGGTCATGACCGTTCGTGGCGAAGCAATTATCAAGGGTGACGACAAAGTTCCGGCGATTTCTGCTGCATCGATTCTGGCAAAAACCGCGCGCGACCATGCTCTCGGATTGCTGCATATTGAATATCCGCATTACGCTTTCGATCAGCACAAAGGTTATCCAACGGCTTTGCATATGGAACGTCTGCGTGAACATGGCGTGTCGCCTGTGCATCGCAAGTCGTACGCGCCTGTGCGTGCCTTACTTAATAAATAATAAGTCAACAAATAGTCGCGACAAAATCCGCCAGATGCATTTCTGCTTACCATGACGCTCAAAACAATTTCATCGCGCGACAATCCACTTTATAAAGAGTTGAAGCATCTCGCTACCAGTTCACAAGCTCGTCGCAAGGCGGGGCGCACTCTGCTGGACGGTGTGCATCTGTGCGAAGCGTACTTGCAGCAAGTCGGCATGCCGCCTCTTTGCATCGTCAGTGAAACTGCTTTGCTCAATAGCGAAGTGACCGTCATTCTGCAGGAATGCGGTAATAGCGAAACCCAAAGCATCGTGCTGCCGGATGCCTTGTTTCATGCTTTAAGCCAGGTCGAACACGGCATTGATATCTTGTTTGTGATTGACACGCCAGAGCAGATGGAGCCACAACGCTTGGTGCAGTCTGCAGTCTTGCTGGATAAGGTGCAGGATCCTGGCAATTTCGGTTCTATCGTGCGTAGCGCAGCGGCAGCAGGGATCAAGCAGGTGTTTTGCAGCCCGGGAACGACTTTCGCGTGGTCGCCCAAGGTATTGCGCGCAGGGATGGGCGCACATTTTTTAATAGAGATATTTGAAAATGTCGATCTGGAAGCATTGATCAAGCGCGCCGATATTCCGGTTATCGCAACCAGCTCATATGCAAAAAAACGTATTTACGATCTGGACTTGACGCAGCCGGTCGCCTGGTTGTTTGGGCATGAAGGGCAAGGTGTGGCTGAACATTTGCTGGCCCTGTCCACGCATCAAGCCACGATTCCACATCTGGGCGCGATTGAGTCGCTGAATGTTGCAGCAAGCTCGGCAGTGTGTTTCTTCGAGCAAGTACGCCAACAAACTTCAAAGTAACTTTTCTCAATCCGGGCGTTGTTCGGATTTGATTTCCTGCAATATCGTCGCGGCAATCTCTTCGATCGATTTGGTTGTTGATGACATCCAGCGTATGCCTTCGCGGCGCATCATTTTTTCCGCTTCATTGATTTCATAACGACAGTTGGCCAATGCCGCATATTTGCTGCCAGGCAGACGTTCGTTACGGATTTCTGCCAGCCGGTCGGGAGCGATCGAGAGGCCGAATATCTTGTTCTTGTATTCTCGCAGCCCGCCAGGCAGTTTTTCTCGCGCAAAATCATCAGGTATCAAAGGATAGTTTGCGGCCTTGATGCCGTATTGCATCGCCAGAAACAGGCTCGTCGGCGTTTTGCCGGAACGGGAGACGCCGACCAGTATCACATCTGCTTCCGCCAGATTTTTGTTCGATTGCCCATCGTCGTGCGCCAGCGAAAAATTGATGGCTTCGATCCGGTTTTTGTATTCCTCAGAATCTGTGCTGGTATGGCTGCGACCTATCGTATGCGTAGATTTCACACCCAGTTCCTGTTCCAGCGGTTCGACGAAGGTCTGGATCAAATCCATGTGCATGCCTTTGGATTGCCGCACTACGTTTGATAGTTCGGCTTTGACCAAAGTTGAAAAGATGATCGGACGTTGACCATCGAGCGCAAATGCGTCATTGATTTTGCGCAGTGCATCATGCGCCTTGTCCAAGGTGTCGATGAATGGTAATCGTATTTGTTTGAAGCGCAGATCGAATTGCGTCAACACTGAGTGACCAAAGGTTTCAGCAGTGATGCCGGTGCCATCGGAAACGAAAAAAACGGTACGTGCGCTGGCGATGGTGCGATCAACGAGTGTAGACATGATTGAAATGTAAGGCTGCTGTAAGTTAAAAAAATGCTGCGGTGCGATGCGCATCGAGACGGGATTCGGTAAAATGGCGGCCAATAGCTGTTTTTATCCAAGGCCGCTCTCGAAGAATAACAAAAACTGTCGCCTAAGAAAGGCACGCATGAAGATTTCTTGTCATCAAAGCAGAGGTTGTTATGTCGAACGTTGTAAACACTGGCATTAAGCATGACCAGGTAGGTGAAGGAAATTACGTCATTTCCTTCGAACATCTCCGGATGTCCGATGTGGACACTGTAGGAGGAAAAAACTCTTCATTGGGAGAAATGATCAGCCAGCTTGCAGAAGCTGGTGTTCGAGTACCGGGCGGTTTTGCTACTACGGCACAGGCGTTTCGGGATTTCCTTGAACATAGCGAAGGCGGTGGGCTGAGTCTGGCGCAACGCATTGCAGATCGGCTTGCCGATTTGAATATCGATGACGTGCGTGCGCTTGCACAGGCGGGTGCCGATATTCGCAACTGGATCGTGGAAACACCATTCCAGCCGCGACTCCTGAACGAAATCACACAGTTCTATCAAAATCTTTCTGCGGATTCATCCAAGGAAATGTCGTTTGCCGTGCGTTCTTCCGCGACCGCTGAAGATTTGCCGGATGCGTCGTTTGCCGGTCAGCAGGAAACCTTCCTCAATGTAGTCGGCATCGATAATGTGCTGGAAGCCATCAAGCACGTGTTCGCTTCGCTGTACAACGACCGCGCCATTTCCTATCGTGTACACAAAGGTTTCACTCATGCCGAAGTCGCATTGTCGGCTGGTGTGCAGCGCATGGTGCGTTCTGATCTGGGTTCTGCTGGCGTGATGTTTACGCTGGATACGGAATCCGGTTTCACGGATGTAGTCTTCATCACGTCCAGCTACGGTCTGGGCGAAACAGTGGTGCAGGGTGCCGTCAATCCCGACGAATTCTATGTGCACAAGCCTATGCTGGAACAAGGCAAGCTGCCTATCATCCGTCGCAACATCGGTTCCAAACTGATCAAGATGGAATTCACTGCAGAAGCGAAAGCAGGGCGTTCAGTGCAAACCGTCGATGTACCTATCGGCATGCGCAATCGCTACTCGCTGACCGATGAAGAAATCGTGCAACTCGCAAAGTACGCAGTCATCATTGAAAAGCACTACGGTCGTCCGATGGATATCGAATGGGGCAAGGACGGTCTGGATGGCAAGCTGTACATCTTGCAAGCGCGTCCGGAAACCGTCAAGTCGCAACAAAAACCGACCGATGTGCAGCAACGCTTCAAGATGAAAGGTAGCGGCACAGTGTTGACTGTCGGTCGCGCCATTGGTCAGAAGATCGGTGCTGGTCCTGTTCGCGTGATTCTTGATGCGGCAGATATGGAGCGCGTGCAACCAGGTGATGTATTGGTCGCCGATATGACAGACCCGAACTGGGAACCGGTCATGAAGCGCGCCTCCGCCATCATTACCAATCGCGGTGGTCGTACCTGTCACGCCGCGATTATTGCGCGTGAACTCGGCGTGCCGGCTGTTGTTGGTTGCGGTGATGCCACCGAGTTGTTGAAGGATGGCGCACTGGTAACGGTCTCATGCGCTGAAGGCGATGAAGGTAAAGTTTACGACGGCTTGCTGGAATCCGAAGTGACGGAAATCGCACGTGGCGATTTGCCTGAACTGCCATTGAAGATCACGCTTAACGTCGGTAATCCTCAGCTCGCGTTTGATTTCCAGTCGATTCCAAATGCAGGTGTCGGTCTGGCGCGTCTGGAATTCATCATCAACAACAATATCGGCGTGCATCCAAAAGCAATTCTGGAATATCCGAACATCGATCCGGATTTGAAGAAGGCAGTGGAATCGGTTGCACGCGGTCACGCGTCGCCTAGGGCATTTTATATCGACAAACTGGCAGAAGGCATCGCCACCATCGGTGCTGCATTCTGGCCTAAGCCGGTGATTGTGCGTCTGTCGGATTTTAAATCGAACGAGTACAAGAAACTGATCGGCGGTTCGCGTTACGAACCGGATGAAGAAAATCCTATGCTGGGTTTCCGCGGTGTAGCACGTTACCTCGCACCGGATTTTGCCGAATCGTTCGAAATGGAATGCAAGGCGATGAAGCGCGTGCGCGATGAGATGGGCTTGACTAACGTCGAGATCATGGTGCCGTTCGTTCGTACCTTGGGTCAGGCAGAAAAAGTCATCAATCTGCTGGCGAAGAATGGTTTGAAGCGTGGTGAAAACGGCTTGCGCATCGTCATGATGTGCGAAGTGCCATCGAATGCAATTCTGGCGGAAGAATTCCTGAATTACTTCGACGGTTTCTCTATCGGTTCCAACGATTTGACGCAACTGACGCTGGGCCTGGATAGGGATTCCGGCATGGAGATTCTGGCGGCCGATTTCGACGAGCGCGATCCTGCTGTACTGGCCTTGTTCTCGCGCGCAATTGCAGCATGTCGCAAGCAGGGCAAGTATGTAGGCATCTGCGGTCAAGGTCCATCGGATCATCCGGACTTCGCAGAATGGTTGATGAAGGAAGGTATTACTTCGCTTTCACTCAATCCGGATTCTGTGATCGAAACCTGGCAGAACCTGGCTAAACGTCTGTAATAAAGTAGTTGAATAGGTAGGTGTAAAGGTCGGGTGCTTAAATTGTTTTCCATCACAGTTTTTTAGACTAGACTGTGCACACCCGACCGGATAACACTGAACAAGCCTTATCGTGGTTTCTCAACCCTCGTTGCTCTCCGGACTGCGAGGGTTTTTTGTTGTTGAATTAAAGGAATCCTGATGACTGACTGGATGATTTGGTTTGCGGTGGCATGCGTGTTGATCATATTGGAAATGGCAACCGGTACTTTTTACTTATTGATGATTGCCATCGGTGCGGCGGCGGGTGGTCTTGTCGCGTTGAGCGGAGCAAGCGGGACATGGCAGTGCATTATTGCTGCAGCCATTGCAGCCATCGCCACTTTTGCCTTGCGTCGCAGCCGTTTTGGTAAATTGGATAATTTGGACGCAGCGCGCGACCCGGGCGTGAACCTGGATATTGGGCAAACGCTGGAAGTCGCAGAGTGGCGCAGTGCCCCAGGTACAACAAGCACCGCACGTGTCATGTATCGCGGCGCGCTGTGGGATATCGAGTTAGCCAGCGGCGGCACGGCAGTAGCTGGCCAATTCCGGATTCAGGAAGTGCAGGGAAATCGTCTGATTGTCATTAATAACAATGCGACAGGTAGTTAGACTTGCTGCTTAAGGCAGCAGAAAACTTTACGTACTAATCGCAACATACCAAGGAGCTTCCATGTTCGGCACTACAAGCACCACTATTATTTTTTTGCTCTTCGTCGTCATCGTTTTTGTCATCAAGACCGTCAATGTCGTGCCGCAGCAGCATGCATGGGTTGTTGAACGTCTGGGTAAATATCACGCAACGCTGGGCCCTGGTCTGAAGATCGTGTTGCCTTTCATTGATCGCATTGCTTACAAACATTCGCTGAAAGAAATTCCGCTCGACGTGCCTATGCAAGTCTGTATCACCAAAGACAATACACAACTCGAAGTCGACGGCATTTTGTATTTTCAGGTGACCGATCCGATGCGTGCATCGTATGGTTCATCGAATTACATTTCTGCGATTTCGCAACTGGCGCAAACGACCTTGCGTTCAGTTATCGGCCGCATGGAACTGGATAAGACCTTTGAAGAACGCGATCTGATCAATCACAGCGTCGTCGGTGCGGTTGATGAATCGGCTGCGAACTGGGGCGTGAAGGTTTTACGTTACGAGATCAAGGATTTGACGCCACCGCGTGAAATTTTGCACGCGATGCAATCGCAAATTACTGCAGAACGTGAAAAGCGTGCGCTGATTGCCGCATCCGAAGGCCGCAAGCAAGAGCAGATCAATATCGCGACCGGCGAGCGTGAAGCATCGATTGCGCGTTCAGAAGGCGAGAAGCAAGCTGCGATTAATCGTGCGCAAGGTGAAGCTTCTGCCATTCTGTCGATTGCGGTGGCGAGTGCCGAGGCGATACGCAAAACCGCAGCGGCGATTCAAGAGCCAGGCGGTTCCGATGCAGTGAATCTGAAGGTGGCCGAACAGTATGTGGAAGCTTTCGGCAAGCTGGCGAAGACAAACAATTCCATCATCATTCCAGCCAATCTGGGCGATATGGGCGGCTTGATTGCGACTGCACTACAAGTCGTGAAATCGCAAGGCACGCAAACGAAATTGTAAATTGACGGTGGTTGGTTTTTACTGAATAGACCTCGCAATAAAAAAACGGCGCCTTGAGCGCCGTTTTTTTATCGTCGATTCTGTTTCATCACAGACTGAATTTCGCGCTGAGTATCACGCTCTTTTTCGCTATCGCGTTTGTCGTGCTGCTTTTTACCTTTGGCCAGCCCGATTTCGCATTTGATATAGCCTTTTTGAAAATGCAGATTCAGCGGCACCAGCGTATAGCCGGCACGCTCGACCTTGATGGTGAGTTTCTTGATTTCATCCGCTTTCAGCAGCAGCTTGCGTGTGCGCACCGGATCGGGCGTCACGTGCGTGGAAGCAGATGCCAAAGGGCTGATATGCGCGCCAAACAGGAAGATTTCATCATTGCGCACGATTACGTACGCTTCCTTCAATTGCGAGCGTCCGGCGCGTATGGCCTTGACTTCCCAACCCTGCAGTACGATGCCGGCCTCGAAGCGCTCCTCGATAAAATAATCGTGAAATGCTTTTCTGTTATCAACAATGCTCATGAGTTTCGGCTAATGGTCGGTTAAAATGACGAGTCTGCGATTCTATCAAACGGTTTATATTCAATGGCAGTAGTGCATAAAACAGTCTTGCTGGGTTACAGCGCCGAACAGATGTTCGCGCTAGTCGATAGGGTTGAGGATTATCCTCAGTTTTTGCCATGGTGCGGTGGCGTTGACGTCAAGCAGCGCGAAGACGGCAGGCTGGTGGCGAGCATCATGATCAACTATCACGGCATCAAGCAAAGTTTCACGACCGAGAATACTACGGTGCAATCGGTGTCGATGACGATGCGTTTGCTTGAGGGACCGTTCAAGGAGCTGCATGGTACATGGGTATTCAAGTCCTTGCGCGAAGATGCATGCAAGATTGAATTCGACCTGCAGTATGAATTCTCGAATCGATTGATCGAATCCATTATCGGCCCGGTATTCAATATGATCGCTACCAGCTTTGTCGACTCATTCAGCAAGCGTGCGGATGCAGTGTATGGCTGACGCATCTGCTCTTGCTTCTATCCATGTCCAGGTTTGCTATGCGAGACCGGATAAGCAGTTTTTGCTGGAGCAGACGGTTGTGCCTGGCACAACCATCCAGCAAGCGATCCAGAGCAGCGGGATTATTCAGCAGGCACCGGAAATTGACGTCAGCGTCTGGCGTGTCGGGATTTACGGCAAGTTGAAGACGCTGGATACGGTGCTGCGCGAACATGATCGAATTGAAATCTACCGACCCTTGATCGCAGATCCAAAAGATTCACGCCGCAAGCGCGCTGAAAGCAAAGACGCTAAAAAGAAGCTCTGATTGCATTGAGCAATATTGATCCATACAAAAAACCGTTGAATTTCAACGGCTTTTTTAATTTCTATTTGCATTCATCCAGCACGCGATTATTGTTGCGTGTCTCTTGCGCACGTTCTTCATCAGTCATATAGGAGCGTTCGCCGGATTTGTCCCTGAGACTGATGCGGTCACCTGAATCCAAGGTGCGCTTGTAATTACTGGCTTGTTCACAGTTTTTCTTCTTGTCGGCAGCCAGTTTTGCCTTTTGCTCTGCTTCCTTGTCTTTTTCTGCCTGCGCCGTCTTGCGTTTATTGTAGTCGGCGTTCTTTTCTGCGATTGTCTCTGGCGCTTTCTTTGCTACGTCGCCTTCGCTGGCTGTTTCGTCCGCGGCTTTGGCTGGAGCGCTGGCTTGCGTCGACCCCTTAGGTGATTTCAGGATTTTGCTGTTTGGTACCGATGCTGGCGGCGGTGTGTCGGAGTACTGTTTGACGCCTCGTTCATTCAGCCAGACATATTGCGCCAAAGCGGCGCCGGCGCAGCTAGCTAACACAATGGCAACAGTAAAACGTTTCAAACCGGATGCATGCATGACAAATCCTCAAGAAAGGGCGGGGTAAATACTTGTGCGATTTCGCCATGCTTCCTCTGGTCTGTCAATGCAAAAGGAAAATTTGCAGCCATCTTGTCGCAAGGGCGGGACGCATTAAACGGATTTCTGTATAATTCGCTTTTGCGCCACTAGGAAAACACTATGCGTTTATTACAAAAAGCACTCACATTCGATGACGTGCTGCTGGTCCCGGCTTATTCCGACATTCTCCCTAAAGATACTTCTCTTGTTACGCGCCTGTCGCGCAACATCACGTTGAATATCCCTTTGCTGTCCGCAGCGATGGATACCGTGACCGAAGCGCGCCTTGCCATTGCGATGGCTCAAGAAGGTGGTATCGGCATCATTCACAAGAATCTGACCGCCGCCGAGCAGGCGCGCGAAGTCGCCAAGGTCAAGCGCTTCGAATCCGGCGTAGTCCGAGATCCGATCACGATTCCTCCGAACACCAAGATTCGCGATGTGATCGCCTTGTCGCAACAACACGGCATTAGCGGTTTCCCTGTCGTCGAAGGCAAGAATGTCGTTGGCATCATTACCAATCGCGATCTGCGTTTTGAAAACGAACTGGATGCGCCTGTCAGCAGCAAGATGACGCCGAAAGACAAGCTGGTTTGCGTGCAGGAAGGCGCTGATCTGGTGGAAGCCAAACGTCTGATGAACAAGCACCGTCTGGAACGCGTGCTGGTCGTCAATGCCGCATTTGAATTGCGCGGACTGATTACCGCCAAGGATATTCAAAAAGCGACCGAGCATCCGCTGGCATCGAAAGACAGCCAGGGTAAATTGCGCGTCGGCGCTGCCGTTGGTGTCGGTGCTGATAACGACGAACGCGTCGATCTGCTGGTCAAAGCCGGTGTGGACGTGATCGTGGTCGATACTGCGCACGGACATTCCAAAGGCGTGCTGGATCGCGTGCGTTGGATCAAGGATAACTACAAAGGCGTGGACGTCATCGGCGGCAATATCGCTACCGCCGCTGCTGCGCTGGCGCTAGTTGAACATGGCGCGGATGGTGTCAAGGTCGGTATTGGCCCAGGTTCGATTTGTACGACGCGTATCGTCGCTGGCGTCGGTGTGCCGCAAATTACTGCGATTTCCAATGTGGCGGAGGCGCTCAAGGGTACCGGCGTGCCGTGTATCGCTGATGGTGGCATTCGTTTTTCCGGTGATATTTCCAAGGCGCTGGCAGCTGGTGCATCGACTGTGATGATGGGCAGTATGTTTGCCGGCACCGATGAAGCGCCGGGCGAAGTGATTCTGTTCCAGGGTCGCAGCTATAAAGCGTATCGCGGCATGGGCAGTTTGGGCGCGATGGCGGACGGCTCGGCCGATCGCTACTTCCAGGACCCAGCGAACAACGTCGACAAGTTCGTGCCGGAAGGTATCGAAGGTCGCGTTGCCTACAAAGGCAGCATGGTCACGATTTTGTATCAACTGGTAGGTGGCGTGCGTTCATCCATGGGTTACTGCGGTTGCTCGACGATAGATGAGTTCCGCGACACAGCAGAATTTGTGGAAATCACCTCGGCCGGCATGCGTGAATCGCATGTGCATGATGTGCAGATCACGAAGGAAGCGCCGAACTACCGTGCTGACTAAGATCGTTACGGTAGTGAAATGACAGATTCTCCCAGCGCTAGCGGCAGTAATGTCATGCCGAATGCGGGTGTACGGCAGCATGAAAGTTTTTCTGATGCTGTTGCCCGTATCGAGCGCTTGGGAAAAAGTCTGTTTGGTGTCACCGCCTGTGTCGTACATTTAGACGGCGAAGGATCTGGACTTCATACGCACTCGCATCAATATTGCGCGCAGCTACCTTTGGGTGAAGTCTTGCATGTAATGCCGGAGAAATCGTCGCCATTCAGTCCTGCATTAGGCAAGATCGATAACTTCGAAGTACGGTTTTATGCGGTGCACCCACTGCGTAATCGCACAGGGAATATTGTTGGCAGGGTGGCGTTGATACACGAACGTTCACGCGCCTTTACCGCTGGCGATGCTCACTGGATGACTGATCTAGTGGCACTGCTGGAGCGGGAATTGCACTTTTCCGCGTATGAAGTCGCACCATCCAGTACTGATTCCTCTAAATAATTGTTCCACCTTGAAACGCTAAGCTCACTCTCATGCATTCGAAAATTCTCATCCTCGATTTCGGTTCACAAGTTACCCAATTGATCGCACGTCGCGTGCGCGATTCCGGCGTTTTTTCTGAAGTCTTTCCATACGACGTCAGCGATGAGTTCGTTCGCAATTACGGCGCAGCCGGGGTGATTCTTTCCGGCGGCCCGAATTCGGTGATCGAAGGCGATGAGTCGCCCCGCGTACCGCAAGCCGTATTTGAGTTGGGCGTACCGGTGCTTGGTATTTGCTACGGCATGCAAGCCATGGCGGAGCAGTTAGGCGGCAAGGTAGAAAACGGCACAGTGCGTGAGTTCGGTTACGCCGAAGTTCGCGCCCATGGCCACACTGCATTGTTGAAAGACATCAGCGACTTCACGACAGCCGAAGGTCACGGCATGCTCAAAGTCTGGATGAGCCACGGCGACAAGGTCAACGAAATGCCGCCTGGTTTCAAGCTGATGGCATCGACGCCGAATTGTCCGATCGCCGGCATGGCTGACGAAGTGCGTCGCATGTATGCATTCCAGTTCCATCCGGAAGTCACGCACACGGTGCAAGGCAAAGCGATCATCGCGCGCTTCGTGCACGATATTTGCGGCTGCAAATCGGACTGGAACATGCCCGATTACATCGCTGAAGCAGTTGAAAAAATCCGTCAGCAAGTCGGCACAGATGAAGTCATTCTCGGCTTGTCTGGTGGCGTCGACAGTAGCGTTGCTGCTGCATTGATCCATCGCGCGATTGGCGATCAACTGACCTGCGTTTTCGTTGATCACGGTCTGTTGCGTCTGGACGAAGGCAAGATGGTGATGGATATGTTTGCCGACAATCTGGGCGTCAACGTGATCCGTATCGATGCCGTCGATCAGTTCATGGGCCATCTGGCTGGCGTGAGCGATCCGGAAGCAAAACGCAAAATCATCGGGCGTGAGTTTGTTGAAGTGTTCCAGGTAGAAGCCGGCAAACGCAAGAATGCAAAATGGCTGGCGCAAGGCACGATTTATCCTGACGTCATTGAAAGTGCAGGCAAGGGCAAGAAGGGCCACACCATCAAGAGCCACCACAATGTGGGCGGTTTGCCGGAAACCTTGAATCTGAAATTGCTGGAGCCATTACGCGAACTGTTCAAGGATGAAGTGCGCAAACTCGGCGTCGCGCTCGGTCTGCCACATGACATGGTGTATCGCCATCCATTCCCTGGCCCAGGCCTTGGCGTACGCATACTTGGTGAAGTGAAAAAGGAATTCGCCGATCTGTTGCGTCGTGCTGATGCGATCTTTATCGAAGAACTGCGCAAGACACCATTCGTGCTTGCACCCGGTGCATCGGAAGCAACCGACAACGGCATTCCACATCGTAATTGGTATGACGCGACCAGCCAGGCATTTGCGGTATTCCTGCCGGTCAAATCAGTCGGTGTGATGGGCGATGGCCGTACCTATGAATATGTAGTTGCCCTGCGTGCTGTACAGACGCAGGATTTCATGACGGCACACTGGGCGCATCTGCCACACGAATTGCTGGGTAATGTTTCCAATCGCATCATCAACGAAGTACGCGGCATCAATCGTGTTGTGTATGACATTTCAGGTAAGCCACCAGCGACGATCGAGTGGGAGTAATTGCCGGTGACGGAAAGTCTGTTTTTTGCTTTACAGCCTGACGTCGCTGCTATCACGCAGATTAACGAAGTGACTGCGGCTTTGCGTACTCAACATGACCTGTCTGCGCGCTTCATAAGCGCTGACAGGTTGCATGTTACTTTGCATTTTGTTGGGGACCTTGCTGCTATTTCACAAGAGCAGCTGGATAGTGCACACGCTGCCGCTGCAGCCATAAAATTGCCAGCTTTCGATGTTAGTTTCGACAAGGTGCTTAGCTTTCGATCTGCAAAAGCAGAGCGGCCGTTGGTACTGGCAAGCAGTTCCTCCATGAATCCGCTTCAATTGTTTCGCTATGAACTTGGCGACTCACTTCGCAGGCGCGGAATCCCTGCAGAAAAAACGACTTTCACTCCGCACATCACACTCTCCTATGACGAATATAAGGTCGAAGAAGAGGTTTTGGTAGCTCCAGTTAAGTGGACAGCTCGCGAATTTGTGTTGATCAAGAGTTTTGTCGGGAAAAGTCGTTACGAGGTATTGGGGCGTTGGCCTCTGGGTGCTGCGTAAGCTGCCACTTAAGGTAAGGTACAGCCGCACAACCCTTTGATGGCAAGCTCTATTTGGGCAAATCTGCAGGAATGCCGTTCGGACTACGGGCCATCTGATAACCATACCAAAGACTTTGTGCGATCCGTTGTGCAGAAGTGATGGCACGCTGGCCCATGGCTTGATTGGCTTGTTCTTTTGTGGTTTCTTCAAAGAGTGCCAGCCAGCGTTTGAAAAGTGCTTCGTCCAGATGGGCCATGGCAGCGTGCTTTTGCATGGGTGTGCCGCTGTAGTTGCCGGTGCCACGAAGGATGGATGACCAGAAGTTGGCTAGCGTCACCAAGTGATGATCCCAGTCATGTACCTGGCTGTTGAAGATGGGGCCGAGCACTTCGTCTTGCCTGACCTTCGCGTAGAAGGCATGCACAAGTTGCGCAACTTCTTCTTCAGTACAGAGTTCGGGGTTGAGCATTTTTTCTCCGGAAAAGCGATGCCCATTTGATAGAGCGTTGTGCATATGAAATTTGATGACTAGCGAATAAGGAGATGATATCCCTTGATTGCATTAATCGAAATGCTCACTCATGCAGCAGGCTCAGACCACACCGCAAATTCATTTCCACTAGGTTCAGTAAAATGAAAGCGACGGCCGCCGGGGAATGAAAAAATCTCTTTGCTGATGGTGCCACCAGCTTGCCTGATTTTTTGCTCGGTAGATTCAAGTTCCTGGCTGTAAAAAACCAGCAGGGCTGCACCTTTGTCAGAATGCGATGCCAGCTCAGATTTGTAGAAGCCGCCATCCAAACCTTCGTTCGAAAAAGCCGCGTAATCCGGGCCGTAATCGACAAAATTCCATCCAAAAGCGGCTTCAAAGAATTGCTTGGTTGCCGCAATATTTTTGGATGGGTATTCTACGTAATTAAGTTTTTCATGAAGATTCATGACGGGCTCTCCTCAGTGCTTGGCAATATCAATGTTCGACTGATTATATTGCGTGTTGATTACACCGCGCTGGGAATGCCATGCTGCAGATATTTGATCTGGCCCGATAGAGTAGCGAGCCAGATCACCTCCGTATTCTGCATCAAACTTCTGTCGCCGCTTTCGCCATGTTCTTTTTCAGTTCCAGATCTGCATACGGATCGTCCTTGTCGGATTCGCTCGTGACTGCATTTTTGAGCATGTACTTTGCATAGGCATCCAGCAATTCCATCGTGAAATTAGCCTTGTCTTTGACCGGGATCCAGCCTTTGTCGCTTTTCTCTTCAAGCTGCATATCTGCACCGTTGAATTTGATGCTGATTTCCTTGTCTTTTTGCGCCAGTTCGAACTGATCGAGAAAGTTGCTGACAGATGCGCTTGGGTTGCTGCCTGCAAAATCAGCCATCGCGTTTTTGAGTGCTTCTTTACGAGCTGAAGTTGCGCTGCTGATCATGCTCGCCATGCCGTCGCGTAATGCAGGGTTTTCATTGAGCATGGTTTGAAATTTCACATTGCGATTGTCGCCGCTGAGTTCAAAGCCGTTTTTGTTCGATGTAATACGCAGCGCCGGTGGAACATTGATGCCGTAAGCTTGCAGAGCGTTGCTCAAGCTGTCCTTGAAGTTCACGTTGGATACTGACGAAACTGGCGAAACCGGCGTCAGTGCTGATGCAGTGATGGGTTTGTTGACAGCACTGGCAAGCAAATCGCCAAAGGCAGCATTGGCAGATTTATTCAATTGAGAAGAAGTGAAGCTGTACTGTGAGTTGACACTGCGATCGTTCGAAATTTTATCCATGCTTTTTCCTCCGTTGAATAACTCAAGATGAATCAACCAAAACAGGTGACTCGCGATATAACTGTTAGCAGCCCAGCTTAGCAGTGCGATCACGGCTGCAATGCGATGAGTAAGGGGATGAAATGCTGCTACTTCGAGGAAAAATATGATTTCCTTTATATAGCGCGAGTCGCTGCACATTTGATCTAGCGCAAGAATTAAAAGGAGTGATGCGCCATAATGAAAACCACTATGCATCCAGGCTCAGACTCTTCTCATCGCTTGCGATCCGATCAAGGATCTGCTGTGGGAGCTGCTCTGCAAACACTTGCATCGCTACTATGGCTGCCGCAGGCAGGCTTGCTGGCTTATGCAGTACAAGGCTTGGCGGACGGTGGCGGTTTGGCTGCCATCAAGATTCCCGCGCTACTTTTAGTATTGCTTGGACTTCTACGTGCGGCATGTGACGCTGCAGGCTCACGAAGGGCGTTCAAAACTGCACGCGCACGTTTATCCATGCTGCGTGCACAGGTCGCGACTGCGCTGGCAGCGCGTTCTCCACTGGATGTTGACAGACCGGCGTCGGGGCTCGCCGCGAGCGTGATGGCAGAACAGGCTGAAGCAGTGATTCCATATCTGACGCGTTATCGTCCTGCGCGTTTGCGTTCCACCATAGTCCCCATCGTTATTCTCATTGCCGTCTTCCCCTTGTCGTGGATTGCTGCGCTGGTTCTACTGGTCGCTGCACCTCTGATTCCGATTTTCATGGCGTTGGTGGGCTGGCGCGCGAAAGCTGCGAGCGAAGTGCAAATGGTGGAGATGGGTGACATGAACGCTTTTTTGCTGGATAGATTGCGCGGGCTGGCAACTTTGCGAACGCTGGGTGCGATAGACATGACTGCGCAGCGTTTGCGTGATGCAGCGCAAGCCTTGCGGCTACGCACGATGGCTGTGTTACGGATTGCGTTTTTATCGTCTGCAATACTGGAGCTGTTCGCTGCCTTGGGCGTGGCAATGATCGCGGTGTATGTCGGCTTTCATTTGCTGGGACAAATTGAATTCGGTGCCTGGGGTAATCGCCTGAGTCTCGGACAAGGCTTGTTTATCTTGTTGTTGGCTCCGGCTTTTTTTGAGCCTTTGCGAGATCTGTCTGCCGCTTGGCATGACAGAGCCGCGGGTGAAGCAGCGCTGGATGCATTAGATCGTTTGTCCGATACAGGATTGCTGTTGCCGGATGCGGGTGATGGGGCAAACGCGTTGTCATCTCATACTGGCGTCGCGCCATCAGTCGAGATTTCCAATCTTCTTTTCTCTCATGTCGGTGCTGCGGATCTCGTTTTTGACAATTATTTTCTGCATGTGGCCGCAGGCGAACACATCGCGATTGTTGCCCCCAGCGGCGGCGGCAAATCGACCTTGCTGTCCTTGATTGCCGGTTTGGTACCTGCACAAGGTGGCGAGATCAAAATCGATGGCGTGCCACTTTCCGCAAACACGGTGATTACTCTGCGTAGCCGCATGACATGGATAGGTCAGAAACCGCATATTTTTGCAGGTTCGGTACGTGCGAATGTAAGTCTCGGTCGTGCCGGCGTTGATGCGGAAGATGTTGCTGACGCTTTGCAGTTTGCCGCGCTGGATACGGTGCCGCAAGCACAGCTTGGTGTTGCCTTGGGCGAGGGTGGTGGCGGCTTGTCGGGCGGTGAAGCAGTACGCCTGGCTTTGGCGCGCGCGATGGTTGCTGGTTGCGCCAATGCCGATCTGCTACTGGTAGACGAACCGACCGCGCATCTGGATACCGTGACTGCCAAAGAAGTAAGCGACGCCTTGCTGCAACTGGCGCAAGGCAAAACGATGATTGTTGCCACCCACGATCCGGTGCTGGCGGCGCGTATGCATAGGGTGATTGTGTTGAACGCGGATGCCGAGGTGGAAGCATGAAGCTCAGTCGCGATCTGCATCCGGTGCTGGCCTTATTTTTTGCCAGCGACAAAAACAAATTATTGACAGGCGCTTTGCTGGCGGCGGTTACCGTATTGTCCGGCATGGCTTTGCTTGGTTTGTCCGGCTGGTTCATCACGGCGACTGCGATTGCCGGCTTGAATGTATCGCTGGCATTCATGTTCGATGTTTTCATGCCTTCGGCCGGGATTCGATTGCTGGCACTGGGTCGCACCGCTGCACGCTATGGCGAAAGATTGGTCACGCATGACGCCACGCTGGCGGTGCTGGCCGCCTTGCGCGAACGTTTATTTCTTGGTTGGGCGCAACCCGAAGCGGCCCGCCGTTTAATGGTACGACCTGCGCAATTACTGTTCCGCCTGACTGGCGATATCGATGCGCTGGATTCCTTGTATTTGCGCATTCTGGTGCCGCTTGCGTCGGCTTTGGTCGCTGCGCTGGCAACCGGGATCGCATTGAGTTTTATCGATGTGTATTTGGGTATCAGTATTGCCATTTGGCTGATAGCTACTGGTCTCGGGATTGCATATCTCGTTGCGCGCGGCGCACGTCGCGCAGCACGTCATCGCAGCTATGGCATAGAAGCTCTGCGAGCACGCAGCATCGATCTCGTCGCGGGACAAACCGAGTTATTGATGGCGGGACGATTGACTGCGCAAAAGGCTGCACTGCGTGCAGCCGATGAATATCTCGCGCGTGCCGACGATACATTGAACCAGCTGGAAGCACGAGCCGGCGCAGCGTATAGCGTAGTGGGTAGCCTGACTCTGGTTGCCACGCTGCTGGTGGTCGCGGTGTTGATGGAAAACGGTGTCATAGGTGCGCCGGTTGCCGCGCTGGCCTTGTTGCTGGTGCTGACTGCGACAGAACCTTTTTCAGCCTTGCGTCGCGGCGCATTGGAGCTGGGACGCACTGTGCTGGCTGCACGCCGCTTGAATCCGCGCTTGCAGGATGCTGATAGCCCAACAGTTAAACAAGCTTCTGTACTGTTTTTATCTGAGGATCTGATCCTTTCTTTGCATGATGTACGCGCGCATCCTGCAGGTCAGGATGCATCTGATACTTCGGTGCTGCAGGATATCTCCTTGAAGGTAGCTCGAAACGAGCGCGTGGCCTTGATCGGGGCGAGCGGCGCAGGCAAATCGACCTTGATGGCGGTGATCGCCGGTGAACTGGCTGCACAGTCGGGAACGGTACAAGTTGCCGCTCACAGCCTGCTGACGCAGAGGACGGAGTTATTTCAAGACAGTCTGCGCGACAACCTGCGTCTGGCGGACGCGACTGCGAATGACGCGCGCCTGTGGGATGTATTGCAGACGGCCGGTCTGGCGGATGACGTGGCAAAAATGCCGAACGGGCTGGATACGCGCCTGGGTGAGGGCGGCTTGGGATTGTCCGGTGGGCAACTACGTCGTCTGGCCTTGGCGCGCTTGTTATTGCGCGATGTGCCGCTGTGGTTGCTGGACGAACCGACCGAAGGGCTGGATCCACAGACTGCGCGCGATGTTTTGCAGCGTTTGGACAAGCTGGCAGCAGGCCGCAGCCTTTTGCTGGCAACGCATGTACGGCGCGAGGCCGCGTTGGCGAACCGCTTGGTTTGTATGGAACATGGGCGTATTGTTATGGACGTGATGCGTGGCGATACGGGTTTTGACCTTGTATTGAATACGCTGCGACCGGATTAATTTCGACCCCGACCACTGCGCGGCAAAGAATTTAAGTCTTAAAAGGGAGCTACATGGAACTCGATATTGTTTCGTTATCACGGTTACAGTTCGCCACCACGGCGCTGTATCACTTTCTGTTTGTCCCACTCACAATCGGACTTTCCATTCTGCTGGCAATCATGGAGACGGTCTATGTCATGACCGGCCGTGTCATCTGGCGCGACATGACCAAGTTCTGGGGCACGCTGTTCGGTATCAACTTTGCCATGGGCGTTGCGACCGGCATCGTGATGGAATTCCAGTTCGGCATGAACTGGAGTTACTACAGCCACTACGTCGGCGACATTTTCGGCGCGCCGCTGGCGATTGAAGGCTTGATGGCCTTCTTCATGGAAGCGACCTTCGTTGGCCTGTTCTTTTTCGGTTGGGACAAACTATCCAAAGTCGGCCATTTGATTTCAACCTGGGCGGTCGCCATAGGTTCCAATTTCTCAGCATTGTGGATTTTGATTGCCAATGGCTGGATGCAAAATCCGGTCGGCTCTGCCTTCAATCCGGAAACCATGCGTATGGAAGTCACCGACTTCGCCGCTGTGCTGACCAACCCGGTTGCGCAAGCCAAATTCGTGCACACCGTATCCGCCGGCTATGTGACAGCTGCGATTTTCGTGCTGGGTATCTCGGCCTGGTATGTGCTGAAGGGGCGTCACCTTGAACTGGCAAAACGCTCGATGACAGTTGCCGCATCTTTCGGTCTGGCCGCATCCTTGTCGGTCGTCGTGCTCGGTGATGAAAGCGGTTATCTGTCGACCGAACATCAAAAGATGAAGCTGGCGGCAGTGGAAGGCATGTGGAAAACACAGGATGCGCCGGCAAACTTTACATTGGTTGGCTTCCCGAATCAGGAAGCGCGCGAAACGCATTACGCGATTCATATTCCCGCATTGATGGGTTTGATCGGTACACGTTCGCTGGATACAGTCATCCCCGGCATTAACGAACTGGTGCAGCGCGCTGAATTGCGTATTCACAATGGCATCAAGGCTTACGATGCGCTGCAAAAAATTCGTGAAGCGGGCAGCAGCAGTCAAATTACACCGGCGATGCGTTATGCATTCGAAGAAACCGGTAACGATCTGGGCTACGCATTACTGCTCAAACGCTATGTAGACGATCCGCGGCTGGCGACGCCAGAGCAAATATCCAAAGCTGCTTTCGATACCGTGCCGCAGGTGGCGCCGCTGTTCTGGTTATTCCGCATCATGGTGGCGATCGGCATGTTCATGATTTTGCTGACCGCCGTGTTCTTTGTATTGTCTGCGAAGCGACAGCTTGATAGATATCGATGGCTGCTCAAGCTCGCTGTATTCGCGATTCCGTTGCCTTGGATTGCGATTGAGTCGGGCTGGCTGGTTGCCGAATTTGGCCGTCAACCTTGGGTGATTGAAGGTGTGTTGCCGACTGCCGTTGCCGTATCGCACCTTGGTATCAAAACCTTGCTGATTACGCTGGCTGGCTTCGTGGCGATTTATACGGTGCTGTTCATCATCGAGATGAAGCTCATTTTCAAAATCATCCGCAAAGGGCCGACGACAGAACATTCGCCGGAAGCAGGAGCCTATGGCAAAACAACTGCCGCTTCCATTCCAGCAGCCACACCGGAGCCACTATGATTCTGCACACACTTATCGACTACGACATCCTGCGTCTGATCTGGTGGAGTTTGATCGGCGTGCTCTTGCTGGCTTTCGCGGTCACCGACGGCTTCGATCTGGGCACGGGAATCTTGCTGCCCTTCGTCGCGAAAACCGATATTGAACGGCGCGTGGTGATTAACAGCGTCGGCCCGGTATGGGAAGGCAATCAGGTCTGGCTGATCCTTGGTGGCGGTGCCATTTTTGCCGCATGGCCGCAGCTTTATGCAGTGGCTTTCTCAGGCTTCTATCTAGCGATGTTTGCGATTCTGGTTGGCCTGATCTTGCGGCCGGTTGCCTTCAAGTTCCGTAGCAAGCGCGAAGAACCCGCATGGCGTGCACGCTGGGATTGGGTATTGTTCTTCTGCGGCTTCATACCGACGCTGATCTTTGGTGTGGCATTGGGCAATGTGCTGCAGGGTGTGCCGTTCCGATTGTCTGCCGACATGCATATTTTTTATGACGGCAGCTTCTTCGGTTTGCTTAATCCATTCGCTGTGTTGTGCGGTCTGGTATCGGTAGCGATGCTGGTGATGCACGGTGCTGCGTGGTTGCAATTGAAAACGGAAGGTGCCATTGCAGAACGCGTGCGGCTCTACGGTAGCTTCGCTGCATTGGCGACCTTCGTACTGTATGCCTTTGCAGGTGTACTGCTGTGGGCTTACATAGATGGTTATCGCATCACCAGCGCGATCAATCCTATCGGGCCTTCCAATCCTCTACTAAAAACTGTTGATGGCCATGTCGGTGCATGGTTCGTCAATTATGCGGCACAGCCGTGGACCTTGGCTGCACCTGTGCTGGGTTTGCTCGGTGCGCTTGGTGCATGGAGTGGCTTGCGCTTGCGTCGTGAAATTTTCACGATTTTGAGTAGTGCGGTGAGTGTAGGTGGCATCGTACTTAGCGTAGGTGCATCGATGTTCCCGTTCATCCTGCCGTCGTCCATCGATCCGCGTGCCAGCCTGACGGTGTGGGATTCGTCATCGAGTCATCTGACGCTTTTCATCATGCTGGTGGTTACGGCAGTGTTCATCCCACTCATCGTGGCGTACACAACGTGGGTGTATCACGTGTTGTGGGGCAAGGTAGATGAACAGGCGATACGCGATGAAAGCGGTCACGCGTACTGATGTGTTGATGTATTGAATTTCGATGTTCGCCGCCATCGCATGATGGTGGCATTTAGAGACAAGGATAAATCATGTGGTACTTCGCCTGGATACTTGGTCTGCCGCTTGCCGCTGCGTTCGCAGTGCTGAATGCAATGTGGTACGAACTGATGGACGATGAAGCGATACGTAAAGAAAAACTTAGCAATCCATAACCGGACGAGTTTTGTCGCGGTATGCGCGTAGGAGTTCGTTTCGATAAAATGGGGCTCTAATTAAAACTTGCATGTTCGATGACAGCAAGTTTTAGACAATCAGTGTCAGTACCCAAAGAGATTCAAACCTAGATGCATACCGTTACGATCGCTCTGGTCTTATTGCTGGCCGTATTGGCCAGCGGATTTTTTGCACGACTATTACCGATCAAGGTGCCTTTGCCCTTGGTGCAGATTGCAGTGGGAGCAGGTCTGGCTTACGGCTTTGGCATCAGCGTTCCACTTGATCCTGAATTCTTCTTCCTTTTTTTCATCCCACCATTGCTGTTCCTGGATGGCTGGCGCATTCCAAAAAGTGCCTTCTTTCGCGACTTCCGTCCGATTACCACGCTGGCGATCGGGCTGGTACTTTTTACCGTACTTGGCATGGGCTACTTCATACACTGGATGATTCCATCCGTGCCGTTGGCCGCCGCGTTTGCATTGGCCGCCATTCTGTCGCCTACCGATCCGGTTGCCGTCTCTGCCATCGCTTCGCAAAGCCCGATTCCTCCGCGCCTGATGCATATACTCGAGGGTGAGGCATTACTCAACGATGCGTCCGGCCTGGTGTGTTTTCGCTTCGCCTTGGCGGCTGTGATTACCGGTACGTTCTCCTTTCTGGACGCATCCATGGAGTTCTTGTGGGCGGCAGGCGGCGGCTTGCTGGTCGGCGTACTTGTTGCATGGTTGATCGGTGTCGCGAATAAATGGCTGGTGGTCGCTGTCGGTGAAGACCCGGGTAGCCAGATTTTGATCAGTCTGCTGCTGCCATTTGCTGCTTATCTGTTGGCAGAACATCTGCAGGTTTCCGGCATTCTTGCCGCTGCTGCTGCCGGTATCACCACCCACTATACGGATATGGTGGGTCGCCGATTGGCGACAACGCGCATGCAGCGCCGCGCTGTGTGGGACACGATACAGATGGCGCTCAATGGTGTGATTTTTGTGATTCTCGGTGCACAAATACGTGCCACGATGGATGGCTTGCCTATGGTAGCCGCCAATATGGGATTGAATAACGTATGGTGGTTATCGCTCTACGTAATCGCAATCGGAGTCGCTTTAACCGTTCTGAGATTTCTGTGGGTGTGGAGTTCGCTCCGATTCACTTTGTTTAAAAAACACCGTGACCAGCCCAGCAAGATCAAACCTTCCATGCGCGTGCTCTTGTTGACCGCATGCTCAGGTGTGCGCGGTGCGATCACGCTGGCGGGTATTTTGACTCTGCCTTTATTGATGCCGGATGGCTCTGCATTCCCGGCGCGCGACTTACTGATTTTTCTGGCAAAAGGCGTGATCCTGCTTTCCTTATTGAGCGCTAGTGTGGCCTTACCTTGGTTGAGCAAGGACATGAAGTTTGCACCCGAACCGGTGCTAGGCATGAATGAAGGAGATGCACGCGTCGCTGCAGCCGAAGCGGCGATACGTCACATCAAATCGATATGTGACGCTGCGCCTGCAGATGCAGAGAATAGCGGTCAGACAGAAGCAGCCATGCGCGTTGCCGAACTCTATAAGCGACGACTGGACTACGGTTTAAGCGAAGGCGAAGAAGCCGCGCGCATACAATTGCTGGCAGAGAAAGAACGCGAACTGCGTTTGTCCGCCATACGAGCGGAGCGGGATGAATTATTCAAAATGTGGCTGCACAATAAACTTGACGATACCTTGCATCAGCGTTTGTTGCGCGAGCTGGATTTGATTGAAGGGGCGTTGACGCGGAGTGTGCAGGAATAGTTTCTTATTTGTTGAGTCCTCCTTTTTTACACCAAAATTTAGTCTTAACGACAGGCTGGTTTTGAAATGATGTCAGCATGGAAACATGTGTAGCGCTTAAGTCGTCATAGGAGAATCTGGCAAACGCCTCTCTGGTCTATAATGACGACCCGCGACATATAAGCAAACTAGCCTAGTTCCGCATTAATTTGCGACCTGCCATTTGCTCGCGACCTTGTATCAACCTTCATCCGGCCATCATTTTGACTTACAGCGTAAAAGAGATTTTCTACACTTTGCAGGGCGAGGGCGCGCACGCAGGGCGGCCTGCTGTGTTTTGTCGTTTCTCCGGCTGTAATTTATGGACAGGACGCGAGAGCGATAGGGCGACTGCGGTTTGCAAGTTTTGCGATACCGATTTTGTCGGCACCGATGGCGAAGGCGGCGGCAAGTTTTCCGATGCGACCAAGCTGGCGAATACCATCAACGCCTTGTGGCCTGAGTCTTACACAGCAAGTAAATACGTGGTGTTTACCGGCGGTGAACCCTTGCTGCAACTCGACACAGAATTGATCGATGCGATGCACGCAATCGGTTTTGAAATCGCGATTGAAACCAACGGCACCTTGCCGGTGCCTGCTGGCGTGGACTGGATTTGTGTTAGCCCGAAGATGGGTTCGCAACTGGTGGTGCGCAAAGGCAGTGAATTGAAAGTCGTGATCCCGCAATTAGCGCAGTCGCTGGCTGCGTATGAAGATCTGGATTTTGAACACTTCTTCGTGCAGCCTATGGATGGTCCCTTGGTGGAACAGAACACCAAGCTTGCTATCGATGTTTGCAAACGCAATCCGAAATGGAAGCTGAGCATACAGACGCATAAACTTTTACAGATACCTTGACGCTTGTTCGTCACTCACTAGTCGCTTTACAGAAAAATCATGCTGACAATTACCCGCAAACTTGAATTCGATGCCGGTCACCGTATTCCCGACCACAAGAGCCAATGCCGCAATCTGCACGGCCATCGCTATACGCTCGAAATCACGCTGGTCGGCAATGTGATCGATGAAGAGGGTAGTTCCGATAACGGCATGATCATGGATTTTTCGGATATCAAATCTCTGGCGAAACAGCATTTGGTCGATGTCTGGGATCACTCGTTTATCGTCTATGAAGAAGATGCGAAGGTGCGTGAGTTCCTCGAGAGTATTCCGGGTCACAAAACCGTGATCATCGACCGTATTCCTACCGTCGAAAATCTGGCGCAAACCGCGTTCAATATCTTGAATGCAGCGTACAAGGATCATTACGGCACGGGCTTGCGTTTGCACAAACTGGTGCTGCACGAAACGCCAAACTGCTGGGCTGAAATCACTGCGGAAGGCTGATTCTTGATGCAGGACGACGGTCACAATGTAATTCAGGATTCAATTTGGATGCGCCAGGCGCTGGATCAGGCGCATAACGCCTGGGCGCTAGGCGAAGTGCCGGTTGGTGCCGTCGTCGTCAAGGACGGGCAAGTGATTGCCACTGGTTTCAATCAGCCTATCGGCACCCACGATCCCACTGCGCACGCAGAAATCATGGCTTTGCGCGCTGCGGCGACCATCCTCGGTAATTACCGCCTCCCCGGTTGTGAACTGTACGTTACGCTGGAACCTTGCGCGATGTGTTCCGGCGCAATGATTCATGCGCGTTTGGCTCGCGTGGTATTTGGCGCTTCCGATCCCAAGACCGGCGCTTGCGGTTCCATCGTCAATCTGTTCGAGCAGGATCAACTCAATCACCATACGCAATTGATAGGCGGCGTGATGGCGCAGGAATGCGGCGCCTTGCTGAAGGACTTCTTTGCGGAACGTCGCAAGGCAGCGCAGGCAACAAAAGCTGACGGTTCCAACGCCATCTGACAATCTTTAGATCGACTTTGCGACATTCTTCGTTGCAGCATTACTGCTGATCGTTTCCCCGTTTCCTGATTTCCCTCGTTGAACCACACGCCGTTGGCGCACTCCAACCGAATAATCGTGGCTGCTTGCCATTGTTTCACCATGGAGAAAGTCATCATGGATGCAGCGCGTTCCATCGAAATTTCTGCTCAAGATCAAAAACTGAAGCCGCCCAGCCTGTTGTTATTGGCGCTGGAAGGCCGTGCGCCTTGGGAGTTTGGCGCTTCCCTGCTGGCATTTCCCTTGTTGAAAAATGGTCCGCGAGGCGACGGCCATCCTGTGATGGTTTTACCGGGTTTGATGGCTGGAGATGTCTTGACTTTGTTCCTGCGCAAATTCCTGCAGGGCAGCGGTTATACGGCTTATGCGTGGCAACAAGGTTGGAATCTTGGGCCGCGTGAAGGCGTGCTTGACGCATGTATCGCGCGCGTCAAGGAGCTGCGCGAAAAGCATGGTCAAAAAGTCAGCCTGATCGGCTGGAGTCTGGGTGGAATTTTCGCTCGTGAAATTGCCAAAGCGTTACCGAATGATGTGCGCCTGGTGATTACATTGGGTTCGCCATTTACCGGTCATCCAAAGGCGAACAATGTGTGGCGACTGTATGAGGCAGTCAGTGGTAAAACTGCAATCGACGATGTGCAGATTGTCGAAATCCGGAAGCCGCCACCAGTGCCAAGCACCTCGATTTTCAGTCGCAGCGATGGTATTGTGTCGTGGCAATGTTGCGTCCAGGAAGAGGGCGAACAAGCGGAAAATATCGAAGTCCATGGCAGTCATACCGGCATGGTCGTCAATCCGACGGTTCTGCATGTGATTGCCGATCGACTTGCGCAAGCCGATGGAAAATGGCAGCGCTTCGACAGGGATGGTCATCAAGGTATAAAAAAGTGCATTTATCGCGATCCAAAGCGCGCATAAGTTTTAACTATTTTTTGAAAGTTTCAGTTTGCCCATCGCTAAAGTAAATGATCTCGATATCTGGTACGACACGCAAGGCGATCCAGGCAACCCACCGCTTTTGTTGATAGTCGGCTTGGGGATGCAATCGGTATCCTGGCCGGAGTCGTTTTGCAATGGTCTGGTCGAGCGCGGTTTTTATCTGATTCGCTTCGACAATCGTGACAATGGTTTATCGACCAAGCTGCATCATCTGGGCAAGCCGAACACGCTGCTGGCCGTGATGAAAATGGCGTTGCGGATGAAGCTTGCTGCTGGCTATAAACTTGACGATATGGCGGCGGATGCGATCGGCCTGATGGATGCACTCGATATTCCCAGGGCACACATAGTCGGCGCTTCGATGGGCGGCATGATTGCGCAGATCGTTGCCGCACGTTATCCGGAACGCGTACTCAGTTTGACTTCCATCATGTCGACCAGCGGTAGGCGCGGTTTGCCGGGGCCGACACGCGCAGCGCGTAAAGTGCTTTTCGCGCCCGCACCAGATCCGACAAATCACGCAGCGCTAACCGAGCATTTCGTCAATACGATGCAAGTGATAGGCAGCCCGGCTTATCCGACCTCGCAAGAGGTTTTGCAGAAAAGGGTCGCTCATACCATCAAACGCAGTCTGGAGCCGGTCGCCACGACAAGGCAACTGTTGGCCATAGGTGCGTCCGGTGATCGCGTCGAACTTTTGAAAAGCATTACCGTACCTACTTTAGTCATTCACGGTATTGAAGATCCGTTAGTACCGATTGCAGGCGGACGTGAAACTGCACACTTGATACCGAACGCAGTGATGCTAGAGATCGCCGGCATGGGGCACGATTTGCCTGATCAATTAGCCGAAGAAATCACAGCAAAAATCGCTATGCATTGCCATGCTGCAGATGCAATGACAGTCGCCACACCAGCATAGACCGGATAGCAGAATGAACATTCAATTGAATCAGAGTGTGCAGCAATTACTGCTTGCGAATAAACCGGAAGGTCCAGTAGTCGCGATCGTTTCACCTAGCGGCTACTCACCGAATCCGGAAGCGGTTGAGCGCGGCATCGCGACCCTGCAAGCGCAAGGCTGTCACGTGCGCAACTACACGGATGCTGCCAGTAAATTTCAACGCTTCGGTGCCAGCGACGATGCGCGCATTGCGCAATTGTATGCGGCTGCGCAAGATCCTGAAGTCGACATCGTGCTGGCCTTGCGCGGCGGTTACGGCTTGACACGGTTATTACCCGATCTGGATTTCGGCATGCTGGCCGCTAGCGGAAAACTATTCGTAGGCCATAGCGATTTCACTGCGTTGCAAATGGGTTTGTTGGGACGGACGGGCGCTGTCAGCTTTTCCGGCCCGATGTTGTGTGACGATTTTGTACGGGATGAGTTGAGCGGCGGCTTGAGCAAGTTCACGATCAATGATTTCTGGCAATGCATGACGCAGTCTTCGCACACGGTTGTCGGGCAGGTCGAAGATAATCCGCAGATGTCGGTCAACGGTACTCTGTGGGGGGGCAATCTGGCGATGCTGGCGCATCTGGTTGGTTCGCCGTGGTTGCCGAAGGTGCAAGGCGGCATTCTGTTTGTCGAGGATGTGAATGAACATCCGTATCGCGTGGAGCGCATGATGTTGCAGTTATTGCATGCTGGCGTACTTGATGATCAGCAGGCGATATTGCTGGGTGATTTCTCTTCTTATCGTTTGACTGATTACGATAATGGCTATGACTTTGCGCAGATGGTGGCTTATTTGCGGGCGCACTTGCCGGTGCCGGTTTTCACGGGATTGCCGGTTGGGCATGGGCGGGATAAGGCTACGATGGTGCTGGGTTCTCGGGCGGAGTTGGTTTCTGATTCTGCTTCGTTTTCGCTGACGATGTCTGGGTATGGATCGTTGCTTGGTCGCTAATACTTTTCTTCCTTCGTGGTGGATTGCCAGGCCACCCCCGGCAAGCCAACTACGAAGAAATGAACATTTCAGTGCCGAATCAAGACTAAAGGCAAGCAAACCGCCAGCCAAGCTCAGCCGAACACCCCTCCACAATGGTAAAATACCCAGTTATCCAAATTAATACCTCCAAAGGCTTTATCAGTGCTTTCCACAGCTAATATCACGATGCAGTTCGGCCCCAAGCCGTTGTTTGAAAACATTTCCGTCAAGTTTGGCGACGGCAACCGTTACGGCCTGATTGGTGCTAACGGCTGCGGCAAGTCCACTTTCATGAAAATTCTCGGCGGCGATCTGGAGTCATCGGCCGGCACGGTCATGCTTGATCCGAACGAACGTCTGGGTAAATTGCGCCAGGATCAGTTTGCGTTTGAAGAAATGCGCGTGCTTGATGTCGTGATGATGGGGCACACGGAAATGTGGGCGGCGATGGCTGAGCGTGATGCGATTTACGCGAATCCGGAAGCGACCGACGACGATTACATGAAGGCAGCCGACCTCGAAGCGAAGTTTGCTGAATACGACGGCTACACCGCCGAATCGCGCGCTGGTGAATTGCTGCTTGGAGCCGGCGTGTCTATCGATTTGCATCAGGGACCGATGAGCAATGTATCGCCAGGCTGGAAGCTGCGCGTATTGCTGGCACAGGCGCTGTTCTCGAATCCTGATATTTTGCTTCTTGATGAACCGACCAACAATCTGGACATCAACACGATTCGCTGGCTGGAAGATGTGCTCAACGAGCGCAATTCAACCATGATCATCATTTCCCATGATCGCCATTTCCTGAATCAGGTGTGTACGCACGTAGCCGATATGGATTACGGCACTCTGAAGATTTATCCAGGCAATTACGACGACTACATGTTTGCTTCGACGCAAGCGCGCAACCAGCAACTGGCGAATAATGCGAAAGCGAAAGACAAGGTTGCCGAGTTGCAGGAATTCGTACGTCGTTTTGCTGCGAACAAATCCAAGGCACGTCAGGCAACATCGCGCGCCAAGCAAATCGAGAAGATCAAGGTTGACGACATCAAGCCATCGTCGCGTGCTTATCCATTCGTGCGTTTTGACGGCGAGAAAAAACTGCATCGTCAGGCAGTCACGGTGGAAGGCATTTCGAAATCCTTCGATCGTGATCTGTTCAAGAATTTCAGCATCACGGTAGAAGCGGGCGAACGCATCGCCATCATCGGTGCCAATGGCGCGGGTAAAACGACCTTGCTACGCAGCATAGGCGGCAATGACATCACAGGTCTGGATGCTGATCGCGGTACCGTTAAATGGGCAGAGAACGCCAACGTCGGTTACATGCCGCAAGATCCAACAGAAGATTTCGCCAGCGACAAAAATCTGACCGATTGGATGGGGCAATGGACCAAAGAAGGTGACGACGATCAAGCCGTGCGTTCGATTCTGGGACGTTTGCTATTCGGCGGCGACGACGTGAAAAAATCGGTCAAGGTTCTGTCCGGCGGTGAAAAAGGTCGCATGACTTACGGCAAATTGATGCTCGGTCGCCACAATGTGTTGCTGATGGATGAACCGACCAATCACATGGACATGGAATCGATCGAATCGCTGAATATTGCGCTGGAAAAATATGCCGGTACGCTGATTTTCGTTTCGCATGATCGCGAATTCGTTTCATCACTGGCAAACCGGGTTCTTGAAGTCAAAGAAGGTGGAATTGTCGACTTCCAGGGCACGTACGAAGAGTATTTGACCAGCCAGGGTATTGAGTAAAAGCAAGAATGAAAAAGCGCGACGTGGAGGATTCCCGTCGCGCTTTTTCACGTGTGCATTGTTATGCAACAACGTTTTTTCCATGTTTTGCGGCAAATTCTCCTTGCATCGAGGTATTCAACCTCCACATGAGAATGACGCTACAATTTGACTGCAATATCGTCACAGCTAAACAAGTTCATCGCGTTCAATCACTGACCAGCCATGCAAATCCAGCCAATCAAAACTATTGAATTCGAACGCCCAGCAATGGAAGGCGGCACCAGTTGCGTCGCTCACGCGTGGGCGCGCACACCGGCCACGCCGACGCCGGAAGAAAAAGTTGCCTTGAAGGAGCGCATCAAGCGCTTGTTGAAAGAACGCGAAGCCGTCTTGGTCGCACATTACTACGTCGATTCCGACTTGCAGGATCTGGCGGAAGAAACTGGCGGTTGTGTATCCGATTCGCTGGAAATGGCGCGCTTCGGTCGCGATCATCCAGCCAAGACGCTGGTTGTCGCCGGCGTCAAGTTCATGGGCGAAACGGCAAAAATTCTCAGTCCTGAAAAAACCATTTTGATGCCTGATCTGGATGCGACTTGCTCGCTAGATCTCGGTTGTCCGATTGATGAATTCAATGCCTTCTGCGATGCGCATCCTGATCGCGTAGTCGTCGTGTATGCGAACACCAGCGCAGCGGTGAAGGCGCGTGCCGACTGGATGGTGACCTCGTCTATCGGCTTGAAGATCGTTGAACATCTGCATGCACAGGGCAAGAAAATCCTGTGGGCACCGGACAAACATCTGGGCGGCTATATTCAAAAACAGACTGGCGCCGACATGCTGTTGTGGCAGGGTTCCTGTCTGGTGCATGACGAATTCAAGGCAGTTGAACTGGAACTGCTGAAGAAAGAACATCCGCTGGCCAAAGTATTGGTACATCCGGAATCGCCAGCTTCCGTGGTTGCACTGGCAGATGCCGTCGGTTCGACTTCGCAACTGATACACGCCGCTCAAACGATGGATGCGCCTGAATTTATCGTCGCGACCGACAACGGCATTTTGCACAAGATGAAAGCCGCTGCGCCGGGCAAAATCTTTATTGATGCGCCTACCGCCGGCAATAGCGCGACTTGCAAGAGTTGCGCACATTGCCCTTGGATGGCGATGAATGGATTGCAGAACCTGGCCGACGTACTGGAATCGGGACGTAATGAAATTCACGTCGATCCGGCAATCGGCCGCAAGGCTACCGTCTGTATCGACCGCATGCTGGATTTTGCAGCAGCGCAAAAAGCCAATGTGCGTCCATCCAGCGATCTGGCGAAAGAAGGAAAACTGTTTTCAGGGATAGGTCCGGCATGAGTCTATTGCGCAATCCATTTGCCCCTTTCGATGCGGCACTCAAGGCTGCATTTGAAGCCAATATCGTGGCGGCTCTGGCAGAGGATGTGGGTACCGGCGATATCACCGGCAAGCTGGTTCCTGAACAGGAAATCGTCAACGCACATGTAATCGTGCGCGAAGCGGCTGTGTTGTGTGGAGCGCCGTGGTTTGAAGCGGTGATGAAGCAACTGGATGCGCGTATCAAGATCGTCTGGAATTATGCAGAAGGCGATTTGATGAAGGCTGATAGCGAAGTCTGCGCAATCGAAGCGCCGGCCCGCGCCTTGCTGACGGCTGAGCGCGCAGCCCTGAATTTCCTGCAATTGCTGTCTGGCGTTGCAACGGCTACGCGCGAATATGTGGAACTGATCGCAGGTACCAAGTCAGCGATTTTGGATACTCGTAAAACGCTGCCTGGCTTACGCCTGGCGCAGAAGTACGCAGTGCGCGTAGGTGGCGGCAAGAATCAGCGTCTGGCACTGTATGACGGCATCCTGATTAAGGAGAACCACATTGCAGCAGCAGGCGGCGTTAAGGCCGCCATGCAGGCTGCGCTGGCATTGAATGCCGGTGTGACGATACAGATCGAGGTGGAAGATTTGCAGCAATTACAGGATGCGCTTGAAGCCGGTGCGCAATCGGTATTGCTGGATAATTTTTCGCTGGAGATGATGCGCGAAGCGGTAGCACTGACCAAAGGCCGTGCCTTGCTTGAAGGTTCCGGCGGCGTGAATCGGGATTCGGTCAGGGCGATTGCAGAAACAGGCGTAGACCGCATTTCGATAGGCGCTTTGACCAAGGATGTACGCGCAACCGATTACTCCTTGCGCATACTTGAATCGAAGTAAATCGAATCAAATACCGCCTTGTTGCTTGAGTCGAAAAAAAGCCGCTGATTTTGCGATCAGCGGCTTTTTTTTATGAGCTTGCTATCTGATTATTTGCGGTCAGGTTGCAAGACGCTAGGCAGCGCCTTTGGCAAAGTCTCAGGATAGTCGCGACTGAAGTGCAGGCCGCGACTTTCACGTCGCGACAGTGCGCTATTGACGATCAGCGATGCTACTTCGACCAGATTACGCAATTCCAGCAAATCCGGCGTGATGCGGAAGTTGGCGTAGTACTCGTCGATTTCTTCTTTCAGCAGACGGATACGATGTTGCGCGCGTTCCAGGCGTTTGGTGGTGCGTACGATACCGACGTAATTCCACATGAAGCGACGCAGTTCTTCCCAGTTATTGGCAATGATGACTTCTTCATCCGCATCGGTGACGCGGCTTTCATCCCAGGCCGGCAGGGTGACGGCTTTTTGCTTTGGTTGTTCTTCAATGTACTTGGCGGCAGCACGACCGAGTACCAGACATTCCAGCAATGAATTGCTGGCGAGGCGATTTGCACCGTGCAAACCTGTACAGGTGGTTTCGCCTACGGCATACAAGCCGGGCAGGTCGGTGCGGCCAGCCAGATCGGTAATGATGCCGCCGCAGGTGTAATGCGCCGCCGGTACGACCGGGATCGGTTCCTTCGTAATGTCGATGCCGAATTGCAGGCAGCGTTCCATGATGTTTGGGAAATGTTCTTTCAGGAACTCAGACGATTTGTGGCTGATGTCCAGATTGACGTAATCGACACCATGCTTTTTCATTTCAGCATCGATGGCGCGCGCGACGATGTCACGCGGTGCCAGTTCGGCGCGTTCGTCATAGGCAGGCATGAAACGCTTGCCCGAGTTTTTGCCTGAATTCGGTGGCAAGCGCAGTTCGCCACCTTCGCCACGGACTGCTTCGGTGATCAAATACGATTTTGCGTATGGGTGATACAGGCAGGTCGGGTGGAATTGAATGAATTCCATATTCGCGATGCGGCAGCCTGCGCGCCATGCCATTGCAATGCCATCACCGGTCGCGGTATCAGGATTGGTCGTGTACAGATAAACCTTGCCGGCACCGCCAGTCGCCAGCACCGTGTGCTCGGCGGAAATCGTGATGACCTTGCCGCTTTTGACGTCTTGTACATACAGGCCTAGACAACGCGGGCCATGTTTTTTGCGTTCCAGGTTCGCTGATGTGATGACGTCGATGGCGTAGTGATGCTCCATCAAGGTGATATTCGGGTGGTTGCGTACTTTTTCTTCCAGCGTGACTTGTACCGCGTGGCCGGTTGCATCTGCCGCGTGAATGATACGGCGCTGGCTGTGGCCGCCTTCGCGTGTCAGATGGAAACCAAGCTCGGCCGTCGCATCGGGCGTGAAGGGCACGCCTTGTTCTATCAGCCATGCAATCGCTTCCGGACCATGTTCGATGATGTAGCGGGTGGCAGCTTCATCGCATAAGCCACCGCCGGCCACCAGCGTGTCGGCGACATGCTCGTCATAGCTGTCGTGCGAATCGAGGACGGCGGCAATACCGCCTTGCGCCCAGCTACTGGCGCCATCGAGCAGCGAACGTTTGGAAATGACTGCGACCTTGCGGGTCTCGGCCAGATGGAGAGCAACGGAGAGACCGGCTAATCCACTGCCGACAATTGCGACATCAAATTTCATAGGGTTTCGTATTAAAGAAAAAGTTTGCCCATGACTATATGCGATTTAGCCGACGGCCGTGTAATTTGCATATAGAAAAAGGGGCTTTTACAGTAGAAGACATGAGAAAAATGTTAAGAATTGTTGATTTTTAAGATGTCGTGAAACATGATTTTTACCTCGTGTGTGGCCCTGAAAAAAGGTCTAGCATACGAGCATCATGGGCATGGAAACTGGTCGAATATAAGCACTTGCCCATCAATAATGGATATCAGCTTACCCAGCTGATGCTCCTGTTTTTGAAGAATCGAAAAATGCATAAGCAGCCATTTTATAAATCCTTGTACGTACAAGTTATTTTTGCCATCGTCGTTGGTATCTTGCTCGGCCATTTTGCGCCTGAGACTGGCACCGCTATGAAGCCGTTTGGCGATGGTTTTATCAAACTGATAAAAATGATTATCGCGCCTGTGATTTTTTGCACGGTCGTAATCGGTATTGCCGGCATGGAGGACATGAAAAAAGTCGGCAAGACTGGTGGCCTCGCGCTACTTTATTTTGAAATCATGAGTACGCTGGCTTTGCTGGTTGGCCTGATCATCGTCAACGTCTTGCAGCCTGGCGCGGGGATGAATGTCGATGTCACTTCCCTGGATGTCGCCAGCATTGCGAGCTACACGGCACCTGGAAAGCTTGAAACTATCACCGATTTCTTGCTGCATATCATCCCGGTCAGCATGATTGATGCGTTTGCCAAAGGCGATGTGTTGCAAGTGTTATTGGTATCTGTCCTGTTTGGCTTTGCGCTACATAAATTCGGCGGGCGCGGCACGCTGATATTTGATTTTATCGAGAAAATTTCACACGTTCTGTTTGCCATCGTCGGTTTCATCATGAAGGCTGCACCTATCGGTGCTTTTGGTGCAATGGCATTCACGATAGGCAAGTACGGCATCAGTTCCCTGTTGTCGCTGGGGAAAATGATGGGCGCGTTCTATCTGACTTGCCTGTTCTTTATCTTTGTCATATTGGGAATCGTGACGCGCTTGCATGGCTTCAGCATCTGGAAGTTCGTCAAATACATCAAGGAAGAATTGCTGATCGTATTGGGTACGTCTTCGTCGGAATCCGTATTGCCGCGCATGATAGCCAAGATGGAAAATCTGGGCGCGAAAAAATCAGTGGTCGGTCTCGTCATTCCAACCGGTTACTCATTCAACCTTGATGGCACGGCGATTTATCTGACAATGGCCGCGGTGTTCATCGCGCAGGCAACGAATACGCCTATGAGTTTGATGCAGCAAGTCACGCTGCTCGGTGTTCTGCTGCTGACATCCAAGGGCGCTGCGGGCATTACCGGCAGCGGCTTCATTGTATTGGCCGCGACCCTGTCCGCAGTTGGTCATGTACCGGTTGCAGGGCTGGCATTGATATTGGGAATCGACAGGTTCATGTCGGAAGCACGCGCACTAACCAATACCATCGGTAACGGCGTTGCTACCTTGGTTGTTGCCAAGTGGGTCAATGAGCTGGATATGGGCACTTTGCACGCTCAATTGAATAACGAAACTGCTGAAGCTGCAGCAGAGCCGGAAAAAATACTGGATCTGACGAACACCAAACTGGATATGTGAAGCTTGCGACAGGTACTTCAGAGATAAGGGATTACCCTCTGAAGTGCCGACGTATTTCTGGTGCAGGCTGATGCCAAACCTGTACTAAACGCAGGTCAGACTAGCGGAAATTGGTGAGAAGAGCAGATCAGTGTTTCTGCTTCTTCCGCTGATAAGGGTGGCGAAAACAAGAAGCCCTGTCCCAGATTGCAGCCCAGTTTTTTTAACTCATGAATATGCCCGGTGGTTTCTACGCCTTCGGCGATAGTTTGCAGATTCAATGTTTGCGCCAGCGCCATCACCAGACGAATAATTTCTCTATCGCTTTGTCTGGTATCAAGGCCGTGTACGAAGGCCTTGTCGATTTTGAGTATATCAATCGGCAATTTCTGCAGATATGCGAGCGAAGAATAACCAGTACCAAAATCATCCAGTGCCAGACGCAGGCCGAGTTTTTTCAGCAAGGACAGGTTCTCTATTGTTTGCAGAGGATTCGCCATTGCCGACGTTTCTGTCAGTTCGAGTTCTATCGTGTGCGGAATCACACCGCTGTTGTTGAGAATGTCGCGCACTTGTGTGAAGAAAGATGTGTGCAGCAATTGCCGCATCGAGACATTGACCGCGACGGTGATGTCGCCCATGGCCGGATAGCTGGCCTGCCATGTAGCGAGTTGCTGACATGCCTGTTCCATCGCCCACATGCCGATAGGCACCACCATGCCTGAGGTTTCGGCGATAGGGATGAACTCGTTGGGTGAAATCATGCCGTATTCCGGACTGTTCCAGCGCAGCAGTAATTCAAATCCCTTGACGCTACCGTCAGCCAGCGAGACCTTGGGCTGATACGCAACCGACAGTTCATTCCGTTCCAGCGCAAAACGCAAAGCTACATCCATGCGTGCATGCTTGTCGGATTTGCTTTGCAATGCAGCATCGTAAATTTCGATCCGATTGCGGCCACGCTCCTTGGCCTGGTACATCGCGGCATCGGCGTCGCGTATCAGATCGGCCGGCACCTGGTGATCCGGACTTAATTGCGCAATACCGATACTGGTTTGAATCTTGACCGCGATACTTTCAAAGATCAGTTGTTTCGATACTGCCTGCATGATGGCATTAGCCTTGACGCTGGCTTCTGCCAAAGAGGAATTGGTCAGGATAACGAATTCATTGCCGCCAAAACGTGCGACGAAATCGGTTGCCGGCAAGGCACTCACGACGCGCTTGCTGATTTCAATCAGACATTTATCACCAAAGTCGTGACCGTGGGTGTCGTTGACGCTCTTGAAGAAATCGAGATCGCAGAACAGCATGGTCAGGCTGGATTGACGCTGCCGGCTGACTTCGATTGCTGTACCCAATGTTTTGACCAGATAGCGACGATTCGGCAAATCGGTCAGCATGTCATGCATCGCCTGGTATTCGATTTGCATTTCCGTTGTCTTGCGTTGTGTAATGTCGCGTGTGACGCCGAGTATGCCTATCGTCTCGCCCTTGGCATCGCGCAACGGATATTTGCTGGTGTGGAACCACAGATGCATGTCGCTATGCCAGAACCCCGGCATTTCCATATCCTGCAAAGGCATGCCAGTTTGCATGACTTGCAGATCTTGCTGCTGAATCTCATCTGCTATTTCCTGCGGGCTGAATTCATCATTTGCATTCGCCATCTTCAGGCAAATGTCGTAGACGGTTTTTCCACGCAATTCATCTTCGCTGGAATAGCCGAAATGTTTCTGGAATACCTGATTGCTGATCGTGAAGCGACCGTCGCGGTCTTTGGCGTAAATCATCGATGGATTGAGGTCGAGTACCGCGCGCAGCAATGAGGTTTCTTCCTGCAACTTCAGTTCGACATCCTTGCGTAGAGTAATGTCTTCCAGACTGAATACGAGTCCATTGATGGCTGAATCATGCAGCATGTTGTAGCCGCGTGTTTCCAGCCAGACCCAATGCCCGTCTTTATGTTGCGTGCGATGGCGCGAGAAGATTGTGCTGTGTGGCGTGTCACGCAGATAACGCAGTTTCTTTTTGTGTTCTTCTGCTTCATCCGGATGCAGTACGGCCCGCAAGCCATCGCGGATGATTTCTTCCTGGTCGTAGCCTATGACTTCCTGTAGTGCAGGATTGGCAAACTTGATTTGATAATCAGCGTCGGTGATGATGAAAATATGACGTGTCACGCGCGCAATCGCATTGAAACGCCGTTCGTTGGTGCGCGCCTGGCTCAGTGCCATGCGATTGATGTTCAGTGTTTTGGCCAGTAACAAGGCCAGCCAGCCTATGCAAATTGTCGCAAACAGTTCGGGCAGCCAATCGCCTACGGTGACGCCCAGATGCACGTTGATGCGGTGACCGATCAAAGCCAGCGCAGCAATAAGCACCATCGCAATGTTACTGCGCAAAACCAATGGGAAAACGCCGGCAATCGCGATCAACCAGGGCATAGGCAAAGCCGGCATCGATTTTTGCGTAGAGAGAATCGCGATGGCGAAGGTGGCAATGATCACTTCACACAGCAGGAATTTTTCATCCAGAAGAATCGCTGTGCGCAGCCAGAAGTGACGTACAAAGGCGAGCATGAGTAGTGCGGTCAACAACACGGCGGCCAGCATGCCTGTTTTTGATAGGGTCAGGTGCCTGGCGTAAATCAGTAGAACGACGTGGAATAGCAATGTGGCATACAACAGCAAGGAAGCGGTGCGGAAAATATCGCTTCCTGCTAAAACGTTGATGGCACGTAGGCGCGTTTCCTTCATCAGCTGGGAGCGACCGGTTTTATTTTCGCGGCAGCAGTCTTGGCATTTTTGCGCGCAGTCTCAACATCGGCGGCACCTGCCAGTGCCACACCCATGCGACGGCGTGCAAACGATTCCGGTTTGCCGAATAGACGGATATCAGTGCCTGGTATGTGCAGTGCTTCGGCAACACCTTCGAATGCCACGACCTTGGCGTCATGCTGGCCGTAGATCACGGCGGATGCGGCGGGGGTTTTCATCGCAACATTGACGGGCAGGCCGAGTATGGCTTTTGCGTGCAATTCAAATTCGCTTTGTTCCTGGCTGGCCATGGTAACCATGCCGGTGTCATGCGGGCGCGGGCTGACTTCTGAAAACCAGACCATATCGTGCTTGACGAAAAGTTCGACGCCGAACAGGCCCAGGCCGCCCAGATTGTCGGTCACCTTTTTTGCAATGTCGTGCGCTTTTTGCAATGCTTCAGGATGCATCACTTGCGGTTGCCATGACTCAACATAATCGCCGTTGACTTGCACATGCCCGATAGGTTCGCAGAAATGCGTATGTACTTCACCGTCGGCACCAATGGCGCGCACTGTCAGCAAGGTAATTTCATAATCGAAATCGATGAAGCCTTCGACGATTACGCGACCTGCATCGACGCGCCCGCCCGAGGCGGCGCAATCCCACGCAGATTCGACGTCGGCGATGCTGCTCAGTTTGGATTGCCCTTTGCCGGATGAGGACATCACAGGCTTGACTACGCAGGGGAAGCCGATTTCTGCAGCGCCGGCTTTGAGTTCTTTCAAGCTGTCGGCGAAACGATAAGGGGAAGTCGCCACACCGAGTTCTTCGGCGGCCAGGCGGCGTATGCCTTCTCTGTCCATAGTCAGCCATGCGGCACGCGCGGTCGGTATGACGCGGACGATGCCGGCGTTTTCCATTTCCATTAAGGCAGTGGTCGCAATCGCTTCGATTTCCGGCACGATCAAGTCAGGCTTTTCCTGATTGATCAATTCTGCGAGAGCAACGCCGTCTGTCATGTCAATGACATAAGCGCGATGCGCGACTTGATGCCCTGGGGCATTGGCGTATCGATCGACTGCAATGACTTCAACCCCCAGACGTTGCAATGAAATGATGACTTCCTTACCCAGTTCGCCGGAGCCCAGCAACATGACTTTTGTGGCGGTGGAAGATAGGGGAGTGCCGATGCGAGGGGATGGTTTGCTTTTAATCATGACGGCAAATTCTGTGAACGCGAGTAGCGTTCGGATTGTGTTCGGGAAGACCTGTATTAGCATCCAGACAATAACAAATCTTGCTTGGTTTGGACAGGGCAAATTGCATGCAGCCATCGTTTTTCAGTATGAAATAAAACGAATCGCAAAGCGAGCCGATTAGGCAAAAAAAAACTGCCAGAGAATATCTGGCAGTTTTTTATTCGAGACTTTCTCGAACGAAATACTCAACGAGTTCAGTCGTCGGCGTAGATGTCGTTGTCTTTTGTTTCCTTGACGAAAATCATACCGATGACAAAGGTGATCAGCGCGATGATGATTGGATACCAGAGACCGTAGTAAATATCGCCTTTGAATGCAACCAGAGCAAACGCCGTGGTTGGCAGCAAGCCGCCGAACCAGCCGTTACCGATGTGATACGGCAAGGACATCGATGTGTAACGAATGCGGGTTGGGAACATTTCCACCAGCATCGCTGCGATCGGTCCGTACACCATCGTTACGTAGATAACGAGGATGAACAGCAACAGCAAGGTCATAGGATAGTTGATTTGCGCAGGATCAGCCTTGGTTGGGTAACCGTGGGCCTTGATGGCATCGCCAAGTTCTTTCGAGAAAGCCTTATTTTTGGCATCGGCTTCTTCTTTCGGCAAGCCTTTTGCGTCGTAAGACGTGATCAAGGTATTGCCGATTTTTACCGTTGCAACCGTACCTGGTGCGGCGTCCTGATTCGAGTAAGCAACCGAAGCAGCGGCCAGTTTAGCTTTCACGATGTCGCATGACGAAGTGAATTTTTTGGTGCCGGTTGGGTTGAACTGGAATTGGCAAGTTGCAGGATCAGCAGTCACGACCACTGGTGCATCTTTCAATGCTGCTTCCAATGCTGGATTAGCATAGTGAGTCAATGCGCCGAAGATAGGGAAGTAGGTCAAAGCCGCGATCAGACAGCCCGCCATGATGATAGGTTTGCGGCCGATTTTATCGGACAGCGTACCGAAGATCACGAAGAATGGCGTTGCCAGCAACAGTGAAGCTGCGATCAAGATGTTGGCCGTTGCACCATCGACCTTCAGCGTTTGCGTCAGGAAGAACAGTGCGTAGAACTGACCGGTGTACCAAACCACTGCTTGACCAGCTGTCAGGCCGACCAGTGCCAGGATAACGATCTTCAGGTTTTTCCATTGCGCGAATGATTCGGTCAATGGTGCTTTGGATGTCTTGCCTTCCGCTTTCATTTTCACGAAAGCTGGCGATTCAGCCATAGACAAACGGATCCAGACTGAGATACCCAGCAGGAAGACGGATACCAGAAACGGAATGCGCCATCCCCAATCAGCAAATGCTTCTTCGCCGACAGCAGTACGTGTACCCAGAATCACCAGCAGCGACATGAACAAACCCATGGTTGCCGTAGTTTGAATCCAGGATGTGAATGCGCCGCGCTTGTCATGCGGAGCATGCTCGGCAACATAGGTTGCTGCACCACCGTATTCACCACCCAGTGCCAGACCTTGCAAGATACGCAGGATGATCAGGATGATAGGGGCAGCGATACCGATCGAAGCGTAACCCGGTAGCAAGCCGACGATGAAAGTCGACGCACCCATGATGACGATGGTGACGAGGAAGGTGTATTTACGGCCGATCATGTCGCCCAGGCGACCGAATACGATCGCGCCGAACGGTCGCACGATAAAGCCGGCTGCGAAGGCGAGCAGTGCGAAAATGAAAGCAGTGTTTGGATCGGTGCCAGCAAAGAACTGCTTGGCGATAATGGCGGCTAACGAACCGTAAAGGTAGAAGTCATACCATTCAAATACGGTCCCCAGAGAAGAAGCGAAAATAACTTTCCGTTCTTCTGGAGTGATGCCGCGACCGTTGGTCGATACTGTGGCCATGCTCGTCTCCTTAAAATTATTAATGGGATGCAGTGACGCATTCCTTGTATTGGCTAAGCGACCCGAGTGTGCGACTGGAACCTTACGCGATGCTTGCGCAAGCTTACATAGTGCTTACATGGTGCATGTATCGATTTTGCGTTGCAGCAAAGCGTGATGCGGGCTTTAGATGTGATGTTTTTAGCCTATATTGCACGGCGTAACACAGGCCCATTGACGAACAATCCTTAGCTGTAACGCAGATGGCTCTAAAATGACGCCATTTGTAATAGAAGAATCCCGATGACGAACCCATCCAATACTCCTGCGACCCATCCAGAGCCAGCTGCAACAACTTCATCGACCATCCCGTTTCTGCAAGAACTGGGCATTAAAGCTCTTGAGTCGGCTGATGGTCAGGCGCAAGTTGAATTGACATTGCAGGCCCGTCATCTCAATGGCTGGCATGTTGCCCATGGCGGCGTGATCATGACGATGCTGGATAACGTGATGTCCTTGGCTGGACGTTCGATGGAGCCGGATAGTCGCGGCGGTGTCACGATAGAAATGAAAACCAGCTTCATGCAGCCTGGCGGTACTGAAGGTTGCCGCCTGATCGCGAAGGGCAAGGTCGCACATGCATCGAGCAGCATTTATTTTTGCGAAGGCGAATTGTGGAATGGCGACAAGCTTGTAGCAAAAGCGACAGGGACTTTCAAATTTCTTCGCCGTACCGATGTTGCAAAAAAACTGAAACATGCGTGAACTCGCGCGCCTAAACCTTCAGCCATCAGTTAATCGAAAGCAGGCATGAAACAATTTCAAAATAGAGTTGCCGTGATCACCGGTGCTGCCAGCGGCTTCGGTCGCGAGTTCGCGAATCTGGGCGCACGCCTGGGTATGAAGCTGGTGTTGGCCGATGTACAGCAAGATGCCTTGCAAAAAGTGGAAGCAGAACTGGCCGAGCAGGGTGCGCAAGTGCTGGCCGTGCATTGCGATGTGAGCAAGGCTGAGCAAGTACAGGCACTGGCCGATGCAGCAATGGCACGCTTCGGTGCAGTCCATCTGCTGTTTAATAATGCAGGTGTGGCTGGTGGCGGTCTGGTTTGGGAGAACTCGAAAGCAGATTGGGATTGGGTATTAGGCGTCAATTTGTTCGGTGTGATTCACGGTGTGCGTATCTTTACACCCTTGATGCTGGAATGCGCGAAGCGTGATCCTGCGTATGAAGGGCATATCGTCAATACTGCATCGGTTGCCGGTTTGCAAAATGCGCCGACGATGGGTATCTATAACGTATCCAAGCACGCGGTCGTCTCGCTGACAGAAACGCTGTATCAAGACTTGCGGCTGGTGACATCGTCTATCAGTACTTCATTGTTGTGCCCATTTTTTGTACCCACCGGGATTCATCAATCAGAACGTAATCGTCCGGATGACATGCATAACGATGCAGCACCGACAGTCAGCCAGCGTGCAGCGCAATCGTTTTCTGAAAAAGCAGTGATCTCGGGAAAAATTTCAGCGGCGCAGATTGCCGAATGGACTTTCGATGCGATACGCGATAATCGCTTCTATATTTTTTCCGAACCGGAATCGCTGATCAATGCGCGCAAGCGGATGGAAGATATAGTGCAACAACGCAATCCTTACGATCCCTACGAGGACGTGCCGCACATACGTGAACTGCTGAAGGCAAAACTGGCGAAGTGATTACGTAGCTGATGCTGCGTTGGTGATTGGAAGTAAAACTACAAAGAGCTGTAAGCACAGCAGCTTTAAAATCCTTTGGTGCACTGGCCGCGATGCGGAGCACGTTCCGGCATAGGCGGCATCGCGATTGCCGGGCGTTCTATCAATACCGGAGGCTGGCCGTTTTGCAGTTTGACTAGTGTCGAGACGCGCGTGCCGTAATCTGGCGACTCTATGCAGACTGCCGACAGCAATCGCTCGCGTTCCAGACTGACACCGGTTTTGGGTAGGCGGCAATCGGAGGCGGAAGTTGTATCCGACAGCATTTCAAAGAAGGCATCTTCCGGTGCACCCTGACATAAGAGGCTGGCAAATTCGGCCTTGGTACTGACGACCTTGGGCCAGGCACAATCGAGCAGGGAATTCGACAAACCGTACATGCCTTGCTTGAGCGGTTTGCCGTTGCGTTCATCCTTTTCACCGCGGTTCGAATACCAGATCAGTTCACTGGTATTGCCGATCAATAAATTGAAGCCATTGTAGTTAGTCGCGTAGGCAGAAATTTCCTGGATATAGTCGGCCGGTGTCATTTCACCCGCCAGATAATTCAAAACCAGATTGCCGCGGCTCGGTGCATCGGAGCGCATTTCAGACGGCGCTCGGATATTGGTGATTGCTGCAAAGCGTCCATCACGCGTCACGCCCATCCAGGTGCCGCCGCCTTGCAAGTCGCGACCTGCGTAAATTTGCGGATGGTCGTGCCACCAATCGGCAGGGCTGGCAGGCCTATCGTAGAATTCGTCACGATTACCTGCTGCAAGCAGCGGCATATTCGGCATGACTTGCCAGGCGAAGACGATCAAGCACATAAAGTTAAATCCAGAAAATATTCCATATGGCGTTTGCCGGCGATCATGGCCAGCAACTCACTACTCGCAACGGCTTGCTCCAGTTTCGCTTCAAAACCTTCCGCGACCTCCAGATACACTTCCATCCACGTATGCAAACCATCCTGTTCTTCAGGGCGGCGCTTGAGCGCAGTACGGATGCCGTATTCACTACGGAGATTATCCTGCATCTCGGTAATTTTTGTCAGGAACACGGCAGCGTCAGCAACTTGCACTCGGTAATAAACGTAGAGATCCATTTGCGTATCGTCAGTATCGTGAAATTAAACCGGGTCGGTAAGAGGATAAGGCAAAGTCTGGAAGGACAATGCAGGGCCATTTGCCGAGCCGAGCCGCACTTCCGATTCTGCTGCCGCTAGTTTGATCTCAACCAGACAATCGATTTCTTGCGCATTCGTGCGCTCGGCATTCACCACCATGCCGCAAGGCTGATCAGGATCGTTAATCGAAAAAATCTCGGTGCCGGGTGCTGCACTTTGTGCCGTTACGCTGGCGCGCATCATGCGGCGCTTGAGCTTGCCGAGGTATTGGCTGCGGGCAACGATTTCCTGACCCGGGTAGCAGCCTTTCTTGAAATTGACGCCGCCTATCAATTCAAAATTGATCATTTGCGGGACGAATTTCTCTTGCGTAACTGTCGTGATGTGCGGCACGCCACCATCTATTTCTCCCAGATGCCAGGCTGCCGCGCCGCTAGGCTGCAGAATTTTTGTCAGCATCGGCCATGCTTCTATCGCCTGCACTTCGGTCGTGATCCATTGATAACGCGGCACTTCAAATGCATTGGGATGACGGATCAGCGTGCCGGCTGCGGTTTCCACCTTGCCGTAAATCGCGACGGGCAGAGTCGGGAACCATGGCATCAAGGCAGTCGCGGCAGCTGGGCCCGACAAGCCAAGCATGACTTGATTTGGTGTGACATCCGTTAGTTTGGCTTTTGCACGCAATACAAACATTTGCAGACGTTTTTGCACGCCGGGCTGGATCTCGCGTGGCAGCTGCAGCATCACGCCATCAGTGGTTTTCCAGATCAGCATGCTGGCCAGCAAACGACCTTTGGGTGAGCAATAACCAGCCAGGCGCGCTTCATCGATGCTGAGATGCTCGACGTCGTTAGTCAGTTGATTATGCAAAAAATGTGCTGCATCTTCCCCAGCGGCGGAGATCAAGCCAAGGTGGGTGAGCGGCGCTACAAAATTGTCTCTGGCTGTCTCGACAGACGTGTCGGCACCGAAAGACAGTACTTCAGATGCTGCGTTTTCACTGACGGGCGCACTCAATTGCGCACCTTGTTCAGCCAGAAATTTCAACCATGTAGTCATAGATTCAATCAATAAATTGCGGCAAAAACTGCTTCAGCCATTATCATTAGTGTCCGATTATAGTGGCGTGGGAAAAACGCGTGCTATCCCCGTCGATTTTAGCGAGACCTTGTTTTAATGAAAAAATTATTAAGGCGGACTTTTCTGCTGGCAATCATTGTCGGCGCATCGTTCATGTTCTGGGCAGAGAAGCCCATCATTGCTGACGGTCAACCGTCCATGGAATTTACGATTGCACCCGGCAGCAGCCTGAAAAGTAGCATGCAGCAGATCGACGAAGCCGGTGTGCCGGTGCAACCGTTGCTGATGGTGATCCTGGCGCAAGTGACGGGAAATAGCACCAAATTGAAGGCTGGGACTTACGATTTGAAGTCGGGTACGACCCCGCGCGGCTTGGTCAATCAACTGGTGCGTGGCGAGTTTGCGCAAGAAGCATTGACCGTCATTGAAGGCTGGAGCTTCAAACAGATGCGGCAGGCGATCAACGCACATCCATCCTTGAAGCACGATACCGCTGCCTGGTCGGATCAGGAGCTGATGGCAAAACTATCCAGTGTTTACACCAAGCCGGAAGGTTTGTTTGCGCCGGACACGTATCTGTTCGCGAAAAATTCCAGCGATTTGCAAATCTACAAACAGTCTCATAACCTGATGCTCAAGCGTCTGAATGAAGCGTGGCTGGCACGTGATCCAGGGTCGCCGTACGCGTCGCCGTATGAAGCCTTGATCATGGCCTCCATCGTGGAAAAGGAAACAGGCAAAAAATCTGAGCGCACGATGATTGCTGGTGTATTCGTCAACCGGCTGAAGCAGGGCATGTTGTTGCAAACCGATCCCACCGTCATCTACGGCATGGGCGATAACTACAAAGGCAATATCCGCAAGCGCGATCTGCTGACCGATACACCACACAATACGTATACTCGTCTCGGCTTGCCGCCGACGCCGATTGCCTTGCCGGGCATGGAGTCCTTGCATGCGGCGATGAATCCTGCAGCTACCGATGCGGTATATTTTGTCGCACGCGGTGATGGCAGCAGCCAGTTTTCTGCGACGCTGGATGATCATAATAATGCGGTGAACAAGTACCAGCGCAAGCAATGACACTAGCTGCCGGCGAACGCCGCAGCAAACAAGACTTATAAAATTCGAATCATCTTTATGGCAGTGGCATGACGACAGCAAAATTCATTACGTTTGAAGGTATCGATGGCGCGGGTAAATCCACGCATTTGTCGTTCGTGGCCGATTTACTGCGGGAGCGTAAAAAGACGGTCGTTGTTACGCGCGAGCCCGGCGGTACCAGTCTTGGTGAATCGCTACGGACTATTTTGCTGCACGAAAAAATGCATCTGGAAACGGAAGCCTTGCTGATGTTTGCTGCTCGACGTGAACATATTGCACAAGTGATTGCACCAGCTCTGGAACGTGGCGATTGGGTCATCTCCGACCGTTTTACCGATGCGACATTCGCTTATCAGGGCGGCGGTCGCAAGCTGGATTTGCAAAAGCTGGCAGCACTGGAACAATGGGTGCATCCGCATTTGCAACCTGATTTGACCTTGTTGTTCGATGTGCCGCTGGATGTGGCGCGCGCGCGCCTGGATGCGACGCGCACTTTGGATAAGTTCGAGCAGGAGAAAGCAGATTTCTTTGCCGCGACGCGGGCGGAATATTTACGCCGCGCCGCTGAATTCCCGCAGCGTTTCCGTATCATCGATTCTACGCAAGCTATAGCGACGATCCAGGATCAGTTGCGCGGCATCATTGCAGGGCTGGATTCTTGAATACTCTTTTACCCTGGCAAGGCGCTTCCTGGCAGCAGTGGCAATTGCTGCGTGAACGACTGCCGCACGCGATTTTATTTCACGGCCCGGAAGGCATAGGCAAGACTGCATTTGCCGAAGCATGTGCGCAATCGCTGCTGTGCGAAACGCCTGTCGCGGATGGACATGCTTGCGGCACATGCGATGCCTGCGGCTGGTTCACGCAATACAGTCATCCTGATTATCGTCGCGTGCGTCCGGAAATTCTGGATGATGGCGACGGCGCTGAAGGCGAGGATGGCGAAGCGGAAACCAAGAAAGCCAAATCGACCAAGGCACCTTCGAAAGAAATCAAGATCGATCAGGTACGCGCCTTGTCTGACTTCATGAATATTTCCACGCATCGCTCCGGCATGCGCGTCATCACCTTGTATCCGGCCGAAGCCCTGAATACCGCCGCCGCAAATTCATTGCTGAAAATGCTGGAAGAGCCGCCACCACGCACGATGTTTTTGCTGGTAACGAACAGCATCGATCGCCTGCTGCCGACCATACTGTCGCGCTGCCGCAAATTTGCGCTGACCATGCCAAGCAAGGATGAAGCGCTGGCCTGGCTCAAGGAACAGCAGGTAAAGGATGCGGACGGCTGGCTGGCCGAACAGGGCGGTGCACCACTTATTGCGCTGGAATCGTCGCAAGCCGGTACGCGCGAAACGATGGATGAATTCCTGCAGCAATTGGCGCAGCCTGGCGTAGATGGCGCGTTGAAAGCGGCTGACCGTTTGCAGAAAACGCCGATGCCGGAGTTAGTCTCATGGTTGCAACGCTGGTTGTATGACGTGCTTTCCGTCAAACTTTCCGGCACAATCCGTTACTATCCACGTTATAAAAAAGAACTGGGTGCGCTGGCTGCACGAATCGAAGTTGGCAACTTGTTGCAAGCGATCAAGAGCGTCAATGAACGGCGTGCAATTGCCGATCATCCGCTGGCACCCAAGCTGTTCATAGAAGACATGTTGCTGGATTATTCAACGCTTTTTTCCTGAAAGGTTAGTGATGGCAGATACCCCGATCGCAGCAGCAAATCCCGCAGTGGGTCGGCCCTCGGTATTGTCGTTGCCGATCAAGGAAAAATCTGCGTTGTACGCGGCCTACATGCCATTTCTGCAAAACGGCGGCATCTTCGTGCCATCAACCAAGCAGTACATGATAGGCGATGAGATTTATCTGATCCTGACCTTGATGGATGATCCGACCAAATACCCGATTGCCGGCAAGATCGCCTGGATCACGCCCGCCGGCGCCAACAACAACAAGGCGCAAGGCATAGGCGTGCAGTTTTCCGCAGACGAAAGCGGCCAGCGCATCAAGCAGCGTATCGAGGAATTGCTGGGCGCGGCGCTTGGTTCTTCGCGTGCGACGCATACCTTGTAAATCGCATCCCGTTCAAGCATCTTTCATCGCCAGTAATTGAATACCCAGTTTAGCCAACAATCCGCAGCGCAGTATTTCCACCGCCTGGCGACTCTGGACGATTTGCCTGCCATCGTCGCCATCTACAACAGCACTATTCCATCACGCCAGGTCACTGCAGATATCGAGCCTGTCACCGTGGCTTCACGTCTGAACTGGTTTAACGAACATTCAGCGGGCAAACGACCTATCTGGGTGGTGGAAGATCATGGGCAGATGCTGGGTTGGTTGTCGTATTCCAATTTTCATGCACGTGCGGCCTATGTGCACACGGCTGAGATTTCCATTTATCTGGCGCAAGATGCGCGTGGTAAAGGTTTGGGCGCGTATTTTTTGACCGAAGCCATTGCATTTGCATCGGCGCTGGATATTCACACACTGGTCGGCCTGATTTTTGCTCATAACGAACCGAGCCTGAAATTGTTCGAGCGTTTCGGCTTCGAGCGCTGGGCTGACATGCCGCGTGTTGCCACGCTGGATGGGGTTGAGCGCGATTTGATCATAGTTGGCAAACGTATTGCATAGGCAAGATTGCCTGCATTGAGCTAGTTCCAGGTATGACGCTCGCAGCAAAACCATCTGGCGCGTACAATTCAGCCCTATGTATATCGATTCCCACTGTCACATCAATTTCCCCGAGCTTGCTGCGCGCATGCCGGAAATACTCGGCAAAATGACCGAGAACGAAGTCAGCCATGCGCTATGCGTTTCGGTTGATTTACCTAATTTCCCCAGCGTGCTGGAGCTGGCTGAACGGCATCCGAATATCTATGCATCGGTTGGCGTGCATCCGGATTATGAAGATACGCCTGAGCCATCCGTCGATGATCTTATCCGTTTGGCCGATAACCCGCGCATCGTCGCCATCGGTGAAACTGGCCTGGATTATTACCGGCTGGAAGGCGATCTTGAATGGCAGCGCGAACGTTTTCGTACGCATATCCGCGCCTCGCGTGTGACCGGCAAGCCGTTGATCATTCACACCCGCGCTGCATCTGAAGACACGATACGCATCATGCGTGAAGAAGGAGCGGGTACGGATGCCGGCGGTGCTGCTGGCGTCATGCATTGTTTTACCGAATCGCTGGAAGTGGCGAAGGCGGCGATGGAAATGGGTTTTTATATTTCGTTTTCCGGCATCGTTACCTTCAAGAGTGCGAAAGATTTACAGGCTGTTGCGCGTGAAGTGCCGTTGGAACAGATGCTGATCGAAACCGATTCGCCTTATCTGGCGCCGGTACCGCATCGCGGCAAGGTGAATGAACCGGCTTTGGTGCGTCATGTGGCGGAATATCTGGCGACCTTGAAGGGCGTGCCGGTAGAACAGATCGCTCAACAAACGACTGATAACTTTTTTAATTTATTCAAGATTGCGCGGTAACAAATGACGTACGTGAAATTGGCTCAATCGCTCCTTGTGCGCAGACTGGTTTTGCAACTGCTGATGGTGCTTTCAGTGTTCGCAAGTTTGACTATGCCGGCCCATGCAGGTGCATACGAGGATTATTTCAAAGCGGCCAAACTGGACGATGCCGCTACTATTACTTCTCTGTTGCAGCGTGGTTTTGATCCGAATACGGTCGAGTCGGAACGCGGTGACTCCGGCTTGATCCTCGCTTTGCGGGAAAAATCCATGAAAGTATTTCCCGTGTTGATGAATGCGCGTGACATCAATGTAAATCTAAGAGCGAACAACGGCGACACCGCATTGATGATTGCTGCTTACACGGCGAACAAGCCGGCCGTTGAAGCCTTGCTCGCCAAAGATGCAACGGTGAATCAGGATGGCTGGACGGCTTTACACTATGCAGCGGCGATAGGCGATAACGACATCGTGAATTTGTTATTGGAAAAATCTGCCGTGCTGGATGCTCCATCACCGAATAAAACCACACCCATCATGATGGCAGCGCGCGGCGGTCATATCTACACGGTCAAGGCCTTGCTTGATGCTGGTGCCGATGCATCGTTGAAGAATGATGCGGGTATGAGCGCGATCGATTTTGCGCAGCAAGGTGGGCACGAGGATATCGTTGAAGGCTTGACGTATCGCTTGAAGAAAGCTGGCAAGCTGTAAGCACGTTAGCAGAAAAATGCTGGCGCACATCCTTGAAAAATCGCGTTACAACATGGCTATTAAAGTCTGAGTGTTTTGTTCAGGCGGCATTAGGCATCACGAATTTTTCTTTCAGTTTTTCACAAAGATCGTCTACATCGGCAGTCGTCAAACCCAGGGTTTCGGTTGCCATCTCACCACCTTCCAGCCAATCGATAGACACTGCATGCCGATGCTGTTGTATCGCCTGATCTACCACGCAGAAGATCGCGATTAGTTCACGTACATCAGGCTCAAAAAGATGGTCAGCCATGACTTCATACGAATGATGTTTTTTGATGGCGAGAACAACACGTGGATCTGCATGCCAATGTTCGGCCAGCATGGCGCCAACGAGTGCGTGATTGATGCGATGGCGTGAATTTTCCAGTTCGATGAAGCCACTATGTTCCAACTGGTTGGCGACGGTGAGTGTATCCGCGTAATCGATAAAAGATGCCATCATCAACGGTATGCCGATATCGCAAAACAGGCCGAAGTTATAAGCGAGTTCAGGTGCGACTTTGGTGGTCTGACGAGCAACGTACATCATGCCCCAGGAGCGTTTTTCAGAAACATCCCAAAAGCGCGGCATCATCATCTTGCCGTGCGCCAGTGCGCGTCTGGCCATCAGGCGCGTGATCACCGCGTTGCAATTATTCAAGCCGATCAGCGTAATTGCGTCTTGCACATGTTCAATGTGCCGATTCAAATTGAACATGGCCGAATTTGAGATCGCAAGAAGGTTGCCTGCAATAGCGACATCGCGTTCGACTAGCTGCACTATTTTTCGGAGAGATGGATCTTCCTGTGCGATTTCACGTTGTAGTGCAATAAGTAATGCAGGGCGAGGAGGAATATTGACTGGGCGTGCGAGCTCAGCGGGTGTTCCCTGATGGCTATTTGTCGGATTGGGCCCGTACATAATGTTCCCTCAAAAGAATCAATTTCTTATGCTTGCCAGGTTTTAATGAATTGATGCAGGTGAATGATGCTGCGTGCTTCCTCAAATCAAGTAAGAGGAGTGGCATATGTGTTATTTATTTCTTATATGAAAATAGAATAATCCTAGTCACATCGTTTTGCATGTGAAATATTGCAAAAAAACGAAGAAGAATGTGATTTTTTGTGAAATGAAAAGAAGCTTTCCATGTTGCAATAATTCTTCGGCTGCAAATGAAAAAGCCTGCATTCTCTGATGAGAATGCAGGCTTTTTCTTTATGACGATGAAAAATAGAATGTGGTTTTGAGCCGGATCAGTTCGATTTTTTCCTGAGCGGGCAATTTTTGCACGGCTTCTTACTCTCGCAGCATTTCTTTTTCTTGCTCATATCGAAATCCCTTCCGCAGGTTTGTATCGCTGCGGCTGCATGTCGCTCAGACCAAACCGTCAAACAGAATCACATCAACCAGATCGCCAGCTTTGACTTCGGCTCTGTCGTGTTCCAGCACAACCATGCAGTTGGCTTCCGACATCGAGCGCAACACGCCTGAGCCTTGCGAGCCGGTGATGCGCACTTGTTGTATGCCGTCGCTGTTACGGCTCAAGATGCCGCGCTGATATTCAGTGCGACCGGGACGTTTGCGGATGGCAGCTTGGGATACGACGCGTAACAACGGCGGTGCTTCTACCGCTGATGCGCCCATCATGTGCAGCAAAGCCTGGCGCGCGAGAAAATAGAAGGTCACCATCACGGCGACTGGATTGCCGGGCAAACCGAACAGATAGGCTTCCTTTCCGTTCGATGCAATTTTTCCGAAAGCCATGGGACGGCCGGGACGCATGCCGATTTTCCAGAAACCGACGTCGCCCAGTTGTGCCATCATTTGCTTGGTGTAATCCGCTTCGCCTACGGATACGCCGCCAGACGTGATGATTGCATCGGCATTTTCGCAAGCGGTGCGGAATGCAGCTTCGAGTACGTCCGGATCATCCTTGATGACGCCCATGTCGACAACATCGCAGCCGAGGCGTGTCAGCATGCCGTGCAAGGTGTAGCGATTGCTGTCGTAGACGCAGCCTTCGTCCAGTGTTTCGCCGATGGAGCGCAGCTCGTCACCGGTCGAGAAAAAGGCAACGCGCAAGCGACGTTGCACCGGTACTTCACCTATGCCTAGCGAAGCCAGTAAGCCGAGGTCGGCAGGGCGCAGAATTTTGCCTTTTTGCAGGGCAGGTGTGCCGGCTTTCAGATCCTCGCCTTTGAGACGGCGATTGTCGCCGGTCTTTACCGCACCGGCCGGAATCGTCATGCCGGTATCGCTGGCATCGCGTACAAATTCCTGTGGAATAACGGTATCGCATTGTGCCGGCATGACGGCGCCGGTCATGATGCGCACGCATTCGCCGCTGTTGACTGCGCCATCGAAAGCGCGACCGGCGTAAGCGGTGCCTATCACTTTCAGTTTTACATCCTGATCTTTGCTCAAGTCGTTGCCATGCAAGGCATAGCCGTCCATCGCCGAATTATCATGCGAAGGGACGTTGATAGGCGAAACGATATCGGCTGCCAGCACGCGATCCAGTGCGCTTCTCAGCGCGATTTTTTCGACCGCATTGATAGGCTGGATGAACTGGCGAATGATCGCTTGCGCATCTGGCACCGGCAGCGCATCAGGATCGTAGTCGGACAAGCAGCTGATTACATTAGCGAGCGTGTTGCGCGATGCATTCGTTGCGCTGCCATCGGACGGATTATTTTTGGCCATATTGTTGGAAATTTCGTTATCGTTGAGTTCGTCGTTGTCCAGCGCGCCATCCAAGCCGGACATGTCGCGCAGAATATGCGAATAACGTAGATTCATGACGCAGTCGCTTCGTATTTTCTCAAGTCGTCCAGCGTGTTGATATTGCGGAACGCATCTTCATCGTCGAAGTGAACTTCAGCGACAGTCAGCGACGAATACCATTTGTCGAACTTGCGTCCACCTTCTTGTAGATACAAGGTCAGGTGCGGCAACAAAGAAGCCTTCGCCAGACAAAAGACAGGATGCGCTTGCAATGATTCGCCTTCGCCAGTGACGGCAACGGCCAGGTCGGCATTTTTTTCTTCCAGCCCTGCGGCCAGACACGCGACCAGATCCTTGGGCAGAAATGGTGAGTCGCAAGGCGCAGTCACCAGATAATCCGTTTCGCAATGAAGCATACCGGTTTGCAAACCTGCCAGCGGGCCGGCAAAACCTTGCATCTCATCCTGCCAGACCGGCACGCCGAAACCTTCATATGGCGCGATATTCTGATTCGCATTGATCATGATGTAAGCGACTTGCGGCGACAGGCGCATCAATACATGCAAAGCCATAGGTGCGTCGCGGAACAATTGCAAACCTTTGTCTACGGTACCCATGCGAGTGCCGCGTCCGCCTGCAAGTATGAGTCCGGTAATTTGACTGGTATCCATTTTTTAAATTGTGTCGATATCAGTTGAAGGAAGGAGGAAAAACTTAGCCGCCGATGTACGACATCTCGACCTTGCGCTCGGTGTTCAATCCATCGGTGTTGGCCGTACGTAATTCAGAATAGCGATCGCCGCGTGCACGCCAGATATGCGCGATGACGGTTGAAATTTCTTCATCCGTTTTGTCGTTACGCATCAGCGCGCGCAAATCGTGGCCGCCGGTTGCGAACAGGCAGGTGTAAAGCTTGCCTTCAGTAGACAAACGTGCGCGGCTGCAATCGCTGCAAAATGCCTGCGTCACGCTGGAGATCACACCAATTTCGCCGCCGCCGTCACGGTTTTGATCCACGTAGCGCCAGCGTCCTGCAGTTTCTCCGGTGTAATTCGGTGCGATCGCTTCGAGTGGCATCTCGGCACTGATGCGGCGTACGACTTCAGAGGATGGAATGACTTCATCCATCTTCCAGCCGTTCGAGGCGCCGACGTCCATGTATTCGATGAAACGCAGGATGTAAGGCGTATCTTTGAAATGGCGCGCCATCGGCACGATTTCCTGATCGTTCATGCCGCCCTTGACGACCATATTGATCTTGATCGGGCCGAGGCCGACGCGATGCGCGGCTTCTATGCCTTCCAGCACGTCAGAGACTGCAAAATCGACGTCGTTCATTTGCTTGAATACTTTGTCGTCGAGTGCATCGAGCGAAACGGTGACGCGCTTCAGGCCGGCGTCTTTCAAAGCCTGTGCCTTGCGCGCCAGCAATGAGCCATTGGTGGTCAAGGTCAAATCGAGTTCGCGGCCATCCGGCGTGCGTAATGCGGCGAGCATTGCTATCAGCTTTTCCACATTTTTGCGCAGCAAGGGTTCACCGCCGGTCAGGCGAATTTTCTCCACGCCATGCGCGACGAACAAGGACGCAATGCGGGTAATTTCTTCAAACGACAGCAATGATGTCTGCGGCAGGAAAGCGTAATCCTTGTCGAACACCTCTTTCGGCATGCAATACACACAGCGGAAATTACAGCGATCCGTAATCGAAATGCGTAAATCCTGCAGCGGCCGCGCAAGCGTATCCGCCAGCAAGCCGTTAGGTGCTTCAAGGCGTGCCGGAATGACCGGTATCTTGTTCAGATAACGCAGGTCTGCGAGCGGAATGATTTTTTCAGTCATGGCGAAAATCGTGTAAGTACCGACATTGTAAGTGTTTCACGCCCTGGCTGTCGAATTGAGCCCGGCGATTTATTTGGCTGCATACTCTTGGTAGATGATGGGCAAGCGCCCGTTTCGCAAGAGAAAACGTGAAAAATATGACAATGTTTGCGTGCAAGTCATCAGCGAGTCGCATCCAATTAGTTTAGACTTGCGCTATAAAATTCAGGAGAACTAATGAGTATCACGATAGAAGCAGTCAAAGCAGCATTGTCCACAGTCATAGACCCTAATACCGGCAAGGATTTAGTCAGCAGCCGTTCTGCAAAAAACATCCAGATCAATGGCACCAACGTCATATTCGACGTGGAGCTGGGTTATCCGGCAAAAAGCCAGATCGACGGTATACGCAAGGCATCTATCGCGGCAGTACGCACGATAGAAGGCATAGGTAGCGCGACTGCCAACGTGCATTCCGTCATCGTGGCGCACTCGGCGCAACGCGGTGTGAAGTTGCTGGCAAACGTTAAAAATATTATTGCAGTGGCGTCCGGCAAGGGCGGCGTCGGCAAATCGACGACATCCGTGAACTTGGCGCTGGCCTTGGCGGCAGAGGGGGCGCAAGTCGGTATTCTGGATGCAGATATTTACGGTCCTTCGCAACCGATGATGATGGGCATTTCCGGTCGGCCGGAAAGTGCCGATGGCAAAACCATGGAGCCGATGGAGAACTACGGTCTGCAGGTTTCCAGTATCGGTTTCATGATCGATCCGGATGAACCTATGGTGTGGCGCGGCCCTATCGTGACGCAAGCTTTGACGCAACTGCTGGAACAAACCAACTGGCGCGATCTTGATTATCTGATCGTCGATATGCCGCCAGGTACTGGCGATATCCAATTGACGATGTCGCAAAAAGTGCCTGTTACCGGTGCTGTAATCGTTACCACGCCGCAAGACATCGCCTTGCTGGATGCGCGCAAAGGTTTGAAAATGTTTGAGAAAGTCGGCATCCCGATTCTCGGCATTGTGGAAAACATGAGTACGCACATCTGCTCCAACTGCGGTCATGCCGAAGCGATTTTCGGTGAAGGCGGCGGCGAAAGAATGTGCGGCGAATACGGCGTGGATTTCCTCGGTGCCTTGCCGTTGACAATGTCGATTCGTCAGCAAGCGGATTCAGGCAAGCCGACAGTTGTTGCCGACCCTGATGGCCCGATTGCCGTGATCTACAAACAGATCGCGCGCAAGATTGCGATCAAGGTTGCAGAAAAAGCCAAAGACATGTCGGCGAAGTTCCCGACCATCGTGGTCAAGAACGACTAAGCTTGCCGGCTTGATGTAATATGTATTTACGCGTATGGTTGCTTTAAAGTACTAATGTCAGTTAATAAGTATTGATGCGTGAGCAGCGATTGCTCACGCGTTATTCATGATTTTCCTTCATCGTTTGCAAGCGCGATTTTCAGAGACGAAATCCGATTTGCAGTTTCGGCGCACAATAGTAATTGCGTCGCTATCGTTACAACGACAGGCAGAATATGCCGGAATGAGGAGACATGGAGACAGAAGCAATCCGCATTGGTGTCATCATGCAATGCACGCCTTTATCAAGCAGATGGCAGCCATTTCAATGGCTGCCGATTGAAATCGTTGGGCAGGTACCGGAGCTGAATGCGCCGCGTTGCCTGCGTAATGATCCGGCCGATACGCGTTGGTTATTCAACGGTATCGACGTCACCTTGTGCAGTAGCGAGGCAGAAGGCTATTTCCTCAACATCAGTGCGCCTGTGCCGTGCTGGTTCATTATGTGGCGCATCGAAGATATCGATGGCGTCGAACTTGCAGTTCCCAAATCAGTCACCCTGTCGTACAACGAAGCAGCCCGTCTGATGGATGGTGGCGAGCGGGTGGATACCTTGCCGGCCTCTGCTGAAATTGTCGAGCGCCTGACCGCGTTTACGCACGACTATTACCATCCAGAGCCTAAACGCAAACACAAGAAGCCATCGTTTGAAGGCGGTGAAGGCGTCGCTAAAATGGCCCGCGCCGAAGGTGATCACCATGGCGGCTGAAGATTTTTTCACTCGCTGGTCGAAAAAGAAAAGCGATACGGTAACGGCGCCTGATGCCGAAGTTGCGGCTACGGATACTGCCGTGCATCCCATGACCGAGGCGCGCAGCAATGACGAAGTCACTCCGATTCCTGATGCTGCAGTCAAGCCCTTGCCGACTCAGGAAGACGTCGACAAGCTGACACATGACTCTGATTATTCCGCCTTCATGACGCAAGGGGTGGATGAGTCGGTCAAGCGTTCTGCGATGAAGAAATTATTTACCGATCCGCACTTCAACATCATGGATGGCTTGGACATCTATATCGATGATTACAATAAATTTGAACCGATCACGCCAGAATTACTGGCTTCGTTGAATCACGCGAAAGCATTGCTTGATCCCTTGTCGCAACTCAAGACTCCGATGATGCGTTTGCTGGAAAAAATACCTGAAGCACAAGAACAAGCGACAGATGGCGAGATGCCTGTGATTGGCGAACAAGTACGCGCATCGGATAGCGCGGATAACACGTCGCCTGATAATGCGCACGAAAAAGACTATGCTGAACAGCAGATACCTCAGGCAGCCGAGATTCTGCCGGATCAATCAATAGAAGAATCCAGCGTAAAAAATCCCAAAGCCAAACCTGACGTCGACGACGTTTAGGATTGATTCAATAGCCAGCCTCTACAAGCCAGCCAATGACAACAGAATTCAAAGTATGTAATTGCAATCGAACCATGCCGTTGGATGCTGCTGCAGGCGCGCAGCTTGGCGCAGCACTCGGCACCAGCGTATTACCTGTCGCCACCGAGCTTTGCCGAAGGGAAGTCGGCGCGTACATGTCATCGCTGGATGGCGTGGACGATGTGGTTGTGGCCTGCACGCAAGAGCGCGCCTTGTTTGCCGAGATCGCACAGCAAAAGAACTCGGTTGCTCCTTTACGCTTTGTGAATATTCGCGAGACTGGCGGTTGGGGTGCGCAATCAAAAAGTGCCTTGCCGAAGGTGGCCGCTTTGCTGGCCGCCGCCGCATTGCCTGATCCAGAACCTGTACCCACTGTCGATTACCAATCGGCCGGACACGTATTAATAGTAGGGCCGGCGGATCGCGCTTTGTCCTGGGCCAAACGTTTGGGTACGCAACTTGATGTCAGCGTTTTATTGACGGGTAATGCCGCTGGCGAGATAGCGCAGGACAGGGAATTTCCTTGTTTCTCCGGCGATCGAGTCGCCATTACCGGTTGGCTGGGCGCATTCACAGTGAAATGGCAGCAAGCGAACCCGATTGATCTGGAAACCTGTACGCGCTGCAATGCGTGCGTAGAAGTTTGCCCGGAAAATGCAATCGATCTGATGTATCAAATCGATCTGTCCAAATGCAAGTCGCATAGGGATTGTGTGAAGGCTTGCGGAACAATAGGTGCAATCGATTTCACACGGATTGTGACTGAACGCAGTAGTGAATTCGATTTGATTTTCGATTTGTCCGATGCGGCCTTGCTCGGCTTGCATCAACCACCGCAAGGTTATTTTGCTCCAGGTGCATCCATCGATAAACAGATGGATGAGGCCTTGAAGCTGACGCAGATGGTAGGCGAATTCAGCAAGCCAAAATTTTTCATCTACAAGGAAAAATTATGCGCGCATGGCCGCAACGGCAAGGTTGGCTGTACTTCCTGCATTGATGTATGTTCGGCAGAAGCCGTCAGCCATAACGGCAATCTGATCAAGGTTAATCCGAATCTTTGCGTGGGTTGCGGTGCATGCACGACAGTATGTCCATCCGGCGCATTGGCCTACGCTTATCCGCGCACGACCGATACCGGTACGCGCGTGAAGACGATGTTGAATACCTACGCCAAAGCTGGCGGAGTTGAGCCCATGCTGCTTTTGCATAATCAGGAGCAGGGCGCAGCAATGGTCAGCGAGCTGGGACGGCTGGCGCAGGCTAAAGGCAAGTTGCAGGGCATGCCGGCACGCGTCATCCCGCTTGAGTTGCATCATGCAGCATCGACCGGCATAGACATCTGGCTGGCCGCAATTGCCTATGGTGCTACGCATGTAGCGATACTTACGACTACGCAAGATGCGCCGCAATACGTGCATGCCTTGACGCAGCAAATCGATATTGCGCAAACCATATTGAGCGGTCTTGGGTATGAAGGCGTGCATCTGTCGCTAATTCAAGCAAGCAGCGTTTCGCAACTTGATGCAGCGCTTGCCGCAATCGAGCCTGCACAAGTCCCGTCAAAACGAGGATTGTTTAATGTGGCGGCGGATAAACGCAACACGCTGGAACTGGCAATCGATCATCTGAAGAGCTTTGCCCCGCTAAAACCGGATGAGATTGCTTTGCCTGCTGGTGCACCGTATGGCATGGTCATCGTGAACAAGGATGCGTGTACCTTGTGCATGTCATGCGTAGGCGCCTGTCCTGAGTCCGCGCTAAGCGATAACGCAAATTCTCCGCAGTTGCGTTTCATCGAAAAGAATTGCGTTCAATGCGGCCTGTGTGAAAAGACCTGCCCTGAAAATGCAATCACGCTGGCACCGCGCTTGTTGCTGACGGATGCGGCAAAAAATCTGCAGGTCTTGTATGAAGCAGAGCCATATCATTGCATCAGCTGCCAAAAACCATTTGGTACGACAAAGATGATTGAAAACATGGTGAGCAAGCTCTCTTTGCACGGCGCATTCTCCGGCAATATCGACAGACTCAAGATGTGTTCAGACTGCCGTGTTATTGACATGATGGCCAACAAAACCGAATCGTCGATCGCAGATTTGAAGTGAATAGAAGCAGTTGAGTAATTGGTTTGTAACGGACTGTGATGGATGAAATGCGGTCTATTCATTTAAATAAAAGTACTGACAGGCTCACATGACAAGCACCCAGGCAATCAAGTTTGAATCGCAAGATCAAGGTGAAGAAACCGCACGCGCTGATCTTTATGGTTTGTTGGCGACCCTGTTGTATGCGCCACCACCGCAAGCTTTGTTAACTACGATAGGCAGTGCAGTGGTGCAGGGCGACAGTCTGCTGGAGCATGCATGGGCTGATCTGGTCGCTGCTTGCAAGACAGCGCAGCAAGAAGCTGTGCGCGAAGAATATGAATTGCTCTTTATCGGCGTGGGTAAGCCGGAAGTGATGCTGTACGGCTCGTTTTATCTTTCCGGCTTTTTGATGGAAAAACCCTTGGCGGAGCTGCGTACTGATTTATCGCTGTTGGGTTTGCAACGATCGGACGATGTGGTTGAGAGTGAAGATCATCTGGCATCACTATGTGAAGTGATGCGCTACTTGATTGCCGCTGATGACGTGGTGCATGCGAATCTCGCAGTGCAGGAGAAGTTTTTCAATACGCATATGCGTGCCTGGGTGCTGGATTGCTGTAATGCGCTGGAATCCAGCTCAAACGCAAATTTCTACAAACCGGTGGCGCGCCTGGCGCATGCATTTTTTGAAGTTGAAATGCAGGCTTTCGATATGGCTTAGTTGATATGGTTCAGCCATGTCAGATTCAAATTTATTAATAAAATTACAAATATTTTTGAGTTTGAAGCTGGTTTTACCCTGAAAAAGTGCAATTTTTATTATTTATGGCGTGCAAGTTGCAAAAAGGTATGCTAAGTTGTGAAAATAGTACATAGGAATTAAAAAACATATTACGTCCTGCCCCAATTACAGGAGACGATCATGTCCGAGCAATCCCGCATTCCCCGCCGTACTTTCTTCGCAGGCTTGGGCTTAGTCGCCGCAGCCGGCGTTGCCGCCAAATTAGCTCCCGAATCTGCAACTTCTGCCCTGGAAAACGCACTGTCCCCGCAAGAGCCTGAAGGCGACAGCTACCGTTTGACAGAGCACGTCAAAAAATACTACCGCACCACCACAATTTAATTACGAGGTGACGTCATGCTGTTAACTCGCAAAAGTAACGCTGCAGAGCGTTCGCCTGCTCGCTTCACATCCAGCCTTGCCGATAGTCTGTCGCGTGCTTTGCCGACTATGGACAGACGCGGTTTTCTCAAGCGTTCCGGCATTGGTATCGGTGCTGGTATTGCTGCCGCACAGCTCGGGCTGATTCAAAAAGCCAAAGCAGCAGAAGGCGGAAAAGCTGCAGCAGGTGGCAGCAAGATCGAAGTAAAACGTACAGTCTGTACGCACTGTTCAGTCGGTTGCGCATCGGATGCGATCGTTGAGAACGGCGTGTGGGTGAGACAGGAGCCGGTGTTTGATTCGCCGCTTAACCTCGGTGCGCATTGCGCCAAAGGTGCAGCATTGCGTGAGCATGGTCACGGTGAGTATCGCCTGAAATACCCGATGAAACTGGTCAACGGAAAATACCAGCGCATCAGCTGGGATCAGGCGATGAATGAAATCACAGCCAAGATGCTGGATATCAAAAAAGTCAGCGGCCCTGATTCTGTTTTCTTCGTCGGTTCTTCCAAGCACAATAATGAACAAGCTGCGCTGTTGCGCAAATTCGTTTCTTTCTTCGGTACCAATAACACCGATCATCAAGCCCGTATTTGCCACTCAACCACGGTCGCTGGTGTAGCTAATACCTGGGGTTATGGCGCGATGACCAATAGTTACAACGACATGCAGAATTCAAAAGCTGCGTTGTACATCGGTTCCAATGCGGCTGAAGCACATCCGGTTTCCATGCTGCATATGCTGCACGCGAAGGAAACCGGTACCAAGATGATCGTGGTAGATCCGCGCTTTACGCGCACGGCCGCAAAAGCTGATCAATACATACGCATACGCTCCGGTTCGGACATTCCTTTCCTGTGGGGCGTGCTGTATCACATCTTCAAAAACGGCTGGGAAGACAAACAGTACATTCACGATCGCGTCTATGGCATGGAAAAAGTCAGAGACGAAGTCATGAAATGGACACCGGAAAAAGTTGAAGAAGCCTGCGGTGTGCCGGAAGCAGAAGTCTATAAAGCCGCAGAAACGATGGCAAAAAATCGACCATCTACCATCGTGTGGTGTATGGGACAAACGCAGCACTCGATCGGTAACGCGATGGTGCGTGCCTCCTGCATTCTGCAACTGGCTTTGGGTAATGTAGGTAAATCCGGCGGTGGCACAAATATTTTCCGCGGCCACGATAACGTACAAGGTGCGACCGATGTAGGTCCTAATCCTGATTCGCTGCCGGGCTATTACGGCCTAGCCACTGGTTCATGGAAGCACTGGTGTGCGGTATGGGGCGTCGATTATGAGTGGGTGAAGAAACAGTACGTTTCGCAAGCCATGATGGAAAAATCCGGCACTACGGTATCGCGCTGGGTCGATGCTGTGCTCGAGAAAAGCGAAAATATAGATCAGGACAACACGGTCAAGGGTGTGCTGTTCTGGGGCCATGCGCCAAATTCGCAGACCCGCGGGCTAGATATGAAAAAAGCCTTCGACAAGCTCGATTTGTTGGTCGTCATTGATCCCTATCCATCCGCGACGGCAGCGATGGCGGCGATGAAAGTTGATGGACAGGAACTTAATCCGAATCGTGCTGTTTATCTATTGCCGGCTGCGACTCAGTTTGAAACATCTGGCTCGGTGACAGCGTCGAATCGCTCTCTGCAATGGCGTGAAAAAGTAATCGAACCATTGTTCGAGTCGCGCACCGATCACATGATCATGTATCAGATGGCGCAAAAACTGGGTTTTGGCAAAGAGCTGGTCGCCAAGATTAAACTGGTTCCAGGCAAGGGCGGCATGATGGAGCCGGAACCGGAAGCCATGCTGGAAGAAATCAATCGTGGTTCATGGACCATCGGTTATACCGGCCAATCACCGCTGCGTCTGAAAGCACATATGCGCAATATGCATATGTTCGATGTGAAGACATTGAAATGCAGCGGCGGCAAGGATGCTGCAACCGGTTACGACCTGACCGGCGATTATTTTGGTTTGCCATGGCCTTGCTATGGCACACCAGAGTTGAAGCATCCAGGCTCCCCTAATCTCTATGACACGTCCAAAACAATGATGGAAGGTGGCGGTAATTTCCGCGCCAACTTCGGTGTCGAAAAAGATGGCGTTAGCTTGCTCGCGGAAGACGGTTCACACAGCAAGAACGCGGAAATTACAACCGGTTATCCAGAGTTTGATCACATCCTGCTGAAAAAACTCGGTTGGTGGGATGACCTCACCGATGCAGAGAAAAAAGCTGCGGAAGGCAAGAACTGGAAAACCGATCTTTCCGGCGGTATTCAACGTGTGACGATGAAAGTGCATGGTGTGCATCCATGGGGGAATGCGAAGGCACGTGCTGTGGTCTGGAACTTCCCTGATCCAGTGCCGCTGCATCGCGAACCTATCTACGGTACACGTCCGGATCTGGTTGCCAAATATCCGACGCACGATGACAAGAAAGGTTTCTGGCGCATGCCGACCTTGTACAAGTCGCTACAAGACAAGAATGTCGAAGCCAAGCTGTACGAAAAGTTTCCTATCATTCTTACTTCAGGACGTCTGGTCGAGTACGAAGGTGGCGGCGAAGAAACACGTTCGAATCCTTGGTTGGCCGAATTGCAGCAAGATAACTTTGTCGAGATCAATCCAAAAGCAGCATCCGATCGCGGCATACGTAATGGCGACTATGTGATTGTCAGCACACCGACCGGAGCGCGCATCAAGGTCAAGGCTTTGGTGACGATGCGTGTCGGTGTAGACACTGCCTTTATCCCTTTCCATTTTTCGGGCTGGTGGCAGGGCAAGGACATGATCGATTCGTATCCAGAAGGCGCACATCCTATCGTGCGTGGTGAAGCGGTGAATACTGCAACGACTTACGGTTACGACTCGGTCACGATGATGCAGGAAAGCAAGACCACCATTTGCAATATCGAGAAGGCAGCGGCGTGATTATCAGCGGTAGAAACAACGAGCAGTGAACAGCACAGCACAAGCAGCAAATATAAATCGTTGAACGTTGATAAGAATAGCTAAGGAGAGATCAAAATGGCACGAATGAAATTCATCTGCGATGCAGAGCGCTGTATCGAATGCAATGGCTGCGTGACCGCGTGCAAAAACGAGCATGAAGTGCCGTGGGGCGTCAATCGACGACGCGTAGTCACGGTCAACGATGGCATAGTCGGACAGGAAAAATCGATCTCAGTCGCCTGCATGCATTGTTCCGATGCGCCTTGCATGGCGGTTTGCCCGGTCGATTGCTTCTATCGCACCGACGAAGGTGTGGTCTTGCATGACAAGGATATCTGTATCGGTTGCGGTTACTGCTCGTATGCTTGCCCGTTCGGCGCACCACAATTTCCATCCAATGGCACCTTCGGTTTACGCGGCAAAATGGATAAATGTACATTCTGCGCCGGCGGTCCGGAAGAGAATGGTTCGAAAGCAGAGTTTGAGAAATACGGACGCAATCGTCTGGCTGAAGGCAAGTTGCCGGCTTGTGCTGAAATGTGTTCAACCAAAGCCCTGTTGGGTGGCGATGGCGATGTGATTGCCGATATTTTCCGAGCTCGCGTACTGCGTCGAGGCAAAGGCAGTGAAGTCTGGGGTTGGGGCACCGCTTATGGCAAGTCACATAATCCGGAAGCGAAAGCACCTCCAGCGGAGAAAAAATCATGATGCGTACCCTATTGATTTCATTACTTGCGTTGGGCATGTTTGGCTGCAGTGAAACAAGCCAATCGCAAGCCGATGCGCGTGTGTCCGGCGACGTGCCTCCCTATAAGGGCGCAGTGAACGATCCTTATGTGATCAAGGGCTGGACAGCCGGCAACAAGACCGAGTGGGATACGCAAATGCGTAATCGCGCACAAGCACAGAACGAGTACGTGAAAGTCAATTAAGGCATTCACGAGGAGAATGATCATGCATACATGGTTCGCCAAACTCGCTATCGGTTTGTCGCTGCTTGTTGCGACCGCCGGTATAACGTCGGCTCAAACGAATCAAACTGCTGCAAATAAAGCTGCAGAATCCAAAGCGGAAGCAACACCGCCGCCGGCGGTACAAAATATGTCGAATATTCAATCCGACGATATTTTGTACATGAAACAGAATCAGGCTGAACGTACTCAGGTTCAGCCGGGTAATCTGGCGCCGGTTTATCGTCAAATAAAAGAGGGTGGCGAACACTACTCCAGCCTGCCTGCACTGGAAGCAGGTGTGTTGATACAGCCTAAAGCACAGTTTCCAGGGCAAGCCCGTGCAACGACTGCGGGTGAAGCCTGGCGACAATATCGCAATGGCCCGCTGACGACATACGGTGGCTGGCTGATCATTGTTGCTGTCGTGGGGATAGCGGCTTTTTACTTGGCGGTTGGCACCATCAAATTGAAAAGCGGACGTACTGGCCGCCTGATCGAGCGCTTTACATCGTTCGAGCGCACCGCGCACTGGACAGTCGCCATCAGCTTTCTGACTCTGGCACTTACAGGTCTGATCATGTTGTTTGGTAAATATGTCGTGTTGCCGGTATTTGGCCATACTGCGTTCGGCTGGCTCGCGTATGCGTGCAAGAACGTACATAACTTTGTCGGACCGGTGTTTACCGTTGCTCTCATCGTGATGTTCGCAATTTTCGTCAAGGATAACTTCCCGGCCAAAGCGGACTGGCAATGGTTGAAGAATCTGGGCGGTGCACGTGGTCATGCCAGCGCAGGTCGCTTCAATGCCGGTGAAAAATTATGGTTCTGGGGCGGCCTGGTCTTTCTAGGCTTGATCGTCAGCGCATCCGGTTTTGTACTCGACATGCTGGTGCCTGGCATTCTGTACACCCGCGGCAATATGCAGATTGCCAACGTGATTCATCTAGTGGGTGCGGTAATGGTATTCAGCGCATCGCTTGCGCATATCTACATCGGTACGCTCGGGATGGAGGGTGCTTTCGAGGCGATGTCGACAGGTTATGTCGACGATGCGTGGGCCAAGGAGCATCACGATATCTGGTATCAGGAAATTGAAAGCGGCAAAGTCCCACGTGTTCGCAGTGAAAAAAGTGCGGATAAACTGGGTATTCCGGCCAAGGCTGTCTAAGGAGGCATACATGAGCAAGATACAGATGAGCAAGTTACTGATCGCGTTGATGGGCTTGATGGTCATGGGCGTGGCTGCGGCAAAACTGCCACCCTTGAGCGACGAAGCAAAAGCAAAAGCCGACGAGGCAAAAAACAAGACGGCATGGAACGACAAGGTTGCGGCTTATCAGTTATGCCAGGCGCAGGATAAGGTCGCTGCAAATTACCTGAAACAAAAAGGCAAACCAAAGCCGGCAATTGAAGTCCCAGCCTGTACCAATCCAGGGCCGTATGTCGCGTTGCAGGTTGCGACTTCTACCGTTGGTGTGGCTGACGCGAAACCGGTTCCTGCCGCTGGCGCAAAAAAGTAATCCGTCTTCACAATAGGCAATCCGCCTTTTAAAGGTGGATTGCCCGCAGGCTGCCATGAACCCTGCGCATCTCTTGCCGTTATAATCCCGACTGTGCCAACAAAAATGCGATGTCATAGGACATTTCATGTAGTTGCGCGCCACGCATCATGTAAAAACATGAATCCGATAGTGAACAAGGTCGTTTTCCTTGTCCAAAATGAGTTGCCATGTCGTATCGCCCAGAATTTACCAGCACGCCGATCAAACTGACGTATGACGTCAATGCCGTCAATGAAAGTACGCAAGTGTCGACGATTGCGATTCCTGCCGAACGTCCGTTGACGGTCTACGTCGATGGTCGCGAACTGGTGACGCTGATGACCTTGGGCGCCGCACCGGAAGCGCTCACACTGGGTTATTTACGCAATCAGCGTTTGGTAGAAACGATAGAAGAAGTTGTTGCCATCCACGTTGACTGGAACAAGCATGCAGTGGCGGTAACCACGCGTGGCGGAATCGAGAATATTGAAGAACGCACAGCCAAGCGTGTGGTGACCACTGGTTGCGGACAGGGCACGATGTTCGGCGGCTTGATGGACGAGGTCGATACGATAGTCTTGCCGCCAGATGCAAGATTGAAGCAATCTACTTTGTATAAAATCGTCAACAAGATACGCACGCAGGATTCTGTCTACGCAAAAGCGGGCTCCGTGCATGGCTGCGGCTTGTTTTCATCGGAAGGTGAATTGCAGTATTTCATCGAAGATGTGGGGCGTCACAATGCTGTTGATTCCATAGCCGGCATTATGTGGCTAGAAAATATCAGCGGCGCAGACAAGGTTTTTTATACGACAGGCCGACTGACATCCGAGATGGTGATCAAGGGCGCACAGATGGGCATGCCTTTCCTGATTTCTCGTTCCGGCACTACACAGATGGGACATCTGGTGGCGGAAAAGGTCAACATGACCTTGCTGGCACGTTGCACCGGCAAACATTTTTTGCTGGTGACCGGCAAGGAACGTATGGTCTACGAGCCGGAATTACTGGACGTTCCGCTTCACGTTGCCTGAGACAGCTTGCCCATTACTTGGCGATATATTCGTCGGGCGCATTGAAGTCTTCTATCGATGCACATTTAGAGTGCGTTAAAATTGCCGCAACATAATAAATAGCGACGAACTCGTTGCTCTTACTTCCTTCTTTCCATGCCATTAATTGACGCCACCCAGGCTGCTTTCGGTTTGCTCTTTTCGGGCGACCCTGTGCTATGGCGAATTATCTGGATCTCGCTGAAGACATCGATAGTCGGTTTGCTGATTGCCGCACCGATCGCAGTGTTGATCGGTTACGTGATTGCAACACGGGAATTCACGGGACGGCGCATAGTGATCTGGATTGCGCAGGCGGCCTTGTCCCTGCCTACCGTTTTGATTGGCTTGCTGCTGTATCTGCTGTTGTCTCGCCAAGGACCTTTCGGTTCGCTGCAATGGTTGTTCACGCAATCAGGCGTTATTCTCGGACAAATCCTGATCGTGCTGCCGGTGTTGATTGCGTTCACCTTGTCGGCAGTGCAGGCCGCCGATCCGCGTTTGGCGGAAACCGCGATTGTGCATGGCGCTTCCAGATGGCGTGTGATGTTGACGGTATTGCATGAAGTACGTTTCGGCGTGATGGCGGCTGTGATTAATGGCTTCGGTCGCGTCATTTCTGAAGTCGGTTGCGCGATGATGGTAGGCGGTAATATCGCCGGCGAAACACGTACCATCACAACCGCGATTGCGCTGGAAACCAGCAAAGGCGAATTCGCTCAAGGTATCGCGTTGGGGATTGTCCTGGTGGCGTTTGCCTTGCTCATCAACGCCGGCATGATGCTATTGCAAGGCGATACACGCCCTGCGAGGAATATGTGATGACTGCATTGTTAACTATCCACAATCTGCAAAAGAAATTTCATCAGCGGCAATTGCTGAATATCAAAAACCTGGCTATTGCTGCGGCGCAGGCTTATGTGCTGACCGGCGCCAACGGTTCAGGAAAAAGTACCTTGATGCGTATCCTGGCAGGACTGGAATCAGCCGATGCGGGGGAAGTGAAATTTAATAACGAAGCAGTCAATCTGTCACCTTATCCGCGCACCATGCGTGATGCCATCGTCTACGTACATCAACATCCTGTGATGTTTTCCACCAGCGTTGCCGACAATATTGCGTATGGTCTGACTGTACGCGGTGTAGCGAAAAATATCGTTGCTGAAAAAGTGGAAGAAGCAATTGAATGGGCCGGCATTGTGCACTTGCGCAAGAGCATTCCGGCATTCTTGTCCGGTGGTGAAAAACAGCGTGTCGCGTTGGCGCGTGCGCGTGTATTGTCACCGAAATTATTGTTGCTCGATGAGCCGACCGCCAATCTGGATGGTGCTGCTCGCGAACAGGTGATTGCGCTGATTCCGACTTTGGTGGGCGAGGGCAGTAGCGTCATTATGGCTTGCCATGACAGGGATTTAATTGCCTTGCCGGGTGTGCAGCGCTTGAAAATACGTGACGGTACACTGGAAGTCAAAGAGATTAATCTGCACCATTAGTCGTGCAGATTTTTTGAGGCGCTTTGTTCTTAAGGCAAGCGCAATGTAAAAAGTGCGCCGCCATTTGCTAGTGTTTTCAAGTGAGTGCTGCCATGCCGATCTTCATTTTGATGCGCGCGGGCGATTGCTTCGCATAAAGCCATACCCAAACCAGTAGATTGTTTTTCTTCTGTCGTTCCCAAGCCTGGCCCATCATCCTGAATCGTGAAAACGATGTAGCCATCTCTTTTTGCACAGGCAATGCTGATTTCTGATTTTGCAAAACGCAGCGCATTTTGCAAAGCTGCGTCCAAAGCCATACCCACCAGATGTTCATCAAAGAATGCGATGGTAGGCATGTCGTCGTCATTGATGCTTATCTGTTTTGCCGGACGCTCGACGGAATGAACAACAGGATGATGACGAATCAAGGCTTGTAAAAAATCATCCGGACTGACAGCTTCAATACGCGCGTTCAAACCGTGTTCGGAAGCTTTGTACAGAGTCAAGAATCCTGTCAATTTTTCACGCAGAGCGATGCAGCTCATATGCGCTTGCTTAGCCAGCGCATGATCGAGATCTGCGGTCAAAGCTGATAATTGTCCTTCCAGTGCACCTAATGCATTCTTCAAATCGTGCACGATGACAGCAGTCAGTTGCGGACTCATGGTCAGGCCTCGCGCGCGACTTTAACCAGCGTTTCACGAAGGAAGCGGTACATCTTCGCGACGCGTTCGCTGTTTGGCATCAAGCCATCGAGTTGTGCCAGATAACCGTTAACACGTTCAACATAGGATCTATCCAGACCTTTCTGGCTCATCCACAGCAAATGCAACTGAGCGGCAGCGAGCAGCACGCCAGTGTTGTCGGGTGTTGCGACCAATGCTTCTTCCAGTTTTTCCAGTGATTCGTCGAATTGGCCGTTACGCATCAGTTTGGTCGCTTCATCTACGATCAAGGCTCCTGCGCTGATCGATTCTTCGACGATTTTTTCGATCATGGCTTCGTTGCCGGTGTCTTTCAACACTCTGCGTGCGAACGCGACCAGCCTTTCGTTTTCATGATCTGCCTTGATGGCCTTGCTCATCATGCGCGCGCCTTCTTCATTCAAGCCTACGCAAAATGCTGCTTTGGCGAGCGTAAGTGAATCGGCATCAGCACGGATTTCACCGGCGGCTTCCTTGGCGGATTCGTATGCAGCCTTGGCTGACTCCATATCGCCCAGGCCGGCAAAAGCCTGCGCTGCAATAATCGCCTGCCGCGTTGGAAAAGAGGGATCATCCTGGTAATCCTTGGCCGCGACACTCAATACCGTCAAAGCCAGGGTCGGTTCGCGTGTATCGACATGTACTTGCGCCAGTGACAGTGCATCTGACGCTTGTGCCGTCAACGAGCCGCGAGTATGACTGACTGCCTTGGTGAAAGCAGTGAGGGCTTGTTCCAGATCGCCGACACGATATGCAGCATCGCCGACCAGACGACTGCGGCGTGCAGAGGGAATGACTTCATAAGACTTGTTCAAGGCATCAAGCGCTTCCTGATCCTTGCCTTGCGATTCGGCGATCTGTGCGAGCAGATCGTAGGCGCCGATGAACTGGTTATTCTTTTCGAGTACGCTTTCCACGATGACTTTTGCTTCATCGAGTTTGCCTGCCGCTTGATGGCAGCGTGCCAATCCCAGTTTGGCCCAGACCAGATCGTTGCGCAGGCTCAACGCTTCTGCGTAGACTTTGCGCGCAGCTTCAATATCGCCAAGATCAAGCGCGGCAGATGATTTCAATTTGAGAACATCGACTATCCATTTCGGATCGCTTTGCGCAACCTTGTCGCATTCGGCAATCGCACCGGCAAGATCCTTGCGATCCAGCCTGTCGGTGATTGGTTTGAGCGCATGCTGCCTGTCGAGCAGACGCTCGATGCGATCTGCGATGCGGCCACCGGTCAACGGTTTGACCATGTAGGCATCAGGTTGAAATTCTGCGGTGCTGGCAACGCTGTCGTAGCTACTTTCTGCCGTGACCATGAAGAACATGGCAGTTGGCGACAGCATCTTGTTCGAACGCAGAAACTCCAGCATTTGCTGACCGTTGGTTTCCTTGTTGAGGTTGTAATCGCACACGATCACATCGTAATTGGCGTTGCGTATGAACTTGATCGCGTCATCCGGCGTGGCCGCCTGATCAACCTGTTCGATACCCAATTGTCCTAATTGAGTCCGAATGTTTTGCCGCATTGTCTGCAAATCATCGACGACCAGGGCGCGCAGTTTGGCAAGACGGCTATTGAGGATAGTGGCCATGTGCATATGAGGATGATAGTTCTCTCATCATACCGGGCTGCGGCTGACTTTAGAAAGTCTGCGTTGCAAAAACATCATTTCCCGATGGGTAGTTGCGCACATGATGCTGTTAAGTTTTGACGGCATCATGTGCAGGCTACAGGGCACGGCGGCTCAATGGTGGTAGCGATACTCTTGCGTGTATCCACCGTAGCCGTAAGATGCCGCTCTGACGTCTTGGACGTAGATGTAACTCTCTTCATGCAGATTACCCAGGATGTGTTCAAAGCCTGCAAACGCTTCCTTGATATACAGCGCTTTCTCATCCTTGGTATTGGTTTCGTCGGTAATCTTGATATCGAAGTAAAAGCTGTTCTTGTTTTGCTCGCTCAAAAGATGCCCGCCAACGACCCAGCTATCGCGTCCTGTGAAATCAATGGCGATGGCCGTGACTTCACGTTTCTTTTTCAAAATACGGCTAGTCAGATCAAGCAATAGGTCGGATATCTGCTTGACCAATTCTGGCGATTTTTCGGCACTTACTTTGACGTTGAGGATAGGCATTTGAATCTCCAATTAGTTTGCTATGCAACTACTTCGTTAAAAAAAAGCTCAAGCTATGGTTGAGCGCACTTGTTTCACTTTGGTGACGGTTTCATCAAAGTGAGCCAAACCAAGTTCTTTCTTCAAGCGCTTGGTTACTTCGCCGCTTGCGGCATCGAGTTGTTCCTGCAAGGCAATTCCGGCCGCGGTTGCCTGTATTGCTGATTCTCGACCGTCGTTACCGGTAGCCTGGCGTAACAACAATCCCAATTGCTGCAAACCATCCAGCGTACGCGTCGCGGTGGAGCGTGAAATCGCAAGCTCCCTAGCCAATTCGCTTTGCAACATGTCGGGCTTTTTCAATACCGCACGCAGCATGAATGCCTGTGACGGTGTCAGGCCGAATGGCTTGAACGCCTTGCTCCATTCACGTTCAAGAACGCGGGCGAGGGCAGTCGTATTGAAATAGAGGCAGTAATCAAACATGAAGCAAGTCTAGGATAATTTAGTTCGCTATGCAACTATAATTTGTGCGGGCTTGGATTTTTTCGTTCGCTTAAGGTTCTCGGCGCATAATGCGTCACCGCAAAGGCCTACACTGCGTATAGCTCATCTACCGACAACGGTCTGGCATTTTGCCGATAAGCACGTTTTTTCAGAAAAGATTTAAACGATGCTTGCAGCAACTCCCTTAGCTCCCGAATACGTCAGCGAAATCTTGCGGCTGAATATCGGCGACGATTTGACCGAACACGGCTGGTCGCAGCAAAACTGCTTCCTGACGGAAGAGTTGACCATTGCTCTCGCCGCCGAATGCCATTTATTAAACGATGACGGCGCAATGAAATTGGCAGGCGTAGGGCGTGGCGACGACCAGGCAGTAAGACCAACGATACGCGGTGACCAGATTGCATGGCTGAAAGCCGGACAATCGATTGCCTGCGATCGCTATCTGCAAATCATGGAGAACTTGCGCGTCGCACTCAATCGCACGCTCTTCCTTGGCCTGGATGAATATGAAAGCCACTTCGCTTTTTACTCTCCCGGCGCGTCTTATCTGAAGCATCTGGATCGCTTTCGGGATGACGATAGCCGTACTGTTTCCGTCGTGATTTATCTCAATCCGGATTGGTTGCCAGAGCAGGGCGGTGCCTTGCGCCTGCACCCTGAAGGCAAATGTAGTGAAGACATTACGCCTACAGGCAGCCGGCTGGTGTTGTTCATGTCGGCCGACATGCTGCATGAAGTTTTGCCTGCGACGCGCGACCGGATGTCCTTGGCAGGGTGGTTCAGACGTCGCGTTTGAGCAAATCGAATGTCCAGAATGGACCGCAGCCAGCCTTCACGTTTCGCCAATATTTCTTTTTTTCCCTCTGAAACACCCTTAAATCCGTCGTCTTGAAAACGGAAAGAAGGTGCCGCCAGCACGTTTATTTTTAATATCGTACAATTGCGATATTAAATTCTAAGTAATACGATATTTGTTTCGGATTTCAACGAAACATGTCGAAAAGGAAATTTTATGGATAACGATGTCATACACAAGGCTTTAGCCAATCCGGTACGTCGCCAGATTCTGGCCTGGCTGAAAACGCCGGAAGTCTATTTCGCAGAACAAGAGCATCCGCTCGATTTTGGCGTCTGTTGCGGAATGATAGACAAGCGTAGCGGTTTGTCGCAATCCACTGTTTCCGCCCATCTGGCAACTTTGCAGGCGGCTGAGCTGGTGACATCGCGACGTGTCGGCCAATGGGTGTTTTTCAAACGGAATGAAGCGACGATTCAGGCCTTTCTCGAATCTATTCACGACGATCTGTAATGCTGATCGCCAAGCCCGAACACTCATCACAATATTCAAGAAAGACTGTATGCCTTTAGCCTTACTCATACTGGCGCTGAGCGCCTTTGCAATCGGCACCACCGAATTTGTCATCATGGGCTTGCTGCCTGACGTAGCGCGCAGCCTGTCTGTCTCAATCCCTAGCGCAGGCTGGTTGATCAGCGGTTACGCACTCGGTGTCGCGATCGGCGCTCCTATCATGGCGGTCGCAACAGCATCCTTCCCGCGCAAACGCGCCTTGCTGCTGTTGATGGGGATTTTCATCATTGGCAATATTCTGTGCGCGGTCGCAACTGACTACAACTTCCTGATGGTGGCACGCATCATTACCTCTCTGTGCCACGGCGCTTTCTTCGGCATTGGCTCTGTTGTCGCCGCAAGTCTGGTGCCGGAAAATCGCAAGGCTTCTGCAGTGGCTTTGATGTTTACTGGCTTGACGCTGGCGAATGTGTTGGGCGTCCCGCTCGGTACGGCACTGGGTCAAGTCGCCGGTTGGCAAATGCCGTTCTGGGCAGTTGCGGTACTCGGCGTGTTGTCGCTGATCGGTTTGTGGCGTGTGATGCCGGTGGGGCATGACGAAGAAAAAACAGATATCCGTGCCGAGATCGGTCAGTTGCGCAACGCAGGTTTGTGGGCGGCATTGGCGACGACCATGCTGTTTTCCGCTGCAGTATTTGCATTGTTCACCTATGTCGCTCCCTTGCTGGAAGACGTCACGCATGTGTCGCCACGCACCGTTACCTGGACGCTGTTCCTGATCGGCCTCGGTTTGACGGTCGGCAATTACATCGGTGGTCGCTTGGCTGACTGGCGTCTTGGTACTGCGCTGACCGGCATCTTTCTGGTGCTGGCCGTGGTCGGTGCAATCGTGCGCTGGACCAGCCCGTATTTGATTCCGGTCGAAATCAATTTATTCCTGTGGGCACTGGTGTCGTTCGCTGCAGTCCCTGGCTTGCAAGTCAACGTGATGATCTTTGGCAAAGCTGCACCGAATCTGGTGGCGACGCTAAACATCGGCGCGTTTAACGTCGGCAATGCACTTGGTGCATGGGTCGGCGGTTCGGTAATCGGTGCAGGTTTCGGCCTGCAGGCAGTTCCTTTGGCGGCGGCAGTGCTTGCGCTTGCCGCATTAGTGGCTATCCGTATCTCGCTGCATTTTGTACAACGCGCAGCGGGCGTTACGAGTGAGCCTGTTGTTGCAGTTGCATAAGCAGTACTTTTCCTAATTCTGAAGAAAGCATGTCATGACTACACTTTTTACTCCTATCAAAGTCGGCGATCTCGAATTGCCTAATCGCGTCATCATGGCGCCACTCACACGCTCGCGCGCAGTCGGCGGTGGTCGTGTACCGAATGCGTTGATGGCTGAATATTATGTACAGCGCGCATCTGCCGGTTTGATCCTGAGCGAAGCAACCGCGGTCACGCCACAAGGCGTCGGCTATGCAGACACGCCAGGCATCTGGTCCGACGAGCAAGTCGCCGGCTGGAAGTTGGTGACAGATGCAGTCCATAAAGCAGGCGGTTTGATTTTCCTGCAACTGTGGCACGTAGGTCGTATTTCGCATCCACTGTTTTTGAACGGCGAATTGCCGGTTGCGCCAAGTGCGATTCAGCCAAAAGGCCACGTCAGCATCGTGCGTCCGCAAGTTGAATACGTCACGCCACGTGCACTCGATCTGGCAGAAATTCCAGGCATCGTTGCCGCTTATCGCAAAGGTGCAGAGAACGCCAAGCTGGCCGGTTTCGACGGCGTAGAAGTACATGGCGCAAACGGCTATTTGCTGGATCAGTTCCTGCAAAGCAGCACCAATCTGCGCACCGACATCTACGGCGGTTCGCTAGAAAATCGTGCGCGTTTGATGCTGGAAGTGACCGATGCATGTATCGACGTATGGGGCGCATCGCGCGTTGGCGTACATCTGGCACCACGCGGCGATTCTCATGATTTGAGCGATGAAAATCCGGCAGCAACCTTCGGCTATGTTGCAACTGAATTGGGCAAGCGCGGCATCGCATTCATTTGCTCACGCGAATCGGTAGGTGACAATCGCATTGGACCTCTGCTGAAAAAAGCCTTCGGTGGCGTCTACATTGCGAATGAAAAAATGGACAAGGAAACGGCTGAACAAGTCATCGCGAGCGGTGAAGCGGATGCGGTAGCCTTTGGTAAATGGTTTATCTCCAACCCTGATTTGCCACGTCGCCTGAAAGACAATGCACCGCTCAATCCGTCACGTCCGGAAACCTTCTACAGCCCGACGGCAGAGGGTTACACCGACTATCCTGCGCTGGCTTGATGATGTGAATGAATGTGTATTCAAGTGTGCATATGATTTTTGATTCGATCATATGCAGCTTGAATATCACGATTCGATTTACGATCCGATGCTAAAGACACGCCGGCTCGCTGGCGTGAGCAAAGCATGATGTTGCGGATTCTTGCGCAGATAATGCACGAGAAATCCGCAAATCGGCACGACGCTTTTTCCTATCTCTCCCACATGTTCCATCGCCTTGCTGGCGAGTAGAGAACCCAGTCCTCTGCCTGCAAGCGCAGGCAAGACTTCTGTGTGCATGATCATGCACACTTCATCAAAGACGTAGTAATCCACAAAGCCGATGACACGATTGTCGTCTATCCATTCGTAACGCTGGATGATGGTGTCTTCTTGTGGTGTCGCGCGCTTCATGCCTTGATCAAAGAGACGGTCTTTCAATTTGGTAGGGATATACTAATCATCATGAGATGATACATCGGTCTAACAGACTCACTTGGAGAAGGAAGATGCCGAATTTTAATGCGAATGTCAGCAAGTTGGCACGCCAACCTGAGGATTGCAGTCGCGTGCTGGTTGCTGCGCTGGAATCAGGCGATATTGAAACCTCGGTTGCCTTGTATGAGACTAGCGCAGTCCTGTTCAAAAAATCAGGTGAAGTGATGACAGGGCTGGATGCTATACGCGAAAACAATGCTGGCGTGATCGCACTGAAGCCGAAGTTCACGATCGCATTTATCACTGCGACCTTGAGTGGCGACGGTACGCTGGCGACAAATCGGATGAAGGCGGAGCTGGCGTTTACCAAACCAGATGGGCAGTTGGTAAAAACGAATGTGGATACGCTGGAAGTGCTGAGAAAGCAGGAAGATGGATCGTGGCGTTACATCATCGACGATCCGTACGGCAGTATGCGTGCAGGCATGAAGGATCGCTAGTTCGGCTAGCGGAATCCTTATGCCTGCATCGCGGGATTACGCTTTCGGTTTTTTTCTGCTGTCCAGGAATTTGCTCAATTCTTGAATACGCGTTTCTGTATGCAAGCGCATGCAGCTGTAATACTCAACATCTTTCAAGCTGCTGCCAGTGTTGTAGACGCTGATGGTTTTGCAATCCTGCTCGACAAATCCGCTCCACGCCTGCTGCGCAATCTTCAATTGTTTTTTGACGGCTGGATAAGGAATGCCGTCAATATCCTTGTTTGGCATTTGAGCTCTCAGCGCCTTGTAGGTGCTATCGAGTTTATCGCTGGATTTTTTATATTCTGCTTTTACGCAAACACCCATTTCCTGCGCTGAACCCTTGCCTATGCAAGGATCAACCTGCTGTGCGAATGCGGAAAATGAGAGCAAGGTGAGGAACAGCAAGGTGATTTTTTTCATTTTGTATTTTCGAAAAGAATGAATAAGAGTGGCGTCACGTTTGCGTAAGCTTGGTGTCAGCTAACGTGCACGGATTTGCAGGGATAGCTTGCTTCATATTTTCATCAACGTCAATAAAGGCAATCGCTCTCTGCCTAAATTACTTCATCGCTGCTATACCTTCAAGCGATAACCGGTTTTGAAAATGTACCAGACCGCAAACAGACACAAGCTCAGGAATACCAATGTCATCACCATACTGACCACGACGCTGACGTCCGACACGCCATAAAAACTCCAGCGAAATCCGCTGATCAAATAAACCACCGGATTCACCAGCGCGATTTTTTGCCAGACCGAAGGCAGCATGCTGATCGAGTAAAAACTGCCACCAAGGAAGGCGAGGGGCGTCACGATCAGCATCGGAATGATCTGCAGTTTCTCAAAGCCGGTTGCCCAGATGCCGATGATGAAACCGAACAGGCTGAATGTCACTGCAGTCAAAATCAGGAAAGTGATCATCCAGAATGGATGTGCGATTTCAAATGAAACAAACAGTCGCGCCGTCGCGAGTATCAATACGCCGAGGATGATGGATTTGGTCGCTGCTGCGCCTACGTAACCGATCACGATCTCTACATAAGAAATCGGTGCAGAGAGGACTTCATAAATGGTGCCCGCATACTTGGGCATGAAGATGCCGAAGGATGCATTGGAAATACTCTCCGTCATCAGCGCCATCATGATCAGGCCCGGGACGATGAATGCGCCGTAACTGACGCCATTCACTTCAACCATGCGTGAACCGATAGCTGCGCCGAATACGACGAAGTACAGTGAGGTGGAAATAACCGGCGCGGCGATGCTTTGCATCAGTGTGCGCCAGGTGCGTGCCAGTTCGAATTGATAGATGGCGCGGATTGCGTAAAGGTTCATGATTGTCTTCTTAATCTTTGCTATGTACTAAACTGACGAAGATCTCTTCCAGCGAACTTTGGCTGGATTGCAGATCCTTGAAATCGATACCGTGTTCGCCAAGTCGCTTCAACAGTTCGCCTATGCCGGTCTGTTCGCTTTGCGCATCGAAGGTGTAAATCAATTCGTTGCCGTCGTCTGTGAGCTCCAGTTGCGAGCTGGCGAGTTCTGCCGGTATCGCTGCCAGTGGACGTTGCAGATGCAAACGTAGCTGCTTCTTGCCGAGCTTGGCCATCAGTGCCGCTTTATCCTCGACCAGAATGATTTCACCTTTGCGAATCACACCTATGCGATCGGCCATTTCTTCGGCTTCTTCGATATAGTGCGTAGTGAGGATGATCGTGACGCCGCTTTCACGCAGGCCACGTACCATTTCCCACATGTCGCGCCGCAACTCGACGTCAACGCCGGCTGTCGGTTCATCGAGAAACAGAATTTGCGGTTCGTGCGATAGCGCCTTGGCAATCATCACGCGTCGCTTCATGCCGCCTGACAAGGAAAAAATCTTCGAGTCTTTCTTGTCCCACAGGGATAGCGAGCGCAAGACTTTTTCAACATGCGCATGATCTTTCGGTTTGCCGAAAATACCGCGGCTGAAATTGACGGTCGCCCACACGGTTTCAAACGCGTCAGTGGAAAGCTCCTGCGGTACCAGTCCGATCTTGCTGCGCGCAGCACGATAGTCGGCCACGATGTCGTGACCGTCCGCCAGTACCGTGCCTGTGCTTGGATTGACGATGCCGCAGATGATGTTGATCAGCGTGGTCTTGCCAGCGCCGTTAGGGCCTAGCAGGGCGAAGATTTCACCGCGACGTATGTCGAGATCGATTCCCTTCAGTGCCTGAAAACCGGATGCATATTGTTTGGTCAGGTTCTTGACCGAAATGATGGATTGCAAATTAGCCCCGCATAAAATCCGATGGCATAGATTGTAGTGCGTATGCTGTTCTGATGCTTTTGGTCGATTACTTCAATTCAAGCATCCTTGTAATTTTTCCGTCAGGACGTCGTCAGTCATATCAAGTATCCTTCGTTGCTGAATATCACCGCGACAGTCTTTGTCGCGCGATCCACCGCCTGTTTGTACTCGTCTTCTGCACATGAATCAAAAAATAACACCATCGACCGCTTTGCTGCTCACGATTGCACCGCTTATGTGGGCTGGTAACGCAATCGTAGGCAGGTCGGTGAACGGCCTTGTGCCACCGATTACTCTGAATTTTTTCCGCTGGTCGATTGCCGCATTGATTTTGCTGCCGTTTGCGACCTGGATATTCCGTCGCAATAGCGCGCTGTGGACGCATTGGCGGCGTTTTTCCTTGCTGGGCTTGCTTGGCGTCGGACTGTATAACTCCCTGCAATACCTCGCCTTGAAAACTTCATCGCCGATCAATGTCACTTTAGTCGCGGCCAGCATGCCGGTCTGGATGCTGATGATAGGTTCACTGTTTTTCGGCGTGCGTGTGTCGTTCAAACAATCCATCGGTGCAGTGATGTCGATTGCCGGCGTATTGCTGGTGTTGAGTCGCGGCGAGCTGCGCCAATTGCTGGCCTTGCGTCTGGTGCCGGGCGACATCTTGATGATACTGGCGGCGATTGTCTGGTCTTTTTACAGTTGGTTGCTGACCTTGCCGAAAGATCCGGTCGAAATCAAATCGAACTGGATTGCCTTCATGCTGGCGCAAGTGGCCTTCGGTGCAGTGTGGTCGGGTGCATTTGCCGCAGCTGAATGGAGCATAGGCGCTCAAGACATCGCTTGGGGCTGGCCACTTATCGCAGCTTTGGTCTTTGTCGCGATCGGCCCGGCCATCATCGCCTTGCGTTGCTGGGGCATAGGCGTGCAACGCGTCGGCCCGACCATTGCCGGATTCTTCAGTAATCTGACGCCGCTGTTTGCTGCGCTCATGTCATCGGCCTTCCTGGGTGAAGTGCCACATCTTTATCATGCGTTTGCTTTCGCGCTGATCGTTGGCGGGATTGTGGTTTCTTCACGCCGCTGAACGCGCTTGTTTTTTGACCATGTCTTTGCCTGCGTGCAGCGGCATGGTAAGCATTCCCTGCATCCTTTGAAGTAGCTCTAGCCTCGCTAAAAGACTATGCTTGATCCAGGCGATCGAGTATCTGCGTTTATCAGTTGTCATTTTTATTTTGATAACAAATTCATTATTCGTAAAAATATATTTCATTAGTAAATTATATTTGAGTAAAATAGATTCATCCTTGCTACGGATTTACTTACGCATCATGAAAAAACAGATGACTTGGTTGGCTCTTTCCTGTGTGACCGCGCTGCTTGGCGCGTGTGCCGACATGGGCAATATCAAACCGCAAGCCCGTCAGATGGATGCAAATACGCTGGATGGTGGCAAGCAGTTGGCGGTTTCGAATGCTGCAATCGCGGCGCAATGGCCGCAACAGGAATGGTGGCATGCCTATGGTGATCCGCAACTCAATAGCCTGATTGCGACTGCGCTTGCGGATAATCCAAGCTTGCATATCGCGGAAGCGCGCGTGCGTCAGGCGCAGGCTTTTGCCGGCATGGCCGAATCTGCAACCTTGCCTGCAGTTGGTGCATCGACTTCGATGACACGTCAACTCTTCTCCGAACACGACTTTATTCCGCCACCGGAGGCCGGTAACTATGCCTGGTACAACCGTGTTGCGGTAGAAGCGACTTACGATCTCGATTTGTGGGGCAAACAGCGTCAGGCCCTGGCCGCAGCACTGGATGAAGTGAAAGTCGCCGCTGCCGAATCGCAGATGGCGCGACTGGCGCTGGAAAACAATATCGTGCGCAGCTATGTGCAGCTTTCACTGCAATTCACTTTGAAAGACATGGTTGAAGATACGCTGTCGCATCGCGAAAAATCCCTGCATGTCATGCGTCAGCGTCTTGCTGCAGGTTTGGCGACTGAAGTCGATCTCACGCAACTCGAAGCTGCAGTACCGCCTTTGCATATACAGATAGAACAGCATGAGGAATCGATCACGCTCTTGCGTAATCAACTCGCCGCTCTCACAGGTAAAGGTCCGGCTGCCGGAGAGAAAATCACGCGCCCTACATTGATGCTCAAGAGCAATGCGTGGCTGCAGTTGCCGACTGCATTGCCGGCGGATTTGATAGGCCGTCGTCCTGATGTCGCTGCACGGCGCTGGGGCGTGGAAGCAGCCAGCAAGAAAATCGAAGTTGCCAAGGCGTCCTTCTATCCGAATATCAATTTGATGGCATTCATTGGTTTTCAATCGATAGGTTTCAGCAAATTCCTTAGCGGCGAATCGGCGATACGCGGATTCGGGCCTGCGATTTCTTTACCTATTTTCGATGGCGGTCGTTTGCGCAGCAATCTGGGTGTGCATACAGCCGAGTACGACATCGCGGTGGAAAGCTATAACGGCACCTTGATCCATGCTTTGGAAAACGTCGCCAGCACCTTGACCGTCGCGCAATCGCTGCAACAGCAAAAAGATCTGAACGATGGCGCATTGGCCACGGCAAGCAAGGCCCGTAATCTGGCCAGCAAAGGTTTTTCCGCTGGCATGACGGATTTCCTCGTGTTGCTGAATAGTGAAGTTGCCTTGCTGGCGCAGCAACAGCAGCAAGTGCAGATCACCGCCCGCATGATGGAAAGTCACGCAGCATTGATGCTGGCCTTGGGTGGTGGCTACAGCCCTGAACAAGTTGAAGCAACTGCTGCGTCTTCTCAGCAAAACGCGCAGAAAACGGAAAGCATGCAACAAAAAGGTAGGCAGCCATGAGTAATTTTGACAGTACCACTAGACGCATAGAGCGTTGCGGTGTTCGCATGCCGGATCATCCGAAGCAATTGGTGTCGCTGAGCCGTTTGGCGTATCACATACAAAAACGTATGCAGGACCAACTCAATGCGGTGATGAGAAATCATGGTTTAACCAGCGTCAGTTATACCGCGCTGATGGTGTTGTACGGCTCCGATGATGAAACGCAACGCGCATCCGACTTGGGCGAGGCCTGTTCCGAGAAACCGGCCAATTTGACGCGCATCTGCAATGATCTGGAAAGACAGGGCTTGATCAAACGTCGTTTCAGTCAGGAAGACAGACGCAGCGTCGATATCTCCTTGACCAGCGCCGGCCGCAAGTGCGTCGAGAAAGTGTCGCCTGAGTATTGGAAGATCTTGCAGTTAACTTACTCAGGTATCAATGCAAAGGATCTCTCCTTGCACGAAGCATTGCTTAGGCAGCAGTTGAACAACCTGGAAGAAAGCGCCTGAGTCGTGAGTACTGCTGCTGAATCCACGTCTGCAATATCTGATCCGGCAACGTCAGGGTCGGCACCACCGGCTGCATGGCATCGTCGTGCACGCGTGATTGCTCAGGATTGGATAGAGACAGAAGGGCAGCGTTGGGTCTTCGTATTGAAAACCATGCTGGCAGCTTTTCTCGCCTTGTGGATTGCATTTCGTCTCGGCTTCGATTCGCCGCGCAGTGCAATGATGACGGTCTTCATTGTTGCCTTGCCCAGCAGTGGCATGGCGCTGGAAAAAAGTATTTACCGTTTGCTTGGTACCTTGATCGGCTGTGCCGCAGCGTTGACATTGTTTGCCTTGTTTCCGCAACAGGCGCTGCTGCTTTTCATTGCACTCGCAGTGTGGGTGGGTTTGTGCACTGCCGGTTCGGCATTGATGCGCAATGCGCGTTCTTACGGTTTCGTATTGGCGGGCTACACCGCGTGCATGATTGCTGTGCCGGCGATAGACATGCCGCTGCATGTGTTTGATCTGGCCGTCTCACGGGTGACTGAAATCTCACTCGGGATCTTGTGTGCGGCATTGGTCAATGATGCGATTTTTCCCAAGCATCAAAGTGAGCAATTGGTGCAGGCCGTACGCAAGTTGTATCGCGACATCGCACAGTTGTTCCATGATGCGATGCAAGGACGTCTTAGCCCGGAACAATTGGAGCGTCAGCATCTGCAATTTGCAACTGAAGTAGCCGCCCTGGAGTTGGGGCGCGCTGCTGCTTTTTTTGAAGCGGGCGATGTCCGTACGCGTAATCAGCAACTGTACGCATTCAATTCTGCCGCGATGATAGGACTGACAACCTTCCATACCTTGCATCAACTGATGCAACGCCTGCGCGATCGCGGCGACATGCTGGTGCCGGATGTGATGCATCCTTTGTACGCCGCATTTTCATCGGCATTGATGGTGACGAATGCTCCGGCGCGCAATGCGGTCGAAGCTGGTGTGACGCGCGACAAGCTGATTGCATTGAATCAGGTTTTGCCGCAGCTGATTGCCGATACGCGTAGCGAATTTTTGCAGCATCCATTCAATGATCAGCAAAGGCTGGATCTGGATACGGCCCTGGAGTTGATGCAGCGTTTCAGCGACGAACTTTTCCAACTGGTTTCGATTTATCACGATCTGCCGAAACGACTGTCGAACATTCAAGAAAAGACTCAAACGAAAATACTGGCTTATAGCGCCAAGACGCCGCCCATGATTGCGATTGCGGCCGGCTTGCGCAGTGCCGCGGCCTTGCTGCTGCTGGCCCTTGCCTGGTATGGATTGAACTGGCCTAGCGCCAGCGGTGCAGTCATCATCACGGTTATTTTTTGCGGTTTGGCAGCATCATCGCCAGATCCTTCGACTTTGATACGTCAGACCACATTGGGCTTCAGCATCGCGCTTCCGTTTGCTTTTATCTGCGCTTTCTTCATGCTTAATCACGTGGAAGGTTATGCCATGCTGGTGCTGGCGATGTTGCCGTTTTTGATCGTTGGCGCGTACGTCAGTACCTGGCGCAAGGTGGCGGGGATAGGTATCGGTTTCAATCTGATGTTTGCGCAAATGATCTCGCCCGAGAATTTGATGCGCTTTGATGTTATCGATTTCATCAACTCAGGCATGGCGCAAATCATCGGGCTGATGCTCGCCGCCTTGATGTTCGCGCTGATCCTGCCTGAACACAAGCAGGGTTCGCGGCGGCATATTGCGGAAGCATTGTGGGATGAGGCCTGGCGTCTTTGTATCAGCGATGCACGCCATTTACGCCATCATTTTGAAAGCAGTGTGCGCGATTTGTTGAACCAGCTCAGCATGAGTATTCGCGGGACTGCCGATGCGGCGACGCGCATGACGCTGAATCAGGCAATCACGCTACTGGAACTCGGTCACGCGATTATCGATTTGCGTGACTTGAGCGCGCGTCTTGCAGCCGGGCACCCGGCACGGATTGCGAAGGAAAAATGTGTAGCGAGCCTGGCCGATTATTTCCGCCGGCCTCAAGCGGAGCAACGCGAACGCGCAATCGCCGAGACAAAAGCAGCTGGCAAGATGCTGCGCGAATTGTTATCTGATGGAAGCAATCTCTTGCCGCAAGAAACAGCACAACTGCAGCGTGCCTTGACGGATCTGCATTTGATCCATACCTCGCTGCTGGATCAATCATTGAGTAATTTTTCCGTAACAGCGGAATCGGAGAATGGAGCACTTCATGCCGCGTGAAATTGCCATATTCGGTGTGTTAATGCCGTCACTGTTAATCGTTTTTCTGGCGAGCGTGCTGATTCATATCGGTATCGACTGGTTGTGCGGCCACTTTGGCGTCTATCGACACGTCTGGCATCGTTCGCTGTTTCGTTTGTGTTTGCTGGTTTGCATATTCGGCGTACTTGCGCTCTTGATTTACTAAAATAATTTACTGAAACAAAGGATCACGCTCATGCGTACATCTGCCACTCTGCGCTACGTCATTACCGGCGTACTCTTGTTGATTGCCATTCTGTTCGGTGCCTACCTGTGGAATGACAATATGTATTCGCCATGGACGCGCGATGGTCGCGTCAAGGCGAATACCATACACATTGCACCGGATGTATCGGGCATCGTGACGAATGTTGCCGTGCACGATAACCAATTCGTGCACAAGGGTGATGTCCTGTTCAGCATCGACAAGCGTCGCTATGCGCATGCGGTGTCGCAGGCAGAAGCGACACTGGCGGCGCAACAGGCAGAGAGGGGCATGCGCAGCAAGGAAGCTGCACGTCGCAGCGGTCTGGACGCATCGATAGTCACCAGTGAAAATCGTGAAGCCGCGGCGTCGCTGTCGTCTATCGCTGGAGCAAAATATCAGGCTGCCGCGGCAGCGCTGGAAACCGCGCAACTCAATCTGGAACGCACCGATGTCAAAGCGCCGGTCGATGGTTACGTCACCAATCTGCATGTGTATGCGGGTGATTTTGCAGCGATAGGGATTCCGCAGTTGGCGGTGATAGACAGTAATTCTTACTATATCAGCGGCTATTTTGAAGAAACCAAATTGCCTTATCTGGCTGTGAACGACGTCGTTGAAATTCACTTGATGAGTGGCGGTGCGTCATTGAAAGGCCATATCGAAAGTATTTCCCGCGGCATTACCGATCGCGATGCAGCGACTGGTAAAGAATTGCTGGCTGATATCAATCCGACGTTCAACTGGGTGCGCTTGGCTCAGCGTGTACCTGTGCGCATACGGATCGATGATCTGGATAAAGAACACAAGCTGGTGGCCGGCACGACATGCACGGTGATCGTCAAGCCGGTAAAGAAGTAGGGTAACGTCGGATGTAAAGCTTAATGCCGACTCAGGCGTACCAGTTGCGCCTGCAAGCTCGCTATGCGATCCAGCAGATCCAATACCAGCGCAACCCCGGATGGATTGATTTCCATGTCTTCCGTCAATTGCTGTGCCAATTTTGCACGGCGTAACGAAGAGCCGGGGAATTGCCACTCTTGTGCCTGCTGCTCAATCGGTTCCAGTACGCCTTCCATTACCAGCGACCTGATCGTTTCTTCCGATGCATGCGATGCCTGGCACAGTTCAAACAAGGTCAGCTTAATGTCCTCTTCGACGATCTGGCAATCGAGATAGTTGCTCACTGTTTTGCTCATGATGAACGTCCTTATGAAAAGGCACGAGGATTGAAGGGAGCAGCGTCACGCAGCTTGCGATAAGCTTCTTTTGCTTGTTCAGTATCGGCGGGTGGCAAGACGATGTTCAGAACCACATACAGGTCGCCTGCTTCCTTGCCGGGTATCCCTTTACCTTTCAGGCGCAGCTTGCGGCCGGCAGCGGAATTGGGTGGAATGCTCAGCTCGATCGAGCCTTGCGGTATCGCTACCGTCAGGCTGGCTCCGAGTGCAGCTTCCCACGGTGCGAGCGGCAGATCGACATACACGTCGTGGCCATCGACGCGATAGCGCGGATGTGGACGAAAGACGATTTCCAGATACAGGTCGCCGGCTTTTCCTCTACCTATGCCGGGGCCGCCCTGACCAGACAGGCGCAAGGTTTGTCCGGAACGTATACCTTTTGGAATGTTGACGCTAAGAGTGCGATCCCTGGTGACCACATGGCCACTGTCATCGATCACCGGCATGCGCAGCGAGATATTACGTTCGGCGCCACGATAAGCGTCTTCCAGATCGATTTGCACTTTGGCATGATGATCCTCGCCTTGCGCATGCACATTGTGCCGTCGACCATGGCCAAAACCGGTTTGTCGGCCAAACATTTGCTCAAAGTATTCACCGAAGTCGGATACATCGCCGAACCCTGCATGGCCACCGCGACCGCCAAACTCAAAACCGGCATCCGCATTCGGTGGCGGCTGGAAGTCTTGTCCGTTTTTCCAGTTGGCACCAAGCTGATCGTAGGACGCGCGCGTCTCCGGATCTTTTAAAACCTTGTAGGCTTCGCCCATTTCCTTGAAGCGTGCTTCTGCATCCGCCTCTTTCGATACATCGGGATGAAGTTTGCGCGCCAGTTTGCGATAGGCGCTTTTGATCTGGTCTTGCGTCGCGTCGCGTTTGACGCCCAGTGTTTCGTAATAATCCTTGAATTTCATGACGGCAGCCTTGTGTCAGATTTCAGAGAAGATTCAATCGCCAGAATATCTACTCAGTAAAACTTATCCATATGATGCGTAGAAAGTCATTAAACGATGGTGCCGAATATTTTTCCTATGCCGGCGGTGGTCACCATTGCCAATGCGCCCCAGAATCCGACGCGTACCGCAGCACGCAATAGTGGTGCGCGGCCAGCACGCGCTGCCAGTAAGCCCAAGGCTATCAGGAACAGCAGTGAGGTCAATGCCAACGCAGGAATCAATAAATGTGCGGGTGCGATTAACACAGTCAGCAAGGGCAGCGCCGAGCCTACGGAAAAAGTGATGGCCGATGTGAGCGCTGCTTCAATAGGGCGTGCGGCAGAGGCTTCATGAATGCCCAGTTCATCGCGCGCATGTGCGCTCAAGGCATCGTGCGCCATTAATTGTTGTGCAACCTGTGCCGCCAGCTCCGGCGTTACGCCGCGTGTGACATAAATGGATGCCAGTTCGCGATGTTCCGCAAGCGGCTGTTCGTGCAGCTCTATGCGCTCGCGTTCCAGTTCAGCCTGTTCGGTATCGGCTTGCGAACTGACTGACACATATTCACCTGCGGCCATCGACATGGCACCGGCGACGAGCGCCGCAATACCGGTGATTAATAATTCATGACGCTCGACATTGGCGGCGGCGACACCCAGTAAAAGGCATGCAGTAGAAATGATGCCGTCGTTCGCACCGAGTACTGCTGCACGTAACCAGCCGATGCGACCGTTGAGATGACTTTCGGCACGATGATGATGCGGCATGCATGGCTCCCGTAGCGTTATGGCTGAATGGTAATGACACTCTAGCATCCTGACCATCTACATAACAATCACAGCAGTCTGAAAAATTGGAAAGGCCTGAATTTTCGCCATGCCCAGGCATTTAATTCGATATCGGGTGCATTGTCTGGGTCAATTTTGATCCATGTCAATTTGTTCGCAAGCTGCTTTGCTACAGTCGGTCAACTCTATTGCAAGCGAAGGATGATTGTGCCGGATATCGTATTCCCGAAATTGAAGCTGAAGAATAAATTGCTGCTCCCTATCGTACAAGGCGGAATGGGCGTGGGTGTTTCTGCGCATAGCCTGGCAGGTAATGTCGCAAAACTGGGTGCAGTCGGTACGATTTCCAGCGTTGATTTGCGTCGCCATCATGCAGATTTGACGAGGCAAACCGAGAAGTCGCGTGACAAGGCCGCGATCAACTCTGCCAATCTGATTGCACTTGACCGCGAAATCAAGGCGGCGAAAGAAATCGCAGCCGGCAAGGGCATGATCGCCGTCAATGTAATGCGCGCAGTCGCCGAATATTCAGCCTATGTGCGGCAATCGTGTGAGAGCGGTGCCGATGCCATCGTGGTCGGTGCCGGTTTGCCTATGGATTTGCCGGAACTGACAGCGGACTACCCCGATGTGGCCTTGCTGCCTATCTTGTCCGATGTGCGCGGCATTGCACTGATACTGAAAAAATGGATGCGACGCAATCGCCTGCCGGATGCCATCGTGATCGAGAATCCGCAATATGCAGCCGGCCATCTGGGCGCGGCCGGCCTCGATAGCGTCAACGATCCTCACTTTGCTTTTTCTATTGTGCTCGAAGGCACGCGGCAACTATTCAAGGACTTGGGCATAGAGCCTGAAAAAATCCCGCTCATCGTCGCCGGCGGCATACACAATCCGCAACAGGTAAGCGAATTGTTTGGCCTGGGCGCAAGCGCGGTGCAGCTCGGTACTGCCTTTGCCGTGTCGGAAGAAGGCGATGCGCATATCAACTTCAAGCATGTGCTGGCCGCTGCGCGACCGGAAGATATCGTTACCTTCATGAGTTGCGCCGGTTTGCCGGCGCGTGCAGTGAAGACGCAATGGTTGGTCAATTATCTAGGTAAAGAAGCCAAGCTGCAGGGTAAAGCCGGTCCCAAGGATTGTACGGTCGGTTTCGACTGCCTGCATCAGTGCGGTTTGCGTGACGGTATCGCCAAGGCAGGGCAGTTCTGCATTGATACCCAACTCGGCTTTGCATTGAAAGGCGATGTTGAACGTGGCTTGTTTTTCCGTGGCTCCGAGCCTCTGCCATTCGGCAATGCGATCCGCCCGGTACGTGAGCTGATTGATTATTTACTGAAGGGAGTCAATCCGATGCTTGCTGTAGCGAGCTGAACTTGAACGTCTGAAAGTATCGTCTCTTTTGGGAAAAGTCTTCTTGTCCTACATATCCTCGCGTCAAGTCTTGCATGACGACTTGTGCTGTCTGTTATATCCTCGACCACTATCGATAGCTGTTGTTGCTTGATTCCTGTCTCCTGCTCATTATGCGAGCGTGGAATTTTCAAGAAATGTCAGCGGAAATTCGCTTCGATATAGAGTTTCCATACGAGGATTAGTGTCATGAACGCACGCCGTAAAGTCTTACTGTGGGTCATATCCGGCTTGCTGCTGGCGTTCGTGATCGCTAGCATTAGCTTGTCCATGCTGGTGGACGGCAAGCACCTGAAAGAACTGGCGCGCGACAAGGCGCAGCAGGAATGGTCGCGTGATCTGACGATAGGAGACATAGCACTGCAACTGTTCCCGTATCCGCAGTTGCATGCAAAGCATGTCATGCTTTCCAATCCGGACTGGGCGCGCGACAAATACCTGATTGAAGCTGCGGATATGCAGGTGGAGTTCGCTTTCCTTCCTTTATTGACAGGGAAATTCGTCGTGAGCGGCCTGCATTTCGACGGATTGAAAACCAATTTCAATATTGCGAATGACGGTCGCCGCAGTTGGGACTTCCCGCGTGCGCAAGCCTCCTCGTCAATTTCCATGGCGCTGACAAGCTTGAATGCGAAAAATAGTCACATCCGCTTCCGTCATGCCGAAAATGAACCCAGGACATGGCAGGTACAAAATCTGCGTGTTGATGGTCATCAGAATTTGCATGATGTTGAGTTCGATATGCAGCTGGAGCGCGACCAGTATTTGCTGCAGCTCAACGGCAAGCTTGATGATCTTTCCTCTCTTGGTCAAGAAGGTGCCGTGACTAAGGGCGTTATACACGCCAAATCCGGACAGGCTTCCGCCACCATCAGCGGAAAAATGCCGCTCGATACTTCCCTGAGCAACTACGATTTGCTGGTGACCATCGAAGCACCGTCGACGCAGGAATTTTTTGGCTTCCTCGGTGTGAAGCAAGACACACCCGCACCATTGAAAGCTAGCGTTGCACTGCAGGCGGTCAATAGAAAAACCGACTTCAAGGATCTCAAGCTGCAATTGGGCAAGATGAATTTATCCGGCGAAGGCCAGATCAATCTTCGCGGTAAAACCCCAGTCTTTAGCGCGCAATTGCAAGCGGATCGTGTGGATATGATCCAGACTTTTCTCGATGCTGGACAGCCGCCATTGCCACCAAAGAAAGCCGGCCAGCTGTTTCGCGACAATCCGTTCGCCTGGCATTTGCTGGTCGCACTGAATGGGACGCAAGGCAAAGTCGATGCGAATATCGCCGCCTTGAAATTGCGCTCCGGGATTGAAGTGACAGATGCCAGCGCGAAGATGACGTTCAACGACGATCGCCTGACAGTCAATAAGTTTTCCGGGAAATTGCTGGGCGGTGCTGCGGCTGGCGACGCAGTTTTCAATGGCAGTCGAAAGACCGTTCAACTTAACTTGCAAATGGAAGATACGACGCTGGAGCAGTGGTTCAAGCAAACCGGGAAAAGTATCACTGTCTCTGGCGGCAAGATGAAGGTCGATGCAAAAATTACAGCACAGGGTACATCGATGAATGGCCTTGCCGCGTCAGTGACTGGCCCCGTTCATATTCAAATCGGTGCGGCAAAAATCTTTTCACCGAAAGCAGGGCAGGCTGAGTTTTGGCTGACCGGTTTGTTCTCGGCCAAGGATTCGGATCGCGTCGATCTATCTTGTATCAGTGCACGCTTGCCATTCCAGTCAGGGATGGCTGAAGGTGAAGGCATCGTCGGCGCTCGTAGCGACGTAAGCCAGTTGCTGACACGTGGCAAGGTCGATATGCGCGATCAGACTCTGGATTTGCATGGCCGCGTGCGCGCACGTTCCGGCGTCAATCTGGGTGTTTCCACGTTTGCCAGCGAGGTCAAAATTACCGGTCAGATCGTCAAACCTGAAATGAGCCTGGATGAATCCGGTGCTGTCGGAGCCATCGCCCGAGTGGGTGCAGCTATTTTGACCAGCGGCCTCAGTGTCGTTGCAACCTCATTATGGGATGGCGCAAATCCCGAGTCCGATCCCTGCCATCAAGTCTTCTCAATCAAGGCAAAAGCCGCGAACGACAGGGATAAACGGCAATCGCCGAACTGAAACAGCGCATTTGATGGAATAGAAGTGAAACAAAAGCTATGATGTCGGCAGTTTTTGTTTCGAAATAGGATCACCGATGGCTCTCATAGAAGATATTGTCAACAAGCAAAAGGACGGCGCGCGGTTTGTGATCTCGGCACAGGCGCTACGGCTGGATCCTGAAGAGTTCGAGACGCTCGTGAAAATGTGGATGGAGGATGAGAATCGCGGCTTTGAGCTGGCTGCCGTCCCGCACCGTACTTGTATTGAAGGTGAATTTTTTATAGACCGTATTACCGTCACCCGCGTGATCGCTCCAAAATAAACGCAAACAAGCGCTACAATCACGCCACCGTTTTTATTACCCGTTTTTACTACCAATATCGCCTGTGCTCAATCGCCTGCCTGTAATCCCGCAATACCTTATGCCCAAAAAGGCACTGACCGTCTTTGCCGGCAAAGTTGCCGGCGCGAAGGCGGGACGTGTAACGACCGGGTTGATACGCTGGTTTATCGGCAAGTACAAAGTCAATATGAGCGAAGCGGCGAATCCGGATATTCACAGCTACGCCAGTTTTAATGAATTTTTCACGCGCGCATTACGCAGCGGCGCAAGACCGATTGCGGATGTCCCCTTCATTTGCCCGGTCGATGGTGCAATCAGCCAGTTTGGCGCGATACAAAAAGATCAGATTTTTCAGGCCAAAGGCCACAACTATTCCACGACCATGCTGGTTGGCGGCGATAAAGAGCTGGCAACCAAATTCGAGAATGGCAGCTTTGCCACCTTGTATCTCAGCCCGCGCGACTATCACCGCATCCACATGCCCTGCGACGGACGTTTGACGCGGATGATTTATGTGCCTGGCGATTTGTTCTCGGTCAATCCGACGACGGCGCGTGGCGTACCTAATCTGTTTGCGCGTAACGAGCGCGTGGTTTGCGTATTTGAAGGCGAGGTAGGACCGTTCGTGTTGGTGCTGGTCGGTGCGACTATCGTCGGTAGCATGCAGACGGTGTGGCACGGTGTCGTGAATGCCGCGCGTCTGGGTGTGGTGCGCGAATGGCACTACGACAAGCAATTCATCGCTTTGAAAAAAGGCGAAGAGATGGGCCGCTTCCTGCTTGGCTCCACCGTCGTGATGTTGTTCCCAGCCCAAACGCTGGCCTTCAATCAGGCATGGTTAGCGGAACGGGCTGTGCAATTGGGTGAGCCTATGGGATCGGCGATAACTAAAGAAACTGCGAAAGAAACCGCAGTCACGCCTTAAGGTCGCAAGACGCCCGCAAGGCAGGGCGTCTATATCTTTGGATTCAATTACCTTTGGACGGGAAGGGATGATCTTCATCCACCAGGCCATAACGTTTTTCCTCTTCCTTTATGTCGTCCGAGTTCAGTGCTTGAGGCTTGTTGCTCTCCTTTTCGGTTTGCCCTGATTGCTTCTCACCGTTATCTGTATTCAGCCAAACCTTCTCTTCTTTGTTCATGCAGCACTCCTTGGGTAATTAAGTTTTTTGAGACAAGACCGTTTGCAAAAGATTCAACCTAGTCCGAAAATCAGATTCAAGTGGCTGAATCATCTCTCATGCATTTGAAATCGGCAAGCGTGTCCCACATCTGCCTGATATGCTTTCACTGTCCAAATAATTGGGCAAAAGTTGAACTGACCGCAGAAAATATACTATGAGCTTCCTTCTGGAACTGATTGAGCAATACGGATTGCTGTTTGTTTTTGGCAATGTGTTGATAGAACAATTGGGCGCCCCGGTTCCCGCTTACCCTACGCTGGTGATTACTGGTGCCTTGCTGGGACGAGGTGAATACTCCGGCCCCATGCTGTTGTTCATTGCCGTTATCGCGGCCCTGATTGCAGATTTCGCGTGGTATCAAGCCGGTCGGCGTTATGGTGCCAGCGTGATGGCGCGTTTGTGCAAAATTTCATTATCGCCCGATTCCTGCGTGCGGCAAACCGAATCTATCTATGTGCGTTATGGCCCGGCCTCATTGCTGGTAGCCAAATTCATTCCCGGCTTTGCGTCGGTTGCGAGTGCATTGGCCGGCGCGATTGGTACGCGCCCTGCAAAATTCATAGTGTTCGATGCGCTGGGTGCTGCGCTGTGGTCGGGTTCGGCAATTTTTCTTGGTTCACTGTTCAGTTCTGCCGTTGCCGATTTGCTGGATATTCTGGCCAGTCTGGGTAAGTGGGGAATTTTGCTTGTCGCCTTGGCCCTGGCCGTCTATATCGCGAAGAAATGGTGGCAGCGTCGTGCCTTCATCAAGGAGCTGCGCATGGCGCGCATCACTGTGGAAGAGCTGGAGCAATTACTGAAAACGGGTAATCCGCCCACCATCATCGATGTGCGTTCCGAGCTGTCGCGTCAAACCGGAAGAATTCCAGGCGCACAGATATTGTCTGATGATGACATCAGTGCCTTGGTGGTGAATACGACGACAGATTCGGAAGTAATTATTTATTGTGCCTGTCCAAATGAAGCGTCGGCTGCACGCTTGGCAAAAAAATTGATGCAACGTGGTTACACGCGTGTGCGTCCATTGACCGGCGGGATAGACGCATGGGTCGCAGCAGGTTTTTCGGTGGATAAAAATTAGGCTATTTGATGATTCCTGTAATCGTCGTTTACTAGTCGCAACTCATTCACTCTGGAAGTACAAGCATGCTGATTCTGTTTTTAAAAGCGGCAGTTCTGATCCCGGTTACCTTGCTGCCGATTCTGAATCCTTTCGGTAATGCGCCGGTTTTTGCCAGCCTGCACGGCAATATCGCTCCGCAAGCACAAAAGCGACTGGCACGACAAGTAGCGATCAATTGCTTCCTGATGCTGGTAGGCGCGATGTTTATCGGTTCACATGTGTTGAATTTCTTCGGGATATCGCTCCCGATTGTGCGCATAGGTGGTGGCATACTGGTGATGGCAACCGGCTGGCGGTTATTGAATGACAATTCTCATGATGCGATTCGTACGCAAGTCGCGAGCAAGCAGGTAGAAGTATGGTCGGATGAGGATTTCAAGGTACGCAGTTTTTATCCGATCAGCTTTCCGCTGACGGTCGGCCCCGGTTCCATCGCTGCAGCAATCACATTGGGTGCCAACACACCGACGCGCGTGCTCGATTGGGTGATGTCCATCGGCAGCGCCGCCTTGGGCGCTGCCATGACGGCACTGGTGATTTACCTCTGCTACAACTCTGCAAACAAGCTGATGAACTTGCTTGGACGTCTGGGCACCATGGTGCTGTTGCGCTTGTCAGCTTTTATCCTTCTGTGCATCGGTATAGAAATACTCTGGCATGGCATTCTCGGGCTGATGAACGAAGCGGGCATAGTTATCGGCTGAATCGTTCATCTTGTTCAAGCATTCGCTGCAGGATATTCCGGAATACTCGCCTGATATTCCTTTTCCATTTGTAAAAATGTATTCCAGAACAGGCGTGGCTCTTGTTCGCTCAAACGATCTTCCAAGACGTCCAGATGGGTATGCCATCCGCCTGACACATTGACCATTTCTTTGCGGTTCGGCAGTTTGCTGTGAGTCAAAGTCAACAGTGTCTTTTTCCCTTGTGGCTTTAGTTCAAAGCGTACTTCCGATCCTTGTCCATTTTTTTCATTCCAGGTAAAGCACAGCAGATGTGGTGGTTCGCATTGCGTGACGTGGCCGCTTTGCACATGACCAGTTTCGTAGGGGCGAAAACGTTCTGGTGTGATTTCTTTTGTCAGACATTTGAAGTCGAATGCCAGTGTCACTTGACCGCCCACTTTCAATTCCATAATGCCGGATGCCAGCCATGTGCTGCGTTTCTCCGAATCGGTCAGATAAGCCCATACCTGATCCACGGAACCGGACAGGGTACGCTCCATGCGTACCGTTGCCGTATCAATTACCACGCCATAGTCACTCATGTTTTTCTCCTTTTTGCTTTCGTTGATTTTTGCAGCTCGCGCTCCAATGCATCAAGTCGATCCGACCAGAAATTTTCATAAAAACGTAACCAATCCTCAGCGGCTGCCAACGGCGCAGCCTGCAGGGAGCAGGTGTGTGTACGACCTTGTACCGTTCGCAGTATCAGGCCGGCATTCTCCAATGCTTTGACGTGTTTGGACGCACCGGCCAGCGACATATCGAAAGGAGCAGCAAGTTCACTGATCGTCCGTTCGCCGTCGGCCAGCAGTCGCAGCATTTTCCGTCGTGTTACATCGCCAAGAGCGGTGAACACGGCATCGAGTTTTTGAGAGTTTAATTCAACCATACAGTTGAATATATCAGGCGAAAATTAAAAGTCAACCTTTTGGTTTAATATTTTTCGAGTGCGGTGAAACTGTGCTGTAGAACTGATAAGGTAATACGAGTCATTCCAGCGCCATCACTGCAACGATGCAGGTTGCACAGACTGTGATCAGCGCGTACAGGTATTTGCGTACCCGCCTTCGTCTGTCAATCAGAAAGAGTGTTCTTTCACGCTTCATGGCTATTCCACCTCGCTGATCAAGTTCACGTTGGCAACCTCAAGTATCTTGATTTTTTCCATGCGATTGGCAGGCAAGGCGACATCGATGATGTGTAGCGTTTTTCTACCTATCAATGCCATGCCTATAGGCGATAAGACCGATACATATGCCAATTCCGGATTGGCTTCATGCGGACAAACAAGCGTAAGGATTCGTTTGTCGTCAACGTTCGCCGGTGTATAGCTCACACTTGAATAGAGCGCAACGCAATCTTTGCGTTCCGTGTCAGCGGCGAGTATTTTCGACGTTGAAACGATATCCAGCAATTCTTCGCCGACATTGAGCTCAACGTCAGCCAGGCGCAATAATTGTTCAGCAAGCCGGCTCAGGATAGCGGCATCGTTTTGTTTCAGGATACGTTGATTTTTCATGGCAATAGTTCTCCGTGGCCGACCACGAAAGGCAGGCCAAAATTGGCAGTGCAATATCGATGCGCGTGATTACACAAGCATCAACAAAAAGGAAGATTCAGGCGGGTGGCTCGGGAGTGATGTGAGGGAACGAAACTTCGTTCCTGCTGATACTCGCCGAGCCTAAGAGAGGCAGGCGAGGTCTCTTGTGAAAGACGATGGTGTGTAAATCTCCGCCGCGCCGTGGGCGATGGCAGAGACGCTCATTGCGAGCAGAAAATGCGCGCGCAGGGATTCCGTGTTCGGCGCAGAACTGATGCGTTTCGACAGGAAGGTTGGCGCGGTGGTCATTTTAATAATGATGAAAAATTAAGCAATGCGCGCAATCGATGCGCGACCTGGATGAGTATAGCTGTTTGCAGGTTTACGTCAACCTCATGAACATCTGTGTTTTTGCACAAGAGGTTTTTGTTTGTGGAAATAAGGTTAACGCAATGCGGCCCACAGCAAAGACAAGCCTGAAAACAGCAGCAAGACATCCAGCAGATAGCGATGCGCTTGATCGCTCAACTTTAGCATCACGATTTTTCCGGCAAAGGTACCCGCCATCAACGAGGCGCCTACCAGTAAACCTTTGATGAAGATATTCGGTGGCATTGCCCCGAACTCGCCAAAGGTAATGATCTTGCTGACGTAAAGAAATAGCGAGCTGGCGGCTTCGGTTGCGATGAAGGCACCTTTCACCAATCCGTATGAAATAAAGGCCGGAACGCTGAGCGGTCCGGTCGAGAGCACCACGCCAGTCAGATAGCCGATGAAGGCACCGGCTATCGAGAGTTGCCACAGGCGCAGGCGAAAGTTGCGCAGCATCAGCCAGTGACGTGCTGGAATCATCGCAATGAAAAAGATGCCGAGAAAAATATTGATCAGGTTGGCAGGCAAGGCGAGCAGGGTGCGTGCACCAAGGGCCGCCGCCGGGATGCCGGTAATCGAGTAGGCTGCGAATGCGCGCCAGTCGATCAACTTCCACCACGCCATCACACGCGCCAGATTTGCCATGACGGCGGCGACTGCCATGATAGGTACAGCCTGTTTGGGGCCGAAGGTATACACCAGTATCGGCAGCAGGATGATGGATGAGCCGGTGCCTATGATGCCGCTGATGCCACCTGCAATCAGGCCGACAATAAGGACAAAGAGATAAGAAATCATGCGTGCAGATGATGTATGTGTTTGCTGCCAGTGCAGATTGTGCTGCAGACCGTTACACTGCCGGTATTAATAGAGAGTGCCATGACGATAGTAGACAACAGAAAAGCGTTTCACGATTACTTCATCGAAGATCGATACGAAGCAGGCATTGTATTGCAAGGATGGGAAGTCAAGGCGATCCGCGCCGGCCGTGTGCAGCTGAAAGAAGCATACGTGATTGCGCGCGACAATGAAATTTACCTGTTCGGCGCACACATCAGCGCATTAAACAGTACATCAGCGTTCGATCATCCGGAAGCGATACGCACGCGCAAGCTCTTGCTGCATGCGGCAGAGATCAAACGTTTAACCAGCAAGGTCGATCAATCCGGTTTCACGATGGTGGCTGTCAATCTGCACTGGGTGCAAGGCCGTGTGAAGTGCGAGATTGCGCTGGCCAAGGGCAAGAAAGAATACGACAAACGCAATACCGAAAAAGAACGCGACTGGCAGCGTGAGCATCAAAAAATCATGAAGATCCATCGCCGTTGATCTCAAGCTGAAAACGTAAAAATTCGCTATGCAAAATTCAGACAAAAAACTCAGTTCGCAAGAACTCACGCATATCACCGATGTCACGCTCGATCATTACAACCAGCGCGCCGCTGCTTTCTGGGAAGGCACGCGCTCGCATGATGTCAGCCAGAATATTCACTCCTTGCTAAAGCATATAGAGGGCGCTGCACCTTTCAGTATTCTGGATTTGGGTTGCGGTCCGGGGCGTGATCTGAAAACGTTCATAGCACTGGGACATCAGCCGGTAGGCCTGGACGGCTCGGCAGAGTTTGTACAGATGGCGCGTGATTATGCAAACTGCGAAGTATGGCAACAGGATTTTCTGAAGCTGGATTTGCCGGAACAACGTTTTGACGGCGTGTTCGCCAATGCATCGCTGTTTCATGTGCCGAGTCAGGAATTGCCACGCGTACTCAAACAACTGCATGCAAGCTTGAAAAACGGCGGCGTACTCTTCACCTCCAATCCGCGCGGTGAAAACCAGGAGGGATGGAGCGGCGATCGCTATGGCGCTTATTTCGAATTACCCGCTTGGCGTCAATTCATGACAGATGCCGGGTTCGCCGAGTTGGAGCATTACTATCGGCCGCCAGGTTTGCCGCGTGAACAGCAACCTTGGCTGGCCTCGATCTGGCGCAAGATCTGATCTTGTTTGCTACTTCTTAAACCGCCCTTGCCGGTTTTCGTATCATGAAAATAATCACTGCTGCAAACAGGCACGCCGCACCAGCGGTGTACAAGGCTGGCGTATAAGTCAGCAACATCGTGCGTGACAAACCTGCACCGTAAGCAGCGATCGCACTGCCGATCTGATGTGCCGCAAAGATCCAGCCGAACACCATGCCCGCACGCTCCTTGCCAAACGTCGCACCCGCCAGTTTGACCGTGGGCGGCACCGTCGCGATCCAATCCAATCCGTAAAACATTGCGAAGATAGACAAGCCATACAGCGTGAAATCCGAATGTGGCAACCACAGCAGCGACAAACCGCGCAAGCCGTAATACCAGAACAGTAGTTTGCGATTGTCATAGCGGTCGGACAGCCAGCCCGACAAGATGGTGCCGACAAAATCGAAGGCGCCCATCATCGCCAGCATGCTGGCAGCAGGGATTGCAGCCATGCCGTAATCGCCGCACAGCGAGATAAAGTGCGTCTGGATCAGTCCGCTGGTGGAGAGGCCGCAGATAAAGAAGGTGCCGGCAAGAACCAGGAAGGTGCGATTGCGAGAAACACTGGCCAGTACTTTCAACGGCTCCAGCAAAGTCATGTGTGCTGCTGAAGCTTGCATAGGCAATGCCACGCTCGGGTCAGCACCGTAAGCGACGATGCCCACATCATTAGGATGGTTGCGTATCAGGAGGAAGGCCAGAACGGCGACCAGGGCGCAACAGAAAAATACCGGCAACACAGCCATGCGCCAGCCGTGATGCTCGATCAGCCACGCAGCGACCGGCAGGAAGATCAATTGTCCGGTCGCAGAGCTTGCGGTCAGCAGACCGATCACCAGTCCACGCCGTTTTTCAAACCAGCGATTGGCAACCACTGCGCCCAATACCAGTGCCGTCATGCCGGTCGCAATGCCAAGGATCAAGCCCCACAGCATGAACATATGCCAGAGCTGTGTCATTTGCGTGGACAAGGCGAGACAAAGCGCCACCAGCGTCAGTGCAGTCGAGATCACATTGCGCAAGCCGAAACGTTCCATGAAAATGGCCGCAAACGGTCCGATCAGGCCGAACAAAATGAAGCGCAGTGCGATTGCGGATGAAATCTGATCCGTAGTCCAGCCGAACTCCTTGCTGAGTGGTTGCAGCAGCACGCCCGGCAAACCCAGCGCGGCGGCAGAAGTCAGCATGGTCAGGAAGGTGATAGCGACGATCATCCAGGAAAAATGGATACCTTTGCGGTCCAGCCATCTGGACAATGATTGAGCGAACATGAATTTCCTATTTGTGGTTCGACAGGGTGCTGTTGAATGGTGAATCAGACATTTGCATTAGCGAGCAATTGCGCGCGTGCGGCTGACAAAATTTCTTCCGCAATCGCATCGTCATGGGTGGCGCGCGCCAGCATCATCGCGCCTACCATCGTGCTCCATTGCGCCAGCGCTACCTTCCTGCGCGTTGCGGTGTCATCGGATGCAACCAGTGATGCCAGCACCTCCACCAATTCGGTAGTGCCAGCCAGATAGGCGGCGCGCACCGGCTTGTCGTGCGCTTCGCGTGCGACGTCGACGGCGAGGGCGGGGCCTGGGCAACTGTTACCAATATCCAGTACATTTTTCGACGACAGATAATTGTCGACGATGGTTTTCAGTGCAGTTTTTTCATCCTTTGCACTCTCCACACGCTTTTTCCAGCGCTCAACTGCATGGTCGAACGCATTGGCGCAGGCTACTGCCGCCAATTCATCCTTGGATGAAAAATGCCCGTAAAAGCCACCGTGCGTCAGCCCGGCTGCTGCCATCAGGTCAGCGACGCTGACACCGTTGAAGCCTTTTTCGCGAAACAGTTTTGCAGAAACGTTCTCGATGGCAGAGCGGTTCAGGTCGGTTTGTTCTTTGGATACGCGTGGCATGGCAGGTTCGGAAAAGTAGGCTTGAACGAATAATAGATGTTAATCATCATAAATGCAATAGATGTTATTCATCATCTATAAATTTAATTGGATTGGCTGAAAATGAATTTGCGTAACGCTAAATCCAGGGGGCGTACTTGCAGGCCAGGGTTCTCACGATGTGAGATTGACAACGGCAGATGCCGACATCAATCGATGCGGGTAATCCTGTTTGTCGCAGGCGGCGTCATCGGCGAATGACTGCGCAGATATGCTTCCAGCGCATCGACATCGATCGCGCCGCCAGAGATATGTTCGCCCTTATTGAATAGACTGAACTGATCGCCGCCGTTCGCGAGATAACTGTTGATCGTCACGCGATAGATAGCTTTGTCGACAATCGGCACGCCATGCAGGCGCATCGCGCTGACGCGTGAGCCGGCAGGTTTTTGCAGATCGTAGGAATAAGTAAATCCTGCAGATGGAAATAATATGCGCGGACCGTCGTCGGTATTCGATTGCCGCTTGAATTGTTGTTCCAGCACTCGATGTAATTGCGTACCGCTAAAACTCTTCACGACAAGATTATTGCCGAACGGCTGCACGCTGAATATCTGCCCATACGTAATCTCTCCACCTCTATTTGGCACATGCAGGTCGGCACGAATACCGCCCGGATTCATCAGCGCGATTTGCGCTCCGCCATGTTCGGCAGACTGTGTGGCGGCAAGTTGCGCATCCGCGATCAAATTGCCTAGCGGGCTTTCGCCGGATATGGCTGACCTGCGTGATACGGATATCGTCAACCTGCCGACCATGCGATTGGTCAATGCGGCTGCCGCATCGGCATAACGGGTGACGATCGCATCGACATCACGGTCTTTGCCAAAGCGCGGATAGTCTGCCGATGGCTTGATCGTCACTCCGGCGTTATTCACGAAACTTTCGCCCTGCACGATGACGTTGTCCGCAGATTTTGAAACAACTTTATGCGTGCGTGGATCGATGGTCAGATTGATGTCTGTGATCACAGTGCCGTATTGCCCAGCGCTGGTCAGCAAGAATGGTTTGGCCGGATTGCGTTTGCCGTAATCGCAAATGTAGGATCGATGCGTATGCCCGGAAACCACGACGTCGATGGCCGGAGCTAGACGTTCAAGTATAGGCACGATAGCGCCGGTCAGGCTGGGGCAGGAACTTTCACTGCTGCCATTGGTTACACCGCCTTCATGGATCACAACCACGATCGCATCGGCACCTTGCGCTTTCAACTGCGGTACCAATGCATTCGCGGTGCCAGCTTCGTCGGCGAAGCTCAGTCCGGCGACGCCGGCAGGCGTGACGATGTGCGGCGTGTTCTTCAGCGTCAAACCTATGAAGCCGATTTTGACTTGTTGTGTGCCACTACCGAATGATTTGATGCCGGTGGCAGGGAATAAGGTCTGCCCGTCAGCCTTGAATGTATTGGCCGCCAGAAAGCCGAAATTGGCACCAGGGAATTGCTTGTTGAGCGCGCATGGTTCGCGCTGCGTGAACTTGGCACAACCGCCATTTTGCATACGCAGTAACTCGCGCCAACCTTTATCAAATTCATGATTGCCTACCGCGTTGAAGTCGATGCCGAATGCATTGACCGCTTCTATAGTTGGTTCGTCGAGGAATAGGGCAGAGACCAGCGGCGACGCACCTATCATGTCGCCGGCAGATACAACGGCGTGATTGGGATTGGCTTGCTTTAGTGATTTGATTGCGCTGGCCAGATAAGCCGCGCCGCCTGCCGGCACGTAAGTACCGACGCTATTTGCGGCAGGGACGAACAAGGATAAACGAGGTGCTTCCAGATGGCCGTGCAGATCGTTGAAGGCAATGATCTTGACCTCGACATTGCTGGCATCTGCAGAAGCGCTGCTGGCGCTGCCGGTCAAAAAAATGACAGACAGCGCCAGCAGTATCCTGCTTGATTTAAACATCGCTCAGACGATGATGTTTAAAAAGACAGTATTTAAGGATTGCCCATGAAATCGCGCTTGCCGATTTCAATACCGTTGTGGCGCAGGATTGCGTAAGTCGTCGTCACGTGGAAGAAGAATTGCGGCAGGCCGAAGTGCACCAGATAGTCCTGAGCGTTGAATTTTCTTTCTTTCGGGGTACCTGGGCGCAGAACGATCTCGCGTGCTTCCTGACCGTTGATCTTGTCTGCCGGGATGCCGTCGATAAAGGCGACAGTTTCTGCCAGCATCGCGCGCAAATCCGCAAAGGTAGTCGCCAGACTGTCATCGACTTTCGGTACTTCCAGACCGGCCAGACGAGCCGAGACACCGCGGGCGAAGTCGCCTGCGATTTGTACCTGGCGAATCAAAGGGAACATGTCCGGGTAGAGACGAGCTTGCAGATAAGCATTCGGCTCTATGCTTTTTGCTGTTGCATGTTCTTCTGCTTTGCTCAGTAGAGCGCTGACACTGTTAAGCATTTGTTTGAAAACAGGGACAGAAGCGGCGTGTAGAGAAATGGTCATGAAAGTTCCTTGAATAAGTTTGCAGTGAGGTCATTCGCCGAATGGGCGGTAAAGCGTGCAGCGATTATAGGCAGGAAATCAAAGACGCGTTGCCTGCGTCTTTAAATGGGCAGACTCTCGATATTTTCTTCGTGATTGCAACACGGGTATTGATTGTCACAAAAGGGATATAGCGAAAGACAGCGCTTCATTATTTTAAATCGTGGTCGAAGACGTGATTTTTGCGAGGAGTAAACAGTCTGCTTTCGACCTTGGATTCAACCGGTCAATGCAACAAGTTGGCTGAATCCAAGGCCGATAGCGGACATCTGCTCGCAACTACGCATTATCAAAAGAGAGAAGACCAGCTGCACGATAACTTTCAATTAAGGAATCAAAGAGCTTGATATCTTGCCTTCCTCTCGCCATGAGCTGTGCCCCTGAAATGGCCGCAAAGATTGCGCGAGCGCGAAGTTCAGCAGGCTTTCGCTTCATTCCAGTCCGTTGCAGCACGTTACCTAGCCATGCCACGTTCACCTCTGCAAACGCTTGCACTTGGACTTGAACCTCTAACGGTAAATCATCGTATTCAGCAGTCATGAAGCTACAAAGACAAATACGATTACCGTTCTCTAATGACCGTCGAAAAGTTTCTGGGTATCGATTCAGACATACCTCAGGCGTTCCTGCATTCATTGCTATTGCCTCTAAGGTGGCCGCTGAATCGTCAGCATAGCGTCGAGCCACTGCTGCAGCCAAATCCGCCTTACTTGGAAAATGGTGATACAGACTTGCGGCCTTTATACCCACTTGTTCAGCCAGAGTACGCAGATTTAATCCCCTATAGCCGTGCGCCTGAGCAATACGCGTAGCGGCAGCAAGAATCTTGTCGCTAGAACTAGAACTCTGATTGGTACTCAAGATGATGCCCTCAAATATATGGTTGACGAATGCCAGTATAGCGCATATTCTTAAACCTAACAAACGTTAGGTAGGATTTGTGTATAACCCTCCTTTTTTGTTAATTCTATTTAATTCAGGAGAATGTAATGACATCTAGCACCACAACCAACAGCACCAATATGACGGTCTATGACTTTCCGGTCGGCCCTTATCCGACGCGCGTACGAATCGCTATAGCAGAAAAGAAATTGCAAATGAAAATCCGGTTCGAGCTGGTAGATTTGTACAAGGGGGAACACAAAAAACCAGAGTTCATCGAGCAAAAAAATTATTCGGGAACGCTGCCAGTGCTCGAGTTGGCAGATGGCACACTGATAGCCGAATGCACCGCCATTACTCAATACCTCGATACGCTAGATGGGTCGCCCAGCCTTACGGGCAGCACGCCTCTGGAGCAGGGAATCATTCATATGATGAGCAAGCGGGCCGAAATCGAATTGCTTGACGCTATTAGTGTCTATTTTCACCATGGCACGCCAGGCTTGGGACCATTGGTGGAGCTTTACCAAAATCCAGAATGGGGATTCCGTCAGCGTGACAAAGCGATTCGAGGTATGCATTACTTTGACAAAGTGCTCCAGCGCCAACCTTTCATTGCTGGCGACAAATTTTCGATGGCGGACATAACTGTCATCGGAGGCCTAGTGTTTGCTGCCATCGTAAATCTGGAAGTCCCACCGGAATGCAAAGCCTTGCTTTCCTGGTACGAGCGGATGAAAAAACGCGAAAGTGTTGCTACACAACCGGCGTTTTCTAGTTAAGAGGGCTTTCGCAGAATTGAGAATGGTCGGCCGGGACAGCTTTGTGTGGCATACATGCAAATGTCCACTCTTGGCCGATAGCTGACGTCTGCTCCCCACCCTAAACTGAGCCTGAGCAGAGTGACGGCGAACTGTCGTGGGGCGTCGGGTGGTAGCTCCGGCTTCATGCGCCTATGCTTGCTTGTCGCGCTCGCGTGCCCACTCAGTGTACAGATCGGGAAGGTCGTCCGTTGGCACTGGCATGTGGCGGATTGTCATGGATTGCTCGGAGAAGGGCTTGGCAAGATCCTCATAGACCGCTGCGGAAGATAGTCCGAACGGCGCGCCGTCCGCATTGGAATAGGCGTAGGTGATTTTGCGAACGCCAGCCATGCGCATGGCCGCCATGCACATGGGACACGGATGGCCGCTGGCATAGACGACACAACTGCTGAGATCAGGCGAACCGAGTTTTCGGCTGGCGGCGCGAATGGCCATTAATTCGGCATGGGCTGTCGGGTCATTGGTTGCGCAAATTTCGTTGACGCCGGTGGCGATCACCACGTCATCCCGTACCACAATCGCACCGAAAGGGCGCCCACCTCTGCTTATGTTGGCGCGGGCTAGTTCGATGGCGTCAAGCAGGTAGCGATTTTCATTAGTCATGATTGTGTTCCTTTCAATGGTATTTTAAATTTTCGGCGTGCACTGGCAGTCAGCACAAGCGGCTCGAAGTTCTGGTGGGGACACGACGAGCTGGGATGCTAGATGTTTACGCAGCGCGGCCTCAGTAACGTAACCGCAGCCAATCATCGTCAGTACCGGCGCATGCGAGGCTACCCCGGAAGCCGCAATCATTGCACCCGCACCCATGCTGAAACGTGCGTGGTTAACTACAGTGATCCAATTGAAGCAAGCTCTGAAATTTGCGTTTCCATAAAAAACGCCGTTGGCAAGCGCCAAACAGGTTCCGGCTATTGTCAGCGCGTTTTGCCCGGATGCCATACCGCCCTGGATCATAAATATACCGTTGATCGTAAGCGGTACGTTGGCACACAATCCAAAGAAGGGTATGAGACGTTCATATCTAGTTCCTATGCCTGGGATTTGATTGGCGAATAGGCATACGGCGGCCGCTAGACTTGCAGCAATACCACCGCTAATAACCATTGTGTTGGGCCCCGTCATCGCGAGACCGAGCGAGCTAATCAAAAAAATTACTGACGATGCAGTAGCTTTAAGTTCGTCTGACAACATGCCGCAAGTCCCCGTTATGTGTATTTATGAAACAGGAGCGTAGACATGCTGCAAAACCGTGTCCATCGGGCTTTCCTGATTTTTAACTAAGGATTTACTGAGACGTGTAGTCTGTCCCGGTCTCAATGGACACCAGGTTAAGCATTGAGTGCTAATTGGCGTGGCTCGAATCCGGCCGGGGTCAAATACCCTAATGTCGAATGGCGGCGATGCCGATTGTAAAACCGAATGTAATCGAAACACGTTTGTACGTGCTTCTTCGTAACTTCCATCAATGCGCAATACTTCTGCAGCAGCAGACGGAAGCGTTGGAATCGCAGGCCCGATTGCAAGAAACAACATTCCAAAGCATTTATATAGCTCGGTAAAGAGGAAGAGAAAATTGAAACAGCTCGACCTTGCTTCTTATAATACGTTTCGACTGTCTCGCTTAAATAGTTCCAATCGTTCTCTTCAATTTTTAATAGCGCGATTACCTCTCTTAATAATTTTCAAGTGCTTTCATTTTTTGCGGCAGATGAATGTCCGCTATTGGCCTTGGATTCAACCGGCGACCTATCATGGCCGAGATCGCGATAAAGCGGAACAAGGTTGAGAATAATTGGTTGCTCATGGAGGATGATTTTTATTGGGCGGTCGATTTTTCAGATTTCGCTTTCCTTTGATTTTGGATCGTAGCTACTGATCTGTTCAACAAAGCCATCGAATGCCGCTAGCAGGGGTAGATACTTTTCTGTTTCATTTTCCAGTTGCATCAACGCATGGCAGGTCGCCTCGTACGTCGAGAGCTGATCCGGCTTGTGTGCCTTGCGTATCCGGTAATGCGAAGCAGGTGGATCGCTTAAAGGCAGGCGCGGCAATTGTTGCAGTAGCGGATTGAGGTAAAGCATCTTTCGGCTTTTGCGCCAGGTTCCATCGATTACGACCAGGCGATATTGGATTGCTGTGTTATCTGCAGGAATAGTCAATACTGGCGGAGTTGCGATGTTGCCGTCTTCCGAGGTGCTGGGGTACAGCAATAATGGCAGAATTGTTTTTTGCCTCTGATCATTATCTTGTCGATGAGGGAAGGGCGCATACAGCAATCCACGCAACTCATCTTCCGCAAATACTTCACCGGTAATTATTTGGCTGCGCGCCAAACTCAGATGCAGCAGGCGCGCGCTTCCCTTTGCGTTGTCGATTTCCAGCGGGTGCTGCAGAAAAAGCACTTCGACCTCGTGCCCAGTCGGTGTAATCCAACGGCAAATGCATGTACGTTGCGGGCGCAGGCATTTTGTACAGAGTGCTCGTTTAATGGATGTCATGTGATCCATTCAGATTGCAGAAAATCGCTTGGCCAATTTCTCTTTGCGGAAATGTTCAACCACGAAATCAACGAAGGCACGTGTTTTTGCAGGGAGCAGCTTTTGTGCAGTGAAGTAGAGTGACAGCGTGCCGATGTCGACATACCAATCCGGCATCACGCGTATCAGTTTTTTATTTTCCAGGTAATGAAGTGCATTAGGCATCGAAATCAGCGCGATTCCCAGGCCCAATTGGGCTGCTTCACACGCGGCATCGGGGTCGCTCATGGTCATGCGCGTACGCAAGGTAATCGGCATTTGTTCATTCACGTGATTGCGTAAAGGCCACGAACGTATGCGCCCGGTTTGCGGTGAACGAATCAAAATGCCATCGTGTTGCGCCAGATCTTCCGGCACGCGCGGCATGGCTTTATCCGCAAAGTAATTCGGTGCTGCGACCAGCACACCGTGCGCCGGTGCCAGCGCGCGTGCCACTACACCAGGCGGCAAATCGAAGCCACCGCCGATGGCGGCATCGAATCCTTCAGCCACCATATCGACGCGACGATTATCGAAGTGCCAGTCAGGCACGATGGCAGGATAAAGCTTCAGGAAATCTGCGAGCAGAGGCACGATATAAGTACGGCCGAAACCTGTGCCCATGCTGATTTTCAGCGTGCCTGCAGGCTGGCCATCCACGTTGGCCAGATTGGCGACAGCTGACTGGATAGTCGCCAGGCCGCCGCTGACTTCTGCCAGGAAGAGTTCGCCAGCCTCGGTCAATTTCAGGCTGCGGGTGCTGCGCTGGAACAGGCGCACGCCCAGATTTGTCTCCAGTTTTGCCACGTTCTTGCCCACTGCGGCCGAAGTCAGACTGAGGCGCCGTGCGGCTTCCGAGAAGCTTCCTGCCTCTGCGCTGCGGACAAAACATTCGATGCTGCTCATGGATTCCATGGCGGTCCTTTTATAATCACTTTAAACCATTAGTATCAACAGATTATAGAAATTACTATCTAGTCACAACATAATTCATGATCGATACTGACTCCGTCGTCTCGCAATTCAACTTAATTTAATCAAACAAACGGAGAATAAATCATGTCGAACTCAACACAACAAACTTTGGCAGGCAAAACAGCTTTCGTTCAAGGCGGTTCACGCGGTATTGGTGCCGCCATCGTCAAACGTCTGGCACGTGACGGTGCCGCAGTTGCTTTCACTTACGTCAGCTCGCCTGACAAGGCAAATGAAGTTGTTTATGCGATTCAACAAAGCGGTGGCCGCGCGCTGGCTATCAAGGCCGACAGTAGCGATGCTGCAGCAGTTAAACAAGCCATCGATCAAGCAGCAGCGACCTTCGGCGGTATTGATATTCTGGTGAATAACTCTGGCGTCCTGGCTTTGGGTCCTATTGAAGAATTCAAGCTGGAAGATTTTGATCGCACCGTTGCAGTGAATGTGCGTAGTGTGTTCGTTGCAACTCAAGAAGCGCAACGTCACATGGGCGACGGTGGTCGCATCATCACGATAGGCAGCACAAATGCTGACCGCATGCCGTTCCAGGGCGGTGCAGCGTATGCGATGAGTAAAGCAGCAATCGTCGGTTTGACCAAAGGTCTGGCACGCGATCTTGGCCCACGCGGCATCACTGTGAATAATGTGCAGCCAGGTCCTGTTGATACCGATATGAATCCTGCCGACAGTGATTTTGCAGATAGTTTGAAAGGTTTGATGGCAGTCGGACGCTATGGCAAGGTAGAAGAAATCGCATCTTTCGTGGCTTATCTTGCTGGCCCTGAAGCTGGTTACATCACTGGTGCCAGCTTGACGATTGATGGTGGTTTTGCCGCGTAATCAAGCAAGCAGAATATGGAAAAAATGAAAATTGGCCTGCGTTATAGCAGACCAATTTTTTTATAGCTTGTCCTTAAATCAAAGCTGCGCGAAATCAACTTTGCTTGATTCCTTCTAGAAGAAGAATGTCGCGTTCAATAAAATTTGGCGCGGATCGCCAAGGGCAACAACGTTATTGCTCAAGGCCCCTGGATAGTACTTTTTGTCGAACAGGTTTTTCACATTTAACGCAAGCTTGTAGCCATTGCCTACATAGTTGAGAGCTGCATCTGCCAAGGTATAGCCGGGAATAGTGTAGCTATACGAATAGCCGCGCATGGCACCCGAATAGCGAACGCCGGCACCAACGCTGAAGCCATGCAATGCAGCCTGACGGAATGTGTAAGTTCCCCACAAGGTTGCAGCATGACGTGGCACGTTATTCAGCGGTTTGCCAACATTGGCCGCAATGGTATCCTTCGTGACCTCGCTGTCGGTATAGGTATAGCCGGCCAGCATATTCCATCCGTTGCGCAGATCCATTGCAAGATCTACTTCCACACCTTTGCTTTGTTGCTCACCGATTTGCAGGTAGTAGCCAGTGTTGTTTACGTCGGATGCGGATACGTTTTGACGTGTCAAATCATAGAGCGCAATACCTGATGTGATACGGCCATCGTCGGATGCAAACTTCAAGCCGACTTCGCTTTGCTTGCCGCTCTCGGGTTTGAGTTGCTCGCCACTGATTTTTAAACCGCTGAGCGGTAAAAATGAATCTGCATGGCTGATGTAAGACATCACATTTGGCGAAATTTTGAACATCAAGCCAGCATTTGATGTAGTGGCCAAGGTGTTTTGCGTTTGCATGGCTCCGGTTTTGTTGTTGAGTGTTTCCAGTTTGCCGTCTTCACGACGTACACCAAGCAAGAGGCTGAACCTATCATTGAATTCAATGCGATCACGCAAGTAGAGTGCAGTCGATGAAAACGTGGTGGTGTTGTCGTTTGTCCAGTTTGCAGGGCAGGTGATCGCAGCGCCATAGACTGGTTGATACAGATTGAGTGCCGCAAGACTGCAGGTGCTGGACTTGAAGTGGTCTCTATCTTGTGCCAGATCGAGTCCGCCCATGACAGCATGCTTCATGCCGAGCAGCTCAAGTTTCTTTTCAATATTGGTGTCTAGTCCAATGACGCGACTATCAGAATCTTGCAGAGTCGCAGAACGATTCTGCAGGATCTGGTTTGCTTGAAGCGTGCCATTGAATACTGCGCGTCCTTGCATTGATTGTTCTTGCCAACGGAAATTCTGCTGCAATTTCAGATCTGGCGCGAAACGGTGCTCCAGCGTATAGCCGACGCGATATTGCTCGGAAGTGTAAGGGCCGAATGCCGATTCGCCGATGAAGCGATTCCACGGAATTGCGCCATTTTTATTCGGCAGGATGGTGCCATAAGGTGACAAACCTTGCTGGCGTATGTATTCGTTGTAGTTATAGCTGGTTAATAGAGTGAAATCGGTATCCGGCCCCACATCCAGTGTCAGCGAAGGAGCGATCCAGCGATGCTTCTGATAGACGAAGTCGGTAGGGTCGTCGCGATCGAGTACCAGCCCATTGATGCGAAACGCGCTCTTGCCATTCGCTGAAATCGGTCGACCAAGATCGAAGGTCGCTTGCTTGAAGCTGTCGCTGCCGATGGTGACGCCGACTTCATTGAAAGCGTCGCTACGCGGTTTTTTACTGACCATATTTACCATACCACCCGGCTGTACTTTGCCGAACATGATGGATGCCGGTCCTTTTAAAACCTCCACGCGTTCCATGCCGAACGGCTCTTGTGCCACCCATGCGTTTTGCGAAACGGATAAGCCGTCCAGGAAAACCGATTCGGTCGCACGTTGCCCGCGAATGATGAAATCGTCCCAGCCGCGTCGACCGAAATTGCCGGACACGACGCCCGTCACATTACGCAATGCATCGGTGAGTGTGACGGCTTGTTGAGAGTCCAGTAACTCGCGTGTCAGGACGGAAATTGACTGCGGCGTCTCCAGCAAGATCGCGTCCGATTTGGTGATGCCTGATGCTTTCTTCGCGATAAAACCGGCGCCATCGCTCTGTGTAGTTTCGACGACGATCTCTGGCAACACGACAGGATCTGGCGTGTTGTTTTGTGCATGTACCAGCGATAAAGTGAAGGGTAAAAACAGAGTCGCCATGGAACTGGCGATGATTTTTTGTTTCAAAATGACCTCGATAAAACGCGGCAAGCCGCAACAATTGTTACTGGCTGGCTATCGAGATAATCGATTTTGATGGCTGGCTGAAGGGTGGTTCCTGCAAATTTTTAGTTTTGTTTCGATGGTGCGGTGCATACCAAAACTAAAAATCGACAGTAAAAATATTTTTGCTAATGATAATCGTTATTGTTTGTGATTAAAAGAGCTTTGTGCTGTTTGTGTGGCTGTGCACTCAATTTTTCTCCCGCGCCAGCGATAGAAATTCGCTCCTGAGTCCGAGATTGCTGCGCATTTCACCCAGCAATGCGGATGTCACCGTTTCTTCTCCCGGCGTCTGGATGCCGCGACTTTCCATGCACATGTGGCGGCATCGAATCACCACGCCAACCGACAGCGGCTGCACATGTTCCATCAGCGTTTCCGCGATTTGTATGGTCAGGCGTTCCTGCACCTGCAGGCGGCGTGCAAAGCAATCGACCAGGCGCGTGAGTTTGGAAAGGCCGACGATTTTGCCGTTCGGCGTATAGCCTATGGTGGCGGTACCGAAGAAGGGCGCAAGATGATGTTCGCAATGGCTGTAAACAGGAATACCTCGTACGACGATCAATTCGTTGTATTGCTCTGCACCGTCTTCAAAGACCTTGAGTATTTCAGCCGGATTTTGCGCATAACCGGCGGTCCAGTGTTGCCACGCTTTTTGCACGCGCCGCGGCGTGTCCTGCAAGCCTTGTCGCTTCGGATTTTCGCCGAGATGGATCAACAGACGGCGCCAGTCGTGCTCTGAAAAATCGTCGTCTTTTATTTCAGCCAGAGCTGTCGGCCTTGTATGCAAGAGGTGTTCGTCAAGCGGATGTATTTTCATGATTTGCATTCAGGCGAGGCATTCGCCTGTTTCAGATAAGCGATCAAATCGCTGCGTTCTTGTTTGCTTGCAACACCGGCATAGCCCATCGCAGTTCCGGGAACGGCCTTGGTCGGATTGGTGAGGAACAGATCCAGCGTTTTTGCGTTCCAGACGATAGTCGAATTTTTCATCGCGTCCGAATACGCGAAACCCTTCACGCTGCCGGCGCGGCGGCCGAACAGGCCGCAATGTCGCGGACCTGTACGATCGTAGGCGAGGGCATGGCAAGCCAGGCAACGTGCGTAAATTGCTTCACCTGCCTTGACCTGCGTCGTCAGTGCTGCATCGTTCCCCGATGCAGCAACTGCCGACGCCATGCCCGCGGCCAGCGCCAAACTGAGTAGTCTGCGCACGATGCTTACGACATGAAAGCCGACGGCACAGGGATTTCTCCCAGCGCATTGCGCAGGATCGCCCAGTGCATTGCTTCGTCACCCAGAATGCTGGCGGCGGCTTGCGCGAGTTCGCGATTGCCGAACAGCGGTACCGCGCCCAGATAGGCGCTGACTGCGCCTTTTTCCAGCGTGGCGGCGAAGCGCAATACATCGGTTTGCGATTTCAGTTTATCGACCGGAAAAACGTATTTGTCTTTGGGATTGACGGCCTTGCCGCCAAGTTTGGCAATGGTCTTGGCAAGAACGTCTGCATGTTCCTTGTGATGACCCTGAAAAGTCAGCGCCAGGTCGAGCACCGGTTTTTGCAGCAGGCCGCTTTCCGCACCCAGCTGATAGGCGGCAATTGCTTCGAGTTCTGCACCAAGAGCGCTGTTGAGTATGCTTACGTCGGAAGCGGTCGATGTGCTTCCTTTGGCAGCCAGTGCATCATTTCCTGCGAGCAGGGCGACGGCGGCGCCGGATAGCAGCAGGCCGGATTTGCCGAGAAAGGAGCGACGTGTCGCAGGGAGTGAAAAATTATCGGCTTGAATTAGAAATGACATGTTATTTCTCCATTAAATAAGTACTGCACTCGATTAGGCCTAGGACCTGTTAATGATTAATTTGTGAGATGCGTTCCAGCGTGCCGGCGACGATGCGATCGCAACGCGCGCCATCGAAGGAAAACGCGGTTTCGTAGACGAAATCGATTTCCTTCGCCAATGCCTCGCGCAGCAGGCCGCGGGCACGGAAGAAACGGCTGCGTACGGTGGCTTCCGGAATGTCCAGACAGCGCGCCGTTTCATCGACGCTCATTTCTTCCAGTGCGCGCAATACGAACACTGTGCGGAATACATCCGGCAGTGCATCGATCTGCCGCTCCAGCATGCGGCGTGCTTCCGCACGCGACGCTGCTTCTTCGGGCTGTTCAGGTGTTGCTTCATTCATGTTGACCTCTGCGGCTTCGTTTTCCAAAACAGCATCGCCATCCAGACGAATGATGTCGGCCCGGCGTCGGCTTTTACGTGAGCGCGCAATGGCTTCGTTGATGACGATGCGCGTCAGCCAGGTAGATAAAGTTGATTCACCGCGAAATTTTTCCATGTTGCGATAGGCCAGCAGATAGGCTTCCTGCAACACGTCTTCGGCTTCGGCGTCGTCTTTCAGAATGCTGCGTGCGGTACGGTACAAGGGGCGGTTATGACGTCGCATCAGGAACGTGAATGCAGTCTGATCGCCGTGCGCAATGCGTTGGGCAATTTCGCTATCCGAACAGTCGGCGGGATTTTCTTTTGCTGTGGACGTTTGCATTGCTTTCTCGCTTTTTTGTGTTGTTGCATCATTGGATGCAGGTTGCGACGCTGGCGTTCCCGTTGCTGATATTCGTCAGTGTTGGCGTTTATTTGATGTATGTGGCACAGGCAACGTTTCTGTGTTGCTCGGTATGTGAATGCTGCAATGCAATGTCCAGGTTGGAGGGCTTGCTTACACATTGAAAGTCGGCACATACTGCCTATACTGAAGCATGTACAGGCAGCTTAGAGGAGCCGTCATGAGACACAGACTGTATTATTTTCTGCCGGATATAGACAGTGCACGCCGTAGCTTCGATGACATGTTGCTGAGCCGCATAGAGCAACGTCATATTCGCTTTATTTCCAGCGATCCATTACCTCCAGATATGCCGGAGGCAAGTTTTCTTATTAAAACAGATGTGTTGCATGGCGCCGCGGCCGGCATGATCGTCGGTGCAATTCTCGGTATAGCATTTGGTGCCTTGCTGATTGTGTATTTTGACCTGGGGCAAGCAACCGTACTGGTTACAACCTTGATGGGTATTTTATTTGGCGGTTGGGCCTCGAGCATGGCTGCAGCGGCTATACCCAATTCGCAGTTGAAGGTGTTTTATCCAGATCTTGAAAAAGGTCGGATATTGATGATAGTGAATGTGCCTGCGCGACGCGTGGAAGAAATTGAAAAAATGCTGGCTGCACGTCATCCTGAAATGAAGTTCGGTGGCGAAGAGCCACATATACCGGTTTTCCCCTGATCCGAAAAACTGGCCTGATTGAATTTGGTGATGAGATGTCTGTTGTGCAGCAATGACCGAAAAGCTTGAGTGATTTTTAAATCGGTATTGTTTCTTTATGGAGGTTGTTATGGAACTTCACATGCATTCACATCGATGGGAAAATCGCAGTCCTGACTGGACGGTGGCCGCTGTTTCCGGATTTGCCGCGGGTGCAGTTTTGATGGTGCTGGAGTTACTTTGGTCGACTATCATCATGGGCGCAAGTCCTTGGGAAACATCGCATATGGTGGCGGCAATCACGATGGGGCAAGATGCCTTGCAGTCCACCGATTTTGATCTGCTGATCGTTTCAATAGCCTTGATTACTCATTATGTGCTGGGGATTGCATTCGCGATTGTCCTTTCCTTCTTGATCGCGTCCTTCCATTTCGATTCAAGCATAGGCATGGTGTTGTTGACCGGCGCAGTATTCGGGGCAGTTCTGTACTTGTTTAATTTCTATGGCATGGTGCAGTTTTTCTCGTGGTTTGCTGAAATGCGTGGCTGGGCAACGGTTGCTGCGCATGTGATCTTCGGCATGGTAGTCGCCTCCATGTACTGGAAGCTGGAACAGGTACGACGGTAAGGGGAGAGCATCGAATAGTCACTGATTTATTTACATGATTATTTAATGCTGAAAACGGCACGCGACGGAAAATGTCGGGTGCCGTTTTTTATGATGCGTTAGATGTTTGCCGCTTGAAGGACTGGCTTAATAACCTACTGTAAAACGTTGGCGCGTATGTACAGGTTTTTCCAGCTCGTCGATAAACGCAATCGCGAAATCCTTGAACGAAATCCAGCTTCTGCCATGCGCATCAACCAGCAAGTCATCCTTGCCTAAACGAAATGTGCCAGTACGGGCTTCTTCGACAAACTCGGCTGAGGGTGACAGGAAAGTCCAATCCAGTTCTGTTTCCTGACGCAAGGTATCGAGAAACACACTGCCTGCGCTTGCTTCTGCTTTGTATTCAGCAGGGAAGCCAGGCGCATCGATCACCTTCAAACCTGGTGCGGCAAACAAGCTGCCTGCACCACCGACGACCAGCAAGCGTTTAACGCCGGCTTTTTTAACCGGATTGATGATTGCGCTCGCTGGAATGCCGGAAAAATGCGCTGCGCTGAATACGGCGTCGTGGCCAGCGACTGCACTTTCCAGTGCTGCGGCGTCCAGCACATCTACATTCTTTGTCGTCACACCGGCGCGCGTACCCAGCGCCGATGCTTTGCGTGCAATTGCCGTCACGGTATGGCCGCGGCGTAATGCTTCTTCAAGTAATTGACTGCCGGCGCGGCCGGTTGCTCCGATGATGGCGATCTTGCTCATGTTTGCTCCTGTTGATTGGTATGAGGCTTCAGCTTAGTTGCTTAAAGCGAATCTAAAAAGCGTATTATTTGACATAGTTTGTTTCTAAAAACGGTCGAATAATGGATAGATTGATTGCAATGCAGGTGTTCGTCGAGGTTGTGGATGGTGGCAGTCAATCTGCTGCCGCAGACAAGCTTGATATGTCGCGACCTGTCGTTTCACGCTACCTGGCTGAACTGGAAGAATGGGCTGGCGCACGTTTGCTGCACCGCACGACGCGCAAGCTGAGTTTGACCGTTGCGGGTGCTGAAATGCTGCCACGCTGTCGTCAAATATTGGAGTTGTCTACTGATATGAAAACCGCGCTTGCGATGCCGGAGGATGCGCCGCAAGGGCTGTTGCGTATCACCGTCAGCACTTCGTTTGGCCAGGCACATCTGGCCGAAGCCGTGTCTGAATATGTGCAGCGTTATCCAGCGGTCAATGTCGAGATGCTGCTGCTGGACCGCGTCGTTAATCTGGTGGAAGAGCGCATTGATCTGGCGATTCGTGTCAGCAAAGAACTGGATCCGAACCTGATTGCTCGCAAACTTAGTGTGTGCCGATCCGTGATGTGCGCTTCACCTGCCTATCTGGATAAATACGGTACGCCTACGCAGATTGAACAGTTAATTCAGCACAACTGCCTGATTCACTCGTATTACGGTAGCGTGTGGCAGCTGGAGCATGACAATATGCCTGCCAATGTTGCGGTTAAAGGCAATATCAGTGCGAATGACGCGACCTCTTTGGTACAGGCAACTCTGGCAGGTGCGGGCATCGCATTGCTGCCAACTTATCTGGTTGCACCTTTTCTTCATTCTGGTCAGTTGTTGGCACTGTTGCCGGATTATCATCCGCAGGAATTCGGTATTCATGGCGTGTATGCATCGCGCAAACACATGCCGGCGACTTTGCGTACGATGCTGGATTTTTTGGCTGAGCGTTTTACCCTGGAGCCGACATGGGATAAATTTCTTTAGGGAAATTTTATTTTAGTCAGGCGATGGATGGATTGTTTTCAATCTGAAAACAATCCAGAAACGACTTGCTGCGCAGCAGCATTATTTTCAACTAGCGGTGAATTTTTTGCATGTGTGGTGATAAATGTCGGGTGCTATGATCGGCAAAACCGGCAAAACCGGTCTTTATCCATGCCCGGTTTTATCCCGAATCGGCGCCCAGCAAATATCTGCCTATCCAGCATTTGCAGTAAATATAGGCCTCGCCCACTAGCGGCAGGGCATCATCCGGCATGACCGGAGGCAAGGCCTAGCGTCTTTCCCCGGCCTCGGCCTGACAATCTGAATAAGACATCACCTATCTATGAGCGCCATTTATCCTAGTAATACATTCAGCGTACGCGAAACGCTGGAAAACAGTATCTATTCCAAAGTCACTTTGCGTTTGTTGCCTTTCCTTTTTCTTTGCTACGTCGCGGCTTACCTCGATCGCGTCAACGTCGGTTTTGCCAAGCTGACAATGTTGAACGATCTGCAGTTCAGCGAAACCGTTTATGGTTTGGGCGCTGGCATTTTCTTTATCGGTTACTTCCTGTTTGAAGTACCAAGTAACATCATCATGCACAAGGTCGGCGCACGCGTCTGGATCGCCCGCATCATGGTGACGTGGTCGATACTGTCCGCCGCAACCATGTTCGTCACATCGCCGACCATGTTCTATGTGATTCGTTTTTTGCTCGGCGTGGCTGAAGCCGGCTTCTTCCCTGGCATCGTGTTGTACCTGACTTACTGGTTCCCGGCTTCGCGTCGTGGCCGCATGAACGCCTTGTTCATGATTGGTATCCCGATTGCAGGTGTAGTCGGTGGTCCTTTGTCGGGCTGGATCATGAATCATTTTGCTGGTGCTAACGGCTGGCACGGCTGGCAATGGCTGTTCTTGCTGGAAGCCATTCCATCGTTGATCCTCGGTATCGTTACATTCTTTTATCTGCCTAACAGCATCCGTGCATCGACATGGTTGTCTGACGACGAGAAAAAGATTTTGGAAGAAAACATTGCAAAAGATGGCAGCGAAAAAAAATCGCACTCCATCGCTGGCGTGTTTACCAATCCTAAAGTCTGGCTGATGGCGGCTATCTATTTCTGCTGCATGATGGGCTTGTATGGCATCAGCTTCTATTTGCCAACACTGGTTAAAGCATCGGGCGTCAAGGATGCGCTGGACGTCGGTTTGCTGACGGCAATTCCATACACCTGCGGCGTGATCGCTACCTTGCTGGTTGCACGTAGCGCGGATCGTATGCGCGAACGTCGTTGGCATTTTGCTATTGCCAGTGCACTCGGTGGCCTGGGCTTGTTCCTGAGCACCGTGTATGGCGATAACGTTGTGTTGGCCTTGATGGCTCTGTCCCTTGGTACCGCCGGCATGTTGTCGACGATGCCAGTGTTCTGGACTTATCCAAGCGCAATCCTTGGTGGTGCTGCCGCTGCAGCGGGTATTGGCTTGATCAATTCGGTAGGCAACCTCGCAGGTTTCGTCAGCCCAACGATTGTCGGTTGGTTAAAAGACGTTACCGGTAGTACTAACGCCGGTATGTACTTTGTTGCTGGTGCGCTGGTACTTGGTGCTGTGCTGGCATTGTTGCAGCCGAAGTCACTGGTTAACAAGTAAATACACGCCGCAATAAATCAGCAAATAGCTCCGAATAAAAAATCCCGCTTTTTAGCGGGATTTTTTATTCGGCATCGTTTTCGCGGGGATACACAATAACGATATTTTCGTTCGTGACAGATTCTTGAAATATTAGGAGTGTAGTGCTTGCAGGGCCGATTGCAAATGCTGCTCCAGCTCTTCAACAGGCGCATAACCTGGGCTGATCGTTCGTGTCTCTCCGTTGATTTCCAATAAGAGTGCAGGGAAGCTTCGTACGCCTAATGAACGAGACCGTGCGAAACTTTTCTTGCCAAAGCAATCGTGCTATCAGCTTCCCACACCTTATAGAACGCAGTCATGTCGATGGAATAACCCAGCTTACGAAGTGCGTCGCTAGCCAGACGAGCAAGTACATGTCCGTCTGTTGTGTCAACGGCCTCGACATAAAAGCCGTGCTGCAGCGCTCTAAATACGGCGAGTAAATCTGCATCAGGTGCAACAACCCTCGCAGCTACCACTGCACGACAAATTGGTTCGGTGTCATATACAAAGTTTTTACGCGCCATCAAACCCTCACGATTGAATGGCAAGCCACTAGCTTCTTCCACGCGAGCCCAATGAGTAAGGCGGATGTTCTTGCCGGCCTCATCAAGAACATCAGTAGTGCCTGCGCGCAAACCACCGACAACAATCTCAAGCGGTAATTCCGGATGCAATTTTGCCAGTGCAGTCATTTCCTTGCCGAAGCCGTAACACCATGAACACATGGGGTCACCTACAAATATAAGTTTCATACTTTATTTCCTGAGGCAGACGTCCTCATTGACAGGAGCCCGCAAAATTTAATTAACGAACAGTTTTCTTTTCCACTTGACGTTGACGCATGGTGGTCACGTTCTCGCGGGCGACGCCCCAGTTGTCGGTCTCAACTTCATCGATGATGACGAAGGTGGTGGCTGGATCTTTATTCAGAACACGGGTCAGCAAATCAGTGGCGCCTTCGATCAGTTGAAGTTTCTGTTCTGGAGTCACACCTTCGCGGGTGACGCGGATATTGACGTAAGGCATGGCAAGTACTCTTCGAGTTAAACAGCCAGATTAGTAAAAGTTTTATTCACGATCCTCCACTGTTCCTTATTGCGAACGAGCGAAAGGTACAACTGATAATTGAAACCAAGCATGGGCGAATGGAGCTTGACGTTGGCAATGCATCCGGAGATATCAACGCTCACGAGTTTCATTAGGTAGGGATCGCCGTTGTCCTTCGGACTAGTGCGATTGGCAACCCCGTCCAAATATGCTGCGATCGTTTTGTGATACGGCTGCCCATTCACCTCGCCATAAACCTGAGCGCCTTCATCAAAGATCGCAGCAAGCGTAGTCACGTTGCCTGTATAGACGCCGTCAAAATAAGACTGCACCACAGTACGAATTTGTTTATCAGCGTCCATGCACGGATCCTTGATGAAAGCGGTCTTTACCAAACGCCAGCGGTTGCACCACCATCCACCGTCAATATCGTGCCGGTCGTAAATTGTGAGTCGGTGATGTACAGCACAGCGTCGACGATGTCATTGGTGAGGCCGGTTTGGCCCATAGGCGCCAGCGCTTTGCGGAAGTTGGTTGTGGCATCGTCACTGCCATGCAGTGGCGTATCGATACTGCCGGGTGCCACAGCATTTACTTTGACATTCGACGTTGCCAGTTCCAACGCGAGACCACGTGTTGCATGGTTGAGCCCACCCTTGATAAGAATCGGTAATAAGGCTGGCAACTTCACATTTGGCGCCATCGCGATACTTGCCGTGATGGTCACGATATGGCCTTGTTTGTTAGCGGCCATATGCTCGGCCGCTTCTTGTGACGGATAAAAGAAACCCTTCAGATTCGTGTTAACGAGCGAATCGAGATCATTTTCGGTGTACTGAGCGATAGGTTTGGCGATAAAGATGCCCGCGTTATTAATCAAGATATCAACTTGTCCGAAGGCAGCAATTGCCTTGCTAAACAGCTCTTTAGCAGTAGATGGTTTTGCGATATCACCAGCAACTTGCAGGAAATTTTTCGGATTGCCCAACTTGGCAGCAGCCGCTTGCAGACGCTCGGAAGTACGCGCATTACCTACGACGTTGTAGCCACGCTTCAAATATGCTTCGACCAGGGCATATCCGATGCCACTTGATGCGCCCGTAACAATGACTGTTTTGTTAGTAGTGTTCATTTTGAGATTTTCTTTAGTTATCAGTGGGATTGCAGGCAATAGGAATGTGGCCTGCTTCGACGGTGCTGAGCCGTTGTGCTCGGCACCGATGTGATGAACTATACTTATGCAAAAAATGTAGATAAATACTGTTTTTCGTAAATTTATTGATACATGATGTAATGAATTGGATGTCTGTTTACGACAAGCAAGTTGCGTCGGAATGTTCAGCTCTATTGAGTGTTCGCTTTGGACTGATAGCGGCCATTGACGGAACTCGTGGCAATTCAATTTGGTGTAAGGGACTTGATGCTGCCTTGGATATCGCTATGACACATGGACGCTAGCCGGTTCCAGACACGCTCTGCGCACTGGCGTTCGCCTGTCAAATTATTCGCATGCGGCAGCGTTTGTGAAAAGCATCGATGTATTACACGGCACCGGCATGGTGACGGATAATAGCGATCACATCATTTTGAGCACCATTTTTGGAATCCCCATGGAAATTAAGGTCAACTTTCTCGACAAGCTTCGTCTGGAAGCCAAGTTCGATGACTTCACGGTAATCGCCGACCAGCCTATCCGCTATAAAGGCGATGGCTCGGCGCCAGGTCCCTTTGATTACTTTCTGGCTTCATCGGCTTTGTGCGCGGCTTATTTTGTGAAGTTGTACTGCAACACTCGCAACATTCCTACCGAAAATATCCGTCTGTCTCAGAATAATATTGTTGATCCGGAAAACCGTTACCAGCAGATTTTCAAGATTCAGGTCGAGTTGCCAGCAGATATCTCGGAGTCAGACCGCCGAGGTATTTTGCGCTCCATCGACCGTTGTACAGTGAAGAAAGTAGTGCAGGCAGGGCCAGAGTTTGTGATTGAAGAGGTAGAGAACCTCGATGCCGACGCTCAGGCCTTGCTGACCTTGACGCCGGCTGCTGATGCCAGCACCTATATCGCGGGCAAGGATCTGCCGCTGGAGCAAACCATCGCCAATATGTCGGGCTTGTTGGCGGATCTGGGCATCAAGATTGAAATCGCTTCGTGGCGCAATATCATTCCCAATGTGTGGTCGCTGCATATCCGTGATGCGCATTCGCCTATGTGTTTTACCAACGGCAAGGGATCGACGAAGGAAAGTGCGCTGGCATCTGCCTTGGGCGAATATCTCGAGCGACTGAGCAACAACCATTTCTATGCCGGCACGTTTTGGGGCGAAGACATCGCGAACGCAGAGTTTGTGCATTACCCGAACGAGCGCTGGTTCAAGCCTGGCCGTAAGGATGCGCTGCCGCCTGACATTCTGGATGAGTACTGTCTGCAAATTTACAATCCCGATGGCGAGCTGCGTGGCTCGCATCTGGTCGATACCAACTCCGGCAATACGCAGCGTGGCATCTGTTCGTTGCCGTATGTGCGACAGTCGGACGGCGAGGTCGTGTATTTCCCGTCCAACCTGGTCGAAAACCTCTACGTCAGCAATGGGATGAGCGCCGGGAATACGCTGGTCGAAGCGCAGGTGCAATGTCTGTCGGAGATTTTTGAAAGGGCGGTTAAACGCGAAATTCTGGAGGGTGAAATCGCCTTGCCGGATGTGCCGCAGGAAGTACTGGCGAAATACCCTGGCATTCTGGCCGGCATTCAGGGCTTGGAAGAACAAGGCTTTCCGGTGCTGGTGAAGGATGCGTCGCTGGGCGGTGTGTACCCAGTGATGTGCGTCACATTGATGAACCCGCGCACAGGTGGTGTCTTTGCATCGTTCGGCGCACACCCAAGTTTGGAGGTGGCTCTGGAACGCAGTCTGACGGAATTGCTGCAGGGCCGCAGTTTTGAAGGCTTGAATGATTTGCCTCGGCCCACCTTTGCAAGTGAGGCCGTGACTGAGCCAAATAACTTTGTCGAACACTTCATCGATTCCAGCGGCATCGTGTCGTGGCGTTTTTTCAGTGCGAAGGCTGATTACGATTTTGTTGAGTGGGATTTTTCTGGCCAAGGTGAAAACTCCAATGCCGAGGAAGCCGCGACCTTGTTTGGCATTCTCGAAGAGATGGGCAAAGAGGTTTACACGGCAGTGTATGACCAGCTAGGCGCCGTGGCCTGCCGGATTCTGGTGCCGGGGTATTCCGAGGTTTATCCGATAGAAGATTTGATCTGGGATAACACCAACAAGGCGCTGCTGTTCCGCGCCGATATCCTGAACCTGCATCGCCTGGACGACGACAACCTGGACGCACTGCTTGAGCGTCTGGAGAACAATGAGCTGGATGATTACGGCGACATCGCCACCTTGATAGGCATCGAATTTGACGAAAATACGGACTGGGGTCAACTAACCGTTCTAGAGTTGAAGTTGCTGATCAATCTCGCCTTGCAGCAATTTGAGGAGGCGCATGACCTGGTGGGAGCCTTCCTGCAGTACAACGACAACACAGTCGAGCGCGGATTGTTTTATCAAGCCTTGAATGTGGTGCTGGAGGTGTTGCTGGATGAAGAGTTGGAACTGGATGATTACGTAGTCAATTTCCGACGGATGTTTGGCAACGTCCGGATGGACGCAGTGCTGGGCTCAGTGGACGGCAGCGTGCGCTTCTTCGGCTTGACGCCAACGAGTATCGAGCTGGACGGACTCGACAGGCACCATCGTCTGATCGACAGCTACAAAAAATTGCACGTCGCGCGGGCTAAAGCAGCGGCTACATCAAGTTAGGATTGCGAGTCATGGCTGGATGCGACGATGTCGTTCATCCAGCACAAACGCATGTTCGATAGCAGAGCGACCATTTGCACCAGCGTGCATCAGTTGGGGCAATATCCTCTTCCGATCTCGGATTCAACCAGTCGATGAAAAAAAGGAAAAAGAAATGCGATTTGCTCAAATTGGCTCTGCTGCATGCCTCTATATTTCGGTTTTGCTCATTAGTGGGTGCGCTACTCCGTACTTGAAACCCACTTCGGAACAGGCTTCGAGCGCTAGTCAGGAGCCAACCTTCTGCCTGCAAAGCAATGATATGAGTTGTTCAATTACCGCAGATCCAGCAGTTCAACCTGAGCCTCGCAAGAACTGTCACCAGCTCCCGGAGGGGTTTGATCCTGAAAAAGATTCGGGCGCTTGTCCAATAGAAAACGTATGGGGCACAGGCCGTCGTGGAGGATACCAGTGCTGTAAGCGTCCACCTGTTTAATTACCGGGCTACGACTTGGCCGACCAGATATATGTTGCTGTGTGCGTGTTAATAACTAAGTTGCCGATAGCGGACCTTGGTATCAAATAAGCACGAGAATAAAAAAGGGCAGACACATTTGAAATGTCTGCCCTTTTTATTTGCGAAGCTAGTCGCTAAAGATTAATTGCGAATCTGTAGTGAGCGGTTGAGGCTCAATGCAGCCAGCGAGCCAAAGGCGCCGGACAGCAAATACAAGCTGACATAGCCGAGGCCAAAATGCGCTGACAGGCCCAGTGCAACCAACGGTGCAAAACCTGCACCAACCAGCCATGCAAGATCGGAAGTCAGCGCGGCACCGGTGTAGCGGTATTTGGCAGGGAAGTTTGCCGAAACCGCACCAGCAGCTTGACCATATGACAAGCCCAGCAGGCCAAAGCCGAGGATCACGAAAAGATCCTGACCTTCAGGTCCGCCATCCATCAGCATAGGTACAAAGGCGCTGAAGATCGCGATCAATACAGCCAGCGTACCCAGTGTGGTGCGACGACCGAAGCGATCGGCAATCAGACCAGACGCTACAACGCCGACAGCCGCCAATGCCGCTCCCCACATTTGAACGTGCAGGAAGACGCTGATGGAGCGCGCCGAGTACAGGTTGATCCACGACAGCGGGAATACCGTCACAAGGTGAAACAGCGCGTAACTTGCCAGTGCTGCCAGCGCACCGATGACCAAGTTGCGGCCTTGCGAACGGGTGATTTCCACGACGCCGGTTGGCTCCAGTTCCTGTTCATCCAGCAGGCGGCTGTATTCTGGTGTCGATACCAGGCGCAGACGAGCAAACAGCGCTACCACGTTGATGGCAAATGCGACATAGAAGGGATAGCGCCAGCCCCAGTCAAGAAAATCGGCTCTGGGAATAGTCGATATCAGGTAAGCAAACAAACCAGCGGCAATAATGAAACCGACTGGCGCACCGAGTTGTCCCAACATCGCATACCAGCCACGTTTGTTTTGCGGGGCGTTAAGCGCAAGCAGGGAAGGCAGGCCATCCCATGAACCGCCCAGCGCAATACCTTGGCCTATGCGTAATAGTGACAACGCGATAATTGCGGTTGCTCCCATATGCGCGTAAGTCGGCAGGAACGCGATGCCAGCAGTAGAAAAGCCGAGCAAAAAGAGGGCTAGTGTCAGTTTTGCTTCACGACTAAAATGTCGCTGAATTGCCATGAAGGCAATAGTGCCGAATGGCCGTGCAATAAATGCAAATGAAAAGATGGTGAAGGCGTACAGCGTACCTTCAAGCGGTTCGGCAAAAGGAAAAAATACCGCCGGAAAGACCAGTACCGACGCAATTGCATAGACAAAAAAATCGAAGTATTCCGACGCGCGGCCTATGACGACGCCGATGGCAATTTCGCCGGGGGCGATTTGGCTGTGCCTGGTATTAAGCAGGCGTGGGCCATTGCCAGGTGAGGCAAGCCGTGAATCGGGTGGAAGTTCAGTGTTATAAGTGCTGTCCATAATCTTGGCCTCCGTATCGATTTTATTAATCAACGCGCCGACGTTACCCCACTTCCACAGGTCCCTGACCTCTAGGGTGGGACAAAACGTCCTATCGGCAACGCGCGCTGTTTGTATTACATTAGCACGATCTTCCAACCTCCGTAATGCATTGAATGACTTCTTTGATAACTCGTCGCGGATTATTGTTGTTACCACTCGTGTTGCTTGCAGGCTGCGACTTGGTGGTGCTCAATCCTTCCGGTGACATAGCTGCACAACAGGGGCAACTGATTGTTGTTTCTACGCTATTGATGCTGTTGATCATCGTCCCGGTGATCGCTCTGACTATATTTTTTGCCTGGCGCTATCGGCAAAGCAATACAACAGCTAAATATGATCCTGATTGGGATCACTCCACTCAACTCGAACTGGTGATCTGGGGCGCTCCGCTTCTGATCATTATTGTTCTCGGCGCGATTACATGGATCAGCACGCATACGCTGGATCCATATCGTCCGCTGGACAGGCTGGATGCTGATCGCCCGATCTCAGCCGCTGCCCAGCCGATCACGATTGAGGTCGTGGCACTCGATTGGAAATGGCTGTTCATCTATCCTGAACAAGGCATTGCGACCGTCAACGAATTGGCTACGCCGATTGACGTTCCTGTGCGCTTCAAGATCACCGCATCGACTGTGATGAATTCGTTCTACATCCCTGCGTTGGCTGGCCAGATCTATGCAATGCCAGGCATGCAAACGCAATTGAATGCAGTCATCAACAAAGAAGGCGTCTACGACGGTTTCTCCGCGAACTTCAGCGGCGATGGTTTCTCGCACATGCGCTTCAAGTATCACGGCATGGAAGTGGCGGACTTCGACAAGTGGGTGAAAAAAGTCAAAGCTGAAAGCAACTCGCTGGATCGTACAAGCTACACCGCGCTGGAAGCTCCTAGCGAACGCGAACCTGTGCGTTACTACGGCAAAGTCGCTCCAGACTTGTACGGCGCGATCTTGAATCGTTGCGTTGCCGAAGGCACGGTCTGCATGGACAAAATGATGCATGACGATGCAAACCGCATGAAGATTGATGCGGCTGCCAAGAATTTCCTTAAAGACGGAAACGTATCCCGTGTCGCGCAAATCGACGCTGCGGTATGCACTTCGTCCACCAATTTAGTGAAGAGTAATGATGCTAGAGCATATTGATCTGACGAAGCTTATCTTCGGTCGTCTGAGCTGGGACGCGATCCCGTTTCACGAACCTATCTTGCTGGTAACGTTCGGCATGGTGGTGCTCGGTGGCGCTGCACTGTTGGGCGCGATGACTTATTTCCGCGTGTGGGGCACTTTGTGGCGCGATTGGATTACCAGTATCGATCACAAGAAAATCGGCATCATGTACATGATTCTCGGTTTGGTCATGTTGATGCGCGGCTTTGCCGATGCATTGATGATGCGTGCCCAACAGGCTATCGCTTTTGGCGACAATCCTGGCTTTCTGCCACCGCATCATTACGATCAAGTCTTTACTGCGCACGGCGTGATCATGATTTTCTTCGTGGCGATGCCGCTGGTAACCGGTTTGATGAACTATGTCGTGCCTTTGCAAATCGGCGCACGTGACGTTGCTTTCCCGTTCCTGAATAACTTCAGCTTCTGGATGACGACCTTCGGTGGCGGATTGACGATGGCTTCGCTGTTCGTCGGTGAATTTGCACGTACTGGCTGGCTGGCATATCCGCCGCTGTCCGGTATTTTGGCCAGCCCGGGAGTAGGGGTCGACTATTACATCTGGTCACTGCAGGTGGCCGGCGTAGGGACCTTGCTGTCCGGCGTCAACCTGATTGCAACCATCGTCAAGATGCGCGCACCAGGCATGGATATGATGAAGATGCCGGTGTTCACTTGGACTGCCTTGTGCACCAACGTGTTGATCGTCGCTGCTTTCCCTATCCTGACCGCTGTGCTGGCAATGTTGTCGCTGGATCGCGTATTTGATACCAACTTCTTCACGAACGACTTGGGCGGCAACGCCATGATGTACGTGAACTTGATCTGGATCTGGGGCCATCCTGAAGTCTACATTCTGATTCTGCCGCTGTTCGGCGTGTTCTCGGAAGTCGTATCGACATTCTCGGCCAAGCGTTTGTTCGGTTACACCTCGATGGTGTACGCGACTGTCGTTATCACGATTCTGTCTTACCTGGTTTGGCTGCATCACTTCTTCACGATGGGTTCCGGCGCGAGTGTCAACTCGTTCTTCGGTATCACAACGATGATTATTTCGATTCCGACCGGCGCGAAGATTTTCAACTGGTTGTTCACGATGTATCGCGGCCGTATTCGTTTCGAATTGCCGATGTTGTGGACCATGGGCTTCATGATCACATTCGTGATCGGCGGTATGACCGGCGTGTTGCTGGCTGTTCCACCAGCTGACTTCGTATTGCATAACAGCCTGTTCCTGATCGCTCACTTCCACAACGTGATCATCGGTGGTGTGGTGTTCGGTGTGTTCGCCGCGATCAACTACTGGTTCCCGAAAGCATTCGGCTTCAAGCTGGACGTGTTCTGGGGTAAATGCTCGTTCTGGTTCTGGCTCGTCGGTTTCTGGATGGCGTTCATGCCGTTGTACGTATTGGGTCTGATGGGCGTAACGCGTCGTATGAGTCAGTTCCAGGATCCATCGCTGCAAATCTGGTTCCAGATTGCTGCTGTCGGTGCAGTCCTGATTGCGTTGGGTATCGGCTCGATGTTCATGCAGTTCTATGTCAGCTTCAAACGTCGCAAGGAATTGCGCGATGTGACTGGCGATCCATGGAATGGCCGTACGCTGGAATGGTCGACTTCGTCGCCGCCGCCAGATTACAACTTCGCATTCACACCACGTGTACATGACAATGACACATGGGCTGACATGAAGAAAAATGGCTACACGCGTCCATTGACGGGCTACACCTCGATTCACATGCCGAAAAATACGGCAGCCGGTTTCATCATCTCTGCATTGAGTGCGGCGATCGGTTTCTGCCTGATCTGGCACATGTGGCTGGGTGCTGGCGTCGTGTTCGTTACCATGATGGCAGCCATCATTATTCATACCTTTAATTACAAACGCGATTTCTACATCCCGGCGGAAGAAGTAACCCGCACGGAAGAAGCTCGCACACGTTTGCTGGAAAGCCATGTCTGAAATTACTGCAACTTCTGCCAGCGCATTGAGCGCTGATCTTGGCGCGGATCCGAGCGCTCGTTATTACGTGCAAGAGCATCATCCGGAAAACAGCACCTTGCTGGGTTTCTGGTTGTATCTGATGAGCGATTGTCTGATTTTCGCGTGTCTGTTCGCAACCTACGCTGTACTGGGTCGCAACTACGCGGGCGGCCCTACCGGTGCCGAATTATTCGACCTGCCGCTGGTGGCGATGAACACGGCATTCCTGTTGTTGTCGTCGATTACCTACGGCTTTGCCATGCTGGAATCGCAACGTAAAAACCTGCGTGCCACCATGATCTGGCTGGCAGTGACCGGTTTGTTCGGCTTGGCCTTCCTGGCGTTGGAACTGTACGAATTCCATCATTTGATTCATGTGGGCGCAGGTCCACACCGCAGCGGTTTCCTGACAGCGTTCTTCGCACTGGTGGCGACTCACGGTTTGCACGTTACTTTCGGTATCGTGTGGTTGGTAACCTTGATGTTCCAACTCAAGCGCCACGGCCTGATTCCTGAAAACGGCCGTCGCCTGATGTGCCTGTCCATGTTCTGGCATTTCCTGGACGTGATCTGGATCGGCGTCTTTACCTTTGTTTATCTGATGGGAGTTTTGCCATGAGCGATCATCACGCACATGCCGATCACGGTCATCACGGCCACGAAGACCATGTTGATCATGGCAGCCTGAAAAGCTATTCGATTGGTTTCATCCTGTCGGTTATCCTGACAGCGATTCCATTCTGGCTGGTCATGGGTAAGGTCATCACCGACTCCAGCACTACGGGTTTCGTTCTTCTTGGTTTTGCGGCAGTACAAATCGTGGTTCACATGATTTACTTCCTGCACATGAATACCAAATCCGAAGGTGGCTGGTCGATGCTGGCTCTGGTGTTTACCATCATGGTGGTTGTCATCATGTTGGCAGGCTCCATCTGGGTCATGTATCACCTCAACACCAACATGATGCCGCACATGATCGATCCGACTGGCGAAGCACACATTCCATCGGCAGTACATGATGCAGCGTCACACATGAACCATAAATAATGGTGCATGAGTTGCAAAACAAGGACGGCTCGGTTTCGCAGGAAACCGAGCCGTCTTTACGTTCACGCACAACACGCATAGTCTTGGCAGTGTGTGCGCTGGTGTTGTTCGCCGCTTTTGTCGCGCTAGGTACATGGCAGGTTTATCGTTTGCAATGGAAGCTCGCGCTGATCGAGCGCGTAGACCAACGCGTACATGCAGCGGCAATTGCTGCGCCAGCGCCTGATTGCTGGTCGCAGGTCAGTGCAGAGAGTGACGAATATCGCCATGTCAATGCAAGCGGTGTCTTTTTGCATGAACTGTCCAGCAAGGTGCAGGCGGTGACGGAACTCGGTGCCGGCTACTGGTTGCTGACACCGTTACGCCAAGATGATGGCAGCGTGGTCTTCATCAACCGTGGTTTCATCACGGAAGCGCAGAGCAAGACGATTTTTACCGATCAGAAAAAAGCAAATCCAGTTGTGCTCGGAAATGGCGAGCGAGTTGTAATCACCGGTTTGTTGCGCATCAACGAACCGGGCGGCGGCTTCTTGCGTAAAAACGATATTGCAGGTGATCGCTGGTATTCGCGTGATGTACAGGCGCTGGCGCAGGCTCACAATCTGTCACGCGTAGCGCCTTACTTTATCGATGCAGAAACTGATAAAAGCAATTCTTCCAGCAGCGCGGATGCGTCGCTGATCCGTCCGGTTGCCGGCTTGACGATCATCTCATTTCACAATAGCCATATGGTCTATGCACTTACTTGGTATGCTCTTGCCTTGATGGTGGCAGGCGCGGCCTTTTGGGTGACGCGCGAAGAGCGCAGGGCAAGGCGATCAAGATCGCATTGATTGTCCTGGTGCGCTGCCAATCGCACCGATTGTATAGACCGAGAAACTGAAGATGCCGGGAAAAACTGAAACTCCTTCGGTTAAAGAAGACCTGAAAATTCGAAGCAGCGCTGTGCGTGGCGAAAATTCCGCCGGCCACAAGAATATGCAGCAACTGATTCAGCTGCGCTGGATCGCCGTCGTTGGACAAATCACGACGATTGCTGTCGTTACCCTGATCTTCGGCATCGATCTTCCTGTGCGCCATATGCTGGAAGTTCTCGTTTGCCTGGTTGCCTTCAATATTGCCAGCCATCTGCGTTGGCACGAACGGCCTTACGTATCAAATAATGAGTTGTTCCTGGCGATGCTGGTCGACGTCGGCATCCTTACCGCGCAGCTTTACCTGAGCGGTGGCACCACCAATCCCTTCATCTTCCTGTACTTGTTGCAAGTCATTTTGAGCGCGATGCTGCTTGAAGCATGGTCGACCTGGAGCATTGTTGCGATCACCAGTATCTGCTTGGTTGGTCTGACGCTATTTTCCAGTCCGCTTACCTTGTCTTATGATCACGAGCTGCGGTTTTTCAGCTTGTATGTACAAGGCATGCTGATCTGTTTTACCTTGAATGGCATCTTGCTGGCGTTTTTCATGACGCGTATCAGTCGTAATTTACGAGCCGGCGATGCGCGACTTGCCGAGTTTCGCAAACGCGCGCTGGAAGAAGAACACATCGTCCGCATGGGCTTGCTGGCGTCCGGTGCGGCGCATGAACTGGGAACGCCGCTGGCAACCTTGTCGGTGATTCTCGGCGACTGGAAGCACATGCCGGAGTTCACCAATAACAAAGTGTTGCTGGAAGAAATTATCGAAATGGAAACGCAGTTGCAACGTTGCAAAAGCATCGTCAGCAGCATTCTGCTATCCGCCGGTGAGGCTCGAGGTGAATCGTCGGTCAAGACTACGCTCAGTACTTTTCTGGACGATCTCGCGACCGATTGGCGTAGCAGCAGGCCGGTTGTATTGTTTGAATACAGCAATCGGATCGCGCATGACGTCCCGGTGGTATTTGACTCCGTGTTGAAACAGATGATCTGCAATGTTCTCGACAATGCATTTGAGGCATCACCGCAATTCGTGAGTCTGGACGTATCCCGACAGGGCGATACCTTGACTTTGCGCATTACCGATAAAGGCCCCGGCTTTGCGCCTGCGATGCTGGCACAAATCGGCAAGCCTTATCAGTCCAGCAAAGGGCGGCCGGGTAGCGGGCTAGGTTTGTTTTTAGTGGTGAATGTGGCGCGCAAGCTTGGCGGTACCGTTAATGCGAGTAATCGGGAAGAGGGCGGCGCGCTGGTTGAACTGACTTTGCCACTTGCTGCAATCAGTCTGGACGAGGAAGAGTAAATGTCGACTGATCGTTTATTGTTATTGATTGAAGATGATGCCGCTTTTGCGCGCACATTGGGTCGTTCGTTTGAGCGCCGCGGTTACACGGTTTTATTGGCAGCGAACCTGGATGCGGCAACGGCTTTGTTGCGAGAACATTCGCCGGGTTATGCGGTAGTCGATCTCAAGCTGGAAGGTAATACTTCCGGTCTTGCATGCGTGCAGATGCTGCATAAACATGATCCGGCAATGCTGATTGTTGTGTTGACGGGATTTGCGAGTCTGAATACAGCGGTAGAGGCGATCAAGCTGGGCGCATGCCAGTACCTTGCCAAGCCATCGAATACCGATGACATTGAAGCTGCATTTGGTCACATCGCTGGTGTAACGGAAATTGAATTGACCAGTCGTTCGACGTCGATCAAGACGCTCGAATGGGAGCGCATACACGAAGTGCTGGTGGAAACGGATTTCAATATTTCCGAAGCTGCCCGTCGGCTCGGCATGCACAGACGTACCTTGGCGCGTAAACTGGAAAAGCAGCGCGTCAAGTAAGCATCGTTGCAGTCGCAACAGTATTCACAATATCTGCAAACACAGTTCGAATATGCCAACGCGTACTGCATCTTGTTTTGATCAAGTGATTTGAGAAGCCTGTGATGACCTTGAGCTTGTTCGATGACGAAGAAAGCAGGCGTACATGGCAAGAGCCTTTGTGCGAAGGCGCTGTTGTGTTGCGTGGTTTCGCTCTTGATGATGAAACCAGGATTCTTGCCGCGCTGAAAAAAATCCTCGCACAATCACCCTTACGCCATATGGTCACGCCCGGCGGTTTTCGCATGTCGGTCGCGATGAGTAATTGCGGGACTTACGGCTGGGTGACAGATCGCAGCGCTTATCGCTACGACCGTATTGATCCCGAAAACGGGAATGCATGGCCGGCCATGCCAGGATTCTTTGCAGAGCTTGCGCAGAAAGCAGCGGCGCAAGCCGGCTTCAAAGATTTTATGCCTGACGCCTGCCTGATCAATCGCTACGAAGTTGGCGCACGCATGTCTTTGCACCAGGACAAGAACGAACGCGATTTTACGCAGCCTATTGTTTCTGTTTCGCTAGGCATTCCAGCCGTGTTTTTATTCGGTGGTATGCAACGCGCAGACAAAGCCATGCGCGTGCCGCTGGCGCATGGCGATGTGGTGGTGTGGGGTGGTCCCGCAAGATTACGGTATCACGGCGTATCGGCACTCAAGCCTGCAAGTCATTCGCTGCTTGGCGAATGTCGGATCAACCTGACATTCCGCAAGGTGAGTTGATCGCCTTTGCTGCCAGACTGATCGACGCTGCGCAAGCAGCGTACTTATTTTTCCGCAAGCGCTAATGGATGGCGATCAGGCAGGCATTTTTTCCATGGCTTGTTGCATTTCTTGCTGACTTACGTCGCGGATGTGGGTGGCGATGGACCAGTTGTGACCAAAAGGATCTTCTACTACGCCGTAACGGTCGCCCCAGAAAGTATCTTCCATAGGAAACTTGGCAGTCGCACCGGCGGCAATTGCGCGATTGAAAACGGCATCGGCATCTTCGACATACAGGTGAATAGTGACCAGTGAACCCTTCAATGCTTTGGGTCCCAAGGCACCGCAGCCGCGCATTTCGTCCATCAGCATGATGCAGGAATCGCCGATGCGGATCTGGGCGTGCATTATTTTTCCGTCAGGTCCGGGCAATCGCATCATTTCAACTGCATGAAATGCTTTGATATAAAAGGTGATTGCGTTGGCGGCACCGTCGCAAACAAGATGAGGTGTCACGGTATGCATACCGGTGGGGATGGCTTGTACTTTTTGACTCACGATAATTCTCCTTTGGATTGAAGATCCGGTTGTCTGTAATGGCCGGACATGGTGCTGCGCTTGTCGTCCCTGATCGTTGATGATGTGAACAATTTTTGATCTGCTTCGTAGTATTCAATCAAGCGATCAATCCTTGCCTCTCATTTTCGTCTTGCTCCGTGCTTTGCATAGACACCGTCGATTGTAATAAGCGGTCAAAGCGTGCGATTGCATCCAGATAGCTTAGATCGTTAATCAGGTTTTGAAACCCTGTATCTACAAATACTCTGCAGGTTTCATTTCCTGGAGGCATTACGAATGGCATAGCTTGTGACTGGAAATGACAGGCAAGAGCGGCTTGGCGCCATTTCAGTTGTTGAGCTGTGCGCAGAATTTCTCGCTTGGTTTGCAGGCGGAAGCCGGACGCTAAGCGAGCAGCAAGACTAGTGTGTGCGGAGTCAGTGTGAACGCAAGGGATCCAGCAAGCTTCGCAAGTCGTTATGGTCGAGCTCATACATCAAGGCAATCAGACTGCCTAATTCACCTTTGGGAAAACCTTCACGCGCAAACCAGCCCAGATAATGTCCAGGCAAATCGGCCAGCAGACGGCCTTTGTATTTGCCATATGACATGGTGCGACTGACCAGCAGGGACAGGTGTTCTGGATTCATACTTACATTGGAATTATTCGACGATGGCGCAAATGATAAACCGTCAAACCGGCAAGATTGATGTTGTTTATCGAAATTCGAATGATGCCGCTGCGACGGTTTGTTAACAGGGTATGCTTCAATCCTGCCTACAATAGGTATTCCTGAGTACACAAGTCCCCAAGCAATGTAAGTTCAAATCACCTTTCGAATATGGAGAACAGCATGAGCCAATATCAAATTGCAGTTGTCGTCGGCAGTCTGCGCAAGGATTCCTTCAATCACAAAATGGCAAATGCTCTTGCCAGGCTCGCACCGACTGGATTCGTATTCAAGCAAGTGCAGATCGGTGATTTGCCGCTCTACAATCAGGATGATGATGGCAATCCATCTGCCGAAGTGAAGCGCTTGAAGGCAGAGATATCTGCTGCGCAAGGTTTGCTGTTTGTGACGCCTGAATACAATCGTTCGATTCCGGGCGTGCTCAAGAATGCGATCGATCATGCCTCACGCCCTTACGGTCAAAATACTTGGGCTGGCAAACCAGCCGGCGTGCTCGGCGTTTCTGTTGGTGCGGTAGGTACTGCGCTGGCACAACAGCATTTGCGCAATATTCTCGCTTATCTCGATGTACCTACACTTGGTCAGCCGGAAGCATTTATTCACGCCAAAGACGGATTGTTTGACGCGGATGGAAATATTGGCGAAGGCAGTAAAAAATTCCTGCAGGGATGGATGGATTTATATGTCGCCTGGGTGAAGAAGCACGCAGGCTGATAGCGCTGTCATTAGATCTGATTACCGGCGCCGTCCGGCAAGATATTGATGGCGCCAACAGTATTACGCCAAGCAGGGTTTCATCGCCTTCAGCATGATTCCCATGCGTCTTTTTCTGGGGCAAGGAAAGACACCTCAGCACTGAGGGCGGGTTCAGCTAGAACCCGCGAGCAAATTAGAATACAATGAGAATCATTGTTATTTAAATTGGTTTTGTGTGAATCTTTCCGAGCTCCCTCCCTTTACTTCCGCAGTTGTCGATCAAGTAACAAATATTGAGAGCGACGATCCGATTGCCAAACGTTTGCGTGAGCTTGGATTTGTTTCCGGCGAGCCGGTTCGTATTGTGGCGAGTGGACCTATGGGTGCAGACCCTTTGCTGGTGCAAATCGGTTTTACGCGTTTTGCCTTGCGTCGCTCGGAAGCGCAGCGCGTCAGCATTCATCTCGATAATTAATTTTCGGTTCTTCCATGGCTATCTCAGGTATTTCACGCATCGCGCTGGTCGGCAATCCTAACTGCGGCAAAACGGCTTTATTCAATCAGCTGACAGGCAGCCGCCAGAAAGTGGCGAACTATGCCGGCGTGACGGTTGAACGCAAGGAAGGGCGCTTTACTGCAGCGTCCGGCCGCGTCTTCAAACTATTGGATTTGCCCGGTGCTTATAGCCTGGAAGCAACCAGCCCGGATGAGGTCGTCACGCGCGATATTTGCCTGGGACGCATTCCTGGCGAAGAATTGCCGGACTTGATCGTCTGTGTGGCCGACGCCACCAATCTGCGTTTGCATTTGCGTTTTGTGCTGGAAGTGAAGCGCCTGGGCCGGCCTATGGTGCTCGCGCTGAACATGATGGATGCGGCACGCAAGCGCGGCATCACCATCAATCGTGAAGAGCTGCAGCGCCAGCTCGGCATGGACGTCATCGAGACGGTTGCCATTAAACACGATGGCGCAAAAAATCTGGTCGCGCACATCGATCAGATGCAAGTGCCGGAAGTGCATGCTGCGACGCACGAAAGCGATGCAGATTTACATACGGAAGTGCGCAAGATCCTTGCTATTGCCGTCACCATGCCACGCACCACGGCGGTTGTCGACGATGCGATCGATCGCTGGGCGCTGCATCCGATATTTGGTTTGGCCATTCTGGCGGCAGTGATGTTCTTTATCTTCCAGGCTGTGTTCTCGTGGGCAGAACCGCTGATGGATGGCATTACTGAAGGCGTGACCTTTACTGGTCAATGGTTCGCTTCGACCATGCCGGATGGCTTGTTGCGCAGCCTGATTGTCGATGGGCTGTTTGCCGGTTTGGGGGCGGTGCTGGTTTTCCTGCCGCAGATTTTGATTTTGTTCCTGTTCATCCTGGTGCTGGAAGAATCCGGTTACCTGCCGCGCGCGGCCTTCTTGCTTGATCGCATGATGTTCAAGGCTGGGCTGACGGGGCGCTCGTTTATTCCCTTGCTGTCGAGCTTTGCCTGCGCGATCCCGGGCATCATGGCGACGCGCAGCATTCAGGATCCACGCGATCGGCTGACGACGATTCTGGTAGCGCCGTTGATGACGTGCTCGGCTCGCTTGCCGGTGTATACCTTGCTGATCGCCGCGTTTATCCCAAACACAACGGTATGGAATTACTTCAATCTGCAAGGCATCGTACTGTTCGTGCTGTACGTGTCGGGGGTGACCAGCGCGCTTGCAGTTGCGTGGTGCATCAAGCGCATGCGCAAGGATAAAAGCGAGCATGCATTGCTGATGGAATTGCCGTCTTACCGTTTGCCTAGCCCACGCAATATTGCGATCGGTCTGTGGGAACGTGCTTATATTTTCATGCGCCGCGTTACTACCATCATCATGTCCCTGACTGTGCTGCTGTGGTTTTTGTCGACTTTTCCAGCGCCGCCGGAAGGTGCGACCTTGCCGGCGATTGATTACAGTCTCGCCGGCATGATCGGTCATTTTATTGAACCTGTATTTGCGCCCATCGGTTTCAATTGGCAAATCTGTATTGCCTTGATTCCTGGTCTTGCTGCGCGCGAAGTTGCCGTTGCTGCTTTGGGTACCGTGTATGCGATGTCAGGTAGTGAAGAAGCGGTGGCCGCACAACTCGGCCCGGTCATTGCGGCGCAATGGTCGCTGGCGACAGCTCTGGCTTTGCTGGCCTGGTATGTATTTGCACCGCAATGTCTGTCGACACTTGCTGTAATACGACGCGAAACAAACTCGTGGCGTGTGGTGGCAGTTTCCGCCGGTTATCTGTTTGGCCTGGCTTATCTGGCGGCATTTTTGACCTATCACATTGCAAAGGCACTCTCATGAGCATGTATGGATTTGTACAGGATGCGATCATCGCCCTCGTTGTGCTGATGAGTGCTCTGTACGTTCTGCGCAAGTTGATGCCGAAGTGGGCGCGTGGCAGGCAGTTGGCCTTGGCGACGATGCTGACTCAGCCTTCGCATTCGCTGCTGGTACGCAAGTTGGGGAGTTTCATGACACCTGGCGATTCGTCGGGTGGTGGCTGCGGTAGCGGTTGCAGCAGTTGTTCGAGCTGCGCTTCCAATCCGGAAAGCGGTTCCGAATCCAGGCCGCAAGAACAGTCTGAAAAGAAGGTGGAAGCGGAAGCCAAACCCTTGGAGTTTCAGCGCCATATCTGAGTTAAAAGTAACTCAGCAATCATTCAACGCATCACGGTCCTGAGCAGGATGTGCCCTCGCGCTGAAGATAAATTCAAACTCTTATTTGATATTCAGCCCAGCCATGACTGGCTGTTGACGTTCCGCCATCAGGAAGCGATGCAGGTTGATTGCATCGGCAGTGCGGTTCACACTGGCACGCGCATTCAACAAGACCATGATTGCATCACGACCGGCAGTGCGCACACGCATGATGATGCAACGTCCGGCTTCTTGCGTATACCCTGTTTTGGACAAGGAGATCGTCCAGTTCTTGTCACCCACCAGTTTGTTCGTGTTGTGATAGTGACGGGCGGAGCCACCGACATCAATCAGATCGCCAGATACGGTCGTGATTCTTTCGATTTCAGGATAGCGGGAAGCCGCCATCGCCAACTTGGCCAGATCGCTTGCAGTCGACGTATTGAACGGCGAAAGCCCGGTCGGCTCTTCAATATTGGTGCGACGCAAAGATAATGCATGCGATTTATTGCGTACCGCTTGTTTGAAATACTCAATGCCGCCCGGATAAGTGCGAGCCAGTGCATGTGCTGCGCGATTGTCGGACGACATCAATGCCAGTTCCAGCAAGGTATTGCGCGACAGGACGGCGCCGACAGGGACGCGTGACGAACTGAACTTGAGTACGTCTACATCTTCTTCAGTAATGACGATATGTTCGTGCATATCCAGATGCGCATCGAGCACCACCATGGCGGTCATCAACTTGGTCAGCGATGCAATCGGTACGATATCGCTGGAATTTTTCTCGAACAGCACTTTGCCTGTAGCTTCATCAATCACGATGGCATGCTTGGAGCCCAGGGACATCGCCGAGGATGATGCAGTAAGGGTGATTAGTGCAGCAAAGAGAAAAGACTTGATCATGTGCGCTCGAAAAATAATTGCTTCGGGCGCTGATCATAGCGTCGTTTGCAGAGGATGTATGTGGTTATCGTGTCGCTGCAAGGATATTTTTTGTAACCGATGCATATTGGTCAAGCTGTCGACACTGACAAGATATAAACAGAATAGAAGGCGATGCAGAAATGACATCTGCATAAGATGATTGCATCACGATTTGCTATCTATAACTTCAATCTGAAAGTTGTAGAGATAAGCTTGTTTTGAGGGAAATTTTGGACGATGCAGATGATCAGGCATCGTCCACCTTGGCTTAAGAAGCGTCAGGTTTTGCTGGCAGGTTTGGATCGAGTGTTCGTGCAACTGCGGCGAACATTTCAGATGCAGCAGTAAATTTATTGCGTTCAAGGTATTCGGATTCGCGCATCAGATGGACGGCGAGGGCGGTATCGTTGGTCGTGATGCCCTTCAGGCTGCGGCCAAGGTGGCGGCAGAAGGAAGCAACTTCACTTTTGCTAACGGTTTCTACTGGTGCTGCGCTGGTATTCGTGTCGCTCATTGATGCTTCCTTTTTTATTCAGTGGCTGAAGGTGAAATGATAGCTAAGCTGTCATAAATTGTCTTCTATGCTCTTTGCATAAATTTTTTCAGCCTCGAAAATACCAGATAAATCAGACCATCGCCTTCAAATCAACTTTACACAAATTACTTTAATATATAAATATAAATAATTGATTATATTAATAAATTTAAATTAATTTAAAGTGCTTTGTGAGATTCGTGACGGGCAGCGGACATCAGCAGGAAATCTTTTTCTGTCAATGACGCGCGGTTGCCATGCACAAGTCATGGCACGAATATTGAACGTTATTCGTTTGCCTATGCCGAAGTGTTTGGTGAACCATTACCCTTATCCAACAAAGGAGTCTGATGCAACGTCGTGACCTACTCAAAGCATCCGCCGCGCTCGCGCTGGCCGGTTTTTCTGCCCCTCAGTTATACGCAGCGGGTAACGCTCCCGCCAAACTCAAAACCTTAGGCAAGTCCGAACTCTTCGATTACGCATTCCTGAAAGGTCGTGCGCGTGACATGGCCGGCAAGCCATATCAGCAGACCGTCGACAAGGTTCCCGCCAAGGTCAAGGCACTGGATTGGGATCAGTATCAGTCCATCGGTTATCGCGACGATCATGCCTTGTGGGGTAAGGATAAGCTGCGTTTTCAAACCAAGTTCTTCCATCTGGGCATGTACGCGACGCAGTCGGTCAAGATACATGAGCTGGAAGACGGCAAGGCGCGCGAGCTGGCTTACGATCCGGAGATGTTCAATTACGGCAAGAGTGGACTGAAAGGTGCAGATTTGCCCAAAGATCTCGGCTTTGCCGGTTTTCGCGTGAATTTCCATACGGATCTGGTGCGCGATATTGCTGCGTTCTTGGGTGCCAGTTATTTCCGTGCGGTGGGTGGCGATTGGCAATACGGCTTGTCGGCACGCGGTCTGGCGATCGATTGCGGCATGGCGCGTCCCGAAGAATTTCCGCGCTTTACCGAATTCTGGCTGGAACGTCCGGCCAAGCAGTCGAGCAAATTGATTGTCTATGCCTTACTGGATTCGCCTAGCGTCGCCGGTGCTTATCGTTTTGAAATCATGCCCGGCGCGACCATGTTGATGGATATTGATGTCGCCCTCTATCCGCGCAAAGCCATCGAGCGCATGGGGGTTGCGCCATTGACCAGCATGTTCCTGACTGCAGAAAACGATAGGCGCATAGGTAACGATTGGCGTACAGAGATCCATGATTCCGATGGTTTGGCGATGTGGTCGGGTAATGGAGAATGGATCTGGCGACCTTTGGTCAATCCTGAAAACCTGCGCTTCAATGCCTACGCCGATCAAAGCCCGCGCGGGTTTGGCTTGATGCAGCGCGATCGCAATTTCGATCATTATCAGGATGACGGCGTCTTTTACGACAGGCGTCCGAGCTTGTGGGTGGAACCTAAATCGGGATGGGGAAAAGGCTCTATCCAGTTGGTTGAAATTCCAACCGTCGATGAAACCTTCGACAACATTGTCGCATTCTGGAACCCGGAAGCAATACCGCAACCGGGCCAGGAATTGTTGTTTGGCTACAAGCTGCATTGGGGTGCCAAGATGCCGTTCAACCCGCAGGCGGCCAAGGTAGTGGCGACGCGCACCGGCATCGGTGGTGTCGTCGGCAAGCAGCGCACGTATTTCTCCTGGCGTTTTGCAGTGGACTTTGCCGGCGGCGATCTGGCCTTGCTCGGACGCGATACCAAGGTTAAAGCGGTCGTAACAGCAAGCAAAGGTGAGGTTGAAATCACGTCAGCGCGTCCGCTGGACGATATCAAAGGCTATCGCGCCATGTTCGACGTGAAGATCGCTGACGATATTCAGGGGCCGATAGACTTGCGACTGTATCTGACCGCAGATGGACAAACCTTGTCCGAAACCTGGTTGTATCAATGGACGCCGCCGACCAAGCGCAGCTTTTAATGAGCCATTCGCTTCACAGCAAAAACATGGCTGAAATCTGGCCGTCGTGCAGCCTCGGCCGTTTTCAATTTTTAATGAAGAAGGTAAGATGTCGGCATGATTGATCCTTCATTGATGGGCCGGCTTTCCTTTACGCCGACAGCTCCTACCAAACCACCGTTGCAGCCTGGTCGTCACAATCTCGGCATAGCCGAAGAACGTGATGCCATTCTGTATGTTCCAACCGGGCTCGAAGAAGAAGTCGCCGTGCCTTTGCTGGTCATGTTCCATGGCGGCGGCGGTAGCGCTGAAAAAGTGCTGCCTTTCCTGCAAGAGCATGCAGAGCGCAATCAATTCCTGTTGCTTGTGCCGCAATCGATTTATCCGACCTGGGATATCGTCATAGGCGGTAACGGCCCCGATCTGCAGCGGCTGAATCAGGCGCTGACAGAGGTATCGTCACATTATTTTATCGATCCTGATCATTTCGGCTTTGCCGGATTTTCGGATGGCGGCAGTTATGCCTTGTCGAATGGCATCACGAATGGTGATCTGATCACGCATGTAATCGTGTTCTCTGGCGGCTTCATGTCTGTCTTCATGCAAGAAGGTGCGCCCAAGGTATTCATCGCGCATGGTCTGTCGGATGAACAATTGCCGATTGAAACCAGCGGTCGTCCGCATGCAGATAAATTGAAGGCTGCAGGCTACGACGTGACTTTCCTGGAATTCAATGGCAATCATTCGATACAGCCGCCTATCGTGAAATTGGCTGTAGAGTTTTTCCTGAAGTAAACGCGCTGTCTCTCATGCGAGACTTATTTATCCAAGTAAGACGACAAACAAGCCGTGCTAAAATTTTGACATGAACCGACTTTTCAAGACTGCGATGTTGTGGCTGCTTGCGCTGGCTTTGCCAGTGCAGGGCTTTGCCGCGGTAACGCAATCGTCTTGTGTGCCGCAGATGCAAGCGCAACATATCGTTGCAGCGACTGGCGGCATGCAGGATTCGGTGCAGCCTCATCACACGACAGAACATCAGCATCATCAAATGAGTATGTCTGCTGAGCACGCCGTACCTGTCGCTGCAGATGTGCCGTCTGATCATCAGATAAATACCCATGCAAACGTAAAATGCAGTGCCTGCGCTACGTGCTGTATCGGTATCGCCATGTTGCCTGTCATGCCGGAATTGCCTGCTTTCCCGATTGCTTCAACGCCAGTTTTTTCTTCGCTGTCTTCTTTGTTTCCCGGTCATATTCCTGACGGGCTCAAACGTCCCCCCAAGTTTTCTCTCGTTTAAATCTCGGTAATCAATTTGCTTGAACAGCTTTGCTGTTCAAGTCGCGATTGATGTGCGTGCGCATTGCGTACGCCGATTACTCATCATTTATTAAACGAGAATTTCATGAAAATTCCATTTCATTCGCCAATTGCAGTGATGGCGTCGCTTGTCTTGCTGTCGGGTTGTGCCAATTTTTCAGCCGATGGTGGCATGAACGATGTCGCAGCACTGACTAAGGAACGCACCGGCCAGATACCGCAGCGTACGAGCACGGAGCAGGACCGAGTCCAGCACGATAAAACCGTGCGTGATTTGTTGTCCCGACCACTGACACCGGATAGCGCAGTTCAAATTGCCTTGATCAATAACCCTGGCTTGCAAGCCAGGCTAAGCGCGTTGGGCGTAGCCGAATCCGATCTGGTACAAGCCGGTCGCATGCGTAATCCAGGATTTTCATTCGGTCGTTTGAGTGGCGGTGGCGATGTGGAGATAGACCGCAGCATCATGTTTGATCTGGTCGGTTTGCTGACCATCCCACTGCGTAGCGAGATTGAGCGTGGCCGCTTCGAACAGGCAAAACTGCAGGCTGCGATTGATGCCGTCAAGCTTGCCGCCGAAACGCGCCGGGCTTTTTTCTATGCAGTCGCCGCACAGCAGACAGCCTTGTTCATGGAACAGGTCAAGGAATCAGCCGAAGCCGGTGCCGAGTTGGCGCTAGGCATGCGCAAGGCCGGTAACTGGAACAAGCTGGATACCGCACGCGAGCAAATTTTTTACGCAGAGTCGATCGCAGAACTGGCACGCAGTCGCCAAACTGCAGTCAGCACGCGCGAACAATTGACGCGCACCTTGGGTCTGCTGCAGTCCGACCAGACATTCACCTTGCCTGCAAAGTTGCCTGACTTGCCCAAGACCGCGATGGATATAGGCAATCTTGAAGCGCAGGCCATGCAACAAAGGCTGGATGTGCAAATGGCCAAACGTGATGCCGAAGCGACTGCCAGTGCACTCGGTTTAAGCAAAGTGACACGATTCATCAATGTGCTCGACGCCGGTTACATGAACAAGAGCGAAACCGGCAAGTCACGCAGCAACGGCTATGAGATCAGCGTTGAACTACCCTTGTTCGATTGGGGCAGCGCGAAGTCGGCGAGGACAGAAGCGCTATACATGCAATCGCTACATCGCACCGCCGACATTGCGGTTAGAGCCCGCTCTGAAGTGCGCGAAAGCTACGCCGCCTATCGCAGCGCCTACGAACTGTCGGCACATTACCGAGATCAAGTCGTCCCCCTACGCAAACAGATTTCAGAAGAAATGCTGTTGCGCTACAACGGCATGCTGAGCAGCGTTTTTGAATTATTGGCCGATGCGCGTTTGCAGATCAGCGCGGTCAATGCTGCGATCTCGGCGCAACGCGATTACTGGCTGGCGGAGTCCGATTTACAGATGGCGATCAATGGCAGCGGACCTAATACGCCGCCAGCCGGTATCGCAGCAGCAGCGACGACCTCGACACCAGTTGAACACTGATAAGAATAGATAGGAACAAACATGATTTCTCGCAGAAATTTTCTCGCAAGCGCGACGACGATCTTGGGTGCAGGTTTTGTCAGCAAGGCTGGCGCAGCAGGCATACCTGAAGCGCAGATCATTCAGCATGCGCAGACCTTGCCGCCGAAGGCACCTTCGACTGGTCGCCCGTTTAATCCTGTAGTGACGCTCAACGGCTGGAGTGCGCCGTGGCGCATGAAAAACGGCTGGAAGGAATTTCATCTGATTGCCGAGCCAGTGATACGTGAACTCGCTCCCGGTATGAAAGCGACATTGTGGGGTTACAACGGCTCCAGCCCGGGGCCGACGATAGAAGTGGTGGAGGGTGACAAGGTACGCATCTTTGTTACCAACAAATTGCCTGAGCATACGACGATACATTGGCACGGTCAGCGTTTGCCGAATGGGATGGATGGTGTGGGAGGCTTAACGCAGCCGCAAATCCCGGTGGGTAAAACCTTTGTCTATGAATTTGAAGCGAAGCGGCCAGGCACTTTCATGTATCACCCGCACGCTAAGCATAAGTTCTCTATTATGGACATACAAACACAACATGATTTGGTATGGACATATAGATTTTATGGATAACAATACGTTGGATTAGCAATGGTCTTGTTCGTGAGAGTAGAGGTAATATGGCGACCCAAGAATGGTCTGCATTTTCCTCCATTGGCGCTCCGGTGCCTGCTCCGAATAACCGTTTTGCAAGCTATACCAATTGGCCACCCTAGAGCGAATCACTCACATTCCCCACATTGTCTCGGTAGTTAAGGGTGAAGTCGTTTACTCCGAGAGTAAGCGACCGACAATTCAGCGCCTGCCTCAGATATTTTGGAGAAGCGCCAGTCCGTGGCGAGAGGCAAATCTCTGGGCTGTAGAGCGTGCCACGAACAGAGACACGTCTTTGAAAACGGTGTCTAGCAACATGAACTGCTTACTGCACTACGCCAATTTCCTCGAGGCGAAAGGACTGGAGTGGTTCACCTTCCCGCTGCGAAAAGCAGACCGATGCTTGGTGCAATACAGAGGAACCCTAATCCAAGAAAGGGACTCTGGGAAAATAATGCCTTCTACAGCCTCGGAATACATGCGCAATGCGGTTTCTTTCTATCGCTGGGTGTTATCCAATGGGCTACTGGACTCTGCCGCTCCGCTCTGGAGAGATAAAGCGGTGTACATCCGTTTTTTCGATGCGGTTGGGTTCGAAAGAACGGTGGTACGGCTAACTACAGACTTATCTATACCAAACAGGACGCATCCTGGACTTCGACTTGAAGACGGATTGTTGCCGGTATCTGCGGAAGATCGTGATGCGCTCCTGGACTTTGCTAAAACCAATTCAAGCCAAGAGTTATATCGTATGCTTGCCTTGGGATTTTTTACAGGCATGCGTCTGGGGAGTATTTGTGACCTGAAAATACAGACTCTTGAAAATGCAGTTGAGGACCCCGTTGCTAAAGGTCTCTTTTGCATAAACATCGGGCCAGGCGCAACACCTGCGGTTCAAACAAAATTTGGTGTGACAGGCCGCATTTGGATTCCAAAATCACTCCTTGATGACCTTCTGGAATACGCCGGTAGCTTGCGTCGTTCAAAGAGACAGGCAAAGGCCCCCGTCGAAAACAAAGAGCTAGTCTTTCTAACGGTATTCGGAAACCCATACGGCGCAAAAGACTCGGAACAGTCATCTGCCATCAATACGGAAATGGTTACCTTTAGGCGTAAAGGCACGCAAGCAGGTATCAAGGTTTCTAAGACCTTTCATTTTCACCAGTCTCGCTGCACTTTTGCTACTGAACTAGCGACCATAGCGCTCAGCACGACGGATCCAATCAATGCGATAGCGCTGGTTCGTGATGCGTTGCTCCACAAAAACGAAGCCACGTCACTTAAGTACATCAAATTTGTCACTGTAACTCCCGCCAAGCAAGCGGCTGCTAATGAGTTCATGCGCGCATTCATGGGAGTTAAAAATGCCGGCAAGACCTAATCTTAATGGCATTGCAGTACCCAATTTATCCTTCCCGATGGTTCAATATGGCGGAAGGGAAACGCCATGGAGTCTTGTTCCATTGTTGTACTCTGGTGGTGCCTCGGCTGACATTAAAAAGGTGATGAATGCTATTGAGCAAGGCTCCCTTGGTGAGGCACTCTTGGGAAGGCTCACCCTTGTAAATCGGCTTCATCAAGAGATTTGTGATGATCTGATATGCGGGGGGAGTAGGCATACTGCCGGTAAGCGTATAACCCTGCTTCGATCGTTCTTTGCAAGGGCAGACAAGGTAGGTGCCGACTTACGGTTGGAGACGGTCACTGAAAACTACCATGCCTGGGCGGCTGACCTTTTGCATAGACAGCTTGTTCTCAAAGAAGTCAGTGGAGCTACGGTATACGACGACGCCAGAGTTTTGTCAGGACTTTTTGGTAGGGTGTTAGGCAGGCAGCACGCTTTAATCAAAGAAACTAGGATCCACAGACCAAGGCAAACCGGGAAGTTCAGTACGTCTGCGGCAGGCAAAGTTAATCTGACGGAGACCTTTAAATTTGGACTAGTTCTTATTGAAATTTGTGAGTGTCTTTCTTTTGCGACGACACAAAACATACTGCCTGTTCAACTATCCCTGCATACAGGACACACGTTGGAGTTTTGGTCTGGCTTACAGAAGCCAGCCATACGCAACCGAACAACGCGAAGGCACAATCATGAGGCTCGCGTATCCGAAGAAAAACGGGCCGCTTGGCAAGCAGACAAGTCATTGCGAACACGTTCACCTCTTGTGAACCTTCGCATTGAGGCGGAGCTGCTTTTGTTCATCGCGCAGACCGGCATGAACCTGCAGCAAGCGTATACGCTCCGGATGGATACATTCCACTACACCAGCTATCTTGATGGATACCAAGTTCGGCAACATAAAGGACGAAGAGAAGGCTCCGTTCTATTTGAGATATTTAACGAATATCGTGCTCATTTTGAACAGTATCTCGATTGGCGAAATGCTTGGTTCCCAGAACAAGATGATGGGTTGCTATTTCCGTTCATCACTGAGGGGAGAAGTTTAGCTAAAGCTCCAGAGTTCCATCACGTTCGGCAGATTTGCGACAGTTGCGCTATTTGGTGCGTGCTCCCCCGCTCACTGCGTAAGACGCGAATTAATTGGTTACTTCGCAGAATAAGTGATCCGCAACTGGTCGCAGACATGGCTCAGCACGACTTACAAACACTGTTACAACAGTATGCAGAACCCAATATTCAATTGGCGATGGTCGAGATAAGTAAATTTCACGCAAAAACCGCAAGTAGTCTCATGCCACCAAGCCCCGGCCTTTGCGTGACAGTCTCCCCCGAGCCACTGGACAATATGCCTGATGGCGCTCCGGCACCTGACTGTGTCACTGGTGGAGGATGCCTGTTTTGCAAGAGCCATCGAGACGTTGATAGCAGCGACCATGTGTGGTCATTGGTAAGTTTTAGGCACCTTAAATCCATTGAATTAGCCAAATACAAACCTCCGAAGACCGCCACGTTGCCACCTCATCCGGCAGAGATGGTTGTCCAGCGGATTACTCAAAAGATTAAATTTTTCGAAAGCAGTAGCGAAGTGCGTGGAATGTGGGTGAGGGAATCACTTCTGTGCATTGATGAAGGGAACTACCACCCATCTTGGGACGGCTTTATTCAACTAAACGAAATGAGGGGAAGTTCTGAATGAGCGCCGTACCTGTCTTACCGGGCCTAGCAATTGAATCAACTTTAGTAGTTCCTGGAGCAATCAATTTTCGACCGCTCGAATGGCCACCTGCAAGAGACTGGCCAGTTATCGTGGACAAGCAGGGCAATGTGGTCAGCCGATTTGCCGACAGCTTATGGATCCTTGATCCTTGGGCAGACCGCCGAATGGTGTTGAATTTCGGTGACGGTCGAGTGGATAAAACTGATCCAATTGATAGAGGCAATGCAGACCTATTGAGAATCATTGCCAGTTGGTGGTTGTACGGCCCAAGTGACTTACGCACCGCTCGCACGCTGCTCGCTAGATTCAGTTTGCTCCGACCCATTTTCAGTACCTGTACCCGAGAAGGTATCCTAGCCTCAGAACTGACTCGGTTCCCACTTGTTGTGGAAAAAATTGCGGAAGCTTTAATGCCGTCCATGGGCGGCGCAATTCTTTCCCTCCTTCATGAATTATATGAATGTCGCGACAAAATCGGTTTTGAATTGATTGACCGAAACGGACTAGTCAGACTCGCAGCAATGTTGCCCCTACATGAGCGCAGGCAAACTCCATACATCCCCCCACGAATTTGGCAGTATCAAGTTACCCGACTTCAAGCCTGTCTAGAGGACTTTCTCGCACACAAGAATGACATTCAGGCTTGTTTCGATTTTTGCCTTGCTGCCTATGTGCATAACTATGGCTCGCTTGAATCAGCCTTAAGACCTGCCCGTGCTTCAAACATTCGACCATTTTTTACGCCTGAGGGCGGAAGAGCAAAACGAAAAGGTATGGTCTTTCATGGCCCGTTCCTAGTCATAGCAAAAAAATTTAAGATCGACGGTGTTCTAAGAAACTGGATGGGCCCCAAAGATGGTCTGGCTGAGTCGGCTTTATCGATTGACGTTTTTTCCACTTATCTTTCCATGGTTACGTTTGTAGGTCTTGCCTACGTCCTCAACTTCAGTCTAATGCGCCGGGGAGAAGCGGGAAGTCTTCGTGCTGATTGTTTGCGGGTTGAAGATGATCCTCAATTTGGGAAGATCTATCTGCTTCAGGGGCAAACCTCCAAGACCATTACCGACGACAGAGCTATTTGGGTCACTGCCCCTTCTGTGTCACTTGCCATTGATGCGTTGGCTATGGTCGCGCTACTGAGAGCAAAGTGCTCCGTTACCGGGGCAGAGGGAGCCCTTCTTTTAAATAGCATTGCTACAGAACCTTGGGCGTCCGGTGTTCCGGCATTAGCGCCGACGTTAAAGCAACATATAAAACCGTATTCGCTTGTCACTTTGCATTATCCACGGCTCTTTGACCTCAATGAATTGCGTATTAGACAAAAAGACCTCGAGTTGGCAAGACTTGCAAACCCCACTTTGTCCGATGAATTTAAGGTCGGCGCGATATGGCCCTTAGCTTGGCACCAACTGCGCAGGACAGGGGCCGTCAATATGCAGTCATCCGGACTCGTCTCGGACGCGTCCTTGCAATTCCAGTTGAAGCACCTAACCCGAGCCATGTCCTTGTATTACGGCCAAAACTATTCTCGCATCAGGCTGGAAGAAACATCAAAAACGTTATATGTTCAAACCATGTATGAAATGTTAGGCCGAGAGTTCACGAAGCTGACTACAGACCGATTCGTGAGTCCACACGGTGAGCGTCGAAAAGCAGAAATAGTGCGGCTTATCTCCGTTGATGACGTCAAGCAATCCATATTGCTAGCAAAGAGTGGTGGAGTTGCATGTAGAGAAATTATTCTGGGTGTTTGTACAAACAGAGAACCCTGTCCGTATGGCGGTATTGATACGGTGGCTCATTGCGGCGGAGGTGCTGCGGACGACGGAAAGAGCTGCTCCGATATTTTATATGACCGGAGCAAACAAGCTCAAGTTGAACATTTGGAGCGAGTTTTGAACGAGAGGCTGTCTACCGCCCCGGCAGGAAGTCCTTTGTATGAATCCCTTGAAGCGCAAAAACGCAGCGTAGAAGATTATTACCATGCCACAAAATAAAACTGAACCTCTATCTGCCTTGGACAAGTACCGCGCGGCGTTTATGAGACTGAAAATGAACACCCCCCAGCGGTTACCAAAAGGGACCATTGTCAGCCAAAATAATGTTGCGAAGGAAGCGGGCACAGACCCTAGTGCGCTTAAGAAAAGCCGATTTCCATTATTTATTGATGAAATTCAGCGATATGTGTCTGTCCAATCGGATAAGAAACCGGTTTCAGCTCGTCAAAAAACGCTTTCCACCCGAAAAAAGAATCGTAGCTTGCAGGAGCGCCTAAGTGAAGTTGCCAAACAAAGGGATAACCTTGCTAGCCTATTGACTGAAGCAGACATGGCAATCTTGGAACTACGGAGTCAATTGGTTGAATTCCAGCGAACTGCCAGCAATGTAGTGGAGCTTTCAGTCAAGCCACAAGGTGTGCGTCGGTGAGAGGTGTCAATCAACAATAGTTTTTTAGGTGAGATGTTACGGGGACGGGAAGATATCAACGCAAAATGCTAGCGTTCTTAATTGAATTAAAAGCACGCTATGCACTGCTCGCGCTAATGCTGGACTGTGAAACCAGCCATCGAGAAAGGTTTAGTTACGAGAGAATATTCACTAAAGTACCCGTAACATCTCACCTTAAACGATGAAATAGTGACTGACATTGCATTAGCTGATTACCTGTCTAGTTCATCACTTAAGTAAGGAAATTCTGTGATCTCTATTTCGTTATCTCTTCTTTTATGCCATCGATAGCGCCTATGAATGGCGCAAAATATAATCGGACATCATTCAAAATGATGTTTTTAGCACCCGAACTTTTTGGTCGCGCCAGTTCTATTTTTATTGCTTTAATAGCGCCGCTAAATGGAGAAAAATAAAGTCGTAAATCCTGTAAAGCAATTGATTGAATATACTTAAAGGCGGCGTACATTTTGTCTCCTTGCAGATAAATTACAAACATACTTGAAATCAACTTCCTTCGCCACGTTAAGAATATTAATCTTTCTGTAGCTCGATCTCTTCTTCTCCTCACTTTTCTCCTACAGAACGCGGAATACTTTTGGACTGATTTGTTTACTTTACGGACTTCTATAACCTGCAATCAGCCTGTCGGCCATCAAGGTCATGAACGAAGAACCCTGAATGCTGGGCTTTTTAACCCGACGCTATGCACCATCCAAGAAAGTTAGAGGGACTCAAGTACCTTAGATTCACCGTTTTTAAATACGAGTTCTAAATGAAGGCCTTGGCGGCCTACAATGATTGCTAGTAATGGCCTGTTGTCCAAGCGTTTCTTGGCAAGTAACGACCATTCTGTTTTATCTATGTTCGAAGGGGACGGTAGATCTTCTGGATGAGTGTGCCATTCACCTAAATATCTAATTGTTCCGCGACTCTGATGCCAAAATGTCTCTGCAATTTCTCTGTGGTTATTTGAAGAGCGCTCAAACAGAAAGCGAAAACGTGAATCGGTGGCTGCAGGTTCCGTAGCATGTAAGATTTCGAGATTAGGCCCTCGAACGCAGCCAAGAAGGATTCCCCCACTTTCAGTATCGCTACTTTGGCGCTGAGCATGAGCGCCAAAAGTTGTTGCTGCTTGGTCAGCAAGGTGCACAAGCACTTTCCGGTCAGATGTCGCCCAAGAAGCTAAGTACGGCATAGAGGGCATCCTGGATGGGTAGTAGGACTGCAATCCGAGGTTGCAAGAGTGTATTTCGAATCAGTTATTCTCGTTCGCAGATTTTTCATGGTGATTCCATTTACCCAATCAAGAACCATCTCAGCACCTAAGTTTGCAGCATGAGATGACACATATGCTGGGAATGGTACATATAGGCCTTCACAACCTGCACCTGCGGTTACCTTCGGAAGCTCTTCTACTATTGATGTGAGCTGTTTTTGTCTTTCGTATTCCTTTAGACATCTAAAGCAGGCGTCATCTGCTTTAGATTTTATAAGACCACGTACAGCCACACCCGGACCATCAATCCACACTGTAAGCAATGGAATATTTGGCGATAGCTTATTTGCTAGCCAATGACCTAAAGATTCTTCACCTGTAGCATCAATTACTAAGTCCATGCCCGTAAGGTCGACCTGTTGGGCTTTTTTGGGGAGTGAAACAATATGGACTCCTGGCGATTGCATGCCTATCTCAATGAATAAAGCATCCGCTTTGTTCATGAAAAGCGATGGGATTCCGAGTCTATGTCGTCCCATGTTTTGCGGCATCATGATGTCGTCGTCTATTAGCATCAAGTGTCCCTTGCCTGTGCCTGCCCCCATTTTGGCCAATTGTTCAGCAAGAAACCCACCAATCGTTCCGCAACCTACAATCGCTATCCTTTTGTCTGCCAGCGAGACACGATTGGGAATATTTCGAGTTGTTATGTATTCAGAATCAACTCGAATTACAGCGTGAGGTGTGATTGGAAGCGGGTAAATACTGCGTGCATCGATGAATTTCGACTTCCGTTGATTTTTTTTGAAAGAGGAAAAGTCCACTGAAAAGGCATACTTCATCAATGGCGAATTGATGACGAATAGAACTAGAGTTGGAGCTAACTTAGCAGCGGTAAGTAGGCTGCTTTCAATTTTTTTTCTGCAATTGGAATCAAGTTTTCCTTGCCAAGCCAAGATGCTCTTTACGTCGTTTGGCGGCCATGAGTCTGTGCGTGGTCTTGCTTTGGTCGAAGTCTTTAAGTGGTAGACCGGGATTGGCTTTGGTTTTGATTTGTGACCGGCCAGCATCAATAATCGGGAAGTCCGGTCAATATTGTCGCTGAGGATAGTCCATGTAGAGCCGCTAATATCTATGGAGAAAGCCAAAACCAAAGTGGGTTGTGGTGCAACATCAGAAATACAGAAAGTTCCAAAGTTCCAATAGGCAAAAAATTCTTCTTCCAAATCTTCAATAAGTTCATTATTGATTATTTTTTCTAGTATATTTTCTGCTCGCTCAAGACATGCCAATGTTTGACCCACAGGGTCACAAATATCTAATGTGACAGTACCGTTTGCTATATAGCAGAGACCACCATTTCCATCGATGTGTGGAGCGATAGGAAGAAGAGACGAGGGTACCTTTAGTAATCGTACGCGCGGGATTTCAATAAATTTCGGGTCGAATGAAAACAAAACAGGATGGACTTCACCTGCTGCAGTAAGCAGCCCTTTAAGTACTATCCATCCATCGTTGCTTCTTCTTTCGAAATTGAAGCCGCGGTTTTTTAATACAGCAACGACGTTAGCAATAGAATCTACGGATTCGGGATTCATCCGGCCTTTGTTCGTCCCACAAGTTCAGACGCCCCTGCAGCCGCAGGTGCCGCTGCAATTGTCGCTGCTACCGAGACCTCTCGTATATCTTGAGGTGTATTTGGGAAGCGACTGCCGAATTTTTGAATCATCCAAGTGCAAGCTTGGGTAGGATTTGCTGAATGGATTGCGCCTCTTAAGTATTTCTCCATGTCTTCAAATTTCTGTGCAGCCTCTTCAACCTTCTCTCTACCTAGTCTCTCGGTTAGGGATTCGTTTGCATCAACGGGACAGTCAACACCTTTTCTCAATGATGCTGGCAGTTCAGCTAAGACATCAAGGAGTGCAATATCGTCGCGTCGGTCTCTTTTCTCGAACAATGGAACTGCTGCTGCCATCAATAAAATTGATGAAGGTCCGCCAGATTCCCATTGCCAATCACGAAAGGCTTTCAAAAATCTAATTATCCGGCGCAACTGAATACCGCGGATTTCAACTTCGTCCAGAAACCATTTTTTGATTGGCCGAGGGTCTGATTCTTTCCAGTTTTCCTCACGATGAGCAAGTAAAACACTCCCATTAGGAAGTGCTGTCCACACATCGCGTTCGGCACGTGCAAGTGCATTTTCAATGCTATCGAAAGCAAATTTTGTATGCGCTTTCAGGAGCGTTTCAAATTCAGTATCAGGGATAGCGTAAAGGGGAATGTCAATGTGGGCAAAACTGGCTATCTCAAGCCTCACACAGGTAGGCTTATCGGTTATCAGTTTCCAGCCTTTTTCATCGGCGAGCTTTCCTAAACAACTTTCCGCAGCCGCAAAATAAATAGAACTCGCTACGCTAGGACGACTGGTTTGGGAAAGGAAACTTAACGGTAGATATGCGCCGTCATCAATGTCAGCCTGTTGTGTCGCGTGTGCCGGCGCATTAATGGTTTTGTATGCCCACGAGCCTTGTGTGAAAAAGCGTGGTTGAGGTGAATTTTTCTCAAATCCCTGTGCTTTTAGAATGCGGGGCATTTCAGCGCGCAAACACTTTCTTACTTCGTTCTTAGCCTCTTCGATGTACGTTCGCTGCAGAGGATTAAGTTCTAGCGCGTCTAAGAACGAGTGTGGTTTTTCCTCAGTTGAATAAAAAAGAGAACTTAAGTTAAGCATTGCTCCTCCTGCGATTTTTAGGTTTGTCGTTCTTTACTAATAGAAAACTGGTCATCGATTACCGACTACTTTCCTTCTAAGAGGAATTATTTTTATTTGGAAACATTTATGAAAGACAATTATTTCTTCTAATTTGTGGTCAGTTGTAAATTTTTCAAGAGAAAATTACATATCGACAATTTTGTACAAGCTCGTCAATATCGCATATTTACTTGGTTGCTTTGCGAGTTGTATCTAGCTTTATTCAAGTATTGATTCATGGAAACAACTCTACGGACTGGACGCGATATGAATTGGAATAAAGAACAACCTTTTCAGGCATTAGCATTAACGGGGGGCGGTTATCGTGGATTATTCACAGCGCATGCGCTTGATGTAATTGAGAAGAAAATTGGTGAGCCTATCGGCCGCAGATTCGACTTGGTGTGCGGTACATCCATTGGGGGAATCGTTGCCTTGGCGGTTGCTTTTGAGATACCGATGGAAAAAGTGGTTAAGGTATTCATGGAAGACGGGGAAAAAATTTTTCCGCCAGAACGTCGCGCGGCAAACGCTCGTTTTGAAAAATGGGATTTATACACACATCTGGATAAGGCGAGATATGACTCTAAACCTCTACGAGATGCGATTACAAAACTTGTTCCAGCGGATGCCTTGCTTAAGGATGCTGTTCATCCACTAGCAATACCAGCAGTCAACGTGACACAAGGGATTCCGCAAGTATTTAAAACACGTCACAAGCAGGAATGGGAGCGTGATTGGAAGTTCAAGGCGGTTGACGTTGCTCTGGCAACGGCGGCAGCTCCTACATTTTTCGAGTTGGCTGAGATCGGCAATAATCTCTATGCAGATGGAGGACTTTTCGCGAATGCACCTGATCTAATAGCCCTTCATGAGGCTGAATATTTTTTTCAAGTTCCAATTGATTGCTTTCGGCTGCTGAGTGTTGGCACAACCACGAAAAGCTATTCGCTTTCACATTCAACTGGACGAGATTTCGGAATTAGAGATTGGATGCAAGACCAACGACTCTTTTCTGTAATGATTTCATCCCAGCAGCAATTTGTGGAGCAGCTCGTCGCACACCGTTTAAAAAACCAATATCTTCGGATAGACCATGAGCCTTCTAATGAACAGACATCAGATTTAGGATTGGACCTTGCTAGTGTTGCAGCACAAAAAACACTTATGGGTCTTTCTGAAAAGTTGGTGACAGATATCTTGGGTACGAAACTGCTCCCATATCTTGATCATAAACCTCAATTAAAAATATACAGAGGTGAATAATGGGGAAGGCATCTAGTCTTTTTAATGGGGCAGGAAGTCAAACGTTGTATCGGAGAGTTGTACCAACTGAGGAACAAAGAACCTTTCTTCAAGAGCAATGGAATGAGCTAGCAGAACATTTAAAAGCAGAGCTTTATGCTGACTATGGTTATCCAATAACAACTTGGATTCAAGGTTCGTATAAGTTCGGCACTCTTATTCGTCCGGTTCGTTTTGGCGACGAATACGATGTTGATCTCGGAATTTACTTTGAGTTGGGAAGTGAGGGCGATGCTAAGCCCGCACCCGAACAACTTAGGGATTGGGTACAGCGGGAACTGAAGGTGTACAAAGATACGCGCGCTGATATTAAATCTATGGATGAGCCACCTAAGGAAAGATGCTCGCGCCTAATTTACGAAAGGCAATTCCACATTGATACACCTGTCTACGAAGTGGTGCCCTCAAAGGATTACCGTCGCTTGGCTTGTTTATCGGGGAAATGGGAGGAAAGCGACCCCAAAAAAATCTATAAATGGTTCCGCGATACTCTTTCCGCAAAAGATCTAGACCAGCTTCGGAGAATAATTCGATACCTAAAAGGATGGGCTGCAATAGGATTTGATGAAGCTCCAGAATCTCGACCATCGTCGATATTTTTGACTGTCGTCGCAACTGAAGTTTTTGAAAATCAATGGTATGAACGTTTTGTTGGTTTGGACGATGAGGATGCCTTAATCCTCATCGTGAAGAAAATGCATGACCGATTGCAAAATAATTCTGAAGTTAAAAACCCTGTAGAAAGGGATGAGAATTTAAATCGCATTTCGGAAGATGCTTGGAATGGATTCCTCTCTAGGCTGCAAGCGTTTCGCGACGCAGCTGAAAGAGCAGAAGTTGCAGAGGATGAGATTTCAGCCGCATTAGCTTGGTCGGAGTCACTCTCCTATTTAATGCCTCTATCCGAAGCAATGGAAGTCGAAGTCGCAGATGAGGGTTCGCAACATGCTCTGATGATTGTTCCTGATATTAAGATACACGTCTATCGACGTAATCCTAAGCAGCTCATTGGACAGTTTGATAATGAGGTTGCGGCAGTTGCTAAAGACTGCGACCTCGTTTTCACAATTACAAATCCTCATATCATTCCTGATTACGCGACTATCGAATGGACTGTGCGTAATGATGGCGATGATGCAAGTTATCTTGGGGATTTAGGACATCGCAGAATCGGTATAAGAAATTACTCTACCGAGGAGCACACCGCTTATGCTGGACTTCATTATATGGACTGTATTATTCGCCTCAACGGGCAAGTATATGCGGTTCGGCGCGTACCTGTGCACGTAAAGGATATTCAATATCCTGACCGTAATCCTCCGCGGCCAGCTTATACAAAGATACGGAGTCTAAGAAAGCGCCGCCGATAATAAAAGTTTTGATACTTTCGTTTTACGTAAGCTCTTCATATGGACAACATTGAATTACTCAATGTCGTGACGGTGTTTCCTATTCATCAGAATATTCATTTTCGATTTAGGACTGAAGAGAGATTCAAAATGTCAAATTTCTCTACAAAACACATATGAGCTACTACCGTTACTTCATTATAGAGACATATGAAAACCAGGGGGAACCGTCCAGCAAGAAAATTCGTGCTCGCCCGCTAGCGGGTCAAGGAGTGCCTGAACAGCTAAACCTATCATGCTCCGCTGGAATGCGAGAGGCACATCCCTCAGGCACGTTGTTCAAAGTTGACTGCCAAGTCATCAATCGGGAAGGAACTCCATTTTTGTACCGCCATCCTTCGTGGCCTTATGAAGTTGTCATACGCGAACAAGCCAACGAGTTCATCGAACAAAATTTCGCCAAGCAGGTACAAAGAACTAAACGCGTATAAGTGCAATATTTAGGTATCCATTCCGTTTTCATGGGTGGTAATTTTTCTCTTCACTATGCACTGAAGTTCCGCTTTAAACACAAATAGACGGTTGCAAATAATCATCAGCTCACCTCCAAAATTCATCAAAACTATATTCAACTCACACCTGCCAAGCTTAATGGAAACGGAAAATCCGCAATGGGACGAAAAACACAAATAAACTTTCTGCACACGATTTTTCCGCCATTCACGAACCGTAACGTCGAACTGCTCGTTAGTAAAGCGAACCAGCATATTGCCCAGCATCTGCGACAGAGCAAGTTCTATATGATTGCCGCACGTGCACAGGCCAGTTTCGTGAATCAACGAATAGACTTGGAGAATGCAACTATTTCCTTGGATGTGCAGGTGGGGACAGAGGTAGTCGATACAGGTGTAATTCACGTTTCGAAATTCAACGAACTTCAAGAAAACTGTACGATTAAAATTACTGAAGAAGCGGTCCTTTTGGGAGGTACGAAGAAGGGCACGCACGCAAAGGTATGGCTCACTCCTGACTCAGTGTATTGGCATGTCGCTCGGCACAGTCCTTACTTGGAAGGCTTTACACGTCACGACCGAGTTTGTAACTACGACCTTTTATATGTTGGTATAGCTAAGCAGCAGGATAGCTATCAGCGTCTCATAAAGAATGCTCATCATGGGCGGCTCAGAGTTTTATCGGAGGAGCATTCGCGAAAACCGGGCGCCCATCCATCTGACGAAATAACGTTATTTCTCTTTGATATTGAGCCGTTTGGAATTCAGACTATGTCGGCGGAAGATGACGACTATGATTTTTTTCGAGAAGCGCCACCCGATAAGGTGGTTGCTGATGCTGAGAAGGCGTTCGTAAGCTTGCTGGATCCACATTACAACGTTACGAAATTTCGGAATTATCCCAAAGGTAATGATGGCTTGTACGGGGCGGGATTGAACGGTTATGGTTACATCATCAATGAAAATTTCAGATTCAACACCGCGACTGCTCTATTCAAGGGATTCAGAAGCGAAGCCGGCTTCGACAATCGCCAAGATTCCATTTATGTGGAAGGGGACGAAGTAAATCTGATTCTCAGTAATGAAATAGAATCAATATTTAGTTATAAATAAAATTGGGGGCGACTTGACGTCGATAGTCATCTGGCGCAATGAAAACAAAGAGGAATTTATGCCAGGCCTTTGGGCGGTAAGCGATTCTCGCGTATCTAGTTCAAACAGTGTCTTGACTGATAATTATCCTAAGCTGTCTGCCATTCATGCGATGTCTTACCAGTCTGGTGATTTTCCCCGCAAGCATCCTAGACATCTTTTTTCGATTGGTTTTGCATTTGCAGGAAGTACCCTGATTGGGTCAACCGTAAGAGAGATGCTCTCTACTCTTCTCTCTGGCCTTAAAGAGATTGATTATTACGATGCGCCCGACCTGTCATTCGACGAAAAAATTCCATCTTTAAAAGAAGTGGCCGACCTCGCCGGTAGAATTGCATCCAAATATGTTGTGAGTCTTGGCGTGCACTACCCAAGTAATGCAAGAATTGAACTCGTAATATTTGGTCATTGCGTGAAGACCAATTCGCTCCGAATATTTAGATTACGCAACTCACCGGGTGCGCCTGCCATAGTGACCGTTGTTGAGATGCCATTGCATGAACGCGATTTCTTCGTTTTTGGTGATAAGCCCTCAGAAGTTGAGATCGCAATTCTTGAGAAGCGAACTACGTTCCAGCACCATTCGCTTGACTGGGATAGGGCACCAATATTAGTAATGCTCGAAATTGCACAGGATCCTAATTTTTCGTCCATCGGAGGCTCTCTACAGCTTTGCGCAACCGGAAAGTTCGGAATTCGTCATCTGCCGTTAACAAAGCCAGGGGAGCAATTGTTCGTTGGCTTCGACATGTTCGAGGGTAATCCTCTTATCGGAGGCTTTTCCTATGTTCATTCCTTTTCACTTAGTCACCCAAACTCTGACGGTTGGGAATGCTCCACGAAGACGCAGGACTAACTCTTACGTCAGCTACTTTTCATGGTTGAGACTAAGTTGACAGGCAGTAATCGGCCAAAGCAGACAGTCAAATTTTTGTATTTAATGGACTAGGCGTTTCGGCCCTTAACTCACGTCGTGCATGATTGACGACTGACCATGCTCCCGTTAGCCCTAGCGTACCCATCAGTGTAGCAACCGCGATGTCTGGCCATCCCGAACCGGTGCCGTAGACTCCAAGTGCCGCCAGCATGACTGCGATGTTTCCAATGGCGTCATTGCGCGAACAAAGCCATACGGAGCGCATGTTGGCGTCACCTTCTCGATAGGCATAAAGCAGCGCGGCAACCGATGCATTTGCTAGAAGCGCGAGGAAACCAATGACGCCCATGGTTGATGATTCGGGCACGATGCCTGACGCCAAATGATATGCGGCGCTTCCCAGCACAAAGACTCCGTAGCTGCCCATGATTAAGCCTTTGCCAAGCGCGGTACGAGAACGCCAAACAGGAGCCAGCCCAAGAACGAAAAGACTGACTGCGTAGTTGCCAGCATCTCCGAAGAAATCCACGGCATCGGCTAAAAGCGATACTGAACCAGCATGCCACCCGCTGATTAATTCAACGAAGAACATGCCAGCATTAACCACGAGAGCAATCCACAGGATGCGTCGATAGCGCGCATCAACCGGTGGTTTATCTGAAGAGCAAGGGCCTGTGCAGCAGTCCGCCATGATGGTTCCTTTAAGGTATATTCATGATTACACACCCTGTAGTAGCTATAGGGTCAATGATTATTTCAAAAGGAATTGTCATGCCTGATTCATTACTAAAGATTGGCGAGTTGGCCAAACTGACAGGATCTCAAGTTGAGACTGTTCGGTATTACGAGCGGGAAGGTTTGTTACCGGCGCCGGATAGGTCGGAAGGCAACTACCGTCTTTATGGAACAGCTCACGTTAAGCATTTGCAATTTGTTTTGCGGTGCAGGTCGCTTGATATGACTCTAAGTGAAATTCGGGAATTGCTAAAGTTTAGGGATTCGCCAGAGCAAAACTGTGGAGCGGTCAATGAATTGCTTGATTGCCATATCGAACATGTCAGCACGCGTATTACGGAGCTACAGTCATTGGAAAATGAGCTGAAGAAACTGCGTAATTTATGTCGACAGACCCAAAAGGCTAAAGACTGTCAGATACTGCAAGGCTTGTCTAAGCCACAAAGTACAAAGTCAAAGAAAGTTGCAAATCATGGCCGAGGGATATAAATGAATTGCGCTAAACTGTAAAAAGTTTTATAAATACCGCCAAATGCGCCGACACTCCTTTTCATCTTTTTGCCGCTTAATTGCTTGCTTCCTGGTCATGACCGTTCTGACCTCAGGAATAGCAATGGCTGCCTACGTCTGTCCGCAGACAACGGCTCCTGTGCAAGAGATGGCAATGGGTG
>NZ_PTLZ01000003.1 GCF_003293745.1 Herminiimonas fonticola
CACCCATTGCCATCTCTTGCACAGGAGCCGTTGTCTGCGGACAGACGTAGGCAGCCATTGCTATTCCTGAGGTCAGAACGGTCATGACCAGGAAGCAAGCAATTAAGCGGCAAAAAGATGAAAAGGAATGTCGGCGCATTTGACCTATTTATAAAACCTTTTGCAGTTTAGTGCAATTTATTTATATTCCACTGCTGGTGAATTATTTCGACTTGGTACTTGTCGCTTTACATGATTTGTAAGTAGATAATATACGTATGTATTATTCAGGGGCCTGCGTATGATGATTAAGCAACAGTTGCGTCTACCTACCTAAACTGGAGCGCGTTCACTCACTACTTCCGTTTCACAATTTTGAATCAGAAAACAAGCAAGATGTTGCATGCAGAATTTTTCTCCGAAGTTAGAGTAAGTAATTTACACATTACGGCACGCTCAAATATGATTTTAAAGAAATTCGTGCCAGCCCTCACGGTGCAGCAATGAGCGATACCGAAAAGAGATCGGCAAAAGATGAACTCCGAACAGATCTCGAATTAATTCAGATTGTCGGCCAAGTTGCTCGGATCGGCGGCTGGTCACTTTCCTTGCCGTCCCGAGATTTGTACTGGTCTCCTGAAGTCCGAGCCATTCATGAAGTGCCTCCGGACTACCAGCCTGCTCTCCAAAGTAGTATTGAATTCTATCCGCCTGCATACCAAAACCAAGTTGAAAAATGCGTTGAGGATTGCATCAAAAGCGGTACGCGGTTTGATTTTTCGGTGCCTATCATTACGGCCAAGGGAAGATCAATTTGGGTGCGGGCTATTGGTGAATGTAGACGAAATGAAAATGGAGAAGTTTCTAGACTTGAAGGTGCGTTTCAGGAAATCACAGATGAGTACGAGAAAAATCGTCGCCGCATAGAGAGTGAAGCAACGTTGTCAGCAGTATTTAGTCAATCGTATATGTTTCAGGGATTATTGAATCTCGAAGGCGTGCTAGTTGAGGTCAACGATATCGCAGTTTTTGGTTGCGGCTTTACTCGAGAACAAGTACTAGGGAAGAAATTCTGGGAATGTGGGTGGTGGAATCTAGATATCGAGATTGCGAAAAAAATAGAACAGATAGTGATTCGTGCGCTTCAAGGTGAAAATATCGTTGAAGAAATGGATTACTTTACGGGTAGTGGCGAGCGAAGATTAACTGAATTTTCTGCAGTACCAATTCGTAATTCAGAAGGCAGCATCATGCGAATACTTGCAAGCGGTATTGATGTTACCGCTCGCAAGAACACAGAGCTGGCCTTAAAGCAAAGTCAAGAGCGTTCCAGCTCGATTGCACGAGCAACCAACGACACGATCTGGGACTGGGATCTTCAGACTAACGCAATTTGGTGGAATGATGGCATCGAACGGCTCTTCGGTTTTTCACGAAGCGAAATCGAACCAACCATTGTTTCCTGGATCAGCCGAATTCATCCGGAGGATATTTCTTCCATCGAAGACAGCATCACAAAATTTATTAGTGAGGGTGCAACTGACGAAATCTGGTGTGGCGAATATCGTTTCTCCAAACACGATGGTAGTTATGCCAACGTATACGACCGAGGCTTTGTTCTACGCGATTCTAGCGGCAAAGGTATACGGATGGTTGGAGGGATGGTCGATGTTACGCCGCAAAGAATGGCAGAGGCCGAAACCCGTCGTTTGAACCGTGCGCTAAAAATGCTCAGTGCTTGCAGCGAAAAGTTGATTCGCACAACAAAGGAGCAAACACTTTTAGAAGAAATTTGCAAACTGTGTGCAGAGGTTGGAGACTATGATATGGCGTGGGTCGGCTATGCACAGGATGATGAGGAAAAATCCATTCTACCTGTGGCTCATTATGGTGATATGACTCACATTAGCCGTATAAAATTATCCTGGTCTGCCGAAAAACCAAATGGGCAAGGCCCCGGTGGACGTACTGTGCGCTTAGGCAAGGCAATTGCTGTTAGTGACGTTCGGGAAGATCCGACGTTTGAATTATGGCGCAATAGTATCGTAGCGGTCGGTTTCCTAAGTGCCGTTTTTTTGCCATTGATCAGTCAGGGAAAGGTATTCGGTTTGCTCGGCTTGTATGCAAGCGAGCCGCACAACATCAGCGATGACGAGATGAATATGCTGCAAGAAATGGCAGATAATCTCGCTTTTGGCGTCATGAATATTCGTGTTCGCCAAGAACAACAGCGACTTCAAACGGCTATTTTGAAGATTGCTACCAGTGTTTCAGCGCCCAGCGATACGACATTCTTTCATCAACTGGCCATCAGCATGACGGAAGCTCTTGATGCGCCCATTGGAGTAATCGCTGCGCTGAGCAAAGGTTCTTTTTCAACTGCACGTTCAATCGCACTAGTCATCGACGGCGAAATTGTAGAGAATCAGTCGTTTACGTTTCAATCCACGCCCTGCGAAGCTTCACTAACGCAAGATTGCAAATTGATATCCAGTGATCTAGCAACACTATATCCAAGCGCAACTCAATTTATAGCGATGGGAGCACAAGCCTACGTAGGAATCCCACTCCTTAGTAGCGGCGGAAATCTGTTGGGCCTGATGTTCGTACTTTACAGAGCAGCGTTGTCGGACGCTGAACTCATTGTTTCAACTCTTAAAATATTTGCCGCACGTGCATCAACGGAACTTGAAAGGTTAGAAGCAGATTCTCAGTTGCGTGAGCAGGCGTCCTTACTCGATAAGGCACATGATGCGATTCTTGTGCGTGATTTGGATCACCGTATTCTTTTCTGGAACAAGGGAGCGGAGCGGCTTTATGGTTGGACCGCAGCGGAAGCAGTCGGACAATTTGTGAATCGTCTACTTTATTTAGATGCCAGCTCATTCGATGTCGCAACTCGGAATGTGTTTGAGCAGGATGAATGGAATGGTGAGTTAAAGCATATAGACAGGGAAGGAAAAGAAATTTTTATTGAAGGTCATTGGACTTTGGTGCGGGATGATGAAGGCAAGCCAAAATCCATTTTAGCGATTAACACTGATATCACCCAGCGTAAAGAATCTGAGCGAGAAATTTACTCTTTGGCTTTTTATGACAGCCTTACGGGCTTGCCGAATAGACAGCTTTTGGTCAATCGCCTGCACCAAATTATGCTGGCCGGATCAAGAAGAGAAAATAACTGCGCCATATTTTTTATTGACCTTGATAATTTCAAGGCCATTAATGATACCCAAGGTCATGATGTGGGTGACCAGCTATTGAAGCAAGTTGCAGAACGACTCAGGGGATGTGTGCGAGAGAGTGATACGGTCTCGCGCATTGGTGGCGACGAGTTTGTGGTGGTCTTAAGTGATTTTTCTAATTATTCAGACGATGCTGCCAGACAGGCACAGTCTGTTGCGGACAATATTCTAAGTGCATTTAGTGAGCCTTTCGATCTGCAGGGCTATCTCCATTTAACTACTCCAAGTATCGGTGCCACTCTATTCAAAGACAACTCGATCACTGTTGATGAGTTGCTCAAACGCGCTGATCTAGCGATGTACGAAGCTAAAGCTGCGGGGCGAAACATTATTCGCTTTTATGATCCTGAAATGCAGGCGGCTGTGTCAAGGCGCGTCAAGATCGAAAAAGAACTACGTAGGGCATTGGAGCGTTCAGAATTTGTATTGCACTATCAACCCCAAGTAAATTTATCTACAGGAAAGGTGATTGGAGTAGAGGCTTTGATCCGTTGGCAGCACCCTGAGTTAGGGATGGTTCCTCCGAACTCTTTTATTCCTGTAGCCGAGGAAGTCGGATTGATCGTACCTATGGGTGAATGGGTACTTCGTACTGCTTGCGTCCAAATGAAAGCTTGGCATGATATGGGACTGGGTCAATTACGGATCGCAGTTAATCTATCTGCACGCCAGTTCTCTCATGGATGTATTGTGGAAATGGTTCGCAACACTCTGCAACAAAGCGGTCTTGAAGCTCAATATCTTGATCTGGAACTTACCGAAAGTTTGGTCATGACAGATGTAGAGAGCGCAATCGGAATTTTAGAAGAACTTAGTGGATTAGGCATACAACTTTCCATTGATGATTTTGGAACGGGTTATTCCAGTCTTGCTTATCTGAAGCGCTTTCCCATCGACGTACTTAAGATTGATCGCTCGTTTATTAAAAACATCCCGGAAAATGCTAACGAAGCCACTATCGCGCTTGCCATTATTTCGATGGCACACAGTCTTGGCATGAGAGTGCTGGCAGAGGGTGTAGAAACAGAGGCACAATGTGAATTCTTGGCAAAGAATAAGTGCGATGAAATACAAGGTTTCTTGTTTTCAAAGCCGCTGCCTTCTGAAGAATTAGAGGCCTTGATATTACTAGAATCACAGAAGTGATATCTCCAAATTATCGGCCTCTCATTGTTTGACGAAAGCTGATCAAACCGTACGACCCGAAAATCAGCCATCGCGCGCAGATTGATGCGCGTGTTTTTAAAGGTTTTCGTCGATGGTTGCTGATTTTCTACGTCGGTCTTTAACCTGGCTGAAAACTTGATGCGTGTAAGTGATTGTCTCTGTCTAGGTGGAGACTAACTTAAGATGAATATTCCTAGCGTCTTTGCCGCCACTTTGTGGATGGGCACTGGTTGCCTAAAATCTAAGTCTTCCGCATAACGATGGCGGTATCAGGCGCGGTCAGGATCAAAGCCAGACGGTCGCCGAGCAGTTGCCATGCTTCCCGTTTTTCCGTTGCGTAGTCATAGGTCTGGTACGTCCTGCGCAGTTTGTTCGGTTCGACGTGGTTTAGGCAACGCTCGATAACATCTGGCACTACTCCCAAGCTTTGCATCATGGTCGCGCCGGTTCTGCGAAGGTCATGAGGAACCCAATCCCCAGCAGATAAAATAAGCGCATTGGCTTTCTTGCTGCGGTTCGACATTGGCTTGCCACCTAGTGGTTTTTGACGGTCACGTATCTGCTTTGTAGTGGACTTTATGCAAACGTATGTTTCGTCGTCCTCACGCGGAAAACACCACGCACTTTTACCAGATAGTTGCTTCAATTTTTGGAAGTAGGGCAGGGCGAACGAGGACAGGTAGATGGTATGCGCCATCTTGTTTTTGGCGTTCTCTTTCGGGATTGTCCATATGCCGGCATCAAGATCGATATGTTCCCACCGAGCCTTGGTGACCTCGCCAATGCGACAGCAGGAGGACAGCATGATCCACATGCAAATTTCCGTGCGCTTCAGCAGGCTAGCATCTGGCAGCTTGGCGGCCAGTTCCTTGATTTCGTCAGCAGATAGCGTACGAGTGCGCTCGGCCCCGTCGTAGTCTTCAGACGTGATGCGCTTTGCTTCAAGGTGTTCCACCGGATTATCGTCGATGAGTTTTTTCCATGGCCTACGCTTCTCTGCCCATCGAAACATCTGCTTTAGGTCAGACAGCAGCATAACGGCCATGCGGTTGGAGCCGCGATTGACTACGCCTTCAAGGATGCTGCGTATATCCTTTTCTGTGAGCGATTTAAGTGCCTTGGTACCTATTTTTGGCAATACGTCACGGGCAAACAAACGCCGCAGCTCAGCGCCTTTGTCTTTGCGGTCAGTGGTGATAATCCATTCGTCAAAAAGGTCTTGAGTGGTTAGATTTTCCGCTTCCAGTTGCAGCTTGATCGCCGCCACTGCAGCTTCCCTTTCTTGCTTTTCTCTGGCAAGTCGGACAATCTCGTTTTGTACAAACTCTTTTGGATCTGTACTATTTTTTCGCCAGTCGTTCAATTCGACAGCAATGCGCCGTGCAGTCGCAAGCGTTAGTCGCGCATTGGCTTCTAGTTTATATAGTGTCGTTTCAAATTCCGGCAAGCTGGCGTCGTAATCACCCAGTGCCATATAAACGGATTTAGTACCTACCTTGTAGGTGTACATCCAGACACGCGAAACGCTCCCCGATTGACCCTTGCGAAACCGAAGTGATAACCCGTTGCCGTCCGATTTCGTTTCGTCGCTTTTGGTCGGACGGTACTTTTCAATCGCCGTAGTGGTTAGTTTTTGCGTGGCCATTTGCTGCCTTTATTATTATCTAACCGGAATATTGGTAAGAAATTGGTAAGAAGTTTTACATGGATTGTGCTGTACGTCAATAGACGAGTTTGGACAAAAAATAATGTAACTAATTGAATATTAAAGTAAAAATTATTTATATTTGGATTGTATTGGATGTTAAAAAACATCTTATTTCTTACCTACGAACCAAGGGGTAGTGGGTTCGATTCCTGCCAGCCGCACCAAAACAAGCAGTAAATTAACGGGTTAGCGCCACAAGCGCTAACCCGTTTTTCTTTGTCGAATGCTTTTAGTTAGGTGGCTTTATTTTTGTTGGCTGGTTAATAATCAAGCTGGTCCTCTGTAATCTGATGCGACAAGTCAAAAAACAAGCAAAAATCAGGAAGATATGCTGCGAACGAATATCAGTTAGCTGCAAAATCAATATCTGCTGAACGTGGTTCTGCAAATCGATCTATAATTCATTCATCCCAGTAATTATTCAGGCTGCTCTCTGCTCAAATAATTTGCTTTTGCGCAGTGTTGTCCTCATTACCTCTGATGAAATCGCGTCTTCTCGTTAATGTTTGGCTTGCCTTTGCCCTGCTGTTTGCGCAGCAGTTGGCGTTCGCCGATACGTTAACGAACATCAAGCGCGCGCAGGTTGATTATCAGTGCATGTATGATGATGGCGCTTGTTTCGATGGCGGTGCAGTTTCGCATTTGGTCTTCGACGATTTCGATAATGGTCTGACCACATCCTTCTCCTTACTGGAATTACCTAATCTTGCAATTGAACAGCCTCAAGCTTCGTTCACGCAATTTTTCTCTGCTGTTTCCCCGTATTACTTCTCTCGCGCCCCACCTCTCCTGTAGCAGGCATATGGTGAACGATGCGTGCGCTTGCGCGCATTGATTAGCCTCGCAGGTCAACGTCATCACAAAAACACGATGCACAACGAGTCAATATTCGTTGGATGATTTTGACCACGTCTGGTTAGTCCTACTGTTGCCTGCAGTCACAAATCACATTCGAAACAGATCGGCATGTCCATGACATTGCCTCGATCGTTTCCACGTTTTATGACTTCTTGAGAGGTAGTTAGAAATGAATAACAATCAAACAAGCGCATCGAATATTTCGAACGCAAAAGGTTACAAAAATCGGTGGGTGCAGCTCATCATCGGCATTATCTGTATGGGCCTGGTCGCCAACTTGCAATATGGCTGGACTCTGTTCGTTACGCCTATGGACAATGCGCACCACTGGGGTAAAGCGGCAATTCAACTCGCGTTTTCTATCTTTATCGTGACAGAAACCTGGTTGGTTCCTATCGAGGGCTACCTGGTTGATAAATTCGGCCCACGTCCGGTTGTCGCTGGCGGTGCCATCTGCGCTGGTCTCGGCTGGGTTCTGAACAGCTATGCAACGTCCTTGCCTATGCTGTACACCGCAGCTGTTATCTCGGGTATCGGCGCAGGTTGCGTCTACGGTACTTGCGTTGGTAATGCGTTGAAATGGTTCCCGGATCGTCGTGGTCTGGCTGCCGGCTTGACTGCTGCAGGCTTCGGCGCAGGCGCTGCGATCACCGTGATTCCAATCGCGAACATGATCAAAGAAGCAGGTTACGAACATACCTTCTTCACCTTCGGCATTATTCAAGGCGTAGCGATCTTCATTGCTGCTTTGCTGCTGGTTAAGCCAGTTGTTCCTAAAGGTGTGGTTGTTGCAAGAAATCTCGCAACTAAAGTTGATTACACGACCAAGCAAATGTTGAAAACCCCAGTATTCTGGGTTCTCTACGTGATGTTTGTTCTGGTGTCTTCGGGAGGTTTGATGGCAACGGCTCAACTCGGTCCGATCGCCAATGATTTCGGTATTGCTGCCTTGCCTATGACATTGTTCGGCGCAACCTTGCCACTGTTGACGATGACGCTGTCGATCGACAACGTTGCCAATGGCTTGACCCGTCCTTTGTGCGGTTTTGTTTCAGATAAAATCGGTCGCGAAAACACGATGTTCATCGTTTTCATCGGTGAAGGTTTAGCCTTGTTGGGCTTGATGCAGTTTGGTCATAACCCATATGCATTCATGGTATTTGCCGCCATGGTGTTCCTGTGCTGGGGCGAAATTTTCTCGATTTTCCCAGCAATCTGCGCAGATACCTTCGGTGGTAAATTTGCTGCGGGTAACTCGGGCACGTTGTACACCGCTAAAGGTACTTCTGCTTTGCTGGTTCCGTTTGCATCAGTCCTGGCGGCTGGCGGTAACTGGAATCGCGTGTTCATCGTTGCTGCGATTGTCACTGTGGGCGCAGGTTTGTCAGCCAAGTTCATCCTTGCCCCAATGCGCAAACGCATGATCGAAGACGGTGCAACTAAAGCTGCGGCAATGGAAGCGGGTAACCAACGCGTTGCAGCTTAATAAGATTGGGTTTTGCCCATGAAGTCTCCTGATCTTTCAGGAGACTCAATTTCTGCGAAGTGAGTTACCCCATACGAATGGGATAATCGAAAGGGTTGATGCCACAAGCATCAACCCTTTTTCTGTATGCGCGATGATTTACCAGCCGCCGAAGCCGAATTTTCCGTCACGATCAAAACGCAGGTCCGGCCCGTTTTCCATCTTGTTCACGATGCCATTGTTGTTGAAATGAACATGCATCACCGAATTCCAGACGCCGTTTTCCTTGTAGGGATAAGTCCATACTTCCAGTTGCAGGCGTGGCAAATAAGACGTTTCCGAAGGGTGGCCTATGGCGCGCACGACCTCGGTTTTGGTTGATATGCCTGGCTTAATGGTGGCGAATTTCTCCGTTGTCAGGACTTGCTCGTACGAAATCAGTCGGCCGTCATTGCTGAAGCGCGCCATATCTATGGCTTGCCCCCAGGGATTGCGGGAATATTCCAGCAGATAGCCGTTATTATCAGGAATACGCGCGGTTGGTCGTCCCAGTTTGGCGACAACCGATGCTTCTGGCTCGCCGACGTTGATTGGCGGCGGCATGAGTGAAGCACAGGCACTCAGCATGAGGAGCAATCCCCCTAATAATGCTGTTTGACTATATTTCATGCTGTTTTCCTCAAATAAATGCGCTAAGTGTTTGAATCGTCTCGGTCTTTCCGCTATACTCCGGGACTGGTCAATTTGACCTGTTTTATTAATCGTTGTTCACGGTGTGTGGGGTGAAGACTCTATGCATCGCATGTGAAAGGTAAGTCTCATGTCTCTCGAAAAAGCAAGCAAAGCCGCTATCGTCGCCGATAACGCACGTGGCCAAAATGATACCGGTTCACCGGAAGTGCAAGTCGCTCTGTTGACAGCACGTATCAACGAACTCAACGGTCATTTCAAAGCACACTCGAAGGATCACCATTCCCGTCGCGGTTTGATCATGATGGTCAACCGTCGCAAGAGCCTGTTGTCTTACCTCAAAAGTAAAGACGCGACTCGTTATCGTGATCTGATTGTAAAGCTCGGTCTGCGCAAGTAATTCATTGCGTTATTTTATCCGGCTTGCATAGAAAAATGCCTGCGTCAGTTTTCTGATGCGGGCATTTTGCCTTTTGGTAGTTTGCAGTCTCGTATTTTAGTAATGCATTGCACAGTAATTTTGAGTTGAGTAATAAAGCGAACCATCATCTTGATGGAACGTTTGTGGTGAGGTGAGCGACAGCGCCTGAAAATCTGTCGGTAAAATTAGAAAGGAACACCCGTGTTTAATAAAGTCACTAAAACTTTCCAGTATGGTCAACATACGGTCACGCTTGAAACCGGCGAAATCGCCCGTCAAGCTTCCGGTGCCGTACTCGTCTCGATCGAAGATACGGTCGTACTCGCAACGGTTGTCGCTCGCAAAGATGCAAAACCAGGTCAGGATTTCTTTCCATTGACCGTTGATTATGTAGAAAAAACCTACGCTGCCGGTCGCATCCCAGGCGGTTTCTTCAAACGTGAAGGTCGCCCTTCCGAAAAAGAAACACTGACATCGCGTCTGATCGATCGTCCGATTCGTCCGTTGTTCCCAGAAGGTTATTTGAACGAAGTGCAGATCATCATTCACGTGATGTCGGTCAATCCTGAGATTGATCCGGACATCGCTGCAATGATCGGTGCATCGGCTGCCTTGTCGGTTTCCGGCATTCCATTCGCAGGCCCGCTGGGTGCTGCTCGCGTCGGTTATATCGATGGTCAATACATATTGAACCCGACTTCGTCGCAACTGAAAACATCGCAAATGGATCTGGTCGTTGCCGGTACCGAAACAGCCGTGTTGATGGTTGAGTCTGAAGCACAACAATTGTCCGAAGAAGTCATGCTCGGCGCGGTTGTTTACGGTCACGATCAAATGAAAGCAGTCATCGATGCGATTCACGACTTGGTGCGTGATGGCGGCAAGCCAGAAGTGCAATGGGCGCCTCCAGCAAAGAACGAAGCATTGATCGCACGCGTAGCGCACTTTGCAGAAGCAAAATTGCGCGCTGCTTACCAAACCAAAGACAAGCAGGCACGTACTGCCAAGTTGAAAGATGCGTTTGCAGAAGTCAATGTTGAACTCACTGCGGAAGCTGTTTCGGTCGGTGGCGTTGCACCTGATTCTGCTGAAGTCGGCAACATCCTGTTCGATCTGGAAGCAAAAATCGTTCGTTCGCAGATTCTCGAAGGCGAACCACGTATCGATGGTCGCGACACACGTACCGTGCGTCCAATAACGATCCGTACCGGCGTCTTGCCACGCACTCACGGTTCGGCATTGTTCACTCGTGGTGAAACACAAGCCTTGGTTATCGCAACCTTGGGTACTGCACGCGACGAACAAAAGATCGATGCATTGATGGGCGAATACTCGGATCGCTTCATGCTGCACTACAACATGCCTCCGTTCGCTACTGGTGAAACCGGTCGTGTCGGTACGCCTAAACGTCGCGAAATCGGTCACGGCCGTTTGGCTAAACGTGCTCTGGTTGCTGCATTGCCAGCGCCTGAAGATTTCAGCTACTCGGTACGCCTGGTTTCGGAAATCACAGAATCCAACGGTTCGTCATCAATGGCTTCAGTTTGCGGCGGCTGCCTGGCATTGATCGATGCTGGCGTTCCTATGCAAGGGCACGTGGCTGGTATCGCTATGGGCTTGATCAAGGACGGCGGTAAGTTTGCAGTCTTGAGCGATATCCTCGGTGACGAAGATCATCTCGGCGACATGGACTTTAAAGTGGCTGGTACCGCAAACGGTATTACCGCTTTGCAAATGGATATCAAAATTCAGGGCATCACCAAAGAAATCATGCAGGTCGCTTTGGCGCAAGCTAAAGAAGGCCGTATCCATATCCTCGGCGAAATGGAAAAGGCTGTTCCTAGCGGCACAACTGGTGAATTGTCTGATTTCGCACCACGCCTGATCACCATCAAGATCAATCCGGAAAAAATCCGTGACGTGATCGGCAAAGGCGGCGCAGTCATTCGCGCATTGACCGAAGAAACCGGTACCCAAATCGACATCAGCGATGAAGGCGTGGTCACCATCGCTTCCGTCGACGCAGCTGCCGGCCAGGAAGCAAAACGTCGCATCGAAGAACTGACAGCTTCAGTTGAAGTTGGCAAGGTCTACGAAGGCACGGTTCTGAAATTGCTGGATTTCGGCGCGATTGTTCAAGTCATGCCAGGCAAAGATGGTTTGTTGCACATCAGTCAAATCGCTAACGAACGCGTCAATGCAGTTGCTGATTACTTGAAAGAAGGTCAACAAGTTCGCGTTAAAGTTCTGGAAACAGACGACCGCGGCCGTTTGAAGTTGTCGATGAAAGCTGCAGTATCAGAAGAAAGCCCTGAAGCGGCAGCGCAAGAGTAAGCACTCTGAATCAGGCTTGCCTGAATTTAGTAATAAAAACCGCTCATTGCGCAGGCATTGAGCGGTTTTTTATTGACCTCGGTCAAGCATCTAGTTTGACCGTGTTCGTCGCAAAGAGCTAGAATAGCGGGTTATTAGAATCCTGGGTTTCATATGCGCCGCAAACTCGTCGCAGGCAACTGGAAAATGAATGGCAGTATTGCTGCCAATGCTCTTTTGCTAGCGGAAATTAAAGCCGAGTTTGGCAATGCTGCATGTGATGCTGCAGTATGCGTTCCGGCACCTTATCTTGCACAATGCCAAGCCTTGTTATCGGATAGTGCGATTGCACTTGGTGCGCAAGATTTGTCGATACATGAAGCGGGTGCTTATACCGGCGAAGTGTCGGCAACCATGTTGCTGGAATTTGCTTGTCGCTATGTGATTGTCGGTCACTCGGAACGTCGCGCTTATTTCGGCGAAACTGATGAGCTGGTGGCACAAAAAACAGCGCGGGCCTTACGTGCAGGACTTGTTCCTATCGTCTGTGTTGGTGAAACATTGGCGCAGCGCGAAGCAGGGCAGACAGATGCAATCGTAGGTCAGCAAATCGATGCGGTGTTGTCATTGATTGCAGAAAATGACCTGGCGAAAATAGTGGTGGCATACGAGCCGGTTTGGGCAATTGGAACCGGCAAGACTGCAACGCCAGAAATGGCACAGGAAGTCCATGCCATGTTGCGCAAGCGCTTATCTGCAAAGAATACGCAAGCTGCAACGGAAGTGAAGATTTTGTACGGCGGTAGCATGAAGCCCGAGAATGCGAAAGAGTTGCTCGCCATGCCGGATATCGATGGTGGCTTGATAGGCGGAGCAGCATTGAAAGCAGCGGATTTTCTTTCGATTATCTGCGCAGCGTAAGTGCTAAAAAAGTATTAAGAAGCGCTAAGCTTTATTACGAATTACCTAAGACTGGAAATTGAAATGAATAGTTTGCATACCATCATCGTCGTTGTTCAAGTGCTGTCCGCATTGACTATCATCGGCCTCGTATTGCTGCAACATGGCAAGGGTGCCGATATGGGCGCGTCCTTCGGTTCGGGTGCATCCGGCAGTTTGTTCGGTGCGACTGGATCGTCGAACTTCCTGTCGAAGTTCACGGGTGTTGCAGCAGCTATTTTCTTTGCTGCGACTTTGGGTCTGGCATTTATCAGCAACAAGCCTGCAGAAACCAGTGCCGGCGTGATGGAAAACTTGCCTGTGTCGGCGGTTCCTGGTGCTGAAGCAACTGCGCCGGCAGCATCAACTGCGACGCCTGCAACAGTACCTGCGACACCTGCATCGTCGAGTGGAACTGGCCAATCAAATCAGATTCCGAAGTAAGTACGTGTAATTACGTATGAATGTGCGTATAAGAGCTGTTTTCTTCTTGTTCTTATGCAATTGCGCATTGAATAAATGTTTCAAAGCAGGTTAAAATATTGGTCTTGGCCGACGTGGTGAAATTGGTAGACACGCTATCTTGAGGGGGTAGTGGCGAAAGCTGTGCGAGTTCGAGTCTCGCCGTCGGCACCAAACAAATTAAGGCCAGCTAGGAATGCCTAAGCTGGCTTTTTATCGGAAATTGAAGTTTGAAATTTATCGATAAGCGCATCGTATTTAGTATTTGATTCAACGTATTTTTGCCAGCCAATTAATCGTTCAACTTAAGCCAGCTAATCGTGAACCTCGAAAATTACTTCCCCGTTTTACTCTTTATTCTGGTCGGTATCGGTGTCGGTGTCGCACCGCAGATATTGGGTCGCATTCTCGGTCCGCATAATCCGGACGATCAAAAACTTTCCCCGTACGAGTGTGGTTTCGAGGCATTTGAAGATGCGCGCATGAAGTTCGATGTGCGTTACTATCTCGTCGCCATTTTGTTCATTCTGTTTGACCTTGAGGTGGCGTTTCTTGTCCCTTGGGCGGCGGCAATGCGCGAAGTAGGGATGCTTGGATTTTGGGCAATGATGATTTTCCTTGGAGTGCTGACCATCGGTCTGGTGTTCGAATGGAAAAAAGGCGCGCTGGATTGGGAGTAAGTCATGGCAATTGAAGGCGTATTGAATGAAGGCTTCGTTACGACGACAGCCGATAAACTGATCAACTGGACGCGTACCGGTTCGATGTGGCCGATGACCTTTGGTCTCGCATGCTGTGCAGTAGAAATGATGCACGCAGGTGCTTCGCGTTACGATCTGGATCGCTTTGGTGTGGTTTTCCGTCCGTCGCCGCGTCAGTCTGATGTGATGATTGTTGCTGGTACTTTGTGCAACAAGATGGCGCCGGCTTTGCGTAAAGTCTACGATCAAATGGCAGAGCCTCGTTGGGTAATCTCGATGGGTTCGTGTGCCAATGGTGGTGGTTACTACCATTACTCTTACTCTGTTGTGCGCGGTTGTGATCGCATTGTTCCGGTCGATGTCTATGTTCCGGGTTGTCCTCCAACCGCTGAAGCATTGTTGTACGGGATCATGCAGTTGCAAAACAAGATCCGTCGTACCAACACGATCGCTCGCTAAGAGACTGAATAGTTAATATGACGATCAAACTTGAACTCCTCGAAGCTGCTCTGCGCAACGCGCTGGGCGAACAGCTTCAAAGTCTGTCGCTGGCATTAGGCGAAGCTACCATTGTTGTGAAGTCGCATGACTACCTGTCCGCAATGCGTGTCTTGCGTGATCATGCTGATTTGCGTTTTGAAGAATTGATTGATTTGTGCGGCGTCGATTACTCGACGTATGGCGATGGTGTGTGGGAAGGTCCGCGCTTCGCTGTCGTTTCGCACTTGTTGTCGATCAAGCATAACTGGCGTGTGCGTGTGCGTGTATTCGCGCCGGACGATGAAATGCCTGTCGTTGCATCGATGATCGATATCTGGCCTACAGCTAACTGGTATGAGCGTGAAGCGTTCGACTTCTTCGGCATCCTGTTCGAAGGTCATAACGATTTGCGTCGCATTTTGACCGACTATGGTTTTATCGGTCATCCATTCCGCAAGGATTTCCCAGTCTCCGGTTACGTTGAAATGCGTTACGACCCTGAGCAAAAACGGGTGATTTACCAGCCCGTCACGATCGATCCGCGCGAAATCGTTCCGCGCGTGATCCGTGAAGAACAATACGGGATGAAATAATGGCTGAGATCAAGAACTACACCCTTAACTTCGGTCCACAGCATCCTGCGGCGCATGGTGTGTTGCGCCTGGTTCTGGAGCTGGACGGCGAAGTGATTCAACGTGCCGATCCGCATATTGGATTGTTGCACCGCGCTACTGAAAAACTCGCTGAGCAAAAAACGTATCTGCAATCTGTTCCTTACATGGATCGTCTCGACTACGTGTCGATGATGTGTAACGAACATGCATATGTCATGTCGATTGAGAAGATGCTCAATATCGAAGTGCCTTTGCGTGCGCAGTACATCCGCGTCATGTTCGATGAAATCACCCGTATCCTGAATCACCTGATGTGGCTCGGCGCGCATGCGCTCGACGTTGGTGCGATGGGCGTGTTCCTGTATGCGTTCCGCGAACGTGAAGATTTAATGGATTGCTACGAGGCGGTTTCTGGCGCGCGTATGCATGCTGCTTATTATCGTCCGGGTGGCGTTTATCGCGATCTGCCGGATGCTATGCCGCAGCACAAGGCGTCGATCATCCGCAATGCAAAAGCCATCAGCCAATTGAATGAAAACCGTCAAGGCTCCTTGCTTGATTTCATTGAAGACTTTACCAATCGTTTCCCGACTTATGTCGATGAATACGAAACCTTGTTGACCGATAACCGTATCTGGAAACAACGTTTGGTTGGTATCGGTGTGGTCTCGCCTGAGCGCGCGATGGCGATGGGCTTTACCGGTGCAATGTTGCGTGGTTCAGGCGTCGAATGGGATTTGCGCAAGAAACAACCGTACGAAGTGTACGACCTGATGGATTTTGATATTCCGGTTGGTACCAATGGCGATTGCTACGATCGTTATCTGGTGCGCGTCGAAGAGATGCGTCAGTCGAATCGCATCATCAAGCAGTGCGTTGAATGGCTGCGTAATAATCCGGGTCCTGTGATGACGAACAACCACAAGGTTGCGCCGCCGTCACGCGTGGGCATGAAGTCGAACATGGAAGATTTGATTCATCATTTCAAACTCTTCACTGAAGGTTTCCACGTGCCGGCAGGTGAGGCGTATGCTGCGGTCGAACATCCGAAGGGTGAGTTCGGTGTCTATCTGATTTCCGATGGCGCGAACAAACCTTACCGTATGAAGATTCGTGCACCGGGCTTCCCGCACTTGCAAGGTTTGGACGAGATGGCCAAGGGCCACATGATTGCCGATGCAGTAACCATCATCGGTACGCAAGATATTGTGTTTGGTGAAATTGACCGCTAATCGCGGCTCAATAATTGAGGCATAGACATGCTGTTATCAGAACAAACGTATAAAAGAATCGACCGCGAGGTCGCCAAGTTCCCTGCAGATCAAAAGCAGTCTGCGGTCATGGCCGCACTGCAAATTGCTCAGGATGAAACCCGTTGGCTGCCGCCTGAAGTCATGCAAGATGTTGCTGACTATCTGGGAATGCCGGCGATCGCCGTGCAAGAGGTTGCGACCTTCTACAATATGTACAACACCAAACCGGTCGGCAAGTTCAAGATTTCGGTATGTACAAATCTCCCGTGCCAATTGTCCGGTGGTGAGAAGGCTGCGCATTACCTGAAGCACAAGCTTGGTATCGATTATCGTGAAACGACGACAGATGATTTATTCACGCTGGTTGAAGGTGAATGCATGGGCGCTTGTGGTGATGCGCCTGTCATGCTGGTCAATAACAAACGCATGTGCAGCTTTATGTCGGATGACAAAATCGACGCACTGGTAGAGGAATTGAAGAAATGACCAGTCTGCATAATCGTCATATCAAACCATTGATTTTGGCCGGCCTCACCGGTGATAACTGGGGCCTGGAAGAGTACGTCAAGCGCGGTGGGTATGCATCTCTGAAGCGTATCTTGAGCGAAGGCATGACGTCTGAGCAGGTGATTGCTGAAGTCAAGGCATCGACGCTGCGCGGCCGTGGTGGTGCAGGTTTCCCTAGCGGCTTGAAGTGGAGCTTCATGCCCAAGAATTACGCAGGCCAAAAGTATCTGGTTTGTAATTCCGATGAAGGCGAACCAGGCACATTCAAGGATCGGGATATCCTTCGCTACAATCCGCACGCAGTGATTGAGGGTATGACTATCGCTGCTTATGCAATGGGCGTCAGCGTAGGCTACAACTATATTCATGGCGAAATTTTCGCTGAGTATGATCGCTTTGAAGAAGCGCTTGAGCAGGCACGCGCTGCAGGTTTCCTCGGTGATCGTATTCTGGGTACTGACTACAGCTTCCAGTTGCACGCATTCCATGGTTTTGGCGCTTACATCTGCGGCGAAGAAACCGCTTTGCTGGAATCGCTCGAAGGAAAAAAAGGTCAGCCGCGCTTCAAGCCGCCTTTCCCTGCGAGCTATGGCCTGTACGGCAAGCCAACCACGATCAATAATACCGAGACCTTTGCTGCGGTGCCTTTCATTTTCCAAGTGGGCGCTGAAGCGTATGCAGCACTTGGTAAGCCTAACAACGGCGGCACTAAAATCTTTTCGGTGTCTGGCGACGTAGAGCGTCCTGGCAATTACGAAATTCCGTTGGGTACTCCATTTGCAGAGTTGTTGAAACTGGCCGGTGGTGTGCGCGGCGGTAAAAAACTTAAAGCAGTTATTCCTGGCGGTTCGTCAGTGCCAGTCGTCAAGGGTGATCTGATGATGGCGACTGACATGGACTACGATTCGGTCGCCAAGGCAGGTTCGATGCTGGGTTCTGGTGCCGTCATCGTGATGGATGAAACACGTTGCATGGTCAAGGCGCTCTTGCGATTGTCCTACTTCTATTTTGAAGAATCCTGCGGTCAGTGCACACCGTGCCGTGAAGGTACTGGTTGGTTGTATCGCATGGTGCATCGTATCGAGAATGGTCAAGGCCGCCCTGAGGATCTGGACATGCTGAACTCGATCGCCGACAACATTCAGGGTCGCACAATTTGCGCACTCGGTGATGCAGCTGCGATGCCGGTACGCGCAATGATTCAGCAGTTCCGTGAAGAGTTTGAATATCACATTGAGCATAAACATTGCTTGGTGCCCGCTTACATTTAGCCGATCACTTGGTTAGCGTAATAAACCTAGTGAGAACACTGAAGTCAACAAAAGCAAAGCCATGGTTGAAATCGAAATAGACGGTAAAAAAGTTGAAGTGCAAGAGGGCAGCATGGTAATGGATGCTGCCAATAAACTCGGCACCTACATCCCGCACTTCTGCTACCACAAAAAATTGTCCATCGCGGCGAACTGCCGTATGTGCCTGGTCGAGGTTGAAAAAGCACCGAAGCCATTGCCAGCCTGCGCGACACCAGTTGCACAAGGCATGATCGTTCGCTCGAATAGCGAAAAAGCGGTCAAGGCGCAAAAAGGCGTGATGGAATTCCTGTTGATTAACCATCCGCTTGATTGCCCGATTTGCGATCAAGGTGGTGAGTGCCAATTGCAGGATCTGGCAGTCGGTTATGGTGATTCTTCTTCGCGTTACGAAGAAGAAAAACGCGTCGTTGCACCGAAAGATGTCGGTCCGCTGATCTCGATGCAAGAGATGAGCCGCTGCATTCATTGCACGCGTTGCGTACGTTTCGGCCAGGAAGTTGCCGGCGTGATGGAATTCGGCATGCTGGGTCGTGGTGAGCACGCAGAAATCACATCGTTTGTCGGTAAAACTGTTGACTCCGAATTGTCGGGCAACATGATCGACCTGTGCCCGGTTGGCGCACTGACATCGAAACCTTTCCGTTACAGCGCTCGTACCTGGGAATTGTCGCGTCGCAAATCAGTCAGTCCACATGACAGTCTGGGTGCAAACCTGACCGTTCAAGTGAAAGCCGGCAAAGTCATGCGCGTGCTGCCATTGGAAAACGACGACGTCAACGAATGCTGGATCTCGGATAAAGATCGTTTCGCTTACGAAGGTTTGAACAGCGAAGATCGTTTGACGACTCCAATGATCAAGCAAGACGGCAAATGGCAAGAAACCGATTGGCAAACTGCGCTGGAATACGTTGCGCACGGTTTGCGTAACATCAAGCATGAACACGGTGCTGATGCGATCGCTGCAGTAGCGACGCCAAGCTCGACACTGGAAGAATTGAATCTGTTGCAAAAACTCGTGCGCGGCATGGGTTCAAACAACGTCGATTTCCGTCTGCGTCAAGCTGATGCAGCATTGGACGCATCGATCACGCCTTGGTTGGGCATGTCGATCAATGAATTCGCTGCGTTGAAACGCGCATTCGTGATCGGTTCCTTCCTGCGTAAAGATCATCCATTGCTGGCTGCGCGTCTGCGTCAAGCTGTCAAGCAAGGTGCAAGCGTCAGCATCTTGCACGCAACAGACGACGATCTGTTGATGCCGGTGGCGAACAAGATGATCAAGGCACCATCCGACTGGTTGGCAGCATTGTCTGAAGTCGTGGCAGCAGTTGCGCAAGCTAAAGGCATTGCTGCTCCAACGGGCTTTGACAATATTCAAGCATCTGCAGAAGCCAAACAAGTCGCGGCTAGCCTGTTGTCCGGCGAACCAAAAGCAGTCTTGCTCGGCAACGCAATCTTGCAACATCCGCAAGCAGCGCAATTGCACGCTGCAGCACAATGGATCGCACAAAACACCGATGCAAAATTTGGTTTCCTGACCGAAGCAGCAAACAGTGTTGGTGGTTATCTGGCAGGCGCAAACGGTGTTGCTGCTGCGCAGATTTTTGCGCAACCACGCAAAGCATTCTTGCTGTTGAACGCAGAACCAGAATTGGATGCTTACAATCCGCAAGCGGCACGTCGTGCTCTGGATCAGGCTGAAATGGTTGTTGCCATGTCGCCATACAAACACGGTATGGATTTCGCCGATGTCTTGTTGCCGATTGCTCCGTTCTCGGAAACTTCCGGCACCTTCGTCAATTGCGAAGGGCGTGCACAAAGCTTCAACGGTACCGTCAAGCCATTGGGTGATACACGTCCGGCATGGAAAGTCCTGCGCGTATTGGGCAACCTGGCTGGTCTGTCAGGTTTTGAATACGAAACATCGGAAGCGATTCGCAACGAAATCCTGGGCAGCAACGCTCCAGCCGACGCGAATCTGACTGCACGTTTGAACAACATCAGCAAAGTAGCGCCGCAAGCAGCAGTTGCAGTGCCTTCCTTGTCCCTGGAACGTGTGGCAGATGTATCGATTTATTCAACCGATGCGATCGTTCGTCGTGCTCCTGCATTGCAGGAAACCAGCGATGCAGCTGCACCTAAAGCGTGGTTGTCGGCTGATCTGGCTGCCAAGCTGGGTGTTGCTGCGGGCGATCAAGTCAAAGTAAAACAAGGCGAGGGTAGTGCAGTGCTGGTCGCAGCGATTGCTTCTAACTTGCCAGTGAATGTGGTGCGCGTTGCTGCCGGTCGTCAAGAGACAGCTGGCTTGGGCGCGATGTTTGGTTCTATCAGCGTGGAGAAAGCGTAATGGATCAATTGTTGGCATCCATCCACGCAACGGGTCACTCGTTCCTCGGCTATTACTGGCCGCTGGTGTGGAATCTGGTAAAAATTATTGCAGTTGTCGCGCCATTGATGGGTGCAGTCGCTTATTTGACTTTGTGGGAACGTAAAGTCATCGGCTGGATGCACGTTCGTCATGGCCCCAACCGTACCGGTCCTGCAGGTTTGCTGCAACCGATCGCTGACGGCGTCAAACTCTTGTTGAAAGAGATCGTTGTCCCGGCAAAATCAAGCAAGGCTTTGTTTCTGATTGCTCCTGTCATGACCATCATGCCGGCCTTGGCCGCATGGGCTGTGATTCCATTCGGACCTGATGCTGCATTGGCTAACGTCAATGCCGGCCTGCTGTTCGTCATGGCAATTACTTCGCTGGAAGTCTATGGTGTGATCGTGGCAGGTTGGGCATCCAACTCCAAGTATGCGTTTCTCGGTGCGATGCGTGCTTCGGCACAAATGATTTCGTATGAAATTGCGATGGGCTTCGTGCTGGTCATCATTTTGATGGTGTCGGGCAGCTTGAACTTGTCTGAAATCGTGGCGCAGCAAACTACGGGGAATGGCGCCAACATGGGCTTGACTTTCCTGTCGTGGAATTGGTTGCCTCTGTTGCCGATGTTCGTCATCTATATCATCTCCGGTACGGCTGAATTGAATCGCCACCCGTTTGACGTGGTTGAGGGCGAATCGGAGATCGTTGCCGGTCACATGGTTGAATATTCGGGTATGTCATTCGCGATGTTCTTCCTGGCTGAATACGCCAACATGTGGCTGATTTCGATCATGGCAACGTTGATGTTCCTGGGCGGCTGGTCGTCACCTATCGATATGGCTCCGTTCACATGGGTTCCAGGCTGGATCTGGCTCGGTGCGAAGACATGGTTCGTTGTGACTCTGTTCATCTGGTTCCGTGCATCGTTCCCACGCTATCGCTACGATCAAATCATGCGCCTGGGTTGGAAAGTATTCATTCCATTGACTTTGGTTTATCTGTTGATCGTCGCGATCTGGATGAAAACCTCGTGGAATATCTGGAATTAATGCAGCAAGGCTGAGCAAAGAGGGAAGCCAAGATGGAAGCAATTAAGGATTTTTTCGGTAGTTTGATGTTGCGTGAACTGCTCAAGGGTATGGCCTTGACAGGACGCTACATGTTTGCGCGCAAGATTACCGTGCAGTTCCCGGAAGAGAAGACGCCGCAGTCTCCACGTTTCCGTGGTTTGCACGCATTGCGTCGCTACCCGAACGGTGAAGAACGTTGCATCGCCTGCAAACTGTGTGAAGCAGTCTGCCCGGCAATGGCAATCACGATCGAATCGGAGCAACGTGACGACGGCAGCCGTCGTACTACACGTTACGACATCGATTTGACCAAATGCATTTTCTGCGGTTTCTGCGAAGAATCCTGCCCGGTCGATTCGATTGTCGAAACACACATTTTCGAATACCACGGTGAAAAACGCGGCGATTTGTACTACACGAAAGAAATGTTGCTGGCCGTTGGTGATCGCTACGAATCTGAAATTGCAGCTGCACGTACCGCCGACGCGGCCTATCGTTGATTTAATAGTATTGGCAGTTGCTTAACGCACTGACTTTTTGCTGACTTTTTGCTGATTTTTTGACTGCTTATGGAATTTACAACTGTATTGTTTTACGTGTTCTCAGCGATTCTTGTATTCGCTGCCATACGTGTCATCACTGATTCCAATCCGGTTCATGCGGCATTGTTTCTTGTGTTGTCATTCTGTACCGCAGCCGCGCTGTGGATGTTGCTCAAGGCTGAGTTCCTCTCCATCGTACTGGTGCTGGTGTATGTCGGCGCGGTGATGGTGCTGTTCCTGTTCGTTGTGATGATGGTCGACATCAAACTAAGCAAGGTACGTGAAGGTTTCTGGGGTTACCTGCCTTTGGCCGCAACGATCGGTGTGGTGATCGTGCTGGAAATGGCAGCCGTTCTGTTCCGCGGTTTCTGGAAGTCGCATACACAAGTGCCGGAAGGCGCTGCAATGATCGGAAACACCAAGGAATTGGGCAAACTGATCTACACCGAATATCTGTATGCATTTGAAATTGCTGCGTTAATCCTGCTGGTCGGCATGGTTGCAGCAGTTGCATTGACTATGCGCAAACGCAAGGACAGCAAGTATTTCTCTCCTGGCGATGCAGTCAAAGTCAAATCGGGCGATCGTTTGCGCATCGTGAAGATGAAGGCTGTTTCGACTCGCGACGATCAAACACCAGCTGCTCCTGCAGCAGAACAAAAATAAGGGGAGTGTTGTGGAGTTATCGCTCGTACATTACCTGATTCTCGGCGCGATCCTGTTCGCGATCTCGATAGTCGGTATTTTTCTGAATCGTAAAAACATCATCATCTTGCTGATGGCGATCGAATTGATGCTGTTGGCTGTGAATATGAATTTTGTCGCGTTCTCCTATTTCCTGGGTGACGCAGCAGGCCAAATTTTTGTTTTCTTCATCTTGACGGTAGCCGCTGCTGAAGCTGCAATTGGTCTTGCCATTCTGGTTTCCATGTTCCGTGCACTGGATACCATCAATGCCGAAGATCTTGACAGCCTCAAAGGCTAATTCCGAACAATAACGATAAGGTTCACTCATGGCGGGGCAACTTAACCCTAACCTCTTGCTGATCGTACCGCTGGCACCACTTGCCGGCTCCATGATTGCAGGTCTGTTTGGTACAAAATTTTTCGGTAACATCATTGGTCGCAAGACGTCGCATACTGTGACGATACTTGGCGTGCTGATCGCTTTCATCCTGTCGCTGCACACGATGTCGCTGGTGCTCGATGGCGCTACCTTCAACGATAATCTGTATACATGGATGACCGTTGCCGGCATCAAGCTGGAGGTCGGCTTCCTGGTCGACAGCCTGACAGCCATGATGATGTGCGTAGTGACATTCGTGTCGCTGATGGTGCACATCTACACTATCGGCTACATGGAAGAAGACGAAGGCTATAACCGCTTCTTCTCGTACATCTCGCTGTTCACGTTTGCGATGTTGATGCTCGTCATGAGTAACAACTTCCTGCAACTGTTCTTCGGTTGGGAAGCAGTGGGCCTGGTTTCGTATCTGCTGATCGGCTTCTGGTACACCAAACCGACCGCGATTTTCGCGAACATGAAAGCCTTCCTGGTCAACCGCGTGGGTGACTTCGGTTTCATTCTCGGTATTGGCTTGTTGCTGGCTTACGCTGGTTCGATGGACTACGCAGAAGTCTTCGCGAAGAAAGAACAACTCGCTACCTTGACCTTGCCTGGTACCGACTGGATGTTGCTGACCGTTGCCTGTATCTGCCTGTTCATCGGCGCGATGGGTAAATCGGCTCAGTTCCCGCTGCACGTATGGCTGCCTGATTCGATGGAAGGTCCTACCCCGATTTCCGCACTGATTCACGCAGCGACTATGGTTACCGCAGGTATCTTCATGGTGGCACGTATGTCACCACTGTTTGAACTGTCGGATACGGCCTTGTCTTTCATCCTGATCATCGGTTCGATCACTGCGTTGTTCATGGGCTTCTTGGGCATCATTCAGAACGATATCAAGCGCGTGGTTGCGTACTCGACTTTGTCGCAGCTTGGTTACATGACGGTTGCATTGGGTGCATCGGCGTACTCGGTTGCCGTGTTCCATCTGATGACACATGCATTCTTTAAAGCTTTGTTGTTCCTTGGTGCCGGTTCGGTCATCATTGGTATGCATCACGATCAAGACATCCGCAACATGGGTGGTTTGCGTAAATACATGCCGATAACATGGATCACATCCTTGCTGGGTTCGCTGGCACTGATTGGTACGCCACTGTTCTCCGGCTTTTATTCAAAAGACAGCATCATTGAAGCAGTGCATGCGACGCATATTACCGGCGCAGGCTTTGCCAATTTTGCAGTGCTGGCGGGTGTATTCGTGACGGCGTTCTACTCCTTCCGCATGTACTTCCTGGTATTCCATGGTGAAGAACGTTTCGGCAAGGCGCATGCACATCACGATGATCACGCACATGCTGCTACTGCTGCGCATGATGATCATGCACACGCCGGGCATCATGTCGAACAGGAAGACGAGCATGATGAACACCACGGTTTGGCTCCAGGTCAAAAACCGCACGAGTCGCCATGGGTAGTGACCTTGCCGCTGATTCTGTTGGCGATTCCTTCGGTCATCATCGGTTACTTTGCGATCGAACCTATGTTGCACGGCAGCTTCTTCAACGGCGTCATTGCGGTTGGTGAATCGCACGGCGCAATGGAAAGCCTGCATGAAGAATTCCACGGTGCGATGGCGATGGCGATCCACGGTTTGATGACCATGCCTTTCTGGTTGGCTCTGGCTGGTGTGGCAAGTGCGTATTACTGCTACATGATCAATCCACGTGTACCTGCATGGTTCTTCAAGCATTTCCACGCATTGCATACTCTGCTGGACAACAAGTACTACATGGACAAGTTCAACGACTTTTTCTGGGCAGGTGGCGCACGTTTGCTGGGCGGCGGTTTGTCAAAAGTTGGCGACAAGACACTGATCGATGGATTGATTGTGAACGGTAGTGCAAAGGTTGTCGGATGGTTCTCAGGCATCGTTCGTACCTTGCAGACCGGTTACATTTATCACTACGCATTTGTCATGATTCTCGGCGTGCTGGGTTTCCTGATTTATTTCTTGCCGTTCCCATCGTTCGCCCAATAAGTTAGCGAAGTAAAGCAAATAAAAATCATGATGCAGTCAACATTTCCCCTTCTTAGTCTCGCGATCTGGTTGCCAGTCGCGTTCGGTATCTTCGTTCTGGCCTTCGGCCGTGACGATAGTCCAAACGTTGCACGTACCGTATCGTTGATCGGCGCAATTGCCAGTTTCCTGGTGACGTTGCCGCTGGTTTCCCAATTCAACAATGCTGCGCACGGCATGCAGTTCGTCGAAAAATTCAAGTGGATCGATATTTTCAATATCAACTATTCGCTTGGCGTTGACGGTCTGTCGATGTGGTTTGTCGTGTTGACCGCTTTCATCACGATCCTGGTCGTGATCTCGGCTTGGGAAGTAATCGAAAAGCGCGTTGCCCAATACATGGGCGCATTCCTGATCTTGTCGGGTCTGATGATCGGTGTGTTCTGTGCGCTCGACGGCTTGCTGTTCTATGTATTCTTTGAATCGACACTGATCCCGATGTTCATCATCATCGGTGTCTGGGGTGGTGCAAATCGCGTCTACGCATCGATCAAGTTCTTCCTCTATACATTCTTCGGTTCCTTGCTGATGCTGGTGGCTTTGCTGTACCTGTACTTCAAGTCCGGTCACAGCTTTGACATCCTGGCATGGCATACATTGCCGCTGCCTATGGATGCGCAGATCCTGATCTTCCTTGCCTTCCTGATGGCATTCGCAGTCAAGGTTCCAATGTGGCCTGTCCATACATGGTTGCCTGATGCTCACGTTGAAGCGCCTACCGGTGGTTCAGTCGTGCTGGCTGCAATCATGTTGAAATTGGGCGCATACGGCTTCCTGCGTTTCTCGTTGCCGATTACACCTGATGCCAGCCATTATCTGTCCGGTTTCATGATCACCTTGTCGTTAATCGCGGTGATCTACATCGGTCTGGTCGCTCTGGTGCAGACCGATATGAAAAAGCTGGTTGCTTATTCGTCGATTGCACACATGGGCTTCGTGACACTCGGCTTCTTCATGTTTAACGACATGGCAGTGCAGGGCGGTATCGTACAAATGATTTCGCACGGCTTCGTATCCGGCGCGATGTTCCTGTGTATCGGTGTGTTGTATGACCGTATGCATACTCGTAACATCGCCGACTACGGCGGAGTTGTGAACAAGATGCCTAAGTTCGCTGCTTTCTTTATCCTGTTCTCGATGGGTAATGCCGGCTTGCCAGCAACTTCCGGCTTCGTCGGTGAGTTCATGGTGATCCTGGGCGCAGTCAAGTTCAATTTCTGGATTGGTATGCTGGCCGCGACCGCGCTGATTCTTGGTGCTGCTTATTCCCTGTGGCTGGCCAAGCGTGTGATTTTCGGTGAAGTGTCGAATCATCACGTCGAGGAACTGACAGATATTAACAAGCGTGAATTCCTGATGTTGGGCGTGCTGGCGATTGCTGTATTGGCAATGGGCCTGTATCCGGCGCCTTTCACCGATGCGATGCAAACTTCGGTTACCGACTTGCTGAAGCACGTCTCGATTTCGAAACTTAATTAATAAACGGCTCCGCAATCGCGCAACTGAACGCACACTAACTGCGACAAAATGAATAATTTGAATCTGATATCCGTCCTTCCTGAAATATTCCTGGCAACTGCGATTTGCGCAATTTTGCTGATTGATTTGTTTCTGTCGGATGCGAAACGCTACATCACTTATGTGTTGTCGCTGGCGACATTGATCGTTTGCGCTGCACTTAGCCTGTGTGACTTCAATGCCGGTGCAACGGTCTATGGTTTTGGCAACATGGTCGTCTCCGATCCTATGTCCAGCCTGCTGAAGGTCTGCACTTGTATCGCGATTGGCCTGACATTTATCTATTCGCGCCAGTATCTGGAAGACCGTCAAATGGTGAATGGTCGTCTGGGTGGTGAGTTCTATATTCTGTCGCTGTTTACCCTGCTGGGTCAGATGGTCATGATCTCGGCCAACAACTTCCTGATCGTCTATCTTGGTCTGGAAATGATGTCTCTGGCTTTGTACGCCTTGGTTGCTTTCCGTCGCGAGAATACCGCAGCGATCGAAGCAGCGATGAAGTACTTTGTATTGGGCGCTTTGGCCTCTGGCTTCCTGCTGTACGGCATCTCGATGTTGTACGGTGCGACCGGTTCGCTCGACATGACTGAAGTTGCACGCGTTATTTCTACCGGTGCAGTCAACAAACCTGTATTGATTTTCGGTCTGGTGTTTGTGGTTTCCGGCCTGGCATTCAAACTCGGTGCTGTTCCTTTCCACATGTGGGTACCTGACGTTTATCAAGGTGCGCCAACTGCCGTGACCCTGATGTTGGGTGGCGCCCCAAAACTGGCCGCCTTCGCGATCACGATCCGTCTGTTGGTGGAAACGTTGCCTGCCTTGGTCATCGATTGGCAGCAAATGCTGACCATCCTTGCCGTGCTGTCGATGGCGATCGGTAACATTACCGCGATCATGCAAACCAATATCAAGCGCATGCTGGCGTATTCGACCATCTCGCAAATCGGTTTCATCCTGTTGGGTATCTTGTCTGGCGTGGTAGTTGGTGCCGATGGTTCGACAACCAATGGTTATAGCGCTGCGATGTTCTATGTCATCACGTATGTGTTGACGACGCTGGGTATGTTCGGCGTCATCATGTTGTTGTCGCGTGCCGGCTTCGAGGCTGACAATATCGACGACTTCAAAGGTTTGAACCAACGCAGCCCATGGTTTGCACTGGTCACCTTGATGTTGATGTTCTCGCTGGCTGGTGTACCACCAGTGGTTGGTTTCTACGCGAAATTGTCAGTGTTGCAGGCTGTCCTGAGTACTGGTCAAATCTGGCTCGCAATTGTCGCTGTTCTGTTCTCGCTGATTGGTGCTTTCTATTATCTGCGCGTAGTCAAAGTCATGTACTTTGACGAGCCTATCGATAATTCGAAAATCGTTATCAACAAGGACATGAGCGTGGCATTGAGCATTAATGGCGCTTCCTTGCTGCTGCTAGGCTTGGTACCGGGCCCTTTGATGACAGCGTGCGCTGCTGCTATCGTCAAGACGCTGGCGTCCTGATGACTGCTTGCTGAGAGTGGATGTTTCCTTAGCAAGCTGGTTCGTAATTCTGTTGGCGCTGTTCAGCGCCAACCTTCCTTTCTTCAATGAACGCCTGTTCGCGCTTGTTCCCCTTCCTTCGGGGTTCAAGCCGATATGGTTGCGTCTGATCGAACTCTTCGTTCTGTATCTTGTGGTTGGCCTCGTCGCGCGTGGTTTGGAATCGCGTATTGGCAGCGTTTTCCCGCAAGGCTGGGAATTCTTTGCCGTGACCGGTTGTCTATTTCTGGTATTGGCTTATCCAGGCTTTGTCATGCGTTATATGCGCAGACGGCATCATTGATAGGGCGCTTGCATCACGCTTGCTGCGCTTCAGTTCGTTTTTCTTTTTCACTCTGTTCTGCGTTCAATTTACTATTTCTGTCCGGCCTGATTTCGGAGCTTAAGTATGGATAATCATTTAAAAGAAATCCGCATCGACAGCACACTGGCCTACGATGGTTCTTTCCTGAAAGTGCAGCGCGATACGGTGCGATTGCCGAATGGGCAGCCAACTACGCGCGAGTACATCAAGCATCCCGGCGCGGTGGTGATTCTTCCCTTGCTGGACGATGGCAGTGTGTTGATGGAGCGTCAATTTCGCTATCCGATCAATCGCGTATTCATTGAATTTCCTGCCGGGAAAATCGATCCGGGTGAGGAACCATTGGCGTGCGCCAAGCGTGAATTGCTGGAAGAGACGGGCTATACGGCGACTGACTGGCAATTCGTTTGCACGATACATAATGCGATCGCATATTCAGATGAGCACCTTGATCTGTATCTGGCGCGAGGTTTGGTCGAAGGCGAACGCAAGCTGGACGATGAAGAGTTTCTTGATACCTTCAAGGCGACACCAGACGATTTACTGACCTGGATCAGGGAAGGCAAGATTACCGATGTGAAGACGGTGATCGGCGCATTCTGGCTGGAGAAAATTTTGAACGGTACGTGGACGCTTTAGTACGGAAGCTTTAATATCATTTCACGAAAAAATTATCGTAAAAAAAGCCGCATAGCGGCTTTTTTGTTTTGCATATTCGGATTACATATTCGGATAGTTCGGCCCACCGCCACCTTCAGGCGTCACCCACACGATGTTTTGCGTAGGATCCTTGATGTCGCAGGTTTTGCAATGCACGCAATTTTGCGCATTGATTTGCAGCCTGTCTTCACCTGCATCGGTTTTGACAAACTCGTACACCGCTGCTGGACAGTAACGTGCCTCTGGCCCTGCATACCGTGCCAGATTAATGTCGACCGGGACGCTGGCATCTTTCAAGGTCAAATGGATAGGCTGGTCTTCGACATGGTTGGTGTTGGAGATGAATACCGATGACAGTCTATCGAAGGTCAGCGTATTGTCCGGTTTCGGATACGCGATCGGTTGGAATTCTGCAGCAGGGCGCAGACAGGTGTGATCCGCATGCGTATTGCGCAAGGTCCATGGTGCTTTGCCGCGCAAGATTAATTGGTCGATACCCACCATCAGTGCACCAGTGTACAAACCTTTGCTCATCCATGGTTTGAAGTTGCGCGCGACGTGCAGCTCTTCATGCAACCATGATTTTTCGAATGCCTGTGGATAGTCGCTCAGTTCATCGTACTGACGACCACCTTGCAGGGCCGCAAATGCCGCGTCTGCCGCCATCATGCCGCTCTTGATTGCAGCATGGCTGCCTTTGATACGACTTGCGTTTAGAAAGCCTGCGTCGCAGCCTATCAATGCGCCGCCGGCGAACACCAACTTGGGCAAGGATTGCAAACCGCCGGCAGTGATCGCGCGTGCACCGTAGGAAACACGTTTGCCACCTTTGAAAAATTTGCTGATTTCAGGATGCGTTTTGTAGCGCTGGAATTCTTCAAACGGCGACAGGTACGGATTGTCGTAAGCGAGGCCGACGACGTAACCAACGGCGACCTGATTGTTTTCCAGATGATATAAAAATGAACCGCCGTAAGTATCGTTGGCGAGCGGCCAGCCGGCGGTATGAATCACCAGGCCGGGTTGATGCAAGGCCGGATCGATTTCCCATAATTCCTTGATGCCGATCGCGTAGCTTTGTGGTGCCTTGTCTTTGTTCAGATCGAATTTTTCCAGCAACTGCTTGCCGAGATGACCGCGCGCACCTTCGGCAAACAAAGTGTATTTCGCGTGCAGTTCCATACCAAGCTGGAAGGCGGCAGTAGGAATGCCGGCGCGATCTACGCCCATATTGCCGGTCGCGACACCACGCACCGATCCGTCGTCGTTGTAGAGGATTTCTGCAGCCGGGAAGCCCGGGAAAACTTCCACACCGAGTGCTTCGGCTTGCTGACCCAGCCAGCGTACGACATTCGCCAGTGACACGACGTAATTGCCATGATTCTGAAAGCAGGCTGGCAACATGAAGTTAGGCGTTTTGTATGCCTTGCTTTCAGTCAGGAACAAGAAACGATCTTCGCTTACCGCTGTGTTGAGCGGTGCGCCCAGTTCTTTCCAGTTCGGCAGTAATTCGGTCAGCGCTTGCGGGTCCATCACTGCGCCGGAAAGTATGTGTGCGCCTAGTTCGCCGCCTTTTTCCAGAACGCAGACTGACACTTCATGATTTTGTTCTGCTGCAAGTTGCTTGAGTCGAATGGAGGCAGCAAGGCCGGCCGGTCCGCCACCGACGATCACGACGTCGTATTCCATCGCTTCGCGTGGGCCGTATTGTTCGAGCAGGCTGGATGCTGTGGATGCGTTTGTTGTCATGGGTAAAAACAGTCAAATTATCTGCGGGCGAAACCGTCATTGTCCCCGGTTTCTCAGTGTATGCGAAGTGCAAAAACACGCATTGCTGCGCTTTCGTGTAATCATAACGCCTCTAACGTCACTTTTCATTTTCAGTGCGTTAATTAATCAAGAGAAAGTCAGGAGAAATTCGTGGGCATTGAAGTTAATTTTGAAGGCAAAGTCGCCCTGATCACAGGTGCCTCCAGCGGACTTGGCGCGCGTTTCGCGAAAGTGCTGGCGATGGCAGGAGCGCAAGTGGTGCTGGCTGCTCGCCGTGTGGACAGGCTCAAGGAATTACGTGCCGAGATCGAAGCCGAAGGCGGCGCGGCGCATGTCGTGACGCTGGATGTCACTGATTATGCAAGCATCAAATCGGCGATTGCGCATGCAGAAACGGAAGCTGGTGCAATCGATATTCTGGTTAACAATGCTGGTGTTTCCGGTAGCGGTCGTCTGGTCGATGTGACGCCGGAAGAATACGCATTTGTGATGGATACCAATCAACGCGGTGCCTTCTTCGTTGCACAGGAAGTTGCCAAGCGCATGATCGCACGCTACAAAGGCGACGCGCGCAAGCAGCATCGCATAGTCAACATCGCATCAGTAGCTGGTTTGCGCGTCGTACCGGAACTTGGCTTGTACAGCATGAGCAAAGCATCTGTCGTGCACATGACCAAATCGATGGCGGTGGAATGGGGCAAGTTCGGCATCAACGTCAATGCAATCTGCCCGGGATATATCGGTACCGAGATGAACCTCGATTACCTCGGCAGTGAACAGGGCCAGCAATTGATCAATGCTTTGCCGCGCAAACGTGTCGGCAAGCCGGAAGACCTGGATGGTTTGCTGCTACTGTTGGCCGCGGAAGAATCGCATTTCATCAATGGCGCGATCATGACGGCGGATGACGGAATGAGTATTGCCTGATTCGCCGTTTACATTTCTGCTTTTTCAATTTGTCGCGATACACCCAGCAAGCGATTAATCAACTCGCTGGCCGTGGTCGCGGCAAATTTTCGCATCAATCTTGCCCTGTGCATTTCTACTGTACGCGGGCTTAATCCAATCTGACGTGCAATCGTTTTGCTGGTTTTTCCATCGACCAGCATTGCGGCGATTTCTCGTTCGCGCGGTGTTAGTTCTGCCGTAACCGGTCTTTTCTCGCTTAAATCCTCAAAGGTCCAGATTCCTGCCGCATGCGGATCGTCTGGCACTAACGCGCGACCACTGACATGACACCAGAATAACTGGCCGTCGGCCCGTTTCATGATGCGTTCGTCGGAATAATGTCCTTTGACATTCATGATGGGAACGATACGTGCACCTGTGCGCTCGAACTCTGCGTAGCTGGGGTACAGGATGGCAAACGACTGTCCGCTGAGAGCATCTTTGGCGTAACCGAACATGGTTGCCAGCGCATCATTGCTGGCGTGAATCACGCGATGCTGCGAAATGCACATGCCCACAGGCGCATACTGAAAAATGCTTTCATAATCGATTCTTGCTGATGTCATCATGCAATGCCTCGTGTTCAGATTTGTCCGGACTGATGGTGGTGTGCTAGTAGTTCTACGGTATTGTGACGATATCCGCATCGCCTTATGCTGACAGATACACTTCGCTTGCTTTCACCCGGTTTACTCTACACAAAGAAGGGTAACTATGAATAAAGTTTATCCCGATGCAGCAACGGCGCTGGCCGATATCGTCCAGGATGGGCAAACCATTGCCGTTGGCGGTTTTGGCCTGTGCGGCATCCCGGAAGCACTGATTGCTGCACTACGCGATTCCGGCGTCAAAAACCTGACGGCAATTTCCAATAATGCCGGCATCGACGATGCTGGTTTGGGCCAGCTGCTGATGACGCGGCAGATCAAGAAAATGATTGCGTCCTACGTCGGCGAAAATAAAGAGTTTGAACGGCAATATCTGGCAGGCGAACTGGAAGTCGAATTTACGCCGCAAGGCACACTGGCAGAAAAGCTGCGCGCTGGCGGTTCTGGCATACCCGCATTTTTTACCAAAACAGGTGTAGGTACGATAGTCGCAGAGGGCAAAGACATACGCGAATTTGATGGCGAGCAATATGTGATGGAGCGTGCATTGATTGCCGACGTCGCGATTGTCAAAGCGTACAAGGCTGACAAGGCCGGCAATCTGGTGTATCGACACACCGCACGTAACTTCAACCCGAACGCAGCGATGTCGGGAAAAATCACAGTGGTTGAAGTGGAGGAGCTGGTAGAGATAGGCGAAATCGATCCTGATCATGTACACACACCCGGCATCTTCATTCATCGCATTGTGCTAAACGCACATCCTGAAAAACGCATAGAACAGCGCACACTACGAGCAAGTTGATGTGCGTGTTTGTTGAGCAGTGATCAGTACAAATCTGAATTCAAAAATAATTGAAGCATAGGTGGAGAGCGAGATGGCCTGGACACGAGATGAAATGGCAGCACGTGCAGCGAAGGAATTACATGATGGCGCGTACGTCAATCTGGGGATAGGCTTGCCTACGCTGGTGGCAAATTTTGTCCCCGCAGATATTCATGTCTGGCTGCAGTCGGAAAATGGTTTGCTGGGCATAGGTCCGTTTCCAACCAACGATGAAGTTGATCCGGATTTGATCAATGCCGGCAAGCAGACCGTGACCTCATTACCTGGCTCATCGTATTTCAATTCTGCAGATTCATTCGGCATGATACGCGGCGGCAAAATCGACATTGCTTTGCTGGGTGCAATGCAAGTGTCGGAAAAGGGCGATCTTGCCAACTGGATGATTCCGGGCAAGATGATTAAAGGCATGGGCGGTGCAATGGATCTTGTGGCGGGCGTTAAACGTATCGTCGTGTTGATGGAGCATGTCGCGCGCGGCAAAGACGGTTCTATCTCGCACAAAATTTTATCTTCATGTAATTTGCCACTGACCGGTGTAAGCGTGGTTGATCGCATCATCACGGATCTGGGAGTGATCGATATCACTCCGAATGGATTGCGTTTAGTCGAGTTGGCGACTGGTGTGACGAAAGAAGAAGTAATTGCGAATACCGGTGCGCCGCTGGATATCAGCGCGCTGCATTAATCGCAGGAAAAATCAAAGCAGATTGCGGCTGAAAATTCTTGAAGAGTGCCGGTTAAAATTTTTAAACGGTACGAGTTCTTGAATATTTATTGTGCAGTCCATCCTCCATCCATACTCCACGCGACACCACGGACCTGACTCGCGCCTTCGCTGCACAAAAATACTGCCAACGTGCCTAGTTGTTCCGGCGTGACAAATTCTCCCGATGGTTGTTTTTCGGCCAGCAAACCTTTCTTGGCATCGTCATTGGATATGCCTTCATTGGCTGCGCGTGCATCGACCTGTTTTTGTACCAGCGGCGTCAGCACCCAGCCCGGGCAGATTGCATTGCAGGTCACTCCGGTTTGCGCAGTTTCCAGCGCTGTCACTTTGGTGAAGCCGACGATGCCATGCTTGGCGGCGACATACGCTGATTTTTGCGCAGATCCGACCAAACCATGGGCGGATGCAATGTTGATGATGCGACCCCAGTTTTTCTGTTTCATCGCTGGCAACGCTAGGCGTGTTGTGTGGAATGCGGAAGTGAGATTGATCGCGATGATTGCATCCCATTTTTCGACAGGGAAATCTTCAATGTTCGCTACATGCTGGATGCCGGCGTTGTTGACGAGGATATCGACGCCGCCGAATTTGTCGCTGGTGGCTTGCATCATGGCGACGATTTCCTCTGGCTTGGACATATCGGCATTGTGATAAATCGTTTTGACATTGAAGTCTTTTTCGATTGTAGTCTGCAAGGCCTTGATTTCAGCTGTATCGCCAAAACCATTCAACACGATATGCGCGCCTTGTTGCGCCAATGCACGTGCAATACCCAGGCCGATACCGGATGTGGAACCGGTGACCAAGGCCGTTTTACCTTGAAGGGAAGTGTTTTGCATGATGCGCCTTTCAGTCTGAAGTCCAGCTGCTGTGATCTTTGACAAGATTTTACGGGTAACATCCATAGCTTAACACCCGTAAAATGCGGCATACCCTAGATGCGATCACTATGACACAAGCTCAAATCAAAACCGTGCAATGTCTTTCTCCCGTTGGCCTGCACCAGATGGCGTACAAGGAATGGGGCGATGCAGCTAATCCCAATGTCTTGGTGTGCGTGCATGGTCTGACGCGTGTATCGGATGATTTCGATGCGTTAGCGAAAGCGCTGGCGAACGATTATCGCGTGATCTGTCCGGACGTAGTGGGGCGCGGACGGTCGGATCACTTGCGCGATCCGCAGTTTTATCAGGTGCCGCAATATGTCAGCGATATGGTGACGCTGATTGCACGCCTGGATGTTGTATCCGTGAACTGGTTTGGCACGTCTATGGGTGGCGTGATCGGCATGGGATTGGCATCGTTGCCCGGCAATCCGGTACACAAATTGCTACTCAACGATATAGGCCCTTCAATTGATGCAGAAGCATTGGCGCGCATAGGCGAATATGTTGGACAGAAAGTGCAGTTTGGCACTTTCGATGAAGCATGGCAGTACGTGCGTGCAATCTCGCTGTCGTTCGGTACGCATAGCGATGAGCAATGGCGCAAGTTGGCATCCGATGTGATGCGTCAGAATGCAGAAGGGAAATGGACTTTTGTGTATGACCCGGGGCTGGCTTTGCCATTCAAGGCAGCGACTTCGCAGAGCGCGCAACTGGATGAGCAGCGTTTGTGGGCGGCTTATGATGCGATTCGCTGTCCTACGCTGGTAGTACGCGGCGCGGACTCGGATTTGCTGTCGCGGGAAACCGCTACGGCGATGTCGCAGCGCGGGCCGAAGGCGAAAGTGGTGGAAATTGCAGGTGTTGGCCATGCGCCGACTTTCCTCAGCGAAACGCAGATCGCGATCGCGAAAGATTTCTTTCTCGCTTGACTCTTGTTGAACGCGCATTGATACCCAATGTGTATTCGAATATTTAATAAAATTAGAACATCATGAACATCACACGCTTGCATATAGGGGATACGCTGTCGGAAGTAGCTATCCATAACGGCACGGTATACTTGGCTGGACAAATTGCGGAAGACACGACGCAAAATATTCAGGGTCAGACACGCGAAGTGTTGGGCCATATTGATCGTCTGTTGGCAGAATCCGGCAGCGATAAAACCCGCATTCTGTCGTGTCAGATTTTTATTGCCGACGTTAATGATTTCGACGGCATGAATGCAGCGTGGAATGAATGGGTACCAGAAGGGCATACGCCGCCGCGGGCAACCGTCGGAGCGATCTTTCCGGATTCGAAGCGCTTGATTGAAATAATTGTGGTTGCAGCATCTTCCTAGGTTCAACATGGTTTCCGTAGCATCGTCACAAAGTGACACACAAGAGCTTCTTCGCTCCGGTTTGACAGAACACGACAGTGCCCGCGTGATGGATGCGCTTGCATTCGTCAAACCGTTTTATACCGGCAAAACGGTTTCTGCCGGACAAGATGCCTTTGAGAGCGAACAGGATGCTTTCGAGTTTGCGCAAGGCGTCGCAACGGTTCTGTCACAACTGGAAACAGATGCTGATACGCGTATTGCCGCCTTGCTATTTGAACTGGCAACCATCAATCCGGCTGCGGCCGACAAGATACAAGAGCTTTTCGGCAAGGAAGTCGACGACCTGGTTGCCGGTGTGCGTCAGTTGATGCGCTTGCATGAAGTAACTTTTGTGCAGCACGAAGCCGCTCGCGGGAAAAATGCTGCGCAGGAAGCGGCGTCGCAACTGGAAGTTGTGCGCAAGATGTTGCTGGCAATGGCGACCGATATGCGCGTGGTATTGGTTCGTCTCGGTACGCGCGTCACGACCTTGCGATATTTTGCCGATAACAAATTACAGAACGAACGCTCTAAGCAATATGCGCGCGAGACATTTGATCTCTACGCGCCACTGGCGAATCGACTCGGTGTCTGGCAACTGAAATGGGAACTGGAAGATTTGTCTTTCCGTTTCCTGCAGCCGGAAGCCTATAAACGCATCGCGTCATTACTGGAAGAAAAACGCGTAGAGCGCGAAGCCTTCGTCGAGAATTCGATCAAGCGTCTGCAATCGGAAATGGCAGCTGCCGGTATCAAGGCAGAAGTATTCGGCCGCCCAAAACATATCTTCAGTATCTGGAGCAAGTTGCGCGGCAAGGAAATTGAGTTCTCCGATTTGTATGATGTGCGTGCATTCAGGGTCATCGTCGATGATGTCAAAACCTGCTACACGGTGCTCGGTATCGTGCACAACATCTGGACGCCGATACCGTCAGAGTTCGATGATTACATTTCACGCCCCAAAGCCAACGGTTATCAATCGCTGCATACCATCGTTATCGCAGAAGACGGCCGGCCTCTGGAAGTGCAGGTGCGTACCAACGATATGCATGACTTCGCCGAGTACGGCGTTGCTGCGCACTGGCGCTACAAGGAAGCGGGCGGGTCGAATTTTTCCGGTCAAAAATACGATGAAAAAATCGCATGGCTACGTCAGTTGCTGGCGTGGAAAAGCGAAGTCGTTGACACCGTCGTTGGACAGGAAGATGTGCATCGTGACTGGGTAGAAAAACTCAAGTCCGCCACCCTGGACGATCGTATCTATGTGTTGACGCCACAAGCGCGCGTGATCGAGTTGCCGAATGGTGCGACGCCGATCGATTTTGCATATCACTTGCACAGCGACGTCGGGCACCGTTGCCGCGGTGCACGCGTGGATGGCACTCTGGTACCTCTGAATACCGTTTTGAAAAACGGTCAAACCGTAGACATCATTACTGCCAAAGGCGTCAGTACTGTTACAGGTACGGTAGGTCCGTCGCGCGACTGGCTTGCGCCGGGTTATGCAGCGAGTTCGCGTACACGTGCCAAGGTGCGTGCATGGTTCAATGCAATTGACCAGCAGGAAACGCTTTCCACCGGTCGCGGCTTGATTGAAAAAACCTTGCAGCGCGAAGGCAAGACAGCAGTCAATCTGGAGGAACTTGCGCACAAGTTGGGTTTCACCAAACTCGATGATTTATTCCTCGCAGTAGGCAAGGATGAGTTCAGCCTGCGCACCGTCGAACAGGCTTTGCATGCGGACGAGGCGAGTGCCGCCAAGCAGGCCGAGCTGGAAGACGTTGTTATTCCACGCAAGAGCCGCGCATCGAGCGTGGTGCAGGGCGCCAAGTCTGGCGTGTTGGTGGTGGGCACCGACGGTCTGATGACGCAACTCGCAAAATGCTGCAAACCGGCGCCGCCAGATCCTATCGTCGGTTTTGTGACGCGCGGCAAAGGTGTGTCGATACATCGCGCCGGTTGCCGGAATTTTTCCGAGATGCGGCGCAAGGCGCCCGAGCGTGTGATTCAAACAGCGTGGGGCGGTCCGGAATCGTCGACTGTTTATCCTGTGGATATTTTCGTGCTGGCGGGCGACAGGCAGGGCTTGTTGCGCGATATCTCGGATATCTTTTTGCGCGAAAAAATCAATGTCATTGGTGTCAGCACGCAAAGTGTAAAAGGACAGGCGCGCATGGCATTTACTGCGGAGATCGGTTCAACCGCGCAATTGCAGAAGGCGTTAACGGTGATACGCGAAGTCAATGGCGTACTGGAAGCCAAGCGTCATTGATAGGCGTCTGGAATTTTTATCGCAAATGGATATGCAAAATCGCGGTTCCGAATGATTTTTAAAACAACTTCATTTAGGGGCTAGCTAAGAAGATAATTTTCCGCTATAATTTCGCTTCTTTAGGCGCGTAGCTCAGCTGGTTAGAGCACTACCTTGACATGGTAGGGGTCGTTGGTTCGAGTCCAATCGTGCCTACCAACGAAAAATTGGTAAAACCTGTAAGAGCGAGAAAGGCAAACCCGGTTATGACACCGCGAACGACAACCACACTGGTTTCCGAGCGACGCTAAGTCGGGTTCTTTTTCGTCATTACCATTTGAAAAAGCGCGGCTAGCCCGCGCTTTTTTTTCGTCCGCATTTTTTGTTGTTCAATTAATCTAGTGTCAGCATGCAAGCCCCCGCTGAAACGGAGAGCCAAATGATTACAGTCCGCCTTCCCGATGGTTCGCAACGCGAATTCGATTCCCCTGTCACCGTAGCGCAAGTCGCGGCCAATATCGGTACCGGTCTTGCCAAGGCGGCACTCGCCGGCAAGGTCAACGGCAATGTGGTCGATACTTCGTATCTGATCGAGCAAGACAGCGATCTGGCCATCATTACCGACAAGGATGCGGATGGCCTGGATGTGATCCGTCACTCGACCGCGCATTTGCTGGCATACGCGGTCAAGGAGCTGTTTCCTGATGCGCAAGTGACGATTGGTCCGGTCATCGACAACGGCTTCTATTACGATTTTTCGTACAAGCGTCCGTTCACACCAGAAGATTTGCTGGCGATCGAAAAGAAAATGACCGAGCTGGCGAAAAAAGACGAGCCGGTTACCCGTAAAGTTTTGCCGCGCGACGAAGCGGTTGAGTACTTCAAATCAATCGGTGAAGCCTACAAGGCAGAAATCATCGCGTCGATCCCAGCGGATCAGGCTGTCTCGCTGTATAGCGAAGGAAAATTTACCGATTTGTGCCGCGGGCCACACGTACCATCGACTGGCAAGCTGAAAGTATTCAAGCTGATGAAATTGGCCGGCGCGTACTGGCGTGGTGACTCCAAGAATGAAATGCTGCAGCGTATCTACGGCACTGCATGGGCGAAGAAGGAAGAGCAGGACGCTTATCTGAACATGCTGGAAGAGGCCGAGAAGCGCGATCACCGCAAGCTGGGTCGCGCGCTGGATCTATTCCATTTTCAAGAAGAGGCGCCAGGCTTGATTTTCTGGCATCCAAAAGGGTGGACAGTCTGGCAGCAAGTCGAGCAATACATGCGCCGCGTCTATCAAGACAATGGTTACCAGGAAGTCAAGGCGCCGCAGATTCTCGATCGCAGCCTGTGGGAGAAATCCGGCCACTGGGAAAACTACAAAGAAAACATGTTCACGACCGAGTCGGAAAACCGCTCGTATGCGTTGAAGCCTATGAATTGCCCGGGTCACGTGCAGATTTTCGCGTCGGATTTGCGTTCGTATCGCGAGCTGCCATTGCGCTATGGCGAATTCGGCCAATGCCATCGCAATGAGCCGTCCGGTTCGCTACACGGCATGATGCGTGTGCGCGGCTTTACGCAGGATGATGGCCATATCTTCTGTACCGAAGACCAGATTCTGGATGAGTGCGTTGCCTTTACTGCATTGTTGCAAAAGGTTTATCTCAATTTCGGTTTTACTGATGTTGTTTATAAAGTGGCAACGCGTCCTGAAAAACGCGTGGGCACCGATGATGCTTGGGATAAAGCCGAGGCAGCGCTGATTGCGTCGCTGGATCGTTCGGGCTGCACCTACGAGATTTCGCCGGGCGAGGGTGCGTTCTATGGTCCTAAGATCGAATACACATTGAAGGATGCGATTGGCCGTATGTGGCAATGCGGCACGATTCAGGTCGATTTTTCGATGCCGGCGCGTCTGGGTGCGGAATATGTCGCTGAAGACAATACCAAGAAGATCCCGGTCATGTTGCACCGTGCGATCCTGGGTTCCTTCGAGCGCTTTATCGGTATGCTGATCGAAAATCACGCTGGCGCCTTGCCTTTATGGCTGGCCCCGGTCCAAATCGCAGTGCTGAACATCTCCGACGCACAAGCCGATTACGCGCAAGCTGTTGCACAAAACCTGAAGAAACAAGGGTTTAGAGTACATGTTGATTTGCGTAATGAGAAAATAACCTATAAAATACGCGAGCATTCCGTTCAGAAGCTGCCGTACATCATCGTTATTGGTGATAAAGAACGGGACGCAGGTACAGTGGCCGTGCGAGCGCGGGGCAATGTCGATCTGGGTGTCATGCCTATCGATTTATTGGTGGAGCGCCTCAATAATGAGGTTGAAGCCAAAGCCTGAGGGATCAAACCCATAGCGCAAGAGCACGGCTTAATTATTTGATTTTAAAAGGAAATTGCAATAGCTACTGATAAGTCGCATCGGATCAACGGTGAAATTACAGCGCCTGAGCTGCGTTTGAGTGGTGTCGAAAACGAGGCACTTGGTATCGTTAGTCTGGCAGATGCCTTCCGCATGGCGGAAGAAGCTAATGTCGATCTGGTAGAGATTGCGCCAACTGCGCAACCGCCAGTCGCACGCCTGATGGACTACGGCAAGTTTAAATACCAGGAACAGAAGAAGGCGCACGAAGCCAAACTGAAACAGAAAATTGTTTTGGTCAAGGAAGTCAAATTCCGCCCTGGCACCGATGATGGCGATTACAACATCAAGCTGCGCAATTTGATCAAATTCCTGGACGATGGTGATAAAACCAAAATCACGCTGCGTTTTCGCGGTCGTGAAATGGCGCACCAGGACATCGGTTTCCGCATGTTGGAACGCTTGAAGGCCGATTTGGAACCATACGGCCAAGTTGAGCAGTTTCCAAAGATGGAAGGCCGTCAGATGATCATGGTTCTGTCGCCGAAGAAGAAGAAGTAATAGAATTTCGTACGAGTCGTTCGGCAACGAACGACTTGAACAAAATAGCAGTGGACTCGATTCCACTGCATAACAAGTGAGAGTAGGCATCCAAGTGTAGCGAAATTGCTGCCACCTGCAATCATGTTAAAAATGGAGCTGTCCCCTAAGGACAGATAGTGTCATGCCTAAAATGAAAACGAAAAGCAGCGCCAAAAAGCGCTTTCGTGTACGTCCAGGTGGAACCGTCAAGCGCGGTCAAGCTTTCAAACGTCATATTCTGACCAAGAAAACCACAAAAAATAAACGTCAATTGCGTGGAGCTGTGGGTGTTCATGACACCAACATGAATTCCGTACGCGCAATGATGCCGAACGCTTAACCTCACTCAATTAATCAGGAGCAATCATGCCTAGAGTAAAACGTGGGGTCACAGCACGGGCCCGTCATAAAAAGATCCTCGATAAAGCCAAAGGCTATCGTGGTCGTCGCAGCAAGGTCTACCGTATTGCCAAGCAAGCAGTTATGCGCGCTGGTCAATATGCATACCGCGATCGTCGTAACAAGAAACGTGTTTTCCGCGCACTGTGGATCACCCGTATCAATGCAGCATCGCGTGAACATGGCCTTACATACAGCGTGTTCATGAACGGTCTGAAACGCGCATCTATCGAGCTGGACCGTAAAGTCTTGGCTGATATGGCTGTGATGGACAAACCAGCATTCGCGGCTATCGTGAATCAGGTGAAAACAACCATCGCTGCTTAAGTTGTGATCGTATGCACTGTCTTCGGACGGTGCAGCAATATCCGAGAGCGGGGCAGGGTTCATACCTATGTCCCGTTTTTATTTTTGCACGGCCTTTTCGGCTTCCTTGCTAAGGACGAAAACAAACCGCATGAATCCCCTAGAACAACTTGTAACGCAAGCCCAGACCGATTTCGCCGCCGCAGATGATGCCGCCGCGCTGGAAAACGCGAAAGCGAAGTATCTCGGTAAAACGGGACAGATCACTGAACAGATGAAGAGCCTGGGCAAGCTTGCGCCGGATGAGCGCAAGACACAGGGCGCTGTCATCAATTCTGCAAAAGAAAAGATCGAAGCTGCGCTGACAGCACGTCGCGATGCCTTGTCCAATGCACAGATGGAATCCCGCCTGAATGCGGAAGCCATCGATATCACCTTGCCGGGACGTGGTCGCGGCACTGGCGGCATTCACCCTGTCATGCGTACCTGGCAGCGCGTGGAAGAAATTTTCGGTTCAATCGGTTTCGACGTGGCAGACGGCCCCGAGATCGAAAACGACTGGACCAATTTCACCGCATTGAACAGCCCGGAAAACCATCCGGCGCGTTCGATGCAGGATACCTTTTACATCGAAGGCAACGATACGCAAGGTAAACCCTTACTGCTGCGTACGCATACCAGTCCGATGCAAGTGCGCTATGCACGCATGAACAAACCACCGATTCGCGTGATCGCACCTGGCCGTACATATCGCGTCGATAGCGATGCAACCCATTCGCCTATGTTCCATCAGGTCGAAGGTTTGTGGATAGACGAGAACATCAGCTTCGCCGACTTGAAGGGCGTGTATCTGAATTTCGTCAAAGCGTTCTTCGAAACCGACGATCTGCAAGTGCGCTTCCGCCCATCGTATTTCCCGTTCACCGAACCATCGGCCGAGATCGATATTGCCTTCGGCAGTGGTCCGTTAAAAGGCCGCTGGCTGGAAGTATCCGGTGCCGGCCAGGTGCATCCAAACGTGATGCGCAATATGGAATTTGATCCTGAGCAATTCATCGGCTTTGCGTTTGGCTCCGGCCTCGAACGTCTGACGATGCTGCGTTACGGCATCAACGATCTGCGCCTGTTCTACGAAGGCGATTTGCGTTTCCTGAAACAATTCAACTAGCAGTAACAAGGCAGGGCATGCTGAACAAGCGCGTGCTCTGATTTCTTTGTGGTGTCTGTGGCAAAAGGTTTTTAAATCATGCAATTTTCCGAAAGCTGGCTCCGTACGATGGTCGATCCGAACATGACGTCGGACGAATTGGCGCACATGTTGACGATGTCTGGTCTGGAAGTCGAAGAAGTCGAACCAGTCGCGCCTCCATTCTCCAATGTTGTCGTCGCCGAAGTACGTGAGATCGCCAAACATCCGAACGCTGATCGCTTGAACGTCTGCAAGGTTGATGCCGGCACCGGAACCTTGTTGAACATCGTTTGCGGTGCGCCTAATGTACGCGCCGGTATGAAAGTCGTTTGTGCATTGGCTGGTGCGATATTGCCTCCGGGCGAAGACGGCAAACCTTTCGAAATCAAGGTCGGCGAATTGCGCGGCGTGGAATCGCAAGGCATGTTGTGTTCGGCAAAAGAATTGAAATTGTCGGACGAGCAGGGTGGCTTGATGGACCTGCCATCGGATGCGCCTATCGGTCAGAATTTCCGTGATTACTATCAACTCAATGATTTGAAATTCACGATCAAGCTGACACCGAACAAGGCCGATTGCCTGTCGGTTCTTGGCGTTGCGCGTGAAGTATCGGCATTGACTGGTACACCATTGAAAGCACCGACGTACCAAACAGTTGCCGCGACGATCAAAGATGTATTGCCAGTGACTGTTTCCGCGCCGGATTTATGCGGTCGTTTTTCCGGACGTATCATTCGCGGCTTGAATGCAAAAGCGAATACGCCGGACTGGATGAAACAACGTCTGGAACGTAGCGGCCAACGGCCAATATCTGCATTGGTCGATATCTCTAATTACGTCATGCTCGAGCTGGGTCGTCCAACGCACGTGTTCGATCTGGATAAGATCCACGGCGGCTTGACTGTACGTTGGGGTAAAAAAGACGAATCGCTGAAGCTCTTGAACGGCAACACGGTTGCCGTCGACGAGTGGATAGGCGTGATCGCTGACGACCAGCAAATCGAATCACTGGCCGGCATCATGGGTGGCGACGCAACTGCAGTATCGCTCGATACGCAAGACATTTATCTGGAAGCCGCATTCTGGTATCCAAATGCAATCCAGGGCCGTGCACGTCGCTTTAATTTCTCTACCGATGCCGCACATCGCTTTGAACGCGGCGTCGACTTTGCAACCACGGTTGAACACATCGAACGCATTACTGCATTGATCGTCGAGATCTGCGGTCGAAAAGATAAAACAGCCGTTGGCCCGATCGACGACCATATCGTCAATCTGCCGAAACGCGATCCTGTCAGTGTGCGCACCGCGCGCGCAGTCAAGGTCATTGGCGTGGCCTTGACCGATGCACAGATCGCCGACATCTTTACGCGTCTGGCTTTGCCATTTACGCAAAAAGAAGGCGTGTTCTCGGTAACGCCACCGTCCTATCGTTTCGATATCGAAATCGAAGAAGATCTGATCGAAGAAATCGCACGTGTCTACGGCTTTGAGAATATTCCAGCCTTGCCACCAGTCGCAGCGAATGCGATGCGTATTCCGCTTGAGAACACACGTTCACTGTTCACGATACGTCGCCAATTGGCTGACTCCGATTATCAGGAAGTCGTCAATTTCAGTTTCGTTGAGCAAGCATGGGAAGCCGATTTCGCCGGCAATGCAAATCCAATCAAATTGCTGAATCCGATTGCCAGCCAGATGAGCGTGATGCGCTCATCGATAATCGGCAATCTGATCGCGAATGTGCGCTACAACCTGAACCGCAAGGTCAGTCGTATTCGCCTGTTTGAAATCGGCGCGGTTTATTTGCGCAATAACATCGAGCAGGATGGTCCATTGTCGGTTGCCGGTTACGACCAGCCTAAACGCGTTGCTGCGATTGCGTATGGCCCTATTACCGAAGAACAGTGGGGCCTAGACTCGCGCAACGTCGATTACTTCGATGTCAAAGCCGATCTGGAATCCTTGTTTGCGCCGAAGGCAGTTACTTTTACCAAAGTTGAACATCCTGCTTTGCATCCTGGCCGTTCGGCCAATATTTTGCTTGACGGCAAAGTCGTCGGCTTTATTGGTGAGTTGCATCCGCGTTGGCAGCAAAAGTACGATTTGCCATTGGCACCGGTTTTATTTGAAGTTGATGCAAGTGCTTTGCAGCAAGTTGATGTGCCTGCTTACAAGGAAATTTCGAAATTCCCTGCGGTAACACGCGATCTCGCTTTGGTAGTAAAACAGACAGTACCAACGCAAGCTTTAATTGATGCTTTTGTTGCTGAAAAGCATGAAAATGCTATCTGCAATATTCTGCAAGTGGTTGTTTTATTTGATGAATATCGCGGCAAGGGATTGGAAGCTGACGAAAAAAGCCTTGCTTTCCGCTTCACCTTGCAAGATACTCAAGCTACCCTGCAAGATGATTTGGTCGACGCCGCCATGGCTGCATTTGTAGCTGCAGCCGCTACAAAACACGGCGCCAAATTACGTGCATAAGCAGCTATATCCCTGAGCCAAGACTCAATTGAGAACAAAGCTGATACGAAGGCTAATACGCAGCAGTGAATATACCGAATATGAATGATGTGAATTCCGCTGAGCTCCAATCCGTGTTGGCAGCCGACCTGAACCGCGCAATGCTGGAAGCGCAGGTTCGTTCGCAGGCGGAAAAGAATTTGCCAACGCTGACCAAGGCTGAATTGGCTGAGTTGCTGTTCGAGCAAGTTGGCTTGAACAAGCGTGAAGCCAAAGACATGGTTGAGACCTTCTTTGATGAAATTCGTAACGCATTGGAACGTGGTGAAGCTGTAAAGTTATCTGGTTTCGGTAACTTTCAATTGCGCGACAAACCGCAACGTCCTGGCCGCAATCCAAAAACCGGTGAAGAAATTCCTATCACCGCGCGTCGCGTTGTCACCTTCCACGCCAGCCAAAAACTCAAAGGCATGGTCGATACTTCCAGCCAAGAATCGTTTGTCCACACAAGCTGATAGATGAACGAACGGATCAATAAACCTGAATTGGCCCCATTGCCGCCGATTCCAGCCAAACGCTACTTTACGATCGGTGAAGTCAGCGAGTTGTGCGGTGTCAAACCACACGTGTTGCGCTATTGGGAGCAAGAGTTTACACAATTGAAGCCAGTCAAGCGACGCGGCAACCGACGCTATTACCAGCATCATGAAGTGCTGCTGATACGCCGCATACGCGAGCTGCTGTACGAACAAGGCTTCACCATCAGTGGTGCACGCAACAAACTCGAAAGCCGCATTCTGGATGCCCGTGGCGATGACGAGCTGCCACTGGATGGCGTAACGATAGATCCGAATGCCATGCTGGCGATCCGCAATGAGTTGATGGAAATTCTGACTCTGCTCAAGTAAATCCAGTTTGCCCGGCATGCGTTTCGCATTTTTGCATGACAAAAACACAGCTTTGCTCTGTTATAATTTCGGGCTAGTCGGGGCGTAGCGCAGCCTGGTAGCGTACTTGCATGGGGTGCAAGGGGTCGAGTGTTCGAATCACTCCGTCCCGACCAAATAAATCAAAGGGTTACAGTAAACCGGCTGCAACCCTTTTTTATTTTCTAATTCTTGTGCCCTTCATGTGCCCCTAATTTGTTGGTGGCTTATCCATCTCAAGTGACTCAATAGTGCAAGTAATCAACTTTATTTATAAAGCTTCGTTCCTCCTATCAAAGGCATGGTCTATAAGGCTACCCTTTGTACGCTGATACATTGCGAGATAACCTTTTCAAAATACGTGTATAATAAAAACAGAGCTGAGGAAACTCGCTCGGGTTTTGCACTTTCCACTATAGGACTGGCGATACCTTCATAATTAGCCTGCTTCCATATCGGACGCAGGCTTTTTTGTTTTTTGGAAACGAAACTGTAACCAGAACGTGTGCTTGAATCATATTCATTGCAAGGCTCATGGTGACAATTCATGGAATTTCTTCTCAAACAGATATGGCGTCTTCGTCGATGGATAAAGTATTGCCGGTGATCGTCGCTGCAGGGAGCTTGTGCATGGTGATGGATGAAATTATCCGGGCGTACCATGCGCAGGGCGGAAGCGCATTTTCTGTAAAATACGGTCCGTCTGGCAAGTTACGACAAGAGATAGAGGCCGGTGCAAAAGTCGATGTGTTTGCTTCAGCTTCAACCGAACATACACAAGCGCTGACACAACAAGAATTATTGGGGCCTTCTCAGATATTTACGCATAACGATCTTTGCGTGATTGCGAGACCGGAACTGAATTTGAGCACTGGTAATATGCTGGAGGTTTTGAGCAAGCCTTCGGTGCGGGTGGCGACGTCTACTCCGGTAAGTGATCCTATGGGGGATTACACCTGGCAGTTCTTCGAGAAGGCAGAGAAGAAGTATGCCGGCTTCTATCAGTTACTGGATGCAAAGGCGCGTAAGCTGTCGGGTACCAGTGTGCCGGCTGCGGGTGAAAAACTACCCTACATTACGGCGTTTGAAGATGACAAGGCTGATGCTTACATCATGTACTGCACTAATGCCGTAATTACAAAAAGAGCCTTGCCACATTTGAATGTGGTGCGTATTCCTGATGATCTTAATGTGCGCAGTGACTACGGTATTGCTGCCGATTTGCATTCGGCTTTTGGGAAAGATTTTGTGCGTTTCATTATGCAGACACCGGCACAGAATATTTTGAAGAAACACGGTTTCGGTTAATGCATGATTGGCTCATGTCATCAATCGCGTATTCAATACCTTGGTAAATTTTTATATCTGTAAAGCTGAAAAAATAATGAAACTAAGCAGGATGAACAAATATTTTCTTTGGAATCGCGTCTGATCATGCAGGGGCTTTTCGAATTTGAGCAGGATGGCCGTTATCCCTTGCGCCGCATTCCGATGATCATGCGTTCCAATCTGGATGCATGCGGAATAAAAATTTCACTGACTGCATGGATTACCTTGAGCCGTGACGAGCGGGAAGAACTGGTTGCCATGCCGTGCGCGTCAGAGTCACAGAGAGATCTTTATCGCAAACGTCTTGCGGCAATGCTGGCGCAGCACGCGGATAATCCGGATGCCGTGATTGAGTTTGTGGCGATAGACGCAGCACCGGCATGGAAGAACAGCGCAGCCTTGCCACAAAATATGAGCGCATCTCTGCAAGAGCTTGGATTGCCTTTACCTGACGTAAGGCAATGGGCAGCATTGAATGAGCTGCAACGATTTGCGATGATCAAGCTCACGCGTTCAGGACACAAGAATGCCAATCTTTTACCTGCGATGAAAGAGTTTGGCTTGATCTGAAAGAAGTTTTTCAATGAAGAAATAGCGTGGAGCAAGCTTCCGTTTTTCCTACACATTGTTAAGCGCTAGTCCGATATCGGTGATGTGAAGTGTTAGATAACATTCGCTTCACTATCACCGGAGCCGGCGGTTCGAAAATATACCGGCACCAATTTCTTGTATTGCATCTACCGCATTACATTCTCCGCACTACCTCGACATCATGTCTTCGGACGCAGCAATGTCAGCGCTCCAGGCAATAAATTCCGCCAGATTATTTCCCTTTCTACAGATAAATTTCAGTGCCTGTAATCTGACTACACGGCAAGCGCGTGACAAGCATGTCGCTACGTGCTTTCATTGATTTACGCTATCCTGTCGGCAATGATCAGCTTCATCTTCCGGAAAAATAATGTCCATTAAAATCAGCTCCCATTTCGATGCGGGTGCGATCGATATCGTACGTGCAGAAACTGCACAGACTATCGAACTCAAACTGCGTAAAGATACTCATGCAGATATTGCGCAATGGTTTTACTTTCGCTTGCAAGGGGCACGTGGTGAACGTTGCACGATGCGATTCTTGAATGCAGGTGAAGCAACTTATCCTGATGGCTGGAAAGATTATCAGGCAGTCGCCAGCTACGATCGCAAGAACTGGTTTCGTGTGTCGACGGTTTTCGATGGCAGCGTGATGACGATTTCACACACGCCGCAATTCGACAGTGTGTACTACGCATACTTTGAACCGTATTCATGGGAGCGTCATCTGGACTTGCTGGGAAGAGCACAAGCATCGTCACTAGCACATACTGAAGATCTCGGTTCTACCGTCGAAGGACGTGATTTGAATGTACTGGTGATTGGTGATCCTGCCGCACGCAAAAAAGTCTGGGTGATCGCACGTCAGCATCCGGGGGAAGCGATGGCGGAATGGTTTGCGGAAGGGATGGTCGATGCATTGCTGGATACTGCTAATCCGGTTGCGCAAAAGCTGTTGAAGCATACCGTATTTTACATCGTTCCGAATATGAATCCTGACGGTGCACTCAACGGTAACTTGCGCACCAATGCCGCAGGTGCAAACCTGAATCGCGAATGGATGGCGCCGACATTGGAGAGCAGTCCCGAAGTGTTTCACGTTAAAAATAAAATTCATGAAACCGGCTGCGATCTGTTTCTGGATATTCATGGTGACGAAGGTTTGCCTTATGTATTTGTCGCCGGTAGCGAAATGCTGGAAGGCTTTACCCAGCAGCAGGCTGATGAGCAACAGGCATTCATCACGCAGTTCCTGCGTGCTAGCGAGGATTTCCAAACGGAAGTCGGTTACGACAGTGGAAAATATCGGGCAGACATGCTGAAGCTGGCATCCAAATACATAGGCCATACATTTAAATGCGTATCGCTGACGCTGGAAATGCCGTTCAAGGACAATGCGCATTCACCAGATCCCAAGGTCGGGTGGAATGGCGCTCGTAGCGCGCAGCTGGGTCGGCAGATGCTGCAGCCGATTTTGCATAACGTCGAACGTGGTGCGCGATGAGTGTTGAGATCGAAAGAAAATTCCTGGTCCTCGGATCAGGATGGAAAGCGCTAGGGCAAGGTGTCGCAATCCGTCAGGGATATCTATCGACAAATCCGGATCGCGTTGTGCGTGTGCGTATCGAAGATGACGCCGCGACCTTGACAATCAAGGGACGCACGAACGGCATCACACGCGGCGAATGGGAATACGCGATTCCGTTGGCGGAAGCCGATCAGTTATTGAATGATTTATGCGAACGGCCCTTGATCGAAAAGACCCGTACCCGCATTCTGCACGAAGGCATGGTGTGGGAAGTCGATGAATTCTTTGGTGACAATCTGGGTCTGGTCGTGGCCGAGATAGAACTGGACAGCGAAGAACAAGCGTTTTCCAGGCCGGACTGGATAGCAGAAGAAGTGACGGACGACGCGCGCTATTTCAACGCGAATCTGTTACGTCATCCGTTCTCGGCTTGGTGAAAAATACGGCGCAGTGAACACCGCGCCGGTCAGTAGTCTCAATGCAAATGAGTGGAACCGGTTGGCGCATCTTCCGGCATTTCTGCATGCACCAGTTCTGCATCCATGTCGGGAAAGAGCGGTGCACCGCAATCATCGCAAAATTCCATCGCAAACAATTCGGTATGGCGTTTCACATTCGTCACGCCACATTCCTCCAGCAGCGCGAGAATTTCTTCTATTGGTGATTTGCGTTCTACATCGGCAGAAATGACAGGATCGACTGGCACATCAATTTCCCGATACTGTAATTCTTCATCGTCTTCCTGCCCATATAGCGGCCATACGATGCCGTAAATTACATCAAGGTTTTCTGCTAGTGCAAAGCTGACGCGATATTCATCGACGCGTGATTCGGCGGATTCTTCTCCAAAGCTGCCGATAATGGCTTGCAGTTCATTTGGTTCGACGTCCAGTGTGTAAGTCAAATAATGCACGGCAGCACGTATGGAGGCTGGGCGGATTTGCTTGTCGCCTTCGCGGCATGCAACGAAGTAGGCCTCCGGCAACAGCAGCTCTATGCCGCAACCCGGCAACAGGCGGGTGATGTTCGGCATGGCTTGCGTATTCCATTGCGACAAGGCTTCATCGCGCTCGGCCAGATTTGCCGATGCCTGCCAGCGAAATAATGGTTCATCTGCGGCGGCGGTTACCACGGCCAATAGATAACGCGTATCGGCGAGGAAGGGCGCGGTTTCCGGCTGCTGAGCAGCTTGCTTCAATGCGCTACCTTTCAATGCTGCTTGTGCCATGCGTTGCGTGAATGCGAAGGTTTCTGCATGGCTGCGCGGCAACTGGTCGATAGAAAACAAATTTGGTGACATCGCCATTTTTGTACCTGGCGCCAATACGTGCGCCTGCAGATGTGTGGATAAAGTCGCCGCCACATCCGCCGGGATTGGGCCTGAGGCAATAGTAAAGCGCGTCCACGCCAGGATGGGCATGGCGACCAGAAGTGCGTCGTAAGTGATGCCATCGTATTCGATCTGGCACGATTCGCTGGCAGCTTCTGCACATTCCATCAATGCATCGTAGGCAGCCGATTCCAGTTTGAACAAGTGGTCTAGCGCAGCATCGACGACGTCTTGATGATTACCCTTCAACAGCTTTCGTAACAGGGTATCCAGCTGGCGTTCCCAGTTGCGCTCTTCCAGTCGACTGGCGGCTTGAATAATTGCTTGTGCAAGCGTAGCCAATCGCTGACTGTCAGCTGACAGTTTATGGTTTGTATTTTTTGATGGACGACGCATGAAGGAATGATCTGAAGAAGGCGATGGAATTTGTATTGTAGTGGATTACGTGCATCCCAAACGTCTGTGTCAAATTTAGATCGTCGTATCTTGCTTATATAGCTTTGATGCGCAGGCCACACGGTTTGGTTCGGCAACAACCAATAAAAAAGCCACATGCAATATGCATGTGGCTTTTGTCTGAGGCTGGCTTGTGTAACCTCGTTTTGAAGCTACACGATAGTCATCAGGCGGCCAGCAATTGACGCAGAACGAAAGGCAGAATGCCACCGTGCTTGTAGTAATCGACCTCGATCGGGGTATCGATACGCAACAGAACTTTGACGTCTTGCGATTGACCGTTTGCACGATGAATCACCAGAGTCACTTCTTGTTGCGGACGCAGATTACCTTCCAGACCTTTCAGGTCAAAGGTTTCTGCACCGGTGATGCCCAGCGTGGTGACGCTGTCGTCGCCCAGGAACTGCAATGGCAATACACCCATGCCGACCAGATTGGAGCGGTGAATACGTTCGTAGGAACGTGCGATCACTGCCTTGACTCCCAGCAATTGCGTACCTTTTGCAGCCCAGTCACGTGAGGAGCCTGTGCCGTATTCTTCACCAGCAAACACCATGGTCGGTGTGCCTTGATCGACGTAACGCATCGCAGCATCGTAGATCGACATTTCTTCACCTGTCGGCTGGAAGCGTGTGATGCCGCCTTCGACACGCGAACCATCCGGTTTGATCGGGATCATCAGATTTTTGATGCGGACGTTGGCGAAGGTGCCGCGCATCATGATTTCGTGATTGCCGCGACGTGAACCGTAGGAATTGAAATCTGCTTTCAACACGCCTTTTGCGGTCAGGTATTTACCGGCTGGGCTGGTGTCCTTGATCGAACCTGCAGGCGAGATGTGATCGGTGGTGATTGAGTCGCCGAATACGCCGAGCGCACGTGCGCCGGTGATGCCGGTGGCAGCAGCTTTCGGTTCCATCGTGAAGTCATCGAAGAATGGTGGTTCGGCGATATAGGTCGAATTTGGCCAGTCATAGACTTGACCTTCAGCTACGCCCTTGATGCCTTCCCACAATTTGCCTGGTGCGGTTTTGACCTGGGCGTAGTTGTCCTTGAATACTTTGGCGTTCATCGCAAACTTCATCAGCTTGGAAACTTCCTGTGAAGTTGGCCAGATGTCGCCCAGATAAACGTCGCGCATCTTGCCATCGGCACCTTTGCCGCGACCGACTGGTTCCGTCATCAGGTCGCGTGTCATGTTGCCGGCGATTGCGTAGGCGACAACCAGCGGTGGCGATGCCAGAAAGTTGGAGCGAATGTTTGGATGAATACGTGCTTCAAAGTTGCGGTTGCCCGACAACACGGCCGACGCGACGATATCGTTTTGCACGATGGCTTCATTCATCGCCGGTGTCAGATCGCCAGCGTTACCTATACAGGTTGTGCAACCGTAGGCGGTGACACCGAAGCCGAGTTTTTCCAGGTAGGGCAGCAGGCCGGCAGCTTGCAAGTATTCGGTCACGACACGTGAGCCAGGAGCGAGCGAAGTTTTGATATGCGGCGAAACTTTCAAGCCCGCTTCTACTGCTTTTTTCGCCAGCAAACCTGCGGTCAGCAAGACGCTAGGGTTGGAAGTGTTGGTGCAAGAAGTAATCGCGGCAATCAGTACGTCGCCGTTTTTGACTTTGACGCCGTCGCTGTTGGTGTAGGTTGCATCCAGATCTTCCGGTTTTTTATTGAAACCGTTTTCCGATACCGGTTTGGCAAACAGTTCTGCGAAATTTTGTTTGACGTTGCCGATTTCAATGCGATCTTGCGGACGTTTCGGGCCGGCCAATGATGGCGCGACGGAGCCGAGGTCAAGTGCGACGACGTGGGTGTAATCGATTTCGCCGGATTTTGGAACACCGTACAAACCTTGGGCTTTGAAGTAATTTTCAAACGCATCGATTTCTGCTTTGGTGCGGCCTGTGCCTTTGAAGTAATCGATGGTGGCATCGTCGACCGGGAAGAAGCCCATCGTTGCGCCGTATTCCGGTGCCATGTTGGCGATGGTGGCGCGGTCGGTCAGCGACAGCGATTCTGTGCCTTCGCCAAAGAATTCGACAAACTTGCCGACGACTTTTTCCTTGCGCAGCAATTCGGTGATGGTGAGCACCAGATCGGTTGCGGTCACACCTTCACGCAACTGGCCGGTCAGATTCACGCCAACCACGTCAGGCGTCAGGAAATAAACCGGTTGGCCCAGCATGCCGGCTTCGGCTTCGATACCGCCTACGCCCCAGCCAACGACACCGATGCCGTTAATCATCGTGGTGTGCGAATCGGTACCAACCAGTGTGTCCGGATAGTAGACGTCGGTCTTGCCGCCGTCATTGCGTTTGTGTACGCCGCGCGCCAGGTATTCCAGATTTACCTGATGCACGATGCCGAAGCCTGGTGGCACCACGCCGAAAGTATCAAACGCTTGCATGCCCCATTTCATGAACTGATAGCGCTCGTTGTTGCGCTGGAATTCCAGTTTCATGTTCAGGTCGAGTGCTTTCTTTTCACGGAAATGGTCGATCTGGATCGAGTGATCGACCACCAGATCGACCGGTACCAGCGGTTCGATGTTCTTTGGGTTTTTGCCCAGTTTGCTGGCGACATTGCGCATCGCAGCCAGATCGGCCAGCAATGGCACACCGGTGAAATCCTGCAATACCACGCGTGCGACGACGAAAGGAATTTCATCCGTGCGTACGGCTGTCGGCGACCAGTTGGCCAGTTGATGGATGTGTTCTTCGGTTACTTTTTTGCCGTCGCAATTGCGTAGCACCGATTCCAGCACGATGCGAATCGAGATCGGCAAGCGGGAAACATTCACGCCAAGTTTTTTACCCAATGCAGGCAGTGAATAAAACGTGCCTTTTTTTGAACCTGAAATATTGAATTCCTTAAGTGTATTCAATGTGTTGCGCGACATGATTTTTCTCCTTGATACAAAATAACCGATACGAAAATTACTTAATGCTTGAAATACGATTCGATGCTGCCATCTCGATGCTACGGTTCATTTATGACAGTATCGTTTTCAACTGTTTAACTTTTTGTTTTGGCGGCAAATGCTTTGGCCTGTTCAGGATCTCTGCATTCGTTAGCCAGTTGCTGGCCTTTTTTAGAATCGAGCAACATGGCTTTGGTTGGGATGTTGATCCATACCAGAGCATCTTTACGATTCTCGAAACGATTGGCGCCTGTGCTGGTGCCGATTCTGCGCAGACGATGAACTTTGTCTTTCCAGCGGATGGCCATGTATTTGTCATCGCCAGCATTGGAGTAGGTTGTAATCTTGTTGCCGAGTTCGCAATTGAAATGCGTAACAGTCGAACCTTCGATATTGGCTTCGCCAAGATCTTCGTTTTCATCGTCATTGGCGCTTGCACCAGCAACTGCAGGTGCTACTTTTTCTTCAACGTCTTTTTTGCTGGTTTTCTTTACTGGTTTTTTTGTAGCTTCTTTTTTAGGAGCGGCATTGCTTGATTGCGCGAAAGCAGGATTGAGCATCGAAGACATGCTGGCCAGCAGTAAGATATAAAACAGTTTCTTCATTCCAAATCTCCAATAAATTTTGATGATTCGTTTGCATCGTCATCTGTTGCAAACGAACAGGTATTTATAAAATAGTGCGTGCCGAATCGGGTAAGGCTAAGCCGCTAGCTTGTGCGCGCTGCAGTATCGTCCAGTAATAACGGTAGCTGGCGCGATCATGCAATTTACCATTGTGCTGGATCGGGCCCCATTGCACCGCTTGCGCTTGTGACAGGATGGCGGCTGCTTCGTTCACTTCAGAAAGCTGTGGTGCAAACGATGCCAGAATCGGCTTGATCTGGCCCGGGTGAATGCTCCACATCCGGGTGTAGGCAAACTCTGCCGCGGCACGATGTGCGTCGCTGGCGACAACCGAGGTGTCGCTGATTTCTGTTGTAACGTTATGCGATGGCGTCTTGCCGTGCGCGTGGCAGGCTGCTGCAATTTCCAGTTTCGCGCGCGCCAGCAGAGGGTGCGTAAATTGTCCAGGCGAACGCATCGCGCTGCCGGGAATCGCACCGTAATGTGCGGAAACAAAATCCATGATGCCGAAGGACAGACATTCGACTTGCGGCAGCGCAGCGATTGCGTAGGCATCTTTCAATGCGCCATGTGTCTCGATCAATACGTGTACAGGCAAGTCGCTACGACCATTTGCATGGCGATTGATCAGGCTGATTGCATTTTCCACGTCGGCGACGCTATCGACTTTTGGAACCACTAGATAAGCCAGTCGCTGAGCTGCGTGTTGCAGGATGATTTTTATATCTTGTTCGAAAAATTCACTGGTGATGTCGTGTACCCGCGCACCGATACGGCCGAACGGATTTTCTTCACCGGCAATCAAAGTGCCGATCAAATGTGCATGCGCTTGTTCATTGCCATGCGCCGCGCCATCTTCGCAATCGAAAGTGATGTCGAACACAGGTCCCAGTTCTTTTTGCAATGCGAGCGATTTGCGCATCAGTTTTTCTGAGCCTGCATAGTGATCGCAGACCGGAATCGAAACTGGTGGCAAAGTGCCTTGAAAGAGAACTTCTGAAGGATGCATGAATAGTGAGTAAATTCGCGCTGGCTAAATGGCTGGCTGCAGGGAAGGGCAAATGATCGCGTCGATCATTTGCCCATGGCTCATCAAGCCAGAAGGTGTTTGACGCCTTCGCGTTCTTCCGTCAATTCCTTCAATGTCAGATTGATGCGCTCTTGTGAGAATGCATCGATGTCCAGACCTTGAACGATTTTGTATTCGCCATTTTCTGTCGTCACAGGGAAACCGAACATGGTGTCTTTCGGAATGCCGTACGAACCATCGGATGGAATACCCATCGTGACCCATTTGCCGTTGGTGCCGAGTACCCAATCGCGCACGTGATCGATCGCTGCGTTGGCTGCGGAGGCTGCCGACGACACGCCGCGTGCTTCGATAATGGCAGTACCGCGTTTGGCGACGGTAGGCAGGAAGGTATCTTTGTTCCATGCATCGTCGTTGATGCTTTCTTTTACCGATTTGCCATCGATGGTGGCGAAGCGGTAGTCGGCGTACATGGTTGGCGAGTGATTGCCCCAGACTGCGAGTTTTTCAATCGATGCAACTGGTTTGCCGGTTTTCGCTGCGATTTGCGACAAGGCGCGGTTGTGATCCAGACGCAGCATGGCGGTGAAGTTTTTCGCAGGCAGATTTGGTGCCGATTTCATTGCAATGTAAGCATTGGTATTGGCCGGGTTGCCGACCACCAGAACTTTGACGTTGCGCGATGCAACTGCATCCAGCGCTTTGCCTTGTACTGTGAAAATCTGCGCATTCGCTTCCAGCAGATCCTTGCGTTCCATGCCGGCGCTACGTGGACGGGCACCGACCAGCAAGGCGATATCTGCATCCTTGAATGCGGTCATTGGATCGCTGTGAGCGGAGACGCCAGCCAGCAATGGGAATGCGCAATCGTCGATTTCCATAATCACGCCTTTGAGGGCGTTTTGTGCTTTTTCGTTATCGATTTCCAGCAATTGCAAAATGACTGGTTGGTCTTTGCCGAGCAAATCGCCGTTAGCGATGCGGAATAACAGGGAATAACCGATCTGACCGGCGGCACCGGTAACGGCAACACGCATAGGGGCTTTAGCCATGTTGAATCTCCAAGGTAATGATGAAATCGAGGTTGGGTATGGGGAAAATATTCCGCGTGGCGCAATGATACAGTTGAATACCTTATAAGTCAGCGGGGGCTATCCACAAGCAAGCCATGAACTTTGCGATTGCTTGAATAAAACGACTGGCGGAAACAATGTTGCTGGAAGTGTAGACTTTCGATATTGCACTGTCAATATGTATCTTATGTCTTATATAAGACATATTAATTTCCAATCTTTTACTGGACGGCACTACTGGTTTTGTGTTGAAATCTACATCCATGAGTTCAGCCCATTCTTCATCGAACAGCAATCCGGCACATCCAGCTACTGGCGGGCAGTCTGCGGGATCTTCGCCTACGTTCAGCCCGCTGTATCAGCAAATCAAGGCCTTAATCACGCAAAGCCTGCAATCAGGTGAGTGGCGTCCGGGTGAGCTGATTCCTAGCGAAATCGAGCTGGCCAATCGCTTTAAAGTCAGTCAGGGCACGGTACGCAAAGCGATTGATGAGCTTTCTGCCGAAAACCTGGTGGTGCGTCGACAAGGGAAGGGGACCTTTGTCGCAACGCATCATGAAGCGCGCGCGCAGTTCCGTTTCTTGCGTTTAAAGCCGGATGTCGGCGACGCTCAATATCCAGAGAACAATATAGTAGAAGCAAAGCGCTTGCGGGCGCCGGCCGATATCGCACGTCAGCTGGATATCAAAACCGGCGACTCGGTTTATTTTATCAAGCGTATTCAATCGTTTGGCGCTGCGCCGACGATTCTGGAAGAGTTGTGGTTGCCGGGTGCTATCTTCAAAGGCTTGTCGGTTGAGCGCGTGCTGGAATACAAAGGTCCCATGTACGCCTTGCTGGAAACTGAATTCGGCATCCAGATGATCCGTGCGGTTGAAAATATCCGTGCTGTGGTTGCGGATGAAAGTGCATCAAGCCTGCTGGCGGTGGAGTTGAACACGCCATTGTTGAGCGTGAATCGGGTTTCGTTTACATACGGAGATAAAGCAGTCGAGGTCAGGCGCTCTTTGTATGTAACAAATAATCATCATTATCAAAACGAATTGAGCTGAGCATATGGCGATGCGATTGTCAGTCCCTGGTTTGTCAATCAAACAAGGGAAAATTGTCAAACAAGATTTAATAAAAGATTTATTTTGGTGCAGCACACCAAAATCGGTGAAAATTACAAGTTCATCTCGTTTGGGAAAGTCACGCCATGTCTGATTCACTCAAAACCAGCAAGCCGGAATTCCGCAATATTCACATTACGGACATAGCGCGTTACCGTTTGCCGCTGGCCGGGATTTTATCGATCCTGCATCGCGCCAGTGGCGCGTTGATGTTTGTGTTGCTGCCATTTATCTTGCTGCTGCTCGATAAAAGTCTGATGTCTGAAATTTCTTTCGAATATTTCAAAGGCATTGTTTCTCACTGGTTTATCAAACTAATCATTCTCGCCCTGTGCTGGGCTTATTTGCATCATTTGTGTGCAGGTATTCGCCATCTATTCATGGACGTCCATTTCGGACTGAATAAAGAGCAGGCGAAAAAATCAGCTGCGGTGGTGTTTGCAATCAGCTTGCCATTAACCGTGCTTGTCGCGCTCAAACTGTTTGGAGTGTTCTGATGCCAAAAGATAATATCGGGCCACATCGTCTGGTCGTCGGCGCGCATTATGGTTTCAAGGATTGGCTGGCGCAGCGTGTGACGGCGATTATCATGATCGCTTACACGCTGGTTTTGTTAGTCGCTTTTCTAGTAGCCAGCGATTTCAGTTATGAAGGTTGGGCCGGGCTGTTTGCTCAGCAATGGTTCAAGATGTTTACCTTCGTCACCTTCCTCGCGCTGTTCTATCACGCGTGGGTCGGCATGCGCGATATCTGGATGGATTACATCAAACCGGTTTCTATACGCCTCGCATTGCAGGTTGCCACGATCGTGTGGCTGGTCGCTTGTGCCGGATGGGCGGCACAGATTCTCTGGAGAGCGTAACGTGGCAGCAATCAAATCAAGCATTCCTTCACGTCATTTTGACGCCATCATCATCGGTGCCGGCGGTTCGGGTATGCGCGCATCGCTGCAGCTTGCAGAAGCCGGATTGAATGTTGCAGTCTTGTCGAAGGTATTTCCAACGCGTTCGCACACAGTTGCTGCGCAAGGCGGTATCGGTGCTTCGCTAGGCAATATGGCGGAGGACAATTGGTACTGGCATATGTTCGATACCATCAAAGGTTCGGATTATCTGGGCGATCAGGATGCGATCGAATTCATGTGCCGCGAAGCCCCGAAAGTGGTCTATGAGCTGGAACATTTCGGCATGCCTTTCGACCGCAATTCTGACGGCACGATTTATCAGCGCCCATTCGGCGGTCACACTGCCAACTTTGGTGAAAAACCGGTGCAACGCGCTTGTGCGGCGGCCGATCGTACTGGTCATGCCTTGCTGCACACGCTGTATCAACGCAATGTACGCGCCCGTACGCATTTCTTCGTTGAATGGATGGCGATCGATCTGATGCGCGACGCCGAAGGCGACGTGATCGGCGTGGTCGCGCTGGAAATGGAAACCGGCAATGTCATGATGCTGGAAGCAAAAACAACTATGTTTGCAACCGGCGGCGCTGGCCGTATCTGGGCTGCATCGACCAATGCTTTCATCAATACCGGCGATGGCATGGGCATGGCGGCGCGTGCCGGCCTGCCTCTGGAAGACATGGAATTCTGGCAGTTCCATCCAACCGGCGTGGCTGGTGCTGGCGTGTTGATTACGGAAGGCGTGCGCGGTGAGGGCGGCATTTTGGTGAATAGCCAGGGCGAACGTTTCATGGAACGTTATGCGCCAACCTTGAAGGATCTGGCACCGCGCGATTTTGTTTCGCGCTCGATGGATCAGGAAATCAAGGAAGGTCGCGGTTGCGGCCCGAACAAGGATCACGTGATGCTGGATCTGCGTCACATCGGTGCCGAGACGATACAAAAACGTTTGCCATCGATTCTGGAAATCGCGCACAAATTCGCCAACGTTGATGCGACGCGCGAAGCTATTCCTGTGGTGCCAACCATTCATTATCAAATGGGTGGCATTCCAACGAATATTCACGGTCAGGTGGTTGAGCCGAAAAACGGTAATCCGAATCATGTCGTGAATGGTTTGTACGCCATCGGCGAGTGCGCTTGCGTATCAGTGCACGGTGCGAATCGTTTGGGTACCAATTCATTGCTTGATTTGATCGTATTCGGTCGTGCGGCTGGCAATCACATCGTTCAAAGCCATCTGAAACAACGCGAGCATAAACCTTTACCGGCTGATGCCGCCGATCTGGCGCTGTCGCGCCTGGCGCATCTGGAAAGCAGCACCGGTGGCGAACGCGTGCAGGATGTTGCCAACGATATTCGTGCGACGATGCAGCAATACTGCGGCGTGTTCCGCACCGATGCATTGCTGCAAACCGGTTACAAGAAAATCATGGAACTGGATGAGCGCCGCAAGCACGTTTCGTTCAAGGATAAATCCAAGGTTTTCAATACTGCACGTATCGAAGCACTCGAACTCGATAACCTGATTGAAACAGCCAAGGCCACCATCACCTCGGCAGCGGCACGCAAGGAATCACGTGGCGCGCATGCGCATCGGGATTTCGAAAAACGTGACGATGAAAATTGGTTGAAACATACATTGTTTTATTCGGAAGGCAATCGTCTCGATTACAAGCCGGTGGTAATGAAGCCGCTGACGGTCGATACCTTCAAGCCTAAACCACGTACTTTCTAAAAGGTCAGAACATGGCACGGACGCTAAGACTTCAGATTTACCGCTATGATCCTGACAAGGATGCGAAACCGTACATGCAGGATGTGACGGTGGAGTTGCAGGATAATGACAAAATGTTGCTGGACGCCTTGCAGCGCATCAAGGCCGATGTAGACGATTCACTGGCGCTGCGTCGCTCCTGCCGCGAAGGCGTATGCGGCTCGGATGCAATGAATATCAATGGCAAAAACGGCCTGGCTTGCACTACCAATCTGAACGAGTTGACAGAGCCTATCGTCCTGCGTCCATTACCTGGTTTGCCAGTGATACGCGACCTGATCGTGGACATGACGCAATTCTTCAAGCAATACGATTCAATCAAGCCGTATCTGATTAACGATACAATCCCGCCTGAGAAAGAACGTTTGCAATCGCCAGCCGAGCGCGAAGAACTTGATGGTCTGTACGAATGCATCTTGTGTGCATGCTGCTCGACTTCATGTCCTTCATTCTGGTGGAATCCTGATAAATTCGTCGGCCCGGCAGGTTTGCTGCAAGCCTACCGCTTCATCGCAGATACACGTGATCATGCGACCGGCGAACGTCTGGATAATCTGGAAGATCCATACCGATTGTTCAGATGTCATACAATCATGAATTGCGTGGATGTTTGCCCTAAAGGTTTGAACCCGACTCGCGCAATCGGAAAGATCAAGGAATTGATGGTGCGGCGCGCGGTGTAAGCTTCGTGCAGTGGCAAATCGGTGACGATGCGCCACACTGCTCCTTCCTCAGTCATAGACTGACGTAGATGGTAGTAACAAATGACGTGGAAAAGCGTTAAACAGATTGAATGAAACTCCATGTCGAACACCCATCAAGCTGATCCTGTAAAACGTGCACGCCTGAGATGGCGCGGCCGCCGCGGCTTGCTTGAAAACGATTTGCTACTCACACGTTTTCTGGATCAACACGAAGAAACGCTGACGGATGAAGAGGTGGAAGCCTTTTCGATATTGCTGGAATTGCCGGATAACGATTTACTGAATTTGCTGTTGTCACGCACCGAACCACAGGACGAGACCGATGTGCCTCATGTTCGTGCGCTGCTGACAAGATTGCGCGCCATTTGATTGAAACTGATCAGGCGTGCATCGATAAAGGTTTTTTTAATTTAGCGATTTATTAGTTCTTAAATCGACTTACCCCTTGTTATTTAGAAGGAAGAGCCATGCCCCACTCTCAATCTGACACCAAAGCCACACTGTCGTTTTCCGACGGTACGCCATCATTGGAGTTGCCGATCTATAAGGGCACTATCGGTCCTGACGTGATTGATATTCGCAAGCTCTACGGCGCGAGCGGAAAATTCACCTACGATCCAGGTTTCATGTCGACCGCTTCATGCAACTCGACCATTACCTACATTGACGGTGATAAAGGCGAATTGTTGTATCGCGGTTACCCGATCGAACAATTGGCGGTGAATTGCGACTTCCTGGAAACCAGCTACTTGCTGTTGAAAGGCGAATTGCCTAACGCGCAGCAGAAAAAAGATTTCGTCGCGACTGTCACCCGTCACACGATGCTGCATGAACAGATGCAATTTTTCTTCCGTGGTTTCCGTCGTGACGCACATCCTATGTCGGTGCTGGTTGGTACGGTTGGTGCACTGGCTTCCTTCTATCATGACTCGCTTGATATCACTGATGCGCATCACCGTGAAGTATCGGCGATCCGCCTGATCGCGAAGATGCCGACGCTGGTCGCGATGTCGTACAAGTATTCGGTTGGTCAGCCATTCGTGTATCCACGCAATGACTTGTCGTACAGCGCGAACTTCATGCACATGATGTTCTCTACGCCAGCTGAAGAATACAAAATCAATGACGTGCTGGTGCGCGCACTGGATCGCATTTTGATTCTGCATGCCGATCACGAACAAAACGCTTCGACATCGACAGTACGTTTGTCGGGTTCGTCAGGCGCCAATCCATTTGCGTGTATTGCAGCGGGTATTGCCTGTCTGTGGGGTCCTGCACATGGCGGCGCGAATGAAGCAGCATTGAACATGTTGAAAGAAATCGGTTCGGTCGACAAGATTCCTGAATTCATTGCTAAAGTTAAAGACAAGAATTCTGGTGTCAAGTTGATGGGCTTCGGTCATCGCGTGTACAAGAACTTCGATCCGCGTGCCAAGTTGATGCGCGAAACCTGCCATGAAGTGCTGGAAGAACTGGGCCTGCACGATGATCCATTGTTCAAGCTGGCAATGGCGCTGGAAAAAGTGGCGCTGGAAGACGAATACTTCGTATCACGCAAGCTGTATCCGAACGTCGATTTCTACTCAGGTATCGTGCAATCGGCATTAGGTATTCCTGTGTCGCTGTTCACCGGTATTTTCGCGATGGCGCGTACCGTAGGTTGGGTCGCGCAATGGAATGAAATGATTTCAGATCCGGAACAAAAAATCGGTCGTCCGCGTCAATTGTTCATCGGCGAAAAAGCGCGCGATGTACCAGAGATGTCAAAACGTCCAGCTTGATTAATAAGTAAATAAGCAGGTAAAAACAAAATGCAAAAAACGAGTCTGATGATTCGCTTTTTGCAGATTTGTTTTATGTTATTCTCGTTTCACATTATTAATTTTTAGTTGTCGAATTTTAGCTAACGAATAAAACGTCCTTCCCCACAACTTGATGTGCAATCCGCCAAACGGTCAGGCCGTGCCGCGGAAGGTTAAATTAACCCGCTAATCTCGCGAAACGCGAAGAAAGGTGAGCAAGATGATGCAACAAAGCCAATCCAACTCTTATCTGTTTGGAGGCAATGCGCCGTACGTTGAAGAACTGTACGAAGCGTACTTGGACAATCCGGGTTCCGTGCCAGACAACTGGCGCGCCTATTTCGACGCCATGCAACACGTGCCTGCTGTCGATGGATCCAGCAAACCTGACGTGGCGCATGCCTCGGTCATTGCGTCCTTTGCCGAACGTGCCAAACATGGTCCTATTCGTACCGTTACCGCTTCGGAAGATGTCGAGATGGGACGCAAGCGCGTCGCTGTCACGCAACTGATCGCTGCTTATCGCGTACTCGGTAACAACTGGGCCAATCTCGATCCGCTGCAACGCCAGGAACGTCCATCGATTCCTCAACTGGAACCAGCTTTCTATGGTTTCACCGATGCAGATATGGACATTGTGTTCAATATCAGTAATACCCACTTCGGGACAGAAACAGCGTCGCTGCGCGATTTGCTGAATGCCTTGCGCGATACCTACTGCCGCTCGATCGGACCTGAGTTCATGTACATCAGCGATCCTGCGCAAAAGTTATGGCTGCAGGAACGCTTTGAATCGATACGCTCGACACCGACTTTTTCCAGCGAAAAAAAGAAACACATTCTTGAGCGCCTGACTGCAGCTGAAGGTCTGGAACGTTATCTGCATACCAAATACGTAGGACAAAAACGTTTTTCTCTGGAAGGCAGCGAAAGCTTTATCGCGGCATTGGATGAAGTCATTCAGCGCGGCGGTGAAAAAGGCGTGCAGGAAATCGTCATCGGCATGGCGCATCGCGGCCGTCTGAACGTGCTGGTCAATACACTGGGCAAAATGCCGCAGGAATTGTTCGCTGAATTTGAAGGCCGTCATGGCGACGATTTGCCATCCGGTGACGTCAAATACCATCAAGGTTTTTCATCCGATATCAGCACACCAGGCGGCCCTATCCATCTGTCGCTGGCATTCAATCCATCACATCTGGAAATCGTTAATCCAGTGGTGGAAGGTTCGGTGCGTGCACGTATCGAGCGCCGTGGACAAAACGATCCGTCGCAACAAGTGTTGCCTATCCTGATTCACGGCGATGCAGCATTTGCCGGACAGGGCGTCATCATGGAAACCCTGAACCTGGCGCAAACGCGCGGTTACGGTACCGGTGGTACGGTGCACATCATTATCAACAACCAGATCGGTTTTACCACCTCTGATCCGCGCGATACGCGTTCGACCCTGTACTGTACCGACGTGTCGAAGATGATTGAGGCGCCGGTCATTCACGTCAACGGCGATGATCCGGAAGCAGTGGTGTTTGCAGCGCAGATGGCACTTGATTATCGTCTTGAATTCCGCAAGGACATCGTGGTCGATATCGTCTGCTATCGCAAACTGGGGCATAACGAACAGGATACGCCGGCGCTGACGCAGCCGCTGATGTACAAGAAAATTTCCCAGCATCCAGGTACGCGCAAGCTGTACGCAGACAAGCTGTTTACGCAGGGTACCCTGGCGGAGAATGAAGCCGATGACATGGTCAAGGCATACCGCGATGCGATGGATGCCGGCAAGCATACAGTCGATCCGGTCATTTCCAACTTCAAGAGCAAGTATGCAGTTGATTGGATGCCGTTCCTGAATCGCAAGTGGACCGATGCTGCCGACACCGCCATTCCGCTGACGGAATTGAAGCGCTTGTCGCAGCGCATTACTGCGATTCCAGAAGGCTTCAAGGTTCATCCTCTGGTCGAAAAAGTACTGACTGATCGCGCCATGATGGGCCGTGGTGAAATGAGTCTGGATTGGGGCATGGGCGAGCATCTGGCCTATGCATCACTGGTTTCTTCCGGCTATGCAGTGCGCTTGACGGGCCAGGATGCCGGACGCGGTACCTTCGTGCACAGGCATGCAGTTTTGCATGATCAAAATCGTGAGCGTTGGGATGCAGGCACTTATGTTCCTTTGCAGAACGTTTCCGACCAGCAGGCCTGGTTCCGCGTGATCGACTCGGTGTTGTCGGAAGAAGCAGTCCTTGCGTACGAATATGGCTATTCGACAGCAGAGCCGAATACGCTGGTCATCTGGGAAGCGCAATTCGGCGATTTCGTCAACGGCGCACAAGTCGTCATTGACCAGTTCATCAGTTCCGGCGAAGTGAAGTGGGGTCGCGCATCAGGCCTGGTAATGATGCTGCCGCATGGTTACGAAGGCCAGGGTCCGGAACATTCATCCGCACGTCCTGAGCGTTTCTTGCAATTGTGTGCGGACAATAATATGCAGGTGGTACAACCGACTACTGCGGCGCAGATTTTCCATTTGCTGCGTCGTCAGATGATCCGCAAGTTCCGCAAGCCCCTGGTTATCCTGACGCCAAAATCCTTGTTGCGTAACAAGGATGCCGGCTCACCGCTGGATGAATTAGCCAAAGGTTCGTTCCAGACTGTGATCGGCGAAGTGGATACGAGCATCGATGCGAAGAAAGTCAAACGCGTCATTGCTTGCTCAGGTCGTGTGTATTACGACTTGGTCAATGCGCGCAAGGAACGTGCGCAAAACGACGTCGCGATTGTTCGTATCGAGCAACTCTATCCATTTCCGCACAAGGCATTTGCGGCTGAGCTCAAAAAATATCCGAATGCAGTTGATTTGGTGTGGACGCAGGATGAGCCGCAAAATCAGGGCGCATGGTTCCAGATTCAGCACAACATTCTTGAAAATATGCCTGATGGACAAAAACTGGCTTACGCAGGTCGTCCCGCAAGTGCATCGCCAGCTGTTGGGTATTACGATAAGCATTACGCGCAACAAAAGGCTTTGATAGAAACAGCATTCAGCAAGTTAAAAGGTTTTATTCAAACGAAATAATGACCCTGCGGCATTCCAAAGACTGGGATGTCGTATGAACAAACCGAAACGGAGAGTTAAATGGCAATTCTTGAAATCAAAGTTCCGCAACTGTCGGAATCCGTTGCAGAAGCAACCTTACTGCAATGGCATAAAAAAGTAGGCGAGACCGTCACACGTGACGAAAACCTGATCGATATCGAAACCGATAAAGTCGTACTTGAGTTGCCGGCACCGGCTGCTGGCGTGATCACGCAAATCGTTCGCGACGACAATAGCACTGTGGTTGCCGGCGAAGTGATTGCGCTGCTTGATACCGATATGTCGGCAGTTGCTGCTCCTGCGGCGACAGCTGCGGCCGCCGCGCCTGTTGCTGCTGCAGCACCAGCTACGGCAAGTACTGCTGCATCGTCGAACGCCGCTAGCGGCATTGCGATGCCAGCTGCTGCCAAGATGCTGGCGGAGAACAAACTGGCGACGACTGATGTCGCGGGCACCGGCAAAGATGGTCGCGTCACCAAGGGTGATGTGATCAATCAGTTGGAGAAAAAACCAGCTGCACCTGCGGCCAAGCCGGGATTGCAGCAAATTGCCCCACCAAATTCTCCGGCCTCGCTTGCGAATCGCCCGGAAGAGCGCGTGCCTATGAGTCGCTTGCGTGCGCGTATCGCAGAACGTTTGCTCGAATCGCAATCCACCAATGCGATCCTGACCACGTTCAACGAAGTCAATATGCAGCCGGTGATCGACCTGCGTACCAAGTACAAAGACAAGTTTGAAAAAGAGCATGGCGTCAAACTCGGCTTCATGTCTTTCTTCGTCAAGGCCGCGGTCGCTGCGCTGAAAAAATATCCGATCATCAATGCATCTGTCGATGGCAATGACATCGTGTATCACGGCTATTTCGATATCGGTATTGCAGTCGGTTCGCCACGCGGTCTGGTCGTGCCTATCTTGCGCGATGCGGATCAAATGTCGATCGCAGACATTGAAAAGAAAATCGGCGAATTCGGCAACAAGGCAAAAGAAAGCAAATTGACGCTAGATGATTTGACTGGCGGCACCTTCTCGATTTCGAACGGCGGTATCTTCGGCTCTATGTTGTCGACTCCTATCATTAACCCGCCGCAATCGGCGATTCTGGGCGTGCATGCAACCAAGGAACGTGCGGTTGTTGAAAACGGTCAGATCGTGATTCGCCCTATGAATTATCTGGCGATGTCTTACGATCACCGCATCATCGATGGACGCGAAGCGGTATTGGGCCTGGTCGCGATGAAAGAGGCATTGGAAGATCCAGCTCGCTTGTTGCTGGATCTCTAAGATCGGTCAGATAAAAAGACACGCGAGCGCATTGAATTCATTCTCCATGCCTCCGTGTCTTTTTATTTATGTGAAAAACTTCGCGGGATAAAGATATGTCGAAAAATTTTGATGTGGTGGTAATAGGCGGTGGCCCAGGCGGTTACATTGCGGCGATTCGTGCCGCGCAACTGGGATTTTCAACAGCCTGTATCGATGAATGGAAAAATGCCAAAGGCGGTGCAGCACCAGGTGGCACATGTACCAATGTAGGTTGTATTCCTTCCAAGGCTTTGCTGCAATCTTCGGAACATTATGAGCATGCCGGCCACGCATTTTCCGACCACGGTATTGAAGTCAAAGGTCTGTCGCTGGACATGAAAAAAATGCTGGCGCGCAAAGACACCGTTGTTAAACAAAACAACGATGGCATCCTCTATCTATTCAAGAAAAACAAGGTCACCTTCTTCCACGGCCGCGGATCATTTGTCAAAGCGGTAGAGGGCGGACATGAAATCAAAATCGCCGGTGCAACTGAAGAAAGTATCGTCGCCAAGCATGTAATCGTGGCGACAGGTTCCAATCCGCGCGCATTGCCGGGGGCAGATTTTGACGAAAAACTGATACTGTCGAACACAGGCGCGCTCGCTATTGCGGATGTTCCTAAACGTCTGGGTGTAATTGGTGCGGGTGTGATTGGTCTGGAAATGGGCAGTGTCTGGCGTCGCCTCGGCTCCGAAGTAACCGTGCTGGAAGCATTGCCAGCATTCCTCGGTGCAGTAGATGAGCAGGTAGCGAAAGAAGCGCAAAAGCAATTTACCAAGCAAGGTCTTGCCATCAGCCTGGGCGTAAAAATCGGCGCTATCACAGCTGGCAAGAACGATGTCACGGTCAATTATGTCGATGACAAAGGCACGGCACAAAAAGCTGTGTTCGATAGATTGATCGTGTCTATCGGTCGTATTCCAAACACAATCGGCTTGAATGCAGAAGCGGTTGGCTTGAAACTCGACGAGCGCGGCTTCGTCGCAGTAGATGGTGATTGCAAAACCAGTTTGCCAAATGTGTGGGCAGTAGGTGATGTCGTACGCGGCCCTATGCTGGCGCACAAGGCGGAAGAAGAGGGCGTGGCTGTCGCCGAACGCATTGCGGGTCAGCATGGCCACGTTAACTTCAATACGATTCCATGGGTGATTTACACTTCGCCGGAAATCGCATGGGTAGGCAAAACCGAGCAGCAATTGAAAGCGGAGAAAGTGCCTTATAAAGCCGGCTCTTTCCCTTTCCTCGCAAATGGCCGCGCACGTGCATTGGGCGACACGACAGGTTTCGTCAAGTTTCTGGCGGATGCAAAAACAGATGAAATTCTTGGCGTACACATTATCGGGCCGCAGGCATCGGAGTTGATTTCGGAAGCCGTCGTGGCGATGGAATTTCGCGCCTCGTCGGAAGATATCGCACGCATTTGCCACGCACATCCATCCTTGTCAGAGGCAGTAAAAGAAGCAGCACTTGCCGTAGATGGCCGGGCCTTGAATTTCTAGGAGTTGTTGATGCGCTTTGCCACTTGTTTCGCTTTGTCTTTATCATTGTTGTTGGGAGCATGTGCGACGACCGGTCAGGGCGACGGCCGCGTTTCGATTGCGACTGCAAGCAATGGTCAGGAATTTGGCGGCGCGAATTGTGTTGTGAGCACCGGCGCTGGCAGCTGGAATATCACGACGCCGGCGACCTTGCAATTGGGGGACGCCAACGGTGAACTGCGCATAGTCTGCAACCGCTTCGGTTATCGCACGTCTGAGTTAAGATTGCCGCCTTACGGCCAAACTTCGGGTTCCAATGTCGGCGTTGGTTTGGGCGGCGGCAGTGGTGGTGTGGGAGTTGGCCTCGGTTTCAGTTTGCCTATCACGTCCAGCGGTGGCGGCTATCCACCACGAGTTGTGGTGAATATGTATCCACAGTAAACGTTTGCAGCAATAGCACTGTGATGGAAATGTTTGGGCGAGTCATGACTCGCCCATTTTTATCTGGCGCACAGATAATTACATCGTCTGTTAAAACTGAAGAGAATTGGATTTGAACAGAATGAATGTTCAGGAGTTTTATGATCATGCCTTGTTGCAGCGCGGATTCAGTGCGGATGAAGCGCAGAGGAATGCGGTTATTCGGCTGCAGCAAGCATACGACGAGTGGGTAGAGTACAAGGCGCAGCGCGCCAATGCCTTTTTGCGTTTTCTCAAACCACCGGAAATTCCACGCGGCGTGTACATGTGGGGGGGTGTCGGTCGCGGCAAATCGTTTTTGATGGATAGTTTCTATTCAGTCGTGCCGGTTGTGCGCAAGACGCGCGTGCATTTTCATGAATTCATGCGCAGCGTGCATCGCGAACTCGACGAATTGAAAATGATCGCCAATCCGCTGGACGAAGTGGCTAGACGACTTGCAAAGAAGTATCGCCTGATCTGTTTTGACGAGTTTCATGTTACAGACATTGCGGATGCGATGATTCTGTACAACCTGTTCAAGGCCTTGTTCCAGAATGGCGTGTCATTCATCATCACCTCTAATTTTGAACCGGATACGCTTTACCCGGATGGTTTGCATCGCGATCGCATGTTGCCGACGATTGCGCTGCTGAAAGACAAGCTCGATATCATGAACGTCGATGGCGGCAATGATTACCGCAAACGCGCGTTGACGCAGGTCCATGCTTATCGCACACCATTAGGTGCACAAGTCGATCAAGCATTACGCACTGCATTTGCACGGATTGCGGAAACCAGCGATGAAAATCCTCTTATCAATGTTGAAGGACGTCAGCTCAAGGCGTTGCGGCGAGCGGGCGGTGTGATATGGTTTGACTTCGCCACATTATGTGGTGGGCCGCGTTCGCAAAATGATTATCTGGAAATTGCCAGTCGTTTTCATACCATTATATTGTCTGACATGCCGGCCATGTCGGTCGGCATGTCTTCCGAGGCTCGCCGGTTTATCTGGCTGATCGACGTGTTGTACGATCACAAGGTCAAACTAATCATCTCCGCGGAGGTCGAAATGGATAAGCTCTATACCGATGGTGCATTGCTGATGGAGTTTCAGCGCACGGTGTCGCGCTTGATCGAGATGCAATCGACTGAATATATGGAAGCCGAGCGTCGTCATAGCGGCAATGCAATTTTGTAGGTCGCCGAGAACGTAATTAAACTTAATTGAAACTGTAATTTATGAAATTGTTATTGAAGATGTTCGTTGCCGGCTCGATACTTTTGTCCAGCCAGTTTTCTTGGACGCAAGCTTCCGCCCTGGCAGTTTTGGATGAGACCGCTTTGCAAGCTTATTCCGTGCAAGGTGCAGTTGACAAGTATCCGGCCGGATCGATTCACTCGCATGAGGCTGCGAATAGCGCGCTGGAAATGGTAACGACTGCGCGTGCCAATATCGAAGCACGTTACAAGGTAGAGCAGCGTGTTTGCTACCCTAAATTCTTTACTACTTCCTGCTTGAATAAAGCGACCGAGCGTCGTCGCGTAGATTTGTTATTGCTTAAACCGGTAGAAGTTGAGGCAAATGCCTACATACGCCAAGCACGTGTGGCCGAGCGTGACAAACGTCTGGCAGAAAAAGCAGCCCAAAATGCAGGCAAGCCAATGCTGACTGAAACACCAGGCGATAACAAGGCTGCAACGGATGCCAGAAATGTCGAAAACGAAAAAAACGGTGTTTCAAAGGAAGCCGAGCGTAAGGCTAGAGCCGATGCCTATGCTGAGCGAAACAAGAAATATGTAGAAAAACAGCAGAATTTGAAAGCGAATGAAGTTGCAGAAGAGCAAAAGCGCGCCGAGAACATCAAAAAGTACGAGGAAAAGGTAAAGGCCTCGGAAGCTCGCCAAAAAGAGATTTTGGAGAAAAAAGCCGAGAAGGAACGCGCGCACTCAAATTGAGAACAATTGTCGATCAGAATTGGGCTGATGCAAATAAGTGATTGCGGTTTAAAAAAACATCGAGTTTTCATAAAGATAATGCCTGCTAAAAAGCGGAAATCAGCGGTGCTTTATTGCAACATTGCGTAATTATCAAAGTTTAACTATTTTTTTTTTATCCGGTATATAATCGAGCATCGTTGAGATTCGAGTTAGTAGTGCAGTATTAGTCTGTCATTCCTGTCTTGGTTGAAACGATCTAACGGGCAACTGCCCAACTTAACTGAAATTAGGAATTGCAATGGCAACTGGTATCGTAAAATGGTTCAATGATTCGAAGGGCTTCGGCTTTATTACCCCTGACGAAGGCGGCGAAGATCTGTTCGCTCACTTCTCGGCTATCCAGTCGAGCGGCTTCAAATCACTGCAAGAGAACCAACGCGTTTCTTTTGAAGTGACTGCTGGCCCTAAAGGCAAGCAAGCTTCGAACATTCAGCCTATCTAAGCTGAATCAAGCGAAATAGAAAATCCTCGGTTCGCCGGGGATTTTTTTTGTCTGGAAATTTGCGACCAGAAAAGTAAACGCGAAGTACTGGGGTGATCTGACTCAGCCTTGGATCAAGGCCTTGCGAAGATTTCGTTCCAGCTGCCACTCTTTATGTTCAATACTGCTTTGTGTCTGCAACTTTAGTTCAGATTCAGTTTTATCGACATGCGATGCGATCAAGCGATGGGCAATGCGATGATCGGGTATCGTGGTGCCGTAGAACATCACATCATCGCCACGTTGAATTAATAGCGTGGGGAAATTCTCGACATCGAAATCACCGACTAAATCTGCGCTATCTTCAATATCTATCCAAACGAAAAGCTTGTCCGGATGCTGCGCTGAAAGTTCGTCGAAGCCAGGGCGATAGCTTGTGCATACGTCGCACCATGCCGCGCACAGACAGGCTACGACCCATACGTCGTCTTTCATGCGTTGCGCTAATTGATGCTGGTTTTCCGGCTGTAGTGTGATACTTGGCATAGCGGTATTTTACCGGTTTCCTTGAAGCGGCGAGTGATTCACTCGCGTGCTGTAGTACTTCTGATTATTTCTCTAAAGAGTTGTATTCGTTCCAAGCGCCTTCCTGCGCGCGCGCTGTAAAATACTGCCATGTCTATCATTCTCGCTATTGAAACATCTTCTGAACTAGCCTCAGCGGCCTTGCTCCGTGACGGTGTCGTGACGTCTGCAGAGGCTGCTGGCGTTGTGACGCACTCCCAAAGCATCTTGCCCATGGTGCAAAGTCTGCTCGGCGATGCGGGCATCAAATTAGCTGATTGCGATGCGATTGCGTTCGGCTCGGGTCCTGGTTCGTTTACCGGTGTGCGCACTGCATGCGGAATTGCGCAGGGACTGGCTTATGGTTCTAATCTTCCCGTCGTGCCGATTGTGACGTTGCTGGCGCTGGCACAAGCCTGCCATGATAAAACTGGTGCGCGCGATGTATTGACGGTTATGGATGCTCGCATGGGCGAAGTGTATTGGGCGCAGTATAAATTTGATCAAACGTGGCAGATAGTCGTGCCCCCGACCTTGTCTGCGGCGGTGGAAGTGATGCCGATAGGCGAGGTGCTCGCTTGCGGTAATGGATTGAACGCTTATTCAACAGAGTTTTCATCACGACCTTTTTTCAGCGACGAGCGAAAAGCTTGGGTGCCGCACGCGGCGCATATTGCGCATTTGGGTGCGATTGCGTTTGCTCAAGGTTTGGGTGTGCCAGCCAAGTCTGCTGAACCTCTGTATTTACGTAACAAGATTGCGCTGACGACGAACGAACGTCTTGAGAAGGCAGCAAAGGCGTTGGCATGAGTTCTGTGCAAAGCCCGATTCCTCCGTTGGCATCATCGCCGCGACCGCTCAAACTGTATTTTTATCGAATGCAGTCCGCTGATATCAGCGATGTGCTGGCGATTGAAAATGACGTTTATCCATTTCCGTGGACTCGGGGGAATTTTCTTGATTCCATTAATAGCGGCTATGAAACCTGGATACTGCGAGACGGTACAGGTGTATTGAGTGGATATTTTTTATTGATGCCATCCGTGGACGATGCACATTTATTGAACATCACAGTACACCGTGATCTGCAAGGTAATGGCATTGGATTGTTATTGCTGGATAAAGCAAAAGCCATCACGTCTGAAAGAAATCTGCATGCACTTTTACTGGAAGTGCGACCATCGAATACACGTGCTGAAAAAATCTACGAACGTTATGGTTTTGCACGGATTGGCGTTCGTAAAGGATATTATCCGGCGCCGAATAATCAGCGCGAAGACGCAATTGTGATGAAGTTGGATCTATGAGCGATCAAAACCGTCGTGTGGCATTTTTGAATGAAATGGGCCTGGGACCTGTCTGGTCGCAACGTGCTGCTACGGCTTTGTTGCAACTAAATGAAGACGACGCGCCTGCCATTGACCCAGTGCTTGCAAGTATGCCGGTGGTGGCAGAGTTGCGTGTTGTCGAGCCAACGTCATCGGCGTGGGCTGACGTCGAGTCGACGGCGATGGATACGTTTGTGCCAGTTACAGCGAAACCAGTGATTCCCATTGCTGACATCACTGACATCGCACATATGGACTGGAATCAACTCAAGTCTGTTGTTTCGACTTGTACGCAATGCGATTTATGCAAAAGCCGCACCCAAACTGTATTCGGGGTCGGTGATCAAAAAGCCAGATGGTTATTTGTCGGCGAAGGTCCGGGACGGAATGAAGATTTCCAGGGACTTCCTTTCGTTGGTCCTGCAGGGAAATTGCTCGACAATATGTTCTCCGCGATGGGGATGAAGCGGGGCGAGAATACTTATATCGCCAATATCGTGAAGTGCCGGCCGACGGATGCCAACAAGCGCGATAGGCCGCCTGCAGCAGAAGAAGCGAACGCCTGTCTGCCGTATCTTGAACGGCAAATTGCCTTGATTAATCCGACTGTTATCGTCGCCCTTGGCAAAACGGCTGCTTTGTCGTTGCTGAAACTTGATCCGGCAACGCCGGTGAGCAGGTTGCGCGGGACTGTGCATCGTTATGCCGGCCGGCCTGTCATCGTCACTTATCACCCGGCGTATTTGCTGCGCAGCCCTGCAGACAAGAGCAAGGCCTGGGCCGACTTGTGCCTTGCCATGAAAACCTATGCCGGTAGTGCAGACGCCTAAACCCACGCATAATTTTTACACTGAATTCCACCTGCGCTGCGGGGGGCTGAACGATCTGCACGTGCGTGCATTGGCGTGGTTATTGTTGGCTCCCGATTTGCTTGATAAGCATGCGCCGCAATGGGGCGACAAGATCGCGACGCTGCCAACATATCTGCTGGATGGCGTGGATGACTGGCTGCAAAATCTGGATCGCCAGCCTGCAGCCTTACACAGCTATCTGGATCTGCAGCCTTTTGCCCGACTAGGGCGTTACGCTGAGAAGTTGATGGCGTTTTTCCTTGAACAAAATGGCGTGCTCTTTGCACATGGTGTTCAGGTACGCGCAGGAAAAACCAGCACGATAGGCGAATTCGATTTTCTGTTGCGTATAAACGAACAGCTAATTCATTGGGAATTTGCCACCAAATTCTATTTGCTGGAAGCTAGCGGTGCAGGTGACGATGCGGATTATTTTGTCGGCCCGAATCTGGCGGATACGCTGGGTGCAAAAATGCACAAGATTCTTGATCGCCAATTACTTCTTTCTACACATGCTGCCGCGCAAATTCATCTGCCCGAACCTGTGAGTTGCGCGCAGGCCTTGGTCAAGGGTTGGCTTTTCTATCCCGATAATGAATCGCAGAAATTATCCGTATTCGGTACATCAGCAGCGCATTGCCGAGGTTTCTGGTGCACATTTTCTGAAACCTTGAATCTAGGCGCGGAGCGATACGCAATTTTGCCGCGTTTACAGTGGCTTGCTCCAGCTAAATTGCCTGTTCAGCAGACGATGGACAGGCAAGCACTACAAAGCTATCTGGAAGAATACTTCGTCAACGATACGATGCCAGTGCTGGTGGCGCTGCTGGAAGTAAATGGAAATACTGCGGTGGAAGCGAGCAGGGGATTCATCGTGCCAGACGACTGGCGTACACGTGCCAGACAAAGAGTGAAGCTGGCACATCCATCAGCATAAAAATTACTGATGTTTTTTTAATAATCTGATTCATTGAATGACGAGTCGGGTTATTAAAACGAATTAGTGCTTGTGTTCGCCGATCAGGGACAGCGAATCATGTTCGCTCTGATTGGCGGCATGGCGACGCATGATCAGGAACATGATGCCGGAGACTGATAGCCCGAACATGACAATGACAATGTTGATATCCAGATCCAGTTTGACCATCAATGCGTAGAGCAGCAACATCGTCAAAACAGACAGGTTTTCATTGAAATTCTGAACTGCAATCGAATGACCTGCGCTCATTAACACGTGACCACGATGCTGTAATAGCGCATTCATCGGGACGACAAAATAACCGGACAAAGCGCCTACCAGTACCAGCAAAGGATAGGCTAGCCAAATCGTGTTTACCATCGTCATGATGACAACGACGAAACCCATGATGACGCCTAAAGGCATCACGGATAATGATTTCTTCAATGGGACAAAACGGGCTGCCGCGACGGCACCAATGGCAACGCCAACTGCAACCACCCCTTGCAGGATGGCGGCTTTATCCAGCGGCATTCCCAGAGATTTTCCTGCCCATTTCAAGACAATGAACTGCAAGGTCGCGCCGGCGCCCCAGAACAAAGTGGTAACAGCGAGTGAAATCTGACCGAGTCTATCTTTCCACAAAGTGGTAAAGCAGTGCGCAAAGTCGCCTATCAATTTGATCGGATTGCGCTCCTGATGTGGATAATGTGCGCCTGTGTCAGGAATTTTCAGGTTGAAGAGCGCTGCCAGCAAATAGAACACGGCAATAATGCACAGTGCTGTTTCTGCTGGTGTGTCGATCCCGAAGTCGACAAGAGGGAAGTCGAAAGCGAGCAGTTTGGCGGCGATACTGGGGTTGATTAATGCACCGCCTATTACTGTGCCGAGAATGATGGATGAAACGGTAAGACCTTCGATCCAGCCATTTGCTGCCACCAGTTTTTCCGCTGGCAACAGTTCGGTCAAAATTCCGTATTTGGCAGGGGAGTAAGCTGCGGCACCGAAGCCGACCACTGCATATGCGATCAATGGATGCACATCAAAGAACATCATGCCGCAACCGAAAATCTTGATCAGATTGGTGACAAACATGACGCGTCCTTTTGGCAAGGAGTCCGCGAATGCGCCGACGAAAGCGGCGAGTAATACATAAGAGAGGACGAAGAAAAGCTTCAGTAATGGCGTCATCCAATCGGGTGACTTCATTACTGTCAATAAAGCGATAGCCGCAATGAGGAGGGCGTTGTCGGCGAGCGATGAAAAAAACTGCGCCGCCATGATGGTGTAAAAACCGCGATTCATCCGTATTGATCTATTCGTCTATGTATCTCCGGCTTGCTTTATACCATGAAAATATAAGACTTCGATTGAAATGCTCGTCATTCGCGGAGACGCGTCCGGTAAAATAAGGCACTCTTCTTGATTCCAGCTTGTGATTTAACTTACTTTACATTTGCTTATGCCCAGACCGCTCGTTGCCACTATCGATATTGCTGCTTTGCGCCATAACCTCGGCGTCGCAAAACGTTGTGCGCCGAATTCCAAAGTTCTGGCAGTCGTCAAGGCAAATGCATACGGTCATGGGCTGGAACGAAGCATGCGTGGCTTCGCCGATGCCGATGGTCTAGGCTTGATCGAAGTAGATAACGCGGCAAGATTGCGACAACTCGGCTGGCAGAAACGCATCGTGTTGCTGGAAGGTTTTTTTGACGCATCCGACTTGCAGGCGATCGTTGAACATCAAATTGAGACCGTTGTGCATTGCATGGAGCAACTTGAAATGCTGGAAAATGCGCAGCTGAACGGTCGAATTAATGTGCATTTGAAAATTAATAGCGGCATGAATCGTTTGGGATTTCTGCCATCGGTATGCAAGGCCATCTATCAACGTTTGCGCGCAATACCTGCGGTACGTGATATTTCCTTCATCACGCATTTCGCTAATGCAGAAGATGCGAACAATGCTCGCGTATCACTGGCGCAGCAAGTACAGCGTTTTAACGCTGCTATAGAAGGTTTGCCCGGCGACAGATGTTTATCCAACTCCGCCGCCGATTTAATGCATCCTGAATGCGCCGCGGATTGGGTAAGGCCAGGCGTGATGCTGTATGGCGGTACACCGGCAGACACGACGGCAGAAAAATTCGGATTGCGGCCTGCAATGACCTTGCGCAGTGAAATCATCGGCATCCAGCATATCGTTGTCGGCGATGCTGTCGGTTACGGCAGCAGTTTTGTCGCTGACAAAGCGATGACGATAGGTATTGTGGCATGCGGTTATGCCGATGGCTATCCGCGTCACGCGCCTAGCGGCACGCCTATCGTGGTTGATGGTATCAAGACCAGGATAGTAGGACGGGTATCGATGGATATGATTACCGTGGACCTGACATCGATTGCCAGTGCACGCGTAGGCAGCAAAGTCGTGTTGTGGGGACAGGATCTGCCAATTGATGAAGTCGCTAATGCGGCGGGGACGGTTGGCTACGAATTGATGTGCGCGATCGCGCCACGCGTACAAATCGCTGAACGTGATGACCTTGAACAAACTAACCATTCCATTTGAAATAGACCCTGATGGCAAAAGCCAAAACCAATTACACCTGTAGCGAGTGCGGCGGCATTACCAATAAATGGGGCGGACAATGTCCGTCTTGTGGCGCATGGAATACCTTGGTTGAAACCATTGTGGAAACCGGCTCGAACCGCTTTTCGGTACAGCACCAAGGATTGGCGCAATCTGCTCCCGTATTGAGTCTGGCCGATATTGAGGCGATAGACGTTCCTCGTTTTGGTACAGGCATAGAAGAATTCGATCGCGTGCTGGGCGGTGGTTTGGTTGCCGGTGGCGTGGTGTTGATTGGCGGCGATCCCGGCATAGGCAAGTCGACCTTGTTGCTGCAGGCTTTGGCCAATCTGTCGAAGATCAAAAAAGTCTTGTACGTCAGTGGTGAAGAGTCAGGCGCACAGATCGCATTGCGCGCCAAGCGTCTTGCCGTCGATGCAAAAGATTTGAAGCTGCAAGCTGAAATCCAGCTGGAAAAAATTCTCAATACCTTGGCTGATCACAAGCCGGACGTCGCCGTCATCGATTCAATTCAAACGGTGTATTCGGATGCCCTCAGCTCGGCTCCAGGTTCGGTCGCACAAGTGCGCGAATGTGCTGCGCAACTGACGCGCGTCGCCAAGCAGACCGGCATCACCATCATCATGGTCGGTCATGTGACGAAAGAAGGCGCGTTGGCTGGACCGCGCGTGCTGGAACATATTGTCGATACCGTTTTATATTTCGAGGGTGATACACATTCCAGCTTCCGTCTGGTGCGCGCGATCAAGAATCGCTTTGGCGCGGTCAATGAGTTGGGTGTGTTCGCGATGACGGAAAAAGGATTGAAAGGCGTTTCCAATCCATCCGCATTGTTTCTGTCGCAGCACGATACGCCGGTTCCCGGTGCGTGCGTCATGGTGACGCAGGAAGGCACGCGTCCCTTGCTGGTTGAAATTCAGGCCTTGGTCGATACCTCGCACTTGCCGAATGCGCGTCGCCTTTCGGTTGGACTGGAACAGAACCGGCTGGCGATGTTGCTGGCGGTATTGCACAGACATGCGGGCATCGCTGCATTCGATCAAGACGTCTTCATCAATGCGGTTGGCGGCGTGAAAATTACCGAACCGGCTGCCGATCTTGCCGTCTTGCTGGCGATTCATTCATCGATGCGTAGCAAGCCTCTGCCACGCGGCCTGGTTGTGTTTGGTGAAGTAGGGCTGGCCGGTGAAATTCGTCCCGCACCACGGGGACAGGAACGTTTGCGTGAAGCGGCCAAGCTGGGATTCTCAATCGCACTGATTCCGAAATCGAATGCGCCCAAGCAAAAAATAGAAGGCTTGACCATCATTGCCGTCGAACGGATAGAAGAAGCCTTGAATCGCGTGCGGGAACATGAATAAAAACGCGAATAAAGGCGTGAAGAAGATTCAGTCTTCTTCCTTATTCAGATTGAAGCAAATTTTTCTGAAGTCAAGCTGGCACTCAGCAGCTTCGCTGCTTTCACACCGCTGCGTACGGCGGATTCCAGTGTGGCGGGATAATCGCTGGCCAGATAATCGCCGGCCAGGACGAGGTGAGGAAACTCGGTTTGTTCTTGCGGACGTTGCAAGGCAGGCGTGCATGAAAACGTAGCGCGCTTTTCGGTAATCACACGACTCCATTCCGGCGTTGCCAGTTGTGGCATCTGCAGAGTGTTGGCAAGTTGCGCAGCGATCGCTGCCGACAGGGCTTCATGTCCCAGCTCAATCGCGTCTGTCGACGCGCTGACCACTACCGCGAACAAGCCGTTTTGCGTAGCGTCCAGTTGACCCCTATCAAATACAAACTGTCCCCAGCATTGTGTTTCTGGATCGTCATTCAACGCATAAAACGGGATATCAAGTTTTGTATCGGATGGGTATTGCAGATAGCAAGTGGTGATAGGTTCGTATTCAAAAGGCGGAATCTCTGTGCTTGTCGTTACATCGCTTAGCAACGTAGCGGCCTGACTTGCTGAAGTCGCGACGACAATGGCATCGTACATTTCATCTTCTGTTTTATCTTGCGTGACGATCCAGTGATTATCGTTCTGCACAATTTTTTGAACGGATGCACCGAGTTTGATTGCTCCATCGTACCGTTGAACAAACGCTGCGGCTTGTTGCGGGAATAGGGCAGTCAAATCCACGCGCGGAATCAACATGTCCGATGCCACACGACGTGCACCCAGACTATCGCGTAATACATTCAGAAAAATTTGTGCAGAAGCGCGTTCCGGTGGTGTGTTCAGCGCCGCGATACATAGCGGTTGCCACATCAATTTGATCAAGCGTTCGGTTTGATCGAAGCGTTGCAATAATTCGCTGACACTGCAATCGTCATTCATGCGCCAATCCATCCAGCGTGCAGCCGATGAAAAACGGGCCAGTGCCATTTTGTCTGCGCCAGCAAGGCCTTTGCTGCGCAACAGGGCAGCAATCAAATGAAATGGGGCTGGCAGTCGTGGTGCGACGAAGTCCATGCCGTCGGAGTTTTCCGGATAGCGAATTTGCAAGGGCAGGCGCAGCAATGTCTTTTCAGCATCGACGCCAACCTGCTGCAATATGCGCAAGGTTTCTGAATACGCACCGAGCAGAATATGCTGTCCGTTATCCAGTCGTGTGCTGTTGATGTCGACTGCACGGGCCCGACCGCCTAGAGTGCGTGACGATTCGTACAGTGTAATTTTATGACCGGCTGCAGCTAGCTCGACTGCCGCCGCGCATCCGGCCCAACCTGCACCGATGACAGCAATGGATTTGCTCATGCTATGCAGGATGCATTACGCATTAGCCGCGCACATAGGTGATCCATGCGAGCCAGAGTTTGCGTATCGGTGTCAGCGAAATACGTTGGTTCAAGACATGAAAGCCGTCATGTTCAACTTCATTCAGAACAGCGCGGTAAATCGCCGCCATGATCAGGCCGGGACGTTGTGCGCGCCTATCTTCTTTAGGCAGTAATGTGAATGCCTCGTCATAATATTTTTGCGCGCGGGCTGCCTGAAACTGCATCAGCTTTTCGAAGTTTTCGCTATGCCGTGCATTCAATATATCGGCAGCGGTGACGTTGAATTGTTGCAGTTCGTTGACCGGCAAATAGATACGACCTTTGCGGGCATCTTCACCGACATCACGAATGATGTTGGTGAGTTGAAAAGCGAGTCCCAGTTTTTCTGCGTATTCCAGAGTTTGCGGATTGGTGACGCCGAAAATTTTGGCGGACAGAATGCCGACTACGCTGGCCACATGCCAGCAATATTTTTGCAAGCCGGGGAAATCGAGATAGCGCGTTTGGTCGAGATCCATTTCCATGCCATCGATGATCGCCAGCAAATGCTGGGTATCAATAGAGAACGTCGCCAGATGCGGCTGCAGTGCTTTCGCGACTGGATGCGTAGGCGTGCCGGATGTTATCGCAGCTACTTCGCCACGCCACCAGCTCAGTTTGGTGCGGGCGATGCCGACGTCCGTACATTCATCAACGGTGTCGTCGACTTCGCGGCAGAAGGCGTATAGCGCAGTGATGGCGCGACGGCGATCCGCCTTCAGGAAAAGAAAGCTGTAGTAAAAGCTGGAACCGCTTTGTGCGGCTTTTTGTTGGCAGTAATCGTCGGGTGACATAAAAGTAGGTCAAGTAGAGCAGGTAGAGCGCTTGGCGCTGATGAAGCCGCTATGCTAGCCGACTAAGGCAATCGGGACAAATAATGTCGGTATCTTGTGTGTGATTTTTTGATACGAAACAACGTTATGGAAAAAGAGTTGGATGCAGTCCGCTTATTTGGAAGAATCGGGTGCTGCGCCAGCCTTCATGTTGATGGCACGCCATATCAACAAAATCCAATCACATTTTCCCAGCTTGGGACGGCGTTGAAATACATCGTAATCGACAGCTTCTATACATTCCAGAATCCGCAAGCCACCTTGCACTACCAATCGCAATTCCCAGCCTATGCGGCCCGGCAATCGCAATGCAAGCGGTGCGCCTGACAGCAACATGCTGCGCGCGCGGTCGACTTCGAACTGCATCAACTTGCGCCACGCATCATCAATGCGCTGAGCTGTGATGTGCTCTTCGGTGACCATGAATTGCTGCATGTCGGTCAGCGGTAAATAAATACGCGCTTTTTGCATATCCACCGCGACGTCTTGCCAGAAATTGATCAGTTGCAGGGCAGAGCAGATGTCATTCGAATCGCGCAAATTTTCTTCGCTGGCCGCGCCATATAAATGCAGCATGAGCGTGCCGACTGGATTGGCTGAACGGCGGCAGTAATCCAGTAAGGCCGTGAAATCTGCATAGCGCGTCGTTACAACATCTTGTTTGAAGGCGGACAGCAAGTCGCGGAACGGCTGCAAGGGCAATTGATATTCGGCAATGACTTTTGCCAGATCCGTGAATAATACGGTGCTTGGTGTGCTTGCGGCGGCGATCTGGTCCAGTCCATCTTCATATGCACTCAATGCTGCGAGACGTTCATCTGCGCTGGCGTCACCTTCATCTGCCAGATCGTCGGCACTGCGGGCGAATGCATAAATAACTTCAACTGCGGGACGTAATCGTGCCGGCAGCAAAATCGAAGCGACAGGAAAATTTTCGTAGTGATCGACAGCCATGGTTGGAAAAATTAGTGCGCGTAGAGATGATCGCTTCGTAGAACTATTGCAATGAAGCAGGAAGCCAGCCCGCATAGTAAATGAAAATGCATGTCTTACAGGCAAATAAGCATTTTTCGAAGATCCATAATTGGACTTGGAATCAAGCTCCGGGATTGTCGATAAACAAAGTAATAATTCATTTTGCAGGAGGGATTGGCATCGGCAACATAGGCAAACTGTCAAAATCTGCGCAGGCGCTGCAAAATCCAGTAAAATCCCGGGTTGAAGTTGAACGGCCGATACAAAAGGCAGTGCAGGGCGACCCACAGTTTCACTTCCAGGTCGCCCTTTGCTTTTGTATTTGCGCACTTAGTGCACATTCCCGCGAGGATGGCGAAATTGGTAGACGCACCAGGTTTAGGTCCTGACGCCAGCAATGGTGTGGGGGTTCGAGTCCCCCTCCTCGCACCACAGAATTCTTTATTTTTGGATGATTCACATGGCAACTGCAGTCGAAACTCTGGACAAACTTGAGCGCCGCATCACGATTACCGTACCGCTCGCCGATGTACAAGCGGAAGTTGAAAAACGTCTGAAGGTCCGTGCTCGCACGGTCAAGGCGCCAGGCTTCCGTGCCGGTAAAGTGCCGATGAAAATGGTCGCGCAACAATACGGCTATCAAATCGAAAACGAAGTGCTGAACGACAAAGTCGGCCAGGCATTCGGCGAAGCAACGAGCGAAAACAAGCTGCGCGTCGCTGGTTATCCAAAAATTGAAGCCAAGAACGACGACGTAGCTGAAGGCACACTTGCTTTCAACGCAACCTTCGAAATTTACCCAGAAATCAAGGTAGGCGATCTGGCTAAAGCGGAAATCGAAAAAACTACCGTTGAAGTCAGCGATGCTGAAATCGATAAAACCATCGATATCCTGCGCAAACAACGTGTGCACTACCACGTCAAAGGCGAGCAAAGCGCGCACGGCGACGGCGGCTCGGATCTGACCGCTAAAAACGGCGATCGCGTGACTATCGATTTCGTTGGCACCATCGACGGCGTTGAATTCCAGGGCGGCAAGGCAGAAGGCTACGCATTTGTATTGGGTGAAGGCCGCATGCTGGCTGAATTTGAAGCCGGCACGATCGGCTTGAAAGTCGGCGAATCCAAAACTTTCCCATTGTCTTTCCCTGCTGATTACCACGGTGCTGACGTTGCCGGCAAAACTGCCGAGTTCACGATCACACTGAAACAAATCGAATGGGCGCACATGCCAGAAGTCGATGCAGAATTTGCAAAATCGCTGGGTATCGAAGACGGCGATCTGAGTAAAATGCGTGCAGACGTCAAACAAAATCTGGAACGTGAAGTCAGCAACCGCGTAAAAGCGCGTACCAAAGACAGCGTCATGGATGCGTTGATCAAAATCAGCGAATTCGATGTGCCTAAAGTGCTGATCGACCAAGAAACCGAACGTTTGATGGAATCGACCCGTCAAGACATGACACAGCGCGGCATGAAAGTCAGTGACTTGCCTTTCCCTGCCGAATTGTTCACCGAACAAGCAGAACGCCGCGTACGTTTAGGCCTGATTCTGGCTGAAGTTGTCAAAGCGAACGACCTGCAAGCAAAACCAGAACAAGTCAAAGCGCAAGTTGAAGAGTTTGCACAGAGCTACGAAGACCCAACTCAGGTTCTGAAGTATTATTTCAGCGACCGTAATCGTTTGGGCGAAGTAGAAGCTCTTGTATTGGAAGAAAACGTCGTCAATTACGTGTTGGGTAAATCCAAAGTAACCGACAAGTCGGTTGCGTTCGATGAATTGATGGGCAATAACGCACAAGGCTAATCGCTTTGTGCGCTCCATAAGGAAAGCACATGACCACTAGCATGACTCGTACTTCCGCTCTTGATACCGACATGCTCGGTATGGTCCCTATGGTGATCGAGCAGAGCGGTCGCGGCGAACGCGCGTACGATATTTATTCGCGTTTGCTGAAAGAGCGCATTATCTTTTTGGTCGGACCGGTCAATGACCATTCGGCCAATCTGATTGTTGCGCAGTTGCTGTTCCTTGAAAGCGAAAATCCGGACAAGGATATTTCCTTGTATATCAATTCGCCAGGCGGTTCTGTTTCGGCAGGCATGGCGATTTTCGATACGATGCAATTCATTAAACCGAATGTATCGACGCTGTGTACTGGCCTGGCTGCATCGATGGGTGCTTTCTTGTTGGCTGCTGGTGAAAAAGGCAAGCGTTTCTCTCTGCCTAATTCACGCATCATGATTCATCAGCCATTGGGCGGCGCACAAGGTCAGGCTTCCGATATCGAAATCCAGGCGCGCGAAATTCTGTATCTGCGCGAACGTCTGAATGCGATTCTTGCTGAAAGAACTGGCAAATCGATAGACGAAATCAGCCGGGATACCGATAGGGATAATTTCATGTCCGCCGATGCAGCTGTCGAATACGGCATGATTGATAGTGTTTTAGCAACACGCGCCTGATAGTTATTGTATTTTTTGTACAAAGTGACGCCCGGGCGCTTCAACGTTCGGGCGTTTTACATTGTGATCCTGGTTAGTGGACCTTGCTTTTCGTGCCCGACGTGACGAATCCGTAATTCGCAGGTAATATCAATCCGCAGCCAAGATCAATCTGTATCAACCATAGATAACGCGCACCATGTCAGAGAAAAAATCCTCAAACGGCGAAAAACTGCTCTATTGCTCCTTCTGCGGCAAGAGCCAACACGAGGTTAAAAAACTCATTGCTGGACCATCCGTGTTCATTTGCGATGAGTGTATCGACTTGTGCAACGACATCATTCGTGATGAAGCCTCCAGCGTAGAAACATTGGGCAGCGGCCCACGTACGGATCTGCCGACACCGCAGGAATTATGCGAGTTGCTGGATCAATACGTGATCGGCCAGAATTCAGCCAAACGTATTTTGTCGGTAGCGGTTTATAACCACTACAAACGCCTGAAGCATCTGGGTAAAAAAGACGACGTTGAACTGGCGAAGAGCAATATTCTGCTGGTCGGCCCAACCGGCTCCGGTAAAACACTGCTGGCACAAACACTGGCGCGCACACTGGATGTACCTTTCGTGATCGCCGATGCAACCACGCTGACTGAAGCGGGTTATGTTGGTGAAGACGTAGAAAACATCATTCAAAAGTTGCTGCAAAACTGTAACTACGAAGTCGAACGCGCGCAAAAAGGTATCGTCTATATCGATGAGATCGACAAGATTTCACGTAAGTCAGACAATCCATCGATTACGCGCGATGTGTCCGGCGAAGGTGTACAACAGGCTTTGCTGAAACTGATAGAAGGCACGATGGCTTCGGTGCCGCCGCAAGGTGGTCGCAAGCATCCTAACCAGGATTTCGTGCAGATCGATACCACCAACATCATGTTCATTTGTGGCGGTGCATTCGACGGTCTGGCCAGAATCATTTCTGATCGTTCGGAGAAGAGTGGTATCGGCTTCTCGGCTACTGTGAAGAGTCGTGAAGAACGTACTGCAAGTCAGGTCATGCTGGATACAGAACCTGAAGATCTGATCAAATTCGGTCTGATTCCTGAATTGGTCGGTCGTCTGCCGGTCGTGGCAACCTTGCGCGAACTGGATGAAGAAGCGCTGATTCAGATCTTGCTCGAACCAAAAAATGCGCTGATCAAGCAATATTCCAAATTGTTGCAAATGGAAGGCGCAGAATTGGAGATTCGTCCAGCCGCCTTGCAAGCGATCGCCAAGAAAGCAATTGCACGCAAGACCGGTGCACGCGGTTTGCGTTCGATTCTGGAGCACGCCTTGCTTGATGTCATGTACGAGTTGCCAAACGAGCAAAACGTTTCCAAAGTTGTGATTGACGAAGGTACGATTACCAACGGTGCGAAACCATTGTTGATCTATCACGAGCAACCTAAGGTATCAGGCGCAAAATAGTAAATATCTGCAAAAAACAGCAGGAAATATCAAAAAACAGGCTCTTTTGAGCCTGTTTTTCATTTGAAACGCAGTACAATAAAGTCAGCAGAGATCATTCAGGCTTACATCGTAAAGCCACTTCGAAGACAACTTCGCGGGTGGCTTTTTTTGTTTTTCGGTCTGATTTTTGTTGCTGTCCGGGCTTGTGTTTTGGCCGTTAGCGCCAACATCATTAACACGTTTATCGATAAGGCTCGCCATGACGACTACTATTTCCACTGAACAAACCCAACTGCCGCTGTTACCGTTGCGCGATGTTGTTGTCTTCCCGCATATGGTGATCCCACTGTTCGTAGGTCGTCCAAAATCCATCAAGGCGCTTGAAGCCGCGATGGAGCAAGGCAAGAGCATCATGCTTGCCGCGCAAAAAGCCGCCGCCAAGGATGAGCCGTCCGCCGACGACATCTATGAAATTGGTTGCGTCGCGAACATTCTGCAAATGCTGAAGCTGCCCGATGGCACCGTCAAGGTACTCGTCGAAGGCGCACAGCGTGCTCGCATTCATCACATCAGCGAACTCGACACGCATTTCGTGGCCGATTTGACGCCGATTGAATCTGAAGCCGGCGATGAATCTGAAGTCGAAGCGATGCGTCGCGCGATCGTTCAGCAGTTCGACCAGTACGTCAAACTGAACAAAAAAATTCCACCAGAAATTCTGACCTCACTGGCCGGGATCGATGATGCCGGTCGTCTGGCCGATACCATTGCCGCACATCTGCCGTTGAAGCTGGAGCAGAAGCAAGTCATTCTGGAAATCTTCAACGTTGCCAAGCGTTATGAACATCTGCTCGGCCAACTGGAAGGCGAACTCGACATTCTACAAGTCGAGAAGCGTATCCGTGGTCGCGTTAAACGCCAGATGGAAAAATCGCAGCGCGAATACTATTTGAACGAGCAGGTCAAAGCAATTCAAAAAGAATTGGGCGAAGGCGAAGAGGGCGCAGATTTCGAAGAACTCGAGAAAAAAGTACTGCTTGCCAAGATGCCGAAAGAGGCGCTTGCCAAAGCTCAAAACGAGCTGAAAAAACTCAAACTGATGTCGCCAATGTCAGCCGAAGCGACAGTCGTGCGTAACTACATCGATACCTTGGTCGGTTTGCCTTGGAAGAAAAAATCCAAAGTGAACAATGATCTGAGCAATGCTGAAAAAGTATTGGAAGACGATCACTACGGTCTCGACAAGGTAAAAGAACGCATTCTGGAATACCTCGCCGTGCAACAACGCGTAGACAAATTGAAAGCGCCAATTTTGTGCTTCGTTGGTCCTCCAGGTGTAGGTAAAACTTCGCTCGGCCAATCGATTGCTCGCGCGACAAATCGCAAGTTCATTCGCATGGCTTTGGGTGGTGTGCGTGATGAAGCAGAGATACGCGGTCATCGTCGTACTTATATTGGTTCGATGCCAGGCAAGATTTTGCAAAGCATGGCCAAGGCCGGTGTACGCAATCCATTGTTCCTGCTGGATGAAATCGACAAGATGGGCGCTGATTTTCGTGGTGATCCGTCGTCGGCTTTGCTGGAAGTGCTCGATCCAGAACAGAATCACACGTTCTCGGATCACTACATCGAAGTCGATTTCGATTTGTCGGATGTGATGTTTGTTGCGACTTCAAACTCGTACAACATCCCGCCTGCCTTGCTGGATCGTATGGAAGTTATTCGTCTGTCGGGTTATACCGAAGATGAAAAAACCAGCATTGCACAACGCTACTTGTTGCCTAAGCAGATCAAGAACAACGGTCTGAAAGAAGGCGAAATCAGCGTGGCGGAATCGGCAATTCGCGACATCATTCGCTACTACACACGTGAAGCTGGCGTGCGTTCGCTGGAACGCGAAATTTCGAAAATCTGCCGCAAGGTTGTAAAAATGCTTCTGCTTAAAAAGCAGGAGAAAAAAATTGCGGTTACTTCGAAAAATATCGACAAGTTCCTCGGTGTGCGCCAATTCGATTTCGGTGTAGCCGAAAAAGAAAATCAAATCGGCCAAGTGGTTGGTTTGGCATGGACCGAAGTAGGTGGCGATTTGCTGACCATCGAATCTATGGCAATGCCAGGCAAGGGCGGCATCATTCGTACCGGTACCTTGGGCGATGTAATGAAGGAATCGATCGAAGCAGCGCGTACTGTGGTGCGTAGCCGCGCGAGAAAACTCGGTATCAAAGCCGATATTTTCGAGAAGAGCGATATCCATATTCACGTTCCTGAAGGCGCGACGCCGAAAGACGGTCCGTCGGCTGGTGTGGCGATGACGCTTGCGATGGTGTCGGTTTTTACCGGTATTCCGGTACGTGCTGACGTCGCGATGACAGGCGAAATTACCTTGCGTGGTGAAGTCTTGCCGATTGGTGGCTTGAAGGAAAAACTGCTGGCGGCACATCGCGGCGGAATTAAAACTGTTTTGATTCCTGAGCAAAACGTGAAGGATCTGGCAGAGATTCCTGACAATGTGAAGAACAAGCTTGAAATCGTTCCGGTACGCTGGATCGATAAAGTGCTTGAGATTGCATTGGAACGCGCACCTGTGCCATTGACAGATGAAGAGGCTGCACTGGTTGAGGCAGCGCTTGCCAAACCAGCTGCACCAACTGATTCTGGTGTCGTGAAGCATTAAGTTGTTTAATTTAAAAAGCGCTCTTCGGAGCGCTTTTTTTTTTGCGTAAAACGTTCATGCTGCACAAGCACATCAGCATTCACACATTAAAGCTGTATTTTCAGAGGGAAAAGCGTGGCAAAGCGCTTGACACAAGGCTTTGCGGCTTGTTTAATACCTGCTGCAGATTTTTCTGCGACCGCATAGTCGTTTTGTTCATCTAGGCAAGAGCGATTTGCGGCATTAACCTTTGTGAGGGGACGTAAGTGAATAAAACAGAATTGATTGAACACATCGCCGGCTCCGCCGACATTTCCAAAGCTGCCGCAACGCGCGCACTGGATGCTGTTATCGACGCAGTTAAAACCACATTGAAAAAAAGCGGCACTGTTACCCTGGTTGGTTTCGGTACTTTTTCCGTTGGCAAACGTGCAGCACGTACAGGCCGTAACCCACGTACCGGTGAAGCGATCAAAATCAAGGCTGCTAAAGTGCCTAAATTCAAACCAGGCAAGGCTCTGAAAGACGCAGTTAACTAAGTAAATGCCTGATGCAATTTGTTCGCGTAAAAGCGTAGTGCAAATTGCGTCAAGATGTTGTAAAATAATTTCTTTGCGGCGTGGTGACAACGCTGTATGTTTGGCTGAATTAAGCAAGTGCGAGCAGTATGCGCAATTTGGGTGCTTAGCTCAGTTGGTAGAGCGGCGCCCTTACAAGGCGTAGGTCGGCGGTTCGACCCCGTCAGCACCCACCATCAGTCAAACTCGCAAATAATCATCAAGTAGTTTAGGAGTGGTAGTTCAGCTGGTTAGAATACCGGCCTGTCACGCCGGGGGTCGCGGGTTCGAGTCCCGTCCACTCCGCCAAAAAAGCAAAAAAGGCGAACGAGAGTTCGCCTTTTTTCATATGCGACGTATTAATCTGTTTGTGATTGGTTAGCCATGTTTGAATTTATCCGCACCCACCAACGTTTGATGCAGTTTTTGCTGCTGTTGATTATTTTTCCTTCGTTTGCCTTCTTCGGACTGGAAAGTTATACCAGTATGGGCGACGCTTCGAATACAGTGGCCAAGGTCGACGGTCAAACGATTACGCAACCCGAATGGGATGCGGCGCAACGCGAACAGATGGCGCGTTTCCGTCAAATGTTCGGCGAACAATTCGACGCCAAAATGTTTGATACGCCAGAAGCCAAACAAGAAGTCTTGAACAACTTGATCGCACAACGTGTGTTGGCTGCTGAGGCCAAGCGCAACAAACTCTCGGTATCTGATCAATCCTTGCAGCAAACCATTATCAATATGGGTGGTTTGACGACTGCAGACGGAAAATTCGACGTAGAGCGCTATAAAACCATCCTTGCAGCTCAAGGCATGACACCAACGACTTACGAAGCACGCTTGCGCCAGGATATGATTTCGCAGCAAGTGAACGCAGCAATTCAAAGCACCGCATTCGCGCCAGACTCATTGGCTAAACGCCTGTCGGAATTAGGCGAGCAAGAGCGTGAAGTACAGCAATTGGCATTCCGCGCATCGGATTATGTTGCGCAAGTCAAAGTGACTGATGACATGCTCAAAGCGTATTACGACAAGAGCAATCAGTTTGATGTCCCTGAACAAGTCAAAGCGGAATATGTCGTATTGACGGCAGATGCGCTTGCGGCACAAATCAATGTAAGCGACGCCGATATCAAATCGTATTACGAACAAAACACAAAGCAATACGGCACCGAAGAACAACGCCGTGCCAGTCACATTCTGATTGGTGTCAGCAAGGATGCATCCGACGCGGATAAAGCAGCTGCCAAAGCCAAGGCTGAAAAGCTGCTGGCAAGCCTGCGCAAGAATCCGCAGGACTTTGCCAAGCTGGCAAAGGAAAATTCGATTGATACCGGTTCAGCGGAACGCGGTGGTGATCTTGGATTTTTCGGCAAAGGCTCTATGGTCAAACCGTTTGAAGATGCTGCATACAAGTTGAAGCAAGATGAATTGAGCGACCTGGTTCAATCGGATTATGGCTTCCACATCATCAAAGTGACGGCGATCAAACCTGCTGCTATCAAGCCGCTGGAACAAGTTAAAGGCGAAATCGCCAGCGACATAAGAAAGCAATTGGTCGTCAAAAAATATACTGAAACTGCCGACGTGTTTAACAACACCGTGTATGAGCAGGCAGATAGTTTGAAAGCCGTTGCCGACAAACTGAAATTGAAAATTGAAACGACCGGTAATTTGTCGCGTCAGGTGAACCCTGCTGTTGCGCCAAGCACTCCTTACAATAATCAAAAATTCCTGACAGCATTGTTCTCGGATGAATCACTGAAAAACAAACGCAATACAGAAGCAGTCGAAGTTGCGCCGAACACATTGATCTCAGGCCGTGTTGTTGAATACAAACCAGCAACCAAACGCCCGTTCGATGAAGTGAAGGCCTTAGTGCAAGAGCGCGTAGTGCAGACAGAAGCGCACGCGCTGGCTAAAAAAGCCGGCGAAGCAAAATTGGCTGCGTTAAAAGAGAAAGATGACGCGACCGGTTTTTCGGCAACACAAGTTGTTTCGCGCGCTAAAAGCCAGGGTCTGAATCCTGCGGTATTTTTGGCAGTGATGAAAGCCGACACCAGCAAGCTGCCATCGTATGTTGGTCTGGAAGCGCCACAAGGTTATGCTGTGTTACGCGTTGTGCGCGTCGTGCAGCCAACCAATGTCGACAGCGCCAAGCGTCAAGCAGAACGTCAGCAAATCACCGCAGCTCTCGCGCAGCAGGAAACCTATGCCTACATCGAAGCATTGAAGAAAAAGGCTAAAGTCGAAATCAAGAAACCGACCGCAGCCAAATCCGAGACTGCTGAATAAAAAATCGGATGTTTTGAGAGACAATAAAAAAGCCGCTTTAACTAGCGGCTTTTTTTATTTGGAACTGGAAATCAAAGGTTGGAGTTGAGGCCAGATATTGTTCAGTATCTTCGGATGTGCTTCTGCGCTGGGATGTATGCGATCAGCTTGAAACAGTTCAGGTTTTTCAGCTACGCCTTGCAGCATGAATGGTACGAGTGATGTCTTGTTTTCTTTCGCCAGTTTGGGGAAGAGGGCGGCAAACTGTTTGGTGTAATCGCCACCGTAGTTAGGCGGTATTTGCATGCCAACCAATAAAACTTTTGCCTTTACACCTTTTGAGCTGCTGATCATGCTGCGCAGATTTTCTTGCGTTGCAGCGAGCGACAAGCCGCGCAGTGCATCATTGGCTCCCAGTTCGATGACGACGATTGCCGGTTGATGTTTGGCGAGTAGCGCTGGCAGTCGCGCTTTGCCGCCGCTGGTGGTTTCGCCGCTGATGCTGGCATTGACGATGGGGGCCGTAATTTTTTCCGTTTCCAGTTTTTTCTGCAGCAGACTGACCCAGCCTTCACCGCGTACCAAACCATATTCCGCAGACAGGCTGTCGCCGAGCACGAGTATGGTTTTTGATGCAGAATAAGCGCTCGTTCCGAATGACGTTAAAGCGACTAGCGCGACTGCTTGTAATATCGCTTTTATTTTTCCCACCTGATACGAGAACCTGAAATTAATCCGCATGCCTGAATCCTCTACTGTTTATCCTGCAATTGAAGCAATCAATCTGACTAAACGCGTGGCCGATGCAACGGGTGAATTAACCATCCTGCAAGCAGTTGATTTTACCGTGCAAGCAGGAGATACGCTGGCCATCGTCGGCGCGTCCGGTTCAGGCAAGTCAACCTTGCTTGGTTTGCTGGCTGGATTGGATACGCCTTCTGACGGTACGGTGAAGCTGGATAACGTTGATATCTTTGCACTGGATGAAGATGGTCGTGCCGGCTTGCGCAAAGAGAATCTGGGTTTTGTCTTTCAGTCATTCCAGTTGTTGGGTCATTTGAATGCCGTTGAAAACGTCATGTTGCCTTTGGAATTACGCAATGATGGCAAGGCTAGAGAAAAGGCTGAAGCGATGCTGGCACGGGTTGGCTTGTCCAGCCGCTTGAAGCACTATCCCAAGTATTTGTCGGGTGGCGAACAGCAGCGCGTAGCGCTCGCACGCGCCTTTGTCAGCGAACCGCCTTTGCTGTTTGCCGATGAGCCTACCGGCAGCCTGGATGCGGCGACTGGTGCATCAGTGATTAATTTGATGTTCGAATTGAATCATGAGCGTAAGTCGACCCTGGTATTGGTAACGCACGATCCATCGATTGCCGCTTTGTGCAAGAGGACGATTACGATCGCTGCGGGTCGCCTGGTATAAGCTGCAGGATTGCCGCAGTGATTATTTTTGCGCTGAGTTTTGCCTGGATACGAGTTGATTCAAGGCGCTACGTATTTCCGGAATCAGTTCGCTTGCAGTAAGCCCGATGGGGCCAATGCCGTTTGTCACCAGATTATCTGCCGCCTTGCCGTGCAGCCAAACGGCGGCGAGAGCCGCTTCCCAGAGTGGCCAATTCTGCGCCAGCAAGGCACCACACAATCCCGATAGCACATCACCGGCACCGGCAGTCGCCAGCGCCGGGTTACCAGTCGTATTAATCACGGTTGTTCCATCGGGTACCGCGATAACTGAACCTGAGCCTTTCAAAATCGTTGTTGCATTGAATTTCTTTGCAAGGGCGCGTGCCGCAGCCAAACGATCAGCCTGTATCTGTGATGTCGTTATTCCGAGCAGGCGTGCGGCTTCCAATGGATGTGGCGTCAACAAGGTATGAGCTTTGCGTGTAGCGAGCTTTTGTTGCAAGCCGGCTTCCACTGCGATCAGATTCAATGCGTCCGCATCCAGCACTAAAGGTGTATGCGCTGCCAATGCCCTCGCTAGAAAGTCATGTGCTGCGCGCGATGTTCCCAAGCCTGGCCCGGCCACGATGGTTGCGTTGTTGAAGTCGACGTCGGTGGCGTCGCGACACATTAACTCGGGTTGCATGCTGTCATAGTTCAAGTGCTCTGCAATACATGCAAGGAATACGCGACCGGCACCAGATTTGGCAGCGGTACGAGCGGCCAGCACTGCCGCTCCGAGCATGCCTTGTGCGCCGCCGAGCACAAGCACATCGCCGTAACTTCCCTTATGTGAATTGTGCCGCCTGTACTGCAGAGCGCTGGCAAACAATTCCGTCTGATTCAAGTGTGTGGACGATGGGGGAAATAAATCAGCATCCAGACCCAAATCGCTGACATGTACTTCGCCGGCGTAGTCGCGGCCGTCGCAGGTATGCAAGCCCGCTTTGTTGGCTATGAAGGTGATCGTGTGTGTGGCGCGAATTGCATTGCTATCGCCTTTGCCAGTGATATTGGCACCAATAATTGCACCAGTATTCGCATCCAGTCCGCTCGGTACATCGAGCGCCAGCACCGGGCAGTGAAGGGTATTGATCTGTTCGATCAGCGCGGATATTTCACCCGTAATCGCACGCGTCAATCCAATGCCGAATAAGCCATCAACGACCAATGCCCAATTGTTTTGTGTTGAGATGTTTTCGTCGATGAAGTGAGCCGGGCTGTTTTGCGCGCGTAACAATGCCTGTTGTGCATCTGCCGGTAAGCGTGCTGGATCACAGGATAAATATATCTTTACGTTCCAACCTGATTGCGCCAGCTGACTTGCTGCCTCCAGCGCATCGCCACCATTATTGCCGGGGCCGACCAGAACCAGTATTGCGGCACTGTAATCATGATCTGCGAGTAAGTGCCGTGCATAGTTGGCCGCAGCAGTTCCGGCACGTTGCATCAATGTGTAGGAGGGAAGTATTGCGAACGCAGCCTGTTCGATTTGGCGAATTTCTGCGACGGTATAAAGTGTGAGGCTGCTTGGCATCGGATACGACCATCAGAAAAATAGGTGAAAGCAGGGCGCAATCACAATTAATCTGATTCTATTCCAATCGCTTACACTGCTCTATCAGTTGGACCACAGCTTTAGTCTCAACAAGTCGCAATCAGCTGAAGCGCATGGCAGTCAAACCATCCAGATCGATATCCGTCACCCGATCAGAAACGATATCTGCCAGCACTTTGCCGGAACCTGCCGCCATGGCCCAGCCGGTAGAGCCGTGACCGATATTGACGTATACATTTCTGACCGATGTTGCGCCCAGCAGCGGTGGACCATCCGGCATCATCAGGCTGGTACCCGACCAGAATGACGCGGTGTTGTAGTTGCTCGCATCCGGGAACCAGTCATAGCCAATTTTCATTAAAGTATTCAATGCGGCCTGGCGTAGTTCCGGTGTACGTGAACCCAATTCTGCGGTGCCCGCAATGCGGATGCGATTGCCCATGCGCGTGATCGCCACCTTGTAGGCTTCATCGACGACCGAGGAGATAGGTGCGGATTCAAAATTGCGAATGGTCGCTGTGGCCGAATAGCTTTTGACTGGATAAACCGGCAAATGCAGGCCCATAGGTGCCAGCAGTTTGGCGCTGTCGGCGCCGCTTGCGAGGACGATTTTATCTGCGGAAAAGCTGTAATCATCAATCCGGATATCCACGCCGCGCGCAATTTGACGTATCGATTTGACGTTGCAGCCAAAGTGAAACTCCACCCCCATCGCTTGCGCAAGCTGGCGAATCTGGCGGGTGAACAAAGGGCAGTTGCCCGATTCATCCGCTGGTAAATGCAGGCTGCCAGCCAAGGGTATGTTGGTATTGAGCGCCGGTTCTATGAGACGCAGAGCATCCGCATCGGGTAAGTCGTGTCGAATGCCATTCGCGGCCAAGAAGTCGAAGCCTGATTTCGCGAGTTTCAGGTCACGTTCTGAACGGAACAACTGAAGGTAGCCAGATGCCTGTTCATAATCCAGTTGATGCCGATCGCGCAGTTGCTGCATGACGTCGCTGCTGTAAAAAGCAATTCGTTGCATGCGCTCGCGATTGATTTGATAACGCGCTATGTCCGATTCCTTCATCCAGCGTCGCATCCAGCGCCATAGGGAAGGATCGAGTACGCGATTGAAGAATAAAGGCGATTCTGCTTTCAGCAGATAAGAGAAGAAGGATTTTGGTACGCCTGGAGCTGACCAGGGTGCGATGCTGGAAGGTGCAAGTATGCCGGGGTCGCCAAAGCTGGCTTCTTCCGCCACATTATTGCGACGTTCGATGACCACGACTTCATGTCCTGCTTCAGCTAAAAAATAGGCAGTACAGACACCAATCACACCTGCACCAACAACTGCTACTTGCATTACTTCTACCCTTCTTGGAATTAGCGTGCCATGTTACCAAGCAGGTGTGTAAATGCGCTAGCACAACGAAGGTAAATCGCTAATAAGTTGCATGAAATGTGATAGCTGGTGGCCGCGTTATGCAGAAATTTGCGAATTAATGGCGATTCGCCAATAAAAAACCGCGCCAGACGGCGCGGTTTTTTAAATAAGCCGGCAAATAATTTTGCCGCTTTTTAAGCAATCATCACAAGGGCTTGCGACCGCTAATGATACGCAACAGGACGATCACGATGGCGATCACCAGCAGAATATGGATGAAACCGCCGATGGTATAAGAACTGACCAAACCGACCAACCACAGGATGACGAGTACGACTGCGATGGTATAGAGCATGGCAATTTCCTTTCGAGTTATGGTTCATTGTGGAATGCTCGCTACAGCAACTTCAAGTTTTTCTTTTTATCGTCGGCAAATTTGTGTCGGAATCATTTGGGTACAACGATAAAAGTGCTGATTGCAATAATCCAGCAGATTGGCAATCAGCTTCGTCAGAAGTGTATCTCCGCGTTCAACATGTATCTGTACGTTGGCGCACACAGACGCATCAATAGGAATTGTCGTGTGAATTACTATGATTTATAAAGACGCATATGGGACAATCGCTTCACGTTTATTCGCTTGTAATCGTTTGTTGCAGATGGCCATGGCAAGCGGCGGTTTCTGTAATATGGCAATCAATTTTCCAGGCACACAATCATGAGTAGCAAAAAAATAGAAGAGCAAGATGACGTGGCAGTGCCCGCTGAACTCAAGATAAATGGCAGTGCTTCCGGCGAGATGGCGCGCATTCATATTCCAGTCAATGCACGTGGCGTTGCGCTGACGATACTGGCCAGTGTGACATTTGTATTTGCACTGTCGGCAGCGCATAAATTTTTCATTCCGCTGATATTCGGCATCTTCATCGCCTATACCTTGAATCCTTTGGTGGCCAGACTGGAGCGCGTCCGTATTCCGCGCGTCATCGGTACTTTGGTCGTGATCACGACTATATTAACCAGTGCCTTGTGGACTGCGAATAATCTGCGGGATGAATTTAATTCGATCTTGATCAGCTTGCCTGCAGCGACACAAAAAATATCGCGTTCTATCAAACAGTTGCAACGTGATCAGACCAGCACGATTCAACAAATGCAGGTTGCGGCAAACGAGATTGAAAAGGCAACCAATCAGGCAACTGGTGCACGGCCTGTTGTGAAAAGCAGCAGTGGTGATCAATCCGTATTTAATTTAAGCCAGTGGTTGTTATCGGGCTCGGTAGGGATAGTCGCTTTCGCGAGCCAGGCCTTGATAGTGGTTTTTCTGGTGTTTTTCTTTTTGCTGTCGGGTGACATGTTCAAGCGCAAGCTGGTGAAAATCAGCGGTCATTCGCTTTCCTCGCGAAAAATCACAGTACATATTCTGGATGCGATCAATACTTCCATTCAGAATTACATGCTGATGATGTTGATCACCAACGTCATTTTTGGCTTGATGATGTGGATCGCCTTGCGCTGGATAGGTCTTGAGAATGCAGGTGCCTGGGCAGTTGCGGCCGGATTCTTGCACATCATTCCTTATTTCGGGCCCTTGCTGATTGTTGCAGCTACCGGCATATCGGCGTTCATGCAGTTTGGAACGTTCGCTTCCGTGTTGGCAGTCGCCGGCGCCACGCTAGGGATAGCAACCATCATAGGAACATTCGTGACGACCTGGATGACAGGACGCATCGCACGGATGAATACGGTGGCGGTATTCGTTTCACTATTGTTCTGGACCTGGCTCTGGGGTGTATGGGGCATGCTGCTCGGCATTCCGATCATCGTGATCATCAAAGTGATTTCGGAGCATATCGACGGCTGGCAGGTAATCGCCGAATTGTTGGGCGAATGAGCTGGATAGTCGGTTCGCCATGCTTGATGACTAACAGTATTCGCGCTTGTGCATAAGCGGGAGTATTATGTCTCTGGCAATAAAGCCGGCTTGTATATTGTCTCGCTACCTCTCTAACTAAACACTACCTATCAAGGATGAACACTATGCAAAATACTGACGACCTCGGAAAGTTGCTGTTGCGGCTAGTGCTGGGGATAACCATACTGTTGCACGGCATCGCCAAGATCATGGCCGGTCCGGCTTTTATCATCAGCTCGGTGACGGCGGCCGGATTGCCGGCGCCACTGGCGTATCTGGTGTATGTGGGCGAGGTGCTTGCGCCCATCCTGTTAATCATCGGCATTTGGTCGCGGCCGGCGGCTTTGGTCATTGCCGGCAATATGGCTTTTGCGATTTTCCTCGTACACATGAAACAATTGACATCGCTGAATGATCAAGGTGGCTGGGCGCTGGAATTACAGGGCATGTTCTTGGTGACGGCACTGGCGCTGGTTTTCCTTGGGGCGGGGCGCTTCAGCTTAGGTGGCAATGGCGGCAAGTGGAATTGACCGCACGCTAGCTGAGCCGTAGTCTGATAGCGAATTTATCGAAGGCATATCAAATAAGGGACGCATGAAAATGCGTCCCTTTTGCATTCCTGGCATAGCAATCCTTGCGGTTCAGGCAGTTTTTAGGTCGTTACCCGGCAGTAAAAAGGTGCTCCGTCGCGGTATAATCACGCTTTCTGATTTAACTCGCAGGACGGCAGCGGATTTACTCTGCTTTTCTGCATCAACTACCTTCTCGCCATGCTGATTTTGCCAGGTTCCAACGCCCTGTCTGCCTTTCGTACCGAACGTCTCTTACTGCAACTGCAAGAAATCGATCATGCGATCGTCAGTGTCACTGGACGGTTTATGCATTTTATCGATTCCGCTGCGCCTATCGCACCGGACGATGTCAAACGCCTGAATGGCTTGCTGACTTACGGCGATCCGTTTGACGGCAAGATCGAAGGTGACGAATTTGTCGTGATTCCACGCTTTGGGACGATTTCTCCATGGGCCAGCAAGGCGACCGATATTGCGCATAACTGCGGCATGACGGATATCCATCGCATCGAACGCGGCATCCTGTATGTCGTGCACCTGAAATCAGGTTTGCTGGGCGGTGCGAAAAAATTATCGGAAGAAGGCATCGCAGCAGTGCAGGCATTGCTGCACGATCGCATGACCGAGATGGTCTTGCGCAGCCCCGAAGAAGCCGCTGGTTTGTTCCGCGCACTGGACGCCAAACCATTGGCATTCATCGATATCATGCAAGGTGGCAAGACGGCTTTGGTACAAGCCAATACCGAACTCGGCCTGGCCTTGTCTGATGATGAAATCGATTATCTGCTGGCCGCTTTTACCACTGCGAAACGCAATCCGACGGACGTCGAGTTGATGATGTTTGCGCAGGCAAACAGCGAGCACTGCCGCCATAAAATTTTCAACGCCGACTGGACCATCGACGGCGTGAAGCAGGATAAATCCCTGTTCGGCATGATCAAGAATACGCATCAACTGGCACCGCGCGGTACCGTGGTTGCATATAGCGATAATTCATCGGTAATCGAAGGCGCTACGGTTTCCCGTTTTTATCCACGTGGCGCAGCGAGCGGCAACGTGTATGAAGCATCGGAAGAGTTGACCCATATTCTGATGAAGGTCGAGACGCATAATCATCCGACCGCGATTTCGCCTTTCCCTGGCGCGTCGACTGGTGCCGGCGGTGAAATTCGTGATGAGGGTGCAACTGGTCGTGGCGCGAAGCCTAAGGCAGGCTTGGGCGGCTTTACCGTTTCCAACCTGATGCTGCCGGATGCTGTGCAGCAGTGGGAAAACGATCACGATGTCACCATCGCGGTCACAGGAAAAACAAAATCGAACGCATACGGCAAGCCTGATCGCATCGCGTCGCCTTTGCAAATCATGATCGACGGTCCTATCGGTGCGGCGTCGTTCAACAATGAATTCGGCCGTCCGAATCTCGGCGGTTATTTCCGCACCTACGAACAAAACGTGGCTGGCTCGGTCAACGGTTATCACAAGCCAATCATGATCGCCGGTGGCATTGGCAGCATCTCTGCCAAGCACACCAAAAAGAACGATTTACCGGTTGGCAGCTTGTTGATTCAACTTGGTGGCCCGGGTATGCGCATCGGTATGGGCGGTAGCGCTGCATCGTCGATGGCGACTGGTGCGAATACTGCCGATCTGGATTTCGATTCGGTGCAACGTGGCAATCCCGAAATGGAACGCCGCGCGCAAGAAGTCATCAATGCATGCTGGGCGATGCAGGATGACAATCCTATCCTGTCGATTCACGACGTAGGCGCAGGTGGCTTGTCGAATGCCTTCCCGGAAATCACCAACGATGCCAAACGCGGCGCGATCTTCGACTTGCGCGCAGTGCCGCTGGAAGAAAGCGGCATGGCACCGAAGGAAATCTGGAGTAATGAATCGCAGGAGCGTTATGTCCTGGCGATCGCACCGGACAGCCTGCCGCAATTCGAATACCTGTGCAAACGCGAGCGCTGCCTGTTTGCGGTCGTTGGCACTGCGACTGAAGAACGTCAATTGAAGGTCATCGATCCGCAACACGGCAACGAGCCGGTCGATATGCCTATGGACGTCTTGCTCGGCAAGCCGCCGAAAATGCATAGAGACGTCAGCCACGTCAAACAAACATTGCCTGCGGTCGATTTGACTGGCATCGATTTGCTGGAAGCATCGGTGCGCGTATTGCGCCTGCCTACCGTTGCCGATAAATCCTTCCTGATCACGATTGGCGATCGTACGGTTGGTGGCACCACAGTGCGCGACCAGATGGTCGGTCCATGGCAAGTGCCGGTCGCTGATTGCGCCGTCACAGCGATGAGTTTTGAAGGCTATCTTGGTGAAGCAATGGCGATGGGTGAACGCACTCCGCTGGCCGTCATCAATGCTGCAGCGTCCGGCCGTATGGCGGTGGGCGAAGCGTTGACCAATATTGCAGCGGCGCCGATAGCCGATATCTCCGATATCAAACTGTCCGCGAACTGGATGGCCGCTTGTGGTCAGCCTGGCCAAGATGCAGCGCTGTTCGACACAGTCAAAGCGGTCGGCATGGAATTGTGCCCGGCCTTGGGTATCAGTATTCCAGTCGGCAAGGACTCCTTGTCCATGCGTACGACATGGCAAGACGATGGTGAAGACAAGGCGGTTGTTTCGCCGGTCTCGCTGATCGTCTCGGCATTCGCACCTGTGTATGACATCCGTAAATCATTGACGCCGCAATTACGTACCGATGCCGGCGACACCGTGTTGATCGCAATCGATCTGGGTCGCGGCAAGAATCGTTTGGGTGCTTCTTGCTTTGCGCAAGTCATGCAGCAAATCGGTAACGAAACACCGGACGTCGATAGCGCTGAGGACCTGAAAGGATTCTTCAATGCGATCCAGCGCTTGAACAAGGAAGATAAACTGCTCGCATATCATGACCGTTCCGACGGTGGTTTGTTTGCAACCTTATGTGAAATGGCATTTGCCGGTCACAGCGGTTTGTCGGTCAATCTGGATATCCTGACGCTGGAAGGCGAGCACGCCAGCGATGGTGGCGATGCGAAAAACTGGACTGGCCAGATCGCAGAACGCCGTAACGACATGACTTTACGTGCCTTGTTCAATGAAGAGCTGGGTGCCGTGATCCAAGTACGTGCAGCTGAAAAATCGGACGTCATGAATGTGCTGCGTGAATACAATCTCGGTGCATGCAGCCACATCGTCGGCAAGCTGAGCGACGACGACATGATCGAATTCACGCGTGACGCGAAAGTCATCTATAGCCAATCGCGCATCGATCTGCACCGCTTCTGGAGTGAAACCAGCTGGCGCATCGCGCGCTTGCGTGACAATCCGGATTGCGCTGATGCCGAATACGATCGTATCCTCGACAAGCTCGATCCAGGTATTACTCCAATACTGACTTTCGATCCGCAGAAAGATATCGCGGCACCGTTTATTGCCAAGGGAGCGCGTCCTCGTGTTGCGATCCTGCGCGAGCAGGGCGTCAACTCGCAAGTTGAAACAGCTTACGTGATGCACAAGTCGGGCTTCGAAGCTGTCGACGTGCACATGAGCGACCTGATCACCGGTCGCGCTTCCCTGAGTGACTTCAAGGGCCTGATCGCTGTCGGTGGTTTTTCTTACGGCGACGTATTGGGTGCAGGCGAGGGCTGGGCAAAAACTATTCTGTTCAATATGCAATTGGCGGAAGAGTTTGCAACCTACTTTGATCGCGCGGATACGTTTGCGCTGGGTATCTGTAACGGTTGCCAGATGATGAGTAATCTGAAATCGATTATTCCTGGCGCACAAGCATGGCCTAAGTTCACGCGTAACAAGGCGGAACAATTCCAGGCACGTTTCTCTATGGTTGAAGTGGCGCATTCTCCATCCATCTTCTTCAACAACATGGCCGGCACACAAGCGCCTATAGCCATTGCACACGGTGAAGGTTATGCCGACTTCTCGCTGACCGGCGATATCGACGAGGCAATTGTGGCAATGCGCTTTATCGATAACAAAGGTCATGCAAGCGAAACCTATCCGTACAACCCTAACGGTTCGCCGGAAGGTATTACGTCGGTGACGACACCGGATGGTCGCTTTACGGTCTTGATGCCACATGCAGAACGGGTGTTCCGCAGTGTGCAGCAGTCGTATCATCCGGATTCGTGGGGTGAAGATTCGCCATGGATGCGCATGTTCCGTAATGCGCGTAAGTGGGTGGGCTGATTAGGTAGTTTGTGGTTTGCCGTAGGCAAGCCGCTCGATTGGAAATGCCGTTCAGTTTTTGACTGGGCGGCATTTTTTATTGATGAGTGTTTTTGTTAATAATATTTTTGCTGCTCCGTGGAGGCTTGCCGGGGGTAGCCCGGCGGCTACTCACTTTTCTTGCTTCGCCAAGAAAAGTAAGCAAAAGAAGGCGACGCAGAAGCCGTTGCCCGCTACGCGGGTACCCAAGTCAAACGATCCTCAGTCGGGAGCACAAACAAACTCGCCTTCGGCTCAAACAGGTTTGCGCTCCTTATCCGACTGAGGATCGTTTGACTTGGCAACGTCACATGCGGTTAATGTCAAAAACAATCGCAACCGCAACCGCAACCGCAACCGCAACCGCAACTTCTACAACCTTGGTTACTTGTTGGTTTTTGAGTTGGCTCGTGCCAATGCTGTTGCCGTTGAATTGCCGTTGAAGTTAAACCGCTGTGACGCTGCCGTTTGTGCGAAGCAGAAAATGGAAATAGAAGTGAACGGTGTCTGAGCGAAGCGAGTTTCGTTCGCTTCCCATTTTTTGATTTGCACAAGTAGGAATCCGAAGGGCAGCGGCTGTGCGGTCGCCTTTCTTTGCCTTCTTTTTTGGCGAAGCAAAGAAAGAAGGTGGCCGCCGGGCCACCCCGGCAACCCAACTCTGTCCGAAGAAATACAACCATCATCACCACCAAACCAAAAACAAAAACCAATAAAAAAAGCGCTCCGAAGAGCGCTTTTTTATACCTGCAAAAGATTATTGAATCTTCGCTTTAGCACGCAATTGCTGTTGGAATGCTTGCAGTTTTTTCTGTTGCAGGCCTTCTGCGATTTGCGGTTTGACTTCTTCCAGTGTCGGGATTTTTGCTGTACGTACGTCATCCAGCTTGATCACGTGGTAACCGAATTGTGTTTTAACCGGTGTGTCGTACAACTGGCCTTTTTGCAGGGAAACCATCGCATCCGAGAAAGGTTTGACGAAAGCTGCTGGTGCTGCCCAATCCAGATCGCCGCCGTTGGCTGCTGAACCTGGGTCTTTGGATTGCTTGGCCAGATCTTCAAACTTGGCGCCAGCTTTCAATTTAACGATGATGGCTTTTGCTTCATCTTCTTTCTCAACCAGAATGTGGCGAGCGTGATATTCCTTGTCGCTGGCTTGTGCCTTGAAGCGGTCATATTCAGCCTTGATGTCTGCATCCTTGACCGGATTCTTTTTCAGATAATCGGCGACCAGTGCGCGGATCAGAATCGATTGGCGTGCGATTTCTACCTGGCTTTTGACGTCGGCATGGGTGCCGAGGCCGAGCTTGTCAGCTTCCTGGATCAGGATTTCGCGGTTGATCAATTCATCCTTGATCATGGCGCGCAGTTCGGGTGTGTCTTGCTGGCCCTGAGCAACCATTTGCTTGACCATGACATCTGCACGAGAAGACGGTACTGGTTTGCCATTCACTACAGCCAGATTTTGTGCCATCGCAGGCAGTGCAGCGGATACGAATAATGCGACCAGCAGATGAGCAGGTTTGAAAGTCATATAAATTCCTAATGGAAGTATTTTATTAGAGGGTACGGCAATCGATCTATTTACCAAGCGCGCATCGGATTTCAACATCAAATTTCTGAAGGCGCCAAAGCAGTAATGGCTAACGCATGTATTTCTTTTTGCATCATGTCATCGAGGCAATCATACACCAGCCTATGGCGTTGTATACGGCCCTGTTTTTCAAATTTCACGGAAACAATGCGCAGTCTATAGTGACCGCCACCTGAGGCAGCACCGGCATGTCCTGCATGCAATGCTGACTCGTCTTCCAATTGACATTCCGAAGGTGCAAAAGTTTCAACAAGTCGTTCCCGGATGCGGTCAATTCTGTTATTCATTGCGGCTCTTTTATGTGTTTGGACAGGATCAGACTTTGCGCAATGATGAAGGCAAACATCAATCCCATGCTGCCGAATAACTTGAAGTTGACCCAAGTCGCGGTCGAAAAGTTAAATGCTACATACAGGTTCAGCAAGCCCATGGTCATGAAAAATGCGACCCAGGATAGATTGACGCGACGCCAGATGCCGTCCGGCAGCGACATTTGTTTTTCCATCATCGTGCGTATCAGGTTTTTCTTCAGGAAAATTTGGCTGAATAAAAGTGCTGCAGCAAAACACCAGTACAGAACGGTAGGCTTCCATTTGATAAAGGTTTCATTGTGGAAGTAAATCGTGGCGCCGCCGAAGAACACAATGATGGCGAGCGATAGCCACAAGGTTCCATCAACTTTCTTTTTGCGTGAAAGCAGATAACCGATTTGGAAAATGGTGGCGATGATTGCGATCGCAGTTGCCAGCAGGATAGGGGCTTGCGTTACCGTGACCTGTCCACCGGAAACCAGGCCGGAAAGAAACTGCTGGCCGAACGATTGCGCAGCCTCGGCATTGCCTTCACCCCATTTAAATACAACGAAGAAAAGAATGACGGGAAAAAGGTCGAACAGGAATTTCATTTAGGCTTGCCTTCAGTCAGGTCGGGGGTGGCATCGAAGCGTAAGGATGCCGAATTGATGCAATAGCGCAGGCCGGTTGGTGGCGGGCCGTCGTTGAAGACGTGGCCCAGATGCGCATCGCATACGTTGCAGATCACTTCGGTACGGATCATACCGTAGCCACGATCGACTTTTTCTTTGACGTTTTCTGGATTGAGCGGTGTGAAATAGCTCGGCCAACCGCAGCCAGAATCGAACTTGGTATCGGATGCGAATAGCGGCGTATTGCAGCACACGCAAGTGTAAATGCCGTGCTCGTGATGATCCCAGTAGCGGCCGGAATAGGGCGCCTCGGTCGCAGCGTGACGGGTAACGTCGTACTGCTCATCGTCCAGCATTGCGCGCCATTCGGCGTCGGTCTTGATTACTTTTTCAGTCATGATGAACAACTCACTTCCAGGTCGTTGGCCCAGTCGGGCGGTAAGGCGGCATATTTCTCGTTTTCGGGTTGCTCGTCAAACGGTTTTTCCAGCACCTGCAATAATTTTGCTACTTCGGAAAAGTCTTTATTTTGCGCTTTTTCAATCGCAATTTGGGCCAGATAATTGCGTAAAACGTATTTGGGGTTGACTGCGTGCATTGCAAGTTTGCGCGCTTCATCATCACTGTTTTCTACCTTGAGGCGAGCACTGTATTGCTGTGCCCAGCTGTCAAATGACGCTCGATCTATAAACAGGTCGCGTACCGGTTCCCAGCTAGCGGCCACGTCGATCTGTACATTGCCCAGACTGCGGAAGAATAGCGTGAAGTCGGCGTGACTGCCGTGCAGTACTTCAAACAAGCGATCAAATAGTTTGCCGTCATCCGGCTGGCTGGTTTGCAGGCCGAGTTTGGCACGTATCAATTCCTGGAATTTTTCGGCAAACGCGGGTTTGTAAATACGCAAGGCGGCTTGGGTTTCCTCGACTTCGCCTATCAATGGCAACAAGGCCTGACCCAGCGCATAGCAATTCCATTCGCCGATTTGCGGTTGGCGTGCATAAGAGTAGCGGCCTTGCTGATCGGTGTGATTGCAGATGTGCGTGGCGTTGAATGCTTCCATGAAACCGAAAGGACCGTAATCCAGCGTCAGACCGAGTATCGACATATTGTCGGTGTTCATCACGCCATGCATGAAGCCGACGGCCTGCCAGTGCGCAATCATGTGCGCAGTGCGCAAGGTGACTTCGGTCAACAGCGCCTTGTACGGATTGTCTGCAGTCTTGAATTGCGGATAAAAATTGGCGATAACGTAATCGGCCAGCGTTTTCAGCTCATCATGTTTTTCATTGTAGAACCAGTGCTCGAATGAGCCGAAGCGCACAAAGCTTTGCGCCATGCGAGTCGCTACTGCGGCGGTTTCACGCTGTTCGCGCATGACGATTTGATCCGAACCGGTGACGCACAGTGAGCGCGTGGTTGGAATGCCCAACGCTGCCATCGCTTCGGAACACAGGAATTCGCGTATCGATGAGCGCAGTACTGCGCGGCCATCGCCCATGCGGGAGTAGGGCGTCAGCCCGGCACCTTTTATTTGCAACTCCATGCGGCCGGACGGCTCAATCGCGGGCGCAGGCACATCGCCTAGCAGGATTGCGCGGCCATCACCCAATTGCCCAGCCCATGTGCCGAATTGATGGCCGGAATAGACAGCCGACAAAGGTTTGGAGCCTTCAAGAATTTGATTGCCGGTAAAGATATCGATGAAAGTCGCGTCATTGGCATCTGCAATATCAAGGCCGATCAAGGCTGCGGCCGATGCGCTGGCACATACCAGATAAGGCTTGGACAAAGGCGTAGGCATCAATGCCGTGTAATGCGCAGGCGGTAAATCGGCAAAGGAGTTGGCAAGCGGCAGTTGGTCTATGCGGTGACCAGCTTGCGGCGATAGTGGGGCGTTCATGTCAATTCCTTGAGTTTCTGGGGCCTGCGGTCGGGGGCGATTGAGCAAAGGAGGTAATCAGACTAAAGACGATGCAAATGAGCAAATTGAGTTGCTGCTCTGCTCGCGCCATAATTGCGGGACGAAAACGCGTATTTTGACAGAGAAGATCAAATCAGATGCGGCGCGCTGGAAATAGTTTCTTTAATGTATTTTTTGAAACTTTTTTGAAGCGATGCCTCCCATATATATGGTATAAAAATGGCTATTATTGCTTACAAGAAAATACGATGCATTTTCGCGCTTTCTCCCTGCCGCTGTCTTTAATTGCCACTGCTGCCATTTCCTTCGCATACGCACCGCTTGTGCAGGCGGAGAATGTGAAGATCGCCTTCATCGATCCTTTGTCCGGCCCGTTCGCACCTGTCGGTCAAAATCTGTTGAGAAGTTTTCAGACGATAGCCGAGTTGGCGAATCAAAAAAAATGGGGCGGTAACAACACGATAGAAGTAGTTGGCTTCGATAACAAGGCCAGCCCGCAGGAGTCGCTGATTCAATTGAAGTCCGCGATCGATCAGGGTTACCGCTACATCACGCAAGGCAATGGCTCGGGCGTTGCGATTGCGCTGTTGGATGCGGTGAACAAGCATAACGAGCGCAATCCCGGCAAGGAAGTTGTCTTCCTCAATCACTCCGCAGGTGATCCAGTGTTGACGAACGAAAAATGCAGCTTTTGGCATTTCCGCTTCGATGCGCATTCCGAAATGAAGATGGAATCGCTAACTGCCTACATGGCGAAAGATCCGAGCATCAAGAGGGTGTATGTGATCGGACAGAATTACGCCTTGGGCCAGGAAGTTTCGCGCACATCGCGTATTTACCTGAAACGCAAACGTCCTGACATCCAGATCGTCGGTGACGATTTGCATCCTATCGGCCAGGTAAAGAATTTTTCTCCATACATTGCGAAAATGAAGGCGGCAGGTGCAGACACCATCATTACCGCCAACTGGGGCGCGGATCTGGCCTTGTTGATCAAGGCGGCGAAGGATGCGGATCTGAAGGCAAATTTCTATACCTACTATGCGGCGACGACAGGTGTGCCGACGGCGATGGGTGCAGCCGGCCTGGATCGCGTGCGCTATATCGCTTACTGGAATCCGAATAACGAAACCTATGCCGGCAAGGAAATCATCGAGCAGTTCAAGAAAAAGTATAACGACGATTATTACGCGATGACCTCGTACACCATCATGGCGATGCTGGGCAAGGCATTCAAGGAAAGTGGCTCGACCGATCCACTGAAAGTCGCATTGGCGATGGAAGGGATGAAGGTCAAAAGCCTGAACGGCGACGTCGACATGCGCAAATCCGATCATCAGGTGCAACAGCCTTTATACATCGGTACCTGGGTGAAGAAAAATAATACCGATGTTAAATTCGATCAGGAAGACACCGGCTACGGCTGGCGCACCAACCAGAAAATCGATGCCTACGTCGCGGCTCAGCCGACTTCTTGCCAGATGAAACGTCCCCAGTAATCGCAGAGCAAGGGTAGTATTGCAAAGCTGTAAATTTTGTACAGCTGCCCTTGCGTAGCATATCGCCACGCACGTAAATAAATAGGCGTGTCATTTGCGCTGCAATCAAACAGGGAAACCGGTTTCTTGGAATTCACGCTGATCTCATTGCTGAACGGATTGAGCTACGGCTTGCTGCTGTTCATGCTGTCATCCGGATTGACGCTTATTTTCAGCATGATGGGTGTGCTGAATTTTGCGCATGCCAGCTTCTATATGATAGGTGCGTATTTCGCATATAGCATTAGTACCGCCATCGGTTTCTGGCCTGCGCTGGTGTTGGCACCGTTGGCAGTAGGATTGCTAGGCGCGCTGGTTGAACGCTATGGTCTGCGCAAGGTACACAAATATGGCCAGATCCCCGAATTGCTGTTTACCTACGGCCTGTCCTACGTCATCGTCGAACTGGTGCAATTGTTGTGGGGCCGCGTTGCCGTGCCCTATGTCATTCCTGCGGAACTGCAGGGTTCGCTGTTCACGCTCTACACCACGACTTTCCCAATCTATCGCGCCTTCATGATGTTGATTGCGTTATTGATGTTGTGCGCTATCTATCTCGTGCTGACGCGCACCCGCATAGGTTTGGTGATCCAGGCAGCATTGACGCATCCGCAGATGGTAGAAGCGCTTGGTCACAATGTGCCGCGCGTCTTCATGTGGGTATTCGGTGGCGGTTGCGCGCTGGCTGGCCTGGCTGGCGTGATAGGTGGTAATGCCTTCGTGACCGAACCGAATATGGCACATGCACTTGGCAGCATCATTTTTGTCGTCGTCGTCGTCGGTGGCATGGGTTCGTTGACAGGTGCTTTGCTGGCATCCTTGTTGATCGGTGTGTTGCAGACCTTCGCGGTTGCGCTGGATTTTTCAATGTTGAGCATGTTGGCGATGCTTGGTATTCATGTAGACGAAGGCGCATTCGCGTATGGCGCGCTGAAGCTGACGATTTCTCAACTTGCACCAATCTTGCCTTACCTGTTGCTGGTACTTATCTTGATCTTCAGGCCGAAAGGCTTGTTGGGCACGAGAGAAGGCTAACTCATGCAAAACTTCAATTTTGGCCGCTGGATCGTATGGGGTGGTTTTGCCTTGACTTTGCTGATCGCACCTTTGATTTTCAATAAAGGCGCCTCGCTGTCCTTACTGTGTCAGATGGGCACCTTCATCATTCTCGCATTGTCGTACAACATGCTGCTGGGTCAGGGTGGCATGCTGTCGTTCGGACATGCGGTGTATTCTGGGCTGGGTGCATTCTGCGCTATCCATGCACTTAATCTTGCCGCGGCCGGGAGTGTCGCGATACCGGTTACCTTGATTCCATTGGTAGGTGGTGTTGCTGGCTTATTTTTCGGCGCATTGTTTGGTTATGTGACGACAAAAAAATCCGGCACGACGTTTGCAATGATCACGCTAGGAATTGTGGAATTGGTGTTTGCCTGTTCGCTGATGTTTCCTAAATTTTTCGGTGGCGAAGGCGGTATTTCAACGAATCGGGTGATTGGTGAAGCTTTCTTCGGCATCAGTTACGGGCCACAGATACAGGTGTATTACCTAATTGCGTTCTGGCTTTTTATCTGCACGATCGCGATGTTTGCATTCACGCAGACACCACTGGGTCGCATTATCAATGCGGTACGGGACAATCCTGAACGTGCAGAATTCATAGGCTACGATCCGCAATGGGTGCGCTATCTGGTCTTGATGTTTTCTGCATTTTTTGCAGGGATTTCCGGTGGTTTGACGGCGCTCAATTTTGAAATCGTCAGCGCAGAAAATGTAAGTGCCTTGCGATCCGGCGCCATCTTGTTGTTTACCGTTATCGGCGGGGCCGGTTTTTTCTTCGGCCCGCTCATAGGCGCTATTCTCGGTGTGTTTCTGACGGTCATGCTGTCCGACTTTAGCAGCGCGTGGCAACTTTACTTCGGCGTATTCTTTTTGTTGATCGTCATGTATGCGCCTGGTGGAATTGCGGGTTTGATCATGCAAATTCCTGCTCTGATTCGCAGCGGGAAAATCAGATATGTGTTGCCACAGCTTGGTTTGACTCTGTTCGCAGGATTGTTGATGACGACAGGTTTTGTGATGATGGTAGAGATGCTGTATCACCTGACCTTGAATGCGGCGAATGGCAGTGGCATGCAGTTGTTCGGTTTTGCTGTTGATACTGCGCAGGTTTATTGCTGGCTATTCGCAACGACATTGCTGTGCATAGGTTTAGTTGGCGGGATCAATTCTAGAAAAAGACTTTTACATGCATGGCAGCTTGCCAATCCAGAACTTCTGGATGAAGAAAAACAGGTGCGTGTATGAGTGTGCTTGTACCCACACTGTCATCTGCTGCTTCCACGGTGCCGGCAATTGAACTCATCGACGTACGCAAGAGTTTCGGTAAAACGGAGATCATCCGCGGTGCCAACTTGCAGATAGCGCAAGGACAGCGCTATGCCTTGATCGGTCCGAACGGTGCCGGAAAATCCACCTTGTTCAATTTGATTTCCGGCCGTTTTCCTCTAAGTAGCGGCGATATCTTGTTGAACGGTACTAGCATTGCCGGTCGCAAGTCCCATCAGATTAACCGGCTCGGGCTATCGCGCAGTTTCCAAATCACGAACATTTTCCATCGTTTAAGCGTGTTTGAGAATTTGCGCTGTGCGGTGCTGTGGTCGTTAGGGTATCGATATTCGTTCTGGCATCGCTTGAGTGCTTTGAAAGATGCGAATGAACGCAGCGAGAAAGTACTGGAAGAAATCGGTTTGCAAGCAAGGCGAAACATAGAAGCGGGTTTGCTGACTTACGCAGAGCAGCGCGCGCTGGAGATCGGTATCACGATAGCGGGCGGTACCAGCGTTATCCTGCTGGATGAACCGACGGCCGGCATGAGCCGCTCTGAAGCCGAAGCGGCGGTTGAACTGATACGCAAGGTCACCGTTGGCAAAACGCTGCTGATGGTTGAGCACGACATGAGCGTCGTCTTCGATCTGGCAGATCGTGTTGCCGTACTGGTTTATGGCGAGATCATCGCGTGCGACACACCGGCAGAAATTCGCAATAACCAACAAGTACAACAAGCTTATCTTGGCGGTTCAACACTCAGCGAAGAAGTTGTATGAGTGCGCTGCTCCAAATCAATAATCTGCATGCCTACTATGGCAAAAGCCATGTGCTGCACGGCGTCGATCTGGTAGTGAATCAGGGCGAGATAGTTAGTCTGCTCGGACGTAATGGCGTAGGACGTTCAACTACCGTCAAGGCTGTAATGGGCATGGTCGAAGCGACTGGTTCGCTGAAATTCAAAGGCGATGAGTGCCTGGGTTTGAAGACATTTGAACTTGCGCAAAAAGGTTTGGCGTATGTAGCAGAAAGTCGCGATGTTTTTCCTACTTTGACGGTTGCGCAGAATCTGTTGTTGGGTGAAAAACGAACAGGCCAGTCGCGCTGGCATGCCGACGATATGTATCGTTTGTTCCCGTATCTGAAAGCCCGCCAGGATGTCGCCGCCGGTGTGCTGTCCGGTGGCGAACAACAAATGCTGGCCTTATGTCGCAGCTTGATCGGTGATCCTGATCTGATCATGATCGATGAACCGACTGAAGGCTTGGCACCGCAAATCGTCGCGGTGGTTGCGGAATTTTTAAAAGAGTTGGTACAGCGTGGCGTATCGGTTTTGTTGATAGAACAAAAGCTCGATATCGCGTTGAAGATCTCTCAACGCGTCTACGTGATGGGACACGGAAAAATTGTTTTTGAGGGGACGCCGCAAGCATTGCAGGCAGATGCGGCAATACGCAAAGAATGGCTGGCAGTTTGAAGAAGGCTGTCGACTAAAACTTTTCGAAAAAAACAATGCAGGCGACAGAGTTCAATTGAATCCTGCCGCCTGCTTTTTTACTTGCGCGGCAAACAGTGTGTCGTAAGTTGTCAGCAACGTTTTGATCGATATGCGTTTTGCTGAGGATCAGGCTGTCAGGTGTCAGAGACAGTGGAGACCAGAGTGCACACGCGGTTGCGGCCGGATTCTTTTGCCTGATATAGCGCCTGATCTGCGGTTCTTACCAAATCTTGCGCCGAATTTCCTGCCAGGCTGCGCACCGGCACAATGGACGTTACACCAGCGCTGATGGTCACGATGGATCCTGGATTTTCTGCATGCTCGATGTTCAGTTCCTGTATTGCGGCACGAGTGCGTTCGGCGACCACGGTTGCGCCATCGATATCCGTGCCGGGTAACAGAATGGCAAATTCTTCGCCGCCATAACGGGCAACCAGATCGCCGGTTCTGCTTTGTAATTTCTTTAATACGCGACTGACTAATCGCAGGCATTCATCACCTTGTGGATGCCCATAGCGATCGTTGTATTTTTTGAAGTGATCGACATCCAGCATGACAAGCGCGAGTGGTGTTCGATTGCGCATGGCACGTACGTATTCTTCATCCAGAGCCGCATCGAAACGTCGGCGATTCGCCAAGCCGGTCAAGCCGTCCAGCAAGGCTAAAGCTGCCAACTCACCGTTCATTCTTTCCAGATCATCTCTGGCTATACGCAATTCAGCTTGTGCACGTTCGCGTATCGTGATTTGATGAATCAGGCGCAAACCCATTATCCATAGCAACACGATGAGGACAACGCTGGCTGATACATAGCGTATGGTTTCCTCACGCCAGCCAGTCAGCACTTCTTCCGTGGAGAGTGCAACAGAAATCAAGACCGGGTAGTGATCAAGACGACGATAGCTGCTGATACGTTCTACCTGGTCAATTTTGGAAACCAAAATAGCTGTGCCGGATGGGCCATGTTTGGAGTAGTGCTGAAATATAGAGCCTTTGCTGACATCGCTGCCTATCAGTTTTTCGTCGAAGGGGCGACGTACCAGCAAGGTTCCGTTTTGTGTCGCCAGAAAAATTGCACCGGATTTTCCTATATCAAAGCTTTCGTAATACGAACGGAAGTATTGCATGCTGATTGTCGCTAATACGACGCCGGAAAAACTGCCATCAGGATGTTCCAATCGTCGCGATACGGTAATGATCCAGTCGCCGGTAGAGCGGCTGCGTACTGGCGGTCCAACATGTGGGCCGCGATCGGCATGATCGCGATGGAATATGAAATATTCACGATCAGAATTATTGAATTCGGTACGCAGGACTTCTTGCGAGTTAACGATCCATCTACCCTTGTCGTCGTAGACAAAAAGACCATGCAGCAAAGGCAGGTCTGCCACGCGTTGGCGCATGAACATGTTCATGCGATCGAGATGTTCGCTATCCCATGGATTCTGTTCCAGTGTTTCCACCAGCCCGACCAAGACATTGTCGATGCCGCCTATGGTGTCTTCACCATGTTGCGCCAGCGCTCTCGCCATATTGGCAGTGGCTGTCTTGGTTTCGTTTAATGTGGTCGTGCGTGCATTCCAGCTATTCCAAGTGAGAATGCTGATCAATAAAAAGGTAACGGTGACGACAAATGCAGTGAGCATTCCCTGCAAGGAAAGTCGTTTTGATTTTGTTGGGGTGGTAGGAGTATGAGTGGTCAAAATTCATGCCAAAACAAAGTGTGCAGAATTATAACGCGCGACAACAACGGTTAAGTCCCATTGAGTATCCCACCGCTATTGCGCGCTTCTATTTATTTTTTTCCAGATTAAAGCATTTCTCTTCAAGAATTGGCATCCGGATTTTAGAGCCAATATTCCAATCGACGTGCCATCCACTCTTGGATGCGATCCGAAGTCGGACGTTGCTCCCATTTTTCAGGATTGATTTCGAGCGAATTTTTCAAGTCTTCATTAAAGGCGCTTTCCATCACGGCACCGAAATTCTGATCAATGGCAATCAGATTAACTTCGCTGTTATGCAAAAAACTACGCATATCAAGATTGGTAGAACCGACGGTCGACCAGTAACCATCAATGACTGCAGTCTTGGCGTGCAATACCGATGCCTGCAATTCGAAGATGCGTACGCCGCTGGCCATTAATTGTGTATAGAAAGAACGACCGGCATGCCTCACCAGGCTGGCATCGGAAACGCCCGGAAAAACAATCCTCACGTCGACACCACGTTTGGCTGCCTTGGTAAGTGCGTCCACCATTTGTGCATCCGGCACGAAATAGGAATTGGTGATGTGTATGGATGTTTTTGCCTCCTGCATGGCCAGAATGTAAGCCTTGTATATTTCATAGTCACCGTCGGGTTCGCTGTCGATGACGCGCACAATTTTGTCGCCTACGGGCTTTAATGGAGGGAAGTATTTTCTTGCAGCCAGGTCGTCGACTTTTTGGCTGACCCATGTTTGCATGAACAGCCATTGAAATGAGGCAACGGCAGGGCCTTCAACCTGAATGTGCGTGTCGCGCCAGCCCAGATTTGCGCGACTTTTTGAGCGCGAGCGGAACAGCGAGGCTGAGGAATAGTCGTCCGTAATATTGATGCCACCTGTAAAAGCGATCATGCCATCAACCACCAGAATTTTGCGATGATCGCGATTATTCAAACGCCATGAAATCATCCGTTTGAATGGATTGACTGGATTGAATTCGACGACGCTGATGCCAGCATCACGCAGCTTCTGGAAGAATTCCGGAGACGTACTGAGCGAGCCTATGCTGTCGTAAATAATATTTACCTGCACGCCTTCGCGCTGCTTTTGTATCAGCAGATCGGCGAATTCTCCGCCCAGACCTTCCTGATCAAAAATATAGGTTTCCAGGTTGATGTGGTCTTTGGCATTTTTGATCGCGGCCATCATTGCAGCCATCGTCTTCGGACCGTCATTAAGCAAAGTGAGTTTGTTGCCGGCGATGAGCGGCCGGCCGGTCGCTGCTTCTTCCAGTGCGGCCAGTTCTGGCAAATCGACTTTTGCGCTGCGCAGTCTTTGTGCGAGCAAGGATTCTGTTTTTTGTTTGGAGAGTGTGTTGCCTTGTGCGGTTTGCACGGAGGCAGAATTTTGCGGGTCCAACGATGTTTTTAAATAATGAACATCCGGCAGGGAAGCACAAGCACTCATCAAAAGACACAGCGCCGCGAGAGTAGGGTTCTTCAAAAATTGAACGCGAAATTGATTATGCATGATGATTTTTATATTTTAGATTGTTCAAAAAAATCAATAGCGGCTTGATTGAAGCTTCATTAGCCAAGTCCGCGTGCAAACATCTATCTCATCTTGGAAGCGAGTGCGCATTGCTGTAGAGACGATAATCAATATGACAGAAAATTCTCTCAAAAGTTGGCTTCAAAGCAAACTTTCTTTTCTCGATGTAGCTTTAGTTTTGAATCCTTGTAATTTTTACAGACGGATATTCTCATCTCTGATCTAAAGTATTCAGGGCATTGGCCGATAAGAAGTAAGAAGCGCCATTTCAGGTGCATGTAGAGGCGAATATGGACGTAAGCAATATTGCGAATTTGGCGACAAATCTGGCGCAACAACGCAACGATATGGATATCTCGGTTGCTGTTTTTAAAAAGGCTCTGGATGCGCAAAGCTCTGCAGCGCTTTCCTTGATTGAGGCTATCCCTACGGTGTCGCTTCCTCCTCATCTCGGTAATAACGTCAATACAAAAGCCTGATCAAAAAGCTTTTTACGGTTGCAAAATCGACCATATGTCCGCATCTATTTTTCTTTGAGAAAATAGACAAGGATGACAATGGAAACTGCAGACGCGATACACGAATTCTGGTTCGGCACAGACGCGGATGACGTCAAGGCTGCCGATCAAAAGAAAAAACTCTGGTGGTCCAAGGACGCTGCGATTGATAACATCATCGTGCAGCGCTTTGAAAAATCTACATTGGCCGCCGCCGATGGGGCATTGGACTTCTGGAAAACTACTCCGCGCGGATTGCTGGCGCTCATTCTTCTGACTGATCAATTTCCCCGCAATATGTATCGCGGCACAGCAAACTCGTTTGCATACGATCACATCGCCTTGCAATTGAGTTTGCAAGCACTGGAGCAGGGTGTTGACCAACTATTGCGGCCAATAGAGCGTGTGTTTGTCTATTTGCCGCTGGAACATTCTGAATCGATAGACGATCAGGAACGCGCAGTGCAATTGTTCGAGCAGCTTGCGCGCGATGTAGTACCTGCGCAGAAAAGCACCTTCGATGGCTTCCATCAATTTGCGATTCGTCATCGCGACATCATTGCCCGCTTCGGGCGCTTCCCTCATCGTAATGAAATCCTGGGGCGAACTTCGACTGAAGAAGAAATTTCATTTCTGAAAACAGCAGGATCTTCGTTTTAACAGAGCGCTGACTGTCTGCTTCGGCCGCTTGAATCCAAACCCTAAGCAGACGATCCAAGCATCACTTCCATCAATATGAACTTTCATTCATAACTATTGCCAAAGAGATCGCCATTTACTTAATAGGGATCGCTATGGACTGTCCAGTTTGTCAGAATACAAAACTTTTGATGTCAGATCGAAAGGGCATCGAAATCGATTACTGCCCTAACTGCCGCGGTGTTTGGTTGGATAGGGGGGAGCTCGACAAGATTATTGAGCGATCAACTGAGGACGACTCTGCGCCGTCTCGTCCACAGAGCCGTGCGGAACCAAGCCAGGGGCAGCAGTATCAGCAGCAGGGATTTGGCCACAACCAACAGACGCATAACCATCAGCAACAAGGTCATTACAAAAAGAAGAAGGGTGGATTTCTTGGTGAATTGTTTGACTTTGATTGAGGGAATACCTCGGTCATGAAATCCGCTATCAGCCAGTTTCTGGCTGATAGCTGCCATCTGTCTTTAGGCGACGTTGCTATAAATACGATTAGAAGTTCGTATGCAATTGAAATTAAGCAGAGTTCTGGGTATCGAATTCTGCTTTCGCAAATAACTCTGCAGTCCATTCCGCGAAGGCTCTTACCTTTGCCGACAGATGTCGATTCGGTGGATACAAAATCCATACGGGAATCACTTCAGATACGTAGCCGTCAAGTACAGGCACCAGCTGACCCGAAGCGGTGTATTCAGTTGCGATAAACGTCGGCAGTTGTATCAAGCCTATGCCTGAGCAGGCAGCGACTGCGCATATATCGAAATCGTTGATAGCGACCCGTGGGCGACCCTGGATCGTAGTCTGTACTTCGCCTTGCTCATAAATGAATGGATAAGTCTTGCCGGTTTTGGATGAGAAAAAACTGACGACTTGATGGCGCTCCAGTTCTTCCAGATCTTTTGGCGTGCCGTGTTTGGCGAGATAGGAGGGCGCTCCATAGGTGATCATGCGGAATTCGCCCAGACGACGTGCCACCAGCGATTCGTCGTTGATATCGCCCCCGCGGATCACGCAATCTATCCCTTCATTGATCAGATCCACTGGTCTGTCAGAACAACCCATTTCGAGATCGATCTCGGGGTAACGATCAAAGAATTCGGCGAGTGCAGGGGCGAGAATGCGACGACCGACTGCACTGGGTACGTCGACGCGTAATCTGCCTTTCGGTGTCATCGCAGCATGGCTGACAGCGGCTTCGGTTTCTTCCAGTTCACCCAACAAACGTATCGCGCGCTCGTAATAGCCTGCGCCTTCCGGCGTGACGCTGACGTGGCGCGTGGTGCGGTTCAACAGTTTGACGCGCAAGCGTTTTTCCAATGCGATGACTTGTGCAGATACGGTCGCCTTCGGCAAATTCAATGAGACTGCAGCTTTGGTGAAGCTCGTTAGTTCAACCACGCGGGTAAAGGCCAGCATTGTGTCGAAGCGATCCATCGCGTTTTTCCGTTATCGATTAAAGTTGTTGTGATTCTAGTGTATTTATTCTCACGCTTCTTTGAAAGCAGGGACCTTACGCGCTGCGTCACGAGATCTTTTTAAGTTGCCATCAAATGCAATCTCATTTTACTCAACAGGAAACTGCATGATTACTCTCTATACGTGGACCACGCCGAACGGGCGCAAACCGGCAATCATGCTGGAAGAACTCGGTGTGCCTTATCAGGTACGTGCGGTCAATATCGGCAAGGATGAGCAGTTCGCACCATCCTTTTTGGCGATTGCGCCGAACAACAAGATTCCCGCTATCGTGGATGAAGATGCAGAAGGCGGTCCGCTGCCGATTTTCGAGAGCGGTGCGATCCTGACTTATCTGGCAGAAAAGCATGGGCGTTTTTTGGCTCCTTCCGGTCGTGCACGCTATAAGGCACTGGAATGGTTGCATTGGCAGATCGGTGGACTGGGTCCGATGCTGGGTCAGCTCGGATTCTTTGGCGTGCGCTCCAAAGATAAATCACCGCTGGCAATTGATCGTTTTGTCGAAGAGTCGGATCGGCTGCTGACGGTGATGGACAAGCAGCTTGCCAGCAGTACTTATCTGGCTGGTGACGACTATACGATTGCGGATATTGCGTGTTACCCGTGGACCATCGCAGCAACGATTACCTTGAAAGACGTGCTGGCGGAAAGCCTGGCGACCAAACCATCTGTGCATCGCTGGTTGCAAACTGTAGGTGAGCGCCCAGCAGTGAAAAGAGGGATGACAATTCCCAAGCTTTAAAGCGAGACTGAAATAAAAAACGCTCGATATCTTTATCGAGCGTTTTTGTTTTTCTACGAGAATTTCGTTCAGCGAATTAGCTAGCGATCTGCTTGTATATTGGCCATGCACGCATTGCAGTCGCGGCGATCGCCAGCAGCTTGTCACGATTACCACCGCTATCTCGCGCTTGCGTCGACATGCCTTGAATCACTGTTGTATAAAAACTTGCAAGCGCACCGGCATCTGTATCCGGATGCAATTCGCCTTCGGCAATTCCCCTTTCTATTCTTGTCGTGATCAGGGTTTCCACATTATCGCGACGCTCGGTCATCGCGCTCTGCACATGTTCGGATGAAGCAGAGCAGTTGGTGGCAGCGGTTACGACCAGACAACCGGGCGGATGACTCGGACAAGTGTTATCTACAGCACTGCTTTGCAACAGACGTTCAATCGCATCGCGCGCAGTCGGTGCCTGATTGAACAGGCACTGCAACGCGTCGCAACTCTTGGTTGAATAACGTTCTACCGCTTCCAGAAAGAGCTTTTCCTTGTCACCGAATGCAGCATACAAACTCGGCGGCGTAATTCCCATCGCCGACGTCAATTCCTGCAGCGAAGCAGCTTCATAACCGTAACGCCAAAACACCAGCATCGCGCGTTCGAGCGCAACTTCGCGATCGAATGAAAGCGGTCGGCCAGTCTTTTTACGTGGTTTTTCGGATTTATTTTCTATTTCCATAGTGATCGATAGTAAACCTCTTGACACCTGAAAACAAGCGCTATAAAGTCACAAACTTAATTCATAGCGATCGCTATTAAATATGACGTTTGCATGACAAGGCGTCATTTCCCAGAGTGTATTTATTAAAAAGATGATTGAAGGTCATCAATTTTTGCGTCAAATATGATCGACTGTCCAGAAATTATAGATAGTTCTTCATAAATATCAGTATTTATCTTTGATTGATGGATTCATATACTCCTTCCATCGAATCAAGTTTTACGGGAGCAACAAAATGAAAAATCAAATTTCTCGGCGTATTTCGCGTCACTTATACCAAGCCACTGCTGTTGCCGCAAGCACATTGGTGATCTCTGTTGCACTGCAAAACGGTGCTTTCCAGGATGCGATTTACGACGGTGCACTGACCGGCGGTGCAATGTGGGCCAGCGCAACTTCGGTCGGTTCTTTTGCACAATCGACTTCGGTGGAGCATCGCTGAGATGAGTTCGACCGGCACAAGTTCAGCGTTTGATCCTTTGACCACTTCGTTCAAGACGTCGGCAGAATCGCGCGAAATCGGTTTGCGCGTATTTGGCAAAAACGGTGGAAAAAGCAGAACAGCTGAATTGTTGCCGCTCGTCGTTTACTTCCACGGTGGCTTCTTCACTTGCGGTGCGGTGGAAGATGCTGATGGCATTGCCAGCGCATTGTCGGAAAAAGCAGTCGTTGTCGCCGTGGATTATCCACTTGCCGGCGATGATTCCTTTCTCGATATCACCGAAGTTGCATTCGAAGCCTTGCAATGGGCATACGACCATGCAGACGGATTAGGCGCTGACGGCACGCGCGTGATGGTGGCTGGCGATCAGGCAGGCGGCAATCTGGCCGCGGCAGTTGCGATGATTGCACGCGACAGATTGACACCAACCACACGCGGCATCTGCCTCAAAGGTCAGATTTTGATCACACCTATGCTGGATCCTACCCAATCGACCAAATCCATGAAGGCACTTGGTAAATGCGTGTGTCAGGAAGGTTGGGCTGCATACCTGCCTTCGACAAGTGACGCCTTGCACCCGTATGCGGCGCCTGCGCAATCGCGTCGTCTCAGTGGTTTGGTTCCGGCATTGGTAATCACCGCACAGAACGATGCCTTGCGCGATGAAGCCGAGCAGTACGCATCAAGTTTGATCGCCGCCGGCGTACCGGTACAGGTTCGTCGCTTTGCTGCAGAAAGCGGACAACTGGTCGATCCGACTCACGCAAGTTTTTCATCCGTCATTTCAACGATTAAGCAATTTATTCAGGATCCAGCCTGATCCGGCACTTTTTGGCAAAAGCCTTTTCATCTTTCACAAACATCCTTATTTACGCTTACTTAATTTTTCAGGTGAATAAAAAATGCAAACCTCCACCACACCACGGTTTTCTCGTAGCGCGATTGCGATTGCAGTCGGCGTCCTATTAGTCATTGGTGTCGCTACCGTATCGTTGACCGGCCATGCAGAAAAATCTGCACCTGCTGCACCGGCAGCGACACCAGTTACGGTTGCGAGTGTCATCGAACGCTCTGTTACTGAATGGGACGATTTTTCCGGCAGGGTGGAGGCGATAGAACGGGTTGAAATTCGTCCGCGCATATCCGGCACCATCGACGCTGTGCATTTTCAGGATGGTCAGTTGGTGAAAAAAGGCGCATTGCTGTTCACCATCGATCCACGTCCATACAAGGCTGAACTGGCGCGTGCCGAAGCTGCACGCGCAGGCGCGCAGGCCCGTTTGACATTGTCAAAAACAGAACTGGATCGTACCCGTCGTTTGCTGGAAGACCGTGCAGTTGCGCAACGTGAGCTGGACCAACGCGAAAATGCATTGCACGAAGCTGATGCCAATCTGAAAGCTGCAGATGCTGCAGTACTGACCGCACGTTTGAATCTGCAATACACCGAAATCACGGCGCCAGTTAGCGGCCGCGTCTCGCGTGCCGAGATCACAGTCGGCAATCTGGTGGCAACCGGACCAACCGCACCGACATTGACGACACTGGTTTCGGTATCGCCGGTCTACGTCAATTTTGAAGTCGACGAACCTACTTATATTCGTTATGCAGGCAACGGCACGGTCGGCAACAGCGGTGTGAATCGCGTCCCGGTTTCCATCGGTCTGACCAGTGAAGAAGGTTATCCGCGTCAAGGTCATGTGAAGTCCTTTGACAATCGCATCGACAACAGCTCCGGCACGATACGCGTGCGCGCCGTGTTCGCAAATGAAGACGGCACGCTGACGCCAGGCATGTACGCACGCGTACGTACCGGCGACTCCAATGCAAAGAATGCATTGCTGATCGATGACAAGGCAGTCGGTACCGACCAGGACAAGAAGTTCGTGATGGTGGTCGGTGCGGATAACAAGGCGGTTTATCGTCCGGTGACTTTGGGCCCTATGGTGGAAGGTTTGCGCGTGGTTCGCAGCGGCTTGAAACTGGATGAGCGAATTGTCGTGAACGGTCTGCAACGGATACGTCCGAATGACACCGTCGCACCGGAAGTCGTGAAGATGGATGCGCGTGTTGCGAGCGCCAATACAGGCAAGTCGGCAGGGCAGGCGGCTTCGAGTGCAGTCAACTAAATCGAAATTCAATTTGATTTAAACCATCAAGTTGAATTTCCAAGCTGACTTCACTATCCACATTTAAAAAGAAGAAACTGAAATGAATATCTCTCGATTTTTTATCGATCGCCCCATCTTTGCCGGCGTGCTGTCGGCCATCATCCTGATCGGTGGTTTGATCTCGATGGTCAGTCTGCCGATTTCCGAGTATCCGGAAGTCGTTCCCCCATCGGTCGTGGTCAAGGCCAACTTCCCCGGTGCCAATCCGCAAACCATCGCGGAAACCGTTTCCACGCCGATTGAAGAGCAGATCAACGGCGTCGAAGGTATGTTGTACATGCAATCGCAAGCAACGTCCGATGGCTTGATGACATTGACGGTTACTTTCAAACTGGGTGTGTCGCCGGATCAGGCGCAACAACTGGTGCAGAACCGTGTGAATCAGGCATTGCCTCGTTTGCCCGATGTCGTACAGCGACTCGGCGTGACGACGACCAAGAGTTCGCCTGATCTGACGATGGTGGTCCATTTGGTGTCGCCTAACGATAGATACGACATGGCCTACCTGCGTAACTATGCCGTGCTGAATGTGAAAGATCGTTTGGCGCGCTTGCCAGGCATAGGCGCAGTGCAACTGTTCGGTTCGGGTGATTACTCGATGCGCGTCTGGCTGGATCCGCGCAAGGTTGCCGAACGCGGCTTGTCGGCCAATGATGTGGTTGAGGCGATTCGCGAGCAGAACGTCAATGTCGCTGCCGGTGTGATAGGTGCATCGCCATCCGTACCGGGTGTCGATTATCAAATCTCTGTGAATGCACAAGGTCGTTTGACGACCGAAGACGAGTTCCGCGATATCGTTATCCGCACCTCGCCTGATGGTGTGGTCACACGCTTGCGCGATGTGGCACGTGTGGAACTGGGTGCCAGCGAATATGCATTGCGTTCTTTGCTGAACAACAAGTCTGCGGTAGCGATTCCTATTTTCCAGTCGCCAGGTTCCAATGCGCTGGATATTTCTAACAACGTCCGCAAGACGATGGCCGAGTTGAAAAAGGACATGCCGGAAGGCGTCGACTACAGCATCGTTTACGATCCGACCCAGTTCGTACGGGCGTCGATTGAAGCGGTTGTGCATACCTTGCTGGAAGCGATTCTGCTGGTCGTGATCGTCGTGATCATCTTCCTGCAAACATGGCGCGCATCGATCATTCCCTTGCTGGCGGTGCCGGTGTCGGTGATCGGTACGTTCGCGGTGATGATGGGACTCGGCTTTTCGATCAATGCGCTCAGTCTGTTCGGGCTCGTGCTGGCAATCGGTATCGTCGTCGATGATGCGATTGTGGTGGTCGAGAATGTCGAGCGGAATATTGAAGACGGACTCACCGCGCGTGAAGCGACTTACAAGGCGATGCGTGAAGTGTCCGGCCCGATTGTGGCGATTGCGCTGACTTTGTCGGCTGTATTTATTCCGCTCGCATTTGTCAGCGGTTTGACTGGTCAGTTCTTCAAACAGTTCGCTTTGACAATTGCGATTTCGACCGTGATCTCGGCTTTCAACTCGCTGACCTTGTCGCCTGCATTGGCTGCCTTGCTGCTGAAAAGCCACGGCGCGCCGAAAGACAAATTCCAGTTGTTGATCGATCGTCTATTCGGCTGGTTCTTCACACGCTTTAATAAAGTCTTCCATCGCGGTTCGGAAAAATACGGCACCGGCGTTACCGGTGTGTTGAAACGCAAATCGGCATCGCTGGCAGTGTATGCAGTGTTGATAGGTGCGACGATGTTCCTGTTCCATCATGTACCGGCCGGCTTCATTCCTGGCCAGGACAAGCAGTATCTGGTTGGTTTTGCACAATTGCCGGATGCCGCTTCGCTGGATCGTACGGAAGACGTGATCCGTCAAATGTCCGAAATCGGCATGAAGACACCGGGCGTTGAATCGGCAGTGGCTTTCCCTGGCCTGTCTATCAATGGCTTCGTCAACAGCCCTAGTTCAGGCATCGTTTTCATGTCGCTCAAACCGTTTGAAGAACGCAAGAGCAAAGAGTTGAGTGGCCCGGCGATTGCGCAAAGTTTGAATCAGCAAATGTCCGGCATTCAAGGTGCATACATTGCAATGTTCCCGCCACCGCCGGTGCAGGGTCTGGGTACCATCGGTGGCTTCAAGCTGCAGATTCAGGATAGGGGCGCATTGGGCAAGGAAGCATTGAACGATGCATTGAAAGCGTTTTTGGCCAAGGCTTACCAGGCCCCTGAACTGGCTGGCATGTTCTCCAGCTATCAGATCAACGTACCGCAACTGTATGCCGATCTGGATCGTACTCGTGCACAGCAACTTGGTTTGTCGGTACCGGCTGTATTCGATACCTTGCAGGTTTATCTGGGCTCGCTGTACGTCAATGACTTCAACAAATTCGGTCGGACTTTCCAGGTACGTGTACAGGCAGATGCACCGTTCCGTGCCCATGCTGAAGATGTCGGTTTGTTGAAAGCACGTAACAAGAATGGCGAAATGGTGCCGCTGTCATCGGTATTGAAAATGACGCAGAGCTACGGCCCTGATCAATTCATCCGTTACAACGGTTTCCCGGCAGCGGACGTCAACGGTGGACCTGCACCTGGTTACAGTACAGGTCAGGCGCAAGCTGTGGTTGAGCGTCTATTGGCAGAAACACTGCCGCGTGGCATCAGCTATGAATGGACCGAGATCACGTATCAGGACAAGATTGCCGGCGATACCTTGTTCATCATCTTGCCGTTGGCAATGTTGCTGGTGTTCTTCGTACTTGCTGCGCAATATGAAAGTCTGGCTTTGCCGCTCGCCGTCTTGTTGATCGTGCCTATGGGCTTGCTGTCTGCCATCTTCGGTGTCTGGTTGACCGGTGGCGACAACAACATCTTTACGCAGATCAGTTTGATCGTGTTGGTGGGGCTAGCCTGCAAGAATGCGATTTTGATTGTCGAGTTCGCTCGTGAACTTGAACATCAGGGACGTGAAACCTATGCAGCAGCAATTGAAGCAGCACGTTTGCGTCTGCGTCCTATTCTGATGACATCGATTGCGTTTATCGCTGGTGTAGTGCCACTGATTCTGTCTTCCGGTGCTGGTGCAGAAATGCGTCATGCGATGGGTGTTGCGGTGTTCTCCGGCATGATTGGTGTAACTGCATTCGGTCTGTTCCTGACGCCTATCTTTTACGTGTTGCTGCGTACGCTGGAGAAGAAATTCACCCGCAAGAAGGAACCGGAAGGCGAGGCCTACGTGGCTCATTCGGCTCCTGTCGCGTTGGACACTCAGCACAATTACGAGGGTTGATCATGAAAAAATTTAATTTAACTCTTACTGCTTTGGTCGCGGCACTGGTACTCGCAGGTTGCTCTACGGCGAAACCGCCGGATCAGGTGAAACTCGATTTGCCTACGCAATATCGCGAAAAGTCCGAACAGCTGGATGGCGCATGGAAAGTTGCTACGCCAGCCGACAATACAGATCGTGGTGCCTGGTGGAAGGTGTATGGCGATAACGATCTGGGTAACCTGATCGTTGAAGCGACGACCTCGAATCCAAATCTGGCAATGGCACTGGCGCGCGTAAAAGATGCGCGTGCTGCTGCCGGTGTAGTCGATGCTGATCGCGGTGTGCAGGTTGATGTCGGCGTAGGTCCGACTCGCGTTGGGAATGCACAAACAACATCAACCACTTATCGTGCACCTTTGTCGTTCTCGTACGAAGTCGATTTGTTCGGTCGCTTGTCCGACTCCAGTCGTGCTGCACGACTGGATGCAGAAGGGCAGGAGGCTGCGTATCGTTCCGTTCTGCTCGCATTGCAATCGGATGTCGCGCAACTGTATTTCACGATACGTTCACTTGATTCGGAAATCGATGTTCTGCAAAAAACCATAGACTTGCGTCAGGAGGCACTGGATCTGGCACAGCGTCGTTTTAATGCAGGCGACACCAGCGAGCTGGATGTAGCGCAGGCAAAAACCGAATGGGCTACCACCAGCGCCGAGCTGGAAGGCGTCAACCGTGAACGCGCACGCAGTGATCATGCATTGGCGATTCTGCTGGGCAAAGCACCAGCTGAATTTACTTTGGTCGTCGCTCCGTTCAACGCACCTATCGTGACAGTACCGGCTGGCTTGCCATCCGATCTGCTGGAACGCAGACCGGATATTGCACAGGCGCAGCGTCAACTTGCCGCATCCAGTGCACGTATCGGTGCGGCCAAGGCAGCCTTCTTTCCGAAGTTGCTGTTGACCGGTTCTGCCGGTTACGAGTCCAACGAATTGCGTGACTTGTTCAAATGGTCTAGCCGTAGCTGGATGCTGGGACCTGTAGTTGGCACCATGTTGTCTATGCCATTGTTTGATGGCGGTCGCAACAAATCCAATCTGGCACGCGCCGATGCTAACTACGAAGGTATGGTTGCCAATTATCGTCAGCAAGTATTGGTTGGTTTCCGCGATGTCGAAGATAACCTGAGTGCGTTGCGTACCTTGGATAGACAAATGGTGTTCGAAGAGCAGGCAATCAAATCGGCGCAACTCGCTGCGCGCCTGGCAGATTCGCGTTATCGCAATGGTTCGGCCAGTTACTTTGAAGTGATCGATGCACAACGTTCCAATCTATCGTCGCAACGCTCACGCGTACGCAGTGCAGGTCAACGTGCAGTGGCATCGGTGGGCTTGATCCGTGCATTGGGCGGTGGCTGGGAGTCGCCAGTGCAGAAAGATGTACCGCCGCTGGCGCAGCAACAGTAAAAGGAAGTTATCAAATAAAAACACCGACAGAATCGATGACTCTGTCGGTGTTTTTTTATGTGCGCTTAATTAGCTTGAGTGGTGCTTTTCAAATACTTTTTTGATTGACGCGTTTGCTCAATGCTTCCGCGCTTTCCTTGCGTTCACTGTAGCGGTCTACCAAATACGATGATGCATTACGCGTCAGCAAAGTGAATTTAAAAAGTTCTTCCATGACATCGACCACGCGATCGTAATAAGGAGATGGTTTCATCCGACCATCTTCATCGAATTCCAGAAAAGCCTTTGCAACCGACGACTGGTTGGGGATCGTGATCATGCGCATCCAGCGGCCGAGTATGCGCATTTGATTCACAGCATTGAATGATTGTGAGCCGCCGGAAACTTCCATCACGGCCAATGTTTTGCCTTGCGTAGGACGGACCGCACCGATGGCTAATGGGAGCCAGTCGATTTGCGCCTTCATGATGCCGGTCATCGCACCGTGACGTTCCGGCGAACACCAGACCATGCCTTCGGCCCATGCTGCCAGATCACGCAGTTCCTGTACTTTGGGATGATCATCGGGCGCACTGTCAGGCAAGGGTAGGCCATGCGGATCAAATATTTCGACTTCGCCACCCATTGCTTCCAGCAGGCGTGCGGCTTCCATAGTAAGCAATCGACTATAGGAACGTTCACGCAGAGAACCGTACAACAATAGAAATCTTGGCGCATGAGTTTTTGCAACGCATGCTAAATGCTCTGCAGTTGGAACGCGAAAATGTTCGTTCGAAATCGCCGGTAAATCAGAGAGAGGATCTGTCATGAGAATGTTGAAATTATTTTGCTTCGTACCAGTTTTTTGACCGGTTCACGATACCTACGATCAGCAGCATGACGGGAACTTCAATCAATACGCCGACTACCGTTGCCAATGCAGCGCCAGATTTAAAGCCGAACAGGCTGATGGCTGCAGCAACTGCAAGCTCGAAGAAATTGGATGCACCTATCAATGCTGAAGGGCAGGCGACAGAATGTTTTTCGCCGACGACTTTGTTCAACCAATACGCCAGGGCAGAATTAAAAAATACCTGTATCAGGATAGGCACGGCGAGCAGGGCAATGATCAGAGGTTGTTCGATGATGGCATTGCCCTGGAATGCAAACAGCAAAACCAACATGAGTAGCAAAGCGCTAATCGACCACGGTTGTATCCGTTCCATTACCTTATCAAAGCCGGCTTGTCCCCGACGTAAAAGATGTTTGCGCCAAACTTGAGCAAGCAACAGTGGAACGACAATGTAGAGAAGCACCGATGTCGCTAGCGTGGCCCATGGCACGTTGATGCTCGATACACCCAGCAACAATGCAACCAAAGGTGCGAATGCAAAGACCATGATCAAGTCATTGATAGCAACTTGCGATAGCGTGAAGTAGGGATCGCCGCCGGTGAGGCGGCTCCAGACAAAGACCATCGCAGTGCAGGGGGCGGCAGCCAACAGTATCAAGCCGGCGACATAAGAATCCAGTTGATCGGCTGGCAGATACGGTGCAAACCAATGCCGGATAAAAAGCCAACCCAGGAAAGCCATAGAAAATGGTTTGACTGCCCAGTTGATAAACAGGGTGACGCCCATGCCGCGTGCATGCCCTTTGATTTGCTTCCATGCCGCAAAATCGATCTTGATCAGCATAGGAATAATCATCAGCCAAATCAGCACGCCGACCGGCAGATTGACCTGGGCGATTTCGAGTGCGCCTACGGCTTGTACCGTAATCGGAAATGCCTGCCCAAGAAAAATTCCGGCGATGATGCACAAACCTACCCACACACTCAGATAGCGTTCGAAGTTATTCATGGATGTGTCTGTCCGCGTATCGGCGGCTTTGCATAGGCTAGACATGGAGACTCAATCAGTGAGGGCGTGAACCGATGGCATCCATCTCGCGCTTGATCGCAGTTTTTTCCAGCGTAGCGATAGGCAAATTGTTCAGCAGATTGATGCGGCTGTAAATCTGCTTGGCAATTTTGGAAAACACGGCACGTTTTTCATCTTCGGTGCCGGTAGCCGCTGCCGGATCTTCAAAACCCCAATGTGCAGAAACGGGCTGACCTGGCCATATCGGACAGACTTCGCCGGCGGCGTTATCGCAAACAGTAATGATGAAATCCATCTTAGGCGCGTCCGCTGCTGCATATTCATCCCAGCTTTTGCTGCGCAAATTGTCCGCAGCGTAGCCAGTCGTTTTGATTTGTTCTATCGCGAATGGATTGACCGTGCCGCCGGGATGGCTGCCGGCGCTATAGGCACGGAAGTGCCCGTTGCCTATCGTGTTCAACATGGCTTCAGCCATGATGCTGCGTGCAGAATTACCGGTGCAGAGGAAAAGTACGTTGTACGTCTTGTCATTCTGTTGCGTAGTCATGTTGCTTCCTTTGTGGGATGTATGGTTGAGCGATATAGCTAGGAGACTGTTTCTTCTGGAGTACAGCAGGCAACGACGGGAGTGCAGACGTTGCCGCCGCAACAGTTTTCAGTAAGAAAACCGATCACCGCATTCATGGTGCTGAAGTTGGCTGAGTAAATGACGTAGCGGCCTTCTTGCCTCGCCGTGATCAGGTCGGCATGCGCCAGTTCTTTCAAGTGGAAAGACATGGACGAGGGCGCGATGCCCAGTTGCGCACCGATTTTGGTGGCGGCCATTCCTTCCGGACCAAGTTGTATCAGCAGGCGAAAGACAGCGAGGCGTGATTCTTGTGCGAGTGCCGCCAGGGCGACGATAGTGGCTTTGGTATCCATACAGATCCTTTATTCAATGTTTCAATTATTATTGAAATGACGGAAAAAAACAAGCATTCTCGTTTTATGGGTGCGCCATATCGTCATGTGGAGCATGGATATCCGCTGGATTCTGCACGATAGCGTCGAATTTCACTGCATTTGACGATGCATTAGTTGATGCATTAGTTGCTGCATTAAGTGATGCATTAGACGATGCATTTTTTCATTGCGTATGCAGCAGGGTGGGATTGCGGTCGCAAGTCCGGCGCATTAGCCGGCGCATTATTGAGTGCCTTGCCGCGTCGCGAGCAGCTGCATCACAGGAGCCAGGTTTTGTGCCGACTTGCTGTAGTCATTCCACGGCGTATTGCCTTGTTCCAGTCGCGTCCGGATAGTGGCGATAGTCCAATGTGCGCTGCCATGCAACTGTGCGATTTCGTCGCGCGAGACCGGTACCGATACAGCGAGTCCGGGACGCGCACGCACTGACCAGGCGGCGACCGTGGTGGCACCGAAACCATTGCGCAAGTAATCGATGTAGATTTTTCCAATGCGATTTTGCGCGCCGCTTTTGGCGACAAAATGCATGGGGTAGATGGCGGCTGCGTGAAGCACGATGGCATGGGAGATATCCCTGACGGTTTTCCAGTCATGCAGCGGCTGCAGCGGAACCACGATGTGCATGCCTTTGCCGCCGCTGGTTTTGACGAATGGCGGCAAGCCCAGTTGCTCCAGCAGTGAGCACATCAGCAAGGTTGCTTCCTGCGTCATTTCCCACGCTACGCCGGCGCCGGGATCCAGGTCGAAGGTCATGCGGTCAGGTGTGTTGATTGCGGTTTTCCTGCTGTTCCAGGTATGGAATTCGATCACGTTGATTTGGGCTGCCGACAGCAGGCCCATGGGGTCGACGATTTCTATCAGCGATGCATGTTCCGGATCGAGTGACCGGTCGAGCAAGGCGATGCCTTCCATGGGTGCGTCCAAATGTTTTTGGAAAAACAATTCGCCGTCTATACCGAGCGGCGCGCGTACGACGGATACCGGCCTGTCCTTGAGGTGAGGCATCATGAAAGGGGCGACCAGCGAGTAATAGCGAATCAGATCGATCTTCTTCATGCCGGTGTCTGCATCCACGACACGATCCGGATGACTGACATGGACCTTGTTGTACAGCACAGGCCTCGCCCCCACGTCCGACTGAGGACTCGACGCCATTGCCGCGGGCGTGTCGGCGGCAGCTGATGTGCGACCAGGGCGATCAACATCATCGCTACCGTCTGCCGTCATATTGGGCCGGGCCGGGACATCTTCGCAATCCAGATCGGCCACGCTATCCGGCATGGCATCGACGATGCTGAATTCGGCAGCCGGACGCACATACTGGTCCTTTTCCTTGATCAGCAACCATGTCTCTTTTTTTTCGCCTTTTCCTTTCATGCGTATCAATACCCATTTTCCGTGCAGCTTGTGGCCATACAGCGCGAATTGCAGATGACCGTCGCGATAGCCCTGGTGCGGGTCGCCGTCAGGTATCCAGGTCCCTCTATCCCAGATGATGACTTCGCCGGCACCATACTGGTTTTCCGGTATGCGTCCTTCAAAACTGTTGTAGGAAATCGGATGATCTTCGACATGTACCGCCAGCCGCCTGTCTTTGGAATCCAGGCTCGGCCCCTTGGGAATGGCCCAGCTTTTCATCGTGCCATCGAGTTCCAGCCGGAAGTCATAGTGCAGTTGAGTGGCCCAGTGTTTCTGGATGACGAAGGAACGTGCTGCTGGATGCGCCACGCCACCTGCGGCTGGTTCCGGCGTCACGCTGAAGTCGCGTTTTCCCTGATAAGTCTTGAGAGGGTGGGAGGCCATGATCGACGCCCTATAAAAAAGCGATTGATACTTGATGCTACGCCTACCCGACTATCGTTTCGCAAATAAATGCGGAAACGATGCGCGTTGTACGCACTTTATCCTGTGTATATGGGATAGCGGTTGCCTGTCATCCACGTATCATGAAAAGCGAAAATACATAGTTGATACAGCCGCCTGTCTTTCATTGGAATGAACCCGCACCCGGAGCATGCAATGCGCACTGAAAAACTATTTCCCATACGCATTGTTCGACTGTTTCTGATCGCGCTTATTGCATCTTGTTGCATGCAGGAACCCGTCTTTGCACTTGACGATAATGCGTCCAGGCGCGCTCCCGTCATGCTGGCCAATGTGTATCACGCCGACATTGATTTGCACGCGTATTGGGTAAGCGAAAAATATGATGGCATACGCGCTTACTGGGATGGCAAGACACTGTGGACCCGTGGCGGGGAAGCGATTGCGGTGCCTGCATGGTTTGTAGCCGGCTGGCCGGAGACTGCACTGGACGGCGAATTATGGGCAGGGCGCGGAGGATTTTCCGATGCAGTATCGACTGCACGGCGGCAAGTGCCGGATGATATCGCGTGGCGAAAAATGCGTTTCATGGTGTTTGATTTACCTGCGCACGCCGGCACTTTTGATCAGCGATTGCCGATACTGCAAACTACCGTTGCGGCAATTGGATTGCCATGGGTTCAATCGGTGAAGCAAAGCAGGGTGAGTGATCATCGCAGCTTGCAGAAAATGCTCAGCACGGTGACAAAGGAAGGCGGCGAAGGTTTGATGCTGCACCGCGGTGCATCGTACTACCGCGCAGAACGCAATGACGACTTGTTGAAACTCAAGTTGCACGATGATGCCGAAGCACGCGTGATTGCCCATATCGACGGCAAGGGGAAACATGCCGGTCGCCTCGGTGCCTTGCTGGTCGAGATGCCGAACGGGCAGCGCTTCAAACTCGGGACCGGATTCAGTGATGCGCAACGCGCGCAGCCGCCTATGTTGGGTAGTCTGGTGACGTATCGTTTTCGTGGCGTGAATGACAGCGGCATTCCGCGCTTTGCGAGTTTTTTGCGTGTGCGCGAAGATTTGTAATTTCAGCGGATAAATTCTGCTGCTATGGATATACTGATTTGCCAGGCAGAACTTCAACAACACTCGTCCACCAAGGAGACATCATGTTTATTCCCCATTTTTCCAAATCGGTTATTGCCGGTTCGTTGATGTGTGCCGCATCGTTCGCCTGGGCTTTGTCGCTGGCTGATGTCAGCAACAAGGATGCGACGAGCGGCGTCAAGGCAGCGCTGGAAAAAGGCGCAACCATCGCTGTCGCCAAGCTTGGCGTTGAAAACGGTTTTCTGAATAACGAGAAGGTGAAAATCGGTATGCCGGCATCGATAGAAAAAGCGATGCCCTTGTTACGCATGACTGGTCAAGGCAAGAGAATCGATGAATTACAGGTATCGATGAATCACGCTGCCGAATCGGCTGTCGCACTGGCCAAGCCTATGTTGCTGGATGCTGTGAAGTCGATGTCGGTAAGCGACGCGAAGAATATCCTGACTGGTGGTGAAACCTCGGTAACGGATTTCTTCCGCCAAAAAACGGCTACACCTTTGAGCGCAAAATTCTTGCCGGTCGTGAAAAAAATCACAGATGGGAACGGCTTGTCATCCCAATACAATGCGGTGATGGGCAAGGCCAGCGCCAGCGGTCTGGTATCGAAAGAAGAAGCAACGGTGGAAAGTTATGTCACACAACGCGCACTGGATGGTTTGTACACGATCATTGCCGAAGAAGAAAAGGCGATACGCGCTGATCCGGTAGGCAGCGGCAGCGCAATTCTGGGCAAGGTGTTTGGGGCGATGAAATAAAAATGAAGTAAAGGGGCTATCAAGATGAAGCCACAGCCATCAACTAACGATCCGAGTTCGGTAGTGCGATATTGCTGAGAGCGGGAGATGAGTGGGCAGTATCATCATAATAATTGCTGTTGCTGATGTTGATGTTGATGTTGATGTGGTGGTTCTTGTTGCGAGGCAGTTAAAGAAAGCGGTTTTTGTACCGAACGCTCGTTCTTTCTGTACTCGCAAGGTGAGATGGACATATGCTTTCGGAATAATTTGGCAACGTGTTCACCACTTAAAAAACCGCAGCGACGTGCAATTTTATCGACGGGTAAATCTGTTTCAGCCAGCTGTCGTCGAACTGCTTCCAGACGTAGATGCAATAAGAATTCGTGCGGCGTCCATCCGGTTCCCCGTTTGAACTGACGCTGAAAATTGCGTTCGCTCATCGATACGAAATTTGCGGCATCGAGGATGTTGATAGGTTCTGCCATGTGTTCGGCAAACCAGCGTGAGGCTTGCTGGATTTTATTGTTTTTGCTTGCCTCGGGCACTTTCATTGGGCGTACTGTGGGCGGATTGTCCCGACGACGCTGACAAATCAGCAGACTTTCTGCCACCCGTTTTGCAACGCTGGGGCCCAAATCGGCTTCCAGAAAATGCAGCGCCAGATCTGCAGCCATGCCGATATCGCTTGCGGTAAAAATACCGTCGTCTTCCGTAATCGTCGCTTCCCGTTCAATTTTGATTTGCGGGAATTCCTGCATCAATTTATCTTGCAATGCCCAATGTGTGGTCGCACGACGATTGTTGAGCAGGCCGGCTGCGGCCATGACGAATACACCGGTGCAGATGGCACCAATGCGACGTACATTGCCTTTGACTTTTTGTAACCAGGAGAGCAGCGCGGGATCGCGATAAGCGTCGAAATTTCCAGTACCACTGACGATAAGCAGGCTATCAAATGAATGATTGTCGTGCGCTGGTAATGGGGAGGTCATGATTTGAACCGAGGCGGAGGATTTCACGATGCCGCCCTGTAGAGATAGCAATGATATTGCGTAACCTGTCTCGCCTACATATATGGAGGAAAGAAGTTTGTCACCAACACCGAATACATCTGCAATGCCGATAACATCAGTCAGGATCACTCCTTCAAAAACAATAATGCCTATATGCTTGATTGATCGAGAACAGTCGTTCAATGCCAGTGTTTTAAATGACATCACTTCCATGTTGCCCTCCGACGATTAATTCTTTGTCTTGTTTACTTTCCTGAAAAGAAAGTTATTGCTTTTTAGTTTGCTGCTCCCGGCAATCTGGGATGACAGCAAGCGGAGTTGTTTTTTTTACATCGTTCCATGAGATTACCCCATGTGTTTTAATCAGCCTATATTTTTTTGTCAAAAAAATATTTTTTATCATTTATCTTCCAATGAATCTTTCAATCGAGAATTTTCCAATGCCATTTCAGCAACAATTTGCTTGAGTCTGACATTCTCTTCTTGTAAACATTTCAAATCCTGCGGAAACCCTGGTAAAGCGCTGTAACGCTTTTTCCAGCTAAGGAATGTGTGCTCGGAGACGCCTGCCTGCCGAATCACGTCTTCCAATGGCATCCCCAATTCTTCCTGTTTCAAGGCGGCTGCAATCTGATCGCTGGTGGTAGTCCGCTTCATCACGCACTCTCTGATTTCTATTCCGTTACCGGGTAGCCGGGGCGACTGGCTCTTCAGCTGCTGGCTGGCTGAGCGCAGGCGTACTAACTTCAGGTTGAGCCTGTGTGACCGAAGAGGTTGTGACTTCGGATGGCGGCGGCGCTAAAGATGCGACCGGAGCTGCCTGTACTACAGGTTTGGGTTGTGCCAGGCTAACGGTAGGCGGAGCAACGCTGGGGCAGGAGCGGCCAGTCGATTCAATCGCCTTGCGATTGGCGTCGCTCTGGCATAGCAATGCGAGCGCAACGTCGTTCATGCCCATGGCACGGAACTCTCGTGAATCCAGTCGTCGTACGCAAGCATCGTCAACCACGGTGGTGCCGCCTGTCGCACCAAATCCGACTACCGACAAACCAAAGGAGGCCGATCCCATGCACGTATCGGATAAGGTTGCCGTGAGCGATGGTGAGATGACGCTAGGTACTGTCTTGACGGTATAGCTGCCGCCATAACCTACATATGCTGCGGTGTTATACGCACTGCTGCCCGGGTCTCCCACCGCACCGACTTCTGCCGCTGCCGGCCCGGCTGTAGTGCCGCTTCCATTACTGCCCGTGGATACCGAAACATTAACATTCGAAGAGCCGCCAGCTGCACTGCCGCCGGTAGCCGATCCGCCACTTGCCGCACCACCTGCACCACCTGCACCGCCGGTGGCGGATGAGCTTGATGAGGATGCCGGGCTCGATCCGCCTGATCCTCCTGGGCCATTTGCATATGCGGACAAAGCTGGTAAGGCGAATATTGAGGCTACCAGCACACCTAGAAGATTGCTTTTCATGGCTGCTCCATCACAATTTTTTGTTCTTGAAAAACAGGGGAATTCTCTTTCCCCCTGTTTTTCGGGCTATCTGATCGATAGCTGTTTGCTGCTGATTAGTCGTGAGCAAAAGCAGCTGAACTGCCGCCACTGCCGCCGTCACCACCGATAGCTTTGCCGCTGAAAGCGGGGCCGCCGATCGTGATTGTTTTAGCTGAACCACCGAGATTCGTGTTGCCATCGGCTGAAGCGTCGGCTTTGCTGGACGATATCGTGGTGCCGCCAACTGCCATGGCGTTGCCATTCAATTTTTGCTCATTGCCGCTTGTGTTGCCTGCTTTGGCAGTACCGCCGCCGCTGTTATGTTGGCCATAGCCGCGTTGGAAACCCTGGCTGCTACCCGATGGATTGCCGACAGAAGCATTGCTCGAAGTGCCGCCAGATCTAGTGTCGCCACCGGACGCTTTCACGCCGCCCGTAGCTGTATAGTTGCCGCCGGAATCGGCAGCGCCGCCCCAGTTAGTCTGATTTGCTGCGCCACCTGTTGCAGTCCCACCAGTGGTAGCACCGCCGGTAACATTGCCTGAAGCTGCGCCGCCACCAGCACCGCCGGCACCACCAACTGAAACGGCGATGACTTTGCTTGGTTGCTGTTGTTGATGATGTTGTTGTCCGGGATAACCGGCGTATGCCGAGGCCGCGAACAACGAGGTGACGGCTATTGCAATGATGTGCTGTTTCATTTTTGATTCTCCTAGATAAGGGGTGTCATTTACTTTGTGATTGCGTTCATATAAAACCGATTGGAAGACAGAATTTTAAAAACGACTTTCTGTCTCCCATCAGGCTCAATCCACTTGTCCCAGCGGCCGTCTGGTTTCGTCTGGATTGGGTTGATAATAGGACGCCTGACTATTTACTAAACGACAAAACCTTGTCTACTTCGGACAGATGTACATGGCGCTTTTGTTTAGGGTTTTCGTCGTCAATATGGCGCGAAGATCAAACCTCATGGCGACATGCTGTTATATCGTTGCGCGAAAAAAAGAAAACGCGTCGACGGATATTTTTGCTGTGCAATTTCTTTTTTGAATTTATTTTTCTGTTGCAAGGTTTTATTGCGCAGAGAAAAATTGCTTGTGCGATGAGATTAATGAAGAAGCCCAGGCATGCTGGCAATGAGGGTGTTTCGGAGCATCAGCGCAAATGAAAATACGCTACTCGCAAGAGTGAGAAAAAATAAAAAAGAGGATACGCAAGCTGCGTGGAACGGCGGCCATATCATCATGGCGCACGAGGAAAAAACGCTGCGAGTCGATTCACTCAAAAGTGGGTAGCGTTATTTCGAACAAGATTTTTGGCGCGTTGAAGTGGCAGTTAAAAATTCCATGCAAGTATCGGTGATTGCCTGCACTCTGTTCCTGGCGGATGACATGTTCGATACTCTCAACCATGTTGTTGAAGCTGATGCCGGACGTCATCAGCCTGTGTGACTTCCTGCATCAGCGATGGAACAGTTGAATGATTGAATGGCGTCTTGCGCCATTCATCGAATCGCACATGGGCGTGATTTTGTTTACCGAGTTGCGACTTGCATGTCGTTTGTGATCCAGTCAAAAACGGACGTATGCGTTGGCTCCCAAGCCAATTCCTTGCGAGCCTTGGCAGCAGTCACACGACTGTTGGAGCCGAAGGAATACACGGCATGACCGAAACCCCATTCCTTGATTGCTTCGTCGACTGGCCATGATTGCGGTGCGCCTAGTTTCAGACGTTTGGCGATCGCTGCAACGATGTCGGCATACGAGGCTTCGCCATTTTCCACGAAGTAGAAAGAGCCGGCCGGTGCATTCTTCAATGCCAGCAAATACAGTTCAACGACATCCTTGATATGCACGTTGGACCAGACGTTGACGCCTTGGCCTACATAGCGCGCGATACCGCTTTTTTGCGCTTGCATTACGAGTGGCGGGATTTGTACGCTATTCGGACTGACACCCAGGCCGGTGCCGTAGATCATCGTGTTGCACAGAATGACCGAGCGCACACCGCGTTGAGCCGCATCGATAATCAATTTGTCGAGCGCTGCACGCGCTGCTTTTTCCGGCACGATGGTGACTGGTGTGTCTTCGGCAAAGACCTTGTCCGACTTCCATTCGCCGCGCGCATCGTCACCAATGACGCTGGAGCCACTGGTATGAACGAAGGCTTTGTTTGAGCCTTCGAGTGCGTTGAGCATGGTTTCTACCGAAGCCAGGTGATCGGAGCTGGCGGCGTTGATGACCGCATCTGCCTGTTTCGCTTCGCGCGCCAGGATGTCTTTATCTTCCAGTGTGCCGATCACAGGGTCTATGCCGAGTTGCCTGACGCGGTCTGCCTGTTCTTGCATGCGTACCAAACCGCGTACTACGTAACCTTCTTTCAGCAGACGTGCTGCAACCGATCCGCCGATATAGCCTGCTGCGCCAGTGATGAATACGTTCATGTTTTATCCTTTGTAGAGTTGATCTATCTGGTGGCTTGCTCCGTGCCGGAGTTTTCCGGCTGCAGGAGCAAGTGCATGGACGTACTATGCCGGCATTTATTGTTGAGAAAAATAGCTGTATTATCAAAACATACTTTCTCTAAAATCAATAATAAGTTAACTATAAGTGCGGCGTATGGATATCAATTCAGACGATTTAAAGACATTTGTCACTGTGGTCGATAGCGGCACCTTGGGCGCTGCAGCGATCAATCTGGGGCAAACCACATCGGCTGTCAGTCGCGCCTTGTCGCGGCTGGAAGAAAAACTGGCGACATCTTTGTTGACACGCACCACACGTCGAATGGAGTTGACGGATGAAGGTCATCTCCTTTTAAAGAAGGCGCGCAACATTCTGGCAGCGATGGACGAGGCGGAAGAAGCGATACGCGTGCGGCGACAAAGACCGAGCGGCCGATTGCGTATCGATGCGGCAGCACCATTCATCCTGCATGCAATCGTGCCGCATGTAGCGGAATTCCGCGCGCTGTATCCCGAGATCACACTGGAGCTGACCAGCAACGATCAGGTTGCGGACTTGCTTGAGCATCGCACCGACATCGCGATACGCATAGGTAGCTTGCAGGATTCAACTCTGCATGCACGTGCCTTGAATTCCAATCCGCTTTATTTATTAGCGAGTCCGGAGTACTTGCAAAAGCATGGCACACCAAAAACGCCAGAGGAATTGGTGCAGCATCAGCTGCTGGGTTTTCTGCAATTTGAAACCGGTAACGCGTGGCCGATACGGCATAGCGGAGGCGAAACACTGATCGTTACGCCATCGATATTTGCTTCGAGCGGTGAAACTTTGCGTGCCTTGGCACTGCACGGGCAGGGCATTGCCAGCCTGGCAGATTTCATGACTAGGGAAGATATTGCGGCAGGTCGACTGGTCAAAATCCTGCAGGATTACTACACGGGATACCGGCAACCCATCCATGCGGTGTATTACAGGAATACGCAGTTGTCACGGCGTATCAGTTGTTTTCTGGAATTTTTGCAACAGAAGTTATAGTAATTTTATTTTTTTAAAAAACAATAAATTACGATTGAAAGTTAATGTTGGTTTGAATGCTACTTTCAATGCTGGCCGCTGCTTGAAAACACCAGTGCCAAGGCTCGTATATAAATCCTAAAGTATTGTCGCGCGGGTAGGACAGGACAAATCCAAAGCGTCCTGCGTGTTCATGCAGCCAGCGATATGCGGCCGTATTTTCAAACTCTTCTTCGGTGGCGACGCAACCGGGCGTGTTGATATCGATTGCGCAACCAGTGTGATGTTCGCTGTAACCAGGTGGCGCGCTCAAGGTCAAAATCTTTTCGATAGGCATGTTGCGATCCAGCTTGTTCTGGATGATTTCGATTTGCCTGTCGATGGAACGGAAGGCAGAGACGACTTCCAGAATCACATTGTCCTGTAAGGCTGCCGCCTTCATTTCAGCCCAGGCTGCCGCCGTCGCTGGCGTCATCATGTACTCGCGACCGTCGGCATCTGTTTCGCCTATTGCCAGTTGCTGTGCTTCCATATAAAACGGCAATTTTTTCTGCGCGATCAATTCCAGCGCAATGCCCAGCTTTGCCAATTCGCGATTGATGCGGTTTTCATATTCGTGATTTCTGATTTTGTTTTTCATGCAATTTTTTAATCGGGCTTGCCAGGACGAGTCAGCTTACGTCGGAATTTCGATGTCTGCAATCCTGCGACATGTTTGGATCTGCGTGGAGTGATGCCGAACTGCGTTATGATGCCAGCCAAAGAAAACTATGAGGTGACATGTGAACTTGAAGATGAAAGAAAATTCGATCTTTGCCCTATTGCTGCGCGCGCAGTGGTGGGTGAGTGGCGGTATTGCATTACTCATCGCAATCATTGCCTCGGCTTTGATGCCGCGACAATACGCGGTGTACGGTATTTTTACCGGCATGCCGTTCATGATTGTCTGCATCATGGTGCTGTGGCGCAAACGCGGTGAACCCAGCGCTACCCGCGTGGCGGAAATCATGCAGGCAACGCGTGCGATGTCGTGGAAGGATTTTTCAGTAGAGATAGAGCGCGCATTGCTGCGTGATGGCTTTGAAGTAACCCGTATCGACCAGCCGCATGCAGATTTTTCCATTATCAGTGGTGGTCGCAAGGCGCTGGTCAGTTGCAAACGATGGAAAGCAGCGAGCAACGGTATCGAACCTTTGCGCGATTTGCATAATGCGGTGGAGGCGGGTGGTGCGGATTACTCGTTCTATATTACTGCCGGCGAATTCACGCCAACTGCGATGCAGTTTGCGGTGGCTCACAAGATGCGTCTGGTGCACGGTGCCGGTCTCGCCAAACTGTTGCGCGAAATGACGGTGCTCAAGAGTAAAGGCTAGTTGTCTATACGCTGGATAGCTGCCGTCCATTGTATTGATTCAAAATGATTAACGATTGATTGAACCCGGCGTCCAGCCGGGTTTTTCATTTTGGGTAAGGAAAAAGTTGCGCCGGCTTGCATGAATGCAGCTCACGCGAAATAAAATAGATCATGTCGTGATATAATTATTGCTTTCATTTACATGCGATATCTGGCGCAAATCACGATATCGAGCTCTGCAACATGACAACTACTCCTGCGCTGGAACAAGCCGATTTTGAGGCTCTGTCCGAATTCCGATATCAACTGCGCCGCTTTTTGAAATTCAGCGAAGATGCCGCGCAAAGCGTTGGTCTGACCCCGCTGCATTACCTGGTTCTGCTGCATATCAAGGGTTTCCCGGGGCAGGATTGGGCGACGGTGGGCCAGTTGGCAGAGCGCTTGCAAATCCAGCATCACGGTGCAGTTGCGCTGGTATCGCGCTGTGAAAAAGCCGGCCTGGTGACACGTACGCCAGGTTTGGAAGACAGGCGCCAAGTGCGCGTCAAGCTGACTGCCGTCGGCGAAAAGCAGTTGCGCCATCTGGCGGAATTGCATCGCAATGAATTGCGTTCCTTGTCGAATGTCTTCAAGGTGGCGCGCATTTCAGCCTTCAATGATAGCGGGAACGGGCGTGATCAGAACTCCTGAGTTCGCTATCACTGCTTCCAAGGTATTCCCTGTCGCGTTTGCTGTACTTGAGCGTTACACAAACATTCAAACGAGCATTTTCCTTTATGCAAACTCATAAAAATCATGGGCATCACGGTGCTCATCAGCGTGACTTTTCTTTCGATAAGCGGATTCTTCTTCTGTGTCTGATTGCTGTCGTGATTGGCGTGGTCAGTACAGTTGCGGCTTATATTTTGCTGAACTCTATTCATTTTTTTACCAATCTTTTCTTTTTTCAAACCTGGTCGTTTGAAGATCGTTCGCCGGCCGGCAATACCTTGGGTTTGTGGGTGATTGCAGTGCCGGTTGCGGGCGGGCTGATCGCTGGTTTGATTGCGCGTTACGGTTCGGACAAGGTGCGCGGCCACGGAATTCCGGAAGCAATCGAGGCGATTCTGTTTCGCAAAAGCCAGATGTCACCCAAGGTCGCGGTGCTCAAACCATTGACGTCCGGCATCGTGATCGGTAGCGGCGGCCCCTTCGGTGCGGAAGGCCCGATCATCATGACAGGCGGTGCAATCGGTTCCTTGATCGCACAGAATTTTTCCATGAGTGCGGCGGAGCGCAAGACCTTGCTGGTGGCTGGCGCGACTGCGGGCATGACGGCGGTATTCGGTACGCCGGTAGCGGCGGTGTTATTGGCGGTGGAATTGCTATTGTTTGAATGGCGGCCGCGTAGTTTGTTGCCGGTGATGCTGGCTTGTGCGGTGGCGGCTTTCTGCCGGCCTTTGCTGCTGGATACTGGCCCTTTGTTCCCGATTCATACTGCGCCTGTTGGTTTGGCTGCATTTGGGATTTGCATCGTTGCGGGTTTGTTGAGTGGTGCCTTGTCGGCGTTGATGTCGGTTTCGCTGTATCAGGTAGAAGACTGGTTTGGAAAATTGCCGCTGCACTGGATGTGGTGGCCAGCCATAGGCGGCTTGGTGGTCGGCATAGGCGGCTACTTTGAACCGCGCGCATTGGGTGTGGGCTACGATGTGATTTCGGATCTGTTGAATAACCGGATGTTGCTATCGGCCGCCTTGTCCTTGCTGGTAGTCAAAGCGGTGATCTGGGTTGTTGCACTTGGCTCCGGCACATCGGGCGGTGTATTGGCGCCGCTGCTGATGTTGGGTGCTGGCCTGGGTGCTGTCATCTCAAGTTTGGTGCCGGGTAGCGATCCGACTTTGTGGCCCCTGGTGTGCATGGCGGCAGTTTTGGCTGGCGTGCTTGGCGCACCTTTGACTGCGGCGATTTTTGCGCTCGGTCTGACTGGTGATTTCAACGCTTTGCTGCCTTTGTTGCTGGCTACCGGTGTTTCTTACGGCTTCACGGTGTTGGTGATGCGTCGTTCCATCATGACGGAAAAAATCGCACGTAGAGGGCTGCACATTTATCGCGAATACAGCGTCGATCCGCAAGAGCGCGTGTTTGTACACGATGTGATGGCGACTGAGATGGTCAGTATCGCGGCATCTTTATCGCTGAAAGAGGTGGCGCAAGATTACTTCGGCAATGAGCAAAAGCATCGTAGTTTTCCAGTGGTGGACACGCGAAATGCGGCACAACAACGCTTGTTGGGTATGCTGGATAGAGAATCCTTGTTGAGCGGTTTGCACAAGCACGATGAAAATCAGACGGTTGCGACCTTGTTCGATGAGGCACCACATGTGGCTTTGGCGACAGAAACCTGTCAGGTTGTGAGCCGACGCATGGCGATCCAGCATGTAGAAAGATTGCCGGTGGTGACCGACAAGGAAACGCTGCACTTGATCGGCATCATCAGCCGCAGCGATCTGGTCAAGCCATCACATACGGTATTCCATGAAGAGCACGTCAGGGAGCGTTTGTTCAGCCGCTGACGGGATGACGCGGACTGATCCAAGAGATAAATAAAAAAACGGTAGCAAGATTATTCTTGCTACCGTTTTTTTATAAGCGTTACTGCTTTGCGTTGTTACGCTGCTGCAGTTCCAGCTCAAGTTCCGGATTTTTCAGCCAAGGCTTTTTCCAGTTCGGCAACACGTACGCGTTGCGCCTTATCGTTGGCGAAGCGTTCGGTGATATCTCTGGCGACTGCCAGTGCTCCCAGGATTTTTCCTGCTTCATCGCGCACCATGCCGAAGCTCATGTCTATGTAAATCTGGCTACCGTCTTTGTGCATGGAACGGGTGGTCAACACCTTGTTGACGTACTTCATTTCGCCAGTGCTAACGGCGTGGTCGAAGCCTTTGTTATGCGCATCCAGCATACGTTCAGGGATGATGATATCCAGTGGGCCGCCGATGACATCCGCTGCCTCGTGACCGAAAATGCGTTCTGCACCGCTATTCCATATTTTGATCATGCCGGCAGGGTCGGCAAAAATGATTGCATCCGGTGCCTGATCGACGATCGCCTTGGATAAAGCCAGATCCAGATTGGTAGTACCTGTAGTGTTATTACTCATTCTTTAATCTCCTGTAATACATGCTGAATGCGTTCCGATAATGCCTTGGCACGAATATGAACGTTTTAAATACCTTCGGCAAGGCCGTGTTCGAAAAGTGCTGCGATCATGTCGGTCTGCGAAATCATTCCAACCAATCGTCCTTGTCCATCGATCACCGGCATCTGGTGAACTTCAGAGTCGGACATCAGCGGTATCAGATCGACGATAGATTGATCGGCGTTGGCCGTGTAAACCTCTTTCGTCATGATCTGACCGACGACTTCATGCTTTTCCGTATGCGTCAGTTGAGAAGGGCGCAGCAAATTGGTCAGCCGTTGACCGAGTCCTTCATGCAGTTCGATTTCTGCATGAAGCAAGAAGTCTGCCTTGGTCACGATCCCGATCACGCGTCTGCCTCTATCGATCACCGGCAAAGCAGTTAAATCGTGCGATTGAAATTCTGACCAGGCTTCGGCCAGTTCGGTGCCGAATTCAACACTGACGACGTCCTTGGACATGATGCTGGAACACTTCACTTCACCCATCCGGCGGCGATACGCCTGCATTTCTGTTTGCAGCATGATCGATTCAAGATCGGCGCGGCTGATATCGAGCACCTGGTTATAGCGTGTCAGTACGCTATCCAGATCACTAGGCGTAATACCGATGCGTTCGGTCGGCGGGACGTCTGTGGTGTTATGTTTGCTGCTGCGGTCGGGCTGTACGACATGCGGATAGCGACGTCCCGTTGCGTTATTGAAAAACAATGCAGTCAGCAAAAGCAGCAAGGAGTTGAGTGCAACCGGGATCAGTACAAAGCTGTAACCCATCGCATGCACGGCAGGTCCGCCCAGTACGGCGGTCAAGGCCACCGCACCGCTAGGCGGATGAATACAGCGGAAGGCAAACATGGCACCGATTGCCACCGCTGCGGCGAGGCCGGCTGCCAGGATCGGTTCGCCTATCAGTTTGGCGCAACTTACACCAACGATTGCCGCAATAATATTGCCGCCCATGATGGACCACGGTTGTGCCAAAGGGCTGGCCGGTACCGCAAACAACAGCACGGAAGATGCTCCCATAGGTGCAATCAGCCACATCGCATGCACGTCTTTGCCAAGGAGAAGATAAGTAGTGAGACCGGTGATAACCAGACCAAATAATGCGCCTGAGCAGGCGCGCATTCTTTCATAACGATCGACGGAACCCGGTGCCGGGAAAAAACGGTACATCCACTGCCATTTCGATTGAACCATGCTGCCCCTAACAGATTGCGGAATGTGCCATTACATCACAACGTGATACTGTGGAATGCTTCAGTCCCGTACAGCATCGTCGCGTATTGTCATGCGGATTATCATACGAACTCGATAGTTTGCGTTTGATATTCCTGAGCAAATAAGACCTTGCTCTTCAAGAATGGAAGTTTAAATATGTTGCATTTCAAATGCAAGTATATTCGAAGCCTTGCTTCTCGATGGAAAAGCATTTCGATTTCCCTTCGACGGCGCATGAAACCTCGCTGCAGTCTTCGCCAGCATTATTTCGAAGTCTCATAATAAAAAAACAATCGCCATGAGTCTGTAATTCTGTATCTTTAATACACGACTCAATACCATTGGTTAAAAACATTCATCTCAAGAATGATGGCGAAGAAATAAAATATCGCATATAAAAATAAAGACCTGCCATCGTGTGCAGCCAGCGAATCAATCTGAATTGATCGTTTAAAAGGAAACCACCTGATGTCCATCATCACCAATATTGAAGATTTACGCGTACTGGCGCAAAAGCGCGTACCTCGCATGTTCTACGATTACGCCGATTCCGGTTCATGGACCGAATCGACTTATCGCGCCAACAGCAGTGATTTTGCCAATATGAAGTTTCGTCAGCGGGTGGCGGTCGATATGTCCAATCGCACGTTGAAAACCACGATGGCCGGGCAGGATGTACATATGCCAGTGGCGATTGCGCCTACAGGTTTGACCGGCATGCAGCATGCGGACGGCGAAATCCTCGCGGCCAAGGCTGCTGAAAAATTCGGGATTCCCTTCACGTTATCGACAATGAGTATTTGTTCGATCGAGGACATTGCCGCGCATACCAGCAAGCCATTCTGGTTTCAGCTGTATGTGATGAAGGACCGCGCATTCATCGAGCGTTTGATAGAACGCGCCAAGGTTGCCGGTTGTTCTGCGCTGGTGTTGACGCTGGATCTGCAGATATTGGGGCAGCGCCACAAGGATTTGAAGAACGGCTTGTCCGCACCGCCGAAACTGACGCTGGCGAATATCGCCAACATGATGACCAAGCCGCGCTGGTGCATGGGCATGCTGGGTACCAAGCGTCGCGGCTTCGGCAATATCGTCGGCCATGCCAGCGATGTGTCGGATATGTCTTCGCTGTCGTCATGGACTTCGCAACAGTTCGATCCGGTTTTGTCGTGGAAAGACGTCGAATGGATCAAGAAGTGCTGGGGCGGCAAGTTGATCATCAAGGGCATCATGGATGCGGAAGATGCCAAGCTGGCAGTTGCCAGCGGTGCCGATGCATTGATCGTGTCGAATCACGGTGGCCGTCAACTGGACGGAGCCTTGTCCAGCATCGCAGCATTGCCGAGTATCGTTGAAGCAGTCGGCGACCAGATCGAAGTGCATATGGATGGTGGCATCCGTTCCGGTCAGGATGTCATCAAGGCCTTGGCTTTGGGTGCGAAAGGTACGTATATCGGCCGTTCCTTCTTGTATGGTTTGGGTGCGATGGGCGAAGAGGGCGTGACCAAATGCCTGGAAATCATCGAGCGCGAGCTGGATCTGACGATGGCTTTTTGCGGTTTGACCGATGTGAAAAAGGTCGACAAGAAAATTCTGATTCCAGGTACGTACTAATCGGAAGTAATTAAGCCAGTGCGATGAATCCGATGTAAGAATGAAAAAAGGCCGCACATGTGCGGCCTTTTTTCATTCTGGAACTCTTCTAGGATAGCAGCGCTCGGCGATGCCGGGCGGCAGTTGCGGCAAGGGCAGAGTGGTTAACGCTATATGAAAGTTCACTGAAAACGGGTTTGCCGAGAACACGTGTCGCGAGCGGTTTGAGCAGTATTTCCGGAACCTCTAACGGCAAAATGATTGGTTCAAGGTGCACCGGGCCGCGACGCTTGATGATCTCTACCGAAAGTCGTCCGATAGCCAGCGGTTTGCAAAGCATGCGTAATGGTGCAGGCGAGGCCTGATCTTGCGCGTCTAGCGGGCGAAACAAAAACGTCAATCCTTGCGTGCCGGCAGCCGCCAGTTGCAAGCGTCGCAAATGGTCGTCTCTTGCTTGCGGCAACCAGCACAGCAATGCACCGAAGCTGGCGCTTTTCAAGGCTTGTTCCACGGCCCAGATCTTGTCTGCCGGGTTGTCTACTTCTATCAGTGTGACTTTGCTCATGTCTATCCCCAACTCGCTCAGGCTTGTCGCGATTGCAAGATGCGTAGGGGCCAGTACCACCACGGCTTTGCCAGCTTCCGTGATGTGCGTCAGAGTTGATGCCAGCAAACGCAATTCACCGATGCCGGGATTGGCCAGCAGCAGTTCAGTCAAAACTGAAGGAGGCCAGCCGCCATGCGGCAACTGCTGATCCAGCTCGCGAGAGCCGGAAGAAATCGGCTTGGAGCGGTACGCCGCTACCTGATCGCTTAGCCAGATTGAATCTGGTCGCGACGCAAGAATGGACGAAGTGGAAAAAGGAAGAGCAGAAGCCAGTGCAGCCATAAAACCTCCAAAAGTACTGTTTGGGACAAAACGCCATTTGCTCAGGCGAGTTATCAATATACTGTATATGCATACAGTATAAAAGGTTTATTTGTATTTTTCAGCTTGGACGATACATCTCTTGTCAGACTGCAAAGACGAGTGCTATTTTTTCTTGCCGTTTTTGGCCTTACCAAATCGTATAAGTCATGATGAACCCGGCCGACACCATCGCCGTCAGTGCGACAGCGAACAAACCCTCGGCGATACGTGTCAGTAATTGAACAGTACGTTGGTGTTTGGTACGTAGCGCCCAGAAGACGCAATAAGTACACAGCAGGAAAAACAGGGCGCTGATGACAAAGATATCGTCAACGACGGTGCCGCCAGTCGTTCGGCCCAATGTTGAGAAAAGAGTAGTGCCTGTGATGCAGAGGCCGGCCATGGTGCCGGAGGTTGAGAGCAGGTGGCGCAGCTCTTCGCGTGTGTTGTTGTCCATATTCCACCCCAGTAATCGATCTGCTAATAACTCTGGCGGCAGCTTTATGGTTGACGGGGAGTCGCAGCGTTTTCTACCAATGCGATCCTTCTGCGCAAGCGTTCCGCTTCGACTGCGTCACCGGCGTTTTCCGCGCGTAACAGTTGTACGCCTAACCAGGCCAGCAAAGGCCGACGCCAGCCTTGTGCCGAAGCAGTGTCGGCAGCAACTGTCAGGATAGCGGGTGTGGCGCGATTGCTGCGGAACAGAACGCCGGCGGCAACCAGTCTGGCCAGTGGATCTTCGATACCCTGCAATGCGCTGGCGGCAGCAACATCTGAACTGGTACCAGCGACCGTGCGGTGCTGCGCTGGCAGCAAGGCAATATCGTTAGACTTGATTTTTCCTGTCAGATAATCGGCGTAAGCACGTTCTGGTGCTGCGGCATCTGTTCTCAGTTTTTCGAAGTCCTCGCATTCTTCGATGACAAGACTGGCGACACGCGCTGCGCATCGCGTGAGTTCTACGCGCGCCATCAGGTCGGCGCGACCGGTGCGGCTGATTTCGCTGCGCGCCAGATTGAACTCCTGGGTTTCGACGCGCGCGTTACCTTCGAGGTAGGCGGCGGTGGCGCGCTCCATAGCAGTCTTGGCGTTCATTTGCCAGTCGGGAGCTGGCGTGCCTGCACATGCCGCCAGCAATCCGGTTAAAACGACAGGTAAAGCGATGCGTGAAAAAGATGAGGTCGAGATCATGGCAGCGTCAACTCCGTATCGTGTGCAAACGGCCATTTGCGGTTGATTTCATTGACCAGTTGATCGACCTTGCGCAGGCTGCGATCCACATCCGCACGCAAGACACCCAGATCGCTGGTAGCGATTTTGGCGTTGGCGCTGATGGCTTGGGCATCGATCAATACCGCATCGACTTTTTTCAGACTTGATCTGGCTTCGCTCAACATCGCATTGAGCTGGACGATGGTGGCCTGGCTATTGCCATCCTTGCCGAAAATCTGATTGTCGGCTTTGACCAGCAAGCCATCGACCTTGTTCAGCACACTGTTGGCGCGGTCCAGTGTCGCTACCAGTTTTTGCGCATCTTTTTCATTGCCCATCAATCCGCCTAGTGCGCCATGTGGACCATTGAATTTTTCTGTCAGTCCCTGCAAATTACTCAGGCTGGCGCTGAGTGCAGATTCCGCTGCGGTCAGACCGTTCAGATTTTCTATCAATTGTTTGGCGGATGCGACCAGCAAGGGAATTTCTGCTGCGACATCGCCCACCAGCAAGGTACGTTCGGCACCGGGCGGCAAGGCCGGATCGGTCGGGACGCCGGTGTAAGCCCGCATCTTTGTACTGCCGACTATGCCGCGTTCCATCGCGAATACGCTGGAAGTGCGCAGCCAGTGCGCATCTTTTTCCGCGACATCGACGATCATGCGCGCCTTGCCTTCCTTGCTGAGTTCGATACGACTGACGCGCCCGATAGGGAATCCGGAAAACGTCAGATCCATGCCAACCACCACGCCTTCTGAATCGTCAGCCAGCAAAACCAGTTCCTGCGTCGTTTCGAAAGCACCGCGCGCATACATCAGATAGGCTGCCGAACCGGAGACCAGCGCGATCAAAAACATCAGCAGAATAGCCGCCTTGAACTCAAGATTCTTGGGCATCGCCTGCAGCGGTGGGTTGGGTGCCTGGCTAGAATTGTCGGGGTGTTCTTGCATGGGGTCATATGCCATATAAGGATTAGTAATAGTTACCCATCAGCGAAGCAACTTCAATCAGCAAAATAACGAAGAACAATCGCACCATCGCTGCCAGTTCATTCGCGGCTTTGGAGCGGCTATGCAACGGCGTATCGCGGGTATCGTAAAGCGATGATGCCATCGGACTCAACGATACGGCCAGGCTGAAAAAGATAGTCTTCAGCAAGAAAATCATCGCCACCGAGGGATTGAATATCTGTCCCACTACGCGTGTGTATCCCGGTAGCGCCCAATGCGTAAAGCCGTAAATCGATAGATACGCAAGAATCAGGGAAAGCACGCAACTGACCGCAGCCAGCATCAATACAGAAAACATCCCGGCCACTGCGCGCGGGAAAAATTCGCGACGAATCGGATCTATGCCTTGCTGTTGCAACAGTGCGAGATCGCCACGCCTGCGCATTTCGGCCAGTTCCACGCCATCCGGCAGTGTCCGACGCAAGGCGACGAACAATGCAGCCGTCAGCGGAATGAGTTCCAGCACGAGGACACGCACCACCATTTCCAGCGCGTATTTGGAAAGGCCGTAACTCAAGGCGGTGACGACTACGATGCGAATCAGGATCAAACTGACCAGTGATGACAATACGGAAAACCAGATCAAATTCTGGAAGGTGCCGAGCACGATCTGATACGCAATCGCATGCCGGTTCTCGCGCTGATAGGTAGCCGGCGACAATGCCAGCGATAGCACCAGCATGCCGAACAGCACTATGCGCCAGCCGCTGATCAGCCAGCGCAGGGTCGCGCGGCCCATGTGCCAGAAAGTGCTGAAGAGGGATGCTTTCGCAGTCATGCAAACATGGTAGCAGCGAATCGCGCGTCTTTACATAGCTTGCATAATTGCATGCCGGCTTTTGACTTTGCCGTCGGATCGCACCACACTGCATCTTTATTGATTGCATATTGCTGATTCAATTCATGAATTTTTTCACTCCGGAACGTATAGAAAAAACCAGAGCGCTTGTACGAGATGGCAAGCCTTTCGTTTTCGACGATGGCGATATGCGCACCTTGCATTTCAATGAGCAGGTCGTGCAAAGCGCGATGCGTTTGTCTGCGCCGGATGAGCTGGTGATTCCGTATACGCAGGCGATGGCGGGATTCCTGTCCATGCATCCTGCTCCGCAACACATCCTGATGATAGGTTTGGGCGGCGGCTCCCTGGTCAAATACTGTTATCGGCATTTCCCGTCGGCACGTATTACCGTGCTGGAATCGAATGCCGATGTGCTGGCGCTGCGCGATCAATTCATGATTCCAGCGGATGACGCACGTCTGCATGTATTGCATGTGGATGCCATCGCACATATGCAGAAGCTCGCGGTTGGTTCGGTCGATGTGATCATGCTGGATGGCTTCGATGCGAAAGGCGCACCAGCCGCTTTGCGTTCGCATGAATTCTTTTTCAACTGCCAATTCGTTTTGGCAGAGCGCGGCGTATTGATCACGAATATGGGCGACCAATACGACAATATAGTCGGCACCGTGACGCAAGGGCAGCTGGTGTTTGGCGCGTTTCATCATTGGTGGTTCAGAGTGACGACGGATAACAGCCACGTTGCGGTCGCAGTATGCGCCATCGATGATGAAGCCAGCGCTGCGTCGCTGCGAATTGCTGCGCTGGACATTGCCGAACAGTCCTCACTCGAACTTGTTTATCCAAAGAATCTGGCATCGGAATAAAAAAGCATGCGCGACAACACAGTTCTGATTCTTGAATATCAGTTCAGATGTCGCCACTGCCTATATTGATGAGCGCCAGTCCACTTTCTGTGTCGAAGGTACGTTTCAGATGTGCCGGTGATTCGGTCAGGATGATTTCCAGTGTGGGTCGCACATACGCTTGCAGCAAATGGCCGCCATGTGCACTGCCATCGCGTTTGCCAACGACGACGTGCACATGGGTTTTCGGCTCGCCATCTTCCAGCGCGACATCGCCTATCAGCGATAACACTTCTACCTGTTCATTGACTGGAATCGTTTCGTAATTCTTTTGATCCCAGTTGAAATAGGCCAGCGTTGCACTACTGAATGCACCGATTGCGCTAAAGCGGCTGGCCGCCAGATCGTTTTCTTTTGCAAAGCGCTGCAATTGGCTGACGACTTCTTCGCCGGTCTCCAGTATCAGGACATATGTTTTCTCTGAAGCATCGTTAATGATCTTGCTGCGCATGGTCGTTCCTTCCTCATGTATGGTGGAAAAGCATGTTGGATAGACGCGTGCCATCACCGAAAGTTTGCTTTGAACGCAAATTTGAATTTTCCTGCAGTATAAAAAACGGGAACTCTTATTCGTTTCCTCCCTCCAACTGTTGAAAATACGACCGCATGGCAATCTAAAATCCGCACAAGCGGGAGGGGAAATATGGTCATGAACATCCCTATGCATGCCGAAGAGGCATGCGTGTTGCGATTCTTTGTCTCTAACGAAGATTGTTTCCCTGGCGTCAAAAAACGCAGCAAAAAGAATGACAGCTACGCGGCTAGCCACATAGAGCGTGATACGTGTGAACGTCGCGCATGCAACTTGCTTCCCTTCACTTTGATTTCAATTGCTGCATCTGAAAAAAGTGGGGTGGCACTTGGCTATTAATACCCTTCGGCAAAAAATCCTCCAGTACTTTCCGTTTCTTTCCGTATCAGGAAATGACGAGGATTTTTCTGATGAGTTGCCACGCGTTGAAATTTTCAGTGCAGAAAAACTTGAATTCCACGCTGCCAATCTGGCTGCAACTCAAAAAATAGGCCCTGCACCATACCGTATGTCGATCTCCGCGATTGCGCGAGATGACGGTCATGCCCTGGTCGCAGCTCATGCAGCGATAGAACGCGCCGCTAGCGAACGACGCGCGATTACACCCGCAGGCGAATGGCTGCTGGATAACCTGCATGTGGTGCAAGAGAACGTATCCGGCGTGGTCGAAAGCATGTCTCGCCGCGTCTATAAATCGCTACCAAAACTGAGGAACGGCGAATACGCCGGCATGCCGCGCATCTATGGTTTGTGCTGGGAATTCGCCGCGCATACCGACAATCACTTCGATACCGATTTATTCCTGCGCTTTGTTCGTGCGTATCAAAGCGTGCAAGCATTGAAGATAGCCGAGCTGTGGGCTTTGCCGGTTGTGATGCGAGCCGTGCTGCTCGTGCATTTGCGTCGGGTGGCAATACGGGTGGTCAGAGCGCAGGCCGCGCGACAAGCTGCCGATGATTTTGCCAACGACCTGATTGCGATTGCGCAAAAGACACCAGAGAAAGAACAGCCGCCGATTGTTTTACCTGCCGGGCATTTACGTCAGCCCTTCGTCGTGCAACTGGTGCAAAGGCTGCGTTATCAGCAACCCGGCTTTACGCCATTGCTGGACGCGCTTGCTGCACGTTTGGCAGATCAGAACCTGACGATAGATGATCTGGTGTTACGCGAGCATACGACACAAGTCGCTTCCAATCAGAGCATCCGTAACATCATTACCAGCATGCGCGGCATTGCAGCTTTCGACTGGCGCGCGTTTTTTGAGTCGGTCAGCCTGGTCGAGAAAAAATTGCAAACGCTGCCGACCTATGCGGTACTGGATTTTTTGACGCGCGATCGTTATCGCAAGATCATTCAGCAAATCGCACTGAATGCGCGTTATTCGGAACAGCAAATTGCCGATGCGCTGGTACGCAAGATTGAATTTCACCGTAGCCAGATGCAGCATGACGATATCGTCGCCGATGAACGCGCGCTCGATCCCGGTCATTATTTGCTGGCCGGTGGCAGGAATGATCTGGAAGCTGAGCTGGGCTATCAGCCGCATCTTTCGCAAAAACTGAGACGTCATTACATTGCACACGCCAGCTTGTATTACCCGCTGACGATTATTATCGGCGCTTTTGTTTTTCTGGCGTTTCCCCTTTGGAGTACACGCGACAATGCGGTGCCGCATATTGCATTGGCATTGTTGATCGCAGCCGGATTTTTTCCGGCAGCTGATATCGCAATTACCGTTATTAACAAGATATTGATGCGCCTGTTCTGGCCGCGCCATTTGCCGCGACTGGAGCTGGTAGACATTTCGGAAAGCTTGCGCACCTTTGTCGCGATGCCGGTGATGTTGACGAGCACAGAAGGTATCGAAGAAGAAGTGCGCCAACTGGAGGCGCATTACCTCGCTAATCCGGATGGCGATGTTTACTTTACGCTGCTGTCTGACTGGGCTGATGCACCGCATGAGCACATGCCGCAGGATTTGTATCTGCTGGAAAAAGCACGCACAGACATCGCCGAATTGAATGCGCGCTATGGCCCCAGTGTCAGTGGCCAGACGCGTTTCTACATACTGCACAGAAAACGTTTGTGGAATGCAGCAGAAGGTCACTGGATGGGATGGGAGCGCAAGCGCGGCAAGCTGCATGAATTCAATCGCTTGCTACGCGATGCACATGACACTTCGTTTTTGCTCGACGATATTCCAGTGCCGCACAATGTACGCTACGTGATTACACTGGATGCCGATACGCGCATGCCTATCGGCGCCTTGCGCGCGCTGGTTGGTGTCGCTGCACATCCGCTGAATCAACCACGTCACGATCCGGAAACCGGACGGGTGATTGAAGGCTACGGCATCCTGCAACCACGCATCACCCCAACCTTGCCGGTGAAACAGGAACGTACCTTGTACCGCCGTTTTTTCTCGGCGCGCGGTGGCATCGATCCTTACGGTGGCGCGGTCGCCGATGTGTATCAGGACGTATTTGGCTGGGGCAGTTATTCCGGCAAGGGCTTGTACGACGTCGATGCATTCGAACATGCACTCGCCGGCAAGGTGCCGGAAAACACCATGCTCAGCCATGATCTGTTTGAAGGTGCAGTGGCACGCGTAGCCCTGGTCAATGATGTGGAATTGTTTGAAGACTTCCCGTCACACGTAGAAGAAGCTGCAGCACGCCAGCATCGCTGGACGCGTGGCGATTGGCAGTTGCTGCCGTGGTTGTTGCATCGCGACCGCGCATCGATATCGACGATAGATAGATTGAAAATTGTCGATAACATGCGTCGTTCACTGATGGCACCAGCCATTCTGGTTGTGCTGGTGACGGCATTCTGTCTTGAATCTTCGCCGAGCTGGCCGTGGCTGGTACTGGGCATGGTTGGCCTGGCTGTGCCATCGGTATTTCAGTTCATATCCGATCTGCTGCCGCATCGCGATGACCTGTCATTCAAGGCGCATTGGCGGCGTGGCATGGCCGTGTTGCCGGACACCATCGCCGTGGTATTCATTTCGCTGGCGGTATTGGTACAGCATGCGTGGCTGATGCTGGATGCGATATTCCGCACTCTGGTACGTTTGATGTTTACGCGCAGGAAGTTGCTGCAATGGGTCACCTCTGCACAAGTCAGAAAATCCAAACAGTATTCGCTTGCCAATTTTGTCTGGCGCGGACGCATGGGCGTATTGCTCTCTGTTGCGATAGTCGGGATTGTGTATCTGGCGAATCCGGTGAGTTGGACGATGGTGTTGCCGCTGTGTCTGTTGTGGGCCTTGTCTCCGGTCATTGCACGCTGGATCAGTTTGCCGCCTGTCGAAAAAAACGTTGAACTTCTGGAGTCGGATGAAGCAACGGAATTGCGCCTGATCGCGCGCCGTACCTGGCGGTTCTTCACCACGTTTGTGGGCGCAGAAGATCATTATTTGCCGCCGGATAATTTCCAGGAAACGCCGCATCCTGTCATTGCACATCGTACGTCGCCAACCAACTTCGGCTTGTATCTACTTGCCGTTGCCACTGCTCGCGATTTTGGCTGGCTAGGTTTGGGCGACATGATGCAAAGGCTGGAAGAAACCATGGATACGCTGCACAAGCTGCCGCGCTATCACGGTCATTTCTTCAATTGGTATGAAACAAAAAGGCTGGAAGTTCTGTTGCCACGTTATATCTCGACGGTCGATAGCGGCAATCTTGCGGGCCATCTATTTGTGCTGGCGCAAGCATGCAAGGATGCACGTGAACAAACCATATTGCAGCCAGGCATGGCTGCCGGTATGCGCGATACGGTTTTGTTATTGCGTTTTGCGATTGCAGGTATCAGTCGCGAATTGCGTACGCACACTGTAAGCATCATGGAATTGCGCAAGAATGCAGAGCAATTCAGCGATCTGCTGCCGGAAAACGGTAACGGTTTAAGTACTTATGAAGTCTGGAAAAAACTGGTCGAACGCGCAGAAAACATGGTGGATCTGGCCCAGGCCTTTTCTGCCGAAATCCAGAGCGCCGACAATGAGGTGCTGGCATGGGCCAAGGAATTGCGTGATGCTGTACGCACGCATTGTGCAGATTTTGTAGCAGTCGTACCGTGGGCGCATCTGGAAGCGCAAGATCGCGAACAAAAGCAGAATGGCGAACTATGGCAACTCATCAATGCACAAATCACGACTGATATTGTGCTGGAAGATTTACCTGAACGTTACGCCTCGGTACGCATTGAAGTCGCTCGTTTGTTCTCATCCCAAAACCGGCTGGACCCTGACGTGATGTCGCAGGATTTGTTTGACGAGCTGGATGCGATATTGAATCAGGCAACGCTGTTTTCAAGCAAATGGTTGTGGCGTCTGGAAACGCTGGAGAATGGGGCGCGCCAAATGGCGACAGAAATGAATTTTCGTTTCCTGATGTCGCCCGAACGCAAGCTGTTTTCCATTGGCTACAACGCAGACGAAGGACGTCTTGACGACAGTTACTACGATTTGCTGGCGTCCGAAGCGCGGCTCGCCAGCATGGTGACGATCGCTGAACGACAAGTGCCGCCGTCACACTGGTTTCGTCTCGGACGCCGCATGTTGCCAGGGCCAGATTGTCCAGTTCTGGCTTCATGGTCGGGTTCGATGTTCGAATACTTGATGCCGTCGCTGGTGATGTCATCGCCGCGCGGGAGCATGCTGGATCAAACCTGTCGCTGCATTGTCGAACGGCAAATCGAATATGGCAAAGAGCGCAAGGTGCCGTGGGGCGTGTCTGAATCGGCGATGAATGTGCGTGATCACGCTTTCACGTATCAATATTCTGCCTTCGGCGTACCTGGCTTGGGACTTAAACGCGGGCTGGAAAAAGAGATAGTCATCTCGCCATATGCCACCGGCCTGGCTGCGATGTACATGCCGAAAAGTGCGCTTGCCAATTTCCGTCGCTTGACCGACATGGGCGCGCTTGGGCGTTATGGTTTTTACGAAGCGCTGGACTTTACTCCTGGCCGCCGTGCAGAAAATCAAACCATGGCGATGGTGTATGCCTACATGGCACATCATCAGGGGATGTTGCTGGTATCGCTGGGCAACGTCATTAACAAGAATGTGATGCGTCATCGTTTTCATCGCGAACCGATTATTCGCTCTGCCGAATTGCTTTTGCACGAATCGCAGCCACGCTGGATACAACCCGCTTCATTGGCATTGCGTGATGAGTTGGAGTTCTTGACGGTAGTCGAACCAGAGTCAGGTGTTGTGCGCCATTTTGAGAGTGCGATGACGACTACGCCAGAAACGCAATTGCTGTCGAACGGGCATTATGCGGTGATGCTGACGGCGGCCGGTTCCGGTTACAGCCTGTGGAATAAATTAGGCGTGACGCGCTGGCGCGAAGATGCAACGCGCGATCAATGGGGCAGTTATCTGTATCTGCGCGATTCGGATAGTGGCACGTTCTGGTCGGCCTGTTATCAGCCGACTGCGGTCGAACCGGATTCCTATCAGGTCAAATTTTCCGAAGACCGCGCGCGTATCTCGCGCGTCGACGGTTCGATTTCCAGCATGCTGGAAGTGATCGTGTCGCCGGAAGATGATGCCGAGTTGCGACGTCTTACGCTGACCAATAATGGCCTGCGCGCGCGTACGATAGATGTGACTTCGTACATGGAGGTATTGCTGGCACCGGTCGCAGCGGATGTTGCGCATCCGGCTTTCTCCAATCTGTTTGTAGAAACCGAATACCTGCATGAAGTGCGCGGCTTGCTTGCATCACGCAGGCCGCGCAAGGATGGTGAAACACGTCTCTGGGCCGCACATGTGGTGGCGCACGGTGAAGGTAGTAGCGCGATCGGGATTGAATATGAAACCGACAGGGCGCGTTTCATCGGACGTGGGCAAGGTGTAAACAATCCTCGTTCCATAGGCGATGGTCGACCTTTGTCGAATACGGTGGGAGCGGTGCTCGATCCGATTTTCAGTTTGCGTGTGCGTGTGCGCATAGAACCGGGCGAAACTTCGCATCTGGTATTTACAACGATGGCGGCGAAATCGCGCGAAGAAATTATCAGCCTCGCGGATAAATATCATGATGGCTCAACCTTTGCGCGGATTTCCGCATTGGTGTGGACACATGCACAAGTGCAGTTGCATTACCTGCGCATAGAACATTACGAAGCGGAATTGTTCCAGCATCTGGCGAGCCGCATCTTGTTCTCCGATGCTGCATCGCGTGCTGGCTGGAGAGTAATCCGTTCCATGTCCTTGAGTCATGCCGGTTTGTGGGGGCAGGGTATTTCCGGTGACAGGCCGATACTCTTGCTGCGCATGGCCAAGCAGGAAGACTTGCGACTGGTCTCGCAATTATTGCGTGCGCAAGAGTATTGGCGCATGAAACAGTTGCCGGTCGATCTCGTCATCCTGAATGAAAAAGGTGCGTCCTACGCGCAAGAGTTGCAGATCTCGATGGAAAGCATGGTGCGTGCTGCGCAAGCATTCTCGGCACAGCAGGAGCAGGCCGAACGTGGTGGCGCCTACATCGTGCGCGCCGATTTGATTAGCGATGATGAGCGCACCTTGCTGCTGGCAGCCGCTCGCGTAGTGCTGGAAGGTGGCCAGGGCAGTCTTGCTGAACAGATGCAACCGCGTCCCGATAGTGATGTCGATGCGCCTTTTTCGTGGCTGGAACCTGATGTGCGTGCACCGCAAGGTGCGCCTGCCGGACCGGTACCGCAACTAGCTTTGTTTAACGGTCTGGGTGGTTTCGATCCGAGCGGTCGAGAATATGTGATCGTACTGGGTCAGGATCAGGAAACGCCGGCACCGTGGATTAATGTCATCGCCAATCCCGTTTTCGGCTTTACCGTTTCCGAACGTGGTGCCGGTTATACGTGGAGTTTGAATAGTCGCGAAAATAAATTGACGCCATGGTCTAACGATCCGGTGTCCGACCCATCCGGCGAGGCCTTTTATATACGTGATGAAGACAATGGCGCTCTGTGGAGTCCGACCATGTCGCCGATACGCGTACCGAACGCGACGTACACGACACGGCACGGGCAGGGCTATAGCCGCTTCGAATTGACCTGCAGTGGCATCACCAGCGAGTTGCTGCAGTTTGTCAGTTGGGACGATCCGGTCAAGATTTGCCGCTTGCGCTTGAAAAACGTTTCGCGCAACCCGCGTCGCTTGTCGTTGACGTCGTATGTGGAATGGGTACTGGGCGCAGCGCGTACCAATAACGCCCCTTTCATCGTGACGGAACGCGATGCAGAAAGCGGCGCGATCTTTGCGCACAACTCATGGAATATAGAGTTCGGCCAGCGTGTTGCATTCGTCGATCTGTGCGGCAGTCAAACCGCGTGGACCGGCGACCGCAAGGAATTCATAGGCCGTAACGGCAATATGCAAAAACCGGCAGGCCTGATAGCTGGCCATGGTTTGTCGAATCGCGTCGGTGCCAGTTTCGATCCATGCAGCGCATTGCAAACTCTGTTTGAAATTGCACCCGGTGAGGAAACCGACATCGTGTTCCTGATGGGGCAGGCCGATACGGCGGAAGCTGCGCGCGAATTGGTACGGCGTTATCGCGCCGCCGATATCGATGAAGTATTCGTGATCAGCCAGCGCAACTGGAGCGAGATCCTGCACACGGTACAGGTGGAAACACCGGATCGCTCCATGGATTATCTGCTCAACGGCTGGCTGTTATATCAAACCTTGAGTTGCCGCTTCTGGGCGCGTACCGCGTTTTATCAGGCGGGCGGCGCTTACGGTTTTCGCGATCAGTTGCAGGATACGCAGGCCTTGGCGCTGGTTGCGCCGAAGCTCGCACGCGATCAGATCTTGCGTGCATCGTCGCGTCAATTTCCGGAAGGCGATGTTCAACATTGGTGGCATCCGCCTAGCGGACGCGGTGTGCGTACGCATATTTCCGATGACTTGATCTGGCTGCCATATTGCGCGGCACATTATGCCGATGTGACCGGCGACAGGCAGATTTACGATGAGCTGATTCCTTTCCTCGAAGGCGATTTGCTGCCGCTGGAGAAAGAAGATAATTACTTCGAAGCGAAAATCTCTGACGAAAAAGCCAGCGTCTACGAGCATTGCGCACGTGCGCTGGATCACAGCCTGCGCGTAGGTCCGCATGGTTTGCCCTTGATGGGTGGCGGCGACTGGAACGATGGCATGAATCGCGTCGGCCACGAAGGCAAGGGCGAAAGCGTCTGGCTCGCGTGGTTCCTTTACGCGACCTTGCTGCGCTTTGCGCCGGTGGCAGAAGCACGCGGCGATCAGGTTCGCGTCACGCGCTGGTTGCAGCATGCCGAGAAACTGAAAGCCGCAACCGAGAAACATGCATGGGATGGCGCATGGTATCGCCGCGCGTATTTCGACGATGGCACACCCCTGGGTTCAGCCAGTAATGCGGAATGTCGTATCGATTCGATTGCACAAAGCTGGTCTGTGATTTCCGGTGCTGGCGAAACCGGCCGATCACAACGCGCAATGGAAGCTGTCGATCAATATCTGATTCGTCCGGGCGATGATTTGATCCTGCTGTTCACGCCACCATTCGACAAGACAACGCTTGATCCGGGTTATATCAAAGGTTATTTGCCCGGCGTACGTGAAAATGGCGGACAGTACACGCATGCGGCGGTGTGGTGCCTGATTGCGTATTCAATGATGGGCAAGGGTGGTCAGGCGCACGATCTGTTCAAGATGATCAATCCGGCCAATCGCACCAGTACACGCACCGGCATGGCCGCATACAAGGTGGAGCCGTATGCAGTCGCTGCCGATATCTATGCCGAGTCGCCGCATGTACGACGCGGTGGCTGGACCTGGTACACCGGTGCGGCCGGCTGGTTATATCGCGCTGGTGTCGAGTTCATACTCGGCTTGCAAGTCAGGGCAGACAAACTTAGTCTCGATCCATGTTTCCCACCTGAATGGCGTAACGCCAAATTGCATTATCGCTTTGGTGACTCGATGTACAACATCAATATCGTCAATCAGGATGGCGTCAGCAAAGGCGTTATACGTGTTGAGCTGGATGGTGTGGCGGTGGCCGACAAAGTCGTTGCCATGCTCGACGATGGCGTAACGCATACAGTGACGGTCGTGATGGGAGTCGACAAGCTGACGTAATGAGATGACGTAACTTCGCTGTCTGCACTGCAGTCCTGGATACCGGTTGCGGCGTTTTCGTCGATTGCCAGTTTTTGTACACTTTTATTTAATAAATACTTAACCCGGAAAATTTCCCAACAAGGGAATAGCTAGGTAAAAGCTCCATACATCTCCCCTTTGCTTTGTTGTGACGCTCACCATAATGATGCTTCACGTACCTGTTCCTGCCGGAGCCGTACGCAAACGACAAACACGAGGATGACACCATGCTGACTGAACGCGAACTTGAAAGCTCCTATCTGGGCCAATTCATCCCTGTGCATTACCACCACAATATGTTGATGGACCAGAATCGGATGTCGGGCTTCAAGGCAGCGATCAATCATCTGGTTGCGCCTGGCGCCAAGGTACTAGAGTTGGGTGGCGGCACCGGCGTGTTGTCATGGTTCGCAGCAGCCAAGGCGGAAAAAGTCTGGTGTGTTGAATACAACCCGGATCTGGTTAGAGAAGCGCGCAATTTCTTGTCGAAGAATGTCAACGGACACAAGGTCGAAGTGGTCGAGGGCGATGCCTTTGACTATCTGCCGCCAGAACCTGTCGATGTCGTCATCTGCGAAATGATCCACGTCGCGATGGTGCGCGAGAAACAGGTGCAAGTCATCGAAGCATTCAAGCAGCGCTATCTGGAAAAATTCGGTGGGCCTTTGCCGATCTTCATTCCGGAAGCGATGATCATGGCGGTGCAGCCTTTGCAGCAGGATTACAGTTTTGAAGGCTATAACGCACCTATCGTGCAATTTCGTGAAGCGACCTTTGAACAAGCAGGCAGCATCGATCTCGCTACGCCAGCTGTGTATTCCTTGCTGGACTTTACACAGCCTGTTGGTACCGCTATCGCATGGCAGGGTTCGTTTGTGATCGAACGCGATGGTATCGTCAATTCCCTGCGTTTCGTGACCAAGAATATTCTAGCTGTCGTGATGGAAAAAAACACCACCATCGATTGGCTGAATCACTACATGACACTACCTTTGGCCGATCCGATAGCTGTCAAGGCTGGCGACCAGTTATGCGTCAGTTTTGCGTATCGTGCCGGTGGTTCCATTCAATCGTTGCAAGCCTCGATACGTGCGGGTGATGCATCGATCTTTGCAGTTGAAGAACAATCGGAAAGCGTTGCAGCCTGATTCCTGATCACAGCAGCTGAATAAAAAATGGCGAGCTCTCAGGCTCGCCATTTTTAATTTTGGTAAATGAACTTACTTCACAACTAGCGAAACCACCATCAGCAAAACAGCGATGAAAATCGCTACGCCTAACAGCGCGGCAATGATGACGTAGACAGGATTAAGTCCGGTTACATCTTTTTCATAATCGGAGCGGCGACGCAGACCGATGAAAGACCAGAACACAGCACCCAGCGTAGCCAGAAAAGATGTCTTTTCAGTTTCTTTCTTGATCGGCTCTGTCATCATTTTTCCTTGAACATTTGATCAGCACTTCGTCATCTGCGCCACATCACGACCATCATTCGTGAGCGAAACTTTCCTGATTAACAGAATACAGACCGCCGCTTGCTGTTGAAAGCATCAGATGCGTTTGTATTCTCCGTATCAGATGCCGGTCCAGCCAGCTCTCTTAATGTTTCGACGTCAATAATGTCAGTGTCTGGATCAACATCTTGCATTCATCCGGATTGCCGATGCTAATGCGTAAATACTGATTCACACGCGGATGCTTGAAGTGGCGCACGATGATTGCACGTTCACGCAAACCGGCCGCCAATTGCTCTGCACTATACGATTCGTGGCGCGCAAAGATGAAGTTGGCGGTCGAAGGTAATACCGAGAAACCAAGCTTTTGCAGCGCGGCGGTCATCTGTTCGCGGCTGTCGATAATCGCTGCATTGGTTTTCTGGAAATAAGCTTCATCTCCGTAGCTGGCGACTGCGCCGGCCAGCGCCAATCTATCCATAGGATAGGAGTTGAAACTGTTCTTCACACGTTCCAGCGCTTCTATCAATTTCGCATGACCCATCGCAAAACCGATACGCAAGCCAGCCAGCGAGCGCGATTTCGAGAAGGTGCGTATCACCAGCAAGTTCGGATACTTGTGTATCAATGGAATCGCTGTTTCGCCGCCGAAATCGACATAGGCTTCATCGACTACGACGACTGCATGCGGCTGTTTGATCAGCAAGGCTTCAATCGCCGCCAGGGGCAAGGCAACGCCGGTAGGCGCGTTGGGATTCGGGAAAATAATGCCGCCGCATGCGCGATTATCGTAATCAGCGGTGTCGATTTCCATAGTGCCGCTCAATGGCACTTCGACGTAATCGATGCCGAACAGCTTGCAATAGACAGGATAAAAACTGTAAGTGATATCCGGGAACAGCAAAGGCTCGGAATGCTTGAGCAGGGACATGAAGGCAAACGCCAACACTTCGTCCGAACCGTTACCGACAAAGATTTCATTCGCTTGCACGTCGTGATAGGCGGCCAGCGTCTTTTTCAGTTCGGATGAGTCAGGGTCGGGATACAGGCGCAGCGAATCTGCGGTGACTGCATGCATCGCTGCCGTTACGGCTGGCGACGGCGGATAAGGGTTTTCATTGGTGTTCAGCTTGATCAAGCCTGGCAATTTCGGTTGCTCACCCGGTACATATGGCGTGAGTGTTTGCACAATGGGGCTCCAGAACTGGCTCATGACTGCTTTCCTTTTTGATTGATACCGTCATTTTATCGTGTGCGCTGGCTAAAAAGAAAATCGCGGCGCTTGAAATGAGATTTAGTCTCGCAGAGGTATATGCTGATTTTCGTACGAGCGATGACTGGATGACATCAAACTGCAGAGGTTTTTCTCCTATGACGGCTGATAAATTCGCGTCGTTCTGGTACAGTGCCGCCATGAGTAAATTGACCTTAGACCGCATCCTGCAATCACAGGGATTCGGCACCAGAAAATATTGTCGCGGCCTGGTTGAGGACGGCGAAGTCAGCATCAATGGCGAAGTTGTCGACAGCATCAAGACGGCTTTCGATACGACGGATCTCGAGTTCACGATCTTCGATGAAGTGTGGCGCTATCGCGAACACGTCTACATTGTGTTGAACAAACCTGCGAATTTCGAATGTTCACGCAAGCCCAGCCATCATCCTGGCGTATTGACCTTGCTGCCTGAGCAATTCACCTGGCGCGACCTGCAACCTGTGGGACGGCTCGATCACGACACGACAGGCATGCTGTTGATGTCAGATGACGGTCCGTTTATTCATGCGCAATCTTCACCGAAACGGCATATTCCTAAAGTGTATGTCGCGACCACGCATGATCCCGTGACGCCTGAGTTGATTTCGCAATTGCTGGGTGGCGTGCAGTTGCACGATGAGCCGGCACCGTTAGCAGCGCAGACTTGCCGGATGCTGGGTGAGCATCAGATCGAGATCGTGCTGGAGCAGGGTAAATACCATCAGGTCAAACGGATGTTGGCGGCGGCGGGTAATCATTGTTCGGCTTTGAGCCGGGTGGCGATTGGGGAGCTGACGCTGGAGTCGCTGGGGCTGGAAGAGGGGGAGTGGGCTTATCTGGATGCTGCGCAATTGGCTTTGTTGCGGGCGGTTGAGCCGGCTGCTGAAGGTTAATTCTTTTCTTTCTTCGTGGTGGCTCTGTTGCCGGGGGTAGCCCGGCGGCTACTCACTTTTCTTGCTTCGCCAAGAAAAGTAAGCAAAAGAAGGCGACCGCACAGCCGCTGCCCTTCGGGTTCCCGTTTGTGCAAATCAAAAAATGGGAAGCGAACGAAACTCGCTACGCTCAAACAACGTTCACTTCTTTATCCATTTTCTGCTTCGCACAAACGGCAGCGTCACAGCGGATTCAGTTCACCAGCAAGTTCCAAAAACAATTCAAGAGCAGCAGCATCTCGCGCGGGGTTGGCATAGCTATCTGCGTGCTGTTGATCTTAATCGCATCTGACGTTGCCAAGGTAAGCGGTCGTCAGTCGGATAAAGAGCGCAAACCTGTTTGAGCGTAGCGAGTTTGTTTGTGCTCCCGACTGATGATCGTTTGACTTGGGTACCCGCGCAGCGGGCAACGGCTTCTGCGTCGCCTTTCTTTGCCTTCTTTCTTTGGCGAAGCAAAGAAAGAAGGTGGCCGCCGGGCCACCCCCGGCATCCCCACTCTCATCGAAGAGACGAGCGCATTAATTAGAATCACACGTCAAGCTTCAACGTCAAAAAACCTCAAAACCACTCCGCAGAATCCTCAACCCCGCCAGATTCATTTTTCGCAGCATCCTGCTCCATCCGCAACCAAACCTCAAACTGCTCTGCCGGCATAGGCTTGCCAAAGTAATAGCCCTGCAATTCATCGCACCCAGCAGCACAAAGCAGATTGACATCCTGTTCCAGCTCCACGCCTTCAGCAACAACATGCAAGCCCAAGGTATGACCCAGACCAATGATGGCATTGGTAACGGCCAGGTTGTGCGAAGAGATGTGGATGTTTTGTATGAAGGATTTGTCGATTTTCAGTCTATCGATAGGGAACTGGTAGAGATAATTAAGGCTGGAATAACCAGTACCAAAATCGTCTATCGATAATGAAAATCCTAGCGCCTTGATTTGCTCCAGGGTTTTGATCGTCGCTGGTACGTTGTCCATCAGGATGGATTCAGTTAATTCCAGTTCGATGTTGCGGGCGTCGGCAGGGATATCTTTTAACGCGTGTTCGAGTACCTTCAACAAGCCGCCTTCTTTCAATTGAACTGCGGAGAGATTGATCGATACCGGGATTTGACCGTAACCGCTGGCGACCCACGCGACGTGCTGGCGCATCGCTTCTCGTATGATCCACGCGCCTATCGGGACGATGAGACCGGATTCTTCAGATACGGGGATGAAGTTTGCCGGCAGGATCATGCCTTCGGTCGGATGTTGCCAGCGAACCAGACTTTCCACGCCGGCCAGTCGGCCTGTCATCGCATTGATACGCGGCTGGTAATAGAGCATTAGTTCATTGCGCTCAACCGCATGGCGTAAATCGCTTTCCAGATGCATGCGCTTGACGACGCGGTCATTCAGTTCGGCTGTGAAGAACTGCGCATTGTTGCGGCCGCTTTCCTTCGCTTGATACATCGCGGAATCAGCGTGGCGCATCAACAAATCGATGTCGTCGCCGTCATCCGGGAACAACGCAATACCGATGCTGCATGAGATATACAGTTCCATGCCATCGACTATATGCGCCTGTTGTATGCGCGGGATCATGCGTTGTTCGACCAGCTTGCCGACTTCTTCCGCACTTTCCACATTATTGAGAATGATGACGAACTCATCGCCACCAAGTCGGCTGACGGTATCGCCTTCACGCACGGTGTCGACCAGACGACGCGCAACGGAAATCAGCAAGCCGTCACCGATGTGGTGGCCCATCGAATCATTGATGTTCTTGAATCGATCCAGATCGATGAACAGTACGGCGACCATGTTTTCAGCGCGCTTGGCTTGCTGGATCGCCATTTGCAGTCGTTCATCGAACAGGAAGCGATTCGGCAAGGCGGTCAACACGTCGTGATGTGCAAGATAATGAATACGTTGTTCGTTGGCCTTGCGTTCGCTGATGTCGAGTGACATCGCGATGTAATGCTGGATTTCCCCCTGACGATCGCGCACGGCATTGAGCACCAGCCAGGCTGGATAGGACTCGCTATTCTTGCGGCTGATCCACATTTCTCCTTGCCATGAACCTTTGGTTGATGCAGTGCGTGCCAAGGTTTGCGAGAAGTTCTTTTGATTGCGCTTCGACAGCAGCATTATGCTGTACTTGCCTATCAGCTCATGCAATTCATAGCCGGTATTCTGTGAAAATGCGCGGTTGACGGTGACGATGCGACCGTTTGCATCGATGATGACTATGCTTTCTGACGATGCCTCAAACACCTTGGCCCATAACTCCAGCCGCCGCTCCATGTACTTCATGTGGTTGATAGGCGTGAAGGTCGTCAACACGGCTGCTTGACCCTGATAGTCGAGACAGCGTGCGGAGACCAATGCCCAGGATGGTTTTTCGCCGCCGGTCCAGCGCACTTCGAACTCATCGACGGTATCGGTATCGTGCAAGCTTTGGAAGAAGCGTGCGCGCAAGGCTGGCAACATGCCGGTTTTCCACGGGTTCTCATCACGGCCACCCAGCCATGCGCGCGCGGCATCGTTCGCATGCAGCACTGCATGATCTGGGATAGAGGTCACCATCAGTGGAATCGGGATCGCTTCGACCAATTCATGCTGAGCTTGCGCGGCGCGTGTTTGCGCGACCATTTCCTGTTGTGCGATGCGTTGCTGATCCAGCTGTTGCAACATGCCATTGAAGCCGTTGACCAAACGGCCAATTTCATCCGTGCTATCCCATGACGAGCGCAAGGAATAATCGCCGGAGCGGCTCACATTGTCTGCGACACGCGCCAGATTCCGGATCGGTAAAGCGATTTGTCTTGCGACAAAAAACACCAAGCTCAGAATCACCATCAACAGCAAAGCTGCGGTGCCTAAATGCTGCCACATGCGGCTATAAGCTTCCGCAATACGATCTTCCAGCAGGCGATGCATTTGTTGTTCTGCGGCGATCCATGCAACGTGCAAGTCGCGTATCGCAGCGATCCTCAACTGGTGATAGGCGCTATCGGTTTCGTCCACTTCGATGATGCCGGCCATGGCCTGGCTGGCAATCCGGAAGCGTTGAATTGAAGCCAGCAAATCATTCCGTGATTTATCCAGCTCGGCTTGCAGTGCAGGGCGGCTGGCGGCAAATGCTTCATCGTAATCGCTTTGAATTCCCTTGGTGGTGGCGTCTAGTCGGCCTTCCAGAATCAGAAAGCGTGTCTGTTGCACTGGCCGATTATCGTCGTACATCCTCGGCAGTTGCGCCGCCAGATCGCCGGTACGGTCCAGCAGTTCCAGCAATTCAGGAAAGCGCAAAACAATCAGCGACATCGTGTAATAGCTGTCCAGATCAGGATCGAGAATCAGATTGGATTGATTGCCTATGCGCGTCAGCAGAGCGCGACCTTGTGCGAAAGCGTCGTCGGTTTGTGTGAGTGTATTGTGATCTGCTTGAGTCGCCTGCAGGGATTTGGTAAATGTTTCCGCCAAATCCTTGCTACCCATTTCATCACCGTATTTGTGTTCCGCTTCCCGGATCGCTTGTGCATGTTGAACGGGCTTAGTTGTATCAGTTGCAGGATTGACTGCTGCGATCAGCGCTTCGCGTACGGTGGCGATGTATTGATTGCCGATGATCTCTTTGTTAGAGAAATTGATGGCGATGAATTTTTCATGGATCAGGATGCCAGAAATGAAGATGACTGCTGTCAGATCGAGAAAGTAAATCAGTGCGAGCTTGCGACCGACTGTCAAACCACCGATTAATTTTGTAATGCTTTTTTTCATTTTGACTATCAGCCAATAGAGGTTGTGTTCTCTATCAGCAATGGGCGTGCCATCGATTCAGTTTCGATAGCAAAGATTTTGTGGAGATACGATCCCATAACGGTGCGTGAAGACCGTTGAAATAATTTCTTTTGTGCAATTTTCGTGCGCTTGCGAGCGTCTAGGAAAACAGTGCGTATTTAACGCACTCAAGCGATGCATGTGCTTATATTTGTATCTTTGAAAAGTTTAAATGTTAATTACAGTTAAAGATGTAGCGACTGAACAAAATTGGATATCTAGTCCAGCTTTGTTACGATATGATTAATTTCATATCACATCAAATTTTCATTGGAGCCGGTCCCAGTAATGCACGCCATCAAACCTGTGATTCAGTTGGCCAAGGAGCGTGCGTTATTCCGATTTTCCGCTCTTGCAATTCGCATGTTGCAGGATGTGAATGTCAGCATCAGGCAAGTCACTCCTGCCACCGGTTCGGTGAACGAACAAAAAACAATTTCCGCAGCAAAAGAATGGTTGGCAACGCAGGAAGTGCTTTTTCTGAAACGCCTGAACGTCAGTTATTCTGATTATGTCGAGCGTGGCATGCAAACCATGTATCGCGATTTGCGTCATGAGCTACGGGATGTTTCAGCCAATACCTGGGCCCTGATCGACGACGAAACCATCACGCGCCAGATCGATGTGGAACGCCGCGTATTGCGCTTGCGCGATGCAGATCAACTCAGTCTCGGCCGCTTGAATTTGATGATCGCGCAACTGCATGACGAGCACGATGTACGCGAGAGAGAAAATCCTTTCCGTCCCTATCTGATGGCGCGTGCCTTGCACGATGTGTTGTGCGAAATGAGTGCCACCAGCGATTTGTGCGCGATGCTGTTTGATCACATGTCTGGCGCGTTGGCCACGGAATTGCCGGAGTACTTTGCCGCGATTCGTGAAGTATTTGAATCGAATGGTGTGCATGCACGCTTGCTGGCACGTCCAGCTTCATTGAATCGCCGCGATCGCGAAATGTTGATACCGCAAGGACAAAATTTCCCGCAGGTTATTTACAGTGGTGCCACGCATTCCGCTGGCGATCAGTCGGCTAATGCAGGGAATAATTCAGGTAACAACTTGAGTAATAACGCAGGCAATCAATCTGGTCATTACTCACCTAACTTCTCTCTACCACCCGCACTTGAACATATGTTATCCCTGATGCAGCAACGTACATCGGATGGTCATAATGTATTGCATGCGCCGGAGCCGGAAGAGCAAACTGCGCTGCAGGATTTTGTCTGGAAAATATTCGGTCAGGTTGCACCCGATAGAGTTCCGTCTCATCCGCGTCAGTCAGACAATCCGGTTACCGAATTTCGTCCTCTTGTTGACGATGATGTGTCCAAGCCGCATGCATTGACTAGCCAGTTGCATCGTCTGCAACAGGAGGCGGTCAACGGTGCCGTGCGCGAAGAGGCGATTCAATTGCTTGATTTGCACAGCGAACTGGAAACCGAAAGACTCAGCGAGATGGAACGCGTGGCGATGGATGTCGTTGCGATGCTGTTCAATTTCATTGCCAACGATGATTCGATACCGGATGCATTCCGCGTCACGATCACACGTTTGCAAGTACCTTTCCTGAAGGCTGCGATGCTGGTGCCGCGGATTCTCGAACAGCCTGATAACGCACCGAGGAAATTATTGAATCGGATGGCGTCGCTGGCGATCGGACTGGATGCACAGACCCCGTTGAGTATTGAAATTCATGCAGAAATGGTTGTGACTGTCGAGAAGATTCTGAATGATTTCAAAACGAATCTGATTGTATTTGCCGATGCGCTGACGCAATTTGACGAGGCGATTGCGAGAATACTGCGTGAGTCCGATCCCGAAATCCTGCGTGTCATCGAAGCGCTCGATGAAGCTGAAAAAGATCCAAAACGTTATGACGTGCTGATTGTGGAAACCGTCAATGCGCTACGTGAACGGCTGCAGACGATACAGACCGATCAACGTGCTGTCGATTTTTTGATCAGGATCTGGTCGCGGGTGCTGGTGCATGCGAATGAAGATGAAAGCATCGATAGCCAGCCATTTCGCGATGTTGTACCTGAATTAATATGGAGTGTGTATCAGCACGATTTGACGGAACGTGGCGCGCTGATGAAGCTCTTGCGCAGGCTGGTGCGGCAGGTCAAGCAAGGGATGAAACTGATTGCATTGCCTGAGACCGAGACCAAGCAGGCGATCGACGATTTGATCGCGATGCATGCCGCAGTGCTGGGCACGATCCAGTCGACGCCGCTGAAGGCTTCGGTAAAAATGGAAACCTTGCATCAGCATTTCGCATCCTTGAAAATTGGGAGTGTCAATGCGGAAGCCGCTACGATTCATGCTCCGACCGTGTCGCAAATTCGTCTGCAATCAGCATTGCAAAAATTTAATGTAGCTGCGCATCAGCATCTGGACAACGATATGGGCACCTTGCTCAGTTCCGATGCTGGCTGGCTGGGTGGCATGCAAGTGGGAACGGTGGTCGAATGGTGGGCGAATAATGTTTATCAGCCGGCACGTTTGATGTGGGTAAATCCGCAGCAGTCGTTTTACATACTTCAATTGGCCGCGTCCAACGAGCAGCCGCGTTTGCTGATTTACTCTTCAATTTCCTTGATCAAGGCGCTGCGTGAAGGCTCGATAGGCATGATCGAATACGCCCCGATTTTTGATCGGGCAATCGAATCGCTGCTGGACGTTGCAGAAGTCCGGCAGCCGATCAGCGTTTAAAGCGGATGTTGTTTGATGCTTATTTGATGATCCTGTAGCAGGGCACATACTTCTTGCCCGGCAGCTTCATTCGGCTTTGCGCAACGAATGCCGACAAGAGCGCATCCATCGGTTCCATGATGTCGCGGTCACCGCTTATTTCAAACAAACCGTGCTTTTCAATCGAGCGTATCCCGCTATCCTTCACGTTACCTGCAACCACGCCGGAGAAGGCGCGACGCAGATTGGCCGCGAGTGCGTGGTTTTCCTGGTTTTTATGCAAAGATAGATTGCGCATGTTTTCATGCGTAGGGAGAAACGGCTGCTGGAAAAGCGGATCGATTTTCAGCGTCCAGTTGAAATAATACGCATCGCCTTTGCTCTTGCGGAACTCGCGCACTTGCGCAATGCCTGCCAGCATTTCCTGCGCAACCTGTTTGGGATCATCGATGATGATTTTGTACCGCTCTTGTGCCTTGGGACCCAGTGTTACACCAATGAATTGGTCAATCTGCTTGAAGTAATCGGATGAATTGGCCGGGCCGGTGAAAATCAGAGGGAAGGGCAGCTCGGCATTATCCGGATGCAGCAGGATGCCAAGGATGTACAAAATTTCTTCCGCCGTACCTGCACCGCCTGGGAACACAATAATGCCGTGACCGGCACGCACGAATGCTTCCAGACGTTTTTCGATATCCGGCATGATGACCAGATCGTTGACGATAGGGTTAGGCGCTTCGGCTGCAATGATGCCGGGCTCGGAAATGCCAAGATAACGTCCGGCTAGAATGCGCTGCTTGGCGTGGCCGATGGTCGCACCTTTCATTGGCCCCTTCATTGCACCAGGGCCGCAGCCGGTGCAGATATCCATGTCGCGCAAGCCGATTTCGTAGCCTACTTTCTTGGTGTAATCGTATTCTTCGCGTGAGATAGAGTGACCGCCCCAGCACACTACCATCTTTGGATTCAGATTCGGATGCAGGACTTTGGCATTGCGCAGGATATGGAAAACTGCATCCGTAATGCCAGTCGATGACTCCAGATCGAAAGTCGGATTCGCGATGATTTCATCATGGGTGAACAAAATGTCGCGCAATACCGAAAACAGGTGTTCGTGTATGCCCTTGATCATCTTGCCATCGACAAACGCACTGGCAGGCGCACCTATGATGTCGAGCTTGATGCCGCGCTCGCGCTGGATGATATTGATGTCGAAGAACTTGTAACGCTCAAGCAATTCCTTGCCATCATCGGTCGTGCTGCCGCTATTGAGTACCGCCAGCGCGCAGTTGCGGAACAAGTTGTACAGACCGCCGTTGCGTGTATCGAGGAGTCGGTGAACTTCGGCCTTGGACAGAATATCAAGACGACCTTCAGGAGAGAGTTGTGTGTCGATTACTTCGTATGCCATGAGTGCTTAACTTCCGGATGATGGATCAGATGCGCCATTTTAATGCGCAAACAGTGATGACGTCTGTGTTTGATTTTGCCTGTTCTTGTACGGACGGAGGAGCTTGTTTCCTGATGATGCAAAGGTGACTGAGCAAAACGCCCGCTAAAATGTGAGTTCCAGCGGGCGTTTTCTATAGCGGCAGATAAGGATGGCAGTCGACGATACGGCCTAATTTCTCGGAGAGAAATCGAATGCAGCTTTCAAGGCCTGATAGGCTTTTTGTGCAACGACGGTATGCACAGGCGGCGGGACATTGACGATCACTGCGTACAAATCACCGGCCGCAGCATCTGCTGAAACGCCAGGAATACCTTTTCCCTTGAGTCGCAATTTTCGTCCAGGCATGGAGCCGGGGGGGATCGATAACTGTATCGCGCCTTCCGGTGTCGGCACATTGACGGTGGTGCCGACATTGGCAACAGCCGACGTCAATGGAATATCGAAATAAATGTCGCGTCCTTCAATACGATAACGACGATGCGGGCGAATCACGACTTCCAGATACAAATCACCAGCCTTGCCTTCGCCCATGCCGGGAAATCCCTGGCCGGCGAGTCGCAAGGTTTGTCCTGCGCGTATGCCTTTGGGTACACTGACTTTTAGCGTGCGCTTGGAAACCATAGGCATGCCGTATTCATCGGTGACGTAAGTCGGCATCGAAATACTGCATGCGGTACCGCGGAAAGTATCTTCCAGATCGATTTGTACTTTGGCATGCTGGTCGCTGCCATGGACATTAATACCGCGATTTTTGGGTGGGACAGGATTTGGCCGGCCCATGGCTTCACCGAGAATTTCGCTGAAATTGCCTTCGCCATGACCGTCATGGCGCGGATTGCTGCGCCCGGTCGTACTTTTCGTAGCTTTGTTTTCTGCGCGTGTTTCCTTCTTTGCGTCAAAACCATAGCTGCGTGCGGCTTGCGGCGGCACTTCCTTGCGGGTATAGAAAAAACCAGATATCTGATCGTATTCCAGACGTTTTTCAGGATCTTTCAATACCTTATAGGCTTCCCCCACTTCCTTGAAGCGAAGTTCGGCATGCACCTCGCGGCTGACGTCAGGATGATATTTGCGCGCCAGTTTGCGGTACGCATTTTTAATCGTTTCCTGTGTCGCATCGCGCGGCACACCTAGTATTTGGTAGTAATCCTTTGATTTCATTGTCAGATTTCGTAACTCTCAACTGAGCGTATGCCATCGTTAGGGAATGTGTTCTGTGCTGAAATTTGTTCTTTCTGCAAGGACATTCTGACATTGCCGGCATCAGGCCGAAAGGATGAATAGGGCGACTATTGCTTGTCAATTAATGCAATAGCAAGGTAAAAATCAGTGGCTGTCTTCTGGAAAAGATCCCTAATTTTCGTCATTTATGTTGTCTGACAGGATATGAAAAACGACAATTCAGCTATATCTATAGTGCTTTGAAGGGCATACTCTCAACTTCGTTCAATAAGCGACATTTAAAGTTGAAAAAGAGTTATGACCTACGAAGAATATCTGGATGAAGTCACCACGTTGCTGACTGAAATGTACGATCTGAGCGATGCCGCCGCGATCAAGTATGTGATGCGCGCGCAATCTGCCGACTTTTTCACGCTACACGACGACGATCCTGCGATGCGCACGCAAGAGCGCGCGGTCGAGGATGCAAAAACGATATACAAGCAACGCAATGTATCCAAGCCTGAAATTTTCAAAAAATAATGCGTCCGTGCTGTTCACGCTGTTCATCTAAGCGCCGATACCTCCGTCTGCAATTTGCAGTTTTATATCCCCTTTGTCTTTTATGGGTCACGCCTCTGTGAGTGAACAATCAATGATTAGCTGGACTGAAGCAGGCGAAGAACGCTCGGCGCGCTGGCAGTCCGAGAACAAATCGGCTGCACCCAAACGCGTTGTCATTGCGGACGACAAGATGACTGCTGATTCGGCTTTTCGTCTGGCAAGTGAAGGCAATGCCTTGCTGTGGCGCGGCGATTATCAAAATGCACGTCAATTGCTGCAGGCATTGGCACGACGTATTGAACGAAAACCGCGCAAAGCTGCGACATCACCGCTTGATGCATTCAATCTGCATAGACAGGCGCAATCGCAACGTGCTCGTACATTGGGGATGTTGCTGGTAGAAGTCGACGCCGATTACATCATCGCATTGCGTCGTGCGCCTGACATCAAGCTTGCGTGTAACGAGGCTTATGGTGCCAGCACCGGGCCGTTTATCGTCTCGCTGCGCGAAATACTGGGCTTGATAGGCGCGCATGAATGGCGCAAGAACGGTGTTGAAATTCCTGCGTTGAATGCACGTATTCACCCGTACTACGGTGTGTTTTCTCCTGTACGTGGCGAATATTTGAATCTGATTGCAGAGGCACCGTTGCCAACCACCAAGCTGGCTTTCGATATCGGCACTGGTACCGGAGTGATTGCCGCATTGCTGGCACAGCGCGGCGTGGAAAAAGTCATTGCGACCGATCAGGATGCGCGCGCTTTGGCTTGCGCGCGTGAAAATCTGTTGCGCCTGAATTTGCGCGATCGGGTGGAAGTGATCGAGGCTGATCTGTTCCCTGCAGGGAAAGCCGCATTAATCGTTTGTAATCCGCCGTGGATACCGGCACGTCCGAATTCATCAATTGAATACGCGATCTACGATCTGGATAGTCGGATGCTGCGTGGATTTTTGAATGGTTTGGCAGAGCATCTGGAACCGAAAGGCGAGGGCTGGCTGATACTGTCTGACTTGGCAGAGCACCTGGGATTACGCACCCGCGAAGCATTGCAGCAAATGATTGCCGATGCAGGTTTGAAATTGATCAAGCGCATGGATATCAAGCCGACTCATGCACGTGCAACGGATGAAACCGATCCCTTGCATAAAGCGCGCTCGGCCGAGATTACATCCTTGTGGCGGCTTGCCGCGCGCTGATTACGTGTTCACTCCGTTTTGAGTGCAACCAGACCACACTTATAATTTCATTTTTACAAGAACACAGATTCAGGAATCACGATGAGCAATAAACCCGCACGCACACTTACTTTCAAATGCACGAAATGCGCAAAGTCGGTTCAAGTCTTTTTGCAGAAGGTCTCGGCCTGTTCGCATATCCAGCCGTATCAAGGCATCTGCAGCTGTGGCGAGATTCGACGTTACGCGACCGGCGACAAGGATGTAGTGGAATCCTTTGTGGCAACGGGCGAAATCGGCCATCACCACTAAGATCAATTAGCCGTTATCGGTTGCTATAAAGCGCATTTTAAAATTGCGTCCCTTGATATTGCCGTCGCTTAAACTTGCATACGCCTTATCCGCCACGCGGCGGTCCAGCGCAACATAGGTCATGAATTCAAATACATTGATCTTGCCGACCTGATCCTTCGTCAAACCGGCATCGCCGGTCAAGGCACCAAGCAAATCGCCGGGGCGCAATTTATCCCGCTTGCCGCCCATGATGCACAAGGTAACCATAGGCGCGTGCAAGTCGTCACCTTCAGCCGGTTCTGCAGATTTCAGGTCGAACCATTGCGCCGGTTTGTGCTGATATTCCTCAATCAGCTTGACCCATTTCTTCTCGTTAGGCGCACACAAACTCAGTGCCAATCCCTTGTCTTGTCCGCGACCGGTACGGCCTATGCGGTGGATATGCACTTCGGTATCTTTCGATACATCGACGTTGATCACGGCCCCCAAGGATTGAATATCCAGTCCGCGTGCAGCCACGTCGGTCGCGACCAGCACTGAGCAGCTTTGATTCGCAAACAACACCAGGATCTCATCGCGCTCGCGTTGTTCAAGTTCGCCATATAAAGCCAGTGCGCTAAAACCTTGTGCGCGCAATTCTGCCGCCAGTTCGCGGCAATGGATTTTGGTATTGCAGAATGCCAGCGTCGAAACCGGACGGTAATGCTTTAACAGTGTGGCGACAGCCGCGTTGCGATCGTCGTAACCGACTTCGTAAAAACGTTGTTCAATCTGACTGTCATCGTGTTGTGCTTCAACTTTGATTTCTACCGGCTCACGCAAGAATTCTGCGCTGGCCTTGCGTATATCGTCAGGATAAGTCGCGGAAAACAGCAAGGTCTGGCGGCGCGCAGGGCAGGCGCTGACGATGCCGGCGATCTCTTCATAAAAGCCCATATCGACCATGCGGTCGGCCTCGTCCAGTACCAATGTTTGTACGGTAGACAGATTGATCGTATTGCGACTGATGTGATCACGCAGGCGGCCGGGCGTGCCAACGATGATATGCGCGCCATGCTCCAGCGATGCAATTTGCGGCCGCATAGGCGCACCGCCGCACAGCGTCAGCACCTTGATGTTGTCGGTAAAGCGCGCGAGCCGTCGCAATTCATTTGAAACCTGATCCGCCAGCTCACGCGTAGGACAAATCACCAGCGCCTGAATCGCAAACCAGGTCGGATTCAACTTCTGCAGCATGCCGATGCCGAAGGCCGCAGTCTTGCCGCTCCCGGTTTTTGCCTGCGCAATCAAATCACGTAATTGCAGAATCACCGGCAGGCTTTGTGCCTGAATAGGTGTCATCTCGTGATAACCCAGCGCGTCGAGATTGCTCAACATGGCGGGTGAAAGGGCGAGGCTGGAGAAGGGACTTGGATTCATGAGTGGCTTGCGTAATGCTGAAAAGGATTCGCAGTCTAACAGGCATGGAGGCATAGATGAAAAGTGCGATCAAAGAAGAGATGGACCAGAGTTTTGATCGGAGCGAAAAAACGGTCTTGGAAAACATCCAAAAACGGCCGATATTTCACGACCAAATATCTAGCTTCGCATTGTGAAAAATTGCTATCGCAATGCAACATACTAAAATTTCAGCGGGCAAAATATCATTCCGCATACAGAAAAATGCAATGTAACTACATGATTAATAATGATTAAAAATATTTAAAATATCTTATATAAGACATTGTTGCTTCGCAAAATATCTCCTATGATTAACTCAGGTTTTTTCTTGTTTGTTATTTCTGGCACTTATTACAAATATATAAAGGAGAATCATCATGGCAACTCGCGAACAGCAGATTCAGGCATTAAACAAGGACTGGTCCGAAAATCCGCGCTGGAAAAACGTGAAGCGCAATTACACTGCTGAAGACGTGGTGCGTTTGCGCGGTTCTCTGCAGATCAATCACACGCTGGCGCAGCGCGGCGCGGAAAAGCTGTGGGAGATGTGCAATAACGAACCCTTCGTTAATTCACTCGGCGCCTTGACCGGTAATCAGGCGATGCAACAGGTGAAAGCCGGCTTGAAGGCGATCTACCTGTCGGGCTGGCAGGTTGCCGGTGATGCCAATCTGGCTGGCGAGATGTATCCCGACCAATCGCTGTATCCGGCCAATTCCGTGCCTATGGTCGTCAAGCGCATCAACAATACCTTTCAGCGAGCCGATCAGATTCAATGGTCTGAAGGCAAAGGCGACATCGATTTCTTCGCGCCTATTGTGGCCGATGCCGAGGCTGGTTTCGGCGGCGTCTTGAACGCCTATGAGTTGATGAAATCGATGATAGACGCCGGCGCTGCAGGCGTGCACTTTGAAGACCAGCTGGCATCAGTAAAAAAATGCGGCCACATGGGCGGCAAGGTTTTAGTACCTACGCGTGAAGCTGTCGAGAAATTGAATGCAGCACGTCTGGCTGCCGACGTGTCCGGCACGACGACGCTGGTGATTGCGCGCACCGATGCTGAAGCGGCAGATCTGCTGACGTCCGATGTCGATGACAACGACAAACCGTTTCTGACTGGCGAACGCACGGTGGAAGGTTTTTACAAAACCCGTTCAGGTTTCGACCAGGCAGTGTCGCGCGGTTTGGCTTATGCACCTTACGTTGACATGTTGTGGTGCGAAACCGGCAAGCCTGATCTGGTCTTCGCGAAAAAATTTGCCGATGCGATCCATGCAAAATTCCCCGGCAAGATGCTGGCCTATAACTGTTCGCCATCCTTCAACTGGAGAAAGAATCTGGATGATGCCACCATCGCCACATTCCAGAAAGAGCTGGGTGCGATGGGCTACAAGTTCCAGTTCATCACGCTGGCCGGTTTCCATTCGCTGAACTATTCCATGTTCAATCTGGCGCACGGTTATGCACGCAATCAAATGTCTGCCTTCGTCGAGTTGCAGGAAGCCGAATTCGCTGCCGCCGATCAGGGTTTTACTGCGGTCAAACATCAACGTGAAGTCGGCACCAGTTATTTTGATGCCATCACGCAGGTCATTCAGCAAGGGCAGTCCTCCACGACGGCATTGCATGGCTCGACTGAAGACGAACAATTTTTCGAGTCGAACAAGCTCGCAAAAACTTGCATTGCAGGCCATAAAAACGCAGCCTGAAAACTGTTTCTCAAGAGATCGCACTTCACAAGAGTGCGATCTTTCAGAGAGCAACATCCAGTATCAGACGATTTGAAAAATTTGATTTACTCATTTCTAATAACTAATTGATAGACGGAGACAAGCATGGCAGAGATCACACTAGACATCCCGGCAGGAATCGAAATTGAAGGTGAGTTCAAGGAAGAATACGAACAAGTGTTGACGCCTGCTGCCCTAGCGCTGGTCATTAAATTGAGTCGCGCGTTTGAAGCACGTCGTCAAGAGTTGCTGGGCATGCGCAGTGCGCGTGCCAAACGTATCGATGCCGGTGAGCGTCCGGATTTTCTGCCGGAGACGGCGCACATCCGTGCTGGCGACTGGCGCATCGCGCCCATTCCAGCGGCACTGGAGTGTAGGCGCGTCGAAATTACCGGCCCGGTCGATCGCAAGATGGTGATCAATGCATTCAACTCTGGCGCAGATATTTACATGGCCGATTTTGAAGATGCGAATACGCCTAACTGGGATAACCAGATTCGCGGCCAGATCAATCTGATCGATGCCGTGCGCAAGACTATTACGCTGGACACCAACGGCAAGCACTACCAGCTTAATAACAAGATCGCCACGCTGATGGTGCGGCCACGCGGCTGGCATCTGGATGAAAAACATGTGCTGGTAGACGGCAAGCGTGTATCCGGCGGCATCTTCGATTTTGCACTGTTCATGTTCCATAACGCGCATGAATTGCTGAAACGTGGTGCCGGTCCGTATTTCTATCTGCCGAAAATGGAGTCGCATCTGGAAGCGCGCTTATGGAACGATATTTTCATCATGACGCAAAAAGAACTTGGCCTGCCGCAAGGCACGATCAAGGCGACCGTGCTGATTGAAACCATTCTGGCGGCATTCGAGATGGATGAAATCCTTTATGAGTTGAGAGAACATAGTGCAGGCCTCAATGCAGGACGCTGGGATTACATCTTTTCCTGCATCAAGAAATTTCGGCTCGACAAAGATTTCTGTTTGGCAGATCGCGCCAAGGTAACAATGACAGTACCGTTCATGCGTTCCTATGCATTGCTGCTGCTCAAAACATGTCATCGACGCGGCGCGCATGCGATGGGCGGAATGGCGGCGCTGATTCCGATCAAGAACGATCCTGCAAAGAATGAGATTGCAATGAACGCGGTGCGTATCGACAAGGAACGCGATGCGGTTGATGGTTACGACGGCGGCTGGGTTGCGCATCCTGGTCTGGTCGAACTGGCGATGACGGAATTTAAAAAGGTACTGGGCGACAAAGCCAACCAGATAGAAAAACAGCGCATCGATGTAACGACGACGGCCGACGATTTGCTGAACTTCCAGCCGGAGACACCGATCACCGAAGCTGGCTTGCGTTACAACATCAACGTCGGCATTCATTACCTAGGCAGCTGGCTGGACGGCAACGGCTGCGTGCCGATTCATAATCTGATGGAGGATGCAGCCACCGCCGAGATCAGTCGTTCGCAAGTGTGGCAGTGGATACATTCGAGCAAAGGCGTGCTGGAAGATGATCGCAAAATAACCGTCGCGATGGTGCGTGCGATGATCCCTGAAGAATTGGCAAAGGTAAAACAGCAGGCACCAAACGGCGTCAGCCCAAGCTATGAGCGTGCAGCGAAGATATTCGAAGAAATGTCGACTGCAGAAACGTTTGCGGAATTTTTGACCTTGCCGCTTTACGAAGAAATTTGATCTAGTGTGCTTGGTGCGTTGACATGCGCACCAAGCAATCAATGTAGTTATAGCTGGAATCAGCTACAGGCTTCAGTGCCAGCAGCCATCGCTTTTAACGCAGTGATATCCAGCAATTCGATCTCTCGATTGCTCACGCCTAACAAACCTTGTTTTTTGAACTTGGATAGCAAGCGACTGATACTCTCTATGGTCAGGCCCAAATAGCTGCCGATGTCTTCACGCGACATGCGCAACTGAAAATTGGTGGATGAATAGCCACGCGCCACGTAGCGCGATGCCAGATTGACCAGGAAGGCGGCAAGCCGTTGTTCTGCGCGCATATTGCCCAGCAAGAGCATGGCGCTTTGCTCGCGTGTGATTTCCTGGCTCATCATGCGATGGAAGTGACGCAATAGTGTTGGCATGGTACCGAACAGTTCTTCCAGCCGTGCAAACGGGATTTCGCAGACTTCACTATCTTCCAGCGCTATCGCATCGCAATGATGATGATCCGTGCTGATGGCATCCATGCCGAGCAATTCGCCCGCCATCTGAAAGCCGGTAATCTGTTGTTCACCGCCGGCATTGATCTGACAGGTTTTGAAATGCCCGACGCGTACCGCGTATAGATTGGTAAACACATCGTCCATCCGATACAGATAACTATCGCGCGGCACTTTCCGTCTGCGACCGATGATCTGATCCAGCTTGTCCATATCATTTTCGCCCAGGCCCATAGGCAAGCACAGTTGATGCATGCTGCAAGTTGAGCAACTGGTGCGCAATGAATTAACCAGAGACGACGGATTGGGAAGTGGGGAGGGGCTGCTCATGTATGCGTATGCTTCTTGTTTGGATAGTTATGTGCACTGCTATTATTGGTTTTCTGCTTGCAGAATAACTAGGCTTTATCTATCCCTGCCAGCAAAGATATTTTATCTTGAACTTGCGCCCATTTTTCATGATCCGGCATAGGGGATTTTTGCAGCCTGATGCGTTTCCAGTCTGGGTGTTGCGACAAACTGCGATTCAATTCGACGAAATGTTTTTGCTCTTCTGCAATTTCAGACGCGTTAACAATTGCGTTGACCGGGCATTCCGGTACGCACACCGAGCAATCTATGCATTCATCCGGATTGATGGCCAGGAAGTTTGGTCCTTCGAAGAAGCAATCCATGGGGCAGACTACGACGCAATCGGTGTATTTGCATTGTATGCATGACTCAGTAACAACAAACGGCATACTCTTGTTCCATTTCCCGGTTTCATTTTCTTTTATCAGTCTTGCCATTGTAAACGCTGCGAGTGCTAATACCTGTAATCAACATCTCAGATGAAAAATACTCAACTTCCAATTTCCTTAAACACAATGATTGCATCTTCTTTTTTGATGAAAAGATAAATAAATGCGCTGCTTCTACCTCCTTTGTGTCTGATAAACGCAATCTCAAGCAGCCTGCGATGAACAGATACAATATGCACATAGTAAAGAAATGCAACTTTTGCAAGAAACAATTGCTTTCAACTTGCAGGCGCAATGCCTGCTAAAGTTGCGGCGCACAGAAGACTTAACAGGGGATCGCGTTGCGGCTGTTTTCAATTATCAAGAAATCCATCGTGGATTGGTCCGAGCGACCAACCGACATCAAACTTCGACAGGCCGGCATCGTTGCGCTGATAGGCGCTGGTGCTTTTGCGTTGTTGATGGCGCTATTTACGGTCGTGTTCATTGTCCCGAATCTGCCATCGATAGATGCGCTGACCGACTATAGGCCGAAAATTCCATTGCGCGTCTACACTGCCGACAATGTGTTGATCGGTGAATTCGGCGAAGAGCGGCGCGACTTTGTATCGATAGGAGGAATCCCATCGAGCATGAAGAACGCGATCATCGCCATCGAAGACAATAATTTTTATGAACATGGTGGTGTCGATATTCTTGGCGTGGTGCGTGCCGGACTCGCGAATCTGATACACAGCCGTTCGCAAGGCGCGTCGACGATCACGATGCAGGTCGCGCGTACTTTTTTACTCACGCGTAAAAAAACCTACAGTCGCAAACTGCAGGAAGTGTTACTTGCATATCGCATTGAAAAGAATCTGACTAAAGACCAGATTCTCGAGTTGTACATGAATCAGATATATCTGGGGCAACGCGCTTACGGCTTCGGTAGTGCTTCACGTATTTATTTCGGCAAGCCGATCAAGGATTTGACTATTGCTGAATCGGCGATGCTGGCTGGTTTACCGAAAGCGCCAGCGAGTGCCAATCCGGTTGTCAATCCCAAGCGTGCTACCGAACGTCAGCAGTACATCCTCAAGCGCATGCATGAGCTCGGCTTTATCACGCAAGAGCAATACGAGAAGGCAAAAGCTGAAAAACTGAACGTGCTGGCCGACGGCAATCGCTTCCGCACCCATGCGGAATACGCGGCCGAGCAAGTGCGGCAGTTCATGTACACACAGTACAAGGATGAAATTTATACTAGCGGCATGAGCGTCTACACCACGCTCAATAAAGCCGATCAGGATGCGGCGTACGAAGCAGTGCGACGCGGCGTGCTGGATTACGACAAGCGCCACGGTTATCGTGGCCCTGAAGATAATATCGATTTGCCGAAAGATGAAGAAGACAGACAGCAGGCTATTGAAGACATTCTGGTCAAGCATCCGGATAGCGATGACTTGAAGGCAGCCGTCGTGACGGCAGCATCGGCTAAATCGGTGCGCGCTGAAACATTGTCCGGCGAGGATATAGAAATCACTGGTGACGGTTTGCGTTTTGCTGCATCAGGTTTGGCCAGCAAGGCTGCTGAAGGCAAAAAAATCAAGCCGGGATCTGTCATTCGTGTTGTACAAGACAGCAAGAAAAAATGGGCCATCGTCCAGTTGCCGGAAGTTTCTGCAGCTTTTGTTTCCGTCAATGCGCAGGATGGCGGCATACGCGCGATGGTGGGCGGCTTTGATTTTGCGCTGAACCAGTTCGATCATGTCACGCAGGCATGGCGTCAGCCGGGTTCCACCATCAAGCCATTCGTTTATTCGGCTGCGCTGGAAAAAGGTTTGTCGCCAGGCACGTTGATCAACGATGCGCCGCTCGCAGAAGATAACACCGAACAAAACGGCAAGGCCTGGAATCCGGGCAATGACAACGGCCAATATGACGGCCCAGTCACGATGCGTACCGGTTTGAAGCGTTCGAAGAATCTGGTATCCATCCGCATCTTGCGCAAGATCACGCCACCGTTTGCAATCGAACACATGGCGCATTTTGGCCTGGATGCAGATAAACAGCCATCTAATCTGACGCTGGCGCTGGGTACCGGTTCTGTAACGCCTTTGCAGATGGCGGGTGCTTATGCCGTATTTGCCAATGGTGGTTTTAAATTGGCACCTTATCTGATTCAAAAAGTCGTCGATGTGCGTGGCAAGGTATTGCTGGAAGCGGATCATCCGCAAGCCGGCGATGAAACTGCAAGGGCCATCGATCCACGTAACGCCTTCATCATGAATACGATGTTGCGCGACGTTGTACGCTCGGGCACCGGTTACATGGCTGGCCAGCGCTTGGGACGCAGCGATCTGGCCGGCAAAACCGGCACCACCAATGACTCGATGGATGGCTGGTTTGCCGGCTATGGTCGCGATGTCGTTGGTGTGGCATGGATGGGTTACGACAAGCCACGCACACTGGGCGGCAGGGAATTCGGCAGCACGCTTGCGCTACCGATCTGGGTTGACTATATGCGGACCGCTTTGCGCGGCAAACCGGAAATCGAGAATGCCGTGCCACCAGGTGTTGCGCAAGTTGATGGCGATTGGACGTATGAAGAATACGTCAATGGCGATTCGGTCAAGTCGGTGGATGTCGAGGAGCAAAAAGGATTCTGGGAGAAATTATTCAACCCGGGTGATGCGTCCCAACCGCAAGTGCCTGGAAACGTGAATCCGGATGAAAAGCCGAAAGATATTTACGGCGGCTAGATTCAATTGCAGGGCGGGGTGTTTATAGCGGCAAGATATTTGGAAGGATATTCAGCGCGTTCGCAGGTAAAACGTTTTGAATATCCTTTTGATGAGTCCGGTATTTAAGTCCCGAATGTAAACACGCTTGACGTTTATTCTGACGGTGCTGTTTCAACTCGACGCCGTCCCAATCCTTTGGCCTTGTACATTGCACGATCTGCGCGATGCAGCAAGGCTTCGCTGGTGACGCCGGAATCAGGATAGGCGGCAACGCCAATACTGGCTGAAACGAGCGCAGTCACACCATCCAGATCGTAAGGTTCAGATACGTTTTCGACCAGTGTTTCTGCAACTGTCTTGGCATTTTTCATGCTCGTTCCGACCATTACGATGGCAAATTCATCGCCTCCCAAACGCGCCACGACATCGGAACTACGGCTGCCGGCTTTCAGTCGTACGGCAACGCTGCACAGCAATTTGTCGCCGGTTTCATGGCCGTGTTTATCGTTGATGATCTTGAATCCGTCCAGATCGATATACAAAATCGAGAGCATCGTGTGATTACGTTCACACAGTAATAGTTGTTGATTGACGATTTCATTGAACAAAGTGCGATTCACCAGTCCGGTCAGGCCGTCATGATTGGCGCGATGCTGCGCGACCTGCAGCATTGCGGAGGCTTTCATCAATGAGGTACCCACTTCGTCTGCTTCCCGTAGATGCAGTGGTGGAATGTCGACTTGGTCGCCGGCACCTAATGCCAATGCGGGGTTGATCAGGCCATGTACTGACTTGGCAATGCGGCCGCCTATCCACCATGCTGCGGCGAGACTGATCACCAGCAGAATGAACGTCGCAAAAACCAGCCAAAATAGTGTTTCTCGCAATTCATGTTTGAAACTTTGCTTCGGGATGTTGAGTGCCAATGACCAGTTGGAAACAGAAGAGCGGATGAAGACGGTATGCACAGATATGCCATCTTGCGTCACCCTTTCAAGGGTGCCTTCTGTGGCTGCTTTCAGGCGCTTGACCATGTCAGGTGGCGCCATTTGGCCAGAGTAACGCTGCATATCGCGTGTGCGCGCAATAATTTTTCCATTGCCGTCAAAGATGACGGCGATCCAGCCTTCAGGCAATTTTTGTTGCAGCAACAGTCGTTCAAAACGTTCTGGAAAAATGCCTGCATTCAGGTTATAGCGTATGCCGTGATCGAATACCGGTACGCCTACTGCCAACAAGGGACGCTTGGTGACTCCTCCGACAAAGATGTCCGAGATGAGTGGTTTGCCGGTTTCGTAGATGGACTGCATGCCGACAAAGTTATTCCTGGTCGGTAGTGTTGTGTCAAAGGGGCTGCGTGTATTGATGTATTGCTTGCCTGTGATATCAAGCAGAGCGATATTCATTTCCCCTTGGCTGTTTTGGTTTTGCAAGACATTCTGCGCCTGCTGATAAAAAGCGCGGAAGTTGCCGGAACCAATATAGGGGGAGGTCGCCAGTGCAACCAGAGATGATTCGATGCTGGCCAGATCGCGATCAACAACCGAGACCATGGCTCTGGCAGTACTAAGCGAATTTGTCAGTAATTGAGCGCGGGCGCGCTGGTAATCGTGAGTAATCAGCAAAATGGCCACCAGACACGCCGGCACCACGCATGCCATGACGAGCAAAACAAGCTTGGAGCGTATCGTGGGCGCGCGCTTTGTGTTCATTCTCTGCGTCTGGATGGAGATCGCCCAATGACAGGGTGATCGGGAAAGTGCGAATTTTATAACATTTCGATTACGTCACCATTTTATTGTCAAAAGAGGAATAATCTATCAGGCTCATATGGCTATCGTTGCGATTTTTCTGCGACACTGAATTTTCCACTCAACTTTCCTCGCAAGAGTAATTTGCAAACGGAGCGTAGAAGATTAAAGGCAAATTGAAACCCAGCTGACTTTCCGCAAAAGTATATTTTTTGAACGCTATTCCAAATTTTATATGCGCCTACTGACAATACCTGTTCTTTGCCTGTCGTCGTTGCTTTTATCTGCGCATGCAGCTGAGTCGACAATTCAGAATGGACTCGACATGAAATTTGTTCTGGTTCCTGCCGGCGAATTCTTGATGGGAAATGATGCGTCGCCGGAGTCGCTTGCTCAGAACTATCCACAATACGAATACAAACGCTTTCAAGATTTGAGCGACGAAGCGCCTGTGCACAAGGTGTTGATCACGCATGCGTTCTATATAGGCCAATACGAAGTAACGGTAGGGCAGTTCCGTCGGTTTCTGGCGGCATCCGGTTATCGGCCTGAATCGGAGGCCGATGGCACCGGCGGCTATGGCTACGATCCTGATTACGATCCGACGAAATCTGTACGCGGCGATGCGTTTGAAGGACGCAATTTAAAATATTCGTGGCGCAATCCCGGTTTTCAACAAGGCGATGATCATCCAGTCGTTAATGTGACGTGGAACGATGCCGTCGCGATGTGCGCCTGGTTGAGCAAAGTGGAAGGCAAGAAGTATCGTCTGCCGACAGAAGCAGAATGGGAATACGCCGCCCGTGCCGGAACACGCACCCAGTATTACACTGGCGACGATCCGCAATCGCTGCTAACTGCTGCGAATGTATTCGATACAGATGCTGCAAAAAACTGGACGAAGTGGCAGAGTTATGCACTGGCCGGTTCTGACGGTTATGCATTCACTTCGCCCGCCGGCAGTTTTGCGCCGAATGCATTCGGGCTTTACGATATGCACGGCAATGCGTGGGAATGGACTGCGGATTGGCATGATGATCGCTATTATGCGAATTCGCCAGTCGCCGATCCACAAGGACCGGAAAGTGGCAGTGTAAGAGTACGGCGTGGCGGTTCATGGCATACATGGTCGTTTTACGCACGCTCCTCGTATCGCAACTGGAATGCGCCGAGTACACGTTACACGCTGGTCGGCATGCGCCTGGTGCGTGAAGCGGATTAGCATCAAGCCGAATAATTAATCCTTGTGGTGTTGTTGAGTTTGCTGTGCGCTCGGCGTACCGCAGGAATACGTTTTATGAATCAAGGAAAAATGAAGACATTGATAGAAGTGACAGGTTGCTTTCCTGTTCTACGCGCCTTGAATGCGCAGCAATTTACAAATGCAATCGAGCCGCGCCTGCTGGATATTCGCAATCCCTTAACTGGTCTGCAAATCGATATGTTCGGCAAGGTTACCTCGGTAGAAATCGCCGAAGAGCGCGGCATCGTCACTGTCGAGCTGGAAGTGGCTGATGATTTTTTGCAGCGCTATCATTTGCAGCCTGAACAGATACGCACGATTCTGGTAGAGCGCATTACCAAGTTGCGACATCCGGCAACCGGTGCAATGGCGAGAGTGGAAGCACGTCTGGTGAGTTAGTGATGATGACTGGCGCAGGTCAGTTACGCTGGTAATTACATCGCCCGGCAAGTCAGCGAACCTTGCTGCGCGTTCTGCTTTGTTTGTTCAAGGTATTCAATATCCGCTTTTGGTTCAACGGCGACAGGTGTTCGACGAACACCATCCCTTGCAAATGATCCAGTTCATGTTGTATGCACATCGCCTTCAATCCATCAGCTTGCAGTTCGAACGGTTTGCCATCGAGGCCTAGCGCCCTTACGCGTATCCATGCAGCGCGATTTACTGTTTCATATACATCTGGAATAGACAGACATCCTTCCTCGAATTCAGCTTTGCCACCCATCTTGATCACTTCAGGATTGATCAAGACCAGCAGTTGATTTCCTTTCTCAGAGACGTCAACCAGGATGATGCGTAGATGCACGTCCACCTGCGTCGCAGCCAAGCCTATGCCATCAGCCGCGTACATCGTTTGCGCCATATCCCTCACCAGTTTATGAATCTGGTCGTCGATCTGCGTGACCGGCTGCGCAATCGTGTGCAGGCGTTCGTCGGGATATTGCAGGATGGTTAGCTTACTCATGTTGATTCAGATTTCTCTCGCAGATGATGCGTACATATAAATTTGTTGGCTAATGCAATCGAAGTGGGAAGGCTTTTAGCACCGCTCACAGTCAATTTTTATATTTCGTTTACACCGCCCACCCAAGTCTTTACTAAATTTTTAGACCATTTCTCCTAAGCTACTTTTCATCAAAACAATGATGTGGAGTTTGAAAATGGATCTCGTATTTATAGGCGCAATCGCAGCGTTTTTGCTGGTTTGCTGGGCATTCGCCGAAGGCTGCAGCAAGTTGGGAGAACGTAAATGAACCTATTTTACGTAATCGGCTCGATTGTGGCGGTCGGTTTGCTTATTTATCTCGTGATGGCATTGGTGAAAGCGGAGGATTTATAAAATGACTTCGCAATCCATCATGTTACTCGTCGCTTTCTTAGCCGTATTGCTGGTCTTGGCTTATCCCTTGGGCATATTCATGGCGAAAGTGGCCGAAGGTACGCCACTACGCGGTTTCGGCTGGTTGCGGAAGATCGAAAACGTTCTTTATCGACTTGCCGGTCTCAGCGCACAAACCGCGATGAGCTGGAAAAGTTATGCCATCGCACTATTGGTATTCAATACTTTAGGTGCCTTGTTCGTGTACGCAGTACAGCGCATGCAAGCGTGGTTGCCACTGAATCCGCAGGCATTCGGCAACGTCAGTCCTGATTCATCGTTCAATACTGCGGTCAGTTTTGCCGCCAACACCAACTGGCAAGGTTATGTTGGTGAAGCGACGATGAGTTATCTGACACAGATGCTGGCGTTGACTGGACAGAACTTCTTTTCTGCAGCGACTGGTATCGCGGTTGCGTTCGCATTGATACGCGGCTTCAGTTCGCGTTCGGCCAAATCGATAGGTAATTTTTGGGTCGATCTGACACGTTCCACTCTGTATATCCTGTTGCCACTTTCCATCATCGTATCGATTGCGCTGATGGGGCAGGGCGTGATCCAGAATTTTTCTGCATATCAAGATGTATCGCTGATGGATCCTGTGACCTATCAGCAAGCCAAAACCAATGCTGACGGCCAGCCTGTAGTTGATGCAGAAGGCAAGCCTGTGATGGAAACGTTGAGCACCAAAACGCAAACCATCGCGATGGGTCCGGTTGCATCGCAAGAAGCAATCAAGATGCTGGGCACCAATGGCGGTGGCTTCTTCAATGCCAATTCGGCTCATCCTTACGAAAATCCGACTGCGCTGAGTAACTTCATCCAGATGCTGGCGATCTTCCTGATTCCGGCTGGCTTGTGCTTCACGTTCGGCCGTCTGGTAGGTGATATGCGACAAGGCTGGGCGGTGCTGGGAGCGATGACGCTGATCTTTGTCGTGATGACTTCCATCGTCATGATCTCTGAACAGACAGCGCATCCGACAATACAGGCGCTAGGAGTGGATCAGACCACGACTGCATTGCAATCCGGCGGCTATATGGAAGGCAAGGAAACCCGCTTTGGCATCAGCGCATCGGCCTTGTTTGCTGCCGTGACGACAGCGGCATCCTGCGGCGCGGTGAATGCAATGCATGATTCCCTAATGCCTATGGGAGGCTTCGTACCACTGGTATTGATGCAATTCGGCGAAGTCGTGTTCGGCGGTGTCGGTACCGGTTTGTACGGCATGTTGGTCTTCGCAATCCTTGCAGTGTTCATTGCCGGTCTGATGATAGGCCGTACGCCTGAATACCTGGGCAAGAAAATCCAGGCGTATGAAATGAAGATGGCATCGATTGCGATCCTGGTGACGCCGACACTGGTGCTGGTCGGTACTGCGATTGCGGTACTGGTTGAACCCGGCAAGGTCGGTATTGCCAATCCAGGTGCGCATGGTTTTTCCGAGATTCTGTATGCGTTCACCTCGGCGGCCAATAACAACGGTAGCGCGTTCGCCGGCCTGTCTGCCAACACGCCGTTCTATAACACGATGCTGGCGATTGCGATGTGGTTCGGACGCTTCGCGATGATCGTGCCGATTCTCGCAGTGGCCGGTTCACTCGCAGGCAAGCAAAGACTTGAGACTAACGCCGGCACGATGCCTACGCATGGTCCCTTGTTCGTTGCCTTGCTAGTCGGTGTCGTGGTGCTGGTTGGCGTACTGAATTACGTACCTGCACTGGCGCTCGGACCGATCGTCGAACACCTGCAACTGTTCTCACATTAATTAACTAGCGCGGGGTGGAAGCGCACAGCGATTCCACCTCCAATAAATTAAAGAAAGCCTGCCATGCAAATGCCAGAATCCAAGGCGGTGCCTATAGCTTCACGTAAAAGCCTGACGCTTTTCGATACGGCCTTGATAGGTCCAGCCATTGTCGATGCATTCAAAAAACTGACGCCACGCGCACAGTGGCGCAGTCCGGTGATGTTTGTTGTCTATATCGGCAGCATCATCACGACTTTGCTGTTCATTCAATCCCTTACCGGCAAAGGCGAGGCCAGCCCCGGCTTTATTCTCGCCACGTCCGTTTGGTTGTGGTTCACCGTGCTGTTTGCCAATTTCGCCGAATCATTGGCGGAAGGGCGCAGCAAAGCACAAGCCGCATCGCTGCGCGCCTTGAAACAAACCGTGATGGCGAAAAAACTCGCCATTCCTAAACACGGCACTTCATGGTTGCCCGCATCGCCAGCGGATTTACGCAAGGGCGATACCGTACTGGTTGAGGCTGGCGACGTGATTCCTGTCGATGGTGAAGTAATAGAAGGTGTGGCATCCGTCGATGAAAGTGCCATCACCGGCGAGTCAGCTCCCGTCATTCGTGAATCCGGTGGTGACTTTTCATCCGTCACAGGCGGCACGCGTGTGCTGTCCGACTGGCTGGTGGTGCGCATTACTGCCAATCCTGGCGAGGCATTCATCGATCGCATGATTGCGATGGTTGAAGGTGCCAAACGTCAAAAGACACCGAATGAAATCGCGTTGACGATTTTGCTGGTCGCGTTGACGATCATCTTCCTCATCGTGACCGTGACTTTGCTGCCGTTTTCCATGTATTCAGTGGAAGCTGCTGGCGCTGGTTCGCCAATCACGATCACTGTATTGATCGCCTTGCTGGTTTGTTTGATCCCAACCACTATCGGCGGTTTGCTGTCGGCGATTGGCGTGGCCGGCATGAGCCGCATGATGCAAGCCAATGTGATCGCCACATCGGGTCGCGCAGTGGAAGCCGCCGGTGACGTCGATGTCCTTTTGCTGGATAAAACCGGCACCATCACGCTCGGCAATCGTCAGGCATCCGAGTTTTATCCGGCACCAGGTGTTACGCAAATCCAGTTGGCAGATGTCGCACAATTGGCTTCGCTGGCGGATGAAACGCCGGAAGGCCGCAGCATCGTGATTCTCGCCAAGCAGAAGTACAACATGCGTGAACGCGATATCGCTGCCTTGAATGCACACTTCGTTCACTTCAGTGCGCAGACACGCATGAGTGGTGTCGATATGGGCGAGCGCATTATCCGCAAGGGTTCGGTCGATGCGGTCAAAAAGCATATCGAATTGCTGGGTCGTCCATTCCCGGTTGAGGTCTCGAATATGGTGGACGACGTTTCACGCCGCGGCAGTACGCCTCTGGTGGTGGTCGATGATGGCCGCGTAATGGGTGTGGTCGAGCTGAAGGATATCGTCAAGGGCGGCATCAAGGAACGCTTCGCTGAATTGCGTCGCATGGGTATCAAAACCGTGATGATCACTGGCGACAACAAGCTGACCGCTGCAGCGATTGCGGCTGAAGCGGGCGTTGACGATTTTCTGGCGGAAGCCACACCGGAACAGAAGCTCAAACTGATACGAGAATACCAGTCGCAAGGTCGTCTGGTCGCGATGACAGGCGATGGTACCAACGATGCACCGGCGCTGGCACAAGCCGATGTGGCGGTCGCGATGAATTCCGGCACCCAAGCCGCGAAGGAAGCCGGCAATATGGTTGATCTGGATTCGAATCCGACCAAGCTGCTGGAGATCGTAGAGATTGGTAAACAGATGCTGATGACGCGCGGTTCACTGACCACGTTCTCTATCGCCAATGACGTTGCGAAGTATTTCGCGATCATCCCGGCCGCGTTTGTGACGACGTATCCGCAGTTGAAGGCGCTCGACATCATGCATCTGAGCAGTCCGTCGTCGGCCATCATGTCGGCCGTGATCTTCAACGCGTTGATCATCGTCGTGCTGATTCCGCTGGCATTGAAGGGCGTCAAGTATCGTGCCGTCGGTGCGGCTGCACTGCTGCGTCGCAATATGCTGATCTATGGTCTGGGCGGCATTCTGGTGCCATTCATTGGCATCAAACTGATCGACATGATCCTGACCGTTTTTGGTCTCATCTGAATGAAGAATTAATACGAAGGAATTGATATGAAATCGACATTTCGTCCCGCACTGGTTTTATTCGCCGTGCTCACCCTGATTTGCGGCGTCATCTACCCGTACGCGATTACCGGCATCGGCAAGCTGGCCTTCAGCGAACAGGCGGAAGGCAGCCTGCTTACACGTAGCGGGCAAGTCGTCGGCTCATCGCTGATCGGTCAGGCATTTTCATCGCCGCAGTATTTCTGGGGGCGACCATCTGCGACCAGCCCGATGCCGAACAATGCCGCGGCATCCAGCGGCTCCAATCAAGGCCCGCTTAATCCGGCACTGATCGATAGCGTGAAAGGCCGCATCGCCGCATTGAAAGCCGCCGATCCGGTCAACGCCTTGCCAGTGCCGGTTGATCTGGTGACGGCTTCGGCGAGCGGACTTGATCCTGAAATCAGTCTTGCCGCTGCAAGGTATCAGGCGGCCCGCATTGCACGTGCTCGCGAGATGCAACCGGAAGAAGTACAAAGCATCATAGACAGATACAGCCAGGCTCAGTATTTCGGTTTCTTTGGCGAACCGCGCGTGAATGTCCTGGCATTGAACCTCGCACTGGACCAGCGTCACTAAGATATACAGCCCTTGCGTTTGTCGGCAGCCGGGCGCTGCCGATGGTATTTACTGATGAAGAGAGGGCCTAACGGCCCTCTCGAATATGGCACAATCAAAGCCGGCATTCCATTCACAATAGTTACTCTCATTGTCGTTCACATCCATGCCTCCAGCCGATTACCAACGCCCCGATCCAGATGCCTTGCTGGCGCATGTGCAGGAACAGGAACGCCGGGCCGAACGGGGCAAACTGCGCATTTACTTCGGCGCATCTGCCGGTGTGGGCAAAACCTATGCGATGCTGTCCGCCGCGCGCAGGATGCAGGCGGAAGGCCACGATGTCATCGTCGGCATCGTCGAAACGCACGGCCGCAATGAAACGGCTGCGCTGCTTGACGGACTGGAAGTGCTGCCGCGCAAAGAGATCGCCTATCGCGACAAAACCATTTCCGAATTCGATATCGATGCCGCACTGGCACGTCGTCCGGCGCTGATTCTGGTGGATGAACTGGCGCATTCCAACGCGCCAGGTTCGCGCCATCCCAAGCGCTGGCAGGATGTGCATGAATTGCTGGACGCCGGCATAGACGTGTTCACCACCGTCAATGTGCAGCATCTGGAAACGCTGAACGACGTGGTCGGCGGCATCACCGGCATTCGTGTGGCGGAAACCTTGCCGGATACGGTCTTCGACCAAGCCGATGAAGTCGTGCTGGTCGATATTCCGGCCGACGACTTGCTGGCACGCCTGAGCGCAGGCAAGGTCTATCAGCCGCTGCAGGCTGAACGCGCATCGCGCAATTTTTTCCGCAAGGGCAATCTGATCGCCTTGCGTGAGCTGGCCTTGCGCAGAACCGCCGATCGCATCGGCGATGATGTGCAGGCGTACCGGATAGAAAAATCCATCAATGGCGTTTGGAAAACCGATTCCGACTTGCTGGTCTGCGTGGGGCCGGGCGCCAATTGCGAACATGTGATTCGCAGCGCCGCACAGCTTGCCGTACAGTTGAATGCAAAGTGGCATGCAGTGTATGTGGAAACACCGCAATTGCAGAGCCTGCCTCCAGCGCATCGCGAACACATCCTGAAAACCCTGAAGCTGGCGCAAGACCTCGGTGCGACGACAGCGGTTCTATCCGGCAATACGGTCGCACATGAAATCGTTAACTATGCGCGCAGCCATAATTTTTCACGCATCGTGCTGGGACGGGATCACAGCAAATGGCCGTGGCAAACCTCGCATTTAAAATTGATCGCGCATCATCTGTCGGATATCGATCTGATAGAAATAGGGCGGATGGAAGGCAAGGGCTCGTCGTCATCACAAAATCTGTCGGCGCGTCTCAGCTCGGGTCTGGATGAAACGCCCGGCGGAAAGAAGCCGCGATATATGCCTTATGTATGGACGGTCGCAGCGTGTATTTTTACCGCCTTGCTTGCGACGCCCTTGCTGCCGCATCTGGATCTGGCCAATATCGTGATGCTGTTTTTGCTGACCGAAGTACTGATTGCCGTGCGCTTTGGACGCGGGCCGGCTGTGCTGGCGGCATTTCTCAGTGTGGCCGTCTTCGATTTTTTCTTCGTCTTGCCGCGCTTTTCCTTTGCGGTCAGCGATGTGCAATATCTGGTGACTTTTTCTGTCTTGCTGGTCGTCGGATTGATAGTCGGTCAATTGACGTCGGGATTGCGCTTCCAGGCAAGAATCGCCGCACATCGGGAAGGAAGGGCGCGCGCGCTGTATGAATTTGCCAGGGAGTTATCGAGTGCGTTGCAGGCCGAGCAGATATTCGAGATTACACAATCCTTCATACAACGCACGTTTCGGGCAAAGGCAGTATTGCTGTTGCCGGATGATGCGGCACGCCTGAGGCTGCCGGCGCAAGCTGCGGACGGCATCGGCAGCGATGCTGCCAACGGCAAGAACGTTGCCGGGCTGGATATCGGCATCGCCCAGTGGGCATTCGATCGCGCTACGCCGGCCGGCATGGGGACAGACACGCTGCCGGCCAGCACGTATTTTTACCTACCGCTGGTTGCGCCCATGCGCACGCGCGGTGTGCTGGCCATTCAGCCGGAGAACCGGCGCTGGATTCTGATTCCCGAGCAAAGACAGCAACTCGATACCTTCGCAGCGCTCGCTGCCATCGCACTTGAACGCGTGCATTACATCGAAGTAGCGCAAGACGCACTGGTGCGCATGGAGTCGGAACGTTTGCGCAATTCCTTGCTGTCGGCGCTATCGCATGACCTCCGTACACCGCTCACGTCGCTGATTGGCCTGTCCGAGTCGCTGACCATGTCGAAACCGCCACTGACATCCAGCCAGCAGGAACTCGCGCAAGCCTTGCACGAAGAAGCGCTTCGCATGGGCAATCTGGTGTCCAATTTGCTGGACATGGCACGCATACAAAGCGGCGAAGTGAAACTCAATCTGCAATGGCTGCAGTTTGAAGAAGTGGTCGGCAGCGCATTGCGCGCAAGCCAATCCGCGATTGCCCATCACGAAATTAAAACCAGGCTGGCGCATGACTTGCCGCTGGTGCGCTTCGATGCAGTGCTGATAGAGCGCGTGCTGTGCAATCTGATCGAGAATGCAGCCAAGTACACACCTGCCGGCTCCCGCATCGTCATCGCGGCAGAAATCAGCGGGCATTTTCTGGAAGTCTCCGTCTACGACAATGGCCCTGGTTTGCCGGCTGGCCAGGAAGAAGCGATCTTTGATAAATTCACCCGTGGCGAGCGCGAATCCGCAACGCCGGGCGTCGGTCTCGGATTGGCGATTTGCCGTGCCATCGTCGAAGCGCATCAGGGTACGATACGTGCCGCACATTCACCGGATGACGGTGCATGCATCAACTTTACCCTGCCGCTCGGCACACCTCCGGCCATGCCGGACATCGACGAGAATAAGATCACCACCTTGGACCAAAGACCATGAGCGAAGCATTACCCATCGCATTGCTGGTTGAAGACGAACCGCAAATTCGTCGTTTCGTACGCGCCGCACTGGAAGAAGAAGGCTGGCAAGTCTTTGAATCGGAAACCATCAAACGCGGCCTGATCGATTCAGGTACGCGCAAGCCGAATCTGATCGTGCTTGATCTTGGTTTGCCGGATGGAGATGGTGTCGATTTCATTCTGGATGTGCGCAAATGGTCTTCAGTTCCCATTATCGTGCTGTCGGCACGCGTGAATGAAAGCGACAAGATCAAGGCGCTCGATGCCGGTGCCGATGATTATCTGAGCAAACCATTTGGCGTTGGCGAGTTGCTGGCCCGAGTACGTTCCACAGTGCGCCGTCATCGTCGGGCCGCGAATGATGAAGAGGAAGCGATTCAGTTCGGCGACGTCAAGCTGGACATGAAAGCGCATCTGGTAACGAAAGGGAATCAGATGGTGCATCTGACGCCGACTGAATATCGCCTGTTGAGCGTGCTGGCAACGAATGCCGGCCGCGTCGTGACAAATCCGCAATTGCTGCGCGAAGTATGGGGGCCATCTCATTCGGAAAGCAGCCACTACCTGCGCATCTACATGGGACATTTACGGCAAAAGCTGGAAGACGATCCGGCACAACCGAAGTATCTGTTGACGGAAACAGCTGTCGGCTATCGTCTGCTGCTACCTTTGTAATTTAATTTACTTCCATACGATTAGATCAGTGCGATCTAATAATCTCTTGCGAGGTTTCAGTGCTTCTGGAATTTCACGGGCCAACTCGATATTTAATAATCCATTATCGAGTTTTGCGCCGACGATATGCACGTGTTCAGCTAACTGAAAGCTATGTTCGAAGTCGCGCGAAGCGATGCCGCGATGCAGAAAATTGCGAGGCATTTCTTCACGTGTCTTGCGACCAATGATTTTAAGTGCTCCGCCTTCGGTTACGATTTCTATTTCCGAGCGATCAAAACCGGCGACAGCCATCGTGATGCGATATTTATCTTCATCCACTAGTTCGATATTGTATGGCGGATAACTTGAGTCGGTGCGTTGTGCATCGTCAAAGAATTGTGCCAAACGATCAAAACCGATAGCAGAACGATAAAGTGGGGAAAAGTCATAAGTACGCATGGCTATATCCTTTCAAAGTGAAAGCGATAAGGTTTAAGCGAGTATCGATTGAGCCCCCACTAATCAAAATGTAGGTGCGTTGAAAAGTATTTCAAGCTTGGAAAATATGCAAAATATTCAATGAAAATCCTGTGCTGCAATTTATTTTTTTAATGTACATCGGTTACTGTGAAACAAGATTTTTACTGCTAGTTTTACTGTGATTTCCTGGCGTCTTGATGTGAAATACCTATTATGGATAAAGGGATATAGTCGGATGCTTATCGGTGCCAGCGAGTGGAGGAATATATGCAGGCTGGGTAGCTTTCTCGCCCTGTGTGGAATCGGCGTCGGACTTTCTGGTATTCGCGAGGTATCTACTGCAATTGGCAACATCAGGGAGTAAATGATGACAGCAATCCATTTTCACGATCAGAGACAGCAGGTACTGGTAACCGGTGCTACCGGTTTTATCGGACAGTTGCTGGTGCAGGCCTTGCTCGCTGACGGGCATGCAGTGACGGCACTGACACGCAATCCGAAGAAGGCGGCGCGGGTGCTGAAAGGTGCGGTACGGAGTATCACACGTTTGGATGAGATTGCACCGACAGAACAGATCGATGTGGTCATCAATCTGGCCGGTGCACGCATACTCGGACCGCGCTGGACTGCCGCGCGTAAGCAAATATTGCACGACAGTCGCGTGGCATTCACGGAAAAGCTGGTTGACTGGATGGCGTGCATGCAGCACAAGCCGCGCTTGATGCTGTCGGCCTCGGCTATCGGTTACTACGGCGTGCAGGCGGAGGATGATTTGACTGTGTTGAATGAGGATGCACCGTCGCAGCCGATATTCATGTCACAGCTATGTCGTGACTGGGAGCATGCGACGCAGAGCGCTCGCCGTTATGGCGTCGAAGCAATTTGCATGCGTTTCGGACTGGTGCTTGGCGACGGTGGCGCGTTTCCGATGATGGCTTTGCCCATCAAGCTCGGACTGGGCGGCCCGCTCGGTAGCGGACGGCAAACGCTGTCGTGGATACATGTGCACGATCTGTTGCGTGGTATTGCGCATCTGATGAGTCGCCCGGATACGGCCAGCCGACAAGCCGTCTACAATTTCACCGCGCCCGAACAGCCTACGCAAGCGCAGTTTTCGCAAGCAGCTGCACATCAACTGGGTAGGCCGTCATTTTTCCCGACGCCTGCTATGCCGGTGCGTTTCCTGCTGGGTGAGCAGGCTGACCTGTTGCTGAAAGGGCAGCGCGTGGCACCGCGTGCCTTACTCAAGGAAGGCTTTGTTTTCGACTATCCGACTGTCGAAACGGCAATGGCGGCCTTGCTCTTAAGATGAGGCCATGAGGTGTCTATCAAGCAATGCCTTACCTGACATGAAGGTGTGCTGGTTTAATCGTGTCGGCTTTCAGCCTTGGGTTTATTTGCATTTTTCAATATGAGAGTTTGTTTCTCAACTTCGCACCACTAATTTTTATGAGTGGAAATCCTCTAAATACTTATTTGTGCCTGAATCCTGCTTAAGGCTTGACCTTCCAATCATGGGAGGGATTACAGTGCTAACAAAATCCACACGGACATTGTTGAGGAACACCATGAAATCGTTCAATCAGGATCTTGTATCCAGCCCGGATGTTTCACTAGTTATAGAAGGGATGACTTGCGCTTCGTGCGTGGGCAGGGTGGAGCGCGCCTTGAAGGCAGTGCCTGGTGTGCAATCTGCATCAGTCAATCTGGCGACAGAACAGGCCACCGTTCAGTTGAGCAATGAAGTTGAACGCTCGGCCCTGGTGCTAGCGATACAAAATGCAGGTTATGCGGTACTGCCGGAAAATCCGGTTGAGCTCAATATTGAAGGCATGACCTGTGCCTCGTGTGTCGGTCGAGTCGAACGTGCACTACTGGCAGTTCCAGGCGTACAAAGTGCATCGGTGAATCTGGCGACCGAGCGCGCCAGCATCGTTGCCGACAATTCATTGAATGCGGGCGCACTGATTGCGGCTGTTGAAAAAGCCGGGTACCAGGCAAGCTTGATAGAAGCCACGAGCAGCGATGAGGCCGCAGCGCAGCGACGTGACGCAGAACTCAGTATCTTGCATAGGGATTTGCTGATTGCGGCCGTGCTGGCCGTGCCGGTATTTGTGCTCGAAATGGGATCGCATCTGATTCCCGGCATGCATGAATGGGTAGTCGCTACCTTGGGGATGCAGACCAGCTGGCTGCTGCAATTCGTTTTGACAAGCATCGTTCTGTTTTTCCCTGGCCTCAGGTTTTACCAAAAAGGTTTGCCGGCGTTGTGGCGTCGTGAGCCCGACATGAATTCTCTGGTGGCGGTCGGCACGCTAGCCGCTTACGGCTTTTCATTGGTCGCAACCTTTGCGCCATCCTTGCTGCCTAGCGGCACTATTACGGTTTACTACGAAGCCGCCGCAGTCATCGTGACGCTGATTTTGCTGGGCCGTTATCTGGAAGCGAAGGCGAAGGGCCGCACGTCCGAAGCGATCAAGCGCCTGGTTGGCTTGCAGGCAAAAACTGCTCGTGTGCGTAGAGAGCAAACCGTAATCGATATACCGATTGCTGATGTAATCAGTGGCGACATCGTTGAAATTCGCCCGGGCGAACGTATTCCAGTGGATGGTGCAGTCGTCGAAGGGATCAGTTTTGTGGATGAATCGATGATCACCGGCGAACCTGTGCCAGTTGAAAAAGGTTTGCATGCAGCTGTCGTCGGCGGCACCGTTAATCAAACCGGTGCGCTTGCCATCAAGGCAACTGCAGTAAGTGGCGCGACCGTGCTGGCGCAAATCATCCGCATGGTGGAACAGGCGCAAGCTTCCAAATTGCCGATTCAAGCAATGGTCGATCGCATCACGATGTGGTTCGTGCCCGCCGTCATGGGTCTGGCTACGCTGACCTTCCTGATCTGGTTCTTCTTCGGTCCTGATCCTGCGCTGACTTACGGTTTGGTGAACGCGGTTGCCGTGCTGATTATTGCTTGTCCGTGCGCGATGGGATTGGCGACGCCAACTTCCATCATGGTCGGTACTGGACGTGGCGCAGAGATGGGTATTCTTTTCCGCAAGGGCGAGGCGCTGCAATTATTGAAGGAAGCCAAAGTAGTCGCGGTCGACAAGACCGGCACGCTCACCGAAGGAAAACCGGCGCTGACGGATATGACAGTCGCGGATGGTTTCTTGCGCGATGAGGTGTTGGCAAAAGTTGCAGCGGTAGAAGCAAAATCAGAACATCCGATTGCACGCGCAATTGTCGCGGCGGCGGAGCAGGCTGGCCTGGTGTTACCAGCGGTGACCAGTTTTGAATCAGTAACCGGCTTTGGCGTGCGTGCAGCAGTAAGCGCAGCCGGAGTAGAAACGTGTGTCGAGATTGGTGCTGATCGTTACATGACTAAACTGGGACTCGATCCTTCCATGTTTGCATCGATTGCCACGCAACTCGGTGACGAAGGCAAGACGCCGCTGTATGCCGCGATCGATGGCAAGCTGGCGGCCATCATTGCGGTGGCCGATCCGATCAAGACGACTACTGCAGATGCGATTCGCGCACTGCATGCGCTCGGCTTGAAAGTTGTGATGATCACCGGCGACAATCGCAGAACCGGCGAGGCAATTGCGCGAAAACTGAATATCGATGAAGTGATCGCCGAAGTTTTACCTGACGGAAAAGTGGAAGCCGTCAAACGATTGAAGCGCGACTATGGCCGTCTGGCCTATGTCGGTGATGGCATCAACGATGCGCCCGCACTGGCGCAAGCTGACGTGGGCATGGCAATAGGCACCGGCACCGATGTCGCGATAGAAGCAGCCGATGTCGTGCTGATGTCCGGTAGTTTGAAAGGCGTGTCGAATGCCATCGCATTGTCCAAAGCGACCATCGGCAATATCCGGCAAAATCTCTTCTGGGCCTTCGTATATAACTGTGCGTTGATTCCCGTTGCGGCTGGCGCGCTGTATCCTGTCAACGGATTATTGCTGTCGCCGGTTTTTGCGGCTGGCGCGATGGCACTTTCTTCGGTTTTCGTTGTGGGAAATTCATTGCGTCTGAAAAAATTTCAGCCGCCGTTTGGCATGGATAAAAAGCAGTAAGCATTCGTGGTCACGCAACATCATTGATAGTTAATAAAGGAATTTTGTAGTGAGCAAACCTCATATCGCTGGTGATCAACATACGCACCACGACCATCATGATCACGATCATTCCCATGCGCACGATCACGCTGGTCATGATCATTCTGCCGGTGCGCATAGCCATGCACCATCGGTGACCGAAGCAAACGAAAAGCGCATTCGCCTCGTTTTTCTGATGACGGCAGGTTATGCCTTGGTGCAAGCCATCGGCGGCTGGATGTCGGGTTCGCTCGCCTTGATTGCCGATGCAGGGCACATGGTTTCTGATGCTGCGGCCTTGCTGCTGGCATTGATTGCCTACCGCGTGGCGGCACGTGCGCCGGATGCACTGCGGACTTACGGTTTCCATCGTGTGCGCGTATTGGCGGCATTGGCGAACGGCGCGGCCTTGTTGCTGTTGGTTGCGTGGATTGCCTGGGAAGCGATAGCCCGTTTTCGTTCCCCGACGACGGTGCTTGCCGGACCTATGCTGATCGTCGCCATCATCGGTCTGATTGTGAATCTGACAGGTGCTTATGTGCTTTTGCGTGGTAATCAAAGCGACGGCAATCTCAGAGGTGCATTGCTGCATGTGTTGGGTGACCTGCTGGGGTCTGTAGGCGCAATCGCCGCAGCTATCGGCATCATGCTTACCGGGTGGACGGTACTCGATCCTATCCTTTCGGTGCTGGTTGCTGTGCTGGTCGTGCGTTCGGCCTGGGGATTAGTCTCCGATTCTATTTTTATTCTCTTGCAGGGAACACCCAAGGGTCTCGATATCAAGGTGCTTGAAGCGGATATTGCTTCCTTGCCCGGCATTGCGGAAGTAGGGCATTTGCATGCATGGACATTGACGGATGAAAGCATAGTGGCGACGATTCATGTCACGCCTCAGCCTGGTTCTGATCCGCTTGCATTACCTGGCCTGGTGGTGGCGCGCTTGAAGGATAGGCATGCAATTGCGCATGCGACGGTGCAGGTTGATCCACCCGGTGGAATTCAAAAGCCTTGTGCTGATGGCAGTTGCTGATTGTCTTTTACTGCGGTGAGATGTTTTTCAATAGCGTTTTGAAAATGGGCTAAAATCCCAGCACTTATGAAACGTCTGCTGATCATTCTCATGTTGATAGTTGTGCCGCTCCAGCTTAGTTGGGCAGCGGCTGCAGTCTATTGCGAGCATGAAAGCAATCCCAAGACTGTGCATTTTGGCCATCATGAGCATCAGCACATCGCAAGTGCAGAAGAGACCAAAGCTGATAAATTCAAATCAGCCGCTGCCGTTGACGGTGATTGCACATCTTGCCATCTTGGCGGCATCGCGATCCTGACCATCCCTACACCTGGCTTGACGCTGGATCTTCTTGGTGCGCCAGCTATTACTACTGGCAATCCCTTGCTTGCTTCGAGTCGTCCCGCACGACCTGAACGTCCTAAATGGGCCGTCGCCGCTTCCTGATCCGGCGCCTGCTCGTTCCATTTTTCTCTACTCTTGATGTAGTTTCCAACGCAGGTCGTCGGATTCCCTTTGTCTATTCAAAAAGGAAATTCGATGCACAAGGTCTTATTGCCGTTTTTAATTACGGCATCCATAGCACTTCCACTCCACGCGCAGAGTATTGCGCAAACGTCTTCGTACTCGGCTGCGAATCAACAAGCCCGCGCAGAAACAATCGCATTAAAGAATCTGACACTGGCCACTGCATTGGATTTGGCTTTCAATGCCAATCCGGAAATCGCCATTGCGCGTCGTGAAGCTGAAGCCAACGAAGGCATGATTCAGCAAGCCGGTTTGATTCCCAATCCAGAGCTTTCAACTTTAGTCGAAGACACCAAGCGCGAGACGCGCACGACCACCGTACAAATTAATCAGGCCATTGAATTAGGTGGCAAACGTGGTGCGCGCATTACTGCAGCAGAACGTGGCCGTGATTTTGCGCAGATGGAGTTAAGCGGTAAGCAAGCCGAGATTCGCGCGACGGTGATTTCTGCTTTCTATGACGTGGTGATTGCGCAAGAACGCATTCGTCTGGCGCAAGAATCTTTCGAGCTGACGCAACGCGCGACGCTGGTTGCATCCCGCCGTGTGACTGCAGGCAAGGTTTCGCCTGTGGAGGAAACCCGTGCTCGCGTCGCCGAATCGGGTGTGCGCATCGAGCTTGCACAGGCGGCCAACGATCTCGATGTCGCTAGACGCAAACTCGCGGCGACCTGGGGTAGCGGCAAGCCTGGTTTTGAACGCGTTGAAAATCCTGATGCGGAGTTGCCAGCGATCGCAGCCTTACCTGAGTTGATCGAGCGTCTGCAACAGTCGCCCAGCTTGCAACGCGCCAAGATTGAAGTCGCACGCAGGCAGGCAATGGCTGAAGTCGAACGCTCGCGTCAAATCCCTGATGTGACAGTCAGCCTCGGTGCCAAACGCGATGAACAAATGGGGCGTAACCAGGCCATTATCGGTTTGACTATTCCATTGCCTGTGTTTGATCGCAATCAAGGCAATGTGCTGGAAGCATTGCGTCGCATCGACAAGGCGCGCGATGAGTTGCTTGCGACAGAACTCAATTTGAATGTCGAACTTGGGCAGGCCCACGGTCGTTTGAGTACGGCGAGGATGGAAGCGCAATTGGTAAAAGACGAAATTCTGCCAGGAGCGCAACGCAATTACGACGCGACTACCAAAGGTTTTGAATTCGGAAAATTCAACTTTCTTGATGTACTGGATGCGCAACGCACCTTGCTGCAAGCGCGCTCGCAATACATGCGCAGCTTGTTAGAAGCCTACCGCGCCGCAGCCGATATCGATCGCATCCTCGGTGAGCCTTTCAACGCTATTCAGCAGTAAGAGACGCTCAAATGAAAATCAAACTAGATAAAAAACAATCCATTGCCATCATCGCTATCGTTGTTGTTGGCCTGGTACTCGCCGGCTTCATCCTTTTTTCAGGAAAACATAAAACCGGTGGTGATGAGCATGGCCATGAAGAATCACATCAAGAAGAGTCGCATCAGCATGCCGAAGGAGAAAAAGCCAAGCAGCAAGAGTCGGCTGAAGCAAAACCGCACGAGGAAAAAATCGTTTTGAGCGACGAGCAAATCAAGGCTGCCGGCATCACCCTCGCCACCGCCGACACTGCACTCATCAAGACCGGTTTGATTCTGCCTGGCGAAATTCAATTCAATGAAGATCGCACTGCCCATGTGGTACCGCGCCTGACTGGCGTTGTACAAAGCGTACCGGCAGAACTGGGGCAAAAGATCAAAAAAGGACAAATACTCGCAGTGATTGCCAGTACAGATTTGTCCGAACAACGTAGTGAATTGTTTTCAGCGCAAAAACGGATGGCACTTGCGCGACTGACCTTCGACAGAGAAAAGAAATTATGGGAAGAAAAAATTTCTGCCGAACAGGACTATCTGCAATCACAACAAGTCTTGCGAGAAGCAGAAATCGCCGTGCAGAACGCGAATCAAAAGCTGGCTGCATTGGGAGCGGATTCTGGCAAGACAGGCGCTTTCAATCGCTATGAAATTCGCGCACCTTTCGACGGCTTGGTCGTCGCCAAACACGTGACCCTGGGTGAAGTGGTGAAAGAAGATGCCAGCATCTTTACCATTTCTGATCTGTCATCGGTATGGACGGAAATCGCCGTATCCGCCAAAGACTTGAATACCGTACGCGTAGGTGAAAAAGTCATCGTCAAGGCGACCGCCTTCGATTCAACTTCAACAGGCACGATAGCCTACGTCGGCTCATTGCTGGGCGAGCAGACGCGCACTGCCAAGGCACGTGTCACCCTGGCCAATCCACAAGGTACATGGCGGCCCGGCTTGTTTGTGAATGTAGAGATTATCGCCAGCGAAGTCCAAGTGCCGGTTTCCGTCGCAGCCGATGCAGTGCACAGCATCAATGACAAAGCGATCGTCTTCGTCAAAGTGGCAGATGGGTTCATCGCGCAAGAAGTGACAACCGGTCGCAGCGATACGCAAAAAATCGAAATTACCAAGGGACTGAAAGTCGGAGCGCAATACGCGGCGGATAGCAGCTTCATCGTCAAATCTGAACTGGGCAAGGCCAGCGCTGAACATTCTCACTGAAGTAAAAAAAGAGATGCGTATTGAAAGCCGCTAGCTGAGAGATCGGCTAGCCAAGTCAACAAGACAGAAAGTCCTATCATGTTTGAACGCCTTATACGTTTTTCCATCGAGCAGCGCTGGTTGGTGATGCTCGTCGTCGCTGCGATGGCGGCACTCGGTATTTACAACTATCAAAAACTATCTATCGATGCGGTGCCTGACATCACCAATGTACAGGTGCAGATCAATACCTCGGCTGCCGGTTATTCACCGTTGGAGACTGAGCAGCGCATTACATTTCCCATCGAAACAGTGATGGCAGGTTTGCCGCATCTGGAGCAGACGCGCTCCTTGTCGCGCTATGGCTTGTCGCAAGTCACGGTGATTTTCAAGGACGGTACCGATATCTATTTCGCACGGCAAATGGTCAATGAGCGGATACAGGAAGCCAGACAAAACCTGCCGCCGAATGTAACGCCGTCCATGGGGCCAATTTCTACCGGTCTAGGCGAAATTTATCTATGGACTGTGGAAACAAAGGAGGGCGCGAAGAAGCCAGATGGCTCTGAGTACACGTCTACCGATTTGCGCGAGATTCAGGATTGGATCATCAAGCCGCAATTGCGCAATGTGGCGGGCGTCACGGAAATCAATTCGATAGGCGGCTTTGCCAAAGAATATCAAGTTGCGCCCAACCCTGAACGACTCGCATCCTATGGTTTGACCTTGCAGGATATCGTCACTGCATTGGAGCGTAATAACGGCAACGTAGGTGCGGGTTATATCGAAAAACGTGGCGAACAATTGCTGGTGCGCGCACCGGGTCAGGTTCATTCCATCGCAGATATCGGCAACATCATTCTTGGCAATGTGCAAGGCGTGCCTATTCGTATCCGCGATATCGGTGCGGTTGAAATCGGGCGTGAACTGCGTACCGGCGCCGCGACCGAGAATGGCCGTGAGGTCGTGCTTGGTACTGTGTTCATGCTGATAGGACAGAACAGTCGTGCGGTATCGCAAGCGGTCGACAAAAAGATGATAGAGATCAATCGCACTTTACCGGAAGGTGTCGTCGCGATCACGGTCTACGATAGAACAGTGCTGGTCGACAAAGCGATCAATACCGTGAAAAAGAATTTGCTGGAAGGCGCGGTGCTGGTGATCGTCGTGCTGTTCCTGTTCCTCGGTAATTTCCGCGCGGCCATCATCACGGCGATGGTGATCCCATTGTCCATGCTGTTCACATTTACCGGCATGGTGAACTATCACGTCAGCGCCAATCTGATGAGCCTGGGCGCACTTGATTTCGGCATCATTGTCGATGGTGCGGTGGTGATAGTCGAAAATTGCGTGCGGCGTCTGGCGCATGCGCAGGCCCATCATGCGCGACCGTTGACGCGCGCCGAACGCTTCCATGAAGTATTTGCCGCGGCGAAGGAAGCGCGTCGTCCATTGATCTTCGGCCAGTTGATCATCATGGCGGTGTATCTGCCTATCTTTGCATTGACCGGTGTCGAAGGGCGCATGTTCCATCCTATGGCCTTCACGGTTGTCATCGCATTGCTGGGCGCGATGATATTGTCGATCACCTTTATCCCGGCTGCTGTCGCACTTTTCATCGGTGACAAAGTCGCCGAGAAAGAAAATCGCCTGATGCAAAAAGCACGCAACTGGTATGCGTCGGCGCTGGATCGTGTCATGGACAACAAACCTGTCGTGCTGACCTTTGCCGCAGTGCTGGTCGTGTTGTCGGGTTTGCTGGCGACGCGCATGGGCAGCGAATTCGTGCCGAACTTGAATGAAGGTGATTTTGCGATTCAGGCTTTGCGTATTCCCGGCACCAGTTTGTCGCAGTCACTGTCTATGCAGCAGCAACTGGAACTGACGTTGAAGAAGCAGTATCCGGAAATCGAGCGCATCTTTGCGCGTACCGGCACTGCAGAGATTGCATCCGATCCTATGCCGCCGAATATCTCCGACGGTTACATCATGTTGAAGCCGCGTGAGCTATGGCCGGAGCCGAGAAAAACGCGCGATGAATTATTGGCGGCAGTACAAAAAACCGTCGCCAGTCTGCCCGGCAGCAATTACGAATTCTCGCAGCCGATACAACTGCGTTTCAATGAATTGATTTCCGGCGTACGTAGCGATGTCGCCGTCAAACTGTTTGGCGACGATATGGATGTGCTGAATCAGACTGCCGACAAAGTCGCTGCCGTCATGGCGAAGATTCCTGGTGCGGCAGAAGTGAAGGTAGAGCAAACCACGGGCTTGCCCATGCTGACAGTCAATATCGACCGAGAGAAAACCGCGCGTTACGGTTTGAACGTTGCCGATGTACAGGACACGATAGCGACTGCGGTAGGTGGCAAGGAAGCCGGCACCTTGTTCCAGGGCGACAGACGCTTCGACATCGTGGTACGTCTGCCAGACAATATTCGTAATGATCTGGAGGCGATCAAGCGTTTGCCGATTGCCTTACCGCGTGCAGTCAATGGTGAGAGCAAGCTTAACTACATTCCATTGGGTGAAGTCATGACTTTGGAGTTGGCGCCGGGACCGAATCAAATCAGTCGTGAAGATGGCAAACGCCGCATCGTCATCAGCGCCAATGTACGCGGACGCGACATCGGTTCTTTTGTCGGCGATGCAGAAGAACAGATACGACAACAGGTAAAAATACCGAGTGGTTACTGGACCACCTGGGGCGGGCAGTTTGAGCAATTGCAATCGGCTACGCAGCGTTTGCAGATTGTGATTCCACTCGCGCTGTTGCTGGTATTTATCTTGTTGTTTGCCATGTTCGGCAATCTGAAAGACGGTTTGCTGGTGTTTAGCGGCATTCCATTTGCGCTAACCGGCGGCATTATCGCTTTATGGCTGCGCGATATTCCTCTGTCTATTTCAGCCGCAGTTGGCTTCATCGCATTATCCGGTGTCGCGGTATTGAATGGCCTGGTGATGATTTGCTTTATCCGTACTTTGCGGGAAGAAGGGCGTTCACTCGATGACGCAATTCGCGAAGGCGCATTGACGCGTCTGCGTCCGGTATTGATGACGGCGCTGGTCGCGTCTCTCGGTTTTGTACCTATGGCAATTGCCTTGGGTACTGGTGCCGAGGTACAACGTCCGCTCGCTACAGTAGTAATAGGCGGCATCCTTTCATCCACTACATTGACGCTGTTCGTGTTGCCCTTGTTATATCGATGGATGTATAGAAAGGAAGATTAGACGTTGATTGCTTCAGTCCTGGCACCCGCACATATTTGAAAATAGCCTGGCTTGTTGAGCGGCGTATCGCTGACACACTAGCGTCTCGTTTCAAATTGCCCGCATACATGTATTGCCGGAAGTTTTATTCTCACATACAATAACGATAATTATTCTCATTTGCGTTGACGGCTATTCAAACAACGCAAATATCCATATTTTTGTTAATGAAAAAGGAAGTCAGTGATGAAACGACGTTTAGCCTTGTTGCCTCTGGTATCTGCATTGGTGTTTGCCGGCGCTGCACACGCGCATCAAATCTGGCTGGAACAAACACCGAAAGCGGCGAATCTGTATTTCGGCGAGTTCGGAGAAAACTTGCGTGAAACATCGCCGGGCCTGCTGGACAAGTTCGTCAAGCCAACTGCGACTCTGTCGAGCGCAAAGGGCGATCAGGTTTTGACGCTGAACAAGCAAGCGAATGCATTTACTCTGTCGGCACCCGCAGGCAAGAACGAAACCATCACGGTTGAAGAAACAAACTACCCGGGCTTCGAGAAAAAAACCGGCGAAACCGTAGTTCGCAGTATCTGGACACCGGCTGCGCGTCTCGTCACATCAGATGCAGCACAAGCACCAAAGCTGACGCTGGATCTGGTCCCAAATGGCAAGCCTGGCGAGTTCAAGGTTTATTACAAAGGTCAGGCACTGCCAAAAGCAAAAGTCGGCATCATTGTTCAATCTGGTTGGGCCAAGGAAGCAACGTCGGATGAGCAGGGCATCGTCAAATTCAACTTGCCATGGCAAGGTACTTACGTACTCGAAGTGCATCACACCGACAAGACAGCGGGCGAACGTGACGGCAAACCGTACGACGTCGCCAGCTTTGTAACGACCTTGTCTCTGGCTCAAACCAAAGGGATCAAGGCCGTGGCCGCAGGACCGGCAGCTACGCCAAACAAGTAAGTCGATTAAAAGCACGCAAGCGACAAAAAACGAGCACCAAGAACGAGTAATTCAAAAATGAAACTGAATAGAGATGTGCGGTATCGCCTCGGTGTCGCTTCACGGGCGATCGCCGCCATTCTTGGCGGATATGCGTTAGCGGCAGCATCGACTGCTGTGTTGTCACTGGTATTGCCGCTGCCGCGTGTAGACGCGGTCATGACGGCAACCTTGCTGTCGTTTACCGTTTATACCTGTGCTGCAATCTGGGTCTTTGCTGCGCGTGATGCGTTGCGTGCCTGGCTAGGCATAGGTGTTCCCACCGTTGTGATGGGCCTGGGATTGTGCTTGCTTCGGAGTGCAGGATGAGAGACGGATTTCGTCAATCGATGGCATGGCTGCACACCTGGTCAGGATTGCTGGTGTGCTGGGTATTGTTTTTGGTATTCACCGCCGGTACCGCATCTTACTTCCGGGATGAAATCTCGCTGTGGATGGAGCCTGAGTTGCATGCCGCAGCCATTACGCCGGTATCCAATCTGGTTGCGACGCAAAATGCGATTCGTCTGCTGGAAAAAGAAGCTGCCGGTTCCCCGCGCTGGTTTATCACGATGCCTACAGATCGCAATCCGGCGGTGCGCGTAGGCTGGAGCAGCCCACCGGTCAAAGGCGAAAAAGGTCGTGGCAAATTCAATAGTGCAGACTTGAATCCGGCTACCGGTGAACGCCTTGCGGACGTGCGCGAAACGCGTGGTGGCGATTTTATCTATCGTCTGCATTACGACTTGCATTACATGCCCGCGAAATGGGCGCGCTGGATCATCGGTTTTTGCGCGATGTTCATGCTGGTCGCCATCATCAGTGGCGTGATTACGCACAAGCGTATCTTCAAGGACTTTTTCACCTTCCGTCCGAAGAAGGGCCAACGTTCCTGGCTGGATGCGCATAACGCAGTGGCCGTCCTCGCGCTGCCGTATCACTTGATGATTACGTATTCCGGCCTGGTTACATTGATGTTCATGTATATGCCGTATGGCGCACAAGTCGCATACAACGGCGACGAGAAAGCATTCCTTGCCGAGTCCTTCCGCCAGGCCGAAGTCAAAAAACCGGCAGGCCAGCCTGCACAATTGGCAGCGCTGGCACCGATGATTGCGCAAGCCGAGAAGCATTGGGATGAAGGGCAGATCGGTCGTTTTACGATCAATAATCCCGGCGACGCCAACGCCACCATTCAGATTACGCGCGAACGCGACGAAAAGAAGTTGTCGCACTTGCGTCAATCGATGCAGTTCGATGGTGTGAGCGGTGCATTGATTTCGACGATGGGCGATGATGCCAGCGCTGCGGCGGAAACAAGGGGCGTGTTGTTCGGTTTGCACGTCGCTGAATTTGCCAACCCATTGCTGCGTACCTTGTTCTTCCTGTGCGGTTTTGCTGGTTGCGCGATGGTGGCCACTGGTGCCTTGTTATGGGCAGTCAAAAAACGCCAGGGCTACGCCAAGGAATTGGCAAAAGGTGGGCGCGTCGGCTTCGGCGTGCGTTTGGTCGATGGCTTGAATATCGGTGCGATTGCCGGTTTGCCGATTGCGCTGGCAAGCTATTTCTGGGCGAATCGCCTGCTGGAAGTCGGTATGGAAAAACGCTCAGAAGCAGAAATTCGATGGTTTTTCATAGCATGGGGCATCGCCGCCATCCTTGCGCACATCCGTCCGAATCGCCGCATGTGGCAATGGCAGTTAGTTGCCGGCGGTGTGCTGTTTGCGTTGCTGCCGGTATTGAATGTGTTCACCACCGATACGCATCTGGGCGTTACCTTGTTCCAGGGTAAAGGACCAGTCGCAGTTGCCGGCTTTGATTTGTTTGTACTTGGCTTCGGTCTGCTGCTGATCTATGCAGCAAAAAGACTGGCTCCGAAAAAAGTCGCACTCAAGCTGGATCAAAAAGAGCAGGCTATCGAAAAAACAAGCAGCGATGGCGACCACTCGACGCTGCGGGAGGCAACATGAGCGCGTTTGGTTTTATATCGGGACTTGCCTTCGCGTATGCGGGCTGGACTGCACTGAGCATAGGTATGGACAGGCATTACGCGGATATCCACGGTCGCGGCACGGAGCCTGATCAAGGCATGCGGAATCAGGCTCGGATGACAGGTACCTTGGCACTCATCGCTACATTTGCAATTTGCGTGAAGCTCGAAGGCTGGACCGTAGGTTCTGTACTCTGTCTTGGGACCATGACGGCTGGCGCATTGCTGTTGGTGTTGCAACTGACCTATGCACCGCAACGCGTCATGCGCACAGGCAAAATCTCTCTTATTTCTGGCGTCGCACTCGGCTTGTGTTGGTTAGCCTGACATAAGTTGCAATTGTTAACCTTTTAGCGCAACGCTATTTGGCGAATTCACATATTTGTTTCAGCATTATCTGAGACAGAGAAAATATCGTTTTTCTCTGTTTTCCACTCTGTAGAACCTGGCTTTTACTCCCTCCGTTTCAAGATTGTTCGGTCCGAAAAGGGACCCAGTTGTAATCTTGCGCACAGCAAATTAATCACTTGCTTATTAGCAAAATTCGACCTAAAACTAAATATAAAAATCAATAAATATTAGAGGGACAAGATGCGCCGCACAGGGCTTCAAATCAGGCTACTAGCCTGTATTTTTTCTGCCGGCGCCGTGACTGCATCAGTTGCCACGGCGCAAGTAGTGAGACCTAATGCCGGTACATTGTCAGCACCACAGCCTTTAGCGCCATCTGTACCGCTGCCGAGCGGACCGCCTCTTGTCTTGCCGGATGTCACACCATCCGTGCCTGCAGGTCCATCCGTCAGTATCAAGCCCGCAGCTTTTCTGTTTGAAGGTAATACCTTATTCAGTTCGGAAGAACTCGCTGCTTTGCTGGCAGATCGCGTCAATCGGACAACAGATTTGGCCGGCCTTACCGAGGCGGCTCACGTGATCGCCAATTATTATCGCGAGCGGGATTATCTACTCACCGAGGTCTACCTGCCGGAGCAATCGTTTCAGGCTGCTGGCGGAACAGTGAAAATTGCGATTATCGAAGCACATATAGGTCGCGTACGCGTACAAATCGAAGATGACAAGCAAGGGCGGATTTCAACATCTTTTGCTGAATCCGGCGTCTTGTCCAACCTGAAGACAGGCGATCCCGTCACCGGTTATGCACTGGATAGAACAATACTTTTGCTACGTGATTTGAATGGCTACGATGCTGAAGCGACGGTGGAGCCAGGGCGGCAAACAGGCGAGGCCGATATCACTGTCGCGATCCGCGCAAAAGGTCCGCTTGTGGCTTACTCTGTAAGTCTGGACAACTACGGCACGCGTGCCGCAGGGCAGGCACGCGCCACACTCAATCTGAATGTAAACAACCTGCTCGGTCATGGTGATGTCGCGACATTGAGCGGACAACAAACGGATGTTTCCGACTCAAGACTTTACGGTTTCTCTTATACCTTGCCGGTCGGTAGTGCAGAGGGTCGGCCGGGATTTGTGCAAAATTCATCAAAAATCTCGCTAACATATTGATTTTACGAAGATTACATTCTATTCCTTACGCCGTTTAATTCGTTTGAGATAGCTTGGTTCATCGACTCGATCGAAACCGGTTCCTGCGGTTTTTGCAACATGCCCATGAGCCGTTTGATTGACGTATGGGACAGCCTCTTGAGGAGACATGCATACAAGCGCCGTTTCTTTTCTCTATTATTCAAATCGGCATCCCTGTGAGCGTTCAGTAGTTAATCAGACAAATTGACGTTTTGAAGCATATTAGTAGGTTGGCCGGGATTGCGGTCCACATTTATCCCTTTCTCAGTGCGATTCCATCTACTCCCCACTGACCACACGTAAAGACTGGGGCAGCCAGATCTACAGCTGGTGCAATGGTGATAATGTCGCAGTTGGATGGATTTGCCATCATTTCGAATTGCTCAACGGTCAAGTGCAGAAACCGTGTCACAAAACACCGAATGGTCATCCCATGCGTAACAATGAGGATTTTTTTCGTGTCATGACGTGCTGCCTGGCGCATTAAACTTTCGAGAAATGCCGAGGTCCGATCGTAGCAATCTGCAGGACTTTCCCCGCCGGCATGACGGTAGTAAAACCAGCCGTGAACTTTTCTTAAATGGTGCTGGGATTCTTCCTCCATGTAGCCGCGTTCCACCTCCCTTAAACGCGGATCTTCGTAAATCTTTTTTTCCTGAGACAGGTTTGCAGTTCGAACAATTTCGGCAGCCGTTTCACGCGTGCGCCTATACGGAGAACAATACAGCAACGAATCGGCAATAAAATCTTGCCCTATTGTGTGGCCGGCCTCTTGGGCCTGTTCAATTCCGTTTGCGGTCAGGCTAATGCCATAGTCGCCTACTTCGTGCGGCAGAACTTCGCCGGTATTGGAATGGGATTGGCCGTGGCGAACAAGCTTGATCATCATGTCGATTTTCCCGTGGCAGCATGTGTATGACTTGCCAGTGTAATGGTCGGGGCGCTATGGCACAACACGTGCATTGGCAAGTGGCGCATCCTGACGATTCATATAAGCGCGTAGTTCCTCTGCCATAGTCTGCTGCGTCTCCAGCTTGGCAAGCGCAGTGGCCAACTCCAATTCGAGCGCGTGCATGCGTGCTGACGTATCGGCAGCCTGTTTCAATGCCTCGCCTGCAGCAACTTTGAGTTGTTCGGCGTGCGCGTCTTTTTCCTGAAATTGCGCTTCCAGAAGTTGACACCGCTGCTCAACCGCCTGCAATGATTCCAGTTTCTGTTCGAGCTGCCGACCATGAGATTGCTGATCGTAGAGCGCCTTTTGCGCATGCGACAGATCGGCGACCAGGCGTGCCGCCTCCTGATTGATGCGCGTAACGTCTTCCTGTTTAACGATTAATGTTTGCTGTAGCAAACGCATTTCAGATTGCAGCTGTTGCACTTGCTGTTCATGCCGGCGCTGGTCCTGGTCGCGCTGCTCCTTGACCGATTGCCTGTAATGTTCGAGGGCTTCGCGCGCATGTTGATGCTTTTCTTCGAGCGATCGTCGGTGCGCTTCATTTTCGGCCAAGCGCTCCTTGAAGTCGGCAACTTGCTGATCTGCCGTATGGCGCGCAACGGTTTCCCGCTGCAGCACCTCGCGGGTGTGACCATGTGCTGCCTGCTCTTCCTGCAGAGCACCTTCGGTACGCTTAAGTTGTGTACGCGCGATATCAAGCTCCTTTTCCAGGCCAGCCAGTGCTTCGGCCTGCAGCCGTTCTTTCTCAACGTATTCGAGGCGCAGCGCATCGATTCGTGCATCGGCTTCATCCTGTAATTGTGCAGCCAAACGCGCCACCAGATCCTGCAGCGCTTCGCTGATCGAGGCTTGGCGTCCATCGGAGCCGCCATCTTCTTCAAGTTCTTTCATATACTTGTGGATGGTGGTCTTAGAGCCAGTATTGCCAAGCGCGATGCGCACTGCATCGACCGAGGGGTTCTTGCCTTGGGCGATCAACGAATCACGCGCTTTTTTGACATCCGATTTATACAATCCGCTACGAGCCATGACCACTCCTTTAAATATCGTAATATATTACGTACCACGTAATTACATACTAATTTTCATTGAAATTCAAGTGCATTTTTTATATTGGTAGAGATTGGATAATGTATTCTTATCCGATATGATGTGAAAATTCGGTCGATTTTGTTGATGTGTGGCCGTAATGCGCCTTCGGCCTGCTACTAAAAAATTCGCCATGAGTAAAATCGACGAGTACATCCACGCCGCAACGCGCGACAACACCCGACAAAGCTATCAATCGGCCGTTCGTCATTTCGAGGTCAACTGGGGCGGCTTTCTGCCGGCGACCGCTGACAGCATTGCACGCTATTTGGCCGACCATGCGGAAACATTGGCAATCAATACGCTACGCCAGCGCTTGGCCGCACTCGCGCAGTGGCACATCGACCAAGGCTTTCCTGATCCGACCAAAGCACCGGTCGTGCGTAAAGTGTTCCGTGGCATTCAGTCGCTGCATCCAGCGCAAGAAAAACGCGCAAAGCCGCTGCAAATTGACCAATTGGGACAAGTCGTGCAATGGCTCGATGCTGCAATTACTGAGAAGCAGGCTTGCGGCGATCGCGCTGGCGAACTGCGCCACACGCGCAACAAGGCACTCCTGTTGCTTGGATTTTGGCGCGGCTTTCGTGGTGATGAACTGGCGAACCTGCAGGTTGAACATGTTGAGGTCATGCAAGGCGAAGGCATGACGTGCTACTTCCCGCAAACCAAAGGCGATCGGACCTATCAAGGCACGACCTTCAAGGCACCTGCTTTATCATGCCTATGCCCGGTTGAGGCATATACGACCTGGGTAGAAAAGGCTCATTTGAATTCGGGTTCGGTGTTTCGCGCGATTGACCGCTGGGGGCATGTCAGCGATGCCGGCATGCATACTGATAGTCTGGTGCCGCTCTTGCGGACAATATTGTCTGATGCCGGCATTGACTCGCCCGATCTATACAGCGGCCATTCTTTGCGGCGCGGTTTCGCTAACTGGGCAAGCTCAAACGGCTGGGATCTGAAAACTTTGATGGAATACGTTGGCTGGAAAAACGTGCAATCAGCCATGCGATATGTCGAAGCGTCCGACCCATTTGCCAAACACCGCATTGAACAAAATTTATCGATTTTAACTTCATGACGAGGAGAACCTAATGACGAAAAAACCATTCTGGTGGGCAGTGCTAGCTTATCTGTTGCCTACGTTTCCTCTGGGTTATTTTTGGCATTTAGTAACGTTTGCCGACCAATACCACCGCTTGGCGATGTATCGCGGCGAGGTGATCATCCCCTTAGGCTTATTATCAATGGTCATTCAAGCGTTGTTGTTTGCATGGTCTTATCCACGTTTGTTCTCAGCCTATCGAGATAAGTGGGGCCGCGGCGCCTGGGCATTTGGTGCATTCTTCGGACTCTTAGCATTTTCTTTTGCGGTACTCCCTGTGGCCGCCAAGTACAACATGTCGTCAGTGACAGACTTCCTGTTGCTTGAATCCGCGTTCACTCTTCTTCAATTCAGCATTGTGTCGCCGCTTATAGCACTCGCCTATAGAACGGATTCTGACAGTTAGCTGTTGAATTGATCAGCAGCACGTAGAGTCGAATCATTTTTCGATTCCGATTCCTCGCCAAAATGCGATGCGGTTGGCGATTTTCTTTGCTGCGTCGAGAGGATGACGATACGTCCATGCGGCATCCCGATTCGTTTGCCCATTGACCACCACGTCATAGTAATTCGCCGAACCTTTCCAATGGCATTGCGTAATTTTCTTGCTGGTCTGCAGATATTCCTGATGCACAGCTTGAATCGGAAAATAGACATTTCCCTCGACGATTTCAACTTCATTGTCCGGCGCTTCAGCGATCACAACACCGTTCCAGATAGCTTTAGGCATGGGCACTCCTGGTTTGCTCTTGTAACATTCAAATTATTTTCACGGCAACCCAGGCAATACCCGCTGCCAGTGGCAAGGTCGCAACCCATGACAACAGGATGTTGCGCAATGTTGGCCAATTCAATGAATGCGCACCGGCACCGACGCCGGCAATCGAGCCGACCGACACGTGAGTGGTCGAGACAGGCATGCCCAGATGGCTTGCGCCAAGCACAAGGGTCGCGGTGATCAGATTGGCGGCCACGCCTTGCGTATGATCCATGCGCGTGACGCGTTGGCTCATCGTGACGGCCACGCGCCTGGCAAATATCAGACCGCCCAACGCCATCGCGACAGCGATCAGCAAGATCGACATGCGTGTATCGATCAGATGCGCCGCGATCAACAGTGCTGCCAGCTTTGGCGTGTCGTTGACGCCACGTGCAAAACAGATCAGACCGGCTGACAGGATGTGGAGACGATCCAAGACCCGTGCGATGGAAAAACGGGCGACTGGTTGTGCCAGCATGTCGCATGCGGCATCCTCGGCGATGACCAGACGCGTAGCCGTGATCCGCATTGTTGCAGCGCTCGATACAGCAGCGGACGCCGGTTCACACGCCACCACGCAAGCGCAATCCCTGGCTGTCGAGCGCAGACGCATCAAACGGTCTGCGATATAACCCAGCGCAGCAGCGGCCACAGGGCTGAACAAGAGCGGCAGCATGAAGCTGCTCCAAAGCTTGGCAAACCGGACATCACCGGCACTGGATGCCAAACCGGCACCGATCAGGCCACCGATCAACGCGTGGGTGGTGGAAATCGGCAATCCGGCACGGGTCGCGATCATGACTGTCAACGCAGCGGCAATGCCAACGCTCAGGATGAATTGCGGCGCGTTGGCAATCGCGTCTGGCAACAAGCCTTTGCCGGAGAATTGCTGCACGAGTCCGTCGGCAAGAAACAGCGACAACAGGCTGCCTGCAACAGTGGCAACAGTCGCCAGCAACAATGCCTGGCGGTAGCTCAAGGTGTCCGATCCCCAGACGGTCGCAAAGCCCTTGAAATTGTCATTCGCGCCGTTGCCGAATGACAGGAACAGCGCAATGCCTATCAATAGAATTTCCATCGTTGCTCTCCTGTTTGCGTTCAGCAGCAAGCGCCGCTTGTCGTGCCACTCTGTCCGTCGAACGGCAGCGCACTGCCGCACCCCTCGAAAATGCCGTAATGGCGGCTGAAATCGCCGATGAAATCGAAATGCGCGGCAAAGCGTGTGCCATGCAACATGTACCAGGTATTGCCGCACACCGGAAACACTTTGCCGGTTTGGATATCGTGATGTTTGTCGAGTACGAAGCGGTCAGCGCTGTCCGGTATGCTGCCGCGATAGATCACAGCCTGGCCGTAGTCTTCACAGGCAGTTTCCAGTATGTCGAGTTTGAACAAGCGATAAGTGGCTGAAAAAAATTGCAGATTGCCGATACGCGTCGCCAGTTCCGGATCAGTGATCGCCAGCGGCCGGTCGTCAACCAGACGTGGGTCGGTAAATCCCTGGCGGTGTGCCAGACGCAAGAAATCATTCCAATATAAAGCGCCGCCCAGGCATTCGCCATACAGAACCGGGTCGTTGCGTACCGCATCGGGTACCCGCCGGTCCGCGTAGACGTCGGAAAAATAAAATTCGCCACCATCCTTGAGCAGACGTTGCACGCCACGCAGCACCGCGTCCTTGTCGGGCGACAGGTTGACCACGCAGTTCGACACAATCACATCGAAGCTGCCGGGTTCCAGCCCGAGTTCATCCAGGCGCTCGATATAGCCATGCAGGAAACGGACATTGTTGAAACCAAAAGATTCCGCATGGTAGGCGCGATGCTTTTCGGCCACTGCAAGCTGTTCGTCAGTCATGTCGACGCCCACCACCTCGCCAGTCGGACCAACCAGTTGCGCGAGCGCATAAACGTCACGACCGGAGCCGCAACCAAGATCGAGTACACGGCAGCCTTCCAGCAACGGCGGACACACCAGGCCGCAACCGTAATAGCGCGACAGCACTTCCGGATGGATCCGCGAGAGCAAGGGTTTCAGCCACGCCGGAATCTGGCTGATGTCGCAGCAGGCGCTGGTTTTGAGATCGTCGCTATGCTGCAACTGGCGGCCGTAATAGTCTTGAACGATATCGTGCATGATGGTCCCGATTGAAATAGTGGTGTTATTAATCAGTCGTTGCTGCGGTTCGATTTGTTACACTCGCCAAACAGATTTCGGGAGCCGGTTAATGACCCGTTGTATTCTCATCACTGAATAACCAGTTGATTTGCAGATCGATATCAATCGGAATGCTCGACAAAAGTTCGACCGATTTATCTTCGAGCAAGCCCGATTTCCGTCGTTTCTCTGCCAATTTCCACAAAGCCTTGTCGCGTTCCATCAAGAGCTGTTCAATTTGTGGTCGGAACAAGGCCAATAATGCGGTCAGCCATTTGCTGATCCGCAGCTCATGTTGCGTATGTACGGAAAAGCCGGACAGCAAACGTAATGTCGTCTCCGCGCTAAGCAGATGGTCGCCGGTCACCCATCGGTTGACGGTAAACAATGCGGTAGGCACGCCCTTGGCATCGAGCGCCACGCACAGTAGATGGATCGTGTTGGCATCCGCCGGCAGCTCTCCATTCAGGCGCTTCAGGAACTCCTGTTCGGCGTTCGGATCAACGCCCGTGCCATGCACATCCTGGCGTGCGAAGACGTGAAAATGGCCATGCTCAGCCGTCGCATCGCGGTCTTCAGGAGAATGGGAATGATAGAAAAACTGGTACCCGCCGGCATGATCGATCACATCGTCATCAGGATAATGCGCCCATTGACGGGGTACGCTGTCGTCGAGAATTTCTGACAGCAGATGCGATTTGTCGGCGGCCAACTCGGCATAACATGCGAGCAAGGCTTCAGCGGCAGACTGCATGTGGCTGATCTGCTGTGGTGTCTGATGAGCCATCGCTGCGCTCAAGTCTTTGTTATTCATATTGCCTGATTTGCTGGATGAAAGGACGCCGGGCAGGTATGACACCCGGCGCCATTCCTGTCCCGAAGAGCTTACTTTGCGCCGCACTTTGGTGCGCATTTTGGCGCGCACTTGGGAGCACACTTAGGCGCACATTTCGGAGCGCATTTTGCAGAACATTTTGCACCGCACTTGGCAGCTGCCTTGTGCTTCTTGCTCTTTTTGACAACTTTTGCAGGCGCGCATTTCGCACCGCACTTGGCGCCGTCAGGCGTGTCGCTGGCAGCAGCCGCGGGCAAGGAGAAAGTAGCGGCGGTCAGGGCGGCAATCGACAACTTCAGCATTGATTTTTTCATTAAAAACTCCAGAAAACGGGTTAAGGGATGAATCGCAAGGTGTAACACGCCAGGTCAAACACGGCATTTCGAACCATATCCGCCTGAGCTGGAGGTGTAGTCGTTCAAACTTGTCGGGTTGTTACACTGGACTGAAATTTTTCCTTAACTCTCTAATGTAGTTTGGTTACGCAGCGTATATTTTTTCGGTTGGCGCAATCAGATGCCCACGGTGAGATTGACCCAGACATCCGGCAACCAACTCAAAATCCGGGCTTCCAGCCACTTGTCGCCGCCGGTCAGGATGGCAATTCCCATCGCACCAAGCAATACTGCGAAGCCGTAGCGCACCTGTTCGATACGCGTCAGCACCCAGTCCCGCACGCGCACGAAGCCGCTGCGCGAAGCGTAGGCCACGGCTACCAGCGGCACCGCTGCGCCGAGGCCGAAGGTGCCAAGCACAAGGCCGCCCCGCGCCACGCCCCCTTCGCTGGCGACCAGCGTCAATGCTGACCCCAGCAAGGGGCCGGAGCACGGGCTCCACACCAGACCCAGCACGCCGCCGAGCAACAGCGCGCCAAACAAGGAACCGCCATCCAGTTTGGCGGAAGCGGTATTGGCCGTGCTCGCAATCGGTAACATCCATTGCGTGAAATGTTCGCCCAGTGCGGGGATCAGCATGATCAGCGCGAACGCGATCAGCATCACGGCGCCGCCGGTTCGTATCGAGTCGGCATCAATGCCCAGTGCGGGACCAAGCGCGCCCAGCAGCATGCCGATCCCGGCAAATGACGTGATCATGCCCACGCCCATGGCCACAGGCGCAAATCGGTTGCCCTGCAACGCACCACCCAACACCAGCGGCAACAGCGGAAACACGCAAGGCGATAAAGTGGTGAGGCTGCCCGCAAACAGGCTGAGACCCATTTGCGGCAGCGACAGTGTGGCAGACATCAATGCTCCTTTTTAGAGTGCCGACTTCAGCGCATTGCGGATGCCCGACGACGAGGTATCGCCTACCAGCCGCGCCACTTCTTTCTGCCCCTTCAGCACGACCAGGGTGGATTGTGCGTTAACCTTGAAGCGGCGCTTGAGTGCTTTCTCGGTGTCGTAGTTCACTACCAGCACAGTCAGATCCAGCCCTTTTTCTGCTTTCAGTTCCTGCAGCACTGCCGTTTGGGCTCGGCAAGTCGGGCACCAGTCCGCATGAAAATGCAACGCAACCGGCTTGTCGGCCTTTTGTGCCGCAGCCAGCGTAGCGGCAGTGTAAGGCTGGATGTCGAGCGCGTGTGCCATCGTTGCGGCGAGGATCAGAAGCGTCGAGAAGAGGATATGCTTGATTTTCATGATGATTTCCTTTCGCGGTGTTATTCAAATGGACGATGCATGTCACTGCTACTGTTCAATAAAACTGTTTGTGCTGATGGCATCCAACCATGTGTTCGGCAACCACTTCAAATCGGCCGGCTCGTCGATGTCATGCAGCTTGGCGTGGCTTTCGACAGTCCAACCCAATCGCCCCAAACGGCACAAGGTCTGGAACGCCACGGTGTCGGTGCTCCATGCGATATCGGTGAACATGGAGGGGTCAAAACGGTTCAGTCCCAGCAATGCATAACCGCCGTCCGCAGTCGGGAACAGCGACGCATCGGCGCGCTGCAATTCGTTGCCAGCTTGCCGCAAATGATCCACGCTCAGTTCAGGGCAATCGGTCCCGATCAGCACAACCGATTCGCCACCGTTGGTCACGCGCTGCGCTGCACGCGCCATTCGCTCGCCCAGATCGCCGTCGCACTGATCCGACCAGTGCACCGCATCCGGTATGGACAATGTTTGCCAAACCGGATCGGAGGGTGCAGGCGTCACGCACAATTCCACTGTCCCGATGTTGGCGGCAAGCGCCTTGTCCAGCGTGTGGATGAGCATGTGGCGCGCGAGGTCGGCCGCCCCTTGTGCACCGAGCGCCGGAATCAGGCGCGTCTTGGCCAGACCCGGCTGCGGCGCCTTGGCAATGATCACGATGCGGACCGGTTTCATTTGTAGGACTGCGCCAGTTGGCTGGCCGGGACACCGCACCAGTATTGAAAGCGCAAACGCCACATCAACAGAATCGTGCTCCAGACGCCGTACGTTTCCCAGCGCCGACCGGAGGTGGTCACGCAGCGGGCGATGCAGGCCGGACGCGACACCTTGCGCAAGCGCTTGGACAGTTCGATGTCTTCCATCAAAGGCTGATCCGGAAATCCGTCCACCGCATCGAATGCCGCGCGCGTGGCAAACATCGCCTGGTCGCCGGTAGCGATGCCGGTCAGGCGCGAGCGCCAATTCATCATGCGTCCGATCACGCGCAACATCATCGGACGCCCCGCGATGCAGACGTCGAAACGCCCCCAGCAATGGGTGCCGTCTGCGAGAGCCTGCTCCACCAATACCCCCGCGCCATCCGGCAAACGTGTATCCGCATGCAGAAACAGCAGCGTCGTGCCGGTGGCTGCCGCAGCACCCGTATTCATTTGGCGGGCACGACCGCGCGGCGCACGCAACACCGTGAAGCCTGCACATTGTGCGGTGTCGGCGGAACCGTCGTTACTGCCGCCATCGACGACGATGACCTCGCAACCATGTCGCTGCAGCGGCATCAGCCGTTCCAGCAACAGCGGCAACTGCTGCGCTTCATTCAATATCGGTACGATGATGGAGAGTTTCATGGCTAACCTCCTTTCCCGCTACTGGCGTTGAGCCGCCAATCGTAAGGGAGGAAATCGATGTGCATTTTGCCTGCCGCCAAACGGTTGGCCGTTTCGGCAGGCAGCCCCAGTGCCTCGCGGTACAACGCGAGAAAACCGCCGAGGCTGCTGGCACCGCGCCAGCCTTGTTCGAAGTCGCCGCGATACCATTTGAAGATGCTCGACACCTTGAGCGCGTCGTCTTCAGGCCGATTGCGGCTACGGTCCGACAGGAATTTTTGGGTTGCGTCTTCCAGTTGCGCATCCAGCCGCTCGGCCACATAGGCTTCCGGTCGCAGCGCCGGACAACCGATGCTGGCGCAATTGACGGCAAAATGAACGCGCGGCTCCTGGTAGCGGCCGGAGCCGCGGATCAAGCCCTGCTCGATGTCGTCGAGCGAGCGCGTTTCTCCCAGCAAGGGGATGAAACGTTTTTTCCACGGCGATTGCAGAAAGCTGCCTAAATCCTTGATGGAGGACACGTCCGGATACGCGCTCAATATCAACTCAACTGTCCAGGCGTTATAGGCGTTGATCAGGAACGCCAGTTGTTCCGGCTTGCTCCAGCGGTCGAAGTCAGCCCGGCCAACGCCGGAGGTCGAAGACAGGTATTGCGTCAGCGTGACGCGATCGGTTTTAAATCCTGCGTAATCCACTTGCGTCGCCTGTCCGCCGCGCAGCACGACGACGTGCTTCTTGAGCAGCGCATCCCAACCCGCATGACTAAATCCAGCCGCGTGCGATGACAGGATCACGGCGGCAAACAACAAGAAAGTTTGAACCAAGCGACGCAACATGATCAACCCCGCCTCCATGCGTGATAGCGCGACAGCCACGCCAACACGCGCTGCGGCGCATGGGCACGCTTCCATTCGCCGGCGGCGTACTTGTTCGCCTCGGCCATGGTCGGATAGGTGTGGATCGTGCCTAGGATCTTGTTGAGTCCCAGTCCATGTTTGATCGCCAGCACGAATTCGGCCAGCAAATCGCCCGCGTGTTCCCCGACGATCGTCACGCCCAGAATCCTGTCTTTGCCCGGCACGGTCAGCACCTTGACGAAGCCGTGCGCATTGCCGTCGGCGATGGCGCGGTCAAGATCGTCGATGCCGTATTTGGTGACCTCGTAGGCAATGCCTTTTTCCCTGGCATCCTGTTCATTCAATCCGACGCGTGCGACTTCCGGTTCGATGAATGTCGCCCACGGCACCACCGAATAATCGACCTTGAATTTCTTGAAGTCGCCGAACAGCGCATTGACCGCCGCATACCATGCCTGATGCGCAGCGATATGGGTGAACTGGTAAGGCCCGGCCACGTCGCCGGCGGCATAGATGTTCGGATACAGCGTTTCCAGATAATCGTTGGTCGCCACCGTGCGCTTGGTCTCAATGCCGAGCTCTTCCAGCCCATAACCGGAAAGACGCGCCACGCGGCCGACTGCGCATAACAGAGCGTCGAATTCAATGCGTTGTTCCACGCCGCCGTGTTCGACCACGATGAACTTGCGCGCGCCTTCACGTTCGCAGCGCAGCGCCGTGTGGCCGGTGAGCACCGCAACGCCGTCGCGTGCCAATGCATCGCGCGCCAGGGCGGAGACTTCCTCGTCCTCGCGCACCATGATGCGTGTGCCTTTTTCGACTTGCGTGACCCTGGAGCCGAGGCGCGCAAAGCTTTGCGCCAATTCGCAACCGATCGGCCCGCCGCCCAGCACCACCAGGCGCGCAGGCGGCGCATCCAGTTTGGCAAACTCGTCCCACAGCGTATCGCTGGTGACGTACCCGACCTCGTCCAGCCCGGGCAGCGGCGGCACAAACGGCTGCGCACCGGTGGCGATGACGATGCTGCGGGTGGTCAGCACCTGCGTGCCGCCGTCATTAAGTGTCACTTCGACTGTCCACGGATCGAGGATGCGGGCGTAGCCTTGCAGCACCTCCACGCCCAATTCGGTATAGCGCTCCACGCTATCGTGCGGCTCGACGGTGCGGATGACGTCATGCACGCGTGCCATCACCTTGCGGAAGCTGAATGCAGGCATGGTGTTTTCCAGACCGTAGTGTTCGCCGTGGCGCATCTGGTGCGCAATGCGCGCCGACTTGATGATCGCCTTGCTCGGCACGCAACCATAGTTCAGGCAATCGCCGCCCATCTTGTGCGCCTCGATCAGCGTCACTTTGGCTTTCACTGCGGCGGCGATATAGGAGGTAACCAATCCGGCAGCACCGGCACCGATTACGATCAGATTGCGGTCAAATTGTTTAGGACGATGCCACTTTGCATACACGCGACGTCGCTGGAGATAGTTCATGAGTTGTTTGGCCAGTAGTGGAAAAATGCCGAGCAGCGCAAACGACAGCAACAAGCCGGGTGACAGGATCCCGGACAGGCTCGTCAGTTTCGCCAATTGGGTTCCCGCATTGACATACACCAACGTGCCGGCCAGCATGCCGAGCTGGCTGACCCAGTAGTAAGTGCGGGTGCGGATCGGTGTCAGTCCCATCAACAGGTTGACCAGAAAGAAGGGAAACACCGGCACCAATCGCAGCGTGAACAGATACAGCGCGCCATCACGCGCCATGCCATCGTTGATCGCCTTGAGGCGTTCGCCGAAGCGCTGTTGAATCGCGTCGCGCAGCAGGTAACGCGACGTCAGAAAGGCCAGTGTCCCGCCCATGGCCGACGCGAATGACACAATCACCGTGCCGCCCAGCAGGCCGAACAAGGCGCCTGCCGCCAGTGTCATGATGACCGCGCCAGGCAAGGACAGCGCCGTGACCAGCACATAGGCCGCGAAGAAAAGCAATCCAACCAATAGCGGTGAACTTGTGCGCCATGTCTCGAACTGCCCCAGGCCTGCCTTGAGTCCATCGAGCGTCAGATAGCGATGCAAGTCCAGCGCAAAATAGGCTGCGATCAATAATGCAGCAACCAACAGGATGATGATTTTTTTCATAGGGCACCGCCGCAACTGCTGCCCTGACCGGCAGTGCAGCCGTAGCAGTGATCGGCCACGCGGATCGCGCGCCCGTCGATATCTTCGCGCAGCAGGCTGCGCAAGTGCGGACGTCCTTCACGCAGTTGCGCCATCGCTGATGCGTGCGGCAAATCCAGACCCAATTGCTGGTTGAAGTCGCAGTCGTACAGATAGCCTTGCCAGTCGACGCTGACCAGGTTACGGCACATGACATTGGCGAGATTGGCCGCTGCAAAATTTTCTTTCAGCAGGCGCATGTAATCGTTGAACTTGCCCTTGGAGATCAGCGTCGAGCCGAAGCGCTGGATCGGCATGTTCGCGATCGCAAACAACTGGTTGAACACGATGCCGAAATGGTCGAACAATTCGCGCTTGTAGTCAGCCTCCAGCTTGATTTGATCGGGCGGCAGCACCGCGCCTTGCGGGTTATAGACCAGATTGAGCGTCAAGCCCGATCCTTCCTTGCCGTAACCCAGCGCATTCAATTTCTGCAGCGCAGCGATGCTCTTGTCGAATACGCCTTCGCCCCGCTGCTTGTCCACATTGGCGAGCGAATAACAGGGCAGCGACGCGACGATCTCGACCTGCTGCTCGGTCAGGAATTCAGCCAGGTCTTCTTGTCCAGGCTCGAACAAAATGGTCAGATTGCAGCGGTCGATCACCTTGACGCCCAGCGTACGCGCTTCGCGTACCAGTTGCCGAAAACCTTCATGCAACTCCGGCGCACCGCCTGTCAAGTCGAGCGTCGTGATATCGCGAGCAGTCAGCACCGAAGGGATCAGTGTCATCGTTGTACTATCCATCATCTCGGTGCGGTTGGGACCGGCATTGACGTGGCAATGCAGGCAGGTCTGGTTGCAGCGGTAGCCGAGATTGACTTGCAGGGTGGTCAGTTGCCGGCGACGGAGTTGGGGAAACTCAGTTGCCTGCAGTAATGGTAGTGTGGCGTGCATGGCGCTCCTCTATAGTTGCAATAACGGCCACTTCATCCAATGTTTGCGGCCGCGTGATGACGGTACAGTCGTTGCGGGCAGAATATTTCTTACACTTCCAAGACAGACTCGATCGCGCGGCGGTTTTAGCTTTGAACGTCAGATAAAGCGGTAAAAATATCGCCGCCATTAAATTGATGCTCGCGCGTCACACGGCCGAACAGACCAAACTGCATCACTGTAAGAATTAGACAGCGCACAGAGTCGAAGTCTTTATGAATACGATCAAGGGGATGGGCATGAATACCGTACAGCGATTTATTTTCGATACGCTTTCACGAATCGGAACCTCAATTCTTGCGGGCAGTCTCGTGTCATGCCTGGTAATCGGACGGCTTGAGCCACTGCATATTGTGTTGATGCTGATTGGCGTCGTATTGACGGGATTCGGCTTTCCACTAATCAGAGGATCGTAATCAGGCGATCGTATGCCACTTACGAACAATTTTCATGCCGCTGTAATAAATCGAATTGCGCCAGCGACTGAAGTAATAGATACGCCGATTATCAGCAGAATATGCGGCGATGAATGCCGAATCATTATCAGGAGAGATAACATGGCAAAAGTCACTATTTATGGCACCCAATGGTGCGGGTATTGCCAAAGCGCCGAGCGGTTGTTACAACGCAAAGGCGTCACGGATATTGCCAAGATCGACGTTGATCAGGATCAGGCTGCATTCAAGGCCATGGCCGAACGCACCGGACGGCGCATGGTGCCGCAAATTTTCATCGGCGATTTACACGTAGGCGGATTCGACGACCTGTCTGCGCTGGATCGCGGCGGCCAGTTGGACAAGCTCTTGCAACAATAATCGGCCATCTGTGTAAGACGGTGTAAGAAATGGGTGCCGACCCACGACTATGTTGGCACTAGGCTGGTAAAGACGCGCAAATATCGAGTCGTGTGCGCGTTGCCTATAAATTTGGCGTGCCTCTCTTGAGGCACTATTCACAACCGTAAATAGGAGATTGACCATGAGCAGTTTCACCATGACACAAAAAACAACCGCCGCCGCACTGGCACTGGCATTTGGCGCTGCACTGACCGTCACCGCTGCCCCTGTATTGGCCGCTGACAAGATGGCTGACACAGAAAAATGTTTCGGCGTCGCATTGAAGGGCAAGAACGACTGCAAGGCTGGTGCAGGCACCACCTGCGCAGGCACATCGAAAATCGATCATCAAGGCAACGCCTGGTCGATGGTTCCAGCCGGCACTTGTGCAAAGACAGTATCCAAAACCTCGCCTACAGGATTTGGACAACTCGTCGCGTTCAAGGAAAAGAAGGCCTGATCGCCAACCGACAATAGCGGAGCGCCTGGTATGCCAACAGATCTTTCTTCCGTGCTGCCACGCAGTGGCGCTTCCGCATCTGCATCGCCCCCCGATTTGCCTGCACGCGCAGGCGTGGGGCTGAAGCCCGAACATTTCCGCGGGATTATCGACGCCCAACCAAATCTCGGTTTCTTCGAAATCCACGCCGAAAATTACCTGGTCGACGGCGGTCCTTTCCACCATTACCTGACCCGCATCCGCGAACATTATCCGCTCTCCATCCACGGCGTCGGCTTGTCGATCGGCGGCGAGGCTGCACTGGACGTAACGCACTTGGACAAACTGGCGACGCTGATCGACCGCTATGCACCGCAATCGTTTTCGGAACATCTGGCCTGGTCCAGCCATGGCGATGTGTTTCTCAACGATTTGCTGCCGCTGCCGTATGACGCACAGACGTTGCAACGCGTATGCGATCACGTCGACCAGGTGCAAACTCATCTGAAGCGCCGCATGCTGCTGGAGAACCCGGCGACTTATGTCGAGTTTGCCACGTCCACCATGGCGGAAACCGATTTCATCAATGAAGTGTTGCGCCGCACCGGTTGCGGCTTGCTGCTCGACGTGAACAACGTCTACGTTTCCTGTGTCAACCATCACCGTGATCCGCATGCCATGATCGATGCGCTGGCGCATCAAGCGGTGGGCGAGATTCACCTGGCCGGCTTTGCGGAAGAGATGGACGGCGCGGGCGACACGCTGCTGATTGACAGCCACGGCTCACCGGTCGCGCAAGCGGTCTGGCAACTGTACGAATACGCGCTGGATCGCATCGGTCCGGTCGCCACGCTGATCGAACGAGACAACGATATTCCTGCTTTCGACGTGCTGTTCGGGGAAGCTGGACAGGCTGAACTGCTGATGCAGTCCCATACCGTCCGCGAGAATGCCGCATGAGCGAGCAACAGGAATTTTTCGATGCACTGCGCGATCCCGTGCGGCCAATTCCTGCAGGGCTGACCACCTGGAACGGTTCCGATCCGGCAGTACGCTTTGCGGTGTATCGCAACAATGTGATTGTTTCACTGATCGATGCACTCGCGGATACGTATCCGGTCGCGCAGGAACTAGTCGGCGAAGAATTCTTTCGTGCGATGGCACGGCTTTATGTCGATGCCGAACCGCCCCGTTCGCGCGTGCTGGCTTTTTACGGCGCGTCGTTTCCGGACTTTATCGAACGTTTTCCGCCGGCCGCATCGGTGCCTTATCTGGCCGATGTCGCGCGGCTGGAGATGTTGCGGGTGCGCGCCTATCACGCAGCGGAATGCCCAACCCTGCCTGCCGATGCAATTGCACAATCACTGATGGACGTCGATCAATTGCCGAACATGTTGGTCGCTTTCCATCCATCTGTGGGATTGCTGCGTTCGCAGTACGCAGTCGCATCGCTCTGGGCGGCACATCAAGGCATCGCGGATATCGCCACGGTCGATCCCGAGGAGGTGGAGCACGTATTGATCGTTCGGGCACATCTCGATGTCGAGGTCGTGCGCGTATCGGCAGGCGCGGCCGATTTTATTGCGCGTTTGCTGGACGGCACAACACTGGGAAGCGCCGTCGAACAGGCCAGCCTGGCCCACGCGGATTTTGATCTGGGCAATACGCTCAGCCTGCTGCTACAGAAGCAACTCATCTCAACCATAACAACATCAAGGGAGAAATAACCATGATCTCACATCGCCAAACCGATTCCGCTGTCACATCCAAAGTGGCCGCATTGATAGAACGGCTGATTGCCACGTTCGGATGCATCCCCGATTGGCTCATCGCTGCCATCGGCCGCTTCTCGATTGCTGCCGTATTCTGGAAATCCGGTCAGACCAAGGTGCAAGGCTTCGCCATTGACCTGATCGGCGGCGAGTTTCACCTGGGTTGGCCGCGGTTATCCGATTCCGCCATTGACCTGTTCAAGACCGAATACCGCCTGCCGTTGATCCCGCCGGAATTGGCTGCGCCGATGGCCGCTTTCGCCGAGCATTTCTTCCCGGCCCTGATCCTGTTTGGGTTGGCGACACGCTTTTCCGCATTGGCCTTGCTCGGCATGACGCTGGTCATCGAGATATTCGTCTATCCGGATGCATATCCGACGCATGGAACATGGGCTGCGATCTTGCTGTATCTGATTGCCAAAGGTCCGGGCAAGGTTTCGATCGATCACTGGATTGCCCGCCGCCATCAAGCATCGTAACCACCTGACGGCCAAGGAGTCGGGCAATGGGACTGGCACTCGGCTGGCTGGGGAGGCGTCTGGCACGCTTCCTCACGCAAATCACGCATGTGCATGGAACCGGCCCGGCCACCGGGCAGGACCAATTGCTCGCATCGCTGCAACCCGGCGATGTGCTGCTGGTCGAAGGCAACAGCCGCGTCAGTACCGCAATAAAATACCTGACCCAGTCAACCTGGTCGCATGCCGCACTTTTCGTTGGCACGCACCTGGCAGGCGCAGGCGGCAATCCCGATCACTGTTTTATCGAAGCGGATATCGTGGAAGGCGTGCGCAGCGTCGGTATCGATGAATTTGCCGGCGCGCATACCCGCATTTGCCGTCCTATCGGTTTGACCGAGCTGGATTGCCGACGATTGACTGCGTTTGCGATTGCCCGTTTGGGCAATCAATACGATTTGCGCAACGTGATCGATCTCGCCCGCTATCTGCTGCCGACGCCGCCGGTGCCGTTGCGTTTTCGGCGCCGCATGCTTGCGTTGGGCAGCGGCGATCCGACCCGCGCCATTTGTTCCACACTGATCGCACAAGCATTTCAGTCGATACGATTTCCCATCTTGCCGATCACGGACACGCGCAACGCCAACCGTCCGGATTGCCCCGGCTGTATCGAAGAGATCTTGCGCGTGCGTCACCACAGCCTGTTTGCGCCACGCGATTTCGATGTCTCGCCGTATTTTCAGATCGTCAAACCGGGCATAGGGCTCGGCTTCGACTACCATGCCTTGCGTTGGGATGATGCGCCGCATGCCGACTTCAACGGCATGTCGTAGCCATCCATTGGTCGCCTGAATCAGTCGACCTTGTAGGCGGCAAATTTCTCATCAACCTGCGTGCCGAAGGCCTGATTGCTGTAGTTGCTCAACGCTTTGACCGCAGCGGCCAAAATGATGTAGAGCAAGTCGCGTTCCTGGTATCCGGCGTTCAGGAAAGCCTTGACGACTGCTTGGGATGGCTGTCCATGCTTGGCAACCATTTCAACAGCCATTGCTGCCAGCGCAGCGAGCTTTGCATCCGGGATCGGCTGCTGTGCACGGATCGCCTGCAGCACATCCTTGGGCACGCCCGACATCTTGTCGGCAATCATGCTGTGGGCGGCGGTGCAGTAATTACAACCGTTGTATTGGCTGATGACGAGGAACACGACTTCCTGCTCGACCGGGGTCAGGCCAGATTCGCTGCGGAACAAAGCGTACCCATGCAAATACGTGCTCAGCACAGCGGGCGCGTTGGCCATGTTGGCGTACATGTTGGGAATGAAGCCGACTTGCTTCAGCGCGACGTCGAGTACTTCTTTTTGTTTGCCCTGTGCGCTGGCGTGATCGACGGGAGCAAGATGGTGAATGATGACATTTGACATGATTATTTCTCCTGAAAAAGGTGCGATGCAAATTCTGCATACGAAGGGAAATTCCTCCGGATTCGCTGCGTCATGAAAAATGGTATTCCGGATCGATAGCTGAAGGTGAACCGTGCGTCTCGTTCTATTGTCCGCACGTCTCGAATCGGGATGGGCGTGGTGTCGCGCGGCGCGTGGCCGGCACTAGGGGCTGCGTGTATTCAGCACGGCAGATTATTCGTCGGCGGCCAGGGCATTAATCATTGGGCAACCGCAACTGCCATCGGTATGCGCACAGGCTTCGATAAAACTGCGCAAGCTGGATTCGATGGTCGCCAGGTCGGCGATCTTTTGCCGGACCAATGCCAGCTTCTGCTCAGCCAGCGATTTGGTTTCGGCACAATGCGTCCCATCGTCCAATGCCAGCAGCGATGACACTTCTTCCAATGCAAAACCAAGCCGCTGTGCGCGCTTGATAAAGCGCAAGCGTCGCAATGCATCCCGTCCATAACGTCGGATGCTGCCGTAGGCACGCTCCGGCGCCGACAACAAACCGATCCGGTGGTAATAACGGACTGTTTCCACATTGACATCGACAGTTCTGGCCAACTGGCCGACCGTAAAATTTTTCTCATCCATCGCAAAAATCTCCTTGAGTCCGTACCTGACTCCGCACCTATGCTTAGTCTACTCTTAATTGTTATGAAGGATACGGCACATGGCAAACAGCAATAAAACAGACTCCGCTCCACTGGCGATCGGCGGCTTGGCGGCGATCCTCGCGTCCACCTGCTGCCTTGGTCCGCTGGTGTTGGTGGCGCTCGGCTTCAGCGGTGCGTGGATCGGCAACCTGACAGCGCTGGAGCCGTACCGCCCGATCTTCATCGGTACCGCACTGGTGGCAATGTTCTTCGCCTGGCGGCGCATTTTTCGGCCGGTACAGGCGTGCAAACCGGGGGAAGTCTGCGCGATCCCGCAAGTACGGACCACTTACAAACTCATTTTCTGGATCGTGACCGTGCTGGTCGTTATCGCGCTCGGATTTCCCTACGTCCTTCCATTTTTCTATTGATCAGGAGTTCACCATGAAGAAACTGTTTGTTGCCCTCGTAATTGCCACCGCCGTCGGCTCCACTTGGGCCGCCATACAGACAACCACCTTATCGGTGCCTGGTATGACTTGCGCGGCCTGTCCGATCACGGTCAAGAAAGCGCTCTCCAGGGTTGAAGGCGTCAGCAAGATTGAGGTGAGTTATGACAAGCGTGAAGCAGTTGTCACCTTCGATAATGCCAGAACCAACATACAGAAGCTGACCAAGGCAACCGAGGATGCGGGTTATCCATCCAGCGTCAAACACTGAGCACTAGACAAGATTCAGGAGCGACACCATGGGACTAATCACACGCCTTGCCGATAAGGCCGGCGCCCTCGGCAGCATCGTCTCCGCGATGGGTTGCGCTGCCTGCTTTCCAGCCATCGCCAGTTTCGGCGCAGCCATCGGGCTAGGCTTTCTGAGTGAATACGAGGGGCTGTTCATCTCCAGGCTGTTGCCGTTGTTTGCCGCCATCGCCTAGCTGGCGAACGCGTTGGGCTGGCTGAGTCATCGGCAATGGCACCGCAGCGTGCTCGGCATGATCGGGCCATCCATGGTGCTGGCGGCGACAGTTTGGTTTCTCGGCAACTGGTGGACGGCCAACCTGATGTACATCGGCCTGGCGCTCATGGTCGGAGTATCGATCTGGGATGTCATCTCACCGGCAAACCGGCGTTGCGGCCCTGACGGTTGCGAACTGCCGGCGAAACGCGGTTGACGGCATGAGCCGTTACCGACGTAAATAAAAGGAATGAATTCATGGCTGACTTAAAGATTACCGGCATGACCTGCGACTCATGCGCGACGCACGTTAAAGATGTCTTGGAAAAAGTGCCCGGCGTACAGTCGGCGGTTGTCTCTTATGCGAAGGGCAGCGCGCATCTCGCCATCGAGCCCGGTACCCGATTGGAGGCGCTCACGGCCGCCGTAGCCGGACTAGGCTATCGCGCCACGCTCATCGATGCCCCGCCAGTTTCGACGCGTGGTGTTTTGCTCGACAAAACACTGGGGCAGCTGGAAGGAAACGACAAATCTGATCACGACGTACTGCATATCGCTGTCATCGGTAGCGGCGGCGCTGCAATGGCGGCGGCGCTGAAAGCTGTTGCTCAAGGTGCACGCGTCACGCTGGTTGAGCGCGGCACTATCGGCGGCACCTGCGTCAACATCGGCTGCGTGCCATCCAAAATCATGATCCGTGCAGCACATATCGCCCATTTGCGCCGCGAAAGCCCGTTTGACGACGGCATCGCGGCGGCTGAGCCGACGATACAGCGCAGCAAACTGCTGATCCAGCAGCAGGCGCGCGTCGAAGAACTGCGGCACGCCAAATACGAGAGCATCCTGGACGGCAATTCGGCCATCGTCGTGCTGCGTGGCGAGGCGCGTTTCAAGGATAGCCAGCACCTCATCGTGAAACTGAATGCGGGCGGCGAGCGCACGCTGGCATTTGACCGCTGCCTCATCGCCACCGGTGCCAGTCCATCCATCCCGCCTATCCCCGGCTTGAAAGACACGCCGTACTGGACCTCAACGGAAGCATTGGCCAGCGACACCATTCCCGAAAGGTTGGCCGTAATCGGCTCATCAGTGGTTGCCGTAGAACTGGCACAGGCATTTTCCCGTCTTGGCAGCAAGGTCACGATCCTGGCGCGCAGCACATTGTTCTTCCGCGAAGACCCAGCCATCGGCGAAGCGATCATGGCGGTCTTCCGCGCTGAAGGCATCGCGGTGCTGGAACATACTCAGGCCAGCCATGTGGCGTATGGGAATGGCGAATTCGTGCTCACGACGGAATACGGTGTAGTACGAGCCGACAGGCTATTGGTCGCCACCGGTCGCGCGCCCAACACGCACGAGCTGGCGCTGGAATCGGCGGGTGTTGCTGTTAACGCGCAAGGAGCCATCGTCATCGACAATGGCATGCATACAAGTAATCAGTATGTCTATGCCGCAGGCGACTGTACCGACCAACCGCAATTCGTTTATGTGGCAGCGACAGCCGGCACTCGTGCGGCCATCAATATGACAGGCGGGGATGCTGCGCTCAATTTAACCGCGATGCCGGCGGTGGTGTTCACCGATCCGCAGATCGCCACCGTCGGTGTCAGCGAGGCGGAAGCGCATCACAACGGGATCGAGACCGACAGCCGCACACTCACGCTCGACAACGTGCCGCGCGCGCTGGCCAACTTTGACACGCGTGGTTTCATCAAACTGGTCGTCGAGGCAAGTTCAGGTCGTCTGATCGGGGTGCAGGCAGTGGCCCCGGAAGCGGGCGAACTGATCCAGACCGCTGTTCTTGCCATACGCAACCGAATGACGGTGCAGGAACTGGCTGACCAGTTGTTCCCGTACCTGACAATGGTCGAGGGGCTTAAGCTTGCGGCACAAACATTTAACAAAGACATCAAGCAACTTTCCTGCTGTGCGGGGTGAGGCACTAATCTGTGACGTAATCCTTGTAATAAATAGTGCAGATCATACGACTATATTGCTGCAGGACTGACCGCTATGCCAGCGATGCCAGATCCAGACACAATAGGAGACCATTCATGCTCACAGCAAGGGTGCACCGGTACTATCCAGAAAAGAAAATCGTATGACAGATCCCAAATTAAAACCGGCCTTGCATCCCGCCAAGGCGGCGATGAAACCGACACCGGCTAAACTGCCCGGCCAGGTCGTACTGGTCATGCAAGGCGGCGGTGCGCTGGGCGCCTTTCAGGCCGGCGTGTATGAGGCAATGCATGAGGCAGGCATCGAGCCGGACTGGGTGGTCGGCACATCGATCGGCGCGATCAACGGTGCGATCATCGCCGGCAATGCGCCGGAGAACCGGCTGGCCAGATTGACGGAGTTCTGGAACATCGTTGCCAAAGGCGCTGCCGCGACCTCATGCTGGAATGCGTTTGGCTTGGGCGATCTGATGCACAAGTTGACGACGGTGTCGCAGGGCATCCCGGGATTCTTCGAGCCGAACCCGCGCTCGTGGTTGGGTGGCCACACGCCGTTGGGCATCGCAGACGCCAGCTATTACAGCACCGCGCCGTTGCGCCGGACACTGGGTGAGTTGGTGGATTTCGACCATCTCGCCAAGGGCACCACACGCTTGGCGCTCGGTGCCGTGAATGTTTGCTCGGGCCGAATGCGCTACTTCGACAGCCGAGATGACGTGCTGGGCCTTGACCATGTAATGGCCTCCGGCGCATTGCCGCCTGCATTCCCTGCCGTCATGATCGATGGCGAACCCTACTGGGACGGAGGCATCTATTCCAACACGCCAATCGAAGTCGTGATGGACGACAATCCACGACGCGATTCGGTCATCTTCGCTGCGCAATTATGGCAACAGGAAGACAAAGCGCCGCACTCGATCAACCGCGTGATGAGTCGCTACAAGGACATCCAGTACGCCAGCCGGGCAGAGAGCCACACCATGCACCAGCAGCAGATTCACCACCTGCGCCACATCGTGCGCGAACTCGGCAACCTGCTACCGGAAAAAATTCGCGCCACAACTGCTTCCCAAGAGCTGATCGACTGGGGCTGCGGCACGGTGATGCACGTCATATCCTTGCAAGCGCCGGCGCTGGAAGGTGAGGATCATACCAAGGACATCGACTTCACGCCGAATGGCATCGCGCAACGCTGGAATGCCGGTCGCAATTTTGCACGCAGCAAGATTGCATCAGCGCCGTGGGATCAACCTGTCGACCCGATTCAAGGCATTGTGGTGCATGATTGAACGCCCTCTGATAAAGTGAAGCATCATGAATTGGCATCGTCGCCCGGAATCCTGGTCATTCATCCTGCGCAAGTATCTACCGCGCTTGGCGCTCTGCAGTCTAGCATGGGAGATAGTACAGCTGCCGTTCTACAGTCTATGGGCAGAGTCGCGCTGGGAGTCGATCGCTTTTGCTGTTGCACATTGCACGGTGGGAGATGTGATGATCGGAACGGCAGCACTGGTTGTTGCGCTCGCTTTATGTCGCGTCGGCAAACCAGCCAACTGGCACAGAACGAAAGTCGGCATGTTATCGGTTGTACTCACGGTCGCCTATACCGTTTTGAGCGAGCGCATCAATCTGGCTCGGGGCAGTTGGTCCTACTCGGCATGGATGCCGGTATTGCCCTGGATCGAAGTGGGGCTGGCGCCAGTGGCGCAATGGATCATCGTGCCGACCATCGCTTGGTGGTGGGCGAACCGGTATTACGTTCTAAGGTGGCAACTCAGATGAGAATTTCTATCTCAATCATGATGATGTCTCTCTTTTTTCCGATAAGTCATTGCGTTTGGCGAGAAATTCATCGCGAGTGATTTCACCGCGTGCATACGCCTTTTCCAGAATGTCGATCGCCCGTTCCGATTGCGGTGGCGTTGCGTTCCTGCGATTGACCAACATCACCAGCGCAACAATCAAACCAATTGGTACCAGCCAAACCAATAACATGCCGAATCCCATTATTCCTCCTGCGCCACATCCCCAATCCCAAGCATGCCATGAATACATAAGATCCTCCTTCATACGCTTGATCAACGTCCTTGCATCATCCAGCTCACTGTTAATTGAGCTGGATCAAATTTATACAAACCATGCAGCAAGCTACCGAGATGATGGATGCGATTGTTGTTGCCATTTGAGCCATGCCGCAGGAGAACACCCCAACTTGCGCACGAAGACGCGGGTCAATGCGCCGGCACTGCCATACCCGACGTCGTAGGCGACGTGTTTAAGCTGCAACCCTTGTTTCAACAAACGTTGTGCCGCCATGACGCGCCATGAAGCCAGATAGTCAACCGGCGTCTCGCCGGTGACCTCACGAAAGCGCGCTGCAAAACGCGCACGTGACATGCCTGCCAAGTCGGCCATCTCGGTCAGTTCCCAATTGTGGGCGGGGTCTGCGTGCAGGGCTGTCAGCGCTTTTGCCAGACGACTGTCTGCAAGTCCAGCCAGCGTGCCGCTCTGTGTCAATCCTTGGTCGATGCAATGGCGCAACAAACGGATCATCAATACTTCGCACAGCCTGTCAAGCGCCGCCTGGCTGCCACATTGTTCAGAAAAGGCTTCGTCGAACATCAGACTCAACAAGGCCTCCATGCCAGGCAGTGCAGCGAGCGCCACCAGTACAACATTGGGTAGTGAATCGGAAATGGGATTGCTTCCGCCGCCGCCAAACTGAATTGTGCCGCACACCACATCCGCGCCCGCCTGATCATCGGCAATCAGGCGGTGCGTATCGGGACGCGGCAGGAACAGGATGGTTGGCTCAGTGATGGTGATCACCTCGCCGGAAGCGCCAATCATTTGGGCCGATCCGCGCCGTACCAAATGGATGTGCCCACGCATGGCGTCTTCGCGAAAATCGTGAACGCCGCAGATGTTCCCGGTGTAAAACACGCCCGCGTGCAGTGAGAATTGTGTCAGGAGCGGTGTCAATCTATCCATGGTTCACAAGCACCAAACGACGATACAGTGCGCAGTCGTCATTACAACGCCTATTTGTCCTTCTTGTCGACACGTTCATCTGCTCCCTTGGCATAAGCACGCGTCGCTTGACGAAGCGTGACCATCTGTTTGCCGAAATTGCGACAGCCGGAACACATCATCACATGCATCTTGAGCGACATGCGTTCTTGCAAAGTAAGTTTTCTCTCTTGCGATTCCGAGTACAGGCGCGTGACATCTTTGCAGTTCAACATGGTAGTTCTCCCTTCAAGAACCATTGGTTCTCCAGGCATTCGCGCAACCGTATCCGGCTGCGGTGCAACATCACATTCAGATTGCTCACGGTAATGCCAACGGTCGAGCAGATCTCATCAGAATCGAGTTCGATAAATTCCCGCATCATGAAGACGCGCGCTTGGTGGCCGGGCAAATTTTCCAGGCATGCTTCAAATACGCGCCAGAAATCACCTTCATGCATCGCCCCCTCCGGATTACCCCATGTCGCCGGCCGCTCATCTGCTTGCCAGAATCCCTTCTTGTCGAATAATTCCGAGAAATCTTCCTCTTCTTCGTCATCGTGCATGAGGCTGCTGGCCTCGGCCATACGCTGTTTCTGGCGCAGGGTGTCTGCGATCTTGTTTTTGAGAATGGCAAACACCCAGGTTTTTAACGCGGCCCGACCAGCGAACGATTTGGCATTCTTGAGCGCACCAATCAGCGCTTCTTGCACGGCATCTTCGGCAAGGTGGGAATCGGACAGTTGCAGGCTCGCAAATTTATGCATCTGGCGCCGCAAGTTTTCCAGAAATTCCGTGTCCAAGAGTAAGGACGTGTTTTCCGATTCAGTGAAGCCAACGCCTGACGCCAGTGTAATCGCCTTATTCATCCTCGCTCCTGGTTAGCTGGTTTCTTGCAGCACTATAGCTTGCAACGCAGTACGGCACAAAATAATTCAACAACAGATGGAACCATGAAATGTTATTTCCCGCCAGGATGTGTTCGCCTTGATTGATCAGATTCAACGCTGTCCCCACTACCAAGGCAACGCGCAAGGCACTCTTCGCGATCCTGGCCGATAAAATCAGCCGCATCATCGATTTCATCGCGCAGCCCCGACCGGCATCGACGCCGCCTTCATCAGATCCGCAATCGGTAGCGCTTCCACCGCTGCGCGTACCGTGCGTGCGATCAGTGCGGAATCGACTTCCGGTTCCAGATCGACTGCTTGACCTTGCCTGCCGGTCGGTACCGCGACCAGACCTGCGTCCTGTTTTTCCAAAGTAAATCCACCGCTGCAGTTGCGACAGTAGAGATGATCGCCTTCGTTGTTCTCGCGCGTGATCACCAGCGTCGGCCCGCACATCGGGCACGATTGCAGCGGGATGCTTTCGTCGCTGTGACCCATCACATGATTGAGCTCACCGGCTTCACCCAGAGCGATAAAAATGTCGGCATAGTGTGTATCGAATTGCGTGCCGCGATATTGACGCAGGATCGCAATCGCCTTGTCGCGCGGCATGCCGGAACGATACGGACGATGACTGGTCATCGCATCGAACGCATCGCAAATGCCAACGATGCGCGCCATGTCGGGAATCACATCGCCAGACAGCCCGCGCGGATAACCGAGGCCATCCGGCCGTTCGTGATGCAGCAATACGGCATCGCTGACCAGTTGCGCCAGCGGGTGTCCGGACAGCATGCGCATGCCGATGGTCGGATGGGTCTTGATGACCGCGTATTCTTCATCCGTCAACCGATCCGTCTTGCGCAAGATCGCATCGGGCACGCCGACTTTACCCAGATCGTGCAGGAAGCCGCCGAGTCCAATGCGCGCGGCATCGGCATTATTGAAACCGGCCCGTTCCGCCAGCAGGCGCGCATACCGCGATACCCGCCACAGATGCCCGCCGGTGTACGGATCACGCGCTTCGACAAACCAGGCCATGGTCAGCAGGCTGGCCAGCAAATGGCTGGATTGGGTCGCAACATCGGCCGATGCAGGCTCCGCATCCGGGTGCAGCCAGTGGCTTAATTGTTTGATGACATTCATGTTGCCTCCTTCGAGACCAATGTATCACGCCGCCGCCCTGAATTTGAATGCCGTGCAATGAAACCGCGGTCGATCCGATCCTTCCAGCGCCATACCCATGCGCCTTCCGCGCTGAATCCTCCCCACGACGCAATCGCGTATTGATCCCCACATGCCAGCAGGTACAACGAACGCTTGCGCGGCTTGTAAGTGGCAAGCGGTAGCCGTTTCAGTGTCGCCAGTAGATTGGCTGCCAGAACGGGGCCAGCATGTACTGCATGCACGCCCGAACGTGCCATCGTCAAATCCTGGCGCGCACAGATATCCCCGGCGGCAAATACATTCGCATGTGACAGGCTCTGATGCTGGCCGTTGACGGCGATATAGCCGTGTTCATCCAGCAGTAGCCTGGAAGGTTGTAACCAGCTGGGTGCGCGTGCACCGGTGGCGGCAATCACGCAGTCGGCCTGAAGAACCGTCGCGTCGGACAACATCACGCCTTGCTCTATCCCAACCGCTTTTTGTGCATGTAGTTGCACGCCTGCGCGTGCCAACGCAAGCGTCATGCGGCGCTGGACACCCGGAGCGTGCCCGGGTAACAGGCCGCTGTCGGACGCGACCAGATCCACCTGCGCATTGGATGCGTTAAGTTGCAGCGCATGGTGGGCCGCCAACGCCAGCTCGACACCCGCAGCGCCGCCGCCGACCACCACCAACCTGTAACCGGACTGCGCATTTGCGGCAGCCAACACTTTCGGCCACGCGTCGAAGAAGGCATCCAGCGGCTTGACCGGCAACAGCTTGTCGCCTGCCATCTCCAGCCACGACACGTCGATCTCGCTGCCGACATCCAGCGACAGCAAATCGTATTCAATATGCCGTCCGTCCGGCAAGCCGACGCAACGCCGGTCGGCATCCATGCCGGCAATGCGGTCGATCACCATCGTCACGCCGGCCGCACGTGCCAGCGCTTGCAAATCAATTCGGCATTGGGCAAGCGAATAATGACCCGCCATCCAGCCGGGAAGCATGCCGGAATAATTCTGATGCGCGCTGGGCGTGACCAGCACGACCTCGACATCGGTTAATTTTTCCTGCGCCAATGCCTGCAATACAGATAAATGCGCATGTCCGCCGCCGACCAGAACCAAACGTTTCATCAAGTAGCCCGCTTTCAGGTTCAGCGAAAATGCCGCTGTATCATCCGTTTCGCAATCGCGCGACGCGCCGGATCTGCCAAGTCATCCTTGCTGATATAGAAGAAAGTGTCCGGTTTGCCAAGCGCCGAAGCGGATTCATTGCCGGCCGCCACCCCAAGGATGGTGGCCTGCATCCCGGCCTGTTCTGCAAGCCGCGTCAAGTTGCTCTTGCTCGAATCGAAATCCAGCATGGCGGCAAACAACACGGGCGTGCGGGGCGCGTCCTTTCGCAATTGCGAGAGCACTTCGAATGCCGATACGCCGATCGCCGAGGAGATGGCAAGCGAGATCACCACACCGGCGCTGTTTTTTGCCTGCGTTGCCAAATCCGCCATGTTTTCCAGTTTGGCGGCGACATAACCGCCGTCCTCCAGAAAAGGCTTCATTTCTGAAACAATGAACGGGTGCGGGCGTGCCAGCAGAACGGTCTTGGTCATGTCAGGTCTCCGGTTTGGTGGAATATAAGGACTCAGTCGGCACCGGCGCGTGATTTATTACACTCGGATCGGGTATCAGGCTGTAATAAATTGATTGCGGGCGACGACCAACTTGTATCAATCGACCACTTTGGAGTTTTTATGCAACAAGCACTGATCGGCATCATCGGCGGCAGCGGCCTCTATCACATGGAAACATTGCAAAATGCGAAAGAGCATGCCATGGATACGCCTTACGGAAAACCATCCGATGTACTTGTGACCGGTTCAGTACATGATGTGCCGGTTGCCTTTTTGGCACGGCATGGGCGCGGCCATCGGATGATTCCATCCGAAGTGCCGTACCGTGCCAATATCCACGCGATGAAACAGATGGGTGTGCGGTACCTGATTTCGATGTCTGCTGTCGGGTCGTTGAAGGAGGAAATGAAGCCATTGGATATGGTGCTGCCCGACCAGTTTATCGATTTGACCAAGCGACGCGACAGCACGTTCTTTGGCGACGGCGCGGTTGCGCATGTTTCGATGGCAGAGCCGGTTTGTTCCAGTGTGGCCGATGCGCTTGCGCGTGCAGTCGAGCAGGTGAGCACGGACGATCACATCACACTGCACCGTGGCGGCACGTATGTCTGTATTGAAGGCCCGCAGTTCTCAACACAATCCGAGTCGCACTGGTATCGCAGCCTGGGCGCCAGCGTGGTCGGCATGACCAACATGCCGGAAGCAAAACTGGCGCGGGAAGCGCAGATCGCCTACGCGACATTAGCCATGGTGACCGACTTCGACTGTTGGCATCCGCACGAAGAACATGTGACAGCGAATCTGGCGATCGCCAATTTGATGAAAAACGCAGAGCGTGCCCAACACATTGCGACTGCTGCGATCCGGATTATTGGCAAGGAAAGACCTGCTTCGATTGCGCACAACGCATTGGCTAGTAGCCTTGTTACCCAGCCATCAGACATGACGGCTGAAACCCGTCGTCGATTAAACACCATAATAGGCGCAGAAAAGTAAGCGACAAATCGCGTCGAAAAGGTACACCTGCCGCCGAGAGAAAAACAAGAACTTCAGGGAGTCCATCGCTGTGAGCAGTATTCACGAAACGGCTTATCCACGCTTCAAACCAGAACTCACGCAACGCGAGCTTGAGGATATCTACACGCCAGGCGAAGAAGAACTGAAATTTTCTCGGCGCTATGCCCGTAACATCCCGGCCCGGCTGTTCATCATCGTTCTTCTCAAAACTGTGCAGCGCCTAGGCTACTTTGCCATGCTGGCGGAGGTACCTTCACCGATTGTTTCATTTCTCGCAAAATGTATCGGCGCTCGATCGGTCACGCAAAAAGAACTGCAGGAACTCGAAAAATCGAATACAAGACAGCGCTTTATTGAAAATATACGCGCCTATGTCAATATTAAACCAATCACGAAAGAGACCAATCACGCTATCCTGATTGCCGCAACGCAGGCTGCGCAAACAAAACAGGAGCTGGCGGACATCATCAATGTCGTTATCGAAGAATTGATCCGCCAACGCTACGAATTACCCGCATTCAGTAGTCTCAATCGCACAGCGCAACGCGTGCGTAATCAAGTCAATGAAAACTATTTCCGCACATTGAGCGATCCGTTGCCAGCAGAGGTCATCACGCAATTCAACGCCATGCTGGACGTATTGCCGACCCATCTGACAAGCGGATGGCAGCTGGTAAAACAGGAACCGAAAAAGCCAACGAACACGGAAGTCAGACAATATCTCGATCATGTGAAATGGCTCAAAACGTGGTCCACTCAATTGCCGCCGGTCGATCATATTCCGATCGTGAAATATGGGCAGTACGTGAATGAAGCGCGGGCGCTCGACGCTGCCGACCTAAAAGCGGTCCAGCCTAATAAGCGCTATGCCCTCATGGTCGTGCTGTTTCATGCCCAGTTAAGCAAATCGCTCGATGACGCGGTCGATATGTTTATCCGCAAACTCCGAAAAATACATTCAAGTGCCGAAGAGCAACTGCAGCGCTATTACCTAGAGCACCAGAAACGTGCCGAGAAATTGGTGTCGCAGTTACGTGATGTGCTTGAAGCGTTTCAGGATGGCGAAACGGACCAAGAGCGCGGCGCGAAGATTGCGGCCGCCATGCATGATGAACCGGAATTATTACTGGCCGAATGCGAAGAACATATGGCCTATGCCGGCAATAACTATTTGCCGTTCATGCTGGTGCCATATCAGACGCAACGGCCGTTACTGTTGAATTGTTTGGGATTGCTGGATCTGGAGTCGACAACGGCCGATCTCTCATTGATCAATGCGATTCGCTTTGTCCTCAAGCATCGGCAAAGCCATAAAGAGCATTTATCCATCGTTGAAGATAATATCAACCTGAAGTGGATTCCGGAGAAATGGCGCAAACTCGTCACTGGCCAGCGCTCGGGTGCCGTTTCTGAAGTCAATCGCAAGTATTTTGAGCTTTGCGTGCTGACAGAAGCCATGCAAGAGCTGCAGTCCGGCGATTTGTACGTTGCCAATAGCGATCAGTACAGCGACTACCGTGAACAGCTCGTGGATTGGGAAATTTACCAGGCGCAAGTGGCGGAATATGGTGCCATGCTCAACTTTCCAACCGAGCCGAAAGAATTTGTAGCCAATCTGAAAACCTGGCTGTCCGATATGGCCAACAAGGTCGATAACGCATTCCCGGACAACGACCATGTTGATCTTGAAGGAACAGAGATCATTATTCGCAAACACACCAAAGATGCAAAGCCGGCTGCGCTGGAGCAGATCGATAAGCACCTGACCGCACGCCTGCCGGAAAAGAATATTCTCGATATCTTGGTCGAGTCTGAAGGATGGCTGGATCTGCATAAACTTTTCGGTCCACTGTCTGGCTTTGAAGCCAAGATCGATGATCCCCGCAAACGCTTTGTCACGACGCTGTTTTGTTATGGTTGTAACTTGGGGCCAACACAGACTGCACGGTCCGTAAAAGGAATAAGCCGCAAGCAAGTTTCCTGGCTCAACCTGCACCACATGACGGAAGAGCGTCTGGAAAAAGCCATCGTGCAAGTCATCAACGCCTATAACAAATTCCTATTGCCAAAGTATTGGGGCACAGGAAAAACAGCGTCAGCCGATGGTACGAAATGGAACATGTATGAGCAGAATCTGCTATCCGAGTATCACATCCGTTATGGTGGCTATGGAGGAATCGGCTATTACCATGTCTCAGACATGTATATCGCGCTATTCAGCCATTTCATCCCGTGCGGTGTCTACGAGGCGATCTACATTCTGGACGGGTTAATCAAAAATGAGTCCGACATTCAACCGGACACATTGCACGGGGATACGCATGCCCAAAGTGCACCGGTGTTCGGACTCGCGTATTTACTGGGCATCAACCTGATGCCCCGAATTCGCAACCTGAAGAAATTGATGTTCTTCCGTCCGGAAAAAACAACCCGGTACAAACACATCAATTCACTTTTTACTGAAAATATCAATTGGGATATTATCGAGACACATCTGCCGGATATGCTGCGCATCGTATTGTCCATCAAAGCGGGCAAGATCACGCCGTCGACCATCTTGCGGCGACTCGGCACGGCCAGCCGGAAGAACAAGCTGTATTTTGCGTTCCGTGAACTAGGACGCGTGGTGCGAACCGAATTTCTGCTGAAGTACATAGGTGATATCGAGCTACGCAAGACGATTCAGGCAGCCACCAACAAGAGCGAGGAATTCAACCAGTTCATCAAATGGCTGTTTTTTGGGAACCAGGGTGTCATTTCAGAGAACGTACGTCACGAACAGCGTAAGGTAGTCAAATATAATCAACTGGTGGCCAACCTGGCGATCTTGCATAACGTGGAAGCGATGACCGGGGTGTTGAAAGAGATGCAGGAGGAGGGTCTTCCGATTAGCGAAGAAATTCTCGCTGGACTGGCGCCATACCGTACTGAGCACATTAATCGCTACGGCGACTACACGCTCGATCTGGAGAGGAAAGTGCCTCCCATGAATTACAAAACGAGAATCCTTTAAAAATTCAAATAGTTACAGCCGGATTTGATGAATTTTGCACGAATCCCGGCCGACCCTCGTGCAGGGACGCAAATCGGTTTCAGCATAGCGCGGCTTGAGTACGCGCTTGAAAAACAATTTGCGGCATTAGGTGCAACAGGTAATGCCGATGTGCTGACGCTGAACTTGTCGCATCCATTCATACGTTCACGGACCAACAATCTGTATGGCCTGCTGAGCATAGACCAGAAAAAACTCAGCGATGAAACTGCTACACCGGTGCAGCAAAGCGATAGAAAAATCAATGCCGTTCACTTTGGGCTCGCCGGGCAGTATGTTGACAAGCTGTTCGGCTGGTCGGGCTTTAGCGCATATAGAGTGAATGCGACAGCAGGGCATCTTCATCTGGATCAGGCGTCGCTGGCTTTTGATAGCGGCCCTGGCGGATCGAACGCTGCAGGCTCTTTCGGCAAGTTGAATCTTGATTATCAGCGCACGCAAATTTTCTCTGCAACGTCCAGTCTTTATGCCAGCCTGCAAGCTCAGCTGGCATCCAAAAATCTTGGCTCTGCCGAAAAAATGAGTTTGGGCGGCCCCGAAGGTGTCAGGTCATATCCAGTCGGTGAGGGCATAGGCGATGAGGGTGCTCTGGTCAGGTTGGAGTATCGACATCGCTTGCCGTCGACTGTTGAGGCGATAGGTGCGCCGCTTACTTTGTTGGCTTTTTATGACTATGGTCACCTGCATTTCAATCATGACGGTGCGATTAATGCGAATGCTGTCAACAGCACCAGCCTCGGCGCCGTTGGTATAGGAGCGACTGTCGAAAAAATTGGCGATTTTGCCATCAAGGCTTACCTGGCTTGGCGCACTACCGATGCACTTCCGACGACCGGTGATCCTGATAGAAGTCCGCGTGCCTGGCTATCGGTGCAAAAATGGTTTTGAGTGGAGTTTGTAATGAAAACTTCAAGTACTCACGCTTCCAAACACGGATGCCGACTCTGGGCCGTCCAAACGGTAATTGTCAGGCTGTCGCGCAAAATAACTGTGACCTACCGCTTGCGCGCACAAAGGCGCTTGTCGCAGTTGATGGCCATCATGCTGACCAGTATTTCTCCGCTTGCCCTGGCTTTGCCTACAGGAGCAGAACTGGTAGCAGGGCAAGCAAGCATCAGCACGCCGACAGCCAATTCCATGATGGTGAATCAGGCGACAAACAAGGCAATTCTGAATTGGCAAACATTCAATATCGGGGCCGGCCAATCTGTGCAGTTCGTGCAACCGGCTTCCTCATCGGTAGCGCTCAATCGGGTTGTCGGTAATCAGGCTTCATCCATATATGGTTCGCTGACTGCTAACGGTCAGGTCTTCTTGGTCAATCCAATTGGTGTGATGTTCGCGCCGGGTGCGCAAGTCAATGTAGGCGGTCTGCTTGCATCAAGTCTCGGAATCAGTAATGAGAATTTCCTGGCTGGCAAATACACATTCGGAGGCGATGCCGGCGGTGCAGTTGAAAATTACGGGAACATAAGAACCAACGGTGGGGGTTACGTAGTACTGGCTGCCCCGACTGTCAATAATGCCGGCAGCATAGACGCGCATGGCGGCTCTATCGAATTGCTGGCAGGATCGCGGGTGACGGTAGATAACTCCGGTGCCGGATTGGTGAAGTTTTCGGTGGATGCAGCAGCGGTCCAGGCTGCCATAGTAAATAGCGGCACAATGACAGCGGATGGCGGCCATGTGGGTCTACTCGCTAGCGCAATGGGCGATGCGATGGCAACCGTCATCAATCAGACCGGCGTCATACGCGCAAACTCTGCGGTAGAACGCAACGGTGTCATTACCCTCAGTGGTGGCAGCAACGGAGTGGTCAAGGTCGCAGGCACTATCAAAGCGGCAGGCGCAGTTGATGGTTTAAGTGGCGGCTCGGTCAAAATTCTTGGAGATAAAGTCGCATTGCTGGACGACGCGCGAGTTGATGTTTCGGGAAAAGCGGGCGGCGGAACGGCACTCGTTGGCGGTGATTATCAAGGTAAGGGCGCCGAACAAAATGCCAGTAAAACCTTGATATCTTCTGGCGCAGTCATCGATGCCAGCGCGACGAATACAGGTAATGGCGGCAAAGTGGTGGTGTGGGCGGATGATGCGACGCGCTTTTACGGCGATATCAAAGCCACAGGCGGTACCCTTGCAGGTGACGGCGGTTTTGTCGAAGTCTCGGGTAAACAAGCGCTCGATCTGCATGGCAGCATCGATGTCGCAGCGCCAGCCGGCATAGGCGGTAAAGTGCTGCTGGACCCGCAAGATATCGTCCTCAATACAACGATACAAGTATCGCCGCCGAATAACGCGAATGGCACGCCTGACGTCGCTTTTGCAGATGCGCCGGACCCCGGCACTTACACCATTCAAGTTGCTGACGTCACTGGCTACAGCGAATTATTCCTGCAAGCGAGCAGGGATATCACACTGGCTTCTGCCCTGAGTATGGGCGCAGGTAATAGCGTGCGCCTGGAAGCCGGCAATAACATTACGACCAACACCGGCGCCACACTTGCCATCACTGGTGCTGGCTCAATCAATCTCAAAGCGGACGCAGACAGTAGCGGTACCGGCACACTCGCGCTCGGTGCTGCAGTGAGTTCGCAAGCAGGCGGCATCACCTTGTCAGGTGCAAGCGTGACCAGTACCGCGGCAGGCAGCATTGCAACGACGGGAGCTGCCAATTCTGATGCAGGGCAACTGACGATTACGTCTGGCGGCATCGTTAACCTGGCAGGTGCCATCACGGCAACGGGCGGTGCAGCTGGTGCAGGATTAAGCGGTCGCGCCGGCGGCACGGTGAATGTAACTGGTGTGGGCGGCGTCACGACAGCGGGCATCAGCGTCAGTGGCAGCAATGGCGGCGCCGGCAATACTGCGGGCGGTAATGCTGGCACGATCAATGTTGCCAATAGCGGTAGTGGCAATATCACTACTGGTGCGTTGACTGCCAGTACGGGAAATACCGTAGGTACAGGAGCAAGTGGCGTCGCAGGCAGTATCGTCGTCAATAATACGGCGGCGGCCGGCAACGCGACAACAGGTGTGGTCACCACTACCGGCGGCACCAAAGGTGATGGCGGCAACATAGCGCTCAGCGCTTTAGGCTTGTTTGCTTCAGGTAATATCATCAGCTCAGGCGGTACCACGATTACCGGCAATGCCGGACGTAATGCGGGAACAGTCAGCGTTACCGGTGCAGGTATCAATCTGGGTGCCAGCACCGTTACTGCCAATGGTTCCGCCGGTTTGGGCACTAGCCAAACCGGCGGTGCAGGCGCTGCTGTCACATTAACATCGACCGCAGGCATTACTCAGACAGGTGCGATGACTGCGAGTGGTGGTGCTGGTTCGGCCGCTAATGGTTCCGGCGGTAACGCCGGCAGCATTGCCGTTTCGAATACCGTTGCCGGCAACATCAGCCTGGGGGCGCTGACTGTCAGCACAGGTGCCACCGTAGGTACAGGAGTGGGTGGCATTGTCGGAAGTATTGCCGTTACCAATGACGCGACCAGCGCCAGTCTCGGTACCGGAAACCTCAGCACTGTTGGCGCCGCTGGCGGTAACGGCGGCAACATCACTCTTGCCTCGCAAGGAGATGTCACAGTGACTGGTACGCTGAACACGAGCGGCACGGTACTCGCAGCAGGTACGCGCGCCGGCAGCAATGCAGGCAATATCAGCATCACCGGTATCAATCGTTCCGTGAGCGGTACCGTCACTGCCAGCGGCAGCGCAGCGAATGGGGTAAGTCAGGCCGGTGGCAATGCCGGTACGGTTTCCATCACTGGCACCGGCACTTTGAACACGGCAGCAGTTACAGCACAAAGCGGTGCAGCAACAGCGGGAGGTGCGGGCGGTAACGCCGGCAGCATCACTCTTTCCGGCAGCACGGTTGCCAACTCGGGAGCATTGACGACCTCGGGCGGCACCAATGGCGCAGGCGGCGCAGTCAACATTACGTCACAAGGTACGATAGGCTTGAATAGCATCGCTGCTGCTTTCGGTGCAGGTTCAACGGTGCGCGGTGATGTGACCTTGCTGGCGGGTGGCGCGATTACACAAACTGGTTCAATCATCGCGGGTAATTTGAATGCCACTACCGCGAACGCTGCAGGCAGCGCGATCACCCTGAGCAATGCAGGTAACGATGCTCAGAATATCAATCTGCAAGTGCGAGATGGCACAGTGGCAGCCGTAGGTACGTCCAATGCGCCAGCGGCAATTAGCTACCGTGATAGCAACGCAGTGGTTGTATCCGGTATCAACAATGGTACGGGGGCAGGCGGCAATCTCACACTGACCACAGCCGGTGCCCTTACACAGACCGGCGCTATCGTTGCTGCGAATACATCAATCACAGCGGGCGCTGCGAATAGCGTCACATTGCAAAACGCCGGTAATGATTTCAGTGGACCTGTCGCCGTGGGTTCGGCACTGAATGTCAGTCTCGCAGACGCGAATGACTTGATATTGGGCACGTCTACCGTATCCGGCACATTGAACGTGAATAGCACTGGTGCCATTACACAAACAGGTGCATTAACCGTCACCGGTCTCACGACGCTGGCAGCCGGCACTGCCAACGACATCACACTCAATACTGCGACCAATAATTTCTCTACAGTGGCAGTCACCAGTGGCAAGGACGTATCGCTACGCGATAGCAATGCGCTGATTGTCGGTACTTCAACTGCTAGCAATAATTTGGCGCTTGTGGCTGGTGGCGCAATTACACAAACGGGTGCCATTGTTACACCTGGTCTGAGCGCAAAAACACTGCTCAATGCCGGTGCGGCGATCACACTGAGCAATGCCGCCAATGAGGTCAACACAGTCGATCTGCGAGCAAGAAATGGCGCCGATACGGCCAACGTGGCTGGTGCAATCAGCTATACCGATGCCAGTGCTCTCACCGTCGCTGCAACGCAATCGACCAGCACAGTGACATTGATTGCCGGTGATGCATTGACGCAAAGCGGTGCAATTGCAGCAAGCACACTCACTGCGACTACTCGCAATAATGCGGGTGCGGCAATCACGTTTAATAACAGTGCCAACGATGTCACTACGGCCAATCTGCAGGTGCGCGATCTGGCTGGCACTGCTAACGCTGCGGCAGCAATCGCGTATACAGACGCCAATGCAGTGGCCATTTCCGGCGTCAATAATGGCACCGGTGTGGGCGGTAATGTGACATTGAACGCCGGCGGCTCGATTACGCAAAGCGGGGCGATGAACACGGCGATACTCGCAGCCAACCTTACCGGCGCAGCCAGCAGCCTGACATTGGGCACGGCTGGAAACAACATCGCCCAGTTATCGAACATCACAACTCCAGGTGGCTTCACTCTCGCCAACGGAAATAACGCAGTGAATATCGGTGGCGTAATTAATACGACTAACACCGGCGTGTCGATTAGCAGCGGCACAGCGGCAACCACATTCACAGCAGGTGCTTCCATCGCCAGCACGGGCGGCAATGTGGTGTTGACCAATTCAAACGCCAGCAAGGTGCTGGGCAGCGTAGATACCACGGGCGGGGCAGCCGCCGGCAACTTCACCATCACCGGTGCCGGTGCTGTTTCGCAGCAGGCAGGGACTGCGCTCAAGATCAAGGGAGCGACTGCGATAGCAGCCGGCGCAGCCAACAATGTCACATTGACAGAGGTGGGCAACGATTTCGGCGGTGCAGTCGCGATCGCCAGTGGTTTGAATGTTGCCGTCACTGACAGCAGCGCGCTCGCACTCGGAACATCCGCCGTCTCCGGAACTTTGGATGTGAATGCTGCAGGTCCGGTTACGCAAACCGGCGCATTAACCGTCACGGGACTTACAACGCTTGCAGCGGGTAGTGGAAACGACATTACCCTCAACAACGCAGCCAATAATTTTTCTACAGTGGCAATCGCCAGCGCGAATAATGCGTCGCTACGTGATACCAATGCGCTGGTAGTCGGCACATCAACAGCAAGCAATAATCTGGACCTGATAGCGGGTGGCGCAATTACACAAACCGGCGCAATTACTGCGTCTAACCTGAGTGCGAAAACCCTGATCAACGGTGGCGCTGCAATCACATTAACTAATCCCGGCAACGATGTCGGTAACGTTGATCTGCGTGCGAGAAATACGGCCGATACGGCCAACGCAGCCGGCGCGATTTCCTATACGGATGTAAATGCTCTCAATCTCGCTGCAGCGCAATCGACCAGCACAGTGGCATTGATTGCCGGCGATGCATTGACGCAAAGCGGTGCAATTGCAGCAAGCACGCTCACGGCGACTACTCGCAATAATGCGGGTGCGGCAATCACGTTTAATAACAATGCCAACGATGTCACTACGGCCAATTTGCAGGTGCGCGATCTGGCTGGCACTGCTAACGCTGAGGCAGCCATCGCGTATACAGACGCCAATGCAGTGGCCATTTCCGGCATCAATAATGGCACTGGTACGCGCGGCAATGTGACATTGAACGCAGGCGGTGCGATTACACAAAGCGGCGCGATCACAGCCGCCAGCCTCAGTGCAAAAACACTAGTCAATGCCGGCGCAGCCATCACTCTGAACAATGCCGGCAACGACGTAGCGACGCTTGATCTGCGCGCCAGGAACGCTGCTGATACAGCAAATGCAAACGGTGCGATCAGCTATCGCGACGCCGGCGATTTCAACATCGCAAGCGTCGCGACTACCGGTGCCTTGACTCTGCAATCCAATGGCAATATTGACCAATCAGGTGGAGTCACGGCAGCATCACTGGCTGTCAGCGGCACGGGAACCGGTGCAGTGAATCTGGGGACTCAGGCCAACACGATAGCGACACTGAACGCTATTACTGCTGCGGGTGGTTTCACCTTGGATAACGGCAATACCAATCTTGCCGTGGCAGGCAATATCAACACGACTAACAGTGCAGTGTCGATGGCTACGGGTACTGGTAGTTATACTCAAAATGCAAATATCGACATCGTGGCCGGTAGCGGCCCGATTACAATCAGTGCCGATACGGTAACTATCAACGCCAATACTGGTAACAATGCACTGACCACTAGTGGCGCGTTGACCCTCAAGGCAAAAACTGCCGGCCGCGCAATGTCCCTGGGCGGTGCGTCTGGCTTTGATCTGTCCACTGCAGAATTGACAGCGTTGGCAACCGGTGCCACCGGAGCTATCGTGATTGGTGATGCGGCCAGTACAGGTGTCATGACCATAGGCTCGGCGGTCAATCTTGCAGGGAAAACCTTGACACTGAATGCCGGCTCCATTACCGATATCGGCGTAAGAACCATCACTGCCAGCAACGTCAACCTGAACGCAAACGGACAAATCGGTAGCAGCAATGCAGACGGCATTGATATTGCCGCCAGCAACCTCAGCGTCAATACGACAGGTAACGCTGATGCCTTCATTCGTACCGGTGCGATCAACCTCGGTGCAGGAAGTGAAGGCAGCAATGTCGGCAGCGCTACATTGGATATCGTCGCGACCGGTACGGTGACGCAAACAGCAGGCACCGGCAACATCACGGCAGGCGCCTTGAATGTAAAAACACTGTCGGCAGGTATCGCCAATATCACTCTGAACAACAACGGTAACGATGCCGCAACAGTCAATTTGCAAGCACGCAATGCCGCAGACACCAGCAATGCCAGTGGCACCATTCAATATAGCGGTAGCGGTGGTTTCGATGTCGCCACCGTAGCAACGGCTGGTAATGCAACCTTGTCGGCAGGTGGTGTGGTAACTCAATCCGGCGGGATAGGCTCAGCCGGCCTCGCACTTGACGGAGCTGGCGGCGATTACACCTTGCGTCACGCCAGCAATGCAGTAAGCACACTGGCTGCGAATGCCAGTGCCATTGATTACAGTCAGACGAATGCCTTGATAGTTGGCACAGTTGGCGCGATGAGTGGCGTCAGCACCACAGGTACTGCCAAAATTGAAACCACAGGAGCCAGCGCCAACCTGACGCTGAACAACGCTGTTTCATCGGCAGCTACAGGTGATGCCATCGTCTTGAAAGCCGGATCATCGAATGCTGCGGGCGTAGCGACGGGAGGCCAGTTCATCAATACGGTAGGAGCTGGCGGCCTGACCGCGTCGACCGGCCGCTATCTGGTGTATAGCGGCGACCCTGGAACAAGTACGGAAGGTGTCAGTGGTTACAGCAAACGTTATAACAGTGCCGCAACTTATACCCCGGGCGGCACAGCAGATACGTTCATGTATCGCATCGCACCTACCTTGACCATCACTGCCGATAACACCGCACGGGTATACGGACAAAGCAATCCGGTGTTCACCGGAAGTACTGCCGGTTTTATTGATGGCGATACGGCCGCTAGTGTTGGCGTCAGCCGCAGTAGCACGGCGGTGTTCAATACACCGGTTGCGGCGAGTCCTGCAACCATCACGGTTGCCGCGATCAATAATGAAAATTACACCTTGGCATTGACCGATGGCCTGATGAGCATCAGCAAGGCTTCCATCAGCAACGTTACCGGCATCACTGCCGCCCACAAAATATTTGATGGCAATGTCAGCGCTACACTCAATACTGCTAGCGCCGGGTTCAACGGCATCGTCGCGGGCGATGTCCTCAATGTCGCGACCGCTTCCGGCACTTTCGACACGCCGGCAATTGGCACTGGAAAAACCGTGCAAATCAACGGCATTACACTGGCCGGCATTGCCGCTGCAAACTACACGCTCGCCAGCGATACGGCTACAACGACAGCCAGCATCACAGGTTCGGCGCCAAGTGCATCTGAGTCATCTAAAACAACGCTCAATTTGAACTCACCACAAGTAGTTGCTGCATCAAAGTTGACGATAGAGGAAATCAATGCATTGCTTCAAAAAACGCCTACTGCCAGTGGGGAAAGCGATACGGAGTGTGAGGACGGGGGTGCACAAAACCGGCCGGCAGGCGGCAGCCATCGTTCAGGGGGATGCTGAAAATAGGCAAGCGGGTTTTAGCTGCAAGTCACAGCGATTTTCAATGTGAATTTAAGTGAATTTCAGTTGAAGAGGGCATGCCCGCACTGTCCTAATACACTATAATTTCCGAATGGAAATGACGTCCCACGCACCGCTTGCCAGTTTTATTGATCTATTGATGGATGCCGTCTTTGCGGTCAATGCCGATGGGTGCGTCGTCTTTGCAAGTGCATCGTGTGAACGTATTTTTGGATACACCCCGCAAGAAATGGTCGGAAAGACCATGTTCGATATGATCGTTGAAGAAGATCGCGAACGAACCCGGCAGTCGGCGCGTGACGTCATGTTAGGCTATCCCCAATTCCATTTTGAAAATCGCTATATCCGCAAGGATGGGCAAATCGTCCACATCATGTGGGCAACACGCTGGTCGCCGGCAGATCAATTACGGATCGGTGTTGCGCGCGACATCACCGGACTCAAACGAGCAGAGTCGATGCAGGCCGTGCTTTATTTGATTTCCGAAGCTGCGTACGCTGCCGAGGATTTGATTGCGCTGTTTAAACGTATTCATCAGATCGTTGGCACGCTACTGCCAGCAGATAATTTTTCCGTTACGCTGTACGACGAAGAAAAAGACCAACTGAGTTTTCCATATCGTATTGACGAGGTCGAACAGACTTCCGACGTATCCAAACCCGCCGCCGGGACGCTCTGTGCAGAAATTATCCGTAGTGGACAGCCCTTGCTGCTCACGCCGGAGACGATGGCTGCTCGCCTGGAAGAATTGCAAGTCACTGCCGAGCAGAATTTGCTCTGCTGGCTTGGTGTCCCGCTTAAATCGCACAAGGGCATGATCGGTGTTTTGATGGTCAAAACCTACGTCGGCGGCGCGTGTTACAGCGAAAAAGATCAGGAATTACTACAGTTCGTCTCTACCCAGATTGCCATCGCCATTGAGCGCCAGCAAATGCAAAGCGGGCTGCTGCATATGGCGCAGTATGATCAACTGACAGCTCTTCCCAATCGTGGATTTTTGTACGATCGTCTGAAAGTCGCGCTGGCAACAGCACGTCGGGAGCAAGGGCGATTGTCCGTGCTTTATCTTGATCTGGACAAATTCAAACAGGTCAACGATACCTTGGGCCATGACATCGGAGACCTCTTGCTGCAAGAGGTTGCCAAGCGCTTGAAGCAATGCATGCGCGAATCGGATACCGTCGCCCGTATAGGCGGCGATGAGTTTGTCGTACTGCTACCAAGCATCTCCTTGCCTGAACAAGCCGAGTTGGTGGCTGAAAAAGTCCGTCATGCCTTGAACAGTCCCTTCAATATAAACGGCCACTACCTGAACATCAGGTCAAGTATCGGGATCGCGCTCTATCCCGAACATGGCGACAACGAGCAGCAACTGCTCAAACATGCCGACAATGCCATGTATCTCGCTAAAAATAATGATCATCGTAGCCGGATCGACAGTTAACTGAACGATCCTTTCGGGCGCATCAGTCCACTAATTATTTGCTGAAGCGCTGAACCAGAAAATCGATAAATGCTCTCGCTCGTGCCGTCTGGTTACGTCGATTTACGTAATAGACAAACAGGTCAGCCGATGGCAAGTTGAACTCGGGCAGTATGACCTTGAGGCGACCGCTTTCCAGATACTTGGCCAAATCCCATTCTGAGCGAATCAGGATGCCGTGACCATCGAGCGCCCAGCCGAGGACAATGTCACCGTCATTGCTGGCCAGCGCTCCCTGGACTTTCATCACTTCGCTTTGTTGCTCGCGGGTAAAGCGCCAGATGCCATAGGCTTCATCGTTCTGCCTGTGAATAATGCAGCGATGATGCGCAAGGTCGGCGAGGATGGCGGGTGTGCCGTATTGCTCCAGATACAGCGGCGATGCACACAGAAATCGTCTGTTAGTCATCAGGCATCTGGCGTTGAGTCTTTGATCCGGCAAAGCGCCAAAACGGATTGCCATATCAAACCCGCCTTCGACCAGATCCACAGGTTTGTCGGTTAATTCGACTTGCAGCTCGACGTGTGGATGGCGCTTGGCGAATTCTGAAACTAGAGGCGCAATTGTCGTGCGGCCAAAACCCAGCGTAGCGTTCACGCGCAACAGACCGCGCAAATCCGTTTTGCTGCTGGATACGGCATCTTCCATTTCCCGCAACTGTTGCAGAATCCGGGTCGCATGCGACAGGTAGGTTTCGCCTTCCTTGGTCAGGCTGATACTACGCGTCGTCCGGTTGATGAGGCGTACGCCCAGCTTGGCTTCCAACTGCGCCAAACGCTTGGTGGCAGCGGGCGGAGTTATATCCAGTGCACGTGCCGCAGCGGACAGATTGCCGTGGCGCGCGATCAAAATGAAGAATTCCAGTTCAGATGCAAGGTCGTTTTTCACGGAGCGTTATTCACCAAAAGTTAATAATCAACTGATTTTGGGTGAAGTATAAGCGCACTTTAAGCAGATAAGCTGGCGACTCACTGCAACATGCCGTAACCGAGCAGTAACTGAATACTTAGGAGAAGAAATGAGAATCGTCGAAATCCGCGAAAAAACCCTGCCCATCAGCTCGCCCATCCGCAATGCCTACATCGATTTCAGCAAAATGACGCTGAGTCTGGTGGCTGTGATTACCGATGTGATTCGCGATGGCAAGCCGGTGGTCGGTTATGGCTTCAACTCCAACGGTCGTTACGGCCAAGGCAAACTGATGCGCGAACGCTTCATTCCGCGCTTGCTGGAAGCCGATCCTGATTCCCTGATCAACGACGCCGGCGACAATCTCGATCCGCACAAAATCTGGGCGACGATGTTCACGAATGAAAAACCGGGCGGTCATGGCGAGCGCTCGGTTGCGATCGGCACTATCGATATGGCTGTGTGGGACGCCGTGGCGAAGATAGCAGGCAAGCCGCTGTTTCAATTACTGGCGGATCGTTACGGCAATGGCACGCCAGATCGCGAGATTTTTGTGTACGCCGCCGGCGGTTATTACTATCCCGGCCAGAATCACGAAAAGCTCAAGGATGAAATGCGCAGCTATATAGACCGCGGCTATACCGTGGTCAAAAAGAAGATAGGTGGCGAATCGCTGGATGAAGACTTGCGTCGTATCGATTCGATCTTGAGCGTTTTGCAGGATGGCCAGAAACTGGCCGTCGATGCGAATGGTCGCTTTGATCTGGATACCGCGATCCAGTACGCCAAAGCCTTGTCCCAATACGACTTGTTCTGGTACGAAGAGGCGGGCGATCCGCTGGATTTCGAGCTGCAGGCGACCCTACGCAATTACTACAAGAACCCGATGGCAACCGGTGAAAACCTTTTCTCCATGCAAGATGCACGCAACTTGATCCGTTACGGCGGCATGCGCGCGGATCGCGATTACCTTCAATTTGACTGCGCCTTGAGTTACGGCCTGGTGGAATATCTGCGCACGCTGGACATGCTGAAAGAACATGGCTGGGCTAAGACCCGTTGCATTCCGCATGGCGGCCATCAGATGTCCTTGAATATTGCCGCAGGCCTGGGTCTTGGCGGCAACGAGTCCTATCCGGATTTGTTTCAGCCTTTCGGCGGCTTCCCGGATGGTGTGAAGGTCCAGAACGGTTACATCACCATGCCGGATTTGCCGGGTATTGGCTTTGAAGGGAAGGCCGATTTGTATCAGGAAATGCAGAAGTTGTTAGCCTAATTGAGATGCCGCCACGCTGATGTACTCAGCGTGGCATGCATCCAGAAGCAAGGGGAGAGCGCAATGCCTCCAGGAAAGATGACTATTTTTGGCGAACAAAATAGTGATTAAGAACAAGAGAAATTTCTAAAGTTGTTTAGCTAAATAAGCTCGTAAGAACATGATTATTAATTTAATTTTCATTAAAAAATAAATCACTTTAAGTATTCATTATCCTGAATACCTCAGCCTTTTCTCTGTTTCTTCCAAGCATAAATATCCATACGAGATTGCTGTTGTTTGTCGGCAATGCTCACATTAACGAATACGGCTTGCGTCGTTTTTGAAGTCGCTTCAGATGTCGAAGCGGACTCGCCGGCTTGCAACTGTGCAATGCGTTGCATGACAAACTAAAGATTGCGTCAATCGGATTCCAGCGTTCTGAAAAGCACCTGCGCCGGATAAGACCCCCCCCTGCAAAACAAAAACTGAATGGCGTGGAGTGAACCCCTCGGGCTGGACCAGAGAAGCAAGATGAAGTGATACGCTTGTCGAGCCTTCGCCAGACAGTGGAAGGTGGATCAGTTGGAGAGGGTCAACTCTGCGAGCAAATCAACAACCACCTCCTGCGATCGATTTGAAAGTAGTACCACAAGCCTCACCTAAAGCTGGCGCGAAACAACCTAAGCGCGAAACAGCCGACCTGGCACTGTGATTCAAGCCACATCGAATACTGGCTATTCGAAACGTGGCATTAATAGAAAAAGGGCCTGGTGTAAAAACCAGGCCCTTTTTTCATCGCTTCGAAAAACTGTTCAACCTTGGGTATGAGGTGCTGTATTGAAGACGAAATGCCAATGCTGCAGTCAGTTAACGCAGAGATGGCCGTTGCGAAAGGTGCTTATAGCACGAGGCAAATGACGTTTTAACACTCCCACTCATAGAGTATTTTGTGAACTGCCGCCTTGCGTTCTTTTACCTGGTCTTGCACAGAGCTGTTGTTTAGCTGGCTAGCCATTGAGTCAAGGTTTGCAAGATCTTGTTTTGCCGCCTCGCACACGTATTTATTGCGGCCAGCAGGCTTGGTCGCACGGGATGGCTTTCCGGTTTCGCGTTCATCACGCGTGGTTTGCTTTGTTGCTTCGATTTTGCAAGCCGATTTGGAATAAGTCGTTTGGCCATCAACGATGCACTTGTAGGCGCGTGATTGTGCAGATGCTGTTTGCGTGAAGGTCAATGCGGTGGCAATCAGGAGCAGATATTTGATATTCATGAAAGCCGCTTGTTAAGTTTGCTTAGCGTTGATTATGCTACATCCGCATTAAAGTTGCTGTTTCGCAATAAATTAAATCATTTTCTTTTGAACAATGATCGACACGAGCCGCCAGCCCGCAGACGCTTTGAAATCTGCTGAAGTGTCGATCTCGTAGTGGATGCCCGGATCAATGACCTCGACCCTTGTGACACGTTTGGAAATTTTCCTGTTTGGGCCGCTAAGTAATGACGGATAAACGCAGCGCTTATCTACTTGCTGGGTGCCCCAGCCAATACCCAATCAGCCAGAACACGAACGTCGGCATCGCTCAGGCTGGGCTGGGGCGGCATCGGTACGGAGCCCCATACGCCTGAACTGCCACTCTTTATTTTCTTGGCCAGTCGATCCGGGGCCGCAGCGTCGCCGGCATATTTAGCGGCAACATCCTTGTAAGAAGGCCCCACCATCTTCCGTTCAACTGCATGACATGCCATGCAAGCGCTTCTGTTGGAAAGTGCGATAGCGCGGCTATTGTCTTCGGCTGCATGCACGATTGACGTCGCGCCGAGAGATAGAAACAGAAAAATTGCATGCTTCAGATGTGTCATGACGGGTCTTTCAATTAATTGGATAAGACAGCTCTTCTTGCTCCCGCAACGGCATATCGATTGCATCCTTCACGGATGCGATGTTGACTGTATTCGGCAGCACGACACCGTTGCGTACGGCAGTCAGTTCGGCCAGGATGGAAATCGCGATTTCTGCCGGGGTTTTACTGCCTATGTAGAGGCCGATAGGGCCGTGCAGGCGCTGCAATTGTTCATCGCTGAGGTCGAATTCTTTAAGCCGCTCGCGGCGGCGCGCATTGTTGATGCGCGAACCGATGGCGCCGACGTAGAATGCATCGGACTTCAAGGCTTCCATCAATGCCAGATCGTCGAGCTTGGGGTCGTGTGTGAGTGCGACGACTGCAGTGCGGCTATCCATTTTCATGTCGATGACGAGGTCGTCCGGCATCGCGTGGATGACTTCGACGCCATTCACTTGCCATGCCAGCCGGTATTCTTCGCGCGGATCGCACACGACTACGTGATAATCCAGGCCTGTGGCGATCTGCGCAAGAAATTGCGACAGTTGTCCAGCACCGATGATCAGTAAGCGCCAGCGCGGACCGTGGATCGTGCTCAACACGCCGAGTGTCAGATCGAGTGCTGCATCTGCAGTCGCCGGGCTGAGTCGCACCTCACCGCTGACCAGATCTAGCTGACGCTTGACCAGTTCATGACGCATGACGTGCGTCAGCAATTCCTTGATGCCGCTCTTGCCGGATAGCGGTTCAATCGCCAGCTTGATGGTGCCGCCGCAGGGCAGGCCGAAGCGATGTGCCTCGTCGGCGCTGATGCCATAAGTTACCAGTTCAGGCATGGTGCGCGTAATACCTGCATTGTGGACACGCGCGATCAGATCATCTTCGATGCAACCGCCGGAGACTGAACCGATGACGCGGCCATCATCGCGAATGGCCATCATCGCGCCTACCGGACGTGGGCTGGAACCCCAGGTCTGGACGACGGTGACCAGTTCGCAGGCTTGCCCGTCGTCTATCCAGGTGTCGGCGGCTTTGAGTACTTCAAGATCGATGCTATCCATGATTGCCTCTGTTATCCGATCAAGACGCTTTCAACTGGTTGCGAACCGGCAGATCACGGATGCGTTTGCCGGTTGCAGCAAAGATTGCATTGCACAAGGCGGGGGCTATCGGTGGCGTAGCCGGTTCGCCGACACCGCCGAGTGGTACATCGAAATCGTGCTTGATAAAATGGACGCGTATGTCGCGCGGTGCGTCCATTGAGCGCATGACTTCGTATTCGTGGAAGTTGCCTTGCTCGGCACGGCCATCCTTGAACGTGATTTCACCGCTCATCGCAAGACTGAGTCCCATGATGCATGCACCCTCAAGCTGCGAGCGGATGCGATCCGGATTGATCTGCGGCCCGCAATCGACGGCAATGTCAACGCGCGGAATAGACAGGTCGCCGTTGTCTGCAACCACCACTTCGATGACGACGGCAACGTAGGTGACGAAGCTATAGCTGACGGCGAGGCCGAGGCCATGTCCTTTCGGCAGTTTGCGCCCCCATCCGGCCTTGTCGCTCGCAAGCGAAATGGTTTTCCGCATGCGGCCGGTATCGAGCGGGTAGCGCTCGGGTGATTCGCCGTAATTCCATTCATCCGACATGGCTTTTGGATTGATCTTGCGTGCAGGTCCGATCAGATCAAGCAGGTAATCGCGATGATCACGTTTTGCCGCAGCCGCCAATTCGGCGACGAAAGACTGAATCGCAAAGACATGCGGGATGTTGGATACCGAACGAAACCAGCCTATGCGCGTGTGTGCTTCCACCTCAGGTGCTTCCACACGGAAGTTCGGTATTGCAAAAGGAATATTGACGGCGGACATGCCGAGTTCAAACGGTTGTTCACCCTTGGCACCTTCGCTGAATATCGAAGCGATGGTCGGTGCGGCGGTGCGATGCAGCCATGCAGTAGGCTTGCCGGCAGCGTCCAGCGCCACTTCCAGCCGCTCGACAGAAACGGTATGGAAATAATCGTTGTGGATATCATCCTCACGCGTCCATGTCACCTTGACCGGCACGCCCTTCATCGCTTGTGACAGCAGGGCAGCTTCTGCTGCGAAATCGGGCTTGGACTTGCGGCCAAAGCCGCCACCCAGCAGCGTGACATGCACGGTGACATCTTCAGGTTTGAGTTTGAGATGTGCCGACACGATTTCGCGCGTGGCTTGCGGCGCCTGCACACAGGCCCATACTTCGCACTTGCCGTTGACGATGTGCGCTGTTGCTGCTGGTGGCTCCATCGTTGCATGGGCGATATGCGGCAGATAGTATTCGGCCTCGATACGCCGCGATGATTTGGACAGTACAGTCATCGTGTCACCATTGTTGCGCACCGCCTTCGCCGGTTTGCGTGCGGCTTCCTGCAAGGTCTTTTTATACTCGATCGAGTTGTAGCTGGTGTGCTTGCCATCGTCCCAGTTGATCTTCAGCGCTTCGCGCCCCTTCATTGCCGCCCAGGTATTCTTTGCAATCACGGCGATGCCACCCAGTGGGTGGAAGCCGGCAGGTGCAGGACTGCTTTTTAATTCGACCACTTGAATCACACCCGGCACTTTCAATGCAGCTGACGCGTCGAAACTTTTCACTTTGCCGCCGAGCACCATAGGACGTGCAATGACTGCATACAGCATGCCGGGTAGCCGTGTGTCTATGCCGTATTGCGTATTGCCCGTCACGATATTCTGGAAGTCGATCCCGCGTGTGCTTTCCTTGCCTATATAGCGAAACTCGGCTGGTTTTTTAAGTCGCAGTTCCTTGCCCGCAGGCGGCGTGATTTTTGCTGCAGCTTCAGCAACCGCACCATAGCTGAGGCGACGTCCGGTTTTGGTGTGAACGACTTCGTGATTCTTCGCTCGCACTTCATCCGGCTTTACATTCCATTGCTGCGCCGCCGCCATCTCCAGCATCTGGCGCGCTGCGGCGCCGACACGGCGCATGGGCTCGAACGAGTGGCGCATGCTGCGCGAGCCATCGGTGTTTTGATTACCGTATTTTTCTTCGAGGCCGAGTGCCTGTACGACACGTACCTTGCTCCAGTCTGCTTCCAGTTCATCGGCCACGACCATAGGCAAACTGGTACGTACGCCTTGTCCCATTTCGGACCGATGCGCGACGATGGTTACGATGCCGTCCGCGCCTATTGATACAAAAGCCAGCGTGTCATCGACCAGCCCGCCCGGCATGCCATCGCCACCATATTTTTTGATTTCATCGCTGGTGGCGGCGCGCACGATGCCGGCAGCGCCGACGGTCAATGCCAGGCCGGTGAGTGCACCTGCGCCCTTGAGCCAGGTTCGGCGTGTCATCGATGGTAATAACTGGTCGGCAGGATTGACTTCTTTATCTTCAGGTTGAAATACGGAGCTCATTTTTTAACCCTTCTTCGCAGAGGCTGATTTGACAGATGCTTGTTTGATCGCAGCGCGGATACGCGTGTAAGTACCGCACCGGCAAATATTGCCGCTCATCGCCGAGTCAATTTCTGCATCGGTCGGATGCGGAGTGGTTTTCAACAACGCCGTGGCGGACATGATTTGTCCCGATTGGCAGTAGCCGCATTGCGGTACGCCGAGATCTGTCCACGCTTGCTGCACAGCTTTGCCTACACTATCTTCCGCCATAGCCTCGATGGTGGTAATCCGTTGCCCCACGGCGGCAGAAACCGGCGTAATGCAAGATCGTATGGGCTGGCCATCGAGATGCACGGTACATGCGCCGCACAAGGCCATGCCACAGCCGAACTTGGTACCGGTCATCCCCAGGTGGTCACGTAATGCCCACAGCAGGGGAGTATCGTCAGACAGGTCGATTTGATGTTGTTTGCCGTTGATATTGAGAGTCGCCATGATTTTTTAGAAAAGAGTAGGGGATGAAACACGGATTACCAAAATAGCGTTCTTAGTATCAACAGTCGGAAACCAGCAATAAATGAAAATGTTAAGATTTGAGAATTCCAGATTCTGGAATTCTATTAAGCATAGCTTGCTGATATACAAGGAAGAAAAGGGGAACAAGACGTGCTGAATCGCCTGGAAATGCTTCGCCTTTTTTGCGCTGCAGCGGATGCAAGCAGCTTCAAGGAGGCTGCTGCCCGCCTCGGAACATCGCCACAAGCGATCACTCGTGCGATCAAGGAGTTGGAAGAGGCAGTTGGCGAAGTACTTTTTCATCGCAATACCCGCGGCATCCAGATCACTGAATTTGGCACGCAGTTAGCGGAGCATGCCAGCGAAATGGTGGCAGGTGTCGACAACCTGTTTCACACCACTGATAGCGTGTCCGACAAGGATCTTGCCGGCTTGGTACGTATTACCGCGCCAAGCATTATTGGGCGACACTATTTATTGAAGTCGCTGCTGCCTTTGATTAACCGCCACCCTGGAATCAGGCTGGAGCTGGGCGTAACTAATCTGGTAGCTGATGTCGTCGACAAAAAAATAGATATTGGCGTGCGTATTGGTCAGCTAAGGGATAGTCGCTTTGTTGCGCGCTCGGTAGCAAAAATATCTTTTCATATCGTTGGCACACCTGCGCTTGTGGCTACCAAAGGTAAGCCGAGCACGCCTCATGATTTATTGAAGTTGCCAACCACCGCGCTAATGGATGGAAATACAGGGCGGATATGGCCCTGGTATTTTGCCGGCAACCACTTGCTGACACCAAGCGCATCGACGTTTGTTACTGATGACCCAGAAGTGGAGTGTGATGCTGTACTGGCCGGGATCGGTTACGGACAATTATCGAGTCAGCAGGCAGAGCCACATATTCGTTCAGGCCACTTAGTCACAGTACTGGACGACTATCAGCCTGAGCCATGGGATCTCTACGTGTATCGTCCACAACGTGGACCTGTTCCAGCACGTATCAGGCTAGTCTTTGATCGCATCGTCGAAATACTCTCGGACCCTAATACTTTCACAGAAGCACCTTAGCTAGTCTTCGGAGGAAATTAGATCTGCTGAAGTGTCGATGTCGTAGTGGATACCCGGATCATTGACCTCGACCTTTGTGACTGGATGAATTTTCAACAAGGCACGTGCGCCCTGATCGCCGCCTAGCTGGAGCAATTCGGCAATGTGCTTCTTGCCAAAACCCACCGGATTGCCGCGTTCGCCTTTGTAAAAGGGCGCGACTATATCGGCACCGTTCCTGAGCTGATCTGTCAGTGCTGCAATCGTTGCCGTTTGTATTCCCGGCATGTCGCCCAGGCCAATAATCCATCCGGCAGCGTGCTGATTTTGCTCTAACGCGCAAACAAGGGATGCGCCCATGCCTTTGTCTGCGTCAGGACACACAACAAGCTTGCAACCCAAACTTGCCAATTCGATGGCGACCGCATCGTCAGCGTTGCGTACAACAGCAGTAACGACTGGCAGCACGGACAGTAATGCGGTAGCGGCCGCGACGACAACCTTGTCGCCGGCTATGGTCGTTTGCAGCAACTTGTTCTGTACACCTGTCGGATCAAAGCGCACGCCTTTTCCTGCTGCCAACAGAATCCCGACAATTTGATCGTGTTGTTGTGGCTGCATGAGTGAAGGCTTGTTATAAAAAGTAAGGAAAAATTGATGGCATCAGTGTGAAGCAAGCGTGCAATCAGGGACATGTTGGCCGCTAATTTTACCTGACACTTATCAGGCGCTCCTCTCTGGCATGCCGCATTCATGACAGATCCTCAGCCGCGATCAGGTCAAGTAGCGACAGTGGAATTCGCCAGTCAGGTCGATGTGGCAACGGCCACGTACCGAGCGCATCCGGCGCGTTGAAATAAACCATCGCCTTCAACAAGGGCAGCGTCGACATCGTGTGCCGTAGCGCAATTAATTCATTGCGTTGTTGTTCCGGACTGCCGCTGACACCCAGTTCGGCAACAATCACCGGCAAATTGTAATGCCGCACGCGACGATATTTTTCCTTCAAGATGTCAGCGGTTGAATGCCGATCACCGGCAGGCCAGACGCCGCATGCGGGACAGTCGAATAAGGACAAGCCGACGTAGTCCACATATTTTTGCCCCGGGAAAAATGCCGCTAGCGTCTTGTCGCCGCGCGGCGACCAGACGAACTGCATCTGGCTTGCCGCCCCACGACAACGCTTCACAAAGTATCGATACGTACCAATGTAATCGATTGGTTTCGTGGTAGCCCAGGGGTAACGTCCCGTTACTGTTTCCATTTCATGGGCCCAGCGCACCAGCACAGGCGCATTCAGCGAACGTATCGACTGGCACGTTGCGTCGATTTCCTGGTTGTAGTCGCCAGTGCGTATGTCTTGCAGCAAGGTCTGACCTGTTCTCGAAATTTTTGGCCAGGGTTCGATGGTGACCATCAGTTGCCGGTTGCGGCGAACCGCATATTGGTAAGAATCCTGAATCAGCATCGCGGTGGCTGGGTCAGCCAATCCCACGAAAATGTGTTCGATATTGATAGTGCGTTCATCGTCGGCAAACACATGCTCGGGATCGTAGGCGCCGATGAGAATAGGTGCGGGCGCTGCGGCCGAGGCGATTGCCGGCATATCGCCGTCACGCCAAAGCAGCGCATTGACACCTTCCACCAGCCGCGCCGAAATCCCGACGCTCAACGCCAGCAACGCGGTTAGGAATAACCCTCGCCGCACCAACTGGCCGTCGCCGATGATGAGCCGAAGCAGGGACGCATGCTGTCCACTCTCACGTGCGTGAGCCACAACGACCAGCAATGCAATGACCAGATATATCAGTGCATTGAGGATGGATATCACATAGAAACCGCGTGCGTTGCCGGCATCTGTGACGATAAGCAGCGGAACGCTGCATACCAATGAGATAAACAAGTAAGGAAGCACGACACGTAGCGGTGGCCGCACGTCGATGCCGGCAGTCTTCGGCGTCACACGGAACACAAACTCCCTACCGCGTATGCAATCCATGATCGCGGAGCTAATGCCGAGCAGAGACCACGGCCAGCGCGCAAACAAAAAAATGGTGCCTTCCCACGACACAACTTTCGCGTTGCGGGGCCTGAAACAGCCGGTGCTCTTGACCCAGCGCATGAGCAACAGGATGCTCGCAGTCACCGCACTGACATACGCGAAGTACGAGATATACGAGACATTGGCCCATACCTGGTGCGTGAGCAGTGCGATCACGGGCATTACTACTGTCGCAGCCATCGTCAGCGAGAACAGCGAGTACCAGAGTTGCGCGAACAAGAATTGTGCTTTCAAGCGCAGCGGCAATGCGCCGAAGTAGCGCGGTGTATATCTGAACAAAAGGATCGCCAGGCTCTTCGACCATTGATATTCCTGCGTGACCATGTCGGCAAAGGTGCGCGGGCCTTCGCCATTCGCGATGGCGTCGAGCGCGTGCACTCCCGACCAGCCTTTGGCATTCATCATCAGCGTAGTCGAATGATCCTCTGCCAGTTCCGGACCGAGTCCACCGATGTCACATAGCGCAGTTGTGCGCACTGCATAATGCGAGCCTATGCATAGTGGCGCCCACCCTCCATTATGTCCAGCCTGCAAAGCGCCATGTAACGCCGCTTCGACATACAGCCGTCCGCGTGCCGACCAGCTCTGCGCAGCATTGCTATCGCAAATACTGGGTGCGGATACGTAGCCGACGCGCGGGTCTGCGAATGGCCGCAACATTGCATCGAGGTAGCCATCAGCTGGAACGTGATCGGCATCGAGCTGTGCGACAAAATCATAGCGCGCATAGCCGTAGTGGTCGTAGAAGTATGCGAGATTGCCTTCCTTGCAACGGGTCCGCCTGGGCCAAGATAGATTGTGATACGCATCTACATTCTGGCGGGTAGACAGCAACACGCCGTGACGCGCGCACCAGGCAATCGTCTCCGCGGAAGGGGCTTCGTCCGCCAGCCATGTGTCGTGCGGATAGTTCTGTGCAAGCATTGCCAGCAAGGTGGTACGCACGATAGGAAACGGCTCGGAGGGCGCCTTGGTGACGACCATTGCGACGCGCAGTCCGTCCGGGATCGGACATGCCGGATTAGCGATGCTGGCTCGCGAGAAAATCAGTATGAAATAACCGGGAACCACCGTTGCCCAGAACAGGATGGCACAGTTCACGACATACCTGAACGTGTCCATATTGTGTTCTGGGCGCAACCACCATAACCAAAATACAATGAGACAGGACAGCCAGCAGCCAGACAGCATCAGGAACACAATCCGCTGCCGGAATGACAGCAGCGGAATCAGAAAGGGCACGGCGCGTTGCGTCCCTAAGGAGCTCTGTTCCTGACGTTCGTTACGGACACGGAACTCATCACGCGTGCTCGGTGCCAGTGGTTGCTGCGAACGAAAGTTTTCTATCCGCGCGCTCATGCCGCTTTGCTCTCTCCAATCGGTCCGTTTAGTTCCGGCCGTTGTTGGGGCATCGGCCATAACATGAGTGGTATTTCAGTCGGAAGCGGCTCGCTGCTCAGCTGTTTTTTCTGCTGCACTAAACCCGGACGCGCACCCAGCAAGTTGGCCGACTTGCGTCCGACTCGTATGTAGTGACGAAAACCTTTGCTGCACACGGTTTGCTCATCGAACAAATTGCGCAGATCAATCATCACCGGATCCGCCATATAAGCAGCAAGTTCGCCGAGATCACAATCGATGAATTGTTGCCAGTCGGTCAGTATCACAAGCGCATCTGCGCTCTTGACCGCATCGACAGCACTTGCTGTCATGCAGAGCCCAGGCAGCAAACGTGAGGCCTCAGCCGGCGAAGACGGATCGTAGGCTCTGATTTTTGCTCCCTGTTCGGTGAGCGCGCGGATCAAGTCTATGCTTGGGCTTTCGCGCACATCGTCAGTCTGTCCCTTGAACGTCAAGCCAAACACCGCCAGGCGCTTGCCAGAGACCGAGCCGCTGCAAGCGTTCTCGATTTTTTTCAGGATTGCGTATTTGCGCTGTGTATTCGACTCGATTGCCGCATCGACGATGCGCATCGGTACGACATGCTCGGCTGCGGTCGCCTTCAATGCACGCGTGTCCTTGGGAAAGCACGAGCCACCCCATCCAGGCCCGGCTTTAAGGAAGGCGGCACCAATACGGTGGTCGAGGCCGATACCGGTTGCAACACGGTCCACGTCAGCCCCGACTATTTCGCACAGATCGGCGATTTCGTTGATGTAGCTGATCTTGATAGCAAGGAACGCATTGGCAGCATACTTGATCAATTCTGCGGTTTCGATCCCGGTCGTGAGTACATCGTAGCCAAGGTTCTCAAGCGGTGCATAGATGCGCCGCATAATCACAGCCGCCTGCTCATTCTCCGTGCCAAACACGATCCGATCCGGGTGCATGAAGTCCTCAATTGCGGACCCTTCGCGCAGGAATTCCGGATTCGATGCGACGACCGCCATGTGCTGCTCTGGTACGCAATGCTTGATGACGCGTTGCACTTCCCGATTGGTGCCAACCGGAACCGTCGATTTGATGACAATCACTGTGAAACGATCGACGTTCGATGCAATCTGTTCGGCCGCCGTCATGACAAAGTGTAGGTCCGCACAGTCGGTACCCGGATGCGATGGTGTACCTACTGCAATGAATACTGCTTCGCGACCGCTTACGCTTCCCGGCAAATCCACACTGAAGCGCAGATTGCCGCGCTTGACGTTGCGACTGACCAGTTCATCGAGACCTGGTTCATAGATCGGAATGCAACCGTTGTTCAGCGCATTGATCTTGCGTTCGTCGTTGTCGATGCAGATCACGTCGTGACCAAGATCCGCAAAACAAGCTCCGCTTACAAGCCCGACATAGCCAGTTCCAACAATAGCGATTCGTACGTTCATTTGATTCCCCTGGTTAGCGATTGAACTTTATTACCGACATAATTCTTTTCAGGTGTGCCAATTCGATGGCCTTTACGTTCTCCATTTTTAAGAAACCAGGACACGGCCGTCTCAACGATAGGAACGATGCTGACGAAACGTGGTTGCCAACCGAGTACTTGTGCGGCGCGGTCGGCCCTTGCATACAAGGCGGGCGGGTCGCCCGGTCTACGTGCTGAATACAACAGAGGCACGTGTAAGTCGGTAGCAATTGCGACCGCACTGACTACAGCCCGCACCGACGTCCCATGGCCAGTCGAAAGGTTGAATGCGCTGCTGTTGCCACATGTATCGAGATGAATTATCGCGCGCATGTGCGCGTCTGCGAGATCGGTGACGTGGACATAGTCGCGCACCGCAGTGCCATCCGGCGTTGGATAATCGGAACCAAACACGGAGAAGGGTAGGGCGGTGCCGAGTGCGGCACCGATTGCGAGCGGTATTGCATGGGTTTCAGGATCGTGGCGCTCACCAAGCTCCCCGTCAGGATCAGCACCGGCCGCATTGAAATAACGCAAAGCGATCCAGCGGATGCCATATGCTCGCTCATAGTCAGCGACCATACGTTCGATCGCGAGTTTCGTGAAACCGTAAGGGTTGACCGGTTGTTGCGGCGTGTCTTCGGAAATCGGCAGCACAGTAGGAATGCCATACGTTGCGCAACTTGAGGACAGCACAATGCGCGTCACACCGCGACGGCGCATTGCATCGAGCAGAGTCTGTGTCCCGGTGATATTGACCCGGTAATATCGACTCGGATCAGTGACCGATTCACCGACATAAGCGAGGGCCGCGAAATGAAGGACAGCATCGGGACGATAGTTGGCGAAGACCGCATCGAGTGCATCCGGGTCGAGGATGTCACCGATGTACAGGGGACCCCAACGCACCGCATCGGCATGACCCGATGATAGATTGTCGAAAACGATAGGAGTATGACCAGCCTGTGCGAGGGCTTTACAAGTGTGACTGCCGATGTAACCGGCACCGCCAGTAACAAGTATTCTCATTTGGCGTGCTCCTTATCGAGCTGTGCCAACCACAGTTCGGTGCAGAAATAGGCGATCGTCGAGGAGAGTCCTTCCTTCAACGGAATCACCGGCTTCCAACTGAGTAGCGTATCGGCCAGGCCGATGTTCGGACGTCGCTGCTTCGGATCGTCCACAGGTAGTGCGCGGACGGTGATCTTGGATGGTGAGCCTGTCATCTGAATGACGACTTCGGCTAGCTCACGCATCGTAAATTCGTCAGGGTTGCCGAGGTTGACCGGACCGGCGCTAACGGTCGCTGTGCGCATCAGTCTGAAAAAACCTTCAATCAGATCGCTCACATAACAGAACGAACGTGTTTGCGAGCCGTCACCATACAGTTCTAGCGGTTCACCAAGCAGCGCCTTGACAATGAAATTCGACACCACACGACCGTCGTGCGGATCCATGTGTGGGCCATAAGTATTAAAAATCCTTGCAATCCTGACGTCGACGCCATGCGTACGCTGATAGTCGCAGCAGAGTGTTTCTGCGGCACGTTTTCCTTCGTCATAACAGGCGCGCGGGCCGGTCGAATTCACCTGGCCGCGATAGCTTTCAACCTGCGGATGAATTTCCGGATCGCCGTATACCTCACTGGTGGATGCCTGGAACACGCGAGCCCCCGTTCTGTGCGCGAGATCCAGACAGTTCTTCATGCCCATCACGTTGGTCAGCATCGTATGTACGGGATCTAATTGATAACTGGGAGGGGAGGCGGGACATGCAAGATTCCAGATTTCATCGACATCAATCTGCGGCAGTTCAGTGGCGATGTCTGCCTCAATCAATGCAAAACGAGGTGAAGACCTCAGATGTGCAACATTCGAACGACGTCCAGTCATCAGATTGTCGACGCATACGACATGCGCGCCCTCTGCTATAAGCCGGTCGCAAACGTGGCTGCCGAGAAAGCCGGCTCCCCCGGTCACCATTACAACGGGATGAATACTCGATGGGCGCTGCCGTGTGATAGTCATGATGTCCTCTTTTCTTACATTGGATGGGTTCGCAAGAGCACCTCGCATTTCAAGGATGTGTCTAACGGAGTGCCTCAACCATAGATCTAATGACAACAGCGCTTCGGACAAAAGCTTGTCTATTTCCGACAGAAGAAGGTGGCGGATTTTGGAAGTTTCAGGATCGAAATGGCGGGAAATGCAAGCATGCAGTGACGCGCTTGAGTCTGTCGAAGTGCGCTTTTGAGAGGCAAACAGTTGGTCGCATGCGACGTGCACGCAAGATATTTGTGGAGAACATTTCTCACGGGTGACGAGATATTGCTTATCATCGCCATGTTAAAAATCGCTGATAAAAACTTCTTTAATGTGTATAAATACAATTGCCTAAAATCGATATGAGCGAACGGCCCGAAAAACAGTAAAAGACTCACGACACAGAGGAGATGAAATGAGAAAAACATCAACGCTTTGCGCAGCCAGCCATATCGCATCGAAACTCGTGTTCATCATCAAGCCGCTAGCGGCCGTCATTCTGACCAGCGCCAGCATGGGAGCCGCACAGGCGCAAAACAACGTCACCATCTACGGTCGTGTCGTCGCCGGCGTCAATTATCAGAGCAACGTCGACACCCGCGGTGGCAGCAAATGGTCGATCGACGGCAATGAATGGGGCACCAGCATGCTCGGCTTCAAGGGCAGTGAAGATCTGGGCGGCGGCACCCGAGCCTTCTTTACCCTGGAATCCGGTTTTGACGCCAGCACCGGTAGCATCAGCAGTGCCGGGCTGTGGTCGCGTCGTTCCTATCTCGGTTTGAGCGGTTCAGCCGGTACCCTCAAGATGGGTAAAGATATGGCGATTCAAAGCGATCCGGTTTGGGCACTGGATCCCACGGGGCAGCAAGCCTTGAGCACTGCAACTCTGGTCAAGGGGCGCAGCTGGCTGCAAACCAATAATATGGTTAGCTATACATCACCCAATTTTGGTGGTTTCACCGTAACCGGCATGCACGGTTTTGGCGAACAGGCTGGTTCGTTCACTAGAGGCAGCCGCGATGGTATTTCGCTAGCCTATGTGCAGCCGACTTATGAACTACGCGCCATCTATGATGTCCAGCGCGATGCAAACGGTGGCTACTCCAGTCTGTATCAGACGTCCAAGGAACTCATCCTGGGCGGTACCGTGACGCTGGACAAGCTCAAACTGTTCGCCGGTTTCGAAAACCTGCGCGCGCCGAATGTAGTTGGTACTGATCCCGATCGCGCCAATCTGTACTGGCTCGGCGCCAACTACCAGATCATCCCGGCACTGACATTGATCGCTGCGGCTTATCACACCAATGTCAATAAGGGAGTAGGTGATGCGAACCTGTTCATGCTGGGCGGCAATTACAATTTATCCAAACGCACTCTGTTGTACGTAACCATTGGCACTGTGCGTAACAGTGCCAATTCCGATTTTTCGGTGGAGTACGGCGACGGGGGAATCGCAGGTCAGCGTCAGAACGCGTTCTACACAGGTATCAGCCACTCGTTCTAAGGATAATTGTTGATTTGCTCGCAGAGTTAGCCCCCCCCCTTTAAAATGAGAAAATTCTTGGTACTACTGTTTTTGCTGGCCAGCGGCGCGGCGTCTGCGAACGAAAGCATCAGTGTCTGTTACAACTACGGCTGTACTGACGAGGCGGCAGCACGGTTTTCGGAGCCACAACTGCGAACACTTGCAAAGAAGCTGCGCTCGGCGCGTTCTGCCGCGGAAGAACGCAAAGCCCTGGCCGATGTCATTGGTCAGCTGTATTACTGGGCCGGACAGCAAACACCCGTGTACGCGGACAAGGGTGGGAATGTGGCTGATGATGCGGTGAATGGCGCGATGGATTGCATAGACCATTCCACAACAACCACGCGCTTCCTCAAGATGCTGGAGCGTAGAAAGCTGTTGAGGTATCACGAAGTCGAGAACGTGGTGCGCCGTCGCCGGTTTTTCCTGTTTGAACATTTCTCGGCGATGATTGAGGAGCGTCCTCATCCCTTGCTGGCAAAGCCGGCTGATGATGGCATTTTGGATTTTTGGGACGAAGTAAAACCGCATCGATACGTGGTCGATAGCTGGTTCGTGAATAATGGCAAGCCGGCGGTGATTTTGCCTCTGGAAGACTGGACAGATGGAGCTGGTCCCAACTTGGAGCCAAGCCGTTATTAGAGGAGGGCGGCGATCTGCTGGCAGAGCGTGACGTTGGCTTCTTTACCGAAGTTCGCTGTAAACAAAGCTAGTTGAGAATACCTGCTGCTCAATGTCTCTCCGCTTAATCTGATGCACTTCAGTTGATTAGCATCCAAAACTGACCCACATTTAGAACACAATCCTACTTACCAAAGTGAGTGTCATCATAAATTCGAGATCCGTTACAAAGCTTAGCTAAGGTCTTCGGTTTTCTGATAAATGACATGGTAGATGAAGCCCACAAAGACTGTACCACCCAGCAGATTCCCGGCTAAAACCGGGACAAGATTACTCAAAAAATCCAGCCATGTGATTGATGCAACCGCTTCATGTGTTGCCCCACCCAGCTGCAGAAGCATGGCCATCGGGATGAAATACATGTTTGCCACGCTGTGCTCGAATCCAGCCGCAACAAATGCAGAAATGGGAAACACAATCGCCACAGCTTTATCAACCACGCTGCGGCCGGCTAGAGCCATCCATACAGCTAGGCATACGAGCGCATTGCAAAGTACGCCTCTGAAAAAAGCCGTCCAGAAGGGCATGCTGGTCTTTGCTCCAGCGATGTTGATGTATTCGCGGGCTATTGCACCTTGGTTCATGTCAGGGTGATGCGACAGATATACCAATAGGGCCAAGCCAATCGCGCCTATGAAATTTCCAAGACATACAATCAACCAACTTCGTAGTAATTCAACAGTCGAAATTTTCCGGTCCGCCCAAGCCATGACCAATAAATTGTTTCCGGTAAAGAGCTCCGCCCCCGCGATAATGACCAGAATTAACCCCAGCGCGAATGTCACGCCGCCAAGAACCTGCCGCGCCGCAAAACCGATTGTCGGATCAGATTTCACGACGACAAAGTACAGGGCGCCGAGACCGATGAAGGCACCGGCCAGGACTGCCAGCATCAGCATAGGCAACAATGGCAAACGCGCCTTCGCTACGCCAACAGTGTCTACTTTTTCAGCAATCTCTTTCGGAGAAAAGGCATCAAAACCAAAAATTTCGTTCATTTCTTACCCCGCAATTTTATGACTTATACCCCAACGGCTCATAGTTGACTGAGCGGGCTGCTGCTTCCTTGCCAACATTGAATATCGAGCGCATTTGCGATGTATGCATGAAGATACGTTTAGGTTCTATAACCACATAGTAAGTAGAACACTATGTATAGGAACACGTTGAGCCTGCTCCTGCTAACCCAGTCCTTATGAAATCAAGGGCTTAGCGACCACTCTTGCCTTCATCAAGCAAATTCACAAGCTTAATTTTCTAATTAGGCGCATTTCCCAAGCTAATTTTTCAAACGGGCCATACAAAGATAAGACTAAAGGAGTAAATTCGCTCTTTTTGAAATAGGAATATTGCGTCGGTGGACTTGATTTGCTACCTACTAGTATGTAGAGTGGCGAAATGAAGCCAAACAACACAGCCCAAGAAATTCTAAATTGTGCCCGGTCTTTAATAGTTTTAGGGGGCTATAACGGATTCAGCTATGCAGATATTTCCAAGGTGGTTGGCGTACGAAACGCGACCATTCATCATCATTTTGCAAGCAAGTCTATTCTGGTTCGCACACTCGTGACTAATTATCGAGAGGAAGTACAACTCGGTATGGCGGAATTAGAGCGCAATGTTCCGGAACCAGTTGAGCAGCTGCGCGCCTACATTCAGTATTGGGAGTCCTGCATCGCAGACAATACCGCTCCTTTTTGTGTATGTGCATTGCTTGCAACTGAGATGCCAATTCTTCCCGAAGAAGTAGCGCTTGAAGTACGAACTCATTTTCGAACGCTATCGGCTTGGCTGGCCACGGTCCTGGAACGCGGTGTAGCACAAGGAAAAATTCGATTAACAACGTCAGCCAGAATTGAGGCTGAAAGTTTTATGGCTACGGTGCACGGCGCAATGCTCTCAGCACGTGCATACGGCGATGCAAAGATATTCGGGGTAATCACGCATCCGTTGCTGAGCCGGATTTCCTAATCTGAAATCTCAAAAGCGGAACTCTATTTAGTCTCAATGCCTACCAACTAATAGGTATGCAATTGGAAACTTGTTTTTAGCGGCATCATTTGATCATTTTACGAAAGGAATCAACATGTTTGGAATAACGCCTCTAGGCTGGTTACATACACTTGGCAGCCTGCCTGCCATACCTTTAGCCATATATATGTTCGTCCGGCATGGTCGAATTACGCCCCGTAATGCTCTGGGTAAGGCCTACTTTATTTCGATGCTAATCGGTGCGACTACGGTATTTCTTGTTGCGCATCAACCAGTGAGTTATGGCATTGGCATTGCTACGCTCTTGCTTTTGGTGACGGGGTACGGAATAGCACACCTTACTTACGTTGGGAGAGCAGCCGTTTATATCGAGACTGTTAGCCTTAGTCTTACGGCTTTCTTGTTGATGGTCCCAACTGTAAGCGAGACGTTACGCCGCGTTCCAGAAGGTCATCCGTTCGTGACTGACTTAAAATCTCCACTTCTCCTTGGTTCCCAGGGCGCTCTCTTGGTCATTCTTATCATCGGAGTGACTGCTCAAATAATGTTCTTGCGCCAGAAGAGTAAGTCCGTTTAGAAGAGCAGGGTTGTGCGAATCAACGATACATCGCCGACGGCGTAGGCGATGTAGGCCTAGGTGCCTAGCGTGATGACTTGCTTGGCTTCTCGTTCTAGCAGATCAAGACCTTTTGCTTTTGCCACCGACCGCATATGCGATCACGATGTCTGCGATCAGCGCAACGCCGAGCGATAACGCCGCAACCAAGAATAGCAAGCGATGATTGCCGCCGCTCCCATTGAAAATAGCCGAGTAGGCATATCCAGCCAGGGCCTGAAACAAGGCGAACATCGTTGTTGCGTGTCCCCAGGCGATGTTTTGCTGATGAACGTGATGTGGGATCAGCTCGCGAATCCGTGTAAGAACCAATGGCACGATCCCCGGAGGGAAAGTGCCGACGATAATCGTCGCAACGGCGATAGCCGCATAGTTGCTTGTTGAGGCAAGACCCACGACCGCCAATACCTGGAGTAGCAATAAAAATCGTAATGCTGTACGACCGCCTAGACGATCCGCGAAAAATCCGTATAGCGGCGGACCGAAAATCGCCCCCACGCCATACAAGATCCAAATCAGCGATCCGAGATGCGTACCTGCTCCGAGGCCCCGGGTGATGAAATCTACCAAAAACACCATTGCGGGAACTAGGCCGATGGCCATCAATGCATATTCCGCATAGAGAACCTTAATTATGAAATCAGTGGGCGAATGGCCCGCGGCTTGCGGCGTTTGATCCGATTTCTTCGAGACAGGAATTTTCTGTTTAGACGCAGGCCAGGCGAACCAGCTTGCGGCCGTAATTAATGCGGACAGCAGGGCCAGGCCGATCCAGGTCTCGCGCAGCCCGAGGTTCAGCAAGAGCGGGACAACTGTTCCAGAACCGGCAATGCCGATGCCAATACCAAGGAAAATGGCGCCACTTGCGAGACCCTTGCGTGCGCCAAATACATGCGGCAGAACGGTTGCCGCGACTAACACCATGATCGAGCCACCAGCGACACCGGATATGAATCGCCATGCGAAAAACCACGCCGTGGAGAGCGGAAAAGCGCACGCGAGGAAAGCAATCGTCACCGACAGCATCATCAGACGCAATGTGTGCTCGTTGGATAACCGTTCTGCGATGTGCCGACCCAGCAGCGCACCGACGAGATAGCCGGCCAAGTTTGCGGCACCGAGATAAACCACATTTGATGCAGAAAACCAATGTGCCTGGATGAGCTGTGGAATGAGTGGGGTGTAGGCAAAGCGTGCTAGTCCGATGCCGATCAGACTAGCGCAGAATCCGGCAAAAATATAACGCCAAGGCGTCTGGCGGCTTGTCGCGGGATGCGTTGGCATAGGGGTCTTATAGTGAGTGAGCTAGGAGCTTCAAGAGGCGCTAACCTAAATCTGATTTCAATCAATCTGCTATAAATATCTGATTTCTTTAGTGAAGTGATTTGTGCCAAATCAAATTTACGTTTGTAGGTGTGAACATAAATGTCAGTTGTAAACGATCACTTTACGTGAATCTGATGTGGAAATAAATGCTGGTCTTTGGCTTTGAATTCATCACGTCTTGAATAGTAATGTCAGCTTTCGGCCAAAAGCTAACATGCAACCGCATAAAAGAGGCGACCAACTGGTCGCCTTTTCTCGGTTTTCATTTGTTCAATAAGCCATAGCAGGAATACTAGTCGGTAGCCTTATCTTCCTCATGCTTCGGTGGAGGAATATATTCAATATTTCCCAATACAAGCGCACGGCCGGCAAATAGGCCGCCGGTAGTCTCCAGCACGAATCGCTCGGCATCCCGATTACGGACTTCAGCAATCAAATCCTCGGCTTCTTGTTCGCCAGAACCCAGCAAAACGACGGCTTGCTTTGCCATCAGCAACGATGATTCAAATGTCTCGCGGACTATGAAATCGGCATCGTGTTTGACTAACTCGAGGGCATGCTCGCGGTCGAACGCACGTACGACGAGTCTGATATTCGGACATTCATGCCTCGCCGTCTCAACAATTCTGGTAACAGCGTTTTTGTCGTTGATGCAAACCAGGATGACGGATGCTTGCAGTGCACCAGCAGCGTGAAGAATGTCAGCGCGTGCACCGTCGCCATAAAAAACCTTGAATCCATAAGGTTCGGCGGCACGAATGACATCCGGGTCACTATCGATAATCGATAGCTTTGCGCCCTTGGCCAACGGACCTTGGCTCGCAATCTGACCAACACGACCAAAGCCAATAACGAGCACGCTGGCCTGAACATCCCTGGGTTCTTCTACGCCATCCAGCGAAACATTTTGTTTAGTGCCAAACCGCTTGTGGAGAACCACTACCATCGGTGTTAATGCCATTGAGAGCACCACGATGGCAGTTATGTTTGCATTGATTTCAGATGTAAGGACATTCAGCTTGAGTGCTTCCGTAAAGAGCACGAATGCAAACTCACCACCTTGTGCCATGAGAATCGCCCTGTCGATTGCTTCTGCATGATTGCTTTTTGCCAGGCGTGCTACACAGTAGATACAGATGGCCTTTGTAATCATCAGAGCCATGACGCCTGCAATGACTAGTTGCCAGTTACGCCCGACCACATCAAGATTCAATGCCATACCGACGCCGAGGAAGAACAACCCTAGCAGTAGCCCTCGAAATGGTTCAATGTCTGCTTCCAGTTGATGGCGGAAGGTCGATTCCGAGAGCAGGACGCCTGCCAAAAACGCGCCCATGGCCATCGACAGGCCACCTAACTCCATCAGAAGCGCTGCACCGAGTACCACCAACAAAGCAGCGGCGGTCATCACTTCGCGCGCCTTTGCTTTTGCCAAGACGCGGAACAGTGGGTTAAGGAGCCAGATGCCGGCACCAATAAGTACGGCTAAAGACAGTCCTGCGAAAGCTATCTTTTCCCAAATCGGCAAGCCATGTTTTGTGGCTATATCGGCAGGCGCGAGGAAAGCGACAATTGCCAACAAAGGAACAATCAGCAAATCCTCAAACAACAAGATGGAAACAATTCGTTGTCCCTTTGGCGTTTGAATGTCGCCGCGTTCGCTGAGAACCTGCATGACGATGGCGGTCGACGTCAGTACAAATCCTGCACCACTGACAAAGGATACTTGCCACGAGAAGCCGAAAGCTATGCCTACAAATGTGAGCAATATCGAACTCAGCACAACTTGCATACTTCCCAAACCGAAAATTTGTCCCCTCAAGCTCCACAGATGCGACGGCTTCATTTCCAAGCCGATGATGAACAAGAACATGACGACACCAAGTTCGGCAATATGAATGATGGTCTGTGCATCTGACATGAGCCCTAGACCTGATGGGCCAATCGCAAGGCCGGCGGCCAAATAACCAAGAACGGAGCCAAGACCAATACGCTTAAAAAGCGGTACACCTATTACTGCAGCGCCCAATAAGGTCACGACGCCAATTAATTGATTGGCACTTCCGTCCATTGCCATAAAGTTCTTCCTAATTCTGCGGGTAATACCCGATGCGGACGCCATTGTAACTAGAATAACGGAATGATGATTTTAAGAGTCATTAACGTAAATATAGGTGGAAAAAGGGAATTGGTACTTTTTGAATTTCCACCATACCTTTACGTTTCGTAAGCACCTAGATCTAGGTTAGAGCACTGCGAAAAGTGCATACAGTGCTTTTTTAATTCGCCGTATCATTTGACATAATATAAATTATGCGAAGGGACGGTAGTTTCCAAAATGTGCTACCACGTCGATCCAGCGCTATGACTATCCTGAAAATGGCAATGCCTCCGCACATCTTGATCTTGTAATGCATGGTGGCCCGTTTAGATGCATAGCTCAGAAAAATTGCCGGAAAACTGATCTCCCCATTCCCAATGTCAGCACATAAAGACGATGCCCCGGGTCGCTATGTGATTGAGCCGTGATGAGAAAAAGAAGCCATCAGTTTGCTTGATGTAAGTCAAAAGGCAGAAAGATAAATCGTCGATGATGATTAAAGCAATTTCAAAGTTTGGAGAGATGAATAGCGTTGAAGAAGCCCGAGCCTTTGTGTAGCGGATTTTTTTAACTCGGTTGCGTAACGAAACAACTTGCACCCTCACCCATACCCTAAGCTCATTTAAAGGAATGTGCCATGAAAATCCTATTGGCAGTTGATGGATCTACGTTTACGACAAAAGCGGTGAATTTCTTGATTTCGCATATTGCTGATTGCAAAAGCGGAATTGATTTGCACCTTCTGCATGTTAAAGCGCCCATTCCTAGTGGCCTGGTAGTACACAGAACGCGTGCAATTCTCGGTAGTGATGCAGTGAGTGATTATTACCGTGAGGAAGCGGAAGCAGCTCTCAGTGTCGCAGAAAAACTGTTGCGAAATAAAGGGATCACTTTTCAATCCGAATATACGATCGGTGACGCGCCTTCAGAAATTGATAAATATGCGAAGGAGCACAAAATCGATTTAATCGTAATGGGCTCCCACGGGCATGGTGCCATCGGCTCCATTCTTTTAGGCTCCGTGACAAGTAAGGTATTGGCAACCTCTAGCGTCCCCGTTTTGATCGTTCGTTAACCAACATTGCCTAAATCGGATACGTGACTTACTTGTCATTGCCATGGAGGCGTTAGGTAAGCCAATCTGCTTATTAATCTGCGTATTACTTAATGATGACAACCGGCACCGAGCTATGGATCAACACTTTTTGTGCAACGCTTCCGAGCAAAATCCTGTCCACGCCCTTCAGCCCATGCGAGCCCAGGAAAATTGAATCGCATCCATATCGCTGGGCTGACTCAATAATTTCTTTGTAAGGACTGGATCCGCGCTCGGTGTGTACTTCACAGCGGATCTTCGCAGCAGCTGCAAGATCGGCAATTTTCCGAACATTATCTTTTGCGAATTCTTCGGCCTTATCCGTCGCTGCATAAGGAAAATAAGGGTGTGATTCTTCAACTGACAAGCCGATGATTTTGCTGTGGTTTTCCTTTGCAAATTCAATCGTTGATCGGATCGCCTTGATTGATGCGTCTGAACCGTCCGTCGCAAGCAAAATCGTTTTGAACATTATCATCCCCTCTGTAAACTTTCCTTGTTCTTGGCACCAAACACAAGGCGTTAGACATATCTACTGCGAAAATTGCAGCAAGCCAAATATTGAAGCAGAAAAAGGCAAGCTGTTGCACTCGTACAGATCTTATTTCTCCTTAATCTCTAGCCCTTGATCTATATCAAGTAGGCGTCAAAAACCGTTGTTAGGCTAAGCTCGACATCCCCTTGAAAGTCTTCCGTGTCCGGCTCAATCAGGTATGTGAGGCAGGCATATCAGCTCGCCTCGTTGACATTTCAAGCCTCCATTGAAATGTTTCATTTGAATGGAGTGCATTGTTGCCTACGTGATGGGATGTTAAAAGAGGAACGGGATGGAACATTCTGAAAACATCATTGGTTTGACGAGCGTTGAGGCGGCATTCCGTTTGCAAAATGAAGGATCAAACGCTTTGCCGGCTCAAAAAAAACGTAACGTACTTGTCATTGCCCTGGAGGCATTACGTGAGCCAATGTTCGTTTTGCTACTGTGCGCCGCGTCCCTCTATCTTCTTATTGGTGAATTTCACGAAGGTTTTTTTCTTCTTTTAATGGTTTTGCTGACCTTGGGCCTGACTCTTTATCAAGAGAATAAAGCCGAGCGGGCACTTGAAGCATTGCAAGCCATGAGTACGCCTCAGGCATTGGCAATTCGCGACGGCCGGCCGCAATACGTTGATAGCAAAACCTTGGTAAGGGGGGATGTACTTGTACTATCAGAAGGAGATCGCATTGCCGCAGACGGCATACTAATGACAGGCCCAGGGCTACAAGTTGATGAATCATTGCTGACCGGAGAGGCCGTTCCTGTCTACAAAACCACAAAGAAAAATAGCGAAATATTTTCATCGCACATGAACGTCTCATCGTCCACCCTGTTTGCAGGCACTTTGGTGGTTCAAGGTGACGGGGCTGCAGAGATTACAAAAACAGGAGCGCAAAGCGAGATGGGGCGCATCGGCTCCAAGCTTAATGACATAACGCCTGAATCCTCGTTGCTGCAGAAGCAGATCTCCAAGCTGATAAAAACGTTTGCCTTGCTAGGTATCGCCCTCAGCACCTTGCTCACAATCGTGCAAGGTTTATTTCATGGCGAATGGCTGCAAGGGCTACTTGCAGGTATTGCTTTGGCTATGTCGATGATGCCTGAGGAATTCGCCGTGATACTCGCGGTCTTTCCTGCACTCGGAGCATGGCGACTAGCTCAAGCAAAGGTTCTCACGCGCCGCTTGTCGGCGATAGAAACCTTGGGTACCACATCCGTACTTTGCACTGACAAAACTGGCACCTTGACTGAAAACAAGATGAAAGTCGCCCGTCTCTACATCGACAACGAAGAAATCGATATTGAGCAGTTGGCAGTGACTCGCCTTCCGGAAATTTTTCATTCCTGCCTGAATATCTCAGTACTCGCGAGCCGGGCGGTGCCATTTGATCCCATGGAAAAAGCATTTTATTCAGCACGTGAAAAATTTGTCCCGCCAGCAAACTCGCAAGACCAGCGAAAAATGGTCCACGAATATGTCTTAACACCGGGGCTTCGTGTCATGTCGCAGTGTTGGAAAAACAGTGATCAGAAAACGTACTTTATTGCTAGCAAGGGCGCGCCAGAAGAAATTGTAGCTATCTGCAAGTTAGAAAAACTGCACCAGCAACGCATACTGGCTGCCGCTGATCGAATGGCGGCCGATGGGCTACGTGTACTTGGAGTGGCATCCGCGATCTTTGAGGGTGATGTATGGCCGAACGATCAGCGTTCCTTCCAGTTCACTTTTTCTGGATTGATTGGATTGGTAGATCCTCTGCGGGAAGACATACCGGATGCAATTGAGAAATGTCGTACTGCTGGAATACGCGTGATCATGATTACCGGCGATTATCCGCTCACGGCAATGACCATTGCACGGCATGCGGGACTGCAAGAAGGAATTGTATTGACCGGAGACATGATGGCTCTGCTTGATGATGCTCAGTTGGTTGAGCGCATCGAGACAACCACTGTATGTGCCAGGATTACGCCAGAACAAAAACTGCGTATTGTGCAGGCCCTGAAAGCTGCTGGCGAAGTGGTCGCCATGACGGGTGATGGCGTCAACGATGCCCCCGCGCTCAAGGCTGCACACGTTGGAATCGCTATGGGCAAGCGCGGCACACAGGTCGCACGAGAGGCCGCTAGCCTGGTTCTATTGGATGACAGCTTTACCTCGATTGTGCGGGCAATTCGTATAGGCAGAACCATTTTTGGAAATATGCGCAGGGCCATGACCTATCTGGTGTCGATACATGTGCCTATCGCGGGCATGGCATTAGCTCCGTTGCTGTTAGGGTGGCCGATTATGTTGTACCCAATGCATATTGTTTTTCTGGAATTAATTATCGATCCTACCTGTTCTTTGGTATTCGAGAATGAGGAACCAGACGAAAGTATTATGAACTCCCCTCCTCGTAATCCAGGCGTCCCGTTGTTCACTAATTCCGCATTGCTGATGGCTTTGTTGGAAGGTTTAGGGGTCTTGATTGTGGTTGCATTAGTTTATAGCTTGGCCTTGGATAACATGTCTGAATCCGGAGCTAGAGCTTTTGCTTTTACTGCCTTGATTACTGCCAATCTAATGTTGATGATTTCCAATCGATCATTGAAAAATGGGATCACGGCGATGCTTCGAAAACATAACTCGATTATGTGGGGCGTCATTGTCGGCTCAGTCAGCCTGCTTTTTTTCGTAATTCAATATCCCCTGCTTCAAAACATATTTTATTTTTCTTCCCTGTCGTTGAGTTCAATGTTGATTGCAATCACGATAGGTTTCGCCAGCGTCATTTGGCACCTTCCTTTGAAATGGTATAAAGCTCAGAAAAATTACTGAGTACTTTGAAGCTGCAGGAGAGTGATGCCATGACTTCCAAAAAATCTTCGCTGCCCTATGTTGAGCCTGAATGCTTCTGTCAGTTGAATTGAGAAATACAGAAAGTTTTTATGAGGTGACGATGAACAATGATGATTTGCGCATAGTGCAGAATCAGGTATTTGATGAAATCGCCATCGGCGATGAAGCCTTCGTCGAAAGAACGCTGAAGTCGGAAGACATCCAACTATTTGCGATCCTGTCGGGAGATGTCAATCCGCAGCACCTGGATGCCGAATTCGCATCGTCGACACGCTTCCACAGTGTAATTGCACACGGCATGCTCGGTGGTGCCCTGATTTCTGCAGTGCTCGGTAGCCGTCTGCCAGGGCCAGGCACGATTTATCTGGGACAGACCTTAACTTTCAAGGCACCAGCGCGTATCGGCGATACGCTGCGAATCTGTGTGCGCGTTGTTGAACGCCATGATGATGATAAGCGACTCAAACTCGCTTGTTCCTGCGTCAATCAGGATGGCATCACTGTAATCGAAGGTATGGCAGAGGTTATCGCGCCCGTCGAACGTATTTGCATGCCGCGCACCGCACTGCCAGAAGTACGCCTGCTTGCCGGACGTAACGGACTATTGAGCTTATTGGAGCATGTGCGGCCAATGAGCCCTGTCCTCACTGCAGTCGTTCATCCCTGCGATGCTTTGAGCCTGTCTGCGGCTCTCGACGCCCAAGCTGCGGGATTGATCGTGCCGATTCTGGTTGCACCGCGCGCCAAATTACAGGCTATTGCCGACAAAAATCAGCTGGATATATCAAGCTCAAGAATTGACGATGTCCCGCATAGCCATGCAGCGGCGGCGCACGCAGTCGCGTTGGCGGCAAGCGGCGAAGCCACCGTGTTGATGAAAGGCAGCCTCCATACTGATGAGTTCATGTCCGCAGTCCTGAGTTGTCCCCAGTTACGCACCGGCAGGCGTCTCAGCCACTGTTTCCTGATGCAGACGCCAAGCTATCCGCGCCCTTTTATCATCACGGATGCAGCAATCAATATCGCCCCCGGGCTGGATGAAAAAGCCGACATCATTCGTAACGCCATAAGCCTGTCGCAGGCTATCGGCGTTGCGCAACCACGCGTAGCCATCCTTGCGGCCGTAGAGACTATCAATCCACGCATGCAAGCCACATTGGATGCTGCTGCCTTATGCAAAATGGCTGATCGCGGGCAAATTTCTGGCGCAATATTGGATGGTCCTCTCGCGTTCGACAATGCCGTGTCGATAGCGGCGGCCCGCATCAAAGGCATAGTCTCAGAAGTTGCCGGACTTGCAGACATCCTGATGGTGCCGGATCTGGAGAGCGGCAACATGCTGGCCAAGCAGTTGGAATATCTGGGCGGCGCAAGCAGTGCCGGTATCGTGCTTGGTGCAAAAGTGCCGATAGTATTGACGAGTCGATCCGACTCGCGCGAATCACGCATTGCATCCTGTGCCATAGCTCTATTGTTAAGCAACAAAGCCGCCAGGGTTTCATCATGAACGCATGCGTTCTGGTTCTGAATTGCGGTTCATCGAGCATCAAATTTGCACTATTCGACGCAGACTTGCCTTTAGAACGTGTGCCGCTATGGAGCGGCAAAACCGATGACATTACCGGTCCTGCGCCGACCTTCGAAGCATCTGACACGCCTCCCGAGCGGCTCAACGTTGATGCCCAGGCACCCTACCATTCAGCCCTGCAACAGATAAAGCAACGTGCAATCAGGCGGCTCGGCGGTATACATCTGGTCGCTGTAGTGCATCGTGTTGTTCATGGTGGCGCCAGGTATTTTGGGCCGGTGCGTGTTGATCAGGTGGTATTGGCAGACCTGCGCAACTACATTCCCTTGGCCCCCTTACACCAGCCGTTTGCATTGGAGGCCATTGAAAGTTTTTTGCAGATGCAGCCTAAGCTGCTACAGATTGCCTGTTTCGATACAGCCTTCCATCACACTCTGCCACGTGTCGAGAAGATGCTGCCACTACCTTACTCGGCATGGGAGCGCGGCATACAGCGTTACGGCTTTCATGGCCTGTCGTATCAATATATATCCATCGTTTTGCCCGAGCGTCATGGCGATCTGGCACACGGCAAAGTGATTGTCGCCCACCTCGGGAGCGGCGCAAGTTTATGCGGCATGCAAAACTTGCGCAGCGTAGCCACTACCATGGGATTCTCCGCGCTGGATGGCCTGATGATGGGTACGCGTTGTGGAGCGCTAGATCCCGGCGTCCTGTTATACCTGATGGAGGTGGAGCAACTGTCGCCGCAACAACTTGGACATGTGCTGTACTACGAATCGGGGCTGCTAGGCATTTCAGGCGTCTCATCTGATCCGCGTGCGCTACTTCAGATTGAAATTGACAATCCGCGCGTGCGGGATGCCTTGGCTTTGTATGTGCAACGCATCGTGCGCGAAATTGGCGCACTTACGGCAGTTCTTGGCGGGCTTGATTTGCTGGTGTTTACCGCCGGCATCGGCGAGAACAACGCAGAGATGCGTGCGCGCATCTGTAAAGAATTGCACTTTCTTGGATTGATCCTGGACGACTCGGCCAATCAATCCGCATGCCAGTTGATTTCTACATCCCAAAGTCGTGTTGCGGTAGCGATCGAACCAACCAACGAGGAATGGATGGCGGCAAATTTGGCGCATGCACTCTTGCCGAAATTCTAGTATATCGCCGGCATTCGTTCTGCAATAAAAGAATCCGGCCCGGATCTACAGAGGAAACGCCCATCAACAGGGAAATTTGATGTGAGTCAATTGTGAACACACATTAAAGAAAGGGCTTGATCAAGCTCATCACCGAGACATGATGACGTGACATCAATACACGCCCCTCCTCCAACCCGTCTGAGTACTGGTGCATTTGATATGGATCAAAGGCACATTTGATGGCATGTCTATGCTTGAGTAAGCGATGAGCTTTCATTGCATTGCGATAGTGCAGCAAATGTCATTATTAATGCAGGTTCCTGTATAGAAAGTGAGGACGATCATGGCTACAAATCTAATGCGTTTTTCTCCATTCAACAATATTGCGCGTTTCGAACCCTTTAAGGAATTCGAAGATATGTTTCGCGAGCTGCAACTGTCCCCTGCCATGCAGGCATTTGAGTCCGCCCACAACATGAAAATGGATGTTTCCGAAACAGAAAAGGCCTACACCGTAACGGCCGAAGTTCCGGGTATGAAGAAAGAGGACATAAAAATTGATATTGAGGGTAATCGGGTGTCGATTAGTGCAGAGAAATCCGAGCTTAAAGAGCAAAAAGATGGTGAAACCATAGTACGTAGCGAACGTTTCTCTGGGCGACTGTATCGGGGATTTTCGCTCGGTGATGAAATCGATGCAGAGCATGCCGTCGCGAAGTACCAGGACGGCATCCTTGAGCTATCGCTTCCCAAGAAAAAACGCAATGGAGCAAAACCTTTAACCATAAGCTAAATGCCTGTTGTGTACTGCATGCACGGTCGCAAGAGTATCCGGCGATCGGATCATTCCCTGTTGTATTACGCAAGAGACATCGTTATCGGAAGAAGTGAAAATGAACGCACGTTTATATTTTCTGTTCGCAGTCGGTTTTCTATTGCTTACCGCTTGCGAGCGGGTTGAAAAACCCCTGCCCAAAGTTGAACAGTCTAAGGAAGAAGTTGCGCCTGCGGAACATACACCCAAGAAGGAGTTTCTAGCGAGTACTCGAAAAGAGTTGGATAGTCTGCAGCAAGAATTGGATGCCTTGAAAGAAAAAGTGGCAATGACCTCTGCTGCAGAAAAGGAAAGAATAAAGTCTGAAATTGAAAATTTCCAGCAGCAAAAAAAAGACCTGGAAATCAAATGGGATTCTTTCCGTGAAGAAGGCAGTAATGCCTGGCTGGCTTTCGAGAGATCATTCAAAAAATCAATTGAAGATCTAAGAAATGCAATTCGCAAAGTCAACGCCATAAGAAAATAAATGATAAGCACTTATTACTCAGAAGCGGATACACCGATTGCACGTAAAGGAGTAAAGCATGTCTTATAAGGTCATCCTTGTTCACCTGGAACATGCGCTATCAATGCAGAAGTGTGTCGAAGTAGCTATCACATTGGCAAACCAGGAAGACGCACATTTGGTAGGAGTGGCGACGACCGGAATTTCCCGCTTTGTTTACAATGATCATTCGGATTTATTTGATAAAGCAATCGCGACCCTGACAGAAAGGGCAAAGCAGTTGCTTGATGATTTTGAAGGTGTTTGTCGTACTGCCGGTGTGCGTTCCTACGAAACGAAGTTGATCCATGATGATGCCGCTGCTGGCTTAATTGAGCCAGCACGCTATTGTGATTTGGTGATCGTGTCGCAAGCGGCACAAGAAACGATACAACTGATATCCCCCATACCGGAGTATGTGATGCTCAATTCGGCACGTCCAGTTTTGGTGATACCGAATAAGGGTAAACCGGTACAGCTAGATGGGCACATACTCATTTCGTGGAATGAGAGCCCGGAAGCAACCCGCGCCATCACTTATGCTCTACCGCTTTTGAAGCGAGCCAGAGAAATTACAGTCGGCATATTTCAGTCTTCCAGCCGCTATGGTGTGCTCAGCAATCCACCTGGATCAGATGTCGCAACATGGCTTGGCAGGCATGGGATAAATGTAGATATCGTAGAAGAATATCTACGCAAGGATATAGATGAGGCGATTCTGGAATTGGCCGCCCAACGGGAGTCGGGACTGATTGTAATGGGTGGCTACGGCCATGCCAGATTCCGTGAACTGTTTGTAGGCGGCGCCACCATTGATATTCTAAACAACAGCACTATCCCGATACTGATTGCGCACTAAAGATCTTGCCAGGAATTTTCGTTGCAACAGGAAATTAAAAATCATGTCGGGATAGATGCACGGAAAATTCCAGCCCGGATTGGATGGATCTGGAGGACAATATGATGAAATATCTCAGCAAACGACAACTGAGTCATTTGCAAGAACTGCTCGATACAAAGGAAATCGCGGCCAGGATCAGGGCGCGAGTGAATGTTCAGAAAGAATCAGATGACACTGATCTTACTGATGGCGACGAGAGTATGACAAAGATGATGCTGCTGGAGTTAGCGGATATTGCGGCGGCCCAGCAACGAATGAGCGATCATCAGTATGGCATTTGCATGGAGTGCGGTTGCACTATTGATTATGCCAGGTTGCAGGTCTATGCAACCGCAACGCGATGTACCAAATGCCAGTCGCTGCACGAACAACACTATCACTAAGATTCGCTCTGCCGGACGGGGGATTGCTCCCTTGATTGGCAAACTTGTGCGGCGTCTTCAATATACAAACGAACTTGATCGCGACCGTTTGATTTTGCCTGATACAGTGCTTTATCGGCCATGCCAATGATGGTCTCCGGAATATCGTTGTTCTCGATGGGGTTCAGTACCGCAACTCCCGCACTGACAGTGACGATGCCACGTGGATTGCCCGAATGTGGAATAGCCAGTGCCCGTACCTCCGATAAGATATTCTCGGCAATTTGTACTGCGCCCTGCGCATCGCAATCAGGCAGCATGACAATAATTTCTTCGCCGCCATAGCGAGCCACCAGATCAACTGAACGTTTCTCTGCAACCCTGATTGCATTTGCAATCTGCTTCAAGCACGCATCGCCAGCAGGATGTCCATAAGTGTCGTTATATTTTTTAAAGTAATCCACATCGATCATCAATAGCGCAAGTGAGTTCTTATTGCGCGCGGCTCTTTGTAACTCCCTTGAAATTGCGTCGTCAAAACAGCGGCGGTTTGCCAGTCCGGTAAGGCTGTCACGCATTGCCAATGCTTGCAAGACGAGATTGAGATGCTCGACATATGCACGGCTCTCATTAGCTTCTTGCTCTGCCGCAACACGCAACTTGATTTGCACGACAAGGCGATTGCCGAAAAAGACGATGATTGAAATAAGCGTCAGTAAGCCGAAAAGATGAAGCAATGTCTCGGATTTCCATCTGCTCAAAACTTCATCTTCAGATAATGCTGCGACTATAAATATCGGATAGCGAGACAGATGTCGGTAACTATTGATACGGACGACACCATCTTGCGAAGAACGTATGCGTGCGACTCCATTGCTTGTCTTGGATGCGTAATCTCTATATATGGATGTATCCACCAAACTTTTACCAATTGAATCCTTACGTAGTGGTTGCCGAACCAGCATCGTACCGTCGTCCAGAGCGAGCAATAATATGCCTGCATCTCCGATATCGAAACTGTCGTAGAAATAACTAAAGTAATCCAGCTTGATGGCAGCCATAACCAGGCCATCGAAGCTGCCGTCAGGCGCGTTGATGCGTCTCGAGATGGTGATAATCCAATCGCCTGTTGTGCGGCTTTTGATTGGTCGATCAATGTGCGGCAAGTTGCCGGGATGGGCACGATGGTATAAAAAATACTCCCGATCAAGACTGGATAAGTGGTCGCCGGTCATTCCGTCAGAGTTGACGATCCAATGACCGTCTTTATCAATAGCGAACAGGCCGCTCAGCTGCGATAGCTCTGAAACCTGGCGCACTAAAAATCGCTCCAATCTGATTAGTGCCGCAGGACTTCTACCATCATGCTCCAGCCTTTCCGTAATACCGATCAGGGCAGTATCTGCCTCCTTGAATGTATCTGTTGCATGTTGGGCTAATCCACGCGAGAGGTTGGATACTGTGCTTTCGGCCTCTGCCAGCTGATTTTCCCTTACCTGCCAACTATTCCTGACACCCAGGATCACCAACAACACGCAAATCGACGCCACAAAAAATTTGGCATAAAAAATGACGGCTTTATGTTCTTTGCTGAGCATATGGTGGCAATGATCTGCTGTTTGTATCCTGATGATGGTGCCGACAAGTTTTCCCAGGGAAACATCCGTAACGCTTAGTTGACGTTTGTTATAGAACAATAAGTGAATTAGTGAGATTCACCTATCATGTCAGGCAAATCAGTTCTGAAATAAAAGACAGCATTTTCTGTCGTTTTCTGCACGGAGAGCCATATGGACTTCCCCCCGAAATCTGTTACCTCCACTGAGGTGCTTGGCACCCAATCAAGGAATTGCTCGGTATGCAGCCAGCATCAGCTATGTCTGCCCACCGATCTGAATGAATGCGATACGCAGCGTCTGGATAAAATTATTGGGTGGCGCAAAATTCCTCGCGATGGCTTCCTATACCGTGCTGGCGATCCGTTCACTTCATTGTATGCAGTACGACTAGGCCACTTCAAAAGTTATCAGGAGAACCTCGCCGGAGATCGTCAGATAACAGGTTTTCAGATGACAGGAGAAATGCTAGGTCTGGATGCAATCAATAGCGCACAGCATCAATGTGATGTGATTGCATTGGACGATAGTGAAGTATGCATCATCCCATTCAAAACGCTCGAAGCTCTGATTGCACAGATGCCTCCCCTGCTTCATCATTTTCATCGCATCATGAGTCAAGAGATTACGAGCGAACAGAAAATCATCAATATTCTCGGAAACATGCGTGCAGAACAGCGCTTTGCCGCTTTTTTACTGAACTTATCCTCGCACTATGCAAAGCGTGGATATTCGCCGACACAATTCCAACTCAGGATGTCGCGCGAAGATATCGGCAACTACCTGGGGCTGACCATCGAAAGCATTAGCCGCCTCATTTCCAAGATGCGTAATGAAGGACTCATTCGGGTTCAGCAACGCAACGTCGAAATCCTTGACCTGCCAAGATTGAAAAAGCTGGCGGCAGATATAGATACCTTGAACATCAAGCCGTTCTAAGCAATCTCTTGTTACCTTTTATCGCCAGACAATGTCTTATCGATCATGGCGCATGCAATCGATTACCGACAATCGGATCAAGACACTACGGAAAGCTTATCGATGACCTTTGAGACACCGGGCGTCTTTGCCGCAGCGCGGAAGGCCTCTTGTCGCTCCGCCAGCGAAGCTACCGATCCATTCAGCGTAATCTGATCGCCATTGACTGCGACTTCAATCCCTTTCACTGTCGAGTGCGCGCGACGCTGCAATGCCGCTTCTATATCCGTCTTGATATCGAGCGCTCTTGCAATCGGCTTCACCGAGATATGGTTACTGATGCCGACGACACCGAGCAAACTGCGTAGCGCACTTTCCGCAGCCATGCGTTGATACTCATAGTCGACTTCACCGCTCAAGGTAATCCAGCCATACTCCACCATTACCTTCACACGATCTTTCGGTACCAGCGCATTCCATTCCAACCCTTGCGCCGCAGTCCTGGCAACGTCAGCATCCGTGCGTTGACTCGGACCAGGCAAGACAACATCTATTTCTACCGCCAGGCCTCTTACTCCAGCTACGCGTTGCACTGCTCGTTCTGCAAGGTATTTTTCTGCATAGCTATCCAGATTGCCAGACAAGGTCACAATGCCATCGCGTACTTCAACACCAATTGCGTTATCGTTGATAGCTGATTCCCAAGCAAGTTCGTCAACAATGTCTTTTTTGAGTTGATAATCAGTTTTCATAAATGCAGTCCTTCGCATTGAGCGTGTTCGCAATCTGCCTGGCTTATTTGAATACCAGCACTGGGATCTTGCTATAAGTAAGCACCTTCTGCGTCTGGCTACCGAGAATCAGCTTGTCTAGACCTTTGCGTCCGTGCGAAGCCATGACGATTGAATCGCAGCCAGTTTGCGTGGCAAATCTCAAGATCTCTTCGTACGGTTGCACTGCCTTGACCGTATGAACTTCACACAGAGCACCGACTGTCTTTGCGTAATCCGCGATGTATTTCGCGTTCAGTTCACTTTGTCGTTGAATATCATTTTCAATTCTGTTGAGGTCGTAACCAGCACCAATCTCAGGCATGACGACGTGAGGAAAGATTTCAGCGACAGCCAATCCAACAATCGTGCTGCCATAGGACGCTGCGAAATCTACAGCTTCCTTGATGGCTTTTTTTGAAATTTCAGAGCCATCTGTTGCCAGCAATATTTTCTTTAACATATGCTCTCCAATCAAAAAGTAATGAGTTGGGTTTCATCGTAGATCTTGCAGACGATGGAAATTTGATATGGATCAAAAGCAAACCAATCAGAGAATTTATTCTTCAATTAGAAGAAACGAGGCTGGACCGAAGTATGGTGATCAGATGTGAAAAATACGATTCATTTAAATACGAGGACCGGCAATTTACTATGCACAAGCACTTTGTGAGCTTCGCTGCCAAGCATTAATTTGTCAGGCCCACTTTTCCCATGCGACGCCATGGCAATCACATCACAATGATATTTTTCGGCTGCTTGAATAATTTCTTCGCTAGCACTACTACCCTCCAATACATGGACTTCTGCATTAACGCCTAAAGATGCGGCTAAAGCGGAAATTTTCCCTACATTTTCCCCTGCTTCATTTGTAATGGCGTCGACAAACTCCCCACTTATCGCCTCCATTCCATAAAGTGGGAAGTAAGGAGAAATTGTTGCAACGCATACACCCACAATCTTGCTACCTTGTTCCTTTGCTAGTTGCAATGTAGAGCGAATTGCTTTGTCTGAAAGTGGCGAGCCATCAGTAGCGAGTAAAATTTTCTTAAACATATGCAACTCCTTCTGAAAGATTGGCGCACTTTCGACAGCATCTCAATATGATCCTAATCGCGTGAAGATGGCGCGGCTTGATCTGTATCAAATGGATGAAACTAACGTTTCATCCATTTTATGTGTGAGGGTCTGGAGTGGAAATCGACATTATCTAGCCTCAACGTCAGCCCATAGTTAAAACTAGCCTTCAAGTAAATCAGCGATAATGCAGACCATCCTGCAAATTTTTGAATGCGAACACTACAGATGAAGTACCCCGCCGTACTTTCCTTTAGCGAAATTCTGCCGCAGCTTGCACAGTTCGACGCCATTATTGATGTGCGCAGTCCTGCAGAATTTGCCGAAGATCATATTCCTGGCGCAATTAATTGCCCGGTTCTGGACGATGCTCAGCGCGTGCAGATCGGGACCATGTACAAGACCATAGGCGCGTTTGAAGCTAAAAAGCTTGGCGCTGCGCTGGTAGCAAAAAATATCGCGCAACACATAGAAAATCGGTTTCTCAGCTATCCACAGGATTGGAAGCCGCTAGTGTATTGCTGGCGTGGTGGCAATCGTAGCGGCGCGACGGCGCTTATCTTTGCGCGTATCGGCTGGCCGGTGACGCAACTGGATGGCGGATATAAAGCCTATCGCAACCATGTAAATACCGAACTGGCTGTGCTGCCGCAAAAAATCAATTTCAATGTGCTGTGCGGGCCGACTGGCAGTGGCAAAAGCCGTTTGCTGCAGGTTTTGGAAAGCCAGGGTGCGCAAGTGCTTGATCTGGAAAAACTGGCCGCGCATCGCGGCTCGGTTTTGGGTGATTTGCCTGCGGCACCCCAACCTTCTCAAAAACGTTTTGAAAGCCTGTTGTGGGAGCTGTTGAGCAAGTTTGATCCAGCGCGACCTGTATTCGTTGAGGCCGAGAGCAAGAAGGTGGGCAAGCTGCGTGTGCCGGATACATTGATGGAAAAAATGCGTGCATCGCCCTGCACTACGGTCGCGCTTTCCATTCCTGATCGCGTCGCCTTATTGATGCAGGAATATCCGCACTTTGTCGCCGATCCGGCGCTGCTGAATACACAACTTGATTTTCTGACCCATTTGCATGGAAAAGAAAAAATCGCGCATTGGCATCAATTGGCTTTAAGCGGCAGAACATCGGAATTGGTGGATGAGTTGCTGCGCAAGCATTACGATCCAGGTTATCTGCAATCGATACGACGTAATTTCATTCAGCTTGACCAGGCTCAAGCGCTGAGCTTGCCGGATATTTCGAATGAGACTTTCCAGAGGGCTGCCCATCAATTGAATAAAGCCGTGCACAATACCCGCGCCTGAAATCAAGGCGATCTTTTCGAAACAGGATGCAAATGACAACAGTAATTACCTCAGCTATTACTACCCCAGCTATTCGCTTGACCGAGTTCTCCCATGGTGGTGGTTGTGGCTGCAAGATTGCGCCTGGCGTGTTATCCCAGATACTGAAAGGCACTGGCGGTTTCCCGATGCCGAAAGAACTGCTGGTCGGTATCGAAACATCCGATGACGCGGCCGTCTACAAGCTCAACGATGAGCAGGCGCTGATTGCAACCACGGATTTCTTCATGCCCATCGTCGACGATCCTTTCGACTTTGGCCGCATTGCTGCGACTAACGCGATTTCTGATGTGTATGCGATGGGCGGCACGCCTATCATGGCGTTGGCGCTGGTCGGCATGCCGGTCAATCAGTTGCCGGTCGAAGTCATCGGAAAAATTCTTAAAGGTGGCGAATCTATTTGCGCGCAGGCAGGCATTCCGATTGCCGGCGGCCATACAATTGATTCCGTCGAGCCGATTTACGGATTGGTCGTGATGGGGCTGGTGCATCCATCAAAGATCAAGCGCAATGCGGATGCACGCGCGGGCGACAAACTTGTTTTAGGCAAGCCGCTAGGCGTCGGCGTTTTATCGGCCGCGCTGAAAAAGAATGTACTGGATGCAGATGGTTATGCGTCAATGATCGTGAACACAACCAAACTGAATACGCCGGGCAAGAAGCTGGCGCAAATGGATAGTGTGCATGCGATGACCGATGTGACGGGCTTCGGCTTGCTGGGACATTTGCTGGAACTGACACGCGGCGCAAAGTTGTCGGCCAAACTGGACATGATGGCCATTCCGTTTTTACCGCAAGTGCAGGAACTGGCAGAACAAGGTTGCATCACCGGTGCATCCGGTAGAAATTGGCAAGGTTACGGACATGAAGTGAGATTGGCAGCATCGATCAGCCATGTACAACAAGCACTGCTGACTGACCCTCAAACTGCCGGTGGATTATTGGTTTCATGTGCATCGGACGCAGTGGAGCAAGTGTTGGCATTATTCAGGGAAGAAGGTTTTGACGATGCAGCCGTCATAGGCGAGATGCATGCTGGCTCCCCGGGCGTTGAAGTCATATAAAGTTATCGCAAGACGGCCCTGCTCCATGGGTTCGCTATTCCATCATTTCCTTTCACTACAAAGAAGTAATACATGACTCGTTTTTCAATTTCGAAACTCCCTGCCTTGATGGCAGCTGTCCTGACCGTGCTCACACTGGGCATGACCGGCTTCGCACACGCGCAGCAAGTCTTGCGCGTATCGGCTATCCCTGATGAAGCACCGACCGAGTTGCAGCGCAAGTTCAAGCCACTGGGTAATTACCTGGAACAAAAACTGGGCATGAAGGTTGAATTTACACCGGTCACAGATTACGCCGCATCGGTGGAAGGCTTGATCAACAACAAGCTTGATATGGTCTGGTTCGGCGGCTTTACCTTTGTGCAGGCGAATGTACGCAGCGGCGGCAAGGTCGTCCCGCTGGTGCAACGTGAAGAAGATGAAAAATTCAAATCGGTCTTCATCACTACCGACAAATCGATCACCAAACTCAGCGACCTGAAGGGCAAGAACTTCAGCTTCGGCTCCGAGTCATCGACTTCCGGGCATTTGATGCCACGTTCGTTCTTGCTGGATGCCAAGATCAATCCTGATGTCGACATGAAGCGTGTTGCATTCTCCGGTGCACATGACGCAACCGTGGCAGCCGTTGCCGGTGGCAAGGTCGATGCCGGCGCGTTGAATATCTCGGTATGGGAAAAACTGGTTGCAGCCGGCAAGGTCAATCCGCAACAAGTCCGCGTGTTTTACACCACGCCTGGCTATTACGATTACAACTGGAGCGTGCGTTCGGACATGAATCCTGTCGTTCGCAAAAAATTGACGGATGCCTTCCTGGCACTGGACGCGAAGAATCCGCAAGACAAGGAAATTCTGGACCTGCAACGTGCAACACGTTTCATTCCAACCAAGCCAGAAAATTACAAGGCGATAGAAGCCGCAGCACGCAACGCTGATTTGCTGAAATAACAATCTTGAAACACCGCTCTGTAACGCTTGCAGAGCGGTGTTCAGGCATATCTCTTTTCCACGGATGACATTTCTTCTTCAACATATCAGTACGCGTCATATTGGCGCGACCAGGTCATCCTTTGCCTTGCGCGATTTATCGCTATCGATTCAACAGGGTGAACAAGTCGCATTGATAGGCCCGTCCGGTGCAGGCAAGACCAGCCTGCTGCACACGCTCGCTTGCGCTTTAAAACCTGAGCAAGGTGAGATCCAATTATTCGGTAATGACCCGTGGCGCATCGCCAGCGCTGAACGGCATGCGATGCGCGCACGTCTTTTCCTTGCGCCGCAAACGCCGCCATTGCCACCACGTCAGCGTGTCGTGAATGCCGTACTGGCCGGTGCGCTGCCGCAATGGAGTGCGTGGCAGGCCATTCGCTCCTTGATCAAACCATTAGAAGTCGATGCCGCATATCAGGCATTGATGCCTTTTAACCTGCAAGACAAGTTGTATGCGCGTGTCGATCGCTTGTCGGGTGGTGAACGCCAGCGTTGCGGGATGGCGCGTGCTTTGGTGTCGAAGGCAGAAGCTTTTCTGGTGGATGAACCGCTGTCTGCACTCGATCCGACTCTGGCACTGCAAACTCTGAATGTTTTGCAACAGGAGGCGCAGAAGCGTCAGGCAACTCTGGTTTGCAGCCTGCATCAGGTAGAACTGGCGCGTGCGAACTTCTCTCGCGTCATCGCCTTGCGCGATGGCCGCATTGTGTTCGATGCAGCCAGCAAGGATATCAGCGATGCCATGATTGCAGCGCTGTACCAGAACGGCAATGACGATGACTATGTCAACCTCGAAAACGAGATAGACAAGCTCGCGATCATCGATCCGATGCCGCGCTGCTGATGACAAACATGCCCCTCCATTTCACCGCGCTGGCATAAGCAGAATGTCGACCTCTCCCCTACTCCATAAAGCCGGCCGCGATCCGGCGTGGCGCGGTCGCCTACTGGGATTCGGCGTCGTTCTACTGATACTGTGGCCGATGTTGGTGCAGGCCGAGTTCAAGCCGTGGATATTGTTCGACGTGCAAAGTCTGCGAGCGACATGGAATTTCGTTGCCAGCTTTTTCCCGCCTGCGCATACCCTGGAATTTTTACAGATGGTGCTGGCGGCAACCTGGGAAACCGTTGCCATGGCCACCGTCGGCATGACATTGGCATTGCTCGGTGCGATCCCGATGACCTTGCTGGCGACCGAGCGTTTATCCATTTCCCGTATTGGGAAAGGTCGTGCAGCCGTGGTTTCGGCCGCATGTCGCAATGCCATACGCTGGCTGCTGATCCTGTTGCGTAGCGTGCCGGAACTGGTGTGGGCCTTGCTGCTGGTGCGCATCGTCGGTCTTGGCCCAACCGCTGGCGTGGTCGCGATTGCGCTGACCTATTGCGGTATGCTGGGCAAGGTGTATGCAGATATTCTTGAATCATCCGATGCGAGCGCATGCAATACGCTCTTGCAAAACGGTAGCGGCCGTCTCGCGGCCTTTTTTTATGGTGCGTTGCCCGAGTCGGCTGCCGAGCTGGTTTCCTATACGGTGTATCGCTGGGAGTGCGCGATTCGCGGTTCGGTTGTGATGGGCTTTGTCGGCGCTGGCGGCCTGGGGCAACGGATGGATGAGTCGATCAAGAAGATGGCCGGCGACGAACTGTCGACCATGCTGATCGTCTTTGTTTTATTGGTCGCCGCGGCAGATGGCGTGTCCGGCATGTTACGCAGGAGGCTGGAATGAAGCCGGTGACTTTGCCGCAACGCCCGGCACTGCAATGGTCCACCATCGCGCTGCTGACAGGCATCCTGTTGCTTGTCATCGCGAGCTTCGTATCGCTACCTTTGAAGTTGCACGAATTCTTGGGCGCAGAAGCAATCCGCACCAGTATTGAATTTCTGCGCGGATTTTCACCACCTGAACTGGCACCCAATTTCTTGAAAAAGATCGGCATTGCCACCTTCGAAACACTGGCAATGTCAGCGATAGGTACATTGATCGCCGCATTCTTTGGCATATTGATAGGCTTGCCTGCCAGCGGTCGATTCGGCGCGACAGCCAGACTTGCCACGCGCTCAGTATTGAATGTGCTGAGATCCATTCCCGAACTGGTATGGGCATCGGTTTTATTGATCGCCGCCGGACTCGGCCCGTTTGCCGGCACCCTGGCTTTGGCCTTGCACACTATCGGTGTATTGGGTCGGCTGTTTGCCGAGGCGTTTGAAAACTGTTCACCCCTGCCGGAAGAAACCTTGCGCACCAATGGCGTCAATCCGGTAGCTGCATTTTTTTATTCGACGTTGCCGCAATGCAGCCCGCAAATGATGTCGTACACCTTGTATCGCTGGGAAAACAATATTCGTGCGGCGGCGATTCTTGGCGTGGTCGGCGCGGGCGGGCTGGGTCAGATGTTGAAATATCACTTGTCGCTATTCCAGATGCAGCAGGCTGCCAGCGTGATTGTCGCAATGTTGCTGATGGTTGCCGTGGTCGATGCCGTGAGCTTTTTGCTTAGAAGGATGATGACGCGATAAGGACAGAGCGCGATACAAACAAATGAATATGCAGTAGCACGACCTGCAATACTTGTACAACTAAAAGTGATGGATGGGGATGCGATGACCTGGATTATTACAAAGTACTTTATTACCGCGGGCGTGGTTGTGCTCATTTCCGAGCTGGCCAAACGCAGCGATAAATTAGGCGGCTTGATCGCGGCGTTGCCCCTGATCACTATACTGACGCTGATTTGGCTGCATATCGAAAAACAGGCAGAAGCCAAAGTGGCTAATCATGCTTGGTACACGTTCTGGTACGTGATCCCTACCTTGCCGATGTTCCTTATTTTCCCTTTGCTGTTGCCCAGAATCGGATTCTGGCCAACACTCCTTGTCTCGGCGCTCATCACCATCCTTTGCTTTGCGCTGTTTGCGTTTGTTTTACGTCGTTTCGGTATAGATTTACTGTAAAACACAGCCTGCTGCGGCTTGCGGGATAAAGCCACGCAGAACTTCCACCCCAAAATATCGTCTACCTTGTTCGTTAAAACATTAGCGCAAGCCTGTATTCAAGCGTAAAACGATTAACACTTATGTTTTTTCGGCCGACATAAGGTGTTCAATTTGGTTTTAATCGATTTGGGTAATCGAAACGGCCATCCGCGTACGTACACATCAATCTATATAGAGGAGTCCCAACATGAAAATCATTCCAGTTGCCACCTTATTAAGTGCTGTTGTTGTCGTCGCGGGTTGCGCCGGTTTTTCCAAATCGCCGACAAGCGCTGAAGCAATCATGAAACCGACGCAGGGCAATACAACAAACGGTGTCGTGAGTTTTTCGCAGCAGAACGATAAGGTATCGGTCAATGCCCGCATACAAGGTTTATCGCCAGGCCCACACGGTTTTCACATCCATGAAAAAGGTGATTGCAGCGCACCAGATGCTACAAGCGCGGGTGGGCATTTCAATCCTGCAAGTACAAAACATGGCTCACCTTCCAGCCCTGAACATCACGGCGGAGACTTTGGCAACCTGACAGCAGATGCGACGGGGACGGCAATACTTGCGCTCACGATCCCTGCCAGCCAAATCACCTTATCTAAAAGCGGTGCCAATAGCATCATAGGCAAAGGCTTGATTGTTCACGCTGACCCCGACGATTTCACGACTCAGCCCACAGGTAATTCGGGCAAGCGCCTGGCTTGTGGCGTGATCAGCCTGAAATAACTTTCCTTGAAGATGACTGATAGCAGTCATCTTCAGCCCAAGTTTGCATCTCCTGCCAAGACCTGAAGAAGCACTCTCGCAGAATGAACTGCCAGAGTGCTTTTTCATCCAGACCTGCGTCAGGATTGATTGCCATGTTTTCGGGAATGTAAGATGCAACATTCTACAAATGGCAAACCCACTTCAATAGAAACTGGCTCGCCTTGCTTTCCAAGTTAAGCGTAAAATCATTTTCAATGCCTCTCGGCAATAAAAAGAAGATCATGAACAGCCCCGACTTAAATACACAAGCGCTACCGGAAATAAGTGGTCTCAAGCTATCTGAATTGATAGCGGCGCTAAGTCACGCTCTGGATATCACCGAAGGTCAACCTGCCGGACATTGCGTGCGCTCCTGCTGGATAGGCATGCACATTGGTCGCGAGATCGGTCTGAAGGAAGATCAGTTGTGGGAGCTGTATTACACCTTGCTGCTGAAGGATCTTGGATGCAGCAGCAATGCTGCACGCATCTGCGAGCTATACCTGACGGATGATCTGAGTTTCAAGCGCGACTTCAAAACCGTGGGCGACAGCTTGCCGCAAGTGCTGTCATTTGTATTGACGCATACCGGACTCAAGGCTGGTTTGGCTGAACGCTTTCGCAGCGTGATGACCATCATGCGCAACGGCAGTGAAATCGCACATGAGCTGATTGCTACTCGTTGCCAACGCGGCGCAGAAATAGCACGCTTGTTGCGATTTTCAGATGGTGTCGCGGCAGGTATTTACAGTCTGGATGAGCATTACAATGGCAAAGGCAAACCGGAAGCATTGCTTGGTGATGCGATTCCGGTTTATGCGCGTATCGCATTGTTGGCACAGGTGATCGATGTATTCCATACCGAAGCCGGGCAACAGGCTGCGCTGAATGAAACTCGACTGCGATCTGGTCAATGGTTCGATCCACAATTGGTGCAGGCATTCGAACGTGTCGCACAAGCGCCAACATTCTGGAGCACCCTCACTTCATCTGATATTGATCAGGCGATTCTTGCGTTGGAACCACCTGCGCACGAAATCCCTCTGGACGAAGATTATCTGGATGACATCGCCGCCGCTTTCGGCCAGGTGGTGGATTCAAAAAGTCCTTACACCAGCGGCCATAGCGCACGCGTTGCGCTCTACACCGACATGATTGCCGAAATGCTCGGACTCTCGCCAGAACGTCGCCGTTGGTTAAAACGCGGTGCCTTATTACATGACGTTGGCAAACTAGGCGTCAGTAATAGTGTGCTCGACAAAGCCGGCAAACTCGATCGCGATGAATGGGATGCGGTGCGACTGCATGCGCAATTTACCGAAGCCATTTTGTCGCGCATCAGTGCCTTCGGCGAACTGGCGCGCATCGCCGGCGCACATCACGAGCGACTGGATGGCGGCGGTTATCCACGTGGTTTGAAAGCCGAAGACATCAACATCGAAACACGCATCATCACCACCGCTGACATATTTGACGCCATTACGGCTGAGCGTCCTTATCGCGGTGCCATCCCGATTCCGGAGGCGCTGAACATGATGGAGAAAACCGTTGGTAGCGCCCTGGATCCTACATGTTTTGATGCGCTCAAACGGGCGATTGCCCGCTTGCCAGCCGGCACTCCATTCGCATAATCGTTCGCTTGGGTAAGGATGTCTGGACTTTTATTTCACGACTTCAAGCACCTGCACAACGAATGCACCGTCAACCTTGTTCGCGACAAATCTGATCCTGTCGCCCTCCTTGATTTGATCGATCATCGCCGGATCCTGCAGGCGAAATAGCATCGTCATGCCCGGCATATCGAGATTGGCCAATGGCCCATGCTTGATCGTCACCCTGCCGGTTTCCTTGTTGATTTTTCTGACTTCACCTTCGCTCATAGGCGTATGCGGCTTGCTTGTGTCTGTAACCGTCGTTGCACTCTCTGCGCTGCCATCGGCTGCATAGCTTAAAGATGTCGCTGAAGCTGCCAGCAAAATGGACAGGATAGTTTTTGTTAAAAATTTCATGATTTACCTTTTGAAAATATTTTTACGTTGAAATTAATTACGCCATGTCTTGATTAGTTTTGTGCAAAGACAGTGATCTTGCCCACCATGCCGGCTTCAAAATGGCCGGCGATCAGGCAGGCGAAATTGAATTCGCCCGACCTGTTGAAAGTCCAGACGATATCCTGCGACATGCCAGGTTTTACATGCGCCATGTAAGGCGCTTCATGCTCCATAGTCGGAAATTTACGCATCATGTCGGCGTGCGCCTTCAATTCCTGCATGCTGCCTATCACTGCTTCATGCAGAATTTTTCCATTATTGGTCACCGTCAGCGTGACGGTTTCTCCTTCGCGGACCTTGATCGTGCTGGGTGTAAAGCGCATGTTGTCATCCATTGCGACTTTGATTTTCCGGCTTGATTTTTGCGGATCGCCGGCAATACCGAAGCTCATTTGCTCTGTTTTCGATGCATCAAAATTCTTTTTTCCGTGTACCTCGTCACCATGTGAAAAGGCAAGTGAGGACACCAGCAATGAGGACAATCCCGCAAATATAAGTTTCTTCATTTTTTCTCCAATCTCTTATTTCAATTCGTAAGCGACGCCACCTTTGGGATGCTTGTACCAGCCCGGGTCCTTGTAATCGCCAGGCTTCTGATCCTTGCGTATCTTCACAGTCGTGAACATGCCGCCCATTTCTATAGGGCCAAACGGTCCATTACCGCTCATCATTGGCAACGTGTTATCGGGTAGCGGCATTTCCATCGCGCCCATATCGGCCATGCCTTTCTCGCCCATCGCCATGTAATCGGGAATGATGCGTATGATTTTTTCAGCTATCTTGCGTTGATCGACGCCTATCATGGTTGGCACGCCATGACCCATTGCATTCATCGTGTGATGCCCTTTATGGCAATGAAAGGCCCAGTCACCCACATCGGTCGCATCAAACTCAATCGCACGCATCTGCCCGACCGCAACATCGGTTGTCACTTCCGGCCAGCGCGCCGATGGCGGTACCCAGCCGCCGTCGGTTCCTGTTACTTCAAACTCATGGCCGTGAATATGGATAGGATGATTCGTCATGCTCAAATTACCGAAGCGTATCCGCACCCGATCACCCTGCCGACACACCAGCGAATCGATGCCGGGAAACACGCGGCTGTTCCATGTCCATAGATTGAAGTCGAGCATGGTGTTGACCTTGGGCGTGCTGCTACCCGGCTCGATATCGTAGGAGTTCAGCAAGAAGACAAAGTCTCGATCGACTTTATGCAATTCTGGATTCTTCGGATGCGTGACCCAGAATCCCATCATGCCCATCGCCATTTGCGTCACTTCATCCGCAAGCTAACCGTTAGGTTCCATGGTATGGACATGGAACGTCCCCCTTATATTTAAAGCGGATGACTAGATTTCTTTAATGTCCATGGTGTGTATGTGATTAAGTGCTATCTGACGCGACGATGTCCATACCCCTGAGGGCCAGCCAAAATGAGTGGAAATTTATCAAATTTGACTTAACGATGTAACTTAGATCGGTATTCGACGAGCCCCGAACTGATCTTCTTACCTTTCCGGAAGTGATTGTCTTACTGGTTTTGCACTTCCGTCAGATATTTAGTTTTATCGCTTCTGTAATGAATCACTAGATATTTGCCCTCGAAATATCATGGTTGGCTGGCGGTTGAGACTGCCACGCGGCGCGGCGATACTATTGCGCTGATTCTTGGTGAGCTTCATGACGCAGATGTAATTACACCGTCATCTCGTTGTTGTGAATGAGTTTTTAGAATGTACATATCGATACCGGCTGTTCATTGAACAGCCGGTATCGCTTTGATGTGGAGCAGATGTGCTCCACGAATTTAAACTCGGAGAAACCATGAAAGCAAATTTAAAAGTCGTACTGGCAGCACTTACTCTGTCGTTGTCTTCTGTTCCGTTCGCACACGCAGACAGTCAAAATTTCAGCGATAGTAGCTATCCTAACTTGCCGAAGGCGGAGCATCAGAAAACACGCGCGGAAGTAAGAGAGACGCTTGCCGAAGCACGACGTAATGGTACGCTAACCGTCATTGATAGCCAGTATCCAGAAATTCCAGAAAGTGCCCTAGGAAAGACCCGCATGCAAGTCAAAAACGAACTTCAACAAAGCAAAGCGAGTGGCGAATACAAACAATTCGATAGTCTTTATCGCGGCTGATACTTACTAATGCTTCCACAACGATGCCTACCAGCACTAGGTAGACATCGGTTTTACCACCATCCAAATGGCCATGCCGACCATCATCAGATTCTCGGTTAACGATACGAAGCCCAGTGGAACATTGCTGTCACCCCCAACGCATGCACATTTAAGCTCCCGCTTGTCTATGTAGACCGCTTTAAAGACAGACGCGGTACCGACAGTGCCTATGAAAAGAGCGATCGGGACAGATATCCACATTAATGTGTTCGCCGCCATAAGGAGTCCGGCCAGCCCTTCACCAAACGGGTACAGGTATGCGTAACGAACCCACCGTTTCGCCAAAAGGTCATAGTTTAGAAACATTGTCGAAAAACTTTCGACATCCTTGAGCTTTTGTAGAGCGAGAAGACACATGGCAATGGCAACAAACCATTCAGCAGTCTGAATTTTGAGAACACTATCGAATGCAGCCC
>NZ_PTLZ01000004.1 GCF_003293745.1 Herminiimonas fonticola
GTGATCTGGTCGGGGGTTTTTGCTTTTGGAAAATCGCTTTGCATGGAGCTGTGTGGCAGCAGATGGCGTGCGCTCACGCCACTTCGCTGTGCTTACTTTACTGTACGCTGCCGACTTCTAATGTTCTTGTTCTATTGCCAGGAATCGTATGAGCCGCTAGAGTATTTCTTGAATTGCCTCGCTTGTTCTTCCAGTGAGGCATGATTATTGGTAGAATGACGGGCTTCGCTGATGTAGCTCAGTTGGTAGAGCAACTGATTCGTAATCAGTAGGTCGGGTGTTCGATTCGCCTCATCAGCACCAAAAAATAAATGCCTTACGCGGTTTCGCGTAAGGCATTTTTCATTTGAGCTTTCGAAGTCTGGTGCGCGTCAGAAATACGCCAATAGAATTCTTCTCTGGCTTCATTTTTAGTATTTTGATGCAGCGGTTACGCCATATCCATGGGGAAAGAGACTACATTGATAATTCCTTCAGGCAAATTGTTTTTTGCTAGCACTGAAAAACAAGGAAAATTTCCAATTTATCTAAAGTTTAGATATCCATTAAGATTTAGTTAAATGTTATTTAACTAAATCTTAATAAATAAATTGACACTAGGCATCCCGTACTCTATGTTGAAGATAAGTAGTTCCCTTAAAGGGGAGTAGCCTCACTGCAGAAGCCGTCATTACGGGATGTTTCCCCGGCCTGCAGGCAACTTTCATAGTTGTGGCGAGACCTTTACCGCTTACAGGTAAGGGTTTTTTTTCGCTCAGGAATTTTGTGGCGTTGGCAAGGCGAGCGATCACGGATGCTGGAGGAGAAGATGGATTTATTCTCAGCCGAATTTGTTTCTGCACTGCTGGCCATCATTGTCATTGATCTGGTGCTGGCAGGGGACAATGCCATCGTCATTGCGCTGGTTGCGCGCAAATTGCCGCATCACCTGCAACGCATCACGATACTGGGCGGTACTGCTGCGGCGATCGTGGTGCGAATTGCAATGACGTTAGCGATCGTCTGGTTGCTGAATGTGCCGGGTTTGTTGCTGGTCGGTGGCGTCTTGCTGGTGTGGATAGCCTATAAATTGCTGGCACCCGTGCAGGAAGAAAAGAAAGAGTTCGATGTGTCAGGTAAACGCATTGGATTGTGGGCGGCGATACGCACAATTGTAGTGGCCGATGCTGTGATGGGCATGGATAACGTGCTTGGCGTTGCCGGTGCGGCGCAAGGTGAATTCATGCTGGTGGTTATCGGCCTATTGATCAGTGTGCCGATCATGATTGCCGGTAGCACGCTGATTTTGAAATGGGTGGAGCGGTATCCAGTCATTATTTATGTAGGTGCCACAATTCTTGCATGGACTGCCGTCAAGATGATTGTGCAAGAACCGATGTTGAGCGGAGTCTTTGCTCAACATCCGATTGCAAGCTGGTTACTCTACGGCCTGGTAATAGGCGGGGTCGTGCTAAGTGGTCTGCTTAGGGATGTGCCTATAAAACCGAATCACAGGGAGGGTACGCCAAGACATCCATGAAGAGCGTCCACAAAACTACTAACGTTTATACATTGCGAGGAGATCATCATGCTAAACATTCTTATACCTGTCGACGGCTCAAGGAATGCATTACGGGCAGTGGAATACGTTATTCAATACCGTGCTTTGCATGACGAATTGATCAACGTGAACTTGGCCAATGTCCAACCCCGCCTGTCGAAATATCTGACGCGCTTTGTGCCTTCGCACAACGTCCGTTTGTTTCAACAAGAGCGCGCAGAAGAGGCACTGAAAGGTGCGGTCGATCTGTTGTCCAAAGCCGGCGTAGAACATTCCGTGCATATGGACAGAGGTGACGCGGCAGAAGCCATTGTTGCCTGTGCTCAAAAAACGCAATCGCAAAAAATCGTCATGGGCACGACGCGCAAGAATGCCTTGTCGCGATTTTTTGAAGGCTCAGTTGTCGCCAAGGTGATGGCCCTGACCGATTTGCCAGTCGAAGTCGTCGCCAAAGAAAATGCCAGCAAGCTGGAACGCTTCGGCATTCCAATTGGTATCGGCCTGACGTTCTTGTGGTTGGCTGTTGAGTAAGCAGCGCGCTGTTAAGTGATCTGCTAATCGATAACGTCAGTTACTGATTGCCAGAAAAGAAGATTGATGACTTGCTTGAGCTAAAGGCTGACAGAAATGTCAGCCTTTTTTATTGATGGACGCGCTACGTTTGAATGACTGATTGTGTCGACTTGCTTACTCTTCCCAGGTTTGCGAGCGCCGCACGGCTTTATGCCAGGTCTGTAATCTTTGCTCGCGCTCATCCTGCGGCATATTCGGCTCGAAACGCTTTTCCATTTGCCACTGCGCTGAAATTTCTTCCTTCGATGTCCAGAACGATACCGCCAGTCCGGCAAGATAGGCTGCACCCAAGGCGGTGGTTTCGGTAATGACGGGACGTATTACCGGCACATTCAAAATGTCCGCCTGAAACTGCATCAAAAAATCGTTGCGTGCCGCACCGCCATCGACCCGTAGTTCGTGCAGAGCAATTCCTGCATCCATTTGCATTGCTTGCAACAGATCAACGCTTTGATATGCGATGCTTTCCAGTGCGGCACGTGCGATGTGCGCCTTGTTGCTGCCGCGTGTCATGCCGATAATCGTACCGCGCGCATACGGATCCCAATAGGGCGCCCCCAAGCCGCTGAATGCAGGGACGAACACTACGCCGCCGTTATTCGGCACGCTGGTCGCCAGAGTTTCTACTTCGCTTGAATTATTGATGATGCCAAGTCCGTCGCGCAGCCACTGGATGATGGCGCCGCCCATGAAAACACTGCCTTCCAGCATGTAATCGGTACGGCCTTCGATTAAGGTCCAGCCTATCGTCGTCAACAGATTGTTGCTGGAGGTGATCGCTTGTTCTCCGGTATTGAGCAACATAAAGCAACCGGTGCCATAGGTATTCTTCGCCATGCCGGGTTGATGACAGGCCTGGCCGAATGTGGCGGCTTGCTGGTCGCCCGCAATGCCGGCAATCGGAATTGGTGCGCCGAATAATTCGGTATGCGTGTGCGCGGCGATGCCGCTGCTGGCAACAATTTCTGGTAGCAGCGCGCGTGGAATAGTGAGCAAATCCAACAGTTCATCATCCCATTGTTTGCTGTGGATATTGAAGAGCAAGGTGCGTGATGCATTGCTGGTGTCGGTGACATGTTTGCCGCTTAATTTAAAAATCAACCAGCTATCGACAGTGCCGAATGCCAGCTCGCCGCGTTCGGCTTGTTCTCTTGCGCCTGGCACATTATCGAGCAGCCATTTCAGCTTGGTGCCTGAAAAATAAGCATCGAGTATCAGGCCGGTTTTTTTCTGAATTAACACGGCTTTACCGTCCGCGCGTAACTGATCGCACATGGCGGCAGTGCGCCTGTCTTGCCATACGATTGCGTTGGCGATCGGTTCGCCTGTTTTCCTATCCCACAGCACCGTTGTCTCGCGCTGATTGGTGATGCCGATAGCGGCAATGTCGCATGCGCTGAGGTGATGTTCTTTCAATACCTGCTGTGCAACGGCAAGCTGGCTGTGCCAGATCGCATTGGCATCATGTTCGATCCAGCCCGGCTCGGGGAAAATTTGCGGATATTCCTGCTGCGCTGTGCCGTGAATCTGACCTGCGTGATTAAACAGAATCGCACGCGAGCTGGTTGTACCTTGATCGATTGCGAGTATGAATTTTCTCATCGCTTGGTCAGATTTTCTGTCAGATGTTTATCAGGGAAGATAAGCGTGTTCAGCAAGCCCGGGGACATCGACTCGCATGCTCAGCACGCAGCCCGACAAGGGATATTGTTCCAATTCCGCAGCGGGACGATTCTTGCTGACAGTCGTGATGTACAAGGTACACAAATCCTCGCCACCGAATGCCATCATGGTCGGACAACGTACCGGCAATGCAATTTCATCCAGCACATCGCCGCTAGGAGATAGACGCAAGAGTCGGCCGCCTTCATACATCGCACACCAATACGCGCCTGCGCTATCGACTGCGGCACCATCCGGGCGACCGCCATAATTGTTCAGTTTGTCGGTGGAAAATTGCTTCAGCAAACGGCTATTGCCGAGCACGCCCTTCGTCAAATCATATTCGTATGCGCGTATCTGATGCGAAGTCGTATCAGCGTGATACAGGGTTTTATTATCCGGGCTGAATGCCACGCCGTTAGAGACGGTAGCGCGCTTGCCACTATCGCGTATCGAGCCTTGTTCTACGCAAAACAAGGCGGCGTCGGGATGGGTGCGTGGTTCGTAAATAGTCCCTACCCACAATCGACCAGCCGCATCGCAGCGACCATCGTTGAAACGCGTAGTCTCAGGATCGTAGGGCGCAGCGGCGATCATGTTGAGTTGGCCGTTGTCGGTATCGAGTAATTCCAAACCTGAACGCAAAGCGACGATCAGGCCGCCGGTAGCATTGATTGCGATGCAACCCGGTTCGGATGGCATGGGCCATTGACTGTGCGCATTGTTGGCTGGATCAAAGCGATGTACGGCGCGGCCATCGATGTCTATCCAGTACAAGGCCGCTTCTTGCGGATGCCAGATTGGGCATTCACCCAATTGCATACGCGTATCCAGAATGGCGCTTATCTTTTCCGTCGACATGGCTGTTGCTTTTTGTGGGGAGAATGCGCCATTATGCAGTGAAAATCTACGCAATAAGGAGTTTGAAGCATGACGCAGTTTGATTTAAATCAGTCCACAACTAAACCGAAAATTGCCTTTCTGGGCATAGGCCTGATGGGCCAGCCGATGACCAGCCGTTTGCTGCAAGCCGGCTACGCAGTCACCGTATGGAATCGTACGCGCAGCAAGGCAGACGAACTTGCCCCCTTGGGTGCAATAGTTGAAGAACAGGTTGCTGATGCAGTACGTAATGCCGACATCGTAATTACGATGCTGGAGGCCGGACCTATCGTTGCGCAAGTGATCGCTGCGGCATTACCGGGTTTGCGTACAGGCGCATTGCTGATCGACATGAGTTCCACTCGCCAATCCGAAGCGCAAGACGCACATGCGAGACTGGCCCAGCACGGCGTGCGCTTTATCGATGCGCCTGTATCTGGTGGTGTAGTCGGCGCGCAAGCCGGTTCATTGGCCATCATGGCCGGCGGTAACGCTGAAGACTTCGCTGAAGCGGAAGCGGTATTAACGGTAATGGGGCGTCCCACTTTGGTAGGCCCGGCTGGTTGCGGCCAGATTGCCAAGCTGTGCAATCAACTGATCGTTGGCGGTACCTTGAACATTGTGGCGGAAGCATTATTGCTGGCGCAAGCCGGCGGTGCTGATCCGACGGCGGTGCGTGCAGCAATCCGTGGCGGCTTTGCAGAAAGCCGGATTCTGGAGGTGCACGGCCAACGCATGTTGGAGCGTAACTTCATGCCTGGTGGTCAGGTCAAGAGCCAGTTCAAGGATCTGGAAAATGTATTGATAGCTGCTGCCAACGCAGGTTTGCGTTTGCCGGTCACAGAGTTGGTAACGGAAAATTATCAACGCGTGTTGCAACAGTCGCCGCAAGCCGATCAATCGGCGGTTCTATTGGCGCTGGAACAAAGTAATCCGGGGCAGCGCCTGGGAAAAATCAAGGATCAATTGCCGGGCTAATTTTGAATAAACTTTGAAAACAAGTTTGAACTCGTGAGCATCCAGCTGAAACGCACAGCATGTCTGTGCAGGTTTTTCAGATAAGTTTCAGCTAAATTTTCTTCCCTCATTCGCGCCACGCATGCACACGAACACCATGCCTAAAGAAAGCATCCATTGGCGCCAGATCTGGCGCCTGATTCAACCGTATTGGGTTTCTGAAGAAAAATGGAAGGCGCGCGGTTTGCTGCTGGCAATCGTTGCGCTCGCTTTGGGTCTAGTTTATCTGGAAGTATTATTCAATACGTGGAATCGCGATTTCTATAACGCGCTAGAAACAAAAAACTATCCGGTATTCAGGGAGCAGCTCTGGCGCTTTTCATACCTGGCTTTTTCTTCCATCGCGGTAGCCGTTTATCGCATCTATCTAACGCAGTCTTTGCAGATGCGCTGGCGTATGTGGATGACCAGGCAGTACATGGCGCGCTGGTTACAGCATCAAGCTTATTACCGGATTGAGCAAAAACAATCGGCAGACAATCCGGATCAAAGGATCGCTGAAGATTTGAATTTGCTGTGCAGCGGTGCCTTGTCGCTGTCTCTGGGTTTGTTGTCTAGTGTGGTGACCTTGTTGTCCTTCGTCGGCATTTTGTGGTCGGTTAGCGGCCCGATTTCTTTCATGCTGTCTTCGCAGGAAATCACCATCCCCGGTTACATGGTCTGGTTTGCGATTGCTTATGCAGTGGCCGGATCGTTTGCGGTTGGCTGGGTTGGGCGGCCATTGGTGACGAAGAATTTTATGCAACAGCGCTTTGAAGCGGATTTTCGTTTCGACTTGATACGCGTGCGTGAGCATGCAGAAGCGGTCGCGCTGTATCACGGCGAAGCACAGGAAAAGGTGCAATTGTCCGGTCGCTTCCAGCGCATACGCGACAATTGGTGGGGCATCATGCGCACCACCAAATATCTTAATCTGGTGTCGACTTTCTATTCGCAGTTCGCGATTATTTTCCCTTTCCTGATGGCTGCGCCGCGTTATTTTTCCGGCGCGATTACCTTGGGTGGATTGATGCAGATCAGCTCCGCATTCGGCCAGGTGCAAGGCGCGTTGTCATGGTTCGTGTCCGCTTTCACGGATCTGGCGGAATGGAAGGCAAGCGTCAATCGTCTGGCAGGTTTTCATGCCGCGATGGAAGATGCGCATGCCGAGCTTGATGGCATCACAGTCACAGCGAATAACGTCGGCGCCATTCTGGTCGATCAATTGCGCTTGAATCTGCCTGATGGTCATGCCCTTGCTGCGCTATCGTCTATCGATATTCAAATGAGCCAACATATCCTCGTTACGGGGCCTTCCGGCTGCGGCAAGTCGACGTTGATTCGCGCGCTCGCCGGGATATGGCCTTACGGTAGCGGCAATGTCGAAATGCCGCAAAGCTGGAAGCTGCTTTTCCTGCCGCAAAAAAGTTATCTGCCTATAGGCACCTTGCGCGCGGCTGTTGCCTACCCAGCTGGCGAAAAAATTTATACGGACTTGGCAATTCAACATTATTTTGATTTATGCAATTTGTCGCATTTGAAATCGCTGTTAGCTCAAACCGATAACTGGGGGCAGCGCCTGTCGCCGGGCGAGCAGCAACGGATTGCTTTTGTGCGTGCATTGTTGACGCGTCCGGATGTGCTTTTCCTGGATGAGGCAAGTAGTGCGCTGGATACGGAAACGGAAGAACTTGTTTATCAATTAATTTTGCAAGAGTTGCCAGATGCCGTGATCGTCAGCATCGCACATCGTGAGAGCGTGGCGAAACATCACAAGATACGCTGGCAGTTTGTCGTAGATCCACATGCCCGAGTCGGCTATGACGATGAAATTGAACGCAGACAATATACAATTCAAAGCAGCAAGCTTGGTGGCAAACAGAGCGCCAGATGAATTCCATCAATAGAAGAAATCACGTCGAATACAGACGGCAGGCCATGACACTGATTGTGAAAAAATGAAGTCACTGTTGCACTCAAAAAATCTCTACAGATATTTTTTCGTTACGATGTTGTTCAGCATTGCCGCGTGTACGCACACGCCTAAATCGACGGATGCGATGGCGACGTATCCATCTGATGATGTGAGCGGAATCGACGACGACGAAGAGATCGCTGCTTTCTCGCAAAACCAGACTGATGTCTTGTCTGCCGAGTGGGAGCCTATGCTCATCAACCGCAACAAGAAGCGCACTGAATACACGGTCGTTTCCGATCAAGGAAGAAAAGTTTTGCATGCGCGTGCGGCTGCTTCTGCATCCGGCTTGATGCAAAAACTGGATATCGATCCTTTTCTGGATTCACGTCTGACGTGGGAATGGCGCATCAGTCGTTTGGTGGAATCGGCCGACAATCATGACCGCGCACGTGAAGATGCTCCTGCCCGCGTTATTCTCGGCTTCGATGGCAACAAGGATAATTTGCCTTTTGCCGACCAAATCATGTTTGAAGCGGCACGCGCGATCACCGGTCGTGAAATTCCCTATGCGACCTTGATGTACATTCGAGCCAGAAAAGCGCCGGTCGATACCGTGATTTCGAATTCACGCAGTGGCCGCGTCAAGATGATCGTTGTCGCCACCGGTAAAGACGGTGTCGGTGAATGGCGTGCATTTTCGCGTGACATCGCGGCCGATTACGAACGTGCTTTCGGCGAAAAGCCTGGACGTTTGATTGCCGTAGGTGTGCTAACCGATACCGACAACACAGGCGAAACGGTGGAAGCCTGGTATCGCGATATTCAACTCACACCAAACGCACCGATCCCTGTGCCGGAAACTGCGCGCTAAGTCGCTTGGGTTGCATACGAATTATTTTGCGCTAAAATAGCAGCAGGCATGCAGGATGCCTGATCTCGCAAAAGCTGATGCACCTGTGCTTTACATTTTTTTGTTTGCGCATCTGCAACATGAAGCCCGCAACGTTAACCCTTGAAGCCGTAGCGAGAAACGGAACTTTGAAAGGAAACGTCATGTGGTCTACTTCTATCCCTGCCAGTAAAAACTCCCGCCACGATTTCGGCAATCATATCCGTAACAGTGATTTTCTACGTCGTTATGCACGCCGTTTATTGCGTGATGCACGTTCGCTTGAATCCAGCAAATCCCTGCCTGTTTTACGTCGCATTATCGCGATGAAAGTGATGCCGGAATTACGCGTTACCGATTTGTATGCGGTGCGTGCAAGCATACAGCTCAAACATATTCTGCATACTTTGGCAAAAGAACTAGGCTACGCTGCCTGGGAACTTTGCAAACAGGATATTGATCTTTGCGACGCTGTAAAGCTTGATCGCTATCGTTTGGAGTTAGGTATGTTCGGCGACTTCCAGCAGAACTGGTTTCCGGATGAGGTCACCGCGCTGGACTGGCAGAAGGTGAATGGCGGGTATCTGGTCGCTTACGGCAAGCAGACCGTCGCGATACTGGCTTAAGCGCTGGTCCATCCACTCTTCGTGACTGCGAAGAGTGGATATCTGCGGCGGGATCTTATTGCTGTTTCAGAAATGCTTCTGCCAGACGTACCCAGTAGGTTGCGCCTATAGGCAATAAATCATCGTTGAAGTCATAGCTAGGGTTGTGCAGATTGCACGGCCCGAGTCCGTGGCCGGCTGAGCGATGATCGCCTTCACCATTGCCGATGAAAATGTAGCAACCGGGTTTGCCTTGCAACATGAAGGCAAAGTCTTCTGCGCCCATGGTTGGTTCGACTTGTGCGTTGACTTTTTCTGCACCAACTATCGATTGCAGTACTTCAACTGCGAATGCAGTTTCTTGCGCGTGATTGATCAGTGGCGGATAGTTGCGATGAAATCGGAATTCAACTGTCGCATCGAAGGCTTCTGCGGTGTGCTCGGCAATGGCACGCATCCGGCTTTCGATCAAATCGAGTACCTTCAGATCGAAGGTACGTACAGTTCCTATCAGTGATGCATTATCGGGAATGACATTGGTCGCGCTACCGGCGTGAATTTGCGTGATCGATAACACCGCTGCATCGATAGGACTCTTGTTGCGGGTGATGATGGTTTGCCAGCTTTGTGCAATCTGTACCGCGACCATGATCGGATCCACGCTCTTGTGCGGTTGCGCCGCGTGCGAGCCCTTGCCGCTGACGATCACTTCAAATTCATTGCTGGACGCCATCATGGGGCCGACGGTAACGCCAAATTCACCGACTGGAATACCCGGCCAGTTATGCATGCCGAACACTGCTTGCATCGGACATTGCTCGAACAAGCCATCATCCATCATGCGCTTGGCACCACCGCCACCTTCTTCGGCCGGTTGAAAAATCACATACACGGTGCCATCGAAATTTTTGTTTTGAGATAAATAATGCGCCGCACCCAGCAACATTGCGGTGTGGCCGTCATGCCCGCATGCGTGCATCTTGCCGTTGTTGCGCGATGCATGGGCGAAGGTATTGATCTCTTGCATAGGCAAGGCATCCATATCGGCGCGCAAGCCGATGGCGCGATCGCTAGTGCCGTTCTTGATGATGCCGACTACGCCGGTCACACCCATGCCGCGTAAAATCGGGATACCCCATTCGGTCAATTTTTTCGCAACCAGGTCTGCGGTTTCGCGTTCTTCAAAACACAATTCCGGATTGGAGTGAATCTCGCGGCGTATGCGCTGCAATTCGTGATGAAATTCGATGATAGGGTCGATCAACTTCATGGTGTCTCCACATTGTTGCTGTTTGCCAGAGGTCTAGGCGTGTGCGTAGACATCTATCTTACGCCAACTAAAATCGTTGATGTTAGTGTCTAGTTTCATGCACTGCCTATAAAACGAGCGTACGAGCTGACGTACTAGAATGTCTTTGAACGCGTTGAATGGTCTTGTATCACCAATGTCATTTATAAAAGAGATGGGCGAAATTGACTATGCGATTACCGGCATTAACTGTTTTGCCGAAGTCGGGCGTGCCTACCTTATCGGCATGTCTATGTGCAATGGTTCTTGGCGGCTGTGCGCAACTGGGCTATTACGCGCAGGCAACGCACGGCCAATCCTCACTGATGGCTGCAGCCAAACCGATCGACGATCTTTTGCTCGATCCCGACGTAGATGGCAAGCTTCGGCAGCGCTTAGTAAAGGCAAAGCAGATTCGCCAGTTTGCAGTCAGTGAGTTGGGCCTGCCTGATAACGCAAGTTATAAAAGCTATGCCGATTTGCAGCGCCCGTTTGCGTTGTGGAATGTGGTGGCTACTCCTGAGTTGTCGCTGCGGCCATTGCAGTGGTGTTTCCCGGTTGCAGGTTGCATCAGTTATCGTGGCTACTACAGCAAGGATGATGCGCACGCATTTGCAGCCACGCTGAGAGCCGATGGCCATGATGTGCAGGTTATAGGGGTGCCGACCTACTCGACGCTGGGCTGGTTCGACGATCCTGTTCTATCGACTTTTATTCGCTCTCCGGATGGTGAGTTGGCGCGCTTGATTTTCCACGAATTGGCACATCAGGTCGTCTATGTAAAAGACGATACGCAATTCAATGAATCGTTCGCAACGGCGGTAGAAGAAGAGGGAGTTGAACGCTGGTTTGCTTTGCATGGCGACGCAAATGCCAAACGCCTTTACGCAGAGTTCAAAGTGCGACGGGGAGAATTTCTGGGGTTATTGTTGCGCTATCGAACAGAACTTGCGATCAATTACGCAGGCATTGCCACCGATGATGAAAAGCGCTTACGCAAAGTAGAAATTTTTGCAGCACTACAGCGTGCTTATCAAACCTTGAAAGTGTCGTGGTATGGTTTTGCCGGATACGATCGCTGGTTTGCGGAGCCATTATCCAACGCACATCTGGCATCGATTGCAACCTATCATGAGTTTGTGCCGGGGTTTAAGGCGCTGTTACGGGAGAAAGAAAATTTTGCCAATTTCTATCAGGCTGTCATCGCGCTGGCTGCAGAAAATAAGCTGGATAGACATAGAAAACTGGCGGCTTTAGGCACAGTCATACCTGTCGCGATTGAGAATAATGCAGGCAGGCTGCCTGCCGGGAATTGAGTTTGCATTCATCGCGCAGCCGTGACATGATTGTTTCAGATTGTCATGCAAGTACCAACTCGAATAACTACAGAGACAGAGGTGTACATGGATAAGTTTTGGTTGCAGTCGTATCCGGAAGGCGTACCTGCCGAGATTGATTTCACTCAATACGATTCACTGGTGCAGTTGCTGGAAGAATCCTTCCGCAAATACGCTGATCGTCATGCATATGTCTGTATGGACAAGCGCATCACATATGGCGAAGTCGATGCACTTTCGGAAAAATTGGGCGCATGGTTGCAAAGTACCGGCATGCAAAAAGGTGCGCGGGTCGCTTTGATGATGCCAAATGTTTTGCAATACCCGATTGCGATCGCGGCGGTTTTGCGTGCCGGGTACGTTGTAGTCAACGTCAATCCTTTGTACAAGCCGCGTGAGCTGCAACATCAGCTCCAAGATTCCGGTGCGGAAGCCATCATCATTCTGGAAAACTTCGCCACCACGCTGGAAAAAGTGATCAGCAGCACGAAGGTCAAACACGTCGTGGTTGCGACCATGGGCGATATGCTGGGCGGCTTGAAAGGCACTATCGTTAATTTCGTCGTGCGTCACATCAAGAAAATGGTGCCGGCTTTTTCTCTGCCGCAGGCAGTTTCATTTAATGATGTGTTGGTGCAGGCGTCCAATCTGACTTTGCAGAAGCCGGTTCTGGGGCATCAGGACATCGCGTTTCTGCAATACACAGGCGGCACCACAGGTACAGCAAAAGGTGCGGTGCTCACGCATCGCAATATCGTTGCCAATGTATTGCAGAACGAGGCGTGGATCTGGCCTGTATTAAGCAAGGAGCCGACAGATAAAACGTTTAATTTTGTCTGTGCATTGCCGCTTTATCATATCTTTGCGCTGACGGCGTGCTGCATGCTCGGCACGCGACTCGGCGTGATGAATATTCTGATTCCCAATCCGCGCGATATCCCGGGCCTGGTCAAAGAGTTGATGAAGTACAAGATCAACCTGCTGCCGGCTGTGAATACGCTGTACAACGGCTTGCTGAATAACCCCGATTTTGCAAAAGTGGATTTCTCTGAACTCAAGCTGTGCAATGGCGGCGGCATGGCCGTGCAGAAGGTCGTCAACGACCGCTGGCGCGCGGTTACAGGCGTTTCGATTATTGAGGGCTATGGTTTGTCGGAAACCTCGCCGGTTGCAGCATCCAACCCTGCTGCCGCGACTGAATTTTCCGGCACGATCGGTTTGCCGGTTTCTTCAACCGAGATAAAAATTATCGACACTAACGATAATGAAGTCGCGCTTGGTGAGGCGGGAGAAATCGCAATCCGTGGGCCGCAGGTGATGGCCGGCTATTGGAATAATCCGGTTGAAACGGCTTTGTCGATGACGGCTGACGGCTTCTTCAAAACCGGTGACATCGGCATCATGGATGCACGTGGGTATACAAAAATTGTCGATCGCAAGAAGGACATGATTCTTGTCTCCGGCTTCAATGTTTATCCTAGTGAAATCGAAAGCGTAGTTGCTGCGCATCCCGGCGTGCTGGAGTGCGCGTGCATAGGCGTGCCGGATGAGCAGACAGGCGAAGCTGTGAAGTTGTTTGTCGTACGCAGAGATCCGGCTTTGACCGCAGAGGATTTGATGGGGTATTGCAAAGAGCAATTTACCGGTTACAAGAAACCGAAATCGATAGAGTTCCGTACCGAATTGCCGAAGTCGAATGTCGGCAAGATATTGCGTCGCGAACTTAGAGATGAAGTGAAAGTGAGCTGAGCAGCTTGCGTTCGATGCGCTTGCGTTATTGCTGTTTAGTTATGCAATGAGGTTATTGAATCATCCGCGATTGCTTGCATGCTCGCGGATGATTTTATTCTGCCGATTATTTGTTGGGTGCGATGGGTGCAGGTAACGGCCGTGGCTTGCGGTCGTCGCTAGTCGCAACATAGGTCAGTGTTGCTTCAGTCACTTTCACGATTTCCACTTCCAGGCGATTACGCTCGGCGTAGCATTCCACATTCACGGTGATCGATGTATTGCCGACTTTGACGATGTCGGCGTAGATGGACAGCAGGTCGCCGACGAATACCGGATGCTTGAATAAAAATGAATTCACTGCAATCGTGACGACGCGGCCATTTGCGCGTCGCGTCGCGCATACGGCACCGGCCAGATCGACCTGCGCCATGATCCAGCCGCCGAATACGTCGCCGTGCATATTGGCATCATGCGGCATGGGTACTACGCGCATTTGTGGAATTTTCCCTGCGGGCAGGTTTGTGTGGTGTTCGCTGGCCATATCGTCTCCTATTGCTGTGATTCTGGGCGCTGATGCTTACTCTGTACTTACGCAGGGTTTCCTGCCTCCGAATATGGGGCAGCATTGCTTATAAGTGGCGCATCTGCGGTGTGCAAAGGATTCCCGCTACAATCCTGAGTCTGAAGCATAAATCATCTAACAAAGTCCCATTTCATGCGCCGTTCATCACCTTCTTCCGAGCCCGTTCCAGCGTCGAATAATCGTAACGACTGGGCCACGCTCAAGACACTGATTCCCTATTTGTGGACGTACAAATGGCGAGTTGGATTGGCGTTATTGTTTTTGATCGCCGCAAAATTTGCCAACGTTGGCGTGCCTTTGGTGCTGAAGCGGCTGATCGATAGTCTGACTATCGATCCGAGCAGTCCACATGCCTTGCTGGTTTTGCCTGTGGGGATTTTGGTCGCTTATGGCGCATTGCGCCTGTCGACTACCTTGTTTACAGAATTGCGCGAATATACTTTCGCGAGAGTGACGCAACGCGCGGTGCGCACGATTGCATTGCAAGTCTTCCGACATTTGCATTCGCTGTCCTTGCGCTTTCATTTGAATCGCCAGACCGGTGGCATGACGCGCGATATCGAACGCGGTACGCGCGGCATCTCTTCGCTGGTGTCGTACACGCTATTTAGTATCCTGCCGACACTGGTGGAAATTGTCCTGGTGTTGGGCTATCTGATTCTGCATTACGACATGTGGTTTTCGATTATCACGGCCGTTGCGCTGGCCAGTTATATCGCATTCACCGTGATCGTGACGGAATGGCGCACGCATTTCCGCCGCACGATGAATGATCTCGATTCAAAAGCGAATACCAAGGCCATCGATTCACTGATCAATTACGAGACGGTCAAATACTTTGGCAACGAAAACTACGAAGCCAAGCGTTACGACGAAGGCTTGAAGCATTATGAAACCGCCGCCGTCAAATCGCAGACTTCCTTGTCGGTATTAAATACCGGCCAGTCCAGCATTATTGCAGTCGCTGTAACACTGATTTTATGGCGTGCGACTGAAGGCGTTATCGATGGTTCGATGACGCTGGGCGATTTGGTGCTGGTGAATGCATTCATGATTCAGTTATATATTCCACTGAATTTTCTCGGTGTGATTTATCGCGAAATCAAGCAGAGTCTGGCTGATATGGAGCGCCTGTTTGCGCTACTGGATCAGCACAAGGAAATCGCCGACAAGCCCGATACAAAAGCGTTGCTGGTACAAGGTGCAGAAGTGCGCTTCTCGCATGTGCAATTCAGCTATGAAGCCAAGCGGCAGATTCTATTCGATGTCGATTTCACGATTGCAGCGGGTACGACAACGGCTGTGGTTGGTCATAGCGGCTCCGGCAAATCGACCTTGTCGCGTTTGCTGTTTCGCTTCTACGATGTGAACGAGGGCGCGATCCTGATCGATGGTCAGGACGTGCGCGATGTGACACAGGCTTCCTTGCGGCAAACGATAGGCATCGTGCCGCAAGATACGGTGTTGTTCAACGATACGATCGAATACAACATCGCTTACGGCAAACCGGGGGCAAGCAAGGATGACATCATTGCGGCGGCGAAATCTGCCTACATCCACGACTTCATCGAATCGCTGCCGGATGGCTATGCAACGATGGTGGGCGAACGCGGCTTGAAATTATCCGGTGGTGAAAAACAGCGCGTGGCAATTGCACGCACCTTGTTGAAGCATCCTGCCATCCTGATTTTTGACGAAGCGACTTCGGCCCTTGATTCAAAAGCCGAGCAGGCGATTCAGGCGCAGTTGAAAGAGATTGCGAAGGATAGAACCACACTGGTTATCGCGCATCGCTTGTCGACGATAGTTGACGCAGCGCAGATTTTGGTGCTCGATCACGGTCGCATCGTGGAACGTGGTACGCACGCACAATTGCTGACGGCTGATGGCGCTTATGCACAGATGTGGATGCGCCAGCAGGCACGCCAGGACGTGCCGGTTTCTTCGCCGCTTGAGCGTGATGATGTGGATGGCGTGGCACAGTCTGATGTGTGGTGATGTGGGGTCTGTGCGTGCGGGAACTCAAACAGGAAAGCGGTAACTATCTGCCGATAGCTGAGGCATCCGTTCTTCTTTTTGGAAAGTCGTATTGGCGCAATTGCGTGCCGATGTTATTCTGCGAATGAATGAACGTGCAATGCAATCTCAAACGCAATGCAGTGGCTACTAGCAGCGCTACTTGATTCCACAAGGTTTGCTAACTCTTTCGGAGGCAGCATGAAACTAAGCAGATTGTTTGCCCTGTCTATGAGTGCGCTGCTACTCACAGGCGCTGCCTCTATCGTGCAGGCGCAAGAATTAAGCGGCACCTTAAGAAAGATCAAGCAGACCGGCACCATCACAATCGGTCATCGCGAATCTTCCATTCCATTTTCGTATCTTGATAATCGTGCCGAGCCAATTGGCTATGCGATGGATCTTTGCATGAAGATCGTCGATGCAGTCAAGAAAGACCTCAACATGCCGAATTTGAAGGTCCGCATGCAGCCGGTTACATCAAGCAATCGCATCCCCTTGCTCAAAAATGGAACCATCGATCTTGAGTGCGGCTCCACCACCAATTCCGTTGCGCGTCAAAAACAGGTTGCATTTGGCCCGACCTATTTTTTGATTAATGTCACTGCGGCAGTCAAGAAAACATCAAACATCGATTCCATTGCTGCGTTGAATGGCAAAACTGTTTCGACTACATCAGGCACAACATCCGTTCCCTTGTTGCGCAGCTATCAGAAGGGTAAGGATCGGAATGGCAAGGAAGTGATCGTCAAGGAAATCTACGGCAAGGATCATGCAGAATCGTTTTTGCTGATGGCGGAAGATAGAGCGGTTGCCTTCGTGATGGATGACATTCTGCTGGCGGGTCAGATCGCCAACGCGAAGCGACCCGGTGACTACAAAATATTGCCGGAATCCTTGCGGCAGGAACCGTACAGCATGGTGTTGCGCAAGGACGATCCACAGTTCAAGGCCTTGGTGGATAAGTCCGTTGGCGATGTCATGCGCTCCGGTGAGATCAATCAAATTTACGCAAAGTGGTTTACCACGCCGATTCCACCAAGGAAATTGAACCTGAATTTTCCTATGCCGGCTGCGCTGGAAGAAGTATTCAAACATCCGAATGACAAGGGCGTTTGAGCGATAGGCAGAGTGCATCATCCGTTTCGCCGTTATCAGTTGTTGTCGCTATCGAGCATTAGAAAGACGTGAAGACTTTTCCTGGAAAAGGAATGCTGCATGGACCTGAATATATTTTTTGAGCCGATGTCGGCTGGCGACCCCACCTGGGGCGCCATGTTGTTGTCGGGACTGGGCTGGACATTGGCCGTCGCTGCCTTGTCGTGGATACTGGCTTTTGTGCTTGGATCGCTAGTTGGCATAGTCCGCACTTCTGAGCGCCGCTGGCTGGCTTTTCTTGGCGCTGCGTATGTGGAGTTGTTTCGCAACATTCCGCTACTGGTGCAATTCTTCGTCTGGTATTTTGTCGTGCCGGGAGTGATCCCGGCAGTCAAGACACTGGTCCTTCAACTTGATCCGATCGAACAGCAGTTCATTACGGCGGTGATCTGCCTCGGTTGCTTTACTGCGGCGCGGATTGCCGAACAGGTACGTTCCGGTATTCAGGCCTTGCCGCGTGGCCAGCGCAATGCCGGTTATGCCTTGGGGCTGACGCAGGCGCAAACGTATCGATACGTGTTGCTGCCTGTGGCGTATCGCATGATCATTCCGCCATTGACGTCGGAGCTGATGAACCTGATCAAGAATACTGCGGTGGCGTATTCCATCGGTCTGGTTGAACTGTTCTTTCGTACGCGCGAAATGGGCGAGATGACTTTCCGTTATTTCGAAGCGTTCGCTGCTGCGACATTGATGTATCTGATGATTGCGCTGGCAGCGAATCGCGTGATGGCATTAATCGAACGACGCTTGGCAATTCCAGGTCAGGCTGCGGGGGGGCGTCATGTCTGATTTCGACTTCGCGGTTATTTTCGATAGCTGGCCCTTGCTCTTGCTCGGTTTGAAATACACGGTGCAACTGACGATCATCGCAACGATGGGCGGCATTGTGCTGGGCACATTGTTGGCGCTTGCACGACTATCGCATTACAAAACCTTGTCCATGCTGGCCGCTGCCTATGTCAACGTGATGCGCTCGGTGCCGCTGTTGCTGGTGATTTTCTGGTTTTACTTCCTGATGCCGATCGCCTTGCAATCCTTGATGGGATCGGAATGGCCAATCGCGATAGGCGCTGATCGTTCTGCTTACATCACTTTCATTTTGTTTGAAGCCGCTTATTTCTGCGAAATCATGCGCGCCGGTATTCAGAGCATTCCGAGAGGACAGGTCAACGCCGGTTATGCCTTGGGTTTGAATTATGGCCAATCGATGCGGCTTATCGTTTTGCCACAAGCGGTACGCAATATGCTGCCGCTGTTGCTGACACAAACCATTATCTTGTTCCAGGATGTGTCGCTGGTGTCCTTGCTCAACGTCACGGATCTGGTCGGCGCATCCGTCAAGATCGCGCAGCGTGACAGCCGCGTTGTCGAGATGTATATCTTTGTCGCTGTCGTGTATTTTGTGCTGAGCTTTGCGCTGTCTATGGCAGTGCGGCAAGTACAAAAGCGCTATGCCATCATTCGCTAAAGGAAAAAGACCATGATAACAATGGAACATGTAAGCAAGTGGTACGGCGATTTTCAAGTGCTGACTGACTGCTCGACGCAGGTTGCCAAAGGCGATGTAGTGGTTGTATGCGGACCATCCGGTTCGGGTAAATCAACCCTAATCAAAACAGTGAACGGGCTGGAACCTTTTCAAAAAGGTCGTATTACTGTCGATGGAATTGCAGTCGGCGAACCGGCAACCAATATGTCGAAATTGCGTTCGCGCATAGGCATGGTGTTTCAGAACTTTGAGTTGTTTCCGCATTTGTCGATACGCGAAAATCTGACGCTCGCGCAAATTAAGGTACTGGGTCGCAGCAAGGATGAGGCGATTGAGCGTGGCTTGAAATATCTTGATCGCGTCGGCTTGATCGCGCAAAAAGATAAATTTCCAGGGCAGTTATCCGGTGGTCAGCAACAACGCGTAGCGATTGCGCGCGCCTTGTCTATGGACCCGATTGCGATGTTGTTTGATGAGCCGACCTCCGCACTAGATCCCGAAATGATCAATGAGGTGCTGGATGTCATGGTCGGTTTGGCGCAGGATGGCATGACGATGATGGTCGTCACGCATGAAATGGGATTTGCAAAAAAAGTCGCGAATCGTGTGATCTTCATGGATAAAGGTTCGATAGTTGAGGATTGCACAAAAGATGAATTCTTTGGCACAACGCGTTCGGATAGGGCGCGCGATTTCCTGGCGAAAATTATTCACTAATTCATTTGTCTAGTGAATGAGCAAGTAAGTACTTTCCTCATCGTAATATTGTCCCGGCAGGCGAGTCGGGACGGCTCCTTTTGAGGGCGAACAGGTAAAATAGCGGCAATCCCAAGAAAGAATCGCTATGACTACGACATCTGCCCAAACTTCCAGCATCACCATCACGCGCCCTGACGATTGGCATCTGCATCTGCGCGATGGTGCAACGATGGCCTCAGTCCTGCCCGATACAGCGCGCCAGTTTGCCCGCGCGATCGTGATGCCGAATCTCAAGCCACCAGTTACTACAACTGAGCAGGCGCTAGCCTATCGCGATCGCATTCTTGCTGCGTTGCCGGCTGGCATGCAGTTCGAACCTTTGATGGTTTTGTACCTGACCGACAATACGCCGCCGGAAGAAATCCAGCGCGCCAAAGATAGTGGTGTCGTGCATGCAGTCAAACTTTATCCGGCTGGTGCGACGACCAATTCCGATGCCGGTGTCAGCGATTTGTCGAAATGTTATAAAACGCTGGAGATGATGCAGAAGCTAGGCATGCCATTCCTGGTGCACGGCGAAGTCACGGATCCGGCGATCGACATCTTCGATCGCGAAGCAGTATTTATCGATCGCGTGATGCAGCCTTTACGCAGTGACATGCCTGAATTGAAAGTCGTGTTCGAGCACATCACGACGAAAGACGCCGCGCAGTATGTTGCGGAAGCAGATGGTCACGTTGGTGCGACGATTACTGCCCATCACTTGCTATACAACCGCAATGAAATCTTCAAAGGCGGAATCCGCCCGCATTATTACTGCCTGCCGGTATTGAAGCGCGAGACACATCGTCAGGCGCTGGTTGCAGCTGCGATCTCTGGTAGCAATAAATTTTTCCTCGGTACTGACTCAGCGCCGCATCCCAAGGGCTTGAAGGAACACGCATGTGGCTGCGCGGGTTGCTATACCGCCTTGCATGCGATGGAGCTGTACGCGCAGGCCTTCGATCAAGCTAACGCTTTGGACAAGCTTGAGCAGTTCGCCAGCTTCAATGGGCCGGATTTCTATAATCTGCCGCGCAATAGCGGCAAGATCACACTGAAGCGTGAAGATTGGCAATTGCCTGCAGAGCTCCCACTAGGGAATACGACTGTAGTACCCTTGAATGGCGGCGAGACGATAGGCTGGAAGTTCGTTTGAGCGCGCGTGCGACGGATGTGTTTTCAGTCGGTCACGCTGTAGCGAAAACGATAATTCATCCATGAATTCGGCTTTTCTGGAGCAGATCATTTGGTCCAGGCCGTGGCTTGCCAGTGTGCGTGCGGTGGGCGAGGCGATCGCACAGGCGTCCGACTGGCGACGGGAATTGAACCGGCGCGTTACCGAGTTAGGTGTGCGCAATCACCGTAATTTACCGATTCAATTCGTTGCGCAATCCGAGTTGCCTGCCGGTCTGGCGTATGAGGCATTCATTAGTCAGACCGGCTGTGTACCCACTCGCGACAATCTGCACGATTTTTTCAACGCACTGGTGTGGCTGACCTTCCCACGCATCAAAGTCCAGTTAAACGCCTTGCAAGCCCGTGAGATCGAACGGGCTACAGCTGAAAACACGTCCAAGCCGCGCGGTAAGTTGCGCGATGCAGCGACTATCTTTGATGAAAATGCTATTTTGCTTGTCACGTCCAATCATGAATTGGTGACGGCCTTGCGTACGCATGAATGGGAAGAGGTATTCATCAGGAGACGCAGCGACTTTGTTCAAGATTGCCAGGTTTTTCTATTCGGCCATGCCTTGATGGAGAAACTGGTTACACCATATAAAGCGATTACCGGACATGCGTGGGTCGTGATGCTGGATATGCCAAATGCCGAACTTTCTGTTGAAGATGCGAATGTGTGGCAGTGGGTGGATGTCACAGTCGCATGTCAACTTGCCCAAGGACTAAGTACGGCGGATTTTTCACCTTTGCCGGTGCTGGGAGTGCCTGGTTGGTGGTCGGATCAGGATCAGACTTTTTATCAAGACGTTGCGGTATTTCGACCTAGACGTGGAATGTAAAAGTTCGGGTACTGCTGCATGGCGGGATACCAATTGTTGTCGCCCCTATAAGTCGATCAAGCCATGACGTCATTCACTGACAGTGGTACACAGTGCCTTGTATGACTTATTCATCAAGACCAAATAGTCAACTTGCTTTCCAACCTGGACTACATAAAACCATTCGTTTCAGAATGCGTCTTGCTCGAGTTCTTAGAGCATTTTGCGTTGACTCAAGTCCGACTGCATCAGCAGAGTTTATGTAAAAAGTTACGCGTGTGTCATTGTCATGTCGGTGGTGTGTATCGAAAAGAGCAGTCTGATTTGTCTGATGAGCTAGGAAGGTCGTAGGGATCGCCGATACTTCGCAATATTAGCGCGACGCGGCGTGCGATTCAAAAAGAGGAATGCCACGCTGGATCTTCGCTTGCATGTCTTCTATGAAAGCCTGTGGTCCGTATCCCAGCGTCTCACCGGCCTTTTCATAAAAAAATGGTCGTCCCGTTTGACGGCTGAAGTTCATCATCCATTCCAGTTCCCCTGCATCAAGGTCGCGCCCTCCGAATGCTAGTCGGTATGCTGGCTGGCCGCGCCAGGTCGTTTTCACGACGATCGCGCCGAGCTGAGTAGGTTTGAAAGAGTCTGGGAAGGGGCTGTCAGCATCGACCCAGCCGCAGGAAAACTGGCGGCAAGGCGAATCCGGCCTCGTTTCATAAATACTGCAGCCGCCATCGCGCACGAAATGACAACGCACACCGGGCTTCATTTCATGCCCATAGATTGTCGACTTCAGCCAGCCGTCGCAGCATGCAGTGCAATCGCCGCATTCTCGTAGTGCACTGCTGGAGCGTTGCGGGGTTGTGCTTGCTATCTGTATGACTTTGCCGCAGCACTTCTTGTATTTTTCGCCGCTACCGCAAATGCAGGGATCATTTCTACCGGGTTTCACTTCGTGAATTGCCTTTCATTTCAAGGCGTTATTATGATGCGAATGGAAGAATTCTGCTTGCTGCTTTGCTTGAATAGAGGCATCGCGAAAACGTAAGTTCATATACGCTCAGAATATAAAAAAGGCACCCGAAGGTGCCTTTTTCTATTGCAGTTCAAACCAAGCGAGCTAGGCTCGCTGGGAATTAGAACTTGTGACGAACGCCGACTGCGAATGCCGAACCGCTTTCGCCAGTAACGCCAGCGGCATTGCTGCCAATTGCGGCCAGACCAATGCGCGAGTTAGTGTCGTTGGAAGTGTGCGAGTAACCGGTGTACAGGTTAGTACGCTTCGACAGATCGTATGTGTACATGATGGCTGCTTTTTTCGCATCCGCATCATTCGCCGAACGATTGTCGTTGACAGAGTACGATGCGAATACGTTGCCTGCTGCGCCGACTGGTACGCTTACACCAACCAAGTAGTTGCGATATTTAGTTTCTGTGTTTGCAACAGTGTTTTCCAGTTTTGTATCAGCATATGCGCCATGCAGTTTAACTACGCCGAAATTGTAAGTTGCGCCCAAGAAGGTCAACTTGTTTTCACTTTGTTGTACTGATGGATTAGCAAATGTCGAGGTATCAGCATTGTGGTAGCCGAATTGAACATTCAATGGGCCATTAACATATGCCAAGCCAAGACCGTAGGAGCTGTTTGCACCAGTATCACCAGCTGTTTCGCCAAATGCATATGCAGCATTTGCTTTAAAGCCGCCGAACGAATTCGAAGTATATTTAACAGAGTTCGAAATACGGCCTTGATCGCCACCCAGTGTGCCATTGAAGAACACGGTGCTGATTGGGGAAATCGTACCGCCGTCACCGAATGGATCAATTGCGTCGTACGCATCTTTGATTACCGATGTTTGACGACCCAGATTTACTGTACCAAATGCATTGCTTTGCAGGCCAACAGTAGCGAGACGGTTGAAGCCGCCGTTGTTGCCTGTGCCAGTTGCAAATGCTGCGCCAGTGTCAGCTGCAATTGTAGCTTCCAATTGGAACAATGCATTCAAGCCGCCGCCCAGATCTTCAGTACCTTTGAAGCCGATACGACTAGCCGATTGGTTGCCGGAAGTAACACCAGTAACGCGACCAGCAGCATTGCCGTTGTCCAAGCTAGTGATACCCAAGTCAACGATACCGTAGACGGTAACCGACGATTGTGCCGATGCTGCACCAGCGAATGCGCCCAAAACGGCAAGAGCCAAAAGCGATTTTTTCATTTAGATGTTCCTCAAATGTTGTTTAGAAATACATCCTTACTAAGAAGGATGTACATATTCTGCGAAGCTGCCTGCCTTGCCTAACCTCATTGCAAGACGACAGATCGATTGAAACAAAATACGTAAAGGCTGACAACCAAAATATCAAAAGGGCATGGACGAATCACGCGGAGTGACGTTTTTTTGCAACAGGATAGTGCGCGCGCATTCCAAAATGAGGCATTGACGGTGTTGTTGTGATGCATTGATCGGCTGGTAGTCGATATTTTTTAATATTGAGTTGGTGTTGTAATACGGCTGCCCGCCTTTTTAAGGCGGTGTTGAAAGTATTGATGCTCGGATTACAAAAGTGTCACTAGTGATCTGTCGCCGACATCAAAACATATGGCTAATACCGATGGACGTACCTGTTTGCCGGGTTTGTCTGCCGGGAGGCAGAGAGACGAGCCCATGCAATATGGCTTGATCAATATCGGCATACAGGCTGGTGCGCGACGACAAGGCATAAGTTGCGCCGACGATCAGCAGGTTGCGTCTGGCGATTTCGCGAGCGGAGGTTTCTAGCGTGGTGCGGTAATAACCGGCCGTCAGGCTGGTGGCGCGTGTGAAATCGTAACGTGCGCCCAGCCAGATGTTTTTTGCCTGATTGGTAACGGTGGTTTGAGTTGTTGTATTTATATAGCCGCCGGCAATGCGGATGTCACCTATTTTGTACGCGCCGCCAAAAGTGACCTGGTCTTGTTCGCGATAATCTGGTGTTCCGGTTGTGGCAACGTTCGGGTTTTGGCGGGTATAGGCGCCGCCGATGGAAAATGTACCATCTGTGTAGCCAAGTCCTATGGCTTTGGCGCTGCCGTTGCTGCTGCTACCTGCGACTTCCCCCATTGCATATTCAGCGCTGGCGGTAAATCCACCAAATTTCCCAAAGTATTGGACTGCATTGCTGAAACGGGGGCCGTCTACCGTTCCAAACGGTCGGCTTACTTGACCGTCGTTATTGCCGGCGACTGCGCCGGCTAATGGGATGATATGGACGTAGCGGTATTGAAATGGCTCGTAGGCATAAACAGCTTTGCAGGCGACAGATGGTTGGCGGCCGAAATCGATGGAGCCGAAGGGGCCGGCGATGCCAACGGATGAAAGGCGGTTGAAGACGCGCCCATCCTTGTTGTCTAGTGCGCCGGTGCCGGTGTTGAAGCCGGCCTCCAGATGAAAGTGCGCATTCATGCCGCCGCCCAGATCTTCCGTTCCCTTGAAGCCGAGTCGATTGTTATAGTACTCGCCGTTTGAGCCTATCTTCGTGACGCTGCCTGCGACCGTCGCATTGGTTAAGTGGCGCACGCCGCCGTCTATCGTGCCGTAAATGCTGACCGATGATTGTGGGGCTAGAGTGACTTTGCGAAACTGGCTGCCTTCCGGCTCGGCAGATGGCGAGTGGGGATCGCGATCGAATGTTCCATAGATAGTCATGGATGGCGCTTGCGCGTATGCCGAACTTATTAGCGCGCTTGCAAAAATGAATGTGATGCGCAGAAGTGTCATGGAGTTAGAAGTGGAACGTTTTATTTTTGGCATTCTTGTATTACGCCCAGTTAATCAATTTCTGTATGGCGAGCAAAGGCTAAGCGCAATTCATATAATTTTCTTTTGACATCGGTTAGCATTTGCCAAATCAGACATATGTGCCGTGATAGTCTGTCGTTCGGATGCAACAATTTTTTAGTTTTGATGTGCTTTGTAAATCTCATGACACCTTTCGATCAGTTTATTCAACATTTTGACGGCGCTTTGCGCGTGATCGGCGGCGTTTCTGTAGCGTCGCGTCCTAGTCCTGCAGCCAATCTTGCTGATGGTGCGTTGACGGATGCTGAGCGCCGTCATAGTGCCGGCCTGATGCGTGTTAATCATGTGGGCGAGGTTTGTGCTCAAGCCTTGTATCAGGCGCAGGCGCAGTTTGCGCATACGGATGCAATACGTCAGCAATTCTTGATTGCCTGCCGTGAAGAAGAGGATCACCTGGCTTGGACCGCGCAACGCTTGCGCGAGTTGGGTTCGCATACCAGTCTGCTTAATCCGCTTTGGTATGCTGGCGCTTATGCGCTAGGCGCGGTTGCCGGTAAATTAGGTGATGCGCGTAGTTTGGGATTCGTAGTGGAGACCGAGCGCCAAGTCGAAGCTCACTTGAATGAGCATCTGCAGAAATTACCGCCACAAGATGCGAAGTCGCTGGCTGTGGTAGCGCAAATGAGTGCGGATGAAGTTGCGCACGGCGCGGCAGCCCAAGCATTGGGCGCGCAAGCGGTGTCGCCTTTGGCGCAAAAAAGTATGCGAGCCATGTCAAAAATCATGACGACTACGGCTTACTATATTTAGTGTTGTAGTTGGCAAGCGAGTTCGCGACTAGCAAAGCAGACGCAAAGTTGTAGTGCTCTTCTGCATATAAAAAAGCGGCCGCATTTGCCTTAGGGGGATAGCGGCCGTTTTCTATTTTGATTATCAAGCCGCAGCAGGGGCTGTCACCGCGTCATCCACGATTTCGAATGAGTGCGTAATTTCTGCAGTCTTTTCCATCATGATGGACGCTGAGCAGTATTTGTCGTGTGACAGCTTGATCGCGCGTTCTACCACGTTGGCTTTCAGGTTGCGGCCGGTGACGGTAAAGTGAAAATGTACTTTGGTGAATACTTTCGGATCGGTTTCTGCGCGTTCTGATTTGAGTGTCACTTCGCAACCGCGCACGTCCTGGCCACTTTTTCGCAAGATAACAACGACGTCATAGGCGGTGCAGCCGCCGGTGCCGAGCAAAACGACTTCCATTGGGCGTGGCGCCAAGTTACGGCCGCCGCCTTCGGGTGCGCCATCCATCGCGACAACGTGGCCGGAGCCGGTTTCAGCCAAAAAGGTCATGCCGGACAAGCCGGTCCAGCGTACTGTGCATTCCATGGTTTTCTCTTCAAGTTGCGATTAGTTGTGACATTGTAACTGTTTGGCGCAGATGGGATAAGCGTTCGAAATGAAGACGAAAGACCAATTTGCCACGGAAAGTGGCGAAATCATCTCGGTTAACTAAGCAAATAGACGGGCTTTTATGATTAAGTTTGACGCTAAGTCCTTGAAAAGACTATAATCTGCGGTTCTTTCGTTTGCTCAGGAAGAGTTAACAAGGCCGAGTACGTGGCACTGCTGCACGTAACCACCATTTGAGCGATTTAATTATTTAGGAAGTCATCATGAAAACCTTCTCCGCTAAAGGACACGAAGTCCAGCGCGATTGGTTCGTGATTGACGCGACGGACAAAGTCCTCGGACGTGTTGCCAGCGAAGTGGCACTCCGACTGCGCGGCAAACACAAACCGGAATTTACCCCTCACGTCGATACAGGCGACTTCATTGTCGTCGTCAACGCAGGCAAACTGCGCGTGACCGGTACCAAAGCAACAGAAAAAACATACTATCGCCACTCGGGTTACCCAGGCGGTATCTATGAAACCAACTTCAAGAAAATGCAAGAGCGTTTTCCAGGTCGTGCGCTTGAGAAAGCGGTCAAGGGCATGTTGCCTAAAGGCCCACTCGGCTACGCGATGATCAAGAAGCTCAAAGTGTACGCTGAGGAAACTCATCCGCACGCCGCGCAGCAACCAAAAGCACTTGAACTGTAAGGAACGGACATGATCGGTAACTACAACTACGGAACCGGCCGTCGCAAAAGTGCAGTGGCTCGCGTTTTCATCAAATCGGGCTCCGGCCAGATCGTCGTCAACGGCAAACCAGCGAACGAATACTTTTCGCGTGAAACCGGCTTGATGGTGATTCGTCAACCTCTGGAATTGACCAACAATGTCGAAACTTTCGACATCATGGTCAACGTCAACGGCGGTGGCGAATCCGGTCAAGCGGGCGCTGTGCGTCACGGTATCACCCGTGCTTTGATCGACTACGATGCAACATTGAAATCGGAACTGTCGAAAGCAGGCTTCGTTACTCGTGATGCACGTGAAGTTGAACGTAAAAAAGTTGGTCTGCGCAAAGCTCGTCGCGCAAAACAATTCTCGAAGCGTTAATCTCAGCATCCTGCACGCGTTGTTTGCGTGCCAGAAAAGCCGCCAGGTTCACGCTTGGCGGCTTTTTTCATTTGCGCTCGGTTTGCATGCCGAGTTAAATCTGTTGTTGGCTTGGGTGTTACATTTTTTCCCAGTACGGGCCAAGCAATGAGGCAACATCGCCTGTAAAATAAAACGAAGTATTTTTTGCCAGGAAGAAACATGATCAAGGTTGGTATCGTCGGGGGTACGGGTTATACGGGTGTTGAGTTGCTGCGTATTTTGGCGACGCACCCTGAAGTCAAATTAACAGCGATTACTTCGCGTAAAGAAGATGGTTTGCCGGTCGCGGATATGTTCCCATCGTTGCGCGGGCGCGTCGATCTGGCGTTTTCGTCGCCGGACAAGGCTAAGTTAACTGAATGCGATGTCGTCTTTTTTGCGACCCCGCACGGCGTGGCAATGGCGCAGGCTCCCGAGTTGCTGGCCGCTGGCGTCAAGGTCATCGATCTGGCTGCCGACTTCCGCTTGCAGGATATTGCCTCGTTTGAGAAGTGGTACAAGATGCCGCATAGCTGCCCCGAGCTATTGAAAGAGGCGGCATATGGTCTGGTTGAGTTGAATCGTGATGCGATCCGGAAGGCGCGCATAGTCGGCAATCCCGGCTGCTACCCAACCACCATGCAGCTCGGTTTGGCACCTTTATTGAAAGCCGGCGTGATCGATGCATCGCATCTGATTGCGGACTGCAAATCCGGCGTGTCCGGCGCAGGACGCAAGGCCGAAGTGGCAACCTTATTCTCTGAGGCCGGTGACAATTTCAAGGCGTACGGTGTTTCCGGTCATCGTCATTCGCCAGAAACATTGGAGCGCTTGAGCAAGCTGACCGCAGATAAAGTCGGCCTCCTGTTCACGCCGCATCTGGTGCCGATGATACGCGGCATGCATTCAACGCTGTATGCGCGTTTGACCAAAGACATTGATAACGCGGCGCTGCAGGCCTTGTTTGAAAAGGCCTACAAGGATGAACCGTTTGTCGATGTGATGCCGTTTGGCTCGCATCCGGAAACTCGCTCCACGCGCGCGTCGAATATGCTGCGGATCGCCATTCATCGTCCAAATGATGGCGATACCGTAGTCGTGCTGGTGGTGCAGGATAATCTGGTGAAAGGTGCATCCGGACAAGCTGTGCAGTGTATGAATCTGATGTTCGGTCTTGATGAGAGCACGGGTTTGATGCACGTGCCTATTTTGCCGTGATGATAAGTAACTGACATCATGGCCAATAAGCCAAAACCGGTTTTCAAATCCCTGCGGCGCAAACTTTGGTGGCAGCGTTGGTCAATCTCGCCTGCACGGATGACAATCAAGAACCATCTGCCTTGGCCCTTGCGCGTAATGCTGATCGCCGTCGTACTGGGTTTGAGCGGTGCTATTGCGATGTGGACTTACGATTTAGGCCGCAGCTTTACCGGTTTTAAACCGGCAGCTACGGTGGCGCAACTAAGTTCCATACAAGAACAGCTTAGAGGAATCAGCGCCGAACGTGATCGCTTTCAAACTACGGTCAATGCGGCGGAAAGCCAATTGAACATAGAGCGCTCAGTGCAGACGCAATTGAATCGCCAGATCAAGACGCTGGAATCGGAAAACAGCAAACTCAAGGATGATCTGTCTTTCTTCGAAAGTTTGCTGCCTACGAATACTGGGGTGGCAGGCATCACGATACGTCGCTTCAAGGTGGAAATGGCTGAGCCGGGGCAGTTGCGTTATCGATTATTATTAATGCAAGGTGGTAAACTTGTTCCTGATTTTACGGGGAATTATCAGCTTGTTTTGACGCTGGTGCAGGAGGGTAAAAGTGCTATGATGACCTTCCCAAAATCGGATGCCACCGATAAATTCAAGCTTTTGTTCAAGCATTATCAGCGTGTCGAAGGGGTGCTTACCCTGCCGGAAGGCGCGATAGTAAAATCGGTCCAGATCAAGGTTCTTGAAAGAGGCGCGATGCGTGCGCAACAGTCTGCAAATTTGTAAGGAGGGTCATCATGTTTAGCCGAAAAACCAAAAGTACGATTGATAGTCTGATTGGCGCTGCGACAAATATCGCAGGCAATGTTCATTTCAAGGGCGGATTGCGCATTGATGGTTGTGTGAAAGGCGATGTGATTGCCGATGCGGATGAAACCAGCATGCTGGTCATTTCCGAGCACGCCAGAGTTGAGGGCGAAGTACGCGTTGCGCATTTGCTCGTCAATGGGACGATTATCGGGCCGGTATTTTCATCGGAATTGCTTGAATTGCAGCCGAAAGCCCGCATAACTGGTGATGTGCACTACAAAGCCTTGGAAATGCACGGTGGCGCTGTCGTGTCGGGGAAATTGACCCACGATACGATAGAAGAGCCGATTTTGAAACTTGCCGTACCCATACTTGCTGCCAATAATACGTAAAGTCTGGCGCGGGTCTATAATGTGACATACCGTTTTCCAGCAGGAGTCTGAAATGAATGCAATTGCCGAAATGCCATCCCCTATCCTCTTCAGCGACAGCGCTGCAGCCAAGGTTGCCGAACTGATCGAAGATGAAGGTAATCCGGACCTGAAACTGCGCGTTTTCGTGCAGGGCGGCGGTTGCTCGGGCTTCCAATATGGTTTCACATTTGATGAAATCGTCAACGAAGACGACACCACGATGGAAAAGAACGGCGTGCAACTGTTGATCGATTCGATGAGCTACCAGTATCTGGTCGGCGCAGAAATCGATTACAAGGATGATCTCGAAGGCGCGCAATTCGTCATCAAGAACCCGAACGCAACGACGACTTGCGGTTGCGGTTCATCTTTCTCGGCCTGATATCGCTAAGACAGTTATTGTTAAACGTTTCGGTTGAAGTAAAAAAGCGCAGATTAATCTGCGCTTTTTTTATGCCTGAATTTGTCTCTGAAATTCATGTTCGGATCTTACGGCGATGACTTTCAGATATAAATTCAATCCAGATTTGAATCGGCTTCATGCCGGATACAGTGCTCCCAAAATTCTCAAGCCACGCGCTCCCGTTACCGAAGGAAGATTGCCCGGTTCACGCATATAAAAGCGCTGTGCCAGCCATGCAAAAGCCAGGGCCTCGACTTGATTCGGTGCGACGCCCAATGCTTCGGTAGATTCCACCCGTATCGTCGGATTATGCAACTTCAATGCAAAGTGAATGAGCGTCATCAGATAGCTATTGTACGCACCGCCGCCGCAGACATATACGGCCTGGGTTTGCGGCGCATGCAGTTTGATCGCATCACTCAAGGTGGTGGCGGTGAAGACTGCCAGGGTTGCTTGCACATCCGCACTTGGAATGCCGGGGAAGTTCGCCAGCTTTTGCGCCAGCCATGCCGGATGAAATAAATCGCGGCCTGTGCTTTTTGGTGGTGGCGCATTGAAGAAGGCTTCATCGCGCAACGCTTTCAATAATTCCGGATGCATTTTTCCGGTTTTTGCCCAGTCGCCATTCGCGTCGTAGGCGAGGCCATTGTGTTGCGCGATCCATGCATCCATCAAGACATTGCCGGGACCGGTATCAAAGCCGATTACCGGAGCGCCGGCCTGATGCGGCAACACACTGATATTGCAGATGCCGCCTATATTCACGACGACACGGTTTTCATTGCTGCCGCTAAATAGGGCGCGATGAAATGCCGGCACTAAAGGCGCGCCTTGTCCGCCAGCCGCGATATCGCGACTGCGAAAATCGGCGACGACGTCGATGCCTGTCCATTCGGCCAGCAACGCAGGATTATTCGTTTGACGTGTATAGCCTGCTTCGGGGCGATGGCGTATGGTTTGGCCGTGTACGCCTATCGCGATGACATCACTGCCAGTGACTCTTGCTTCGCGCAGCAAAGTACCTACGCACTCCGCATAGTATTCGGCGAGCTGATGTGCCGCGAGTGCTTCGCGGTGGATTTCATCGTGGCCTGCAGTTTGCAACGCCATCAACTCGGTTCGCAACGCATCTGGAAATTCAACGTAGGCCGACGCCAGCGTTTGCTGTGGCGTGCCGTCGCTGGAAAATGAAGTCAGGATGCCGTCAACGCCGTCGAGGCTGGTGCCTGACATCAAGCCGATGAAAAGAGAATTCTGTGAAGTGGACATAAAAAAACCGTTCGTCAATATTAGGTGATTTTAAGTCACTCTGCGCTGAACAAACGGTTTTTGTTATTGAGTCGAATGCGTGTTTTTTAAACTCGTATCGTTTATTTCGATGCCAGACGAACGTTATTGTTTTCCGGCGTCAACAGCGCAAAGCGATGCGACATATCGCTGGCAACCGCACGGAAGCGTTGCATCTGCGCGGCGGCCAAAGGTTGAGCATTCGGGATATCAACCGTCATCGGATTGCGCGCTTCGTTATTCACGCGGAACTCATAGTGCAAATGCGGTCCGGTCGACCAGCCGGTGGTGCCGACGTAGCCAATTACCTGACCCTGGCTGACTTTTGCACCTTTGCGCAGATTGGTCGCGAAGCGACTCATGTGTGCATACGCGGTTGAATAATTCGACCAGTGTTTGATCACAACCACATTACCGTAGCCGCCCTGTTTGCCCGCGAAGTCGATCGTGCCGTCGCCTGCAGCGCGAATCGGCGTGCCGCTTGCAGCAGCGAAGTCGACACCTTTATGCGCTTTCCACAAACCGGAAATCGGATGCTTGCGCAGCGAAAAACCGGATGAAATACGCGTAAATTCCAATGGTGATTTGAGGAAGGCCTTCTTTAATGATTTGCCGTCAAAGCCGTAATAACCGCCGCTTTGTGCGCTACTCGGATCTTCAAACCAGACCGATTGATACGTAGCAGGGCCGTTCATGAATTCGCCAGCCAGTACGCGACCAGCGTGTACGTACTCGCCGTTTTGCCAGAAAGTTTCATAGACGATATTGAAGCGATCGCCGCGACGCAGGTCGGAGCCAAAGTCGATGTCGGTAGAAAACATATCGACGATTTGCGACGCGATGTTGTCAGGGATTTGTGCCGCATCGGTTGCTGCAAACAGGGACGATTTGATCGTGCCCGAGCGCATCTCGATACGACGTTCCATGGCGACTGGCGCTTCGACGGCTTTGAGCTTGCCGCCTTCGCGCGTGATCAAGATGTTACGCACCGCTTCATTGCGACCGCTGGAAATCGTACTACTCAGCCAATTCAATTCACCGTCTTCACTGGTTTGTGCCTGGACGCGCTTGCCGGCTTTTAATTGCATGACGTTGCGTGCAATCGGATCCGACTTGATGAAGCTTGCTGCTTCATTGTCGTCAACCCCCAGACGATCCAGCAAGGTTGCCAACGTATCGCCTGAACGCACGCGTTCTTCGCTGATATAGTTTTGCTGACTGTTTTCGAGCGCGGCAATCTGGTCTGCCAGTTGCGGCAAAGCCAATTCCTGCGTGATGGATTTGATCGGCAAGTCATCTGCATCGGGGGCCATAGGTGCAACGCCTGCTGCACCGAAAGCACATACTGCCAGCAAGAGTGCGGAACCAGAAATAACGCGTGTTTTGCGAGATGAGCCGAGTAGAAGTTTTTTGCTGCTTGAGCCTGCGCTCAGTAATTTATTTAATGTGAACATGCAATAAGTTAAAATCTGCCGTTTGCTCAGTTTCTCTTTCCGATGCTGTGAGTTGTTGGTGCACGGCAATGATAGAAGTCTCTGAAAATAAAATAAAAAAAGCATTGTACCTACTTCAGCTTTTGTTACTCCCGTTTCTTACAAACTTTACAAATTTAAATTCGCGATATGGATGTCTCTTCTAGCAACAAACCGGTGCAATTGCCTCTTTCCGACGCTGTACAAGAGGCCTTGACGGTCGCCAAGCGCGGCGTTGAAGAATTGTTAATCGAATCCGAATTTGCGCAAAAATTGACGCGCTCTGAACAAAGTGGCAAGCCTTTGCGTATCAAACTCGGCCTGGACCCGACTGCACCGGATTTGCACCTCGGCCACACCGTCGTACTTAACAAGATGCGTCAGCTGCAAGATCTGGGCCACCAAGTAATCTTTTTGATCGGTGACTTTACGTCGATGATCGGCGACCCATCTGGTCGCAACATCACGCGTCCACCGTTGACGAAAGAGCAGATCAGCGAGAACGCGAAAACCTATTTTGCGCAAGCTAGTTTGGTGCTGGACCCGGCGCGTACCGAGATCCGTTACAACTCCGAATGGTGCGATCCGCTGGGCGCACGCGGCATGATCGAACTGTCGGCCAAATATACGGTGGCGCGGATTCTGGAGCGTGAGGATTTCACCAAACGTTTTCAGTCGAATACGCCTATCTCCTTGCATGAATTTTTGTATCCGCTGATGCAGGGTTACGATTCGGTGGCATTGAAGTCGGATCTTGAGTTGGGCGGTACCGATCAAAAATTCAATTTGCTGGTCGGTCGCGAATTGCAAAAGAGTTATGGTCAGGAACAGCAATGTATTTTGACCATGCCTTTGCTGGAAGGTCTGGACGGCGTGGAGAAGATGTCGAAGTCCAAAGGCAATTACATAGGCATCACCGAGCCGGGCAATACGATGTTTGCCAAGTTGATGAGTATTTCCGATGTGATGATGTGGCGTTATTACGAGCTGCTGTCCTTCCGTTCGCTGGCCGAGATCGCACAGTTCAAGAAAGAAATCGAAGGCGGTCGCAATCCGCGCGATGTCAAAGTTTTGCTGGCGCAGGAAATCGTGGCGCGCTTCCATTCGGTGCAGGCGGGCGAGGATGCATTGGCTGATTTCGTCAATCGCTCCAAAGGAGGCATTCCCGACGAGATTCCGGAAGTCGCATTGAGTGGTGCGCCACTCGGCATAGGGCAATTGTTGAAGCAGGCCAATCTGTGCCCGTCGACGTCGGAGGCTTTGCGTATGGTCGAGCAGGGCGGTGTGCGTATTGATGGTGCGGTTGTTAGCGACAAGGGTTTGAAAGTGGATGCCGGTACGGTCGTGGTGCAAGTTGGCAAGCGTAAATTTGCGCGCGTCACCTTGTCGTGATCGAACTGTTGCTCGTTATCTGTTTCACTAAAAACGCCGCATGATTGCCTTGTTGCAGCGCGTGACGCGCGCCAGCGTGGTTGTGAACGATGCGACGGTTGGCGCGATAACTGCGGGTTTGATGGTGTTGGTCTGCGCCGAGCGCGGCGACACTGAAAAAGAAGCCGACGCATTGCTGAGCAAGTTGTTGTCGTATCGCGTATTTTCTGACGATGCAGGCAAGATGAATCGCAGTGTGATGGATGTGGCTGGCGGCTTGTTGCTGGTGCCGCAATTTACCTTGGCGGCGAATACGCAATCCGGTACGCGTCCATCATTTACGCCGGCGGCGACGCCTGAATTGGCACGTGCCTTGTTTGATTATTTTGTTGTGCAGGCTGAGCAGAAGCATGCGTGTGTGGAGACTGGTCAGTTCGGTGCCGACATGCAGGTGTCACTGACTAACGATGGCCCGGTGACGTTCTGGTTGCAGGTCAAGCCGGCGCTTTGAATAACGTCGCATTGTGCGTAAAAAACATTCAACATAAATCACAACCCGGGAGTCGAAGAGATGATGAAGCTATGGAGTGATTCTTTCAAAGATGGCGCCGCGATTCCAGGCGAGTATGCATTTTGCGTGATCGATCCGGCTACGCATGTTGCATTGTCGAATAATAAAAATCCGCATCTGGCGTGGAGTGATGTGCCCGCCGGTACCAAGTCATTGGCATTGATTGTTCACGATCCGGATGTGCCGTCGCGTGGCGATGATGTCAATCAGGAAGGTAAAACCGTGCCTGCCAATTTGCCGCGTGTTGATTTCTTTCATTGGGTGTTGGTCGATTTGCCTGCAAATGCAACGCAGATAGCTGCTGCGTCGTTTTGCGCCAGCGTTACGCCGGGTGGCAAATCCGGCCCTGCAATTGCAGACTCGCCCATCAAGGGTGCACACCATGGCATCAACGATTACACCGGCTGGTTTGCGCAAGATGCGCAGATGGCGGGCGATTATTTCGGTTACGATGGCCCGTGTCCGCCGTGGAACGATTCCATAGCTCATCGCTATGTGTTCACCTTGTACGCGCTGGATATTGCAAACGTAGCTGTCGATGGCAAGTTCACTGGTGCGCAGGTACGGGAGGCGATTGCCGGACATGTGCTGGAACAAGCCAGTCTGTCTGGACGCTATGCATTGAATCCGGATGTGTCGATTTAATACACTGAGAACATGACTGAAATATTGTTGATTCGCCACGGCGAAACCGATTGGAATGTCGAGAAGCGTCTGCAAGGGCATACCGATATTGATTTGAATCGCGAGGGTGTGCGCCAAGCCGCCGCGCTTGGCCGTGTCTTGCTGAACGAGCCGCTAGATGCGATTTTTTCCAGCGATTTGAAGCGTGCGTTCGGGACGGCACAAGGCATTGCGATTCCACGCGGGATGAACATTCAATTGGATACGGGTTTGCGCGAACGCTGCTTCGGTGCCTTCGAAGGTTTGAATCATCCGGAAATCAATGAGCGATTCCCGGATGATTACGCTGCATGGAAAAGACGCGATATCGATGCGCGCTATCCGCAAGGCGAATTTCGCGCCGAGACTCTGCGCGAATTTTCCAATCGCGCTGTCGATGCAATTACGACCTTGGCTGGTGCTTACCGTAAAGTTGCCATCGTTACGCACGGCGGCGTACTCGACTCCGTGTATCGCCGCGCGAAAAACATGGGCTACGAACATCCACGCGATTTTGATGTGCTGAATGCCAGTATCAATCGTGTGACTTGGGATGGCAGCAACTTCCAGATCCTGAAATGGGCAGACGTCTCGCATCTTTCACGTGCGGCTCTGGATGAAAGCGACAATCTGGCCTAAGCTTTGGAAGTAACTAGATTGATAACAGAAAAAGCAATTCCACTTGAGATGGAATGCCGGGTTTGTCGTATTTCCTCTCGTTTGATTGCATTTAAGCCAAAACACGCCTGAGCCGCAGACGGATGCGGATAAAATAGCGCTTTCCCTATTGCAAGCCCGTCGCGTGAACATCGGCCCTTATTCCCTACCGAACAATGTATTTGTTGCCCCTATGGCTGGGGTGACCGATAGGCCGTTTCGCCAGTTGTGCAAACAATTGGGGGCAGGCTATGCCGTGTCGGAAATGGCCGCGTCCAATCCACGTTTGTGGGCGACCGACAAATCTACACGCAGGACAAATCACGACGGCGAGGTCGAGCCCAAGGCGGTGCAGATCGCCGGTGCCGATCCTGCGATGCTGGCCGAATGTGCGAAGTTCAATGTCGATCGCGGTGCGCAAATCATCGATATCAATATGGGCTGCCCAGTCAAAAAAGTATGTAACAGCTGGTGTGGTTCTGCCTTGTTGCAACACGAATCGCTGGTGGCCGAAATTCTCGAAGCCGTAGTGTCGGCGGTGGACGTTCCTGTCACGCTGAAATTTCGTACCGGCTGGGATAGGGCGCACAAGAACGCGCTGAACATTGCGCGTATCGCCGAGCAGAGCGGAATTGCGATGTTGACCTTGCATGGGCGTACGCGCGCCGATGGTTATAGTGGCGAGGCAGAGTACGAGATGATTAAGGCGGTCAAGGCGGCAGTGGCTATTCCAGTGGTTGCCAATGGTGATATCACGACGCCCGAGAAGGCCAGGTTCGTGCTGGAAACCACGGGTGCCGATGCGATCATGATAGGTCGTGCCGCGCAAGGACGGCCGTGGATATTTCGCGAGATCGATCATTATTTACGCACAGGTACTTATCTGCCTGCGCCCATGATTTCTGAAGTACGTGCCTTGATGGATGAACATCTGCGTGCGCATTATGCTTTTTACGGCGAATATCTGGGTGTGCGCACTGCGCGCAAGCATATAGGTTGGTATGTCCGTGAACTCGTCGACGGTGAAGAATTCCGCCAGCAAATGAATCGCCTGGAAGACTGCGAGCAGCAACTGGCTGCAGTGAATACCTTTTTTGATTTGCAACTGACCCACGGCGAACGGTTACAATATCGTCCGACTGAAGAAAAGTTGGCCGCCTGATAATCGGACCCGACCTTGTCATTGAAATATTCGAATGATGATGTCGGACTTCGAGAATTTATAAAAACGATTATAAAAACGCGCACTCAACAAAGCACATGAGCAAAGATAATATTCAAGACGTCGTCAAGAAAAGCCTGGAAAAATATTTCAAGGATCTGGGCGAACAAATGCCATCGAATGTTTACGAGATGGTGGTTTTCACTGTCGAGAAACCGATACTCGAAGCAGTGATGGAGCGTGCTGAAGGCAATCAATCGCACGCTGCCGACATGCTGGGTATCAATCGCAATACGCTGCGCAAGAAATTGCAGCAACACGATATGTTGTAAATAAGGTTGTAAGTAAGGCTGTAAATAAGCTTGTAAATTAGTTTGAACAGACAGCAGTAAAGAACATTGTAAAAGCCGTAAAAAGTTGCCTCAAGAATCGTTGAAAACCCCGCTGTAATCTTTGCTTCCTGTTATTCCTGCGGCAAGCAATAAGCTAAGGGCGTAAGGCTGCAGACCGCCAGAGTCCGCGAACGAGCGCATCGCATTGCGCCTTTATCTTATTAAATTATCCAGATACTCCATCATGATCAAACAAGCTCTTATTTCCGTTTCCGATAAAACTGGTGTGCTCGATTTTGCGCGCGCATTGTCCGAGATGGGCGTCAACATCCTGTCGACCGGTGGCACGGCAAAACTGCTGGCTGAAAACGGCATCAAGGTAACGGAAGTTGCCGATTACACCGGCTTCCCGGAAATGCTCGATGGTCGCGTCAAGACTTTGCACCCTAAAGTACACGGCGGCATTCTGGCGCGTCGCGATTTTCCAGAGCACGTCGCGGCATTGGAAAAGCACGGCATCCCAACCATCGATATGGTGGTCGTGAATCTGTATCCGTTTCAGCAAACGATTGCACGCGCAGAATGTTCGCTGGAAGATGCGATTGAAAACATCGACATCGGCGGCCCTGCGATGTTGCGCTCGTCGGCCAAGAATCATAAAGACGTTACCGTCATTTGCGATCCATCCGACTACGCACAGGTATTGCGCGAGTTGCACGCGAACAAGGGCGAAGTGACTTTCGAAACCAAATTCACTTTGGCGAAAAAAGTATTTGCGCATACTGCGCAATACGACGGTGCGATCACTAATTACTTCACTTCCCTAGGCGAAGATAAACAGCACGCTACACGCAGCGCATATCCAACAACCTTGAATCTGCATTTTGATAAAGTGCAGGAAATGCGTTACGGCGAAAACCCGCATCAGTCCGCAGCCTTCTACCGTGAGAGCAATCCGCAAGCAGGCGCGCTGGCGAATTACACGCAATTGCAAGGCAAGGAACTGTCGTACAACAATATCGCCGATGCGGATGCCGCTTGGGAATGCGTGAAGACCTTTGACGAAGCTGCTTGCGTCATCATCAAGCACGCCAATCCTTGCGGCGTTGCGATCGGCATTACCCCGTTCGAGGCATACAGCAAGGCGCTGCAAACTGATCCGACGTCAGCCTTCGGCGGCATCATTGCCTTCAATCGTGAAGTTGACGGCAATGCGGCAGAGGCGGTCGCCAAGCAATTTGTCGAAGTGCTGATTGCGCCATCGTTTACCGAGCAGGCGAAGAAAATATTCGCGGCCAAACAAAACGTCCGTTTGCTGGAAATTCCACTCGGGGATGCGGTCAACAGCCACGACTTCAAACGCGTAGGTGGCGGCTTGCTGGTGCAATCACCGGATGCGAAAAACGTCGCATTGGCAGAACTGAAAATCGTCAGCAAGAAGCAACCAACTCAGCAGCAATTGCAAGATCTGATGTTTGCATGGCGTGTTGCCAAGTTCGTCAAATCGAATGCGATCGTGTTCTGTGCAAACGGCATGACAATGGGCGTGGGTGCGGGTCAGATGAGTCGCATCGATTCAGCGCGTATTGCATCGATCAAGGCGCAAAACGCCGGCTTGTCGCTGGTCGGTACGGCTGTCGCGTCGGATGCTTTCTTCCCGTTCCGTGATGGTCTGGATGTGGTGGTGGAAGCAGGTGCGACTTCTGTGATTCACCCAGGTGGTTCTATGCGCGATCAGGAAGTCATCGACGCTGCCGATGAGCACGGCATCGTGATGCTGTTGACCGGCACGCGTCATTTCCGTCATTAATCAATAAACTAAGCAAAAAGCTTGATGCGGCCAAGGTCGCATTACTGTTAACTCTGCCTACATATCCAATATGAAAATTCTCGGCATCGATCCCGGCTTGCGTACTACCGGTTTCGGTGTGATCGAGAAGCATGGCAACAAGCTCACCTATATCGCATCGGGCACCATCAAGACGCCGGATGCCGATCTGCCGCAACGACTAAAAACCATACTTGTCAGTGTTGCTGAAGTCATTGCAACCTACAATCCTGATTGTGCGGCGATAGAAAAAGTCTTCGTCAACGTCAATCCGCAATCCACTCTTTTGCTGGGCCAGGCGCGTGGTGCTGCGATTTGCGCGTTAGTGGGTGCCGACTTATTTGTGGCCGAGTACACTGCGCTGCAGGTTAAGCAAGCCGTCGTCGGGCAAGGCAAGGCGCAAAAAGCGCAGGTGCAGGATATGGTGCAGCGGCTGTTGAAATTGTCCGGCTTGCCCGGTACCGATGCGGCTGATGCGCTCGGCGTGGCGATTTGTCATGCACACAGTGGCGAGGCATTGGCGGCGCTGGGCGCGCTGGCACCTGAGCTGGCGAAAAAAGGTTTGCGTGTGCGCGGCGGTCGCTTGGTCGGGTAATTTCAGGCGTGGGCATTGATGTAATAGCAGCAGCAAATACGTAGTACCAAGCATTCAATTATTTCTACTCAAGGTCATCGCAATGATAGGTCGTCTTTCCGGAATCCTGCTTGAAAAAAATCCACCGCAATTGCTGGTCGATTGCAATGGCGTCGGTTACGAAGTGAATGTGCCTATGAGTACTTTCTATAATTTGCCCGGCCTTGGTGAGAAGGTAGTCTTGCTGACGCATCTGACGGTGCGCGAAGATGCACATATTTTGTTTGGCTTCGGCAATGCGGAAGAGCGTACCGTATTCAAGCAACTGGTCAAGATCGCCGGCATAGGTGCGCGTACTGCCTTGTCGATTCTGTCCGGGATGTCGGTCGCCGATTTGTCGCACGCAATCACGATGCAGGAAGCCGGACGGCTGACCAAGATTCCAGGCATAGGCAAAAAAACTGCCGAGCGTCTGTTGCTGGAACTGAAGGGCAAGCTTGGTGCCGATTTGGGTGCGGCTGGTGGCGCAATTCACAGCGATGCAACGTCGGACATTTTGAATGCGCTGCTCGCACTCGGTTATTCCGACAAGGAAGCAATGCTGGCGATGAAGCAGGTGCCGGCAGGTACCGGCGTTTCCGACGGCATCAAGCTGGCCTTGAAGGCTTTGTCGAAAGCCTGAATCTGGCTTTGCCTTGCAATAAGCCACCAACGCTTTGTATTAACGCTTTGATTAAATCCTGCAGTCCACACGCTACAATGCGACCATGAGTATTCAAACCGACGACTTCAGCGAACAACGCATTATTGCCGCTACCCCTGCTTCTGCCAACGAAGAAGCGATAGAGCGCGCGCTGCGTCCCAAGCATCTGGACGAATACGTAGGCCAGGAAAAAATTCGCGGCCAACTCGAAATTTTCATCACTGCCGCCAAGCAAAGACGCGAAGCGCTCGACCACACTTTATTGTTTGGTCCGCCGGGTTTGGGCAAGACCACATTGGCGCACATCATTGCGCGGGAAATGGGCGTCAATCTGCGTCAGACTTCCGGCCCGGTGCTGGAACGCGCCGGCGACCTGGCTGCGCTGCTGACCAATCTCGAAGCCAACGACGTCTTGTTCATCGACGAGATACATAGGCTGTCGCCGGTGGTCGAAGAAATTCTGTATCCGGCGCTGGAAGACTATCAAATCGACATCATGATCGGCGAAGGTCCTGCCGCGCGTTCCGTGCGTCTCGATTTGCAACCGTTCACGCTGGTTGGCGCCACCACGCGTGCCGGCATGTTGACCAATCCTTTGCGCGATCGCTTCGGCATCGTGGCACGGCTGGAGTTTTACACACCGCTCGAACTGACCAAGATTGTCACGCGCAGTTCATCCTTGTTGAATGCACCTATCGATGAAGAAGGCGCCTTTGAAATCGCCAAGCGTAGTCGCGGTACGCCGCGTATCGCGAATCGACTGCTGCGTCGCGTGCGTGATTACGCCGAAGTCAAAGGCAATGGAAAAATCACTAAGGCGATGGCCGATGCCGCGCTGGTGATGCTCGATGTTGATCCAGTCGGTTTCGATTTGATGGATAGAAAATTGCTGGAAGCAGTGCTGTTCAAATTCAATGGTGGTCCGGTCGGCCTCGATAATCTGGCTGCTGCAATTGGCGAAGAGCGCGACACGATAGAAGACGTGCTGGAACCGTATTTGATTCAACAAGGCTTCCTGCAGCGTACGCCGCGCGGCCGCATTGCCACGCCAGTGGCATATGCACACTTTGGCGTGACGGCACCGCAAACCGGCCCTAACGGTGAGTTGTGGGGCGGGTAGTAAGTTCGCTCTGCTGACACCGACAGAATTGCGTCGCACCTTATTTCATCTGAAAGAATTCCATGCAAATATGGGTTGATGCCGACGCCTGTCCAAATGTGATCAAGGACGTGTTGTTCCGCGTGGCCGACAGGTTGGAAGTGCAAGTCACGCTGGTGGCGAATAAATTATTGCGCACGCCTCCTTCACGCTTCATCAAGGCGATACAAGTGCCGGCCGGATTCGATGTCGCCGACAATGAAATCGTGCGCCTGGTGGACGCGGGCGATGTGGTGATCACTGCCGACATTCCATTGGCCTCTGATGTGCTGGAAAAGGGCGGTCATCCGCTAAATCCGCGCGGCGAGTTTTATACCAAAGACAATATTCAGCAATTCCTGACGATGCGCACCTTCATGGATGAATTGCGCAGCAGCGGCGTCGATACTGGCGGCCCTGCGGCCTTCAGCCAGAGCGATATACGTGCGTTTGCTAATCAGCTGGACAGATTTCTGGCACGCCTGCGCAAGCAAGGCTGAGTTCGTGATCAAAATGTCAATGCGCAGAAAACGTATCTTTACAGCATGAGTCAGACGATTTTTTTGCATTAATAATTTTCATCCGGCATGCACAGTTTGTATCTTTGCAGGATGTGAACCTTATGTAAGAATGTTGCGTCGAAAGCAATCCATTTGCTTCATACCACCTCTGCGCGAGTCTGCCATGTTGATGTCTACCCAAGCCAACCGCTACGCGCACCAGTTACTGGCCGCCCGAGCGAATTCGCAGCAAATCCCCTGCATCAGCAAGGACACACCGCTATCAATCGCCGATGGCTACGACATTGCCAAGTGCATAGTCGATATCCGGACGGCGCAAGGCGAGACGCCTATAGGCCGCAAGATCGGTTTTACCAATCGCAAGATTTGGCCGAACTATGGCGAGCGCGAACCGATCACCGGACCGATCTGGTCGCATATGTATGACGACACCGTGCGTTATACGGATAGCAATCAAGGCGTGCAAAGCCTGGTCGGTGCTGTGCAGCCACGGATCGAGCCGGAAATTGTTTTCAAACTCCGCAAGGCGCCCAAGAAAAACGCGACGCTGGACGATATGGCGGATTGCATAGAGTGGATGGCGCACGGCTTTGAATTAGTCGATTGTCCCTTCCCTGACTGGAAGTTCGAGGCGGCGGATGCCGTCGCTGCGTTTGGTTTTCACGGCAGCCTGATCATAGGCGAGCCGCATATGTTGTCGTCGGCAACGCGACGTAATCTGGCGGATATATTGACCGCTGCCAGCGTTTCGCTGTCGTATAGCGAAGGTGCAGAGTTCACTCTGCATAGCGCGGGTTTTGGCAGCAATGTGCTGGACAGTCCTCTGCATGCCTTGTTGAATCTGCATGAAACCTTGAAGACGCAACCGCAATTCGAACCACTCGCTGCCGGCGAGGTGATAAGCACCGGCACCTTGACGGATGCCTATCCGGTCAAGGCGGGTCAGACATGGTCGACCGCTTTTTCTGGGGTAGCTTTGCCTGGAATGACACTGTCATTTATCTGATACTCATCAAATATTCATTTGATATTCGCTTGATGAATTTTTAAGCAGAACATCAAATAAAAAAAGCCTGACTTCAATAGTGAAGTCAGGCTTTTTTGTTGATGCGCATTCCGTGCGAAGGGTGCTTACAATTTGGCGAATTGCTCGCGCAATTTTTCCAGAGTCGCGGAGAAGTTGGCGACGCGTTCCTTCTCTTGTGCCACTACCTGCACTGGCGCACGCGCGACAAAACTTTCATTGCCGAGTTTGCTGTTGGCTTTGGTGATTTCGCCATCGAGACGCGCGATCTCTTTGTTCAAACGTTCGCGTTCTGCAGCGACATCCACTTCCACTTTCAGCATCAGCTTCGCGGTGCCGACGATAGAAACCGGTGCCGGTGATTCTGGCAATTTGTCAGCGACATTGACTTCCGACAGTTTGGCCAGTGCCTGCAGATATGGAGCAAACGATTGCAGGCGAGCTGTTTGCGCAGCGTCAGTTGCTTCCATCGCCAGCGGCACGCGCAGCGCTGGCGACAATTGCATTTCACCACGCAGATTGCGACAGGCATCAGTCATGGATTTTAATTCATGCATCCACGCTTCGGCTTCTTCGTCGATCTTGCCAGCTTGTGATTCCGGATAAGCCTGCATCATGATGGAGTCGCCCGCCGGATTCATCTTGTAACCGGTCAATGGTGCAACGGTTTGCCACAATTGTTCGGTGATGAATGGAATCACCGGATGTGCCAGACGCAAGATGGTTTCCAGCACGCGTAACAAGGTGCGACGCGTTGCGCGTTGTTGTGCTTCAGTGCCGCTCTGGATCTGCACTTTTGCAACTTCCAGATACCAGTCGCAATATTCATCCCAGATGAATTGATACAGCGACGATGCGATATTGTCGAAACGGTAGTCGGCAAAACCTTTGGCGATATCCGCTTCCGTACGCTGCAGTTTGGAAACGATCCAGCGATCCGCTTGCGAGAAGTCGGTGTAACCACCTGGATCGCAGTCACCAGCTGCACATGGCGCATCGCGGAAGCCGCAATCGTGGCCTTCGCAATTCATCAACACGAAGCGCGTTGCATTCCACAACTTGTTGCAGAAATTGCGATAGCCTTCTGCGCGACTGAGATCGAAGTTGATGTTGCGGCCCAGCGATGCATAACTTGCCATCGTGAAGCGCAATGCGTCGGTGCCATAGGCTGCGATACCGGCCGGGAATTCCTTGCGGGTAGCTTTCTCGATGCTGGCAGCTTGCTTGGGATTCATCAGGCCGACTGTACGTTTGGCAACCAGATCATCTACGCTGATGCCATCGATCAAATCGATAGGGTCCAGCGTATTGCCTTTCGACTTGGACATTTTCTGGCCGCTACTGTCGCGGATCAGGCCATGCACATACACGGTGTTGAACGGTACCTTGCCGGTGAAGTGCGTGGTCATCATGACCATACGCGCCACCCAGAAGAAGATGATGTCGAAGCCTGTGACCAGCACAGATGATGGCAGGAAGGTTTTGAAATCAGGTGTTTCTTCCGGCCAGCCTAGTGTGGAAAATGGCACCAGTGCGGAAGAGAACCAGGTGTCGAGCACGTCTGCGTCGCGCGTCAGTGGGCCGTTGTAGCCAGCTGCTGCGGCCTTGGCTTTTGCTTCTTCTTCATTGCGACCAACGTAGACTTTCCCTTCGCTGTCATACCACGCCGGAATTTGATGGCCCCACCACAGTTGACGCGAAATACACCAGTCCTGAATATTGTTGAGCCATTGGTTGTAGGTATTGGTCCAGTTCTCAGGCAGCATCTTCACTTCACCGCTGGCGACTTTTTCCAGTGCGACTTCAGTGATTGATTTGCCGGGGAAGTGTGTGCCTTCCGGTGCCGGCTTGCTCATCGCGACAAACCATTGATCGGTCAGCATCGGTTCGATCACGGCGTTGGTGCGATCGCCGCGCGGCACCATTAATTTGTGTGGCTTGACCAATTCCAGCAAACCTTGCGCATCGAGATCGGCGACGATTTGCTTGCGTGCGACGTAGCGGTCCATGCCTTGATAAGCGACTGGTGCGGCATCGTTGATCTTCGCGTCCAGCGTCAGGATGCTGATCTTGTCCAGGTTATGGCGTTGACCAACGGCATAATCGTTGAAGTCATGTGCTGGCGTGATTTTTACGCAGCCTGTACCGAAATTCTTGTCGACGTAATCATCGGCAATGAGTGGGATCGTGCGATCGCACAAAGGCAAATGCAATAACTTGCCAACCAGATGTTGATAACGTTCGTCGCTAGGATCGACCGCAACGGCGACGTCGCCCAGCATGGTTTCCGGCCGCGTGGTGGCGACGACGATGAAGTCGCGCTCTTCCCACTCGGTCGCTTTGCCCTCTTCATCAAACGCAATCGGGAATTTGTATTTCGAACCGTCTGCCAGTGGATAGCGGATGTTCCACATGTGGCCATCTTCTTCTTCCGACACGACTTCCAGATCCGAGACAGCAGTGCCGAGCACAGGATCCCAGTTGACCAGACGCTTGCCACGATAGATCAAGCCTTGTTCGACCAGACGGACAAAAACTTCAGTCACGACTTTCGAGCGCGCTTCATCCATCGTGAAGTATTCACGGCTCCAGTCTGGCGAGGTACCGAGGCGGCGCATTTGACCGGTGATGGTGGAACCGGATTTCTCTTTCCACTCCCAGACTTTTTCTATGAATTTTTCGCGGCCGAGATCGTGGCGCGTGATTTTCTGTGCGTCGAGCTGGCGCTCGACCACGATTTGTGTGGCGATGCCGGCGTGATCGGTGCCCGGGATCCAGGCGGTGTTGAAGCCGCGCATGCGGTGATAGCGCGTCAGGCCGTCCATGATGGTTTGGTTGAAGCCGTGGCCCAGATGCAGTGTGCCAGTGACGTTAGGTGGCGGCAGCTGAATGCTGAATGCGGGCTTGTCGGCATCGGTGGTCGCGGCGTAATAGCCGCGTTTTTCCCATTCGGTGCGCCAGAACGCTTCAATGTCGGCTGGATCGAAAGATTTTGCTAATTCCATGATTTTGAAAGAATTGAATCGAATCAAGCATTATAAGTGACGAAGCGCTCTGCATTGCCGCTGATAGGACAAATGCGGGTAGAATTCTGGTCTTCGTTGATTGATAGCGATCTTGATTTTTAGGCAAGAACGTATTTTTGTTCGATGCTTGCCCTATGCGCACGGGTTTGATCGAGAGAAATCGACGGCACGACAGAATGAACAGCAAGGCCCACGCGGCCGCACATTGCTGATGTTGATCCAGCAGCAGAACACGATGTTCTTGATTTGAGAAATTCAGATTGGTGAATCGGTACTGCGCCTTCAGTGAAAATAGTAAAGCAATGATCCAGATCGAATTAAACGGCGCGGCTTACGAGATTGAGCCGAATCAGAACGTCGAAGTGCTGATTGAGAAATTGTCCTTGTCCGGCAAGGCGGTCGCGGTAGCAATCAACCGCCAAATCGTGCCGCGCAGCCAATGGCAGCAACGGCAGTTGCAAGCTGCCGATCAGGTTGATGTCGTACGCGCGATAGGCGGCGGCTGAACTTCCACCTGAATATTTCTGCCACGCGCCGCATCTTTGTAACGCGTTTTGCAATGACCATATCGAATATCGAAACAGGACCTCCATGAGCACCCCAACATTCACCGATGAACCCTTCGTTATCGCCGGCACACCTTACCGTTCACGTCTGCTGGTCGGTAGCGGCAAATACAAGGATTTGAACGAAACGCGCGAAGCCAGTCTGGCCAGCGGTGCACAAATTGTCACCGTCGCGATTCGTCGCGTCAACATCGGCCAGGACCCGAATGCACCTAGCCTGCTTGATGTCTTGCCGCCTTCCGAATTCACTTTGCTGCCTAACTCTGCTGGCTGCTACAACGCCGCCGATGCGGTTTATACCTTGCAACTGGGCCGTGAAATCCTCGGCGGTCACAAACTCTGCAAGCTCGAAGTACTCGGCGATGAAAAGACCTTGTTCCCGAACATGCCGGAAACCTTGAAAGCTGCTGAGACTCTGGTCAAGGATGGCTTCGACGTCATGGTCTATTGCAGCGACGATCCGATTCAAGCCCGTATGCTGGAAGACATCGGTTGCGCCGCCATCATGCCGCTGGCTTCCTTGATCGGCTCCGGCATGGGTATTCTGAATCCTTGGAATCTATCGCTGATCATCGAGCAATCCAAAGTCCCGGTCATCGTCGATGCAGGCGTAGGCACTGCATCCGATGCCGCGATCGCAATGGAACTGGGTTGCGACGGCGTCTTGATGAATACCGCGATTGCCGGCGCACAAGATCCTGTGCGTATGGCGCATGCAATGAAGCTCGGTATCGATGCTGGTCGCAACGCTTATCTCGCTGGCCGTATCGCCAAACGTTTCTCTGCTTCGCCGTCTTCGCCTATGGCCGGACGCGTGGTCAAGTAAAACTAAATAAGTAAAACTACAAAATTACATTCGCTTTACAGAATAGTCAGGAAGAACAGCATGCAAGGTTTGTATCTCGTTACCCCGGATTGGGACGACACCCGCAAGTTACTGGAAATCACCGAACTCGCACTGAAAGGTGGCGTCTCGCTGCTGCAATACCGTCATAAAACGGCAGATGCAGCTTTGCGTCGTGAACAAGCCGAATGCCTGCAGGCACTCGCCAAAAGTTACCAATGCCCGTTCATCATCAACGACTACATAGACCTGTGCATGGAACTCGATGCTGACGGCATCCATGTAGGCGGTACCGATATGGCAGTCGCAGAAGTGCGCAAGGCCATCGGCGCTGGCAAGATACTCGGTGCTTCCTGCTATGGCAGTCTGGATATGGCACACGCAGCAGAAGCGGCTGGCGCAAGCTACGTCGCCTTTGGTGGTTTCTATCCATCGAAAGTAAAAAAATACCCAGTGACGACAGATCCAAACATCGTTGCGGACTGGAAAGCACAAGGCAAAGTGCCTAGCTGCGTGATCGGTGGCATGACCAAAGAAAACTCTGCACCGCTGGTCAAGAATGGCGCGGATATGGTTGCAGCAATCAGCAGTGTGTATCTGGCGGGTGACCCGCAAGCAGCGGCGCGTGCATTTGCCAATCTGTTCGTAAAATAATTTACTATGGCGTATGTTTTGAATACGCAAAAAAAAGTGCCTGCTTTCGTCGACATGCCTTGTTGACTGAAATGCAGGTATTTTTTTGTCTGCAAATTTATAGAAATAAGATTTCAATGTCATTCGGCAATAGATGCCGACTTGCTGCGATTGAGCGTGCATTCAGCAATGTATAACTACCCAGTGCCGGTATAATCGACAGATGCAAAATCTTCTTCACAATCTCAATCCCGAACAACTCGCGGCGGTCACTTTGCCGGCACAACCTGCACTGATTCTGGCTGGTGCCGGTTCAGGTAAAACGCGCGTGTTGACCACGCGTATCGCATGGTTGATCCAGACGGGACAGGTGTCGCCTGGCGGTATACTCGCAGTCACGTTTACCAACAAGGCTGCGAAGGAAATGATGACGCGCTTGTCGGCGATGATGCCTATCAATACGCGCGGCATGTGGATAGGGACCTTCCACGGATTGTGTAATCGCCTGTTGCGCGCGCATTATCGCGATGCAGCCTTGCCGCAGACTTTTCAAATTCTGGATTCTCAGGATCAATTATCGATGATCAAGCGTTTGCTGAAAGCGAATAACATCGACGATGAAAAATATCCGGCACGTAATTTGATGTATTTCATCAATGGTGCGAAGGATCAGGGTTTGCGTGCGCACGATGTCGAAGCCTTCGACGATTACAATCGCAAGATGGTGGAATTGTATGAAATCTACGATCAGCAATGCCAGCGTGAAGGCGTGGTTGATTTCGCCGAACTGTTATTGCGCACCTATGAATTGTTGAGTCGCAATCAACCTTTGCGCGAACATTATCAAGCGCGCTTCAAACATATTCTGGTCGATGAATTCCAGGATACGAATAACCTGCAATACAACTGGCTGAAGCTGATGGCCGGCACGCAAGGTGCGGTGTTTGCAGTCGGTGATGACGATCAAAGTATTTACGCATTCCGCGGTGCGAATGTTGGCAATATGTCGGCGTTCGAGCGCGAGTACAAGGTAGAGAACCTGATCAAACTGGAGCAGAATTATCGTTCGCATGGTCACATTCTCGATACGGCCAACACACTGATCGCGAATAACACCAAACGCCTGGGCAAGAATCTGCATACCGATGCAGGCCATGGCGAACAGGTGAGGATTTATGAATCCACCAGCGATTTGCAGGAAGCGCAATGGATCATCGAGGAAACAAAAAGCCTGATCGCAGAAGGCGGCACGCGTAGCGAAATCGCCGTACTGTATCGCTCGAACGCGCAATCTCGCGTGATTGAACATGCGTTGTTCTCGGCTGGTATTCCGTATCGCGTATATGGCGGTCAGCGCTTTTTCGAACGTGCTGAAGTCAAGCATGCAATCGCGTATCTGCAGTTGATGGATAACCTGCACAACGACTCTGCTTTTCTGCGTGTGGTGAATTTCCCGACGCGCGGCATAGGCGCGCGTTCGCTGGAGCAATTGCAGGATGCGGCCAAGCAGTACGGTATTTCTCTGTATGCGGCAGTGCCCTATGTTGCGGGCAAGGCGGGTTCTTCGCTAGGCGCTTTCGTCAAGATGATAGAAGGCGCGCGTTTTGAAAGCCAACATCTTCCCTTGCCGGAAATGGTGCAAGTGGTGCTGGATGCCAGCGGTTTGATTACGCATTATCAGAATGAAAGAGAAGGCGCCGATCGCGTCGAAAATCTGGAGCAACTCGTCAGCGCAGCCACGCTCTTCGTTTCGGAAGAAGGTTTCGGTCACGATGCACCGGCCTTGCTCGGACCGAAAAGCGAGCAGATGGTTGGCCCTGCAATCACGACGTTGGATGGGGTTGAAGTGCTGGATGCAGATGCACCTTTGCCTGCCGTAATGTCGCCTTTGTCGGCCTTCCTGTCGCATGCGTCGCTGGAAGCGGGCGACAATCAGGCGCAGGCCGGGCAGGACGCCTTGCAATTGATGACGGTGCATTCCGCCAAAGGATTGGAGTTCGATGCGGTATTTATTACCGGTCTGGAAGAAGGTTTGTTCCCGCACGAAAATTCGCAGAAGGAAGAGGGTGGTGTCGAAGAAGAACGTCGCCTGATGTACGTTGCGATCACACGCGCCAAACGCCGTTTGTATATCAGCTTTTCACAGACACGCATGTTGCATGGCCAGACGCGCTACAACATGAAGTCGCGCTTTTTCGATGAAATGCCGGAAGAGTCATTGAAATGGCTGTCGCCCAAAGTGCAGCAGCAACAACATCATTCGTACGCGCATCCAAAAGCAGCATGGGAAGACGCGTTAGGTGCCGGTTCCAACAAGATCGCGCAAGCCATTACCAAGGTTGACATCGGCTGGCGCATAGGCGAATCAGTCGCCCATGCAAAGTTTGGAGAAGGCGTGATCGTGAATATCGAAGGCAGCGGCGGTAGTGCACGTGCGCATATCAATTTTGGACGACACGGGATGAAGTTGCTGGACTTGAGTATTGCCAAGCTGGATAAAGTGCCCGGCTAGAAATAAAAAAACCTGCGCAGAATTTGTAATTCGGCGCAGGTTTTTTTACGGTAGAGAGGGAAACATCTGTTTGAAGTTGCCCAGCTTTTAAGTCTCTTGTTTTGATGATGGCAGCGGGTCTGGAGCTGGACCGAACAGATGGGTGTAGCTAGGATAAAACGAGCAATACATGATGACGGTCAGCACCAGCGAAACCGGCAACAGAATGAAGATAGAAGCATTCGGCGAGTTCAGCAGCATGCCGAAAATCGAACTCACGATGACAGGGAAAATGATGCCTATCGTGACCCACGCCAAACCATAAATCAGGAATGCTTTGCTGGCGCGACGTACCGCGAAGAAGCTGTAGAAAATCGCTTTGCCTACGCCCATTCCCTGCCATGCAATCAGCGGTGCCGCGTACCAGAATGCCATCGCGGCCGGTATGTACACAAAGGCGGAAAACAACATTGCCAGCGTCATATTGGAGTTGCGTACCGTTTCTGCGTCGATCGCGATTTGACCAGTGATGGCTTGCACGAATACGCCGCCGTCGATCAATGCCGATGCGCTTATGGCGATGATTGCCGCCAGCAAATACAGCGTGCCCAGCTTGATCAGATTGCGCACGAAAGGCGAGCGAAAACCGACCAGCAGCAGGTTGGGATAGACCTTTTTACCCGCTTCGATATGCACGCATGCGTGCATGAAGGTCATCGAGAACAAGGGTACGAGTATCAAGGGCATTAACTGGCCGATGACAGGAATGATGCCGAGCGCCAGCATCAGGAACATATAGCCGAAGAACAGCGTCGATAATTCAGCCGGTTGCTTGCGGAACAGCGCAAAGCCTTCCGTAACCCAGAGCCAACCGGTTTTTGCAGGTAATTTTTCCATCATCCAGCCGTAGTAAAAAGTGCAGGTGCTGTGTGTTCGATACGCAAACGCAGTATCCGTTCAAAATGTGCCGGATCGTGCGCCGTCAGCATTTCCGCATCGCGTGGCATATGGAAATCATACAGCCGCGACAGCCAGAAGCGTAATGCACTGGCACGCAACATCGGCTGCCATGCGATTTGCTCTTCTGCAGTAAATGGACGTATCTCGTGATACGCATCCAGCATCGCGCGTACGCGTGCCTGATCCAGCTCGCCGCTTTCGATATCTATGCACCAGTCGTTGACGGTAACGGCGACGTCGAACAGCCAGGTATCGCAACCGGCAAAATAAAAATCGAAGAAGCCAGTCAGCTGATCGCCGTCAAACATGACGTTGTTGCGGAACAGATCGGCATGGATAGGGCCGTTAGGCAATTCCTTGAAAACATCTGATGCGGCAAACGCATTCTGGAAAGCCATTTCCGTCGTCAACAATTGCTTGTCGTTGTCGGAGAGGTGAGGCATGACGACCGGCATGGTTTCATTCCACCAGGCTATGCCACGCAGATTCGGTTGGCGAATCTCAAAATCTTCTGCCGCCATATGCATGCATGCCAGCATCGCACCGACGGCCGCGCAATGCACTGGTTGCGGTGCCAGTTCGCAGTGGCCTGCCAGCTTGGTCACTATCGAAGCCGGTTTGCCGTGCAATTCATTGATGATGGAACCCTTGCGATTGGCGATGGGTGCAGGTACCGATACGCCGCCCTCTGCCAGATGGCGCATCAGGTTCAGGTAGAACGGAAGTTGTTCAAAGGTGAGTTTTTCAAACACCGTCAGCACATATTCGCCGCGCTCGGTGGTGATGAAAAAATTGCTGTTCTCGATGCCGGATGAAATGCCCTTGATCGCGAGCGCTTTGCCCAGATCGAATTGCGTGATCCATGAGGAGAGGTCATCGAGACTGACCGGAGTAAAAACTGCCATGAGAAAAATTATAAGAAATACGTGTCATCAAAAACAAAAAATAACGCACCGGAGTGCGTTATCTGGCGATTGCCGGTAATGCTTGCTGCGGCTGTTATTTCACTGGCGCAGGTGCGGGCGCCAATGTTTGCACCGGTTCTGGTGCAGGGGTACTTTTTGGTGGGCCGAATTTGCCGATTTCAAATTGCACCGGACGATTGGTGTCGCTTTGGCCGTCGCCGCGCATCGCGCCGGCAGTATCGTTCGGTTTCGCGTAATACGTGGTCCTGCCGGTCTGCACTTTTACTTCAGTGACTTTGCCCTGAGATTTTTTCTCGGTAATTTTCTTTTGTGTATCCGGCTGACGGATCGTCACCGCAGGTGCTTCGCCTTCTTCCAGGCGTTGCGTTTGCGGAGGTGCTGGTGCGAAATCCTTGCTTGGTGGTGTCGATTGCGCGCTGACAATCAAAGGTGTTGCGATTGCCGCTACGGAAATCGTAATAAGGGACCAAAATTTGGATGTGCGCATGATGTATGTATGAGCCGTCGTTGAAAGGAAACCAATATGGTTCATTGTAGCAAACCGGCTCATGCCTGCAGAAAATAGTTCAGTTTGTATTTCGGTGCGCGCAGCTACTTCCCGCCCGGTTTTTCAGCGGGATTTCCATAATGCCAAGCTTTATGCATTCTTACCTGCCCGGACAGCGCTGGAATCGAATTATTGGCAGGAGCAAACTCTGCCATAATCGTAGCCGTTTGCCATGAGTTGCCTTGCCCTCAGTCGGCCGCCTTCCTTACCGAATTACCGAATCCCTATGAATAAAACTTTGTTATTAGTCGATGGCTCCAGCTATTTGTATCGCGCCTTCCATGCGCTGCCGGATTTGCGCGGCCCTGAAGGCGCGCCTACCGGTGCCATTTACGGCATGATTAATATGCTGCGACGTCTGCGCAAGGATTATCCGACTGCGTATATGGCTTGCGTGTTCGACGCCAAAGGCAAAACCTTCCGCGACGATTTGTATGCCGAATACAAGGCGCAACGCGCCTCCATGCCGGACGATCTGGCGCGCCAGATTGAACCTATCCATGAAGCGGTGCGCGCGATGGGTTGGCCGATTCTGATGGTGGAAGGGATAGAGGCGGATGACGTGATCGCCACCTTGTCGGTCGAAGCAGTCAAGCACGGGATGACGAGCGTGATCTCTACCGGGGACAAGGATCTGGCGCAACTGGTCAACGATCATGTGACGCTGGTGAATACGATGAGCAATGAAGTGCTGGACAGGGAAGGCGTCATCGCCAAGTTCGGCGTGCCGCCGGAACGCATTGTCGATTACCTGACCTTGATAGGCGACACCGTCGATAACGTGCCGGGCGTGGAAAAAGTCGGACCCAAGACTGCGGTCAAATGGATGACGCAATACGGTACGCTGGACGGCATCGTCGAGCATGCTGCAGAGATCAAGGGTGTGGTTGGCGAGAATCTGCGTCGCGCACTGGATTGGCTGCCGCAAGCAAAGGTTTTGATCACGGTAAAAACGGATTGCGATCTGTCTGAACACATGCAATCCATAGAGGAATCGCTGCAGCAAAAGCCGGAAGATATTGAAGCGATGATTGCCTTCTTCAAGCGTAATGGCTTCAAGAGCTGGCTGCGCGAATTGACCGGCAATGCCGAGTCATCCGGCGCTGCAACTACTGCACCAACCGCCCCGACCGGCATCGCACCGCAAGGCGCATTGTTTGGTGAAGATTTACCGGAAGTCGAAAAGCATTACGAGACCGTCTTGACTGAAGCCGATCTGAATCGCTGGCTGAACAAAATCAATGCCGCAACGTTGACTGCAGTTGATACCGAGACGACGTCGCTGGAACCTATGCAGGCGCAATTGGTTGGCATCTCTTTGTGTTGCGAACCCGGCGTCGCAGCGTATATCCCGGTTGCGCATCGCTATCAGGATGCACCTGCACAATTGTCGCGTGATCTGGTGCTGCAAAAGTTGCGCCCTTGGCTGGAAGATGAAAGTAAAGCCAAGGTCGGACAAAACCTGAAATACGACAGCCATATTTTTGCGAATCATGGCGTCAGCCTGCGCGGCATTCAGCACGATACCTTGCTGCAATCTTATGTTTTTGAATCGCATCGCAGTCACGATATGGACAGCCTGGCCTTGCGTCATTTGAATCGCAAAACCATCACGTTTCAGGATGTGTGCGGCAAGGGCGCATCGCAACTTTGTTTCGATCAGGTTGAGATAGCTCGTGCCACTGAATACGCGGCCGAAGATGCAGACATCACCTTGCAACTGCACCAGCGCATGTTCCCGCATGTCAGCGGCGATCCAGGCCTGACCTTCATTTACGAAAAAGTTGAATTGCCGACAGCGGTGGTGTTGCAGAAGGTCGAGCGTAACGGTGTGTTGATCGATCCGGCTTTGCTGGCAACGCAATCGAACGAACTCGGCAAGCGTATGCTGGAGATTGAACAAGCGGCTTACGAACTCGCAGGCCAGCCCTTCAATTTGAATTCGCCCAAGCAGATAGGCGAAATCTTCTTTGAAAAATTGAAGCTGCCTGTCGTCAAAAAAACACCGTCAGGCGCGCCATCGACCGATGAAGAAGTGCTGCAAAAACTGGCAGAAGACTATCCCTTGCCGAAGGTGTTACTTGAGTATCGCGGCCTGTCCAAGTTGAAGTCGACCTACACCGATAAACTGCCGAAAATGATCGATGCGACCACTGGTCGCGTGCATACCAATTATGCGCAAGCAGTCGCGGTGACCGGTCGTTTGTCGTCGAACGAACCGAATCTGCAAAACATCCCTATCCGCAATGCAGAAGGTCGCCGCATACGTGAAGCCTTCATCGCACCGGCCGGCAGCGTGATCGTATCTGCCGATTATTCACAAATCGAATTGCGCATCATGGCCCACATTTCTGGCGACGAGAACATGTTGCGCGCGTTTGCAGAAGGCGAAGACATTCACCGTGCGACCGCTGCTGAAATTTTTGGCGTTGCTACAACTGATGTCAACAGCGAACAGCGTCGCTACGCCAAGGTCATCAACTTTGGTTTGATTTACGGCATGAGCGCATTCGGTCTAGCCGGCAATCTCGGCATCGAACGCTCGGCCGCACAAAGCTATATTGAAAAATATTTCTATCGTTTTTCCGGCGTCAAACGCTATATGGATGAAACGCGCCTCGAAGCGAAAGCGCGCGGCTATGTGCAAACCGTTTTTGGTCGTCGCCTGTGGCTGCCGGAAATCAATTCGCCTAACGGTCCACGCCGACAGGGTGCGGAACGTGCGGCGATCAATGCGCCCATGCAAGGTACTGCTGCAGATTTGATCAAGCTGGCAATGATTGCAGTGCAGGGTTGGCTGGAGACTGAAAAGCTGCAGTCAAAAATGATCATGCAGGTGCACGATGAATTGGTACTTGAAGTGCCGGAAACCGAACTGGCGCTGGTTCGTGAAAAATTGCCGGAGTTGATGCGCAATGTCGCGCAACTGAAAGTCCCGTTGATTGCAGAAGTGGGCGTCGGCAAGAACTGGGATGAGGCGCACTGATTTTTGTTATTCGTGCAGCGTGTTTTGCATATGGCATGCCGCATAAATGTTTTTCAAACCTGAAGGTCATATCGCTTTATACACTGGAGGATAGTCATGGAAAATTTGAAAGAAGATTTCGCTAGCCTGGTCGCAAAAACACCTTTGTCCGATGGCGTCGATAGACGTGGTTTCATGAAGACGGCTCTGGGGACAGGGTTTGCAGCAGCCGTGCTGCCAGTGTGTGCGCAGAGCGTGGTCAAGACCGACGCTACCGGATTGACCGCTGGTGAAGTAACGGTGATGGTCAACGGCCAGGCAGTGCCGGTTTATCGCGCGCAACCGGAAGGAAAAACCAATCTGCCGGTGATTCTGGTGATCTCCGAAATCTTTGGCGTGCATGAATACATCGCTGACGTTGCACGTCGCTTTGCGAAGTTGGGTTATCTGGCATTGGCACCGAATCTGTTTGTGCGACAAGGCGATCCTGGGGCATACAAAACGATTGCGGAATTGCAGAAGGAAGTCATAAGCAAAGTGCCGGATGCGCAAGTCATGGCAGACCTTGATGCGGTGGTTGCATGGGCCAAGGCAAATGGCGGCAATACAGCCAAGCTAGGCATCACCGGTTTTTGCTGGGGTGGGCGTATCACGTGGATGTACTCTGCACACAATCCCAAGGTCAAGGCTGGCGTCGCCTGGTACGGTCGTTTGGTCGGCAACAGCACGCCATTGACGCCTACGCACCCTGTCGATATCGCTGCCAAGTTAAAGACGCCGATACTCGGTTTGTATGGCGGGCAAGATGGCGGTATTCCAGTCACCACCGTGGTGGAAATGAAGGATGCGCTTGCCAAAGGCAGTAGCAAATCGGAATTCGTTGTGTTTAAAAATTCCGGCCATGCCTTCCATGCAGATTATCGTCCTAGCTATGTGGAAGCAGACGCCAAAGACGGTTGGGCCCAATGCGTTGCATGGTTCAAAGCTCACGGTGTTGCCTGATTTATTGAGGCCTGAAGTGAAAGGCGCGGCATGTTCTTCAAACGCGATGCCGCGCTTTTTATTTGCCGAAATGATTGGGATATGTTCTAATTTGCAACCTTGTTGCATCTACTGAGATTCAAAATTAATTCCACGCTCGTTTCCATCCTGTTGACCACCGCCATCTCTGGTGTGTTCAGCATTTCCGCTGCGGCGCTGTTTTCTTTTTCGCTGTTGTCGAAGCTGGTCGATCGCATGGTCAGTCTATCGGTGGGGATTTTGCTGGCGACGTCCTTGCTGCATGCCTTGCCGGAAGCGTTTGAATCCGAAGCCAATACACATACATTATTCGCCGTGCTGCTAGGCGGTTTGCTGGCATTTTTTCTTTTGGAAAAAATGGCGATACTGCGCCACTCACATCATCACGAACACGATGGCCACGGTCATCATCACGGTCATGATGCTCGCGAAGCAGGCGCGTCTGGCTGGATGATACTGGTAGGCGACAGTCTGCATAACTTCACTGACGGTATTTTGATCGCAGCGGCTTTTTTGGCGGACCCGCATCTCGGGATCATGACGGGGCTGGCAATTATCGCGCATGAAATTCCACAGGAAATCGGTGATTTCATTGTGCTGTTGAACGCAGGTTTTACGCGTAGACGCGCGTATGCGTACAACATCATTTCCGGCTTGATGGCGATCGTTGGCGGTGTGGTTGGCTACTTGTTGCTGGACCGCGCGCAGTCATGGATACCCTATGTTCTGGTATTCGCATCGTCCGGATTCATTTACATCGCAGTCAGCGATCTGATGCCGCAAATGCAGCGTCGTGCATCCATGCGTGAAACGGTGCCGCAAGTGCTGTTGATTGCACTTGGTGTCGGCATCGTTTTATTTTTGACGGGTAATGCGCACACGCACTGAAGCGCGGCGCATCACTTCTAAACAGTTTGTGCGACCGGCCGTGCAGGATCGCTGCACCATTCACTCCATGAGCCTGGATACAAGGCTGCGCCTGTCAGACCTGCAACTTCCAGTGCCAGCAAATTGTGGCAAGCAGTCACGCCTGAGCCGCATTGCATGACTGCCGTTTCCGGATTCTTGATTAACTCACTGAATTCACTACGCAATTGATCAGCAGATTTGAAGCGACCATCGGCTTGCAGATTGTCCTTGAAGAAGCGATTTTTCGCGCCCGGAATATGGCCGCCGACCGGATCCAGTGTTTCATTCTCGCCGCGGAATCTATCCGGTGCGCGCGCATCGACGATGGTGTGCGTTGCGGTATTTAAACTTTTCAAAATGTCGTCTGCATTGACTGACGCCACCAGCGCAGGCTGGTCTGTCAATGTGCCCAGGGTACGGGGCGAAGCTTCGGTTGAGACAAACATGCCGTGCGCTAGCCACGCCGGCAAGCCGCCATCCAACACTGCGACGGCGTCGTGCCCAACCCATTTCAGCATCCACCACAAGCGCGCGGCAAACATGCCGCCGTGCGCATCGTAAGCAACGACCTGGGTATTGTCATTGATGCCCCACCGACGCAAATTCGCAATGAAAGTAGCACGATCAGGCAATGGATGGCGGCCGCGAAACGTGCCGTCAGCACCAACTTTTTCACCCGCCAACTCGTGATCAAGATGGGCAAACTGCGCATTCGGAATATGCCCTTCTGCAAAGGCTTGTTGGCCAGCTTCCGGTTTGGTCAGATCGTGACGGCAATCGAGTACGACCAAATCATGATCAAACACGTGTTGCGCCAGTTCAGCAGCGGAAATCAGGGTGGTGAAAGTCATGCGCTCTCCTTGATGTGGATCATGTGCCCGCCGCTCACATAATGAGTTGCAGGATGGGATTCGTGTTTACAGTTCGGTCGCAATCGGATCGACCGGTGCCACGGTTTTCGGCGTGCTCGTATTGCGGATATTGTAGAACGTCGCAACGATGCCGCTGACCAGAATGATGGCTATGCCGAGCCAGCCATACAGACCCAGCACATCATTCCAGATCACGATACCCCACAAACTTGAAAAGACGATGCCGGTGTATTGCAGATTCGCAGTGACCAGCGTATTGCCGAGTCTATAGGCGCGCGTCATCGCCATCTGCGCCATCGCTGCAAGTACGCCTATGCTGAGTAGCAGCGTGATGCCGTAGGCTGAATGCGCGCGCAATATGCTGACAGGTTGTTCGTGCAGGCCCGGTCCGAAAAGGCAGCCGAGAAAACCTGCGAGTAAGCCGGTTGCGGAAAAATAAAACACCACGCGTGATTCCGGTTCGCCGAGTTTTCCTAGATGTCTTACCTGCAAATAAGCCAATGCCGATAGCGCGCCGGAGCATAGCCCGATAAAACCGCCCAGCCATTGATCGTCATGTATCGATGGTCGCAACAACAAGGTCACGCCAATAAAACTGGCAATGATCGCGGTGACCAGCCCCCATTCAAAGCGTCGTTTGCCGAGACGCCATGCAGCAAAAAACAGGATGCCGGAAATCCAGATCGGTGCCATGTAATTCAGCGTCATCGCAGTCGCCAGCGGCAGCAAGCTGATCGCATAAAACCACAGCCAGACTGCGACTGTGCCGACGAAGCAGCGCCATAAATGCTGCCAGATGAATGTGGTTTTCAGGCTGCCGTTCTGGCGCAGGATCAATGCGTAAATAAAGATCACGCCAACCAGTCCGCGATACATCAGGATTTCAGCGACGGTATAGGTTTCGGACGCCAGCTTGACGCACACGCCCATGATGGCAAAGGCGAAAGTGGCGAAGAGCATCCAGAGTGATTGCATGAGAGCTGCGACTAAAAAGAGAGGTGATTCAAAAGCGGTGAGTCAGAGTCGCATGCATGTGATGCATGCGACTCTGATAATTGACTGGTTTAGACGTCGAGCTGACGGCGATACCATTCATGGAAGTGCTGCATGCCATCTTCCATCGGCGATTGATACGGACCGACTTCATTGACGCCTCTATCCATCAGGATCTTGCGGCCGGCATCCATGCGCAAGGCGATTTCATCATCTTCTTCACAGGTTTCCATATACGCAGCGCGTTCTGCTGCGATGAAGTCGCGTTCGAAATGAACGATTTCTTCCGGGTAGTAAAACTCGACGACGTTGCGTGTCTTTTGCGGGCCGTTAGGCCATACAGTCGAAACGACCAGCACGTGCGGATACCACTCGACCATGATGTTTGGATACAGCGTCAGCCAGATTGCGCCATACGGTGGTGCTACACCGCCACGGAATTGCAATATCTGTTCTTGCCACTTCTGGTAAGTCGGTGAGCCGTGCTTGGCCAATGCATTGTGTACACCAACGGTTTGCACGCTGTACTGATCGCCGAATTCCCATTTCAAATCGTCGCAGCTGACGAAGCTACCGAGACCCGGATGGAAGGGTTCAACGTGGTAATCCTCCAGATACACTTCGATGAAGGTTTTCCAGTTGTAATCGCATTCATGCACTTCTACGTGATCCAGCATGTAGCCGCTGAAGTCGAGATCTTTCGTCACGCCGAGATTACCCAGAATTTTTGCGACGTCGACGCCATTGCGTTCGAACAGCAAACCATTCCAGTTTTGCAGCGGTGTGTTGGACAGGTTCAGGCAAGGCGTTTCGCCAAAATGCGGCGCGCCTATCAATTCACCCTTGAGATCGTAAGTCCAGCGATGCAGCGGGCAGACGATGTTATTCGCATGGCCGCGACCGTTGAACATTTTCGCCTGACGATGACGACAGACGTTGGACAGCAATTCGATACCTTGCGGATTGCGGACCAGCATGCGGCCTTCGTTTTCCCACGCGAGCGTGGCAAAGTCGCCGACATTCGGCACCATCAATTCATGTCCCGCATAACGCGGACCATCGCGGAATAATTGCTGAATTTCCTGCTTCAACAGCGCTTCGTCAAAATAGACGTTGACTGGAAGTTGCGCGTTTGAACGCGCGAGTTTGGCGAGATTAGCCAGATCGGACATCTCCACCCCCAAATTAATTTGCACCAACCAGAGGAAAGAATCCGCAAAAACCTTAGATCAAACGAGATAAAGAGGCAATTTTGGACAGAACCGAGGATTATACCCGAGACTCTTCACGAGGTTTGCGTGCCGCACAGTTTTGAAGATGCGATTTAATGGCTTGCCAAAAAGGTAAAAATTTCCGCGAGCCATTTTGGGAAAACACGTGTCCAACCTGGGTAATCCCGGAATTTTGGTAGTGGAAGTGGCCTTTTTCTGCAAAAACAGCAGTTTTTAAGGCTGTAAGCAGTTGCTTAAGCAGCGTTTATCCGCAGTCTTGGATGGATTGCTCTAAAATAACGGGCTAAACCTTTTTTCAGTCCTTATGTCCAAAAAACTATCCTCCGCTGCACTGCCTTCTTCGTTTGAAGAAGCGATGACAGAACTTGATGAGTTGGTCGCACGCATGGAGGCGGGCGAGTTGCCGCTGGAAGCATCGGTTGCGGCATACAAGCGCGGTTCAGAACTGGTCAAATATTGCGCGGCCCAACTGGAGAAAGTCGACAATCAAGTCAAAGTGCTGGAAGGCGACATGCTGAAGCCGTTTAACGCTGAGCGTATTGAGGCGGATGAATGACGGAGCAATCGTTTGAAGGCTGGATGAAATCAATTCAGGTTGAAATGGAAGTGGCACTGGTGAAGCTTTTGCCGTCAGTGACGCAAAAACCTGCGCGTCTGCACGAAGCGATGCATTACGCAGTACTGGATGGTGGCAAGCGCGTGCGTCCCTTGCTGGTACACGCTGCCGGCGCCTTGTTCGATGCGGATGTCGCCGAACTGGCGCGCGCTGCAGCTGCCGTTGAAATGATTCATGCGTACTCGCTGGTGCATGACGATATGCCTTGCATGGATGACGATGCGCTGCGTCGCGGCAAGCCGACCGTGCATGTGAAGTACGACGAAGCGTGCGCGCTGTTGGTAGGCGATGCATTGCAAGCGCAGGCGTTTGAAATATTGGCTGAAGGCGGACTCGACGCGGCGCGTCAACTTGCGATGCTACGTTTGCTGGCAAAAGCATCCGGTTCGTTTGGTATGTGCGGTGGTCAGGCGATCGATTTGGCGAGCGTCGGTTTGACCTTGTCGCTGCAAGAGCTGGAGCAGATGCATACGCTGAAAACCGGTGCCTTGTTGCGCGTATCGGTATTGCTGGGCGCGCTCGCTGGCAAGGCTTTGTCTGAGAATGAAATAGCTGCGTTGGATCAGTATTCCAGTGCAATTGGTTTGGCGTTTCAGGTGGTCGATGATGTGCTGGATGCAACGGCAGATTCGGCAACTCTGGGTAAAACTGCTGGCAAGGATGCTGCAGATAACAAGCCGACTTACGTATCGATTTTGGGTCTGGAGCAATCACAGGCTTTGGCGGAAAAATTGCGCACCGATGCTTATCGTGCGCTGGAGCAGTTTGGAGACAAAGCACGACGCTTGCGAGAACTCGCAGACTTGATCGTGCAGCGGAAGGCCTAGTATGAATTTGCTTGAAAAAATTAATGATCCTGCCGAGATTCGGCATCTGTCGCGACCGCAGCTCAAGCAGCTGGCGGACGAGCTACGCGCGTTTGTGATTGAATCGGTCGCGCAAACCGGCGGTCACCTGTCGTCCAATCTGGGCACGGTAGAACTGACGATTGCGCTGCATAATGTGTTCAACACGCCGGAAGATCGCATCGTGTGGGACGTCGGCCATCAGACCTATCCGCACAAGATATTGACCGGACGTCGCGATCAGATGCATTCATTGCGTCAGCGCGATGGTATTTCCGGTTTTCCGCGTCGCGATGAAAGTCCTTACGACACCTTTGGTACCGCACATTCATCGACCTCGATTTCAGCCGCTTTGGGTATGGCACTTGCGGCCAAAACCAAAGGCGAAGACAGGCATGCGATCGCCGTGATCGGCGACGGCGCGATGACTGCCGGTATGGCGTTTGAGGCGATGAATAATGCGGGTATTCACGACGACATCAATTTGCTGGTCGTGTTGAACGATAACGACATGTCGATCTCGCCGCCAGTCGGCGCCTTGAATCGTTATCTTGCGCGTCTGATGTCAGGTCAATTTTATGAAGCGGCGAAAAACGTCGGCAAGTCTGTATTGCCTGCGCCTGTGCGTGAGCTGGCAAAACGCTTGGAAGAACACGCAAAGGGCATGATAGTGCCGGCCACGATGTTTGAAGAATTCGGTTTCAATTACATCGGTCCTATCGATGGTCACGATCTGGATTCATTGATCCCGACCTTGCAGAATCTGAAGCATCTGAAAGGCCCGCAATTTTTGCACGTCGTGACTAAAAAAGGTCAGGGCTATAAATTGGCGGAAGCGGATCCTGTGCTGTACCACGGCCCGGGTAAATTCGATCCGGCTGAAGGCATCAAGCCAGTTGCGGCGAAGAAGGTGACTTACACCAGCGTCTTCGGTGACTGGCTGTGCGATATGGGCGCTGCCGACAAACGCCTGGTTGGCATTACACCGGCGATGCGCGAAGGTTCAGGCATGGTCGAATTCGAGCGCCGTTTCCCGGATCGTTATTACGATGTTGGTATTGCCGAACAGCATGCAGTTACTTTTGCCGCCGGTATGGCTTGCGAGGGTTTGAAGCCTGTCGTCGCTATTTATTCAACCTTCCTGCAACGTGGCTACGATCAATTGATACATGACGTTGCATTGCAGAATCTGGATGTGACCTTCGCGTTGGATAGAGCCGGTTTGGTCGGCGCAGATGGCGCAACTCACGCCGGTAACTACGATATTGCTTATTTGCGCTGTATTCCTAATATGGTTGTGATGGCGGCATCTGACGAAAATGAGTGCCGTCAGATGCTCTCGACCGGTTTCCAATACAATGGACCTGCTGCTGTACGGTATCCGCGCGGCGGCGGTGTAGGCGCCAAGGTGGCGAACACGCTGGAAACGATTCCTCTCGGTACTGGCGAAATTCGTCGCGAAGGTAAAAGCATTGCGATCCTGGCATTCGGCACTATGGTTGCGCCTAGCCTGCAAGCCGGTGAAGAATTGAATGCGACTGTGGCGAATATGCGTTTCGTCAAACCGCTGGATGTTGAATTGCTCAAACGCCTGGCAGCAACGCACGATGCGTTGGTGACGGTGGAAGAAGGTTCGATCATGGGTGGTGCGGGTGCCGCAGTAGCAGAAGCGATGGCGGCAGAAGGTATCGTCAAGCCACTATTGAATCTGGGTTTGCCGGACCAATTTATCGATCATGGCGACGCAGGACAGTTGCTGGCGTCGTGTGGTCTGGATGCAAAAGGGATTGCCGCTTCAATTCGGCAACGTTTTTCCAAAGACGAGCCAAGACTGGTCGTCAACAATAAACAGTAAGCAGCACTTATTTCGGCTTCGTGCCGACAGGACAGGTTTCAAAATGAATACTCGCGATCTCAGTTTGAGCGCTATGCCGGATGTGCAAGCCACTCCAGACACTCGTCACATTGTCATTCAGCGCGTCGGCGTCAAAGGTGTGCGTTATCCATTGACGGTGAAAACATCTGCTGGCACACAGCCATCGGTTGGTACATGGAATATGTATGTGCATCTTGCTGAAGAACAAAAAGGCACGCACATGTCGCGTTTCATTGCGTTGCTGGAAGATTTGCGTGGCCCGCTCGACGTGCCTGCATTCAGCAAACTGATGCGAGACATGCTGGTTTTGCTGGATGCAGATGCTGGCCGGATTGAAGTGTCCTTCCCCTATTTCATCAACAAGACTGCGCCGGTATCCGGCGTGCAAAGTTTGATGGATTACGAAGTCGGCCTGACGGGTGAAATCAAGAATGGCGCGCTGGAAATTACCTTGAAGGTTTTGGTGCCGGTGACCAGCTTGTGCCCATGTTCGAAAAAGATTTCCGCCTACGGTGCGCATAATCAGCGCTCGCATATTACCGTGCATGCGGTATTGAATGGCGACCTGCTAGTTGAAGAATTGATTGCGAAAATCGAAGAGCAGGCGTCGTGTGAACTGTATGGTTTGCTGAAGCGTCCCGATGAAAAGTACGTGACTGAACGTGCTTATGACAATCCAAAGTTTGTCGAAGATCTGGTGCGCGATGTTGCTGTGATGTTGAATAATGAAGAACGTGTTTTGGCTTATACGCTGGAAGCGGAAAACTTTGAGTCTATACATAACCATTCGGCGTATGCCTTGATTGAGAACGATAAGCGCTTGAAATAAACGTTCTTTGGTCTGTATTGAAAATGCCGTTCGGTGTGTTGCACTGAACGGCATTTTTGTTTGTTCTTGATATTGCTGAAGCAACCCCAACGGCAGTTACGGTATAGCGCAACTAATGGAACGAAATGAAGCGAAGCCGGAAATGTCAGTCAAACTCAAATATCCCTAACCCTATCCTTCTCCCACAACACATCCCCACCACCCGCATATCGATTCAATACCCGCGATAAGACAAACAATAAATCCGACAGCCGATTCATGTACTGGCGCGGATTGTCATTCATTTTTTCCGATTTCCCCAAACTGACTATCACTCGTTCCGCACGCCGGCAAACCGTGCGGCACACATGCGCTTGGGATGCAGCACGCGAGCCGGCTGGCAGGATGAATTCTTTCAGTGGCGGCAGGTCGGCGTTGTATTTCGCTAGTAGCGCATCCAGACGTGCGACTTGCGCGTCGTGAATCAGCGTATAGCCCGGGATGCACAGCTCGCCGCCCATATCGAACAGGTCATGCTGGATGGAGATCAGTTCTTCGCGCAAGGCTGATGGCAAGTCTTCGCATAACAACAGGCCGAGGTGCGAATTCAATTCGTCAACGTCTCCCATCGCGTGTACGCGTAGCGCATCCTTGGCTACGCGGCTGCCGTCGCCCAGGCCTGTGGTGCCGTTATCGCCGGTGCGTGTGGCGATTTTTGAAAGTCGATTGCCCATGGAAATAGAGAAAGATGATGAAGTAGTGAGGATACGGCAAAACGTTCCAGTCGTCGCGGCGCAGCGAACCCGGTAAAATCACTGCTTCGCAATCGACGATTAATGGACGCAATGGCAAGTAGATTACCCCCCGTGCACGCTCTTTCCGCCTTTGAGGCCGCGGCGCGCCATGGTTCGTTCGCGCTGGCGGCGGAAGAGTTGTGCATTACGCCTTCGGCGTTTTCGCATCGTATTCGTCTGCTGGAAGATTTTGTCGGTGAGCGCCTGTTCCTGCGTGATGGTCGCAGCGTCAGCCTGACTGAGTTCGGTCGCCGTTATCTGGATGTGGTGCGCGGTGCATTGAGCTCGCTGGCCGATTTTCCCTTGCCGCATCGATATGCGTCTGCACAGCTGAAGGTCAAGGTGACGGTGCCGCCAACCTTTGCGCGCTATCTGTTTTTGCCGCATCTGCATGAATTCATGAGCCTGCATCCGGAGATCTCGATTGAAACCTATCTGTCGGTGCCGCTGTATGACATGAGCCTGTCAGAAACCGATATTGAAGTGCGTTTTGGCGCCGGCAAATATCCGGACATCGTTACCGAAAAACTGTTCAGGGAGCCGGTATTCCCGGTCGCCAGCCCTGCCTATCTGGAGCAGATAGGTAAATTGAATGTGCCTGCCGATTTGCAAAAAGCGCAATTATTGCGTTCTGCACTGGAGCCGTGGCAGCCGTGGTTTGAAATGGCGGGGCTGGATTGGCAGGAGCCGTCAACCGGCCTGCGTATCGATGATCTGGGTTTGCTGCTGGAAGCGGTAAAACATGGCTATGGGGTGGCATTGACGCGCCAGCATTTTGCCGCCGACATGATCGCCAGCGGCGAGATTGTTCCCTTGTTCGATCTGCAATTGACGACGCCGCAACATGCGTATTACCTGGTGTATGACCGCCATGTGCGCGAGCGGCCTGAGGTTGCGCTGATGCTGGACTGGATGATGGAGCGTTTCAGTACGCAGCGACTCAGCCTTTAAACCCGCCACATTCTTTTGAAAAGCGTATAAATGTCGTTGTTTTGACGGCAGTTATACGCTTTTTGCATATCAGTTGAATATTTTTCACGGGCAAGGGGAAAGCTTTCAGTTTACTGGCGAGCGGGATTCGCTACACTGTGTTTAAACGATATAAGTGTTATTCGATTGTGTAATGGATGCAGGATAGATGATGAATACGACTTTGGCAGTTCCCGCTTTGCCAGCCGCCGCTTTAGCAGATCCCGCTTTAGCACCATTCACCGTCGCGCATCAGCGTACGGTAGTAGATGCATTGCGTGCCGTACTACCTGAACATTGTGTGCTCTTCAACGAAGAAGACACGCGTCCCTATGAATGCGACGGCCTGTCTGTCTATGCGCAGTTGCCTATGGTGGTGGTTTTGCCCAACACTGAAGAGCAGGTCGTTGCGATTCTCAAAATATGTCATGACTTGAAAGTACAAATCGTGCCACGCGGTGCCGGTACCGGTTTGTCTGGTGGTGCATTGCCGATTGCCGATGGCATCGTGCTGTCGACCGCCAGAATGAACAAGATCGTCAAGGTAGATGCGTATGCGCGGACTGCCGTGGTGCAGCCAGGCGTGCGCAATCTGGCGATTTCCGAAGCGGTGGCGCCACTGGGTTTGTATTACGCACCAGATCCATCTTCACAGATTGCCTGCACCATAGGCGGCAACGTCGCCGAGAATTCCGGCGGCGTGCATTGTCTTAAATATGGTTTGACCGTACACAATGTAATGCGCGTACGCGTCGTCACCATTGAAGGTGATGTGATCGAGCTTGGCGGTGCTGCACTCGATGCGCCTGGTCTCGATCTGCTATCCGTGTTTGTCGGTTCGGAAGGCATGCTCGGCATGGTGACCGAGGTGACAGTCAAATTGATTCCAAAACCAAAACAGGCACGCGTGATCCTGGCTTCCTTCGATGATGTGGTCAAAGGCGGCAATGCAGTGGCCAGCGTGATCGCAGCCGGCATTATTCCGGCCGGGCTGGAGATGATGGACAAGACTTCAACGCGCATGGTCGAGCCGTTTGTGAAAGCCGGTTACGACATGGATGCAGAAGCGATTTTGCTGTGTGAATCCGACGGCATACCAGAAGAAGTCGAAGAAGAAATCGCGCGCATGACGGAAGTGTTGAAGCACTCAGGCGCTACCGCAATCGCTGTCTCGCGCGATGAGGCTGAACGTTTGCGCTTCTGGTCCGGACGCAAGAATGCATTTCCTGCCGCCGGTCGTATTTCTCCTGATTATTACTGTATCGACGGCACGATCCCGCGTCGCAGCCTGGCCGATGTGTTGACCGGCATTGCGCAGATGGAAATCAAATACGGCTTGCGCTGCGCCAACGTGTTTCATGCGGGCGACGGCAATTTGCATCCGCTGATTTTGTTCGATGCCAATACCGAAGGTGAATTCCACCGTGCTGAATTGTTCGGTGCCGAGATTCTGGAAATGTGTGTCGCCGAAGGCGGCACTATCACCGGTGAACATGGCGTAGGCATGGAAAAAATCAATCAGATGTGCGTACAGTTTTCACGCGCGGAAATGGATGCTTTCCTCAGCGTCAAGCGCGCCTTCGATCCGGTCTCGCTGCTCAATCCCAACAAGGCAATTCCGACGCTGCAACGCTGTGCCGAGTACGGCAAGATGCATGTCAAGCGTGGCATTCTGAAGTTTGCCAATCTGCCGCGATTTTAATTTTTCAGGTCCCGTATGGAACAAGTAATCGAACAGTTTAAAGAACGCATACTCGCAGCCGGCCGCGACAAACAGCCGCTGTGCGTGCGCGGTGGCGGCAGCAAGGATTGGTACGGCCAGGAGCCAGTTGGTGAGGTGCTCGATACGCGCGCGTATCAAGGCATCATTGCTTACGACCCAACCGAGCTGGTCATCACAGTGCGCGCCGGTACCTCGCTGGCGGAAGTGGAGAAAGTATTGGCTGAGCAGAACCAGACCTTCGCATTCGAGCCACCACATTTCGGCCCTGGCGCAACTGTTGGCGGCATGGTTGCCTGTGGTTTGTCCGGCCCACGTCGTGCTGCTGTTGGTGCGGTGCGCGATTTTGTATTAGGTGCCGTGCTGATGGATAGCAAAGGTGAGGTTTTGCATTTCGGCGGCCAGGTGATGAAGAACGTTGCCGGTTACGACGTGTCGCGCTTGCTCACAGGTTCACTCGGCACTTTGGGTTTGTTGCTGGAAGTGTCGCTGAAAGTGTTGCCTAAGCCGTATGCAGAAACCAGTCTGCGCCTGCAAATGACGGAAGAAGAGGCGATACGTAGTTTGAATAAATGGGGTGGCCAGCCTTTGCCGATCTCTGCCAGTGCATGGTGCGATGGCGCATTGGTGCTGCGTTTGTCTGGAGCGAAAGCGGCGATTACCGCAGCACAGAAAACCATAGGCGGTGAAGAAATTGCAGGTGACGATTTCTGGCTCGCGATGCGTGAACAGAGCAATGAATTCTTTACACAGTCACCGACTTTGTGGCGTTTGTCTGTGCCGTCGACTGCTGCGCCGATGGCCTTGGGTGAGCAATTGATCGAATGGGGCGGCGCACAACGCTGGTTGCGGTCTGATGCATCGGCCGCAGTCATTCGTGATGCTGCAGTGAAGGCGGGCGGACATGCAACGCTGTTCCGTGGAGGTGATAAAGGTGTTGGCGTGTTTCAGCCTTTGGCGCCCGCTGTTGGCAAGATTCATCAAAACATGAAGAACGCATTTGACCCTGATGGCATCTTCAATCCGGGACGGATGTACGCGCAGTATTAAGACGGTATTTAGTTAAGCGCAGTTTTTTGTCGAGCATCATGTTTGCAAGGTCCTTCGACCTTGCATAGCGAATGGTGTACTCATGCAGTAGAGATTTTCAGAGAAATACCATGCAAACCAATTTAGCCGATTTCATCAAAGACACTCGCGAAGGCCAGGAGGCGGACGCGATTTTGCGCAGCTGCGTGCATTGCGGATTTTGCACGGCAACCTGCCCGACCTATCAGTTGCTGGGTGACGAACTTGATGGCCCGCGCGGACGTATTTATTTGATCAAGCAAGTATTGGAAGGCAAGACCCCGACGGCGAAAACACAAATGCATCTGGATCGTTGCCTGACTTGCCGCAATTGCGAAACGACTTGTCCATCCGGTGTGCAATATGGACGCTTGATCGATATCGGCCGCAAGGTGGTGGAAGAGCGCGTACCGTATTCGTTTGCAACCAATCTGAAACGTACGGCATTGAAAGAATTTCTGCCGCGTAAATGGCTGTTTACACCAGCCATGAAAGCCGGTCAGATGGTGCGTCCGCTGTTGCCGAAGTCCTTGCAAAACAAGGTGCCGCGCAAGGAAGATGCAGGCACATGGCCGACACGCACACATGCTCGTACCATGCTGCTGCTGGATGGTTGCGTACAACCGGCGATGTCGCCAAATATCAATGCAGCTACCGCGCGCGTATTCGATGCGCTGGGTGTGCAATTGGTGGTGGCGCCCAAGGCCGGTTGCTGCGGCGCGATTCGTCATCACCTGAACGATCATGATGGCGCACTGAATGATATGCGTCGCAATATCGATGCATGGTGGCCTTTGGTGCAAGCCGGTGCAGAAGCGATAGTCATGACCGCATCCGGTTGCGGTGTAACGGTCAAGGATTACGGACATCTGCTGGCGCACGATGCGACTTATGCAGCAAAGGCATTGCAGATTTCTGCATTGACGAAAGATTTGAGCGAAATTTTGCCGGCGTTTGAAGTTGAACTGCAAAGCAAGTTGAAAGGAAAAATCAGCAAGCGCGTTGCCTATCATCCACCATGCACATTGCAGCATGGTCAGCAAATACGCGGCAAGGTAGAAGATGTATTGCGTGCAGTCGGCGTGGATGTGCAATTGTGTGCAGACAGCCATTTGTGCTGTGGTTCAGCCGGGACTTATTCGGTCTTGCAGCCCGAGTTGTCGTATCAGTTGCGTGACAAGAAAGTCGCGAATCTGGAAGCGACCAAACCGGACATGATAGTCTCCGCAAATATTGGTTGTCTGACGCATATACAGTCGGGAACGGATACGCCAGTCAAACACTGGATAGAGTTGATCGACAAGGCTTTGACCGCTGCACACTGATCAAGCAGTAAAGAAAATAAAAAACGCCGGCAATGCTGGCGTTTTTTATTTGCGGCCCAATTCCTTGATGACTTATTCAGCGAGCAGCTTGTTGATATCGTTGAGCAGACTTTGCGGATTGGTTTGCGGTGCATAGCGTTTATAAACCGTGCCGTCTTTCCTGAGCAAAAATTTAGTGAAATTCCATTTGATCACTTCACTACCCAGCAGGCCGGGTGCGGCATGTTTCAAATACTTGAACAGTGGCGCGGCATGTTCGCCATTCACATCTATTTTTGCGAATAGCGGGAAGGTCACACCGTAATTTTTTTCACAAAAATCGCCTATCTCTTCTTCATTACCCGGCTCCTGATTGCCGAACTGATCGCAGGGAAAGCCCAGTACTTCCAGACCCTTGCCATGTAATTGTCGATACGCTTCTTCCAGTTCCTTGTATTGCGGAGTGAACATGCATTGGCTGGCGGTATTGACGATCAACAAGACTTTGCCGCGATACTGCGCAAGATCGATAGCTGCGCCGGTCAGGCTGGTCGCCTGAAAGCCGTAGACATCGCTCACGTTGATTGTCGCGCTCATGACTTACACGATACCCAGATGCTCGGTGCCCTTGCTCAGATCACGCGTTTTGGCATCCTTGCCATGCAGTTTAATCGACAAGCGCAAATCGTTGACGGAGTCGGCATTGCGCAGCGCATCTTCGTAAGTGATCTTGCCGCTCTCGTACAAATCGAATAGCGATTGATCGAAAGTCTGCATGCCCAGTTCTCGCGATTTTTTCATGATTTCCTTGATTTCATGGACGTCGCCCTTGAAGATCAAATCGGAAATCAACGGCGAGTTCAACATGATCTCGACCGCGACGCAGCGACCCTTGGTATCTTTTAATGGAATCAGGCGCTGCGAAATCATCGCTTTCAGATTCAGCGACAGATCCATCAGCAATTGCTGGCGACGCTCTTCAGGGAAAAAGTTGACGATGCGGTCCAGCGCCTGATTGGAGCTGTTGGCATGCATGGTGGCCAGACATAAGTGGCCGGTTTCGGCAAAGGCGATTGCGTAATCCATGGTTTCGCGATCGCGGATCTCGCCGATGAAAATCACATCCGGTGCCTGACGCAAGGTGTTTTTCAGCGCGATGCCCCAACCATCGGTGTCGATGCCGATTTCACGTTGCGTGATGACGCAATTCTTGTGCGGATGCACGTATTCGACCGGATCTTCAATCGTGATGATGTGACCGTAGCTGTTTTCGTTGCGATAGCCGAGCATGGCTGCCAGCGTAGTCGATTTGCCTGAGCCGGTCGCACCCACCATGATGACCAGACCGCGCTTGGTCATCACGATATCTTTCAAGGTATCCGGTACTTTCAGGTCTTCAATTTTGGGGATCGCGGTAGTGATGGTACGCAGCACCATGCCAACCTTGCCTTGTTGTACGAAGGCGGAGACACGGAAGCGACCTATTCCGCTCGGGCTGATCGCGAAGTTGGCTTCTTTCGTCGCTTCGAATTCCGCCGCCTGTTTGTCGCTCATGATGGCGCGTGCCAGTTCGATCGTATGCGTGGCGTTCAAGGGCTGATTCGACACTTGCGTCATCTTGCCGTCGATCTTGAATGCAGGCGGAAAATCAGCCGTGATGAAAAGATCGGAACCGTTCTTGCTGAGCATCAGACGCAGCAAGTCGTACATGAATTTGGTAGCTTGATCGCGTTCCATGATGAACCTTTCTTTATTCGATTCTTTTAGCCGTGTGGGTTATTTGTGCATTCTTCAACTCTCGGCCCACTTCGCAGCTTGCAAGCTGCCCGGATTCATGCGGCGCAAGGCATGCCTTGCGAAACCCCGCATTCATCCCCGCGTTTATCCCGGGAAATTGTCCGGTGTTTTTGCGGCTGAACGTGCTGCTGCATTCGAAATGACATTGCGTTTCACCAGCTCGGTCAAATTGCTATCCAGCGTTTGCATGCCGACATTGGAACCGGTCTGGATCGCTGAATACATTTGTGCAATCTTCGCTTCGCGTATCAAGTTACGGATCGCCGGCGTACCGAGCATGATTTCATGCGCGGCGACTCGGCCGCTGCCATCTTTTGTCTTCAACAGGGTTTGCGAGATGACGGCTTGCAGCGATTCGGACAACATCGCACGCACCATTTCTTTTTCATCGCCTGGGAAAACGTCGATGATACGGTCTATGGTTTTTGCAGCGGAGGAAGTGTGCAGCGTGCCGAATACCAAGTGACCGGTTTCTGCAGCGGATAGCGCCAGGCGGATGGTTTCCAGATCACGCAACTCGCCGACCAGTACGACGTCAGGATCTTCACGCAGCGCCGAGCGCAAAGCGTTACTGAAGGAGTGAGTATGCGGACCGACTTCGCGTTGATTGATCAGGCATTTTTTCGAATCGTGCACGAATTCGATAGGATCTTCAATCGTCAGGATGTGGGCGTATTCGTTTTCATTAACGTGATTCACCATCGCTGCCAGCGTGGTCGATTTGCCGGAGCCGGTTGGGCCGGTGACTAGTACCAAACCGCGCGGTTTGAGTGACAGTTCGGCGAAAATTTTCGGTGCATTCAAATCTTCCAGACTCAGGATCTTGGAAGGAATGGTACGCAGCACGGCTGCAGCACCTCTATCCTGATTGAAGGCATTGACGCGGAAGCGCGCCAGACCGGGGATAGCAAAGGAAAAGTCGATCTCCAGATTTTCTTCATAGGCTTTGCGCTGCCCGTCGTTCATGATGTCATAGATCATGCCGTGCACATCTTTGTGCTCCAGCGGCGGCAAATTGATGCGGCGTACGTCGCCGTGCACACGAATCATGGGCGGCAGACCGGACGACAAATGTAAATCGGATGCTTTATTCTTGACCGAGAACGCGAGTAGTTCTGAAATGTCCATTTATAATCCCTGAGCCTGCAAAGTAAAAGTGAAACAAGCGGTGAAGCAAGAGGTGCATCAAAAAGATAGAGCAAAACCATCCGACAAGCGATCGCGGTACTGAAAGTATTGCGAATGTTAAATAATGCCTTAAAGAACTTTGATTATGTCTGTAATACGCCAAAACTTGCAAGCTGTGCGTCAGCGGATTACCGACGCTGCGGACAGCGCGCAACGCGACGTCCACGGCATTGATTTACTGGTTGTATCCAAGACCTTCAATGCTGACGCAGTGATCGCTGCCGCCGAGGCTGGGCAGGCTGCTTTCGGCGAAAATTATCTGCAGGAAGCGTTGGATAAAATTAACACTATCCATGCAACGCGCCCCGATTTGGCGCTGGAGTGGCACTTCATCGGGCCGATACAAAGCAACAAGACGCGGCCTATCGCCGAACATTTTGACTGGGTGCATTCGGTCGATAGAGAAAAAATTGCACAACGCCTGTCCGAACAAAGGCCGGCTGAATTGCCGCCATTGAACATTTGCCTGCAAGTCAACATCAGCGGCGAAGCCAGCAAAAGCGGCGTGTTGCCGGCTGATGCACTGGCGGTCGCCAAGGCGATTTCCGCATTGCCGCGCTTGCGGCTGCGTGGCTTGATGGCGATCCCTGAAGCTGAAGGCGATGAAGCGCAACAGCGCGCACCGTTCCGGCAACTGCATGCTTTATTTGATCAGTTACGTGCCGCGGGTTTGCAACTGGATACTTTGTCCATGGGGATGTCGGCTGATATGACGGCTGCAATCGCCGAGGGCGCAACAATCGTGCGGATAGGTTCCGCCATTTTTGGAACTAGGGAATATGCAAAATAATTTGAAAATCACTTTCGTCGGCGGCGGCAATATGGCGGCGGCTTTGATCGGTGGTCTGGCCGGCAAACTAACTGCCGCAAACAATATCCATGTCATCGATATCAATACCGATGCACTGACCAAATTGCAGCAGCAATTTGGCGTGACGACGTCTGCTCAGATCGACGCTGCGGTTGCAGCGAGCGACGTGATTGTGCTGGCGGTCAAGCCGCAGCAAATGAAAGACGTCGTTGCGCAATTGCTGCCGCACGTCAAAGCGCAACTGGTGTTGTCTATCGCTGCCGGTATTCGCGCAATCGATTTGTCGCGCTGGCTGGGTGGTCATAATGCCATCGTGCGGACCATGCCGAATACGCCGGCGCTGATAGGCAAAGGCATCACCGGCATGGTGGCAAGCGCGGGGGTCAGCAAGGAACAACGCGCAGCAGCGGATGCGATCATGTGCGCAGTCGGTCAAACCGTTTGGCTGGATGATGAAAAGCTGATCGATTCGGTGACGGCAGTGTCCGGCAGTGGTCCGGCCTATGTGTTTTATTTCATCGAAGCGATGCAACAGGCGGCACAGGAAATGGGTTTGACCGCGGAACAGGGCAATGCATTGGCAATTTCCACCTTTGTCGGTTCCGCACAACTGGCAGCGCAGTCGCCTGATCCGATTGCCGTATTGCGTGAGCGCGTCACTTCCAAAGGCGGTACGACCTATGCTGCGTTGACCAGCATGGAAGAGAGTGGCATCAAGCAATCCATCATCACAGCGATGAAAGCCGCTGCGGCGCGCGGACAAGCTTTGGGTGAAGAGTTCGGGCGGGATTGAAGTACTTGAATAGCTGACTAGCTAAGTAACTCGGCACGCGTGTAATGAGATCCCATCATAGATGCTGCCTATTTTCTGAGTTGTTCGATAGATTGCAAAAAATACGCGCAGCCAAATAAATACTGGCCGAATATCTATCAAGATATTCGGCCAGCAACAAGGTCTTACCTCACTTCATATACGTCTCAGACTAAGCTCTCTTAGTTGCTGAGAACAATCTGCGCGATGAGGCCGTTTGATATTGAGATCAGTACATAATCCGGTCCGGTTTGTACCCATTGATAACCACGCGGTGGTGCATGCAGATGACGACCGCGCCAGTCGTTCACTACGTATTGGCGTTGACGATATTCACGCGACACATAGCCGCCCTTGTAATAATTATGCTGCGGGCCTGCACCGCGACCATTGTGGCGTCCATTATCATGATGGTGCGAATGCTTATCCTTTTTTCCATGGCCGTGGTGACGATCATCGTCGTGCCCACGATCATGGGAGTGATGACCTTTGCCATTGTTGTGCTTGTCATTGTCTGCAAATGCCGCACTGCCTGCTGTCAGGAAGATCGCCATTAAAGCGGTAGTCATTATTTTCTTATTCATATTTACTCCTTGCTGTGTTGATCAAGCGTTCAGTGCCCGGGATTGATGTTTATTATTCTTGCTGAAAAGAGTAATGGTGCATCAATCCGCCTGAACTATGGGCTCATTAAATGCGAAATGGATGTTGAAAACCAGAGCGGATAAGTAAGGCGTGTTACCAGATGTATCTGTGTGACCTGATTGAGGGCGATAGACCACGATGTATTTCTTCCTTTGTTCTCACAAGTGTATCCAGTATTAATGTGTGTACGAATGAAATTGCACGGTGCGTACGTTTGGCCGTTTTCAGAATTACACCGGTGGATTATTTGTGCTGTTTGCCTCGGCCACTTTATGCGTCGTGATTCCCTTGCTGACGGCTTCACCATCATTGGTTCGCAGTGTCCAGAACGACAATGATGAAAGAATCGTCAATCCGCCCAGCGTCAGGAAAGCATGATGCAGTGCGTTGATAACGGCAGTGCGATCAGACTGCGGCAAATCGCCGAGATACCAGGCCGCGATAATCGAGCCGAATGCCAATCCGAAACTCATGGACATTTGCTGCATCGAACTGGCGATGGTGCTGGCCATGCTGGAATCTTCCGTCTTGATATCCGCGTAAGCCATCGAATTCATGCTGGAAAATTGCAGCGAGTTGAAGAATCCTTGCGACAGTCCTAGTAGCAGGATTAACCAAATCGGCGTGCTTGGTGTAATGACGGAGAACATGCAGATGGTGATGCCTATCATCACTGTATTAACGATCAATACCTTGCGATAGCCGAAGCGTCGCAAGACCCTGACGGATATCAGCTTCATCACCATAGCAGCGGCTGCGGTTGGCATCATCAGCAATCCGGATTGCCAGGCCGGCAGGCCCAAGCCGATTTGATAAAGCAGGGGCAATAGAAAAGGCAAGCCGCCTACACCTAAGCGTGTGATGAAACCGCCAGCGACAGAGATGCGGAAGGTGCGCGTTTTAAACAGAGCAAGCCGCAGTAGCGGATAAGCCGCATGTCGCGCATGCCAGACATAGGCGGCGAGCAGACCCAGCGACAGCAGGAACAGGATGAAGGTTGATGTCACATTCAGATAGTGCTCGCCGAATATCTCCAGTATCCACGACAGCAAGGCAATGCCGGAACCGAACAATGCCAGCCCGACCACATCCAGTGGTCGCGATACATCTGAGCGATAGTCGGGCATGTGTCTATGAATCAGCCACTGTGCAACCAAACCGATTGGTACGTTGACGAAAAAAATCGCCTGCCACGGTAGCCAGTGCACGATCAAACCGCCTATGGTTGGTCCCAGCAAGGGGCCTATCAATGCAGGAATGATGACGAAATTCATCGCCGCCAATAATTCCGATTTGGGAAAAGTGCGTATCACAGTCAGACGGCCGACCGGCATCATCATCGCTGCGCTGAATCCCTGTAGCATGCGTGCGGCGACCAGCATCGGCACGTTGAAGGACAGGCCGCACAGGATGGATGAAAAAGTGAACAAGCCGACAGCAGTGCTGAAGACGCGTCGGGTACCGAAGCGATCTGCCATCCAGCCGCTGATGGGAATCGAAACAGCCAGACTCAAAATATAGCAACTGACAACTGCTTTCAGGCTCAAAGGCGTGACGTTGAGACTGGCTGCCATCGAAGGGATCGCAGTGTTGATGATGGTCGAATCGAGCTGCTCCATGAAGAGTGCAGTCGCGACCACCCACGGCAAATATTTTTTGACCTTAGGATCGGCAGCGGGAGTCGTGATCGTTTGTGGAGCTGGCATATCTTCGGTGCCGGAATACTTGTCTGTCAGCGCAACAAATAATCGAGTGCGACGCCGCCGAAGATAGCGGTCCCCAGCCAATTGTTATGCCGGAAAGCAGCAAAGCATCCACTGCGTTCACGATGCCGTATCAGCGTGTAGTGATAAATTGCGCAAGCAATTGCAAGCAGCAAGCCTGCGACAAACCATGTGCGCAGGCCGAACTGCCAGCCGACGATAAAGATGATCAAGAAGGTCGCCGCATAACAGAGCATGACGGCGGCGACGTCGAAGCGGCCAAAGGTGATGGCAGAAGTTTTCATGCCTATCTTCAAGTCATCTTCGCGATCGACCATTGCATATTCAGTGTCATATGCCACAGCCCAGAATACATTCGCTACCAGCAGCCACCACGCGGCGGCTGGCACTGTATTTTGCACAGCTGCAAATCCCATCGGGATGCCAAAGCCGAATGCGATGCCGAGATACGCTTGCGGGATCGCAAAGAATCGTTTGAAGTAAGGATAAGTGCCCGCGATGATAACTGCCGCGATCGATAATTGTTTGGTCAGTGTGTTGAGTGGCAGGATTAATGCAAAAGAGATTAATGTCAGAACCAGTGCGACCATCAATGCTTCACGCGGCTTGATTTTTCCGCTGGTGATCGGCCTGTCTACAGTGCGCTGCACATGCTTGTCGAAATCGCGATCTGCGTAATCGTTGATGGCGCAACCGGCCGAACGCATCAACACTGTGCCCAGTGTGAAGATGGCAACCAGCGTCCAATCCGGTTTGCCATCAGATGCGAACCATAATGCCCACAAGGTAGGCCAAAGCAGAAGCAGGATACCGATTGGTTTGTCGAGGCGGATCAGGCGGAAATACAGTTGAAGACGATTCATGGTGCGGCGTTGTTAATGGTTTTTTCTACTGTGGTGGCGGCTGTCGTTACGCTTCTGATGACGGCTCGTTAGGCAACATTGTTACGCCTGGCAATTCGCAGGACAGCAAGGCTTGCCTGACTTCCTCGATGGCGACGCCACGCGTAAAACTCTTACGCCATACCAGTACCACGCGACGCGATGGACCTGGCTGCACAAACGGGATGTAACGCAGCATGCCGTCGGTTGCATTCATGTCTGGCACCGATGCCTGCGGCAGGACGGTGATGCCGATGCCGGAAGCAACCATGTGGCGTATTGTTTCCAGCGAGGAGCCTTCGAAGGTGCGCGCGATGCCGTCGCCACTAGTCGAGAAGCGCGACATCTCCGGACAAACCTCCAGCACCTGATCGCGGAAGCAATGGCCGTTGCCGAGCAGGAGCATGGTTTCCGATTTCAAATCGTCGGTTGTGACACTGCTGCGTTTCGCCCACGGATGAGACTTGGGTACGGCGACGACAAATGGTTCGTCGTACACAGGTTGCACCAGCAAGCCCTGGTCAGGGAAGGGCAGCGCAACAATTGCGGCATCGATTTCGCCCTGACGCAATTGCTCCAGTAACTTGACTGTGAAATTTTCCTGCAGCACCAGCGGCATTTGCGGCACGCGATCTATCATCGCTTTCACCAACGGTGGCAGAAGATACGGTGCGATGGTGTAAATGATGCCGAGGCGGAAAGGCCCCACCAGCGGGTCTTTATTCTGTTTGGCGATTTCTTTGATGGCGGCGGTTTGTTCGAGCACGCGCTCGGCTTGCGCAACGATTTGCACCCCCAGCGGCGTCATCGAAATTTCACTGCCGCCACGTTCAAACAATGTCACGCCCAGTTCATCTTCCAGTTTCTTGATGGCGACTGATAAAGTCGGTTGTGCAACGAAGCAGGCTTCAGCTGCGTGACCGAAATGCTTTTCACGAGCGACGGCGACTATGTATTTGAGTTCGGTAAGAGTCATGTTTTGGCTAAGCTGATGCAGTGGACTTGTGAAGCGTTCATTCTATACCTTCAGGTAATCCTCGCGCGCACCCAGCCAGCGCGCCAGATGCGCTTCGACTGTGGCCGGATCGTCACGCAGCAATGTGTGCGCTAGATCGCGTGCTTTATCGACCAGCCATTGATCGGTTTCCAGGTCGGCGAAGCGCAGCATTGCCTGCCCGGATTGGCGCGCACCGAGGAATTCGCCGGGGCCGCGTATTTCCAGATCCTTGCGCGCAATTTCAAAACCGTCGGTCGATTCACGCATGATGCGCAGTCGCTGTTTTGCAACCATGCCTAACGGCCCCTGGTACAGCAACAGGCAAACACTGGCAGCCGAACCGCGCCCGACGCGTCCGCGCAATTGATGCAATTGCGACAGGCCGAAACGTTCTGCATGTTCGATCACCATCAGCGATGCATTCGGTACGTCGACGCCAACTTCGATCACGGTAGTCGCCACCAGCACGTGGATGTCGCCGCGTGTGAAGGCGTCCATCACTTCCTGTTTTTCGGCAGGCTTCATGCGGCCGTGCACTAGGCCAACTTGCAAATCGGGTAAGGCTGCGACCAGCGTTTGATGCGTATCGGTTGCGGTTTGCAATTGCAATGCTTCCGACTCTTCAATCAAGGGACAGACCCAATACACTTGCCGCCCTTCCAGTGCGGCTGCGTGTACACGCTCTATGACTTCATCGCGCCGGTTTTGATCAATGACGCGCGTGACGATAGGTGTGCGCCCGGGTGGCAGTTCATCGATGACGGACACTTCCAGATCGGCGTAGTAAGTCATCGCCAGCGTGCGTGGAATCGGCGTGGCAGACATCATCAATTGATGCGGGATTTTTTGTTTGCTTGATGCGAGATTGTTGTCCAAACCTTTGTTGCGCAATACGAGACGCTGGCCTACGCCGAAACGATGTTGTTCATCGACGATGACCAGGCCCAGTTTTGAAAACTGCACGTCTTCCTGTATCAATGCATGGGTGCCGATAATCAGTTGCGCTTCGCCGGATTCGATGCGCGCCTTGGCTTCCAGTTTTTCTTTTTTCTTCAGACTGCCCGTGAGCCAAGCAACGTTGACACCCAAGGGTTCCATCCAGCCGGCGATTTTGCGGAAATGCTGATCCGCCAGAATTTCGGTAGGTGCCATCAACACCGCCTGAAAGCCGCTGTCTATGGCTTGCGCGGCGGCAATCGCCGCAACGACGGTTTTTCCGCTGCCGACGTCGCCTTGCAACAGACGTTGCATGGGAAAGGATTGCTGCAGGTCAGCGCGAATTTCTTCAAGCACGCGTTGTTGTGCGCCTGTCAGTGCAAACGGCAACTGTTTTAAAAACGCTTTTGATAATTTTCCGACGGTCGGCAGGACCGCCGCACCTTTTTCGCGGCGTGCGATCTGCGCGCGCTTCATCGACAATTGTTGCGCCAGCAATTCATCGAACTTCATGCGTACCCATGCTGCATGCGAACGATCGGCCAATGCGCTTTCATCGATATCGGGCGGCGGATTGTGCAGCATTCTGACGGCTGGTTCGAACTGCATGAGTTCCAGCGAGCTGCGCAATTGTTCCGACAAGGTGTCACGCCATGCTATGCGTGCCATCGCATCGATAATGGTTTTGCGCAACAGCGTTTGCGATAGACCTTCACCCGCCGGATAAACCGGTGTCAAAGCCGATGGCAGCGGCGCGCCTTCTATCACCATCTTGTAGGAAGGATGGACCATCTCTGCGCCGAAGAAACCGTGCCTCACTTCGCCGCGTGCGCGTACCCGATTGCCTTCGGCCATTTGCTTGACCTGGCTGCCGTAAAAATTCAGGAAGCGCATGACTAGCTGGCCAGAGTCGTCCGAGATTGTTACTACCAATTGTCGGCGCGGACGGAAGGCAACTTCGCATGCAGTGACGATGCCTTCAACCTGAACCGAGCGGCCGAAGATAAAGCCGGCTTCGCTGATGTTCTTGATTTCGGTTTCATCTTCGTAGCGCAAAGGCAGGTGCAAGACCTTGTCCATGTCGGAGCGCAGTCCGAGCTTGATCAGCTTGTCGTCGATTTTGGCCGCACGCGTAGCTGCTGCAGGCGCAGCAGGTTTGGCTGTCGATTTCGTTGTCGATTTCGCAGCAGTTTTGGTGGCGGTTTTCGCGGAAACGACGGGCTTTTTCTTCAATACAGGCATATCAGGCCGAAAATGGGGCGGCAGGGCGTAAAATAGCGGGTTTTTCGATGACTTCATGTCTTGCGTATTGCATCACATGAAAATGCCGATTCGGCAAGCTTTGCAACCATAGCAGTTCTGCCGCGCGATTGCATGCAAACAGATTAAATTTGTCTGCGTCACACCTCGGACAGTAAAACCGATGTCTTCAAACTATTAAGCGCATGTATTCACTTTCCGATTTCGATTTCGAACTACCGCAAGAATTGATTGCGCAAACGCCGCTGGCCGAACGCAGTGCCTCGCGCCTGTTGCAGGTCACTCAAGACAAGATGACAGACCGCGCATTCGCGGATATCGTCGATTTAATCAATCCCGGCGATTTGCTGGTGTTCAACGACACACGCGTGTTGAAGGCGCGCTTCTTTGGCATCAAGGAAACTGGCGGAAAAGTTGAAGTTCTGGTTGAACGCGTCATCGATTCTGCATATGTACATGCGCAGATACGCGCATCTAAATCTCCAGTGCCGGGGATGAAGATACGTTTGGCCGATGCTTTCGATGTGATCGTAGGTGAACGTGTTGGTGAATTCTATGAGTTGCAATTCCCCGGCGATGTATTCGAGTTGATCGAAGCGCATGGCCGTTTGCCTTTGCCGCCGTATATCGAACATGCGGCCGATGCCTATGACGAAACGCGTTATCAAACCGTGTATGCCAAGACGCCGGGCGCAGTGGCAGCGCCGACTGCGGGTTTGCATTTCGATCAAGCCTTGCTCGATGCCTTGCAGGCCAAGGGTGTGCAGTTTGCGTATGTGACTCTGCACGTCGGCGCTGGTACTTTCCAGCCTGTGCGCAATGAAAATCTGGCCGAGCACAATATGCATAGCGAGTGGTACACGATTTCGCAAGAAACTGTGGATGCGGTGCGCGCCACGCAGGCCGCAGGTCACAATATCGTTGCGGTTGGTACCACCAGCATGCGCGCGCTGGAGTCGGCGTCGCAAAGCGGCAGTTTGCAGGCCGGTAGTGCGGATACGCGTTTGTTCATCACGCCTGGCTATACCTTCAAGACAGTGACGCGCTTGATCACCAACTTCCATTTGCCGAAATCCACGCTGCTGATGCTGGTGTCGGCCTTTGCCGGTTACGATGCAATCCGCGCCGCTTACCAACACGCCATTTCTCAACGCTATCGCTTCTTCAGTTACGGCGATGCGATGTTTTTAACCAGAATGCCAACATGCTGAATTTCAAATTACTTAATACCGACGGCAATGCGCGACGCGGCCAGCTGACCGTCAATCACGGCGTGATCGAAACGCCTATCTTCATGCCGGTCGGCACTTACGGTTCCGTCAAGGCGATGTCCCCGCTGGAGCTGAAAGAGATCGATGCGCAAATCATTCTTGGCAATACTTTTCATCTGTGGCTGCGTCCAGGCAACGACATCGTCGCCAAGTTCGGCGGCCTGCATGAGTTCATGGGTTGGGATAAACCTATTCTGACCGACTCCGGCGGCTTCCAGGTATTTTCACTCGGAGAAATGCGCAAGATTACCGAAGAGGGCGTGCATTTTTCATCGCCTATCAATGGCGATAAATTATTCCTGTCGCCGGAAGTATCTATGCAGATTCAGCGCGTGCTGAATTCCGATATCGTGATGCAATTCGATGAATGCACGCCGTATGAAATCGATGGTCGTCCTGCGACTGCCGACGAAGCTGCGAAATCGATGCGCATGTCCTTGCGTTGGGCGAAACGCTCTATCGATGAATTCAATCGCGAAGAAAATCCGAATGCGCTATTCGGCATCGTGCAGGGCGGTATGTTCGAGCATCTGCGCGACGAATCCCTGGCTGGTTTGGAAGACATCAATTTCCACGGCGTCGCGATCGGCGGTTTATCAGTCGGCGAGCCGAAAGAAGACATGCTGCGCGTGCTGGAACATGTAGGCCCGCGCCTGCCGGCCAACAAGCCGCATTATCTGATGGGTGTAGGCACGCCGGAAGACTTGGTGCAGGGCGTGGCTAATGGCATCGACATGTTCGATTGCGTGATGCCTACGCGCAATGCGCGCAATGGCTGGTTGTTTACACGCTTTGGCGATATCAAAATCAAGAATGCGCGTTACAAAGATGACAAGCAGCCGCTGGATGAAAGCTGCGGCTGTTATGCCTGCCGCAACTTTTCGCGCGCTTATTTGCATCATTTGCATCGTACCGGCGAAATTCTCGGTGCGCGTCTGAACACCATCCATAACCTGCATTACTACCTGGATCTGATGCGCGAGATGCGGGAAGCGATTAGCGAAGGGCGTTTCCAGCTGTTTGTGACGCAATTCCATGTGGATCGCGCGAGGGGCACCTAGTTTTTGTCAGGCTTTGCTTTGCTAATTTTCATAGAGCATTGGAAAGCATTCTTCCAGTGCTAGAATAACCGACTGTTATTTATCCCTTACACAACAACCTGGAGCATTCAGTGTTTATTTCCAACGCATACGCAGCAGCAGCGCCAGCAGCAGGCGGCATCATGGGCAGCTTGACTCAATTCGTACCGATTCTGTTGATGTTTGTCGCGCTGTACTTCCTGATGATTCGTCCACAGATGAAACGTCAAAAAGAACACAAAGCGATGGTCGAAGCAGTGACACGCGGTGATGAAGTAGTGACATCTGGCGGCGTCCTCGGCAAAGTGACCAAGGTTTCTGACGTTTATGTTTCGATCGAAGTACAAGAAGGCACGGAACTGATTGTGCAAAAAAGCGCAGTTACAACCTTGCTGCCTAAAGGCACGATCAAGTCGCTGTAATCTGGGTTAAACGCCCCACCTCCGCCAGCCGGATGTGGGGTTGATTTTTGTCTGACGCTCCATACCGAACCCTGAGTCAATATGAATCGCTATCCTCTCTGGAAGTACATTACGATCGCCGTCGCATTGCTGATAGGCGTGCTGTACACAATCCCGAATTTCTTTGGTGAATCACCTGCGGTGCAAATCAGCAGTGCGAAAGCTACCGTCAAGGTTGAAAGTTCCCTGATAACTCAGGTTGAGCAAGCTTTGAAAAAGGAAGGCATTGAATACGATGGTGTCGTGTATGAAACGCTGGGCACGCAAGGTACCGTACGCGTCCGTTTCCCGAATACTGATATCCAGTTCAAAGCCAAAGGCTTGCTGGAAAAGGATCTGAATATCGATCCTGCTGATCCAACCTATCTGGTTGCATTCAATCTGTTGCCGAACACACCTTCATGGCTGCAAAGTCTGCATGCAGCGCCCATGTATCTCGGTCTCGATTTGCGCGGCGGCGTGCACTTCCTGATGCAGGTCGATACCAAGGCTGTGATGGACAAGCGTGTGGTTGGTTTGCAAGCCAGTGCGCGCGCGATTTTGCGTGACAAGAATGTGCGTCACGCCGGTATTGCACGCAGTGGCGACAATATCGAAATCGCTTTCCGCGATGCCGAAACCCGCGCCAAGGCACGTATCGCACTCGGTGACGAATTGCGCGAACTGGTATTGACTGATAGCGGCACGGGCGAAGATTTGAAACTGGTAGGCGCTTTGCAACCGGCCACATTGAAGCAAACAGTAGAAGACGCGGTTCAGCAAAACATTACCACCTTGTCGAAACGCGTCAATGAACTGGGCGTTGCCGAGCCATTGATCCAGCGTCAAGGTGCAGATCGTATCGTGGTGCAATTGCCAGGCGTGCAAGACGTCTCGCGTGCGAAAGACATCATCGGTAAAACCGCAACACTGGAAATTCGTCTGGTCGATGAAACAGTGACGCGCGGCACCGAAGAAACTGCAGCAATTCCATTCGGTTCCGAACTGTTCAAGGTCGGCAAGAACGCGCCTGTGGTCTTGTACAAGGATACGATCATCACGGGTGAATACATCTCCAGTGCATCGGCCAGCTTCGATCAAAATCATCAACCATCGGTCAGCATTGATTTGAACGGTGACGGTGGTCGCCGCATGCGTGAGGCAACCCGTTCGCGTGTCGGCAAGTCGATGGCGATTGTGCTGTTTGAAAAGAACAAGGGCGAAGTGTTGAGCGTTGCGACCATCCGTGATGAACTGGGTGCGCGCTTCCAGATCACCGGCATGGGTTCTTCCGAAGCGGCGAGTGATCTCGCACTGTTGTTGCGCGCAGGTTCATTGGCTGCGCCTATGGAAATCATCGAAGAACGTACGATCGGACCGCAACTCGGTGCAGAGAATATCAGCAAGGGTTTCCACGCGACGCTGTACGGTTTCATCGCGATTGCGCTGTTCATGGTGTTCTACTACCGCATGTTCGGTTTCTTCAGCGTGTTTGCGCTGGCCGTCAACGTGATGTTGCTGATCGCATTGCTGTCAATGTTGCAGGCGACATTGACGCTGCCGGGTATCGCCGCGATTGCGCTGACGCTGGGTATGGCGATTGATGCCAACGTGCTGATCAATGAACGTATCCGGGAAGAATTGCGTGCTGGACATTCGCCGCAGACGGCGATTGCGATGGGCTTCGAACGTGCATGGGCAACCATTCTTGATTCCAACGTGACGACGCTGATTGCCGGTCTGGCACTGTTGATTTTCGGTTCAGGTGCAGTGCGCGGTTTTGCAGTGGTGCATTGTCTGGGTATCCTGACTTCGATTTTTTCGTCCGTGTTCGTATCGCGCGGCTTCGTTAATGTCTGGTACGGACGCAAGAAGAAATTGACAACGGTGTCGATTGGCCAGGTCTGGAAAGCGGCCGACTGATGTTGATGGGCAGTGTTTAATTACGCTGCCGGTTCTTTCTCGTTCTGCTTGTATTCAGCAAGATTCGTATTTAGACATACAGGCTGCATGAACGCGATGATCGCGACAAAATGCAGCGGTTGCCAAGAGAGGTAGTGATGGAGTTTTTCCGCATCAAAAAAGATATTCCGTTCATGCGTCATGCGTTGATTTTCAACGTGATTTCGGCGCTGACATTCGTTGTCGCAGTATTCTTCCTGTTCCATAAGGGTTTGCATCTGTCGATCGAATTTACCGGCGGTACGGTGATGGAAGTCGCGTATCCGAAGGCGGCCGACATCGAAGGTGTGCGTAACAAGATCGGTGATCTGGGTTACACCGACATGCAAGTGCAGAGCTTCGGCACTGCGCAAGATGTGTTGATTCGTTTGCCAGTGCAATCGAACGCAGATTCGGCGCAGGTGAGTCAACGCGTGATGGGTGCATTGACGGCGCAGGACAGTGGAGTTGTATTGAAGCGCGTGGAGTTCGTCGGCCCGCAGGTTGGTGAAGAATTGACGCATGATGGTTTGATGGCGCTAGGTATGCTGGTCATCGGCATCATGATTTATCTGGCATTTCGCTTCGAATGGAAATATGCAGTCTCGGCAATTCTCGCTAACTTGCATGACGTCATTATCATCCTTGGTTTCTTCGCATTCTTCCAATGGGAATTCTCGTTGACTGTGCTTGCCGCTGTGCTGGCAGTACTCGGTTATTCGGTGAATGAATCGGTGGTGGTGTTCGATCGTGTGCGTGAAACCTTCCGTGATCGCAAGCACGGCAAGATGGCCGTTTCTGATGTGATGAACCATGCGATCACCAGCACCATCTCGCGTACACTGATTACGCACGGATCGACACAATTGATGGTCTTGTCGATGTTTTTCCTCGGCGGCCCGACCCTGCATTACTTTGCACTCGCGTTGACGATCGGTATCTGCTTCGGTATTTACTCTTCGGTATTCGTCGCGGCAGCATTGGCGATGTGGCTGGGCGTCAAACGTGAAGACTTGATCAAACCGATCAAGGAAAAAGATGAGCATGATGGCGCGGTAGTGTAAGCGTCTGAGGTAAATTAAAAAACAATAAAAAAGCCGGCGATTGCCGGCTTTTTTATTGTTGATTGTCTTGTCAGTATTTGGGTTTCGGTTGCTTGCCGGTCAGGTTGGCGTGCAGCTTGGTCAATTCCTTGTCCAGTGCTTCGAAATCCTGTTCGGCATAGTTGGCGAAGGATTGCTTGCCGAATGCGATTTGCGGCGCAAATACGCGCTTGAATTCCGCTTCGCCTTGTTTGGTAAGTTTTACTAAAGTACTGCGCCTGTCTTCAAGTTGCGTGATGCGGTCTACCAATCCTTTTTCCTGCAATCTATCAATCACGCCGGTCAGTGTGCCTTTGGTGATCAGTGTCCGCTCGCCCAGTTCCTTGAAGGTCATGCCCGGCGTATTGCCCAGCGTCGCCACGATGTCGAACTGCGATGGCGTCAGGCCGGTTCTGCAACGGATGTTGGCACCGGATTGGCGTTCGAATGCATGGAAGCATTCAGCCAGTAATCGGATGCTGCGGACATAGCGTTCAGTCATGAAATTCCAAAATTAAAACTAAATAAAAACGCAGAAATAAAATTAAAAGTGGCAAGCAAAAAGCGTGAAAGAAAAAGCCGACGCCATACAACATCGGCTTTTTTACATATCAATTACGCTTAGTCTGCTTTGACTGCTTCAACCTGGATCGCCAGCTTGACTTCAGGCGAGAAGCCATAAGCCATGCCATAGGTCAGACCGAAATCAGCACGATTGAAGGTGGCCGATACGTCAGCGCCACACACTTCACGTTTCAGCATTGGATGCTGAATACATTTGAATTTGTTGATTGCCAAAGTCACAGGTTTGGTAACACCCAGCAAGGTCAACTCGCCATCAACCGAAACCGGTTTGTCGCCATCGAATTTAATCGATTTGCTTTTGTAGATAGCAGTTGGAAATTTTTCTACGTTGAACATTTCTTTGCTTTTTGCATGTTCGTTCATTTTTGCGTGGCCAAAATCGATAGAGCTGGCATCGATGGTGATATCCAGTGAGCCGGTTTTCGCAGCGCGATCCAGCACGACATTGCCGCTGGTTTTATCGAACTTGCCGCGCCAGAAAGAAATGCCCATGTGATCGGCTTCAAAGCTTGGGTAGGTGTGGCTAGGGTCGATCGTGTAGGTTTGTGCAAAAGCGGAAGTCGCGCTGGCGGCCAGCAAACAGATCAGTGCAATTTTGGATTTCATTCAATAACTCCTGTGTGGTTTAAATACGGCAGCTATGCCGAGTGTCGGTACTTATAAAGTTGTGCTGCAAGTTTTACTGCGATCGGTACACCGATTTTGTAATGCTATTGCGCCGCAACGACGCGAAACTTGATTGCCACTTCATCGGCCACCATGCTGGTGTCTTTCCATTCGCCTTCGCCAATGTTGTAGGTCAAACGTTTGATAGGCAACACGCCTTCAAACACTTGATTGCTGCCGTCTTTTTTCACCGTCAAAGGGAAGCTGACGTCGGTGGTCTTGCCTTTGATCGTGAGCTTGCCGGTGACGTCGAGCTTGCCTGCGGTACCGTTCTTGATCTGGCTGGAGACGAAGCTGGCTTTAGGAAATTGTGCAGCGTTGAACCAATCCTTCTTCATCACTTCCTTGTTGTAGTCCGCATCGCCCAGATCGAAGCTGGTGACGTCGATATCTACATTGGCTTTCGATGCTTCCGGCTTGGCGGCGTCATAGGTGATGGCCGCGGTGAACTTCTTGAACTTGGCATCGACAGGCACATTCAATTGCTTGAAGGTGATCGTGACATTGCTTTTTGCGGCGTCAGTTTTTAATGCAGTGGCGGCAATGGCTGGCACTGCGATGCAGACCGCCGCGACGGCAAGCCAGCGACGCGTGCTGCTTAATGTATGACCAAACGTGGAAAGTAAGAACATGGGTAATCCTTTCGAGTATGTGAAGCTCACGGGAGCATGCGTTGCAGCGTGCGGTCCCGGTCTATGAATTGATGCTTGAGTACAGCGAGAACGTGCAGGCAGAAGACGCCTAGCAATACAACATTGAATGCATAATGGACTTGCTTGAGCAAGGCTTTCAATTCCGGATCAGGCGCGATAAAAACTGGCAATGGCAATACACCTAGATAAACGACAGGAACGCCGGCAGCCAGGCTGTAGAAATAGCCGGATAAGGGCACGGCAAAAATCAGCACATACATCAATGCGTGAGAAACATGCGAAGCTTTCTTTTGCCAGTTCGGCATGCTGTCGGCGTAAGGTGGGACGGCATGCGTCATGCGCCACAATACGCGCAGGCAGGCGAGGCTGAAGATGGTCACGCCCAGCCATTTATGCCAGGAGAAATATTTGAGCTTGGTTGGCGTCAGACCGGGAATGTCGACCATCGTCAGCCCGAGCAGGAAGGCGGCGATAATCAGGGCGGCCATCAGCCAGTGCAGTGCGATGGCTGTCAGCGAGTAGCGGTTCGTGGATGAACGCATAGTTTCATTTTGATAATAAGTTCAAGTTAGGACTAATATAGCAAAATAAATAGAAGTCTGCTGGCGATCGGTTTTTTTACCGATGCCAGCGCGCTTCTATCCGATGCGGCTTAAATTTCCTTGGCCAGCTTGGTTGCGTAACCGATGTAGTTGGCAGGCGTCATGGCCAGCAACAAATCCTTGGCTTCTTGCGGAATTGCCAGGGTGAGGATGAATTCCTGCAGCGCTTCTTTCGAGATGCCTTTGCCGCGCGTCAGCTCTTTCAGTTGCTCATACGGGTTTTCGATGCCGTAGCGACGCATCACGGTTTGCACCGGCTCTGCCAATACTTCCCATGTGTCATCGAGATCTGCAGCCAGACGCGCCGGATTGACTTCCAGCTTGTTCAAGCCACGCAGACAGCTGTCGTAGGCCAGCAAGGCATAACCGAAGCCGACACCGATATTGCGAAGCACCGTCGAATCGGTCAGGTCGCGCTGCCAGCGCGAGACCGGCAATTTTTCTGCCATGTGTTTCAACACTGCGTTGGCCATGCCGAGATTGCCTTCGGAATTTTCGAAGTCGATAGGGTTGACCTTGTGCGGCATTGTTGATGAGCCGATTTCGCCAGCTTTCGTCGATTGCTTGAAATAGCCGAGCGAGATATAGCCCCAGATATCGCGATTCAAATCCAGCAGAATGGTGTTGGTGCGCGCAATCGCATCGAACAGTTCAGCCATGTAGTCATGCGGTTCAATTTGAATCGTGTATGGATTGAAAGTCAGGCCCAGACGTTTTTCAATCACGTCTTTAGAGAATGCCTGCCAGTCGGTATTTGGGTAAGCCGACAAATGGGCATTGAAGTTGCCGACTGCGCCATTCATCTTGCCGAGAATTTGTACATCAGCGATGCGTTTGATCGCGCGTTGCAGACGTGCGACGACGTTAGCCATTTCCTTGCCGAGTGTAGTCGGGCTGGCAGGTTGACCGTGGGTGCGCGACATCATAGGCAACGCTGCATTGTAATGCGCCAGTTGCGTCAGTTTCGCAACCAGTGCTTGCAATGCTGGCAGCAACACACTGTCGCGTGCGGCTTTCAACATCATGCCGTGCGAGGTGTTGTTGATGTCTTCTGACGTGCATGCAAAGTGGATGAACTCGGTGGCGGCGACCAGTTCCGGCACGTCCTTGACTTGTTCCTTGAGCCAGTACTCGACGGCTTTGACGTCGTGATTGGTGACCGCTTCAATATCCTTGATGCGTTGTGCATCGGCTTCGGTGAAGTCAGCCGTCAATTTATTCAGCAATGCATTTGCACTTGCCGAAAATGGCTTGATCTCGGCAAAGCCGGCTTCCGACAGGGCTTGCAGCCATGAAATTTCTACTTTCACGCGATGATGCATGAAGCCGGATTCGGACAGAATCGGACGCAGTTTATCGGTTTTGCTGGCGTAACGGCCATCCAGTGGCGAAAGGGCTGAGAGCGTGGAAAGAGGCATGATGAGGGGCGACGAGCGCAATGACGTGAATGAAATAGCTGCCGAAAATACAAATTACTGCATATTGGGCGCAAATACGGAATTCGACATTTTACCACTCGCGGCAGGTGCAAAATAGGGGTGGGCAATCTGTGCGCAAAGACACGGTTTCTATAATGGGCCGATGTTATAATCCCCTTCCAATTTTCGACGTAAAGCATCTATGAAACTGATTGGTTCTCTCGCCAGCCCTTACGTACGCAAAGTACGTGTTGTGATGTTGGAAAAAAGAATTGAGTACGATTTTGCTCTGGAGAATGTTTGGGCAGCCGATACCCTGATTCAGGAATCCAATCCACTAGGCAAAGTGCCTTGCCTGGTGATGGAAGACGGCGGCGCGATGTTCGATTCGCGCGTAATCGTTGAATACCTGGATACCCTGACGCCGGTCGGCAAGCTGATTCCACCGAATGGACGCGAACGCGCCGAAGTTAAATGCTGGGAAGCGCTGGCAGATGGCGTCTGCGATGCCGCGATGTTATTGCGTCTGGAACATACCCTGCGCCCTGCTGAGCAGCGTAGCCAGAACTGGATAGACAGACAGACGGCCAAGGTGAATGCAGGTTTGAAGGCGATGTCGGTCGGTTTGAAAGATACGGCGTTCTGCGCCGGCAATCAGTACACGCTGGCTGATGTGGCTGTTGGCTGCACATTGGATTGGCTGACTTTCCGTTTTCCGGAAATCTCGTGGCGTGCTGAATATCCAAATCTGGAAAAACTGATGGAAAAATTATCCGAACGACCATCGTTCAAGGAAACCGTGCCCAAGTAATTTTGCTTGCTTAAGCGAGGGTACAAAAAAGGGACGCAGATGCGTCCCTTTTTTATTTTCGATCAGGTCGAACAAGCGGCAATGATCATCAGTGCCGCATTTGGAGTGAGTCGATTATTCGCCAGCTATCTGCGATTGCAGATAATTCTGGATGCCGACTTTTTCGATCAGGTCGAGTTGCGTTTGCAGCCAGTCGATATGTTCTTCGGTATCGTCGAGGATGTGCTGGAATAATGCGCGCGAAACATAATCACCGGTTTCTTCGCAGGCTGCGATGCCTTCTTTGACGGTTTTTTGCGCAGCGACTTCCAGTTTCAAATCGCAGTTCAGCATTTCCGGCGTGTTCTCGCCGATCATCAATTTGTGCAGTGCTTGCAAATTAGGCAGGCCGTCCAGCATCAGAATGCGATCGATCAATTTGTCGGCGTGTTTCATTTCGCCTATCGATTCTTCGTATTCTTTCTTGGCGATTTTTTCAAAGCCCCAATGCTTGTACATACGTGCATGCAGGAAGTATTGATTGATGGCACTGAGTTCGTTGGTAAGCTGCGCGTTGAGCAGCTTGATGATTTTGCTGTCACCTTTCATGGGAGCCTCGAAAGTGATGTGTGAATAAGGGGCTGGCTGACAAGTGACGATGATGAGTCAACAAGTTTGGCTAGCAAGAGATGAACATGATAGCGCAGGAAAGCCGGTTTGATAGCATTTTGGCTTCATTTCGTTAGCTGGAATCATTCGTGTTTCGATTGCAGGCGTGAGTCTGGGCGCGGGTTTGCGCTGATTTCAGAATGGCTGATTGTAAGAAGTTTGGCGCAAATAAAAAGCGCGCTGCAGCAAGTTGCTGAGCGCGCTTTTTTGATCGCAGGCAAGATTTTAAACTCGCCTGTTCTTACTTTATTTCTTCGGTGCTTCCGTCACGAATCCCATCTTGGTCAAGCCGCCGGATTGCGCTGCGGCCATCACTTGCGCAACTTTTTCGTACGGTGTTGTACGTTCTGCGCGCAGGTGCAATTCAGGTTGCGGTGTCACCTTCGAGGCATCCGCGATACGTGATGCCAATTGGGTTTCATCCAGCACTTCATTGTTCCAGTAAGTCTGACCAGCTGCATCTATTGAGAGATTGATGGTTTCAGGCTTTACTTCGTTAGGCTGATTCGCTGCACGTGGCAGGTCGAGCTTGACGGCGTGGTTCATTACAGGAATGGTCATGATGAAGATAATCAGCAAAACCAGCATCACGTCGACTAGCGGCGTGGTGTTGATTTCCGGATTGAAGTCGTCGTCATCCGACAGGGAGCCCATTGCCATTATTTACCTCCGACTGCAACCAGTTTGGAGCCGGTTGCAGTATCAGTGCTGCCATCTTTGGCACGAGCGCCAGTGACAAACAATGCATGCAGGTCGAAACCGAATTTATTCATTTTTGCGATCGTCGATTTATTGCCGCGTACCAAGGCGTTGTAGCCGAAGGTTGCTGGAATCGCGACAGCCAGACCGAGTGCGGTCATGATCAGCGCTTCACCAACCGGACCAGCAACTTTATCGATACTGGCTTGACCCGAGGTGCCGATTGCGACCAGCGCGTGATAGATGCCCCACACGGTACCGAACAGACCGACGAATGGTGCTGTCGAACCTACCGATGCCAATACCGCCATACCGGTTTGCAGTTTGGCCGATGTTTCATCAATCGCTTGACGCAAGGACAGGGTGATCCAGTCGCTGACCGACAATTGATCATGCAAATGACCTTTGTGTGCTTCGTGATGGCGCATTGCATTCACGCCGGCTTCTGCGATCGATGCAAATGGATTACCGGTGCCCAGTGTTGCAGTGCCTTGTTCGAGGCTGGTTGCATCCCAGAATTCATGGCCGGCAGCATTGCCTGCGCGACGATACTGCATCAATTGCAGTGCTTTGGTGACAATGACGTACCACGACGCGATCGACATTGCGACCAACAGGACTGCCACGCCTTTGGTGACGAAATCACCTTGCGACCACAAACTTTCTAAACCGTACGGACTGACTTCCATGATGATTCCTTCTTTATCTATTTAATGTGAAATTAATTGGCACGATGGCATACGCAGGAGTCGGTTTTCCGTCCTCCAGATAGGGTTTGAACAGTGCGCGCATCACGGCATCCCGTGCTGCATCGTCCATACGCAAAGAACCCGAAGATTTTTGGATTTCCACTTTTTCTGCGCGACCCTTGTCGTTAATCAGCACGCGCAGCGTCACTGTACCTTCATTACCCATGCGTGCATCCAGCGGCGGATAAACCGGACGTGGCGCATTGATATAGGAAACACCTGAAACCAGTTTAGGAGTGGCAGGTACGGAAGGTGCAGATGGCGCGGCCGGTGCTGCGACTGATGGCGGTTCTTTCGATTCCTGCGGTGGCGATGGCGCTTCCGTGATGGCTTGAGGCGATGGCGTTTCAGTCACAACCGGGCGCGGCGTTGGGCGCGTCACTTGTTTCTTCACGACAGGAACAGTTTTCGGTTCGGCTGGTTGTGGTCTTGGTTGCGGCGCAGGTTCTTCAGTAATGAAGTTGGCGAAAATTTCTCGCGGCAGAGCCTTGGCAACTTGATGTACCAGGCCACTGCGCAATGCATAAAAGAAAGCAATGTGCAGGGCGATGATAATGATGAGTGGCGCGTATTTTCTAAGGGCTTCTGACAAGTACGGCGGAAGGCGCGGTGCTGACGACTGAATCGATGTTGCGTTCATAAAATTGCTTATGCGGCCAATGCGTTTGGATGAAACATTATAGGTTGAGACGGACGAGCATCAGCGAGGCATTCGCGCAATACACGCTTTGCACAGGAATGACATTTTCCACAGCAGGTGCCGACTTCGAGATTATTGCGCAATTCCGACATCGATGTGATGCCGCTATCGACAGCTAGCTTAATTTTCCGTTCGGAAACATTGTTGCAAACACAGACAATCATCGAAGCCTCTTGCTACTTTCTTTGTAGTTGAAAAAAACCAAAACGCTAGTTTTAAAATTTTCTTGCTGCCTACCGCTTTTGTTACTGCCGGTTTCACATCAATTAACGCGCTGTCCGGCAACCAGGCGCGTGAACAATTTAAATTTTTCTGGTTGTGGCATCGCGCGTTCAACCACGACACCCCACTGTTCCGACAACTGCTGACATGTCGCGCGTAATACCGGTGCCAGACCTGGCAAGTCAGCCAGTGCCTTCAAATGTCGCTCGATGACCGAGGCCAGTTTGATGCACGAACTGCTTTCCTGATTGTTCGCGGTGTAATGCGACATCAAATGCAACACGGCTGAAACGAGTAATTCTGGTTGCGCCGGTGCTGCGTTTGGTTCCTCTAATGCCTGATCCATTTTTTCGATAGCCATCAAACTCTCCTCGTGGGTTGGTTTGGCTTGCTGGCGTAACGTTGAACGTTGCGCGTGGCTGGCTTGCGAATCGATGTTTCTGTTACTTGTTATGCCGTCAAAATCAATTTATTCAACTGCGTCAGGCGGAGCCGATAAATCCGGCCTTCATGCGCAATTTCCACTTCCCTCATTTGCCGAAACAAATCGCGGCTGCTGATACGTGTGATTGGTTCCGTTACCTCATTCTTACGTGCCGCGAGGGGAGCATTTGCCTGTGCTTCACGTTGTGTTGAGATCGCCATGATCAACCTTTTATCTAAATGAGAACAATTCGTGTTTAGATTATTGGCGATTTGACGGTGAATTGCAAGTTCTTTTGTTCTGGATTGAGCTTGGAGGCTAAATATTTTCTGGATATTTGACGCCGGTCACTATAAAAGTTGGCTGGAGGCTATGTTTCCGCTGTTTTTATATACGTATGGCAAAAATGACAAAAGCCAGGCAGGCCAATATTCGGCTTGCCTGACTTCTATATGAATAGAGCGAGTTTGAGGTGCTAGCGGATAGGATTAAATGATGCTGCCTGCGCAATCGGCCAGTAGGTGGCGAACACTTCCGGCAATGCTGTTTCGGGATTGAACTCGCTCAGTAACTGGCCGGATTCCAGATAAGGCAGCAAGGCCGAGGCCAGCTTGACTTGATTCGCTGATACGCGGCGCACCAAATGATGTGGTTTCAATTCAGACGGATGATTCAAGCCGGCAGCGGCAATCAATTCGGCCAATGCTTTCAATGTGTTTTGATGGAAATTGGCGACGCGCTCGGCCTTGTCAGGAACGACCAATGCGCGCTGCCGCATTGCATCTTGCGTCGCAATGCCGGTCGGGCAGCGATCAGTATGGCAGCTCTGCGATTGTATGCAGCCGAGTGCGAACATGAAGCCGCGTGCCGAGTTGCACCAGTCGGCGCCCAGTGCAAGCGTGCGCACGATGTCGAATGCGGTCACGATTTTTCCCGATGCGCCTATCTTCACCTTGTCGCGCAATTTGGCACCGACCAGTGTGTTATGCGCGAGCAGCAGTGCTTCCTGCAAAGGTACGCCGACATGATCTGTGAACTCGACTGGCGCGGCACCAGTGCCGCCTTCACCGCCATCGATGACGATGAAGTCAGGCGTGATGCCGGTATGCAGCATCGCTTTCACGATGCCGAAAAATTCCCACGGATGACCTATCGCTAATTTAAAGCCGGTCGGCTTGCCGCCTGAAAGATTGCGCAACTGCTCGATAAATTGCAGCAAACCGATAGGTGTATCGAAGGCAGAATGCGATGAAGGTGAAATGCAATCGATGCCTTGCGGCACGCCGCGTGCGGTGGCGATTTCGATAGACACTTTCGCGCCGGGCAGCATGCCACCGTGACCGGGCTTGGCTCCTTGCGAGAGCTTTACTTCTATCATTTTGACTTGCGGCAGCGTTGCGTTAGCGGCAAATTTTTCGGGAGAAAAACTGCCGTGCTCAGTGCGGCAACCGAAGTAGCCGGAGCCGATTTCCCACACCAGATCGCCGCCGGGTTCATTGCCATTATCAGGCTGGTGATAGCGACTGATACTGCCTTCGCCAGTGTCATGCATGAAGCGGCCTTTTTGCGCGCCTTGATTTAGTGCGCGTATCGCGTTCGCTGATAAAGCGCCGAAACTCATCGCAGAAATATTGAAGATGCTGGCCGAATACGGTTGCGCGCGGTTTGCACCTATCGTGATACGGAAATCATGCGAACCAACTTTTGCCGGCATGATTGAATGATTGATCCATTCATAATCACTTTGATAGACATCCAGTTGCGTGCCGAACGGACGTTTGTCTATCGCAAGTTTTGCGCGCTGATAAACCAGTGAACGTTGATTGCGTGAAAACGGATTTGGCGCGGCGTCGTCTTCGAGAAAATACTGACGTATTTCCGGTCGGACTGATTCGAGTAGATAGCGAAAATGCGCGAGGATAGGATAGTTGCGTAGCAAGGCGCGCTTGGTCTGGCTGATATCGGCAATGCCGACTGCAGTGAGTGCGCCTGATAGGATCACTAACCACCAAGCAGTGCTCAGCAGCATCGCCAATATCAGAGATAAAGCAAAAACAAATCCGGCCACGATCAAGGCCAGATAACGTACAGGGAAATCGCGCATTTTTTCTCCAGGCAGAATCTCTGTCTACGCGCAGAGTATTCGCGGGACAGTGTACAACGGCGTATGGGATTTTCCTCTGGGTCGTTTATGTGCAGCATGACTTGCGGTAGATGTCTATCCCATAAAAATGGCATTGCACCAAAGTAACCATGTTGATAAGCTGCCGTGGCAGAAAACAGTTTGAATGCTGTCGACCAGGCGAAATCGGTATGGCAGTAAATGAAAACTGACTTTCGATAATTATAAAAAATAGCCGCCGCCTCAAGCATCCATTTCAACCAAAAAGTTAGTCCTTCATTTTCACTTCCACCTAAGTCCTGGATTCCTTATGCATACAAAGTGGGTTTTTCTAGTTGCGCCGCTGATATTGGGTGCTTGTGCAGTAACTTCGCCACCGCCGCAACCAGTTGAAGCGCCTGTGAGCCGAGCGCAGCAGATCGAAGCGCAGAAGCAAGTGAGTGCGCCACAGGTGAAAACTCTTAAGCGAAAAATCGCGATTGGCCGTTTCACGAATGAAACGCGCTATGGAAAAACTTTTCAGATCGATGCCAATCAGGATCCTCTTGGTAAACAAGCTTCCGACATGCTGAACAATCGGCTCATCAGTTCGAACAAATTTCTGACTTTTGAGCGATCGGATCTGGAAAAAATCAAGAGTGAGCAAGCATTACTTAAAGAGGGAAACCTGATTGGCGTCGATACGTTGATCTTGGGATCGGTGACCGAATTTGGCCGTAGTACCAGTGGTAAATCCGGGTTTTTGAGTTCTACAAAAATTCAGATTGCCAGAGCCAAAGTTGAAATTCGCTTGGTCGATGCCAGAACTGGATATTTGTTTTTTACTGCAACAGGAACCGGCGAAGCTTCTACTGAATCTGGCGAAGTCGCGGGATTTGGCAGCAGGGCAGATTACGACGGCACTTTGAATGATAGAGCCATAGGTGCGGCAATCTCCGATGTGCAAAATGCATTGATCAGCAAATTGGAAGAGCGGCCATGGCGTACCGATATTCTGAAAGTAAGTGGAAGACAGATATTCATATCGGGAGGTGCGCGGCAAGGTCTGAAGGTAGGTGATGTGCTGGTGGTGATGCAACAAGGCGAAACGGTTAAAAGCAATCAAACCGGCTTCGCTATCACCTTGCCTCCTGCATTGATCGGAAAAATCCGCGTGACAAGTTTGTTTGGAGACAACGAAACCAATGAAGGAGCGATTGGTGAGCTGGTATCTGGTGATGCAAGTGCGGCTAAAGGTTCGACGATTTTCGTTGCTGAAAACAAGGAATGAGCATCATGAAAAATTACGTTTCCATCGTCTTCGCACTTTTGTTGAGTGCTTGTGCCGTGCCTGATACGACGGTCAAAACCGGTTCGCCACGTCCTACGCTCGTAATTAAAGGTGCGCCTGCTGATTCAACTTTGCTTGTGGACGGACTGGTAATGGGGCCTGCAACGCAATTCAACGGTGATCCGAATGTCCTCATCCTTGAAGAGGGTTTGCATCAGATCGTGATTAAACAGGCAGGCGTCACGATTCATACTGAGAAAACAGTCATCAGCAATGGCGAATCTCGTACAGTAACTATCAATGCAGGAGTCAAATAATGCGCATCTCTTCAATTCTTTGTGCGGGAGCGTTGTTTGCACTTGCCGGTTGCGTTACAACAGCTCCAGCTAAATACAGTTGGGGCAACTATGAAAATTCGCTCTACTCGTATTACAAGGATTCATCGAAATCAGCTGAATATGAGGCTGAACTGGCAAGCATGATTCGTAATTCCGAGGCAACTGCAAAACCTGTTGCGCCTGGTCTTCATGCTGAATATGGATTCTTGATGCTGCAGGAAGGGAAATTGAAAGACGCGATAGCGCAGTTTGAAAAAGAAAAAGCGAAATGGCCGGAATCAACTTACTTGATGAATAACCTGATTCGCATCGCATCGAATCCCGTCAAGAAAACAACGGCATCCAAGGAGTAATCAAACATGTCACGAAATTTTAAACTCTTATTGGCGTGTTTCTTTGTTTTGAGTATCAGTGGTTGCGCTACGCAAATGCAAAAGAAAAGCGACTATACGGCTTTACGGACTGAAGCTCCTCGCTCGATTCTGGTTGTGCCTGTGATTAATCGCAGTGTGGAAGTCAATGCACCGGATTATTTTCTTTCGACGATTTCGCGACCATTGGCCGAACGTGGCTATTACGTTTTCCCCGTGCATTTGGTTAAACGTATGATGGAGGACGATGGCTTGGGCGATGCCAATATGGTGCACGTCGGTGAGCCACAGCAGTTGGGGAAAATGTTCGGATCGGATTCCGTGATGTATGTCACGATCGAGCGTTGGGATGCACAGTACATCGTATTTGCTACAACGGTGACCGTCGAATTGAAGTATGTATTAAAGAGTACGTCGAGCGGACAGACTTTGTGGCAAAACTCGCAAAAGCTGGTGTACCAGCCGCAGAACAATAATTCTGGCGGTGGACTTGCCGGTCTGATTGCGCAAGCGGTAACGGCTGCCATTGCGAAAGCGGCGCCGAACTACGTCCCGCTTGCTCAGCAAGCCAATATGCAGGCAATTAATACAAAAGGTCAGGGTTTGCCGGCGGGACCGTATATTGATTTATATCAGAAGGATCAGGCTGATTTTTAACGCGGCAATGAATGATCAGCTTGTTCTAAGCGGATGCGATTAGAGCATTCTTAAATAAAAAAGCCGCGCAGATGAAAAACATCTGCGCGGCTTTTTTGTGTTCTGTTCAATTTATCGGTGTGGATGCATTGATGATGCCGCCGCCAAGGCAAACATCGCCTTGGTAAAGCACTGCAGATTGCCCCGGTGTGACGGCCCATTGTGGGGTCTCAAAGTTGAGTGAAAAGCTGTCGCTGCCGGTGTGCTGTACACAGGCCACATCGGCTTGCCGATAACGCGTCTTGGCCGACAGTTGTTCCATGTCGGGTGGGCTGCCGGCGACCCAGCTCATTTGACCGGCGCTTAATTCAGACGACAGCAGCCATGGATGATCGTGCCCTTGCACTATATATAGTGTGTTGGTCGCGACGTCTTTGCGGGCAACGTACCAAGGGTCGCTATTGCCGTCGGTATTTTTGTGCGTCTTCATGCCACCCAAGCCTATGCCTTTGCGTTGGCCCAGCGTGTAAAAACTCAAGCCTACATGTTCGCCGACGATCACTCCATCCGGCGTTTTCATCGGGCCCGGTTGATATGACAGATAGCGATTCAGGAAGTCACGGAATGGACGTTCGCCGATGAAGCAGATGCCGGTGGAATCTTTTTTCGTCGCATTTGGCAGCTTCAGTTGTTCGGCGATCTTGCGCACTTCGGTTTTGCGAATTTCACCGAGTGGGAAGAGGGTCTTAGCCAATTGCGCCTGATTCAAACGATGCAGGAAATAACTTTGATCCTTGCTGGCATCGACAGCTTTCAGTAACTGCGTTTGACCGGCGTTCGGTCCCGACGTCACTTCGCGTACACGCGCATAGTGGCCGGTGGCAATCATGTCAGCGCCTAATAACATGGCGTGATCAAGGAATGCTTTGAATTTGATTTCGGCATTGCACAGCACGTCCGGATTTGGCGTACGACCGGCCTGATATTCGCGCAAGAACTCGGCGAATACGCGGTCTTTATATTCAGAGGCAAAATTGACGGCTTCGATGTCGACACCAACCACGTCGGCGACACTGACCGCATCTATCCAGTCCTGGCGTGTCGAACAATATTCGGAGTCGTCGTCATCTTCCCAGTTCTTCATGAACAGGCCGATGACTTCGTAGCCTTGTTCTTTTAATAGCCACGCAGATACTGACGAATCGACGCCGCCTGACATGCCGATGACGACACGTTTTTTTGTCGGACCTTTAGCCACCGATCACCTCGTAGACCGCCGGATCAGTTTGCAGCAACGACAGTGGGGCACGTTTTCCTGCGATATAGTCATCGACGCGCGCCAATACAGAAGGGCTGCGGTGCTTGTCTTTGCAGGCGACCAGTTCGTCGTAGCTCATCCAGACGGCGCGCAGAATGCCGACGTCCAGCGGTTGATCGTGCTGGGCACCGACTTCGCCGCAAAAGCTGAAGCTCAAATAAGTAACGTCGTGGCCGGTGCGCGCAGAAACATAACGCGACATATACATGCCGACCAAGGCAGTAGGGATGAAATCGTGGGCGGTTTCTTCCAGGGTTTCGCGGACGACAGCCTGCTCCAGCGATTCGTGTGGGTCTAGATGACCGGCAGGCTGATTAAAGCGCACGCCTTCGCTGGTCTCTTCCTCTACCAGTAGGAAAAGTCCATCACGCTCAATGATGGCGGCAACAGTAACAGATGGTTTCCAGACGTCAGGCATAGGGGCTCTCGGAATAACCCGCTATTTTAGCGCGCACGGAAGAAAGTTGCCCGCAATGTTTCCCCGGCTGAAAATGTTGTAAAAAATGAGTCAGGTCAAGATTGCGCATCTTTGCCTTTGCTAAGGCGGACATTTAGCTTTATGCTTATTGGTTCGTTGCTCCAACGGAAGCCGACGAAAAGCACGCGCACCTTGGCTAAGCCGAGTAGCGTGCTCGCCCGATGGATCGGCGCGAATTCTCTTGTAGCTGTGAAAAAGTCGGTTACAGGAATGACTGCTTCAGACTGGCGGAAGCCGCCGGTTCTGGGGAAATACATAAATAATTGATTTGCCTTCGCCATGTTTTGGCGTTGAGGCAAGGGTTTGAATAACGGAACGGAAGAAACATGCAACGTATTATGCTCAGGGCTAAAATTCACCGCGCAAAGGTGACTCAGGCTGACCTGCACTACGAAGGTTCGTGCGGGATCGACGCGGATTTGCTGGATGCTGCCGATATCAAGATTGGCGAAAGAATTGAGCTGTACAACATTAATAATGGTGAACGCTTTTCCACTTATGCCATTCAAGGCGTACGAGGCAGCGGCGAAATCTCGTTGAACGGAGCAGCTGCGCGCCGTGCGCACCTCGGCGACTTGATGATTATTTGCACCTATGGTCCGATGAGTGATGAAGAAATCGCAACCTATGTTCCGAAGATTGTTTTCGTTGATGAAGACAACCATTTCGCCGGAATGAAAGATTAATAATATCCAACCTTAACGCTAGAAAGTCCCGGTCGCGCCATTAGTGCCGCTTGAGCCGGGTTTATTCGTGTGCGTTATTTCACTGGTAGTAAAGAATTTAAACAAACTATGAGAGATGCATTATGTCTTTAGTTATAGGAGTGCCGCGGGAGTCATTCCCCGGGGAAAAACGGGTGGCAACAGTACCCGAAGTCGTTGAAAAGCTGATCAAACTCGGCTTTTCCGTCAGCGTAGAATCCGGCGCCGGTGACGACGCTAACTTCAGCGACGATACCTACCGCGCTGCCGGCGCACAGATCGTGCAAGGCGCTGCCAACTTGTGGTCCGGGTCCGATATCGTCTTCAAGGTGCGTGCTCCAAGTGCCGATGAAGTCGGTCTGATTCGCGAAGGCAGCACCCTGATCGGCTTCATCTGGCCGGCACAGAATCCTGAATTGATGCAGCAGCTTGCGGCCAAGCGCGTTACCGTTTTGGCTATGGACTCGCTGCCACGCACGTTGTCGCGCGCGCAGAAGATGGATGCTTTGACCTCCACCGCCGGTGTCAGTGGCTATCGCGCCGTCATCGAGGCTGCCAATGCCTTCGGTCGTTTCTTCAACGGCCAGATCACGGCTGCAGGCAAGGTTCCTCCGGCTAAAGTATTTATCGCAGGTGCTGGCGTGGCCGGTTTGGCTGCGATCGGTACGGCTGCCAGCCTGGGCGCCATCGTGCGCGCCAACGATACTCGTGCCGAAGTGGCCGATCAAGTTGTATCGTTGGGCGGCGAATTTGTTAAGGTCGATTTTGAAGAAGAAGGTTCGGGCGGCGGCGGCTATGCCAAGGTCATGTCCGAAGGTTTCCAGGCTGCGCAGCGTGAGATGTACGCCCAGCAGGCCAAGGAATGCGACATTATCATCACCACCGCGTTGATCCCTGGCAAACCAGCTCCGAAACTGATAACCGCCGAAATGGTTCAGTCCATGAAACCCGGCAGCGTGATCGTCGATATGGCGGCCGAGCAAGGCGGCAACTGCGAACTGACCGAACCTGGCAAGGTTGTAGTAAAACATGGCGTGACCATCGTTGGTTACACTGACCTGCCGAGCCGTTTGCCTAAGCAGGCCAGTACGCTGTACTCAACTAACCTGCTGCGCTTGACCGAAGAGCTGTGCAAGGACGCTGAAGGTAAAAAGACGACTGACGGCATCATCAACGTCAATATGGAAGACGAAGCCATTCGCGGACTGACCGTCATCAAGGAAGGCAACATCACCTGGCCGCCTCCACCGCCGAAACAAGTGGCTGCTCCGGCTGCCAAACCGGTTGTGGCTCCAACGCCATCACATGGTCATGGTCCTAGCACCAAAGTGTCGTCGCCAACCCGCGTGGCGACCATGTTTGCATTCGCCATTCTGTTGTTTGGTTTGATTGGCTATGGCGCGCCAACGGCTTTCCTCGGCCACTTGACAGTGTTTGTACTGGGTTGCTTCATTGGTTACATGGTGGTCTGGAATGTGACACCGGCATTGCATACGCCTCTGATGAGCGTTACCAACTCCATTTCGTCGATCATCGTGATCGGTGCGCTGGTGCAGGTCGCTCCTCCGTTGGCTGATGGCATGGCGCGTCCCGAGCTGCTGATCAAGTGCCTCGCCGCTGCTGGCATCGCTTTGACCGCAATCAACATGTTCGGTGGCTTTGCTGTTACCCGTCGCATGCTTGATATGTTCCGTAAGAATTAAGGAGACCACAATGTCTGCAAATCTGGCCACTGTCTCCTACATCGGAGCAACCATTCTTTTTATCCTCAGCCTGGGTGGCTTGTCGCATCCGGAAACTTCGCGTCGCGGTAACCTTTACGGCATGATCGGTATGGGCATTGCTGTGCTCGCTACCATCATTGGGCCACGTGTAACACCTGAAGGTTACGCATGGATCATCGCTGCGCTCGTCGTCGGTGGTTCTATCGGTCTGTACGCCGCCAAGAAGGTCAAAATGACCGAAATGCCGGAACTGGTCGCATTGATGCACAGTTTCGTCGGTCTGGCCGCAGCTTTGGTTGGTTTCGCCAGCTATATCGATCCGTCGATCCATCTGGAAGGCGCTGAAAAAGCGATCCACCAGGTTGAAATTTACGTCGGTATCTTCATCGGTGCAGTAACGTTCTCGGGTTCCCTGATTGCGTTTGGCAAACTGAACGGCAAAATCGGCGGTAAGCCATTGATGCTGCCAGCACGTCACTTCATCAACCTGATCGGCTTGCTGCTCGTGATCTGGTTCGGTCGTGAGTTCATGAATGCACCAGACGTTGCCAGCGGTATGACACCGTTGATCATCATGACCATCATCGCTTTGCTGTTCGGCGTACACATGGTGATGGCGATCGGTGGTGCCGATATGCCGGTCGTGGTTTCGATGCTCAACAGCTACTCTGGCTGGGCGGCTTCGGCTACCGGTTTCATGCTCGGTAATGATTTGCTGATCGTGACTGGTGCGCTGGTTGGTTCGTCAGGTGCGATTCTGTCGTACATCATGTGCCAAGCGATGAACCGCAACTTCTTCAGCGTGATCGCCGGTGGTTTTGGTGGCGGCGCTCCGAAGGCGGGCGGCGCTGTTAAAGAGCAGGTTGGTGAAGCGACTCCTGTTTCCGCACAAGAAACCGCAGAACTGCTGCGTGAAGCAAAAAGCGTTGTCATCGTGCCGGGTTACGGTATGGCAGTGGCACAAGCTCAGCACACAGTAAACGACATCACCAAGTTCTTGCGTGCCAAAGGTACCAAGGTTCGTTTCGCGATCCACCCTGTTGCAGGTCGTATGCCTGGTCACATGAACGTGTTGCTGGCTGAAGCCAAAGTGCCTTACGACATCGTGATGGAAATGGACGAGATCAACGAAGACTTCCCGGATACCGACGTAGTCATGGTTATCGGTGCTAATGACATCGTGAATCCGGACGCGCAAGAAGATCCGGACAGCCCGATCGCTGGTATGCCAGTGCTCGAGGTCTGGAAGGCTGAAACTTCGATCGTCATGAAGCGTTCGATGGCTTCCGGTTACGCTGGTGTCGACAATCCGCTGTTCTACAAAGAAAACAATCGCATGTTGTTTGGCGATGCGAAGAAAATGCTGGATGAAGTTTTGACGACTCTTGAGTCCAGAAGCTGATAAGCATGTTTCGATAAAAAAGCCCGCGTAAGCGGGCTTTTTTATTGGGGTCTTGCGAAGCAGATTCTTAATGAAGTGAAAAGCGAACGCTTACCTACTCCAATAGCCTGGCTGGCTGTACATGGTTTTTAAATGCGAGATGAATAAACGCACCTTGGCCGGGACGTTTCTCTGTTGCGGATAAACAGCCATGATGTCGTATTCAGGAATCGCGTAGTCATCCAGCACGGTTTCCAGCAAGCCGCTTTCCAGCTGGCTTTGAATCTCCCACACAGAGCGCCAGGCGATGCCCAGGCCTTCCGTCATCCAGCGATGCAGCAATTCGCCGTCGTTACAGTCCAGACTGCCCTGTGCGCGCACCGATACGGTTTTGCCGCGGTAATTAAAATACCAGCCGCGTTGCTGTCCACCTTGAAGATTAAAGGAGAGGCAATTATGATTAGCCAGATCGTCCAGCGTTTTTGGCTTACCATGCTTGTCGAAGTATTCCTTCGTGCCGCACACCACACGTTTATTTGCGGCAAGTTTTATGGCAACGAAATTCGGGTCGATGTTGCCACCAATACGAATACCCATGTCATAACCTTCTTGCACCAGATCGACGACGCGATCGGTCAGGTTGAATGACATTTTGAGCCCGGGATGTTGTTCCAGAAATTCCTGTGCATACGGTGCTACGTGTTGGCGACCGAAAGATGCAGGGGCAGAAATGATCAGATGCCCGGTGACTTTGTTATTGCCTGCTGAGAGCGCGCTTTCCGCCAGATCCAGTTCTCCCAGCATTTTGCGGCAATGTTCCAGATAGACGGAACCTTCTTCGGTGAGAGCTAGCCTACGTGTGGAGCGGTGCAGCAGGCGAACGCCGAGGCGTTTTTCTAAAGTGTCAATGCGGCGCCCGACCATGACGGGGGTGACTTGCAAGGCCAATGCGGCTGCGGCGAAGCTGTTATGTTCGACCGCCATCACAAAGGCTTCTATCTGTTTGAGCTTATCCATTCGATACTTTAAGTATTTAATTGGTTAATTAATAGTCGTATTCTAAATTTAACACATTAGAATTACTATACACATCAGGAAAATTTCATTTCAATGGAGATACAGTAATGGCAAAGATGACAGCAGCCCAAGCAGCAGTTTGGGTAATGCAGAAAGAAGGCATTGATCAGGCGTTCGGCGTACCAGGCGCAGCTATCAACCCGTTTTACTCCGCCATGCAAAAGCAAGGCACGATCAAACACATTCTGGCTCGCCACGTAGAAGGCGCGACCCACATGGCTGAGGGTTACACCCGCGCCAAAACTGGCAACATCGGTGTTGCGCTCGCTACTTCGGGTCCTGGCGGCACAGACATGATCACCGGTCTGTACTCGGCAATCGCTGATTCGATTCCAATCTTGTGCGTCACTGGTCAAGCGCCACGTGCACGTTTGCACAAAGAAGATTTCCAAGCTGTTGATATCGAAACAATCTCCAAGCCAGTAACCAAATGGTCGGTCATGGTTCGCGAGCCAGCATTGGTTCCGCAAGTGTTCCAACAAGCTTTCCACATCATGCGTTCAGGCCGTCCAGGCCCAGTGCTGATCGATTTGCCGTTCGACGTGCAAGTTGCTGAAATCGAATTCGATCCAGATCTGTACGAGCCGTTGCCAGTCTACAAACCAGCAGCGACCCGCAAACAAATCGAAGCTGCAATCACCATGTTGAACGCTGCAGAGCGTCCATTGCTGATTTCCGGCGGCGGCGTGATCAATGCAAACGCAACACCATTGATGCTCGAATTCGCTGAGCTGGTTAATGTTCCTGTCGTTCCAACCCTGATGGGCTGGGGCACAGTACCTGATGATCATCCACTGATGGTCGGTATGGTTGGTCTGCAAACTTCGCACCGTTACGGTAACGCGACAATGCTGGCTTCGGACTTCGCATTCGGTATCGGTAACCGTTGGGCTAACCGTTTCACCGGTTCTATCGACGTCTTCACTAAAGATCGTAAATTCGTACACATCGACATCGAACCGACACAAATCGGTCGCGTGTTTGGCCCAGACCTCGGTATCACTTCCGACGCTGGCGCAGCACTGAAATTGATGATCGAAGTAGCGAAAGAATTGAAAGCTGCCGGCAAACTGAAAAACCGTGATGCATGGTTGGCTGAGTGCCAAGAACGCAAACGCACCATGTTGCGTAAAACTGATTTCGACGTAACGCCTATCAAACCACAACGTGTTTACCAAGAAATGAACACAGTGTTCGGCAAAACAGCGCGCTATGTTTCGAACATCGGTTTGTCGCAAATCGCTGCAGGTCAATTCCTGCACGTGTACAAGGAACGTAACTGGATCAACTGCGGTCAAGCAGGTCCATTGGGCTGGACTATCCCGGCTGCTCTGGGTGTCCGGGCTGCAGATCCAACCAGCGAAATCGTTGCTATCACAGGCGATTACGACTTCCAGTTCCTGATCGAAGAACTGGCAGCTGGCGCGCAATTCAACCTGCCATACATTCACGTGTTGGTGAACAACTCGTACCTGGGCCTGATCCGTCAAGCACAACGTATGTTCACAATGGACTACTGCGTATCGCTGGCATTCGACAACATCAACTCGACCGAAAACGCTTCGTACGGTGTTGATCACGTTAAAGTTACTGAAGGCCTCGGCTGTAAAGCAATTCGCGTCTATAACCCAGACGACATCCAACCTGCGCTGCGTAAAGCACAAGAATGGATCAAAGAATTCAAAGTACCAGTCGTGGTTGAAATCATCCTCGAACGCGTAACCAACATCGCGATGGGCACCGAAATCAACGCGATCAACGAATTCGAAGAAATCCTCGACGTTAAGGGTGCTTAAGATGACGAAACTTGCTGCTAATCTGACGATGCTGTTCAACGAGGTTCCATTCATGGACCGCTTTGAACAAGCTGCAAAGAATGGCTTCAAAGGCGTTGAATTCCTGTTTCCATACGATTTCCCAGCGGCTGATGTCGCTGCGAAATTGAAGGAAAACAATCTGGAAATGGTTCTGCACAATCTGCCAGCCGGTAACTGGGCTGGTGGTGAGCGCGGTATCGCTTGCCATCCGGATCGTGTAGAAGAATTCAAGGCTGGCGTAGATAAAGCAATTGAATACGTCAAAGTGCTCGGCACCAAACAAGTCAACATCCTGTCCGGTATCGTGCCTGCTGGCGTAACGCATGAACAAGCAGAAGCGACTCTGGTTGCCAACTTGAAATATGCAGCTGCCAAATTGAAAGCAGAAGGTATCCCATTGTTGATCGAAGCGATCAACACATTCGATATCCCTGGCTTCTTCTTGACCGGCACCAAACAGACTCTGGACATCATTGCCAAAGTCGGTTCCGATAACCTGTTCTTCCAATACGACATCTATCACATGCAACGCATGGAAGGTGAGTTGGCGAACACGATGAAGAACAACCTCGCGGTGATTCCTCATCTGCAACTGGCAGACAATCCAGGTCGTTTTGAACCAGGTACAGGTGAAATCAACTACACCTTCCTGTTCAAGTTCCTGGATGAAATCGGTTACAAGGGTTGGATCGGTTGTGAGTACAAGCCTAAAGCTGGTACGGTAGAAGGATTGGGCTGGCGCGCAGCGCACGGTCTATAATGTAGCGTCTCTAAGCATACTGAGCGGTCCGACATCGGGCCGCTTGGTATTTTTACTGGGTACGTTTTATTACACTTAAATAATCAGGAGTCAGTCATGGCAAAAGTTGGATTTATTGGTTTGGGTATCATGGGCGCACCAATGGCGCTGAACCTGCAAAAGGGTGGTCACCAACTGTTTTTGCATGATCAAAAAGCACCAGCACAAGAACTAATCGATGGCGGCGCAACTGTTTGCGCATCGGGTGCTGACGTTGCTAAAAACGCAGACATCATCATCACCATGGTGCCGGATACCCCGCACGTGGACGCAGTTCTGTTTGGCGCAAATGGCGTTGCAGCTGGTTTGTCCAAAGGCAAAATCGTGGTCGACATGAGCTCGATCTCGCCTATCGCTACCAAAGAATTCGCTAAAAAAATTAACGCTCTGGGTTGCGAATACCTGGATGCACCAGTATCCGGTGGTGAAGTCGGCGCGAAAGCAGCTTCGTTAACCATCATGATCGGTGGTTCGGAAGCAGCATTTGCAACCGTCAAACCATTGTTCGAATTGATGGGTAAAAACATCACTCTGGTCGGCGGTAACGGCGACGGTCAAACCACTAAAGTGGCGAACCAGATCATCGTTGCATTGAACATTCAAGCTGTTTCCGAAGCATTGTTGTTCGCTTCGAAAGCAGGCGCAGATCCAGCGAAAGTTCGTCAAGCATTGATGGGCGGCTTTGCTAACTCGCGCATTCTGGAAGTACATGGCGAACGCATGATCAAACGTACGTTCAACCCAGGCTTCCGTATCGAGTTGCACCAAAAAGATTTGAACCTTGCATTGCAAGGCGCAAAAGCAATGGGTGTTTCCTTGCCAAACACAGCTGCTACGCAAGAGCTGATGAATGCATGCGCAGCTAACGGCATGAGCGGTCTCGATCACTCGGCACTGTGCCGCGCGATTGAAATCATGTCGAACCACGAAATCGCTAAAGCGTAATTTCGTTTCGATAGTCGTTCAACCGGCATTGCGCTTGTATGCAATGCCGGTTTGATTCTCGCGGTTTTTACGCGCAGTGAATCAAATAAAGCATCACATAGTTTGCATCACAAGATTTGCACCACAGATTTAATACGCACTTCCCCAATTCTTAGGAATATTCTCGCCACATGTCGATAGCCCCACGTCAATTTTTAAACGACCTGTATGCAACCGCGGTAGAAGCCGTGAGCGCACAGAAGTGCATGCCCGCCTACCTGCCGAAGCAATCGGTCAAAGGTCGCACATTGGTGATCGGCGCCGGTAAAGGTGCTGCTGCGATGGCCAAAGTAGTTGAAGACACATGGCCAGGCAAAGTCGAAGGTTTGATCGTTACACGTTACGGCCACGGTGCGGACTGCAAGCAAATCGAAGTCGTTGAAGCCGCACATCCAGTGCCGGATGAAGCTGGTCGTCAAGCTGCCGGTCGCATGCTGGAACTGGTCAAAGGTTTGACCGAAGACGACCTCGTGTTGTGTCTGATTACCGGTGGCGGTTCTGCGCTGTTGAGCTTGCCGGGTGAAGGCATCTCGCTGGAACAAAAACAGGCATTGAACAAAGCCCTGCTGAAAAGCGGCGCAACGATTTCTGAAATGAACTGCGTGCGCAAGCACCTTTCATCAATCAAAGGCGGTCGCCTTGGTTTGGCTTGCGCGCCAGCACGCGTCGTCACGCTGCTGATCTCTGACGTGCCTGGCGATGATCCTGGCGTGATCGCCAGCGGTCCTACCTTGCCTGATCCAACCACTTGTGCAGAATCGCTCGCGATCCTGAAAAAATACAAGATCGAGATTCCAGACAACATCCTGCAGCATCTTGAATCCGGCGCCGGCGAAACACCGAAGCCAGGCGATGCACGCTTCGCACGCAATGAACATCACGTGATCGCAACCGCGCAACACGCGCTGGAAGCCGCTGCAGAAAAAGCACGCGCAGCCGGCATCACGCCGTACATTTTGTCGAATGATCTGGAAGGTGAGTCGCGCGATGTCGGTTCTGTTCATGCTGCGTTGGCAAAACAGGTCGCGAAGTATGGTCAACCATTCGCCAAACCTTGCGTGATCTTGTCTGGCGGCGAAACCACAGTGACAGTGCGCGGCAAAGGCCGTGGCGGTCGCAATGCAGAATTCCTGTTGAGTCTGGCAGTTGCGTTGAACGGTGCGCCTGATATCTATGCGCTGGCCTGCGATACCGATGGTATCGATGGTTCGGAAGATAACGCCGGCGCGATCTATCAACCGGATTCGATCGCACGTGCTGCCGCTGCAGGACATAACGCGAAAGCAATGCTGGAAAATAATGACGGTTACGGTTTCTTCAGTGCGTTGGGCGATTTGATTGTCAGTGGCCCGACCCGCACCAACGTTAACGATTTCCGCGCCATCCTGATTTTGTAATTTATTCGTCGCTGTGTTTTGAGTGCAAGCATAGCGGTTTCCATTTTTTAATTTTTCACTTAAGAAGAAGACCTGTCATGAGACGTAATCGCAAAGCAAAAATCGTTGCTACCCTGGGCCCTGCAAGTAATGATGTCGCAACCATCAGCGCACTGTTTGAAGCTGGCGTGGATATGTTCCGCTTCAACTTCAGCCATGGTTCGCATGAAGATCACCGCGCACGTCACGAAATCGTTCGTGGCCTGGAAACCAAGTACGGCCGTCCTGTTTCGATTCTCGCTGATTTGCAAGGCCCTAAGATTCGTCTGGGTACGTTTGCTGGCGACTCCGCTGTGCTGACAGAAGGCGAACAATTTGTGCTCGACCGCGACCAAACGCCAGGCGATGCAACACGTGTGTACTTGCCGCATCCTGAATTGTTTGCTGCCGTTGCAGCTGGTCAGAACCTGCTATTCGACGACGGTAAAATTCGCGTCTCGATCGAAAGCAACTCGGGTGACCGTATCGTCACTCGTGTGACCACAGGCGGCAAGATTTCTAACCGCAAAGGCGTCAATGTTCCTGACGCGATCCTGCCGATTCCTGCAATGACACCGAAAGATCTGATCGATCTGGAATTCGCTCTGTCCTTGGGCGTGGACTGGGTTGCGCTGTCTTTCGTGCAGCAAGTTTCCGATATTGAAGATGCACGCAAGATCATTGGTGATCGCGCTTTGATTCAATCGAAGATTGAAAAGCCTGCTGCAATGCTGGACATCGATGCAATTTGCAAAGCATCTGATTCCGTCATGGTTGCTCGTGGTGATCTGGGTGTTGAACTGCCGATCTCGCAAGTGCCACGCGCACAAAAAGAAATCATCCGTGTTTCGCGCAAATATGGTCGCCCAACCATCGTTGCTACGCACATGCTGGAATCGATGACCGAGTCGCCTATGCCAACGCGTGCAGAAGCTTCTGACGTCGCCACCGCGATCTACGAAGGCGCTGATGCTGTCATGCTGTCGGCTGAATCGGCTAGCGGTAAGAATCCTGTTCGTGCCGTGCAAATGATGGACGCGATCATCAAGGAAGTGGAATCCGATCCGGTTTACCGCAACCTGCTGGATGCACAACAAGTTGCGCCACGTGCAACGCCGGAAGATGCGATCTGCATCGCCTTGCTCGACACAACTACTTCGCTCAACGCAGCGTGCACTGTGACTTACACCAAGTCCGGCAGCACCAGCATGAGCGCTGCACGTGTTCGTCCGAATACTTCGATTCTCAGCATCACGCCGGAACTCAAAACCGCGCGTCGCCTGGCTTGGGTCTGGGGCATTCACTCGATCGTCGGCAAGGACGTGCATTCGGTTGACGAAATGGTCAGCGAAGCAGTGACGGCAGCCGTGCGCGAAGGCTTTGCCAAAAAAGGCGAATACATCGCGATTTCGGCTGGCTTGCCATTTGGTGAGTCCGGTACGACCAATCTGTTGCACATCGCAACAGTTAAGTAATCTGAAGTAAAAGTTTAGGAGTAAGCAGTTTCTGAAAGACGGTGTGTCTGCCGTTTTTCAGAACTGACATGAATGAGTTGTTGAGTTGCAATAACTCATTCATGTCAGATGTAAAAATCTGACATGGGTCAATTGACATAGCCGTTTTATGACATAGACTACGAGTCGTAGTTTGATTGACCTGTTGTAGAAGTAAGAAGCTAGGGGTCCTAGGCAGATGCGTTCCGCATTTGCCGGGTGAGAAAAACCCTTGAACCTGATCTGGATAATGCCAGCGAAGGGAAGCTACCGAGAACGTGTATTGCATCCGAAAATTCGAATTGTATTTATCGAAGTCAAAATTGAATGCGATGCATGTTCCCGAAACCTCCTTAGCTGGCTCCAAGCCAATTTGTAGTTAGCCAAGGAGCCAAAATGAATGCCAACCCGAAATTCCTGTCCGCTACCGCCACGGTAGATGAAGCAGCGATTCAACCATTGCCAAATTCCACCAAAGTTTATATTCAAGGTTCGCGTCCTGATATTCGCGTGCCTATGCGCAAGATCACGCAATCCGATACTGCGGCCTCGTTCGGCTTTGAAAAAAACCCGGCGATTTATGTCTACGATACGTCAGGCCCATATACTGATCCGGAAGCAAAGATCGATATCCGTTCCGGTCTCGATACGCCACGTCTGCCGTGGATACTGGAGCGCAAGGACACCGAAGAATTGGCCGGTCCGACATCCGAATACGGTATCGAACGTCTGAACGATCCCAAGCTCGCAGAATTGCGTTTCAACCTGCATCGCAAACCGCGTCGTGCACTCGCTGGCAAAAATGTGTCACAGATGCATTACGCACGCCAAGGGATCATCACGCCGGAAATGGAATACGTTGCGATTCGTGAAAACATGAATCGCCGTGCCTATCTGGAAGAGCTGAAGCAATCCGGACCTAAGGGCGAAAAGCTCGCCGAGCTGATGGGACGTCAACATCCGGGTCAATCGTTCGGCGCGTCAATTCCGCAAGAAATTACAGCCGAATTCGTACGCAGCGAAATCGCTCGCGGCCGCGCCATCATTCCGGCCAACATCAACCATCCTGAAATTGAGCCTATGATCATCGGCCGTAATTTCCTGGTCAAGATCAACGCCAACATCGGCAACTCGGCAGTCACTTCTTCGATCGGTGAAGAAGTTGAAAAAATGACGTGGGCAATTCGTTGGGGCGGCGACAACGTGATGGATTTGTCGACTGGCAAACACATACATGAAACACGTGAATGGATCATCCGCAATTCACCTGTACCTATCGGCACCGTACCGATTTATCAGGCGCTGGAAAAGGTCAACGGCAAGGCCGAAGACCTGACATGGGAAATCTTCCGTGACACGCTGATTGAACAAGCAGAGCAGGGCGTCGATTACTTTACTATCCACGCCGGCGTGTTGCTGCGCTATGTGCCTATGACTGCAAAACGCATGACAGGTATCGTGTCACGCGGCGGTTCTATTATGGCGAAATGGTGTCTCGCGCATCACAAGGAATCCTTCCTGTACGAACACTTTGAAGACATCTGCGAAATCATGAAAGCCTACGACGTGTCCTTCAGTCTCGGCGATGGTTTGCGTCCAGGTTCTATCTACGACGCCAACGATGAAGCGCAACTCGGCGAATTGAAAACATTGGGTGAACTGACACAGATTGCATGGAAGCACGACGTGCAAGTAATGATCGAAGGCCCGGGTCATGTGCCTATGCATCTGATCAAGGAAAACATGGATCTGCAACTGGAGCAGTGTCATGAAGCGCCGTTCTACACGCTGGGACCATTGACGACCGACATCGCACCTGGTTACGACCACATCACGTCCGGTATCGGCGCTGCGCAAATCGGCTGGTACGGTACGGCTATGCTTTGTTATGTCACACCGAAAGAGCATCTCGGTTTGCCGAACAAGGTCGACGTCAAGGACGGCATCATCACTTACAAGATTGCCGCGCATGCTGCGGACTTGGCGAAAGGTCATATCGGTGCACAGATACGCGACAATGCATTGTCGAAAGCGCGTTTCGAATTCCGTTGGGACGATCAGTTCAACATCGGTCTCGATCCGGACAAGGCGCGCGAATTCCATGATGAAACTTTGCCGAAAGACTCAGCCAAAGTTGCACACTTCTGTTCCATGTGCGGGCCGCATTTCTGCTCGATGAAAATCACGCAGGAAGTACGCGAATACGCAGCTCAACAAGGCATCACGGAAATTCAGGCTTTGAAAAAAGGCATGGAAGTGAAATCAATTGAGTTTGTGAAAAGCGGTTCGGAAATTTATCAAAAGCAGTAATGATAAAAATTGAACTCAATGGATCGCCGCATCAACTCGACGCGCATAAAAGCGTGGAAGAGTTGATTGACGACTTGTCTTTGTCAGGCAAGGCAGTCGCCGTTGCTATCAATCGCGAAATCGTGCCACGTCATCTGTGGCAGCAGCGGCAGTTACAGACTGCCGATTGTGTCGATATCGTGCGCGCTATCGGCGGCGGTTGATCATTGAAGCAAACACAAGGCAGCCACAAGCTGCCTTGTGTGTTTTTACGTATCTACTTGAATCATCGAAACAGGACCTCCATGAGCACCCCAACATTCACCGATGAACCCTTCGTTATCGCCGGCACACCTTACCGTTCACGTCTGCTGGTCGGTAGCGGCAAATACAAGGATTTGAACGAAACGCGCGAAGCCAGTCTGGCCAGCGGTGCACAAATTGTCACTGTCGCGATTCGTCGCGTCAACATCGGCCAGGACCCGAATGCACCGAGCCTGCTTGATGTCTTGCCGCCTTCCGAATTCACTTTGCTGCCTAACTCTGCTGGCTGCTACAACGCCGCCGATGCGGTTTATACCTTGCAACTGGGCCGTGAAATCCTCGGCGGTCACAAACTCTGCAAACTCGAAGTACTCGGCGATGAAAAGACCTTGTTCCCGAACATGCCGGAAACCTTGAAAGCTGCTGAGACCCTGGTCAAGGATGGTTTCGACGTCATGGTGTATTGCAGCGACGACCCGATTCAGGCGCGCATGCTGGAAGACATCGGTTGCGCCGCCATCATGCCGCTGGCTTCCTTGATCGGCTCCGGCATGGGTATTCTGAATCCATGGAATCTATCGCTGATCATCGAACAATCCAAAGTCCCTGTCATCGTTGATGCTGGCGTAGGTACCGCATCCGATGCTGCGATTGCGATGGAACTCGGTTGCGACGGCGTCTTGATGAACACCGCGATTGCCGGCGCACAAGATCCTGTGCGTATGGCACATGCGATGAAACTTGGTATCGATGCTGGTCGCAACGCTTATCTGGCCGGTCGTATCGCCAAACGTTTCTCTGCTTCGCCGTCTTCGCCTATGGCGGGACGCGTGGTCAAGTAAGGCAATTGAAGGTAAAACGGTAGAGAAAGGCCAAGGTGCTTTGGCTAGGCCGCACTTCGATCTCTGGCAGAGGACGTGATTATCGAATATCCTTGCTGCCTTCAACATCTTCACAATAAAGGATTACCATGCGCGCGATCGAAATCACCCAGCCCGGCCCTCCTGATGTATTGCAACTCTGCGAGCGCCCTAGGCCTGAACCCAAGGCTGGCGAGCTGCTGATCAAGGTGCATGCGGCTGGCATCAATCGTCCTGACGTATGGCAGCGACTTGGCAGTTATGCTGTGCCAAAAGGCGCGTCGGATATTCCAGGCCTGGAAATCGCCGGTGAAGTAGTCGGTGGAGATCTTGCAGACAGCGGTTTTAAAATCGGCGACATGGTGTGCGCACTCGCGCAAGGCGGCGGTTACGCAGAATACTGTACCGCACCTGTCGAACAATGTTTGCCGATTCCCAAAGGTTTGGATGTGGTGGAAGCGGCTTCGTTGCCGGAAACATTTTTTACCGTCTGGAGCAATGTTTTTGATCGCGTCGGTTTGACCGGCAACGAAACCTTGCTGGTGCAGGGCGGCACCTCCGGTATCGGCGTGACGGCAATTCAGATCGCCACTGCGCTCGGCCATCGCGTATTTGCAACCGCTGGTAGCGAGGAAAAATGCCGCGCCTGTGAAGTACTTGGTGCCGAGAAAGGCATTAACTACAAGACTGAGGATTTTGTCGAAGTCGTCAAGGCTGCGACCAATGGCAAAGGCGTCGATGTGATTCTCGACATCATAGGCGGCGATTATGTGGCGCGTGAAATCAATTGCCTGGCTGACGATGGTCGCCTGGTATTCATCGCGCTGGCGGGCGGCAACAAGGCAACACTCAGTCTGGGACAAGTCATGTTGCGTCGCTTGACGATCACCGGCTCTACCTTGCGCGCACGTCCGGTCGCGTTCAAGGCAGCGATTGCCGATCAATTGCGTACCAAAGTCTGGCCGCTGATCGAGTCAGGGAAGATCAAGCCTGTCGTGTATCAAACTTTCGCACTGGAAGATGCAGCGCAAGCGCATGCCTTGATGGAAAGCAGTACGCATATCGGCAAGATCGTTTTGAAAATCGTGTAAGCGCCTGTAAAAATTTGATGCAGTAAAAATACATGCAATAAAAAGCCAGACTGTCGATAAATGACAGTCTGGCTTTTTTAATTCTGCAGCAGTTTTTTTAGCTACTACTTCTTTCTTCCCTTGGCTTTGACAGGAAGGTCGCTCAACTGATTGCCCGGTTTAGGGTTGTAGCGAATGATGCGTTCGATTAACTCCGGTCCTTCTTCCAATAGAAATTTTCTGAATGCTTGCGCGACCGGCGGCAGTCGCTTGTTTTTGCGATGCACGACATACCAGTTCAGCATTACCGGGAAACCTTCCACATCCAGCACCGCTAGGCTGCCGGCCTGCAATTCCAGACTGATGGTATGTGCGGATAAAAAGCTGATGCCCATGCCTGCGATAACGGCCTGCTTGATGGTCTCAGTACTCTTGATTTCCATCGCGATATTGATGTCGTTGATACGTTCGCCGAAGCCGTCTTCCATCGAATGCCAGGTATCCGATCCCTTTTCTCTGACAACAAAAGGTTCGTGTATCAGCGTGCTCATCGGAATTTTTTTCTTGTTCACCAGATGATGGTCGGGGGCCGCCACAATCACATAGGGGTGCGGTGCAAAAGCCTCATTGATCGTATCCATGTCGGTTGGCGGTCGCACCATGATCGCAATGTCGGTCAGGTTGTTGGTCATCTGACTTAACAAACCTTCGCGATTATGAACGGACAGATTCAGTGTCACGCCCTGATGGCTGCGCGCGAACTCGACCAGCAGGCGCGGAAAGAAGTAATCCCCGGCGCTGATCACGGCGACGTTCAGTTTGCCGCCAGTGACGCCCTTGAACTGCGTCATTGCGTCTTCGGCTTCCTGGAACTGCTGGATGATGGCCCGGCTGTAGTTCAATAATTCGGCGCCAGCGGGTGTCAGATAGATTTTCTTCCCCAGTTGCTCGAACAGGGCGAGGCCGGCGTGATCTTCCAGTTTTTTGACTTGCGTGGACACGGCAGGCTGCGTCAGATGCAGTTCTTCCGCCGCGCGCGAAAAACTCAAATGGCGAGCTACCGTCTCAAAAACCTTTAATTGCCTGAGTGTTGCATTTTTCATGGGGTGGGGTAGTGCATGTATAAGCCAGAGGGAATCATTATGATTAAATACTTTAACTATGCCTAATCATTTTTTCGCCCTAAGATGCAACTCAAGTTTGGAAAACATCTCTGAACGAGTATCAAAATACAGACAGGAGACTTGCCATGTTCACAGCCGCGTTTGATCAATATTCTGCAGATGATGCAGCCGATCTGCACCGTAACGCCTATAACGCGGCGTTCTATGAACTTGGTTTGAGCTGGTACTGGGATGCGAACACAGGCGATGATCTCGCTACCATCTCGGGCGGGCGCAAGCGTCTTCAACATTATCTGGAGACCTGCCAGGCGCATCTGCTCAAAGTATATGAAGCTGATTTCCTGATTGAAGCAATACAAGCTGCCAAAGCACGCTGCTATGAAAACATGACAGCGAGCGGTACCCGCGTGACCCGTCCGGTAAATTGGGCGGAAATCCAGCGGGGCGAAGTCGGCGTTTGAGCACATGCATCATGCGCTATTCATCATGACCTGATGCAATTGTGCTCTGATGCAAGTCAACTGTACTGCGTACATCAACTGATCGGTTCGATGTTGCGCCGCGTACAGTAGGAGCTCACTCAATTTGTTGTATCCAAAGGCGATTTTTGAATCGCTGCCCTAGTGTCGTTTACACTGGTGTCGACCTGTAAGTCAATTACTGAGTAAGTAAGTTGATTTAACTGACGACAAGTATCGAATCTTAACCTTGGTCAAGGAGTTCGAGAGACGCTTCTCGCACAATCCCGGTCACCGTTTTCTATTCGATTTGGCAACTGTTAAAATAACTTTCTTTCTGCTAGAAAGACCGGCGGTTTTTGCGTGGATTTAATGCAAAAAATAATTTTATCGTAGCGAATTGCTGCAAAAAATTGATTATCAACAAGGACGATCATGAATATCCACGAGTATCAAGGAAAAGAAATACTGCGTAAGTACGGTGTTACGACACCAAAAGGCTTTCCATGTTTTTCCGTAGATGAGGCTGTTAAAGCTGCTGAAAATCTGGGCGGTAAAGTCTGGGTTGTAAAAGCACAGATTCACGCTGGCGGCCGCGGTAAAGGTGGCGGCGTTAAAGTTGCCAAGTCGCTCGATGAAGTACGCAAATATGCGAACGACATTCTCGGCATGACATTGGTGACGCATCAAACCGGTCCTGAAGGTCGTTTGGTCAAGCGCTTGCTGATCGAAGAAGGCGCTGACATCAAAAAAGAACTGTACGTCGGTATGGTCGTTGATCGTGCTAGCCAACGCGTTGCTCTGATGGCATCCAGCGAAGGCGGCATGGACATCGAGCACGTCGCTGAACATACTCCTGAAAAAATCCACAAGGTATTCATCGATCCAGTCAAGGGTTTGCTCGATAGCGAGGCTGATGATATCGCCCGCAAAATCGGCGTACCTGAAGGTTCGGTTCCACAAGCGCGCGCATTCATGCAAGGCTTGTACAAGGCATTCGACGAAACCGATGCATCGCTGGCTGAGATCAATCCATTGATCGTCACCGGCGACGACCGTATCGTTGCACTCGACGCGAAATTCAATTTCGATTCGAACGCAATGTATCGTCATCCAGAAATCGTTGAAATGCGCGATCTGGACGAAGAAGATCCAGCTGAAATCGAAGCGTCGAAATTCGACCTGACCTACATCTCGCTCGACGGCAACATCGGCTGCCTGGTGAACGGCGCTGGTTTGGCAATGGCAACCATGGACGTCATCAAGTTGTACGGCGGTTCGCCAGCCAACTTCCTCGACGTCGGCGGTGGTGCGACGACTGAGAAAGTCACCGAAGCATTCAAGATCATGTTGAAAAACCCGGACATCAAAGCGATTCTGGTCAACATCTTCGGCGGCATCATGAAGTGCGACGTGATCGCACAAGGCGTGATCGCAGCAGCGAAACAGGTTGATCTGACCGTTCCACTGGTCGTTCGCATGGCGGGCACCAATGAAGAACTGGGCAAGAAGATTCTGGCTGAATCCGGTCTTCCTATCATCACTGCAAACAACATGGCTGAAGCGGCTGAAAAAGTCGTCAACGCAGCACAGGGGAAATAAGCATGTCAATCCTGATCAATAAAGATACTAAAGTTATCACCCAAGGCATCACCGGTAAAACCGGTCAGTTCCATACCAAAATGTGTATCGAATACGCAAACGGTAAAAACTGTTTCGTTGCTGGAGTGAACCCAAAGAAACCTGGCGAATCGTTTGAAGGCGTACCTATTTACGCATCCGTCGCTGAAGCGAAAGCAGAAACAGGCGCAACCGTTTCGGTTATTTATGTTCCGCCTCCATTCGCTGCAGCTGCAATCGATGAAGCAGTTGATGCTGGCATCGATTTGGTTATCTGCATCACCGAAGGTATTCCAGTGCGCGACATGATTCGTACCAAAGCACGCATGGAAGGCAAAAAAACCTTGCTGCTCGGACCGAACTGCCCAGGCTTGATTACACCTGACGAAATCAAGATCGGCATCATGCCGGGTCACATCCACAAGAAAGGCCGCATCGGCGTGGTTTCGCGCTCGGGCACACTGACCTATGAAGCAGCGGGTCAATTGGCTGAATTCGGCCTCGGCCAATCGACCGTGGTTGGTATCGGTGGCGATCCAGTCAGCGGTTTGAAACACGTCGACATCCTGCGCATGTTCAATGACGATCCGGACACTGATGCAGTCATCATGGTTGGCGAAATCGGTGGCGATGCAGAAGAAACCTGCGCACGCTGGATCAAAGACAACATGAAGAAACCAGTTATCGGTTTCATCGCTGGCGTAACAGCACCAGAAGGCAAACGCATGGGCCACGCCGGTGCGATTATTTCCGGTGGTAAAGGTACTGCGCAAGAGAAACTGGCTGTGATGGAAGCGTGCGGCATCAAAGTCACACGTAACCCAGCTGAAATGGGCCGTTTGCTGAAATCGGTTCTGTAATAAGAAGGTCTTAACACTCCTCTTGCATGAGGAGTGTTATCTCTACAGAGAATACCCAGTGTTTTTTGTAGAGATAGTTACACATGCTGATGCGCCTACTGCGCACGCCGGATGTGATCGCGTTAGAACGCAAGTTCGCACAGGTACTCCGTTGAGTAACAGTACAAGTTTCGAAATTTAAAGAAAAGAGCCACAAATGTCACAGCATTGGATTCGTTTTAGTCACGCAGGTAATACACAATTCGGTACGCTTGAAGGCGACAGCATTCAAGTTTACACAGGCGACATGTATGCCAATCCGGTCAAAACCAGCACTGTCTTGAATCTTAATGACGTCAAAGTGTTGATGCCTACCGAGCCAACCAAAATCATCGCGATGTGGAACAACTTCCACGCCTTGGCAAAAAAATTGAATTTGGCAGATCCAGCCGAACCTTTGTATCTGATCAAATCGCCAAACTCGTATTTGAATCCAGGCGAAACAATCGAGAAGCCGCCTACAGACGAAAAAATTGTCTTTGAAGGTGAACTCGGTATCGTGATCGGCAAAACAGCCAAGCGCGTTTCCGAAGCAGATGCTTTGGATTACGTGTTCGGTTACACCGTCGCTAACGACGTAACTGTTGCCGACATCCTGAACCGCGATGCATCGTTCGCACAGTGGGTCCGTGCAAAAGGTCTGGATACCTTCTGCCCATTCGGCCCTGTTGTGGCAACTGGCATCGACCCGACCACACTGGTCGTCAAAACAATTCTGAATGGCGATATCCGTCAAGACTATCCGATCAGCGACATGCGCTTTTCGGTCCAGCAACTGGTGAGTCTGATTTCCGCCGACATGACGCTGAATCCTGGCGACATCATCCTGTGCGGCACCTCTGTTGGTGTCGGCTCGATGAAGCCGAACAGCGTCATCGAGATCGAGATTGCCGGTATCGGCAAACTCACAAACGATTTTAAATAATAGTCGCGAGGTAAGAGTATGAAAATTGCAGTTATTGGAGCAGGCGCGATCGGTGGTTACGTTGGCGTAAAACTGGCATTGGCTGGTGAAGACGTTACGTTCATCGTGCGCGGTGCAAACCTGGAAGCCATCAGCAAGAACGGCGCCAAGCTGATCATGCATGATGGTTCCGAGCACGTCGCAAAGAACGTCAAAGCAACTAACAACTACGATGAAGCGGGTCATCAAGACATCATCGTGTTGGCAATGAAGGCGCATCAACTCGAAGCGATCGCCGACGATCTGCCAAAATTGATCGGTCCTGAAACCGTCATCGTCACCATGCAAAATGGTATTCCGTTCTGGTACTTCCACAAGCATGGCGGCAAACTGGCTGGCACGCGCGTTGAAAGTGTTGATCCGACCGGCAAGATTACCGCCCAGATCCCTGCTGATCGCGTACTTGGTTGCGTCGTCTACCCAGCATCCGAATTGATCGCACCAGGCGTCATCAAGCACATTGAAGGTGATCGTTTCCCTATCGGTGAACTCGATGGTTCGATCAGCGAACGTGCAACCCGCGTTTCGGAGTGCTTCACTAAAGCCGGCTTCAAAGCGCCAGTACTGGAAAACATCCGTTCGGAAATGTGGTTGAAATTGTGGGGCAATCTGACCTTCAATCCAATCAGCGCCTTGTCGCATTCGACCTTGCAAGATATTTGCCAATTCCCGCTGTCGCGTGAGCTGGCTGCAGCAATGATGACGGAAGCGCAAACGGTCGCGAACAAACTTGGTATTGAGTTCCGCGTCACGCTGGACAAACGTATCGCTGGTGCTGAAAAAGTCGGCAAGCACAAAACATCAATGCTGCAAGACGTTGAAGCCGGTCGCGATCCAGAGATCGACGCATTGGTAGGTTCGGTGGTTGAGCTTGGTCGTTTGACTGAAACACCAACACCGCATATCAATACGGTCTACGCACTGGTCAAATTGCTGGCGAAAACCATGGATGAAGAATCCGGTCAGATCAAGCTGCAAAAAATCGCTTAATTCAGTAAAGACGAAAAGCCCATGAAATTGTTTTCATGGGCTTTTTTTTTGAAATATTTTTGAATTCAGGGAATTCTGAGTGACGTAGCACTAAAGCCTGTTGATAAATTTTCATTTTTTATATTGAGGACTACGTATAAATACGTATGTCAATTTAGGCAAAGTTTTTCCCAATTTGCCTTGCAAGGATGGCACACTCACACAAAGCGGAAGAAATACGCAATATATAAGTAGCTGATGTTTCAGATTTGAGAAGATAAGTTGTTCGATGATAGCCGCATATAAAAATTGGCACGTCGCAGCGATTTGATCGTTGAGTTGGCAAATACGAGAAATGGAGCTCGTAAATGCAGCGCAATAACTCTAAAAAAGTTACTCAAATGAAATGTAAAACATGCGATCAAGCAGTGGCCGGAGTCTCGTAAACTTGACGCCGGTCAAGAGAATTTTCAAAGAAAGGCCACACTATCTTTGAAAATAAAAGTAACTATAAGTTATGTTTGAAGGCATCGTAGTCGCACGATGCCAGTGCTCACAAGGCATCTCGACGCGGCAGTAGTAAAAAAGTAGTCAAAATTATTATTAATAGGAGACAGCAATGATCAAGGAATTCTTTTCGCACTCAAGCGGTATCGCAAAGGCAACCGCCGGCGCATTTGCAGCAGTCGCTCTGACTGCAACCCCAGCCTTTGCAGCATGGGAACCAACCAAACCAGTCGAATTCGTCGTACCAGCAGGTACCGGCGGTGGCGCTGATCAAATGGCACGTCTGATTCAAGGCGTCATCATCAAAAACAAATTGATGAAAGAGCCGCTGATCGTCGTTAACCGTTCGGGCGGTGCAGGTGCTGAAGGCTTCCTGGACGTTAAAGGTTCCAAAGGCGACCCACACAAAATCATCATCACACTGTCGAACTTGTTCACCACGCCTATGGCAACTGGTGTTCCATTCAACTGGAAAGAAATGACTCCAGTTGCAATGTTGGCACTGGATCAATTCGTTCTGTGGACGAATGCTGAAAAGCCATACAAATCGGCGAAAGAGTATATCGATGCTGTTAAAGCTGCAGGCCCAGGCAAAATGAAAATGGGCGGCACAGGCTCCAAGCAGGAAGATCAAATCATTACTGCTGGCCTGGAAAAAGCTACTGGTACCAAGTTCATCTACATTCCATACAAAGGCGGCGGTGAAGTTGCTGTTCAATTGGTTGGTAATCACATCGATTCGACAGTGAATAACCCGATTGAAGCGGTTTCGCAATGGCGTGCTGGTAAATTGAAAGCGCAATGCGTATTCGATGACCAACGTATGCCATACAAAGCGAAAATCACCGAAACCCTGTCTTGGAACGACATTCCAACTTGTAAAGAAGCGGGTATCCCAACCGACTACACCATGTTGCGCGGCATCTTCATGCCAGCAGGTGTAACTGCTGACCAATTGGCTTTCTACGTTGATCTGTTCACAAAAGTTCGTGCAACAGCTGAGTGGAAAGACTATATGGAAAAAGGCGCTTTCAATACAAGCTTCAAAACTGGTAATGACTTCAAAACATGGCTGGAAGCTGCAGAGAAGCAACACGCTACTCTGATGCAAGAAGCCGGTTTCATGGCCAAGAAGTAATAGACTAATCCGGGGTACATAAGAAGAGAGGCTGCGCTATCGACTAGTTCGATAGCGCCAGTCAGCTCGCGCGCCCCAACTCATGTAAAAAATTTTCAGGAGCATTCCTCATGGATCAGAATTCGGAATCCGGCGATGGCGTTCGCACTGGCGTAGCCACCAATATCGTAGATGCGGTAGTTGCCGCCATCTTATTGGCGCTGGGTCTTACAGTTGTTATAGCAAGCTGGAAGTTGGGCGCAACGTGGACCAGCGATGGCCCAGGTTCAGGCTACTTCCCATTCGGTATTGGTGTGTTGATTTGTATCTCAGGAGCGGGCACTTTGTGCATGTCCCTGTTTGGCAAAAACAAGAACACTGAAGTTTTCGTTGATCGTGAACAGTTCACACGTGTGATGCAAGTTTTCATTCCTGCATTGGTGTATGTTGGCGCGATCGAGATCTTCGGTATCTATATTTCGTCGGCTGTCTACATCACGTTATTCATGATTCTGCTGGGTAAATTTTCGCCAATCAAGGCGATTATTGCCGGTCTTGCCGTCAATGTCGTGTTCTTCTCGATGTTTGAAGTCTGGTTCAAAGTCCCCCTGTTTAAAGGGTCGATCGATCTTTTGAGCTTCCTCGGTTATTAAGAATTGCAGAGCGAATCGCAAGATCGCGCATGTTAGTTCTCACCGAGTCAGATTGGAATTCAAGGAGTTTTAAGTAAAATGGACGAAATTAATTCATTATTTCACGGGTTCGCGGTCATCTTGACCCCAATGAATCTGTTGTTGATGGTCATCGGTATCACCTTGGGTGTGCTGATCGGCGTGTTGCCTGGTTTGGGTGGCGCAAACGGCGTGGCGATTCTGTTGCCACTTACCTTCACGATGTCGCCGACTTCAGCGATTATCATGTTGTCTTGTCTCTACTGGGGTGCATTGTTCGGGGGCGCGATTACGTCTATCCTGTTCAATATTCCAGGTGAGCCGTGGTCAGTTGCGACCACGTTTGACGGCTATCCAATGGCGCAAAAAGGTGAGGCTGGTGCAGCATTGACCGGTGCTTTCACTTCGTCGTTTATCGGCGCGTTTATTGCAGTTGTCATGATCACCTTCCTGGCACCATTGGTTGCTAAATTCGCGTTGCGTTTCGGCGCTCCAGAATTCTTCTCGGTTTATCTGCTCACCTTCTGTAGTTTCGTCGGTATGGGTAAAGGTTCGCCGCTGAAAATTCTTGCTTCAATGGCACTCGGTTTTGCGCTGGCATCAGTCGGTATGGATACGGTTACCGGTCAATTGCGTATGACCTTTGGTTTCGAAGAGTTGATGCGTGGTTTCGACTTCCTGATTGCAGTTATCGGTCTGTTCGGTATCGGTGAAATTCTGTTGTCGATGGAAGAAGGCCTGGCTTTCTCCGGTAAATCGGCAAAAATCGATCCAAAAATCGTGTTTGCAACCTGGAAAAAACTGCCGCAGTACTGGGTCACTTCCCTGCGTAGTGCCGTGGTTGGTATCTGGATGGGTGTTACTCCAGGTGGTGCAACACCTGCATCGTTCATGTCCTACGGTCTGGCCAAGAAGATGTCCAAGAACGGTTCGAAGTTCGGCACGGGTGAACTCGAAGGCGTGGTTGCTCCTGAAACTGCAGCGCATGCTGCTGGTACCGCAGCGCTGCTGCCTATGCTGGCTCTGGGTATCCCAGGTTCGCCAACAGCGGCTGTTCTGCTCGGCGGTCTGCTGATCTGGGGTTTGCAACCTGGTCCATTGCTGTTCACTGAACAACATGACTTCGTTTGGGGCCTGATCGCTAGTATGTATCTGGGTAACCTGGTTGGTTTGGCAGTTGTTTTGACTACCGTTCCATTGTTTGCTTCGATCCTGCGCATTCCGTTCTCGATCATTGCACCAGTTATTGTCGTGATTTGCGCTATTGGTGCTTACACCGTCGGCAATGCAATGTTCGATATCTGGTTGATGTTGGTATTCGGTGCAGTTGGCTACGTGTTCAAGAAACTGGACTACCCGCTGGCTCCGCTGGTTCTGGCATTGGTTCTTGGTCGTAATGCAGAAGATTCGTTCCGCCAAGCGATGTTGTCATCGCAAGGTGATGTGTCGGTAATGTTCTCGAACGGTTTGGTTGGTTCGATCACTGCTCTGGCACTGATTATGTTGTTCTGGCCTCTGATCTCGAAAGTGATCGCGCTGGTTCGTCCTCCTAAAAAGGATGAATTCGCTGAACACCGCGAAGCAGAATAATTGATGTAATTCGATCATGACGCTCTTGAGTGGGCGTCTAAAGATCTGGTTTTAATAACAGATTTGATCTTATGCCCCGTAAGGTTTGCACCTTGCGGGGCATTTTCATTTCTGAAACTTCAATACAAAGTTGGCTGATGAATTGGCAGACGAGTATGAGTTCTCAACGTTGTTGTTGAGGATGTGTATGGGAGCGAAACGAGAAAGTGGGTTGTTCTATACTCGATGAGCAAAATCGAGTAGGAATGACTTAAAGCGGCAGTAAATACAGGATACGTACTTGTTTCAAGTGGGATTGGGCGTTTCGCAAACGCTAATCTTTAAGGCCGATCTCTTTTGGGTAAGGTCAGATCTTCCCTTGATGCTTCAATCGACTTAACGTTTCCGGTGATAAATTGAGATAGGACGCTAATTCTTTTTTTGGAATGCGATCAAAGAGATCTTGATGTTTGCGTATGAAGCGTTGTACGCGGCCTGGCGCATCCAGCAAATGCAGTGTAATAGTGTGGGCCATGATTTCACTCATCAGATGCATCACGTCATATTCAAATGCTTGTTTGACATGCTCATGTTTTTCCATGAATGCAATCCATTGCAGCAAAGGTAATTTCACGACGCGCGCTTTGGTTACGCAGATAATGCTGTAAGGAGTCGGTGTTTTAAGGCGCCATGCGGCATAACTGGTTTCCATGCTGCGTTCATCTGCAAAGCGTAGAATCATTTCCTTGGCTTGTTGGTTGGTAACCACTCGCTTCAAGATGCCGTCAAGAATGAAGTATTGCTCCATTTCATGTACGCCTTGATGCAGCAAAAAATCGCCTTTGGGGCAATCCACCACGACTAGATGTGGTTCCAGCTCAGCCCATTCGCTATCTGTCATTTCTTTTAAGACAACATTTTGCTTGAGCTGAACGCGAATTACATTTCGTTCTGGATGGTTATCAACAGTCGGCATTTACAAGGGAAAAGATATAAGAGACAGAAGGGTGAGTGGGGCTAATATCATGCGATGAAAATTGACCGGGGTCAATGATAGAAGCGCGGACAGATCGATATGATACGCCCACTTGAATAGGCATGCGCAAAAGCGTATGACTAAGGGTATCTCTAAAAATCATCCCATCTGATTTTTAGAGGTGCCTTGCAAGTAATAATGGCCGTCAAAAGTGCGGCATTGAATGGCACTGAGCAACGTTGCTCGACCTTAATCGAAAGAGAATTCATCATGAGTAATGCGACAGCAGCAGTAATACCAGAAGGCGTAGAGCTGACCGACGGTTTCCATCTTTTAATGGAATCGCTGGAAATGAACGGCATCACCAACATCTACGGTTTGCTCGGTATTCCAGTTACGGAAATCGGCCGTATGTGGCAAGCACGTGGTAACAAGTTCTTCAGCTTCCGCAACGAACAAAATGCAGGTTATGCAGCATCGGTTGCTGGTTACTTGACCAAAAAACCTGGCGTTTGCGTGACCGTTTCCGCTCCAGGTTTCTTGAATGGTTTGACCGCACTGGCTAACGCCACCACAAACTGCTTCCCAATGATCTTGATCTCGGGTTCGTCCGAGCGTGAAATCGTCGATCTGCAACAAGGTGATTACGAAGAGATGGATCAGTTGAACATCGCTCGTCCACATTGCAAAGCTTCTTTCCGTATCAACCGTACTGAAGACATCGGCGTTGCTGTTGTCCGCGCTATCCGCACAGCATTGTCGGGTCGTCCAGGCGGCGTGTATCTGGACATCCCAGCACGTCTGTTCAGCACAGTAATGAGCGCAGAAGAAGGCGCGAAAACTCTGTTCGTTCCAGTTGATCCAGCTCCAGAACAAATCCCAGGCCCATCGGCTGTTGCTCGCGCTGTTGAATTGATCAAAGGCGCTAAAAAGCCATTGATCTTACTCGGCAAAGGCGCTGCATACGCACAATGCGACGCAGACATCAAAGCACTGATCGAAGAAACCGGTATTCCATTCACACCGATGTCGATGGCAAAAGGTCTGGTCTCCGATACACATCCACAATGTGCAGCTGCTGCTCGTTCGATGGTATTGCAAGAGTCCGACGTTGTTGTTCTGATTGGCGCTCGTCTGAACTGGTTGCTGGCGCACGGCAAAGGCAAAACCTGGGGCGTTGCGAAGAAATTCGTGCAAATCGACATCCAGGCTAACGAAATGGACAGCAACGTACCTATCGCTGCACCATTGGTTGGTGACGTCGCTTCGTGCGTCAACGCATTGCGCGCTGGCCTGAAAGGCATGACCAAGCCAACCGAATGGATGGGCGCTATCGCTGAACGCGTTACGACCACCAAAGGCAAACTGGCTAGCAAATTGACCGCAGCAACTCCGGTTATGAACTACTTCAACTCGCTCGGTGCAATCCGTGATGTATTGAAAAACTACCCAGACATCACTCTGGTTAACGAAGGTGCAAACACCCTCGATAACGCACGTATGGTCATCGACCAATACTTGCCACGTAAACGTGTAGACACGGGTACATGGGGCGTTATGGGTATCGGTATGGGTTCGGCTGTTGCTGCAGCTGTTGAAACAGGCAAGCCAGTCGTTGCAATTTGCGGCGATAGCGCATTCGGTTTCAGCGCAATGGAATACGAAACAATCACCCGTTACAACCTGCCAGTAACTGTGATCATCATGAACAACGGTGGTATCTACCGCGGTGACGAAGCAAATCCAGAACACCAATTCTCGTGCATGTTGTTCAACCCGAACACCAAGTACGATCAATTCAGCGTTGCTCTGGGTGGCGAAGGCGTTCGCGCTGAAACTCCAGAACAACTGGCTAAAGCGTTGGAAGCTTCCCTGAAATCGGGCAAGCCAACCATCATCGATGCAATCATCGATCCAGCAGCTGGTGTTGAATCGGGTCGTATCGGTAACCTGAACATCGTTTCGACGATCGGTAAAAAGAAGTAATACTGGGTGAGATCATGACGCCAGTCATGATCAAACTTGGTGGCACGATCGAGTAGTTTTCGGTCGTGCCATGTACTTGACACTGTTCAGGCTGCGGCACTAGACTAGCGTGTTCAGAACTCCAAGCTGTATTGGAATATAGTCATGTAAAAATGGCGCAATTCCACCAAGATTTTTCTGGGTGGTTTTTTTACTTCCTGAAGCCCAAGTATGTTGGTTTCAGGAATCAAGTTAAACGATTGATAAGGAAATCTACCGATCATGAGTCAAAATTTACCATTAGCAGGTATTAAGATTATCGATTTCACACACGTACAAGCTGGTCCAGCATGTACACAGTTGCTGGCATGGTTCGGCGCTGATGTGATCAAAGTTGAACGTCCAGGTTCCGGCGACGTGACACGTAGCCAGTTGCGCGACATCCCTGATGCCGATGCTCTGTACTTCACAATGCTGAACAGCAACAAGCGTTCGCTGACTCTGGATACCAAAACTCCAGCAGGTAAAGAAGTTCTGGAAAAAATGATCAAAGAATCCGACGTTATGGTTGAGAACTTTGGTCCTGGCGCTTTGGATCGTATGGGCTTTTCTTGGGCGCGTATCCAAGAACTGAACCCAGGCATGATCTTGGCATCGGTTAAAGGTTTCTCCGATGGTCACCACTACGAAGACTTGAAAGTCTACGAAAACGTCGCACAATGCGCCGGCGGTGCTGCTTCGACAACCGGTTTCTGGGACGGCCCACCAACTGTTTCTGCAGCTGCTTTGGGTGATTCCAACACAGGTATGCATTTGGCAATCGGTATCTTGACAGCCATCATGGGTCGTCAAAAAACTGGCAAAGGCCAAAAAGTTGCTGTTTCGATGCAAGATGCTGTTTTGAATCTGTGCCGCGTCAAACTGCGCGATCAACAACGTTTGGACAAACTGGGCTTCCTGAAAGAATACCCACAATACCCACACGGCACATTCACCGACGTCGTGCCACGTGGTGGTAACGCAGGTGGTGGCGGTCAACCAGGTTGGGTTCTGAAATGTAAAGGTTGGGAAACCGACCCTAACGCGTACATCTACTTCACCGTGCAAGATCACGCATGGCCACCAATCTGTAAAGCATTGGGCCGTGAAGAGTGGATCGATGATCCTGCGTACAACACACCTGACGCACGCCAAGACAAGATTTTCGATATTTTCGCGACTATCGAAGAATGGCTGAAAGACAAAACCAAGTTCGAAGCAGTTGATTACTTGCGTAAATTTGACATCCCATGCGCACCAGTACTGTCGATGAAAGAATTGGCAAATGACGAATCCCTGCGTAAGAGCGGTTCTATCGTTGAAGTTGAGCACAAAGGCCGTGGTGACAAATACCTGACCGTTGGTAGCCCAATCAAATTCTCCGACATGACACCAAACATCGTTGCTTCCCCATTGTTGGGTGAGCACACAGATGAAGTTTTGGCTGGCTTGGGTTATACCAAAGAGCAAATCGCTGCATTGCACACCGCAAAAGCAGTGTAATAAAACAGCGAGTTGTATCAGCTTGTAAGAAACGGCGCCTTAGGGTGCCGTTTTTTTTTCGTCTCGTTTTCTGTTGATGCGGCATGCAGAGGCTATGCGACAGGGCTGGATGCAGGGTGGGTGGCAGGTGCTATAGTGGCAAACCTAACAGTCGCAGAACCTGGTTGCAGATATGTAGAAGAGTGCACGATATTATTTTGCTGCCTGTGTGCAATTGCTGCTCTGCAGCAGTCATTCGAATGCGCGGCAGAGGGGAAGTCTGTTGCCGGCAAGAGAGAGGCATGCGATGAAAATTGACCGGGGTCAATGATGGAAGCGCAGGCTGATCGATATGATACGGCCACTTGAATAGGTGTGCGTAACAAGGCATATTTAAGGGTGGCTTTAAAAATCCTGGATCTGATTTTTAAAGATGCCTTGCAAGTAAGAAGGTCAGTAAAACACGGTATTACTCCGGTATGGGTAGATGAAAATTGCCGATCATGGTTGACCGCGACACGCTGCAAAGAGCGCGCGGGTTGATCAGGAAAGCGTGCAGCATCTGCAGAGATCAGCATCTGAATTGTTTGGATGTATGCACCCAATACCATGACTCAAACCATGCACAGATTTTTAGTTAAACATGGCGCGAACGGGCATTTGTCTGCTCGCGTTTTTTGTACACGATAGGAGTAGTTGATGAGTAAGGCATTAAGTGGCTATCGCATTCTTGATTTCACACACGTGCAATCAGGTCCGACATGTACCCAGTTGCTGGCATGGTTTGGTGCAGATGTAATCAAGGTCGAACGTGCAGGCGAAGGTGATGCCACACGTGGTCAATTGCGTGACATTCCGGAAGCAGACAGTCTCTACTTCACGATGCTCAACCACAACAAACGTTCGATTACGCTCGACACTAAAAACCCAAAAGGGAAGCAAGTGCTCGAAACCTTGATCAAGGAATGCGACGTACTGGTAGAGAACTTCGCACCTGGCGCGCTGGATCGCATGGGCTTCACATGGGAACGTATCAACGAACTCAACCCGAAAATGGTCGTGGCATCGGTCAAAGGTTTTGGTCCTGGCCCATACGAGCACTGCAAAGTGTATGAAAACGTCGCGCAATGCGCTGGCGGCTCTGCCTCGACGACAGGTTTTGATGATGGCCCGCCAATGGTCACCGGCGCGCAAATCGGCGATAGCGGTACCGGCTTGCACCTTGCGCTCGGCATTCTCGCTGCATTGTTGCAGCGTCAGACAAGTGGTCGTGGCCAAAAAGTTTTGGCGCCTATGCAAGATGCCGTGTTGAATCTGTGCCGCGTCAAGCTGCGCGATCAGCAGCGTCTGGAACGCACCGGCGTCATGAAGGAATATCCACAATACCCGGATACTCCTTTTGGTGATTCCGTGCCACGCGCAGGCAATGCTTCCGGTGGTGGTCAGCCTGGTTCCATCCTGAAATGCAAAGGCTGGGAAACAGATCCAAACGCATACATTTACTTCGTCAATCAAGGTGCCGTCTGGGATTCAGTCTGCAAGGTAATTGGCAAAGAGGAGTGGCTTGCTGATCCGTCGTTTGCAACGCCTGCATTGCGTGTGAATCATATGAAAAACATCTTCGCTGCTGTCGAAGAATGGACCAAGACCAAAACCAAGTTCGAGGCAATGGACATTCTCAACAAGTTCGATATCCCTTGCGGTCCGATCTTGTCGATGAAAGAAATCGCTGAAGAGCAATCGTTGCGCGACACCGGTACGATCGTTGAAGTTGATCATCCAGTGCGCGGCAAATATCTGACAGTCGGTAACCCGATTAAATTGTCGGACAGCCCAACCGATGTGACGCGTTCGCCATTACTCGGCGAGCATACTGAAGAAGTGCTGGGTCAACTTGGTTACAGCGCAGAGCAAATTGCTGACTTGCGTAAAGACGGTGTGATTTCGTAAAAGAAGCAGAATCTGCGACAAGTGTTTCTAAAGCCCCTACCTGAAAAGGTGGGGGCTTTTTATTTGTCGATACTCATTGCATGGCGAGAACGGGCTGCGTGAAAGTAATTCCTCTCCAATGCATATGCTTAATTCAGCTAGAGTGCGAAGCGCGCCTCTAATAGGCAGTATCAAGGATTTGGGATAGCATTGCAGACGGACATCAAGATGCGCGCCAAATGAGAATGATTCTTTTTACCGAGGAATTGCGGGTAGAAGACGGATTTTGTAATTGTTTTAGGTTATCCAATACGCATATGTACTAAAGATCATGTGGAAAATTGATCTCGGTCAATGCTGAAAGTGGGGGCGCGTCGATAAGATACGCGCACCTGAAGAAGTCTAAGTTATGCTAAAAAAAGCATATATATAGTTTTTCTGAGGAGGCGATTGATGGTTAAGGGGTGGAGACAAGTACTGCCGGCTGTTTTGTTAATGGCAGGTGTATTTCAAGTAGCTAATGCTGAGGACGGCGTAACTGAGAGCTCGATCTTGATAGGCCAAACCATCGGTCTTACCGGCACGGTTGCCGGGACGGTAAAAGAAATGAATGAAGGCGCGCATGCTTACATAGCGGCGGTCAACAAGCAAGGTGGCGTGAACGGCCGCAAGATTGAAATACGTACGCTGGATGACCAGTACCTGCCGGAGAAGGCGCTAGCCAATGCCCGTACACTGATCGAGAAGGATAAAGTTTTCGCATTGTTTCAAAGTCGCGGTACGCCGCACACCATTGCGATACTGCCGGAGTTAGCGGCCGCTAAAGTGCCTTTGATAGCGCCTAGCACCGGGGCAGAAAGTTTGCACACACCAGTCAATCGCTGGGTATTTAATGTGCGAGCCAAGTATCAGGATGAAGTAGTCAAGGCGATTGAGCATTTCAATACGCTGGGATTTAAAAACATCGGTTTGCTGACGTACGAGAAAGACGATGCATTAGGGCTCGATGGGCTCAACGGATTTAATAAAGGCATGGCCGAGTACAAACTGAAGCCGGCCTTTATTGAGATTTTTCCGCGTATCAAACCGAATGTGAATGAGGTTGCGCTCAAACTGATAAACGCAAACCCGGATGCGCTGGTGATTGTGAGTTCGGGCTCGAATACGGTAGATGTGATCAAGGCGATTCGCGCGCATGGTGGCAGGATGCAAATCATGACGCTGTCGAATAATTCGTCTAAGGAATTTATCAAAGACTTGGGTTCGGATGCAGCAGGCTTGATTTTGTCGCAAGTAACGCCGCCACCGAATTTGTCGTCTAGTGGTTTGGGTAAAGAGTTTCAGGCTGCAGCCAAGACCATAGGTGCAACGGTTTCTTACGCAGGGCTGGAAGGTTATTTGTCCGCGAAAGTCATGGTTGAGGGTTTGCGCCGTGCAGGACGTAATTTGACGCGCGACAGTTTCATGCGCGGGCTGGAATCGATGCAGAGAGTGGATATGGGTGGTTTGTCTGTCACCTACAGCGACAAGGATCACACGGGCAGCAATTTTGTTGAGCTGACCCTGGTAAGCAAAGATGGGCGATATGTACGTTAAATTGCCGGTCGATAGTAGATATTGGTAATAGGTATAAGCAAGAGATACAGGTAGCAAGCAGTGCAGAGGTTGGTAGTGAATTGATCGCAGAGAAATTCAAGTCTCTGCGATCTGTAATGCATAAAGCGCACGTTGATAAAACCCGGATAACGGTCCGGTGTTTGTAAGTTGATTAGGAACTATCATGAACCACAAAGTCATCCCAATTGCAGTGCAAGAAGTTGTAAATACGAAAGAGCGCAAACGTCAGGCGCCTAAAGGTCGTCGCGTTGATCCAATTGCGCTGGAAGAGGTGCGCGCTTTATTGGGAGATGAGTCCCGTCAGGCTGATTTGCTGATTGAACATCTGCACAAGATCCAGGATAAATTCGGTTCTTTGGCTTCCAGCCATCTGGCAGCGCTGGCGCAAGAAATGCGTTTGGCACAAACTGAAGTCTACGAAGTTGCCAGCTTCTATCACCACTTCGATATCGTTAAAGAAGGTGAAGAAGCGCCACAGGCATTGACCGTTCGCGTCTGCGACGGCTTGTCGTGCGAAATGGCTGGTGCACGTGACTTGCTGGCTAAACTGCCAAAAATTTTGGGCAAAGAAGTGCGCGTCATTGCGGCACCTTGCGTTGGTCGTTGCGAGCAAGCTCCAGTTGCCGTCGTCGGTCAAAATCCGGTGATTCATGCAACCTGCGAAGCAGTACAAGCAACGGTTGAAAGCAAACAAATCACGCAAGCACCTGGCGACATCGTCAACTTCGCTGGCTATCAAAGTGCTGGTGGTTACGATCTGTTGAAGAAGTGTGTTTCCGGTGAGCGTGATGTTGAATCCGTCATCAAGACAATGGAAGATTCCGGTCTGCGCGGTCTGGGTGGTGCAGGTTTCCCATCCGGTCGCAAATGGCGCATCGTACGCGGCGAAAAAGGCCCGCGTTTGATGGCAGTCAATATCGATGAAGGCGAACCAGGTACATTCAAGGATCGCGTCTATCTCGAGAAAGATCCACATCGTTTTCTCGAAGGCATGCTGATTGCAGCATGGGCTGTCGACATTCAAACAATTTATATTTACCTGCGTGACGAATACCACGGTTGTCGCACGATGCTGGAAGCGGAATTGGCGAAACTGAAAGCCAATCCGCCTATCGCCAACATGCCGGAAATTTTCCTGCGTCGCGGTGCCGGCGCTTACATCTGCGGTGAAGAATCCGCGATGATTGAATCGATCGAAGGCAAACGCGGCATGCCACGTTTGCGTCCACCTTACGTGGCGCAAGTTGGTTTGTTCGGCCGTCCTACGCTGGAACACAACTTTGAAACGCTGTACTGGGTACGCGACATTCTGGAAAAAGGCGGCGACTGGTTTACATCGCATGGTCGTCACGGTCGCAAAGGTTTGCGTTCGTATTCGGTTTCCGGTCGTGTCAAAAATCCTGGCGTCAAACTGGCACCAGCCGGCATCACGATTCAGGAATTGATCGACGAACATTGTGGCGGTATGCTGGAAGGTCAAACCTTCTACGGCTATCTGCCAGGTGGTGCATCGGGCGGTATCTTGCCGGCTACGATGAACGACATTCCACTCGATTTCGATACCTTGCAACCATACGGATGCTTCATCGGTTCCGCAGCTGTCATTGTGATGTCGGATAAAGACACAGCAGTTCAAGCAGCGCGCAACATGATGGACTTCTTCAAGCATGAGTCCTGCGGTCAATGCACACCATGCCGCGTCGGCACTGCTAAAGCAGCAGAATTGATCAAGAAACCGAAATGGGATATTGGTTTGCTGGAAGATCTCTCGTTGGTCATGCGCGACTCGTCGATTTGTGGTTTGGGTCAGGCTGCGCCTAACCCTATCGACTGTGTCGTCAAGTACTTCCCGCATGAGTTGGCTTAAGCACGTAGCCCCGGATTAAGGTGAAAAGATAATGAACGCAATTACCAGAAACGAAATGGCACAACTCGAAGTGCCGACAGTCACTTTCGAATTAAACGGTCGTGAAGTAACCGGCCGCGCAACCGATACGCTGTTGACCATCGCCAAGCGCGAAGGCATCGAGATCCCGCATCTTTGCTACAAAGAAGGCATGGACACTGCAGGTAACTGCCGTGCATGCGTCGTCGAAATCAATGGCGAACGCGTCCTGGCTCCTTCATGCTGTCGCAATCCGACTAACGGTATGAAGGTCAATACCGAAAGCGAACGCGCAGTGAAATCGCAAAAACTGGTATTGGAACTGTTGCAGTCCGATATGCCTGAAGCTGACTATACGCGCCACAATGAAGTGGACGAATGGGCTGCGAAATTGGAAGTCGGCAAGCCACGTTTTGCTCCACGCGAAAGAGTCCGTCAAGACACTTCGCACCCAGCGATCACCGTCAACCTCGATGCATGTATTCAATGTACCCGTTGCTTGCGCGCTTGCCGTGATGAACAAGTCAATGACGTTATCGGTCTCGCATTCCGCGGCGATCACGCAAAAATCGTATTCGACATGGACGACCCTATGGGCGCGTCGACTTGCGTCGCTTGCGGCGAATGCGTACAGGCTTGCCCAACCGGCGCCTTGATGCCGGCACGTGATGTGGCGATGAGTGTCCCTGATAAAAAAGTGGATTCCGTTTGCCCATATTGCGGCGTTGGTTGCCAGTTGACCTACAACATCAAAGACAACAAGATTCTTTACGTTGAAGGCCGCGACGGTCCAGCTAACCACGAACGTCTGTGCGTTAAAGGTCGTTACGGTTTCGATTACGCAAACCATCCACATCGTTTGACCAAGCCATTGATTCGTCGTGCAGATGCACCGAAACGTGGTGACTTCGTGATGGATCCGGATCGCGTGATGGAAGTCTTCCGCGAAGCAAGCTGGGAAGAAGCACTGGAAGTGGCTGCAGGCAACTTCGTCAAGATTCGCGATACCCACGGCAAACGTTCACTGGCCGGTTTCGGTTCAGCAAAAGGCAGTAACGAAGAAGCCTACCTGTTCCAAAAACTGGTGCGTACCGGTTTCGGTAGCAACAACGTCGATCACTGCACACGCTTGTGTCACGCATCGTCGGTTGTCGCGCTGCTCGAAGGTATCGGTTCGGGCGCAGTGTCGAATCCAGTGATGGACGTGACGAAGGCGGAAGTCATCGTCATCATCGGCGCTAACCCGACCGTCAACCATCCGGTTGCTGCTACCTGGATCAAGAATGCCGTTCGTAACGGTTCGAAGCTGATCGTTTGCGATCCACGCCGTTCGGAAATGGCGCGCATTGCACATCGCTTCCTGCAATTCAAGGCGGATACCGACGTTGCAATGTTGAACGCAATGATGAACGTTATCGTCACCGAAGGTCTGGTCGATAAAGACTTCATCGAAAGCCGTACTATCGGTTACGAAGAACTGCGCAAAAACGTTGAAGGCTACACACCAGAACTGATGGCGCCTATCTGCGGTATCGATGCAGAAACGCTGCGTTATGTTGCGCGTTTGTACGCGAAATCCAAAGGTTCGATCATCTTGTGGGGCATGGGCGTGTCACAACACGTACACGGTACCGACAATGCACGCTGCCTGATCGCATTGGCATTGATGACTGGTCAAATCGGTCGTCCTGGCACCGGCTTGCATCCATTGCGCGGTCAAAACAACGTGCAAGGTGCATCAGATGCTGGTTTGATCCCTATGGTGTATCCGGATTACCAAAGTGTTACCGATCCAAAAATCCGCGCCAGCTTCGCAAAAGCCTGGAATATGGAACCGGAACTGCTTGATGATCAACCAGGTTTGACCGTGGTTGAAATCATGCACGCGATCACCGATGGCAAAATTCGCGGTTTGTATGTCCAGGGTGAAAACCCTGCGATGTCGGATCCTGATGCCAACCACGCACGTGAAGCGCTGGCTGCATTGGATCACCTGGTTGTGCAGGATATCTTCTTGACCGAAACCGCTTACCTGGCAGACGTGATCTTGCCGGCAAGTGCATTCCCAGAGAAAAACGGTACCTTCACCAACACCGATCGTATCGTTCAAATGGGTCGTCAAGCGATCAACCCACCGGGCGACGCTAAGCAAGATTTGTGGATCATTCAGCAAATGGGTCAACGCCTTGGTTGCGACTGGAACTACAAACACGTGTCAGAAGTGTTCGACGAAATGCGCCACACAATGCCTAGCATTGCCGGTATTACCTGGGAACGTCTGGAACGTGAAGATGCAGTTACCTACCCTTGCCTGAAAGAAGGCGATCCAGGTGACCCAGTCGTGTTCATGGAAGAATTCCCGCGTGAGAGTGGTCGTGCACGCTTCGTACCTGCTGACATCATTCCTGCGAATGAACGTCCAGATGCTGAATACCCTATGGTTCTGATCACGGGTCGTCAGCTGGAACACTGGCATACAGGCAGTATGACGCGTCGTGCAACCGTACTCGATTCGATCGAACCAGATCCAATCGCGTTGATCCATCCGCTGGATCTGGTTGCCATGGGTGGCAAGCCTGGCGATTTGATCACACTGGAATCGCGGCGCGGTAAAGTTACTTTGTATGCGCGCGCGGATGACAGCTCGCCACGTGGTGCTGTATTCGTACCGTTCTGCTACTACGAAGCGGCGATTAACCGTTTGACGAACTCTGCTCTTGATCCGTTCGGCAAGATCCCAGAGTTTAAATACTGCGCAATCCGCATCTCGATGGGCGGTACGGCTCCAGTACAAACCAGCTACGGCGGTGGTCAGGCTTTGATCAATCTGACGAACAGCATGGCAGCGGCTAACAACTAAGACGATTCAGTCTTTAGTCGTTCGTAGCTAAAAAAAACCGGCACTTGCTCTTGCAGCATGTGCCGGTTTTTATTTTTGCCTTCAGCTTTGCATCGGGATCAGCCGTGTGATGGCATAATTGCGGCATGTTTTATATCACTCGTTTTCGCGAGTCAGAGACAAGCAGTTTCTCGCTGATTTTTCCCTATCCATTTTCCCAGACATGACTGTTCGTCCGACCTTATCCAATGCAGTACGCAAGCTCACGCATGATGTCGAAGTCATGGATGAGCGCGGCCGTACATCGACGATTTCGATTCCGGCTGAGCAGCCGTTGACGATCTATGTGGATAAGCGTGAGCTGGTGACATTGATGACTTTGGGCGGCGCGCCTGAAGCATTGACACTTGGCTATCTGCGCAATCAGCGCTTCATTAAAAACATCGAAGATGTTTTATCTGTGCAAGTCGATTGGGATGTTGATGCGGTTGCGGTGGTGACGCGTAACGGGATTGAAAATATAGAAGAGCGTACGGCCAAGCGCACAGTGACGACAGGTGGCGGTGAGGGTACCGTGTTTGGCGGCCTGATGGATGAAGTCGATGCGATATCCTTGCCGACGGATGCGCTGATGACGCAATCCACGTTATATAAAGTCATCGATACCATACGTACCCATCGTTCGGTGTACAAGCAAGCCGGCTCGGTGCATGGTTGCGCCTTGTTTTCCGCCGATGGCGAATTGATTCATTTTGTTGAAGATGTCGGCCGTCACAATGCAGTCGATGCGATCGCCGGCAAGATGTGGTTCGATGGCATGCGTGGCGAAGACAAGATTTTTTATACCACCGGTCGCTTGACGTCTGAGATGGTGATGAAGGGCGCGCAAATGGGTATCCCATTCTTGCTGTCGCGTTCGGGCGCAACGCAGATGGGTCATATGGTGGCTGAGCGTTTGAACATGTCCCTGATCGCGCGTTGCAGCGGCAAACACTTTTTATTGCTGAGCGGTGTGGATCGCATCATTTTTGATGATGTGGTGACTGCGGCAGTTCAGTAATTTCAGCAGCTATTTATTTTTAAGCTGTATGTTTGTCTGGATTGGCTGACATTGATATCGCACCGTTATTCTTGCGCGATGTCATTCCCGTAAAGGCGAAATCCACTTCCGGGTGCAGGCCCGAAATAATATCTGCAATCGCACGTCCCGAACCGCAACCCATGGTCCAGCCCAGTGAACCATGTCCGGTATTCAAGAATAGATTACTGAATTTTGTCTTGCCTATGTAGGGTACATTGGACGGCGTCAGCGGACGCAAACCAGCCCAATAGGCGGGACTTTCATAGTCGCAGGCATCGGGAAATAATTCACGGGTGCGACGTGTAATTGCCGCGCAACGTGTAGCATTCAATTCCCGCGTATAGCCGTTGAATTCACAAGTGCCTGCCACGCGCAGCTTGTCGCCCAAACGTGATAACACCAGTTTGTAGCCGTCGTCTATCAGCGAGACGGTAGGCGCCAGCTCGGGATTCAAAATCGGATAAGTCGCCGAATAACCTTTGCCCGGATAGATCATCAGGTCTATGCCCAAAGGCTTTAGTATCGGCACAGAAAAACTTCCCATCGCCATCACGAATGCATCGGCATGCAGGGTTTGATGAAAGCCTTGTGCATCAATGACTTCTACTGCTGTGATGCGTGCACTGGCACCACTGCCCTCCGTAATCAGGCGAGTTACCGTTGTGTTGAACTGGAAATTTACGCCGCGTTCTTGTGCTTTACTGGCCAGCGCAGTGGTGAATTTGTAGATGTCGCCGGATTCATCGGTCTCGGTAAAATCTGCGCCGACGATTTGCCTGCGCATTTGCGCCAGGGCAGGTTCCAGTTTGACAGCTTCATCGGCTGTCATCGGGACACGCGGACAACCGAGATCGCGCATGATCGCGGCGGATGCCAGTGATTCGTCAAAGTCTTTTTGATCGGTATAAAAGTGCAGGATGCCGCGCGTCAGGCAGTCGTAATCGATATCGACTTCGGCACGTACGGCTTGCAAAGTCTGGCGACTGTATTCAGCGATGGCAACAATCTGGTGAATGTTATGAGCCGTGCGTGCCGGCGTACATTCGCGCAGAAAATTCATGCCCCATTTCCACTGCAACCATTCAGCCCGGAAGCGATACAGCAAGGGCGCATCTTCTTTGCCCAGCGATTTTAAAATCGTCATAGGTGCTGTTTTATTCGCCCATGGCGTGGCATGTGATACCGAAATCTGACAGCCATTGGCGAAACTGGTTTCTAGTGCGGCGCCAGGTTGGCGGTCGATAACGGTAACGTCGTGACCAGCCTTGTTGAGGAACCAGGCGGATGCCGTACCGATGATGCCCGAACCCAAAACGATGACTTTCATGACGCAATCAATCCCGAGATATTTCCGTAAATGCCAGTAGTTGAAGGCTGCAGATAAGGATGGTCTGCTGTGCGTTCAGCTTGAGCTAGAACAATACGATGTAAGGCTGGAAATTGCCTATGACGACTGTCAAGAATCGCGATAAAGCGCGCGACTTTATTTTTCCTAACGATTTTTTGTCGTCAAAAACGAGGACTTTTAACCTTCAATCCATTATCTATAACTAATGATTGTTATTAAATACTTTAACTATACCTAATCATTTTTAGCCCTTACGATGCACTTGAAGTCTGCAAAAGGTATCGCGGACTGGTTTCCGCAATGACGTGCACATACCCAAGGAGAAGTGCAATGGTCGAACTTGAACAATGTCCAATAGGCAACGCAATTGAATGCCACTTGGCTGCTTATAATGCAGCGTTTTACGAACTCGGCTTGAGCTGGCACTGGGACAGCGATGTATTCCATGTGCTGCAAAGTCTGCCGTGCGAACGTGACCGCATCAAAAAATACATGGAAACGCATCAGTCGCATTTGCTGAAAGTGTATGACGCTGATTTTCTGATCGACGCGATTCAAACGACCAAGACCCGTTGCTTCGAAACCTTGACCGAGAACGGTGCGAAAAAAGCCGCTAAGGTCAATTGGGCAGAATTCCAGCGTGCAGAAGTAGGCGTTTGAGCTACATCTCCTCAGTGACAGTAGCGAAAATCACTGTCATTTCTTTCTGCTGAAGTTTATTTTGTGCGATTTAGCGCATGCAAGCAGTAAGATAATAATAAAAAAGCCGCTCTCAAATAATGAGAGCGGCTTTTTTGTTGGGCGTTTGAATATGCTTGCTGCTATCGTCTGAAAATTTTTTCAGACGATAGTCAGGAGCGTCGTCCAAACATCATCTGCTCTGCCAATAGTTTTTTCGCTGGTTTTATGCCATCGACCAAACCTAATGACAAGCCCAGCAAGGCTTGCGAGATTCCACCCGCAGGCGCGCTCGCAAAAATTCTCGCCATGATGTCAGTCAAATGGATGGTTACATTGCGATCCGATACACGAGTTGCGGAAAACTCTTGCAGCGCGGCTGGTTCCATTCTTTTTGCCAGCAATCTTGCCAATACGCTGGCGTCACGCAAACCAAGATTCAGGCCTTGGCCAGCGACCGGATGCAGGGTCTGTGCGGCGTTACCGATAGCAACGGTTCTGCTTGATGATGCGGCTTGCGCATTTAAACCCAACGGAAAAGTATTGCGTTGTGTCGTCGCGGTAAAACGTCCCAGGCGCGTACCGAATGCAGTGCCTAGTTCTTCTAAAAAGCCTGCATCGTTCAATGCCAGCAAGCGTTGTGCGGTATCTGCTTTTACACACCACACCAGCGCGTAACCATCTTCTTGCGGCAACAGTGCCAAAGGACCTTCATCGGTAAAGCGCTCGTATGCGCGATGCGGAATCGGTGCACTGGTCGTGACATGAGCGACGATTGCGGTTTGGCCGTAATCGCGGTGCATGGATTTTTTTACTTGCTCTGTAAAAATCCCGCCTTCTGCCTGCACCACGATTTTTGCAGTGATGGCTGCGCGATCGGCAAATGCGAGCGTGACCGCGGTATCATTCTCGATCAGATCATTCACGCTTGCCGGACGTATCAGGCTAATGCCCATGTTCGATGCATGCGCATTCAATGCAGCGACTATTGCTCCATAGCGCGTGACGTAGCCCAGTGCCGGTAAATCGTATTCTTCACGCTCTATCATTGTGCGGCCGAAATGGCCGCGACGTGACACGTGAATTTGATTGATTTGCGTTGCTGCAATAGGCCAGGAATTGATGGCTTCAAAAATCTGGCGGCTGCCATAAGACAAGGCGATAGCACGCGGGTCGCGCGAGGTTTGTTCAATTGTTTTTGCATCGATCAAGGCGATGCGTTCAGGCTTGACACCTTGCTTGACCAGCAATGCGGCAAGCGTCAATCCGACCGGGCCTGCGCCGCAGATGGCGATGTCGAAATCGGTTTGCATATTGCTTAATCGTGCTTCATCAAGGCTTCGATGTCGGCGACCGTTTTCGGCGCTGCTACACTCAGGATGTGGCAGCCATCGGCGGTAACCAGCGCATCGTCTTCTATGCGTATGCCGATATTCCAGTATTGCTCGGGAACGCCTTCTGCAGGGCGAACATAGATGCCTGGCTCGACCGTCAGTACCATGCCGGCTTGCAAGGTACGCCAAGGTTTTTCTGCTCCGTTTGGTGCCGCATCGCGATATTCGCCGACATCGTGTACATCCATGCCCAGCCAGTGGCCGGTGCGGTGCATGTAGAACTGACTGTAGGCACGATTCTCGAGGACGTCACTTAATGATCCAACCTTGTTTTTGTCTAGCAGGCCGGTATCCAGCATGCCTTGCGCGAGCACTTTGACGGCAGCATCGTGGCCATCCATGAAACGTTTGCCTGGTCGTGTTTCCGCTATCGCTGCATATTGCGATGCGAGCACGATTTCATACAATTCTTTTTGCGGGCCGGAAAATTTCCCGTTGACGGGAAAGGCGCGCGTGATGTCGGATGCGTAGCTATCCAGTTCGCAACCGGCATCAATCAGCACCAGATCGCCATCCTTCAACTCGGCATCGCTGGCGCGGTAGTGCAAGACGCAGGCATTTGCGCCGGTCGCGACGATGGAGCCGTATGCCGGGAATTGCGAACCGTTGTTGCGGAATTCGTGCAGGATTTCTGCTTCCAGATGATACTCGCGCAACCCAGGGCGAGCGATGCGCATGGCGCGTCTGTGCGCTGCGGCCGCGATATCAGCCGAGCGCTGCATGATGTCTATTTCGCCGGCGTCTTTGTGCAAGCGCATTTCATCCAGCAATACTTGTACATCGTAGGCGGCGCTTGGTGGCGTGACGCCGGCACGCGCTTGTGAGCGTACGGTTTGCAGCCAGCGCTGCATTTGTGCATCAAGCTTGCTGTCGCTGCCTAGTGCGTAAAACAAGCCTTGGGCATTGGCCATCAGCTTGGGCAATTCTGTATCGATTGCTTCAATCGGGTAAGCCGCATCAAAACCGAAAGTGCTGCGTGCGGCTTCCGGGCCGTAACGAAAGCCATCCCAGATTTCGCGTTCCAGATTTTTCTCGCGACAAAACAGTATGGATAGATTTTTCTCGCCAGCGAGTAAAACGATCACCGCTTCCGGTTCGGTAAAGCCCGACAAGTAATAAAAATAACTGTCGTGACGATATGGGTAATCGGCATCGCGATTGCGCATGACTTCTGGTGCGGTCGGGATGATGGCAATGCCGCCGCCTTTGGCCTGCATTTGAGCGATCAGTGATGCGCGTCGTGCAGCATAGGTTTTCATTTTATTTTCCTGTCAAGGGTGCGTTCAGTTCAGCAAGGCGTTCTGCGGTACCGACGTCGGTCCAGTCACCACGATACAGCTCGCCGCCGACTTGGCCGTGTGCTGCATATTCACGCAATAGCGGGGCCAGTTTGGCAGATTCGCCGGCAATGATCGCATCGAACATCGAAGGGCGATAAACGCCTATGCCGGAAAAGGTCAGGCGCGGTTCGCCTTCGTTGATAATGGAAAAACTGTTCAACGCAAAATCGCCTTGCGGATGGTGTGCAGGATTTTTGACCAGATATAACCACGCGACGTCGCGCTTATCCAGCGGATGAGGATGGCCCCAGACATCATTATCTTCCAGCACGCCCTTTACCTGCTCAAAGTTAAAGTGGGGACAGTAGATGTCGGCCGCAAGCGCTAGAAAAGGTTCTTCGCCCAGCAGGTGCCGCGCTTTCGCAATGCCGCCTGCGGTTTCCAGTGCAGTGCCTTCTGCCGAGTAGGAAATACTGGCGCCAAACTGTTTGCCGTTACCTAGCGCTTCCTCAATCATGTTACCGAGATGGGCGTGGTTAATGACAATGTCCTTGATGCCTGCGCGTACCAGATTCAGGATGTGCCAGACGATCAATGGGCGACCGCGCACTTTCAATAAGGGCTTGGGGCAGGTATCGGTTAACGGGCGCATTCTTTCACCGCGTCCGGCAGCGAAAATCATCGCTTTCATGGTTGTCGCATTCTTTGTTTGATGAATAAATTTCTTGCCTGCGGCCTAATTAAAAATCGCAAGGTATTTGCTTTGAGTCGATTAAAACGTATAGCCGACTTGTGGTGCTTTATCTTCCAGCTCATCCAGTAATTTTACGAGTGGCGCCAGTTCCTTGTATCGGTGCGCCGCCTTGCGTGTGTACTCCATGACGAGCGGTAGATCTTTCAGGTAAGCGTCCTTGCCGTCGCGGTGATACAGGCGCGCAAAAATGCCGAGCACTTTCAGATGGCGCTGCAGCCCCATGTATTCGAAATCGCGATAGAAGGAATCGATGTCGGGATTGACTGGCAGGCCGGCGCGTCTGGCGCGTTCCCAATAGCGAATCGCCCAGTCGAGTACGATTTCTTCGTCCCATTGGATGTAGGCATCGCGTAGTAGTGAAGCCAGATCGTAGGTGATAGGCCCGTAAACAGCATCCTGAAAATCGAGGATGCCAGGATTGCCGTTTTGCAGCACCATCAGATTGCGCGAATGGTAGTCTCTATGTACATAGACTTGCGCTTGTGCGAGATTGTTTGCGAGCAGCGTATCGAACACCTTGTTCAGCGTCGCCGTTTGTTTCTCGGTCATGGTCAGGCCCAGGTGCTTGCCGATATACCATTCCGGAAACAGCATCAGTTCGCGCAGTAGCAGAGCACGGTCGTATTCCGGCAAGACTGCTGGTGCGCTATGGATCTGAATTTGCACCAAAGCATCAATCGCATCGATGTAGAGTTTGTGCGCATTGTCCGGATTTAACAATTGCAGATAAGTAGTCGATCCCAGATCCGATAATAATAAAAACCCTGATTCAATATCCTGTGCCAGAATGTTTGGCACCGAAACCCCGGTGGCGCCAAACACGTCGGCGACATGGATGAACGGGCGCACGTCTTCTTGCGGTGGCGGAGCATCCATAACGATGTAACTGCCGCCATTGACGCCGTCAATGCGGAAATAGCGCCGAAAACTGGCATCGGAAGACGCCGATCTGAGCGACGTTAGCTGAAGTTCTGGTGCCGACAAGGATGCCAGCCATTTTTGAAGTGCGGTCAGACGTGAATCGCCGGAGGAATCAGATGCAGTATGTAAAGACATGAAGCGAGCCTAGGAATTCGGTTTGTGGGTAGTGAGTTCCCATATAATAAGGGATTACATTCGAAAAATCGCCAGAGATGGTATCCAAAACTTTATTTTCATGACCTGGCATTTCTCTTCCCGTTCTTCTCAACGCTCTCGTGCCAAGATGACCGCCGTGTTCGCGGCTGTCTTTACGTCGACGCTCGCTTCCGCACAAATTCCTGTCAAGCCGGCGAAAGGAAAGTCGACAGAAGCAGCTGAAACGCAGGTCAGCTCAGAGCAGATGACAGGCCGTCCGGATCGTGAAATTGTGCTGGATCGCGATGTGGAAATCATTCGTGGCGAAACGAAGCTCAATGCGGATCATGCAACTTACTGGATAGAAGAAGACGAAGTCGAAGCCAGTGGCAATGTCAAGATGGACCGTTTTGGCGACCGCTACACAGGCGACAAGATGCGCTTCAAGATCGATGAAGGTCAAGGCTATGTCTTGAATCCGACCTATCACATGAAGTCAAATAATGCGCAAGGCAAGGCTGAACGCATTGATTTTGAAGCTGAAGACAGGGCGCTCATCACGCAAGGCACCTACAGTACCTGCGAAGGCCCGGATCCTGATTGGTACTTGAAGTCGAATACCATGCATCTCGACAGTGGACGGGATGTCGGTACCGCAGGTACTACCTTGATTTACTTCAAGGGCGTGCCGATTATCGGGACGCCGTACATGTCCTTTCCATTGTCCGATGCGCGGAAATCCGGGGTTCTGTTGCCGAGCATGGGTACCACCAGCACCGGTGGCTTTGAGGTTTCGGTACCTTACTATTTCAACATCGCGCCGAATCGCGACTTGACGCTGACACCAACATATATCGAGCGTCGCGGCATGCAATTGGGTGCGGATGCGCGTTATCTGGATAGTAATTACGCTGGCGAAACCAAGATTGAGTATTTAGCCAACGATGCAGAGACGCAAACGAATCGTTATTCGTACGCATCGATACACAATCAACACTTTACGCCGCAGGCGTCGTTTGGCTGGAATGTCAAAGGCGCGTCGGACGATAATTATCCTAGCGATTTTTCACGGAATCTGGCGACGAGTACAGAGCGTTTGTTGTTGCGTGACCTGTATTTTAATTACGCAGGTAATTTCTGGAATGCGACAGCACGCGCATCCAATTATCAAGTGTTGCAGGATCCGTTATCACCAATTGCACGGCCATATGATCGTTTGCCGCAATTTACTTTGCAAGGTGGACGGCAGGATGTAAATGGCTTCGACTGGAATGCAGTCGGCGAGGTGACGCGTTTCTGGCATCCGGATCTGGTGCGTGGTGAACGCTATGTGATTAACCCTAGTGTTTCTTATCCTATTGTTCGCCCTAGTTATTTCCTGACGCCCAAGGTGTCAATGAACGCGACTACTTACAATGTTCAAGATCCGGCGACCAACGTCAACTCAAACTACAATCGTGTGTTGCCGACATTCTCGCTGGATAGCGGCTTGATCTTTGAACGCGAGGCCAGTATTTTTGGTGATGCGGCGACGCAGACATTGGAGCCGCGCTTGTTTTACGTGCGCACTCCTTATAAGGATCAGAGTCAATTCCCTGTATTTGATAGCGCATTAGCTGATTTGAGTTTTTCGCAAATATTCAGTGAAAACCGTTTCATCGGCAACGACCGTATCAGCGATGCGAACCAGCTGACGTTTGCTATGGTCTCACGCTATATCGAATCTACCGGCGCTGAACGCTTGCGCGTCGCAGTTGCGCAAAGATTGTATTTCGATGATCAGCGCGTATGTTTGCCGGCGAGTGGCCAAAGTTCTTGCTTGCCCAGCAACGACAGCAGTTCTGACTGGTTGGCGTCGGGTACCTTGCGTGTGTCGGACTCTCTCAGTACCGAAGCCAACTTGCAGTACAGTGCGACGGAGAAAAGTGTCAGTCGCGCCAATGCCGGTGTGAGTTGGCGGCCGGAACCGAAAAAAGTATTGAATCTGACCTATCGCCGTGACGTGCCGAATGAATTGAAGCAAGTTGATGTATCAGGGCAGTGGCCGATTGCTGACCGCTGGTATGGGGTTGGCCGCGTTAACTATTCCCTGTCAGATAGCAAGGTATCAGAAGGTTTGCTCGGCTTGGAATACAAGGCGGATTGCTGGATTTTCCGTGTTGTGGGACAAAGAATCCCGACAGCAACCGGCAAATCTACTTCATCGCTCTTTTTCCAGCTTGAACTCAGTGGTTTGACTAAGCTGGGCTCCGATCCGATGGAAGCATTGCGCACCAGCATTCCTGGTTATCAAGTCATCAATAAACCTTCTAACGTCACTTATTAAGTTTGCACGTAAAAATCATGAATATTTTTTCTTCTTTGTTTGCCCATCACTACCCAGTTCGATACGCCAAGAATGGATTGATTTTGTTAAGTCTGGCTTGTGGTTTGGTTACTGCGGCTAGCGCACAAAACATGACGCCAAACACTGCATCTAAACCTGCGGTGCAACCTCGTCTGGCGGATGCAATTCTGGTCGTGGTCAACAATGAAGTTATTACACGTTATGAATTTCTCGAACGTCTGAAAGTCATTGAGACTCGCCTTAAAAGCCAGGGCGGTCAGATGCCGCCGATTCAGCAATTGCAGCGTCAATTGCTGGAGCGCATGATCGTTGAACGTGCGCAGTTGCAGCAGGCTAAAGAATCAGGCATCAAGGTGGATGACACATCACTGGATCGCGCCGTTGCACGTATTGCAGATCAGAATAGGTTGACGATGCCTGAGTTCCGCAAGCGTCTGGAAGAGGATGGCATGGTCTATTCCCAATTCCGCAACGAGATTCGCAACGAGATGATCTTGCAGCGTTTGCGTGAACGCGAAGTCGATAACAAGATTCAGGTATCGGATGCCGAAATAGATGCCTATATGGGCGCGCAAGAGGGTGCGGCTGCGACGACAGCACCGCAGGAATACAACATAGGACAAATCCTGATTCGCGTTCCTGAAAATGCATCGCCACAGCAACTTGCCGAAAGCAAGCGACGTGCAGAGGAGGTCATCGCGCAATTGAATGCAGGCGGCGACTTTGCCAAACTGGCCGCTGCCTATTCTGACGGCACAGATGGTTTGACCGGTGGCGAATTGGGTTGGCGTAGTCAAGAGCGTCTGCCGCAATTGTTTATTGATGCTGTTGGCAATTTGCAGCAAGGGCAGATTGCTCCTCTGGTTAAAAGCGGTAACGGTTTTCATGTGTTGAAACTGCTAGGCAAACGTACCCAAAGCGTGATGCGCGCCGGAGCAGCTCCGAGCAACACGGCCGCAGTGACAACCGTCAAACAAACCCACGCCAGCCACATTTTGATCAAGGTGAACCAGGTCGTTACTGAGGCAGATGCACGTCGCAAGCTCACCGAGTTGAAGCAGCGTCTTGACAACAAGGCCGCAACATTTGAAGAGTTGGCACGTCTTTACTCGAATGATTTCTCCGCTTCAAAAGGCGGCGACCTTGGCTGGATTTATCCTGGCGATACTGTTCCTGAATTTGAGCGCGCAATGGATGCCTTGCCTATCGGTGAAGTCAGCGAGCCTATTCAATCGCCGTTTGGCTATCATTTGATTCTGGTAAAAGAGCGCAAGGCTGACGATGTTTCACAAGAACGCCAGCGCATGGTTGCGCGTCAGGCCATTCGTGAACAAAAGCAGGAAGAGGCTACGCAGGATTGGTTGCGCCAGGTTCGTGATCGCGCCTATGTTGAATACCGGACGGAAGAAAAATAATGTCTGCCAAGGTTTGCGCGCACTGTGAGTAAGCGACCAACAATTGCGATTACGTGTGGTGAGCCGGCGGGTATTGGTCCGGAGATTTCAATTCGTGCTGCATGGGAATTACGTGCAGATGTAAAAAGCGTATTGATAGGCGATGCGGCGTTTTTATCCATGATCGCCGCCTCCATCAATCCGGATATTCATTTGTCTGCATTGTCCTTGCAGGCAGTGCGCAATAACGGTTTGCCAGCGTTCCCGCGCGATCAGATTGCAGTGATCGATTGTCCTCTCGCTGCACACGTTGTTCCTGGCAAGCTGGATGCGCACAATGGCCGTTATGTGCTGCAAACGCTGGACATTGCGATTGATGGTGCATTGCAGGGCTGGTTTGATGCGATCGTCACTGCGCCGCTGCAAAAAAGCACAATCAATGATGCCGGCGTGCCCTTCACAGGCCATACCGAATACCTGGCCGATAAAACCGGCACCAAACAAGTTGTGATGATGCTTGCGACGAATGCGACACCACAGCCCTTGCGCGTGGCTTTGGCAACGACGCATTTGGCTTTGAAAGATATTGCATCTGCGATTACGTTTGAAAGCCTGTCCGACATCATCGATATCCTGCATGCAGATCTGCAGAAGAAATTCGGCATTGCACAGCCGCGCATACTGGTAACTGGCTTGAATCCGCACGCAGGCGAAGGCGGCTATCTGGGACGGGAAGAAATTGACGTCATCACACCGGCATTGCAGGCAGCACAGGCCAAAGGCTACGATGTAAGCGGCCCCTATCCAGCGGATACACTGTTTCAACAAAAACTGCTGGCCAACGCCGATTGCGTACTTGCGATGTACCATGACCAGGGTTTGCCGGTATTAAAGTACGCCAGCTTCGGTTTGGGCGTCAATATCACACTGGGTTTGCCGATTATTCGCACTTCAGTCGATCACGGCACTGCGCTTGATCTGGCGGCTGCAGGCCTCGGTCAAGCTGATCATGGCAGCATGCTGGAAGCGATACGCGTTGCCGCACAAATGGCTGCCGCATCGAGAGCTTCTACCGAATAAACAAGCACTGATTTTTCAGTTAAAACTACACAATCAATGAAACATATTCCGCGTAAGCGCTTCGGTCAGAATTTTTTGACTGACGATGGAGTTTTGCACAACATCATCCTTGCAATCGATCCGCAACCGCAGGATACGATGGTCGAGATAGGTCCAGGCCTTGCTGCGATGACGCGTTTGTTGTTGCAAGGTGTGGATCAGATGCACGTAGTGGAACTGGATAGAGATCTGGTCGAACGCTTGAAAAAAACCTTCGATCCAAAAAAACTCATCATCCATTCTGCAGATGCTTTGCAATTCGATTTTTCCAGCATTGCGGTTCCTGCCGGCAGCAAGTTACGTGTAGTCGGCAATTTGCCTTACAACATTTCCAGCCCTTTGTTGTTTCATCTCGCAGAAATGGCGCCACACGTTCAAGACCAGCATTTCATGCTGCAAAAAGAAGTGGTGGAGCGCATGGTGGCCGAGCCTGGTAGCAAGACTTACGGTCGCTTGTCGGTGATGTTGCAATGGCGTTACAAAATGGAATTGATGTTTATCGTGCCACCGACTGCCTTCGATCCGCCGCCACGCGTTGAGTCAGCAATTGTGCGCATGATTCCGCTCGCGAATCCTTTGCATTGCGATCAGGAAAAGCTGGAGCAAGTTGTGCTGAAAGCGTTTTCACAACGGCGCAAGGTGATACGTAATTGCCTGGCAGGAATGTTTGTCGAAAGCGATTTGATCGAAGTCGGCATCGACCCGCAAATGCGCCCGGAAACCATTCCGCTCGCACAATACGTCGCGCTGGCCAATCGCCTTTAAGCTCACTTGGCGTTAACTCGCCTTCGGCAAAAAACGCACGATCAGCATAAAATAAGCACTTCATTCAATTCGTATTGCGGAGATACCCATGCGCATTCTTCACACCATGCTTCGCGTAGGCGACTTGCAGCGGTCCATCGATTTTTATACCAAGATACTCGGCATGAAAGTGCTGCGTCAGACTGAAAATCCTGAGTACAAATACACGCTGGCATTTCTGGGTTACGGCAGCAATCCGGATCACGCAGAACTGGAGCTGACCTATAACTATGGCGAGCACAGCTATGAAATGGGCACGGCTTATGGTCACATCGCCATTTCAGTCGACGATGCCTACAAGGCGTGTGCCGACGTGAAAAAATCCGGCGGCAATGTGACGCGTGAAGCTGGGCCAGTCAAGGGCGGCAGCACCGTGATTGCATTCGTTACCGATCCCGACGGTTACAAGATCGAATTCATCGAACGCAAAGACGACGAGCAGCCACACTAAAACCATGAAGGCATGCATATGCCTTCATGGATGGAAACAAGTTGGATGTACGTCACGAAGTGAAATAATGTGTGAAGCGATGCTGCGATGCCAGCATCGTTCAAAAGATGGGCAGCGTCTCCGGCGCATGATCGCGCAAGGCTTTTTTCGCAGCTGCAAACTCAGGAAATACCGATTGTACTGTGGCCCAGAATTGCGGGCTGTGGTTCATCTCGCGCAAATGCGAGAGCTCGTGTGCGATCACGTAGTCTATCAATGGCAAAGCAAAGTGAATCAGGCGCCAGTTCAAACGAATTTTCCCATCCGCTGTACAAGAACCCCACTGCGTCATCGCGGATGACAAGGCAAAGGACTGATAACTGACGCCAAGTTTTTCGGCGTAGATAGGCAGGCGTTCGGCAAAGACACGTTTGGCTTCCAGTTGCAGCCAGCCTTGTACTCTATCCTTCAATTGCTGTTCTGCTGCATCCAGAGGCAGGCATGCGCTTAATTCTTTTGATGTCGCATTGTACAGAATGCCGGCGCTCTGCGTTGCCAGTATGCGCAAGGTGATGTCACTGCCGAGGTAGGGCAGGGTGCCGCCGTCGCGCCATTCCATTTGCGGTTGCAGGCGTCGTGCAGAACGTTCACGTCGCTCATTCAGCTTGGTGAAAATCCAGCGCTGCTTTTCACAAATCGCGTTTTCGATTTCCGTCAGTGTTACCCATTTCGGCGCAGTGATACGCAAGCCGTCATCATCGATCATGAAGCCGATAGAACGACGCTTCGAGCGCACCAGCGTGTAATCCAGAGTGTGTTCGCCTACATGCACGCGACGCTTGCCTGTCGGTACAGGCTTGGCGACATCGGTGCTTGGAGGTGCGCTTGGCGGTAGCGATGATCCAGGCGAATGCTTAGGCGCGGGGTGATCTATTTTCGGTTGTGATGAAAAATCGGACGAAAAGAAATCAAGCTGCAGCGCAAGCTGTTGCGGATCAGGCGATGTGTGACGAAGCAGCTTCAAGGATGTGCGGGGCCGTTAAGGTTTTTGCGACGACTGGTCGCGATAGTCATCGGGTGAAATCACACGCATTTCCGATTCTATCCAATTTTCGACTTGCTGCATCAGATCAACGGCATTCAATCCTTCCGGCGAAATCGGCTTGCCGATAGATACAGTGACCAATCCCGGGTGCTTGATGAAGGAATTTTTCGGCCAGCATTTACCTGGATTCAAGGCGATAGGCACGACAACGGTATTGGTTTCTACCGCAAGACGTGCGCCGCCACCCTTGTATCGACCGCCCTGCCCGACAGGGGTGCGTGTGCCTTCCGGGAACATGATGATCCATTGACCATCTGCCAAACGTCTTCTGCCTTGCACGACGACTTGTGCAAACGCATCCTTGCCGCTGCTGCGATCGATAGGGATCATGCGCAACAAACCAAGCGCCCAACCGAAAAAAGGAACGTAGAGTAACTCCTTCTTGAACACGAATACCAGTGGCCGTGTCATTTTGCACAGCAGGAAAATGGTTTCCCATGCAGACTGATGTTTCGCTAACAAAATCACAGGTTGATCAGGCAGATTTTCGTAACCTTTGATTTCATAACGAATACCGCACAATACTTTTGCCAGCCAGATGATGAAGACGTTCCAACGCGAGGTAATGAAATACCGTTTGTTATATGACAAAGGCGCCGCCAGAAAACAGACAGGTGCCCATATCAAGGTAGCGACCAGCATTGCCAGTGCAAATAACAGCGAACGCAAAAACAAAATGGCACGTGACATTACAACTCCAGATTAAGTGCAAGACTAAAGGTAGCTATTTAGGGTGAGGCTATTCAAACAGCGTAATTGTGCGCGGGCGTTTTCAATAAATGATCGACGACGGCGGCAAGATTGGGGTAGCTGGTGGTGCCTGGCGGCAGTCCACCTTTTGCCAGGGTCTTTTCGCCTTTGCCAGTCAAGACCAGATAGGGCGCGCAACCGACCACAAAGCCCGCCTGCAGATCGCGTAGCGAGTCGCCTATCATCGGCAAGCCCCTCAGGCTGACATCGAAGCGCTTGGCTATCGTGTGCAACATGCCTGGCTGTGGTTTGCGGCAATCGCAACTATCGTCGGCGGCATGCGGGCAAAAGAATACTGCATCGATTTCTGCTCCCACCGATTGTGCTGCTGCATGCATCTTTTGGTGAATTGCATTCAACGCCATGATGTTAAACATGCCGCGCGCGATGCCTGATTGGTTGGTCGCGACGACCACACGATAGTCAGCTTGATTCAAACGTGCAATCGCTTCCAGCGAACCGGGAATCGGAATCCATTCATCGGGTGTTTTGATGAAGGTCTCCGAGTCCTGATTAATGACGCCATCTCTATCAAGAATAATCAGTTTCATCGGCTCGGCTTTCGGGATGGATGGCATGAGAGACTTTGATCAGTTCGCTAATCTTGACAGGTCGGCCACCTGGTTCATGGCTTGATGCAAGGTAGCGAGCAGGCCTAGACGATTATTGCGCAGCGCAGGATCTTCGGCATTCACCATCACGCCGTCGAAGAAGGCATCGACCGGTGTTTTCAATGCCGCCAATACCTGCAGCGAAGCACCGTAATCGCCGCGAGCGAATGCAGCATCTGCTTGCGGCTTGACGGTGATCAGTGTTTGATTCAATGCGACTTCCGCTGCTTCTGTCAGCAGTGCTGCATCAACTTTCGCTGCAACTTCGCCTTCGACTTTTTTGAGGATATTGCCGACGCGTTTGTTGGCTGCGGCAAGCGCTGGCGCTTCCGGCAATGCGGCAAATGCGCGTACTGCAGCGAGGCGGCTGGCAATGTCAGCCAGACGTTGCGGTTGCAAGGCGAGTACGGCATCGATTTCCTGCGCGCTATAACCTTGTTCGCGCAATGCGTTGGCGAGGCGATCGAAGATAAATGTCAGCAAGGCAGTGCGATGGTCATCGTTTAGTGCATTGAATGGTTTTTCTGCGGCGGCGATCAATTCATTGATGCCGATATCGAGTTTGCTTTCGATCAGCATCCGAATCACACCGAGTGCATGACGACGCAAGGCAAACGGATCTTTGTCGCCGGTTGGAACTTGTCCGATACTGAACAAGCCAACCAGGGTTTCCAGTTTGTCTGCCAGCGCGACTACCATGCCGACTGAATTTCGCGGCAATGTGTCGCCTGCAAAACGTGGTTTGTAGTGATCTTCAATCGCATCGGCGACGTCTGTTGCCAGGCCGTCATGCAGGGCGTAGTAACGGCCCATGATGCCTTGCAGTTCAGGGAATTCACCTACCATGTCTGTCAGCAGATCGGCCTTGGCCAATTGTGCTGCGACGTCGGCTTGTTGCGGATCGACGCCGAGCTTGGTCGCGATCGCTTGTGCAATCGCGCGTACGCGTGCAATGCGTTCGCCTTGTGTGCCGAGCTTGTTGTGATAAACGACTTTATCCAGACTGCTTACGCGCGAGGCCAAAGTCTTTTTGCGATCTTGATCGAAGAAGAATTTTGCATCGGCCAAACGCGGACGTACGACGCGTTCGTTGCCGCCGATGACAGTGCTGGCGTCGGCTGGACGAATATTCGAAACGATCAGAAACTTGTTACTCAAATTGCCTACGCTATCGAGCAGCGGGAAGTATTTTTGATTCGCCTTCATCGTCAGGATCAGACATTCCTGAGGCACTTCAAGGAATGTTTCTTCAAACTGACCGATCAAGACATTTGGACGCTCGACCAGGCCGGTGACTTCATCCAGCAAGTCTTCATCTTGAATCGGTGTCAGATTGCTGCCGGCTTCACTGGCTGCTGCAGCAAGTTGGCGCACGATTTCTGCGCGACGTTCTGCGAAGCTGGCGATCACTGCACCTTCGCTGACGAGTTGCTTGGCATAGCTGTCTGCGTCACGGATATACAGCGGATCGAGGCCGGCTTCAAAGCGATGGCCGCGTGTGATGTTGCCGGCGCTCAGGCCCAGTACAGAAACAGGTACGACGTCAGCGCCATACAGTGCGACCAGACCGTGCGCAGGGCGTACGAAGTTGACCGTGCTCCAGCCATCGGCCAGTTGATAGCCCATGACTTTAGGAATAGGCAGCTTGCCCAAGGTATCGTCCATGGCTTTTTGCAAGCCGTCCGGCAATGTAACGCCGGTGACGATGCTGTTGAAAAACAAGACCTCGGCTTTGCCGTCGGATTCGCGCTTCAAATCCGCGACTGCAGATTCGTTTGCGCCCAAGGCGGCCAGTTTCTTCAGCAGGGCCGGCGTTGCCTTGCCATCTGCAGTCAAGCCTACGCTTGCCGGCATCAGTTTTTGCATGACTTGCTTGTCATCCGCCTGCACGAGCACGTGCGTCAGATGCACGGCAAGTCGACGCGGTGAAGCGAAGTGCGTCAAGACACTACCATCGGAAAGCAGACCTTGTGCTTTCAACGATGCTTGCAGATTTTGTGCAAAAGCATCGCCGATTTTCTTCAATGCCTTTGGCGGCAATTCTTCGACGAAGAGTTCGACTAATAAATTTTTGTTATCCATGCTGTTGCTCATGCTGTTTCTTTTTCGATTTGAGCCAGCACTTCGGCGGCATGTTCAGGTTTGGCCATAGGGAAGCCGAGGCGGGCACGGCTGTCAAAATAGCTCTTGGCGACGCTGCGCGCCAGATTACGAATGCGGCCAATATAGGCAGCACGTTCAGTGACGGAAATCGCGCCGCGCGCATCCAGCAAGTTGAATGTGTGCGCAGCTTTCAATACCTGTTCGTAAGCTGGCAATGCCAGTTTGTTCTCGATCAGATTGAGTGCCTGTTTTTCATGTGCAGTGAAAGCGACGAACAGGAAATCGGCATCGCTGTGTTCGAAGTTATAAGTTGATTGCTCGATCTCGTTTTGCTTGTAGACGTCGCCGTAAGACAAGCCTTCTGTCCATTTCAAATCGTAGACGTTGTCGACACCTTGCAGATACATCGCGAGGCGTTCCAGGCCGTAAGTGATTTCACCGGTGATTGGTTTGCAATTGATGCCGCCGACTTGCTGGAAGTAAGTGAACTGTGTGACTTCCATACCGTTGAGCCAGACTTCCCAACCTAGGCCCCATGCGCCCAGAGTCGGGTTTTCCCAATCGTCTTCAACGAAGCGAATATCGTTTTGCTTGAGGTCGAAACCGAGTGCTTCCAGCGAGCCCAGGTACAGTTCAAGGATATTCGCCGGTGCCGGTTTCAATACGACCTGGAATTGATAGTAGTGCTGCAGGCGATTCGGATTCTCGCCATAACGACCATCTTTAGGACGGCGTGATGGCTGCACGTAGGCCGCTTTCCAAGGTTCAGGGCCAATGGCGCGCAGGAAGGTCGCAGTGTGCGAAGTGCCGGCGCCGACTTCCATATCGTAGGGTTGCAGCAGCGCGCAACCTTGCGCGTCCCAGTACTTTTGCAGCGTGAGAATGATTTGTTGAAATGTGAGCATCTTGTTTGAATTTTTGCATTACCCGGGGCGGGTAAGGGCAGGTTTGCCAAAACCCCAGATTTTACCGGGTTTTAGGGGTGATTAGTGTTTCTGCGCGTCAGATACCAGGCAGCGATCAGCAGCGCAAAAGCCAGCAATACGATGAATGCATTGCCGACGAAAACATACGGCGTGATGCCGCTGTAACCTTGCGCCGATGCAGTTAACACGCCGCGCTCAAAAGGTTTGAGTTGCGCGACGACCTTGCCGGTCGGATCTATGACGGCGGTGGTGCCGGTATTCGTGGAGCGCAACATGGTGCGGCCGGTTTCTATGGCGCGCATTTGCGAGATCTGCAAGTGCTGCGGCAAGGCGATCGAATCGCCAAACCATGCAATGTTGGAAACGTTCAGTAGCATGGTCGCTACCGGTTTGCCAGCGGCATCAGCGGCACGCAATTGGTTGGCAATTTCTTCGCCGAACAAATCTTCATAACAAATATTCGGCAAGACGGATTGATCCTTGACGGCGAAAGGCGCTTGCAATCCGGCGCCGCGCGTGAAGTCGCCGAGCGGGATATGCATCATGTCGACAAACCAGCGAAAGCCGAAAGGGATGAATTCGCCGAATGGCACCAGATGATGTTTGTCGTAGCGATACAGCTTGGGTATGGCGCGGCTGGCGGTTGTCGGCGCAATGCCGATCACGCTATTCGCATATTGCTGCGGTCCGTCGCTGACGGCGATACCGATGGCCAAATGACTGTTGGATGCGGTCGCAAACTCAGCCAGGCGCGGCAAATAATCTGTCGGTAATTGATGCGCCAGGAGCGGCAATGCGGTTTCCGGGGTGGCGATCAAATCAGCCGGCGCGGCGCGCATCATGTCTTCGTACAGCGTGAGCGTTACATCGGTCTGTTCATCGTCGAACTTGATTTCCTGCGGCACGTTACCTTGCAACAGACGCACTGAAATCGGTTCACCATGTGGTGTCGTCCAGTTGATGGATTTCAAACCAAAACCGGTGGCGAGTATGGCGACAATCAGGATGACTGCAGATTTTTTCGTTGGCAGTAAAACCAGGCAAGCGGCCAGCACCGCGGCCAGCCATCCCAATCCATACACGCCTATCAGCGGCGCATAACCGGCGAGCGGACTGCCGGTGTGTGCATAGCCGGACACTACCCACGGCAAGCCGGTTAATACCCAGCCGCGCAACCATTCTGACAGCAACCATAGCGAGGGAAAGACCAGCAACAGCAAGATAGTTCTGGATGCGTGTAGTCGCTGCTGGAACCACGCACCAACGCCAGTAGCCGCAGCGAAAAACGCACCCAGCAACAGCGCCAATAATGCCACTGCTAAGGCCGCCATCGGTGCCGGCATGCCGCCGTATTGATGCATGCTGATGTAGAGCCAATACACGCCGCACGCAGACCAGCCGAAACCGTAGGCCCAGCCTGTCAATGTGGCGGATTTGATGGAAGGTGCCTGCAATATCAAATGAAACAGCAGCGCGAGCGTGATGATTTGCAGTGGCCACCAGCCTACAGGGGCGAATGCAAAAACATTCAGCGCGCCGGCGAACAAGGCAATCACTGTTGCCTGTGTCGGAGCAAAACGAAGAGAGAGAAGAGTGCTCACGCGCATGAGCAGAAAATGACGAGAATAGAAAGTGTCACGCGCGTCACGAGGTCAACTATCAAGGGTTTCATCAGCAGTCGTCGCCGGCAGTTTTTCTACCAGCAAGACGTGGATCTGGCGTGCATCGGCGCGCAGTACTTCAAAGCGCAAATTGCCTATGTCGACGATCTCGCCCTTGTGCGGCATGCGAGCCAGATGATTGGTGACGAAGCCGCCTAGCGTATCGACGTCAGCACTGAAGATTTCAGTGCCCAGCTCTTCGTTGAACTGGGTGATTTCAGTCAGTGCTTTGACGCGCCAGCGTGGCCCATGTTCACCGGCTTTGATGGCGAGGATATTGTCCTCTTCTTCATCGAAATCGTATTCGTCTTCGATGTCGCCGACGATTTGTTCCAACACATCTTCGATCGTGATCAGGCCGGCTACGCCGCCGTATTCATCGACCACGACAGCCATGTGATTGTGTTTGGCGCGAAATTCACTGAGCAGCACGTTCAGGCGTTTTGATTCTGGAATGAAGACAGCGCTGCGCAGCATCTGACGTACATCGAAGGATTCTTCCGCGTAATAGCGCAGCAAATCCTTGGCCATCAAAATGCCGACCACATTGTCGCGTTCGCCGTCGACGGCAGGAAAGCGCGAATGTGCTGTCTCCAGCACCATAGGCATCCATTCCGCAATTGGCTTACTGATATCGACCACATCCATCTGCGCACGCGGCACCATGATGTCGCGCGCCGACAATTCGGAAACCTGAAAAACGCCTTCTATCATCGCCAATGCATCAGCGTCGATCAGATGCCGCTCATGGGCATCCTGCAGGATGGTCAGCAGCTCGGCGCGGCTGTCCGGTTCGGGCGCGATCAGCGCAGTCAGGCGTTCGAACAGCGAGCGATGCGGTTTGGCATCGCCGGATTTATCTTGGGGGGGAATGTCTTGCATAAGGCGAAAAGCCGTTGCGGGTGGTGGTTTCAACAGGGTTCAGGATACAACAAATATTCAAGATTCCAAAAATGTGAGCGATCACAGGCTGGTTTTACTCTGGCCTGCGCGTGAATGGCTCACATGACAAGGGCTCACACGATCATGATTCGATATAGGGGTTGGGAAAGCCGAGTGCGGCCAGCATTTCAATTTCCAGCGTTTCCATTTCTTCTGCCTCCTCGTCCGATTCGTGATCGTAACCTTGCGCATGCAGCACGCCGTGGATTACCAGATGCGCGGCGTGAAATTCCAGGGATTTATTCTGTTCCGCGGCTTCGCGCTGCAAGACGTCGGTGCACAGGATGATGTCTGCCTGAGTCGCATCATTTTCATCGAAGATGTCGTCTTCGTCCTCGTTATAGGCGAAGGTCAATACATTCGTTGCGTAATCCTTGCCGCGAAAATTGCGATTCAAGGTTTTCCCCTCGTCGGCATCGACGAAGCGCAAAGTGATTTGTGCCGGTGCCAGCAGAGCGGCTTTTACCCAGCGGCGCAATAGCGGGCGAGTAAGGATTTCCTGCAGACGCGGGTCTGGATACTGCACGGATAGAGAAAGTTTATTTTGCTGCATTTTTAATCGCTGTTTTGGAAGGTGCACGTTTCTTCGGTTGTTTGGTTTCATCGTAGGCATCGACGATGCGAGCCACGAGTGGATGACGCACCACGTCGGCGCTGCTGAAGCGCGTGAAAGCCAGCCCGCGGACTTCACCGAGTACGTCGATTGCTTCGACCAGGCCGCTCTTTTGATTTTGCTGTAAATCGATTTGTGTAATGTCGCCGGTGATGACGGCTTTACTGCCGAAACCGATACGCGTCAAAAACATCTTCATTTGTTCAGGCGTGGTGTTTTGCGCCTCATCCAGAATCACGAAAGCGTGATTCAGCGTGCGGCCGCGCATATAGGCCAAGGGCGCAATTTCGATTGCCTGTTTTTCAAACATTTTTTGCGTGCGGTCGTAGCCGAGCAAGTCATACAGCGCGTCGTACAAAGGACGCAGATACGGATCGATTTTTTGCGACAAGTCGCCGGGTAAAAAGCCCAGGCGTTCGCCGGCTTCTACTGCAGGACGCGTCAGGATGATGCGCTTGACGGCATCGCGCTCCAGCGCATCGACGGCGCACGCCACGGCCAAATACGTTTTGCCAGTGCCGGCGGGACCAACACCAAACGTGATGTCGTGATCCATGATCGCCTTCAGATACTGCAACTGATGCGGCGTACGGCCGCGCAAATCGTGGCGGCGAGTTTTTAAAACAGGCGCATCGGTAACGGATACTACGGCTTTATTTTTTGTCGTTTTCTTTGCTGCAGGAATAATCAGCTCAGGTTCTGCCAGGGCGGCACGCTGTTCAACCAATGCGAGTTGTACTTCTTCCAGCGGCACGATTTTGTCTGCCTGCCGATAAAACTGATCCAGAATCTCGACTGCACGCGCACCATTGTCACCGCTGACTATGAATTTTTCGCCACGGCGAAAAATCGTGACGTCCAGTGCGGCGGAAATTTGCCGCAGGTTTTCATCCATAGGGCCGCACAGATGCGCGAGGCGCTTGTTATCCAGCGGTTCGGGGACGAAGTACAAAGGTTGCACGACAGTTTTTGTTTTCAATTTTGGCTGAGTAAGTTTGGCGTGATTTGAATATGAAAAGTTATTGCTTGACGATGATTTCGCCACGCAATGTGTAGGCGTGCGATTGCGTGATGTTGACGTCAACCATCTGGCCTATCAGGCTATTGCCTTGTGGTCCTGAAGCAAAATTGACGACGCGGTTGTTTTCGGTACGGCCTTGCAATTCATTCTCATCTTTTTTGGATGGACCTTCCACCAGGATGCGCTGTACGGTACCCACCATTTCATTGCTGTAACGACGCGTGTTTTGATCGATCACGGCTTGCAGTCTTTGCAGGCGCTGGAGCTTGACCTCGTGCGGCGTGTCGTCTTCCAGATTGGCGGCCGGCGTGCCGGGACGCGGACTGAAAATAAAGCTGTAGCTGTTGTCGTAACCGATATCGTTTATCAATTTCATCATTGCTTCAAAATCGGCATCGGTTTCGCCAGGGAAGCCCACGATGAAATCGGACGAAATCGAAATATTCGGACGCACTGCGCGCAGACGACGCAGTATCGATTTGTATTCGAGCGAGGTGTAGCCGCGCTTCATTGCTGCCAGGATGCGATCCGAGCCGTGTTGCGCAGGCAGGTACAAATGATCGACCAGCTTCGGCACTTTGGCGTAAGTATCGATCAGACGTTGCGTAAATTCTTTTGGATGGCTGGTAACGAAGCGTATGCGTTCTATGCCTTCCATCTCGGCGATATATTCGATCAGCAAGGCGAAGTCGGCGATTTCGCCATCGCTTGAATCACGGCTCATTTTGCCGCGATAGGCATTGACGTTCTGTCCCAAGAGCGTGATTTCCTTCACGCCTTGTGCTTCGAGGCCGGCGACTTCTGCCAGCACGTCGTCAAAGTTGCGCGAGACTTCTTCACCGCGTGTATAAGGCACGACGCAGTAGCTGCAATACTTGCTGCAACCTTCCATGATCGATACAAACGCGCTTGCGCCTTCTACCTTGGCGGGCGGCATGTGATCGAACTTTTCAATTTCTGGAAAACTGATGTCGACTTGTGAATGGCCAGTCGAACGGCGCTGCTTGAGCATGTCTGGCAAGCGATGCAGGGTTTGCGGGCCGAACACCAGATCGACATAAGGTGCACGCTTGACGATTGCATCGCCTTCCTGCGACGCGACGCAACCGCCCACACCTATCATCAGGTCGGGTTTGAGCAACTTCAATTCACGCAGACGGCCGAGGTCGGAGAAAACTTTTTCCTGCGCTTTTTCACGCACTGAACAAGTGTTGAGCAGGATGACATCTGCATCTTCCGGCGTGTCGGTTTTGATCAAGCCATCGGACGCGTTGAGGACGTCAGCCATCTTGTCCGAGTCGTACTCGTTCATCTGGCAACCGAAGGTCTTGATGTATATCTTTTTTTGCATGACTTGCTTAATTTTTTACTTAATTAATTTACTGAAACTTTGAAACGGGCGCAGGTAGCGCCGCGGGCACAACAGGTTTAGGCGGCGCTTGTTTGGCCTCTTCTTCCGTCAATATCCACACGCGATCTATTTCACCACTTGCAATCTCGGTGTAATTCACAGGCAATTTGCTGCCGCGCAGCGCAGCCGGCATGTCTATCGTGTTGTTCTGATTCCAGATGCGGGCGCCGGCAGTCAGCGTGCGTGTTTTGTCATTGATGATGATCGCCGGAGCAACGGCCGGCGTCATCACGCCACGTTTTGCACCGGCCGGAAACGGTCGTTCAAACGCCTGTGCCGAGAAGCTCGTCACGGCGAAGGCAACACTGATCAGCAAAATTCTTGTCCGCATGGCAGGTTTCCATTATGGGTAAAAGAGGTGTTGCGGCAAAACGGCATGCGCAGAATGCGTGAAAATGATTTCCGACGGCAGATGGCAAAACTGCATGCAAACCAGCCTGAGTCGACGCGAAATGATGCGCATCCGGGTCATGCATTTTTCAATGCACAAGGAGCGTCATCATATCATGGCGGTGATGCCGGATAAGAATGGACGGACGTGAGTGAAGTGCGCTGATGATGAGGAGATGTTGCTGCGCACGAGCAATGATGAAGCAGGCTGCAGGTCGTGTGTCGACCTGCAGCCGTAAGCTTAAATTACGCCTTGCGCCAGCATTGCGTCGGCAACCTTGACGAAGCCGGCCACATTTGCGCCATTGACGTAGCTGACGCTGCCGTCAGCGCGGCGACCATGACGCAGGCAGGCGTCGTGGATATTGCACATGATCGAATGCAGACGGGTATCGACTTCGTCGCGCGACCATGAGAAACGCATGGCGTTTTGTCCCATTTCCAGTCCCGAGGTGGCTACACCGCCGGCGTTGCTGGCCTTGCCCGGCGCATACAGGACGCCACTGCTTTCGAAAATCCGCACGGCTTCTATCGTGGTTGGCATGTTCGCGCCTTCCGCCACGCAGATCACGCCGTTCTTGACCAGTGCATTGGCTGCATCGACGTCCAGTTCGTTTTGTGTTGCGCAAGGCAATGCAACATCAACCGGCACGTGCCATGGACTCATGCCGGCGTGGAATTCGACACCGGTACGTTGTGCGTAGTCGCTGACGCGGCCGTACAGATGGTTTTTGACTTCCATCAGGATGGCCAGTTTTTCCGGTTTGAAACCGTCGTTATCAACGATGGTGCCGCTGGAATCGGACACGGTGACTACTTTCGCGCCCAGCGACATCGCTTTTTCAACCGCGAACTGAGCGACATTGCCCGAGCCGGATACGCTGACGCGCATGCCGTCGAAGCTGAGCCCTTTTTGCTTCAGCATTTGCTCGGCAAAATAGACGGTGCCGTAACCGGTCGCTTCCGGACGCATCAGCGAACCGCCGAAGCTCAGGCCCTTGCCGGTGAAGACGCAGTCGGAGCGATTACTGAGTTTTTTCATCATGCCGGCCATGAAGCCTACTTCGCGCCCACCCACGCCGATATCGCCGGCAGGCACGTCGGTATCGGAACCGATATGACGGAACAGTTCGCTGGTGAAGGCCTGGCAGAAACGCATGACTTCGCCCGGGCTCTTGCCTTTCGGATCGAAGTCGGCGCCGCCCTTGCCGCCGCCCATAGGCAGCGTGGTCAGTGCGTTCTTGAAGGTTTGCTCGAAGGCCAGGAATTTCAGGATCGACAGATTCACCGATGGGTGGAAGCGGATACCGCCCTTGTACGGACCGATCGCCGAATTTTGCTGGATGCGGTAGCCGCGATTGACTTGTACGTTGCCGTGATCGTCAACCCACGATACCCGGAATATGATGATGCGCTCTGGTTCGACCAATCTATCCAGCAAGCCGTGTTCGGCATATTGAGGATGTTGTTCGATGAAAGGCCACAGGCTTTCCATGACTTCCGTGACGGCTTGTAAAAATTCGGGCTGGCCAGGATTGCGTTCAGAGACGTGGGCCAAAAAATCGTGAAGAGATTGGTATTTCATTGGAACCTTAAATTAGTGCGCAAAAATTGCATCCGGTATTTTGCACCAAAATGGAACGTTTTTTACGATTTCTTAACATTTCAATACCGAAAAACCCGTGCGGTATGAGCTTGCTAGAGGAGTTTAAATGCTGAGGAAATAGATGATGCGGATTGTCGCCATCCAGATGCTGGTGATCATTTTTTACGCCGAATTCAAGAGGGAGAGTTTTAATCGGGCGAGCATGCTCGATGATCACCCGGCACATATTGCAGAAAATCAAAGTATGATCATGCATACAAACCAACTTTTCGGAGCGCTACATGGCCACTAAAAAACCAAGTCCATCAACTCAAGTCACCAAGATCGACATCGGTATTTCTGAAAAAGACCGCGCCAAGATCGTACAAGGCCTGTCCGGTCTGCTGGCTGACAGCTATACGCTTTATCTGATGACCCACAATTTCCACTGGAACGTCAAAGGACCGATGTTCACCAGTCTGCACACCATGTTCATGGCTCAATACACAGAGCAATGGAATGCGCTGGATCTGATTGCTGAACGTATTCGCGCCCTGGGTTATCCGGCGCCAGGTACTTACAAGGAATTCGTCAAGCTGGCATCCATCAAGGAAATCGACGGCGTGCCAAAAGCGATGGACATGGTTCGTCATCTGGTCAATGCGCATGAAGCGACCGCCCGCACTGCGCGCGCCTTGTTTGATATCGTCGACAAGGCCAACGATGAGCCGACCGCCGATTTGCTGACGCAACGCCTGGACGTGCATGAAAAAACTGCGTGGATGTTGCGTAGCCTGCTGGAAGAATAATACCCGCGCGGAGCTATCCGCTCTATGCAAAAAATCCCTTGAGAGCCTGAATTCTCAAGGGATTTTTTTATTACTTGATGCCGCGCGCCGATTTTTCAGATTGTTAATGCTGTCAGCGAAATACCAGTACCGGTAGGGTCGAATGCGCCAATACCTTTTGCGTTTCGCTGCCGACAAACAGCTTGTTCAAACCTTTGCGTCCATGCGAGGCCATGAAAATCACATCGCAATTATTCTGTTCTGCTGCGCGCACGATTTCTTCATACGGACTGAAAGACAGGGCGACTGCAGTCTTGCATGTCACGCCCTGAGCGCGGGCAAGCACCGCTGCCTTGTCAACATTATGCTGTGCGATTTCCTGCGCTTTCTCGTCATAGGCAACCGAGTCCATTGGAAATACGCCTGTTCCTTCAACCAGTGCCGAGTACACATACGGCTCGGCGACGCAGAGCGTGACGAGCTCGCCGTTCATGGCTTTGGCAAACTCTATCGCGGCATTGATGGCTTTGTCGGATAAGGGCGAGCCGTCTGTTGGTACGAGGATTTTCTTGAACATGGTTTTCTCCTGTGATTGGAAAACGTGTGATTACCTGACCATGATATGCCTGCGCGCCCGGGCGCGAACTTGTTCCAGATCAAAAAACGGCTGCTTAGGCAGTCAGCGCTGCCTCAAGTGCAGAGGGGGTACTGAAATGCTGCAGTACGGAAATACGTCGGGCAACAAAAAACCCGCGCTCTCGTGAGAGGAACGCGGGTTTATGCATTTCTTGTTCTTGGTGGTGATAGGTGGATTTGAACCACCGACCCCAGCATTATGAGTGCTGTGCCATAGCGTGTGAGCGATTGAAATAATCCATTTAAATCAATAGCTTGCGCGGAACGCTCCGCTTTCCCAGTATGTTTGCTCAACTCTATATCAACTGGCTGATTATAGATGGGTGAAACAGTGGCTAATATTACTGAGCGTAAGGGTAAGTATCACGTCCGTGTTTATCGAAAAGAAGGTGCCGTGTGTAAGTCTTTCATATTACGGAAGGACGCACTGGCTTGGGCAAGACAGGTTGAATCAGACATTCAATCGGGTCGGTGGCGCCCCCCAAGCGCAAATAACGCAATGACGTTAAAAGAAGCTCTGAACCGGTACAGCGCCGACGTGACGGTCGCTAAAAAGGGTGCGGCACAAGAGACTTACGTTATCCAGGCAATCATCAGAGATCGCTTGTCAGCGTCCCCTTTGCTATCTATTAAGCCTGTGGACATTGCTTCACTACGTGACAGGTGGCTTGCAACACTCGCTCCCGCCACAGTACGTCGGCGTTTGGCTATCCTTTCACATTGCTTTGAAATCGCACACAAAGAGTGGGCGATTGAAGTCACCAACCCATTGCTTTCGATTCGAAAGCCTACTGTCAGTAACGGGCGTAATCGCCGCTTGCTGCCAGGCGAACTGGAGGCGGTACTCAAAACATCAAAAAGCGCGGAGTTGTCGCCGATCGCCCACTTGGCGGTAGAGACCGCCATGCGTCTTTCCGAGATAATCCAACTTCAATGGTGTGACGTGAGTTTGGCGAAACGTTTTATCTCATTGAAAGATACGAAAAATGGAACCGGTCGTGTTGTTCCATTGAGTCCAGAGGCAGTGGCAATTTTGCAGCGGCTGCAACCACGATCTGAGGGCGCTTTATTTAGATCAAATGGGGCTGTGATTAGTAAAGCTTGGCGAAGGGCGCTGACGGGCGCATACAGCCTTTATAAAAGGCAATGTGTTGAGTCCGGTAGTGCGCTACTAGCTGGATATTTGAGCGATCTGCACTTTCATGATTTGCGACACGAAGCAACGAGCAGATTGTTTGAAAGAGGAGTATTTGGCACGATGGAGGTGGCGTCAATTACTGGTCACAAAACGCTACAGATGCTCTCACGTTACACCCATCTCAATGCCACTCTTCTAGCTGAGAGATTGGCACACTCTTCGAATCAAAGTGCAGTTGTTGCAGACGCCGTTAGGAAAGGAGATGTGTGATGTGGGACATGATTTTAACGATCTCAAAGGATCGTCAGCATTACGCCAAAATATCGTTACAGCGTGACTATGATGTCGCCGTCGCACAGGCAAGGGATTTCGTAAGACGTTTTCCGGAGTCAGAAGGTTTCAGGGTGACACTATATCGATATCGGAACGATGGGGAGCCTATTGCATTCCAGGATATCGCTAAGGTTTAGTCGTGACGATGGGAGCCGTGTGAAGCATGCTGGCTGATAGCCCGTTCGCTATCGGCCTATTCAGGGATTCTTGGGCGCTTATCGCTCGATAACCCCAAGAGAATTCTCTTGATCCAGTTTGGATTGGCGTATTCGTGTCGCGCAATGATGGTGTTTAAATGTTGGACAAACTTGTGAGCATCAGCGAAATAATTTGGATACGCTTCTTTCAGGCTGCTTAGTGAGTGTGTTGATACCAAGGCGACAATAACCTCAGGATTGTTTGCACTACTTCGTTCCTTTTGCAAATATTCGTCCAGCGCATTAGTGTATTCAGGAATGCCAAAGAAGTCATACCGAAGAGTTTTTTCGCGTGTATCGATAGATATCAAGTAATAACCTTCTACCCATTTAATACCTTCCTCATCCAGGATGCGAAGAGATGTATTGTAAGCCTCGAACTTGTCGAGAACGGCCAGCTTTCTTGCTAGGCGAGCTACTTCGGCACAGCTCTCCATGTGGGATTCATCATTGATAACGACACCATCCAGTTCCGAGAATGCTTCACCTGCGGCTGAGAAAAAATTCAACCAATCCGGCCTGCCATCATCATTTTTTAATGCCTGCTTTGTGAATAAATCAATGATTTCTACAGCGGTTGCCCAAGCATGCTGTACTTCGGTGCGCAGCTGGATTTCTATAACGAAAGCAGTATTCCCCTGTTCTCCAGGAAACTTGCCGATCATATGAACGCCGCGGTATCCATCTTTCTTCGGCGTTTGAATATAGTCACGTTCACGATATATTCCACGCGTTTTAAGAGCGCGTCGCACTTTGTTAACATGACGCAAAGACCTAAGCACAACTCGGCATCCTCCGACATCTTGCATATTTTGAAGTAGCATGCCGGACTCACGGTTCAGCTTGGCAATTATCGATGGCGTACGCTTTAATCTTTTAGCGATAATCGCTGCTTTGTCCTTTTGAGTCACGACAGCTAGTTCAGAAACAGCATGGTCGAGCGGGGTAATATGGCACGCGCGCCAATACGACAACGCCTTGAGCGCTTCGAGATGCGCATCAGGGTTGTCGATAGAAATACTGGTTTTTTTAAGAGTCTCTCCTGCTCGCCCGACAGCCGTTTTGGAATAGATGGAGCTTGATTTCTCGATTATTTTTTCCGCAGCTTTTTTCATCAATCAGACAATTTTTGAATTAGGCGTTCATTCTAACAAGATCGGGCTGGCCGATTAAAATTGCACGTAGCGAACTTGATCAAATCAATTGATTTTTTCTAATCAAAATATAAAAGAAGAGTAAATGAAAACCTTGCCCATCGAGTTCGAACCAACGGCCTCATTCTGCTATAAGTTCGCTCGGTATCACATGCTCCCAGAACTCGCATTAGAACCTGAAGCGACTTCCGGCGAGCCATTCAAACTAAACCTGGTGATTAACAGAGTCATCGCTAGATATTTCTCAGAACAGGAATTAAACCTTAGCTATCCAGCTCGTGATGCAGAGGGAAAAATGCATCAGGTCGGGAGTGCGTTGAGATTTTTCGCCTCGCATAGAGCCAAGATTGGACCAGAATCTCCGTTTGTGTGGTTGGGGCAGTCGGGAATGTATCGTCTCAAATCCGATGTAGAGTTCACGCAGGAGGCGGTTGCAGATGAAGATGAGGCAATCGAAGAACAGGTTGATATAGAACATCGTGGCTGGCTTTACGCTTTTTCATTCCCCGCAATTAAAAAAACTGTTGATCCATTTCCTATAAAAATCGGGTTCACTGGTGCCGCCGATGTCGAAACGCGTGTCTTTGGACAGTGCAAGGGTTCTGGTTTTTTTGAAAAACCAGAAATTCTCGGACGTTGGCAAGTAACACGAGTTACCCAGATAGAAAGCGCTGTTCATGCTGTTCTTAAGGCTAGAGGTCGTTGGATAGAAGATGCACCGGGATGTGAGTGGTTTACGACAACTGTGAGCGAAGTGCAGTCAATTGTTGAGTTTATTGAGACGTAGTCGCGGTCACTTGAATTGGACTATCAGTGGCATCAGTACGTATTGTTCAAAAGGGTGGACTACCAGACCTGGCAATTAATTTTGCGTAGGGTTGTGCGCTTTCCAATATAGAGCCGATGATACCTTCACAAAAAGCCTGCTTCCATAACGGACGCGGGCTTTTTGTTTGCTCAATCATGAAGATGCGAAGGGCAATCGTAATAAGGGACGTCGAGGTCAGCGCAATAGCTTTTTTAAGGTAATTTGCAGGTTATTTTTTCGTCAGAAATCGACACAAAATCAGGTTGTATAAGAATGCATCGTAAGTATCTGATTTGTATGAAAAAACATCGATAATTTGTGACGAGTAGTGTAGTACGGGAAGCCGACCAATTTGGAGGTTTTTCTCGTCACATTCTAAGCACACGAAGTCCTAGGAATATAAGGTTTCATTAGTAGGCTATGAGTCCGTCATTCCAGGTTTGCCAAGACATATCCTTATACAAACGACCCATCTCCATCCAAGCTCTGACGCATACCTTTCGGACATATGTAGTCGCTAAGCGACGCCTGAATTCAGTCTCGCTTTGGCAAAAAATCCCCCATAAAAATCTTTTTAAGTTCGTAACCTACTGAATTAAAAGAGATTTTTTCATCGAAAATTGCCAACACAAAGCCTAAATTCGCTTAGTAGCATATGGCGGCTGCCAAATTTAGGCAGTTGCGCACGCCAACTACAGGAGGGTTATATGACACACGAAAATATCAACGAATTGAAGCCGGTGAATGGGATGGCTAACGCCAGCACAGCAAATAATAGTTTTATCGGCGCCGCCACCCCGCTGCTTAGCAAGGTAAGGAGTAAGACAAACGGCGCGCTGGAAGAGGTTCTGGACACGATGGTCAATAAGCGTTCGAGTTCTACAAAAAAACTGTGGGATTACACAGCCATTCGCTCGTTTGTATGCGCTATTAACTTGGTGATGAACGAGCGTGGTTTGAGACCCCCCCGCTTCCGAGAGTTGCGGAAGGTGCCATTCAAGCGTAGACCAGCTTCTTTTTCAACCGTAAAAGTTCCCGGCGTGCCTAATCCATCCTTGCTTACGCCAGAACAAGAGCTGTTGAGTTCAGATCGAAAAATGATTGATCTTCACTGGTTGTATGCACAAGGAAAGCGCGACAGGGTAAAGGATCGGACTTACCGTGATCTCTTTGATCAGCCTGAATTTGATTTTGAACTTGCAGCTGAATTCCTGGCTAATGATTGGACATCGGAAGCACGAGTCAACTCAATTTTTAAACTTACCGATGTAGAGCAATGGCAATTGGCGTCGCTTGTTTCTAATTCAATACAGAAACAGTGGCAGAAGATCGACGACCAGGCACTTAATGTCGATAGAATTTTGCGCAATCATGCGTTGATCCGTCCACAACTTGCTGCCGATGTTAAAGACTTCAAATACTTGTGGGTTGCCAATGAAATTGCTGGTGGCACTTCGCAATCATTGGTGGCGAGGGTCTTGGGATGGCAGAAGGGAGAGCCTCCGCTTTCTGCTTCAACGATCTCAGCCAAGCTGAAGAAAATGAAAAGATGGACTGTGGCTAGGTAATTCCTAGTGTCGGCTGCTGCTGGCCGAAACAATTCGTATGTGGGCCTATATAACTAATTGATATCTATGAATAAAGGCTCACTCCGTGCTTATTTCTGTGGCTATAGGTTTATAAGTTAATAGGTTTGTAGGTTTATACGTTTTTAAGTTAATACGTTTATATTTTTAGGCGACCTGCGGCGCTAGGCGACTAGCGTCGCCTCAACACCAATTTACTTTAATTTTCAAATCTATAGCGGAATGGAAGCAGTTTCGGAAATTAGATAACTAAATTGTAAGGACGTTTGTATCCATGCCGGCTCCCGCGCTCTGCGCGTTTGCCGGCTAATTTAATTGCGGTCGCGAAAAGACATTCAGCCAGGATTAGACCCCCTTGCCTTAACTTAACAAAGCAGTAGGCTAATTTAATCTGCCTACGCAGGGCGGTCATTGATCGTCTTACCCGCGCCTAGCGAGTGCGCAAAACGGGAGTTCCGACGGTTGTGATGAGCGATGGATAGTTCCGACACTTCGAGCATTGCCCCTATAATCTCCTCACGAAAATCAATCAAGACTGGCAAAGCACTTACATGACGCAGAAACTCACGCTTCAACAACTCGAATCTTATCTTTGGACAGCCGCCGATATCCTGCGCGGCAATATGGATGCATCGGAGTTCAAGGACTACATCTTCGGAATGATGTTCCTGAAGCGCCTGTCAGACAGTTTCGATGAAGAGCAGGAAAAGGTCATCGCCCACTACGTCGGCATAGGTAAATCGAAGGCTGAAGCTGAAAAGCTAGCGCAGGATGAAGATGAGTATGACCAGACTTTCTTTGTGCCGGAACGGGCGCGCTGGAACACGCTCAAGGATCTGAAGCACGATATCGGCGCCGAACTGAATAAAGCCACCGAAGCGATTGAAGAACACAACACCAGCCTGGAAGGCGTGCTGGTCTCGATCGACTTCAACATCAAGAACAAGCTGTCCGACAAGAAGCTCGGCGATCTGCTCTCGCACTTCAGCAAGCACCGGTTGCGTAATGTTGATTTTGAATCGACCGATCTGCTTGGTACTGCTTACGAATACCTGATCAAGATGTTTGCCGACTCCGCCGGTAAAAAAGGCGGTGAATTCTATACGCCGAGCGAAGTCGTGCAACTGCTGGTTGCCTTGCTCAAACCCCACGCCGGCATGCGCATATACGACCCTACAGTAGGCTCAGGCGGCATGCTGGTGCAAACCCGTAACTACCTAGTCAGTCACGGCGAGAACGCAGCCAACCTCTCGCTATACGGTCAGGAAATGAATTTGAATACCTGGGCGATCTGCAAGATGAACATGTTCCTTCACGGGGTGTTCAACGCCGACATACGCAAGGGCGATACCTTGCGCGAGCCGCAGCACGTCGAACATGGCGAGTTGATGCACTTTGATCGCGTGATCGCCAACCCGCCGTTCAGTCTGGCAGCGTGGGGCAAAGAAGAGGCTGACAACGATGGCTTTGGTCGCTTCCCTTACGGCACGCCACCCAAGGATTCTGGCGACTTGGCTTTCGTGCAGCACATGATTGCGTCGCTGAATAACGATGGCATGATGGGCGTGGTCATGCCGCACGGCGTGTTGTTTCGCGGCTCCAGCGAGAAGGAAATCCGCAAAGGCATCTTGAACGACGACTTGTTGGAAGCCGTGATCGGCTTGCCTGCAGCATTGTTCTACGGCACGGGCATCCCTGCCAGTCTGCTCATCATCAACAAGAACAAGCCGAAAGAACGCAAAGGTAGAGTCCTCTTTATCAATGGCGAACTCGATTATGCAGAAGGCAAGAACCAGAACAGCCTGCGCGCCGAGGACATTGCCAAGATTGTTGCCACCTTCGAGCAATACGCTGGCATCAAGCGCTATGCCAAGGTAGTGACGCTGGCAGAGATCGCTGAGAACGACTACAACCTGAACATACGCCGCTACGCCGACACCTCGCCGCCGCCGGAAATTTTCGACGTGCGCGCATTGCTGCATGGCGGTGTGCCGGTGCGTGAAGTGCATGACGATTACATACAGGAAGAGATCCTGCGAGGCTTTGACGTGACGGTAGTGTTCGTCAAACGCGATGCCGATTATTACGATTTCAAGCCGGAAATCACCAGCAAGGAAGTGATCCATGCACATCTGCCGTCCGACAACCCGGCGTTGATCGCGCAGTTTGAACGTTGGTGGGATAAGTACAGCGTGTCCTTGCATGAGCTGGATGTGCAAGTCGCGCAAGCGGAAGTAGTGATGAAGGGATATTTGGCGGAGTTGGGGTATGAGTAATGCAATTCCAAAAGGATGGTCAGAATACCGACAAGGGGACGTAGCCGAATTCTCAAATGGACGTGCTTACAAACTAACGGAATGGGAAAAACAAGGTACGCCAGTCATTCGACTTCAAAACCTTACTGGTTCCGGCAAGGATTATTACTATTCAAACTTGGAATTGCCTGAGCGTCAATATTGCGATTTTGGTGATTTACTTTATATGTGGTCTGCAACTTTTGGTGCGCATATCTGGAAAGGCCCAAAAGCGATCTATCACTACCATATTTGGAAAGTAACTTGTGATGAAGTAAATATTACTAAGCCTTATCTTTACCAGTTACTTAAGCAAAAAACTGAAGAGTGGATGAGCAAGTCGAACGGCATGGGAATTTTACATGTCACCAAGGGAAGCATGGAGGACATGCTATTACTGCTTCCCCCGCGTCCTGAACAACAAAAAATCGCAGCCACCCTCACCGCCGTTGATGACGTAATCGAATCCACCCAGGCGCAAATCAACAAGCTGAAAGACTTGAAGACCGGCATGATGCAAGAGTTGCTCACAAAGGGGATTGGTCACACGGAATTCAAGGATAGCGAAGTTGGACGTTTGCCAAAAGCTTGGAACGTTATCAGTTTGGAGGATATTACACTTGAGCATAAGCAAGGGTATTACTCTAAGGATGCATACACTTCAATTGGTGCTTATGTTGTACGTATTACTGACTTGAGCAATCCATATATTACATTTGAAGGCATGCCCAGAATGGTTATGTCTGAAGTTGATTTCAATGCGTACAAGATTATTAAGGGTGATTTTTTATTTGCTAGGAGCGGTGCGATTGGGCGGTATGGAATTTTTGATTCCGATAACGAAGCAGTGTTTGCTTCTTATCTAATTCGTTTCCGTTTTAATCAGGACATGGCTTTAAATAAATTTGTGGGTTATTGCTACGAATCCGATTATTGCCAATTTCAGTTGCGTGCTATTACGCAAGGAAGTTCAAACGTTAATATCAATGCTCAAAACATTAAAGGTCTTCTGATACCTCTACCTTCATTGCCAGAACAAGAAAAAATCGTCGCTCAGATTTCAAGCTTGGACGCAACTTTAATCGCGAACACAAAAAAAATGAATGCGCTTCAGTCAACTAAGAAGGCACTCATGCAAGACCTCTTAACTGGCAAAGTCCGCGTCAAGGTGAACTGACTCATGACCAACGATGAATACGACAAAGTCGAACTGCCTGCGCTGCAGCAACTGCAACAGCTAGGCTGGACGTATTTGCCCGGCGCACAGTTCGCGCCGTCGCCAACTGGCGAGCGCACGTACTTCCGCGAAGTGGTGCTGGAAAAGCGCCTAGCTGCCGCTATGCAACGCATCAACCCGTGGATCAGTGACGAGAACTTGCGCAAGGTGGTGCGTGAAACTACACATCCGGTCACAGCGACGCTGATGGAAGCCAACCAGAACCTGTGGCAGAACATCGTGCATTACCAGTCGGTCGAACAGGATCTGGGTAAGGGGCGCAAAGGGCAGACGGTACGCCTCATCGATTTTGACAATATCGCCAATAACGAATTCCTGTGCGTCAACCAGTTCAAGATTGAAGGCATCAATGAGTCGATCATTCCTGACATCGTGCTATTCGTTAATGGATTACCGCTGGCGGTGATTGAGGCGAAGTCGCCTTACGTTACCAACCCGATGGAAAATGGCATCAACCAGCTTCGTCGCTATGCCAACCGACGCGCTCCGCATGAAGATGAAGGCGTTGAGAGATTGTTTTGGTATAACCAGTTGATGGTGTGTACGCATCGCGATCAGGCTCGCGTTGGAACGATCAGCTCCAAGGTTGAGCATTACCTGGAGTGGAAGGACGCTTACCCATTCACAGAGGCACAAGTCGCTGCAGCGGTGAATGGCGATACATTGCAGTTGACAGTGGATACTGGCACTCATCAGAAGCAGCTTGGCGTAGCTGAACAAGCAGTGCCGTATGACGCTATCCTGAATAATCCTGTGGTGGCTAATTCGCAGCAGATTTTGCTTGCTGGCTTGTTCAGTCATGCCAACTTCCTGGATGTGATTCAGAACTTCACTTTGTACGAGCCAGTCGATGGACGTGTGATCAAGAAAATTGCGCGTTACCAGCAGTTTCGCGCAGTGCATAAAACCATACATCGTCTCAAGACGGGTACCACCAAGAAAGACAAAGGCGGCATCATCTGGCACACGCAAGGCTCAGGCAAGTCGTTGACGATGGTGATGCTGGCCATCAAGATGCGGCGCGATCCGGCATTGCGTGACTACAAGCTGGTATTTGTTACAGATCGCACCCAACTCGACTCCCAACTCACTGCACAGTTTGAAAGAGCGCAGGGCGAAACGGTCTATCACGCCAAGTCAGTCGCACACTTGAAGGAATTGCTAGCGCGCGATAGCGCCGATCTGGTTACGGCGATGGTCCAGAAATTCCAGGAGTCTGAGGATGACTTTGACTTCCCTGAGCTGAATACATCCGAGAAGATTATCGTGCTGGCTGATGAAGCGCACCGCACACAATATGGCACGCTTGGCGTGGCGATCAATGCCGGCTTGCCTAATGCACCTAAGATTGCCTTCACAGGCACGCCGCTGATTACGTCGCAAAAGACTAGTCATGAGTTCGGCACCTATATCGATACCTATACGATCGAAGAAGCCGTGGCTGACGGTGCGACCTGCCAGATTCTGTATGAGGGGCGGGAGGCGAAGACTAAAGTCACTGGCGACTCGCTGGACAAGCTCTTTGATGAATATTTTGCCGATCGCAGTGCGGAAGACAAGGCAGCAATCAAGAAGAAATACGGTACTGAACAAGCCGTGCTGGAAGCGCCTCAGCGCATCCGTTGGGTGTGTATCGATCTGCTCAAGCATTACCGTGAACATATCCAGCCTAACGGCTTCAAAGCGATGATTGTTACGTCTTCGCGTCGTGCAGCGGTGTTGTACAAGCAGGCGATAGATGAGCTGGAGGGGCCGGAGACGGCTGTCATCATTTCGGGCATGCATAACGACGATGCTTTTTTTGCGCCCTATACCGATAGCCTAGTGCAGAAGCAGCAGATCGACAATTTCAAGAAACCAATCGTTGATCAGCCCTTGTCGATCATCGTCGTCAAGGACATGCTGCTGACCGGCTTCGATGCACCGGTTTGCCAGGTGATGTACCTCGATCGCAAGTTGAAAGAGCATTCATTGCTTCAGGCGATCGCGCGGGTCAATCGAACCGCTTCAGGGAAGGCGCGAGGCTACATCGTTGATTACTTCGGCTTGAGCGATTATCTGACGGAAGCCTTGGACATGTTCTCGAAGGAGGACGTGGCCGGCGCGTTGCAAGACCTGAAGGATGAAATTCCGAAGCTGAAAGCGATGCACACTCGCGTGATGGGGCATTTCAAAGGCATCGATATTGATAATCTGGATGCTTGCATCCTGGCGCTGAAGGATGAAGACAAGCGCCAACACTTCGAGATCGATTTCAAGAAGTTTGCGAAGCAGATGGATATCGTCATGCCGGACGCCGGTGCTAAGCCCTTCCTGCCTGATCTGAAGGCGCTAGGCAAGATCAATCAAGGTGCGCGCAATCTATACCGCGACGCGCAACTGGATTTAGCCGGCGTGGGGGAGAAAGTGCGCGCCCTGATTGAAGAGCATATTCGCGCCACTGGTGTCGATCCTAAAATTCCGCCGATTGACTTGCTAGCAGTCGATTATAAGAAGAAGCTCCAGGAGCATAAGTCTGACGAATCCAAGGCGTCAGAAATCGAGAATGCGATCAAGCATCATATCGACATCAATCTTGCGGAAGACGAGGAGTACTACAAGTCGCTCAGTGCCAAGTTGAATGAAATCCTGCTCAAGAAATCAGAGCATTGGGATGAGCTGGTACAGCTTCTATTGAATTTTCGCGACACCATCGAATCTGATCGCAAGCAGGCAGCCGATAACCTGGGTCTGAATGATACGGAGTTTGCGTTCCATAACATTCTGGTGGCGGAAGTGTCGCTGCTTACTGGTAACGAATCACTCGGCGAGTTGATTCACGATGAGATCGTCCAAGTAACAAAAGCATTGGTTGAGATGATGGATGAAGCAACTGTCATCGTCGATTTTTTCAAGAAGCCAGATGAGGTCAAACGGGTCAAAAAGAACATCAAGCGCGCAATCGTTGCATCCAGTTTCAACGATGACAAGCTGTACGGTGTTCTGACAGAGCGATTCATGGCCTTGGCACAGGTGAAATTCAAGTAATGATCGCGCCTGAGTATGTACAGGGGCGTGGCTTCGTTGCTGAAGTCATTCGTACCCCACGAACTAAATCCGCCCGCATTCAAGTGGATGAATCGGCGGTGTCGATTATCGTCCCCCTTGCGTTGCCTGATACACGCATCAGGAAGCTTCTGACTGAGAAAACGCGCTGGATCAAAGAAAAGCTGTACCTGCATCAGCAGGAGGCTCCAGTTAGCAGCAAGGAGTTTGTCAGTGGGGAAGCCTTTCCCTACCTGGGTCGCAACTATCGCCTGAAGCTGGAGTCCGGTGCCTTCCAACCGGTTAAGCTGAAGCAGGGTCGCCTAGTTGTGACGCTGCCGGCAGACGCTGTTACGCCGGAGCTGGTCAAGAATGCTTTGATACGTTGGTATCGCTACCAAGCGCAACAGCGGTTTGCGGAAAAGGTACAGCGCTATGCCAAAGTAATCGGTGTGAAGCCAACTGAGGTGGGTATCAAGACATTCAAATCCCGCTGGGGTAGCTGCAACGTACGCGGTGAAATCCTATTCCACTGGAAGGTCATTCTTGCGCCGCACCGTGTGGTGGATTACGTCGTGATTCATGAACTGTGTCACTTAAAACACCATGACCATTCGGCTGCATTTTGGAAATCAGTTGAACGATTGATGCCTGATTATCTGGAATGTAAGGAATGGCTAAGGGTGGAAGGCGCAAAGTTTGATATTTAGCATTTGCTAAGTTGTTTTAGCGCATAGGCTTTTAGGTTATTGGCCAAGAATAATTTTGATGCCGGCAGACAGCGCCTGTTCAACCAGACCCCTGGCGACATCCTTAGCCCCGGATGTTACGGCGCTTGAAAGCTGCTCGCCGATTGGAGCTGTTCCTGAGACTGAATCCGGAATAGATCGAAGTACCGCCAGTCCTTTCTGAGTAAGTACAGCTCCTTGGCATATGCCATGACTGTACCCATGTGTACGGATGTATCCTTCCTGAGTGAGCCAAATGAGTGTGTGGAAGATTGGTTCCCAGTCCGAATCCTGCCAAGTAGGAATTCCTCCAAGATCAGAGGTAATCGAAAAGTGATCCGGCCCCAAATCCATAGGGGAGGGAAAGTCCTCGTAAAGTAAGGTGAAAATCTTTGAGACGGCGTCGTTAAAGATTTTTATGTTTTCGGAATTGCTCATTGTGGATGCGCCGTGAATTGGACGGTTGTAATGGAAGCCCGCTAATGCGTAGCTATAAAGGCGCCGTTGGGCTTGGTTTTAGTGTTCCGATTTGGTGAAGGGCGCTGCTTCATTGGGAGGTCGTCTTGTGCCGCGTCACGTTGTAGATTATCTGGCAATTTGATAACCAAATACGGTGTTTCGCCACCATAACTCCTGCCTCAGGCGATTTATTTTGGTAGATAATCTGCAAATGGGCGAAAGTTTGCTCAACTCTGTCTCAAGTGACGGGGTAAAAAGTGGGTTGATTTTACATATTTGGGTCTGCAGTACGGAAATACGTCGGGCAACAAAAAACCCGCGCTCTCGTGAGAGGAACGCGGGTTTATGCATTTCTTGTTCTTGGTGGTGATAGGTGGATTTGAACCACCGACCCCAGCATTATGAGTGCTGTGCTCTAACCAACTGAGCTATATCACCAAACAGCCGAAAATTATGACGTTTTCGGCTGGCTAAGTCAATATGAAATTGCGGTAAGGGATGATTTATCCCTTGAATTCAGCTGATTTTTTGCTGACTTGATGGGTGAAAATCATTGTGCATTTGTAATGACTGAACTTGCTCGGGGATGACGCAGATGCAGACTCTAGCGGGATTTACGGCTGATTTGCGCTGGTAATTTTGTGCAAAATGCTGCTTGGAGTGTCGGGTGCCAGACAGTCAATGACGTGGCGGTCCGGCATGCTGCGCAGCCAGGTCAGTTGCCGTTTGGCTAACTGGCGGGTAGCGACGATGCCTTTTTCGCGTAATTCAGCCAGGCCGTAGTCGCCGTCCAGATATTCCCAGCTTTGGCGATAGCCGACGCAACGCATGGAAGGCAGGCCAAGATGCAGGTCGCCTCGTGCGCGTAGCGCTTTAACTTCATTGATCAAGCCGCCGTCTTGCAGCATGGCGTCGAAGCGCGTTGCTATGCGCGCGTGCAAGACGCTGCGATCAGACGGTTCCAGTGCAATCGGCAGTAGATTGAAGGGCAATTCACTTTTCGGTGCTTGTGCCAACAATGCGGACATCGGCTGGCCGGTGAGCGCGATGATTTCCAGGGCGCGTTGTATGCGTTGCGAGTCGTTTGGTTTCAGGCGGGCGGCGGTAATAGGGTCCAGCTTTGCCAGCTTTGCATGCATGGCTGGCGAACCGATAAGTGCAGCTTCTGCATCCAGTTCTGCGCGCAATGCGGTATCAGCCTGCGGCAGCGCATCGAGTCCATCTTTTAAACCTTTGAAATACAGCATGGTGCCGCCGACCAGCAGGGGCAATTTGCCGCGCGCAATAATTTCTGCGGAAAGACGCAGTGCATCTTCGCGGAACTGCATGACTGAATACGATTCCAGCGGGTCGAGAATGTCGATCAGATGATGCGGTACGCTTGCACGTTCATCGTCCGTTGGTTTGGCTGTACCAATATTCATCTCGCGATAAACCAGAGCGGAATCGACGGAAATGATTTCAGAAGGAATCCGTTCGGCGATCGCCAGTGCGGCGGCAGTTTTACCAGACGCGGTTGGTCCCATGATGGAAACCACCAGCGGTTTAGCGATGAGGGTGCTCATGCGTTCTCGGCTTGCAGAATAAGTGTGATGAAACCGATGGTTGTCACGTATGTAGTCACTTCAGCGACCGCGCTCGAACAGTTTGTCCAGATCCGATAAACCGAGTTGTACCCAGGTCGGCCGGCCGTGATTGCATTGATCTGCGCGCTCGGTTGCTTCCATCTGTCGCAGCAGCGCATTCATTTCCGGCACGGTTAATGTGCGATTGGCGCGCACCGCGGTATGACAAGCCAGCGTGCCCAGCAATTCATTGCGTCGTTCCAGCAGTACGCGTGAAGCACCGAATTCACGCACGTCGCGCAATACATCGCGCGCCAGGCTTTGTGCGTCTGCATTTTTAAGCAAGGCCGGTACGGCGCGTACAGCGAGTGTGGTGGGCGACAAGGCAGCGATATCGAAACCTAGTGACTGCAGAATATCCTTGCTGTCTTCCGCCGTACCGACTTCCACGCCATCGGCATAGAAGGTGACCGGAATCAGCAGCGGCTGCACCTGCATCGCATTGTCGTCGAGCGCGTGCTTCAGTTGCTCGTACAAAATGCGTTCGTGCGCCGCATGCATATCGACCAGCACCAAGCCCTTGGTGTTTTGCGCCAGGATAAAAATCCCATGCAGCTGCGCCAGTGCAAAACCGAGCGGGAATTCATCGTCCGACATGGTTTGCGCAGCCGCATGAACATTCATTGACGACTGTGAAAACGGTGCAGCGCTATCGTTGGATGCCGGGTCGCTGTTAAAGAGCGCGCCGTAATTCGCCGCGTTTTGCGCCACGCCATAAGGCGTATTGAATTGCGGCGCGAATGTGGTTTGCTGTTGTTCGCGTAACCATGGCAATGCGCTGGATGGCGCTGGTGTCGGCGAAGGTACGGCACCGAATGCAGTTGCCGAGGTTTGCGCCAGCGCGCGGCTGACAGCGTGGAATACAAATTGATGCACTGCGCGACTATCGCGGAAGCGGACTTCGATCTTCGACGGGTGCACGTTCACATCGACCAAGGCTGGATCGAGATCGAGACTGATGACATACGATGGATAACGGTCGCCGTGCAAGACATCCTGATAGGCGGAACGCACCGCATGCATCAACAGTTTGTCGCGCACGAAGCGACCATTCACGTAAAAATATTGTGCATCGCCGCGTGCCTTGGACGCGGTCGGCAAGCCAATAAAGCCATGCAGATGTAAAGGGCCGGCGGTTTCTTCCAGTGGCAGACGTGCTCCGGAGAATTCATGGCCGAGAATATGCGCACTGCGTTTAGCGATATCGTTGATCGCCCAGTGATCGATGGTCTTGCCGTTATGCGTCAGCGAAAACGAAACATCAGGGCGCGATAGCGCAATGCGGCGCACGACTTCTGCGCAATGACCGAATTCGGTTTGTTCGGTTTTTAAGAATTTGCGGCGTGCCGGCGTGTTGAAATACAGATCCAGCACATCGACTGTGGTGCCAGGTGCGCCTGATGACGGCGCGACTGTGCTTTTTTGATCCAGATTTTGCACGCCTGTGATTTCCCACGCGTGCGCCGCATCGGCGGTGCGCGAGGTCAGGGTCAACTGTGCGACCGATGCGATTGACGCCAGCGCTTCACCGCGAAAACCCAAGGTCGCGACATTTTCCAGCTCGGTCAGCGAATTGATCTTTGATGTGGCGTGGCGCGCCAAAGCCAGGGGCAATTGTTCTGGCGAAATGCCACGTCCATTGTCGGTAATGGCGATGCGTTTGACGCCACCTTGTTCCAGCCGCACACTGATTTGCGTGGCACCTGCGTCCAAGGCGTTTTCCAGCAATTCCTTGACGACAGCAGATGGACGTTCTACCACCTCGCCGGCGGCGATTTGCGAAATGAGTTGGTCGGAGAGTGGCTGTATGGGCCGGGCTGGCTGAACGGTTGCGTGCATCTGCAGATTATAACGTCGCCAGCCTGCAAACGGCAGTGAACCGATGCGTAATCAGACTGTCAGTTTGCATGAGCGGTGAGCACAATTACGAATGAGCAGTGGTGTATCATGCTGCCGCTACCAAGGAGAATTATGGATTTCATGCAGTTTTTCGACATGATTTTGCATGTCGACAAGTATCTCGGTACCTTTATCGCGCAATACGGCGGACTGATTTATCTGGTTTTGTTTGCAATTATTTTTTGTGAAACAGGGTTGGTGGTTTTTCCATTCCTGCCGGGCGACACCTTGCTTTTCATCGCAGGTGCATTTTGCGCATCAGGCGGCATGAATATCTGGTTATTGCTGAGTTTGCTGATCGCGGCTGCGATCCTCGGCAATACGGTGAATTACTGGATAGGACGGCGCATAGGTGAAAAAGTATTCACCCATGACTATCGCTGGCTGGATCGCGATGCCTTGCAAAAAACGCATACTTTTTATGAAAAACATGGCGGTATCACTCTGATATTGGCGCGCTTTCTGCCTATCGTGCGTACGTTTGCGCCTTTCGTGGCCGGCATCTCGATGATGACCTTCGTGCGTTTTCAGTTCTTCAATGTCACTGGCGCGATTTTGTGGGTGGCCTTGCTGGTGGTGGGTGGCTATTTGTTTGGCAACATCCCCATTATTCGGGATCATTTGAATACCATCGTGCTGATAGGCGTAGGTGCCGCAGCTGTGCCGGTTGCGCTTGGGGCTTTGTGGAAAGTCGCACAACGATTCAGAAAACCAAAAAAGCCGTAATAAAAAAGCCGCGAATTTCGCGGCGTTTTTATTTGTCGGTATTTTTATTTGCAGCTGTCGACATTACATCATTCTGCTTTTTGCCAGCGGCGGATTTTTCGCAAAGTATTTCCTGATGCCTTGCGCGACCGCATCTGCCATGCGGTCCTGATACGCATCATCGTTCAACCTGGATTCTTCTTCCGGATTGGAAATGAATGCCGTCTCGATCAGGATGCTCGGAATATCGGGCGCTTTCAATACCGCAAAACCCGCTTGTTCTACTGCACCTTTGTGCAGGCGATTGATGCCGCCGATTTCATTCAACACGGCTTTTCCCAACTTCATGCTGTCGTTGATTTGTGCCGTGGTGGAGAGATCCAGCAGTACGCTGGCCAATTGCTTGTCGTGATTTTTGATATTGGTGCCGCCTATCAAATCGGCGGCATTTTCCTTGTTGGCGAGCCAGCGCGCTGCAGTTGAGGTGGCACCTTTTTCGGACAAGGCAAATACCGACGAACCGTTGGCAGTGGCCTGTACAAACGCATCCGCATGGATAGAGACGAATAGATCGGCCTGTACCTTGCGGGCTTTTTGCACGCGCACCTGCAGCGGTACAAAATAATCGCCATCGCGCGTCAGCATCACGCGCATATTCGGTAGTTGTTCTAGTTTCGCTTTCAAGCGTTTGGCGATTGCCAGCACGATGTTTTTTTCATAGCTGCCGCCACGTCCGATTGCGCCTGGATCTTCGCCGCCATGGCCAGGATCGAGTGCAATCGTCAGCATGCGCGTAACTTGCGGCGGACGGCCTGACTTGGGTTCGACATACGGCGGCACCACTTCTGCAGTCGGCGGCGGCATCGCATCGGGAGGGACATCCAGTGACCATTGGCCTTTTTCAATCAAGGCAGCGATCGGGTCGGGTGGATTGACCGGATACAAATCGAATACCAGTCGGTGCTTGTATTCGCCAACCGGTGCCAGTGTGAATACCTGCGGATTGACTTCTTCTTTCAGATCGAACACCAGGCGTACGACATTCGGCTTGTTCTGACCGACGCGCACCTGCTTGATGTAGGGATCGTTGGATTGAATCTTGGCGACCAGACTTTTCAAGGTTGGTCCCAGATCGATACCTTCCACATCCACCACCAGTCGTTCAGGATTTTTGATGATGAAGTGCGTGGTTTTCAGATTGGTGTCGTTCTCCAGCGTGACGCGCGTGTACTCGTCAGCGGGCCATACGCGCACGGCCAGAATTTGCGCAGCGAATGCGGGCAGCGGAGCAAGCAGGGAAATCAGTAGCGTACCGCCCGCTTTAAGGACGGTGCGACGCACTTTGGCGATTACAGGTTGGGAGCGAATTTCAGTCGGTTCAGACATTCAACACCTTGATCGGACGACGCTTGCAATTCTACATCACGTCCTTCGCCCACGACAGTGAGTGAAATGTTGATGTCGGGCGGAGGTAACACCGCGTCGGCTTTTTCCGGCCATTCGACGATGCAGATTGTTTGATGGTTGAAGTATTCGCGGAAACCGGCATCGAGAAATTCTTCCGCACTCGCCATCCGATACAGGTCGAAATGGATCACATTGACGTTTTGGCCATCGATATCGATGGCATACGGTTCGGCCAAGGTGTAGGTCGGGCTTTTCACATGGCCGTCGTGACCCATCGCATGCAGCATGGCGCGTGTCAGCGCCGTTTTGCCGGCACCAAGATCGCCGTGCAAATAAATCGTCAGTCCCGGTTGCACTGCGCGCGCCAGCGCCGCACCCAAGGCAAGGGTGCCGGCTTCTTCGTGCAAATGGGCGGTAAAGTGTTGCATGTGCTTTAACTGGACTTTCGTATTCGCTATTTTCAGGCGTCAATAAAATATTTGTTGAGTGGCTTCATCTGGAGCCGCGATCTTAGTACGATGTCATAGACGAGGTGTAGTTCAATCGATTTGATATTCAACGGCCTTGTTTACTGTAGCAGCGCCAGCCAAAGTGGCAAGGTTGCCATCGAAATCAAGGTACCGGCTGAAATCAGGAAGGCGACAAAAGGGGCATTGCCACCCATGCGCGCCGCCAATACATAAGCGCTTGATGCGGTCGGCAACGCTGCAAACATGACGACGATCTGCAAATGCAAAGGCGATAAATCCATCCACAAACCCAGCGCATACGTGATGACAGGCACCGCGAACAGTTTGACGAATAAGAAGTAGCTGGCGATACCTTTAGCTGCATGCAAGCCAGTCAGGCGCAAGCCGGCACCGACCATGATCAGGCCAAGTGCGATCGATGCATTGCCGAGGCGCGACAGGAAGGCGCTGGCAATATCAGGCAAATGCAGGCCGAGCAGATTGAATACGACGCCGCCCATGGTGGCCATCAGCAATGGATTTTTCAGCAGTTCGAGCAGCAAACCACCCTTGTCTTTTACCAGTGCATGCACCGCTGCCATATTGCAAAGCGGGACGGCAAAGCCGATCACCAGCCCCATCAGCGACGTGCCTTCGTCGCCACCGAGGCGACTGGCAATGGCGAGGGCGATGTAGGAATTAAAACGGAATGCAGTTTGCACGCCGGATTCGAAAATCATGGGCCCTGCGGTTTTGAACAGCGGCTTTGCCAGCCAGCCAAGCAGGATGCCGGCGACGCAGGCGGCGATTGCAACTTGCAGGAATTGGCCGGTCGCAGCGAAGTTAATCGGCGAACGCGCGGTAGAGTAGAACAACAGCGCTGGAAACAGCACGTAATAAATAATCTTTTCCATACCGGCCCAGAACTCGTTGCCCCAATTGGTGACGCGAAAGAGCACGGACCCGAACAGGATCAGCAAAAAATCAGGCAACAGGATATTGACGATATGCATGGGTAATCAGCAATGCGCTACGGCGCGAAACTGGATGGAAATATGGCGGGAAATACGTACAGCCCAGGGGGCAAAATTTACTTCAACAGGCGCGCCAGTTCGACTGCCGTCTTGACATTCATCTTGTCGAAAATATGCGCGCGATGTACTTCGACTGTGCGCATGCTGATGCCCAGTTTGTCGGCGATTACCTTGTTCATTTTTCCTTCAAGGATCAAATCCAGTACTTCACGTTCGCGTCCCGATAACGCAGCCAAACGCGTGTGTATCGCGGCGCTGGCTGAAGCTTGTTCGGATGCGGCCAATGCTTCCTGCACGCGATCCATCAGTTTGTTATCGTTGAATGGTTTTTCAAAGAAATCGAAGGCGCCACGCTTCAGCGTATCGACGGCCATCGGCACATCGCCGTGACCCGTCAGGAAAATAACCGGAAATACCTGCGTCAGATTGCGTGAAGAAAGCAGATCGAATAGCGCAATGCCGCCGATGTCCGGCATGCGCACATCCAGCAAGACGCATTGTCCTTGCAGATTGATGCGCGGCATGTTGTCCAGCGCGGTGAGAAATGCCTTGCCGCTGTCATAAGCGGTGGCTGGAATGCCACGTGATTTCGCCAGCCACATCAGCGAGTCGCGGATTACTTCTTCATCGTCAATAATGTGCAGCATTGAATGTCCTGTCAGCCTGCTTGTAACGCTTTGGTGTGTTGCCCTGCTTTGATATTTCCGCTCGCTTGAGAAGGTGGGTGCAAATAAATATCAAAAAGGTATTTTGTTTCGGTTCAATCTGCACGCATTGTCGTGTCGATCAACTTATTTTGCAACGCCGGCAGCGAAAAACGGAATATCGTGCCGCCGCCCGGATTATCCACATGTGTCAGCGTACCGCCGTGAAATTCGATCGCGGTGCGGCAAATACTCAAGCCCATGCCCATGCCGTCCGCCTTGGTGGAAAAGAACGGCGAATATAGTCGCTCCGCCACTTCCTGTGGAATGCCGTGCCCCTGATCGCTGATTGAAACGACGACATTGCGCGCATTGCCGGGGTCGACGCTGGCGGCAATCCGCAACACGCGTTTTTCCGGCGCGACGCTTTGCATGGATTCAATCGCATTGCGCGTCAGGTTCAATAAAACTTGTTCCAGCAATACTTGATCAGCCAGTATCGTCGGCAAGGTCGCCGGGATATCCACTTTGATGGCGACAAAGTATTTTTGCGCCTGCAACTCAACTAAGGGCGCCACGCTTTCTATCAATTCTGAAAGAGTGATGGCTGTGCGCATAGGTTCGCGCTTCTTCACGAAGGTGTGCACACTGCGAATAATCTGGCCGGCGCGCTGGGCTTGCGCATTGGCTTTTTCCAGAGCGTGCGTCAGCATATCGATATTGATTTCCGCGACACGCGGTTGTTCGCGCGCCAGAATATTCAAGGCTCCCGCGGTGTAGCTGGAGATGGCGGCCAAGGGCTGATTCAATTCATGTGCGAGTGTGGATGCGATCTCGCCCATGGTTGCCAGGCGTGCGCTGGCTTGCAATTTTTCCTGTTGCTGACGGTTCAGATCTTCGACGCGCTTGCGGTCCGAGATGTCGAGGATGGAACCCATCCATCCGGTTTGCTGGCCAGTATCATCAACCAGCGGCGATTCGAAAATCAGTACCGGGATGCGTTCACCATTGGCATGCTGAAAAACAGTTTCAAATCCTTGCGGCGTCACCGTGCCGGCCACGACTTGTGAAAAACGTCGTTGATATTCGCCCATCGCTTCCGGCGCCCAGTAAGGCATAGGTGGCAGGTGACCAACGATATCTTCCGCTGCGATGCCGACCATTTGCGAAAAAGCCGGATTTACATATGTGACGCGGCCATCAAGATCGCGCGCGCGCAAGCCGGTGATCAGGGAATTTTCCATTGCAGTACGAAATGCGATTTGCTCGCGCAAAGCCATTTCCGCTGCAAGACGTCGATTGATGTCGCGCCACAGCGCGGTCAAGCTCCATGCAAGGCCAAGCGCCAGCAGAATGACAGTATCGACCAGCAAGCTAGGTAGTAACTTCGGCGCGCTCTTGGTGCTGTTGGTGCTCAACTTCAAGGACACGCCGGCCAGATTGAGCGCACGTCTATGCGTATACACACCGCGCCCCGCGCCGCCCGATGCGCGTTTGTGAATGATCACGTCGTTGATGTCGGTCAGCGCGATTTCGTTATCCTGTGCGAACCACCACGGCACCATGTCATCCAGAATGCTGGACGCGAGATAACTGGCGACGATGCTGCCGGTATATTTGTCTCCTACATATAGCGGCACGTGATAATCGAACATGACTGGCCCGCTGATATCGGCTGCAGGCTGGCTGTACATCGGCGTTCTGGTGGCGCGTGCGCGGGCATCTGCTCTTTTTGATGGTGCTGATAATTCATTTCTTGTGATCAGTGTTTCATCGGTCGACGTGATTAAATTGCCATCGACATCGAGTTCTATGATGCGATGAATCTCGTGATTGTTGCGGATCAGATTGGCCATGCGTTCCTGCAAACGCGTGCCGGTCAGATAGCCGGAAATGATTTCCGATGCCATCAGATTCAGGCTCTCTTCATTGCGCTGAAGCTGAAAACGTATGGTTTGTTCGACCCACAATGAATCAGCAATCAGCTGCTCTTGACGCTCGCTGGCTTCCTGCTGCTTTTCATGCAGCGGCAGCCAGATCAGCGTGGTCAAAAACAACATGGCCAGCAGTAGCGGGATGAGCCAGCGCCACGCCTGTTTGCGGCTGGGAAAGCCGAAGCTGGGGGGGCGGGATTGGTTTAATATCATAAATATTTATATAAAATCTGCGCTGCTGTAAAACTGCCCAGCAAGATTTTTGTAGATTCGTTCGTGGTCTTGCATGACTAGCTATGCTGCTGTATTTTGATGCAGGCGCTCATGGTTCCCTGTGCCGAGAATGTGGTTATCCACACTTGTGACTAAGTGGATGACTGCGCATAGTACCAACAAAATTAAATCTGGAACCTTCTGACTGCGCGATGAGAATAGCAACAAAAATACATTGGATTGTGCTTGGCCTGACATTATCGATGGCCGCCACAATTGTATCTGCGCAAACGACTACTGTAATTAAATTCAGCCACGTTTCAGCCAGCGATACACCGAAGGGCCAGGCTGCATTGCGTTTCAAGGAATTGGTCGAGCAAGCCAGTCGTCGTCGCATACGCGTGGACGTTTATCCAAATAACCAGTTATATAAAGAGTCGGACGAGCTGGAGGCATTGCAATTAGGGGCAGTGCAAATGCTTGCGCCGTCACTGGCCAAGCTGGCACAATTTGGCGTGCAGGATTTTGAGGTGTTTGATTTGCCTTACCTGTTTGCCAATAAAGAAGCGGTCACGCGTGTGACCGACGGTGCGATAGGCAAGTCCATGCTACGCAAGCTGGAATCGAAAGGCATGATCGGTTTGGCTTATTGGGATAGTGGCTTCAAGATCATGTCGGCGAACAAGCCGTTGAAAATGCCGGCTGATTTTATAGGTCAGAGAATGCGCATTCATTCTTCGCCAGTGCTGGAAGACCAGATGGAAGCCTTGGGTGCGACTCCGCAAATGCTGGATGGAAATGAAGTTTATTTCGCTTTACATAGTCGCATAGTGGACGGTGTGGAAAGTTCGCCGGTCAATTTCTACGCAAGAAAATTATACGAAGTACAAAGCCATGTGACGATATCGAATCACGGTTACCTTGGTAGTGCTGTCATCGTGAACAAGAAATTCTGGGATGGCTTGCCTTCCGATCTGCGCAAGCAGATTGACGATGCGATGCGCGAAGCAACGGCATATGGCAACAATCTCGCTGCACACGAAAACGATGCCGCGCTTGAAGCAATCAAGAAAAACAAGAAAACCACAGTCCATATTTTGACTGATAAGGAAAATGCTGCATGGCGTCATGCCTTGCAACCAGTGCGCAAGCAACTGGAAGGCAGAATCGGCAAGGCGGTCGTGATCGCCGTGACCAAGGAAGCCGAATCACGGCAGGTGAGCGATCGTTGATTTTTTTGTCAATCGGTTTGCGGCGCTAATTAATTAGTTAAGTCGGCTTTTTTCGCCGCTCTTGGTAAGCGCCCTTTTCCGGTGCGAAAATTCTCTATCTGTTGTACTTTTCAACGTGCTGGTCGCACCGTTCTGCCATATCAGATTGATTGTGACATGCCTGACGCTGAATATTGAACCGTCACTTAACCTTTCTGTGAGTATTGGATAAAATCGTTTAGTCTTGTTCGCGCAAGGCTGGTGAAAGGTTCGATCAGTAAAATAGAAGCCTTGAATTGAATTCAAGATGGGCGATTAGTACTTAGCTCATTGAATGCCAGTGTCTTGTAATGTTCTCGCTATCTCTTTTTTAGAGGTTTTGATAGGATGCACAGGCAGTGGAGTTAAAAGGGCGTATGTCCCAGCCCTTGTTTTTCCAATAAATATTAAATCTGGAGACAAGTAAAATGAAGAACACATTCTTGAAGTCGGTGGCCGGACTCGCATTGCTTGCCAGCGCTTTCGCTCATGCGGCTGATCCTTATCCAAACAAAACCATCACGATGATTGTGCCGTTTGCTGCAGGCGGCCCGACTGATACCGTTGCGCGCCTGGTTGCGCAATCGATGACTACCTCGCTGAAACAAACCGTTATCGTTGAAAACGTCGGCGGTGCCGGCGGCACAATCGGCGCAGCGCGTGTTGCCAAATCGGCTCCGGACGGCTACACCTTGTTCCTGCATCACATTGGTCAATCAACAGCACCTTCGCTGTATCGCAAACTGAGCTACAACGCGATCGACGATTTTGAACCTATCGGCTTGATTACCGACGTCCCTATGACATTCATCGCACGTGGCGATTTCCCGGCCAAGGATTTCAAGGAACTGGTTGCTTACGTTAAAGCGAATAAAAACAAGGTGACTTACGCAAATGCTGGCGTTGGTTCGGCTTCCCATCTGTGCGGCATGTTGTTCATGACAGCGATCGATACCGAATTGACTACCGTGCCTTACAAAGGTACTGGTCCAGCGATGAATGATTTGCTCGGCGGTCAAGTTGACTTCATGTGCGATCAAACGACGAATACAACCAGCCAGATCAAAGGCGGCAAAGTCAAAGCATACGCAGTGACAACGAAAGTGCGCGTTCCTTCCCTGCCAAATATTCCAACGACATCTGAAGCCGGTTTGCCTGGCTTTGAAGTAGCGGTCTGGCATGGTCTGTATGCACCAAAAGGCACACCAAAACCAGTCATCGAAAAAGTGGAAGCGGCATTGCAAGTCGCATTGAAAGATCCAACCGTCAAACAACGTTTTGCCGATCTTGGCACCGAGCCGGTTTCTGCAGATCGTGCCACGCCGGAGGCATTGCGCGCACATCTGAAGTCTGAAATTGCAAAGTGGAGCCCTATCATCAAAAAGGCTGGCGTTTACGCTGATTAATCACAATTTGAGATGTTGAAGCAATCGATGTAATAAATGACGAGATACGCAGGTATCTCGTCATTTTGAATATGGGCCTGTCAATTTTATTGATGGGCAAAATTGAAGTAACCGTATGTATTTGCCCGGCACCTGAAGTTCAATGCGCCGCAGCATCAAGTTTTAAGAGAAGGGAAGCACCGTGCCATCATTCATTCGACATCCTAAGGATTTCTGGACTGGGATTATTTTTCTGTTCATCGGCTTGGCCGCAATCATCATTGGTCGCGATTACTCGATGGGTACCGCCGGCAAAATGGGCCCCGCTTATTTTCCGACCATTCTGGGTGGTTTGCTCGCACTGATAGGACTGATTGCCGCGGTACGCTCGTTCTTCCGTGAAGGTGAGGCGCTCGAAAAATTTGCGATCAAGGAAACAGTTCTGATTCTGTCCGGCGTTCTGCTGTTCGGTTTCCTGATTCGTGGCGCTGGTTTGGTCGCAGCTATTTTTGCGATTGTGTTGTTCAGCGCATTTGCCAGTGCCAAATTTAAAGTGTTGCACGGTGTTGCGCTGGCTACAGGGATGACAATTTTTGCGGTCGTCGTTTTCGTTAAATTGCTCGGCTTGCCGATTGCGATTTTTGGCCCATGGTTTGGCGGTTGAGAAGGTACTGATAATGGAATTATTTACTAATCTAGGGATAGGCTTTGATACAGCCTTGTCCTTGCAGAATTTGATGTACTGCCTGATCGGCGTGTTTCTGGGTACGGCCGTCGGTGTGTTGCCAGGTCTCGGCCCGGTTGCCACGATCGCGATGTTATTGCCGGCGACGTTTGCCTTGCCTCCAATCGCTGCGTTGATCATGCTGGCCGGTATTTATTACGGTGCGCAATACGGCGGCTCGACCACTGCGATTCTGGTGAATCTGCCGGGGGAGTCATCCTCGGTGGTCACTGCCATCGATGGTTACCAGATGGCGCGACAGGGACATGCAGGTAAAGCGCTGGCGACTGCAGCTATCGGTTCATTTTTTGCCGGTACTGTTGCGACGATTTTGCTCGCTTTGTTTGCGCCGCCACTGGCTGATCTGGCATTGAAGTTCGGTCCTGCCGAATACTTCTCGCTGATGGTGCTGGGTTTGGTCGCATCTGTTGTGTTGGCTAGCGGTTCGCTGCTCAATGCAATCGGCATGGTGATTCTCGGTTTGTTGCTGGGCTTGATCGGTTCAGACGTCAACTCGGGTGCGGCACGTTATACCTTCGATATGCCGGAACTGGCAGACGGTATCAACTTCGTGATCGTCGCGATGGGTATGTTCGGTATCGGTGAAATCATCCGTAATCTGGAACATGAAGAAACCCGTTCGCTGGTGATGAAGAAGGTGTCCGGTCTGATGCTGACCAAGGAAGATTTCAAACGCATTATCGCGCCGATTTTGCGTGGAACTACTTTGGGTTCTGCCCTCGGTATCTTGCCTGGTGGTGGCGCGATGTTGGCTTCATTTGCTGCTTACTCGATCGAGAAAAAAGTATCGAAAAACTCTGCGCAATTCGGCAAGGGCGCGATTGAAGGTGTGGCTGCGCCGGAAGCGGCAAATAATGCTGGTGCTCAAACTTCATTCATTCCTATGCTGACCTTGGGTATTCCATCCAATCCGGTGATGGCCCTGATGATCGGCGCGATGATCATTCAAGGTATTCAGCCAGGTCCTGCCGTGATGACAGAGCAGCCAACCCTGTTCTGGGGCTTGATTGCTTCGATGTGGATTGGTAACTTCTTCCTGATCGTGTTGAACTTGCCTATGATCGGTTTGTGGGTACGCATGATTACCGTGCCTTACCATCATTTGTATCCGGCAATTCTGATGTTCTGCGCGATTGGCGTATTCAGTTTGAATAATAGCGATTTTGATATTTATCTGATGGCCTTATTCGGATTGTTCGGTTATATTTGCGCAAAGCTCGATGCTGAGCCGGCTCCGATGTTGCTCGGTTTTATTATCGGACCGATGATGGAGGAATATTTGCGTCGTGCATTGTTGTTGTCGCGTAGTGATCCGATGGTGTTCTTGACACGTCCGATCAGTGCAACGATGCTGGCGATGGCGGTGTTAGCCTTGGCAGTCGTGCTGTTGCCGGCGTTGCGTAAAAAACGTGAGGAAGCATTCAAAGAAGAATAAAGGCTAGGTACGTCGCTTCTCAGTCAGGGTTGGCGATAGTACCGATGGGCCGAGGAGACCTGTGTTTCAAGAAGCTGTTGAGAGGTAACTCATCAAACGGTCGGAAATACAAAAGCAAAATTCAAGGCGTGTCGAAAGACACGCCTTTTTTATTGTGTGAATGGTGGATGAAACATGAGTTTGAGCTGGTCTTGGTACTGCAAATCTGTGTGGCCGACAAGCTGTCTTTTTGCTATTTGTTGTTGTAAGGATTAAGTAAGGATAATTGCTTGATTTCCCTTAAATTGATTTTTATAATAAGTTCAACTTTGCTGTCTCGACCCAAAATAGTGCGCACTTTTCTGCGCCACCGAATGGTTTGAGGGGAGCATATACACACGGCATTGATGTCGGATTAGTAGGGGAGACCTGTATCAATAATTGCGGCGATAGCATAGCTATACGCGGCTTGGGGTACAGCAGATGTATTTGAGGGCGCATCGCGAGATGCGCCTTTTTTGTTTTATGCTCTGTGTTTATGCAAATGTCTCTGGGTTGTATGCAATGAAGCAGACTTCTTCCTCATCCCTGTTTTCCGCTATCGTCGAAACGTCGTTTGGCGCTATTGGTATACGCACTGAAGATCGCCTGGTGCGTGAAATGGTGTATCTCCCGGCAAGTTTTCAGGGTAAAAATGCGATGGATATCATCTCTGAACGTGCGGCGCTGCAGGTTGAGCGTTACCTGAGCGATCCCGATTTTCAATTCGATCTGCCGTTAACGCAGCTAGGCACGCCGTTCCAGCGAAAAGTCTGGGCGGCCATTTCTGAAATTCCGCGTGGCAAGGTGCTCACCTATGGCGACATTGCCAGGCGTGTGCAATCAGCGCCGCGGGCGGTCGGGCAGGCGTGCGGTGCGAACTGGTTTCCATTGGTGATCCCGTGTCATCGCGTTACTGCAGCTGGTGGTCTGGGTGGATTTTCGCATCACGATGACGAAACCGGATTCCATGTCGGCGTAAAGCGTTGGCTGCTCGCGCACGAAAAGGTCGCGGGTTATTGATGAGTGGGGCCACAGCAATCAAAAAGCCAGCCAAAAAAGCGAAGTCGACGCCACAGGCCGCAGCCAATACCGTCGATGCCGAACCATTGGCAAGCCAGGCGCAGATCGATGAATTCTGCGACACCTTGTGGCTGGAAGACGGTCTGGCAAAAAACTCTTTGGAGGCTTACCGGCGCGATTTGCGCTTGTTTGCGGTCTGGCTGCAAGCCGAGCGCGGCAAGACTTTGCTGGCTGCGCACGCCGATGATCTGAATGCCTACTTCTTTGCGAAACATGAAACGACCAAGGCCACATCGTCGAATCGTCGATTGGCGGTTCTTAAACGGTTCTATCAATTAGCCTTGCGACAAAACCGCATCAGCGACGATCCCTGTCTGAAAATGCGTTCGGCCAAGCAGGCTCCACGTATCCCGAAAACATTATCGGAGGCGCAGGTCGATGCCTTGCTGGCGGCGCCTGACGTGATGACGCCGCTGGGTTTGCGCGATCGCACAATGCTGGAGCTGATGTATGCCAGCGGTTTGCGCGTGACGGAACTGGTATTGCTGAAGTCGATAGAAGTCGGCATGAATGAAGGCGTACTGCGCGTTACCGGAAAGGGCGGGAAAACCCGGTTGATACCGTTTGGCGAAGAAGCGCGGGCCTGGATAGAGCGCTATCTGAAAGAGGCGCGTGCGGCGATTCTGGATGGACAAATCGACGACGCCTTGTTTGTGACGGCGCGCGGTGGGCCGATGACGCGTCAGATGTTCTGGACCCTGATCAAGAAACATGCGGCCGCCGCTGACATCAATGCGCCGCTATCACCGCATACCTTGCGCCATGCATTTGCCACACATTTGCTGAACCACGGCGCTGATTTGCGCGTGGTGCAATTGCTGCTCGGACACTCCGATATTTCGACGACGCAGATTTATACGCATGTGGCGCGCGAGCGCCTGAAGCGTTTGCATCAGATGCATCATCCGCGTGGCTAAATACCCCACTTCTCTGCTAGTTAGGGAGTTGTTATGTAAATGGGCGAAATTGGCTGAATTTGTCTGATATTTGAAGATTTTTTCTTGATTTCTTGAGCGTGAAGGGTGTGGGTCCGCTGTCTGTTTTCAGCCGCGAAAGTTGGTGACGTGCTAGCATTCGTACCACTGATGGTGCCTCGTCGAAGACTGACCTTGGCCCACCTCCTATCTTCAACAGAACATCTACTCAAAGAGCACTCACTTGGCTAAACCTAATTTTCAGTACGAGAAGCGTCAAAAAGAGCTGGAAAAGAAACGAAAAAAAGAAGAAAAGCTGAAGCGCAAGGCAGAAAAAGGCAGTGTGCCTGACGACGGCACGGAAGCATCTGACGTCGATGCTGATGAATCGGACTCCGACACAGATACAGACACAGACGCTACCGGTCCTGCCAGCAACTAATTTTCAGTTTTTGCTTGAAGTGATAGATTCAAACCGATGCGCCATCCGGGTTTGATGGTGTCATGCCTGAACCTGATTTCCCATGCAGAAGGATGCGCGCCAAGACCAAGCCATGATCTGAAGCGTGCGCTTGTTTGAATGTCATGTGATCATTCAAATACATCACTTCAACGACTTCACCGATTGCCGCACGTGATGCGGGATTGAATTCTTCCGAAACCAGTATGTGGTCGATCGTTTCATAGCTGCCGTCGTGAATGTGCGTGTAACCGACATCGCGCAGGGCATCGCGGCGCGACTGGATGCGATAGCTTTCAAACAGGCGATCGTCTACGCCGTTAATGGGATATTTACCCAGGCCCATTACCATCTGCGTTGGAATCGCATTCGCGACGTCGTTGAAGTCGCCCATCACAATAATCGGCGCACGCTTTTCCTTGTTCAGATTGGATAGCAATGTGCGTAAGCCCAGTGCATCGGTGCCGCGTCGTATCAGCGAACGCAGCATCGCAATCCCGGTTTGATCCGGTTGGTCGTCATTATTGTCGTTGCGATAATCCGGTAGCTTCGATTTCAGGTGGCAGACAAAAACATGAATCAACAAGTCAGGTGACACTTCGATTTTTGCATGCAGTATTGGCCGCGTGAAATGACTGACGGGATGTGCGACACCGGGCAAGGTGACGGCAAGATCGTTGGGTAATTCCTTGAACGTTGTTACGCCTTCTGCGACGGGCAGGCGAGAGATCAGGGCAACGCTGGGTGTCAAATGATCGGCCTGTGGATCGGGATCGAAGCCGATATGATGGGCATCGCGATACTTTTGCGTTTTTGCCAGTACATCCTTTAAGGCCGCTTGTGAGAAGATTTCCTGCAGGCCGATGACGTCGGCATCGAGCCTATCCAGCTGCTGTGCGATCCAGCTGATTTTTGCATCGTATTCTTCCGCAGAATACGGAATCTGGTCTTCATAATATTTCATGCCCGGCAATGCCAGGTTGCAGACATTGAAGGTCGCAAAGCGGAGTTCTTGTTGCATAATGTGCTCCAAATTTTAAGTTGAGCGTAACACGCATGGCAAAAAAAGAGCATATTTCCGAAACGCCCGCGACCCAGTTCTTGCGCCGCAAGGACATTGCTTTTTCCGAGCACCCTTACGATTATGAAGAGCATGGCGGCACCACGGTTTCTGCGCGCAAGCTGGGCGTCGATGAACATGCCGTTGTCAAGACACTGGTGATGCAGGACGAAGCTGCCAAACCAATGATCGTGTTGATGCATGGTGACTGCAAAGTCTCGACCAAGAATCTTGCGCGCCAGATCGGCTGCAAATCGGTAGAACCGTGCAAGCCGGAGGTGGCAAATCGGCATTCAGGGTTTTTGATAGGCGGTACTTCGCCGTTTGGTACACGCAAGACTATGCCGGTGTATGTAGAGCAGAGTATTCTTGATTTGGAAAAAATTTATATCAACGGTGGTCGACGTGGTTACCTGATTGGTATAGCGCCACAAGTATTGACGCAAACATTGTCTGCAACGGCGGTGCAATGTGCGCTGGAAGAATAAAAGAGTTGAGAGCGTTGTTTTGCAATTAAAAATAAAATCGTAAAACGAGCGGGTAATACATAACAAAAGATGTAATTAAAAAAGTAACTTAAGGTTGATATGAATACAGTTCTTTTCGCAATCGCGGCCTACCTGATTGGTTCGATTTCTTTTGCAGTGGTCGTCAGCAAATGTTTCCGTCTGGCCGATCCGCGCAGCTATGGTTCCAAGAATCCGGGCGCGACTAACGTGCTGCGCAGCGGGAATAAAAAAGCCGCAATTTTGACCTTGCTGGGTGATGGTGCAAAAGGTTTTGTCGCAGTGTGGCTGGCCAAACATTTCGGCCCTGAATACGGTGTGCAAGAGAGCGGCGTTGCCTTGGTCGCGATTGCTGTTTTCCTCGGCCATCTGTGGCCTATCTTTTTTCGCTTCGTTGGTGGCAAAGGTGTCGCAACTGCATTGGGCGTGTTGCTCGCCTTGAACGGTTGGCTCGGTTTGGCAACATTGATTACCTGGCTCGTCATTGCTTACGCATTCCGCTATTCATCATTGGCAGCTTTGATTGCGAGTATTTTTGCACCGTTCTACTATGGATTGTTGTTTGGTCCGGATGTGATCTTGCTTGCTGTACTCGCGATGAGTGTATTGCTGGTTTATCGACATGCGAAGAACATCGGCAATTTGCTGGCAGGTAAAGAAGGCCGGCTAGGCAGCAAGAAGAAGTAAGGCGTAATCCAGATCGTTCACCGCGAATCCAGTTCGCATCCAAGGACCAGCCGCTCTATCAGGCGGCTGTGTCTATCTCAGTTATATGACCAATTCATGACGGTGTTGCTTTTCAGCGTACATCCCATGCGCCCCTCGATCTTTCTTGTAATTGCATAAAGCAAACATTAGAGTGTCTTGAGCACGCTGGTAAGTCTGTCTGCTCAATTTTGTTCCTAATGTCCCTTAAGGCAATCATGAAAAATCTGAAAATTGGAACCCGTCTCGGCCTCGGTTTTACTCTCATCATTTTGCTCATGACAGTCATGCTCGCCGTCAGCTTCTGGCGTCTGGGCACGATCGATAAAACGGCACAAGCCATGATAGACGAGCCGATTGCGACTGAGCGATTGGTCAGCGATTGGTATCGGACTATTCATGCGGGCGTACGGCGCACGATGGCGATTGCCAAAAGTAGTGATCCGTCGCTCACGACCTTCTTCGCCAACGACACGGCTGAATCTTCGAAAATGTCCACCGAGCTGCAGGGCAAGATCGAGCCTTTGATGAACACGCCCAGGGAAAAGGAAATCTTTAACGGCATCGTTGCTTCGCGCAAGGAATTCATCTCGATACGCGATCGAATCATTAAAGAAAAAGTCGCTGGCAATACCGCTGAAGCAAATCGATTGCTTGAAGTCGAATTTACACCGGTCGCCAAGTCATACACCGGCTTGTTGCAAGAACTGGTCGACCAGCAGCGCAAAGAGAGCGACAACATGGCGCAGGATATTCATGCGACCTACAGCACCAGTTTGAATATTCTGATTTTCCTTGGTGTCGTTGCAATTCTGCTTGCAGTGCTAGCAGCATGGTGGCTGACCAAAGGCATTACTACGCCTTTGAATCATGCAGTCGGTGTCGCGCGCAAAGTCGCATCAGGTGATTTGAATAATAAGATACACGCCTCCGGCAAGGATGAAACTGGCCAGTTGTTGGCTGCGTTGAAAGACATGAATGACAGCTTGTTGCGCATCGTGTCTGAAGTCCGATTGGGTACTGACACTATCGCCACCGCATCAAGTCAAATCGCGTCGGGCAATATGGATTTGTCCAGCCGAACAGAGACGCAGGCCAGCTCATTGGAAGAGACTGCCTCTTCGATGGAAGAGTTGACTTCGACTGTCAAGCAAAACGCCGACAATGCACGACAGGCCAATCAAATGGCCGCATCTGCATCCGAAGTTGCAGGTCGCGGTGGCGAGGTCGTCGCCAAGGTTGTTGAAACCATGAGTTCGATCAACGATTCATCGAAAAAAATCGTGGACATCATAGGTGTGATTGACGGCATCGCGTTTCAAACAAACATTCTTGCATTGAATGCTGCGGTAGAAGCGGCCCGAGCTGGCGAGCAGGGCCGAGGTTTCGCAGTCGTCGCAACTGAAGTGCGCAACGTTCAGCAGCCGCAGCAAAAGAAATCAAAACGTTGATAGGTGACTCGGTAGAGAAGGTCGATAACGGTGCCAAACTGGTTGATCAAGCCGGCGCTACCATGTCTGAAATCGTAGAAAGTGTTAAACGTGTTACCGACATCATGTCGGAAATTACGGCCGCGAGTGCCGAGCAGACCGAAGGTATCGAGCAAGTCAATCAAGCCATTGGTCAGATGGATCAAGTCACGCAGCAGAATGCCGCATTGGTGGAGGAAGCCGCGGCGGCTGCTGCCTCACTGCAAGAGCAGGCCGATAATTTGGCGCAGGTTGTGAGTGTGTTCAAGATTGACGGTATGCAAGCGGCCGCGCTGCAAAAGAGTCCAAGTTCCAGTCCACACAGTGCGGTGCGAACGGCAGCGCCAGTGAAGAAAATTTCTGTCAAGATCGCGCCGCAAAAGCCGCCAGCCCTGCCTAAAGACAGGCACACAGAAGCAAATGACTGGGAAGAGTTTTAAACATTTTGAATGATCACGCAGTGACGATAATTTCGTACTGCGTGATTTTTAGATTTCGCTGATGCTATCCAGCGGCCAGCGTGGTTTGACGTTGAAGGCATAGTCTTTTTTCGCCGCATCAGGATTGATCTGCAAGCGCATCGCGCCTGCGAATGCAATCATCGCGCCGTTGTCGGTACAAAATTCCAGTTCCGGATAAAACACCTTGAAGTGTTTTTTCGCGGCGGCTGCATTCAGTGAATCGCGCAGTTGGCGGTTCGCGCCGACGCCGCCGGCAATCACCAGGCGTTTCAAGCCTGTGTGTTTGAGTGCGGTGACGCATTTAGCTGTGAGTACTTCAACGATCGCATCAACGAAGGCGCGCGCGATATTGGCCTTGTCTTGTTCGCAGATATTCGTGGTCTGGTTTTTGACGACTGTTAGCACTGCAGTCTTCAATCCGGAAAAACTGAAATCTAGATTTTTCGAATGCAGCATCGGACGCGGTAATTTATAAGCAGTCGGATCGCCGAACTCGGCCATGCGCGAAATAGCGGGCCCACCCGGATAACCGAGGCCGAGCAACTTGGCGGATTTATCGAATGCTTCGCCGGCTGCATCGTCCAGTGTTTCGCCCAGCATTGTGTACTGCCCGACACCATCGACGCGCATCAATTGCGTGTGACCGCCGGAAACCAGCAATGCAATGAAGGGAAATTCCGGCGGTTCGCTGGCCAGCAAGGGCGACAGCAAATGGCCTTCAAGGTGATGTACACCCAATATCGGTTTATCCAATGCCAGGCCAAGGCCGCAGGCGACCGATGCGCCGACCAGTAATGCGCCGGCCAGGCCCGGGCCTTGTGTATACGCAATCGCATCGATTGCATCGTGTGCGACGCCGCTTTCGGCAAATACTTGTTCCAGCAAGGGAATGGCACGGCGTATATGGTCGCGCGATGCCAGTTCCGGCACGACGCCGCCGTATTCTTCATGCATTTTTACTTGCGAATAAAGTGCGTGCGCGAGCAAGCCGCGTTGCGTGTCGTACAACGCGAGACCTGTTTCATCGCAGGAGGATTCGATACCGAGAACAAGCATGGAGTAAAGGTGCGGGAAAAATGCAGTATGTGGTGTGATTCTTGCGTGGATTGTAGCTTATTCTGGTACAAGACCGTATCACTCGCTTTGAGAATGTTGCAATGATTGAAACTCCAAAATCCGACTCACACTCTGACATGCGCTCCGATGCACGTTCTGACGTGCGCTCGCTACGTATCGTCGTCGTTAATACTGTCATGCCGCCCGAAGGCGAGCAGGATGAACATGCATGGATGCAGGCGGAGCGCGCACGCGCGCTGCGTATTGGCTTGCTTGAAGCCGGTTACAACATCATCGCGGTTTTCCCTGCCGATATGCATTTGCCGGATCGCGTTGCGCAATTGCAGCCGGACATGATCATCATCGATGCCGAATCCGATTCGCGCGATGTGCTGGAGCACGTCGTGATGGCGACGCGTGAAGCACGGCGACCTATCGTCTTGTTTACTGAGGATCACGCGACCTCCAGTATGGAAGCTGCAATGGCGGCCGGCGTGTCGGCTTATGTGGTGGCGGGTTTGCAATCCGAGCGCATCAAGCCGGTGCTGGATGTCGCTTTGGCGCGTTTCAATGCCGAGCAGAAATTACGTACCGAGTTATCCGATACCAAACTCAAACTGGCAGAGCGCAAGACGATAGAACGCGCCAAGGGTTTGCTGATGGAACGTCACAAAATTTCCGAAGACGAGGCTTATTCAAAACTGCGACGTCTGGCGATGGACAAGAATTTGAAGTTGTCCGAATTGGCACAACGCATATTGGATGTTGCTGACTTATTGGGTTGATACACAGCGTGAAGATTACAGGTGAAATTTACGATTGGTTGTCGCACTAAATAAATGCGCCGCACAAAAAAAGAGCGATAGTTGCTTATCAAGTGCACATTATCTTCACCAAATCAGCGAATAAGCGCTGGCACACCAATTGCTAAAGTGTAGCTAGCACCAACGAAGGTGCTACGAATTAAAAACTGTACTGGCCAATGATGGCCGGGATGGTTCAGGACAAGGACGTCCGTGTCGCAAGAGCATTGCTCTTGCTGACCGGACGTCCTTTTTTTATTGCGAAAACCCTTGAGGATCACCATGACAACGAACGACAGGAAATTCAATATGACACGGCGCACAGTCTTGAAAGCAGGGACGGCCCTGACCGCATCGGCCTTCGGTGGATTGGCAACTCAAGGTGTATGGGCTGCAGGTTCAGACAAGCCGGAAAAAGAAGAAGTCAAAGTCGGCTTCATTCCTTTGACGGATTGCGCATCGGTGGTCATGGCCTCGGTCATGGGCTTCGATAAAAAATACGGCATCAAGATTATTCCAACCAAGGAATCGTCATGGGCGGGTGTACGCGACAAGCTGGTGAATGGCGAACTGGATGCGGCGCACGTCTTGTATGGCCTGGTTTATGGCGTGCATGAAGGCATAGGTGGTGCCAAGAAAGACATGGCTGTCTTGATGAATCTGAACAACAACGGCCAAGCGATTACGCTTTCCAAAAAACTGGCAGACGCTGGTGCCGTGAATGGCACAGGTCTGGCCAAGTTGATGCAAATGGAAAAACGCGAATACACATTCGCGCAAACTTTCCCTACCGGCACACATGCGATGTGGTTGTACTACTGGCTCGCGACCTACGGCATCAATCCGATGAAAGACGCCAAAGTCATTACTGTGCCGCCACCGCAAATGGTTGCGAATATGCGCGTCGGCAATATGGATGGCTTCTGCGTTGGCGAACCATGGAATCACCGCGCGATTGTTGATGGCATTGGCATCACTGCTGCCACCACACAAGACATCTGGAAAGATCATCCAGAAAAAGTTCTCGGCACCACATCAGATTGGGTCGCGAAAAATCCTAACACAGCACGTGCTTTGACTGCCGCTGTGCTGGAAGCAGGTCGCTGGATCGATGCATCCTTGTCGAACAAAAACAAAATGGCAGAAACGATTGCTGCCAAGTCTTACGTCAATACCTCAGTCGACGTCATCAATCAACGTATTCTCGGCCGCTACCAGGATGGCATGGGCAAAACGTGGGATGACCCTAACTACATGAAGTTTTACAACGAAGGTTCGACCAACTTCCCGTATCTGTCAGATGGCATGTGGTTCATGACACAGCACAAACGCTGGGGCCTGGCAAAAGGCGAGCCGGATTATCTGGGTACAGCCAAATCGGTCAATCGCATTGACCTCTACAAGGAAGCGGCAACGATGGCAAATGTGCCTATCCCGAAAAATGTCATGCGGTCTTCGAAGTTGATCGATGGCGTGGTGTGGGACGGCAAAAATCCAAAAGCTTACGCGGAATCATTCAAGATCAAAGCATAAGGAATCATCATGAGCGCAATCATGCATACAGCAGAAAACGCGACCATCGCGGCATCGGTCGAACCCAGAAAATCGGAGAGTGTCATGCAAAATGCGGACGCGCCAGCAGTCGTTATCGAGAAACCGAAAGCAAAGGGCAGCAAGTTTTCTTTGCGTCCTTTCTTTCTGGCAGTATTGCCGCCGATTTTCGGTTTGATTTTCCTGATGCTGGTGTGGGAAATCATCTCCGTCAAAAACAGCGGCATTCCATCGCCAGCGGTGACCTTGAAATCGGCCATGGAATTGTTCGCCGATCCGTTCTATAGCAATGGCCCGAATGATCAGGGCATAGGATGGAACATTCTGGCTTCGCTGAAACGTGTCGGTGTCGGCTTCGGCCTGGCCGCACTGGTTGGCATTCCATTGGGCTTCATGATCGGACGTTTCAAGTTCTTGTCCGGCATGTTCAATCCAGTGATCAGTTTGCTTAAACCGGTATCGCCGCTTGCATGGTTGCCTATCGGCTTGCTGGTATTCAAGGCTGCTGATCCGGCTGCGATCTGGTCTATTTTCATCTGCTCGATCTGGCCAATGATCATCAATACCGCAGTCGGTGTGCAACGTGTACCGCAGGATTACATGAACGTTGCCAAGGTATTGAATCTGTCCGAATGGAAAATCGTTACCAAGATTCTGTTCCCATCGGTATTGCCATACATGCTGACAGGTGTACGCCTCGCGATCGGTACTGCATGGCTGGTAATCGTAGCGGCAGAAATGTTGACTGGCGGCGTTGGTATCGGTTTCTGGGTTTGGGATGAATGGAACAACCTGAATGTGGCACACATCATCATTGCCATCGTCGTCATTGGTGTCGTCGGTTTGATACTGGAACAGATCCTGGTTGGTATCGCCAGAGTCTTTACTTACGAAGATGTGAAAAGTTAATTTTGAAGCGCTGACCTGAAATTTAGATCAAACCGGATTGCAACGAATAACGAAGCACAAGGAAAACATCATGGATAACATCAACAGCAAGTTCATCGATATTCAAAATGCGGAAATGTCCTTTCATACCAAGAAAGGTGTTTTCAATGCGCTGACTGATATCAACCTGACCGTTGCGAAAGGCGAGTTCATTACGCTGATCGGACATTCCGGTTGCGGCAAATCGACATTGCTTAATTTGATCGCAGGTTTGACGCATGCCACTAACGGCATGTTGTTGTGTGCCAATCGTGAAATCGCGGGTCCATCGCCAGAGCGTGCAGTGGTGTTTCAAAACCATTCACTATTGCCATGGCTGACCTGTTTCGAGAACGTGTATCTCGCAGTGGAACGTGTGTTCGGCAAGCTGGAAGGCAAAGCCAAATTGCGCGCACGTACCAAGGCGGCATTGGCATTGGTCGGTTTGACACACGCTGAACAAAAACGTCCGAACGAAATTTCCGGCGGCATGAAGCAACGTGTTGGTATTGCTCGTGCCTTGTCGATGGAGCCGAAAGTTTTGTTGATGGATGAACCGTTCGGTGCGCTCGATGCATTGACCCGCGCGCACTTGCAGGATGAGTTGTTGAAGATCGTTGCAGCGACCGGCTCCACTGTCGTGATGGTGACGCATGACGTCGATGAAGCAGTACTGCTGTCGGACAAGATCGTGATGTTGACGAATGGCCCATCGGCCACCATTGGCGAAGTGCTGGAAGTGAAACTGGCACGACCCCGTGAACGTGTTGCGCTGGCACAGGATCCTTTGTATTCGCAATATCGTACTGCAGTGCTGGAATTTTTATACCATCGTCAGTCGCATCCTGCCAAGGAAGCGGCCTGATCTGACAGCGTTCTAATCATTAATCATTCAAGCTGAGTGACAAGTTATAAGGACACAGGCCATGATGCCCCAGGCTGCTTTACGTGAAACAAAAACTGCGGCACCGGCTTTGCCGGTTGCCGTCAATGATGAGCATGTCGTCAATGCCGTCCACGTTAAACATGAAACCGAACGCGGAATAGCACTACAAACAGCAAGTGAAGCAGATGCATCTGCGGAAGATGAATCTGTTGTCCCTTTGTCGGGTGAAATTTTCGGCATGCTGATTAATCTGTCCGGTCGTCGCCGCTTTACTTCGCAGCGACTCGTGCTGTATGCGGTATTGGCGTCGCAAGGTCATGCAAATGCCGCTGCAATAGGACGTGAAGCATTGGGCTTGTTCCGTGGCGCGCATGCCTCCCTGCTCAAGCGCTCTGGCGATCTGCCTGGCGTGTTTTGCCCAGAGCTGGAGGAAGTCTATTTCGGGAAAGCCGAGGGTGACCGCAAGATTTGTTATTTTATGGATCTTGCCGGACGCACGCTGAATGCGATCGAAGACAAGCTCAGAGCTGCGCCTGAATTACTGGCCGAGTTGGTGCAGGTCACGACGCCACTGCTGGCGATTCTTAACCAGATCACATCGGTTTATGAGGAGCAGTCGAAAAAGCACGCGCGACTGATGCGCAATCAGTTGCGTAGCATCATGACCGAGATTGAAACGATTGCGCGCGAAGCGAATATGGTGGCGATGAACGCCCGTATTGTTGCAGCACGGGCGGGACAGGCCGGCAAGGAATTCTCGGTGGTAGCCGGTGTGCTGTCGAATATCACGCACGAGATTGATGATCTGGTGAAAGCCGCGCTCAACGGCGCGGCTGCCTGACATTGAATCTGAATCAGCGAACCACCAGCAGATACAGCAATAGAAGATTGATGACGATGGAGATGGTCGCCACCGCACGCCATACGGAAGCCGGATCACGTTCTGCCAAAGCTTTGGGTGCGATGGGAGCAAGTGGCCGACTGGCGCCACGTTCCAGCGCCAGTAAAAATTCTTCGGCAGTTTCAAAGCGATCCGCCGGATCACGCGCTACTGCCTTGAGTAAAACATTCTCCAGCCACAAAGGCAGATCCGGCCGGTAACGACTAGGAACCACGGCTTCACCAAAGCGCGGCGTCTGGAACGGTTCGATTTCGCCGTAGGGAAAATGCCGCGTCAGCAACAGATAAAGTGTCACACCGGTTGCATACAAATCGGTTTGACGTGATGCGGGTGCATTATTGAATTGCTCAGGCGCGAGGAAGGATGGTGTGCCGGCACGTGGCGCACGTACTTCATCTTCCGCTTCCAATCCCGATTGTGCGACGCCAAGATCCAGAATGCGCAACTCGCCATCGTCGCCCAAATGGATGTTGCCCGGCTTGATGTCTCTATGAATGATGCTGCGTCTGTGTAGTGCGCCGATGGCGCGTACCAGTTTGGTACCGTGCGCGATTACATCCGGAATCGTGAAGTGCTCACCTGCATCCAGATGCTGTTGCAGCGTATTGCCTGCGTGCCAGGTGGTCAGATAGTAGAGATAGGTTTTTTGTTCTGGCGTAATGATCTGCGGGAAGAAGCGCGCGACTACGCGTTTCGCCAGCCACTCTTCATGCGCAAATGCCGAGCGCTCATGTACGTCTTGCGCGCGATCCGGATGTAAGGTTTTCAAGACCAGCTTGCGCGGTGTGTGATTGCCAGAGCGTGGTTCAGAGACGCGATAGAGCAAGGTCGTCGTCGATGCGTGTATTTGTTCTTCGACGGTATAGCCGTCTATGACCTGGCCTACTTTCAATTTGGGCGGCACTGGAAGTTGCTGCGAGCCGGACAGGGCATCACGCAAATTTGTTTCCGGCAAGGCATCGACACGTACAACCAGCGCGCTGACATTGTCTTGTGCGCCGGCAGCCAGTGCGCTGTCGATCAAGGTATTGGCGATGGCTTCCGCTTCATGCTGTTTGCTGACAAGTTGCGATAGATGGTCGGTGAGATCGTATTCAGATATCGAAGCCCATACGCCATCGGTAGCCAGCAGGAATGCATCGCCTTCATGCAACTCACCCATGCCGTGATCGATCGCCAGTTGCGAGTCTAGCCCGATTGCGCGCGTCAATACGTGCTGCATTTCCGGCCTGTCCCACACATGATCTGCGGTGAGGCGCGTCAACACACCTTTCCTTAATAGATACAGACGTGTGTCGCCTACGTGCGCAAAATAATAAAAATTGCCGCGCAATACCAGTGACGTCAGCGTCGTCGCCATGCCCGCGAGTTCGGCACGTATCGACCCTTGATGCTGCACCCAGCTGTTGATAGCCTTCAGCACGCGATCCAGCGATTGCGTGACCGGCCACGTATCGGAGGTCGCGTAGTAATCGCTCAGCAAGCCGCGTATTGTGTACTCGGATGCTTCGCGCCCACCTTCATTGCCGGATACGCCGTCAGCAATGGCCGCGATCATTCCTTTGCTCGATAACTCCGGTTCGTCCGGCATGACCATGCCGACAAAATCTTCGTTACGCGGGCGTTGGCCTGCACGCGTGGCGTAACCCGCAGCGATTTTTAGCGGCATGGTGCGGACGACAAAGTTTTCATCATGATGAGCATCGGTTTGGACAATGCGCTTTTAAACACGTGACAGATACTGAATCAGATTTTTGCATTCGTCATGGCCGCGCTGCCCCAGGTTGTACGCCAGCGATTTTTCACTGCGGACAAACCGAGCAAGGCAACGATGGCCAATGCCGCGAACACAATCAACCCGCCTTGATAGCTGCCGGTTAATTGCTTCGAGTAACCAAGGCTGGATGCCAGATAGAAACCACCTATGCCGCCAGCCATGCCGACCAAACCAGTCATGACACCGATTTCCTTGCGGAAGCGTTGCGGGACCAATTGGAATACCGCGCCGTTGCCCACACCCAGTGCCAGCATCGCGAGTACGAAGATAGCGACAGCCGCGCCTGCCGATGACAAACCGAAGCTGGCGATCAGCATGAAGCTTGCTGCCAGCATATACATCATAGACAAAGTTTTGATGCCGCCTATGCGGTCGGCCAGACGGCCGCCCAATGGACGGATGGCAGAGCCGGCGAATACGCATGCTGCGGTGAAATAACCGGCGGTCACTGGTGACAAGCCATATTGACCATTGAAGTAAATCGTCAGCGACGATGCCAGACCAGAGAAGCCGCCAAAGGTCACGCTATAGAAGAACATGAACCACCATGCATCCTTGTCTTTCAATACATGCAGATATTCAAGCAGCGATTTTGCTGGCGGTGCATTAGGCGCATCCTTGGTAAATACCAGATAGACGATAAAAGCCACGCTCAGCGGAATCAGACACAGGCCGAACACATTTTGCCAGCCGAAGATGATGGCCAGTGTTGGCGCAAACAATGCAGCGAAAGCGGTGCCCGAGTTACCGGCACCCGCAATACCCAGCGCAGTACCTTGATGTTCAGGTGGATACCAGCGCGACGCCAGCGGCAGCGCGACAGCAAATGCCGCACCGGCGAAACCGAGGATGACGCCGAACGCCAGCATCGTGTGATAAGTGCTCAAGTCGCCCAGCCATGCCCACAACATGCCGCTCATGACGATGACCTGGCCGATGATGCCGGCTTTTTTCGGTTTCAAATGATCAACCAGTACGCCCATGACGATGCGTAATAAGGCACCTGACAATAAAGGAGTGGCAACCATCAGTCCTTTTTGTGCGGGAGTCAGGCCTAGGTCGCCGGAAATTTGAACGGCCAGTGGACCGAGGATGACCCAGACCATGAAACTCAGGTCGAAGTAAAAGAATGAAGCAAGCAGGGTAGGTGTATGACCCGCTTTCCAGAATGATGATTTTTGCATGAGATCTCGCTGAGTTAGACAATATGCATCTAAATATGCAAGGGTTATGCCACTTTAGTGCAAGCACAGTCCACGAATGGGCGCGCTTAATGCTCCTTGAATTCCATGAGTAGCACTGCACCAAATAAAAGGCATATTGCACTTGTTAAGTGCGCAAATTACTTTCTATTGGTGCAGAAACAGCTTTTTTCGAGAAAAGCGCACAAAAAGTAAAACTGGCATCTGTTTTGCTTATTTGAATTCGCGAACAACAAATCTGTGGGATGCAGCGATGAAAAAAATGAAACTGGTCATGGTCGGTAACGGTATGGCAGGCGTGCGTACTTTGGAAGAATTACGCAAGATTGCACCGGACTTATATGACATTACGGTATTCGGCGCCGAGCCTTATGCCAATTACAACCGTATTTTGCTGTCCCCGGTTTTGGCCGGTGAGCAAACTATCCAGGACATCATGTTGAACGATGTCGACTGGTATGTAGAAAACGACATCAAACTGCACTTGGGCAAAAAGATCGTCAAGATCGATCGCGTCAAACGTGTAGTGATTGCAGATGACGGTACTACTGCCGAATACGATCGCCTGTTGCTGGCTACCGGTTCCAATCCTTTCATGTTGCCGATTCCGGGTAAAGATCTGGAAGGTGTGATTTCCTATCGTGATATCTACGATACCAACGCGATGATAGAAGCGGCCAAAGTGCATACCGATGCGGTTGTCATCGGTGGCGGTTTGCTGGGTCTGGAAGCAGCCAACGGTTTGAAGCTGCGCGGCATGAACGTTACGGTGGTTCATTTGCCGGAAACACTGATGGAACGCCAACTCGATAACGTCGCTGGCAAGATGCTGCAAAAATCGCTGGAAGATCGCGGCCTCAACTTCCTGCTCGGTAAAAATTCGCAAGAAGTCATCGGTGATGAAAACGGTCGCGTCAAGGCATTGCGCTTTACCGACGGTACAGAAATCCCGGCGCAACTGGTCGTGATGGCCGTCGGCATACGCCCGAACACACAACTCGCTGAAGAAACCGGCATCTATTGCAATCGCGGTATCGTCGTCAACGATACGATGCAAACCTACGATCCTAAGGTGTATTCAGTTGGTGAATGCGTCAATCATCGCGGTACTGCATACGGCCTGGTTGCCCCCTTGTTTGAAATGGCAAAAGTTTGCGCCAATCATTTGGCCAACTTCGGTATCGGCCGTTATCAAGGTTCCGTTACCTCGACCAAACTGAAAGTAACCGGCATTGACTTGTTCTCGGCCGGTGAATTCCTCGGTGGTGAAGGTACGGAAGAAATCATGTTGTCCGATCCTATAGGCGGCGTGTATAAAAAGTTGGTCTTGAAAGACGACAAACTGGTCGGCGCTTGTTTGTACGGTGACACCGTCGATGGCAGCTGGTACTTCAGCTTGTTGCGCGAAGGCAAAGACATCAGCGAAATTCGTGATTCCCTGATGTTCGGCGAAGCCAATACCACTCGTCCAGGTGACACGGGTCATGAAGGTTTCAGCAAAGCGGCCGCAATGCCTGACAGCGCAGAAGTCTGCGGCTGTAACGGCGTGTGCAAAGGCACCATCGTTACGGCAATCAAGGAAAAAGGCCTGTTCACGATCGAAGACGTGCGCAAGCATACCAAGGCATCTGCCTCTTGCGGTTCGTGTACCGGTCTGGTTGAACAAATCATCATGGCAACTGCCGGTGGTGATTACTCGGTATCGAGCAAAGCCAAACCGATGTGCGGCTGTACCGATCATACGCATCAAGAAGTGCGCGATGCGATCAAGAAAGACAAGATGTTGTCGGTCGCAGAAGTGCAGCAAAAGATGAGCTGGCGTACGCCTAACGGTTGCTCAAGCTGCCGTCCGGGTATCAACTATTACCTGATCTCGACCTGGCCGCATGAAGCCAAGGACGATCCGCAATCGCGTTACATCAATGAACGCGCACACGCGAACATCCAGAAAGACGGCACTTTCTCGGTGATTCCACGTATGTGGGGCGGCGAAACCAACTCGTCAGAACTGCGCCGCATCGCCGACGTGGTCGACAAGTTCAAGATTCCTACTGTCAAGGTTACCGGTGGTCAGCGCATCGATTTGCTGGGTGTGAAAAAGGAAGATTTGCGCGAAGTCTGGCATGACCTCGGCATGCCATCCGGTCTTGCGTATGCAAAAGGTTTGCGTACAGTGAAGACTTGCGTAGGTTCGGAATGGTGCCGTTTCGGTACTCAGGATTCGACCAAGATGGGGCAACAACTTGAGCGTCAACTGGCACGGATGTATGCTCCGCACAAGGTTAAACTTGCTGTCTCTGGTTGCCCACGCAACTGCGCAGAATCCGGTATCAAAGACGTAGGCATTATCGGCGTCGATTCCGGTTGGGAACTCTATGTAGGCGGCAACGGCGGCATCAAGACAGAAGTTGCAGAATTCTTTGTCAAACTGAAAACGCATGAAGAAGTGCTGGAATACGCTGGTGCCTTCCTGCAGTTGTATCGTGAAGAAGGCTGGTACCTGGAACGAACCGTGCATTACCTTGCGCGTGTTGGTCTTGATCATGCGAAACAAAAAGTGCTGGAAGATGAGGAAAACCGCAAGGCCTTGTACGAGCGCTTGTTGTTCTCGCTCGAAGGTGAAGCCGATCCTTGGCATGAACCTGAAAAAGCGATGGTCGATACGCGTCAATTCGAGCCATTGTCGATCTAATCAGGATGGCACTCGCGCTTAATGTACGAGTGCCAATTACACAGCACACAACCGCAGTAAACAACATCTATAACAATTTTTATCAAGGTCATGTATGTCAAACCAATGGAAAGTCATCTGCAAGGTAACGGACATTCCAGTCCTCGGTTCCCGCGTCGTCAATCGCACAGACAAGCCGAACGTCGCCATTTTTCGCAATAGCGAAGACAAGGTTTTCGCCTTGCTGGATCGCTGCCCGCACAAGGGTGGCCCTCTGTCGCAAGGTATTGTGTTCGGCGAGCGCGTCGCCTGTCCCTTGCACAACTGGAGCATAGGCTTGGGCGATGGCTGTGCCGCTGCACCGGACGAAGGCTGCACACAAAAATACAGCGTCAAGGTTGAAGGCGGTGATGTCTATCTGGATGTAATCGAACTGAATGCGCCGGTCAGCGAGGCTGCCGCTGCATGAGTGAATCACTGCTTTCTGCTGCCCGGCCTGAATCTGCAACGGCATCTGCTGCAAATGCATCCGCAGTAGCGCAACTTCCGACCGAAACCAAAGCCACCTGCTGTTATTGCGGGGTGGGCTGCGGTGTCTTGATTCAAAGCGATGGAGAGAAGGTGATCGCCGTGCGCGGCGATCCGGATCATCCGGCCAACTTCGGCCGTCTGTGTACCAAGGGCAGCACCTTGCATTTAACTGCGCGTCCGGCACTGCAACAGCAGTCGCGCGCGCTGTATCCGGAAATGCGTCTGGCCCGCAGCGATGAGCGCGAGCGCACATCGTGGGCGACGACTATGGATTTCATCGTCAATAAATTTGCCGCCACGATACGCGATCACGGCCCGGATAGCGTCGGCTTTTATTTGTCTGGTCAGTTGCTGACCGAGGATTACTACGTATTCAACAAGCTGGCGAAAGGCTTGATCGGCACCAATAACGTCGATACCAATTCGCGTTTGTGCATGTCGAGTGCAGTCGCCGGTTACAAGCAAACCCTGGGTGCCGACGCGCCGCCACCTTGCTATGAAGATATCGATCAGGCTCAAGTCATTTTTATCGTCGGCTCGAACACTGCGTACGCGCATCCAATCATCTATCGCCGTATCGAAGATGCACGCAAGGCCAATCCTTTGCTGAAAGTCATCGTCGCCGATCCGCGCCGTACCGATACTGCGCGCGAAGCTGATTTGTTCTTGCCTATCTTGCCGGGCACAGACGTCGCGCTGTTCAACGGCATGTTGCATATCTGTTTGTGGGAAGACCTGGTCGACCTCGAATATATTGAAGCGCACACGGAAGGTTTTGCCGAACTAAAGCAAACCGTGCGCGAGTACACACCTAAATTTGTTGCCGATATCTGCGGCATCAAAGAAGAAGATTTGATGCAGGCCGCACGCATGTTCGGCAAATCGAAAGCAACCTTGTCCATGTATTGCCAGGGTTTGAATCAATCCTCATCCGGCACTGCAAAAAACGCGGCACTGATCAACCTGCATCTGGCCACACATCAAATCGGCAAGCCTGGCGCAGGACCGTTTTCATTAACCGGCCAACCGAATGCGATGGGCGGTCGAGAAGTTGGCGGCCTCGCCACCATGTTGTCGGCGCATCGCGATCTGGCGAACCCGCAGCATCGCGCAGAAATCGCAAAATTATGGGGTGTGGCCGATGTACCGGCGACACCTGGAAAAAGTGCTGTGGAAATGTTCGAAGCGGTACACACCGGTGACATCAAGATCATCTGGATCGTCTGTACCAACCCGGCGCAATCGATGCCTGAGCAGGCCATGATCCGCGAAGCACTGCGCAATGCCGAACTCGTCATCGTGCAGGAAGCGTACAAAACGACGGCAAGCTGCGACTACGCAGACGTGCTGTTACCGGCGTCGACCTGGAGCGAGAAAGAAGGCACGGTTACCAATTCCGAACGTCGCATTACGCGTTTCAAATCCGTGTTGCCGAAGCTGGCCGAAACTAAACACGATTGGGAAATCGCAGTCGACTTCGCGCGCAAGCTGGAAGGTGCACTCGGCAAACCATCGTCTATCTTCCCGTTTGAAACGACAGAAGAAATCTGGAATGAACATCGCGAATCTACCCGTGGCCGCGACCTGGATATCACAGGTTTGAGCTTCAAACTGCTGGAAGAACAAGGCCCGCAACAATGGCCGTTTCCAGAAGGCGCGACTACCGGCAAGAAACGTTTGTATGAAGATGGCATATTCCCGACGGCGACCGGCCGCGCGAAGTTTGCCAACACGGTTTATCAGCCAGTCGCTGAACCCGTTGATGCACGTTACCCCTTCCATTTAACGACGGGACGTTTGCGCGATCAATGGCATGGCATGAGCCGTACCGGTACCGTCGCGCAATTGTTTTCGCATGCGTCGGAACCGTCGGTTGTCTTGTCCAAAGTGGATATGGAGCGCCGCCTGCTTAATGTCGGTGACCTGGTGCATGTGACTAGCAAACGCGGTTCACAGATTTTCCCGGTTGCATTGGGTGATGATATGCGCGCGGGGCAGGCTTTCATCGGCATGCATTGGGGCGAGGAATATGTATCCGGTCGTGGCCGCGATGGTGATGGCACTTACGGTGTGAACGCGTTGACCACACCGGCATATGACCCCAGCTCCAAGCAGCCTGAGTTGAAGCATGCCGCAGTCAAGATTTTGAAAGCAGAATTCCCTTGGCGCTTTATCGTGTTCGGCTGGATAGACGAAGCCAAGCTGCTCGACTTGCAAACGGCGTTGCGGCCCATGATGCGCAAGTTCGCGTATGCGTCGTGCACGCTGTTTGGGCGCGATAAAGTTGGCGTCTTATTCCGCGCAGCGGACGATTACGCCGCGAATCCAGCGTTGACTGCAGAGATAGAAGAAAAATTCAGCATCGCCGGTGCACAAGTGCTGCGCTATGACGATACCAAGCGCGGCAATTCGCGTCGCATTCTGATTGTCGATGGCAAGTTGCAGGCGGTAGCACTCGCGGGTGATATTTCTGCCGAAGGCTGGTTGAAGGAATATCTGGAAAGCGAACAACCGGTTGCTGCATTGGGTCGCTTGTTGTTGATGCCATCGAACAAGCCGCCGCAAAACTTCAAGTCGCGTGGACGTATCGTCTGCAACTGCTTCAATATCTCCGAAACGGAAATCAACGATAGCTTGATCGGCGTGCGTGGTGACGTCGATGTGAAACTGGCTGGTTTGCAGCAGACATTGAAGTGCGGCACCAACTGCGGATCATGCGTGCCGGAATTGAAGAAAATCATTTCCAGCCAACAGATGCCTGCCAAAGCTGCCTAAGCTACCGTACTTTTCATTTTAATTTTCGCTGTAAATTTTCCTTCGCCTTTCCCCGGTTCTGCACTTTCGCAGAATCGGGCTTCGGTGTACCCTCTGCGGCATGCAAAATCCTTCCAATACCGAACCACTCGCTACTGCTCGTTTCATCAAGGAAATCGGGCGTGGCGTCAAAGGCGCGCGCAGTTTGTCGCGCGACGATGCCAAGCTATTGTATGCAGCCATGCTGGACGGACGAGTGTCCGATCTGGAAATGGGCGGCATCATGCTGGCGATGCGCATCAAGGGTGAATCGGTGGATGAGATTGCCGGCTTTGTCGATGCGGCAGAAGCATCGTTCGAACCTTTGGTTGCGCCGGTCAGCGAGTATGCACCTATCGTGATCCCGAGTTATAACGGCGCGCGTCAGATGCCTAACTTGCTGCCTTTGATGGCATTGCTGCTGGCACGCGAAGGTGCGCCTGTATTTATCCACGGCGTGACTAGCGACCCAGGTCGGGTGACGAGTGCGGAAATTTTGAAGGAACTCGGTTATCCGGTTTCGCACAATGCGCAGCAAGTTGCCGAACAGTTTGCGCGCCGTGCGCCTGTATTGATGCCGATTGAAGATCTGGCTCCGCGCATGTCGCGTTTGCTGGCGATGCGCCGCATACTTGGCGTGCGTAACTCTACGCATACCCTGGTCAAGATCATGCAGCCGTTTGCCACGCCGGCCTTGCGCCTGACCTCGTACACGCATCCTGAGTACCTTGCCATGTTGACTACTTATTTCACGACGGCTGCACCATCAGAGCGCGGTGAAGTGTTTTTAATGCGTGGTACTGAAGGCGAAACTGTCGCCAATGCCAAGCGTGCACAACAAATAAGCTGGATGCATGACAGTGAGTGCACAATTCTGGTGCAAAAACAGGAGCCGACTGACGAATTACCGCCATTGCCTGCGGAACGTGACGCTCTTACGACGGCTAGATGGATAGAAGCCGCGCTGCGCGGCGAAGAACCTATCCCTGTCTCCATTTTAGAGCAGGTGGAACAGTGTTTGCTTGTAGCTAAACATCTACAAAGTAAACATGGTGGTCAAGATGGAGCAGTTCGGTAAGGTATTAGGTAAAGTATTTTTGGTCGGCGCAGGTCCAGGTGATCCGGATCTGCTGACAATCAAGGCGGTAAAAGCCATCGCCCAGGCGGATGTGATCCTGATCGACGATCTGGTCAATCCTGAAGTCTTGCAATATGCGCCAGCAACTGCGCGCATCGTCAACGTCGGCAAGCGCGGCGGCTGCAAACAAACCCCACAAGAATTCATCGAACGTTTGATGTTGTCCGAAGCGCAAGCCGGACAATGCGTCGTGCGCTTGAAAGGCGGCGATCCGTTTATCTTCGGCCGTGGCGGCGAAGAGCGTGATCATCTGCAAGCTGAAGGCGTTGAAGTCGAAGTCATTAACGGCATCAGTAGCGGTCTTGCTGCGCCTGCATCTATCGGCGTTCCACTCACACATAGAGAATGGAGTCAGGGCGCAATCTTTATCACCGGTCACGGCAAAAACGCAGAATCCAACCCTGACTGGAATACGCTGGCCAAACTCAATCTGACGCTGGTGATTTACATGGGCGTCGCCCGCTCGACAGAAATTCAGGCTGCCTTGCTGGAAGGTGGTAAAGCCGGCAGCACGCCAGTCGCCGTGATTCAATCAGCAACCGGCATGGCGCAAGCGCAATTGATTACGACCCTGGCAGAATTGCCACAAGCTTTAGCTGCATCGACGATAGGTAGCCCCGCCATCATCGTGATCGGCGATGTTGTGCGCTGCGCGACGGAATTTGCCAAGCAATCCGACGTGCAAACTCTGCGCGATATCGTATTGCAAAAAATGACAGCATAAGGTTTTGAAATGAAAACAGCCGCGTCCTCCTGGCCGGCTGCGCTTACAATCACGACTTACTTTTTCTCGCTGGTAGTAAGTCATGACAAAACAAGTTGATGTTGCCGTAATCGGTGCCGGTGCCGCGGGCATGATGTGCGCGGCCGTCGCCGGGCAACGTGGCAAAAGCGTGCTGCTGATCGATCACGCCGCCAAGCTCGCAGAAAAAATCCGCATCTCTGGCGGCGGTCGCTGCAATTTCACCAACATAGACGCCACGCCGCAAAACTTCCTGTCGCAGAATCCCCATTTTTGCAAAAGTGCCTTGTCGCGCTACACGCCGCAGGATTTTCTCGCCTTGATGAAGCGTTATCGCATCGCGTATCACGAGAAACACAAAGGCCAATTGTTTTGTGACGATTCAGCAGAAGACATCATCAGCATGTTGAAAGCCGAATGCGCGCTCGGTAACGTGGCGTGGCGCATGCCATGTAGCGTGAAGGCTGTAAACAAAAGCGATGACTTGTTCCGCATTGAAACCAATACCGGCGAAATACTCGCAAGCAGTGTCGTGATTGCGACTGGTGGCTTGTCGATTCCTAAAATCGGTGCGACTGATTTTGCTTATCGCATAGCCAAACAATTCGATTTGAAAATGGTGGAGCCGCGTCCTGGCCTGGTACCTTTGACTTTTGATCTGGCAAGTTGGGAGCCTTTCGTGCCGCTGGCTGGCATCGCCTTGCCGGTGGAAGTAGAAACCGGCGTCAAGAAAGCACGCGGTTATTTCAAGGAAGATTTACTGTTTACACATCGCGGCCTGTCCGGCCCGGCGATTCTGCAGATTTCCAGTTTCTGGGAGCCGGGTACACCCTTGATTATTAATCTGGTGCCCGAAGTCGATATTGCCAAAGCGCTGATAGAGGGTAAATCCAGCAGCAAGAAAAATCTCGGCAATCAATTGGCGCAATGGTTGCCGTCACGGCTGGCTGACGAATGGCTGATCGTGAATGGTTTTAAAAGTGATGCGCGCGTTGCCGACATGCAAGACAAGCAACTGCGTCAGTTGGGTGCCTCAATTAATCGCTGGAACATTATTCCGAACGGCTCGGAAGGTTATCGCAAGGCGGAAGTCACTCTGGGTGGCATCGATACGCGTGAATTGTCGCAGCAGACCATGATGACTAATAAAGTGCCGGGTTTGCATTTCATAGGAGAATCAGTCGACGTCACCGGCTGGTTGGGCGGTTATAACTTCCAGTGGGCGTGGGCTTCAGGTGTTGCGGCGGGGCAATCCGTTTAGTGACCCCGCGTAAATTAGTGGATTCCGTGGTATTTTTCCTTCAAATTGAACATCGGTAAATAAAGAGTCTTCCATTTGCTAAACAAGACTGCTATACTCTTCGACTCACTACCCAACATTGGTTTACCTTACATGACCACTATCCGCTTTAAAGAAAACGAGCCGTTCGAAGTCGCTATGCGTCGCTTCAAGCGCACTATTGAAAAAACCGGTTTGCTGACCGATTTGCGTGCGCGCGAGTTTTACGAGAAGCCAACTGCTGAACGTAAGCGCAAGCTCGCTGCAGCTGTGAAACGCCATTACAAGCGTATCCGCAGCCAGCAATTGCCTAAGAAGCTGTACTAATTCTTGAAAGCTGCGCGCCTGATGTGCGTGCGGTTCAAGAACTTAGTTGTAAACCCGCTCCGGTGTTGGTCCGCAGCGGGTTTTGGCGTTTTTAATGGTCTGATTTTATTGGATTGTTTTTAAAGACAGTTTTAAAGATTAACTACCAGATACCGGAGTGCGTATGAGTTTGAAAGAACAGATCACCGAAGACATGAAATCGGCAATGCGCGCCAAAGAAGCCGGCAAGCTCGGTACGATTCGCCTGATTACCGCTGCGATCAAGCAAAAAGAAGTCGATGAGCGCATCGAGCTGAACGATACGCAAGTGCTGGCGATCGTTGAAAAAATGATCAAGCAGCGTAAGGATTCGATTTCGCAATTCCAGGCTGGCGGCCGTCAGGATCTGGTTGATATCGAAGAAGCAGAACTCACTGTCTTGACGACATATATGCCGAGCGCATTATCCGATGCAGAAGTGCAGAGCGAAGTTGCTGCTGCAGTTGCTGCATCCGGCGCTGCCGGCCCGCAGGATATGGGCAAAGTCATGGCAATCTTGAAAGCGAAACTCGCTGGTCGCGCTGATATGACTGCTGTATCCGGTCTGGTCAAGGCTGCATTGACCAAAGGCTGATTGCCTTTTGTGTCGCCATATTCAAACTCACGATTAGCTTGAACCCGACGTGATTCCACAGTCGTTTATTCAGGATCTGCTCAACCGCGTCGACATCGTCGATGTGGTGGGTCGTTACGTGCAGCTGAAAAAGGGTGGCGCCAATTTCATGGGTTTGTGCCCGTTTCACAACGAAAAATCCCCCAGCTTTACTGTTAGTCCGACCAAGCAGTTTTATCACTGCTTTGGCTGCGGTGCGCATGGCACGGCGATCGGATTTTTGATCGAATATTCCGGCATGGGCTTCGTCGAAGCGGTCAAGGATTTGGCGCAGAACGTCGGCATGATCGTGCCCGAAGCCGAGGATCGTTTGCCGCCTGCGCAACGCGCTGAACAGCAAGCGAAAAGCATGGCATTGTCGGAGGCGATGAATCGCGCATGCGATTTTTATCGTCAGCAATTGCGGCATGCCGAAACTGCAAAAAGTTACTTGATCGGGCGCGGGCTGACCGGCGAAATCGCGGCGCGTTACGGCATGGGTTATGCGCCTGATGGCTGGGATGGTTTGCGCGACGTGTTCCCTGATTACGAATTGGATGCACTGGTTGAGTCCGGCCTTGTCATTAACAGGGTGGAAGAAGAGGGTGCGAGCGGCGGGCCGCGCAAACGCTACGACCGCTTCCGCGATCGCATTATGTTCCCGATTCGCAATTCCAAAGGTCAGGTGATCGGTTTTGGTGGTCGCGTGATGGGCGACGGTGAGCCTAAATACTTGAATTCGCCCGAAACGCCCTTATTTCAAAAGGGTAGCGAACTGTATGGATTGTTCGAGGCGCGACAGGCGATACGTGACGCCGGTTACGTCTTGGTGACCGAAGGTTATATGGATGTGGTGGCGCTGGCGCAACTGGGCTTTCCGCAAGTGGTGGCAACCTTGGGTACTGCATGCACAGCGATACATGTGCAAAAACTGTTGCGCCAAACCGATCAGGTGATTTTCAGTTTCGATGGTGACAAGGCTGGCCGACGTGCAGCAAGGCGCGCGCTGGAAGCCAGTTTGCCGTATGCCGGTGACAACAAGGTTATCAAATTTTTGTTCCTGCCCAGCGAGCATGATCCGGATAGTTATATCCGCGCGATGGGTACAGAGTCGTTCGAAAAGCAGGTGCAGGATGCCATGCCTTTATCGCAATTCCTGTTGAAGGAAGCTGTGGGCGATAACGATCTCGGATCGCCGGAAGGCAGGGCGCGCGCGCAGTTTGATGCGAAGCCTTTATTGCAGGCATTGCCGGCATCTTCATTGCGTTTGCAAATTGTGCGCAGTCTGGCGCAGGTAACGGAAAGTACACCGGCAGAGATTGAGGCCCTGTTTGAACTGGCACAACCGATTTCGCGTGTGCGTGCTGCACCGCCTAAAGGCAAGCGCACTGCGCCAGTGGGCTTGGAGCGCCAGATCATGCGCTTGCTGGTTGCGCATCCGGTGCTGGCTGCCGAGCTGGATCAGTCTGCCTTGAATGTAGCAACGTACTTTGCGCCGGATCGCACCGACATGCTGGAACAGTTGGTGGAAATGAGTCGCGAGATGGGCGCGCATGCAAATTTTGCGACCTTGGCTGAGTTGCTGCGTTCGACCGGATCGGATTTCGATCCATTGATTGCAGAAATAGCCGCCGAATCCGAATCGAATATCGATGTGGCGCGACTGGAGCTGGCTGGCGCGATCCGGCAAACCAAAATGAAAGTTTTGACGGCGGAAATTGAAACTCTGGTGGCGGCAGGCTTGAGCGGTGAATCGGCACAGTCTCGTTACCGCGATTTAACCTTGCAGCAAGAACAATTAAGGCGACAGGCACAGGCAGAAAAGGCGCAAAGAGACTAATTTTGCTCTTGTGTAGAGGGGGAATGCGCCCCCATATGCTATAATTAAAGGCTTTCGATTCAACGCCTTAGAGTTGCAGGTGTTGTAAGGGATCGGAAAGAAAATCAATAAACTTGCGCGGGCGGAAGCCGGAGTTGAATGCGCAAATCGGCTCGTTGAGTACGGCTTTTGCCGTATTCCAGGGCATAACCAGTTGGTAGTTGATCCAATGGCGAACGCAATGAAGAAACCCGCAAAAAATCAGACGCTTGCTGCGAGCAAAGCCAAAACGGCTGTGGCGAAGTCGACCCAACCTGTTGCAAAAAAAGTGGCGAGTAAGCCCGTCGGCAAAGCTGCGCCGACCAATGTAAAGGCAGCAAAGCCTCCAATGAAATCTGCTACGGTAGTAGCGAAATCTGCGGTGGCCAAACCTTCATCCAAAGTTGCTGCAAAGCCGGTATTAGTGCAATCGAAAGCCCCTGTGACAAATAAGAAATCTGAAGTGAAGCTTACTAGCAAGTCAGCCAAAATCGAACCGAAAGTCGAGTCGCGTCCTGGCGTCAACGTCATGATCACACCGACCGTCAGTCAAACTACTGACGCCGCCACACTGGCCGCAATTGATACGTCCGGCTACATCCTGCCGTCGATCAAGGTGCCGGGTCGTCGTGGCCGCAAGCCAAAAGAATTCCAGCCTGAGAACGACGAAGTCGCTGCATTGAATGCAGTCGAACGCGCAGAACTCAAAGCCGTCGACAAGGCAAAAGCCAAAGACCGCAAGGCCAAAGAAAAAGCATTGTTGAAAGATGCGTTTTCGAACGACACCGAAGCCAGCGAAGAAGAACTCGAAGCTCGTCGTCAAAAACTGAAAACGTTGATCAAGTTCGGTAAGGAACGCGGCTTCCTGACGTACGCCGAGATCAACGATCACTTGCCAGAAAACATCATCGATCCGGAAGCGATCGAAGGCATCATCGGCACCTTCAACGACATGGGTATCGCGGTCTACGAACAGGCGCCGGATGCTGAAACATTGCTGTTGTCCGACAACGTTGCAACCGTTGCCAGCGATGACGAAGCCGAAGCGGCTGCTGAAGCTGCATTGTCCACCGTTGACTCCGATTTCGGTCGTACTACCGATCCAGTCCGCATGTACATGCGTGAAATGGGTTCGGTTGAGCTGCTGACGCGCGAAGGCGAGATCGGCATTGCAAAACGTATTGAAGATGGCTTGCGCGACATGATTCAGGCGATCTCGGCATGCCCGACCACGATTGCAGAAATCATCGCCGCAGCAGAACGTATTTCAAAAGACGAAGCCAAGATCGACGAAATCGTTGACGGCCTGGTCGACATGAATGCAACTGAGCCTGTGATCGCACCTACTCCTGCTGCTTCTTCAGATGACGAAGAAGAGGAAGAAGAAGACGAAGAGGAAGAGGAAGAGGAAGAAACTCCTGCTGCTGCCGCTTCTGGTGCTGCTGGTTTTACCGCAGAACAAATGGAGCAATTGAAGCGCGAATCGCTCGCCAAGTTTGCGACCATCGCCCTGCAATTCGACAAGATGCGCAAAGCCTTCGAAAAAGAAGGCTACAACTCCAAGCCTTACGTTAAAGCACAGGAAATCATTTCCAACGAATTGCTGAGCATTCGCTTCACTGCAAAAGTTGTTGAAAAATTGTGCGATACCTTGCGTGGCCAGGTGGATGAAGTGCGTCAGATCGAGAAGCAGATTCTCGATGTCGCCGTCAACAAATGCGGTATGCCGCGTAGCCATTTCATCAAGGTTTTTCCGGGCAACGAAAGCAATCTCGAATGGGTCGATGGCGAAGTCAGCGGCAATCATCCATACAGCGTGGTTCTTGCGCGTAATGTGCCGACCGTCAAAGAGTTGCAACAAAAACTGATCGACCTGCAAGCACGTGTCGTGTTGCCGTTGCCAGATCTGCGCGCCATCAACAAAAAGATGGCTGCCGGTGAAATGAAGGCACGCAAAGCAAAACGCGAAATGACAGAAGCTAACTTGCGTCTGGTTATTTCGATCGCGAAAAAATACACCAACCGCGGTTTGCAATTCCTGGATCTGATCCAGGAAGGCAACATCGGTTTGATGAAGGCAGTCGACAAGTTTGAATATCGTCGTGGTTTTAAATTCTCGACGTATGCAACATGGTGGATTCGCCAGGCGATCACCCGTTCGATCGCCGATCAAGCGCGCACGATTCGTATTCCTGTGCACATGATCGAAACGATCAACAAGATGAACCGCATCTCGCGTCAGATTTTGCAGGAAACCGGTGCTGAGCCGGATCCGGCAACGCTCGCGATCAAAATGGAAATGCCGGAAGACAAAATCCGCAAGATCATGAAGATCGCGAAAGAACCGATTTCGATGGAAACACCGATCGGCGACGACGACGATTCACATCTGGGCGATTTCATCGAAGACAACAATACATTGGCACCAGCCGATGCAGCGTTGCACGCTTCGATGCGCGGCGTGGTCAAGGACGTACTCGATTCATTGACACCACGCGAAGCAAAAGTCTTGCGTATGCGTTTCGGTATCGAAATGTCTACCGACCACACTTTGGAAGAGGTTGGTAAACAATTCGACGTAACACGCGAACGCATACGTCAAATCGAAGCAAAAGCGCTGCGGAAATTGCGTCATCCTTCGCGTTCAGATAAACTGAAAAGCTTCCTCGAAGGTAATTAATATCTAGTCAGGTTACGGGCCTCTAGCTCATGCTTGGTTAGAGCAGCGGACTCATAATCCGTTGGTGCCGTGTTCGACTCACGGGAGGCCCACCAGTATTTATGTGGCAATATCAAGGACTTAGATGAAAATCTAAGTCCTTTTTTTATGTCACTTAAGTCTGTCGGTACAATTTCGGAACACTGAGCGAATAGAATAGGTTGGCACTGGAGAGAACGTATGGCAACAATTTCAAAGACACCTTCGTGACCAGGTCTCATTGAGAGAGATATCCAAACGATTGTCGAGTTTGCAATTAGCGACAAGCGCTCTTTGAGTTCCAATTTACGAGTATGCGCGTACCCAGGCTTCCACCTGCGATGCGGCCATGGGCTTGGCAAATAAGTAGCCTTGTGCCACATCGCAGCAGGTAGACTTTAGAAAATCAAAGTCCTCGCTCTCCTCAACGCCTTCGGCTACCGTTTCCATGCCCAGCTCCTTGGCCAATCCAAGGCTGGCCTGAACAATCGCGCGTAGTGTTTCGTTATGGTGTGCGCCATGTACGAAGCTGCGGTCTATCTTCAGTTCGTCGAAAGGGAGATCACGCAATTGGGCCAGCGACGAGTGACCGGTGCCGAAATCGTCGATGGACAAGCGAAACCGTCTCAAGCGCAAACGAGTCAGGATTTCAAGCGGCATGCGCAAGTCTTTCATCAACTGAGTTTCTGTCACCTCCAGTACGATAGATGCAGGGTTTACCCCCTTCAAGCGGGCCTGTTCTGACACAAAATCAGGAAAGTCTAGTGACGTCAGGTTATCCATAGAGACATTAATGGCGACACTCAGATCCAACCCTGCTGCACGCCAGATTGCGGCGTCAGTAAAGGCCTGCACGAGTACCGCACCTGTCAAGGCGTCAATCAGACCGTGAGCTTCCGCCTCAGGGATAAATTGGTCCGGATATACCAGTCCATCCAGTGGATGCTGCCAACGAACCAGAGTTTCGACGCCAGTGACCCGACGGTTACGGATAGATAGCTTGGGTTGGTAATGATTCACCAGTTCGCCGTTTTGAATGCCGCGGTGAAGTTCGTCGGCGCTATAGCTCTTGCGGGCCGCCCGCCGCCGCATGCTGTTGGTGGAGTCTGCCTTACTCAGGGCTGAATCGAGTAGATGCGGCGAAACCGGTTTGCTGAAACAACCCAGGACGTGAATCTGATGCGCCTCGACCAGCGTGCGCGCCGACTTTAAGGTGCGCTCGCATTCTCCGCTTACTAAAATGAGGCCGCCGGCGTAGCCGCGAGCCACAAGCTGGCGCACAAACTCCACGCCGTCCATGCCAGGCATGTTGAGATCGACAAGAATCACCGAAGCCGAGGTGTCGGCATCACGCAGATTGATCAGAGCTTCGAGGCCACTGTCGCAAGTGGCCACCTGCTGATATCCCATGTTGGTGAGCATCGTAGCGTGGAGATTGAGCGTGAATGCGTCATCGTCCAGCACAAGAATTTTGGTGCTGATCCTGTTCATTGGTGTTGCCTCTCAAAGGGTTGAATACGAGCATGGCTAAACGTGTCCTTCCAGTCTTGATGCCAACTTGGGCCGCATGGCTCTGACGGCGTTGGTAAGGCTTTGTGCAGGTGGTATTTATCATGTGGGAGTCCTCAGTTAGCCTGCGTGCCAAGCGCTTTCGCTTCTAATCCAATGGACAGGCGCGAAACCTTGGAATTGAGCTTGTCGCGGTCAATCGGCTTGACGGCAAAGTCAGCCGCACCGGACTTGAGGCACTCCATAACCAATGCCCGCTCACTCTTGGCCGAAATCATCATGACAGGCACTCTGGCGAGCTGTGGCATGAGGCGAATGCGCTTCAAAGTCTCCAGGCCATCCATATCCGGCAGCATCACGTCCATGAGGATGAGATCAGGCCGTTCCTTGCGCACACTGCTCAAAGCTTCAGCCCCGCTGGTGGCAAAAACCAGCCTGTAGCTTTGATTGCCCAAGATAGTGGCGATGATCTTGTGCTGGAAGTCATCGTCATCAACGACCAGCACAACAGGCTTGACCTTTTCCGCCATAGACGAGAGTGAGCGCACCGATTCCAGTGGCGCTGCGCATTGACTGGTAAGGCTTTTTGCCCATTGGCCAATAGGCCGCACAGAGTCACGCACGCTGTTGAAGCGCGCGGCGATTTCCTCCACCTTGAATCGCGCCAGTTCCCGCTCCATGGTTTCCGCCGTATCGACGGATACTGCATGCGTATTTGCCGCCCGACTGAGTTGCCTGGACCAGCGATCCACCACGGCATTGATCTCACGCTCTGCGTGCTCGACCGCCTGCTGAGTGACGTTGACTTGCTTTGAGCCGGTCTCCATGTATTGCTCAAGCAGACCTTCAAGCTCACCCAGGCGACGCGCCTGGCCAGCAAATTCTGCGAGGGAGGGACCCTCGTCCTTAAACTTGCTCAGCTCGCGATACGCGAGGTGAATAGCCATGCCCAATCGCGGCGCATCGTAGTTCATAGGCCAGAACAGCACGTAATCATCAAAATGCTGCTGCAGGCACAGCTTTGAGACTCGATGAACATTGTCCTTGTCGCACAGGATGATTGTGCGGTGAGGTTGCGCGCTTACTCTTGCACAGTGGCGGTAAAGGCCCAAGTAAAAACGCTCAGCCAGTCCCAGCGACTTGAAGGCCAACACCAAGATATCCGGCAGGTGCTCCTCGAAGTCAGTGGCGGCCTTTTCCGCAACCGTGGAAGTGCTGATCCGGCTGAAGTCCTTCGCAAGCAGCCGCTTCACCAGATTGGCATCGGATGAGTTGTCGGATGCAACCAGAATGCTAGGATTGATGATGTGCATGGTTTTGAATGACATCAGGCTTGTTGTTCGTCGCTAGCCGCAAAAATACCGGCCAGATAGGCGTCCACCAGCTCCATTTCGGACTGGAAACAGCCCCATGCCTTGGCTAAATCCTCCGCAGCACTGACAGCGCCTGCCTGTTCAATGTCCTCGCAATGCTCGGCAAGCTTGAGAGCGCCAACACTGCGCGCCGACGCCTTCAGGTTGTGGGCGCCGATGGCGGCTTTGCGGAAGTCGCCATCGGCGCGGGCATCCCCAATCTCGCTTGTAATTTTTGCCGCACTGGCACGGAACTGGCGAAGGAAGCTAATGACAACCTTGGCGTCATTCCCCACCAATTTGCGCAACACGTTAATATCGACCGGAACGGTAATATCTTGTCGCGTGTCGAAGTTTGTCTGGGCCTGCTCGCCGGCCATAAGGTCGGCTTGGACAGCCTTTTGATTCGACACTTTGGGCAGCCAGCTCTCCAGCATGGCTTGCAATTCGGCAAGGGGTGTAGGCCTGCACATGAAATCATCCATGCCGGCGGCCCTGCAGCGCTCGCTCTCGCCTTTCAGTGCGTTAGCCGTTAGTGCGATGATGGGGATATGCCGCTCTGGGGATTCTGCGGCACGTATGGCGGCTGTAAGTTGGTAGCCGTCCATCACGGGCATGTGCAGATCGGTGAGCAGTAACGCGTAGTCACCGCTTTGCCAGCGGGCCAACGCTTCTTCCCCGTTTACTGTCAAGTCGGCAGCATAGCCCAGCAGGGTGATTTGCTGTTCGATCACCTTCTGGTTGATGTCGTTGTCCTCGGCTACCAGAATCAACCGGCCCTCGCGGCGCGCCTGTTCGCGTGAAGGTGCCTTGCGTGGTTCTGGCATTGGCACAAGGAGCGCAAAGCCGCTATCTTCTTTTTCGGCACGTTCCGCCGCACTATATTTCTCGAGGTTCGGGTCCAGCACGAATGGCAAGCGCAAGGAAAAGGTGGAGCCCTTACCCGGCCCGCTTTGGACCGCGATACTGCCACCCATCAACTCCACCAGGTTGTGGGTGATGGCCAAGCCCAGTCCAGTACCTCCAAAGCGCCGGGTCGTAGAAACATCGGCCTGGGCAAAGGGTGCGAACAGGCGGGAAATAGTTTCCTGCGTCATGCCAATGCCATTGTCCACCACCTGGAACTCGGCGTTCACCCACCCGGACTCGCGCGCGATCAGCATGGCCCGTACAGCCACATGGCCCGCCTTGCCAGTGCTGGCGGAAAATTTGATGGCGTTGTTGATAAGGTTGATCAGCACTTGTCTAAGGCGCAGCTCGTCGCCCAGCAACTTGCGGGGAATAGCCGGATCGATAAAAAACGTCAACTCCACCCGCTGCTTTTCCGCCAGACGGCTGAGCATGGTACAGACTTTTTCCACCACGTCAGCCACGACGATGGGCTCGTTCTCGATTTCCACGCGCCCTGCTTCGATCTTGGAGAAATCGAGGATGTCGTCGATGATGCCCAGTAGCGAGAACGCCGACTCGCGTATTAGATCCACCATGGCCAATTGGTGCGCCTTGAGTCTGGAGCGCGCCAGCACATCGATCATGCCGATCACGCCATTCATCGGGGTGCGGATTTCATGGCTCATGGCGGCCAAAAAATCCGATTTAGCCTGGGCAGTGCGGCGCTCACGCAGATCGTCCAGGCAGACATAGGCGAAAGTCTCGCCGTCACTTGTTACCAAGCTGACGGAGACATCGACCGGAATCTCATGACCATCGTTGTGGCGAACGCTACTCTCGAGCCGCAGCGAACCGCTCTCGCACAACTGGTGCCAGCGCTGAGGCCAATGCTTCTCGTCGATTTGGGTGTCAATGTCGGTCACGCGCATCCGCAGGACCTGCCCGCGATCCAAGCCCAGCAGCCGACAGGCCGCGGCGTTGGCATCTTGAAAGGCGCCGTCGGGACCGACCAGGAATAGTGCGTCGTTAGCCTGTTCGACAGCATGGCGGGTGAGCAGCAGTTGGCGCTGCGCTTGCTCTCTCTCACTCACGTCGCACGCAGACGGGATCAGCCACATCACGCGTCCATCTGGACCATACAGGGGCAGCAGCGAGAAATCCATAGCGATTGTGTGGCCGCCGCTTGTGGCGATGCGAACGTCGAAGCGCAAGGCCTCCCCGCGCGAGGCACTTGCAAGTGCTTCTTGCAGTTTCCGCCTTGACGACTCACAGCCTTGCCACCAGGGAGTAGTGTCAAAGCGTTTGCCGAGTACCTGCTCCAGAGTGCTGCCGATGCTTTGCAGCGCCGCATTGTTGGCATAGCGCAGAACGCCGTCGGCGTCGAGCAGACCGGCGAAGACCGATGGCCCCAGTCGATCAAGCACGTCGTGCAGCGAGCGTTCGGCGTCAGGTGACATGCTGCTAGCCGCGAGCAGGGGTACCGAGGCATCGCCGCAAGGAATTTTATGATCTGGGGCTAGTTCGTCCATGCCGACAGTTTGCCCGGAAAACTGCGCTGTCTGTGTGAGCAGTTGCGGGCTTGGATGACCGGATCAGATCGATGGGGGCACGCCGGAATTGGCGTGCATTGAGTCGCTGACCAGCCTTGCTAATGTGCGCGTCGCGCGTTCGAGTACCGCGTCCCAGCGCTGACCACAGGTCAGCCGGATGTGGTGCTGGAACTCGGCGCGTGCGGAAAACATGGGGCCTGGGGCGATGCTGATACCTTGCGCCAGCGCGGCTCGATACAAGGCCATCGCGTCGACGCCGATGGGCAATTCGAGCCACATGAAATATCCACCAGCCGGGCGCACAACCAGCGTCCCATCAGGAAAGTTCCTGGTAACAGCGTCGAACAGGCTTGCGCGTTGGGCCTGCAACGACAGGCGCAGACCTCGCAGGTGGTGGTCGTAGCCGCCTGCCTGCAGATACTCGGCCAACGCAGCCTGAGCCGGGATAGACCCAGAAAGGCTCGTCATGACCTTTAGCCTCTGGACGTCTCGCACCCATCGGCCGGGCGCGGCCCAGCCGACTCGATAGCCTGGGGCCAGGCACTTCGAGAACGACGAGCAGTGCAGCACCAGACCACGATGGTCGAAAGCCTTGGCGGGCAGCGGCGCCACCTTGCCTTCATAGAGCTCGGAATAGACGTCGTCTTCGATCAGCGGTATGTCGTGGCGCGCGAGCAATTCGACAAGATCGCGCTTCTTTGTATCGGGCATCAGGCTGCCGAGCGGATTCTGGAAGGTGGTCATCAGCCAACACGCCTTTGGGTGATAAAGTTCGATTACTTGTGCCAGGCGACCGAGATCGATGCCCTCGCGAACGTGGGTCGGCACCTCGATGGCGTGCAAGCCCAAATGCTGGAGGGCCTGCAACGCAATATAGAAGGTCGGGGACTCGACCACCACCGCATCACCCGGCCGCGCCACCGCGCCCAGGCACAAGTTCAACGCCTCCATCGCACCGTTGGTTAGCACGATCTCGTCGGGGTCCACGGCCATACCCTGCCGCAGATAGCGCTTGGCAATCTCGCGCCTCAGTCGCAGGTTACCTGGCGGCAGGTCGTCGACCATATTCCAAGGTTTAAGTCGTCGCGTGCTCGATACCAGCGCGCGACGCAGTCGGTCGAGAGGGAAAAGGGCCGGGTTCAGGAAAGCAGAACCGAGGGGCACAATGTCGCGCGCTAGCGCAGAGCCGAGGATCGTGCAGATCAAGTCGTTGACCTCGACGGCTTGGCTTCCCGGCTGTGGGTCGGAGGTTCGTGGTTCCGCGAGCAGCACGCCGCCAGCGCGCGCGGCGACAAAGTAACCTGACCGCGGTACTGCATGAATCAGACCGCGGGACTCCAGCAGGTAGTAAGCCTGGAACACCGTGCTTGGGCTCAGGTGCCGAGTGGCACAGATCTGGCGAACGGAGGGCAAGCGGTCCCCGGGTCGGAGCACACCGGCAGCGATCTGCTGCTGGAGCTGTTGAGCTAGCGCTTCGAATTTCGAAGGGGCTATGGATTGATGTTTAGGCATGGTGTCGGAACCGCGCCTCAGTCGAGCACCGGCTGGATAGGGGGGCAGTGCTTCAGTCTACGCCCTTAATGTCGAAATGTAACCTAGCTTAGCTGTGAACTAAGACCGTATAGGCTCATAATTCGTTGGTGCCGTGTTCGACGGAGGCCCACCATAAAAACAAGGGGTTACGTTCATTCGTAACCCCTTTTTTGCGTCTGAATGTTTATTCAGGGCATCTTCAGAATGAATCGGGTTAATATAATTCACGCGATATAAGTATCGCTCATGGAAAAAGTACATCATCAATAATTAATAAGATATTCACTGGATGGGCCAGGCAACACTAACGCGAGCGCGCATATGCTGAAACAAATCAATGTGGAACAGCTCCGTGTCGGAATGTTTGTTCAGAAGTTTTGCAGCACCTGGGACGAGTCACCATTTTGGCGGACCTCGCTCTTGCTCGACAATCTCAAGGATTTGCAAAAGATTCAAGTTAGTGACGTTGCGGCAGTGTGGATAGATACTTCCAAAGGTTTGGATGTTGAGAAACCTGTAGCTGAAAAAAATGAAGCTGAACTAACAACACAAAAAATTGCTCCCTCGCCTATAGTCGTACCGCGTCGCGCATCATTCGACGACGAGATGGCACGTGCCAAAAAAATATGCGCAGATGGCAAGACGGCTGTCACCACCATGTTCCAGGAAGCGAGAATGGGCAATGCGCTGAATACGGCGCACGCGCATTCACTGGTAGAAGAAATTTCCTCGTCCGTCATGCGCAATCCAGACGCGCTCATCAGTCTTGCCCGCTTGAAAAACAAGGATGATTACACCTACATGCATTCGATCGCGGTATGCGCGCTGATGATTGCCCTCGCCAAAAAACTGAAACTGGATGACAAGCAGACCAGGGATGCGGGTCTGGCGGGACTATTGCACGATGTAGGAAAAATGATGGTGTCGCAGTCGATACTGGACAAACCAGGCAAGCTGACTGATGACGAATTCGTCGCGGTCAAAGAGCATCCGGTTGAGGGCCATAAGATATTGTTGGAGTCGCCAGATGTCACCGAGGCGGCTCTCGATGTGTGTTTGCATCATCACGAACGATTCGATGGAACTGGTTATCCGCACAGACTGGAAGGCGAAAATATCAGTCTGTTTGCACGCATGGGAGCTGTCTGTGATGTGTATGATGCCATCACATCGAACCGTGTTTATAAAGCAGGTTGGGAGCCGTCAGAATCCTTGCGCCGCATGGCCGAATGGAAAGGGCATTTTGATCCGGCAGTGTTCCAGGCATTTGTAAAATGCATAGGCATTTATCCGACAGGTGCATTGGTCAAATTAAAAACCGGACGTATAGGTGTCGTCGTTGAGCAGTCAGAAAATTCGTTGTTGACGCCAAAAGTAAAAGTTTTCTTTTCGGTCAAATCAAATGCCTACATCACACCTGAAGTCGTCGATCTGGCGAGGCTGGAAGGATACGACAAAATCATGGGTCTGGAAGATGCAGAAAAACTCGGACTTAAAAATGTGCATGGCATATGGGCTGGCGTCGCGTAGGAGAAAAATTCCTCGGGGCCTGGCGATGTCGGTATATCTTCTGAGCTCATGAGTTCATCTTTCATAGTCGCGAAACTTCCTTCCTGAGATTCCCCTGCGTTGGGAACGCACGAATTGGCCGTCCTGGTCTGATTCCACCAAAAATTCCACGATTTTGCAAAGCACTGGCACGTCAATTGCAAACACTTGAGCAATCAATCATTGCAAAGTGATCATCAAGTGAGCGCAAGAATATGAAGACCAGATTGCCGGCTGAGGCCGAGCGCGCTTTATGGCGTGACAAGTTGATGTTGCTGATGGAATCGACCAGCGATGGCGTCTACGGCATCGATCTGGCGGGGCTGTGTACTTTCATCAATCCTGCTGGTGCAGCGATGCTGGGTTATTCGGTGGATCAGATGCTGGGCCAGAATATGCATTGCTTGATGCATCATTCGCACGAACATGGTCACGCGTATCCGGAAGAAGATTGCCCTATCTACCGCGCGTTTCGTGCTGGGCGTACCTGCAAGATAGACAAGGAAGTTTTCTGGCGTGCGGATGGTTCGTCTTTCGCGGTTGAGTATTCATCACACCAGATAGTCGAGCAGGGAAAAATCTGTGGCGCAGTTGTTCTATTCAGCGACATTTCTGAGCGCCGCCAGGCGGAGCGTCAATTACATAGAACTAATCGCGAACTGGAGTTGCGTGTCATAGAACGCACTGCCGAATTGTCCGGTGCGCTGGCGCAAATGCGTGAATTGTCTGCTTATGCCGACTCTGCGCTTGAGGAAGAGCGTCGCCGCATCGCGCGCGAAATTCACGATGAGTTGGGCAGCTTGCTGGTAGCGCTCAAGCTGGATGTGAGCTGGATGGAAAAGCGCGTCGTCGATAGAGCGGAAGTGGCTGGCAAGTGCCGGGCTATGAATCGTTTGATTGAATCAGCGGTAGAAAACGTAGGCCGCATGATCACCGATCTGCGCCCCAGCATTCTCGATCATCAGGGTTTGATCGCCGCATTGGAATGGCAATTGCAGGAATTCATAGAAACTACCGAGATGGAGTGTGACTCCAGCATTGAAGTCGCAGATGATATCCACGCACCTGACGGTAATCTGGCAACCGCGATATTCCGCATTTTTCAGGAAATGCTGAGCAACGTAGCGCGTCATGCGCAGGCTAGTGCCATTCAAATTCGCATTCAACTCAACGAAAATTCCTTGGTGATGGCAGTGCACGACAACGGCATAGGTGCGCAGCCCTTCGATCTTGATAGCAGTCGCTCATACGGTGTGATGGGTATGCGCGAACGCGCGATGCATTTTGGTGGCAGCCTGGAAATTATCAGTGCGCCAGGCAAAGGCACGCTGGCGCGCTTGTTCATTCCACTCGCACCGCAGAAGTGCGAAATTGTGGGTTCCACAAAAAATCCGCACGGAGTCAGTGCATGATCAATCTGCTTTTATGTGATGACCACCGCATGGTGCGCGAAGGACTGAAGCAAATTCTGGCCGATGCCGGTGATATCGATGTCATCGGTGAATGTGCCGATGGCGCGGAAGTATTGCGCCAGGCGCGTGTGCTGCCGATAGATGTGGTTTTGCTGGATATTGCGATCCCGGTGCACGACGGTCTGGAGGTGCTGCAGCGATTAAAGAAGGAAATGCCGCGCCTGCCAGTCTTGATACTTTCCACCTATCCAGAAAAGCAATATGCTGCGCGCTGCTATCGTTTGGGCGCTTCTGGCTATCTGAATAAAAGTGTCGATAGTGATCAGCTTATCATCGCGATACGCAAGGCGGCCGAAGGCGGTATGTACGTTAGTGCCAGCATGGCAGAGGCACTTGCCACTAGTCTAGGTCAGCATGCGACGAGGCTGCCGCACGAGACTTTATCGCAGCGCGAATATCAAGTTTTCAAGGCGCTTGCCAGCGGTACTTGCGTCAAGGATATTGCTGACCAGCTTGGACTCAGTCCGAACACGGTGAGTACCTATCGCAGTCGCATACTGGAAAAAACCGGCGCCAGCAACGACGTTGGCATTGCCATGTATGCAGTCAAACACCAACTGATTACTCCCTGAGAAATCGGCGCTTGCTGTACTGCTGAAGTAACAGGCAACAGCAATGCGCGTTAATCATTTCCATTTTCCCTCGCTTGCCAAAAAATAATTTGTAGTGCTGGCACTACAAGCCATCGCTGGCTTACGACAAAAATTCCTGCTTGGCTCGCCGTTTGCAACATGTTCGGTGTAAGCAACTTCAGGGATCTACGCATGCCCATTTCCAAATGCTTAGCCCTGATCGTTCTTTGAATAATTGTTGGTAAGTCTGTGCACGCAAACACGCACGAAATATTTATCTTTAACTCTTGAAGGAAGCAATATGGACCGCAATACTGTTACCCAAAAAATCGTCAACACCAAAGTCGCTCAAGGCATGAAGTGGACTGACATCGCCAGCAATTTTGAAGAAAGCAAGGAGTGGGTCACTGCGGCTTGTCTCGGTCAAATGACTTTCACCAAGGCACAAGCAGCGATTGCGCAAAAATTGTTCGCGCTCACCGATGAAGAATGCGCATGGCTGCAAATCGTGCCGTACAAAGGCTCACTGGAATGCAGTGCGCCTAGCGATCCCTTGATCTATCGCTGGTACGAAATCGTCAATGTGTTCGGGCCGACCATCAAGGAATTGATCAGCGAAGAATTCGGCGACGGCATCATGAGCGCGATTGATTTTTCCATGGACATTCAACGCCAGGCCGATCCAAAAGGCGATCGCGTGAACGTGATGTTGTCGGGTAAGTTCCTGCCGTATAAAACCTGGTAATTGCACATCGAGTTGCAAAATCAACAGAGTCATTTGGACATACAGGCGCTATTGATTTTGCAACTTTTTTCTCGCGGATAGATGAACTTAAATCAGTTCACGGTGATACCCATTAGGTACGCCATCTTTGGATAGTAGCCATTGCCACAACTGGATATCGCGCGCACGGAATGCGCCTGCGCATGAGAGCAGGTAATAACGCCACATACGGTAAAAGCGTTCGCCCAATTCATCTGCAAAGAGCGGCCATGCGGCGTCGAAGTTGCGGAACCATGCCATCAGTGTCTTGTCGTAATCGGCACCAAAATTATGCAAGTCTTCAACCACGAATAGATTGTCGACAGCATCACCAATCTGGCCTACCGAAGGCAGATCGCCATTCGGGAAAATATATTTATCTATCCACGGATCTGGCGCTGATTTGCGCAGGTTTTTGCCTATCGTATGCAAGAGGAACAAGCCATTTTTCGGCAGACATTGATGCGCAACCTGCATATAGGCGCGGTAATTTTTACGGCCTACATGTTCAAACATGCCTATGCTGGCAATCGCATCGAAAGGTTCGTTCAGCTCGCGATAATCCTGCAGGCGGAATTCCAGCGGCAAATGCGCATAGCGTTGCTGCGCCCACGCAACCTGTTCTTTTGAAATGCTCACGCCTACGCATTCGACGCCATAATTCTCAGCGGCATATGCCATGAAGCTGCCCCAGCCGCAGCCTATATCGAGTACGCGCATGCCGGGTTTGAGTTGCAGTTTGCGGCACACCATATCGAGCTTCGCGACCTGCGCCTGTTCCAGAGTAGTCGCGCTTTCCCAATAACCGCAGGTGTATGTCATGCGGGAATCCAGCATTGCCGCATAAAAATCATTGCCCAAGTCGTAATGCACTTCGCCTACCTGTTTGGCACGCTTGATGTCTTGCCGATTCAATAGTTTTGCAGACAAGGCATGGCCCAGCAGACGCAGCGGTTGTATTTGATCAGTCAGTCTGGTGCTTAACAGGCGGGCAAAAAATTCATCCAGTTCTTCCGCGTCCCACGCGCCATCCATATACGCCTCGCCCAAGCCCAGATTACCTTGCGAGAATGCACGTTCGGGCACTCCGGCAGATTTCAACTGCATGTCCCATGGACTTGCTCCATTGATTTGAATCTCGGCTTTGCCAAGCAGCTCGACTGTTGCACGATGCAGACGGGAATTTTTTGGGGTAAATGGCGCAGGAGTAGGCGCAAAGAATTGTGAAGACATTCAGAAGTTTCCTTTCATGAAATGGTCAAAATCTTGTTTTCGTTTTTGATGCGTACGGAAAAAATGAACGACAACGAAGCTACATTGCAAACGCAATGACACGGCGCGACAATCAAACAAAAACCGGAGAGCACTCAGGCATTCACTAAAAGACATTTCCCATCAAGAAATGTCTTGGCGCTAAAATATGCGTAAATTATGCATATTTATCAAAAACAGTAAAAATGAAATTTACTGCGATTTATTATCAGTAATGTTGCATTGAAGGCGGCCATGGATATTGAACTCGCACGCACCTTTCTTTATATCGTTCGTTCCGGCAGTTTTATCGCTGCTGCAACGCGTCTTCATGTGACGCAGACGACCGTAACGGCAAGGGTCCAAAATCTCGAATCGCAATTAGGCTGCAGCCTGTTTGTGCGCAATCGCTCCGGCGCGCGGCTTACTGATGACGGCGAACGCTTTGTCGGTTATGCCACGCAATTGATACAGACGTGGGATGCGGCGCGGCGCGATTTGCCTTTGCCGGATGGCTATGGCGATTCGCTTTCGCTGGGGAGTGAAGTGAGCTTGTGCAATCCCTTGATGCTGCAATGGGCGATGCATTTGCGGCGGGAATTACCTTCGCACGCTATTCGCGTAGAGGTGGGCGATGGCGAAGCTTTGCAATCCAAACTGGAGCGCGGCTTGCTCGATGCAGCGCTGGTTTACAGGCCCGAATACTGGACCGGCATGCAGGTGGAACAGATACTGGAAGAAAAACTGGTGCAAGTCGCATCCGTCAAAAATCCTGATCCTTATATCTATGTGGATTGGGGGCCAAACTTCAGGGAAGAACATGATTCGGCGTTGCCGGACAAGGCTAGAAATGTCTTGTCTTTCAACCTGGGGCCGCTCGCCTTGCAATACATCCTGCAATGCGGCGGCACTGGATATTTCCGCACACGTGTCGTGCGTCGTGCACTGGAGATGAATCTTTTGCAAAAAGTGAAAAGTGCGCCTGAATTTTCATACCCGGTTTTTCTCGTCTACTCACGGGAGAAGGAATCAGAGGTAATGCAAAAGGCTTTCGAGTTGTTGCGTTCTGTCGTCAAAGAAGAGGCGGATTGGTCTGAACACTGGAGTTTTACGCCGTAATCACCGCTATGCACGTGCGTAAGTGCGCTCGCCGCCGTAGTTATCTACAGAAAATTTGATCTAGCGCAAAACACGAGTTTCCACGTGGAAATATAGTGGCAGTAACCTTCGCGCGCGCGAAGGTTCGCTCCTTAAACTCCACGCTGGAAGTCTCACATGCGCACCAATTTACCCGTATCAAATACTGAATTCTTGTTGAAGGATGGGATGTCGCTGGTATCGAAGACCGATACCAAGGGGCGCATTACTTATGTGAACCCCGCCTTCATCGAAGCCAGCGGCTTTACCGAAGAGGAATTGCTAGGCAAGCCGCATAATCTGATTCGCCATCCCGACATGCCTGAGCAGGCATTCGGCGATATGTGGCAGACGCTGAAAATGGGTTTGCCGTGGACCGGGTTGGTGAAGAATCGCCGCAAGAATGGCGAGTTTTATTGGGTCAACGCGAACGTCACGCCGGTACGTGATAACAATCAAATCGTCGCCTACATGTCGGTGCGCAGCAAGCCGAATCGTGCGCAAGTAGATGGTGCGGCCCGGATTTATGCGCGTTTCAAGGCTGGGCAGGCAAAAGGTCTGGCAGTCAGACGCGGGGCTGTGGTCACTACCGGTTTGGTCGGCAAGTTGGTGTCACTCAAAAATATCGGTTTGAACGCACGCATAGGTATGAGCATGGGTGCAATCATCGCGGTCATTCTGGGTTTGGGCTTTGCTGCTACAAGCGCCGCAGAAAATATCACCATGTCTTACTGGTATGGCGGCGCCACGCTGATTGGTGCTGGTATCGCGGCTTTGGCCTGGCTGGGTTTATACCTCTCTATCGTGCGACCCTTGAACAATTTGATAGACAAGACGCGCATCATCGCCGGCGGCGATTTTACAGCCGACTTCAAAGTCGATAGACATGACGATATGGGTCAGTTGCAGCAAGCCCTGCAACAGATGAATGTGAACCTGCGTTCGGTCATGGGCGACATACGCAGCAACGTCGATTCGATTTCGATTGCTACGCACGAAATCGCTGCCGGCAATATGGATTTGTCGCGCCGCACTGAAGCGCAAGCCGCCAGCCTGGAAGAAACCGCATCCAGCATGCAACAGTTCGCATTGACCGTGAAGCAAAATTCAGATAACGCGCTTCAGGCAAACAAGCTGGTGCAATCCGCATCCGAGATTGCCGGCAAAGGTGGCGCAGTTGTCGAGAAAGTTGGCAGCACGATGGATGAGATCAGTACTTCGGCCAAACGGATAGTCGACATCATCAGCCTGATTGACGGCATTGCATTTCAAACCAACATTCTTGCGTTGAATGCGGCAGTGGAAGCAGCACGTGCAGGCGAACAGGGCAAAGGATTCGCGGTAGTAGCAGCAGAAGTGCGCAGCCTCGCGCAACGCTCGGCGAGCGCAGCAAAAGAAATCAAAACCCTGATCGACGATTCAGTGGATAAAGTCGACAGTGGCAACCGTCTGGTCAGTGACGCCATGGCAACCATGAACGGCATTGTCGATTCAGTGAAAAGTGTGACCGACATCATGAACGAAATTTCAATCGCCAGCCGTGAGCAAAGTGAGGGTATCGAACAAGTCAATCTGGCGATCACGCATATGGATGCAGTGACACAACAAAATGCCACATTGGTGGAAGAGGCTGCGATGGCTGCTGCAAGTCTGGAAGAGCAGACCATGCATTTGACGCAATCGATCGCAGTGTTCAAGACGAGACGTCATGATGCAGGGAATGGCACTCCAACATCGGATGCAACTGTAGCACTGCATGTAACGATGCCTGCACGCAAGCCAATGCTGATTTCTAATTCGACATTGAAAATATCTGCAGCCGCATGAGGAGCGAGCGGCCGTGATGGATGCTCTATACGGCCACTACCTCTTCTTTGTTCGGTACCTTGACCCAAATCGTCATGCGCACGCCCCAGGCACTTTCAAACGAAATGATCTTGTTGATGAGTCGTTCATCGAGAACATGATCGGTGGACAGCAACAAGAAATTATCCTGACCGATCAAATCGCGTGCGATGACCATGCCGGGTTTGAGTTGGGAAGTGAATAGTTCTACATGCGCTTCTGCCGTTGGGCTGATGACGCCTGTGATGACTGCCTGAAACGCGAGTACGACGGCAGGATCGTAACGCTTGCCTTCGCCACGCAGCACCATGTTGAAGGCTTGATCGTCGCGCAAGTGACGTTGCAATAGAGTGCCGTTTTGCAGATTTTCGTAATCGCTGGCGATAGCAAGGATGCGGGCACCTATAGGTATATTTTCCCCGGCTAAACGATCCGGATAACCAGCACCATCGAAGCGTTCCTGTTGCCAGCGAATGATGTGCGCAATGGTTGCCATATCCTGCAAAGGCATCAGCAATTGTTCGCCACGTACTGTAAATCTTTGATATACGCCGAGTGTGTCGCCATTCATTTGATTGAGCGAGGTCGCCAGCAATTCATCCGAAAAACCGATTTTTCCAATGTTGTGTAATAAGCCGGCGACAAAAATTTCTTGCGTAGTATGGAAATCGACATCCATGCGCACTGCAATACGTCGCGCAAGTTCAGCGACGCGCCTTGAGTGGCCAGCCATATGACCTGCACGCATTTCGATCAGGTTCGAGAAAATCTTGATCGTGGTTAGAAAGCTGGTATTCAGTTTTCTATTGACGTCCTTGAGACTGTCATTGGTTTTATTCAATTCTGTCGTGCGTTCTTCTACTTGCTGCTCAAGATCGTCATGCGCTGCCTGCAGCGCTATCTCTGCAGATTTTTGTTGCGTGATATCTTGCAGAACCTCAATCGCTCCGACAGTCTGGCCTTCCGAATTGCGCAGTGCCGACGCAGAAAATGAAAGCCAGCGTCCAGCTTCACCCAAGCGCGGGAAGAAATCCTCAATCTGATAAGTGCCTTTGATTAGGTCCGAGCGTCGCGGCTTATTGGCGTAGAGCACATTGACGCTTTGTTCTATCGTGCCGGCCACGATCAGGTCAACCAGCAAAGGCCTTTCATGCGTATACAAAAAACGCCAATGGTTGCGTGTGCCTACCATTTCGGCCGCGGTTAATCCGCTGATCAATTCGCAGGCGCGGTTCCAGTGTGTGATGACATGGTCATTATCAATAGCAAATGTAGGAACCGGGCTACCTTCGAAGAACTCGGAGACGTCAGCTGTCATCAGGCTCTGTGCTGAAGAGGAGATCAAATGTGATTGCTTGCCAAGAGGCATTTTCAACTTTGTGTTATTTGTTAATTTTGTTTATATCACTTTTTCACACTATTTCGGTAGCCGGCATGAGGGGCGATAGCGCTGCAATGGCTTAGCTTATATTTTTGACAGGAAGTATCGATGCGGTAGCGAACGGTTGATGGTGCTGTGACTTGATATCCGTAGTAACGATGAAATTGATTATATGAAACGCTGATCTATAGCTTCAAATCCCGAGCAAGTTGTTCCATGAATTTTTCATAAGCGACTTGCTGCGCCATGTCATTGCATTCCTTCGTGAATTGATGTTCCCACGAGTTTTCCCAAATCTTTGAATAATGCACACGCCGGTCGCCGACTTGCGTCGATATCTCGCTGCGTATTTTTGCATCCAGCCCTGGGCCACCAAAGGGCTTGAAGGCTTCGATCATGAAGCGGTGGTAAGTGTTGAACAATTCTTGCGAGAAGAAGGGTTTGTAGGTGTACATCGCTTTATCCACGGCGGGTTTTTTTGCCACGACTTCGGCGGGGCTGAATTCTTTCCAGCAGCCGACAAAGGACAGGTAACAATAAATGTCGTTCAGCTCGCCGCCTATGGTTTTATAAATTTCGCTGCGCAGACCGGCTGCGCGTTCGGCGTTCTTGACGGACTTGTTAATGATGATGCCGAGTATCAGGACGAAAACCGGCGTCAGAATGGAGACGATCAATTTCGCTACGTCGAGCGAATTCCATGTTGAAATTTCCACTAGCACTCTCCCTCTTTTTACTAAAGTCGCTTTTGTAATTTTTAACTGATGGCAACTTGATAAGTTTAGCTTGGCAGGATGCGCTAGAGATTCGTAAATTTAGCGGATGAATGCCGCAGCGCAGCAGTGCGGATCGGCAGCAGCCCTCTATTTCCCTGCATTTGGCAGCCAACTCATTGATAAATCACGACAATTCATCATCCGGCGTATAATGCAGCCTGTCACTGTCGAGGTGGCAATGGCGGTCGAGATGGTCACGATTTTCAATAGCGTCCTGCGTCTGTGCATGCTCCTCGTTTCATCACCAAATAAAACATTCAAATTTATCGAAAGAGCCAGGTCTTTTTCGGATCAGTTGAGCGCTACGTTCTCACCATCGCCAGCTATCATGTCGCCTCCGCTTGAGGCAAGGCCTGCTACAAATCATGTCCGATATTCAGTCAGATAATCAATCCGATATTCAGCCGCCAGTCCATGTGACGGTTGCATCCGATGCGCCGCCAGCCATCCGTTTTGCAGACTTGGGTCTTGCCCCGGAAATTTTGCGCGCTCTGAACGATCAGGGTTATGTGCATCCGACGCCTATCCAGGCTGAAGCAATTCCTATCGTGCTCAAGGGCATAGACTTGATGGGCGCGGCACAAACCGGTACCGGTAAAACCGCAGGCTTCTCGCTGCCTATCATTCAGTTATTGCTGGCGCACGCCAGCACCAGCGCATCGCCTGCGCGTCATCCTGTGCGCGCATTGATCCTGACGCCGACACGCGAACTGGCCGATCAGGTTGCCGCCAACGTCAAAGCTTATTGCCGTCACACCCCATTGCGTTCGCTGGTTGTATTTGGCGGCATGGACATGGCACCGCAAACCGCAGCCTTGCGTAATGGTGTGGAAATCGTCATCGCCACGCCGGGTCGTTTGCTCGATCACGTACAGCAAAAAACCATCAACCTGTCGCAGACGCAAATTCTGGTGATGGATGAAGCCGATCGTATGCTGGACATGGGCTTTTTGCCCGACCTGCAACGCATCATCAACCTGTTGCCTAAGAAGCGTCAGAACCTGATGTTTTCCGCGACCTTCTCGACAGAGATCAAGAAGCTGGCTGCGACCTTCCTGAAAGATCCGGTCACGATCGAAGTCGCGCGCAGCAATGCGACGGCCGAGAATGTGACGCAAATTGTTTACAAGGTCGAAGAAGAAGCGAAGCGCGATGCGGTGTCTTACATCATCCGTCAGCGCGGCTTGAAGCAGGTCATCGTTTTCTCGAATACCAAAATCGGCGCATCACGTCTGGCGCGCCAACTGGAAAACGAAGGCGTCAAAGCTTCAGCTATCCACGGCGACAAAACCCAATCGGAGCGTATGCAAGCGCTGGAAGCATTCAAGAACGGTTCGATAGAAGTGCTGGTCGCAACTGACGTTGCAGCGCGCGGCCTGGACATCGCCGAGCTGCCTTGCGTGATCAACTTCGACTTGCCGTACAACGCAGAAGATTATGTGCATCGTATCGGTCGTACCGGTCGTGCAGGTGCATCGGGCGATGCGATTTCCTTGTTCTCGGACAAGGATGCGCGTCTGCTGGTCGATATCGAAAAGATGATCAAGCATACGTTTATACCGGCGGAACTGGTTGGCTTTACTCCGTCATCTGCGCGCAGTAATGAGCGTGGTGGCGAACGTAACAACGATCGTAATGACCGCAGCAGCGATCGTCGGCCGCAAGAGCGCAGCCCGCGTCGTGAAGAATCTTTCGCTCGCCCGCCACGTGAACCACGTGAAGTAGAGCGCAGCGGCGGCGCAGCATCAAATGGTAGTCGCAGTGCTTATGCAGCTTCACCGCGTAAAGAAAAGATTGATCCTTTTTTCACCAAACCTTACGAGCCTTCAGTGTCGTCGGTACGTGAAAGCAAGCCAGCAGAGCAAGCTGCAGCCAAGCCGCAGAAGCACAAGATGGCAGCGTTGTTGGGCGGCATGCCTAAGCGTTAAATCGTCGCTGTTGGGCCAATAAAAAAGGACGCTTAGGCGTCCTTTTTTATTGGCAATTTTAATCGCCGAACCTTCTTTTCCAATCAGCGATGGCCTTTTGCCAGAACTCTGCAATCGAATCTGCGTGATCGATCTGTAATTGCATGAAGCGCGCTGCGCGCAATAACTCGCTCAAAGGATTGTTCAGATCGAGCGCTTGCGCTCCGGTTTGCTTTGATAATTTTTCCCCGACTTCATTCAACACAACCGGCACATGCATGTAATGCGGTGTTGGCAAATCTAGCAGGCGTTGCAGATAGATTTGCCGCCCTGTGGATTCGAGTAAATCTGTGCCGCGCACAACATGCGTCACGCCTTGGGCGGCGTCGTCCACCACGACTGCCAGTTGATACGCCCAGTATCCGTCTGCACGCTTTAAAACAAAATCGCCGACTTCAGTTGCCAAATGCTGGGTCAATGGGCCTAGCCATCTATCGTTGAAGGTAATCGTTTCATTATTCTCGTTTGATGCAGGAACGCGTACGCGCAAGGTGCGTGCAATCCTGCCCACACTCACTCCGTTGCGACATGTTCCTGGATAAATCGCAGCGCCATCGGCGGCAATGCCGAGACGCGAATCGGCAATTTCCTTGCGCGTGCAAGCGCATGCATAGGTATGCCCTGCCAGCTTGTCGAAGGCGGCTTGATACAGCGGCTTGCGCTGGCTTTGAATGACAAGTTCACCATCATGTTGCATACCGAAGATGGCGAGTGCTTGCATGATGCTTTCTGTTGCGCCGGGCACGGTGCGCATCTCGTCGATGTCTTCTATGCGCACCAGCCATAGGCCTTGATGCGCCTTGGCGTCGAGATAACTAGCCATCGCTGCGACTAGTGAGCCTGCGTGCAAAGGTCCGCTGGGGGAGGGGGCGAAACGGCCTATGTATTGGTTTAATGGGTTAGCCATTACTTACTCCGCCAGTAATTTTCGTTGGACGTCTGGATCGGCCAGCTTTGCTAAAAACCATTTCAGGCATTTGCCACGTGAGTCTGTGCGCCATGCGTATTGCAACGCGCCGTCGGGTTTGGTTTCATTGGTTTGCTTCTCTATCAGTGCGCCGGTATCGAAATACGGTTGTGCCCATTTCCGCGGTAAATGGCCGCAACCCAGGCCGGCAACTTGCGCCGCCAGTTTGTCGCGCACGGTTGGTACTGTCAGCGTTGATTGTCCTGTCAGCAAGCCAGATGTAATACGCGGTAGCATGCGGCCGCTGTCGCCGACCGAGATCGCACGGTGTTGTTGCACGACGCTCGCTGATAGTGGCTCATCCAGTTTTGCCAGCGGATGGGTAGGCGCGACGGCGAATACCCAATCGACTTCGCCCATAGGCTTGGCGCGAAAGCCGCCTGAGCCGCGCACCAGATCCGGGCCGTCATACGAAATACCGATGGCGAGATCGGCTTCACCATTGATCAGTTTTTCCCAAGTGCCGGACAGTACTTCGGTGGAGAAGCGCAACTGCGTGCCTGAACTTTGCAGGTCGCATTCATTAATTAATGGAATCATTTTTTCATAAGGAATCAAGGCATCGAGCACGATGCGTAACTCGACTTCCCAACCGCTGGCGGTGCGCTTGACGCGCTGCTCAAGTTCGTCGGCGGCGCGCAACAGATGGCGGCCTTCGGTCAGTAATTCCTGTCCGGCTGCAGTCAGCTTTGCTCTATGGCCGCGCCTGTCGAACAACAGCACGTCCAGATCTTCTTCCAGTTTGCGCACGCTATAGGTCAGCGCAGACGGTACGCGATCAAGCGCTACCGCTGCCGCACCGAAGCTGCCTTTACGGTCTATGGTGTCGAGGATGCGTATCGCTTCCAGCGTCAAATTCATGGTGAAATCCAATATTCAAATTATTTGAATGACTTGTACGCAATTATGCCCTTATTCGATGAGTTTTGATCATCTATAGTTACATCCATAGGTTGAAGCCTAAGTCATACAATAAAACTCACCGAAAGGAACATATCATGTTTGAAATTCGTAAAAGTACAGATCGCGGCCACGCTAATCACGGTTGGCTCGACTCGTATCACAGCTTCTCGTTCGGTGAATATTACGACGAACAACACATGGGTTTTGGCCCGCTGCGCGTGATCAATGAAGATCGCGTCAATGCTGGTGGCGGCTTCGGCACCCATGGTCATCGCGATATGGAAATCATCAGCTATGTGCTGGATGGCGAACTGGCGCACAAAGACAGTATGGGTACTGGCAGCGTGATTCGTCCTGGTGATGTGCAAAGAATGAGTGCTGGTAGCGGCGTACGCCATTCGGAATTCAATCACGCAAAAGATCAGACCACGCATTTTCTGCAAATCTGGATCCAGCCTAATGTGAAGGGTATTCCACCTAGCTATGAAGAGAAAAATTTCTCGGCGGAAGAAAAACGCGGTCGCCTGCGTTTGATTGCCAGCTCGGATGGTGAAGACGGTTCCGTGCTGATTCATCAGGATGCAAAGCTGTATGCAGGTTTGTTCGATGGTGCTGAAACGGCATCGCTGACTATCGCCGCCGGACGTCTTGCGTATATTCACGTCGCACGTGGTGCAGTGACCGTGAATGGCGTTGAGCTGAAAACGGGTGATGCAGTGAAATTGTCGGATGTCGCGACTGTCGATATCAGTAATGGTCAGCAGGCAGAAGTGTTGGTGTTTGATCTGGTGCGATAAGCTCGCATCAGTGATATAAAAAAGCGCGGCATCCAAAAGATGCCGCGCTTTTTATTTGACTCAAATCAATTAGAAATTAAGCTTCAATATCCAATGGTGCAAATGATTTCACCAAATCATCCAGCTGCTTCAACTGTGTCAAAAACGGCTCCAGCTTATCCAGCGGCAAAGCACTAGGCCCATCGCATTTTGCATTCTTGGGATCAGGATGCGCTTCCAAAAATAATCCCGCCAGGCCAACACCCATACCAGCACGTGCCAGATCCAGTACTTGTTCACGACGCCCGCCCGATGCGGCACCACCCGGATCGCGTTGCTGCAGCGCGTGGGTAACATCGAAGATGATCGGCAAATTATTACAGGTCTTTTTCATCACGCCGAAGCCGAGCATGTCGACTACTAGATTGTCGTAACCGAAATTGCTGCCGCGCTCGCACAGGATCAATTGTTCGTTGCCGGCTTCGCGGAATTTTTCGACGATGTTAGCCATTTGCGACGGGCTGAGAAATTGCGGTTTTTTGATATTGATGACGCGATTGGTTTTGGCCAGCGCGACTACCAAATCAGTTTGACGTGCGAGGAAGGCGGGCAATTGCAATACGTCCACAACTTCAGCCACTGGTGCTGCCTGATGCGGTTCGTGCACATCGGTGATGAGCGGTACGCCGAAAGTTTTCTTCACGTCCTCAAAAATGCGCAGACCTTCTTCGAGGCCAGGGCCGCGATAGGAATGAATAGATGAGCGATTGGCTTTGTCGAACGATGCCTTGAAGACGTAGGAAATGCCAAGCTTGCTGGTCACGCGCACATATTCTTCGCATGAGCGCATGGCGAGGTCGCGTGATTCGAGCACGTTGATGCCGCCGAACAGGACAAAGGGTGCTGCGTTGTCGACCTTGATTGTGCCGTTGATAGTGATCATGTTGGCTTCTTTAAATTAAAGAGAGTTGAGTGCGGCTGTTGCTTGCGAATTTTCGCTTGAAGCTTGCTCACTTACTGATGCGCAGTGCGGGCAGGATTTGCCCGCACTGAATAATGGCGACAATTGTTCGCGCGGTGACACAGTCGCGTCGCAATGCGCGCACTGTACCGGCAAGCTCGGTTCCAGTCGTGGATTGAGTGCGGTGCGATGATCGAATACGAAGCAGTCGCCAGTGTAATGATCGCCGCCGACTTCTTCAAAATATTTCAGGATGCCGCCATCGAGTTGATAGACGCTGTTGTAGCCGACATCTTTCATATAGATCGCAGCTTTTTCACAGCGTATGCCGCCTGTGCAGAACGTAACAACAGTCTTGTCGTTCAAGGCATCTTTATTTTTAGCGACAATCTCGGGGAATTCGCTGAATTTATCTATACGATAATCGATGGTGTTGTCGAAGGTGCCGACATCAACTTCAAATGCATTGCGCGTATCCATCATGATGACCGGTTTGCCGTCGTCGTCATGACCTTGATCCAGCCAGCGCTTCAGTGTGGTCGCGGCTACGGACGGCGCGCGGCCTTCTTCCGGTTTGATTAGTGGATGCTTCATCGTAATGATTTCGCGCTTCAGCTTGACCAGCATGTATTTGAAGGGCTGGTCTTCGGAATAGCTTTCTTTCACTTCCAGATCGGCAAAGCGCGCATCGGCCCGTACCCATGCAAGAAAACTGTCTATGTCCGAGCGTGTTCCAGCCAGAAAAAGATTAATGCCTTCCGGGCTGAGCAGAACGGTGCCTTTTAGCGACAATTGATTGCACTTGGCGATAAATTCCGGGCGCTTGTCTGCCGTATCGTCAAAGCTGATGAATTTATAGGCGGCGATATTAACGAAAGATGTGGATTGCATGCTTGCTTCTTGAGGTGATTGCTCTTGTAAAGAGGACAATGTTCTACTGCTCATGGCCGGCTTTTTTGCGCTTGGTCCCGACGATAAATTGAACAAAAACGGCCGGGAACGGGATGCAGCAAGGCATGAACAAGTCGACATTATAAACTTCGCATTCAGGAATGCTGAAATGTCTGTTGAAAGGAGTGGTCGCGGTAGAATACGGCCATGATTTCTCCGCAATTTACTCACCTCCGCCTGCATTCCGAATATTCCATCGTCGACGGTCTGGTCCGCATCGATGACGTGATCGCCGCCGCCGCTGCCGATGCGCAGCCTTCGCTCGCGATTACCGATCTGGCCAACCTGTTTGGCATGGTCAAATTCTATAAAGAAGCGCGTTCCAAAGGCATCAAGCCCATCGTCGGTTGCGACGTCTGGATCAGCAACGATAACGATAAGGACAAGCCATCGCGCTTGTTGTTATTGGTCAAGAACAAGACCGGTTATTTGCAACTCTGCGAATTATTGTCCAAAGCATGGCTGACCAATCTGCATCGCGGTCGTGCCGAAATTCGTCCCGAGTGGCTGGAACAACTTGCCGCAGAAGGTGGGCCGAATGGTTTGATTGTTTTATCCGGCGCGCATTTTGGCGATGTCGGTATGGCGATCGATAACGGCAATCTGGCCGGCGCCGAGCGTAACGCCAAGCGTTGGGCAGAAATTTTCCCCGGTCATTTCTATATTGAAGTCCAGCGCGCCGATCAGCCGAATATGGATGCGCATGTGCGCCAGGCATCGGTGCTTGCGGCCAAACTGAATCTGCCTTTGGTAGCGACGCATCCTGTGCAATTTCTGGATCAGGCTGAATTCACCGCGCATGAAGCACGCACCTGTATTTCTGAAGGCGAAATTCTTGCAAATCCGCGCCGCATCAAGCGCTTCAATGAGCGGCAGCGCTTTACCACGCAAGCGGAAATGGTCGAGCTGTTTGCCGATATGCCAAATGCATTACAGAACTCGGTAGAAATCGCCAAGCGCTGCAATCTGGTGCTGGAACTGGGCAAGCCGAAGTTGCCTAATTTCCCAACACCTGACGGTTCTTCAATTGATGAATTCCTGGTCAAGGAAGCGCAACGTGGTCTGGACGGACGCCTGGAACATTTGTATCCAGATCCTGAACTGCGCGAAAAAAATCGCGAGCGTTATCAGGCGCGCTTGAAGTTCGAGACAGATACCATCATCCACATGGGCTTCCCCGGCTACTTCCTGATCGTGGCCGACTTTATCAAGTGGGCAAAAAACAATGGCGTACCGGTCGGGCCTGGCCGCGGTTCGGGGGCTGGCTCGCTGGTGGCGTATTCGCTATTGATTACGGATCTGGATCCGCTGCAATACAACCTGCTGTTCGAGCGTTTTCTGAATCCTGAGCGGGTTTCCATGCCCGATTTCGATATCGATTTTTGCCAGGAAGGGCGCGATCGCGTCATTCAATATGTGAAGGATCAATACGGCAAGGATGCGGTGTCGCAGATTGCCACCTTCGGTACGATGGCGGCCAAAGGTGCGGTGCGTGACGTTGGTCGCGTGCTGGATTTCGGCTACAACTTCTGCGATGGCATTTCCAAGCTGATTCCATTCAAGCCGGGCAAGCTGGTCACGATAGCTGATGCGATCAAGGAAGAGCCGTTGCTGGCGGAACGTCTGGAAAATGAAGAAGAAGTAAAACAGTTGCTGGAGCTGGCGCAACAAGTTGAAGGCATCGCCCGCAACATCGGTATGCATGCCGGTGGTGTGTTGATCGCGCCGGGCAAGCTGACTGACTTCTGTCCTTTGTACACGCAGGGCGGCGACGCCGGCGTGGTGTCGCAATACGATAAAGACGACGTTGAAGCCGTCGGTCTGGTGAAGTTCGACTTTTTGGGTTTGACCACGCTGACGATTCTGGATCGCGCAGTGCGTTACATCAAGGATCTTGATCCGGCAATGGCGGACTTTGCGCTGGAAAAATTACCGCTGAACGATAGACCGTCATACGAGCTGCTAACCAAGGCGAAAACCGTCGCCGTCTTCCAGCTGGAAAGCCGTGGCATGCAAGGCATGCTGAAAGATGCGCGCCCCGATCGCTTCGAAGACATTATCGCGCTGGTCGCTTTATACCGTCCGGGTCCTATGGATCTGATTCCTGATTTCTGCCGACGCAAACACGGTGAACGTTTTGAATATCCGGATCCGCGTACCGAAGCCATCTTGTCCGAAACCTACGGCATCATGGTGTATCAGGAACAGGTGATGCAGATGGCGCAGGTCATCGGCGGTTACTCGCTGGGTGGCGCAGATCTGTTGCGTCGCGCGATGGGTAAGAAAAAAGCCGAAGAAATGGCGCAGCATCGCGAGCTGTTCCGTGCCGGCGCGGCGAAGAATGATCTGTCTGCTGAAAAAGCCGACGAGATTTTCGATTTGATGGAAAAGTTTGCCGGCTACGGTTTTAATAAATCGCATGCCGCTGCTTACGCTTTGCTGTCGTATCACACAGCCTATTTAAAAGCGCATCATCCAGCCGCGTTCATGGCAGCCAACTTGTCGCTGGCGATGGACGACACCGACAAGATCAAGATTCTGGTTGAAGATGCGCTCGATATTTGCGGTTTGACTTTGTTGCCGCCAGACATCAATCAATCCGATTATCGTTTTACGCCTGTCGGTGTGCCAGGCAAAAAAGCCATGCAGATACGCTATGGTCTTGGCGCGGTCAAAGGCTCAGGAAAAGGCGCGATTGATGCGATCGTCAATGCGCGCCAGGACAAGCCATTTACCGATTTGTTCGACTTCTGCAAACGCGTAGATAAACGCCAGATCAATCGCCGCACCATTGATTCGTTGATACGCGCGGGTGCTTTCGATTGCTTCAACGTCGATCGCGCGATTCTATTGGCATCTGTCGGTTTTGCGATGGAATGCGCGGAACAGGCTGAAGCGGCAGCAAATCAGGTTAGTTTGTTTGGTGGTGACGATAGCGATCTGGAAACGCCGCCGGAATACGTCAAGGTATCGCCGTGGAGCGACAAGCAAAAACTGACCGAAGAAAAAGCCGCGTTGGGTTTTTATCTATCCGGCCATTTGTTCAATGCATATGCGGAAGAAGCGCGTCGTTTTGCACGTACCAGTTTGAGCAAACTGGAACCATCGCGCGAACCACGCACGATAGCCGGTGTGATTTCCGGCGTACGTACACAGATGACGCAACGTGGTCGCATGATCATCGTGACGCTGGACGATGGCAGCGCGACAGTCGATGTGACCGTGTACAACGAAGTGTTCGATGCGAATCGCAATCTGTTCAAGGAAGATGAGTTCCTCGCAGTTTCAGGCAAAATTTCGGAAGATCGCTTTTCAGGTGGCTTGCGCATCACTGCCGAGAAAGTGATGGATATCGCAGCGGTGCGTATTCAGTACGCCAAGTGCATCTATTTATCGCTGCAGGCATCGGCAGACGTCAATGCTTTGATGGCGACCTTGCAAGCGTCAGCGCGCGCAGACGGTAGTCCGGTTGTGATTCAATACCAGAATCCGAAGGGCGTATCGGAATTGCGCTTCGCGGAGCAATGGCGCATCAATCCGGATGACAACACCAAACAAAAACTGATCGATTTATATTCGGAAAAAAATGTACAGATCGCTTACGACTGATCGCTTGCATCATTTATGCAAACGCAGTCGCAATGGGTTTCTGTAGCTGTTTACAACATGGAAATATAGATAGATGAAATTCCCTGCACATTTGAGTCGCCTGTTCGGCATGCTCGGCCCATACAAGAAGCGGCTGATCATTGCCTTTTGCGGCATGATCATGACGGCATTGACGGAGCCTATGTTCCCGGCCGTGATGCGCTTGCTGCTTGATCATGGTTTTGGCGGAAAACCGACGTTCTCGCTTTGGTTGGTGCCGTTGGCAATCATTGGTATTTTTGTATTGCGTGGCATTTCGACTTATACGACGACATACATGATGACCTGGGTGTCGTCGCGCTTGTTGAATGTCCTGCGGCAGAAAATGTTTACACGCATTCTCGATGTTCCTTTGGGTTTTTACAGCACGCATTCAGTAGGGCGCGTGATCAATTCGATGATGTTTGAAGTGCAGCAGATCGTCGATATGGTCACTCGAGTATATACATCGTTAATTCGCGACTCGTTGACTGTAATTGTTCTGTTGAGCTTTTTGTTATGGCTGAATTGGCGCTTGACTCTGGTTGCTCTGGTATTGCTGCCATTGATTGCAATCGTTGTACGTATGACTGGCAAGCGTGTGCGCAGATTGACGCGTGAGTATCAGTCAGTCAATGCCGAGCTGACACAAGTGCTGGAAGAAACCACGCGCGCCAGTCAGGTAATCAAGATTTTCGGTGGGCATCAATACGAGCGGGATCGCTTCGAAGCGCGTGCCGACAAGTTGCGCAGTTATACGATGCGCATGGCAAGTACGCTGGCAGCGACGACCCCAGTGACGCAAATCATGGCGGCTTGTGCGGTGGCGATCGTGATCGTGATTGCATTGATTCAATCGGGACAAAATCAAACCACAGTCGGCGGTTTTGTCTCTTTCATTACCGCGATGTTGATGTTGTTGGCACCTTTGAAAAGCATTGCTGAAGTGAACGGTCCTTTGCAGCGTGGTTTGACGGCAGCGGAAGCGGTGTTTGGATTGATCGATGCAAATCCGGAACGTACAACAGGCAAGACCCTGCCGGGACGTGCGGCAGGGCGTCTGGATTTCATCAATCTTGGCTTCTCATATCCTGGCCACCAGGCAATGGCGCTGCAGGATATCAATCTGGTCGTTATGCCGGGCGAGACCGTCGCATTCGTTGGCATGTCAGGTGGTGGCAAATCCACGCTGGTTAATCTGGTTCCTGGTTTTTATCCCGCGACGACCGGTGAGATTCGCATTGATGGAGATGCGATTGAAGACGTCTCGTTAACGAGCTTGCGCAAACAAATTGCGATGGTGAGCCAGCATGTTGTTCTATTCGACGATACGATTTCTGCCAATATTGCCTATGGCGATGCAGAACCTGATCGCAATCGTGTGCTCGCCGCTGCCAAGGCAGCGCATCTGGATGACGTGATTGCCGGTTTGCCGCAAGGGCTGGAAACGATGATAGGCGATAACGGTTCGCGCTTGTCGGGTGGGCAACGCCAGCGCATGGCCATTGCACGCGCGATCTACAAAGATGCACCTATTTTGATTCTGGATGAAGCAACGTCGGCGCTGGATTCGGAATCCGAACGTGCCGTACAGGCGGCGCTGGATGAATTGATGAAAGGGCGTACGACCTTGGTGATCGCTCATCGTCTGTCGACGATTGAACGTGCCGATCGGATAGCTGTCTTGGCCGAAGGACAACTCGTCGAATTGGGTTCGCATCAGGAGCTGCTGGAGAAAAATGGCGTGTATGCAAATCTGTATCACTTGCAGTTTGCAAAAGAAGTGAATTAAGTTTGTGAAGTTGGCGTGCTGTTTAGTTTGAATGCGATGGACCTGGAATATTGATGAATGCATCCGTGATTATGACGACCTACAACGCCATTGAATGGCTTGAAAAGGTGCTGTGGGGTTTTAGTGTTCAGACGGTGACTGATTTTGAAATCATCATTGCCGATGATGGGTCGACTGCAGAAACCAAGGCGCGCATTGATGCGCTTCGTAATTTGATATCCATTCCAATTATTCACGTTTGGCAAGAAGACCATGGATTTCAAAAAACAAAAATTCTGAACAAGGCTATTCTTGCTGCCAATTCAGACTATCTAATTTTTACAGATGGCGATTGCATTCCAAGAAAAGATTTTGTGGAAACGCATTTGAAGTATCGCGAGAAGGGTTACTTCCTTTCTGGTGGGTACTTCAAGTTGCCTATGCATATTTCGAATGCGATTAGCAAAGATGACATCTTTAAGCAACGTTGTTTTAATGCAGACTGGTTAAAAGCGAATGGCTTGAAGAGCAGCATCAAAATTCTCAAATTGACTGCATCAGGTTTTTTTGCAAAAGCATTGAATGCGCTGACGCCTACCAAGCCAACCTGGAATGGTCATAATGCTTCTGGCTGGAAGGCTGATCTGCTTGCAAGTAACGGCTTCAATGAAGAGATGCAATATGGTGGGGAAGATAGGGAGTTGGGCGAACGTTTGGTGAATATGGGTTTGTCGTCCAAGCAGATAAGGTATAGCGCGATCTGCGTGCACCTTGATCATGCAAGAAGTTATGTTTCTGAAGAGACCTGGAAGAAAAATCGCGAGATCAGGGCGTTTACAAAAGTGAATAAAGTAACCAGAACATCGAATGGAATCAGTCGGGATTAGTTTCCGTTTTGAAGCGATGGTAGTGTCGGTTGAATTCGTTGAATAGGTATGACGCACTTAGTGCGGGAGGAAATAAATGTCAGAGAACGTTCAGGTAGTAAGCGAAGCGGCGAATGAAGACCGCGTCATCATTTGCATGAAATGGGGTACCAAGTACGGTCCAGAATATGTGAATCGCCTGTACGCTATGGTGCGCCGTAATTTGAAAGGCGATTTTCGCTTTGTCTGTCTGACGGATGACGGTAGCGGGATTCGTTCCGAAGTAGAGTGCTTTCCGATTCCTGATTTGAAATTGCCGGACGGCTTACCTGAGCGTGGCTGGAAAAAACTGACCACCTTTGAAGCTGACCTGCATGGGTTAAAAGGTACGGCCTTGTTTCTAGATGTCGATGTCGTGATCACCGACAGCATCGATGCCTTTTTCGAATATCCCGGCGAGTTTTTGATTATCCACGACTGGAAACGGCCTTGGCGTGTGACCGGCAATTCATCTGTGTATCGCTTCAAGCTTGGTGCGCATGCTGACGTGTTGCAGCAATTCCGTACTACGGGTGCCGAGGCGCGCAATGCATTCCGCAACGAGCAGGCATTTTTATCGGACGTGCTGCACAAACAGGGCAAGCTCAGTTACTGGCCTGCATCGTGGTGCTGCAGCTATAAATACCACTGCATTCCAACCTGGCCGACCAATTATTGGCGTGAGCCGTTTGTGCCGGATGGAACGAAGATCGTGATTTTTCATGGTGAAGTCAATCCGCCGGATGCGCTGGAAGGTCGTCGCAATCGTGCTTTGCGTTTTGTACGCAAGGCACCGTGGATTAACCATTACTGGAAAGAATAAAGCGTAAAAACAAGGACCTGATACAGGTCCTTGTTCATTTCACTTTAATGAATAAAAAACGGCATCATGTGCAAACACATGATGCCGTTTTTCGTTGAGGAACGAAAATGCGGTTTTACATCAGGATGACGTCGTATTGTTCCTGGTGATACACAGTTTCCACCTGCAGCGAAATTGGTTTGCCAAGGAAGTCACCCAGCATCGCCAAATGTTGCGATTCTTCTTCCAGAAACATGTCGATCACAACTTGCGATGCAAGAATGCGGAATTCGCGCGGATTGAATTGCTTCGCTTCGCGCGTCAGTTCACGCAGGATCTCGTAGCAAATCGTACGTGCGGTTTTGACCTGGCCTTTGCCGCTACAGGCAGGGCAGGGTTCGCACAGTATGTGTGCCAGAGATTCGCGCGTGCGTTTGCGTGTCATCTCGACTAGGCCCAGCGCAGAGAAGCCGGAAACCGATACTTTGGTTCTGTCGCGTGCCAAGGCACGATTCAATTCGTTCAATACGGCGGTTTTATGATCGGCATTTTCCATGTCGATAAAATCGAGAATCACGATGCCGCCCAGATTACGCAAGCGCAGTTGACGGGCGATGGCGTGCGAGGCTTCCAGATTTGTTTTGAAAATTGTGTCGTCAAAATTACGACCGTTGACGAAGCTGCCGGTGTTGACGTCTATGGTCGTCATTGCCTCGGTCTGATCGACAATCAGATAGCCGCCGGATTTCAAATCGACGCGACGACCCAGTGCGCGCTGGATTTCTTCTTCCACACCATACAGATCGAACAGCGGGCGTTCGCCGGGGTAGTGCGCAAGCTTGGTCAATACAGATGGCGTGTACAGTTCGCCAAACTGCTGCAGCTTTTGATAATTTTCGCGCGAGTCAACCTGGATGCTGGCGGTTTCGTCATTGACGAAATCGCGCATTACACGTTGCGCCAGGTCGAGATCCTGATAAAGCAAGGATGGCGCCGGTTTGGTTTTCGCCAATTGCGTAATGTTGTTCCAGGTCTTGCGCAGATAATCGACGTCTGCCTGCAAATCCGCATCCGATGCATCTTCGGCCATCGTACGAATGATGAAGCCACCTTTTTCGCCTTCCAGCATCAGCTTCTGAACTTTGCCGCGCAGCAGTTCGCGTTCGGCTTCGTTTTCAATCCGTTGCGAAATGCCGATGTGCGATTCTTGCGGCAGATACACCAGCATGCGACCGGCGATGGAAATCTGAGTCGACAGTCGCGCGCCTTTGGTCCCGATTGGATCCTTGATGACTTGCACGGTAATCGACTGCCCATCGAACAGCATACGTTCGATAGGAATCGGCGTGGTCGGCGGACCTTCATGTGAGCGGGCATCCCAGATATCTGCGACGTGCAGAAATGCAGCACGTTCCAGCCCGATATCGATGAACGCCGATTGCATGCCTGGCAACACGCGTACGACTTTGCCGAGATAGATGTTGCCGGCCATGCCGCGCGATAGCGTACGTTCGACGTGTAGTTCTTGTACTGCGCCTTGCAATACAAGCGCGACACGGGTTTCCTGCGGTGTGACGTTGACGAGAATATCTTCGCTCATAGAATGCGCAAGCCTGCCTGTTCCAGTAATTTTCCGGTTTCGTATAAGGGCAGGCCCATGATGCCTGAATAGCTGCCCGCAATGTCTTGAATGAATAGCGCGGCCTGGCCTTGAATACCGTAGCCGCCAGCCTTGTCGTAAGGTTCTGCCGTCGCGCAATAGGCGCGTATTACTTCATCGGACAATTTGGTAAATGCGACGTCTGAGCGTTGCGTGATTTGCAGCGTTTGTTCATTGTGCAGGATTGCAACGTGAGTCAGAACTTGATGCGTGCGGCCCGACAATGCGCGCATCATCTCTATCGCTTCTGCCTCATTGGCTGGTTTGCCGAGGATGTGGCCATCGAGCACGACGCTGGTGTCGGCGGCGAGTATCGGGCGTTGCGGCAATTTTCGCCACCACATGGTCTTTTGCGCGAAGGCTGCTTTTTCGAGCGTGATGCGCGCGACGTAATCTTCTGCGCGCTCGTTGGGTAATACGATTTCGCTGACTTCCGGGCCGCGTGGCGTGTGATCGCGCAATAGCAGCAATTCAAATTCGACGCCGATTTGCCGCAACAATTCACGACGGCGCGGACTTTTGGATGCGAGATAGATTTTCTGCGGAAGCGGCTTCATCAGATTTACACGCGATGATAAGGATGGTTTTGCGTGATAGACCAGGCGCGATATAACTGTTCCGCCAGCATCACACGTACCATGCCATGCGGTAGCGTCAGGCTGGAAATGCGGATCAGCATGTCTGCATTCTTCTTGAAGTCGGCATCCAGCCCATCTGCACCACCAATGACAAAGGTGACGTCGCCACCTTCCTGCTGCCATTGTTTGAGTAATTGCGAAAGTTGCACCGAAGTCAGATCCTTGCCGTGTTCATCGAGCGCGATGATGCGTGCACTTTTCGGAACAGCGGCTTCGATCTTGCTACGTTCCAGCGCCATCGCGGTCTCTGCGGTTTTGCTGCCTGAGCGTTCGACCGGTTTGATTTCTTTCAGGACGATACGGCAATCGGGCGGCATGCGCTTGGCATATTCGCTGAACCCGCTTTCTATCCACGCGGGCATTTTGTGACCGACGGCCGCAATAACGAGCTGCATGACAACGTTCTTGTATCAGCTGATCCGCTTATTCGGCGGATTTTGGTTTTGCCGGTGCGCGAGTTTTGGCAGCTGCTTTGCTCACTACTTTCTTGGCTGGTGCTTTTTTAGCTGGAGCCTTTTCTTTTTTGTAGGCGGCAGCTGTCTTGGTCGTGGCAACTTTGATGGTTTTGCCTACGGCCTTTTTGGCAGTTGTTTTCTTCGCCGGTGCTTTAGCTGCAGTCGATCTTGTGACGGCTGTTTTGCGCGCAGGTTTTTTTGGCTCGTCATCAAGCGTAGTCTGGCTGGCGCTTAAATGGCGACCGACAGCTTTTTTCGGTGCTTCTTCATCGTCGGCCGATTTTTTGGACGTGCGTTTGGCCGCGCCGAATTTGACTTCTTTTTCGCCCCAGATTTCTTCCAGGCGATAGTAGGCACGGATCGCAGGTTGCATGATGTGGACGATCATGTCGCCCAGATCGACCAGTACCCATTCGCCGGTATCTTCACCTTCGACGCTGAGGACATGACCGCCGTTTTCTTTGACCTTCTCGCGCACGGATGCGGCGAGCGCCTTGGTTTGGCGATTGGATGTGCCGGATGCAACCGCGATGCGGTCAAACAGGCTGGTAAGGTGGACGGTATCGAATACCTTGATGTCTTGCGCTTTGACGTCTTCCAGCGCGTCGATGACCAGGGCTTGCAGTTTTTTGATGTCCATTAGCTTTTATATAGGTGATGTTGTTCAATATAGTCTAGCACCCCGGAAGGCACCAGCGAAATCGGTTGTTCTCCGCGCTGCAAGGCGGCGCGAATTTCGGTAGCGGAAATATCCACCGCCAAATTGGGTGCAAGGTAGGCCAAACCTTGCGTTGCGTTGCGTATCTGTGCGGGTGTGCCTTTTCGCTGTGCAAATTCCTGCGCCACATCGTCTGGGATGTGTGCCGCATCCATCGCAAAACCGGGGCGCGACGCTGCGCATACGTGCGCATAGTCAAACAGTTGTTGCCATTCCTGCCAGGTATTCAAATGCTGCAGCTGGTCGGCACCCATCAAAAAAACAATGGATACATCAGGTCCCAGCTCTTTTCGCACCGCGCGTAGTGTGTCGATTGTATACGTTGCGCTGGCTCGCAGGATTTCTTGCTGATCGATGGTAATGGGCACTTGTTGCTTGGTGAGCGCGGTACCAAAGGCCTTGCGCACCATTGCAACTCTATCTTTGCCTGATGCCTGCAAACCGTCTTTTTGCCATGGATTGCCGGCCGGGATCACGCGCAATTCATCCGGTTTTATCAGGTCGACGAAATAATTTGCCAGCGCGAGATGACCGTTATGAATCGGGTCAAAGCTGCCGCCTAACAGTGCGACACAAGGTTTGCTGCCATTGCTTGCCGCTGTCACTTCAAATCCAGTCGCGATGAACGAGGAAGTCGGTAGCCAATTTCGCTTCCGGGCTGCCTGCTTCCGGCTGCCAGTTATAGCGCCATGTTACCACTGGTGGCATCGACATCAGAATTGATTCGGTCCGGCCGCCTGATTGCAGGCCAAACAGCGTGCCGCGATCGAACACCAGGTTGAACTCGACATAACGTCCGCGTCTATAGGTTTGGAAGTCGCGTTCACGCTCGCCATAGGGCGTATCTTTGCGTTTTTTCAGTATTGGCACATAGGATGCTATGAAATGGTCACCTACGCTTTGCTGCAATGCGAAGCACTTTTCGAAGCCCAGTTCATTCAAGTCATCGAAAAAGATGCCGCCTACGCCGCGCGCTTCCTGTCTGTGCTTCAGATAAAAATATTCATCGCACCATTTCTTATACTTGGCATGCAGATCGTCGCCGAACGGTTGCAAGGAATCGCGACAGACTTGATGGAAGTGTCGTGCGTCTTCTTCAAAGCCGTAATAAGGCGTCAAATCCATGCCGCCGCCGAACCACCAGATCGGTTCATGGCCTTCAGCCGTCGCGATAAAGAAGCGCACATTCATATGCACGGTTGGTGCGTACGGATTGCGTGGGTGCAGTACCAGTGACACCCCCATTGCTTCCCAGTTGCGACCTGCAAGTTCAGGGCGATTTGCTGCGGCTGAAGGCGGCAGGTTTTTTCCTGTCACATGCGAAAACCCAACGCCGCCGCGTTCGAAGACATTGCCGTTTTCAATGATGCGCGAAATACCGCCGCCACCTTCTGCGCGCTGCCAGCTATCCGTGCCGAAGGCCTGGCCGTCGACTTCTTCCAGCGCCGAGACGATGCGCTGCTGCAGATCAAGTAAATAAGCTTTGACGGAAGACGACTGAGTGGAGGTCATACTCGATACTAAAAAGGTTGAGTGCGGATTGTACTCTGCGTGTCATGACGAGTTGATGCGGCCAGCTCGTCCGAATACATACAAATGAAGAAATGCCGGTTGCAATCAACAGGCATTTCTTTTAATGATAGGCCTAGCTTCAGCGCACAGCTTTGATATGAATCAAGGACGTTTCAATGCGCGCCAGCCAATATCACCACGGAATTGCGCGCCGTCGAAATGGATGTGCTCGATCGTATCGTAGGCTTTCTTTTGTGCGACTTTGACGCTATCGCCCAGGCCGACTACGCACAAGACGCGACCGCCGTTTGTTATCAATTGCTTGCCGTTCAAGCTTGTACCAGCGTGGAAGGTCACACTGTCGTCGGTTTCTGCGGGAATGCCGGTAATGATGTCGCCTTTGCGTGGCGCGTCAGGGTAACCAGCCGCTGCCAGTACGACGCCTAATGCAGTGCGTCTGTCCCATTCCAGTTCGATGTTATCCAGAGTGCCATTGACGGCATGTTCCATTACGCCGACCAGATCGGTTTTCAGGCGCGCCATGATAGGTTGGGTTTCCGGATCGCCCATGCGGCAATTGAATTCCAGCGTTTTTGGATTGCCTTGATCATCAATCATCAAGCCAGCATAGAGGAAGCCGGTAAATGTGATGCCGTCCTTGGCCATGCCTTGCACAGTCGGTTGAATGATTTCGCGCATGACGCGCGCATGCAATGCTGGCGTGACGATAGGTGCCGGTGAATACGCGCCCATGCCGCCGGTGTTCGGACCTTCGTCGTTGTCGAGCAGACGTTTGTGATCCTGGCTGGTAGCCAGCGGCAAGATGTTCTTGCCATCGACCATGACGATGAAGCTGGCTTCTTCGCCTGCGAGGAATTCTTCGATGACGACGCGTGCACCTGCATCGCCGAGCTTGTTATCTGACAGCATCATGTCGACGGCTTGATGTGCTTCTTCCAGCGTCAACGCAACCACTACACCTTTGCCGGCAGCCAGGCCGTCGGCCTTGATCACGATAGGTGCACCTTTGCGATCTATATATTCGTGCGCGCCTTTTACTTCTGAAAACGTTTGGTATTCAGCAGTCGGAATCGCATGACGCTGCATGAACGATTTGGCGAAATCTTTCGAGCTTTCCAGTTGAGCAGCTTCTTTGGTCGGGCCGAAAATTTTCAAGCCCAGATCGCGGAAGATGTTGACGATGCCGGCGGCCAGCGGCGTTTCCGGGCCGACCACGGTCAGCGCGATATGTTCTTGCTGTGCGAATTCTGCCAGTGCATGCGGATCGGTGATCGCGATGTTTTTCAAACGCTCGTCGAGTGCCGTACCGCCGTTACCCGGGGCGACATAGACCATTTGTATCCGTTCGGATTGTGCCAGTTTCCAAGCCAGGGCATGTTCGCGGCCGCCTGAGCCGACTACCAGAATTTTCATGAGATGGTCCGTTGCTTTTACTAAAATCGTGGCATCAAAAAGAGTTATGCCACTGGTTGTATGAGGTGATTTATTCGCATTGCATTAAAAAAGCGGACTTTGTCCGCTCCTTTGATGTTTACGCGTTTTTTATTCGTTAATTATCGCGTTGGTATAAATCTCTTGTACGTCGTCGAGATTTTCCAATGCATCCAGCAGTTTTTGCATCTTGATGGCGTCGTCGCCTTCAAATACGGTTTCGGTCGCAGGTTTCATCACGACTTCTGCCAGCTCCGCCTTGAAGCCGGCTGCTGCCAGTGCGTCCTTGACCGCAGAAAAATCATGCGGCGGGCAAATCACTTCAATCCCGCCTTCATCATCGGTCGTCACGTCTTCGGCACCGGCTTCCAGCGCGGCTTCCATCAACTTGTCTTCGTCTGTACCTGGTGCAAAGAAAAATTGCCCGCAATGCTTGAACATGAAGGCAACCGAACCTTCGGCACCCATATTGCCGCCGAACTTGGAAAATGCATGGCGAACTTCTGCCACGGTACGCACGCGATTGTCGGTCATGCAATCGACCAGAATGGCCGCACCGTTGATGCCATAGCCTTCGTAGCGGATTTCTTCATAGTTGACGCCTTCCAGTCCGCCGCTGCCGCGCTGCACCGCACGCGTGACATTGTCCTTGGGCATATTCGCGTCGGCTGCCTTGTCGACTGCCAGGCGCAAGCGTGGATTGGATGCGATGTCGCCGCCACCCATGCGTGCGGCAACCGTGATTTCCTTGATCAGACGGGTCCAGACTTTGCCGCGCCTTTCGTCTTGACGGCCTTTACGATGCTGAATATTGGCCCATTTGCTGTGTCCTGCCATGACGAATCTTTCCCGATCAGTTAGCTATAATGAAGCGCGGATTTTACCATACCGCCCGCACGCTAAACCTCACCCTTTGTGGACAAAAAACATGCCAAATCCCTTGCTGATTGCAAAAAACAAAGAACACGAACTGAGCTTGCTCCCTGAGCTTGCCAATCGACATGGCTGCATTACCGGTGCGACCGGCACAGGTAAAACCGTTACCTTGCAAACATTTGCGCAAGCCTTGTCCAATATCGGGGTGCCGGTTTTTATGGCTGACGTCAAAGGTGATCTGTCCGGGATTGCCAAGGCGGGGTCGTTCAGTGGCAAGGTCAAGGAACGGTACACGATGCTGGAGGTGCCGGAACCGGCTTGGGCTGGCGCGCCGGTGACATTCTGGGATGTGTTTGGCGAAAAAGGCCATCCGGTGCGTGCGACGATTTCCGATCTCGGTCCGCTGTTGCTGGCGCGCATGCTGAATCTGAACGATACCCAGCAAGGTGTGCTGCAACTGGTATTCAAGATCGCTGACGATAACGGTTTGTTATTGCTGGACATTAAAGACTTGCGTGCGATGCTGCAGCATGTCGGCGATAACGCGGCAACCTTCCAGACCGAATACGGCAATATTTCATCGGCCAGCATAGGCGCGATTCAGCGCGGCCTGATCGGTATCGAAGAGCAGGGCGGCGACAAGTTCTTTGGCGAACCTATGCTGAATATCGAGGATTTGATGCAGACCGATGCCAAAGGCAAAGGCGTGATCAACATTCTTGCTGCCGACAAGTTGATGAATGCGCCACGTTTGTATTCGACTTTTTTGCTATGGATGCTGTCTGAATTGTTCGAGCAGTTACCGGAAGTCGGCGATCTGGATAAACCAAAACTCGCCTTCTTTTTCGATGAAGCACATTTGCTGTTCGCGGAAGCGCCCAAGCCGCTACTGCAAAAAATCGAACAAGTGGTACGTCTGATACGTTCGAAAGGCGTAGGCGTGTATTTTGTTACGCAAAATCCTCTGGATATTCCCGATACCGTTCTCGGTCAGCTTGGCAATCGGGTGCAGCATGCCTTGCGCGCTTATACGCCGCGCGATCAAAAAGCGGTGCAAGCTGCGGCAGAAACCTTCCGCCCCAATCCTGCGCTGGATATCGTGCAAGTCATTACCGAGCTGGGCGTGGGCGAAGCGCTGGTTTCATTCCTTGATGAAAAAGGCCGTCCAACCATCGTTGAGCGCGGATTTGTCTTGCCGCCTGCATCACAGATAGGCCCGATTACGGATGGGGAACGATCGGCTTTGATTGCTAGTTCTGTCGTTGCCGGCATTTATGAAAAAGCAGTCGACCGTGAATCTGCATACGAAAAAATCAAAGGCCGCGTGACGGAAAAAGTACAGACGCGGGAAGTGCCAGCGACCAATCCGGCAGAAGCCGAAAGTGAAGGAGGTGGTTTCTCCGATGTATTAGGAGGCTTGTTTGGCGGCGGCAAGAAAACCAGCGGCCGACGTAGCGACACCGTTGTGGAGGCGATGATGAAATCGGCAGTGCGTACCATGGGTTCCACGGTCGGTCGTGAAATCATACGTGGAGTGCTGGGTTCGATAATGAAGCGCTGATGGTTTTCGTATCAATAAAAAAGGCGCCGATCGGCGCCTTTTTTATTTGTACATTGCTTGAGTTTGCTCAGTTTGCCACATGATAGCGTACCGCTGGTTTCACTGCTGACAAGCCGCCGCGCATGGCGTCACGCGCCGTTTCAAATGCATTCCAGTTTTCCAGTGTCGGCAGCGAAGGGATGGTAATCAATTCCTTCTGATCGAGGCCGGCGAGCGCCGCGTCTACCATGTCTTCCGCGGTCATTACCCATTCCTGCGGCAGGTGCTCCACTGCCAAACCGGCACGATTCCAGAACTGGGTGCGCGTTGCACCCGGTAACACGGCTTGTACCTGCACGCCTTTGCTGCCGAGTTCGTGATGCAACGATTGCGTGAATGCCATCACGTAGGCTTTGGTGCCGCCATACGTGCCGTTCAGCAGCTCAGGTGCAATAGCGACGATCGATGAAATATTGATGATCGTGCCTTTGCCGCGTGCGACAAACGCCGGTGCGATGGAGCGTGTCAGACGCGTCAGTGCTGTGACGTTGATTGCGATTAAATTATCCAGATCTTCCGGTGTTGAATCGATCAAGCCCTTGGTTGCGCCCAGACCGGCGTTGTTGACCAGCAGTGTGATCGCGCTATCGGCGGCCAGTGTTTGTTCAATCTTGTGCAGATCGGTGCTTACAGTCAGATCGGCCTTGATGGTTTCAACCTTGCGACCGGTTGCGGCGTTGATAGCGCTGGCAACCTCTTTCAATTTTGCTTCGTCGCGGGCGACCAGCACCAGATCGTAAAAGCAGGTTTGCTCGATGGTCGCCGCGCCACTACACATTGGTTCGGCGCGCTTGAATTGAAGCGCAGGTATCCAAAGATTCGCGTCGACGAGGATCGCATTTTCATCAATGACGATAATCGCTGGACGTCGGCCGGCATGACTGCATGCATCGATTTGTGTCTGGCGATGGTAGAAGAAGATCTAGGCGTGGATGCTGCGCGCATGATCGCCAAGAAGATGGTTGTCTATCACCGCCGTAGCGGCGGGCAGTCGCAGTTTTCCGCTTTGCTGGAATTGGAACCGAAGACCGATCGCATCCAGAAAGCGCTCAGTTACGCCAAGCAGAATTTAAAAAAAGAACTGTCCGTCGATGATCTGGCCGATGCAGCCAATCTGAGTCGCCGCCAATTTACGCGCGCATTCAAAACTGAAACCGGCCAGTCGCCAGCCAAGGCAGTCGAAACTTTGCGTGTGGAAGCGGCGCGCTCGATGATAGAAGAAGGCAATCATTCGCTGGATGTGGTCGCGCGCGAAAACGGTTTCTCCGATCCGGAACGGATGCGACGCGCCTTCATCCGCGCATTCGGTCAGCCGCCGCAGGCGATCAAGCGCGCGGCAAAACTGGATGCTGCTGCCTGAAGCATCTCTTCATTCTGCGTTTGCCGAAATTCCGGCAGACGCGTGCATCAGGGTGTGGCAGTTTGTTCTGCGAACTGCGTATCTTCCGGCAGTCCTGGCGGCGGGTTCTCGGGCATTTTCGACGGCGTTGCCAGTTCGGCGGCGTGTTCCAGAAAGTAGTGCATCAGCCAGCGACCGGCCGGTCCGGGGGCGTCGTCGATACGGTTGATCATGTGCAGCGAATATTGACCGGCTGTCAGATGCTCCAGTTGCAGATGCATGAGTCGTCCTTCGCGTACGTCCGCGCGCACCATTTCTTCCGGCATCGACCCCCATCCCAAACCGTTCAGCAGCAGCATATGCTTGGCGCCGAGGTCGCCGAGCCGCCAGTCGCGCAATGCGACCACGCCGAAATTCTGCCCCGCCGTCAGTTGGCTGCGATCCGTCAGCACCAGTTGCGTGTAATCGCGCGCCACTTCAGTCGGAATCGTTCCCTGCATCTGGCCCAGCGGATGCGAAGGCGCAGCGACCGGAATCATGGTGATGTAGCCCAATTGCTGAGCCTGAAAAATATCAGGGAAGTCGAGCATCGGCCCGGCAATGCCGATCTGACATACGCGCTCGGCGACCAGATGTTTGACGGCACCCAGTGCCTCGATACGCAGGCGCAAGCTGACTGTCGGAAATTGCTGCTGGAACGCTTGCAGCGCGAGAACCAGTTGGCAGTTCGGGAACATCACGTCGACGACAATCGATACTTCGGCTTCCAGTCCCAGCGACAGTGTCTTTGCTCGAGCCCGCATCGCATCAACCTTCATACCGACAGTACGTGCATCTGCCAGCAGTGCCTTGCCGGCTTCGGTCAGCGTCGGCTTGCGCTTGCTGCGGTCGAACAGCGGCACGTTCAATTGCGCTTCCAGATTGGCGATCGTATAACTGACGACGGACTGCGTGCGGTGCAATTCCGCAGCGGCGCGCGAGAAGCTGCCGCAGTCGATGACGGCGACAAAAACCCGTAATTGGTCGAGGGTGGGGAGGCCGGGATCTCTCATATCTATAAAATCGATGCTAATTAACTAAACAATGTGGGTTTTCTAGATATTAAACCTGTCTTACGATGGTTGCAACAACACGACAACGTGTTTTTGAATATCAACCCCGACAGGAGTAATTAATCATGAGCAAGATTCTTCACATCAACAGTAGCGTTCGTAATACCGATTCGATCTCGCGCAAAGTCACCGCTGAGTTTCTGAGTAAATGGAAAGCCAAAGAACCAAACACCGTGATCGTCGATCGCGACCTTGCGGCGAATCCATTGCCACATTTGACCGAGCAAACGCTGGGCGCATTCTTTACGCCTGCAGAGCAACGCACGCCAGAACAAGTCGAGATCGCCAAGTTGTCGGAATCGTTGGTGCAGGAATTGTTCGACGCGGACGTCATTGTGATCGGTGCACCTATGTACAATTTCTCGATCACCTCGGGTTTGAAAGCGTGGATCGATCACGTGGCGCGTGCCGGCGTGACGTTTAAATACACGGACAAAGGCCCAGTTGGGCAATTGACCGGTAAAAAAGTCTATGTTTTCACGTCGCGCGGTGGTGTGTATAGCGAAGGTCCTTACGCAGCAATGGACTTCCACGGTACTTATTTGCGTGCGGTATTGGGCTTCATCGGCCTGACCGATGTGACCTTTATTCATAGCGAAGGACTGGCAATGGGCGATGCCGGCGTCGATAAAGCTTTGGCGCAAACGAGCAACACAATAAACGAATTGCTCCCAGCCTGATATCCTTCGTCTTCTGATAAAAAACGCAGCACATGTCAAAAAGGCATGCGCTGCGTTTGATGATTGATCGATTGACGCTGAAACCATGAAACCAAGTCTTGCCTCCGCCACTGCTATCAGTGCGCTTGTTCCAACTGAATCTGAACTCGATTACGCAACGTCGTGCGAGCTACCTATGCCGTGGGCGACTTTCCGCCTGCACGCTTTTGTCGAGCCGGCTACCGGCAAGGAGCATGTCGCTATCACCTTGGGCGATGTGGCTAATGGCGAACCGGTGTTGGCGCGTATTCATTCCGAATGTTTGACCGGCGATGCCTTGTTCAGCTTGCGTTGCGATTGTGGTCCGCAACTGGAAGCAGCGTTGAAGAAAATCGCCGAAGAAGGTCGTGGCGCGCTGTTTTATTTGCGGCAGGAAGGTCGCGGCATCGGTCTCGTCAATAAAATCCGTGCCTATCAATTGCAGGATGCTGGTGCCGATACGGTCGAAGCCAACGAAGCACTCGGCTTTAAACCGGATCAACGCAATTACAAATTATGCAAACCTATGTTGCAGCATTTGCAGATTTCGAGCTTGCGCTTGATGACCAATAATCCACGCAAAATCACGGCGATGGAACAACTGGGTTTGAAAGTAGTGGAGCGCGTACCGCTGGTGATTACACGCAATCCATTCAACGAACGTTATCTGACGACCAAGGCAGCCAAGCTTGGACATTTGTTTTAAATTCGGTCATTTATCTTCAAACTAAGATTCACACCCATACGTCGACCATGCCATGCCGCATGGTCGTTTTAGTTATGCGGCATGTCGTTTTCTGGCATCGGAAAACTTGAAATCCGCTTAGCCTTTACAATCACGGCATGACTGCTTCAACCTCACCTTCGTCCGCGCGCAAGCTGTTTCTCATCGGTCTGCTGATCGCCATCGTCGGCGCGGTTCTGTTCTCCACCAAAGCCATTGTTGCCAAACTGATTTATCGCTATGACGTGGATGCGGTGACGCTGATCGCTTTTCGCATGATATTTTCGCTGCCGTTTTTTATCGTGATTGCGGTGTGGAAGGCGCGCACGGCCCAGCCTTTGAACAATACGGAAAAAGGGCAGATCGTGATTCTCGGTTTGCTTGGTTACTACCTGTCCAGTTTTCTCGATTTCCTTGGCCTGCAATATATTTCCGCTGGTCTTGAGCGCCTGATTCTGTTTTTGACGCCTTCATTCGTGCTGCTGCTTTCGGTCTTCCTGATGAAGAAGAAAATCACTGCGATCGAATGGGCCGCGCTCGGCACGTCTTACCTGGGAACGGTGCTGGTGTTTGTGCACGACGTCAGAATTGGCGGCTCGAATGTCACGATAGGAGGCATGTTCGTATTGGGTAGTGCGATTTCGTACGCGATCTATCTGCTGGCATCTGGCGAATTGGTCAGGCGGGTAGGTGCTTTGCGCCTGGTGGCATATGCGATGTGCGTATCCAGTGTTGCGTGCATTGCTCAGTTTTTTATATTGCGTCCCGTGTCCATGCTGATACAGCCGATGGATGTGTATAGCTTGTCGATGATCAACGCGTTCTTCTGTACTGTATTACCGGTGTTCTTGACAATGATTGCAGTGGATCGCATAGGAGCAGCCACGGCATCGCAAGCGGGTATGATCGGTCCGGTATCCACACTTTTTCTTGCAGCATGGATACTGGGTGAACCTATCACCGGAATTCAGTTGGCTGGAACAGCTTTGGTGTTGTGCGGAATTTATCTGTTATCCAAAAAGAAAGCGTAAGAATAGGTAGTGAGAATCAAGGCCAGCTTTTGGAGTTGTAGTAAAGATTGCGCTGAAATAAGGCGTCCAAGCTTTGCTGCATGTGTTGAACCGATATGAATAAGTGAGTGTACCCATGACAAAAGTAATCAGAATTCAGGAAACAGGTGCTCCAGATGTAATGGAATACGTTGATGTCGACTTGCCAGCGCCAGGTTCTGGTGAAGTGCTGGTACGCCAAATGGCTTGCGGTTTGAATTTCATCGATGTTTATTTCCGTACCGGTCTGTATCCGCAATCCTTGCCCGGCAGTTTGGGCATGGAAGGTGCGGGCGTGATCGAAGCAGTTGGTGCAAATGTTTCGCACGTCAAAGTCGGTGATCGCGTTGCATATGCTGGACGCCCACTCGGTGCTTACGCAGAAGCGCGCGTGATGCCAGCCGACGTTCTGGTCAAATTGCCGGATTCGATCAGTTTTGAGACTGCGGCTGCGATGATGCTGCAAGGCTTGACGGTGCAATATCTGTTTCGTCGCACATTTCGCTTGCAGGGTGGTGAAACCATCCTGTTTCACGCAGCTGCCGGTGGCGTTGGTTTGATCGCCTGCCAATGGGCACGTGCTTTGGGCGTGACGATGATAGGCACGGTAGGCTCGGATGAAAAGGCAGCGCTGGCAAAAGCAAATGGCTGCATACACACTATCAACTACAACAAGGAAAATTTTGTTGAGCGCGTGAAAGAAATTACTGGCGGCAAAGGCGTGCCTGTCGTGTATGACTCGATCGGCAAAGATACCTTCATCGGTTCGCTGGATTGTCTTGCGCCGCTTGGCATGATGGTCAGTTTCGGTAGTGCATCTGGTCCTGTACCTCCTTTCGGTTTGAATGAATTGGCGACACGCGGATCGCTGTTTGTGACGCGGCCATCACTCTTCAATTACACCGCAAAGCGCGATGATCTGGAAATCATGGCGGCAGAATTATTCGGTATGGTCGAAAGCGGAAAGATAAAGATCGATATCAATCAACGTTATGCCTTGAAAGATGTGGCGCAGGCACATCGCGATCTTGAGTCGCGCAAAACTACCGGCTCATCGATTTTGATTCCCTAAGGATTTTTGATGCAAGAATTGGATACTGATGGCGTCAAGTTAGACGAGTCGCAGCTGGAAGAGGCATCTTCTGATTCCGATGGCAGGCCTAAATTCGGGCGTTTGCTTGTGCTGCTCGCGTTTGCCGTGGCGATAGTGGCGGCACTGACATTCGGTTCGCAAGCGTATTACACACCTTGAGAATTGATTGATAGTAACCAGCGTTGAATAAAAAATGGCGACCTACGGGGTCGCCATTTTTTATCTTGTATTCTTGCTCAACCATGAAGTCAGGCGTGACATGAATGGGGATTAGTCTTTTATTTCCAGCTTCAAGCGACGCGGCACACCGTTAGGCCCAGGGAAATCCGCAAATGCGCTGCGTACCATATAAGGCATGGCAAACGCCAGCGAACCATTGGCTCCCTCGCTATTCACCGTAACGTCATACAGTTTTTTGCCATCCTTGCTGCGCGTAATCAGGACGTTGAGTTGACGCTGAAATAACTGGTAATGCACTTCCTGATATTGCGTCACCGGTCCCGGATACCAGAATGGATCGTAATAAGGGCCGTAATAACCGCGCCATCTAGGACCGTAATACGGGTAAGAAGGCCAATACGGATCGACGATAACCGGCTGGACTGTTTGCACATCGCGCACATCAATTCGATAGTTAACAACTACCTTCAGATTGGCACCGCGCGGATCTTGCGCTTCAGCAAAGCCGAGTCGGCCCAATTCATTGCGCACAAGATTTTCATAACTACGATATTCAAGATCGTTTTCCTTCTCGCCCTTACGATCGAAAATATAGGTTTTATTCTGTAAATCAGCCGGCCATTCGTGAAATGCGACCACATCATTTCGAATAAACGAAGCGCAGCCGCTTAACAACAGGCTGGACAAGGCAAGTAATAACAATAAACCGCGACGCAATTTGATTCTCCTTAAACCGGTATACACGGCATCACGACAGGATAACGGCAATCTGCAAAAGAGCAGTTACATTTTGTAAGCTGCCAGCCTCGCTTGCCATGTTGTCGGTATGATCACACATGCAAAGTTGAGCGGACTTTTTGCGGCTTATTAACTCAGACAAGCAGATTCCATTTTCATTCCCATGATTGGTAAAATGGCCCTTTGCTTCACTCCCACCGAATCCTATTCCTATGCGCACCGACACTTCCCCTGCGATTTATCGTAAAGACTACACACCACCAAGTTATTGGGTACGCACTGTTCATATGGGTTTCGACCTCGATCCGTCGGCGACCCGTGTAGCGACACGCATTACCCTTGAGCGCAATTTCGACAGTACTGAAAAAGCGGTGGTTTTGTACGGCGATGAAGTGGAACTGGTGCAAATCCATTTAAACGGCAAAGCCCTGTCCAAGCGCGATTACGCGCTGAAAGATGGAGTATTGCGGATTCCGGTTGCTGTGAACGAAATCACGCTGGACATTGAAACCTTGATTCGGCCGGACAAAAATACTTCCTTGATGGGTTTGTATGTATCAAGCGGAAATTTTTTCACGCAATGCGAAGCCGAAGGTTTCCGCAAAATTACCTACTTCCCGGATAGGCCGGATGTGATGGCGCAATATACCGTCATGCTGCGCGCGGACAAGACAAAATATCCTGTGTTGCTGTCGAACGGCAATTTGATAGAAGAAGGCGATCTGGGCGATGGTCGTCATTACGCCTTGTGGGAAGACCCGTTCAAGAAGCCCTCCTATCTGTTTGCACTGGTCGCCGGTCAACTGGTTTGTCAGGAAGAAACGATCAAACTCAAGTCCGGCCGCGATGCCTTGCTGCAGGTTTGGGTCGAGGATGGCAATCTCGACAAGACGCAGCACGCGATGGATTCGCTGATCAATAGCATACGCTGGGATGAAGAGCGCTTTGGTCTGGAACTGGATCTCGATCGCTTCATGATCGTCGCCGTTGGCGACTTCAATATGGGCGCGATGGAAAACAAGGGCTTGAACATTTTCAACACCAAGTACGTGCTGGCCAATCCTCGTATCGCAACCGATGTCGATTACGCGAATATCGAAGCGGTGGTCGGTCATGAATACTTCCATAACTGGACCGGCAATCGCGTGACCTGCCGCGACTGGTTTCAGTTATCGTTGAAAGAAGGATTGACCGTTTTCCGCGATCAAGAGTTCTCGGCTGATATGGTTGGTACCGATAGCGGTCGCGCAGTCAAACGTATTGATGATGTGCGCGTGCTGCGTCAGGCGCAGTTTCCGGAAGATGCGGGTCCGATGGCGCATCCGGTGCGTCCCGACTCGTTTGTCGAAATCAGCAACTTCTATACCGTCACAATTTATGAAAAAGGCGCAGAAGTTGTGCGCATGTACCAAACCTTGCTGGGGCGCGATGGTTTCCGCAAGGGCATGGACCTCTACTTCAAGCGCCATGATGGTCAAGCCGTTGAATGCGATGATTTCCGTGCGGCGATGTCGGCCGCGAATGGCCGTGATCTGACGCAGTTCGAGCGCTGGTACAGTCAGGCGGGTACGCCGCGTGTAACGGCGAAGACATCCTACGATGCGGCCAGCAAGACCTATGACATCACGCTGTCTCAATCTTGCCCGGCAACGCCGGGACAGGCAAAGAAGCTTTCTTTCCATATTCCGGTTGCCGTGGGTTTGCTCGATAGCAGCGGTAAAGACATGACATTGAAGCTGGACGGCGAAGTCGCCACGATAGGCACAGTCGTGCTGGAATTAACCTCGGCGCAGCAAACTTTCCGCTTTACCGATGTGAATGAGCAGCCAGTGCCGTCTATGCTGCGTAATTTTTCTGCGCCCATCGTGCTGGAATACGATTACAGCGAAGAAGAGCTGGCTTTCCTGATGGCGCACGATAGCGATGCATTCAATCGGTGGGAAGCTGGCCAACGCCTGGCGACACGCCGTTTGCTGGCATTGACTTCGTCAGCGCAAAAATCGGACGCTTTGAGCATCGATCAAGCATTGAGCGACAGTTTGCGCGCGACCTTGAACGACACGCAGCTCGATCCAGCTTTCCGCGAAACCGTACTGACCTTGCCGGCAGAAACGGTGATTGCCGAACAAATGGATGTGATTGATCCGCAAGCAATCCATACCGCGCGCCGTTTTTTGCGTCATTCATTGGCGCAAGCTTTGCGTGCGGATTTCGTCGCTGCATATAAAGCGAATCAAACCAGGGGCAACTACAGCCCGGATGCAACATCGTCCGGCAAACGCGCGTTGAAGAATTTGGCGCTCTCTTATATAGCGGAGCTGGATGACGCTGATGCGCACGCATTGGCGCAGGCGCAATATGACGTCGCGAATAATATGACTGATCGTATGGCATCCTTGTCGGCCTTGGCTAATAGTCAGGCGCCTGGCAAGGCGGCTGCGCTGGCACAGTTTTATAGCGATTTCGAGCAAGAACCCTTGGTGATCGATAAATGGTTCAGCTTGCAAGCGACGGCGCGCACCACTGATGTGGCTGCGGTGCGCAAGCTGATGTTGCACCCGGCGTTCTCCATCAAGAATCCGAATCGTGCACGCAGCCTGATATTCAGTTTCTGCAATGGCAATCCATCGCGTTTCCATGCGGCTGATGGTAGCGGTTATGTCTTTTGGGCTGAGCAAGTGATCGCGCTGGATGCAATCAATCCACAAGTTGGTGCTCGCTTGGCGCGTAGTCTGGATCGGTGGCGTAAATACGCGCCGGAACTGCAGGAAAAAATGCACGCTGCCTTGAAACGGGTCGCGGCGGCCAAGCTTTCTAAAGATACGAAAGAAGTCGTGACGAAGTCGCTTGCAGCGACGTGATTGATGGAAAAGTAATAGAGCAGCATACAATTGCCGGTCGAAACGACCGAGTTTGAGCTAGCAGTTTGATTAAAGCGCATTTGATTCAGCGCATTCGATAGAGATTAAGGACCACATGAAACGCATCAGCCTCACGCAATACCTGATTGAAGAGCAAAGACTGCACAACACCATCCCTGCAGAGTTGCGCTTGTTGATCGAAGTTGTCGCTCGCGCATGTAAAACCATCAGCCACGCAGTGGGCAAGGGTGAACTCGGTGAAGTGATGGGGTCGGCAGAAAGCGAAAACGTACAAGGCGAAGTACAAAAAAAGCTCGACATCATTTCCAACGACATTTTGCTGGAAGCTAATGAATGGGGCGGCCATTTGGCTGCAATGGCGTCGGAAGAGATGGAAACCATCCATCCGATTCCAAATCGCTACCCTATGGGCGAATACTTGTTGTTGTTCGATCCACTGGACGGTTCCAGCAATATCGATGTGAATGTTTCGATCGGCACGATCTTCTCGGTATTGAAAGCAGCCGACGGCATGCAAGCGCCGACCGAAGCTGATTTTCTGCAGCCGGGCAGCAAGCAAGTTGTCGCTGGTTACGCTGTTTATGGCCCGCAAACTGTATTGGTGCTGACTACTGGCAATGGCGTGCAGTGCTTTACGCTGGATCGTGAGATGGGTTCGTGGGTGATGACGCAAAAGAATATGCAGATTCCGGCGGATACCAAGGAATTTGCCATTAATGCATCGAATGCACGTCACTGGCATGCGCCGGTCAAACGTTATGTCGATGAAATGCTGGCTGGCACCACTGGTCCGCGCGGCAAGGATTTCAATATGCGCTGGATCGCCTCGATGGTGGCTGATGTACATCGCATCCTTAATCGTGGCGGTGTCTTCATGTATCCAGCCGATGCACGTGAACCGGACAAGCCAGGCAAGCTGCGCCTTATGTATGAAGCGAACCCGATGGCATTCCTGGTGGAGCAAGCGGGTGGGGCAGCAACTGATGGTCAGCAACGTATATTAGATATCCAGCCAGAAAAGCTGCATCAGCGTGTGCCAGTGTTCCTTGGATCTAAAAATGAAGTTGAGTTGGTAACCAGTTATCACAAGACAAAGTAGCGCCTCTATATAGAGGGAAATCCTTTTGCTAAAAGCCTTTGATAAAAAGAATTAAAGTATTTTCTCAAAAGGGGTTGCCAAGGCATTGGGTGCTTGCTATAGTTCGGCTCCCGTCGCAGAACAAGCAGCGAAACGCAGAGTGTAGCGAGCTGAATTGGGTGTGATGGGGGT
>NZ_PTLZ01000005.1 GCF_003293745.1 Herminiimonas fonticola
TGCGTTCGGTTTGGCTATGCTCGCGCAATGATGCCATTGGCAATATCGCCGTCATGCTTGCAGCATTGGGAGTCTATGGCACAGGTTCTGGATGGCCGGATATAGCGGTCGCTACTCTGATGGGTACGTTAGGACTAACGGGAGCATGCTCAGTGGTCCGTCACGCCCGACGTGAGTTAACAGTCAACACGGCACCCACTTAAGCACACATAAAGAATGATGCTTTGGGCCGATAGCAGCCCCCTTTTTAGAACTGGCAGTGACAGATGACACATGCTTAGATCACGTCAACTCTCGACCATTCTTTAACTGTTTTCAATTTTTATACTGTGACATATGACACACACTAACCAAGCCATAGGAATTTTTTAATGGTTTAGCCGCTAAACATTTCAGCTCCTTGATATTGCCGTAAGTGTCACACATTTAAAAACAGGAATGCCCCAAAAAAGTGTTGCGTCAGGATGACCATTCTTTAGGTGTTTAGTTAGAAGTTCTATAATATAAACATCATGGATACCAAAGAGATTCTTCAATTCCACATCGACGTTTTTCGCCCAGAAACCATTCCAATGGCGAGACTCGCTGAATACATGGCCGCGTTAGCTGCTTTGTATGGAAATAATGAACGTGTGCATTTTGACAAAATGCGTACAGGCAGTGCCGTGTTGCAAACAAAAATTGAAGAGTCAGCTATTCAGAAGGTTGATAAGCGATTGCACCTAGTGCATGACATCGATGCGCCTGACGATGTTCAAAAAGCTTATGCGCAAATCAATAGCCTTTTACGTACTGACAATGCAGTTGGAAAAATAAAACGGGAAAAAGGCGCTGCGATTCTGACTTTTCCTGGTCGAAATACGATCGTTCAAAAAACATACAAGGTTCGCGAAGCGGGCGTATTGGATGGTGTGGTTATCCGAATAGGAGGGAGAGATAGCACCATTCCTGTTTGGCTAGAAGACCATAGCGGAAAAGTTTTTTATTGTGAAGCAAACAAGGATATGGCCCGCGAATTGATCAAGCATTATCTTGGTAATCCTATTCGAGTTACTGGCCAAGGCGACTGGTTGCGCGGCGAAGATGGTCAATGGAAGTTAGAAAAATTTAAAATTACTGATTCAGTCGTACTTGATGCAACGCCAATCGAAGAGATATTAAATACGGCTCGTGCTGCAAGTGGGAATGGTTGGAATGAATTAGATGACCCAATAAAAGAACATTTATTCATCAGGGGCTCGAATTAAATGGTGGCTTTCGACGCAGGCATTTTAATCAAGCTTCTTGATCCTCGTACCTCTGAGGAGGATCGAGATAAAATCAGTTACCTCATATCTGTTTTGCAAAAAGATAAGGTAAAAATAATTATCCCTACGCCCGCTGTATCTGAGTTCTATGTGAAAGCAGATCCAGGAGTATTGGATGCATTCAAAGGGAAAGCTGCGTTCTTAATCGCATCCTTTGATGAAAAGTCTGCAATCGAATGTGCACTTAGTGTTAGTGCGGCAAAACGATCTGGCCACAAAAAAGCTGGACAACAAGAAGCTACTTGGGCAAAAGTGAAGTTTGATCATCAGATCGTAGCAATAGCCAAAGCTAATCAGGCAGACACAATTTATTCGGAAGATCGCGGTTTACGATCGTTTGCCACGGCTCAAGGCCTTCAGACTTTTTCGATAGCAGATTTGCCGGAAAATCCGGCTTCAGCGCAAAAGAAACTGGAACTAGTCGTCGTTACTGGGCCACTAGCGCAAGAAGCTCGCGGCTAATATTTAGCGCACAAAAGGCAAGTGCTCATTGATGACGGATCAAGTAAAGAGAATCGTTTTTTACTATTGATCGTGCTCAGGATATTCATCCGCCGCTGTCTTAAATTTTCCGAGCATCGCCTTGGCTTCATGTGCTGCGTTTTTTGTAAGGTCGGGGCCGTCTTGTCCGTACATAGCCTTATATGTGTCTCTCGCCGTGTTAGAGCTGAAACCGGCATCTACTAAAGTATTAATCGCCATTCAATCTGCATCATGGTTTTGCCCTCCTTGATTAATAACTTCGCAGAGTATTTATTGATTTTCAATCCTATATTTATGGGAAAAAAACTGCCACGGTTGCCCATTGTTAAGAAGCGTGGCAGTTATGTTGGTATGGGCGATACCTTCATTGCGATAATGCCGCAATGCAATGGTCAATTATTTATGGCGTCACATTCATTTTTTCTTACACCTTAAAATGCACCAGTACAGGTGAGATCTTTCGGGTACTTGCACACTAAGGCTCAAGTAATAATCGTCTTGTTAGACTTCTTTGCAGTTGCGCCTTTAATTTTTCTGAGCGACTCTCCGCTTAACTGCAAAGTATAAGAGCTGTGCGCGATACGATCCATGATTGCGTCGGCGACAGTTTTATTGTCCAACGCATCATGCCAATGACTCATTGGAAATTGACTGGTGATGATCATAGACCGTATCCCTAACCGGCTATCGACAAGCTCAAGTAAATCGTTTTGAGCTCGTTTTGAGAACGTCTCAATTCCCCAGTCATCCAATATCAGTAAATCAATTTTCTTTAATTGTTCCAGTCGCAGACTAAACGTGCCTGAAGCGCGCGCCGAAAGTAGGTTTTCCATTAGCATGGGCACGCGCACGAAATGGGCCGAAAGGCCTAGCCTGCATGCGTAATTAGCGAGAGCACATGCGAGCCATGTTTTCCCCGTCCCGGTGGGGCCAGTAATGACCAAATTGTTTTGCTGCCTAACCCAGTCAAGATTCGTGAGAGAAAGCATGGTCGATTTATCTAAACCGCGAGATGATCGATAGTCGATTTCTTCGATGGAAGCCCCTATTGGTAATTTCGCTTTTTTAAGCAACATTTGAAGCCGCTTATTTTCTCGAACAGTGGACTCGTGATCGACCATACTTCGCACGCGATGTTCAAATGGGAGATCATTCATTGTCGGATTTCCAAGTTGGCGTTCCAACTCTGCGGCCATGCCAAATAGTTTTAATGTATTAAGCTGGTCTATCGTGTTTTGCATCATGATTCGGTTTCCTTATCTGTTTGTAAAAGTTCGTTGTAATAATCGGCACCTCTAATATTGCTGTGGACGATCTCTTTACTTACTTCTGTATGTTCTTGGCCTAGCAGGCGATCCAAATTTTTCGAAAGAAGATTGCGCAATTCTGGCGTGCCGGTGATGTTGTTCTTAAACGCATACGCACATCCTTCCTCTAAACGTGATTTGCCATAGTTAGCTAGAAGGACTTTCATGGCTTGCGTAATACGATATCCAAACAGATAGCCTTTTATTTTTGATAGCTGCGCTTGGAGAAGAAGCACAGTGTTTGGTCCAATCTCAGTTGCCCACTGCAATGCTTCTGGTTCTGACCATTGCAAAACCGCTTTATGCGTCGGATGCTGATGCTGACTTAGGGTCGTGCTGCCATCTGGTTCAAAATTGCGTGTATGTGTTGCAATGCACTTTCCCTTTGAGAACAAGTCCAAAGAGTGACTGGACAAACAATATTCGAGCTCCCGTCCTTTAAGTTGATAAGGCACACTGTAAAAATGTCGTTCTACACATACGTGATAATCATTCGCCGCACGCACCTTGCCCCAGTCTGAGAAGGCGTAACGTTCTGCCGGCAATGGCGACAATGCCGGTTGTTCTAACTCTAGCCATCTGCTGAAACGTGAACCTGGGAGCTTTTGAAATGTTTTTCTATTGAGCTTTTCTAAAAGCGGGCTGATTGCTTGATTCATCTCATCGAGTGAAAAGAATTTGCGATTGCGTAGCGAAAATAAGATCCAGCGTTGAGCAAGTAAAACGCCAGCCTCTGCTTTGGATTTATCTCGGGGCTCCCGTGGACGGGCAGGAAATGGATGAATGCCGTAGTAGCGGCACATGACGTTGTACGACTCGTTGATAACTGGCGCCACGCGATCCGCTTTAGTAACTGCAGATTTGAGATTGTCGGGAACAACAATTCGTGGAACGCCTCCGAAGAACTCAAACATTCTTGCGTGCGAAGCAATCCAGTCCCTAGATTTTTGGGACCATGTTGCCTCGCAAAAGGTGTAATTTGAACCGCCTAATACACCAACGAAGATTTGTACTTTCTTCAACTCGCCGGTTTGAGAATCTGTAACACTAAGAGTCGCGCCAGAGTAATCCACATAAACTACTTCTCCATAGACGGCAGTTTGTCGCATCGAAATCTGTAACGACTTTCTAAATGCGTTATAGCGCCGACAATATTGTGAATAGCCAAAATGCTCTTCTGGCGGGGAAGCATCGATCCATTCTTGATGCAAGATTGCTAGCGATGCTCCTTTCTGTCCAAGCGCCAAATGAACTGCTGCAAAATCAATGTCTGATGTGATCGTGTGATTAAACGCTTTGACTGGTGGATACAATTTTTCCTCCAGTAAATCGTCATCTATTTCGTCTGGCAGAGGCCAAGGTAATTGGGCATTAACAAACCTATGCCGAAAGTCCGACACCGTTTCACGGTTGACGCCTGTATATCTGGACGTTTCGCGATTCGATAACTCTTTAGTAAATATGCATACAAGGACATCGCGAATTTTTCGCATGTCAGTTCTCCTATTGACCATAGCAATATGCTTAGCACCGCCCAGGCGGGCATTTTCATTAAGCGTCGAGTGGCGAAATCGCGCACGCAACAAGGCACTTCGATGAGATCGAAGTATTGACAGGGAATATGGGAAGGGAGATACTGAGCTCGGATCGCTTCTAGTTATCCAAAGCTGTACAAAAGGCTGTGAGTTGATGCTCACAGCCTTTGTCGTTTCTGCCTCCCAGGCAGATTAAGTCATGACGATTCTCCCTCCGTCAGCGTAGGCAAGACACTGAGCGTTGCGCGTTCGCGTTGGGCCGCAAGCCAGACAGCAATATCTTTCACTAACGCGAATTTTCCCCTGCGATTCTCAATATCGAATATCGGTACTGGCACAGTTTTTCTTGATATCGCTTGCCGAAACGCTTCCTTAGACGCGTAACCCAAGGTGATGCGTAAATTGTCATTGGAAACCATAGGCCCAAAGCGACTCGTTAGCTCTCGCTCAAGCAGCGTTGCCAATGGCTCATCAAATTTAAATTCAGTCATACCTTCGCTTTGTATCTAGCTGTCACATATTTTTCTGCGGGACTATCAATCTTAACAATCATGATTGATTGAATAAACCTATATCTATAGTGCTTAAGTTCACTCCCGTTACATAAAGAGAAATTTATTAAGTTGTTGAATACTTTGAATAAATTATCTGTATTCTTTCAAATCTTAATACTTTCACGACATATAAATGCCAGCTAAGCGAGAAAAAAGACGGGATGAATTGGTTGATCCGATACGGACGATCAACTGGTTTAATTGTTTATGTGAGGAGCTTGGCACCTATGAGCCGCGTGAGATTCAACGAATTCTGCAACCGCACATCATTGAGAATCGCGGTAATGAAATCAAGAACAATAGGTATTTGGAATATTCGCGGGGCGTGCATGTGCCGTATCCCGCTTTAGTGCTATGTGCAGAAAAGTTGGTCGAAGGTTCTAGTTGGGAACTGAACCATACCTTGTGGTCTGTTCTGCGTCACAAAACCTCCGTAGAAAAATATGCCCACGAATGGCTTCACCAGCTAGTAGGAATTATTCAGTCTTTAACATTTGGTACAAGAAATGACATTCGTCTGAGAGGTGATCGCCACTTCCTTGGTGCACTTGAGCGGCGGGCCAGCCTCGATAGCTTGACAGCACTGACAATCATATTGCGTTTAAATCATGAGCGTGGTGACTATGAACAAGTGTGGGAATGCTCTAAAAGCATATTCCGAGTCTTGCTCATTATAGGAAATGAATTTAACAGCCGAGATATTAGTGCGAGAGTTTTTACGCTTTATCGTGAACGAGTTTTTAATCTCGCTCGATTCAACGGCTGCCGCATGTATCTTGAAGAGTGTAATTATCCTGTTCTAGCAAGAGCGTTTCACGAGTTATCAGAACATTTACGACAACGAAGTTCGCATGTACCCGATAAAAAAATGGCTAGCTACTATGCTATGCAAATTTTGAATGGACAAAGAATTCAATCTTCAAAAAAATTCTTTGAACCGCTGATCGGACCGGATTTGGATATTGGGCCACCGTCTCCAGAAAATCTTGATCTTTATAACAAATGTAAATGGCAAGTTTGAAATGCGAACAGGTGGCAGGTTTGAAATGCGTATGAGTGGCAACTTTGAGATGCGGCTTAGTGGCAACTTACATGCGAATACTCACATTAGCGAAGATACTTCGCCAGTTGATTTTGGCCCCCTTTATTAACGTTCGCGATTCAACTAAATCAGTTTGATCCCAAATGAAGTCACTAAATATGGAAATTCTGCCGACTGCAGCGTCCGCGGGTACAAGTCTGCTAACGATCTTTAGCTCAAAGAACGTATTTATCTGCGAATAGTTGGCGTTATTCATCACGCTTCTCTTAAATGAGGAGAGACATAAAACGGCGTTTCTTCAGCTTGAATATTTGCCCATTCGAGAGTTCTGCTTGGAAAGCGCGGAAGAATGGATTTTGTAATTGCAGAATAAGGAAGATCAAATTTATTACTCCAATCGATTGGAGTAAGCAGTTTCCGTTGCTGCTCCATGAACAATTTGAACTTCACCAGACGCGGCAAGATTCGACTTGTCCAAAGCGCATTTTCACAACTAAAGCATTGCCAAGGATCACTGCACGGCGTCTCGGGTATGCCACCAGGCTTGTTATAGAAGTCACGGCAACTAGCTATAAATACGTCTTGCTCTCCCGAAAGAATCGAAACAATTTTTTCCTCTGATTCGGAAAGTTGTCTAGCTAGCGCAGCGATTTCTCCTTCTGTTTCGACGTTCTTTATAACGACTATTCCTCGGGCCTCTTGTACGACCTTATCTTGCGCGATGCGTATCGTTTGGTTGTGAATATGATGCGTGGCATCATTTGTCAGATAATGAAAAGCTGTCGTATTTAAAGCTTGCTTACCATGATGTTTTAACGTCTTCTTACTAACGTTTGCCAAATTTCCACTTTTCAAATATGCATTTGTTGCGACTGTTTTCCGTGTCTGCCTGAAACCAAATTTCAAAAAATCGCCATTCCGATCGCGTAGATCATGTGCTTCCATGAAACCAATAAAAATCAGGGGCCCTTGGATTAATCCGTTAGAAAAATACATTGTTGCATCGTATGTCAAAGCGGCGGCTTGTCCCAAGTACGGCCAGCCGGGTCCAGCTTTTCGGTGTGCTAGCCACAACTGATTTTTTATATCGTCGCTGGCGAATGGGACGAGTGACTCGGTCATTTTTAGTACCAACTTGATTAGGGCAATCGGTGAAGTGCTACCTCGATTAGAAAATGAGATCTTCATTTGCTCATGACTACCGCGGTGCTTTTTGAACTCGACTATCGTTTTTCCTGCTTCTTCACCATGAAGGCAATCACGCGTCAAAGTCAACAATGACTCTGCATTTAGACCACTCTTAATAGAAAGCAAAATCATAAACGGCACCAAATCTTTATAACTTGGGTATAGATGAGAGATTAGTTCCGAAGGAGTATTAAAAGTACAGTTATCAGAGTCAGCCCATCGATTTCGCAAATAGCGTGTTAACAGACAGTTTTGCGCCGAGGAGCGCGAAGGAAACTGACCCTTTAAAACATGGACCAAATACCAAAGATCGTTAGCTTTACTATTCCAGCCGGTGGTAAATATAGATTTTTTATTCCACGGCTGCTTCAAATGACCAACTAAGCGCGGATCCTGTCCCTCAGCTAGTAATGCTTTTCCTAACGCCAGCCGCCCAAGAACATCTGATATTTCTTTTTTCGCTGCATCAATAAGCCTCACTTGTTCGTCATGGGTATAGGGTTGAACTGCGCAGATAGTGGCGTCACTACGCCTAAGCGACTTCGAAGGTATCTCCAGTTCGCTTGGCACAGAGCCTGAGACTGGCGAATCCTCTCCTTGCAATATTTTCATTAATTTTGCTATGCAAAGATAACTTCTCCCGGCGGTAGTATTTCCATAATTAGAGTGCAACCATTTTCTAAAGTCGATCAATGTCTCCCGACTAAGATCTTTAACACTCGTTTCCTTTGGGTTCCAATCTGTTTTTATCTCATCTAGATATCTAACCAATCGATGTAGAGAATCACGCTTTTGCCGTACCACTTCAAAATGTTTGCCGGGTGAATTAATAACTTCCCCACTCCAAAGGGCACTCATTAATGGGCCAAATAATTTCGGCCTCGAAGAACACTTTTGAAAAGACAGCCAGCTACCTTCTCGCACTACTCCTGTTAAATCCCATTTCCAAGGCATTATTGACGGCATTGAAAACGTCTCATTGCACTGAACATCATCTGCCGTAAATGGATTATTTCTAGCTTTCATTCCGTCTGTTCTCCGGACAATGCCCTCTCGTCAATTTCGAACCCTTCACAATCATTGGAGATGTCAATCATGTCGGTTATTTCATCAACATAATCGAGATAGATAAATGTGGTCATTACGGATGCGTGGCCCATCAACCGTGAGAGCACGCGCAATGGATCGTAAACCATTCTTTTATACGCTTCGCTTCTTGAATGAATAGGCACAGTTTGCCTAGCCAACATGTGTCGAATCATCCCGGAAAGCGTATAGATGGCATAACTGTGACGCAGCATATGGGGGTGCGCCTTAAAACTAAATCCGCTACCGTCGCCAGCGACCCGCATCATCTTGTAGAACGCACTGTAGGTCGCGGGCCGTCCCAATGAAGTCAGGAATAAAAAATCTTCGTCATTGATATCAGCACTTCTCTTTAAACGACTGGCCCTTCTCCGATTAATTGCATCAGCGCGATCCCATTCGATGTAGCGCCGCACATCTCTTAACCAGCTTTTTGGCACACGCACCGTACGCTCTTTATTACCCTTCCCAAGCACAGTTAGCGGGCATGTATTGAGGTCTTTGAAAAAAATGCTATCTGGATCTGGGAGCATCGACAGTTTGATGGTCGCTGCCTCCTGAGCACGTAGTCCGGTCCGAAATAAAAGTCTAACGAAAAGAGCATTTCGAAGCCCTTCTTTTGTAGCCATAATCCTCGGAAGATATATTTCCAGGAAATCATGTTCGGTCATGTACTTAATATCTTTCCTGCGAGTCCTTTCTTTGAGATTCGTTGAGAGAATATGGGAAGTCTGGTTTGGATAAGGCCCTGGCGACAGCTTTGTGGTGTAGTCGAAAGGAACATACTTCAAATGCCCTTCTTGTTTCGCCCACTCATAAAAACGCCTCAATGCAGCAGCGAAAACATTCCATGAACTAGATGAAATTTGTAAAGAACCAGGTTGAATTCTTCGTAAGCGGTAATAAACCATCCAATCCTCTGACGAGGCATTTCGCCAGGTTTTCTCTCGTTTAATCAAAAATCGAAAAAACAAGCTCAGTTGCTCCGCATAAGCACGCCATGTATTTGGACTAGGAGAACCAGGAGCCGCAAGAGACCTTAAAAAACTGTTAAGAACTGCGTCGCATTGCCAATTTAGATCTACTGTGAAAGGCTGTTTATCTACTAATCCAAGTTGTTCAACTAGGTGCGACAAATGCGGAGTCCGGTCTTGCTTCAAATAATAAATATCCAACCCGCTGTTCCTTTACGCACGAAAAATCAATGTAATAAATACTACATATTGACGTGAATAAATAGGCCTTTATCGCGTGAGACATTTTTAAAAAGTAAAGATAACCGCATGGTTCCTGATGTTTGGTTCGTTTGCGATGCTGGGTGCCAAAGTGGTTGGCATTCCGCGTCTGTCCGATGGACCCGATATCGCCAAGCTGGCCGAGCTGGCTGCATTGCACCGGCCAAAATTATTCGTCATCAATTCTGTCCTGCACAATCCAACCTCGACTTCGCTATCGGCAGCAAAGGCATTTCAGGTATTGAAAATTGCCGAGCAATACAATTTCATGATTGTCGAAGACGATATTTATTGCGATATGCATCCGGGCACTACGGTGCAATCAGCGACACGCATCGCCGCGCTGGATCAGTTGAATCGCGTGATTTATCTCGGTGGATTTTCCAAAACGCTGGCGGCCAATTTACGCGTCGGCTTCATCGCCACGTCGCACGATATCGCACGGGACCTGGCCGATCGCAAGATGCTGACCGCGTTGACTACGACCGAAGTCACCGAACGCGTGGTCTACAAGGTTTTGTCCGAAGGGCATTACCGCAAACACAGCGACCGTCTGCGCAGCAAGCTGGATGCAGTGCGCGACAAAACGATACGACAAATGGAACGCATAGGTGCCAGGATCAATTTCAACACGCCAGCCGGCATGTTCATCTGGACCGACATGGGTTGCGACACCAATCTATTGACTGAAAAAGCCATGGCCGAAGGCTATCTGCTGGCGCCCGGCAGTCTGTTCTCGCCTAACCAGCTACCATCAACGAATATGCGTTTCAACGTCGCGGCGATGGGCGATCCCGGCCTCTTGCGCTTTTTGGAGCGAACTATGGACCTGGTGCGCAGCAAGACTTGAAATCACAGCTTTCGCCCCAATTTCCGACGAAACGTTTGAAAGTCTAAGGTTAAAAGTCTGACCAAGGTCTGGCTTACTCGCCATCAGCGCAATATCATTCAGGCTTGCTGAGTGAATGAGCAAGCTGTCAGGCTTTCGACATCGCTTACATAGTAAAACCCACATTCTTTTTAGACACTCGAGGTAAAAATGGCCGCATCCGAACAAAAAAATCCAGAAAAGCAAACCCTGGGCTTTCAAGCCGAAGTAAAGCAATTGCTGCAACTGATGATTCACTCTTTGTATTCCAACAAGGAAATTTTCCTGCGTGAACTGGTCTCCAACGCATCCGATGCTGCTGACAAACTGCGCTTTGAAGCGATCGACAATAGTGCGTTGTTCGAGAACGACCCTGAACTGAAAATCAAGGTCAGCTTCGACAAGGAAAAACGCACGATCACCATCAGCGACAACGGCATCGGCATGTCACGCCACGACGCAATCGAGCATCTCGGCACCATCGCCAAATCCGGCACCAAGGAATTTTTCTCACGACTCTCCGGCGACCAGCAAAAAGATGCAGCACTGATCGGTCAGTTCGGCGTCGGCTTCTATTCCGGCTTCATCATCGCGGATCGCATCACGGTAGAAACACGTCGCGCCGGCGCACCAGCCAATGAAGGCGTGCGCTGGGAATCGGGCGGCGCTGGCGATTTCACGGTAGAAGCCATCGATAAAGCGACACGCGGCTCGGACATCATTCTGCATCTGCGCGAAGGCGAAGACGAATTCCTGTCGTCGTGGAAATTGAAATCCATCATCCGCAAATATTCCGACCACATCTCGCTGCCTATCATGATGGCGAAAGAAGAATGGGACGAAGAGAAAAAAGAAACCGTTACCCGCGATGAACTGGAAACCATCAACCAGGCCAGCGCCTTGTGGGCACGCAATAGAAACGACATCACGCCTGAGCAATACACCGAATTCTACAAACATGTATCACATGACTTCGGCGAACCGCTAACCTACACGCACAACCGCGTCGAAGGTCGCAGCGAATACACGCAACTGCTGTATATCCCGTCGCAAGCACCGTTTGATCTGTGGGACCGCAACAAGCGCGGCGGCATCAAGCTGTACGTCAAGCGCGTCTTCATCATGGACGATGCAGAACAATTGATGCCGGTGTATCTGCGCTTCGTCAAAGGCGTGATCGATTCGGCCGATCTGCCGCTGAACGTCTCGCGTGAAATCCTGCAAGAATCGCGGGATGTCAAAGTGATACGCGAAGGTTCGACCAAACGTGTACTGGGCATGCTGGAAGAATTGGCAAACGCCGATGAGCAAGAAAAGAAGGACAAGTACACCACCTTCTGGAATGCATTCGGCCAAGTCTTCAAAGAAGGCATAGGCGAAGACGCAACCAACAAGGAACGCATCGCCAAACTCTTGCGCTTTGCGTCGACCACTGGTGACAGCGATGCACAAACCGTATCGTTCGCCGATTACGTGTCGCGCATGAAAGAAGGCCAGACCAAAATCTTCTACGCCACCGGCGAATCGTATAACGCAGCGAAGAACAGCCCGCACCTGGAAATCTTCCGCAAGAAAGGCATCGAAGTTTTGTTGCTGACCGATCGCGTCGACGAATGGATGTTGTCCTACCTCGAAGAATTCGAAGGCAAGGAACTCGCATCGGTAGCCAAAGGCGATCTGGACCTGGGCCAACTGGAAGATGAAGCAGAGAAAAAACAGCATCAGGAAACCGAAGATCAGTACAAGGAATTGGTAGGCAAGATGCAAACCGCACTCGCCGACAAAGCGAAAGAAGTCCGCATCACCTTCCGTCTGACAGATTCACCAGCCTGCCTGGTCGCCGATGAAAACGAACTGTCCGGCAACCTGCTGCGCATGCTGAAAGCTGCTGGGCAAAATGCGCCGGATGCGAAACCTATTCTGGAAATCAATCCGGATCATCCATTGGTGCAGCGCTTGAAATATGAAGACGCGAAGTTCGACGACTGGTCGAATATTCTGTTTGATCAAGCCTTGCTGGCTGAAGGCGGGAACCTGAATGACCCGGCTGGATTTGTGAAGCGTTTGAATGAGATGTTGCTGGGCTTGGCGGGAAAATAATTCTTTATTTTTAGCTCCAAAAAAACAAGGCCGCGCTAGCAATAGCGCGGCCTTGTTTATTGGATGAGGATATTCATCCGCAGCAGGAGGATGATAGGCGGAGCTGCGTTCTTCAACTTACAGGACTCATGCCTGCATCTCCGCCAAAATCACCAATGCCAAGGCGATGGCTCCAGGCAGCGCCTGAACAAACAGGATTTTTTTGCTTGATGTCGCTGCTCCGAAGACACCTGCCACAACAACACAGGCAAGGAAGAAAATTTTAACTGATGCGCCCGCCGAACCAAGCCACATGCCCCAAACCAGGCCCGCTGCCAGGAACCCGTTGTACAGACCTTGATTTGCGGCCAGAACTTTCGATGCGGCCGAAAACTCTTTGGTAAGACCAAAAGTTTTTCGCCCCTTTGGGGTATCCCACAAAAACATTTCCAGATACAAAATGTAGACATGCAGCACGGCCACAAGCCCGGTCGCAATGGTCGCTATAGTGTGCATACATGCCCTCCTCTTGCGTCATCCAACGCTTTGTTAAACAGCGTAGGTGCTTTCAGTTCAGGTAGAACTTGGCTCTGAGATCGTGCAAATCAAACCTTGAGGCCTTTAAGCAACGCCTAGACAAATCCAGACCACGTTCTTTTTCCAGCGCCTGCACTTGCAGTACCAGATCAATATTGAGCTTAACTGAAAAGGAGGCAACCCAGCGCCTGATCACGCTTGCCTTGTATCAATGAATGGCTGTGATCAAAAAACTGGGTGATCTGCTGAAGAGATTCACACTTTGGCCAGCGTTCCCATGTTTACTCCCACGAATACTGTGGGTAACAGTTAGGGAGATCCAGGTGCATCTCAATGCATCCTGTCGCTATCCAAATAGTGGCACTTTACCGTCATGGCCTGCCTAATGACATCGCCAGTACGCGTGCCACATGCAATGCATTTTGCTGCGTGCCGTCAGCAATTTGATGTCGGCAACTGGTACCATCAGCAACAAAGATGGTTCCAGCATCCGCTTCACGTATGGCAGGAAACAGTGACAACTCCCCCATCGCTTGCGACGCTGCATAATGCTCGGCTTCATAACCAAAACTGCCGGCCATGCCACAGCATGACGATTCGATCAGCGATACATCAAGCTCAGGAATCCATTTCAAAACAGCTTGCACAGGACGTACTGCATCAAATGCTTTTTGATGACAGTGACCATGCAGCGCCGCCTTGTTCGATGTTAGCGGTTGCAGGTCCAGTAGCGCGAGATCGATTCTTCCTGCAGCCTGTTCCTTGACCAAAAATTCCTCAAACAGGAAAGCCGAGGCTGCGAGTTCTTTCGCTTCATCACCATAGCCGTAGCTCAGGAATTCATCGCGCAGCGACAGCAGGCACGATGGTTCCAATCCGACAACCGCGACGCCACGATGGACGAAAGGCATCAGCGCATCGAGCGTGCGACGTGCTTCCTTTTTCGCTTCATCAACCAGGCCGGCAGAAAGAAAGGTGCGACCGCAACACAGTGGACGTTCATTCGCCTTGATATTCAAGTGCACTGTGTAGCCCGCAGCTTGCAGCACTGCTTGTGCAGCTGCGGCGTTTTCCGGCTCCATGTAATTATTGAAGGTGTCGACGAAGAGCAGCACTTCTTTGCTGCCTGCGCTTGTACTTTCCGTTTGTTGCGACAGGAACGAGCGTTGGAATTTCGGAAAGGCGCGTTGCGGTGCGAGACCGACGAATTTTTTCAGCCAACCGGCTACCCACGGCAGGCGTTCACCTGCGGCAAGTAAGCCGCCTATACGGCTGGCATATGGTGCATAACGCGGCATGAAGGCAACCATGCGATCGCGCAAGGTGCTGCCGTTTCTATCAACCCATGCGGCGCGCGCTTCTATCTTGACTTTCGCCATGTCGACGCCGGTCGGGCAATCGCGTTTGCAACCTTTGCATGAGACGCACAGGTCCAGCACTTCTTTCACTTCCGCACTGGCCAGACCATCGTCGCCTAGCTGTCCGGAAATTGCCAGCCGCAAGGTATTCGCCCGGCCGCGTGTGACGTGGCGCTCATCCTTGGTGATGCGATAACTCGGGCACATCGTACCGGCATCGAACTTGCGGCAATGACCATTGTTGTTGCACATCTCCACCGCTTTGGCGAGACCGCCAGTGCGATCATCACCGGTGCCGGGCGCTGTTTCCAAACCGCTAGCCGGATCGCGCGTGACGTTCCACGCCGACCAATCCATTTTGCTTGCTATTGGCAGTTCGCGATAACCGGGAGCGAAACGGAAATTGCTCTTGTCGTCCATCTTCGGTGGACGCACGATCTTGTCGGGGTTGTAGCGATTATCCGGATCGAACAGATTCTTGATTTCGCTGAAGGCTTGATTCAGTTTCGGGCCGTATTGCCATGCCACCCATTCACCACGACACAAGCCGTCGCCATGTTCCCCGGAATACGCACCCTTATATTCACGCACCAGGGCTGATGCTTCTTCTGCAATCGCGCGCATGTCGGCTGCGCCGTTACGCCGCATATCGAGGATAGGCCGCACGTGCAAGGTACCGACACTGGCATGTGCATACCAGGTGCCTTCGGTTTGGTATTTGTGGAAGACTTCAGTCAGGCGCTCGGTATATTCCGCCAGATGTACCAGCGGCACCGCGCAATCCTCAATGAAGGAAACCGGTTTGCCATCGCCCTTCATGCTCATCATGATGTTGAGGCCAGCCTTGCGGACATCCCACAATGCTTTCTGCTCGCCGGCATCGATCATGTTCGTGACAGATTCCGGCAAGCCGAGGTCACTCATCAAATCAGATAATGCCGATAATTTTTCAAGCAGTTCTGCCTTGCTGTCGCCGGCAAATTCAACCAGCAGAATTGCCTGCGGTTGTCCGACCAGCGCTTTCTCGATGACAGGCCTGAATGCCGGATTGCTCAGCGACAGATCGATCATCGTGCGATCAACCAGTTCGACCGCTGTAGGCTTGAGCTTGACGATGTGCTGCGTCATGTCCATCGCCTGATAGAAGGTCGGGAAGTTGATGACGCCGAGTACTTTAACGGCAGGTAGTGGTGCCAGTTTCAGCGTGATCTGACGGCTGTAAGCGAGCGTGCCTTCCGATCCGACCAAGATGTGTGCGAGATTGGCACTGCCGTCGTCGGTATAGGCGAGCGGATTCTGGCAATCAAATAGATCGATGTTGTAGCCGGCAACGCGACGCAAGACCTTGGGTACGCGTTCTATGATTTCGTCGCGTTCGCGCGTCGCTATCTGCTGCAAACCTTGCACGATCTGTTGCACGCGCGCGTTCTGCGTCATGTTTTCCAGGGTTTCGAAACGGGCCTGCGTACCGTCAGCCAGTACCGCGTCGATGCCGAGCACGTTGTGCACCATGTTGCCGTATTCGATGGAACGTGAACCGCAGGAATTATTACCCGCCATGCCGCCTATCGTGCATTGCGCAGCCGTCGATACATCGACAGGGAACCACAAGCCATGCGGCTTGAGCCATGCATTCAGATGATCGAGCACCATACCTGGCTCGACCGTGATACTCAGTTTTTCTTTATCGAAATCGATAACCTTGTTCAGCCATTTGCTGTTGTCGATGACCAGCGCTTCGCCTACCGTTTGCCCGCACTGGCTGGTACCGCCGCCACGCGCGAGTATCGGCGTTTTCTCTGAGCGAGCAATGTCCAGACAGGTCAGCAAGTCATCCTGATCGCGCGGCACCACGACACCGATCGGCATGATTTGATAGATCGATGCATCCGTTGCGTAACGACCGCGATCCGCCTGGCTGAACAACACATCGCCGCGCAGTTCCTTGTGCAGCAATCTGGCTAATGGGCTGGATGAAGACAAGCCGAGCGGATTAACCGGAACGAAATGGAGTGGCTGGACGAGCATGTGTATATTTTCCTTGTGGAAGCGGGCGCAACGCATTGAATACGGATGCTGAATACAGATGCATCGCGTTGCCGACTGCTCGAATATTCAAGCCATGCCGGCAACGCGTTTCAGTACGTGCTATCAGGCAGCGATTTTCAATGCAGGGATTTTTTGATTCGACAAATAATCCATCGCTGCAGTGACGCCACTAGCCTTGATCGTGATGCCGGAAAGCTTCAGACCCATCTCGACGCCAGCCAGAGTCGCCATCAAGGTCAAGTCGTTCGCTTCCCCCAGATGACCGATGCGGAACATGCGACCTTTCATCTTGCCGAGGCCGGTGCCTAGCGACATATTGAATCGCTCATAGATTGTTTTGCGCACAGCATCGGCATCTATGCCTTCCGGTGTCATGACGCCTGTCAGTACCGGCGAGAAAACGTCGGGATCTGCGCATTGCACTTCCAGCCCCCATGCCTTGACTGCAATGCGGCATGCCGCAGCCAGACGTTGATGACGCGCGAAAGTATTCTCCAGACCTTCATCCAGAATCATGTCCAGCGCTTCGGACAAACCGTAGAGCAAATTGGTATTTGGCGTGTATGGCCAGTAACCGGTTTTGTTCATCTCGATGATTTCGTCCCACGCCCAGAATGCGCGCGGCAGCTTGGCTGTCTTGCTGGCGGCGATGGCTTTTTTGGAGACGGCATTGAAGCTGATACCAGGTGGCAGCATCAAGCCTTTTTGCGAACCCGATACGGTGACATCGACGCCCCATTCATCATGACGATAATCGGCAGATGCCAAACCGGAAATCGTATCCACCAGCAGCAAGGCTGGATGACCGGCCGCATCGATGGCCTTGCGCACAGCGGCGATATTGGATGTGACACCAGTCGAGGTTTCGTTATGTACAACGCAAACCGCTTTGATGACATGAGCTGTATCCGCGCGCAGACGCGCTTCGATGGCATCGGCTTGAACGCCGCGACGCCAGCCTTCTATGCCAGGCAGCCCAATGAACTCAGGCTTGAGGCCAAGTGCTTCCGCCATTTTTTTCCACAGTGTTGCGAAGTGACCTGTCTCGTACATCAGTACGGTGTCGCCCGGGCTGAGGGTGTTGGCCAGCGCGGCTTCCCAGGCACCAGTGCCGGATGCTGGATAGATGATGACCGGTTGCGTGGTTTTGAAGATTTTCTGTATGCCTGACAAGACTTTCAAACCAAGCGCCGCGAATTCCGGGCCGCGATGGTCGATGGTCGGATAACTCATCGCACGCAGGATGCGATCCGGCACGGGGCTAGGCCCGGGGATTTGTAGAAAGTGGCGGCCTGCTGGATGAAAGTCTAGTTTGATCATTTAAATCTCCGTGAGAGAATTCTAATAATTGGATATTGCATACAAAATACTATACCAAGTGAAATTTGATTAGTAAAGCGAATTGGGAGTTTTCTGTGACATTTGGAGGCTGATATCCGAGTCGTCGCTGAAGTCTTGTGATGCATGCTCATTTTCTACAGCCATCAATACAAAACCTTCGAATGAAATTCATCCCAGACTGTGGTTTTAGTTGTTGTTTTCCATATGGGCCAGGCTGCTGCTAACGCAGCCAGCAAGGCACAATTCGATTAAAATACGGCATTACCCCTCGGAATTAGTATGCAAAATACACTCAACATCAACGAACAGACGAACAACGCCCCCGATCTTCCACGCATGGAACGACAGCGCTTGCACGATGTAGTTGTCGAGCATTTGCAAAACCTGATCATCGAAGGTGTATTGGCTCCCGGCACCAAACTCAATGAACGCGAAGTGTGTGAGCGGCTGGGGATTTCACGCACGCCTTTGCGCGAGGCGATGAAGGTTCTTGCATCCGAAGGCTTGATCGAAATCGCACCTAACCGCGGCGCCTTCGTCTCGAAGATGAGCGACACCGAGATCTGGGAAGCATTTGAAGTCATGAGCGGCCTGGAAGCACTGTCCGGCGAGCTGGCTGCCGAACGTATCTCACCGGCAGAAATTGCAGACATCAAGGTGCTGCATGATGCGATGATCGTGTGCCGCTCGCAAAACGATTTGCCCGGCTACTACAGCCGTAATCAAACGATCCATAACAAGATCAATGAAGCGGCACGCAATACGATGTTGCGTCAAATTTATCTTTCATTGAATCGCCGTTTGCTGGCGCTGCGTTTCAAATCCAATTTCAAGGAAGAGAAATGGGATCGCGCGATTGGCGAGCATGACGAAATGATCAAGGCGCTGGAAACCCGTGATGGCAAACGTCTGGCAAATATCCTGCGTCAGCATTTGCTGGATAAACGTGATTCGGTCATGTCGGATTTGCGTGAATCGGCTGCAGCAAGCGCAGTTGCAGCAGCCACTTCTGCAAAATCAAAGGTAGCGGCGCGCAAATAACACCTGGAGTAGCAGATATAAAAAAAGCCTGGAGTTTGCTCCAGGCTTTTTCTTTTGTACTGCTGTTTGACTTGTTACGTCAGACCGCAAGCACCGGTTCGCGATTCCGCAAGCGCGCAATCAAACTGCTTACCAATGGCCACAGCAAGGCGATCAGCGCCAATGTCATGATGGTGCCAACCAGACCACCGCTCCAGAATACGCCGAGTGCACCTTTGGAGCCGACCATGGTTTGACGGAAGGCATCTTCAGCTCTATCGCCCAGCACCAAGGCAAGCACCAGTGGTGCCAATGGATAGCTGAGTTTTTTGAAGATATAGCCGATTACACCGAACACCACCATCTGCCAGATATCGAAGATCGCATTGTGCACGGTGTACGCACCGATCGCGCAAATCACCATGATCGCTGGTGCGATGATCGAGAACGGAATCCGCAAAATCGCAGCGAACAGCGGCACGGTTGAGAGCACCACCAACAGACCAGCGATGTTGCCAAGGTACATGCTGGCAATCAGGCTCCAGACAAATTCCTTCTGTTCGACGAACAGCATGGGACCAGGTTGCAAGCCCCAGATCATCAAGCCGCCGAGCAAAACCGCCGCAGTAGCAGAACCCGGAATACCCAGTGCCAGCATAGGCAGTAATGCGCTGGTGCCTGCCGCATGTGCTGCAGTCTCTGGTGCAAGCACACCTTCGATCGCGCCTTTGCCGAATTCATCCGGCGTGCGCGAAAACTTCTTCGCCATGCCATAACCCATGAACGACGCAGCGACCGCACCGCCCGGCGTAATGCCGAGCCAGCATCCGATGATGGATGAGCGCAGCAATGTCATCCAGTACTTGGGCAAAGAAGCCCAGGTTTTGAAAACGACTTTCAGATCGATCTGCGCTTTCTTGCCTTTGAACGCCAGACCTTCTTCCATCGTCATCAGGATTTCGCTGACACCGAACAAGCCGATGACTGCGACCAGGAAGTCGAAGCCGCGCAACAGTTCAGGGAAGTCGAATGTCATCCGCAACTGGCCGGAAATCGTATCCATGCCGACCGCTGCCAACAAAAATCCGGCGCACATCGAGATAATGATCTTCGCTTTCGGTTCCTTGCCCATACCGATGAAACTGCAAAAAGTCAGGAAGTAGACAGCGAAGAATTCCGGTGGGCCGAAGCGTAATGCAAACTTTGCCACCAACGGTGCGAGGAAGGTAATGACGACCACACCAAACAGTGCACCTATGCACGAGCCGGTAAATGCGCTGGTCAGCGCCTGCCCCGCTCGCCCCTGTTGTGCCATCGGATAACCATCGAAAGTTGTCGCAACTGACCATGCCTCGCCCGGAATATTGAACAGAATGGATGTGATTGCACCACCGAACAATGCGCCCCAGTAAATACACGACAGCAAAATAATTGCCGATGTAGGATTCATTGAAAACGTTAGCGGTAACAGGATAGCGACACCATTCGGGCCGCCCAGGCCAGGTAACACACCGACCACGATCCCCAGCAGAATCCCGAGCAGCATCAAACCGGTATTGTGCCAACTGAGTACGTGGCCAAAGCCATGCATGAGTGAATTAAGTTCTTCCATGATTATCCTCAGTAGCCAAGCCAGTTTTCCAGCGGGCCTTTTGGTAAAGGCACCATGAACTGGATTTCAAAAATGAAGAAGAAAAATCCCATCAGGCAGATCGACACGAGAGCCGCTTTCCAGATCGGAAATTTACCGAGGAAGACCATGAAGGCCGCGATGAAAAGTGTGGAGGCAACGTAGATGCCGAGATAACTGATTGTAAAAACAAAGAGGAGTAGCGGTAGCAGAATGACTGCGACCAGTTTGGCTTGCGCAACTTCGATGAACGGTGTTTGATCGTTGTCGCGAATCGCGTGAATGAACACGACGATGCTGGCAATGAAAACGATCGCCGCGAGACGTATCGGAAAATAACCGGCTTCAGGACCATACGGGCCCCAACCTGCACCGAGTTTGTAGTTATCCCACATCAGGATCAATGAGCCGATTGCGAGCGCCAAGGAAACGGCAATTTCTGCCGTGCGTATGGAAAAGACCGCAGGAGAAGACTCACGCACTTCCTCGATCAGTGGTTCAGAATTATTCATATTGCTTACCCGTAAAGTGATGGTTGATTCAGTGAACGTCAAACACCTATGCACGCTTGTGCAAGGGCGTTGACGTCACTGAATCCTCGGGATGTCAGAGATGACGTTCGATTACTTTGTAACGACGAAACCGGCGGCCTTCATGATTTCCCGGTGAGCCTGCTCATCTTTTGCGAGGAATACATCGAGCGGTGCACCAGAAACGAATTCAGGTTGCAAGGCATTTTTCTCGAGGTAGGTTTTCCATTCCGGTGTTTCGACAACCTTTTTGAACAGGTCGACATAGAACTTTTGTTCATCCGGTTTGACGCCGCCCGGCATCATGAAAATACGCAGCATCTGGTAACTGACATTGAGGCCGCTTTCCTTGCAGGTCGGGATATCGGACCACGCCATCGTGTCTGTGACCTTGGCGGTGTAGCTGATGCGTTTTTCCTGGAATACGCAGAGTGCCTGATGCTGTCCGGCGCGCCATTGCGACACCGACTCGGATGGATTGTTGGTGTCGGAATCGATATGTTTGCCGGAGAGTTGCGTCGCTGCTTCGCCACCGCCCTTGTACGGAATGTAGAGGAACTTGGCGCCAGTGGCTTTTTCAATCATGGTGGTGATCATGTGATCTTCACGCTTGGAGCTGGTACCACCCATCTTGAAGGTTTCCGGCTTGGCCTTTACCGCAGCGATGTAATCCATCGGTTTTTTGTAGCCGGCTTCTGTATTGGTCCACAGCACAAAAGCATCTTGCGCAATCATCGCGATCGGCGTCAGGTCGCGCCAGTTAAACGGCAAGCCGGTTGCCAGTGGCGTGGTGTAAATCGAAGAAGACGCAACAATGATTTTGTTTGGATCGCCGCGTGATGCCTTCACGTCAAGCAGGCCTTCCGCGCCGCTGGCACCGGACTTGTTGCTGACGATGAAGGGCTGCTTCATCAGATTATGTTTGGTGATGATGCCCTGAATGGAGCGCGCCATCTGATCGGAGGCGCCACCTGCGCTGAACGGCACAACCATTTCAACCGGTTTGGTAGGCTCCCAAGCGTGTGCACTGAAAGCGCTGCACAAGGTGGCAAGGACGAATCCGATCTTGATCGGTTGGACAATCAGTTTTTTTTGCATGATGCTGTCTCCGTTATAGTGGGTTAAACCCGTTTTTAATCATTTGCTACCTCGGGGGCGGCTCTGTGGCGCCTCCCGAACTGTTTTCCTCCAAACACCGTGCCATGCATGGATAGCGTTCTCACTATCGTCACGCTACCGCCGCAATCAACCTTCCTTCAGATTTTCATGCATGTTCCAAACTATACATTTGGAATATTGAATACAATATACATTTTAAAATAAATGTCAATTGTTGATCTTGGTAACTTTTTTGCCTAACCATACATATACCGTGGGGACCCTGATGACTACTGACTTTTCGATAAAATTGCCCCCGATTGCCAAGCGCGGAGATACGCTGGCACAGGTCAGCACGCCTGCCTTATTGATAGAGTTGGACGCTTTTGAACACAATATTGCGTGTATGGCAGACATGGCGAGACAGCACGGGGTTGCGCTCAGACCGCATGCCAAGGCCCACAAATCCAGTGTCATTGCCCAAAAGCAGATCGCGGCTGGCGCAATTGGCATCTGCTGCCAAAAACTGAGCGAGGCCTATCCGTTTGTAGCAGCTGGAATTTCTGACATATATATAAGCAATGAATTTGTCGGCCCCGCCAAAGTCGCGATGGCGATTGAGCTGGCGCGGCACGTCAAGTTAAGTTTGTGCGTCGACCATATTGCGCAAATCGAAGCGCTTGGATTGGCCGCCGACGCAGCCGGCGTCGTGATCACGGTATTGGTGGAAGTCGATATCGGGCAGGCGCGCTGCGGCGTCGCGCGAATGGAAGGGCTGGCAACCTTGGTGGACGGCATAGTGCGTCACCCTGCCTTGCGTTTCGGTGGCCTGCAGGCATTCCACGGTGGCATTCAGCATCTGACAACGTGGGATTTGCGCCGCACATCGGCGGCGGCATCTGCAGACAAAGTGGCCACGTATGCGCAGTTCCTCGCTGCACGCGGCATTGCTTGCCCGCTTATCACCGGTGGCGGCACAGGTACTGCAGAGTTTGACGTTGCCAGTGGTGTGTTCACTGAAATCCAGCCCGGCTCTTACATTTTCATGGATGCGCATTATGGTGCCAACGAATGGGCCGGTAATAAGATGCCGCGCCACAGTCTGTTCATTGCAGCAACCATCATGAGTACGGCGAAGAACGACATTGCCGTATGTGATGTCGGTTTGAAAGGGGTTGCAATCGATTCCGGCATGCCGCTGGTAAAGCAAGACGACGAATTGAAATTTATCCGCGCCAACGACGAACACGGTGTACTGAAAATTATCGATAATCCAGACGCAATTGCCCGCGATCGGCTGGGTGAACAAGTGTTACTGATACCCGGTCATTGCGATCCGACCGCCAACCTTTATGACCAATACGTCTGCATCAGAAACGACAGAGTAGAAGATATCTGGGACATAGATGCACGCGGCTTAAGTCAGTAACAAAAACTCATTGGTAACAAATGTCTGCTTGGGGGCGATACAGGAAGGACGCTATCGCCCCAAGCAGACATTTTTAACGTAATGAATTATTAAATACTTCCTCGTTTTCCCAATCCACGGTATTCAATAATGAAGCTGGCAATTGCTTGTCAGCCGCCTCAATACAATAGCTACTCGCAACGCATTTTTACAATCACTACTTAGCATTCGCTTAAACCAAGTCATCATATTGAAAGGCGATGCAGGTAAACTCCATACTCATCATTTTTCAATACCTTCAACAAGGTATTGAATTCATACAGGGGCAATCGTAGTGCGTTGGCAAAACTCTCGTCTTCACTTTATGCATCCATTCTCTCGCCTGATTTCAAAAAGACTCTACGTGCTCTTAGTCGCACTGGGCATCCATGCTCCTGTGGTGCATGCTGGCCGTCCAATGGCGGTAGACGATGCTGCCATCATAAATCCCCAAGGCTGTGAGTTAGAGACATGGGTGCAAAAAAACCAATCTGAAACCCAGTATTGGGCTCTTCCGTCCTGCAATATAAGTGGCAATTTCGAACTGACATTAGGTAGCGTCCGTACCGTTAGCGATCAAGACAAGCAAACCGCCATAGTCATGCAGGGAAAAACGGTAATGAAGAGATTGGACACAAATGGGTGGGGTGCGGGACTGGTGATCGGTAATCAATTCGATAAGGACAAGAGCCCTGCCGGGGACATATATGTCAATGTACCGGTCAGTTTTTCATATATGGACGATTACTTTTTGGTGCACGTCAATTCAGGTTGGCTCCATAAACGCGACAGCGGTCGTGACCTTATGACATGGGGAGTTGGTTCCGAGTTACAAGTGACCGAACGTACTGGTTTCACATCTGAAGTGTATCGGCAAGATGTCGGCAAACCGTATTATCAGCTCGGTATCCGTCATCAACTTATACCGAATCGATTACAAATAGATGCAAGTTATGGCAATCGTTTTAACGGCGGCGATAATCGATTTTTTTCAATTGGAATCGTATTATCGGTTGACGCTCTCATTCCATAAAAACGAGTTAGGTGTCGGGTTCATCGCCTTTAGTATTTCCAGCTTCACTTTCACTGCCCGCTTATGGCCGATTGCGAAAAAAATCAGGAAGTACTGCGAATTTTATTGGCACTTGTTTCAAAAAATTAGATCGAAGGCCTATGCGATAGGGCAACTCAGTCCAAAGGTGGATTGGAGAATGTCACCTTTATTATCTGCCCCCATTCAGGAGAACCAAGATGATCAGCAAAAACACGATTTGTCTCTGGTACGACGGCACCGCGTTAGACGCCGCAAAGTTCTACGCCGAAACGTTCCCTGACAGCACGGTAGGGGCTGTCCATCGCGCACCCGGTGCCTATCCTTCAGGCAAGGAGGGTGATGTTTTGACGGTCGAGTTCACGGTAATGGGCATTCCTTGTCTAGGCTTGAACGGAGGAGCAACATTCAAACACAACGAGGCTTTCTCGTTTCAGGTTGCAACTGACGACCAGGCTGAAACAGATCGCTTGTGGAATGCAATTATCAAAAACGGTGGACAGGAAAGCGCATGCGGCTGGTGCAAGGACAGATGGGGATTATCGTGGCAGATCACACCACGCGTCCTGACGGCCGCGGTCACTAATCCTGATCGCGTTGCGGCCAAGCGCGCGTTCGAAGCCATGATGGAGATGAAAAAGATCGATATCGCTGCAATCGAAGCAGCGCAGCGTGGCTGACACTCTTGACGTCGGCCCGCCCCCTCAATTTGTTTTAAACAACGCTCTCTCGCATATGTCCGCTTCTGACCGTTAGCGGACTGACTGCTTACGACCCGAAACAAACGTTCGAGGCATTCAATCGGAAGCGGATCGGTATCAGCACATTACTTATGTCACCAATAGTTTCAAAATCAATCCGGTAACCGCGCTGACTGCAATGACATGAATCACGTTGCGTTTGTAGCGAACCAACGCGACCGCAGCAACCACTGCCATGAGTGCTGCTACCCAATCGAATACGCCGGTAAATCCTTGCGGCCACAGAACGTGATACGCGAAGAAAACAGCCAGGTTGAGGATTACACCAACTACCGCAGCCGTAATGCCTGTCAAGGGCGCAGTGAATTTCAAATTTCCGTGCGTCGATTCGACTAGTGGCCCACCTGCCAAAATGAAGATAAACGATGGCAAGAAAGTAAACCATGTCACCAGTATTGCTGCCGTGGTACCGGCAACAAATTGCATGTCAGGACCAAATACTGACTGCACGTATGCGCCAACAAATCCGACAAAGGCCACCACCATGATGAGCGGACCGGGATTCGCTTCACCCAAGGCCAGACCATCGATCATTTGAGTTGGCGTCAGCCAGTTGTAGTGTCCAATCGCGCCTTGATAAATGTAAGGCAATACGGCATACGCACCACCAAAAGTCAGCAAGGCAGCCTTCGTAAAAAACCATCCCATTTGCGTCAGGGTGTGGTCCCAACCGAAGCGCAAGGTCAGGAACGCCATCGGTACGCACCACAGCATGCCACCCACCATGAGTATCTTCATCAATCCCGACCAGCGAAATTGCGCGTGTACAGGTGTCGGTGTGTCATCGTCAATCAACGCAGGACCATACGATTTATTTGATTCGCCATGACCGCCGCCCACTGTAAATTTGTGCGGGATATAGCGACCACCGAGATAACCAAGTAAGGCAGCTGTTGCAACGATGATAGGGAATGGCACATTCATCGCAAAGATCGCAACAAATGATGCGGCAGCGATTGCCCACATCAGATTGTTCTTTAATGCGCGTGAGCCGATGCGATGAACTGCATGGACCACAACAGCCGTGATTGCAGGCTTGATGCCGTAAAACAAACCGGCGATCAAAGGCACATGACCGTAAGCAATATAAAGCCAGGACAAGGCGATCAGAAAGAACAAAGACGGCAGTACGAACAGAGCGCCAGCAGCAATGCCGCCTTTGGTTCTATGCATCAACCATCCCATATAAGTCGCGAGTTGCTGGGCCTCGGGACCTGGCAGCAACATGCAATAGTTCAGCGCATGCAGAAACCGTCTCTCGCTGATCCAGCGTCGTTGCTCGACTAGCTCCCTGTGCATCAATGATATTTGCGCTGCCGGTCCGCCGAATCCAATGAATCCGAGTTTGAACCACAGCTTCAGCGCTTGCAGGAACGTTACTTGATCAGGTCGGACATTGTCATCGACGTCTGCCGCCACACTTGTAGAGAGCTTGCTCACGCGGAAATGTCCTGTTCAAAATTGACTATCAAGGCATCAAAAATGCCTGACGCTATGGCTAAAAGTTGATCGTCGTCGCTGACGGATGCGCGTATTCCTGCCAATACCCGCTCGATACCACTGGCTTCCGGCGGTTGTATGCCACCAGCATCAATAAAATGGACGATGCCACCGAGCCTTGCGAGTGCAGGTGATTCCAGCCCAAAGCTGCTTAACATGGTCTCGAACGTGACCTTGCCACCCACATGAGAAAACCTTGCGCCGTCAAAGTCGAATCCCAGGGCTTCGGTCGGACAATCGGCAGGAGAAGCCAGCCATAAAATCTGCGCATCAGGATCGATAAAGCGATGAATCAACCAAGCGCTCGCCAGCCTATCCATCCAGGGCCGTGCACGCGTAGCCCAGGTACGGCCACGATAATCGGCAAGCAACAGACGTGGAATTTCTCCTGCAATGGAATGAGGTTCGTCCGGGGACAGGGTTCGAATGGCAGCGTTTTCCAGTTCCAGCAGCGCAGCGTCAGTCTGCTTTTGTGCTTCACTGGAAAAGAAATCAATGGCGGCCAATTGATCGAATGACTTGCGTAATTTACGTGCCTGCTTAAGCGTGTCGGTGGCAGTATCGTCGCTCAGCTTTGCGCGACTCTGGGCAATCGCCTCCGACAATTCTGCAAACTCCATAGAACGATCAAACAGGCTTGCAAAGACTTCTTGGTCACCACTGGTTTCCAGCAGATATGTCGTGCCGCCGTTCTTGTCGATGTCTTCGGCAATCTCGGACAATGTTGCTTTGCGCTCAGCGTGCTCAGGCAACAGATAAACGCCATCGCGCAAAACAGCAGCGCCGGAGTTTTTTAATGCTCGCCATGCCCTCATGCGCGCAGTGGCGTTCTCGGTGGGCAAAGTCAGGATGAGTAGAATCCATTTCATATGAGTATTTATCGCTACAATTATGTAGCGAACTCTACCATACGTTTTAGAATCTACAGAAAGCCATGCGCAAGGATTGCTCGTGCATGGCGACTTCTACAAAGCGATGAAAGTTGGATTGTCAGCGTCCACTTTTGGCCTTCAGCAGACTGACTGCTTACGCCCCAAAGCGGACGTTGCTGATGATAGAAAACAGATAAGGAAAGCTTTCAACTCAGCTTTTCTCGGACGCTACGAGCAACGTCTTTAAGCCACGGACGTTGCTCATGCCATTTTTCGGCAAAGCTGATAATTTCAGTCTTGTACAGCAGAGACGCGCCGAGCATGTCGAGTCCGTTCAGAATCATTTTGTGATGGCGGTCGCTCAGATGGAATGGAGTGGATACGCGACCGTTGCTGACTTCCAGTTTTTCGATATCTATCGTCAGGTGCACCGGGTCTGTGCCTGCACCATTCATCAGCTGCTCAATTGCTTCATCCGGAATCATGACCAGCAGAAGTCCGTTGTTCATCGCGTTGGAGTAAAAGATTTCACCAAAGCTCGACGCAATGACCGCTTTGATACCGAACTGCTGCATCCCCCATACCGCGTGTTCGCGGCTGGAGCCACAACCAAAGTTGGCACCGCCGACCAGAATCGTAGCGTTCTCGTAGGCGGGAAGATTCAAAATGAAATCCGGACGCGCCTTGCCATCCGGATAAAAACGCAGGTCGTACAGCAAGCCTGCAGCCAAGCCTTGCTTGTCTATCCCGCGCAGAAACTGCTTGGGCATAATCTGATCAGTATCGAGATTGGCCTGCGCCAAAGGTGCTGCGATGCCCTCTATCAAAGTGGTTTTGGTTTTCATAGCATTTCCAGTTTGCGTACATCTGTAATCGTGCCGGTGACGGCGGCGGCGGCGGCCATGGCAGGGCTCATCAGGTGCGTAATTGAGCCGCGACCTTGACGCCCTTCGAAGTTGCGATTGGTGGTTGATGCGCAACGTGTGCCGGGTGCAAGTACATCGTCATTCATGGCCAGGCACATTGAGCAACCGGGCTTGCGCCATTCAAATCCGGCGGCAATCAGCTTGGCGGCTATGCCTTCTTGTTCCGCCTGAATGCGCACTGCCCCCGAACCCGGGACGACCATCGCACGCACGCCGGCCGCAACTTTGCGATCGCCTATCGTTGCAATCACGGCGCGCAGATCTTCAATCCGGCCATTCGTGCATGAACCGATAAACACATGCTTGACCGACAAGCCTTCCAAGGACATGCCGACTTGCAAACCGGTATAACGCAACGCGCGCTCAGTGCTTTCTTTTTCAACGTCATTCTCTTGATCGCACTCGGGGATATGCCCGCTAATCGGGATCGCCTGATCAGGACTCGTTCCCCACGTCACGAATGGCGCGACATCTTCGGCGGCAAAGACATGTTCGACATCAAACGCGGCATTGTCATCGCTGCGCAGAGTTTGCCAATCGGCCAGTGCCGCTTCGCGCCAGGCAGGATTTGTCGCAATGTCAGGACATCGTTGCATGACGTAATCCACTGCGGTCTGGTCAGGTGCAATCAAGCCGCCACGCGCACCCGCCTCCACCGCCATATTGCATAAGGTAAAGCGCGCTTCGATACTCAGAGCATCAATCGCGGCACCACTGAACTCGACTACAAAACCGCGTGCACCTTGTGCACCGATACGACTGATGATCAGCAGCACCAGATCCTTGGCGGTTGTTCCGTTCGGCAGCTTGCCATCGACACGAATGCGCATGTTCTTTGCGAGCCGATAAACCAGAGTCTGAGTTGCCAGCACGTGTTCTACTTCCGTCGTTCCGATACCAAAACCCAGCGCGCCCAATGCGCCGTACGTGGTTGTATGGCTATCACCGCAAATGACAACCATGCCGGGACGAATCATGCCGTGCTCAGGCGCGATCACGTGTTCGATGCCCTGCAGCGCATCGTTCGTATCGAACAGAGGAATCTGGTGCAGGTCGCAATTGCGTTTCAGGTTGCTGGCCTGCAGCGCAGAATCTGTATCGGCGATGATGCGCAGCGGATCCGGAGTGGTCGGAATAATATGGCTCACCGTGGCCACGTTCTGTCCGGGAATCAGAGCGCGCAAGCCGCGCTCGTCGAGCCCTGCAAATGCCTGCGGGCTGGTGTACTCGTTGAGCAAATGCAGATCGGCAAACAGCAGGACGTTGTCGCTGTCGAGTTGCGCTACCGTATGAGTGTCCACCAGTTTTTGGTAAAGCGTGCGTGTCATATTGAATCGACCTTTTAGATTATTCCGCATTGATTATCAGCAATGATTATTCGACAGTGATGCAGCCTTGCTTGACGCGCCTGCACAGATTTTGAGACGTGGCTTCAGGATGTGGCCTTCAGAAATGGCAGCGCCTGCGCCAGCAATGCGTCAGGCGCCTCTTCGGGAATGTAATGACCGCAAGCTAGTGCCTGCCCGCGTACGTCGCTTGCCACGCGATGCCACTCAGCCAAGGTGTCAAAGCAGCGCTGCGCAACGCCTTCGGCACCCCACAGCGCCAACAGTGGCTGGCTCATCTTGTGTCCCGTGTCGCGGTCGGCTTGTTCGTGCACTAAATCGATGGCCGCGGCTGCGCGGTAGTCTTCACACAAACCATGCGCGGCACCAGGCAATGCCATCGCACGCATGTATTCAGCCAACGCGCGCGGATCGAACGGTGCCAGGCCGGCATGACGGCGGCCCATCACATCGCGAATGTAGGCGGCCGGATCAGCTTCAATCAAACGCTCGGGCAAAGGCGCTGCCTGAATCAGGAAGAACCAGTGCCAGTAAGCGCGCGCAAAGGCTTGACTAGTTTGCTCGTACATCGCCAATGTGGGCGCAATGTCCAGCGTTACCAGTCGCGATACAGAAGCTGGGTGATCAACCGCCAATCGATGCGCCACGCGTGCGCCGCGGTCATGCGCCAACACCGCGAATCTTTCGTGCCCCAACGCTTGCATCACGCGCAGCATGTCCAGCGCCATCGTGCGTTTGCTGTAGTTGCCATGGTCGGCGTCGCCTTGCGGCTTGGATGAATCCCCGTAGCCGCGCAAATCAGCCAATACCAATGTGAAGTTGGCAGCCAGAGTCGGCGCGACGCGATGCCAGATTGCGTGCGTTTGCGGATGACCGTGCAGTAATAGCAAAGGCGGACCCTCACCGAATACCCGGGCATGAATCTGCACGCCGACGTCAGTGTCGATTAGCAGGCTGTCGCTGTCGGGAAACAAGGCCTTGGCCGGATTGTGAGGATGCGCAGTGATCGTCATGAATGCTTCTCTTTGCTCGGGGAATGGAGCATATGCAAGGCACCTATTTGAGCGTGGTCATCGTTGATTACAGCAACGGTGAAAATGAGATCTCTCAAATTGGCGCCTTTGATTTATTCGCTGCAGATTATTCCGCAGTGATACCGCGTTCCTTGACGAGCTTGGCCCAGAGTGCCAGTTCTTTTGTCAGCTTCGCCCGCGCTTCAATTGGTGTAGACGTCTCAGGATCGAAACCTTCCTTGATCATTTTTTCTTTCAAGACCGGTCCATTAAGCGCTTTGACCAAACTCGCATTCAATTTATCGATAAGCGGCTTCGGTGTGGCAGCTGGTGCAAAGACGATGAACCACGTTTCAAAGCTGTAACCCGGCACACCTGACTCAGCCAGTGTAGGCACATCCGGCATCAAGGGCGAGCGCTTGGAACCGGTGACGCCGATCGCATTCAGCTTGCCCACTTTGACATGTGGTGCCGCCGCAGACAGAACCGGGAAACACATATCGACCTGGCCGGAAATAGTATCGATCATTGCCGGCCCGCCACCTTTGTATGGGACGTGGGTGACATCAACACCGGCGACAGATTTGAATAATTCTGCCGACATGTGGAAGGTGCTGCCGCTACCTGCCGAGCCGTAGTTGTATTTGCCTGGATTGGCTTTTGCCAGTGCGACGAGATCCTTGGTGGTCTTCGCCGGGAAGTTCGTATTGACGACCAGCACGTGCTGCGAAGTGGCAACTGTGCTGATTTGTGCCAGATCTTTCAAGGTGTCGTAAGGCATCTTCGGAAAGATGGATGGATTGATAGCCAACGATACGGTCTGCAAACCGATCGTGTAGCCGTCCGCGTCGGCCTTTGCCACGGTATCCACGCCGATATTGCCGCCGGCACCCGCCTTGTTCTCAATATAAATGCTGCCGCCGAGAGCCTTGGACCATTCGTCAGAAATACGGCGAGCCACGATATCGGCGCTACCCCCTGGCGCATAAGGCACCACCAGCCTGATCGGACGGTTGGGATAGTTATCTGCATTTGCAAATGAGGCGGTCAGGCCCAATGGAAGTAAGAAAGCCGCAGCTATAAATGTCGAACGTTTCATTTTGTCTCCGATGTATTTTTGTACCAGACCTGATGTTATTCGTAATCACAATCTATATAATTTACTTAAATTTAATTCATTCAGTCGTTTTAGGAACCAATGGACGGCATCTCGGATTTGGCATTTTTTTCCTTGCTGGTCAAACGTGGCAGCCTCGCTGCGGCAGCGCAGGAACTGGGTGTAACGCCCCCGTCTGTGAGCAAACGACTCGCCGGGATAGAAAGTCGTCTGCGTGTACGCTTGCTCAATCGCACCACAAGGCGCATCAGCCTGACACCGGAAGGAGAAATTTATCTGGCGGACGGAGCGCGGCTGGTGGCGGAACTGGAAGCACTCGAACAGCGCATATCCGGCGGCCACATCACAGCCAAAGGCCTGTTGAAAGTCAGCGCCACCTTCGGCTTCGGTCGACGACACATTACTCCTCAGCTTTCTGCCTTTGCACGACTTTATCCTGAAGTGGATGTGCAATTGCACTTGACTGATCGCCCAGTCAATCTTGTTGAACAAGGCATCGATGCCGACATTCGTTTCGGTCAAATACCTGATGCGCGACTGACTGCCCGCAAGATTGCCGACAATCGGCGCTTGGTATGCGCTTCGCCCTCTTATCTAAAAAATCATGGTGTGCCGCTCGTGCCGCGTGACCTGCAAAAACATAATTGCATACTGCTACGTGAGAGCGATGAGATATACGGCAGTTGGCACTTCAGCTCGGGCACCAAACAAGAAACGGTCAAGGTGCGCGGCTCCTTAAGTGCCAATGACGGCGAATGTGCAACTGCCTGGGCACTAGACGGGCAAGGAATTGTGGTGCGCTCGGAATGGGACGTTGCCCCCTATCTCAGATCGGGTCGGCTTAGGGCCGTACTTGAAGACTGGCAGCTGCCGCAGGCTGACATTTATATTGTGTTCCCGACTAAAAATCACTTGTCTGCAAAAACACGTGCCTTAGTCGATTTCATGCTGAAATCATTTGAGAATCAACGAAGAGACCGGACGGATAGGGAAAAGATAATCTGGTAATCGGAGGAGCTTTCCAGATGGCTAACTGATCGCGCGCCCTGTGCATTGAATGACTGCTATGGGCCGATAGCGGCTACCGAGTGATTGGCGAAACCAAGCAAAACAATTGTTTTGCTTAATCTTATGGTTGATAATTGTCGGCATGAACGATACCGCACACCTCCCCCCATTTCCTGATCGACTCTCAGTCGATCCTCGCAGCCCTTACTACAACGCTGCCATATTTGAATACGATGTCGGCATTAAGCTTAACGATAGAGTGCGCACCGAAGTTGAAGAATATTGCATCAGCGAGGGATGGATTAAAGTCCCGGCCGGAAAGGCACTGGATCGCAAGGGCAATCCTTTAATGACTAAAGTAAAAGGCAAGGTCGAACCTTTTTATCGGTAGCGATTACAAGTCCGCTGTTGCCCGACAGCGGACGTAGGAAAATCAAGCCTTGAGACCCTTAAGCAACACCTCGGCAGTTACCTCATTCAAATCCAGGCCACGTTCTTTTGCCAGCGCCTGCAGTTGCTGCACCAGATCACTATTGAGTTTGACCGCAAACGGTATCAAGCCCAGCGCCTGATCGCGCTTGCGCTGTTCGCGCCGGTCTACTACTACCGCACTGTCACCACCAAAACCTGCTCCGCCGGGTGCGGCCATCTTGCCCATCAGCTTCTTGGCGTCGCTCTTTGCCATTCCTGTTTTTTTCATTGTTCATGGCCTTGTTGGTTTAAAGCGGTCATTGTACGCAGTGCGAGCACGCTTACGGATAGATATAAGCGCAAGACCGTTATAAGTTCAGACAGACCTGCTGGCAATTAACCTTTTTTACCGCCAAACACCAACAACAAGCCACCAATCACAATCGCGCCCACGCCAGCCCAAACCGGAATGTTCACTGTTTCTTTTTCCTGTACGGAGAACTGGAGTGGTCCCAGCTTGGCTTCATGTGTTTCCTTGGTATAGCTAAAGCTGCCGTATACCAGGCCAAGTGTTCCTGCCACGATCAGAACGATACCCACGAGTTTGACTGCATTCATTTTTTTTCCTTTTTAGAAATGTCTCCGATGATCCAACATCTGACTCTAAATCTATTTCCCCAACTCCAGTTGAGTAATTGTCCCGCTTGAAGATGCCTACCGACCGCCGGTCACATCAAGCAAACTCCCCGTCGTATAAGACGCCTTGTCCGACAACAGCCATAACACTGCTTGCGCTACTTCATTGGCTTCACCACCGCGCTGCATGGGCACATTGCTCTTGACCCTGTCGACGCGTCCAGGTTCACCACCGCTCGCATGTATTTCTGTATAAATCACGCCAGGTCGTACCGCATTGACGCGTATGCCTTCGGTCGCGACCTCCTTTGCGAGGCCTATCGTCAGCGTATCGATTGCACCTTTGGAGGCAGCGTAATCGACATATTCGCCAGGACCACCAGCACGCGCAGCGACTGACGAGATATTGACGATGGCACCGCCACTGCCACCGTGCAAGGTCGACATACGTTTGACGGCCTCGCGTGCACATAGAAAACTGCCGATGACATTGGTACTGAAAATACGTTGCATGCGCGCCGCATCCATTTGATCGACGCGCATTTGTTTTTCAAGAATACCGGCGTTGTTGACCAATGCAGTCACGGTGCCAAATTTTTGATCGACTGTCTGAAAAAGATTCAGGATGTCGGCTTCTATCGCCATGTCTGCCGCGATGGCGATGGCCTCGCCACCTGCTTGCACGATGCCATCAACTATTGCGTCGGCTGCGGCCTTGTTGTGCAAATAGCTGATGCAAACGGCATAACCATCGATTGCGCCCAGTTTGGCAATCTCTGCACCGATGCCGCGACTGCCGCCGGTGACGATCATCACTTGTTTGCTCATGTGGCCTCCTGATTATTTTTATTCAGTATCGCTGAAGTCACTGCCGACTATGTGCAGCTCCTACATTAAAATACCAGCATGCCCGCTTCCAGCCAACCTCCCCGTCCATCATCGTTGCTGGCCGGCTTCCCGCCTGTCATCGACAGCCAGACAGAAATCCTGTTTCTAGGCAGTTTTCCCGGTGAAGCATCACTGCAGGCACAGCAGTATTACGCACATCCACGCAATCAATTCTGGCGTCTCCTTTCTGCACTAACAGGCGACGATCTGGCCGCCTTGCCGTATGCAGAAAGATTAGTCCGATTGCAGGCGCACCGTATCGGCGTCTGGGATGTGATCGCTGCCTGTGCACGCGAAGGCAGCCTGGATAGCGCGATCCGTGATGCAGAACACAATGATTTCAAAGTATTAAAGGAACAATGTCCGGCATTGCGCCGCATAGGTTTCAACGGCAAGACTTCCGGCAAGCAGGCGACATTATTCGCTGAAGCCGGTTTTGAAACGTTTATCCTGCCCTCGTCGTCGCCCGCCTACGCCGTCATGACATTTGAACAGAAACTGGCCGTCTGGCGCGGTATCATGCTGTAAGTTTAAAAATCTCCCGCCTGAATTCATGCTGATCAAACGTAAATCCATAGAAGCCGACGCCAATCTGAAGAGCGGCCCGGGCAAGAAGTCTTCTGCTTCCGAAAAGTCGAAACCCGCAGCCAAACCACGCAAGGTCAAGTTCGCACCTGTCACTTTGTCCGAACAGTTCGGTATCCGTTACTTGCACTTCGGTACTGAATGGGTGCAAGGTGCGATGCGCATCAGCAAACCCGACTGGATAGAGCTGGAATATGCGCAGCAAATGATGGCGTGGATGCTGTTCAATGAAAAACCTCAACACATCGTGCAACTCGGTCTGGGCACTGGCGCACTGACCAAGTTCAGCTACAAGTGGTTTCGCGAAGCACAAGTCACGGCGGTAGACCTGAATCCTTCCGTGATCACGATCTGCGAAACAATGTTCAAGCTACCGGCAAATGATGAACGCCTCAGCGTAATCGAAATGGATGCGCTGGAATACGTCAACGATCCTGCCAACCTCGGTCGCATCGATGCCTTGCAAGTCGATTTGTACGACGCCACCGCACGCGGTCCCGTGCTGGATACACCAGAGTTTTATCAATCATGTGCGGCTTGCCTGACGCCGGACGGCATCATGACGGTGAATCTGTTTGGCGATCATCCGAGTTACGCGAAGAACCTGAGTGCAATGCACTTTGCATTCGATACCGTGATCTCCTTGCCGGAAGTACATGACGGTAACGTGGTCGCGATTGCCTTCAACTCAAGCCCGACGCTGGATATCGCCGCGCTGTATGAACGCGCCGCGCAGATCACCGCGACAACCAAGCTGCCGGCCAAATCATGGGTAAATGGCATCAAGGCCTGGCAAGCGCAGCAATAAAGCAACGCCTGGTCCATTTCATCATTGTCCGAGGCCTCACTCCACTAATCAGCCGTGTTAACATCGCTTCACTGTTGCATCTAATGGGTCATGGTCATGCCAACTGCCAGCGCTACACCGATAGTCACAAATAAAGCAGCATCCAAGAAACTGGATCTGCAGCAGATTTTTACCTGGTTGCTGGCGGATGGCGTGGTCGCCAAAGACGACGTCAAAACCTTCTACAACCAATCGCAGGCGATCTTTAAAAATGCATCGATCGCGATGCATCCGCTGGTCGCCGTTGCGCAATGCAAGCTGCTGTCCGCCCTCGCACCGCATCGACCGGTCACACTAGACTGGCTTACCGAATGGGTAGCCGGCAAGGTCAAGCTACCCTTCTATCGCATCGATCCCTTGAAGATAGACTTCACCCGCGTCGCCGATGTGATGTCAGCGTCGTATGCGACCCGTTTCCACATTTTGCCGGTAGAGATGACGCCCAGCGAACTGGTGGTGGCAACATCCGAACCATTCTCCACTGAATGGGAAGCGGAAATCGCCAAGATCACGCGTCGCAACGTCAAGCTGGTAATCGCCAATCCGCTGGAAATCGGTCAATACACGACGCAATTTTTTGCACTGGCAAAATCGATCAAGGGCGCGAAGAAACTTAACGGCCAGGACATTGCGCTCCGTAATAACTTCGAACAACTGGTAGAACTCGGCAACAGCAGCAAGCAAGTCGATGCCAACGATCAGCACATCATCAACATCGTCGACTGGTTGTGGCAATACGCATTTGAACAACGCGCATCGGATATCCATCTGGAACCCAAGCGCGACCTGTGCGCGATACGCTTCCGCATTGATGGCGTGCTGCATCAGGTGTATCAAGTGCCGCCCATCGTCATGATCGCGATGACTGCGCGCATCAAGTTGCTGGGCCGGATGGACGTGATTGAAAAACGCCGTCCGCAAGATGGCCGCATCAAGACTCGCACCAACGATGGCCAAGAAATCGAATTGCGTCTGGCCACCATGCCGACTGCCTTTGGCGAAAAACTGGTGATGCGAATTTTTGATCCTGATGTTGTCGTCAAATCTTTGCCCGAGCTTGGCTTTCCGCCTGACGATGCAGAACGTTGGGATAGCCTGACCAGACGGCCGCACGGCATCATTCTAGTAACCGGCCCGACCGGCTCCGGCAAAACCACCACGCTGTACACCACACTGAAAGCACTTGCGACCAGCGAAGTGAATGTCTGTACGGTGGAAGATCCGATTGAAATGGTGGAAGGATCGTTCAATCAAATGCAGGTGCAGCACGGCATCGATCTATCTTTCGCCGACGGCGTGCGCTCGCTGATGCGACAGGATCCAGACATCATCATGATCGGCGAGATCCGCGATCTGGAAACCGCCGAGATGGCCATCCAGGCTGCGCTGACCGGGCATCTGGTGTTATCCACTTTACACACCAACGACGCACCATCTGCCGTGATGCGTCTGCTGGAACTCGGCGTGCCTTACTACCTGCTCGAATCGACACTGATCGGCATCATGGCGCAGCGTTTGACGCGTACGCTGTGCACGCATTGCAAATCGCCGGACGGCGAAATGCTGGACGATGTCTGGCTTAGTCTTAGCGAAGGTTGGGATATTCCGAAACCGCAAGTCATCTATCGACCTGTCGGCTGCCCTGAATGTCGCCAGACCGGTTATCGCGGTCGTACCGGTTTGTATGAATTGCTGACGATCACGCAAACATTCTCAAAAATGATCAAGGCAGAAACCGATATCCATCATTTGAAACAGCAAAGTATTTCTGATGGCATGAAGCCTTTGCGTTTGGCTGGTGCGTTGAAGATCATCGAAGGTGTGACGACGGCGGAAGAAGTCTTGAAGGTCACCGCTGCATTGACATAACTTCAGAGCGATTCGAATAAGCTTAGTGTCTAAACATCTGCCCTTAACAACAAAACGAAAAATATGGCGCAAAGACCTCCTAACCTAACTGAAATTCAGAAAACTAGATTAGCCATACTTGAACCCGCCCTCAAGGCAGCTGTACGCAATGCAGACTATCCTCTCGCTAAAGTTTGTCTAGCCGATATTCAAGCACTACTGCGCACAACCGGACATGAGACACGTCTCATGCAGTCTAAGAATTGGCTATTTGAAGCGGCTTTAAATGCGGGGGAAATATATACAGCTGAACGCGGCTTTAGAGGTGTTATTGAAAAAACATCTCCCAATACAAAGGTTCATCTTGAAGCAACTGCATTTTTAGTAGTTTGTTTACTTCGCCAAAAGAAAATTTCTGAGGCAGAACCTTTAATTAAATCTGTATTAGAAGGAAAAAGTATTCGGACTCAAGTTACTCGTCGAGAATTTATCCGATGCGTCACAGAACGTTATCAACTAGAAGGATATATTTCTGCAATTCAGAATTTAGGCGATGACGTTTTAAATTCGAATGAAATCGACGAAAAAGCAATAGAAGCAATTACGAATAAAACTGAAGAAGAGTTGTATCAAGAAATTGGTAATGCCTTACCGAAGGAAGTTATTGATTTCGTTTTTCGCGTCGACAGCGCATCGAGAAAACAATTAACTATGGTTGAAGTACTTTATCTTCCTTCTCCTATGCAACAAGCAAAAAAAACAGAACAAGGAAAAAGCTTTTTTATATCCTTAAAATTGGTCCTTTGGAAATCACTATGCGATCCCCAAAGTGAGATATATAAGGCTTGGTATACGCAGGGTGTATCGCAAGTTTTTAGCAAAAAGTATTATGCCGTCGTAGTTACAGGAGCTTTGCTTGATATGGGATTCGCGATTAAAGCTATTGCGATTCCTGCAACGGCTCTACTCATGAAGCTAGGTCTTGAAGTCTATTGTGACCGTTATAAACCAAGTGAAATACTTGGGAGCAAAAACAATGGCTAATCATTGGACATTAATACCGTCAGCAAAAATATCCATATCTACTGAGCGAAATCGGAAAAAAATCGTCCATAGTTGGCTCGCACTTTTTTTCATCATGCAGTTTGCATTAGCAAATGCTCAAACTCCAGAGAAAGTCGTCGATATCCCGACCAGAGCCAGCACGACGCAACGCATGCTCGTACTGACTCCAGCTGCACCCAAGGCAACCGTCATTTTGCTGGCAGGTGGGCATGGCGGTTTGCAAATATCATCGGATGGAGCCATCCATTGGGGCAGAGATAATTTTCTGGTTCGCGCCAGACAACTATTTGCCGATCAAGGTTTGCGGGTTGTACTCGTCGATGCGCCCTCAGATCGCCTGTCCCCTCCCTTCTTGAGGGGTTTCCGCCAAACACCGGAACACCTGGCCGATATCAAGGCCGTCATTGCCTGGGTACGAGGACAGAGCAAGACACCTGTCTGGCTGGTCGGTACCAGCCGCGGCACACAATCGGCCGCCTTTGTCGCGACACAGCTGCAAGCACCAGAAGGGCCGGATGGATTGGCGCTCAGCTCCAGCATTCTGGTCGATAGCGAAGGTCCGTCCCTACTCTCCATGCCCATGGACACACTGCGGATTCCCGTACTTGTCGTTCATCATGAGCAAGATGGTTGCAGGCTTTGCGCCTTCAGTCTTACTTCCAATCTGATGGATAAACTGCGCGACGCACCGAAGAAGCAATTGATTTCTTTTACAGGCGGTGAAGATGTGGGCGATGCATGTAATGCACGTGCGCATCACGGATTCAATGGTCTCGACAAGGATGTAGTCGGAAAGATGTCGGACTGGATGCTCGCCAACTGATATACCGTTTAAAAACGATATGTATACTCAGCAAAATCCAAATACATTGTTATAGTTAAAGCCCGCATGCAGAACGCGACCGTTTAACGCAGTACATTTCCCCCGGAGAACATCATGAGCAAAGCACAAGACAGTAAAAAAGCAGTGAAAAAAGAACCTTTGAAGAGCCCGAAGGAAAAGAAAGAAGCGAAGAAATTGAAGAAAGAAGAATCGAAGCGTCAATAACTCTTCAGGTTTGATCTCAGCCATCAGCACGCTTATAGCGTGCTGATTTCAATTCAAGGTTTGAATTCCTGCTTTTGCAAAACACGCTGTGAACTTATAGCAACGGAAAACCAACCGTGATTTTCAGTCCGGGAGAAGCAGCATTTCCGTCATCGGCATCCGACAGTGCAATATCCCCACCATGTGACAAGGAGATATCGCGCACGATAGACAAACCCAAACCGGCACCGCCAAGATTTTGTTGCTGCGCCAGCGGCGAACGATAAAAAGCCGAAAAAACCCGCTCTCTATCTTCTTTTGGAATACCTATACCGCTGTCTTCCACTTCCAATATCGCGCGTTGTAAAACCGCATCCCGGCGCACGCGCAAAATGACTCTGCCATTCATCGTCGTGTAATGAATGGCGTTATCCACCAGATTACTAATCAACTCGTGCAGTAACAGTGCATGTCCCTTGATCATGACTTCTTCGGATGCATCGAATGACAAATCGATTTGTTTTCTGACTGCTGCAGGCGCATGTTCCATGCCAACTTGACGCGTTATATTCGTGAGCGAAACCGGCTCGATATCACTCTCTTTCGCACCATGCTCGGCGCGCGCCAGTGTCAGCAAGCGATTGGCCAGATGTGCGGTGGATTCGGTAGTACCGGCAATACTTTCAACAATTTCGCGCATATCCTGACAGCCACGCACATCGTTCGGATTGCGTTCAAGTTGACGCAGTGCCAATTCCGCCTGTGTTTTGAGCACCGTCAATGGCGTACGCAATTGATGCGAAGCATCTGCGATAAAACGACGCTGCCATGTAATCAGCGCCTGCAAATGTCCCATGTAACCGTTCATTGCAGCCACCAGAGGACGCACTTCCTTGTGCACGCGATCAGCGTCAAAATCTGCCAGATCTGCAGGTGAACGCGCTTCCACTTCCGCTTTCAACTGCATCAACGGGCGCAATACCAAACGCACCGCAAACCATACCAGCAAGGCTGCCACCATCACCAGCAAACCTTGACGCCATAAAGTGCTGAAGAGAATTTGTCGCGTCAGATTGCTGCGCGCATCCATGGTTTCACCAACCTGAATCAAGGCAATACCGCGCATGGAATCATCGTAGACAGGTTGATACAAGGCAGCGATACGTACTGCCTGATTCTGATAAGTAGCGTGATAAAAGTGCACCAGCGCCGGATAGATTTCCGAACGTGGGACGTCTGTCGGCAGTTCCGGCAAATCTTCATAACCGGAGACAAATTCGCCATGCGTGCCGGTTACCTTGTAGTAAATTCGCCCCAGCGTATCGGTTTCAAAACTATCCAAAGCCACATACGGCACATCGGCCACCACCTTGCCGTCGACCACTGAAACCCGTTCAGCCAAGGCCCGCGTCGAAGCCAGCAAAGCGCGGTCATACGCCAGATCGGCCACGTCCAGCGCATTGCGATAAACCGAAAAAGCATCCAGCGCCACCACCAGCAATAGAGGGGCCAAAATCCAGCGCAATAACTGGCCACGCAAACTGCCCAGGGATTTGATAGGCTTGATGGCTGCGCTTGAAGTCATTTCTTGCCAGCGACCTCTAGCAAATAACCCAAACCGCGCAAGGTTGTGATGGCGACTGCGCCATCACTCTGGTGTTGTAATTTTTTCCGCAATCGGTGGATATAGATCTCGATCGCATCAGGATTGGCGTCGTCAACCAGTGCAAATACCTCGTCGAACAATTTTTCCTTGGATACTGCACGCCCGGCACGACTGATCAAAACCTCCAGCACAGCATGTTCACGCGGCGTCAATGCCAATGCCGCATCGCAATAACTGAACATGCGCGATACCGTATCGAAGCTGAGTGCACCACAACTATAAATAGGTGCTTCGCCACCTTGGGCGCGACGTAACAATGCCTTGACGCGTGCCTCCAACTCAACCAGCTCGAATGGTTTCGCCAGATAATCATCCGCACCAAGATTCAAACCCTGCACTCTGTCCTGCAAACCACCGCGTGCCGTCAGGATCAATACCGGCGTTTTGCTGCCGCGTGCGCGCAGACGCTTCAATACCTCCAAACCATCCATCTTGGGCAAGGTCAAATCGAGTATCACCAGGGCATATTGCTGGGTATGCAGCAAACTGTCGGCGTCAGCACCGTTCATCGCGCACTCGACCGACCAATGTGCATCTTGCAGCGCCTTGGTCAACCAGCGCGATAACTCAACATGATCTTCAATCAGTAAAATTCGCATGGCCTTGTACGCAAAGGAGAAGAAAATATAAGCTGCCAATACTCACATAGAAAATCGCTGTTGGCAAAATTCACATGAAAGGAAATTGAAAGATTCGAGCCGTTATGATGAAAAAAACCAGCAATACATTTGCATTAACTGGCCAGCTCGCTCTTGCCGGATGCATAATCAGCCCGCTTGAATTTTCTGTAAAGAAATTTATACAGGCTGAACATATAAATAAAACAAAATCGCTCGAAAGAAATAGAGTGATTACATAGAGGATGGGCAGGAGACAATGACTTCCCCAATCACATTGATTTGTGCACTCAGTGCATGCATCACATTCAGCGCTTACGCGGCACCGGTGCAATGTATCGCGCCGGCCAAGCCAGGCGGCGGCATGTCTGTGACTTGCAAGCTGATTCAGCAAGGCTTGCAGGCACAACACTCCCCTGCCGACAAAAATATTGAGGTCAAGATCAGCTATTTGCCAGGTGGCATAGGCGCGGTCGCCTGGAACTCGATCGTCACTCAACGTCGTGCCGAAGCCGATACGCTGGTCGCATTCTCCGGCGGCTCCCTGGTGAACCTGGCACAAGGTAAATACGGCCGTGCCGATGTCAATGATGTGCGCTGGGTTGCAGCGATAGGCGTCGACTACGGCATGATCGCAGTGCGCAACGACTCTCCATACAAAACTCTGCGCGACTTGATAGAAGTGCTCAAGCAGCAACCATCGAAACTCACCATAGGCACGGCTGGTACAGTCGGCAGTCAGGACTGGCTCAAGGTCACGTTACTGGCCAAGCAAAGCAAGATCGATCCTAAAAGCTTGCGCTTCGTTGCACTGGAAGGCGGCGGTGATGCATTCACCGCCTTGCGTGCCGGTCACGTACAAGTGATTTCCGGCGATGCTTCCGAAGCCACGCTGCACACCATGGATGGCGAGATTCGCGTCCTTGCCGTGTTATCCGACAAACGCCTGCCCGGTGCCTTGTCCAATGTGCCAACTGCGATCGAACAAGGTGTAGACCTTACCTGGCCGATCATACGCGGCTTCTACATGGGACCGCAGGTCAGCGACGCAGCTTATCGACGCTGGGTTCATACCTTCGATCAAATGATGGCCACTCCTGAATTCGACCGATTACGCACTGCCAATGGCTTGTATCCATTGGCAATCACCGGCGACCAATTGACCAAGTACATTCATAAAACCGTCGAAGACTACCGTAAGCAATCCGATCAACTTGGCTTGATCAGATAAGCCTGGCCCGCCGAATTATTCGGCAAAAAAATTCCGTGAAGCGCACAAGGCGACAAATCCATTTGGACTTGTCCTGGGTTCCCTGCGCCTTATTGAATAACTTAATCCACTAGGAGACGAAGCAAATGTTGATCAAAAAACCTATAGCAATCGCACTGACAGCACTCTCATTGAGCTTCACATTCAATGCATGGTCGCAAGTTCCGACAGGCTACTCCGCCGACTACGCCAAGATCGTTGACGGTGCCAAGAAGGAAGGCAAGCTGGTGATCTACAGCGCCACCGACTCCAAGGCTGTGGAACCGCTACTCAAGGATTTCGGCACGATCTATCCAGCCATCAAAATTGAATTCAACGACATGAATTCGACCGAAGTTTATAACCGCTTTATTTCGGAAGCGGCTGCCGGCGGTGCCACTGCCGACGTGTTGTGGTCATCCGCGATGGACTTGCAATTCAAACTGGTCAGCGAAGGCTACGGCGCGACTTACAAATCACAGGAAGCTGCTGCCATCCCTGCCTGGGCCAACTACAAGGACAGCGCTTACGGCACAACTTTCGAACCGCTGGCTATCGTCTACAACAAGCGACTGGTCAGCGCAGATGAAGTGCCGTCTACCCATGCCGATCTGCTCAAATTACTGCACACCAAGGCAGACAAATTCCGCAACAAGGTCACCAGCTACGATATTGAAAAATCAGGCGTCGGCTTCTTGTTCATTACCGAAGATACACAAATCAATCCGCAATTCTGGGATCTGGCCAAGGCTTTTGGTGATGTCGGCCTGCGCGTCCAATCCTCGACCGGCACCATGCTGGAACGGATTTCATCCGGCGAAAATCTGATCGGCTACAACGTGATCGGCTCCTACGCGCAAGCACGCGCAGCCAAAGATCCATCAATCGGCGTTGCCTTCACCAAGGATTACAACCTGGTGTTGTCGCGTGTGGTGTTCATCAACAAGTCGGCGAAGAACATGAATGCGTCCAAGTTGTGGATCGACTATCTGTTGTCCAAACGTGGCCAAACCATCATCGCAAATGAATCGCAACTGTATTCATTGCGCTCCGATGTCACCGGCACTTCAACACTGGCAAGTCTGACGACACAACTCGGCAGCGCACTCAAACCGATTGCGATTACACCGGCCTTGTTGCAATACCTGGATCAAACAAAACGCCTGGCATTTCTGAAGCAATGGAAAGAAGCCGCAGGCAAGAAGTAATTCATCTGTAACTAGCAAGGTGGAAAGCATCCTGCATTCCACCTTGCTTTCGAGATGACTGCAGAGCTTAAGGCTATATCCGCCCTGCGATTCAACACAGCTTATGCAAGGTATTTCTATCTATGACTTCTATTACTTCTCCCCAGCCGCTACCCAGCCGCTCCTGGCTGTCGCGCCTTAACTGGCCGCGTGGACTGGTCGTTACGCTGGCAGCGATTGCCATCTTTCTGCCGCTGACACTGATTTTTTATCAGAGTTTTTTATCCGCGCCATTTTTTGCGCCTGTCAAAACACTGAGCCTGGAACCGTATCGCTTCATCTTCGATGATCCCGATTTTCGTCAGGCTTTCATTAACGGTCTGTTGCTGGCCAGTGGACTCGCATTGATTGCCGTACCACTGGGCAGCATGCTGGCTTTTCTGATGGTGCGTACCGATCTGCCTGGTCGCAACTGGATTGCTCCTCTCTTGCTGGTGCCGATTTTTGTATCGCCTATGGTGATCGCCTTCGGCTATGTGGTGTCGATGGGACCTGTCGGTTTCTACACCGTGTGGATGCAAGACATGTTGCGTCTGATCGGCATAGAAGCAACGCCATGGAATGTGTACGCCTTCCCCAGCATCGTCATCATCGCCGGCCTGACCCACGTACCGCACGTTTATCTGTACGCCTCAGCCGCGCTCAAGAGTTTAGGCGCTGATGTCGAAGAAGCTGCACGCGTGGCTGGCGCTTCGCCTTTGCAGGTTGCGTTGCATGTCTCGCTGCCGATGATCATGCCGGCGCTGGCGTATGCCGGCGTGCTGGTGTTCTTCCTCGGCTTTGAAGTATTCGGTCTGGTACTGGTGCTGGGTGATCCGGAAGGCCATCTGGTCTTGCCGACTTATCTGTACAAGCTGACCAATAAACTCGGCACACCCTCCTATCATTTAATGGCGGCAGTTGCAGTGTGTCTGGTTGCGGTGACGCTGCCGCTGGTCATGCTGCAACGCTGGTTGCTGCGCTCAGCCAACAAGTATGTGTCGATCAAAGGCAAAGGCTCGCGTCAGAAAGCACTGCCTCTCGGAAAATGGAAATGGCTGGCCTTCAGCCTGATCGCCGCCTGGTTGATTTTCACGATTGTGATTCCATTGTCCGGCATCACCTTGCGTGCCTTTGTTTCGCACTGGGGTTATGGCGTATCACTGATCGATGCCTTCACCTTCCAGCATTTCCGCGATATCTGGGAACAACCGTCGCTGGTACGCGGCATCCTCAACACCATCATGATCGGCGTTATCGGCGGCGCGCTTGCAGTAGCTTGCTACTGCTGTATCGCACTGGCGATGCATCGCAAATCGGACGGCATCACTCGCTTCCTCGATTACAGCGTGCTGATTCCACGCGCCATACCAGGCTTGCTGGCTGGCTTGTCCTTCCTATGGGTGTTCCTGTTCGTACCCTCCTTCCTCGATAGCTTGCTGAAGGGGCATGACAACTTCATCGCACTGTGGATGGTGGAACACGTCATTCCGCAGTTGCGTGAATTGCGTTCCACTATTTTTTCAGTGTGGCTGGCGTACTCGGTGGTGTGGCTGGCTTACGGCTTGCGCCTGATCACCACAGCCTTGTTGCAGGTTGGTCCGGAACTGGAAGAAGCCGCACGTGCGGTAGGCGCACGTCGTTCGCAAGTAACGCGCGACGTCACCTTGCCACTGGTGCGCTACGGCGTACTCGGCGCCTGGCTGATGGTGTTCCTGATTTTCGAACGTGAATATTCGACCGGCGTTTATCTGCTATCGCCCGGCACCGAAGTCATAGGCGCACTGATCGTCTCGCTGTGGGCTTCCGGCTCCGTCGATCTGGTCGCCACTCTCTCCTTCATCAACATCACGCTGGTGGCCATCGGCCTCGGCATCGCACTGCGCTTCGGCGTCAAGTTGCACGACTAATCAGGAAATCATCATGAGCGAATTAAGTGTCAATGAATTGCATCTCGACTACGGCACCGGTGCCAGCGCCAACCAGATTCTCAAAGGTGTGTCGATGGAACTGCAACGCGGCGAAGTAGTCGCCTTGCTGGGACCGTCCGGCAGCGGCAAGACAACCTTGCTGCGCGCAGTAGCAGGTCTGGAATCACCGAAATCCGGCGGCATACAAATCGGCGAACGCAGCGTGTTCGACGGCAGCCGCAAACTGGAAATCCCGGCAGAAGAACGCAATCTGGGTCTGGTCTTCCAATCCTATGCGCTGTGGCCACACAAGACTGTTTCCGACAACGTTGGTTACGGTTTGAAGTTACGCAAGATGAGCAGTAGCGACATTGCCGAACGCGTCAAGACTGTATTGAACCAGCTCGGCCTCGGCCATCTGGGCGAGCGCTTTCCGCATCAACTGTCTGGCGGTCAGCAACAACGTGTCGCCATCGCCCGTGCGCTAGTTTATAACCCGCCAGTCATTCTGCTGGACGAACCGCTATCGAATCTGGATGCCAAGTTGCGCGAAGAAGCGCGTGCCTTCTTGCGTGAACTGATTGTGCGACTCGGTTTGTCGGCACTGATGGTGACACATGATCAAGCCGAAGCAATGGCAATCTCGGATCGCATTCTCTTGCTCAACAACGGCAAGATCGAACAGCAAGGCACGCCGCAAAGCATGTATGAAACGCCGAACACCTTGTTCACGGCGGAATTCATGGGTAGCAATAACCGCTTGCCGGCCAAGATACTGCAACGCGACGGCGAGCATGCAGTGTTGCAAATCGCAGGCGGCAATGTCAAGGCAACGCTGCGCGGACAAGGCAGCAACACCAACGATGCCACCGCCATTATCCGCGTCGAGCAAATCAACATTTCCGATACGGCTATCGACAACGCGATCAAGTTACCGCTTTCAACCTGCATGTATCTGGGTGATCGCTGGGAATGCGTCTTCCGTAATGCAAACGAGAACGGCAGCGACGGCACCGTTCTACGCGCCTATGCAAAACAACGGCTGGCACCTGGGGAATATTGGCTGCAACTGCCGCAACACGCGCTATGGGCCTTCCAGGCTGCCTAGTCACAGATTTCTGCGTCATGAAAAGGAGGCTTGCATCAGTAACACATAGCAGCGTAGTCGTACCGCACAACCAACACGAAACATCACATAGATTGGGGACACTAAAAATGAAAAATAAATACCTGGCGACAGCAATGCTTGCCGCATTCGGAGTTCTGGCATCCAGCGCTTACGCGCAATCCAACGTTACCGTCTACGGCCGGGTCGATACCGGCGTCGAATATCTCACCAATGCCAGTGCCAGCAAGAATAATTTGGTTCGCTTGAATTCCGGCACCATGAATACCTCGCGCATAGGCTTCCAGGGCACAGAAGATCTGGGTAATGGGCTGAAGGCTGTCTTCCAATTGGAAAGCGGTTTCAAGGCAGACACCGGCGAGCAAGATGACACCGAACTTTTTAAACGACAAGCCAATGTCGGTCTGGAAGGTAGCTGGGGCCGCCTCGTTGCCGGGCGCTCGTATACCACTACCTATGACTTCATCCTGCCGTTCGATTCCATGGCCTATTCAGCCAGTTATTCATGGATTACCTCGGCCGGCGCAACCGGCGGTCGCAAAGACGGCATGGTGACCAATCTGGCTAACATGCTCAAGTATCAAGGCAAGTTCGGCGACTTCAAACTGGGTGCCACCTATAGTTTTGGTGAAGTGGCAGGCAGCACTAGCGATAGCGCAAAATTTGACCTTGGCGCGGGTTACAACAAAGGTCCGTTACGCCTTGCCGCGACAGTGCAGCACGTCAATGGCCTGGCAAGCATAGACAAAACCACCATCATTCATGCGGCCGGTGGCTATCAAATCGGCAGCGACTGGGATGTAACCCTTGGTTATCGCAATTACAAAAAGACGTTCGCGAACAATGCCGCCGATGTACGCAGTGATTTCTACTGGACCGGACTCTCCTATAAAGCGACACCTGCTCTGACCTTGATCGGCTTGTTCTCCTATCAAGACATCAAGAACGTCGCTGCAAACACCGATGCAGATCCATACATGCTCTCATTGCGCGCAAAGTATGCATTGTCGAAACGTACCGATCTGTATCTGAGCGCGGCTTACGCCAAGGCAAAAAATCAAAAACTGGTTGGCCTGTCGCGTGATGACGCAAACGGCTTCGCCAACAATCAAGCCGGTATGGTTGCTGGTATCCAGCATCGCTTTTAAAAATCGCGTGCTTTAAACCGGATGGAATATGCATTGATCCGGCTTATTCAAAATGGTTAGTAATTCATTTTGAATAAGCGCGTGGGCCAGCAAATTATCCGCATACTGATAATTTGCTGGCTTCAATTCAAGAGCTCTTGTTCATTACCATGCAGTTTTCTCGCGACAATAAAAAAAGGAACCCGATTAGAGGTTCCTTTTTTATTTCAAGCTTCTAGCTAATTAGATATCTGCATAATGCGGCACATAAGCACCGCATTGTTGGTTTAACGCTTATGCCGTTACGTTTTGATGGCGACCACCAACTTCAGGCAAATCGCACACTGCCATGTGATGGTTTTTACGCATACGGATGTTGAACAGTTCAACGATCAGCGAGAATGCCATCGCACCGTAGATGTAGCCTTTTGGAATATGAATTTCCAGGCTTTCTGCGATCAGTACCGCACCGACGATTACCAGGAAGCACAGCGCCAACATCTTGATGCTTGGATACTCAGTAACAAAGTCACCAATTGCCTTCGCTGCAAACATCATCACGCCAACTGCGATCACGATAGCGACGATCATGATCTCAACTTCTTTGACCATACCAACCGCGGTAATCACTGAATCCAGCGAGAACACGATATCGATCACTGCAATTTGCGCCATGATCATGGCGAAGCTTGCTTTCTTGATCGGTGCGTCTTCTTTTTCTTCATGCGATGTACCCATCAGCTCCTTGATTTCGGACGATGCCTTGTACAACAGGAACGCACCACCGAAGAACAGGATCAGATCACGACCGGAGAAGCCCATACCGGCGATGGTGAACATCGGTTCGACCAGGCCCATCATCCACGACAAGCTCAGCAGCAATAGGATACGTGTACCCATCGCCAGACCCAGACCGATCATGCGGCCTTTTTGACGTTGATGAGGTGGCAGGCGATCTACCAGCACGGAAATGAAAATGATGTTGTCGACGCCCAGTACGATTTCCAGCATTGCGAGTGTTGCCAATGCTATCCATGCTTCCGGCGTGGTAAATACTTGTAGAAATTCCATGATGTTCTCGAATAGTTGGTTAATGACCGGTGATCAACACCGCGCCAAATTGCATGGGATTTGATCGTCGTCTCTTTACGTTCAAATCAGATGCGCTGCTTATTTCTTTCTGACTATTCCGGCTATTCCACCTTCAGGTTTGGAATACACCGGCAATCGCCATTTGTTTTATTGCCTGAAAATGCTTTTTTATATAAACAACCAGCCCAACAGTCCTACATGTCCGTCCCCTTTAGATTCCGTAAAACAACCATTTCTGGCATGGAGGGAACTTTAACGAAATTCTAACAGACTGAAAAATCGAATTTAGCGTTACTTATATAAGTAAAAACCGAACAATATGTTTTTTATTGGAAGAAAAACTGATGAAAAGAAAAATTGACTGAGTGAAATAGTCGCTGATATACGTATATATATCAAGGAAAATGGCTGGTTTCCGTGAAGAATGGGATTAGATGGCGCGACAAAAAGAAGAAAAATCAGAAAATCCAAGGTAAAACCAATACTGCGGCTTTATCGCAAAAATAATGACAAATTACCCCGATTTTTCTTAACAAATTCTTTATATTAAATTGGCGCAATGGCAATTAGCGGATTTTCTGAAGAGCATCGGCGACCGTCGGATGCTGCAATCGGACGCCTAATTCGGCTTTGATCCTCTGATTATCCAGGCGACGCGACTCGGACATGAAGGACAACATCACGGGGGAAACCTCATGCTGCAATTGTTCTCGCGGCAGCCGTGGCGGGCGTGGCAAGTTGAAAGCATCCGCCACCGCATCGAAGTAAGCGCCCATTTTCATGTCCGAATCATCGACTGCGTGATAGATACGCCCAGACTGCGCATGGAACAAGGCCGCCGCGATAATGCGCGCCAGATCATCGGCATGGATGTGATTGGTATACACATCTTCCACTACAGCCAAGGCAGGCAAACCCTTGTTCAAACGCTCCAGCGGCAACCTGTCTGCGGCGTAAATCCCGGGCACGCGCAAGATACTCAGGCGCGATTGCGAACGCTTGGCCCATTTGCGCAACACCTGCTCGGCATCGACGCGACGCGTGGCACGCGGATTACGTGGACGCACGGTACGCGTCTCATTGATCAGTTCTCCACCACAATCGCCATATACGCCCGAGGTGCTGACATAAACCAGTGTCGCGTGGTCGGGTAAAATGGCGGTCAGATTGCGGGTGCGTCTATCGATGCTGCCGTCAGATTGTGGCGGCGCAAGGTGAATGATGTTGGTTGCCAGGCGAGCAAGGCGCGCCAGCGTGGCCGGCTCATCCAGATTGGCAATGATGGGAATCGCACCGGCAGCACGCAAGGCATCTTGTTTGGCGGTTTGGGTTGTCACCGCGAAAATGCGGAAGCGTTCACGCAATAGCGGCAACAAGCGCATGCCTACATCGCCACATCCCAGAATCAGCAAACGCGGTCGACCGAGGCGCGGCCGGCTGAAGCGTGATGTACCGAATTGGTCAGAGAAGTTTTTGTTTTGAGTTTTAATTTTCATTATCAGGATTGTATGACGTTCCAAGTAACTGTTCAGCCGAGTGGTCGGCAATTTAGCTGCGCTGCGGATGAAACCATATTGGCTGCAGCCATACGCGCCAACGTCGGTCTGCCGTATGGCTGCAAGAACGGCGCCTGCAGCAGCTGCAAAGGCATGGTCTTATCAGGCAGCGTCACACATGGCCCGCATCAGGAGCGTGCACTTACCGCAGCCGATGAAGCAAAAGGGTTTTCCCTGTTCTGCTGTGCAAAACCACATAGCGATGTCGTGATCGAAGCGCGCGAAGTTTTAGGCCTAGGCGAATTCCCGATCAAGAAATTACCTTCACGCGTCGCCAAGCTGGAAAAAGTCGCGCACGATGTGATGACCATCACCTTGCAACTACCTGCCAGTGAAAAGTTGCAATATCGTGCCGGTCAATATATCGAATTCATCTTGAAAGACGGCAAGCGCCGCAGCTACAGTCTGGCCAACGCGCCGCATATCAGCGAGCAAGTTACCTTGCATGTGCGTCATATGCCGGGCGGTCTGTTTACCGATCACGTTTTCAACACGATGAAAGAAAAAGACATCCTGCGCTTCGAAGGGCCGCAGGGAACCTTCTTCCTGCGTGAAGACTCGGACAAGCCTATGGTGTTGCTGGCGTCCGGCACCGGCTTCGCACCGATCAAGGCGATCGTCGAACAAGCGATGCATATCAAGAGCAAGCGTCCGATGATCTTGTATTGGGGTGGTCGCCGTCCACGCGATTTGTATATGCATGCGCTGTGTGAAGAATGGGCACGCACAATTCCGAACTTCAGCTATGTGCCTGTCGTGTCAGATCCAACACCGGAAGACAACTGGGATGGCCGCGTCGGCTTTGTTCATCATGCCGTCATGCAGGACGTGCAGGATCTATCGAACTATCAGGTATATGCCTGCGGTGCACCGGCGATGGTGGAAGCAGCGACTACAGATTTCAGCGCAGTATGCGGTTTGCCGACCGACGAGTTTTACGCCGATGCATTTACATCGGAGCTGGATCTGGCTGCAGGTTAATAACGAAATTCATCGCAAGCGAGGTGGCGAAAAACGTTTTGACGCACTGCGCAAAACGTCTTAATATTCTTCACATGAATATGAGCACCACACTCTTGCGACGCCGTAGCCCGCTGCTCCAGCAGGGATTGCCGTGCGTGTAAGCGTCGTTTAAACGCTCACCAAGCCACAGGCAAATCCTGTGGCTTTTTTTTTAGTATTTTTGTTTTTCATATCTTTTAAATTATTTGTATTCAGGAGTAGTCGAAATGGAATTCAGCCAGTACCCAGTCAACGCCCTGCTCTATATCACCAACCGTCCGGAACTGGTTTTCACTGAAGGCGACGGCATGTGGCTGACCGACCATAATGGCAAACGCTATCTCGATTATCTGCAAGGCTGGGCCGTCAACTGCCTCGGCCATTCGCCGCAATGCATACAAGATGCACTGGCAACCCAGTCGAAAAAACTGATCAATCCATCGCCGGCCTTTTACAACGAACCGGCTATCGCACTCGCTGCATTGTTGACAGAGAACTCCTGCTTCGATCGTGTTTTCTTCGCCAATAGCGGCGCAGAAGCAAATGAAAGTGCATTCAAGCTCGCGCGCAAATGGGGCAAGCTCAACAAGAATGCAGCAGGCGAAAATCGCTACGAAATCATCACCTTCGATCACAGCTTCCACGGCCGCACTATCGCCGCAATGTCGGCCAGCGGCAAAGCCGGTTGGGACACGATTTATGCACCGCAAGTATCAGGCTTCCACAAAGCCAACTTGAACGATCTAGCCAGCGTCAAAAAACTGATCACAGACAAAACCGTCGCCGTCATGCTGGAGCCGGTACAAGGCGAAGGCGGCGTGATCCCTGCCTCGCGTGAATTCATGCAAGGCTTGCGTGCGCTGACCAAAGAACACGGCATCTTGCTGATCGTCGACGAAGTACAAACCGGTATGGGGCGTTGTGGCGAATTATTCGGCTACCAATTGTCAGGCATCACACCAGACATCATGACGCTGGGTAAAGGTATAGGCGGTGGCGTACCGCTGGCGGCGATGCTGTGTCGCGAAGAAATCGCCTGCTTTGAACCAGGTGATCAAGGCGGCACGTATAACGGCAACCCATTGATGACCGCCGTCGGCCTCGCGGTTGCCAAGGCTTTGCTGGCACCAGGATTTTTGCAATCGGTCAAAGACAAAGGCGAGTATCTGAGCAAAGCCTTGTTGAAACTGACAGAACAACACGGACTCGCAGGCGAACGCGGCGACGGCTTGTTGCGCGCGTTGAAACTCGGTTCGGATATCGGCCCGCAGATCGTCGATAAGGCACGCGACATGGGCCCGGTTGGTTTGCTGCTGAACTCGCCACGTCCTGACTTGCTGCGCTTTATGCCTGCATTGAATGTGACGATAGAAGAGATCGATCAAATGATTTCTATGTTGTCCGATGTGCTGAGTCAGTTACGCACTGAGTTGAAGCGCTGAGCTGATGATGTTGAAATCAATGTTCGGCAAAGCATGGATGGCGATCACAATCGCCATCCTTCTGACGGCATGTGGCGGATCGACATTACTGAAACAATCGGAAGCAGTCAGTCCGCAAGGCAATGAAGTCACATTCTATGCATTGGGCTTGATTGATACAGGATATCGCTTTGGCGGCAAGAATCCGGAAGCCGGACTCGACTGCAGCGGCATGGTGTCGTATGTCTACCGCGAAGCAGTCGGAATGAAGATCAGCGGTAGCGCCGCCGACATGGCGCGACGCGGCAAGGAAATAGACAAAGACTCACTACGCGCCGGCGATCTGGTTTTCTTCAACACCTTAAATCGGCCGTTCTCGCACGTCGGTGTCTACATAGGCGATGGTCGCTTCATACATGCACCATCGAGTAAAGGCAAAGTACGCATAGAGCGCATGGACAATGTGTACTTCGCGCCGAGGTTTGAAATGGCAAGAACCTATTTCGACTGATCTTAATCAGTCGTGGGGCAGAAAGTGCGACGCTTTTCGCCGAGCGTTAGCGAGCGATTTTGCGTTCTATGTTGACAACTACCCCTGCCCTCAGAGTCAAGATCGTCAGCGTCTGAGGATCTTGCGTGTGTGGAAAGTAAGTCCACGACTTCTCTTCAGGTTGACCTCTAACGCTCTTGATGAACGCTTCATGGTCGGGCTTGCCGATTCGAAACAACACTTCACCCTCTGGCATTCCCTTGCTAATGAAGCCTCGCTCTCTGGCATCAGCAGCCATTGCTGAAACACAGGCGAAAGCGAGTAAATGAATGATGATGACATTACGAAGGTTCATAAATCGCATCCTTTTCCTTCTTCGCATTCAATCATGCTAATCAAGCGCGGTAGGTTGGGCTAGCAGCTTATCAAGACTGAGGAACTGCCACATTCAGCTGTTTCAGTTTCTGGAATTCGGAATGCTTGATCTCATACATATTTTTCCCTTTGAGCTTCACGGCGCTGAGCTCAGGCTCATCCCCGATCACTTCATATATGCCCTCTTCGATACCAACTTCAAATCCAAGGGAAGTTTTGGCTTTGCATTTTTTGACAAAGAAGTTATTTGACATTTAATTGAGTGAATACGGTAGTTGAGCTACTTTGATTAGATCACAATCAGTCAGTAAAAGAACAACTTCCAATTGTGTATTATCAATATTTCACATTTCATATCCAGGTGTGAGATAAACAAAACCTACTCCCACTGATCTTTAATCAAGCGCGCCCGTGAGCACTCTCAAATCAAAAGCAGCAATCGACCATCGCATCTGCTTCGTCGGCGATTCATTCGTACAAGGTACCGGCGATCCGCTGTGTTTAGGCTGGGTTGGTCGTGTCGCACAAGATGCCGTAGCTCGCGGCATCAATCTCACCCACTACAACCTCGGCATCCGCCGCGACACCAGCCGCGATATCGCAGCGCGCTGGCAGCAGGAGTGTGCGGCGAGATTGCCGGCCGATTGCGAAGCACTCGTAGTCTTCTCGTTTGGCGTCAATGACACATCGATTTTTGAAGGTGTGCAGCGCGTGTCGGAAGAAGAAAGCCTCGCCAACTTCCAGAGCATCTTACGCACCGCTTCATCAAGCTACAAAGTCTTGATGATAGGACCGCCGCCTATGCCGGACAGCGCGCACAACCGCCGCGTCGCGCAGTTGAATAAGCAGTTTGCCGAACTGGCCACGACGCTGAATGTTCCTTACTTATCTGTGTTTGAAGTTTTGCGTAAAGATGAGCACTGGCTGAAGGAAGCGATTGCCAATGATTTTGCGCATCCTGGTCAGCATGGATATGAACGCTTGGCCGGATTGGTGCAAGGATGGTCTGCTTGGTGGTTCGGAACATAAGCAGTTAGCAAGCATATTTATATTGAAAACAGGTTGCGCAGCGCTTCGCACCATTGATTCATTTACTTCCTTCCTAGAAATCAAGGCTCGTTATAATCATTAAATGATCTTCAGCAAATTTTTCTAAAAATAAATAGGGAGCGAATATGACCGCAATTGTTTCTAAAGCACCAATGCAGCTCGTGGATCCACAAGCGCAAATTATTATCGACTTCCTCAAAAATATTGGGCTACCTCATGACAACATCATCGCAACTCAAGATCAACGTGCGATCATTTCCCAAAATCTTCCAGCCTACATTGAATCATTACCACCACAAGTTAAAAAAGACGCACGCTATCTTTCAAAATTCGTCGTCGGAGCGGGTATTGGACTCTTCGATTATTCCTTAAATGCCATCTGGAACGAAGTAGTACTGGATTTACATAAAAAAGCCATCGCTTACGGTCTTGATATTTTCTACGATGCAGCCATTGGAGGAAAAGCAAGGGAGTTTTATCAAAGTGAAGAGGACTTACGTTCGGTCAAAGACTCAGTCCTATTAGACACTTGTCGAAAATTAGAACTGATCAGCGATACGACACATAAAAAACTCCGACATATTCTTGATATGAGAAACGATATTGGTATCTCACATCCAACGAATTACACAATTAATGCGTTTGAACTTCTAGGTTGGTTACAGACGTGCATTCAAGACGTTCTCAATGATCGCCCTACAGAAGCCGCACTTCAAGTTCAAGCATTCATTCAAAATATTAGAACTTATAAGCACCCCCTAGACCCGGTCAACTTAGCATCCATTTCTTCAAAGATTGCGGCTCTTGCAACTCATCATTGCGGTAACGTTTTACGAACAATGTTCGGCATATTTGTCTCTGCAGACACCGACCCTCAAGTTCGAAAAAATATTTCCTTACTGGCAGTTGCAGTTTGGAGTTCGAGTAATGAAGATACCAAATATCGATTGGGCCTAACGCTTGAGGGTTACAACACCAACTTGTATCGAGATAAGTACGAGCTTGGTGTCGAATTCTTTAAGGCTGTTAACGGAAATGCTTTTCGATCCAATTCGGAAAAAGCAATTATTATTGACGGCTTGCTAGATCAATTACTAGAGAAACATAATAGTTGGGATAATTTTCATCACGAAGCTCCTGTGGTCGATGTAATTTCTTCGTTCATCAATAACCAACAAGATATTTTGGCAAATTTCGCGCCCAAATTAATTAAGGTAATTTTGATGTGCAGAATAGGTCGTGGTCTGACTTATTGCAATGGCGTATCGCCTCGTGGCAAGTCATATTACGATCGGATTATTGGACTTCTAGGTGATCAATTTACCCCCTTTGTTTTTATCGCTTTAACTCAATACGAACTTCAAGCCAAACTTGATAACGAGATATGTCGGCAACAAGCGTGTCTTGCGCTTGAATCTCTTAAAGCTGCTGTAGTAAATCAAAGACTTGTTGAATGTATCGATTTCTTGCTTGCAAATCTTCCTACCACTGGAAAAATATTATTTGATAGCCGCTTTAAAACGCTTACCGCTGGCTATGTTAATTGGAACTAAAGTAGCAAATTCTATTTAAGATAAATACTCAATAAAAAAGCGACGCAATGCGTCGCTTTTTTATTAACTCAAATGAAGACTTATTTTTTCTTCATCGGTGGCAAATCAGTACAAACACCTTTGTACACTTCCGCCGCCATACCTATCGATTCGCCCAAGGTTGGATGCGGATGTATGGTCTTGCCGATATCAACCGCATCTGCACCCATCTCGATCGCCAACGCGATTTCACCAATCATGTCGCCTGCGTGCGTGCCGACGATACCACCACCGACGATGCGATGTGTTTCTGCATCGAACAGCAGTTTGGTGAAGCCTTCATCGCGACCGTTGGCTACTGCGCGGCCTGATGCTGCCCATGGGAAGTGACCTTTTTCGAGTTTGATGCCTTTGGCTCTGGCTTCGTCTTCGGTGATGCCGACCCATGCGACTTCAGGATCGGTGTAGGCAACGGATGGAATCACGCGTGCGTCGAAGTAGGCCTTCTCACCAGCTGCGGCTTCTGCTGCAACGTGTGCTTCATGCACGGCCTTGTGTGCAAGCATAGGTTGGCCGACCAGATCGCCGATGGCGAAGATGTACGGGACGTTGGTACGCATTTGCGCATCGACTGCGATGAAGCCGCGATCGGTGACAGCAACGCCGGCCTTGTCGGCAGCAATCTTCTTGCCGTTCGGGCTGCGACCGACTGCGACCAATACCATGTCGTAGACTTGCGGTTCTGGCGCAGTGACGCCTGCCTCTGCCGCTTCAAAAAAAACCTTGATGCCTTCTTTCAACGCTTCGACCGCAACGGTTTTTGTCTTCAACATGATTTTGTCGAAGCGCTTCTCGTTGAATTTTTGCCAGACCTTGACCATGTCGCGATCTGCGCCTTGCATCAAGCCATCCAGCATTTCCACCACGTCGATGCGCGCACCGAGGGTTGAATAGACGGTTGCCATTTCCAGGCCGATGATGCCGCCGCCGATGACGAGCATGCGTTTAGGCACGCTGCGCAATTCGAGCGCACCTGTCGAATCGACGATGCGTGGATCTTCAGGAACGAAAGGCAAGTTCACAACCGATGAACCGGCAGCGATGATCGCTTGCTTGAACTGGATAGTCTTTTTGCTGCCGTCGGCCGCGGTGACTTCTATGTGATTGGTGCCGACAAACTGACCGACGCCCTGCACGACATTGACCTTGCGTGCCTTGGCCATGCCGGACAAACCGGTGGTCATCTTGCCTATGACTTTTTCCTTGTAGCCGCGCAACGCATCGATATCGATTTGCGGTTTGCCGAAGGTAACACCATGTGCTGCCATCGCTGCGGTTTCATCGATGACTGCCGCAACGTGCAGCAGTGCCTTGGATGGAATGCAACCGACGTTCAAGCAAACGCCACCTAGTGTTGAGTAACGCTCGATCAACACTGTGGACAAACCGAGATCAGCGGAGCGGAACGCAGCAGAGTAACCGCCAGGACCTGCGCCGAGAACCATCATGTCGCATTCGATATCCGCTTTGCCGGCGAAGCTGGCTGCGGCCGGGGCAGCTGTAGCAACCGCGGCAGGCGCTGACACAGGCGCAGCGGCTTTTGCAGGAGCGGCGGCTGGTGTTGGGGCTGCAACAGGTGCGGGAGTAGCTGCTGCAGCTGGTGCCGGTGCGGCGGCAGGAGCTGCAGCACTTTCGGAGGCTTCCAGAATCAACAGCAGCGAACCTTCCGCAACCTTGTCACCGAGTTTGACTTTCAACTCTTTGATGACACCAGCGTGGCTGGCTGGAATTTCCATGCTGGCTTTGTCGGATTCGACTGTGATCAGAGATTGATCAACCTTGATCGTATCGCCCACATTGACCAGCAGTTCGATGATTTCCACTTCCTTGAAATCGCCGATATCGGGGACTTTGACTTCTATCGTGCTCATCGCTTTAGCTCCGTATTTTTCATCTCGTTCTGCCTGCGCTGTTCACACTTAGCAGCAGGCAGAAACATGGACTGATCGTTTTACTGATGACGCAATTGCGACCTGACGGTTACAGCAGCGACTTGCGCAAGTCAGCCAGCATTTCGCTCAGGTAAGTCACGAAACGTGCGCCTTGCGCGCCATCGATCACGCGGTGATCGTAGGACAGCGACAAAGGCATGATCAGGCGCGGCACGAATTGCTTGCCATCCCAGACTGGTTTCATCGAAGTTTTTGACAAGCCGATGATGGCGACTTCAGGTGCATTGATCAGCGGTGTGAAATACGTACCGCCAATGCCGCCCAGCGACGAAATCGTGAAGGTCGCGCCTTGCATGTCGGCAGGTTTCAATTTGCCTTCGCGTGCCTGCGCCGACAACTCGCCCATCTCTTGCGCGATTTGCGTGACGGTCTTTTGATCGACGCCCTTGACGACGGGCACCACCAGACCTTGCGGCGTGTCGGCGGCAAAACCGATGTTGTAGTACTGCTTGAGAATCAGGTTTTCGCCGGCTGCGTCGAGCGAGGAATTGAACTCTGGATATTTTTTCAGGGCGGCGACACAAGCCTTGATGACGAATGCGAGCATCGTCAACTTGACGCCGGATTTAGCCAGCGCGGTGTTGCTCGATTTACGCAGTTCTTCCAGCTCGGTCACATCGGCTTCGTCGTATTGCGTGACGTGCGGAATCATGACCCAGTTGCGATGCAGATTCGGGCCGCTGATTTTCTTGATGCGCGACAAAGGCAGCAAAGTCGTGGTGCCGAACTTGCTGAAATCCAGCGATGGCCATGGCAACAGATCGAGACCTGCACCGCCGCGCGATGTGCTTGGCGCTGCAGCGACTGAAGCTGAAACAGGACCGGCAGCCAACACGCCTTTTACATAGTTCTGTACGTCTTCTTGCGTGATGCGGCCTTTAGGGCCGGAGCCGGCCACGATGCCAAGATCAACACCGAGTTCGCGCGCGAACTTGCGTATCGATGGCGATGCGTGCGCTTTTGCATTTGCTACTGTGGCTGGTGCCGCAGCTGCTGGTGCAGCAACTGGCGCAGGTGGCGCGACAGGAGCAGGTGCGGCTGCTTGTACAACTGGTGCAGGCTCGGCAGCTTTCACTGATTCTGCTTTAGGAGCTTCTACAGGCGCAGGCGCTGCGGCAGGAGCAGATGCTGCATCAGCGGCTGCCGCTTCTACCATCAACAACAAGGAGCCTTCGGCAACCTTGTCACCGAGTTTGACTTTGATTTCTTTCACGACACCGGCGTGGCTGGATGGAATTTCCATACTTGCCTTGTCGGACTCAACCGTGATCAGCGATTGATCGACTTTGATCGTATCGCCTACCTTGACTAACAATTCAATGATTTCAACTTCCTTGAAATCGCCGATATCCGGGACTTTGACTTCAACCGTGCTCATCGTTCACTCTCCGCTTGTTTGCGTGTTCATCATCATGACAGCGGGGAAGCAAATGGTTGGCAGTTATTTTTGCGCGCCATCTGCATCCCCGTCACCTCATTGATGAGGAAGGATTTTTGTATGTGGATTACAGCGTTACCGGATTGACTTTTTCTGGATTGATACCGTATTTGGCGATAGCTTGTGCCACCACTGAAACGGAAATCGCACCTTCATCGGCCAATGCCTTGAGTGCTGCAATCGTCACGAAGTAACGATTGACCTCAAAGAATTCGCGCAGTTTTGCACGGCTGTCCGAACGACCGAAACCGTCTGTGCCCAACACTTTGTAAGTGCGTTCTTTCGGAATGAAAGCACGTACTTGTTCAGCGAAGGTACGCATGTAATCGGTAGCGACAACGATAGGACCGGTTGTGCCTTGCAGCGATTGGGTGACGTGTGCGACGCGCGGTGCATCGGCCGGGTGCAACATGTTCCAGCGTTCTACATCCTGACCATCGCGCGCCAGCAGTGTGAACGATGGTGCGGACCAGACGTCTGCCACGATGCCCCAGTCGTCTTTCAACAAATCGGCAGCGGCGATCACTTCGCGCAGGATGGTGCCTGAGCCCATCAGTTGCACGCGGTTTTTCGATTTCTTCGCACCTTCCTGCAGCAGGTACAAGCCTTTGATGATGTCGGCTTCGGTACCTGGTTTCAAACCAGGTTGTGCGTAGTTCTCGTTCATCAGGGTGATGTAATAGAACACGTCTTCCTGATTTTCGATCATGCGCTTCAAGCCATCTTGCATGATGACTGCGACTTCATGTGCGAAGGTTGGATCGTAAGGTACGCAGTTCGGGATCGTCGACGCCAGGATGTGGCTGTGACCATCTTCGTGCTGCAAGCCTTCGCCGTTCAATGTGGTGCGACCAGCCGTGCCGCCGAGCAGGAAGCCGCGTGCACGCATGTCGCCCGCTGCCCATGCCAGATCGCCGATGCGTTGCAGACCAAACATCGAGTAGAAGGTGTAGAACGGCACCATGATGCGGTTGTTGGTCGAGTACGACGTTGCCGCCGCAATCCACGATGCCATCGCACCTGCTTCGTTAATACCCTCTTGCAGAATCTGACCGGCTTTATCTTCGCGGTAGTAGCTGACCTGGTCTTTATCAACCGGCTCGTACAACTGGCCTTCGCGATTGTAAATACCGATTTGACGGAACAAGCCTTCCATACCAAAGGTACGGGATTCATCGACCAGGATCGGTACCAGACGTTGACCCAGGTTCGCATCGCGCAACAGGATGGACATGATGCGCACATACGCTTGCGTGGTCGAGATTTCACGACCTTCTGCAGTTGGATCCAAGACCGCTTTGAATGCTGCGAGTTCCGGCACCGGCAATTTTTCATCTGCTTGTTGACGACGCTGTGGCAGGTAACCGCCGAGTGCCGCACGACGTTCGTGCAGATACTTCATCTCAGGCGAGTCATCAGCCGGTTTGAAGAATGGGATGTCGGCCAGATGTTCGTCAGCGATAGGCAGATTGAAGCGGTCGCGCATTTCACGCACTGCTTCGTCGTCGAGTTTTTTGGTTTGATGCGCAGTGTTACGCGCTTCACCCGATTTGCCCATGCCATAACCTTTGACGGTTTTGACCAGCAGCACTGTCGGTTGACCTTTGTGTTCTTGCGCTTGCTTGAAGCCGGCATAAACCTTGTGTGGATCGTGACCACCGCGCAGCAGATGCCAGATGTCGTCGTCCGACATGCGTGAAACCATTTCCAGCAATTTTGGATGCTTGCCGAAAAAATGTTTGCGCACGTAAGCGCCATCCTTGGCTTTGTAATTCTGGTATTCGCCGTCCAGCGTTTCCATCATCACGCGCTGCAAAATGCCTTCTTTGTCTTTGACCAGCAATGGGTCCCAGTTCGAACCCCAGATGATCTTGATGACGTTCCAGCCGGCACCGCGGAATTCGCCTTCGAGTTCCTGGATGATCTTGCCGTTGCCGCGTACCGGGCCGTCCAGACGCTGCAGATTACAGTTGACAACCATCACCAGATTGTCGAGTTGTTCGCGACCGGCAACGCCGATAGCGCCCATCGATTCGACTTCATCCATCTCGCCATCGCCGCAGAATACCCAGACCTTGCGGTTATCGGTTTTAGCCAGATCGCGTGCATGCAGATACTTCAGGAAGCGCGCCTGATAAATCGCCATCAACGGACCGAGGCCCATGGACACAGTCGGGAACTGCCAGAAATCCGGCATCAGTTTTGGATGCGGATAGGAAGATAAGCCTTTGCCATCAACTTCACGACGGAAGTTGATCAATTGTTCTTCGCTCAAGCGGCCTTCGAGGAAAGCGCGAGCATAAACGCCAGGCGATGAATGGCCCTGGATGTACAACAGATCGCCACCGTGATCTTCGGTAGGCGCATGCCAGAAATGATTGAAGCCGGTGCCCAGCATGTTGGCGAGCGAAGCGAAGCTGGAGATATGACCGCCCAGATCGCCATCAACGCGGTTGGCTTTGACGACCATCGCCATCGCGTTCCAGCGCATCCACGAGCGCAGGCGCTCTTCGTATTCCTGATTGCCCGGCGAGTTGTCGCCCATGTCGGCAGGGATGGTGTTTACATATGCAGTAGTGCTGGAGAATGGAACTTGCGCGCCGCGACGACGTGCCAGATCAATCAGGCGCTCCATCAGATAATGAGCGCGGTCAGGGCCCTCGTTTTCGATAACCGCTTCGAGGGCATCAAGCCACTCTTGCGTTTCCATTACATCTGGGTCGTTGGCGGCTTGCGCCAATACCTGGTCGATTTGGGCTGACATCGTTTGTCTCCTGATTTATCTTTAATGCCGTTTTTTGTAAAAACGGGCGTCATTTTTGAAACTGATAACACATATAGTCCTGCAGATTGCGCCGAGTTTAACAGCAGTTTTTGTTATTTTCAAATGACGATATCATTTACCATAATGCGAAATTATGTCGCAAAGCAGCATTTTTAAAGGCTTTTAGCCTATTTTTGAATCCACGCTGCAAACATAAAAGTGGCTTGCGAATAGCGAGCTTACGCAATCCTGACAACTTCATCCAGCCTGCTTTTGCATCAGCTTTATTCACGTCCCTTATAATCAGTCTTTCTGCCCAGTCAGACTCTTACTTACATTCTTAATCACATTATCCATTCATGAGCGCACAAATCATTGACGGCAATTTGCTTTCCCAACAACTTCGCCAGGACGTAGCAGCCCGTGCCGCCGCGTTAACCGCTAAAGGCAATCAACCCGGCCTGGCCGTAATTCTGGTTGGCGCCGATCCTGCCTCGCAGGTTTATGTGCGCAACAAGGTCAAGGCATGTGAAGACAATGGCGTGTTCTCGCTGCTGGAAAAATACCAAGCTGATATGACAGAAGCCGCCCTGCTGGCGCGCATTGCTGCACTGAACAATGATCCGAAAATTCACGGCATTCTGGTTCAGATGCCTTTGCCTAAACATATTGATCCGACCAAAGTGATCGAAGCGATCTCGCCGCGCAAGGACGTGGATGGCTATTCAGTATTAAGCGCTGGCGAGTTGCTGACCGGCCTGCCGGGCTTTCGCCCTTGTACGCCATACGGCTGCATGAAACTGATTGAAAGCACAGGCACTAAAATCGCCGGCAAGCATGCCGTCGTCATCGGCCGTAGTAATACAGTAGGCAAACCGATGGCATTATTGCTCTTGCAAGCCAACGCCACCGTCACCATCTGTCACAGTGGAACTGCCGATCTCGGCTATCACACACGTCAAGCCGACATCGTCGTGGCGGCCACCGGACGTCGCAACACCCTGACCGCCGACATGATCAAACCGGGCGCCATCGTGATCGACGTCGGCATCAACCGTGATGACAACGGCAAACTGTGTGGCGATGTCGATTTCGCTGCAGCCAAGGAAGTCGCCGGCCACATCTCGCCAGTCCCGGGCGGTGTTGGTCCCATGACCATTACCATGCTTCTGGTGAACACCATAGAAGCAGCAGAGAGAGAAACCAACTGATGAATATTGCCCTTAACCCGCTGCTGGATTTTTCCGACCTTCCACAATTTGCTGCGATCAAACCCGACCATATCGGACCTGCAATCGACAGCCTGCTGGATCAATGTCGCAATGTCGTCAAAGAACTTGAAGAACCGATTGCGCAAGTGACATGGGAAAACTTTGTCGAACCTTTGGAAAACGTCACCGAAAAACTCAGCCGCGCGTGGGGCATCGTTGGTCATTTGAATGCCGTCGTCGATACGCCTGAACTGCGTGCTGCGTATAACGAAAACCAGCCGAAGATCACCGAGTTCTGGACCGCACTGGCACAGAACCTGACGCTATTTACTAATTACAAGGCGCTGCAACTCGGCCCGGATTACGCCGGTTATTCAGCGGCACGTAAAAAGATTATTGAAAACGCAGTGCGCGACTTCCGCCTTGGTGGCGCCGAATTGTCGGAAGAAGATAAACCGCGCTTCGCCGAGATTCAAGAGAAGCACGCGGCACTCACCACCAGGTTTTCTGAAAACATACTCGACGCGACAAATGATTACGCCTTGTTCGTTGAAGACGAAGCAGAACTTGCAGGCTTGCCCGACGATGCGAAGCAGGCCGCGCGCGCTGCGGCCGAAAAAGATGACAAGAGCGGCTATAAATTCACGCTGCACTTCCCTTCGTATTTCCCTATCCTGCAATACGCAGACAAACGCAGCCTGCGCGAAACGATTTATCGCGCCAATGCGACCAAGGCATCCGAGCTTGCGAATCAACCAGCCTGGGACAATACGCAAAACATCGTAGACATCCTGCAATTGCGCGATGAAGAAGCAAAATTGCTGGGCTATAAAAATTACGCTGAAGTGTCGCTTGTCTCGAAGATGGCGCAAACACCAGATCAAGTCATCGGCTTCCTGCAAGACCTGGCCAAGCGCGCACGTCCGTTTGCTGAAAAAGATTTAGCTGAGCTGCGCAGCTTTGCGCAAAAAGAACTGGGCATAGAAAAGCTGGAAGCATGGGATGTTACTTATGCGTCGGAAAAACTGCGTGAACAACGCTATGCGTTTTCCGAACAGGAAGTGAAACAGTATTTCCCTGAGCCGAAAGTCATCGCCGGCTTGTTCCGCACAATCGAGACACTGTTCTCGGTCGCGATCAAACCCGACAGCGCACCGGTCTGGCATCCGGATGTGAAGTTCTTCCGCATAGAAAAAGATGGCGCGCTGATCGGCCAGTTCTATATTGATCTGTACGCACGCCAGGGCAAACGCGGCGGCGCATGGATGGATGATGCGCGCGGTCGCCGCCGCCTCGAAGGCACTAACGACATGGATGGCATCCAGACACCCGTCGCTTACCTGACCTGCAACTTCACCGAACCCGCTGTCATCAATGGCAAAACCAAACCGGCGCTGTTCACGCATGATGAAGTGATTACGCTATTCCATGAATTCGGCCACGGTTTGCACCACATGCTGACGCGCGTCGATGAACTGGGCGTGTCGGGTATCTCCGGCGTTGAATGGGATGCAGTTGAATTGCCATCGCAGTTCATGGAAAACTTTTGCTGGGAATGGGATGTGCTGCAGCACATGACTGCGCATGCCGATACCGGTGCCGCCTTGCCGCGCGCATTGTTCGACAAGATGATCGCTGCGAAAAATTTCCAGTCCGGCCTGCAGACCTTGCGCCAGGTTGAGTTCTCATTGTTCGATATGCACCTGCATTACGATTATCAACCAGCGGGCAAGCAAAGCGTGCAAGACGTGTTGAACGCGGTGCGTGCACAAGTTTCGGTCATGACGCCACCGGAATTCAACCGCTTCCAACACTCGTTCTCGCATATCTTTGCCGGCGGCTATGCAGCCGGTTACTATAGCTACAAATGGGCTGAAGTCTTGTCTGCCGATGCCTATGGCGCGTTCGAGGAAGCAGGTAAAGCGAGCGGCAATGTTTTGTCCGGCGACACCGGTGCACGCTTCCTGCGCGAGATTCTGGCGATGGGCGGTTCACGGCCGGCTATCGATTCGTTCAAGGCCTTCCGTGGCCGCGAACCGACTATCGATGCCTTGTTGCGTCACAGCGGCATGGCAGCCTAGTCGTGCAAAACAAGCGGATCATCAATCAATGATCCGCTTGTGCAATATAGCTGCAATGCACACGTTGTAATGCAAGAGTTCTACTGCAACACGTTTCCACAAAACGATACACGGGACAACAAGATGAAAAAAGGTTTGCTGCCGCTTTCACTAGTGATCACATTGCTGCTTTCGGGCTATGCGCACGCTCAACTATATAAATGGGTCGCGCCTGATGGCAAGATCACTTACAGCGACACACCACCGCCATCGTCCGTGAAAAAAGTGGAAGAGAAGGCGCTCGCCACCGGCCCGTCTACTGCCGGCTTGCCGTATGAACTTGCCCAAGCCGTCAAAAACAGTCCGGTTACTCTGTATACAACGACCAAGTGCGAAGCATGTACAGATGCGCGTAATTTGCTGAATACTCGCGGTGTTCCCTACACCGAAAAAACCGTCAACAACAATGAAGAGATCGCGCGCCTGAAACAAGTCGGTGGCGACAAACAATTGCCATTCGCGACGATAGGTTCACAAAAGCAAACCGGTTTTAATTCCGAATTATGGGATAGCGCATTGACCAGTGCCGGCTATCCGGCAAGTAACCAATTACCGAAAAGCTATCGCAATCCAGCGCCTGAATCGGCTGCACCAAAACCAAAAGCTGCAGAAGCCAAGACTGCTGATAACACACCACCCGCGCCACCTACCGATACACTGCCAGCTACCGGCAATGCGCCACCGGGTTTCCGTTTTTAAGTTTTAGTTTTTCCTGATTCAAATTTAGCCTTAACTTATGACGCGTATCGACTTTCACAGCAATGTTCCAGACAAAATCTTGTACGCATGCAGACTTGCGCGCAAGGCACGCAATGCCAACTTTCAACTGGTGATTCTTGCCAAAGATAGCGCGCAACTTGCTGCGCTGGATGAAGCCTTGTGGACGTTTTCCGAACATGACTTTCTGCCGCATGTGATGATCGACGATGCGCTGGCCGCGCAAACACCTATCCTGCTGACCACCGAACAAGCGATGGAATCGCCGCATCATCAGATTCTGATCAATCTGTCGGATACGCCGCCCGAGCACTTCGCGCGCTTTGAACGCATGTTTGAAGTCGTTGCGGCCGACGATGGCGACAAGGCATCCGGACGCGAGCGCTATAGTTATTACAAACAGCGCGGCTATCCGCTGACCCACTTTGTGGCTGAAAGCTCATGAACAAACCCACACAGGATTCCGGCATTCCGGTTCTTACCGAAGTCATCGTGACGCCGCCGCGCGTTGCACCTCAGCCCGCTTCAATTCCCGTTCAAGCTCCTGCCTCGACTGCTACACCTCTTCCTGCATTCCTTACTGCACGAGCAATAGAAACAACCGTCGAAGATCTGGCAGACATTCCTGTGCTGCAAGTGGAAATAGAAGCGCCGCTCACCCCGATAGAACACGCCCCGATCACTGGCTGGCTGGATGAGGAGTGGACGCGGATGGAGCAAAAGATAAGTGAGCGCGTGCTTACACAATTGCTGGAACGCCTTGATACCGTGCTGGAAGAGCGCCTGCACGAAGTACTTTCCGCTAGTCTGCAACGAGCGGTGGAAGAGATAAAAGCAGGTTTGTATCAGACGTTGGGCGAAGCGGTCAGCGATGCCGTGGCGCAAGAAATCGACAACATCCAATTTTCAAAAAAATAAATTTATATTAAATTTTTTGTTTTTTAAAACAAAAATAATGGCCATATAATTTTTTACATAAATATTTGACGCAATAATGAACACCTAAAAAATAGATAATTTTTTACAATTAAGCCATTGCACAACAACAATGGCGGAAATTGAAATGAAAGTAATTGTCTTGGGTTCAGGCATCATCGGTACTGCATCCGCATGGTTTTTAAACAAAGCGGGGCACGATGTAACCGTGATTGATCGTCAGCCTGGTGCCGCACAGGAAACCAGCTTTGCCAATGGCTGCCAGATTTCTGTCTCGCACGCCGAGCCTTGGGCCAATCCGGCCGCGCCCATGAAAGTCTTGAAATGGCTGGGCAAGGAAGATGCCCCGCTCCTGTATCGCTTCCGTCCCGAATGGCTGCAGTGGAAATGGGCCTTGAACTTCCTGCGTGAATGCACGCCAGGCCGCACCAATGAAAATATCCATCAGATCGTTGCCCTCTGCGAATACAGCCGCCAGACTCTGGTCGGTTTGCGCGCTGAAACCGGGATCGAATACGACAATCTGAATCGCGGCATTCTGCATTTCTATACCGATCAAAAAGAATTCGACGATTCGCTGCCGGCAGCCAAACTGATGCGCGATCTGGGTTGTCCGCGCGATTCCATCAGCGCAGATGAAGTCGTCCGTATCGAACCTGCATTGGCCAGCATACGCGACAAGATAGTCGGCGGCGACTTCACAGCCAACGACGAATCCGGCGATGTCTACAAGTTCACCTCCGGCCTAGCGCAAAAATCAGCCGCAGCCGGCGTCAACTTCCAGTTCAATACCACGGTCACCCGCCTGATTACCGAAGGTACCGGTGCCAGCGCAAAAATCACCGGCGTGGAAGTCATCACACCGGAAGGCCGCCACGAAGTTCTGCACGCCGACGCCTTTGTATTGGCGATGGGTAGTTTTTCTACCGCGCTGGCAAAACCATTGGGCATTGATTTGATGATTTATCCGGGCAAGGGTTATTCGGCCACTTACAAAGTGACCGATACAGCCGCCGCTCCTTCAGTATCCCTGACGGACGACGGCTACAAACTGGTGGTCTCGCGCCTGGGCGATCGCCTGCGCGTGGCAGGCACTTGCGAATTGAATGGTTACACGCGCGACTTGAATACCGCACGTTGCGAAGCGATCACGCGCCGCACACGCGAATTGTTTCCGGATGCCTGCGATTATGACAACCCTACCTACTGGACTGGTTTGCGCCCATTGACGCCATCCAATGTGCCTTACATAGGCAAAACCAAATTCAGCAATCTGTTCCTCAACACCGGTCACGGCACATTGGGCTGGACCATGGGTTGCGGTTCGGGCCGCGCGCTGGCCGATATCGTTTCCGGACATCAGCCGGAAGTGAATTTCCGCTTCACCGGCATGCCGTATCAAACATCCGATCGCATCATCACACCGCAATCGATCACAGCTTAAAAAACAAGCCTCATAAAAAACGCTGCATGTTATTTCATGCAGCGTTTTTTTATGTCGAAAAAATTGTCTCTTCTTTACGCCTCTACTCTTATTTATCGATACGCACCTGTAGCGCAACGGCCTTCTCGTCAAACGCAATCCGCGTATCAAACTTCGCTCGCTTCATCGGGAAGCGCGACTGAAAATGCCGCACATTGCCCGAACCTGAAATCGCGCGACGGACGAACTGGTAGTAAGCGTCCATGTCGACCACATGCACCACCAGAAAATAATCGTAATCGCCGGATACGAAATAGCACTGCATCACTTCCGCTTCCTTGTTCATGCGCATCTCGAATTCCTGCATGCGTTCGTCCTGCTGATTTTCCAGCGACACTTCCAGAAACGCCAGCATGCCGTAGCCCAGCGCAAACGGATCTATCATCGCCACATCGGCGCTGATGATGCCAGCCTCGCGCATATCGCGTATGCGGCGCAAACAAGTCGGCTGGGAAATATGCACGGCGTCAGCCAGCATGCGCGTCGGCGTTTGATTGTCTTTCTGCAGCATGTTCAACAGCTTGCGATCAACTTTGTCTAGGGTATGAAGTTTGGGCATAAGAATCGTGTAAATCAGAGAAAAAACACTTTACGTCGTATTTTCTTCTGTTGTAAGGTCTTTGTCTTGAGAGGCATGCATGGCCAGTGTTGCAGCTACTCTGTATTTTTACAATCCTCAGGAGAAAATATATGCAGTTCAAGACCAGAATGATTCCGTTGGCCGGCCTGATTGCGTTTGCTCTCGCAGGGACTGCCGTGGCACAAGAACAAGTTATCAAGATTGGTAGCGTCGCACCTATCACCGGCACCGATGCACACATGGGCAAGGATAATGAAAACGGCGCCAGAATGGCCGTCGAAGAATTGAACGCCAAAGGCACCACTATCGCCGGCAAGAAGGTGAAATTCCAGCTGCTGGCAGAGGACGATGCATCCGATCCGAAACAGGCGACCGCAGCTGCGCAAAAACTCGTCGATGCCAAAGTAGCCGTCGTGATCGGCCATCTGAATTCAGGCACCACCATCCCTGCTTCACGGATTTACTCGAATGCCGGCATCCCGCAAATCTCGCCATCCGCGACCAATCCAAAGTACACGCAACAAGGATTCAAAACCGCTTTCCGCGTAGTGGCCAATGACGCGCAACTCGGTCAGGTACTTGGTCAGTACGCAGTCAAAACACTGGGTGGCAAAAGCATCGCCGTCATCGATGACCGCACTGCATACGGGCAAGGCGTCGCCGACGAATTCGCCAAAGGCGTCAAAGGAGCAGGCGGCGCCATCGTTGCCAGCCAATACACCAACAACAAGGCAACCGACTTCAATGCAATCCTGACCTCTATCAAATCCAAGAAACCCGACATCATTTTCTTCGGCGGCATGGATGCGGTTGGCGGCCCTATGATGCGCCAGATGAAACAGCTGGGCATCAATGCCAAGTTCATGGGTGGCGATGGCATCTGCACCGGTTCATTAGCAGGTCTGGCGGGAGATGCGCTGGCCGATAACCAGGTCGTTTGCGCTGAAGCTGGCGGCGTGCCGGAAGCACGTAGAAAAGGCGTGGAAGATTTCCGCGCTGCGTACAAAAAACGCTTCGGCATTGATGTGGTCTACACTGCTGCCTACGCCTACGATGCAACCTTCGCCGCTGTCGAAGCGATGAAAAAAGCCGGCTCGACTGAAGCTGCCAAATATCTGCCCGAGCTGGCGAAGATCAATTACCCGGGCATTACCGGCACGATTGCCTTCGATGCAAAAGGCGATATCAAGGATGGCACGCTGACGCTGTATACCTACAAGGGCGGCAAACGCGAAATACTGGCAGTCACCAAGTAAATTATTTAAGTTTCATGCAAGCCTCGCGACTCAAAACCGCGAGGCTTTTTTATTGCTGTAACAGGACGAATAAATCTGAACAGACAAAAATAAAGCGCTCCGAAGAGCGCTTTATTTTTTAGAGCTGTAGTACTCATCCTCAATTTCAAACTGCATGTACACTAGAACGTCGCGGGAGAATTAACCCATAAAACCTTGGCGACAACCTCGCCTACATTGCTATAACCATGCGGCACATTACTGGCAAACGTAAACACATCGCCAGGGCCGATGATATAGCGCTCATCACCCAGGCGCAGCTCAATTGTTCCTTCCAGCACATATCCCACTTCTTCACCTACATGCTCGATCTGGCCATCACTGGCTGCGCCCGGTTCCACGATATGTATATTCGCCTGCAGCAAACCGCCGCGCGTCGGTAGTACCAAACGCTCCATCGAGATGCCACCGGTCTTGATGACAGGCCGTTCGCCCACTCGCAACACCGGACCTACTGCCGGCATTTCTTCCGACATCAAGGTCGAGATATTGGTATCCAATGCCATCGCCAGCCTATGTAACATCGCCAGTGATGGTGTTGCCGTACCTCGTTCTATCTTGGATACCAGACTTTCTGAACATGCCGCTTTTTGCGACAACTGCATCAAGGTCAAGCCTGCCACCAAACGAGCGTGACGCAGCCGCACACCAAGCCCGGAGACTGATGCCTTTTTTTCGACAGACGCAGAACTTGAGACAGGATCGCGTTTCATCTGCAATTTCTCGATTCGTTAAAAAACTGGTTTGAACTTTCCGGACTGCTATCGATTTGCCAGCTCTACCAATGTGTATGCGAGGGCTTGCACACCGAGGTATAAATCTTCAGGTGCGGTTTCCTCGGCGGCATTGTGACTGATTCCGCCCTTGCTTGGCACAAAAATCATCGCAGTCGGGCAATGCTCGGCCAGATACATGGCGTCGTGGAAGGCACCCGAGGTCAGTTTTTGCGGATCGCCGCGCTTGGCTTGATGACCGGCACGCATGCAGGCGCGTTCGATCAAACTCAGCATATCGGCAGGAAAATGCGTAGGTGGACGCGAAAAAAAACAATCGAAGGAAATATTGCCGCGCCATTGATGGCTAGTCGTGATCTCCGCCAGAAACTGCTCAAAACGCTCCAGCACATCGGCATCGACACAACGCACATCGATCGTGAAATCAACTTTGCCGGGAATTGTATTCACCGAATTCGGACCGACCTGCCAGCGTCCCAAAGTCAATCGCAAATTGCTGGCCGCCTGTTTGGCCGCATACACATACAACTGCTGCGCGATAGCGACAGCAGCCATCATCGCGTCGCTACGCTCATCCATAGGCGTGGTGCCGGCATGTGCCGCCATGCCTATGCACTCTACCTTGTACCAGCGCACACTCTGTATGCCGGTCACGACACCCAATGCGGCATGGGCACGTTCCAGCACCGGTCCTTGTTCGATATGCAGTTCTACACAAGAAGCGATCGGCAACGCCAGTGGTCTACGACTCACGTCGGCGGATGCCAGCAACGCCGCATCGACTGCCTCGCCAAATGTAATGTTGTCGCCATCACGTACTTCACGATAAGCCGGCAAACGCGATGGATCGACAAAGGCGCTGGAACCCATCGCGCCGGGGCCGAAGCGACTGCCCTCTTCATTGGTCCACGCCACCACTTCAATCGCACGACGGGTAGTAATACCGGCATCATTCAAGGCGGCGATCACTTCCAGTCCGGCCAGCACGCCATATGCACCATCCAGCTTGCCACCAACCGGTTGCGTATCGGCGTGACTACCTGTCAGTACCGGCGGCAAGTCAGTCGTGCCGAGCCTACGGAAAAACAAATTCGCACAATCATCGGTTTCTACTTCACAGCCCAAAGCGCGCGCGGTAGCGATCAGATGACGCCGTGCATCCAGATCAATTTGCGTCAAGGTCTCACGTGCTACGCCGCCATCGTCGCGACCACCGAACGCTGCCAGTGCAGCGATCGCATTTTGCAAACGCTCGTTATTGATACTGTCTTGCGTCTTTTCAGCGGGAGAAATAGATGCATCCTGCATAGTTTGATTCGTCATGATGTCCTGTTCAGTTGTTCGAGGCAAAAACGCGCTCGAGTAAATTTGCTGCCGACAGTACGCGGGCATCGCCCCAGCGCGGGCCGGTAAGCGTCACACCCAATGGCATACCGCCCGGGCCATTGCCCAAGGGAACGTGCACGCAAGGATTGCCGAGCAGCGACCACATGCGATTGAAGATGGGATCGCCGGTGATGGAGAGTCCTGCCGGCGCCTCACCCTCGGTACTTGGGGAAAGCAGGATATCCACCTTGTCGAACACGCCCGTCACCATCTGACGCGATGCAACAGCCAAGGCCTGAGCTGCTACATAGGACGTGCCATCGATGGCCTTGCCTGCTTCCAGCAAAACGGCAAACGCATCACTGAAACCTTCCGGATGCGTCCGCGCTTCGGGAGCAAATGCAGCCGCTGCCTCATAACCCATGATGCGGATCTGCGCATCGGTCAGGCCAGCACAAGGTGCCGGCAAATCGACGTCGCTGATGATCGCACCGGCTTGTTCCAACAAGCGCGCGGCTTGCTCAAGCACGGCGCGCGCACCTTCGCCTGCGCGCTCCCAATGCGGCGTACGGCAAATACCGATACGCAATCTTGACGGCGCTGCATCCGCATTCAAACCCTCAGATAAAGGCAGACGCGCCAGCGCACCTATGAAAAAAGCTGCGTCGCCAACACTGCGTGTCAGCACGCCCACGGTATCCAGACTTGGCGACAGCGATTTGATCCCCGCCAGCGACAAGGTGCCGTAAGTAGGTTTGTAGCCAACCACGCCGCAATATGCAGCAGGTCGAATAATCGATCCCGCTGTTTGCGTGGCGAATGCGGCGGGCACCATGCCGCAGGCAACTGCGGCAGCGGAGCCGCTGGACGAACCACCAGGTGTATGGTCGGCAACCGCGCGTGGATTACGCGTCGCTCCAGGACGGAAAGTGGCGAACTCGGTAGTCACGGTTTTACCCATGATCACCGCACCCGCACTACGGCTGGCGGCAACACAAGCGGCGTCTACCAAGGGTCGATGATTTTCATAAATCGGTGAACCGTAGGTAGTCGGCATATCTGCCGTATCCATCAAATCCTTGACCGCGATAGGCAGGCCGTACAACAAACCTGAGTGCGCTTGCGTCTCAAGCAGACGTGCCTGCTTGATCACGAGCTCTGGATCAAAATGTTGCCAGGCATGGACAGCGGGTTCCAACTCTTCTATGCGTGCAATGCCGGCGCGTGCCACCGCCTCCACAGAAACTTCACGACGTGCAATGCATGCTGCCAGTTCCTTCAGGGATGAGTTAGCGTAATTTTTCAATGAGCGCCCCGATCAACCGAAGTAAGCGGAACGCACATCGTCATTGCTGGCCAATGCTTCGGCCGTGCCTTGCGCCATGACGCGGCCCTGCGACAGCACGTAACCATAGTGTGAAATCGCCAGCGTCTGGCGCGCGTTCTGCTCCACCAGCAGCACCGTGATGCCCATCGCGTTGATCTGCTTGATGACCTTGAAATTTTCTTTGACGTAGAGCGGCGACAAGCCCAGCGACGGTTCATCAATCACCAGCAGTTGCGGCTCCGCCATCAAGCCGCGTCCGATGGACACCATGGCCTGCTCGCCACCCGACATGGTGCCGGCAAATTGGGTCGCCCGTTCCTTGAGGCGTGGGAAAATTTCATAGACACGTTCCAGGCGCTGCGCCACGACAGACTTATCCGTGACCAGGAAGGCGCCGAGGGCCAGATTTTCAGCCACGCTCATGCGCGGAAAAACCTTGCGGCCTTCCGGTATGCAGGAGATGCCGCTGGCGATAATCGCATGGGTTTTTTCACCAGCCAGATTGCGCCCGCCCCACAGAATTTCTCCCTGACGTGGCGGCGTCAAGCCGAGTATCGAGCGTATCAGCGTGCTCTTGCCGGCACCGTTGGCACCGAGGATGCAAGTGATTTTTCCAGGTGCAACGTCGATAGAAACGTCATGCAATACATTGACCTTGTCGTAGCCGGTAGTCAGTCCTTTGACGCTCAAGTTGCTCATTCATCTTCTCCCAGATAAGCGGTCTGTACATTCGGATCGGCAGTGATTTCCGCGTAAGTACCCTCGGCAATTTTTTTGCCGTAGTTGAAAACGATGCAGCGATCGGTGATGCGTTTGATCACATTCATTTCATGTTCGATCAAGACCACGCTCAGATTCGACAACTTGCTGCGCACTTGCAGAATGTCATCCATCAAGGCTTCTGTTTCATCGTGCGTCATGCCGGCCGATGGTTCATCGAGCAGCAGCAGACGCGGTTCGCTCAACAGTGCGCGACATACTTCAATGCGGCGTCTATCGATCATGGTGAAGGTTTCCACCGGCTCGAACATGCGTGCCACCAACGGTGGGCTGAAGATGTTGAGCAGCGCTTCAACCTTGGCGACATAGGCGTCGTACTCGGCACGAAAAGCCTTGCGACGGAACAGATTGAAAAACAAACCGTGCTGCATGTGCTGGTAGTCGCCGATGACGATATTGTCGAACACCGTCAATGGCAGTGACAGACGCGAACGCTGGAAGGTACGCGCGACGCCGCTGCGATAAATTTCCTGTGGTGTCTGGCCTATCACTTCGCGACCCTGATACGTGATGCTGCCGCTGCTGGCCTTGTACAAGCCGGTCAGCACATTGAAAAAGGTGGTCTTGCCGGAGCCATTGGGGCCCAGCAGGCCGAGCACTTCGCCTTCGACTATGTGCAGATTCAGCTGATCGAGTGCGGTCAGGCCGCCGAAACGCATGGTGACATCGCGCGCGCTGACCAGGGTGTTCGCACTTGTAGCAGGCATGCTTGCTGAATTCATTGCTGGATTCGCTTCTATTTTCATGATTGCGCTCATTGGGCCGCCTTCCGGGAAAAGAACAGTCGTGTTTTGCGCGGCAACAAACCATCAGGACGGAACAGCAAGATGCCGATCACCAGAACTGCATACAACAAGACCCGATACTCTTGAATGAACTGCAGTTTTTCCGGCAGCATCATGACAATAATCGCTGCAGGAATCAGGCCGATGACATTGCCAAGACCGCCGAGGATCGTGATCGACAGCAGCAACAGCGAATCGGCGAACGTGAAATTGTTCGGTGCGACAAAACCGACCATCATGCCGTACACGCTACCGGCAACACCGGCGAAAAAATTTCCGAGTGTGAAGGCAATCACTTTCCAGCGCACGATATGCAGGCCGAAAGTAGATGCGGCAGTTTCATCTGTTCGTACCACGTCCATGCTCAAACCTACCCATGAACGCTCCAATGCCTTGATCAACACAAAGGCACAGACAAACAGCAGCAAGCTCAACAATACGTAGTTCACATAGAAGGAAAACTCAATCCCAAACAGGGTAAAGTTTTCGTTGAAGACATACCCGAACAAGGTCATGCCGGGCACTTGCAAACCCTGCGGTCCGCCCAATACGTCGTTGACTTCAAGGAAGGTTTTGAACAGGATGCCGAATGCGATCGTCACCAGAGCCGCGTAGTGACCACGTGTGCGTAACACAGGCCAGATCAGGATGGAACCGATGATTGCGGCAACCGCTCCGGCAATCGCGATATTCGCCAACGATGGCAAGCCGGTATGCGTCGCCAGCACCGCCGTGGTGTAACTACCGATGCCGAAGAAAGCCGCGCCGGAAAAATTGCTCACTCCGGAAAATCCGAATTGCAGGGTCAAACCCATGCAGGCAATCGCATACAACAGGACGCCGCCTATCATCAGCAAAACGAAGTGGCTGTCGTAAAACGCAGCTACCAATGACAATGCAGCCAGCAGTGACCAGACGCGCGCCAGACCGGGACGGCTGGCCGCTGCCTTTTCTATGCGTTCTACCGTGCCCAGTTTTTTCCCCAGCAAGGTAAGTATCAGTGCCAGAACAATCAATGCACCGACCGCCAATTGCGACTCTGCATGCAGGAACAACCACATGTAGATACTGATCCCGAGCGTCGCCAGGCCCAGCACCAGCGCTGCTGATTTCTTATTCAATTGAATGTCTTTCATATCAGACCCGTTCGCTAGATTTTTCGGCTATCAGCCCGGTTGGTTTCCATGCCATCAAAATAATGACGACTGCAAATGCGAAGACGTCCTTGTAGGCGCTCGGGATATTCGGGATCAGTGCCGGCAGCGTTGCACTACCCAATACCTGCAGGCCGGCGAACAGGAAGCCGCCGATGATCGCTCCGTAAATATTTCCCAGGCCGCCGAGTATCGCTGCCGCAAAGCCGATCACGCCCAACAGCAAACCGACGTTGAAGTTGATCTCGTTGTAATACAGGCCGTTCATGACGCCAGCCAAAGCAGCCATCGCAGAACCGAGTGCGAAAGTCAGCAACACTACGGCTTCAAAATTGATGCCCATCAGGCGTGCTGTTTCACCGTCCTGCGCCACGGCGCGGATTGCCATGCCAAGGCGGGTGCGTGTGATCAGAAAGTGCACGCCTGCAATGACTGCCAGACCGCTCAACAAAAGAATCACATTGTCTGCACGTAAAGCGAAGCCGCCGATATCGATGGCATCCGTCGGCAGCAGGGAAGGAAATGGCTGTGAATTCGAGCCGTCCGGATAGAACAAGCGCACTGCTTCGCGCATGACCGTACCCAGCATCAGGGTCGCCAGCAGCGTATTGAGTGCCGGCGCTTTACGCAGCGGCAGCACCAGCCATTTGGCAATCGCCGCGCCCAGCAAACCTGTTACACATACTGCCGCCAGCACAACTGCCAGCAAGCGTATCCACGGAGAACCTATGTCCAGCATCATCACGCCCGTCGATGCGCTAAGGCCTGCAAACGCACCGACCATCAAGGTATCGCCGTGCGAAAACTTGATGACATCCAGCACGCCAAAAAACAAGGTGAAACCGACTGCGACCATGGCGTAAATCATGCCCAGCATCAGTCCGTTGAAAATATATTGGCTGATTACACTCATCGCTCTCTCCGTTTGTATCCAATCTTGCTGCAGGCCGGGCGCCCGGCCTGCAGCTTCGTGCCTACTTCACATCCGCCTTATTTGGCAGACGATTACTTGCCGGCTAATTTGCGCTTGCCGCTGGCATAGCTGCTGTCTTCCCAGATCGCCCACTTGCCATCCTCGACCACATACTTGGTCACCAGCGGCACAATGTTTTGACGGTGATCATCGAAGGTCACCTTGCCGATCAAGGTATCGGCGTTCTTGGTGTTGTTCAGCACATCGCGTACTTTTTTGCGGTCCGGGCCGACCTTCTCCACTGCATCCATAATCAAATTGGCAGCAGCATAGGAGAACGTGCCATACGCTTCAGGCGGTTCGCTGTATTTTTGCTTTTGATATTGCGCGGTAAAGAACAAGCCACCAGGAATTTTTTCCCACGGGGCACCTTCGAGGAAGGCCAGCGATCCTTCGGCCAGTTTCTCACCCACGCCTTGAATGTATGCATCCGACTTGATGCCGGAGGTGCCTTCAAACTGCGCCTTGATACCGAGCTTTTCCATTTGCGTACGGATGCGCACGCCCAGTGGGGTCAGGCCACCGAAGTAGACAACATCTGATTTCAATTCACGTATCTTGGTCAGCTCGGTGCTGAAATCCTGCTGATCTGCAGTCACGCCAAATGTACCCAGTACGGTGGCACCATTCTTTTTCAGGAATTCCGAAAAATACTTGTTATGGCCTTTGCCGTAGTCGGTCGTGTCATGAATGATGGCAAATTTCTTGTAGCCCTGATCCGCCATGAACTTGGCAGCCACTTCGCTTTGATTGATCATCGTGCCGTTGACGCGATGTACTTCCTTGAAGTTATTGCCGTAAGTGATTTCCGGCAGCACGGCACCCCACACAACCACTGGCAAGCCGAAGCGGTTATACACGCTTACCGTACCCATCGCGACTGCAGAACAGAAATGCGTGACGCCGGCGATGATGTTTTTATCAGCCGCGATTTTGGTCGCCACTTGCACACCGACATTCGGGCGACATTCATCATCCTGCACCACCAATTCATAGGTGTACTTGGCTTTGGGATCTGCATTTCGCAGACGCACTGCCAGATCCGCTGAATTACGCCCGCCCAAACCGATGGAAGACGTGCCGCCAGTCAGCGGGCCGACAAACGCGATCTTCACAACATCTTTGGCAGAAGCCGATGCTCCCAGCAAGCTCATGCCCATGGCGGCACACAGTGCAGCTGTCTTTAATACTGTCTTGGTATTAACCACATTTATCCCCTTTAGAATGGATGGACGGTAACGATTCAAGTTACTTGAATATTAATATCAGCAAAACATTCGCAATTCAAGTAGCTGGAATATTGTTCAGCAAAAGCCATGCCAATCGGAATTTGAGACATTTTCCTGAAGTCAGGTATCTGGTGGTGCAAGATAATGTCGACCCTTGTCCAAGCGTGGAATCTGTCTCGCAGATGGCGCCAAATTGGCGCAGTCATGCACTAGATACGGGATTTTTAAAATATCTAAAACCGAAAAGGGAATAGAGGAAAGCCGATTTCCAAAGGGTGCTCAGAGCACGCCAATATTGTTCAAGTGACAATCTGCCGGCGATAAAAAAGCGCTCCGAAGAGCGCTTTTTTTATTTTCACATATTGTATTTTAGCGACACTTATTTCAGCGTCAGTATCCATTTAACCAGGGTGTGCGCTTCCGCTTCGCTGACCTGAGCATTGGCTGGCATAGGCACTGTGCCCCACACGCCGCTACCGCCCTTCATCACTTTTTGCACCAGCTTGTCTTCTGCACCTTTTTGACCGGCATATTTAGCGCCGATATCCTTGAAGGCCGGGCCCAGTACCTTGTTGTTTACTGAATGGCAAGCCATGCAATTCTTTGCTTTTGCCAGATCGGCATTTGCCAGCGCGCCATTCGACACGCCTGCAACCAGAAACAAACCTAATAACAAAGTACGCTTCATGTTTCTCTCCACAAGATTGATCGCGACTATTCTACCGCGTTTAACTCACGCGAAAGTTCGCCTTACAAGGGTACAACGTATCAGCAACAGCACAGTTGACGACAGCAATTGACCGTTACACTTATTCACAATATCCTGCAGCGAACAAGGAGAAGCCATGCCCCTCATTATCATCATCGTATTATTGTCGGCTTTAAAGTACTTTGAATTCGGCCCGCTGGAAAACCTGTCCTGGTGGTGGATAGTCGGCCTGTTCGCCATCGCCTTTCTCTGGTTTGAGTTCGGCGAAAGAATGCTGGGACTAGACAAGCGCAAAGCGCACGAACAACTGGAAAAAGCACGCAAGGACCGGGTGAAAAAGACCTTCAAATAAAGCCGTGCTTTTCCTGCATGCGGCAAATCGTTATTTGGACTTTTCAGCCAGACAATTCGAACGCGCTTGATTGCCGAACTCTGTTCCTCTTGAATTTGCGAGCGACTTGTCGAAATAAACGGCGTTGATGGCATCCTTTTTTTCCTGCAAGGAAACCCCTTTCACGCCACGCATCAACTCCAGCGTTTTTTCAGGCGACATCCCCTGATCGCGCCACGCTGCAATTGATTTGAGCATGGACGCATAATTAGAACAGTACGATTGTCTATCCATGTCGGCATTGGCATAAGCCGTCGTAGAGGCGAGTGCGAACACTAGTGATGCGATGATTGTTTTCATGGTTTCCTTGATTCGGTCAGCCACTATACAGATATCATCGGTCATCACGCGAACTTGATTAAAACCCTATGAAATTATCCGCAGGCATCCCCATCATTCGTATTTTCTCCGTAGACAAGGCGAAAGAGTTCTATCTCGACTTTCTCGGTTTTACGCTGGAATGGGAACATCGCTTCGAAGAAAATTTTCCCTTGTATGCACAAGTGACTCGCTCGGGATTGACCTTGCATTTGAGCGAACACCATGGCGATGCAACACCAGGCTCTGCAATCTTCATCCCTGTCGAGAACATCGATGCGCTGCAACAGGAACTGCACGCGAAAGAGTACAAATACGCGAAGCCCGGCATCGAAACAGTCGACTGGGGACGAATAATGCAAATCATGGATCCCTTCGGCAATCGTCTACGCTTCTGTGAATTGTCCGGAGATTAATAGTTAGTACACAAAGACTGCTGTCTACGTATCTCTTGCACACATAGTTATCAGCGCAGACATGCGATATAAAGAAAGTCATGGATTCAAACAAGTTTTCACCTGAAGAAATTGCCGCAGTCTATAAAGTAATTCGAGAACGCCGCGATATGCGTCATTTTCTTTCGACACCGTTGGAAGAAGGTCAATTGCAGCGTTTCATCCAGGCGGCACATAGCGCACCTAGTGTTGGCCTGATGCAGCCATGGCGATTCATACGCATCACTGATCCGCAATTACGAATAGCCATGCACAAGCATGTTGATGAAGAACGAATTGCCACAGCGGATGCACTCGGTGAACGCTCCAGTGAATTTATGCGACTGAAAGTGGAAGGAATACTTTCCTGCGCAGAAGTGCTGGTTGTCGGCTTAACCGATCACAGGGAAAAGTATATTTTTGGTCGTCGCACCATGCCGGAAATGGATCTGGCTTCGGCGAGTTGCGCGATACAGAATATGTGGCTGGCAGCCCGAGCAGAAGGTATCGGACTTGGTTGGGTATCCTTGTTTGATCCGGAAGCAATTCGCCATCTTTGCCAGATGCCTGAAGGAAGCCAGGCGATCGCCATCTTGTGCCTGGGCCACGTAAAAGATTTTTACCCTGCTCCGATGCTGGAAATCGAAGAATGGGATAAGCGGAAAGCAATCAGCGAGATTTTCTATGAAAATTCATGGGATGCAAATGAGGCTGGCACTAAACCCATTCTCTGATTCCATAAACATCTCTTCCTCGGAGTAAGAAGTCGCATGTCTTTTTGATGAAGTCGGATACGGCATGACTTCATCAAGTGTCCGGGTTCACGTCCTCACTTCTCAGCAGAGCAATATCATTTATGCTAAAAGTAGTTTGCAGTATTCAAGTTCGTTTTAATTAAGCGCACTGAATACGGCACTACATAATTATTAGATGAGACTTCTGAAACCAACTGAGTGAGACAAATAATGACAACATTGAAAAAAGCAGTATTCAGCCTCCTGTTATTAGCCGCCGTCCCCGCCTTCTCTCAAAGCAAACCCGTCGTGCAGTTCATCGCAACCGGCGGCACGATTGCGATGAAGATAGACCCTGTAAAGAATGCGCCTGTGCCGGCTATCTCTGGCGATGATCTGCTGGCAACCGTACCCGATGTTGCAAAGTATGCGTCCATCGAAGTAAACAATCTTTCGAATGTTCCATCCGATTACATGGACCCGGCGCGCTGGGTGACATTGACGAAAGCAGTGCAGGCAGCGTTGGATCGCAAGGAAGTGGCTGGCGTGATCGTCTCCCACGGCACCGATACGCTGGAAGAAACCGCCTACTGGCTGGACCTGACCGTGCAATCAAGCAAACCGATAGTCTTGATAGGCGCGCAACGCAATGCCTCGGTTTCAGATTTTGATGGCCCGCGCAATTTGTTGAATGCAGTACGCATCGCTGTTGATCCGCAAGCCAGGGACAAAGGCGCAATGCTGGCAATGAATAATCAAATCAATGCAGCACGCTATGTCACGAAAACCCACACAGCCAATGTAGAAACATTCAAGTCGGGTGATTATGGATTTTTGGGTGAAGTGTATCCAGATCGCGTGACCTTCTCATACACTCAATTGCGTCGCCAATACATCCCGATTCGTACGGACAAAATGCCGGAGGTCGAAATCATTGCGATGTATGGCGGCGCTGACGGTGCAGCTCTGCGTAATGCAGTCGATCGTGGTGTCAAAGGCATCGTCGTGCAGGCACTCGGCATGGGCAACATGAATGTGGCGATGTTGAATGCAGTAAAGTATGCGATCTCGAAAAACGTCGCAGTCGTCGTCTCGACCCGCGTACACAATGGTCGCGTCTTGCCTAGCTATGGTTTTGAAGGTGGTGGCAAAACTTCGTTCGAAGCCGGCGCAGTAATGGCCGACGATTTGAAACCAGCGAAAGCACGCATTCTGTTAATGCTGTCCTTGCAAAATGGCGTGAGCAGCCAAAGCGATCTGCAAGCGACATTCGCTCGATAAGCTTTTTGATGTTGGCTGAATTCAACTTGAGTTGTGTTCGATACGCATGCTTTAAAAATAAAAAAGCCGGATAAAAATCCGGCTTTTTTCATTCGGCGAAACAGCATCAGCCGGTGACTGCGCCTTTACTCGCAGTCGATGCCAGCGCTGCGTACTTCGCCAACACACCACGTGTGTAACGCGGTGCTGGTTGTTTCCAGTTGGCGCGACGGCGTGCGATTTCTTCTTCCGGCACATTCAACTGAATCAACAATTTGTGCGCATCGATGGTGACGGAGTCGCCTTCTTCGACCAGACCGATCAGGCCGCCGACGAATGCTTCTGGCGATACATGACCAACGACCATGCCCCAGGTACCGCCTGAGAAACGACCGTCTGTAATCAAGCCCACTGACTCACCCAAACCCTGACCGACCAGTGCTGAGGTTGGCGCCAGCATTTCCGGCATACCCGGGCCGCCTTTTGGTCCGAGGTAGCGCATGACGAGCACATCGCCAGCAACAATCTTGTTCGCCATGATCGCGTCCATCGCCGAGTATTCGTCGTCGAATACGCGTGCAGGTCCGGTGATCACGGGGTTTTTCAAACCGGTGATTTTTGCTACGCAACCTTCTGGCGACAGATTGCCCTTCAGAATCGCGAGGTGACCTTGCGCGTACAAAGCTTTGTCGATGGTGTGAATCACGTCTTGTGATGCACTTGGTACCGATGGGATGTGCGCCAATGCTTCTGCCACGGTTTGACCGGTGATCGTCATGCAATCGCCGTGCAACAGACCTGCATCCAGCAATACCTTCATCACTTGCGGAATGCCGCCCGCTTTATGCAGATCGGTTGCAACGTATTTGCCGGATGGTTTCAGATCGCAGATGACAGGGACTTTTTTACGCATGCGTTCGAAGTCGTCGATGGTCCAGTCGATTTCTGCTGCATGTGCAATCGCCAGGAAGTGCAACACGGCATTGGTCGAACCGCCGGTTGCCATGATGACGGCCACTGCGTTTTCGATCGCCTTGCGTGTCACGATGTCGCGCGGTTTCAAATCGTTCTTGATTGCTTCGATCAGCACACGCGCGGATTCTGCTGCGGAGCCGACTTTTTCATCATCAGGATTCGCCATCGTCGACGAGTATGGCAAGGCCAGACCCAAAGCTTCGAATGAAGATGACATGGTATTCGCTGTGTACATACCGCCGCACGAACCGGACGATGGGCAGGCGTTGCGTTCGATGCCGTCGAAATCTTCTTGCGACATGCGACCGGCAGTGAATTCACCAACCGCTTCAAATGCGGAAACGATGGTCAGGTCTTTGCCTTTCCAGTTACCCGGTTTGATGGTGCCGCCGTACACATAAATACTTGGAACGTTGGTGCGCAACATCGCAATCATGCCGCCTGGCATGTTCTTGTCGCAGCCACCGATGACCAGCACGCCATCCATCCATTGGCCGTTGACTGCGGTTTCGATACAGTCGGCAATGACTTCGCGCGAGATCAGCGAATACTTCATGCCTTCGGTGCCCATGGACATACCGTCGGAAATCGTTGGCGTACCGAACACTTGCGGATTGCCGCCTGCGTCCTTGACGGTCTTGATCGCGATATCGGCCAGTTTTTGCAGACCGGAGTTACATGGCGTAATCGTCGAGTGACCGTTGGCGATACCGACCATAGGCTTGTCGAAATCGGCTTTTTCGTAACCCATGGCGTAATACATGGAACGGTTAGGGCTGCGGGACACGCCTTGCGTGATGTTTTTCGAGCGGCGATTGAATGCCATGATGACTCCAGAAAGAATGCAAATCGGTAGTACGCTGCAATAAGGGCTGCAGCGATTGCCTGCCCGGTAACAGGGCAAATCCTTGAAAAGAGCGCCTAGATTGCCTTGCGTTAGGCCATGTGTCAAATATATGATTCCATCGCAATCAATATGTATGAGATATTGATTGCGGGTAAATTGCAGCCATGATCAGATCCCTGACCAACATTGAGCATCACTGAATAACTCCGGCACAAGGCCATGAATATCGAGCTCAGACAATTACGCTATTTTGTCACCGTCGCCGAAGAAATGCATTTCGGCCGCGCGGCAATACGGCTGCACATGACGCAACCGCCGCTCTCGCAAGCGATCCAGTCGCTGGAAGCGATGCTGGGCGTGCAGCTTTTTCGCCGCACCAGTCGTAGCGTCGCGTTAACGCCAGCCGGGATAGCACTGTTGCCGGAAGCGCAACGCATCCTGCAGCAAACAGCGGCGCTACCTGATCTGATGCGTCGCGCTGCATCCGGTACATCGGGTCGCTTGTCGCTGGCATTTGTGTCGACCGCCGATTACAGTGTGCTGCCGCCCTTCCTGCGTGAATTCCGCGAAGCCTATCCCGGTGTCGAGATCGATTTGCGTGAAGCGACGACTGACGTGCAACTGGATGATCTGATGCAGGGCCGTATTGATGTCGGCCTGTTGATTCCACCAATACCAGACAAGGCAAAATTGCAACTGGATTATTTACCGGTCTTGTCGGAACCTTTGATACTTGCTGCACCTAAAGGATTGAAGGCGCTACGCGGCAAGCAGAGCGTGGCTCTTCAGGCACTGGCTGAATTACCGCTGATAATTTTCCCGCGACGTATTGCTCCCGCCTTCCACGATGCGATTCTGGCTTGCTACCGCGATGCCGGCCTGACACCGCATATCGGACAGGAAGCAATCCAGATGCAAACCATCATAGGTTTGGTGTCTGCCGGCATGGGGATCGCGCTTGTGCCACAATCCGTATCGAATTTAAAACGGCCTGGTGTCGACTACAAACCGCTGGCGAATAAAACGCCGCTGGTCGAAACCGGCCTCGCATGGCGACGCGATAATGCCTCGCCGGTGCTGAATGCTTTTCTAGAATTGTTGCGAAAGAAATAGATTATGTGGATACACCCTATGCCCGATCCGGTTGCAATCGCTATCGGTCCCCTCGCGATACGCTGGTACGGTTTGATGTACCTCGCCGCATTTGCGCAATTCATCTGGCTGGCGCGCATACGGATCAAGCAACCGCACATAGCCAGCGCCGGCTGGAAGAAGGAAGACATCGATGACATGCTGTTCTATGGCGTGCTCGGCGTCATCATAGGCGGTCGTTTGGGTGAAGTGATTTTTTACGACCCGGCCTATTACTTCTCGCATCCGCTGGAAATTTTCAAGGTATGGAAAGGCGGCATGTCCTTCCACGGCGGCTTCCTCGGCGTGTTGTTTGCGATGAGTATCTGGGCGCGCAAGCAGGGTCGCAATGTACTCGACGTATGGGATTTCATCGCACCCATGGTCCCACTGGGTTATGCCTTCGGTCGCCTCGGCAATTTCATTAATGCCGAATTGCCGGGTCGCGTTGCCGATGCATCGCTGCCGTGGGCAATGATCTGGCCGAATGTAGATAACCTGCCGCGTCATCCTTCACCGCTGTATCAGGCACTGGTCGATGGCTTGCTGATGTTCATCCTGCTGTGGATCTTTTCGCGCAAAGCGCGTCCGCGCATGGCAGTGGGTGGCATGTTCGCGCTGCTGTATGGTTCTGCACGCTTCTTCACTGAATACTTCCGCATGCCGGATTACGAAGTGCATTTCGCCAGCATCACGATTTCTGCCGGACAGATGTTGTCGGTGCCATTAATCGCCTTGGGTATCGTCATGTTGATACTCGCCTACCGGAAGAAAGCTGCATGAGGATGCAGACAAGTACGCCTATAAAAACCTCAATACAAATATTCCGTGAAGGACAGCCAAGATGATTTTCTGGGCTGCCTTTACCAAACTCGCTGACAGTAACTTCACGATGCCACTGGCTGCCTTGCTGTCATTTTGGCTGGCTGGCGCACGTGCATGGAAGCCATTTTTTCAGTGGAGCTTTTTGTTCGGCTCTGGAATCGTGCTGGTGGTCGCAACCAAGATTGCCTATATCGGTTGGGGTGCAGGCATAGCGGCGCTTGATTTCACCGGCATCAGCGGCCATGCGATGCGCGCTACCGCGATTGCACCGGCCTTGATGGCGATTCTGCTGCAAAAACAAACACGTCAATTACAACAAATCGGTTTACTCGCTGGACTAGTCTTCGGCATCGCCATCGGCATTTCACGTCTGGCAATTCATGTACATTCGATTTCTGAAGTAATCAGCGGCTGTATATTGGGCGCTATCGTCAGTCTGAGTTTTGCGTGGCTGATACGGAATAGACCTATCGTCTTTGATCGCAAGCTATTAATAATTGGTGTGATCGCCTTGTTACCGGTTCTTACTTTGAAACCGGCACCAACAGAGTCATGGATGGAGAGCGTTGCCTATTATCTATCCGGCAAAGAACGGCCCGCACAGACAACCAATCTTGAATCGGTGACGACTGAATATCGCTAAACTGAAAGCACCCAGTTTAGCGACTCTTCAATGCAGTGCCGCGCCAGTTCGACAACAGATCCGGCAATGCCTTGCGATACACCAGCAAGACAACTGCCGCATAACTGGTAGCGCCAACCAGCATGGACATCAGCAGGAGCGGCAATTTCGACCATCCTGCATGCGCAACACCCAGCTGTGCAGCCATGACGCATAACGCCATCACCGCTGCGCAAAAGAAGGGCATGGCCAAAGGCCGTAACTGCTGTGTGTAGGAAATGCCTGCATATTTACGCAACAGATAAAGCCCTAACGGATAAGTCACGGCCACGCGGCACGACCACGCGAGAATGATGTAGATGGGCGCATGATTTTCGGTCAGAAAAACGACCGCTATCGTACACACGCTCGCACATAGTCCTGGCAACAACAAGGCACGCGGATGACCGAGCGCGCGCAGGTAGGGGCTGACAAAAACACGTGTAAAGCTGGTCACCCAGACCAGACACAGGACGACAATCATCGGAATCGCTTCCGGCCATTTATCGCCAAGCAAGAGCGGCACCCATAGCTGCGCGGTCAAGGCAAGTCCGACAAAAATCGGCGTCGAAACAAAGGCCATTACCTGCGTAACCTGCATGAAAGAACGCTGCAGGCGTTCTCTATCCTGCTGCATCGATGAAAACAGCGGCAGCCCGATCCGACCAGCCACACTACCGACAATATTCGACAAGGCATCCGTTGCCTTGAATGCGACGCTGACCAGACCCAGCACATTCAAGCCGTGGATAGCGCCAATCAGCAGATTGAAGCCGCGCGTCAGAAAAGCCCACAAAGCTCCTTCCAGCATCACCGGAAAACCAAATGCGACCAGCTGCCGCGCATGCGGCATAGAAAAGCGCCGCTGCGGCCAACGTAGCTGGCCACGCCAGAAGATAATCGTCAGAATAATATTCTGCACAACGCCGGCGATCACGATGCTCCATACGCCAAAATGCGCAGCCGCCAATCCGATCGCAACCAGGCAATAACTCAACCTGCCAGCCACCGTGCGCCTGGCAATCGCCTTGGTACGCAGCTTGCGATCCAGCATCGCCGATGGCAACAGGTTTAATCCGGTAAACAGGCAGGCAGTGCCCTCGACGATCAGGATCGTCCCCACCAGCGTCTGCTCCATGAAGTAAATGAAATACACGCCGATGCCAACGCAGAAAAGAAAGCCGGCAATACCCAGACAAACAGATCCCCAGAACGCGCTATCGATGTGCAGCATGTCGATAGGCCGGCGCTGGATCAATGCTTCATTGATGCCCAGCGAAATCACCAGTTGCGTCATCAAAACAATCGCCTGCGCAAACGCCACGCTACCGAAATCAGTCGGTGTCAGTACGCGTGTCATGATCGCCAGCGTCAGGAAGCCGAGCAGACCAACACCAAGACTATCGACGATAGCCCACGGCACTACACGCCGCATATTCTTCATCGCGACACCAGTTGACGTTTGATTTTCCCCAGTGCTCTCCTGGCCGTATCAAAGATGGAGAATTTATTCAGGAAGCGATTCTTGCGTATCGTCAGCTTCAATGCGCTTAACCATGGTTCATTGATGTTGCGCTTTTCGGCAATTTGCACAATCTCATCCAGCAGTAGCAGTTGTGCGTGATTACCGGCGCGCAATGCACGTATCTGCGCGTCACTGGGCTTACCGGCCAGCGACTCCGGCAACTCGGCACCGACTGCCATGAAGTTGAGTTTGGTGCGCAAGCATTTTTCGCAACGGCCGCAATTACGACCTGTCAGCGGTCCTTCCCAACAGACACGCAGATTGCGCAAACCGGTTTCCCAATCGAGTATGCGTTCGGCTTTTTCGGTACGTGCAAATTCACCACCGTCATACACAATCTGAAAATCGCGGCTGGATAACATGGAGTACGTGATCGGATTGCCGCCCCACGGCAGTACCAGCCGCGTGTAATCTTCGTCGGAACCGACCAGGCCGGCATGTGCACTGCCCTGCCAGTTACGCAGACAAGTAGCGACGCCGTTGCCGAATTCCATTTCCCAATTGACGCACGCAACGTCGCGCCAGTTTGTCTTCAGAGTCACCATAGGCACATTAATCGACTGCAGCGAATCAGCAGCCGAAGCCGTAGTGATCGCAAACGCCGCATCGGCATTCAACGCAATATCAAAACCCTGAATCAAGACGCCGGCCAGCAAGTGATAACTGCGTCGTCCCGCACGGCCGGTCACATGTCGCCATGCAGTAAACGACGCATCCAGCCCGCCGGAAAATGCCGCTACCGCTTGCGGTGTCTGTGGCAGGCGAATCGCATCATCCGGCAATTCACGCGCAGCACTGACATTGATATGTCGATACAAATCCGGTCGCCATGCGACCCAGCAGGCGATCAAGTCTTCCAGATTTTTCAACAGCGAAAAAGTAACCGGTCCATCGATATGCATATCCTGGCCTCTATGCATCGCGACAAATACCAAAGCTGTCGCCGCCATATCGTGCGCGACTAATGGCGGCGGCAAGTTTGCATTCTTGCCTGCCAATTCCCACCAAACCTGCTGATCGCCAAATTTCGCAATGCGCGTGACACGACCGTCTATGCGTTGTTCGTGTAACTGAACAATCAATTTTTCTTTGGTAGATTTTTCGTCATACGTGACAAAGGGATTGTCTTTTAAATCCATAACAACGCCCTCATGCGCGCTGATACACATCATCGAAACGCACGATGTCATCTTCGCCAAGATAGGCCCCCGATTGCACTTCAATCAGATGCAGCGGCATCTTGCCGGGGTTCTCCAGCCTGTGCGTCATGCCGATCGGGATGTATATCGATTCATTTTCGGTCAACAGCTTGACGGTCTCGCCGCAAGTGATGCGCGCGGTGCCGGTGACGACGACCCAGTGTTCGGCGCGATGATGATGCATCTGCAGCGATAATTTCTCGCCGGGATCGACGGTGATGCGCTTGACCTGGAAACGGTCGCCGGCATCTATAGGCTCATACGAACCCCACGGTCGATACACGCGTGTGTGATTCAAATGTTCGCAGCGTTCTTTCTGCTTCAGGAAGTCGACGACGTTCTTGACGCGTTGCACCTGATCTTTATTCACAATCAGGACCGCATCCTTGGTCTCGACGACCACTACGTTATCCAGACCTATCACTGAGACAAAGCGGCTCTCGGCACGTATCAAGGAGTTTTGTACATTGTCGGTATACACATCGCCCTGCAACACATTCTCTTCTGCATTGCCATCCTGCATATCGGACAAGGCCGACCAGGAACCGACATCGCTCCAGCCTATATCCACCGGGATGACAATGGCCTGCTGCGTATGCTCCATCACTGCGAAGTCTATCGATTGCGCCGGACATGCCGCATATGCCGCTTCGTTCAAACGGCAGAAAGACAAATCGCCGTAGGCTTCATTCACCGCGGCTTTGCTGCACGCCGCCATCTCCGGCTGCAATCGTTCCAGCTCTGCCAGATAAGCATCAGCGCGGAACAGAAACATGCCGCTATTCCATGAGTAACGTTCATCTGCAATAAAACCTTGTGCTGTTGCGAAGTCCGGTTTTTCGACAAATTGTTCTACTTTAAAACTACGGCCGGATTCATCAATCGCGACACCACGTCGTATATAGCCGTAGCCGGTTTCTGCACTGGCAGGCACGATACCGAAGGTTGCCAATCCGTTTGTGCCAAGCACGTTTACCGCACGCAGGACGGCATTATGAAATGCATCCGGATCAAGAATCAGATGATCGGCCGGCAATACCAGCATCAATGCTTCCGGATCCCGTGCGAGCAGATAATTCGCCGCTACTGCAACTGCCGGCGCAGTATTGCGACCTTCTGCTTCGAGCAAGATCGCAGTCGGCGTCACATCGATCTGACGCAACTGTTCAGCTACCAAAAATCGATGATCGTTACCACAGACAATCAGCGGCGCGGCGATCTCATCCCAATCAGCAACACGCAATACGGTTTCCTGCAACATCGTGTGTTCGGTAATCAGTGGCAACAACTGCTTGGGTAAAGCTGCGCGTGACAGCGGCCACAAGCGGCTGCCGGAACCGCCGGACAAAATAACGGGATAAATCTTCACGCGGCATCCTCTAGCTTGCGTCCCGGGATATCCGGCGCGGCCGATGAAGCCGCAGGACGCGTCTTGCCGCGCCTATCACGTGCATCGCGCCAGTAATCTTCAACACAATCGGACACATGCCGCATCTTGCCTTCACGGCTGACGCAGTACTCGGTACAAACAACCAGTTCCGACATACTGGAATGTGGTGATACGCGCGTGTATTCAAACAGTATGCTGCGCTCAACTTTGGAGCCGCTGCAAATCTGACTACCGTGGCCTATCCAGGTGGGTCCGATGATGGTGCTTCCGGCTTCTATCGTGCTGCCTGAACCGAGATATACCGGCCCTTCTATCGTCGTACCTTCCCAATCGATATTCGTGTTGAGGCCTACCCACAAACCTTCCTTGATTTGTGTGCCCGGCATAGTCATGTGCGCCATCTCGCCCAGCATCACGCTTTGCGATACCGCCCAGTAATCCTTGACGTTGCCGATATCTATCCAGTTGAAGAAACGCTTTTGCGCAAAGAAAGGCACGCCTTTTTCCACCAATAATGGAAACAGCTGCGAACCGATGTCGAACTCTTCACCGGATGGAATCAAATTCAAAACTTCCGGCTCGAAAATGTAGATACCGGTACTGGCAAGATTGGACAGCGCATCTTCCGGCTTCGGTTTTTCCTGGAATGACAGCACGCGACCTTCTTCGTCTGTTACGACCATGCCGTAATCGACGGTTTTTTCTCTATCCACTTCCTTCGTAATGATGCTGACCATCGCGCCTTTTTGTCTGTGTTCGAACAAGGCCGATTTGATATCCAGATCGATCAAGGCATCGCCGCAAATGACGAGCGTGGTTTCATCGAAGAAGCCGCCGAATTCCTGGATCTTTTTCAAACCGCCGGCGGAACCGATAGGCTTGGGCATGACTTCACCATCGTCGGTCATATAACCTTCAAACGAATAGCCGATCTGTGCGCCGAAGCGCTGACCTTCACCGAAATAGTCTTCAATTTTTTGGTGCAGATAACTGACATTCACCATGATTTCCGTGATGCCGTACTTGACCAGATGCTCAACCAGATATTCCATGACCGGCTTGCCGAGAATTGGAATCATCGGCTTCGGCAATTCATAAGTGAGTGGCTGGACGCGGGTCCCTTTGCCTGCTGCAAGTATCATTGCTTTCATATTTTCCCCGGATGATTTTCTTGAGTTCGTAATTGAAGATGCTTGAATTGAGAATGTCTGAACAAGATGAACGATGTGCGTCAGACATAGGCAAAGCGCTCTTCCGCCATGCTTTGCCAGCGCCAGGTATCGATGCACATCTGTTCGATAGTGCGATGCGCATGCCAGCCAAGCTCGCGCTGCGCCAGTGAAGCATCGGCGTAACAAACGGCGACATCGCCGGGTCTGCGCGCCACCACGCGATAAGGAACAGCGCGCCCACTGGCACGTTCGAAAGCTTTGATCATTTGCAGTACGCTGCTGCCGCAACCGGTGCCGAGGTTGTAAGCCTGCACTCCATCTGCGCTGGCCAACAATTTTTCCAGCGTCTTGACGTGGCCAATCGCCAGATCAACCACATGGATGTAATCGCGTACGCCGGTGCCGTCATCGGTCGGATAATCGTCACCGTACACCGACAGTAAATCGCGACGGCCGGATGCAACCTGCGCCACGTAAGGGAAAAGATTATTGGGAATATCGTTGGGGTCTTCGCCTATCAAGCCGCTCTCATGCGCGCCGGCCGGATTGAAATAACGCAGCAAGGCAATGTGCCATTCCGGATCGGAATTCGCCAGATCGCGCAGCATTTCTTCTATCATCAGTTTGCTGCGGCCGTAGGGATTGGTTGCCGCCAGTGGAAAATCTTCCAGTATCGGAACCGTTGCCGGATCGCCGTACACGGTAGCCGATGAACTGAAGACCAGGTTGGTCACATAGTGCTTCGCCATTACCTGAAACAGCACCAGACTGCCTTCGACATTGTTGTCGTAATAGCGCAGCGGCTCCATCACCGATTCTCCGACTGCCTTCAGTCCGGCAAAATGCATGACTGCATCGAAATTATATTGTTCGAATATTTTTTCGATTGATTTGCGATTACGCAGATCAGCTTGAATGAATGGAATCGTCGCGCCGGTGATGGCAGCTACACGTTCCAATACCGATGCCTTGCTGTTACAAAGATTATCGACCACCACCACCTGATAACCGGCATTGATCAGCTCTACGCATGTATGTGAGCCTATGTAACCAGCCCCTCCCGTTACCAATATTTTCATGATCAATTTATCCAGGAAGCTCCATGAGCGTACCTTTACAAAGAGACATCAACGGATGCAAAGTTCACTTTTAGACAAGAGGAATTCGTAACAAAAAGTATCCTTGTAAAATATTCACGGTTAGATACGCGAATTATTTTTTCCTCATCAATTTCCAGAGGAAGAAAATATTTTTATTCGGAAATATTTTATGTAATTGAAGAGAAAAAATAAGCAGTCATGCGCTCGTTTTTTCTCAACGCATCGCCGCCATTCGCACAGACTTATGCTGCTCGACATTGCCACTCTGATTCAGATAATCGGCACAAAACAAATGCAATAAACGTTGCACCGCAGGTTGCACATTGCATAGGGAGAATGCGCAGCTTATTTTCGATTGATGCCCAAACAGCAGCATCAACAATGCTATGCAGGCACTGTCGATATACGTCACATCTCTGAAGTCGAGCCGGATATGAAATGGTGCCGCCGTCGCACTGGCAAATACTTCGCGCAAGGATTGCAGATTACTTTCCTCCCATGCGCCGCTTGCAATGATCGTGCAATTGTTTCCTTCCACTGCCAGCGATACGCGCGCGTTGGCCACCGCGTTGCTGTCACGTTTGTGCAAACGCACAGCGACTGCACACGGAATAACATGCAGCGCCATCAGCTTGAGCAGCGTCAGCCCATCATTGAAGTAACGCTTCCACAATGCCGGTTCTTCCTTGATGCGCCATAACCATTCACCACCGAGCCGGCCTACCCACGTCGGTGCGCGCTTGACTGTGCCTGCGACAAAATTCACGACTGCGCCCAAATGACTGACGACAGGAACTTGCAAGCGCGTCAGATTATGTTCTATCCATGCCTGGCCTTTTTTCGCACCCAATGCGACCACCAGAAAATCTGCCTTGCTGTCGTTGATATCTTTAATGACAGCATCGCTACTCATTTCTTCTACGCTGGCAAAACCCGGTGACTGATATCCAACGCAGACCAAACCGGATGCAGTTGCATTCAGTTTTCCTGCTGCGATTTTTGCGACACCATCGGGGCCGCCAAAGAAATAGACCAGCAACACTTTTCCCGGTCTATTCCGCAAAGCTTCGAACAAGGTCGAGCCGGCAACACGCTCTTTGATCGGCAATCCCAGTAATTTGCCTATCCAGATCAGCGGCATGCCATCGGCTACGGACAGATCGCTGCGTATGACGGAATCGCGAAATTCGCCGCCAGCCAGACTCGCCACTGCAAAATTCAGATTCGGCGTGGAGAAGAAGCAGCGTTGGCGACTACGTGCTGCATCGATAATTTTTACAGTCGCCTGCTCCATGGCGATCGCGTCAAAGGGCAGACCGAGAATGCAGTAAACAGGGCGTTGAAAGTCAGTGCTGATCTTGCTGCTCGTGTTGCTCGCAACGTCCTCTAACTCTGCGCCAATTTCTGCTTCTGGCTCTCGCCATGTGTAATTAGTCTGCATCGCGTTTTGCCCTCACCCATTCGACCTGGCGACTGACAAGGAACTTCAGATACAGAGGCAGCTTCCAGAATACATAAGTCACTGTGGAGAACAGATCGTTGAGACTGACCACATGTCGGCCGAAACGCTGCCATGCAAGCAGCACCGCCAGCGTCAATGCCAGCAGATTGAAACCAGCCAGCACCAAAGGCCCTATCCAATCGAACGTGAAGCAAGCGATCGCAGCACCGATAAACAAGGCAAGGGTGACTAGCGTCAACAAGGCCACCGGCGGTACGCACATGTCCAGTGCCATTGCGATCAACATGCGATCGCCACGGCGAAAACCTTGAATCAGCAAGGGCAAACCGTGCTGCAGGATCATGCTGATGTGGCCATGTTCCCAACGCGTTCTTTGCATGCGCGCAGCTTCTTCACCAACCGGGAAATAACTGATCACGCAAGCGTCGGGACAGAAAATCGGCGCCGCATTCTTGCGGGCCATCTCTATCCCCAGTTGCATGTCTTCCGCCAGATTGCCGTTTGCCAATCCGGCGCTCTCTATCAAGTTCCACGGGAACGCCATCCCGGTGCCCATTAACTGGCACGGCAAACCAAGCCTGAGAAAACCCAGTGGACGCACATGATTTTTGACTATCCATGCAAACTCGGCGATCCGCATTTTCAAGCCGGCATTTTTCTTCGCCTGCATCAGATCCAGCGCCTGCACCGGTCTTTGCGTGGTCATTGCCAGACAGGCGAGTTTATCTATCGAACCTTCAAGCAATTGGCAATCGGCATCGATCATGAGCACGACTTCCGGCGGGCTGTTTGCAAGGTGCTGCACACCGTAATCCAGTGCATAACCCTTGCCACGCTGTTCCAGATTAATGCGTTCAAGCACAGGTGCACCGGCGGCAAGTGCCATGGCAACCGTTTCATCCGTACAATTATCTGCAACGATCAGGATGCGATCGCCATCGCGCAGTTGCTCGCGTATAGCAGCAATCGTAGCGGCGATGCCTTGCGCTTCATTATGTGCCGGCACTAAGACTGCGACGCTGGGTCGCCAATTGGTAGCAATAGACGTCACGCGCATCTGCCTCAATGCAGCCAAAGTCTGCACCAGCAAGACGGCAACCGGTATTGCCGCCAATGCCAGCACGACGATCAATGCAATATGCAATAAACTCACCATTGCGCCGCCTCCACCAACTGGCGTGCTTCCTGTGCCGTCTGTTGGAACAGCTTATGCAGCCGAGCTGCTTCATGATCGATATCGTGACGTTCGAGGACGCGTGCGCGCGCCAGTTGTCCCATACGCGACAACTCTTCGTCGGACGCGGCCAGGCAGCGCTCCATCGCCAATGCCAGTTCTTCAACCGAACCTGGCGGATAAAGCCAGCCGTTTTCACCGTCGATCACCAGTTCCGGCACACCGGTAATCCATGTACTCAGAATCGGCCGCTGCAGAGACATCGCTTCCATGATCACGACCGGCAAGCCTTCGGCAAAACTCGCCATCACCATCGCACGCGAGTCCAGTATTTCCTGCTTGACCTGATCGCTGCTGATCCAGCCGGTAATGCGCACACGCGATTCCAGATTGCGCTTGGCAATCAGCGCTTCGATTTCCTTGCGCATCTCGCCATCACCCGCCAGTACCAGCTCAAACGCTATGCCTTTTCTTGCAAGAATGGATGCGGCTTCAATTAATATCTGTTGGCCTTTTTGTTCGCACAAACGACCGACGCAGATGAAGCGTGGACGTTCAGGCAAATTCATGGCTACGTTATTGTAAAAAGCCGGCTCCAGCCCGCAATGCACGATGTGCACCTTGTCCCATTGCGCATATGGCAGGCTGCGATATAACTGACTGCGACAGTAAGAAGTGATCGCCGCAACAAAGGTGGCGCGTCGCAGTTTTTCAGGTAAACCTATGAATTCCGGCTTGTCGAATTCTTCCGAACCATGAATCATCAAGCTGTAAGGGATGCCACTCAGTTCGCTGGCCAGCATCGCGACTTCAGCCGAGTTGGTACCGAAATGCACGTGAAGATGCGTCACACCATCGCGCTTCAACCACAAGGCAAGGCGACATGCTTCGGCCAGATAAATCAAGTGATACGGCAAAGGCCTGTCTGCGCGACGACTCATGCGGAATGCCAAAGCCAAAGCCTTGATGTATCGGATAGGCGAAGTCAGTTTGATCTCGAGCACAGAACGCAACAGACCGAACACGCCACGCTGCAGGATGTAACGGGTACGCTCACGCTCGACAAAATCTTCGGCGTCTACCAGATCACCTTCCCAACCGCGCAAGGAAAATCGATTGATCTCCAGGCCTTGCCGTTCCAGCGCAAGGATTTCCCTGCGTATGAAACTATGGCTGACCTTGGGATACTGATTGATCAGATAGGCTATACGTAATGCGCTCAAACCAGTTCCTCTCTACTTTCTTTATTCATTTCTTCCGGCGCTAATGCAACATGCTGCTGGACACCTTTTTTCAGAATGACTCTGGCAGGCACACCGACTGCCGTTGCGCCATCCGGCACGTCGCACAAGACCACAGACATCGCGCCTATCTGGCAGCCGTTACCTATGCGCACACCACCCAGCACTTGCGCGTATGCGCCGAAATCAACGTCGTTACCGATCACCGGTACAGCGCCGTCAGCTATGCGATTCCCTATCGTCACGCCTTGCCGTAAAGTGCAGTTCGCACCTATACGTACTTCCGGATGCAAAAAAATGCCGCCGAAATGCCAAATCCGCAAACCGGGACCTATCACCGCAGCCTTCGGCAAGCTGATACCGACTGCCGTCTCTACCAGGCGAAACCACAGCCAGTAAAAAGACGTCAGTAACTTTCTTCCGAAGCCAGCCGGCATACGATCGACACGGCGACCGAAGCGATAAGTCCACACTGCCCAGATCGACTGTTCCTTCAGAAATGGGCGGCGCAGCGCATAACGCTGCAAGTCGGCATCCCAATCGCTATCGTGTGAAAAATGGCTCATGTGTTTCAATCCTGAAGCAATAACTCGCCGCGTACTGTCGACGGTCCGCCCACGCCGCTGATTGCGTGCACGGTGACAATCGCAGTCTTCGATGGCCACTTGAATGTTTTGCTGTCGCCGTTCGCCAACTCGTTACTGTCGAAGTACAGCGGCGTGCCGGATGGTTCACGCACTTGCAAACGCAGCTTTGCATCACCAGTGGTTTGTGCGGCCACGCGATACGTCTTGCCAACTTCCGGGCCTATCCATGCGAGTGGATGCAAGCCGCGTGATGAATAGTTGACTTGCGTGATGCGTGTGCTGGTCGCCGGGAAAACCACAGTCTGTTGCCATGTATCGAAATTACCGGCTGTAGTCCCAGCTTGCAATTGCCACGGGCCACGCATCGAAAGCAGATTGAATTTCTTTTCCTGCACCACAGGCTTTTCGTTACCGTCCACCCACGATTGCGCATTCACGACCTGACGCAAGGCAACACGCATGCGCTCCAGATCGTCGGCTACTGTCTTGTTCCAGCCACCCTTGTGCAAATCGAAACCTGCACCGTTTTCCACATAGATAAAAAATGGCGTGCCGAAATTACGGTCGACTACATATGCGCCATAGGTTTTCAAGGTTTCTGCGACCTTGCGTAAATCGGGATTAACGATTTTTTGCGTGTCATACGAAGGCGGCAGCATCACTAATGCACCCTCTGGAATTTTGCCGCTGTTCTCTTTTGCGGCGTTGGTATCGGCCGACGTCGCGGGGAAGATATAAGTCGGATTCGGCGACAAGGCATTGAAGGTCAGCGACATCGCCAGCGCGTGGCGATACATGGTGTCGCCATCATTGATCTCATGCTTGCGTATCAAACCAGCGGCTGTTGGCACGCCAGCGGCGCGCGAACCCTGGAAGTAATGCGCAGGATCGCCCCAACCGCGACCATCTATGCGCGTCCACGCATATTGCGCGGCCACCCATTGGCCATCGACTTTTTTCAACTGCCAGAATGAATGCACGATGCCGGTGACAGGATCGACGATATCTGCGTGACCATCGCTGGCACTTGCTGCGACGACATTCGATGGCCAACGCGGCACGGTTACATCATGAAAAGCTTCCGCATCCGGATCCCACAAACCTTTGGTCTTCGGCAAGCCAGTGACAGTCATCGGCGTATCGCCGGTATTTGCGAGGAATACACCAGTTGACCATTCACCACCTGCGACACCCGGCGAATAAGTCGATTTTGGAATCACGAAATCGCCGAAGCTGGGCGCAATCGGCCGACTATTCCAAGGTGAAGTAGCCGCAAACGGTTTTTGATACGTACCCCAGGCAGCCTGATTGATATTTGCGCTGGTTGATGCTTGGACGGATGTTTTGTTTGCCGCTTTCGCTGCAGTTGTCTCGGCAGCATTGACCGGCAACGCAATCGCCGCCGCCATCACAACTCCCGCTACTATTAACAACGACGATGAGCAAACACTATATTGATTCAATTTACTGCGCATATGTATATCCTTTTTCGGAGCTGGCTTGATGACTCAGGCTTCTTTCAACTTCAATTTCTTGATCAAACTCTTGCCGTTCGCCATCCACCAGTGTTCATAGTAAAAAGTTGACAGGTGCGCGAGCGCAAACAAAACGACGAACAGCAGAGGACGCTTCAGATACTTGACGATGACATCGCCACTTCCCAACCAGGTTCCGGCCAGTAATGGATGAATCACATACAGTGCATACGAGGTCGCGGCCAGATAAACCAGCACGCGGTTATTCAGCCACGGCGCCAGCGCGCGCGCGGGATGAAGGATGGTGCTGCCTATCAGCAAGGCAGCGAAATACGGCCGCAGATAATTCATGAAGCCGCCCTGCTCGTGGCAGGAAATCAATAGCAATATCACCAGCAGCGCTTGCGGAATTTTCTTCATCCATTCCAGCAAACGCGGGTTCAGACGCTGGTGATAAATCAATGCGAGCGTGCAACCGGCCAGAATTTCATCGATGCGGTAGTAACTTACGCTGGATGCATACACGCCGTCTGTTACGCGCAGCATGGTGAACAGGAAGGCGATCACCGGAATCGCCAACAAGCTGCGCACACCGAATAGCGCGTACATCAAGGCAATACCTACATAGAACTGCATCTCCAGACACAAGCTCCAGATGTGATCGGTCAAAGGCACCAGATGTTTAGGCGGCAAATTTGCGTAGAAAAAATAATGCGCAAACCATGTGTCCGACGACGCTCCAGCGATCGCCAATGCAATTAATAGATAAAGCCATGCGAGTGGGATGATGCGGAAAAAGCGGCGCACCAGAAAATCCAGCGTAGTCGGATTCTTCAGCAAGAAGGATGTGATCAGAAATCCGGATAGCGTAAAGAACAGCGACATTCCCAGCAAACCGAACATCGCGTTCAGTTGCAAAACCTTGGGCCCCATAGGCAGCAAGTGCGCAGCCAGCACACACAAAATACTGATCCCGCGCCAGCCATCCAGCACTTCCAGTCTGGGTATGGAAGTCATGGCTGCCTCGGCATGGAAGTGGAATGCAAATAAGGCTCAGCAGGTATGTGCGATGCATGACGTAAAGCAACGCGCGGCTTCTTGATCTGCGGCAGTTCACTGGCCGCTAATGCACAGCCGATACCAACGCTGAACCAGAAGTACCAATTGAACACCAGATAGCCGAAGATATTGTCCGACGACGACACCACCAGATAGGTGAACACCAGACTCAAGGTGACGAAGGCTGCCAGCTTGTCTATTTTCACCAGCGATTTCAACATCATCGCTACCCGCGCATACAGGAACAGGTAAGCGCTGAGGCCGAGTAGACCGGCATCAAAGAACCATTGCACATACACATTGTGCGCGCCCCAGTTCATGTGATTGGCCGCAGGGAAAAACGTTTGTGAATAATGGCGGAAGGCTTCCAGTCCATAACCAAAGACATAATGACCAGGACGCATCCACTGCAAGCCGCTTTCCCAAATCGACAAACGCCATGCAAACGAATTCAGCTTGGCGTAACCGACAGCGGCAGTACCACTACCCAGATCCATCAAACGATCGCGTATTTCGGGAATCATCAATGCAGCGACCGGCAACAGCATCAGGTAGAGCAAGTAACGGCGTTCGAACAGCAAGGCATAGGCGATGAAGACTATCATCAGCGCCAGCCATGCACTCCTGGTTTGCGTCAGTACCAGCAAGGCCAGCAGATAAAACATATATAGAGTCAGCACAATACGGCTGCCACTCTTCAAGGGCGCAACCTTGTCCTTGAGCACATACAGGATCAAGGGAATCATCAGTGTCAGGTAAAACGCAAAGATGTTTGGATGGGTAAATGTCGATTGCAGGCGGAAGCCTTCCGCGCCACCGGCAGCACCATTCAGGGCCACATCCACCAAGGCATACAGCGCAGGCACTACCGACGACCATAAAACCAGTTTGATGCAATGACGGAAATCCTTGCCCGAATGGACAAAGTAAAACGCAATCACGAACATCGCGAAGTAAGACAGCAAAGTCAGATAGGTACGGATCGCATCGCCTTTTTCCGGCGAAATCACGACACCGAACAAGGCCACCAGCAAGAACGGCACCCACGACAAGGTCATCTTTTTCGGCAAGCGCACCGGCTTTTCAAATACCAGCATGCAGGCCAGCATGATCACGCACAGATTGATCAAGCCGCCTACGCCGGTTTCATAACCGCCTATGGAAAAACGGGTGGATTCCAGAATCACATCGCCGGTAGACCTAAACAGAATAATCAGCGTCAACAGCAACAGGCGATTGAATATCAACAGAAAACCGAATACCAGAACCGCCGGTAATGCCAGCAGGCGCGCCAGCTTGTAATCCATCACATCGGTATAAAAAGGCACGATGATGCCCATCACCAAAGCCAGCACGATCACTGTCAATACCGCGTAGGCATCCGACGCAGCCGGTACCCAGCGCGCATGCACTTTGCTGCCGACGCCAGCGATAGACGATTCGGTTTGCATGGTTTTAGATCGCCAACTCTGCGTTCATTTCTCTGGCCACACTCATTTGAGGTTTGCCTGGGAAATGACGAATCAACCATGAACGTATCGCATTCCATTCGCCGGTTTCCGGTGCGTTGTTTGACTGAAAACGGAAGTAACGCCACAACAGGCGCGCATCCTGACGCGTGGTTGCCATTTTTCGAAACGCCAGTTCGCGCTCCAGTTCTTCCGAGGCCCCCAGACCGCGACGCAGGGTGTACGCCATCTGCTCAAAGGCATCGGAAAAATCGGTTTCGCCAGCGACATCGAAAAGTATGCCGCCGTGATTGCAGAACGGTGCCGGATCGAAATACGGCAAGCCATGCATGGTGCTGAACGAGCGCGCCAGATAACGCGAAATCGCCAGCGATACTTCTACCTGTTCACGGAAGCGCGTGGCGCTGACATTGCTGCCGTGCCAGCGATATTGAATCAATTCCGACGGTACATTCGTGCATTTTCCGAGTATCGCCAATTGGCCGAACATGAAGTAATCCTCGGCCAGCGCATTGACTTCCATACGCTTTTCAGCCGGCAGCACGTTCAGGAAGTCGACGCCGTAGCGCACACCCAGTTTTTTCACCGCCGTGAAATCCATCATCGCTGCAGGATGTGTAATCGGATTACGGAAAAAACTCGCGGCGGCGACACGATTACGACCTATAGGCATCTTGATGTTGCCAGTTATATCGCCTGCGCCATTGATGACTTCTGATTGCCCGCTGATCGCGATGCAATCAGGCTGACGCTTGAACGCAGCAAGGACTATCTCCATCCTGTCGACAAAGCACACGTCATCGGCGTCATGCCGCATCACATATTTGCAATCGCTGATATCGAGACCACGATTCAGCAGCCCGGCCAAGCCTTCCGCTTCCGGAAAGCTGTACACCTCGATACGCGGATCGCGCCTGTGATAATCCTCGGCCATTTCCAGACTGCCATCGGTCGAGCCATGATCGAGCACCAGCAAGCGCCAATCCTTGAAGGTCTGCGCGCAAATACTGTCCAGAGAAGCTGCCAGAAAATCGATACCGTTTTTGACCGGCAGTAATACATCTATCGTCGCCAAGAGTAGCTCCCTTATATTGCAGCAGCGTTAAGGCCGAAGCGTGTGTTTGCTGCAGCTATCGCTGCATTTGATTTTTGCAACATGACCAGCTCACTGTTGAGGGTCCATGCTTCTACGTAACGTGAATTTTTTCCGTAGCTGTTATCGAGCACGATATTTTTCTTGCGCAGCAGGCAAGCCAGAATGTGACCGTGCAGTCGATCGGTGACGATCAACTCATGTCGCGCGAAAAGTTGTGCCGCATCGGCGATCAGACGCCCCGAATACGCAATCCACAAACGCACCAGTATGCTGTTGGCCGACCATCCCAAACCGCGACGGTAGAAAGCGCCGATCGCACGGCGGAACAGATTGATCCGCACTTCGCGCGCACCGACAAATTCCGGCCAATCGGTTACCGTGGTCGAAACCATATTGCGCAAGCCGGATTGCTGCGTACTTTCATCATCGACGCGGCTGATGCGCAAACTGCCTGCCGAAGGTTCTGCACCCGCAACACGCATCGGGTACAACTGATGCGCCATATCTGGCAATAGATACACGTTATCCGTGAATTCCTGCGCCATCTGGTACGAGACTTGATCACGGACGCAGATATGTACGTCGGCATGCATGCGGAACAGCTGTGCCGACTGTTTCATCTTCTCTATCGAAGAGAAATGCAGAGATTGCGGCAGCACGATGATTCTGTTTTCCCTGTGGTTCTGCACTATGCGTTCGCGCAGCTCCTGAAAATAGGGATACAGATCACCAAAGTTGCCGCCACCGTGAAACACGATCACATCTTCCGGCGCGATCCAGCACGGGTCGTAGGCAAAGTAAGGGGCAATCAGCTTAGGCACCAGATCATGCTTGCGGAAAAAAGCCAGGGTGCCGTGCATGATCAGCAAATCGCCGACATTTCCATGCGTAGGAATATCCACGTAATGGAAAGGTGCGCAACCGATCAGATCCAGCAAGACTTCATGCCTGGCCATCAGTTCGACACTCAATTTCTCATGACGTGTGCGTTCCAGCTGCATCTCGGCCGTCATTTCCGCACTCGGATTTGCCTTCGGATTCAGCATGCTGTGTTCCACATTTCACTATTTCGCATTTCAATATTCCGCATCTCAATACTCCGCATTTCAGTATTCGTTGAGCACCGCGCCCACCACCATCACGCCGGCATGCTTCATTGAATCGACCAGATTGCCGATCGCGCCGGCATGGCTGATGTCCTTGCGCGCCACCACCAGTGCAGAGCCGGCGCGCGACGCGGCGGTCTGGCTATCTGCATAGTCGTAATCGGGCGGCGTATCGATCAGGATCACATCGAATTCATCCTTGAATTCGCGCAGCATGTTCGTGAAGGCGGGACGTCCCAGCAATTCCTGCGGGTTCGGCGGCGTCGCGCCACTAGGCAATATCGACAGATCGACCAGCGATGGGATCCGATGAATATCGGCCACGCCGCTGCGGCCGGAAAGTATCGATGACAGGCCGCTGCGATTTTCAATGCCGAATAATCTGTGCTGGCTGGGATTGCGCATATCCGCATCGATCAGCAAGGTGCGCTGACCCAATTGCGAAAACAGCACAGCCAGATTGGCAGCGATAAAACTGCGACCATCGCCGCGCTCGGCACTGGTGATCGCCATCGCCGAGCGCTGTTCGCTGGAGCCGAACCAGCGCATCACAAGCTGGCTGCGCAAGGCACGCAAGGCTTCTACCTGCTTGCTGAAGGGATCGTAGGCAGCAATGACTTCTTCGCTGACATTGCTTTGGCCGCGTATCAAATACGGATAGGAGAATTGATTCGACAGCGCGAAGTCGATATCGGCTGGTGTCAGCAAACCAAGCGCAATGCCGGCATCACCGAAACGTTGCCGACCTACGTGCTGTTCTTGCAAAATTCTTTGCGCTTCGTCTGCAGTCAGCCGACCGCTATCGATCAGGATGTTGCCGATCTGATTGCTGGTCAGACGCGGCGCGTGCTGATGATGCATTTTTGCCGCGTCCTGCAATTGATGAGTTGTCTTGATCATGATTTTTCCAATTCGCTTTTAAATCGAATGAATCGAACTAAATATGTTTCTGCACAGGCCATCAAGCCGGTGCCGTGCCACCCAGGCGACGCTGCGGTCTGTATCGCACCACGCGCGTTTTTTCAATCACACCCAGCAGAGGCAGGCCAAACAACTGCGTCAGGTCATCTGCCGAACGGACACGCTGATCCAGCAACTCCATCGCAATCGCAGCAGCGATGCCGAGGATGCTGCCGACCACTAGCGCCAGCAGCAGGTTTAACAACATGCGTGGGCCAGCTGGAGCACGCGGCACCGAAGCCGCAGTCAGTACCGAAATATCGGATTGCGTCGATTGACCTTCAAGATTGGTTTGCGTCAAACGCTGCGAAGCAGTTTCATACGCGCGCTTGGCGTTTTCCATTTCATTCGACAGCACACTCAATTCATCGCGTGCACTGTTGAGAGCCAGGACTTTTTCCTTTTGCGCATTCAATGCAGCACGCACTTCTGCTTCGCGTTGCTGCTGGATGCGGGCATTGCTGGCGACACCGGTCGAGGCCAGGTCGATTTGCTGATTCAGACTGGCACGCAGGTTATCGACTTCCGATTTGGCAGCGATGTACTGTGGGTGATTGACATTGAGTTTTGCCGAGGTATCCGCAAACTTGGCTTCGGCTTCCGACAATCTGGATTTGAGTGACTGGATCAAGGGATTAGCCAACACGTCAGGTGAACCGCCGGCGTTGCTTTTTACCTGACGCTGGCGCGATGCCGCTTCCATCGACAGCCCTTGCGCCACCACCAGCTGGCTGGACAACTCATTCAGTCGTGCGGTTTCGACATCTAGCTTGTTGTCGCTACTGAAGATGTTTTTTTCCTTCTGATAGGCGGACATCTTGTTTTGCGCGGTTTCGAATTTCTCACGCAGCACCTTGATCTGGTCGTTGATGTAACCGCTGGCCTTTTGCGCAGGAGCGACCTTCAAATCGACACTGACCTGTTGATAGGCGGCCGCGAATGCATTCGCAATCTTGGCGACATATTCAGCGTCATCGCCTTTGACGCTGACGTTCAGTACGCTACTGTCGCGCGCCGGTTCCACCGTCAGGTTGGCGCGCAAGCCATCGGACAACCAATCCTGTATCGTGGTTTCGCTATGATCCAGTTTTGCGAAGCGTGCTTTCACTGCAGGATCTTCGGCCAGCTTCAGGTCTTCAACTACTTTCAGTGCGACGACCTTACTTTTGACGATATCGACTTGTGTAGGCAGATAACCAGGTGTCAGTTGTACCGGCACATTCAGGCCGGTAACCGGATCGATACCCTTGTTGTTGAGCACCAGAGAAGTCGTTGCCTTGTAGGTCTTGGGCATCAGCAGGCTGACCGCGAAGGCGGCCACTACCGTTACGACCAGCAAGAGCAGAACGATCTTGTAACGTGCGCGCAAGGTGCGCAGAATTTGTGCAAGCGTCATATCAACTCCCGTTTCAGAACAGACTTTCTTTTACATAGACGATGTCGTCAGGTTTCAACAAGTCGTCATGCTTGACGCTGATGATTTGCAACACGCCATTGGCATCGCGGCGCTTGATGCGCACACCACGTTCAGTGCCGCGTGGACTCAGGCCACCACCGGTCGACAGTGCCTGTAGAACCATCATGTCGCGCTCCAGTTTGTAAGAACCTGGCTTGGTGACTTCACCGTAAATATAGAAGCGCGGTGCACGTTCAACGAACACAGAATCGCCTGCTGCCAGTTGACGATTTTTTGCAGGGTCGCCGGAACGCACCAGTTCCAGCATGTCGACTTTTTCCTTGGTGGTTTTACCGCCTTCGGTATGCGTGAGGATCACGGTATCGGCCGCCTCTGGATTGGCGCCACCAGCCATCGCCAGGATGTCGGTCAGGCTGCGCTTGCCATCCACCGGATAACGGCCAGGCTTGTTGACCTGACCCAGCACAGAAACCTGCTGGCTCTGCATTTCAGTGACCATCAGGTTGACTTGCGGCTTGCGGACGAAGCCGCCTTTGTCCAGCATATCGGCAATCTTTTTTTCAGCCTGATTCGACGACAAGCCGCCGACCTTGACTTCGCCTACCAAGGGATAGGAAATACTGCCGGCTTCGCTGACACGGGTTTCCAGCGTCAGGTCCGGTTGGCCGAAGACGGTGATCTTCAACACGTCGCCAGGCCCCAAGGGCACATCGGCTGCGCTTGCCCAACTACCGACTGTCACCATCAGTATCATCAGCATTGCGTGTTTGATTTTTTTCATTGTTCTCTCCATTGCTTGAATTTCCGTATTGCAGATCTTGTTATCAACAAGTCTTTAATCTGAGTTTTAGTACGCGTTATCGCGCTTGAGGACGACGCCTACCGTGCGGGCTATGATCCAGAGATCGAGTGCCAGCGACCAGCGCCGCAGGTAATCAAGGTCGTAGGCAATCCGCGCTTCCATCTTGTCCAGCGTGTCGGTCTCACCGCGAAAGCCATTCACCTGCGCCCAGCCGGTAATGCCGGGACGTACTTTGTGGCGCAACATGTAACCCTTGATCTGCTTTCGATACAGTTCGTTATGTGCGATCGCATGCGGCCGCGGGCCGACTATGCTCATGCGGCCTTGCAATACATTGAAAAACTGCGGCAGCTCATCCAGCGAAGTACGGCGTAAAAATGCACCAACACGCGTCACGCGTTGATCGTCCTTGGTCGCCTGCACTACACGTGCGCCGTCTTCGCAAACCGTCATGGAACGGAATTTGTAGACGATGATTTCTTCACCATCGAGGCCGTAACGACGCTGGCGGAAAATCACCGGTCCCGGCGATGTCATCTTGATGGCGATCGCTATGCCCAGCATCACAGGCAACAGCATGATTTGAATCAGCAGTGCCAGCACAAAATCGCTACCGCGCTTGATCATGCTATTGATCCCGGTAAACGGCGATTCGCAAATCGCCACCACCGGCAAACCGGCCACGCTATCGAAACGCGCCTGTATCAAATCAAAGACATAGATATCCGGCAAAAAATAAATCGATGCCGTGGTGTCCTGCAATTCATTCAGCAACTTGCGTATGCGCGGTTGCGCAGAGATAGGCTGGCTGATGAAAATCGTATTGACGTTGTGCTTGCGCACATAGGCAGGAATATCGGACATGCTGCCCAGCAAAGTAACTTGCTGATCTGCCGGGTGACGCGAAACATCTCTATCGTCAAAGAAGCCGCTGACTTCCATGCGCAAATCCGGATTTTCATCGACGCGCTCTGCCAGTTTTACGCTTAACTCATTCACACCAACCAGCACTACCGAACGCACATTTGTCCTGCTTAAGCCAATTCCTATTTTTTGCAAAACGATCTGAGCTGCCAACAACACAGGGGGCGTGATTGCCAGCCAGATCAAGATTTCTCGCTGCCGGAACAAGCCGGCCAGGCCCGCCACATAAGAAAAGAAAAACAGCAACGCAACCGTCGCCAGCCATGCGCCGACTATCGATTTAGCCAGCGTCAGAAAATTGCTGGAAGAAGCATCGCGCCACGGGTCGCTCCAGCCGAACACGGTAGAACTAATAAAGAATGTCAGGATCGCCAGCACCACATGATTGGCACTGAAAGGATGACCGGATATCACCATCAGCAGATACAGCAAGCCAATCGCGATCAAGGGATCCAGCAGGCGTCTGTAAAATCTACGCGCAGGTATATCCGCCGGGTATTTGATTTGGCTGATGTCAGAATTCATAGCGAGTAGTGAGCAATGCGCCATTAGTCTTGTACGTGGCTGAGGCGACGTTGGAATCCAGAGTGGTCCGGTAGACAGATGCACGGATACGCCAATGCAAGGTTGGCTTGTAGGTCAAGCCTATGACTGCGTTGTTATAGCGATCGTCACGATTCGATGGTGCGATGCCGGCTATCACCGCGACACCGTTGTAATCACGCTTCTCGGTCAAGATCAAACCGTCGACGCTGATCTTGCTGGTGGCATCCCAGGTTGATCCAAGGCTAACGCCTTGATTGCGTGCGTAGTTGGCAGCCAAGTCGTCGGTAGCACCAAGTTCGCGCCATACGCCGAGAGAAAATGCCGTCTTGCCGGTCGCTTTCCAGTAAGCAGTCAGGCGTGCGCTTGGCACACTAGAATCGCGTTGCGGATTCGATGCGTATTCGCGTTTGGCCCAACCACCGAGAAACTGCAAATAGGTTTTGCCGGTGAGTTGCCAATCGACCTTGCCCTTCAATTCATTTTGTTCATAGGAGTTGATATCCGCGTACGGATAATCACCTTCAATATGACGTGCAACCAGACCAATCTTGTTACCGCTTTTTGCCAGATAGTCGATCCCGATATCCGTCATATCCAGCTTGCGTTCGGAAGGATTTTGCGCTTGCGTGTCATAGCGCAGATCGAAGCGATTGTAGGCGGCGTTCAGTTGCCAGCTTGGATGGAAGCGCCAGCTGCCATCGACATAATTCTTTTGCTGGATCCGCATGCTGCGCTCAAGACCCTTGTAATCATCAAATGGCGTCAGGTCATCCGAATAACTGGTGCCGACGTTACCGGAGAATTGATTGCCCAAGGCCCACTTCCAGTTCGCGAGCAAATCCTTGCCGTCGTTATCGTACTGACCGAAATTATCGTAATTGGATTGATTGGCAGAGAGATCAGCAGTGATTCTCTGCCGGCCAAGCTCCTTGTCCATGCGTATACCAACCGCGGCACGCGTCCATCTATCGCTTTGTGCTGCAGGCTCAGGCAAGCGTAATAAATTGGCGTCGTAATAAACGCCATACGTGACATACGGTGTGAAGGTATCGCCGTCAATCGCGCTGGCAGGAGCGCAAGTCAGCGCACCTGCAATCATCACGACAGGCATGACTGCAAAATGAGCATACGGGCCTGAGCCAGATTTCTTGCGTTGATAAGTCATGATGAACACTCACAAACTATCGAGGAAACGAAAGCGATTTCCGTTGATACTCAGTTCAACGCACCCTACGGTACTGCGTTTGCAGTCACTGCTTTTTTTGATAGCCATCATTTTTCCCGTTCCCAATTGCTGTTGCGATCGCTGAAAAAATTCGTAGCAGTTCTTGTGAAGTGAAGCGCTCTACGAATTCACACACGATCAACAATTTTTCTTGCAAGGCGCGATCGACAAACCGATCTCGTAAAATTTTATTGTTGATGTATTGATATGAAGTGGCGGTATGAGAAGCAGCCGCATGGATTAGTTCCGCAACAAAAAATTCAGAACGACATGAGAAAAATAAAATTATTACTACTCAGAATTTATCTGCAGACACGAGCGAAATTTGATTCGCTTGAAGAGTCAGAACAACAGGAAATAATTTTGTAGGAAAGGAGGAAGCGTCGGAACAAGGCCATCGCGCTATCTAGTTGAAGCCAAAGGAAATTTAAAAAATACGCGACGTGAGCCTTGTAGGTGTCTGATTAAATTTTAATCAGCACGTTATTGACCTGCGCTATATCCAGATATAGATATGCACGCGCTGCTCATCAGCACACGGTTACAAAAAATTACAAATGCACAGCAGGATTTTTATGACGATGGGATGACATCACTGATCCGATTGACGAATAAAATCGATAGCGAGTGCATGAATGATGCTGAAGAAAACTACCTGAAGAGGATGAAGCTATTACTGTCTGATTATTTTTTAAGCAGCTTCTTGCAGATGAATTTCCATTCATCGACAGTAACCGGTGTGATCGACAGCCGACTGCCTTTTTGCAGAACTACCATATCGGCCAGTTCCGGCGTTTGGCGCAATTCTGAAAGCGGCACCAGACGCGTCTTTTCGCGGATACGTACATCGACCAGCATCCAGCGCGGCGTTTCTTGCGTGGCTTTTGCGTCGAAATAATGACTGGCCGGATCGAATTGTGTTTCGTCAGGATACGGCGTACTCGCCACTTCCGCCAAACCGGCGATCCCGGGTTCGGCACAACTGGAGTGATAGAAGAGCACACCATCGCCCACCGTCATCGCATCGCGCATGAAATTACGCGCCTGATAATTGCGCACCCCCGTCCATGCCACCGTGTGATTCGGTGCAGCCAGTGCATCGTCGATGCTGACTTCGCCAGGTTCGGATTTCATAAGCCAGTAGCGCATAAGCTTGATCGGGAAATGAAAGGAGCAATGGGGGATGAAACGCTGCGCCAATTATTACAGAAAAAAGGCAAGTAATCGTGCGAACGATGCACAGTGTAAAAACTACAAACGCGTTAGACATAAAAAAACGGCTGCATTTTCATGCAACCGTTTATACATCTAGTCCCGCCAGTGCCGCTTTGCCGGCATCCTGAACCAAGAGGTTCAAGTTGGCCACAGTTAGTTCAACTTCGGGTTCATCGAGCTAGCGACGCGCACTCCCATCGAACAAAATTCCGCAGCCGCTGCGCATAAATGGTTCAAGGAATTATGGCAATGGCGAACACGGCAGGAGCGCTTAGTTTACTCCAAACCGACTGCGAGTAGAAGAATTTAAAACAGTTTTTCTTGCGGTGCGAGTGCGTTATCGAGTGTCTCGTGCATCGCAGCGATAGATTGCTTGACCTCGGACATCGTCATATCGGACAACGGGCCTTCCGGCGACTTGGTTGCCAGCAACTCTGCAGTCACGCCCAGCGCAGCCATTACGGCGATACGATCATTACCCTTCAACTTGCCGGCATCGCGAATCCCGCACATTTTTGCATCGAGGTAAGCGACCGCTTCCTGCAAGGCGCCCTCTTCACCTTCCTTGCACGCCAGTTTGTAGGACTGCCCCATGATCGATACGTCGAGCTGGATCATGCTGCTTCCTCATCTTGTTCTGGTGTTGGAATACTTTCGAGCAGGGCTGCGACACGTTCGTGTGCTTCTTGCATGCGGCGCGCCAATTCTGCGTTCTCGGCAGCGAGCGCCGCCGATTTAAGACGCAAATCTGCATTTTCGCTGCGCAAGGCTTGCGTCAATTCAGCCAGCTGGCTGATTTTTTCGGAAAGTTTATGGAAGTCGGAAATCATCCCGCCACTATAGTGGCGCATGTTAATCGCAGTCAATAGATAGCGTGGGCAGAGCACGCGTTTTTCACTGTGGACTACAAATTTAAGGGGCGCTGTGTATCAATAAGGACAGGATCATCTGCTTCCTTGCCAAAATTACACGCGAATTCAAAGCAAAAAGAGCCCTCTTTACATTTCTGTCAAACGCCCATCGACCGTAATCAGGCCGCTACGAATACGCACATCCGGGAATACCTGTTGTGCTGCGGCGCGATAACGTTCAAGTTGAGTCGCATATTCTGAGCGTTCGTTATCAAACAGATTGCGCTTGTAATCCAGTATCCATAACTCTTCATCGAACATCACGACACGATCGAAGCGCGCAACACCGGCGCTGGTCTGCACTTCCATCTCGTTACGTGCGAAGCGATGCTGCGCAGGATCGAAGAAATGCGCCAACTCCGCTTTACCCAGAATGGTCGCCGCCTGCGCGCTGATGGCGATAGCCATCTCGTGCGAACACGGCAACCATCTGGCGATCTGTTCCGGCGCATGCATAACGATCGGCCACTCGTGCGATGGCGTCAGCCGCTCCATCAATGCGTGCAGCGCAATCCCTTCTTCGATTTCCGCGCTGGAAAAAGCTGCTGCCAATTCTGCTTGTGGAGCAGGCAAAGCTGGCGGATTAAATATAGCCAGTGAAAATTCAGCCTCTTGCGTCGTGGTGTATGCCGGCAATACGTCATCCAGCTGTATCTGCTGCGCACCCTGGAAGCGCGAATACCAGCGTCCTTCTGCCACGCCATTCGCTGTCGAGCTACGCGGATCGGCCACACCACTGACGATCAACAACTTCTTCGCACGCGTGGCAGCGACGTACAACAGATTCCAGTCTTCCTGCACTTTCAGTTTTTCTTCTTCGGCGAACAATGCATCGCGCGCCGCGCCGCGTTCAGACTGACGGCCGAATACAGAGAAATGAACAGGTGCATCTTGATCCTGCGGCCATTCGCACAGCACGCCGACATCGTCGCGCGCGCCATCGCTGTGATTCGCATCCAGCAAAACGACGATGGGCGCTTCCAGCCCTTTCGCGCCATGTATCGTCAAAATGCGCACCGCATCCATCGCAGCATCGATATCGGCTTCATCCGGCGCATCGCTGTCAGCGGATTTTTGCAGGCGACGCAAGGCATCGATGAATTTTGGCAAACTCGGATAACGCCCTGCATCCAGATTCAAAGCCAGTTCGGTGAATGCTTCTATATTGCCCAAGACCTGGCCACGCACTAGTGGCGATGCGGTTTGCGCATAACGTGCGATCACATCGCCGTCGTGCAAAATCCGATCGAGCAAATCATGCACTGGCAAACTTGGCGCCAACTGCAACCATTTATCCAGCAAGCGGACTGCGCGCTGCAATGCCGGCGAAATGTCAGTTGAAGTATCTGCCTGTGAGCTTTGATGCAGGCGCGACCACCACGTTCTTTCCGGCCGCAAAGCCAGCGCAATCAAATCTTCATCGCTGGCACCCATGATCGACGATTTGAGTACATGCGCCAGCGCCAGATTGTCATGCGGTGTGATCAGGAAAGTCAGCAAGGCAATCAGGTCGGCAACTTCCAGCGACTCCAGCAAACCGCCGCGCTTGTCCGATGCAAATGGAATACCGGCTTCCCGCAGCGCTGATTCGTAAGCGCGCAAATGCGTACGCTTCTTGACCAGCAACATCACATCCGACCAGCGCTCGCTTTTCAATTCAGTGCGTGCTTGCAGGATTGCCTGCGCCACTGCATGACCTTCTTCCAGTCTACGCGCGTCTTCTTCTTCCTCGCGTGGCGTAGTCAAGGGATCGCGCAATTGCGCGGGCGTCCACACGACTTTTTCAGTTTTCTCTTGCTGCACCAAGGGCAATTGCCAGACCGCGCCGCGTTCGTTTTCCAGCGTCGTTTGCGCCTGATAAATCGGGTTCGCTACAAAACTCGCGTTCATCACTTCAACGATTGCCAGCGCATTACGCCGCGTCTGATTGGTACGCAGGAAATCTGCACCTTGCACCATCAAGCTTTCTTTTGCGGCAGAAAATACGCGCGGTTCAGCGCGACGGAAGCGATAGATCGATTGCTTGGGATCGCCGACCACGAACATGCTCGGCTTGTCGGCATCGTCGCCATACGCGTTCAGCCACGCCTGCACGATGCTCCATTGCAGCGGATTGGTATCCTGAAATTCATCCAGCAAGACATGGCGGTAACGCGCATCGAGACGACTCTGCAAATACGCCGCATGCTCTTCATTTGTCAACAAGCGATACGCCTGCCACTCAAGATCGGCGAAATCGAATACGCGCTGCTCGGCCTTCACGCCCTGATAGCTTTCCAGATACGCCGCACCAACTGTAAACAAGGCGCGATTCAACGCAATGACTTGCGGTTCCATGCTGCGTCGCAAAACTGTTTTCAGCGCATCGCCTACGCTTTCAAACTCGACTTCGAATGCATATACGCCATCTTCGCCTAAATTTTCCAGCAAGGCCTTGGTCAAATCCTTGGTTGCGCGATTCTTGCGGAACTTGCCGCTGCCGTCGAAGAATTCATTTGTTAGTGCTGCGAAATTCTCCAGCGAAGCACCGTCGCTCAGCGCTTTCTCTATCGCAGTCGCACGCTCCTGATTGACGGCGGTTCCTTTACCTAGCAGCCACGCAATTTGCCCTATGCGAGCGACAAATTTCTTGTCGTTCCACAAAGACAGTCGCGCATCAAATTCGCCGTCTTCGCCACACAATTTTGTCAACCAATCGATAGGTTCGCCACCTTGCACTGACGCCCACCATTCGGCACGTTTCGCGATGAATGCATTCAACAGATTGCGCGTATTCCAGTCGCCAACTTGCGCATATAAGGTGATCAGCGCTTGTTTCACTTCGTGATTGTCGGCCTCATTCACCGCTTGCATGAAGCGACTGTAAGCATCGGACAGCAATTCGCCGGTCGCTTCGGTCAATGTATAACCATGTGGCACGCCGGAAGCCAGCGGTGCAATTTGAATCAGGCGCGCGAACCAGCTGTGAAAGGTATCGATGGATAAGGATTGAGGACTGCGCAAGACACGTTCGTACAGAGCACGTGCAACTGGCAGCATCGCAGCCAATTCATGTTCCGCCACGCCGCGTTCGCGCAATAGCTGCAGCACTTCCGCATCCGGTTTCAAGCTCAACTCATGCAGCAACTCCATCAAACGCTCGCGCATTTCCTGCGCAGCCTTGCGGGTAAATGTGATCGCCAAAATTGCTGCAGGCTCGGTGCCTGACAAGAGCAAACGTAATACGCGCGCTACCAGCAACCAGGTCTTGCCGCTACCGGCGCAGGCTTCGACAACAACAGAACGCGATGGATCGCAGGCAATGGCAACGAAACGTGCGGCATCAGCGTGCGCGCCATTGATTTCATAGGCACGCGGCGCCATTGTCGGGTTGGTTTCTGCGCTGTTGTTCATACTTGGTGTAGTTTCATCCATAGTCATTACCACGCGCCCTTGCGGCACAAACCACGTACGTCGCAATACTGGCAAACCGGTTCCGGCCCGGTCGCAGGCAAAGGCGCACCTTCTGCAATTGCCTGCATGTTATGCACGATTTGTTCAGCCAAGGTTTGCTGCCATGTTTCAAATTGTGGCGCTTCGACTTCCTTGATTTTGTCCTTGCTGGCTTCCAGTGGAATATACAAAGCAGCGCTCAAAGGTGTGTCGGATAACAAACCGTAAAACGGCAACTGATGATCTTCGCCATGTTTGAGCTTGTCGCGCAGCGCAAGTTGGTTCGTACTTTTGTAATCAAGGACTACGCGTTCGCCATTTTCGTTTTCATCCATGCGATCGACGCGACCATGCAGGATGACTTCACCATCAACCCAACATAAAACTTTTTCGAATTTTTCTTCACCGAGGACAAAGTGCCAGCCTTGACTCTCACGTTCGCTTATCCATTCCAGATAAGCCGGCATGGCTTTTTGCCAGCGCGCGTAATAGCCAAGTGCTGCAGCACTTTTATCGAGTTCATGCGCAAAGACTTGATCCGAAATTTTCTGCAACAACGCGGCTCGTTCGCTGGATGGTACTGAACCAGCCTGATGAAACTGCGCAAGGATTTGATGCAACCAATCGCCATAATCGCGCTTCTCCGGCATATCAGACAATTCATCGATGCCTGACAAACCGAGCATGCGCGTTGCGAAAAATTGATAGGGACAAGCAACCAGACTGTTGTAGCCGCTGGCCGATAATTTCTTCGGCAAGAGTTGAGCTGCGCTTGGAGCTGGCATGACTGCAGCTGAAGCTTGCAATGTCCGCGGCGCAATTTGCACATCGTGTCTGGCGATGGGTGCGGCACCCGCGCGTGCCAAACATAATTCCAAACGTTCTATCCACGGACTGACAGGATTCGGCTCACCATTTTTATGTGCCTGCCAGGACATCACCACGCAATCGTTGGACGACAATAATTCGGTGACATCACGCAATTGCTGCCGTTGTCGGCTTTCACGCGTAGCGAGCCCAAGCTCGCGGCGCACGACGTTGGCGAAGAACAGCGTTTCTGTTGGTTGCGATGGCAAATGCTCGGCATCCGCACCGACCATCAACACTGCATCGAAGGCGCGCAAACGTGCGCCATTCAAAGGCAGCATGACGACGCGTTTATCGAGATTGAGTTGCACGAAGGCTTTTGCTTCCAGTTGCAGATTCAGGAAAGCGCGCCATTCGGAAAACGAAAAGGTATGCCCGACCTGTACACAATCCTGCGAAATATCCTGCAATAGCTGTATCAGTTGTGAGCCGGCAGCATCGACCTGCAAAGCCGCACGCATGCCGATTGCATCCAGTGTTTGATTGGTCGCAGTGATCCAATTGCATAAAGTTTTGCGGCCGGCAAAACCACTGGCCTGTTGCGCCAGCAAATTGATCATTCTTTGCGCCTGCGGAATCGCGGTCAATGCGTTGGCAGCCGCGTCCCAGCCGCTCAATACATTGGCGCGGCGCAAGGCCACTTCGCTTTGCATCACCAGGTCAGCTTTGTCTTCCAGTGCGGCGAAGACAAATGGCGATTTCAAAAAATCCAGCAAGCCGACAGTTTCGGCACGCGCCGCAACCAGCTCCAGCCAGGCAGCGATGGCAGACGCCGCGCGCGTGGTGGATAACTTCCAGCCGGTTTCATCTGCCACCACAATTTGCGCACGCTCCAGCAATGCGCGTATGCGGCGTGCAACGACGCGATCCTGCGCGACGATGGCGAGATTGGTTTTGCCTTCTTGCAGCCAATCGATAATGGTTTGTGCACCAGCCTTGGCTTCGGCTTCCAGGTTTTGTGCTGCATATAGTTTCAATGCTGCTGGCGTCGCAACATTCAAGCTATCTGGCAAATCATCAAAAAACGGTTCTGGAATATCGTCAGCGATCAACATTTCCGGCCAGGCGGCGGCGTATGTACTATTAATAGTATCTGTGCGCCAATCCAGCTTGATGACAGCCAGCGATTGCCGTGCGCCGTAGGCATCCAGAAAAGCCTGCTCCATCGCATCCGGTTCCACCGGGCTGATCCAGAACAAGGGTAAATGCGCCTGCTGCGCGATGCGCATCATTTGTGCGTAACGCGTGACGATCGCATCGTTGGCATCGAGCTGACTCTTCCAGATCGTCCACACTAGTTGCGTTTCATCCGAAAGCAGATTGCGTGCGACTGGCGACAATTGCTCCAGCGCGGCCTGCCAGCGCGCATCGGCGGCAGCCGGCGACGCTTTCAACGATGGCAGCATCGCTTGCGTCAATTCATCGGACAGCGCGAGCAAAATTTCCGCCAGCGGCAGTAAATCGGTATTGCGCCGCGCACTGAATAATTTTTTCAGCCACGCATGCTGTCGCAAATCTGCATACAAGGACATCAAACGTTCACTTGCAGCAGTTGCGGAGACGCCCTCGACTGGTGGCAGCAGACGTATATATTCAGACAAACTCGTAATCGTCGGCGGGATGAAAGCACCGTCTATCTGGCGTGCCAGGGCCGACTTTAATAACTGTATGTGCGCAAAGGTCGATACCACTACACGCACGACCGACAGATCATTCGCGGCCAGATTACCGGCTTCTGCCATCTGCGCGCGCAGCTCGCTTTGCAACAATGCGCGCGCGGCATCATCCCAAAAGGTTGCGGAAGGCGGAATCAGGACGGTGGCGCTAGACGGCATCAGGGTGGTGGTGTGAGGTAACAAGACAGGGAAAACCTGTGTGCAGGGCTATCAGTTTTGCATTTTATGCGAGCCAGCGTGAAATTTTATGAGCAATGCCACACTTTTTATAAAATAGGTTATGATTTGGCCAGACCCCGCCTGATTACCTCTTGCCGCACCTTCAAAACTTGAATTAAATCGCAACGTCTCCATCTTCGTTTCAGTACCCGGAGGCGCTGCAGGAAAATACCGACAAGAACGGTTGTCACCAAGGCGCTGATTTATTCTATTCTCCTCAAACTGAGGCATACATGAGCGAAAACATCAAACATATTACCGACGCGTCTTTTGATACAGACGTATTGAAATCCGACACACCTGTTCTGGTCGACTTCTGGGCAGAGTGGTGCGGTCCGTGCAAAATGATTGCACCGATCCTGGAAGACGTCGCCAAGGAATACGCTGGCAAGATTCAGATCGCTAAAATGGACGTGGATGCGAATCAGGCTGTTCCAGCCAAATTCGGCATTCGTGGCATTCCTACGTTGATTCTGTTCAAGAACGGCGCACCTGCAGCGCAAAAAGTCGGCGCATTGGCAAAAGGTCAGTTGACCGCCTTCATCGACAGCAACATCTGATATAGAAAATTGCAGCGATGCGCCCGCATCGCTGCATTATGATTACAGCACCCACTTATTACAGCACGTACTCACCACGTAGTTCACTCCCCCACCTTTTATATCCCATCCCGGGACACTCAAATACTATGCATTTATCCGAATTAAAGGCGTTACACGTCTCAGCACTGCTAGAAATGGCAATCAGCCTGGACATCGACAACGCCGCGCGCTTGCGCAAACAAGAACTGATGTTCGCGATTCTGAAGAAACGCGCGAAATCAGGAGAACAAATTTTTGGCGATGGCGCCCTCGAAGTATTGCCTGACGGCTTTGGCTTCCTGCGCTCGCCCGATGCCAGCTACATGGCGTCCACCGACGACATCTATATTTCGCCTTCTCAAATTCGCCGCTTCAATCTGCACACCGGCGATTCGATCGAGGGCGAAGTTCGCACACCAAAAGATGGCGAACGCTACTTTGCACTGGTCAAGGTCGACAAGGTCAACGGCGAACCACCTGAAGCATCGAAACACCGCATTCTGTTTGAAAATCTGACGCCTCTGCATCCGAACAAGCCCTTGCTGCTTGAACGTGAAATGCGCGGCGAAGAAAACATCACCGGCCGTATCATCGATTTGATCGCACCTATCGGCAAAGGCCAACGTGGCCTGCTGGTCGCGTCGCCAAAATCCGGCAAGTCCGTCATTCTGCAACACATCGCACATGCGATCACCACCAATCATCCGGATGTCGTGATGATCGTGTTGCTGATCGACGAACGTCCTGAAGAAGTGACCGAGATGCAGCGTTCGGTACGTGGTGAAGTCGTCGCATCGACCTTCGATGAACCAGCTACACGTCACGTCCAAGTCGCTGAAATGGTGTTGGAAAAAGCCAAGCGTCTGGTCGAAATGAAAAAAGACGTCGTGATTCTGCTCGACTCGATCACGCGTCTGGCACGCGCCTACAACACCGTGATCCCGGCTTCCGGCAAAGTGTTGACCGGTGGTGTCGATGCCAACGCATTGCAACGTCCTAAACGCTTCTTCGGCGCAGCACGTAATATCGAAGAAGGCGGTTCACTGACCATCATCGCAACCGCACTGATCGAAACCGGCAGCCGTATGGATGACGTGATCTTTGAAGAATTCAAAGGTACCGGCAATATGGAAGTTCATCTCGAACGTCGTCTGGCCGAGAAACGCGTCTACCCTGCGATCAACCTGAACAAATCCGGCACACGTCGTGAAGAGTTGCTGATCAAGCCGGATCAACTTCAGAAGATCTGGGTCTTGCGCAAACTCTTGTACGGTATGGATGAGATCGAAGCGATGGAATTCATCCTCGACAAGATGAAGGCGACCAAAAACAACGCCGAATTCTTCGACATGATGCGTCGCGGTAACTCTTAATTTGCGTCCTTCTGTTTGAAGATTTTCAGCCGACCAGGCTGAAAGCAAAAAGCCCGTTTTCCTTGCATGCTCTGCAAATGAAAACGGGCTTTTTTTATTGCCATGTTCTTTTCAAGCCTGCATCGTTCAACCTGGCAGTTTCAAATCCAGTCGAACCGCTACCAAACGTATCGTCGATGTGACGATAATGCTGGCGATCAAAGCGACCGCTGACGATACCTCCAGCAATTCCAGCAACAGATAAACCCAGCAGCCGACGAAGGAGCAAGTTGCATAAAGCTGGCCGCGCCGGAATACCATGGGGATTTCATTACACAACACATCGCGCAACACACCACCGAAAATACCAGTCGTCACACCCATCATCGCGCAAATGAAAATCGGCATCTGCGCATCCAGTGCCAGCGATGCACCAACCGCACTGAACAATCCCAGACCGAGTGCATCAGCAACCACAATTGTCTTTTCGGCCACAGCCGACCGCAGATGCGAGAAAAACGGCCACGCCGCCAGCGCCAGAACAAATACCAGAATCGCATATTCCTGATGCTCGACCCAAAACAGGGGACGTCTATCCAGCAGCATGTCGCGCAAGGTGCCACCACCGAATGCGGTAATAAATGCCACGATGAACACACCAACCAGATCCATTTCCTTGCGCCGTGCTTCGATAAAGCCGGAACAGGCAAAGGCGATAATGCCGCAAACTTCCACCGCCTGCAGCAAGGTACTCATGCCATCCTGCAAACCAATTGCCACAGTGACTCCTTATGATGCCTCGATTGCAACAGTGGCAACGATATCAGCAAACTTGCCGCAAACCCATGATTTTATTGAATTTTCAATGTATAATCCTCGGCTCGTTCCAACCTCGGAAAGTGATAGGCAATCGGGTCAAGAAGCAGTGCGACCGACGAAGTGCCCATTGGCTACCAAACTATTTAAGGCAAATCATGAAAGCTGGCATTCACCCGGATTACCGCGAAGTCGTATTCCACGACGTTTCAATCGATTTCAAATTCATCACCCGTTCGACCGTTCAAACGCGTGAAAAAATTGAATTTGAAGGCGCAGAATACCCACTGGTAAAGATCGAGGTTTCTTCGGAATCCCACCCGTTCTACACCGGTAAACACAAAATCGTCGATACCGCAGGTCGCGTGGACAAGTTCCGCAAGAAGTTCGGTACCGTTGGTTCAAAAACATCCGTGGCCGAATAATTTCGTCTCCGCGTTTCAAAAAGGCAGCTGCGGCTGCCTTTTTTGTTTCCATCCCCACTAGTACAGATTTTTTCCGGCACAATAGCGCCGAACCGAATAAAAACAACTCTCCTTCATGAAGCCAGTCCGCCTTCCCGCCTCCGCAACGCACGCTCTCCCGCGCTGGGCGTTGTTCGCACTCTGCCTGTTATATATCCTGCCCGGCCTGATCGGTCGCGATCCGTGGAAACCGGATGATGCTGCAGGGTTCGGCATCATGTGGACTATGGCCAACGGCTCATTGGTCGATTGGTTGTCACCGCACATCGTCGGCTTGGCTATGCCGGATGAAGGACCGCTGGCATTCTGGCTGGGTGCCATCTGCATCAAATTATTCGGCTGGCTGCTCGGCGATCCACTCGCTGCCCGCATCGCTCCTATCTGCTTTTTCCTGCTCGGCTCGATGTCGGTCTGGTACACCACCTACCTGCTCGGCCGCAGGCCGGAAGCACAACCGCTGAAGTTGGCTTTCGGCGGCCAACCTGAACCACGCGACTTTGGACGCACACTGGCTGACGGCGCGCTGCTGATTTATCTAGGTTGCCTGGGCTTGCTGGTACACAGCCACGGCACCACGTCCGAAGCTTTGCAGGTTTCGCTGGTCGCATTCTCTCTCTACACCGCCACACGACTGTTTGAATCGCACTCCACCAGAAGTGCCATCGCGTTCGGCCTGGTACTGGGCTTGTTAGTACTGTCGCGCGGCTGGATCGTACCGCTTGCAATCTGGCTGGGCGTCGTTGCACTGGCTACTGCGCACGAACGTGCCGTATTACTGCGCTTGGTGCTGATCGTATTACCGCTGGCAGCATTGCCGGCAGGCTTGTGGGTATTCGTGAACCATCAGCTTCAACCGTTCGGCACTACGCCGACCGAAGCATGGATGGCATGGAATTATCGTCAGATCGGTGTGCCGACCTTGTCGACACTGCAGTATTTTTTCAAAAACGCGATCTGGTTTGCATGGCCCGCATGGCCGTTTGCAATCTGGGCCGTCTACGCATGGCGTCGTCAACATGAAGCGCTACACATTACCTTGCCGCTCACGTTTTTCGGCACACTGGTTCTGCTCGCATTCCTGAATCCGCGTGGTGAAGAAGCGATTTTGCTGCCACTGCTGCCTATGCTGGCCATTCTCGCTGCATTCGGCTTGCCAACGATGAAGCGTGGTGCCATCAATGCAGTCGACTGGTTCTCGGTCATGATGCTGAGCACCTGCGCGACCTTCATATGGCTAGGCTGGATCGCCAAGCAAACTGGCTGGCCGGCACAGATTGCAAAAAACGCATTCAAGATCGCACCTGGCTTCAAACCCGAATTCAGCCTGATCACTTTTTTGATTGCCGCCGCCGCATCGGCCGGATGGATCTGGATTGTGTACTGGCGCATCTCGCGCCGCCCATCTGTATTGTGGCGCGCAGTAGTTTTGTCATCCGGCGGCATCATCCTGTGCTGGTTGTTACTGATGACACTGTGGCTGCCATGGGGTAATTACATCAAGAGCTATGCAAGTGTTGCAAAACAAGTTGACGTCGTACTGCCGACAGTCAAACGTTGTGTCGCAACCAATTTAGGCCCATCGCAACGCGCGTCGTTTGCTTACTTCGGACAAATCCAGTTTTCGCAATTTGGCGACAAGAACTGCGATTACCTGTTATTGCAAGATAACCATCGCGGCAACGACAGCACACCTAACCTGACGCGCTACAACCAGCAATGGAAACTGATCTGGCAAGGCCGACGCCCTGCTGACAGGGAAGAACGCTTCCGCCTTTATCGACGCGTCTATTCAACGCAAACAGAGCAGGAATGACCTACTGCCATTAGTGATGGCAAGTCATGGCTGAAGTAGAAATAAGGCGGATGGTCTGACAATAATGCAGGCCCATTTCATCAACCAAGCAAGATGGGCCTTGCTCAAATCAGCAAAATCACGCATAATGCTCAGCTTGCGTTGCCGAGATGGCGGAACAGGTAGACGCACGGGACTCAAAATCCCGCGCCGCAAGGCGTGCCGGTTCGATTCCGGCTCTCGGCACCAGTCAGACATGCAGTAAGCTTCAAAACAGAAACCCGTATTTAGCCTAGCGCTGATACGGGTTTTTTGTTGTTTCAGACAAATTGAAACGTCTGAATTTCTTACCTTAAAACAGCGCTGTCGCTACTTCACGCTTTTTCTTGTATGAGAAACTGAGCCAACTCATTAATCGGCATAGCCTTGGCGAAGAGCCAGCCTTGTGCGTACTGAACGCCTCTTTCGCGCAAGAACTCTGCCTGCATTTCAGTTTCAACGCCTTCTGCAATCATTTTAATATCCAGCGATTTTGCCATTTCTATGATGTGCAATACGACGGTGCTGGTCGCTGCATCGGTGCCTATCGTGTCGACAAATGATTTATCGATCTTCAGATAATCAACCTCAAACGTCGTCAGATAAGAGAGGCTGGAGTAGCCCGTACCGAAATCATCGATAGCAACACAGATACCCATATCGCGGAAGTCGCGCGCCACATCATGTGCAAGTTCGGTATTGATAAAACCACGTTCAGTTGCCTCCACCATCAAATTCTTGGGCTTGATCCATGTGCGCTCCATCAGTTCTCGCAGACTGGAAACGATATTCACAGACTGCAGATCGGCCGCGGAAAGATTGATTGCCAGGTGAAAATCGGGATGGTCCTGTATCAGCGCAGGCATATCACGTTCTATCAATTGAAGGACACGGGCCGTAATACGCAAGATTAAATTACTTTCTTCGGCAATCGGAATGAAGAGGTCGGGCGCGACCAGTTTTCCGTTAGAACGCCGCCAGCGCATCAATGCTTCCGCACCTACGCAGCGGCCAGTCTGAAGATCGATTACCGGTTGATATTCAAGGAAAAATTCTTTTCGTTTGAGCGCCGTCCGCAAGATGGAAGGCCAGGAAGTCTGTTGCTTCGCCAAAAAATAAAATGCGATCGCCAATAAAATTCCCGCCACTATTCCGACAGGTACAAGAACCATGGATAATTTTTTTGACCTGATGTCTACATATTTGACGGGTACTGCAGCCACTGAGGTCCAGTCAAATTCCTTGGAACGTCGTATGGCGACGACGTAGTCACCGTCGAAAAAACTGGCGAACCCTTCTTTGGGAAGAGGTCGCAACCATTCTTTTTTAAACACTCCGCGCGTTAATAACAATCGTCCGGTACTCGTATTCACCGAGGCTAAAGATACATCACGCTGATCTTCGAAAACATCAAGAGGAAGTTCGCGGTGGATAATAGCGGCATAGCCATATTTCTCGATCATGATGAAGCGCATTCCCGGCGCAATCGAGAGCATTACCTGCATGCGGACTGAAGCACCTGTAGTGCTTATATAGTCAACGGGGCCTAGTTCTATTCCGCTCCCGTGATGTCCAAGCGAAGAACACATCCAACGCCCGTTCGCAACATGACCAACTGCCTGCAGATAACTTGCGCTGATGTCGATCTCTCGCATCAGCTGGATATTTTTTTCTGAACAAGGATCTGCCGGCTTGTCTTTTCTTAGCTCGACAAACGCCGCCTTGATTTGTGAATTGGTTTTATCAGTCCGACGTTGTAATTCATCAGCGAGTGACAAGGCACTGGCCGTTTCGATATCCAGACTTTGTTGATGTGAAATGTAAAGCGACGCCGCAATAGGTGCAGCAATGGCAAGTGTGCCGACAAACACAACCAAACCGATGGATACAATACGATTCACGTATACCCTCAAGAAGCACTCATTTAATGACGGCGAGAGAATCCATACTTACGTAGATTTCAATACCGGAACTAAGCTTCGAGAATAATATATGCATTTTAGCAACGTGAACATATGTGAATTCCACGTCGCTTATTTCATTGTTACGCACACCTTTACTTGACATTATCTGTGGTTGTGCGACCACCATCTGATTTGATGAATTGATCGACTTCATCAAGCACAGGTGCCAGATGCTGGAAGGGCCAGACCAGACTCGCGATCAAGGTTGCATGAGATGGCTTGGAAAAATAGAGTTCTTTTACCGAGACACCGGCAGCTTTTAACTTTGTCGCCATGCCGCCTGTATTGCGTTGCGGGTTGACGAGTTTGTCTTCACTGGCAGCAATCAGCAAGGCCGGTGGTGAACCGGCAAGCGCATATTTAATGGGCTGCGACTCTGGCGGGGAATAAGGAAAATGAAATACCGGTTTGACGTCGGGATTCTCGATAGGCAAAAAGTCATACGGGCCGGCCAATCCTATCCAGCCTCGCACGATGGTCGGTGACAAACCCGATTGCGCAAGCCAGCGTTTATCCAATGCGACCATAGCTGCGTTGTACGCACCCGAGCTGTGCCCCATCACAAAGATATGCTGCGCATCGCCACCGTAGCGGACAATCTGCTTATTGGTCCATGCGACTGCAGCAGCACTGTCCTCAATAAAACTCGGATAACGCACTTGCGGATACAGGCGATAGTCAGCGACAACGGTGACGATACCGCGCGATGCCAAAGCTGAACCGACGAATGCGTAATCAGCACGCTCACCCTTGTTCCATGAGCCACCATAAAAGAATACGACCACGGGTGCCGGGCTGCTGGCGGAGACAGGCGTGTAGACATCCAAACGTTGACGTGGATCGTCGCCGTAAGCGATATCAGCTGACTTTTTATAACTGCTCGCCGGTGTCACTGCATTCAATATGGTAAGCGGTGAGCAGGCACTGAGTCCCAGCACGATTGCAATGCCAGTCGAAACAATGACCCCCCTTTTCAATCGAGTCGACAGCGGCATGCAGAGTTCTCCAGTATGGTTGAACGGGCAGTCGGCACTTTCAATTGGCCGACCGACCGTTTAACAAGCTATTGCTAGATTTTTACCCATGCGCCTTTGTACAGTATCGGCCCGGTCGCTTTGTTCGGATCACCCGAACCGCCTTTTGGCTCCAGCGTAACGGCCAGGATAGGCGCCGCGTCTGGCGAGGTTGCATCACCCAGCACCACGGTATGGCTACCCTGCTCGTCAATCAAGCCGACCGAACGCACTTTGCCGTCTTTGGTAATCGCCCACAGCTCAAGACTCTTGTCTGCGGCGAGTGCCTGCGGTTGCACCACCTTGATGGTCATGCGGTTCTTGCTGGCGTCGCCGGTAGCCACAGCGATCAGTTGTGCGTTGTCATCGTTCAGCATCGCGACAAAGGAAGTGACCGGCACATCTGTCGTTGGGCGCATCATCAGCACCGACAGGAAGATCAACGCAGCGGTGGTCGATACCATGCCGAGGCCACGCCAGAAGCTGATGTCATCGCGCAGGTTCAGCCAGTAAGCCAACTTCCGTTTCGCAGGACTTTGCAGATCAAGTCGTTTGGAGATCGAAGCCCAAACAGAAGGCGATGGCTGCACGGCTGTTGAAAACTCCAGCATAGGCAGCAGATGATCTTGCCATTCGGCGACCGCGCGACGTAATGCTGCATCGGCCTTCATCCATGTTTCCAGACGGCGGCGCGCGCCACCAATCAAGGTACCGAGCACATACTCGGATGCCAGTTTGTCGCGCAGGGATTCGTTATGTTGGATATTCATGCTTGCTCCGCCGGGTTCAGGCAAATTTTCAGACGGGCAAGACCACGTCGCACCCAGGTTTTGATCGTGCCTATCGGCAGCTTCATTTGCTCGGCTACCTCGCTGTGCGACAGGTCATGGAAAAATGCCAGCGCAATCGCTTGTCTGTGCAAACTTTCCAGCCGCGCAAAGCAGCGTGCCAATGCCTTTGATTGATCCGATAACTGCAAGGCTTCTATCGGAGTGGGATCGCTACTTTCCAGCGCCGCCATCACGGCAGGGTCAAAACTGTCGTCATCGATCTCTACGATTTGATCGGTTTTACGCAAGGCATCGAAGGCCTTGTTACGCACGATGGTGCTCATCCACGTCATCGGAGCCGCCAAACTGGCTTGATACGTCCCCGCGTTATTCCAGATGCTGACAAAACTCTCTTGCAATACTTCTTCAGCCAGTTCGCGCTTGTGCAGTATGCGCAGCGCAAAACCGAAGAGCTTGGGTGAACTTGCGTCATACAGTGCGCGAAACGCTTCGGCATCTTTGCGCGCGACTTTAACGAGCCATGTTTTAAGTTGTTCCGGTTCAAGCATTGATAGGTCCCGATCAAAATATTGACGAAGTGGCATACGGCGTATGGTACGTGATTCACGCTGCATGGCCGGAAATAATCGTCGTCTAGTCTCTTGATCAGGTACTGCATAAATTACAGATCCTTTGATATTGCAGGTGGAATCAAATGCGCAGCATGGGAAGCGTGAATCCTGACGCGCCAAGGAATGTGCGCATGCTTCATTCTTGCCGGCTTGCATGACGATATACGGTGCTCGCTTGACTATGGATTCAAAAAATTCAAAAACTTCTGCCCCCTGCTCATTCCCGTCCAAAAAATTATTTTCAATTATTTGAAAATAATTGCATCCAATTGCCGCTCTGCTGCGTAGTACACATATACGGCGGCAATAACAGATCCAGTTCTTGTCCGTTTTGCCGCCACTCCTTTAGTTGGATGACTGCTTGTTGGCTATAGCCGCTCTCGTTAGCGCAGCCCTTGCAGCGCAAAGATGGAGCAATTAAAAATGGAAATGAAAATCGCTGTCGCAGGGTCAGGAATCGCTGGCTTGTCGTGCGCCTACCGGCTGGCAGAAGCCGGTTACGACGTGACCTTGTTTGAAGCCAACAATTATTTTGGCGGCCACACACACACCGTCGATGTCACGCTGGATGGCTATACGCATGGTGTCGATACCGGTTTTCTGGTTTTTAACAGAAAGACCTATCCGAACCTGATCGCGCTTTTTTCTGAACTGAAGGTGGAAACGGCCGCGACCGATATGTCCTTCTCGGTCAAGCTGCCGCTCGCCAATCGCACACTGGAATGGGCAGGTGGCAATCTGGATGCAGTATTTGCACAACGCCGCAATCTGGTCAGTCCACGCTTTCATCAAATGCTGCGTGACATTCTGCGCTTTAACCAGAACGCGACGAGGCTGGCGGTGAATGCTGATGCCAAATCCAGTCTGGAGCTGCAGGCAGAGGTAGATCAAGATATGACGCTAGGCAGATATCTGACCCAACACAACTACAGCAAGGAATTCCGCGATTGGTATTTGCTGCCGATGGCGGGCTGCATCTGGTCCTGCCCTACCGAGCAGATGCTTGCGTTCCCATTGACTTCCTTCCTGCACTTTTGCCACAACCACGGACTGCTGCAAATCAACGACAGACCGCAATGGCAAACCGTTAGAGGTGGCGCACGACGTTATGTCGACAAGATGCTGGCCACGATTCCGCACAAACATTTGAATACGACTATCGAATCGGTGACACGCGCAAGCACCAACAACGTCATCAAAATTACCGTGCAGACACGTCACGACGAACAAATCTGTGAACACGTTTTCGATCACATCGTACTTGCCAGCCATAGCGATCAGTCTTTGCGCATATTGCAAGATGCCAGCGCTGCTGAAAAATCACTTCTGTCTGCGATCACCTATCAAGCAAACAAGGCTGTGCTGCACACTGACACAAGGTGTCTGCCGAAGGAAAAGAAAACCTGGTCGGCGTGGAATTATCAAAGTGTGCAAGATGGCCGTGAGCCCCGGGTCTGCGTGCACTACCTGATAAACCAGTTGCAACCGCTGCCGTTCAAACAGTCAGTCATCGTTTCGCTGAATCCCATCGATGCACCTCACCCGGACAGCGTGCTCGGCAGCTACGACTATGCGCACCCGATATTCGATGCCAAGGCGATCGCCGCACAACGCAAGCTGTCATCTATTCAAGGCAAGCAAAATACCTGGTTCGCAGGAGCATGGACCGGCTATGGCTTTCATGAGGACGGGTTGAAGTCGGGCATCGCCGTGGCACAAGCCATCATGGCACTACCGGCTAAATCTGCCGACGCCACGCCACGAAAACTAGCTGTCGCTTACTGCTAGCAAGCTGACGAGACAGAATCATGAGCGCCATCAACCGACCACAACTATGTTTTGGTAGCGTCAGCCACCGTCGTTTGCGGCCTGTCGCGCATGCATTTAACTACGGCGTGTATTTCATGCGATTGCCCTTGCGTTCGATGGCCAATACCCATTTCGACATGAACCGTCTGTCTCGCTTGTTCTCGCATAACCGTTTCAATCTTTTGTCGTTCCACGATAAAGATCACGGTGACGATATGCAAACACCACTGGAATGGATAGACGGCTTGCTGGAGCGCGAAGGTATCAAGGATGCCGATGGCGAGATCTGGCTGCAGGCATTCCCGCGTGTCTTGGGTTATGTCTTCAATCCGGTGTCCTTCTGGTTCTGTCATCGCAGTGATGGTCAGCTGCGTGCCGTGTTATGCGAAGTGCGGAATACCTTTGGCGAGCGCCATCGTTATCTGCTCGATACCGGTGAGGCGATGCCGTATGGCATAGAGCTGACAGCACGCAAGATATTTCATGTCTCGCCTTTTTGCGAAATCAAAGGTGACTATCGTTTTCGCTTCATGCGCACAACACAAACATACGTGGACGATAGAGACGGCTTAGCTGAACACACTGTCGCGCGCATCAACTACGACGACGATGCGGGGCCGTTATTGTTGACCAGTCTGTCCGGCATATCACGCCCCTTGAGCAATGGCGTCGTTGCCCAAGCATTCTTTCGTTATCCATTGATGACCTTCGGCGTCGTTGTAAAAATCCATTGGCAGGCATTACGACTGTGGATCAAGCACGTGCCATTCTTCAGAAAACCGCAGCCACCTTCCCATGAGATGAGCCGATGACTACCAACTCACTAGAACAGCAATCGTTTGTTTACGATGCAACAACAGACATGCAAATCAGTTTGCACGTCGATTCGCTATCCACTTCCGACCTGCCGTCGCAAGTCAAATTCATTTTGCAACTTCTGGAACGAATGGAACACGGCGCCTTGCGTATGGAATTTCCGGATGGACACCTTGCACATTTCGGCAATGGAAATTCGCCAGTAACGCTAACTTTGGAAAACTGGGAAATCTGCAATGCCTCCTTAAAGTCTGGTGATATCGGTTTTGCCGAAACCTTTATCGATGGCAATTGGAGCACCGATAATCTGCCCGGCCTGATAGAAATTTTCATACGTAATCGCCGGCAAATCGAAGCTGTCATTTACGGCACCTGGTGGGGTCGTCTGCTGTATCGCGTACGACATCTGTTCAATCGCAACTCGCGCAATGGCAGCCGCAAGAACATACATGCGCATTACGATATTGGTAACGCCTTCTATCAGTTGTGGCTGGATCCATCGATGACCTACTCCAGCGCCATATTTGCAAATGCGGACGCGGACAATTTGCAGCAGGCGCAAGATGCAAAATATCAACGCATACTGGAACAATTGAACTTGTCGCAAGAAGCACGTGTGCTGGAAATCGGCTGCGGCTGGGGTGGTTTCGCAGAATTGGCAACAACCTCAGGCGCGCATGTCACTGGTCTGACGCTATCGACAGAACAACTTGAATTTGCAAATCAGCGCTTGGCTAAAGCCGGCTTGAACGATAGAGCCGAATTGTTATTGCAGGATTATCGTGATGCTGATGGTCAGTTCGATGCGATCGCATCCATCGAAATGTTTGAAGCAGTCGGTGAAGCATATTGGCCCAGCTACTTCGCCTGCATCGCGCGCAACCTCAAACCGCAAGGCCGTGCCTGCATTCAAACCATCGTGATTGATGATGCACTATTCGAGCGTTATCGCAAAGGTACGGATTTTATTCAGCAATACATTTTTCCGGGTGGCATGCTGCCCTCGCCTTCGGCATTCAAACGCCAAGCTGAACAACATGGGCTGCGCGTAGTGGATGAATTCAAGTTCGGCATCGATTATGCACGCACGCTTGAGCATTGGCGCGCTGCGTTCAAGGCCCGTTTGTCGCAAGTGCGTGAACAAGGTTTTGATGATCGCTTCTTGCGTACCTGGGAATTCTATCTGGCGTATTGCGAAGCAGGATTTCGCGCGGGCAGTATTGATGTCATGCAGTTCACCTTAGAGAAGAACTAAATCACACGAAGAGGAAGGTCATGCCCTATCTAAGATTAATACTGACCGCAATCGCGGCAACCATGCTCGTATCCTGCGCACCAATAGAACCATCACATTACGCTGCCGAAAAACCCGTGCTCGATATCAAGCAATACTTCAACGGTACGCTGGATGCATGGGGCATGTTTCAGGATAGATCAGGCAAAGTGGTGAAGCGCTTCACCGTCGTCATGCGCTGCAAATGGGATGGCGATGTCGGCACACTGGATGAAGACTTTACCTATTCAGATGGCACCAAGCAAAAACGTGTCTGGACCATCAAACAGGTCGCACCCGGCAGCTACATCGGTACTGCATCGGATGTCGTCGGCGAAGCTATCGGTACAGCATCAGGCAATGCCTTGAACTGGAAATATGTGCTGGCCTTACCTGTGGATGGCAAGGTTTACAACATGCACATGGATGACTGGATGATACTGATGGATGATCGCGTGATGTTGAACCGTACCGCGATGAGCAAGTTTGGTGTCAATCTCGGAGAAGTCACATTGTCGTTCACCAAACGCCCTTAACCATTAATCCAGTCACTGATAACCTCTCATTCACATAGAGCAAACAATGAATCCTCGCATTACAGATTGGCACAATAAACGCGTCTGGATTATTGGTGCGTCAACGGGCATAGGTGCAGAAACCGCAAGATTGCTGTTGGCCAAAGGCGCGCGCGTTGCGCTCTCTGCGCGACGCGCCGAGATTTTGACAGAGGTCGCGAATGGCAATCCGAATGCATTGGTAGCAGCGCTGGATGTCACCGATCACGCAGCCGTATTGGCCGCGCGCGACGTCATCTTGCAGCAATGGAATGGCTTCGATCTGGTATTGATGGTGGCAGGCAGTTATCAGGAAATGCGCGCAGACAGTTTTGATCTTGCGGCCGCAAATCAGATGATCGATCTCAACTTGCGCGGCGTCTTGCATAGTCTCGATGCCGTACTACCCACTTTGCTTGCACAAGGCAAAGGCGGAATCGGCATCGTTTCCTCTGTCGTCGGATTCAGCGGTTTGCCAAAAGCACTGATTTACGGCCCGACCAAAGCCGCATTAATCAATCTGTGCGAATCACTTTATTTTGATCTTCATCCGCGTGGCATCGGTGTGCATATGATTACTCCAGGCTTTGTCGACACACCGTTGACGCAACAGAATGACTTCCCCATGCCGGCCTTGATGTCAGGCCCGGATGCGGCGCAAGCATTGGTGCACGGACTGGAACGCGGACAATTTCATATACATTTTCCACGCCGTTTTTCAAATTTCCTGCGCCTGATGCGATTACTGCCCTACCGCATGTACTTCTGGTTGGTCCACAAAGGGACCGGGCTATGAGCAATTCTACAAACCAAACACCAGATCACCAGGCGGCACTCGAACGCGTCGTACAGTTTTTTGAAACGCTGACCGTGCAATCTGCGCAAACACAACTACCACTCATCTACGCAGCAGATGCCAGCTTTAAAGATCCATTCAATGAAGTACGTGGCTTGACTGCCATCACACCATTATTCACGCACATGTTCGTGCAGGTAGAGAATCCACGCTTCCTCATCACCACACACGTCTTGCAAGGCAATCAGGCTTTTATCACCTGGGATTTCTTATTCCATATGAAACGCTACGCGCGCGCAGAGCAATGCATATGCGGCGCAACACAACTGCGCTTCAACGATGCAGGCCTGGTCGAGATGCATAGGGATTTTTGGGATGCAGCAGAAGAACTCTACGAAAAATTGCCAGTATTAGGTAGTTTGATGCGCATCCTGAAAAGGATCGCGCGCAAATAAATTAGCGTTCTGCACTACCCTACATTTTCATTGCAATTCTCGCAATGAAAGCCACATCCATACCAACTACATTCCCGAATTTGCAACGCGCAATCCAGTCTTGTGTTGCGGGAGCCCTGTCGCACAATATATAATGAGAATAATTCGTATTTATATTTACTATTTGCGACTATTCCAAAATACGACATCCCCGCTTAGCAGCACACAAGGAAATTCCATGTCTTCCCGCACCTCATCCCCAATTTTTAAACAAACATTACTCGCATGCGCACTACAAGCTGCGCTGCCTATGCTGACCGGAACCGCTTTTGCACAAACTGCAGATCCAAGCAAAACCACTGAGCTGGCAGAAATTGTAGTGACTTCAAGTGCGGACGCTTCGGCGGAAGGTTTGTCGAAACCGTATGCCGGTGGTCAGGTTGCTCGCGGTGGACGCGCTGGCATTTTGGGTACGCAAGACAATATGGATACGCCATTTTCCATTACCAGTTACACAAATGAATTCATTCAAAATCAGCAGGCCCGTAGTGTTGCAGACGTTTTGCAAAATGATCCTACAGTGAGAGTGGCACGTGGATTCGGTAACTTCCAGGAGTCTTATTTTATTCGTGGATTTATCGTGAACTCGGATGACATTGCGTACAACGGTTTATACGGCCTTTTGCCGAGACAATATATTTCGTCTGAATTGTTTGAGCGTGTTGAAGTTCTGAAGGGTGCGAGTGGCTTCCTTACCGGCGCTACTCCAAGTGGTGGAGGCGTAGGCGGCAACATTAATTTATTGCCTAAACGCGCACCAAATGAGCTACTTAACAGAGCAAGCATAGGCACTGCTAGCGGATCGCAATTTTATGCTTCTGGTGATATCGCTCGACGCTTCGGTCCTAATCAAGAAACTGGCATTCGCATTAATGCAGCGCACAGAAGTGGCGGCACTGCGGTGGATCGTGAGCATGTTGAACTGAACGTCGCTTCTGTTGGACTGGATTGGCATAGCAGAGATGTCCGCCTGTCTGCCGATATTGGTCATCAAGAGCATTCGCTCAATGAATCACGGCCTAATGTCACACCAGCTGCGGTTTTAACGAGTATCCCTGTCGCACCCGATAACAAAACCAATTTTGCACAACCTTGGACATATTCTGACGAACGAGAGACATTTGGCTCGTTCCGAGGTGAATACGACATCAATGCAAAAACTACTGCATGGTTTGCTGCTGGAGCAAAAGAAAGTTACGAAGCAAACTCTCTTGCCGGAGTTAATTTAAGCAATGCAACGACTGGAGCAAGCACCGCTTCTCGATTCGACAATACTCGGAAAGATAGTGTAAAAACCGCAGAACTGGGTTTGCGCTCAAAAGTCTTGACTGGTTCCGTTGGCCACGAACTGGTAGCTGCATTCTCATACTTTGATTTTGAAAAGAAAAATGCATACGCCACCGGCCCTGCCTCAGCCACCAATATATACAACCCTGTTAGCTTTGCGCGACCAGCATTGACCGGATTTGGCAATGATTTGGCAAACCCCGCACTCAATGGGACTACAACACTAAAGAGTCTGGCCATTGGCGACACAATGTCTTTTTATGATGACAAAGTTCGTTTGATCTTGGGCGTACGCCATCAAAATCTGAAATCAACTTCCATTAGCTACCGCATTACGAACAGCCTTGGCGTTGTTACCGCGCCAGGCGGCGTAACAAGTGGGTATGAAAAAAGTCGCAATAGCCCAGTATTAGGTTTGGTTATCAAACCGACAGAAAACATATCTGTCTACGCAAACTACATTGAGAGCCTCGCGCAAGGTGATACCGCCCCGACAACTTCAGGGGGCGTAACCATTTCTAATCCAGGCACACAGTTCGCTCCTTACGTATCAAAACAAAAGGAAATCGGACTGAAATATGATGCCGGCCGATTCGGTGCAAATATTGCGGCATTCTCAACAGAGAAACCTCGCTCTGCCGTTATCGGAACTGTATTTACAGCAGAGGGAAAAGATCGTCATGAAGGTCTGGAGCTGTCGGTCTATGGTGAGGCAACCAAAGGTTTGCGCTTGCTCGGCGGTGTTACCTTCCTTGACGCAAAGCAGATTGCTACGGGCAATGCTAACGTCGATGGAAAACGAGTTATTGGCGTACCAAGTAGCCAAGCGAGCCTCGGCGCTGAATGGGATGTTCCAGGTCTCACTGGACTCACTTTAGATGTGCGTACGACCGCGACCAATGATGTCTATGCGAATGCAGCAAATACTCAAAAGGTTCCAGGTTGGACAAGACTCGATTTGGGCGCAAGATATCTGACAGAGATTCAAGGACGTTTAGTCACACTTCGCGCTCGCGTCGACAATGTGGCCGATCGTAACTACTGGTCATCCGTCGGTGGTTACCCGGGTAGTGGCTATATGGTTCTCAGCAATCCACGCACCTTCAGCCTAACTGCCTCCATCGACTTCTAATGAACACAGCAAGCCTGCGCCGCTGGGCATGGATCCATAAATGGTCCAGCCTGGTGTGCACCATATTCATGCTGCTACTCTGTTTAACAGGGCTGCCGCTGATCTTCCATCACGAGATCGGGCATCTGCTCGGGACCGAGGTCGAAGCGCCGGAGATGGCGGCTGATACTCCACGAGTCAGCTTGGATAAGGTTATGGAAGTGGCCATAGCGCGGCATCCTGATTTAGGAGGCATGTTCGTCTCCCAGGAAGCGGATGATGATCGGCTATGGTTTGTTACGCTCTCGCCTACACCCACTTCTGAATCCGGCTTTAAACAGGTTGCAGTCGATGCGCGCACTGGCGAAGTGTTGGCTGAACCCAAGCTGGATCAGGGCTTCATGTACATCATGTTTTCCTTGCACGTCGATCTGTTTGCAGGATTGGCAGGAAAATTATTCCTTGGCTTCATGGGTATTCTTCTCGTCATCGCGATTGTTTCCGGCGTCGTACTGTATGGCCCGTTCATGAAAAAACTGAAGTTCGGTACTGTGCGTGATCAGCGTTCATCACGCTTGAAATGGCTGGATCTGCACAATCTGCTGGGCATCGTCACGCTGTCGTGGGCACTTGTCGTCGGCGTAACTGGTGTCATCAATACCTGGGCCGACCTGCTGGTTAAATACTGGCAATACGATCAAATGTCTGAAATGGTTGCCCCTTACAAAGGTCAAGCGCCATTGACCGCATTAGGCTCACTGCAAAAAGCCGTCGATGCCGCAATCGCGCTAGAGCCCGACATGAAGATGGGTTTCATCGCCTTCCCGGGTACCGCATTCACCAGCCCGCATCACTACGGCATTTTCATGCGAGGCACTGAGCCATTGACATCGCGCCTGTTCAAACCGGTATTGGTCGATGCAAAGACCGGCGAAGTAACTGACAGCCGCGTACTACCGTGGTATCTCACCGCCCTGCTCGTTTCACAACCGCTGCATTTCGGTGATTACGGCGGCATGCCGATGAAGATCATTTGGACGCTGCTCGATTTAATGACCATCGTCGTGCTCGGCAGCGGACTCTATTTGTGGATCGTGCGACGCAAGACCAATGAAGCACGAATGGAGAAACTGATTCAGGCGCATCAAGCCTGATTAACTGTTGATAGTCATGTTGCTCACTCATACCCGATCACAAGAACTGGAAGCTATCTACAGCGATCATCACGGCTGGCTCGTCAATTTGCTGCGTCGAAAATTGGGAAATATCGACAACGCCAACGATCTGGCGCAGGATACTTTCGCTCGCATCTTGACTGGACGCGACAAGGATGTCATTCGCGAACCGCGCGCCTATCTCACCACGATTGCATCGCGTCTGACCGCACAATATTTTCGGCGACTCGCATTGGAGCGCGCCTATCTGGATGCATTGGCAGGCATGCCGGAAGAAACTGCGCCGTCGCCGGAAACACGCATACTGATAGTCGAGGCACTCACGGCAGTCAGCCGTGTACTCGATGCCTTGTCGCCACGTGTGCGTGATATTTTTTTGCTGTCGCAACTCGATGGATTAACTTACGCAGAAATCGCTTCTCAATTCGACATGTCGGTGAATGCAGTACAAAAATCGATGATTCGCGCATTTCAACATTGCTATGCGGCCGTCTACGCGCCGTAATTAATATCCATTCCATGCAACAGCACACTCTATTCGCACCTTTATCCGACGCTAGCGAGCACATTGATCAGGCCATCGTCAAACAGGCGATAGTCTGGCTGGTTACTTTGCAGTCGGGCGCAGTGCATGAAGCAGATCGACGCGCATGTGCAGCATGGCGCAAGGAGGATGCAAGACATGAGCAGGCCTGGCAACGGCTTAACAATATCGGACAGGATTTGCGCAGTGGTGGCAATCACGTAGCACCACCACTACTGCGTTCCGTATTGCGCAGCGCCGATGGCAATACGCGTCGCATGGTCTTGAGATCATTGTTAGGCCTTGGCGTCATCGGTGGCAGCGCAGTCGTCATACGCCAACAACCGGTATGGCAAACCGTAACAGCAGATCATCACACCGCCACCGGCGAACAACGCCACATTGTGCTGGCAGACGGCACACGCATCATGCTCAATACGGCAACTGCGATTGACGTGCGCTTCAATGACAGCCTGCGCCAGATTGTGTTGCATCGTGGCGAGATCATGGTCACGACAGCAAAAGACGCAGCCGGCAGACCGTTTGAAGTTGCGACCAGCAATGGCTGCATCCAGCCTATCGGTACGCGCTTTACGGTCAGACACAATCTTGTCGGCAGTCCATCCACAACCGCCGTCGCAGTAATGGAAGGTGCAGTCAACGTTGCGGCAAGCAGCGGCGATGCAGTGCGTGTCAACGCCGGCGAGCAAACCCGCTTTACTGCAATGTCTGTTCTGACGCCATTTGTTTTGGATGACAGCATCGCAGCATGGACCGACGGCGTGCTGGTGGTCGAGCGGATGCGACTGGCCGATTTTCTCAACGAAATTGACCGCTACCGCAAAGGAGTTTTACGTTGTGATCCGGCAGTTGCTGACTTGTTGGTAAGCGGCTCTTTTCCGCTGCATGACACCGACGCCGTGTTGGGATTATTGAGCGAAATATTGCCCTTGCAAGTCCGTCACCTAACGCGCTACTGGACCACAATCGAAGCCGGCAAGAAGACTGGAAGCACTGCGTAAATAAATGACGCAACCAGCAAGAAAAAATATTTTCAAATACGAAGGCAGGTTTCCCGAGTTCGTGCATCAACAGGAATAGAGGCGCTGCAAACAAAGGCAACGCCGCATTTCCAGCCCGATATGAAAAGGAACCAAGATGCCCGACCAGTTCAAGCGCGATGCAGGCATGCATCGTCACCCACCGATGATCATCACGCCAATCGCCCATGCCGCACGCCTCGCGCTGTGCAGCGCGCTGCTGGTCGGTATCGCAGTTTTCGTACCTGCGATCGCTCAAAGCACTCCGGATGCAGCTGCTCGGACAGAGGCTGCCCGTCAATACAACATTCCTGCAGGTTCACTGGATCAGGTGCTCGGTCGCTTTGGACGCGAAGCCGGTGCTCTCGTTGCGATCGATCCTGAACTGACGGCTGGCCTGCAAAGCGATGGGCTGCATGGCAGTTATTCAGTACGTACAGGACTGGATACAATTCTGGGCTCTCATCGTTTGGAAGCAATCTCCGGCACTAACGGCGGCTACCGTCTGCGCCGCATCGCTGCCGGCGTCAGCACGCTGCCTGCAGTAACCGTTTCTGCAGCATCTGCAACGGATTTGCAAGCAGCCTATGCTGGCGGACAAGTGGCACGTGGCGGCAGCTTGGGTTTGCTGGGCTCGCAGAACGCGATGGATGTGCCATTCAGCACAAGCAATTACACGTCTGAACTTCTGGAAAATCAGCAGGTCCGCACGCTGGCCGACGTTGTGGTGAATGACGCTTCAGTACGCATGAGTACCGGCGGCACCGGCTTTGATGAAACCTTCCAGATCCGTGGCTTTGCCGTCAGCGCCACCGACGTTGGTCTCAATGGACTATACGGCTTGATCTCGCAGAATCGCGTGCCGGCCCAACTGGTCGAACGCGTCGAGATCCTCAAGGGACCAGGCGCGTTAATCAACGGTATTGCACCAAGCGGCAGTGTCGGCGGTGGCATTAATATCGTCAGCAAACGTGCCGGCGATGATCCACTCACACGCGTGAGCGCTACGTATACCGGCAGCTCTAATTTTGGCTTGGGGCTCGATATGAGTCGCCGCTTCGGTGAAGACAAAGCATGGGGCGTGCGTTTCAACGGCTTGGTGCGCGATGGCGAGGCCACCATCGATGGTGGCAATCAGCAAACCGGCCTGGCCGCGCTAGGTATCGATTATCGCGGCAGCCACCTGCGCTGGTCGCTTGACGCCATAGCCCAACATGACGACACAGATAACTTCCGTCCACAAATCAGTCTGGACACAGGTCTCACCGCCATTCCCGCACCACCGGATGCCCGTTTGAACTTCTATCCCGGCACAACACTGGTACAAAAAGACTCGACCATTGCAACGCGTCTCGAATACGACATCACCGACTCGCTGACTGCTTACGCCGGTATCGGTTATCGCGATGGCACGAACGACCAGGTGTTTCCAAGGTCGACCACTCCCGTCAACACCGCCGGCAACTTCACTGCAAGCAACAATTACTACGACTCGTACACCAAGACGACAAGCGGCAACGCCGGTTTGCGCTGGCGCTTCGACACGGTGGGTATCGGGCATACGCTTACTGCTGCCGTGACGGGAATGCAGCAAGAGGCAGGCAGCGCCTACATTACCGGAAACACAAGGGCATCCAATATCTACAATCCAGCACCACTTCCTGCCATCACTGCAGCACGTACCTCACCCATCAAGACATCTGACACCACGCTCAGCAGCTTCGCGATCGCAGATACGCTGTCCTTCATGAATGACCGCCTGTTGATCACACTCGGCGCACGCAACCAGACCGTGGAAGTACAAAGCTTCGCCGCAACGGGCGCAAAAACAAGCAACTATGACGAGAGCGCGGTCTCGCCGATCGCAGGCATCGTATTCAAACCTATGGCGAATGTCTCGGTCTACGGTAACTACACCGAAGGACTAACCCGCGGCGCCTTCGTCTCTACGACGTCGGGTTATGCGAATCCGGGTGAAGCACTGGCTCCGTTCAAATCGGAACAGTACGAAGCTGGTGTAAAGGTGGACTGGGGCAGCATTACGACTACAGCAGCGATTTACCAAATTGCGCGCCCGAACGCTCAAGTCGACACTGCGACCAACATCTACGGCTACTTCGGCGAACAACGCAATCGTGGTCTTGAATTGTCGGCCTATGGCGAACTGCAACGCGGCCTGCGCGGCATGGCCAGCGTCGCATTCGTCGATCCTAAGCTGACTAAAACACCGAATGGTGTCAATCAGGGCAAGGACGCTGCTGGCGTCCCCGACACTACCGCGAGCGCTGGTCTCGATTGGGATACGCCTTGGCTTGCAGGCTTGTCCTTGAACGGCCGTGTAATCTACACCTCGGGTTCTTACCTGACAGCCAGCAACACTCAGAAATTCGACGGCTGGACGCGTTATGACCTCGGTGCCCGTTACCGTACAGCTGTGGCCGGCAAGGAAGTCGTCTTCCGCGCCAATATCGAGAATTTGTTCGACAAGAACTACTGGCTCACGACCGGCACTTACGTCACTGTTGGCTCACCGCGCACCGCAGTACTATCCGCGTCGATCGACTTCTAACGTTCTCCGCAATCGTCTGCAATCAAAGTTCTGAGTCCTTGCCTATTTTTCCGCAAGGACTCAGGTATGACAATCAACAAGGCAGTCCCTCCTGGCAGAGCGACCGCCTTGTTGTGATATGGATTATTGAAGGCCGCTACAATACACAATCGCTTCATTTGGAAACTGGCAATGACTAACAGCTCAACCCCACGCAGCAACTTCTGGTTTGTCTGGCGCGCGCCGATCATATTGGCAATATTGACGGTATTCGGTTTGCTCGCGGCGTTGTTGAAAACCGGCGCGTGGCATTGGGCGGCCTGGCTTGCGCTGGCGGTGCCGATTGTTGCAGGCCTGTGGTTCAGTTTCAAACGCTCTAAAAAATAGCTCGCATTCCATCTTTTGATGAAACGCATTTTCACACTTGCTCGAACCACATTCAATTTCTGCGCCTAGAAAGTAGGCCGGCGCTATCTATGTTTTAACAATTAGCAGCGCACCTCCTTCAAACTCATCCTCGCAGTACCGCTTTCTTCCTGTAGCACCCCTCCTCCGTTGTAAAAATCGCTGCAATTGTGAATCATTGTTAAATTTTTGCAATTTTAAAAAGTTGCAGTCTGAAATCCTTCATCGATTTTCGGAAGCCTCGCTATACTCGCATTTAGTTTCACTGAAGCAATATTATTCCCCTATTCAGATTGGAAAACATGTCTTCTTCCACGCAACCATCCGTCTCGACTTTTACATCCCTTGAATTTTTGGCCTTTACGCTCGGCAAGGAAGAATATGGAATCGACATCCAAAAAGTGCAAGAACTGCGTGGATACGATGCGGTTACGCGTATCGCCAATACTCCAGAGTTTATAAAGGGTGTCGTCAATCTGCGCGGCATCATCGTGCCGATCATCGATATGCGTATCAAGTTCAATCTGGGCACACCGGTCTACGACCAGTTTACTGTCGTGATTATTCTGAACATTGGGGGACGCGTCATGGGAATGGTGGTCGATAGTGTCTCTGACGTCATCACGCTCACACATGAACAACTGAAACCGGCACCGCAAATGGGCGCCATCGTCGAGGCCGATTATCTGCTCGGGCTTGGCACGATAGAAGAACGTATGTTGATACTGCTGGATATCGACAAATTGATGAGCTCGACAGACATGGGCTTGATCGAAAAAATTGCTGCCTAAATATTTCCATTAACGTCCACCACCACACGGAAAGATCATGTTGAACAATCTATCAATCAAGCTGCGTCTGATTCTGACCATGATGTTTATGGGAGTCATGCTCATCATAGGCGGGGCAATGGGCGTATTCGGTCTGCAAACCACCAACAACACCTTGCAAGAGGTTTACACCAACCAGATGCCCTCATCCAATGCGATCAACCTGATGATGACGCGTCTGTTGCAAGCACGCGCGGCACTTAACCGCGTTGCGATGCGCCCGGACGAGGCAAGTGCAGAAACAACCATCAAACGTGCAGAGAATTTCTATACACAATCCGACGACGAATGGAAAAAATACCTGGCACTCCCGGTTGAAAATGACGCTGAGAAAAAACTGGCAGAGGAAGTCACTGCCAAACGTCTCACCTACCTCGAAGTCGGCAATAAGAAATTAGGGACCGCGCTGCGTGAACATCGGATTGATGAAGCAGAAGCTATTCTTTTGAATAGAATGTCGCCCCTGTTCCAGGATTTGACAAAAAGCACGGATGCGCTGATTGCACTCCAGATGGAAAACGCAGCAGAAGGCTACGAAAAAAGTCAGTCGCTGTTTGCCAAATTCCGTATAGCTGCCATTGCTGGCGTTTTATTCGGCCTCGTAGCTGTTGCGATCTCCGCCTTCTTCCTGATACGCGCGATTAACCAACCTTTGCAAGAAATGATGGGCCATTTCGAGTCTATTGCAGCTGGCGATCTGACCAGCAATATCGAAGTCAAATCCAAAAATGAAATGGGCACCCTGATGCTCGGCCTGCAAAAAATGCAGGCTCGACTGACCGACACCGTGTCGCAAGTGCGTGAAGGCAGCACCGCCATCGGCGCAGCCACCACACAGATTGCAGCAGGCAATCTGGACTTATCCAGTCGCACCGAGCAACAAGCTGCATCACTGGAAGAAACCGCTTCGTCGATGGAAGAACTCACCTCCACCGTCAAGCAGAATGCTGATAATGCACGCCAGGCTAACCAGTTGGCAATGACGGCATCCACGGTTGCGGTCAAAGGCGGCACAGTCGTTTCCGATGTGGTCGATACGATGGATTCGATCAATACTTCAGCCAAGAAAATTGTCGACATCATCGGCGTCATCGATGGCATCGCATTCCAGACCAACATTCTTGCGCTGAACGCAGCAGTTGAAGCAGCACGTGCTGGCGAACAGGGTCGCGGCTTTGCGGTGGTAGCAAGCGAAGTCAGAAACCTGGCGCAACGCTCGGCAGCTGCCGCAAAAGAAATCAAAACCCTGATCGATGATTCGGTGAGCAAGGTGGATGCCGGTAGCAAGCTGGTGGCGCAAGCTGGCACCACAATGACCGAGGTCGTCAATAGCGTCAAACACGTGACCGACATCATGGCGGAAATTCTGGCAGCCAGCCAGGAACAAAGCGCAGGTATTGAACAGGTCAATACCGCAATTGTGCAGATGGATGAAGTCACACAACAAAATGCCGCGCTGGTTGAAGAAGCCGCCGCTGCTGCAGCATCGCTTAACGATCAGGCAGGCAATCTGTCAGCAGTCGTCAGCGTATTCAAGTTGCACGGCCATCAGACCAGCACTCAGAGTATCAGCCCGCAAGCACGCCCCAAGGCATTGGCAAGCCGCCCGGCTGCGACGCCAGCAAAACGCAGCATCCCGACACCGGCAAAGATCGCCAACAGTAAAGACTCCGACGGTGACTGGGAGCAGTTCTGATCAAATCCATAGACCATCATCTCTATCGATTTCTTTTTGACTAGCTCAAACGATAAAAAAGCTCCTGTTGAGAAACAGGAGCTTTTTTCATTCGAGCATCAAAATTTAAATCAGGTGATCCAGCATGTCCGGACCGAATACTTCACGGTGCAACTGATGCGCCGGCACACCTTGCTCGACAAGATCCGCCCACTGTGTCTGCATGAACGGCAATGGACCGCACATGTAAACCTTGGCTTTATCCACGTCCCATTGCGGCAATTTCTTTAATTGCATTCTGCCGGCCAGACAAGTAGCACCATCCTGATCCACCTTGTCATCTTCGTAGAAAGTCACGCTGTGCAGATTCGGCATCAGCGCCACGGCCTTTGCTATATCGGCGCGATGCGGATGGTGACTTGCATTGCGGGCGGCATGCGCAAAAATCACGCGTCGACCAGGTGACACTTTTGCGATGCGGTTGAGAGCAGAAATCATTGGTGTAATACCGACACCAGCGGACAACAATACGATAGGACCGTCGCCTTCGGTATCGGGAGTGAAATCACCGAACGGTTTGCTGGCAGGAATGACACTACCCACCACGACATTGTCGTGCAACCAGTTCGATACCATACCTGCTGGTGTTTCCTTGCCGGCGATTTCACGCTTGACGGAGATGCGCAGATGTTGATGATCCGGCGTATCCGACAAACTGTATTGCCGCAGTTGGCGCAAGCCATCAGGAAGATGTACTGCAACGCTGATGTACTGACCAGGTTTGAATGATGGCAGCTGTCCATCCACCGGCACCAGAGAAAAAGACCTGACCTGATCACTCTGTTGATCGACCGCGACGACGCGCATGTCAAACAGATCGCCCGGCTGCGTACCTGCCGCCTTGTACAATCTGTTTTCTTCATCGATCAATGCTTGAGCCAGCAAGCCATAGGCTTCTGCCCATGCTGCAATCAATTCCGGCGTTGCCGCATCACCCAGGACTTCCTTGATTGATGCCAGCAAATGATGACCGACGATAGGATAGTGTTCAGCCGTCACGCCCAGGGAAACATGCTTGTGAACGATGCGTGAAATCACCGGCGCCAATGCCGCCTGATTATCGATGTTTGCGGCATAGGCAAATACCGCCGAGGCAAGCGATTGCTGCTGCGAGCCATTGGCCTGGTTTCCAGCGTTGAATATATTGTGTAATTGAGGATGCGCTTCAAACAGCGCCTTGTAAAAAACCTTGGTAATGGCAAGACCATGCTCACGTAAAACAGGGACGCTCGCGTCGATATAGGGACGAGATTCAGCAGATAACATTTTTACTCCTATGTAGCATTTAAAATGCAACTTATAAGTTTTAAAAAAAGACCTTGCGGTCCGGTTACTTACAAAATCGCGTTAGATACTAACGCGATCCATCAAGAAAGCGCGATGCATATGAACAATCTGCTCGCCCACATTGCCGCCAACGATATCAGCCAAGGTGTATTGATTCATGGCTTCGTAAAACGCTTCTACACCCACTCGCAATGCATTGCGTAAAACACAATCGCCTGAAAGTCGGCAGCCAAGGCCTTCACAATCGACCAGTTCGGCATCGCCTTCGAGCACACGCAAGGCAACGCCTATGCGCAACTTCTCGGGCTCTATCGCAAGCCTAATACCGCCATTACGCCCGCGTACAGCGTCGATCCAGCCCATTTTCGCCAAAGCACCAACGACTTTGACCAAATGATTATGCGGCACGTCAAACTGCACTGCTACTTCAGCAACGGTAACCGCAGAGCTGCGTGTTTCCTTTGCCAAATACATCAGCACGCGCAATCCAATATCCGAGAATCGGGTTAGTTTCATCAGTGAATGCACTCCAGTGCAGCCATTCTATTAAACATGCATTTTAAAAGCAACATATAATTTCATTCCGTTTTTGACATTGAAATATCATGAGCAAGCAATGTGCCAAGCTGTGACTTCCACCGTGATTCTTGTCTTGATTTTTATCAGGCCAATTGAAAATTCCAGATGCTAGAATGCGCGTACTTCTGTCGCACTTTTGTACTAAGGAACAAATATCATGCTGATCGCTTTTATTGGGCTCTTCGTTGTCTATGCATTGTCGCACTACTGGATTACGTTGAACAAGCGCGACTTCTTCTCGACCGTACTGGTGATCATACTGCCATTTGTCGGCATGTATTATCTGGGCTGGAGAGCTTTGTTCTGCTGCCTGCTCGCGGCCTACCTTGGAACCAAATGGGGTTTGAAGAAGATGCAAAAGAAACAAGCGATACGTGTTTCTTTTTACGAAAATGACGACGAACCACAAAAATAAAAACTTGGGCAAGGCAGATGCCTTGCCCATCGTTATCACTGCTCACACGACGGCCGTGGACGCATCCCTGTAAAACTTAAATCCAGCGCCAGCAAAGGTAGCCTATCAGGCACCAGATTGCGACCACAATTGCGGCACCAATATAGCTTCTTGGCTTGACCCCACGCTGCCTCATCCAGTCATCTGCCTGCTGCCGACACAAAACAAGCACTTGCGGCGGCAGCAAACGCACCGCAAGCCAGATCATTGCGGGCAATAAAAGTGCGTCGTCTACATAACCAAGTATCGGAATAAAGTCCGGAACCAAATCAATCGGACTCAAAGCGTATAAAACTGCCACTACGCAGACGATTTTCGCCAACAACGGTGTATCCGGATGCTTGCGCGCGAACCAGAGCATCACTGCGTCGCGCTTGATGCCCTTGGCCCACAGGCTCACTATCTTCATTATTTTCATATTGGCTTATGTCTGAAAAGAGTACGCAAGACAGGAATGCTTATAATGATTCCAACCTTTCGTTGATCTGTATGTGAAATCGAGTTTACCTTCTTCCGTCTCGCGTACGACAAATCGATAGCAAAGAATCACTCAAGAGAAAATCAACCATGCCTGTTTCACTCGATCGTCTGCTGGTAGTCGGCATTTCGTCCCGTGCACTGTTCGACCTGGAAGTCGAAGAAGCCATTTTCCGTACCCAGGGTCTGGAAGCGTATCGCCAGCATCAACTCGACAATGAAAATGAAATCCTGAAACTGGGTGCAGGTTTTGCACTCGTGCGCGCTCTGCTCAAACTCAATGCCTTGACGCCGGATCAACGCTTTGTCGAAGTAGTCATCATGTCGCGCAATTCGACCGAAACCTCGATGCGCATATTCAATTCAATCAAGCATTACGATCTGGACATTACACGCGCGGTATTGTCTGGCGGCGCGTTATTGGCGCCGTATTTACATGCTTTCAACGTCAGCTTGTTCCTTTCCTTGCATGAAGACGATGTACAGGCTGCAGTTAATTCCAGCGTCGCCTCTGCATTGCTGTATCAAAAACCTGCGAATGCATTTGAAGAACTGGATCAGATCCGGATTGCATTCGATGGCGATGCAGTGATTTTCTCCGACGAATCGGAACGCATCTACCAAACCCAGGGCATAGAAGCATTTGAAAATCACGAACGCGAAAATGCCTTGAAGCCGCTGCCGGAAGGACCATTCGCCCGCTTGCTGAAAGCCTTGTCCTTCATCCAGAACAGCTTCAAGAATGTCGAAGGCCGCACTGCTGTTGCGCCCATCCGTACTGCGCTCGTCACTGCACGTTCATCACCTGCGCATGAGCGCGTCATCCGTACGCTACGCGCCTGGGATGTAATGATAGATGAAACCTTCTTTATGGGCGGCGTTGCCAAGTCCGATGTACTGGCGGCCTTCAAACCGCATATGTTTTTCGATGACCAGGCCGGCCATTGCGAACGCGCCTCACCCTTGGTTCAAACCGGCCGCGTACCACTGCGCGACGGCATCGCGATCGAGCAGAAAAGCTAAAGTGTAAACATTCAGCTCTGGACGAAAAAAAGCCGCTCTGTCATACGACCAGAGCGGCTTTTTTAATGCGTCAAAGTCTAGCGTTCTGCTACTGCATCCGCCACGCACAATGCCGTCATATTGACGATGCGTCGCACGGTTGCCGATGGCGTCAGGATATGAACAGGTTTCGCGCAACCGAGCAAAATCGGACCGATCGCCACGCCGTTACCGACCGTCGTTTTCAGCAAGTTGTAGGAAATATTAGCGGCATCGATGTTCGGGAATACCAACAGATTGGCATCGCCTTTCAAAGTCGAATCCGGCATCGCTATTTTCAAAGCTGCCGCACTCATCGCTATATCGCCATGCATCTCGCCATCGATCTCCAAATCCGGAGCGCGTTCTCTGACCAGTTGCAGGACCTTGCGCATCTTCTGCGCTGAGTCACTGTTGCTGGTACCGAAGTTCGAATGCGACAGCAAGGCAGCACGCGGCGGCAAACCGAAGCGACGCATTTCTTCCGCTGCCAATATCGTGATCTCGGCCAATTGCTCGGCGCTCGGATTTTCGTTGACGTGTGTATCAACCAGGAATAACTGGCGATCTGACAGAATCACGCAATTCATCGCCGCATACGCATTGACGCCGACACGCTTGCCCAGCACTTGTTCGACATACTTGAGATGCAGGTCTGTCGTGCCGAAAGTACCGCATATCATGCCGTCAGCGTATTTCTTGTGAATAGCCATTGCACCGATCAGGGTATGGCGCCTACGCATTTCCAGTTTGGCATACTGTTCGGTCACGCCTTTGCGCAAGGTCATTTCCAGATACGTTTGCCAGAAATCGCGATAGCGATCATCGTGTTCCGGATTGATGATTGTGAAATCAACATCCGGCTTGATGCGCAAACCAAAACGCTCTATGCGTTGCAGCAGCACAGCCGGACGACCAATCAAAATCGGTCTTGCAAGCTTCTCGTCAACCACGACTTGCACTGCGCGCAATACGCGCTCTTCTTCAGCTTCCGCATACACAATACGCTTCAGATCCGGCGGTGTTGCCTTCGCGATCTGGAAGATCGGCTTCATGAAGGTGCCGCTGCGATAAACGAATTGCTGCAGTTTATCTGCGTAGGCTTCCATGTCCTTGATAGGACGCGCCGCCACGCCGCACTCTTCCGCCGACTTGGCAACCGCCATCGCGATCTTGATCATCAGACGCGGATCGAAAGGCATAGGAATGATGTAATCCGGGCCGAAGCTCAGATTGTTGATACCGTAGGTTGTCGCCACGATGTCGGATTGCTCGGCTTGCGCCAGTTGCGCAATCGCATGCACCGCTGCGATTTCCATTTCACGTGTGATCGTGGTTGCACCGCAATCCAGCGCACCGCGGAAAATGTACGGGAAGCACAGAACGTTGTTAACCTGATTCGGGAAATCGGAACGGCCGGTTGCAATCACCGCATCATCACGCACTGCGCGGATTTCATCCGGCAAAATTTCCGGCGTCGGATTGGCCAATGCAAGAATCACGGGACGTTTTGCCATTGCGGCAACCATTGCAGGTTTCAACACACCGCCAGCCGACAGGCCAAGGAAAATATCGGCATCCGCAATAACGTCAGCCAAGGTACGAGCATCCGTTTTTTGCGCGAATTTTTCCTTGTCCGGATCCATCAACTCAACACGACCTTGATAAACCACGCCAGCCAGATCGGTCACAAAAATATTTTCGCGCGGGAAACCCAGGTCCACCATCAAGTCCAGACAAGCCAGCGCCGCAGCGCCAGCGCCAGACACAACCAGCTTGGCTTTCTTGATATCTTTATTGACGACTTTCAAGCCGTTCAAAATCGCCGCAGAAACAATGATCGCGGTGCCGTGCTGATCATCATGGAAGACTGGAATCTTCATGCGATCGCGCAAGGTGCGTTCGATGTAAAAGCATTCAGGCGCTTTGATGTCTTCCAGATTAATGCCACCGAAAGTCGGCTCCAGCGAGGCGATGATGTCGCACAATTTATCTGGATCGGTTTCATTGATTTCGATATCGAATACATCAATACCGGCAAATTTCTTGAACAAAACTGCCTTGCCTTCCATCACCGGCTTGGCGGCCAACGGACCGATATTCCCCAAACCCAACACGGCGGTACCGTTGGTAATCACTGCAACCAGGTTGCCGCGCGCCGTATAGCGATATGAATCTGCAGGATTAAGGGCGATTTCTTCACAGGCAACCGCAACACCAGGCGTGTATGCCAGTGCCAGGTCGCGCTGATTGGTAACTTGTTTGGTAGGAGTGACGCTGATTTTGCCGGGAGTCGGAAACTCGTGATATTCCAGTGCTGCCTGACGTAACTGAAGGCGAAGTTCTTCTTTCTTGTCGATGTTCGAATCCATACTAAGCAGCCATCCTTTTTAAGCGTAGGGAGCCTTTGATTTTAGCAGAGGCAATATTTTGATTATTGTATTTATACGTATTTTTACTGATATTTCTTCCCTCCATGCCCCGAAAGACGTAAAAAATAGGAAGAAAAGCTATCAGATATAAGACTTGCATCAATTTAATTGATAGTTCGTTCAAGTCGCGCTTGCTCAGTGTGTCCACAGCCATTGTGTTTTTCTTAATATTGGAAAACATTATGCGATCTGAATCCCAAGGAAAAACTTCTGAATGCATGCAAAAAGATACACTCAAATTTGCGGCATCTTGTAGTTGAAAACGGTAACATGGCGCCCGCGCCGCAAATTTCGATACGAGCATAGAAAATCGAAAAATCAGGCTGGCAGGATTACGACCTTGTCGATCAATTCGACGTGGCATTTTGACAATAAGGGAAACAATGAAACCGATCATCATCATCGGAGCAGGATTAGCCGGCTACACCGTCGCACGCGAATTTCGCAAACTGGACAAAACAAGTCCACTGATCATGATCACGGAAGACAGCGGCGGCTACTATTCAAAACCGATGCTGTCGAATGCCTTTGCACATGGCAAACAGGCAGAGCAACTAATTACACACAGCGCTACGCAAATGGCCGAGCAGTTAGCCATAACCTTGATGCCGCACACGCGCGTCAACGGTATCGATACTGCAGCCAAAACCGTAGACACCAGTTCCGGCAAGTATGAATTTGAAAAACTGGTACTCGCAGTCGGCGCGCAAGCAATACACCTCGGACTGAAAGGCGATGCCGCCAACCAGGTATTGTCGGTGAATCACATAGCCGATTACGCAGTCTTCCGCGCACGCATCAACTCACCGAAAAATGCCACGCCGGTACGTGTCGCGATTCTTGGTGCAGGTTTGATCGGCTGCGAATTTGCCGACGATCTAACTGGCGCAGGACATGCAGTTACCTTGATTGATCCAAGTAACAGACCACTGGCTGCATTAACTGCGCCTGCCCTGTCTGCCGGTTTGCAAGCCGCATTGCTTGCACGTGGTGTGCGCTTTCATTTTGGAACAGTCGCAGAAACCGTTACCCATGCAGCCACGGACTTGTGCGTAACACTGGCCGATGGCACTACCGTAGAAGCCGATGTCGTGTTGTCTGCAGTCGGCCTGCGTCCCGATCTGCGTCTGGCACATGCCGCACAACTCAAAACCGGGCGCGGCATCGTGATCGACACCTCAGGACAAACCAGCGCTGCGGACATTTACGCGTTAGGCGATTGTGCCGAATACACTTCTCTGGCCGATGGCAGCACTCGCACCCTGCCGTACATCATGCCTATCATGACGGCTGGCCGCGCCATTGCCCGTACTTTGAGCGGTGAACGCACGGAGATCGATCTGAAACCATCGCCTGTTCTGATTAAAACGCCTAGTTTTCCGCTGGCCTTGATCCCGCCTGCACCGCACATCGTTGCCACCGGGAGATGGCTGGATGAAACTACAGAGACTGGTCGCAGCATCAGCCGTTTTTATGATGCAAATGACGTACTGGAAGGCTTCGGCGTCTCGCCGCATGACAATGCGATTCGGCAAGAATTACTGGCTGGGCTGGGACAAAAAGCAAGTCAGTAATCTGCAATTTGCATCGGATAGCAATCCGATGCATCACGCTGACCGTCATTTCCTTACTAGCGGCATGACGGTTATTTTTTGTCTGTAGCCATCGTCGCTGGCAGCCGCGATAGCAATAAGGTCAGCATCATCTACACACATCATTCTGTACAATAAGCATATGTCCGAATTCGATTTGATTGCGCGCTATTTCGTGCGCCATGCTCACCCAAAAAACCGCGCCATGCTCGGTATCGGGGATGATTGCGCACTGCTGCTACAACAGGATGGAATGCAAACTGCGATTTCATCCGACATGCTGGTCGAAGGTCGCCATTTCTTTGCCGGCACAGATGCATACAAGCTGGGTCATAAATCCCTGGCCGTCAATTTGTCCGATCTGGCGGCAATGGGCGCAGAACCGGTCGCATTCACATTGGCGCTGTCATTGCCGAAGGCTGATGAACAATGGCTGGAGAAATTTTCTGCCGGCCTGTTTGCCCTGGCCGATGAACACAACTGCGAATTGATAGGCGGCGACACGACCAAAGGGCCGCTGAATATCTGCATCACGATTTTTGGCCAAACCCCAATCGGCACTGCCTTGCGGCGCGATACTGCGCAAATCGGCGACGACATCTGGGTATCCGGCACCTTGGGCGATGCGCGCCTGGCACTGGGTGCAATGCACAAAGAATATGAGTTGGATGCCAAAACACTGAATGCAGCAGCCGTATCTCTGCATACGCCACAACCGCGCGTCGCGCTCGGCCTCGCCTTGCGTGGCGTCGCCCATTCAGCACTCGACGTATCCGATGGCTTGATCGGCGATCTCGGTCACATCCTGAAAAAATCCGGTCTTGGCGCCACATTGAATGTCGATACCCTGCCTGCCGGTGCCATGCTGCAAAAACAATCCGTCGAGATGCGTCGTCGCTTCACATTGGCTGGTGGCGACGACTATGAACTTTGCTTTACCGCGCCGGCATCAAGGCGCGAAGAAGTGCTCGGTGCTGCGTTGGCAGCAAACACATCTGTAACACGCATAGGCAGCACAGAAGCCACCCCCGGCACACGCTTGCTCGATAGCGATGGCAAGATACTCGATCTTCAGCTCGCTTCATTCGACCACTTCGCCTGACATGAACTCAACTCCAGCAGCATCCACTGTCATCACCGTCAAACCCAATTCCGGCTTTATGCTGTCGCATCCTGCGCACATGATCGCGCAGGGTTTTGGTAGTGGTTTATCGAAAATCATGCCTGGTACTTTCGGCACACTGTTCGGCTGGTTGTCATTCAGTGTATTGACCTTGCGCTGGCCGGAAGTTTTTTCGCCACTGAACTGGTGGATCATCATCGTCGCCGGTTTCTTTGTCGGCGTCTGGGCCTGCGATAAAACCGGACGCGATCTCGGCGTTGCCGATCATGGCAGCATGGTGTGGGATGAAGTGATCGCGATCTGGCTGGTGATGTTGTTCATCACCCCTGCCGATCTGTGGACGCAGTTCTATGCCTTCCTGATCTTCCGTTTTTTTGACATGGTCAAACCGCCGCCTATCAATTATTTCGACAGACGCTTCAAGGGTGGCATGGGTGTGATGTTCGACGATATCGTCGCCGCATTTTTCACGCTGCTGGTGTTTGCAATATGGCGCACGATATAAGCATGCAAGTTGAAGACCACGACATATTCGAGCTTGCCACTTTGGTCGGGCAAGAGTTGAAGAGTCGCGGGTTGATATTGGCGACCGCCGAATCCTGCACAGGCGGCGGCGTTGCACAAGCCATTACGGAAATTGCCGGCTCGTCCACATGGTTCGATTGCGGCTTCGTCACCTATTCCAACGCATCAAAAGTAGCATTGTTGAACGTGCCAGCCGACGTGCTGGAACAGCATGGCGCTGTAAGCAATGAGACGGCGACGGCGATGTGTGCAGGCGCCTTGCGTAACAGTCAAGCGACGGTCGCACTGTCGACCACGGGCATTGCCGGTCCGGATGGCGGTGTCCCGGGCAAGCCGGTAGGCACGATTTATTTTGGCTGGGCTTGTGGGGATGTGATGCAGGTTGAACGCATGCTGTTCAGTGGAACCCGGCGTTCAGTCAGAGAACAGACCATCAAACATGCATTGCACGGCTTGCTGGAACTGCTGGCGCGAACCAAATAATTCGCACTATTTAACTCACACTACTCAAAAGCAGCTATGTCACTAAAACCTCGACATAGCTCGCATCAAGAATCGTCTAATCAGAACAAAAAGAACAAGGACGACACCGCTAATGCGATGGCGGCGACCATCGTTTTAGTAGGATGGTTTTCAATCAGATAAGTCATAACAGGCAGGTCGTAAAATTCAGATGCCGCAGTATAGCGGCCGACCTGACTGTTAATCCATCCCGTGAATATGGGAGAAATTATTTGCAATGCTGATTAATGGCGTCGCGCGTATCCAGTGCAACCTGGCGTGCAGCTTGCGCAAAATTCTGGTCTTTTCCTGCGTACAGAATCGCACGCGATGAATTGATCATCATGCCGGTGCCATTTTCCGTGCGCCCCGCCTCGACCGTGGCTTTGATATCGCCACCCTGCGCACCTATGCCGGGGATCAGCAAGGGCATGTCGCCGACTATCGCACGTACTTGCGCCAACTCGTTCGGGAAGGTTGCGCCGACCACCAGTGCACATTGACCGCTGGTATTCCACTTGTCCGCCACCAAATGTGCCACGTGTTGATACAGAGGTTTGCCGCCCACATCCAGAAATTGCAAATCGGAACCACCCGCATTGGAAGTGCGGCACAACACGATCACGCCTTTATCCTTGCGTTCGACATACGGCTGCACAGAATCGAAACCCATATACGGATTGACCGTCACTGCATCCGCACCGTAACGCTCGAAAGCTTCACGCGCATATTGCTCAGCCGTCGCACCGATATCGCCACGCTTGGCATCCAGCACAATAGGAATATGCGGATAACGTTCGCGCAAATATTTGCAGATATCTTCCAACTGATCTTCTGCACGCAAGGCTGCGAAATAAGCGATCTGCGGCTTGAACGCGCATGCAATATCCGCAGTCGCGTCGATGATCGCTTTACTGAAAGTCAGGACCGCATCCGGCTTGCCCTGCAAATGTGCAGGGAATTTGGCCAGATCGGGATCGAGGCCGATGCAGAGTTGCGAATTTTGCGTCTGCCAGGCAGCAGATAATTGTTCAATAAAGGTCACAGCGATATCTCTCTTGTTCGTGCAGACCGTATTGTAACTCGTCATGTTATCGTGCCGTACTAGATAGACCTGCGCAGCAACATCGACATTTTGACATCACGCCCATGACTTCTGCCCTATGACATCGTTTTCCCGCAAAGACTGGATACTGCTGGCTCTCCTGACGCTGTGCTGGGGCATCAACTGGCCCATCATGAAGATGGCGGTGCAAAACTTCCCGCCTATCGCCTTCCGCACGCTGTGCATCATAAGTGCGGTGCCGGTTTTATGGCTGGCAGCACGCTGGAGTCGTACCTCGCTCAAAGTGTCGCGGGACGATCTGGGAACCATTTTTACGCTAGCCATTCCTAACATGATCATCTGGAATACTTTCATGATTGTCGGCGTAAAAATGCTGTCATCCGGGCGTGCGGCCATCCTGGGTTATACGATGCCGATCTGGACTGTGCTTTCCGGCCTGATTTTTTTTCGGGATCGCATTAGTCGTCTCGGTTGGCTGGGAATAGCCTTCGCGCTCAGCGGCGCATTATTATTGTTGTCGAGTGAATTTGCCAATCTGCGCGGTCAACCCCTGGGTAGCGTGATGACGCTGGTTGCGGCAGCCGCCTGGGGTTATGGCACCGTATTGATCAAGCGCACCAAGATGGAAATCCCGACCATAGTGCTGACGTTCTGGATGCTGCTGATGGCAAGCGTATGCATGGGCATCACATCGGCATTGTTTGAATATCAGTTGTGGCGATTGCCAACTGCGAAGGAATCGGTAGCCGTTGCCTACAACGGGCTCATCATCTTTGGCTTTGCGCAAGTGATCTGGTTTTCACTCGCACGCAGATTGCCGCCAGTCGCATCCAGCCTGTCGGTGATGATGATACCGGTACTTGGAGTTTTTTCCGGCGCATGGTGGTTGAATGAAACGCCGCACTGGCAAGACTATGTTGCAATGTTATTGATTTTGATGGCAATGAGCACGGTACTATTGCAACCACGTAATAGCAGCATCAAATAAGCGGCACAAAGAACTGAATCTGGAATCAAATTCAAAATGGGATACAACACCGGATTCAGCAGAATTTTTATATTCACGGAGAAATGAAATGGCGAAATTACTGAAATGGCTGGCAATTGCCGCGTTTGCTTCGATGCTGAGCGCATGCGGCTATAACGACTTCCAGACGAAAGATGAAGCGACCAAAGCGGCATGGAGCGAAGTCGTCAATCAATACCAGCGCCGCGCCGATCTGATTCCGAATCTGGTGAATACAGTCAAAGGTTATGCGTCGCATGAACGTGAAACCCTGGAAGCCGTGACCAAGGCGCGCGCCGCCGCGACCAGCTTCCAGATCACGCCGGAAGTGTTGAACGATCCGCAAGCCTTCAGCAAATTCCAGCAAGTACAGGGCGAATTGTCCTCAGCCTTGTCGCGCTTGATGGCGATTTCGGAAAACTATCCGCAACTGAAAGCTGATACCAGCTTCCGCGATCTGCAGTCGCAACTGGAAGGTACGGAAAACCGCATCACCGTGGCACGTCAGCGTTACATCGCAGCCGTACAGGAATACAACGTGCTGGCGCGCAGTTTCCCGACCAATATCACGGCGAAAATTTTCGGCTATCCAGTGAAACCATCATTCACTGTGGAAAACGAAAAAGCGATTTCGGCGCCGCCTACTGTCAATTTCGGCAAGTAAGCTAAACGACGACCATGAAAATCCTGCGTCCTCTGCTGGCCTGCACACTCGCATTTTTTTGCGTGCTGACCAGCGCACAAAATCTGGTCGCTGTGCCGCCGCTTGCTGCGCGCGTCACCGACCAGATCGGCATGCTGAACGCAGGCCAACGGACTACGCTGGAAAACGTATTGGCGGATTATGAAACGCGCACCGGCAGCCAGATCGCCGTGCTGCTGGTCAACACCACCGAGCCGGAAACCATAGAGCAGTACAGCATACGCGTCGCCGATGCGTGGAAGCTGGGACGCAAAGGCTTGGATGATGGCGTGATTTTGTTGATTGCAAAAAACAATTCCAGCGCTTCCGGTCGCATGCGCATAGAAACCGGACGCGGCGTGCAAGGTGTATTGACCGATGCGCAATCCAAGCGCGTATTGCAGGACGTCATCGCACCGCATTTTCGCCAGAATGATTATTACGGTGGACTCGCCGCTGGTATCTCGGTCATTACCAGCCTGCTCGACAAGGAAGCTTTTCCCGAGCCGGCACAAGGCAACAAAGCCAAAAGCAATGATGGCTTCAGTTGGGCACCATTTATTTTCTTTGCCTTCCTGATCGCCATTACGCTGCTGCGCAGCCGTGGTGGCGGCAGACGCGCCCATAGCAGCGATGGCTGGGGTAATTCTGCCGGTGTGATTCTGGGTACCGCTATCGGCAATGAAATTGGTCGCCACTCATCCGGCGGAGGATTTGGCGGCTTTGGAGGTGGTGGTGGATTTGGCAGCGGAGGCGGCGGATTTTCTGGCGGCGGTGGCGGTTTTGATGGCGGTGGCGCCTCGGGGAACTGGTAATGAATAAATTTTCACGTGCCTGGCAGCATGCAAAAACTACGAAGACGCATGGCAAAAAAGCTTTTCCAAGCGCCACCTTGGCTGCCATTCAAGCCATCATCGCAGAAGGTGAAAACAAGCACCGCGCTGAAGTCAGACTGATCATTGAGCCATCGCTAGATCTGACTGCAGTCATGAACGGCATGACATCGCGCCAACGTGCCGGCGAATTATTTACCGACTATCGCATCTGGGATACGGAAGAAAACTGCGGCGTACTGATCTACATCAATCTCGCCGATCATCAGGTCGAGATCATTGCCGACCGCGGCATCGCTCGCCTCGTTTCAAATGATCATTGGCAAGCTGTGTGCAAAACCATGACGCATGGTTTTGCACAAGGGCTGTATCACGACAGCACGCTGAACGGCTTGCAGCAATTGAACGCAATCCTGAAAAAATATTTTCCGGAAAGTGAATCAACACAAGGCCCGCAGCCGAATCAATTGTCGAATCAGCCTATTCTGCTTTAATCCTGACTTAAATCATCTCTCGTCTTCGCTTGTGCGACATTGCATGCGTACAAGCGCGAGGATAAACTCAGCCGTTTTCATAAATCCACTGCAACAACGCATCATGCGCAGCCTGCCCGTTCGGTGCGTTGATGTGATTGATGATGCACACCACTGCATAGCGCTTGCCGGATGCAGCCAGCACATAACCGGCAACGGCACGTACGTCATTCAATGAGCCGGTTTTGATGTGTGCACGACCGGCAACTGTTTGCGTCAACAAACGCTTGCGCATCGTGCCGTCGAAGCCAACCAGCGGCAGCGCAGACATCAGCTCAGGCATGACAGGCGATTGAAAAGCCGCCACCAGCATGCGCCCCATCGCTTCGGCCGAAATACGTTCTGTGCGTGACAAACCCGAACCGTTCTCTATCACCAACTGGCCTGCATCTATCCCTTTTGCTGTCAGCCATGACTTGATGACACGCGCACCGCGTTCCGGCGATGCAGGCACCTTGAGTACATCAGATGCAAGGGTCAGTAATAATTGGCGCGCCATCACATTGTTGCTGTACTTGTTAATATCGCGTATCACTTCCGGCAGAGCTGGCGATTGCCATTCCGTTACAAGGCGCGCATTCGGCGGCAATACGTTATCAACGATGCTCCCTTTGAAAACACCACCAACATCTGTCCACAATTGCCGGAACACCAGGCCGAAATATTCGGCATGCGTCATCTGATAAGGATGGAGATACCAGGTTTTTTCACCGCAAGCAGCGGAGTATGCTCCGGCAAAATTGGTGCCGTTCCTATCCAGCGATGGCTGCAGCTTGGCTTGCCAATCCACGCAAGGTCCATCCGAGAAAATGGGGGCTGTGATCGGATATATGGCCAGCGGCGGATCTACACTGACATTAACGACGCGACGGCTGGCATCGGGCAAGAAATGAAAAGCGAGCGCCTTGTAATTCAACAACAAGGCATCTGGCCCCGCGTTGTATGGCTTTAAAGGATCACCATCAAAACGGGATGCATCATACGACGTATCTTCAAAAACACTGCGATCCAGAATCAGATTGCCACGAATTTCGCGTATGCCGGCTGCGCGGATTTGTCGCAAAAATTGCCAGAATTTTTCTGTCACCAGCTTGGGATCGCCACTGCCCTTGATCACCAAATCGCCGTTCAGCACATCACCGTTTTGCGTACCGGTTGCATAGACCTGGGTTTTCCAGGTGAAGGCCGGTCCCAGTATTTCCAGCCCAGCGTCGCTCGTCACCAGCTTCATCGTGGAGGCCGGATTGAAACCTACGCTGCTGTTAATCGCAATGCGCGGTACCGGACCGGATACTTCTTGCACATAGGTCGCCACTGCGTTCTGCGGAATCCCGCCACGCTTCAACGCATCGGCAACCGTTGTGGGCAAGCCCGCAGCATGAGCACAAGAAGATCCGACATTGATAGCAATTAACAGGGAGGCAACAGGCAAGAACAGTGTGGTGATTCTCGTAGTGATATGCATGGTATTGGACGTAATGAGATGGCTCAATTATTACATGCACGACAAAATGTTCGATAGCCGTTTGCCGGCCCAACAGCTTTCCATGGCCGCGTTCAGTCCAGCTGTTGTGCAAAAGAGTCGAATCCTCCGATCAGGCCAAAAACAGATTGAGGAATGAGGCGATATCACGATTCTGCCTACTATGCTGCAGGTAATCAGCATTACAATTAGATGCTGAAATGCATCATTCACACTCGCTTGCAAAACGACCACATTATGTTGCCGATCATTTGTTTGCCTCTGCTCTACCTTGAAACTGTCACCACATTCAATGCCTGCAAACTCAGCTGCATGAACGTGGGCACCAGTGCATCTGCAGACGCAAACCAAACCGCGCATTCAATAGAAGCCATCACATGACCAGCGCATCCCAAGACTCGCACTATGCCTGCATCGCCTGGATCGGTATCTGTGCCGTTGGGCTGACCTTATTACTGGTGTTGATGATGGTCTATCTGCGCATGTCGCTCAATCGCAGGGCGCAGGAAGAACGCGCGTTTCTATCTGTCTGGCGCCCTTTGCTGCTCAGCTCATTGCAGTCATCTATCTCTGCGGTTCTGCCTACGCTGGCGGCAAACGAACGCGTGTACTTTCTCAAACTCTGGAACAACCTGATGCGCACGGCGACTGGTGACGCAGCGGCCAACTTGATCAGCATTGCCTACTCGGTCGGTTGCGATTATTTCTCACGCCGCCTGCTCAGATATGGCGATCGCGTCGAATGTCTGTTGGCGACATTGGCGCTTGGTCACATGCGCGATCATCCATCGTGGGATTTGCTGGTCACCAAAACACTGGCCGCCGATAACGTCACGTCGATTAATGCATTCCAGTCTCTGGTACAGATAGATGCAGAAGCGACCGCGCAACAATTGATGCCTTTGCTGCTGGCGCGTGAAGATTGGCCAATTGCGCACGTGGCAGCGATATTGCAATCTGCGCAAGGCGCATTTTTGCAACCCTTGCTGGAAGCGACTGTTGAAATAAAATCCGTACATCTGGTGCGCACCTTGCGTCTGATCGAAGCACTGCATCTGGCAATTCCACAATCTATCGTATTGCGTCTGCTGGATGTCGCCAATGACACCGACACCATCATCGCCGCCTTGCGCATCGCTAACGATGCAGGCCTGTTGACGCAAGTACGCACTTATCTGAATCACGCCGACTGGCGCGTCAGAGTACAGGCAGCAAAGGTAATTGGGCGCATAGGTGAACACGCAGATATCAACCGCCTGATTCCATTGCTGGCCGATACGGAATGGTGGGTACGTTACCGGGCGGCGCGGGCACTCATAGCCATGCCGTTTTTCAGCATCGCCGAGATTGAACAGCTACGCGACAATCTTTCCGACCGCTTTGCGCGCGACATGCTGGGTCAGGTACTGGCAGAAAGAAAAACCGCATGACATTATCTTCACTAATCACCGCAGCGACCTGGTGCATACTCGGCTACTTCATCGTTTCCAAAATCAGTTATTTCCTGCTGAATGCATTGTCGATTTTTCGCATGCACAGAATGGAACAGGGGAAAATTCTGGCAGATTTGCCGCAAATCTATTCCGGTCTTGAACAACCCATCAGCCTGCTGCTACGCACGCACAATAGTGCAGCAACGATTGCCACTTCAGTACACGCACTATTAAAACTCGACTATTCGAATTTTGAAATCATCGTGATCAACGATGGCTCGCAGGATGCGACGCTGGATACGCTGCTTGACACCTTCGACCTGCATGCTTTCCCTGAGGCATATCGCATCCAGCTGGCAACGCAGGAAGTACATTGTATTTATCGTTCAACGCGCTATCCGAACCTGCGCGTCATCGATAAAAAACACGGCGGCAAGGCAGATGCTCTTAATGCCGGCATCAATGCATCGCGCTACCCTTTATTCTGTAGCGTTGATGATCACACGATTCTGCATCGCGACAGCCTGCGCCGCATGGCCGCGCCATTCCTGAATGACAACACGGTTATCGCTACTGCTGGAGCAGTAAGAGTTGCGAATGGTTGCGAAGTAGAAAATGGCTTGCTCAACAAAGTGGCCTTGCCCAAACGCTGGCTGCCAGTCTTTCAAATCGTTGAATACCTGCGCACATCCTTGTTTGCACCGCTAGGCTGGTCAACCATGAATGGCATGCTGATCGTTCCGGCTGCTGGTGTTGGTTTGTTCCAGAAAGAAGCGGTGATTGAAGTGGGTGGCTATCGCACGGATACGACGACTGGCAATATGGAGCTCATCGTGCGCATGCATCGCTTGATGCGAAAAAAACAGCAGGAGTATCAAATTACTTTTGTCGCCGATCCGGTTTGCTGGCAGCAAGTGCCGCAAGACTTGGCAGCATTAAGAAACCAGCGCATGCACTGGCAGCAAGGTTTGCTCGATAGCCTGAGCCAAAATATGGGCTTGCTGTTTTCGCGTAACGGTGGCGTGCCTGGACGCCTGGCATTTCCATTCTTCATTGTGTTTGAATGCGTGGGGCCGATTCTGGAATTGTTCGGTTACGCATTCATCCTGCTCGCCTACGCTTGCGGCCTGCTGTCGCTACAAGCCTGCATGGCATTCTTTTCTGTCGCGATAGGTTTGGGAATCTTGTTGTCGGCGTCCGGCTTGTTGCTGGAAGAAATGTCCTTCCATCTTTACCCCAAGGCAAGCGACATCGTGAAGCTGGCTATCGTCGCTATTCTTGGCAATCTTGGCTACCGTCAGTTGAATATAGCGTGGCGCTCGTACAGTACTGCTCGCTGGTTAATGGGTCAAAAATACCGCACGAGCAGCAAAGACATTGCTGGATAAACAGATACGTTGCCTGATCAATTGATCGCTGCAGATCAAGCTCGACAGAAAACCTGAATCAAAGCGTCAGAATCTCGATAGGCAAGCGCTTGCCTTCTTCCAGCATCGCGGTGAGAGCGGCGGCTGTCACTGGCCGACTAAAGAAATAGCCCTGGATTTGGTCACAGTCATGTTCACGCAAATAATTCAGTTGCGCTTCTGTTTCCACACCTTCCGCAATGACCTGCAGTCGCAAGCTATGCGCCAGCGAAACGATAGATGCAACGATAGCCGCATCATCCGGGTCGATGGTGATGTCGTTGACGAAGGATCTGTCGATTTTCAAGACATCAATCGGAAAGCGTTTCAAATACGACAGACTTGAATAGCCGGTGCCGAAATCATCAATCGACAATTGGACACCCAGCGCTTTCAATTCACGCAGAATACCGATCGCGCGATCAACGTCAGCCATAACCAGGCTTTCAGTCAGTTCGATTTCCAGATATTCAGGTGCCAGATCAGCTGCACGCAAACTGCTCGCAATCGACTCAACCAGATCTTCTTGTGCAAATTGGCGTGCAGACAAATTGACTGCCATACGCAAATGGCCGAGACCGGCCATTTGCCATTCCTTGTTCTGCAAGCATGCCGCACGGATGACCCATGCGCCAATAGGTACGATCAAACCGTTTTCTTCTGCCAGGCCAATGAAGCGCACCGGTGGCACCATGCCCAGCTCTGGATGTTGCCAGCGTATCAAGGCTTCAACACCAACGATTTCGCCGGTGCGCAGATCTACTTGCGGCTGATAATGCAAAGTGAACTCTTCACGCTCCAGCGCATTGCGTAAATCACCTTCGATATGCAGGCGCTCCAGCGCACGCTCATTCATTGCTGGTGTGTAGAATTGAAAATTATTTCGTCCGATTTCTTTCGCGCGATACATCGCAATATCGGCATGCTTGATCAATTCTTCCGGCGTATCGCCATCGGCCGGATAAACCGCAACACCTATACTGCAACTGACGAAGAATTCGTGCCCCTCGATTGTGAGCGGCTGTGCAATCGCTTCCATGATGCGCTGCACGATGTGCGTAGACAATCCTGAATCTGTGCGTTCCGGCAAAATCAAGACAAACTCATCGCCGCCCATGCGCGCTACCGTATCCGTATCACGTACCGCCGCCTGCAGGCGTGAAGAAACTGCTGTAAGCAGAATATCGCCGGCCTGATGTCCCAGCGTGTCGTTGACGAACTTGAAGCGATCCAGATCAACAAACAGTACCCAGATCGGGTGTCCGTAACGGTAGGCATATGACACCGCCTGGCTTAGGCGATCGCGTAACAGACTGCGGTTTGCAAGACCCGTCAGTGCATCGCGATTAGTTTGAAATTCCAGTTCTGACTCATAGCGTTTGGTCGCAGTAATATCATATTGCACTACGATGAAATGACTCACCACACCCTTATCGTCCTTGACCGGCGCGATATACCAATCACTCCAGAATAAGGTGCCATCCTTGCGGTAATTACGCAGGACTGCATGACCTTCTCTTTCCTCATTGGCCGTAGCACGAATTTCTTCAATTCCTGGCTGATCGGCATCGTCATTCCATAAGAAACACAGGTCCATTCCGATCGCTTCTTCGGCGGAATAACCAGTGATTCGCTCAAAGGCTGGATTAACGTATTCAATCAAATAGTGTGGTGCAACAGCACTGGTAATGATGATCGAATTTGCGCTCGCCTCGATCGCACGTTCGCGTAATTGCAATTCCTGCTCTGTACGCTTGCGTGCTGCGATATCTGCGCTCAAATCCTCATTGACGGAGCGTAGTTGCACGGTACGTTCATCGACCAGCAATTGGATACGTCTGGATCTATCGACCACCGTCTGCAAATACGCAGCCCCACCGATACTGAACAGCAAACCAGCGATAAATGCCCACAATGCGGTGCTGCCTTCATTCATGAACCACGCGGGAGGCGTAGACACCACCATGTGCCACGGCTGGCCCGCGACATTAAATAGATGCTGGTAAGGCTCAGGCTGGTTATAGAACAGCCATTTTGGAAGGCCCACACTCGACTCTATAAGCTGCAAGGGCGCACCTTGATGAAAGATCAGTGCATCGCCAAGCGTGTCATCGCTCGCATATACGCTGATGTTCAAAGCAAGCTTGGCATCGGATACCAGCATAAAGCTGTCGGCCGACAGTGATTTGGCAATCATATCGCCACCGCGGAATACCGCAGCGGTGTCACCAATAATCGCCAGCCGCCTGGCAGCAACATCCGTCAACGGCATACCCGGCCGATAAACCGGCATCAACACAATGAAGCCCTTTTGCGTACCGCGCTCCTGCGTCAATCGCAACAAACCAGTCGCTGATGGTTCGCCAGTATCAACTGATTTCTGCATTGCCGCGTCCTGGAATGGGTAGGAGTCGGCGTCTATGCCCAAGGCCGCCTTATTCCCTTCCATAGGCTCGATGTAATCAACGACACGATATTGCGCACGATGCGGAGCTGGAACGGGCGCGCCGTTCGAAATGTCACCAATCGTGAATCCAGGAAAGCGCGTGCGCATTGCCGCTTCGTACTGAGGGCGCTCTTGCGCAGAAATATAACGATGAAAATTAAGCGCCTGAATATACGGATTGCTCGCCAGGAGAGGCTCGGCAAACGATTGAAATTGTTCGCGGCTGACGGTTCCGAATGCGACAAATAATTGATTGACGTCCTTGAGCACATTTATCGAATTGTCGATCCCGTTCTGAATCGCTGCGACCCGGACTTTTGCCTGTTGCTGGAAATCGATATCCACCTTGTCATGCTCAAGCCGACGCACTGCTGTGAATAACAGTGCGCTAATGAGCACCCCGAGCACAAGCGCCAGCAACGCTGCAAGTGAGGGGGAAAAAGGTAATCGACTACGCATCAATAAATTTCCTGTGCGTTACTGTCTTAAAACTGAAGTAGTCTATCGATTGATTCAATACAAAAGCTCACACATGATCAAGGCATATTTATTGAAGCGTAACTTATTTATGCGATCTTGGTAAGAAGCAATTGTTAATTGCTGTCACAAACGACAAACTAATCATTTAACACAACGAAAAAGTCGACCTCATGCCCGCTGCGGCGCCTAGTTCGCTCATTGCATGAAATGGATTCTCAAGTAAAAAGCGCGCCATCAAAGCGCGCTTTTTACTAATGGACAAACTTAACCCAACCACTTTGCAATCGATAGCAGCAGCACCAGCAGCATCCACAACAGCAAGGCGCGCCACACTAGGCCGACCGTACTTTGCAATGCGCGTCCGGTCGCTTCCTCGCCAACCGGCACTTCAGTTTCCAGATTGATGGAGTCCACTGTCGTCGCATCAAGCGGAACCACATCGGCGGCATTTTCAGCGGGAGCGCCCAAACGTATACCCATCGCACCGCCACCTGCGGAAAGAATAATGCCGACCGCTTCATCCTGCCAACGCCCTGCAAAATTGCGCCATGCATAAATCGCATCTTCGAAATTACCGACCACCGCAAAAGCAGCCGCAGTCAAACGAACCGGTATCCAGTCTATCCAGTAGAAAGCTTGTGCCGCGAACCGACCAAATTCTTCACGTTCGGCAGTCTTCGGCTCATTCCACACACGCGCCAGATATTCAGCCACACGGTACATGATGGCACCGACCGGACCCAATGGCGTCAGCAACCAGAAGAACACACCGAACACATTTCTATGCGTGGTGATCAACGCCTTCTCAACTGCGAGGCGTGACACCTCACTGACATCCATACCTGCAGTATCGCGTTTGGTCCATTCGGCCAGCAAGGAACGGGCAGTCGCTTCGTCGCCGTTGTTCAATGCAATTTGAATCGAGGTAAAGAAATGACTGTAATGACGAAAGCCCATCGTCACATATACCACCGCGACATTCACAATCAAGGCAGCGAGGGGACCGATCTTGACGCTAATCCAGTAGAACAAGGCAGTTGGCACAGTGAACGCGAGAATCATCAAGAACCAGGCAATCCGTCCATGCTGGACTTGTCCTGCGTTAAATGAGCCTTCCAGTTTTGTAGCAAGCGCCCGTGCACCTGCATACACCGGATTATCGGCGCGCAAAGGTTTTAATTGTTCAATCAGTAGCGCAAAGAGAATGGAGAAAAATGTCATTAAGGCGCCTTATAAGTCAGACAAGCTATACGATAACGCAGCACTTGATCAGAATCAAATAAACAGGTGCAAAGCAAGGGCTGAGAATGCACACTCTCGCACCTATGCACGCAAGAAGTGGAAAAGATTACGCAGCATACCTGCGGTCGCACCCCAGATAAAGAAGCGTTCATACGGCATGACATAGAAAGTACGGTTACCGGTAATGAACTCTGCAGTACGACGCTGATGGTGCATGCCATTCATCAGGAAGGATAAAGGCACTTCGAAAATCTCTGCGACCTCGAACGGATCTGCACGCATCTCAAATGGTGGCTGCACAATTGCGACCACAGGAGTAACTCTGAAGCCGGTGCCGGTGTGATATTCAGGCAGCGTACCGATGACATCGATGTGCGACCGATCCAGACCGATTTCTTCTTCCGTTTCGCGCAAGGCTGTCGCTATCGGCGACGCATCGTATGCCTCCATCCGACCACCGGGAAAACTGATCTGCCCTGCGTGCGCAGTGAGATGAGCAGCGCGCTGCGTAAACAACAAGGTCGGACCATCATCACGCAGCACGATGGGCAGCAAGACCGCCGCATCCGTCAACGGTCCAGTCATTGGTCTGACCAAGCGCTCTACCGTGATTTCTGGCGACCATGCAGGTGGATTGGAAAAACGGGCGCGCAAGGCATCCGCTCTCAATTGTTCCAGGGTGATTGCATCCTCACCTCCCAATGAATCAATAGGGAGTAATTCCGGATCGAAATGCAGTGTGGCCAAGTCGCGTTCCTACATGCAAGGAATATCAATTGCTCAATCTGTCTCGCACTACACCGTACGACTCACAAGGAATCCCACTGCATGATGCGGAGGCGAATTGCGCACCGTAAAAAATCGCCGCACACTATGCATGCGGCCATCGCCATCATTTTGATTAATGTTAGTCGAAAATATTAACCCGGCGGCTATGCAAGCACCAGCATTTAACAATTGTGAATTGTGCCATCAAAACAAAAAAGACACCCGAGGGTGTCTTTTTTGTTGATACCGAATGACTGTCTGGACGAATCCAGTGCAATTATTCTGCCGCAGCTTTTGAAGCAACGCGACGATTCGGCAATTTTTCTTTGATACGTGCCGATTTGCCCGAACGTTCGCGCAAGTAGTACAACTTGGCACGACGTACGTCACCGCGACGTTTCACTTCGATCGAAGCGATCAGTGGCGAGTACAGTTGGAATGTACGTTCCACGCCTTCACCCGACGAGATCTTACGAACGATGAAGTTCGAGTTCAAGCCACGGTTACGACGGGAGATGACAACGCCTTCGTAAGCCTGGGCGCGCTTGCGCGTACCTTCGACTACGTTGACGTTAACGATCACTGTATCGCCAGGAGCGAAGTCAGGGATGTTCTTTGCCAGGCGAGCAATTTCTTCTTGCTCTAATGTTTGGATAAGATCCATTTTTATTACTCCAATAACCATCTTGCCGGCGCGAGGTGTTTCTAATATGCCCGGTAGAGGATGGGGTTACACATTGCAGGAACATGCTGCTTTCCCGCTCGATACTACAAACTACTGAACAACTTATTCGGTATTACATGCTGCTTAAAAACTTTTCATCGGCTCGCGTCAGCAAACCTGCTGCACGTGCCTTGATAATCATGTCGGGGCGTTTCTTCGCGGTTGCTTCCAGCGCGCGTTCACGTCGCCACTTTTCAATCTCGACATGATGGCCGCCCATCAATACTGCCGGCACTGCTGCACCTTCATATATTTCAGGTCGCGTGTAGTGCGGACAATCGAGCAAACCATTTACAAAACTGTCTTCAACTGCAGAAGCATCATCGTGCAAGACGCCGGGCAACTGCCGTATCACTGCATCCATCAAAGCCATCGCCGGCAACTCACCGCCTGACAGCACGAAATCGCCTAGGCTGATTTCTTCATCGACACATGCATCCAGAAAACGCTGATCGACTGCTTCGTAACGACCGCACAGCAAAACCAGACCTGGTTCAGCCGTCAACTGCATCACACGTTCGTGGGTCAATGCCTTGCCTTGCGGAGAAAGGTAAATCACACGAGGTGCAGGTAATTCTGCAGCGATCTGTCGTTTCTTTGCTTCCAGCACTGCTGCTTGCAGCGGCTTGACCATCATCACCATGCCGGGACCGCCACCATAAGGCCGGTCATCGACGGTGCGATGCTTGTCGCTGGTGAAATCACGCGGATTCCAAAGCGCCAATTCGCATTTCTTTTGTTCGAAAGCACGTCGCGTAATACCCGACTGCGTAATCGCGGTGAACATTTCCGGGAACAGCGTGACGACATCAAATTGCATCTCGCCCACTCCTCAAAACGAACTGACTAATAGTCGAGTCCCCAGTCCACCGTAATTTTTTTTGCTGTTCGATCAACCGTAATGACAAACTGCTCGACAAACGGGATCAGCAATTCTTGCGCTGCCTTAGGGTCAGGCTCTGCAACTTGAGGTACCGCGACACGCAAAATAGGATGCGCGCCATTGTCCATCATGTCGCTGACTTTACCCAGATGCACGCCCTGCAGATTCTCGACTTCCAGGCCGATCAGATCGACCCAGTAAAATTCGTTGTCGGACAGCGCCGGGAAATGACTGCGCGGGATTTGCACGGTTGCACCTTTCAGCGCCTCCGCAGCATCTCGCCCTGCCACACCCATCAACTGTGCGACCACATCGCCGGAATGAATCTTGGTTTGCATCATCGCCACGTCACGGAATTCTGGCTTATCCAGCCACCATGTCTTGGCATTCAACAACGCATCCGCATCGGCTGAATAGGGTCTGACCCGCACCCAGCCATTCAATCCATATGCACCGGAGATGTAACCAACCAGCACCAAATCCTCAGGAATTTTCATTCCCGATGCCGTTTGATTCGACAAAACTTAAGCTGCTGCTTTGCCGGCTTGAGCGACCAAACGAGCAACTGTCGGCGACAATTGTGCGCCTACGCCTTGCCAGTACGACAAACGGTCTTGAGCGATACGAATGCTTTCTTCAGCGCCGGATGCAACCGGGTTGTAGAAACCGATACGTTCGATGAAACGACCGTCGCGACGATTGCGCGAATCAGTAGCAACAATATTGTAAAAAGGGCGCTTTTTTGCACCACCACGAGCTAAACGAATGACGACCATAATATTTCCAAAAAGTGTCTGAACACGGAAAAAGCCGCAAATTATAGCCCAAGTAGCGAAGCAACCGCAACCTCATTCACACCATTTACGCGGTCGGCGTGGCGAATCAGGGAATATTCATTGCCGAACATCAGCAAACACGGACTGTGCGCAATGCATCTGCCTTTACAATGCCCGACGGAATGCAATCATTCCGGCCACTTTCGGCAAAATCATGTCTCTTTATCAGCGATCAAAATCATCCATGGCCATTAGCCACAAGAATAAGACACTCGGCACCCTGCTCGCAACCCTGTTTGGCGGCTTGGGCGCGCACCGGTTTTATCTTTACGGCAAGAAAGATTACTGGGGCTGGCTATCAGTACTGGCTTTCATATTGCTTTCTTTTGCAATCATCATTCGCTTGCCGCAGGCCCTTTTCATTACTTTTTTGATATTAGCTATCATCTCGTTTTTTGCCGGCTTGATAGGCGCGCTGGTAATCGGCCTTACCCCCGATGAAAAATGGGGCGCGCAATTCAATACCCATTCCGGCCGCAGCTCGGATTCCGGCTGGACCGTGATTTTGCTGGTTATTATCACTTTTGCACTTGGCTCAACGGCCTTGATCGCGACGATCGCACGCGGCTTCGATTTATACCTGACCGGTGGCGCGTTCGGCTAAAACCCTTACGCAGTATGGGATGCAAGCTGCAAGGCGTTCCCCATGCCAGTGCGAAATACTGCATTGATGCGCAACAGAAGTGCAATGAAGCAAGGTTTCCTGCGCGCAAAATCCTTCCGCTCTCTCCCAGTTGATTTGATTGTCTGCATGGCACGCATAGTGCTTTTACAGGACATATGCTCTTGACGTCGTCAGGGCGATCAATTCAAGTCTATGAGGGAGTTTCAATGGCCATACGCTCTACGTCTGCTTCGATGGCAATCGCTGTCCTGGCTTTAGGCTGGTGTCTGAATATCGCCTCTGCGCAACCGGCCCCACCGGAAACCGTGCTGCCTGCCGCTAGCAGTGAAGCTACCGCTCCGGATGCTCCAGCGCCCGCGCTCACCATGCCGGCGCCGATGATCGTCGAGCCAGCCTCTGCAAACACGACGGCAGCGCCGGAACCAGTAGTAGAAGCGCCACTGACCAAACCCACCCTGGTCGATGCCTCGAAAATCAATTCCGGCGACACCGCCTGGTTATTGGCATCCACTGCGCTGGTACTGTTCATGACAATTCCCGGCCTGGCCCTGTTTTACGCCGGCATGGTGCGCAAGAAAAACGTGCTGACAACGATGGCACACAGCTTTGCCGTGACCTGTCTGGTCACCATCATTTGGGTCGTCATAGGCTACAGCCTGGCGTTCACACCCAACTCCCCGTACATCGGCGGACTGGATCGCGTCCTGTTAAACGGCATGGACTTCTTCAAGGAAACCGGCAAGCTGACCGTCAGCGAAATTGCACCGACAATTCCGGAAAGCGTCTTCGTCATGTTCCAGATGACTTTCGCGATCATCACACCGGCGCTGATTACCGGCGCATTTGCCGAACGCATGAAATTTTCTGCACTGTTGATGTTCATCACACTGTGGTCCATTTTTGTTTATTCGCCCGTTGCGCATTGGGTATGGGAACCGAGCGGCTGGTTGGCAGCACGCGGCGTTCTGGATTTTGCCGGCGGTACGGTTGTGCATATCAATGCCGGCGTATCCGGTCTGGTGGCAGCCATCATCATCGGGCCGCGCCTGGGCTTCGGCAAAGAACCTATGCCACCGCATAATCTGGTGCTGACTGTGATTGGTGCATCGATGCTGTGGGTAGGCTGGTTCGGCTTTAACGCCGGCTCGGCAGTGGCGGCAGACGGCCGCGCTGGCATGGCGATGCTGGTTACGCAACTTGCAACTGCAGTCGGCGCATTGTCATGGATGTTCATTGAATGGGCGCGTCGCGGCAAACCTTCTGTCCTCGGCCTTGTTTCCGGCGCAGTTTCCGGCTTGGTTGCAATTACACCGGCATCCGGCTTTGTCGGCGTCACTGGCGCTTTGGTCATAGGTGCAGCCGCCGGCCTCGCCTGCTACTGGGGCGCAACTGCACTCAAATCCAGACTCGGCTATGACGACTCGCTCGACGTCTTTGGTGTTCATGCGATAGGCGGTATCGTCGGTGCTTTGTTGACCGGCGTGTTTGCAGTGAAGAGCATAGGCGGTGTGGAGAGCAGCTTCGGCAATCAGGCTTTCGGCGTGATCGTAACCGTCGTCTTCTCGGCTGTCATGACCGCGATCATTCTGGGCATCGTCAATGCCTTGGTCGGCTTGCGCGTCAGCGAAGAATCCGAACGTGAAGGCCTCGATCTTGAGCAACATGGTGAGCACGTACTATGAGTGATGAACACCACACGCGTGCAGCGCTGGAAAATCAGGCCTTTGCCCTGATGGGCCGGCTGCACGTCACCTTGCGCCGGCAAACAGGCCGGGTCACCGATATCGAGTACATGCGTATCGACCCGGCCTATTGTCGTTATTTATTGAAAATGGCGTCGCTGTCGCCGATAGAAGACTTGCAGGAATTAAGCATTAAGCTGCATGAAATCTTCTTTGGTGCCGAGGGCTTGTTCGTGGTTGCAGAACCCAAACCGCCTTTGATTGATCGCTTCAAGGAACACGCACCTGCACCGCCACCTCCGGCGGCTACACCCTCGGCATCGACCGATAACGGCGATCCGGTGGATCGCGGTTACATCGGTCGTTTGCGCTAACAGCATTCTTCACACGCAGTTTTGTCGGGCGGCTCGCAGGCGTCCGATAGCAAGTGCTTCAGAACTGATCTTCATCCAGCGCCAGTACGCCGCTGCTACCGTCCACAATCGCACTGCGATATCCGCCCGCCTGCGACAAATAATGATCGGCAAAAAATCGCGCAGTCGCTATCTTTGCTGAATAAAACTTAGTGTCACCGTCTTTCGCATCCAGCTTTTGTTGAGCAACCAATGCCGCGCGCGCCATTTGCCAGCCGCCGAGGACGATGCCGGCCAGTTTCAAATACGGCACACTGCCGGCAAACACACCTTTGATATCGGATTGAATATTCGCCACGACGTAGGCAATCACTTCATCGAGTGCAATAGCAGCGACTGCCAGATGTTTGCCTATCGCCTGCAAATCGGCAGATGAAGAAGCCGCCAGTTCGCTTGCCGTTTTACGTACGCGAGCGATGATGTCGCGCGCGACCGCACCGCCATCGCGTACTGTTTTGCGTCCGACCAGATCGTTGGCCTGAATCGCAGTCGTACCTTCATATATCGTCAGGATGCGGGCGTCGCGATAATATTGCGCCGCACCGGTTTCTTCTATGAAGCCCATGCCACCGTGTATCTGCAAACCGGTAGAGGCGACATCGATAGACATCTCGGTAGACCAGCCTTTGATGATAGGCACCAGGAATTCATAGAAAGCCTGATTGCTGCTGCGTACCTTTTCATCAGTGTGATGATGCGCAATATCAAAGGCTGCTGCGCCTACATACGCCAACGCACGCGCCGCTTCGATCTGCGCGCGCATGGACATCAGCATGCGCCGCACATCCGGTTGATGAATAATCGACACAGCGGTCGCTGAACCTTCCAGGTCTTTCGACTGCACGCGATCTTTTGCATACGCGACAGCTTTTTGATATGCGCGTTCTGCCACTGCGATACCTTGCATGCCAACCGCAAAGCGCGCCGCGTTCATCATGATGAACATGGTTTCCAGGCCACGATTTTCCTGGCCGATCAAGGTACCGATCGCGCCGCCGTGATCGCCGAACTGCAGCACAGCGGTTGGACTCGCCTTGATGCCCAGCTTGTGTTCTATCGATACGCAAAACGCATCATTGCGTTCGCCCAGCGAGCCATCTGCATTCACCAAAAATTTAGGCACAACAAATAGCGAAATCCCCTTCACACCTTCCGGTGCATCAGGCGTGCGTGCCAGCACGAGGTGGATGATGTTCTCCGCCATATCGTGTTCGCCGTAGGTAATGAAAATCTTGGTGCCGGATATTTTGTAGGTGCCATCGCCCTGCGGAATCGCACGCGAACGCACCATCGCCAGATCGGAGCCCGCTTGCGGCTCGGTCAGGTTCATCGTGCCTGTCCATTTTCCGGAAATAAAATTCGGCAGGAATTTTTCTTTTTGCTCGTCCGAGCCTGCCGTCATCAATGCTTCGATCGCGCCATCAGTCAGCAAGGGACACAGCGCGAAAGACAGATTGGCCGCATTCAGCATTTCCATGCACGGCGTTGCCACCAGTTTCGGCAAACCCTGGCCGCCAAAATTGACCGGATGTTGCACGCCCTGCCAGCCAGCATCGCCGTATGCCTTGAATGCTTCCTTGAAACCGGGAGTGGTCGTGACCTTGCCGTCTTTCCACGCGCTCGGATGTTGATCGCCCGCCTGGTTGAGCGGCGCGATGACTTCGCTGCAAAAGCGTGCATTTTCTTCCAGCACCGCTTCTACCGTTTCCGGCGTGGCATCTTCACAGCCAGGCAAGGCATTGACGGCCGCCAGATCGGCCAACTCGTTCATTACGAACAGCATGTCTTTTAACGGCGCAACGTAGCTCATGCAAAGCTCCTAAAGAAAATGGGCAGGACGTTCAGTAAATTGCAGTGTGCCAGAAAAAATCCCGAACACACCACAACCCGCTTTCACGTCCTGCCCACTTCTTGCCCAAACAGCTTACCGCCGTCTGGAGATGTTTCTTTTTAGCCCAGTTCAGCAACCAGCTTAGGCACTATCTCGAACAAATCGCCCACGATGCCGTAATCCGCCACCGAGAAAATCGGTGCTTCCGGATCCTTGTTGATCGCGACGATGACCTTGGAATCTTTCATGCCGGCCAGATGCTGGATCGCACCTGAGATGCCGACCGCGATATACAAATCGGGAGCAACGATCTTGCCGGTTTGACCGACTTGCCAATCGTTAGGAACGTAGCCCGCATCAACTGCTGCACGCGATGCGCCCATTGCGGCACCGAGTTTGTCGGCCAAAGGTTCGAGGATCTTGAAGCTTTCTTCCGAGCCCATACCGCGACCGCCGGAGATGATGATTTTCGCAGCCGTCAATTCAGGGCGTGCCGAGGTTGCCAGTTCGCGCGAGACGAAAGACGATTTGCCCGAATCTGCAACTGCAGTCACGTTTTCAACCGTAGCCGAACCGCCCTCTGCAGCCAAATCGAAAGTCGTTGTACGCACGGTGATGACTTTGATCGCATCCGACGATTGCACAGTCGCGATAGCGTTACCGGCGTAGAACGGACGTTCGAAAGTATCTGCGGAAATGACTTTGGTAATTTCCGAAATTTGCGCAACGTCGAGCTTGGCAGCCACGCGCGGCAAAATGTTTTTACCGTAAGCTGTGGCCGGTGCGAGGATGTGCGAATAGTTGCTGGCGAGAGCCAATGCTTGCGCCGCAATGTTTTCAGCCAGGCCGTCGGCAAATTGTGCGCCGTCGGCTACCAGTACCTTGGCAACACCTGCAATTTTTGCGGCAGCTTGTGCTGCAGCATCGGCTTGATGGCCGGCGATCAAAACGTGCACATCGCCACCGCATTGAATCGCGGCAGTGATCGTGTGCAAGGTGCTGCCTTTTAAGGAGGCGTTATCGTGTTCGGCAATGACAAGTGCGGTCATGAGATTTCCTGTAATTGTTCCAACCATGCGGCCGCATCTTCATGCGCAACCGCAGCAGATGATTAAATAACTTTGGCTTCGGTCTTCAGTTTGGCAACCAGCGTCGCCACGTCAGGCACGATAATGCCGGCAGAACGCTTGGCCGGCTCGGTGACTTTCAGCGTTTTCAAACGCGGTGTGACATCGACGCCCAGATCGGCCGGCTTGACGTTATCCAGCGTTTTCTTTTTCGCCTTCATGATGTTAGGCAGCGTCACATAACGTGGTTCGTTCAAACGCAGGTCGGTAGTGACAATCGCCGGCAAGGTCAGCGATACAACTTCCAGACCGCCATCGACTTCACGTGTGACCTTGACCTTGTCGCCATCGATTTCCACTTTTGACGCATAGGTCGCTTGTGGCCAGTCGAGCAAGGCTGCCAGCATTTGACCGGTCTGGTTGGCATCGTCATCGATAGCCTGTTTACCCAGAATGATCAGTTGCGGCTGTTCTTTATCGGCGATTGCTTTCAACAGTTTGGCGACGGCCAAAGGCTGCAACTCGACATCGGTTTCGACCAGAATCGCGCGATCTGCGCCAATTGCCATCGCGGTACGCAGGGTTTCCTGCGATTGCAATACGCCGCAAGAAACAGCAATGATCTCGGTGACCTTGCCGGCTTCTTTCAAGCGCGTCGCTTCTTCCACTGCGATTTCATCGAATGGGTTCATCGACATTTTGACGTTGGCGATATCGACACCGGTTTGATCCGATTTGACGCGGACCTTGACGTTGTAATCAACCACACGTTTGACTGGAACCAACACTTTCATAGCTCTGCCTTTGAAAAAAATCAGAATGACATAAATGCAAATTGGGAACGATTATAAACGGAAGTGGCAGCGGGATTCCCCACACACTTGGTACGGGTACCATTTCGCAATCGCAGAAAATGACTATCCAGAGGGATTTGAAGGGCAAATCAAAACTGATTCACCCCTTGAGTGCAGCAAGCGGAACCGGAGTCCAGCTTGTTTTTGACGCAGTAATTTGACTTGTTGCGAGAAACGTATTTTCTGCAATTACTTACGCTTCATGAAGAAGGTAAATACATCGTTCTCTTCACTTTGCTGCACCAGCTCGTTACCGGTCTGTTTGGCGAACGCCTGGAAGTCGCGCACGGAGCCAGGATCGGTTGCAGTTACGCGCAAGATCTGACCTGTCGTCATTTCCGCCAAAGCTTTTTTTGTCTTCAATATCGGTAACGGGCAATTCAAACCTCTTGCATCGAGGTCCTTGGTAAATTCCATGGATTTGCTCACTTCAGTACACAATTCAGTAAACCGGCGATTCTACTCTCAAACGCTATAACTTGATGCCGACGCATTCGGGAAATATCCTTATTTAACAATTAGATATATCGATGCGAATGCCAATAAAACAAGGCGGCAGGGAAATCGAATTTCCCTGCCGCCTTCTGGTCTGGAAGCAAGCTTAGGCGCGTTCGCCCACCCAGGCTGCAACACCCTGCAAGGCCGCGGCCAAACCGCTGGCATCGGTACCGCCGGCTTGCGCCATATCGGCACGGCCGCCGCCTTTTCCGCCGACTTGCTGCGCGACAAAGTTGACTAATTCACCAGCTTTGACTTTGCCAGTTGCATCAGCAGTAACACCGGCGATCAGGCTGACCTTGCCGTCGTTGACTGCAGCCAAAACGATGGCAGCGGTTTTCAGCTTGTCTTTCAGCGTATCCATCGTCGTGCGCAAGGTTCCTGCATCGGCGTTTTCCAGCTTGGCCGCCAGCACCTTGATGCCGTTGACATCGACTGCCTGCGACAACAGATCATCGCCTTGCGAAGAAGCCAGCTTGCCTTTCAGCGCATTGACTTCGCGTTCCAGCGTTTTCATTTGATCGAGCACTTGCATCAGACGCGGCTGCAATTCTGCAGGCGGCGATTTCAAAGTAGCCGCCGCGCTATGCACGGTCGCTTCCAGGTCTTGCAAATAGGTCAGCGCATTCGCACCGGTAATCGCTTCAATACGACGTACACCGGCAGCCACACCGCTTTCGCCAATGACCTTGAACAAGCCGATGTCGCCGGTGCGGGCCACGTGGGTACCACCGCACAATTCGCGGCTGGAACCGATGTCGAGCACGCGCACGGTTTCGCCGTACTTCTCGCCGAACAACATCATCGCGCCGGTTTTTTGTGCCGATTCAATATCCATCACGCGTGCTTGTGTATCCGAGTTCGCGAGAATTTCCGCGTTCACGCGTTTTTCGATTTCCAGAATCTGATCATGCGTAACAGCCGCATTGTGCGCAAAGTCGAAACGCGTTTTATCCGCGTCAACCAGCGAACCTTTTTGCTGCACGTGGCCGCCCAGCACTTCGCGCAAGGCCTTGTGCATGATGTGCGTGACTGAGTGATTACGCATCGTAGAAGCACGACGTGCACCGTCCACGGCTGCTTTCACTTTGTCGCCAACTTTCAAGCTGCCTTGTGATTGCGCACCGTGATGACCGTAGACATCCGCCTTGATTTTTTGCGTATCTTCGACGCCGAACTGCACGCCTTCTGCCGAAATACAACCTTGATCACCAACCTGGCCGCCGCTTTCCGCATAGAACGGTGTGTTGTCGAGCACGACGATGCCGGCCTGACCTTCTTTCAATTCATTGACAGCCGTACCTTCAAAATACAAACCGACCACGGTTGCGTCTTCTTCCAGATTTTCATAACCAGTGAATACGTTGCCTGCGCCTGTGTATTCAACTGCACGGTCCATCTTGAACTTGCCCGCTGCACGGGCTTTAGTTTTTTGCGCTTCCATCTGCACTTCATACATCTGCATATCAACACCAAGTCCATATTCACGACAAATATCTGCCGTTAAATCGACCGGAAAACCAAAGGTATCGTGAAGAGTAAAAGCAGTCTCTCCAGGGAATCGATGAACCTCGCTAGCAACTCCCGGTATCAGACCTTCAACATTGAAACCAGGACCATAGTGTTGCTGCTTCATCGTCGAAAATAAGATCTCCATTCCCTTTTCAAGGGTTACAAAGAAGCGTTCTTCTTCCGCCTTCAGCACTTCGGTGATGCGCTTGGCATCGGCCTGTAGTTTTGGATACGCCTCGCCCATTTGCTCGACCAGATCTTTTACCAGCTTGTGGAAGAAAGGTTTTTTCTGGCCCAGCTTGTAGCCGTGACGAATCGCGCGACGAATGATACGACGTTGTACATAACCGCGGCCTTCACTCGCAGGGATCACGCCGTCGGCCACCAGGAATGCAGTCGCACGAATGTGATCGGCGATCACGCGCAATGAATTGTTTTTCAGGTCGGTGACGTTGGTTTCACGTGCAGCCGCTTTGATCAACGCATCGAAGGTATCGATCTCGTAGTTGCTGTGCACACCTTGCAGAATTGCCGCCAGACGCTCCAGACCCATGCCAGTATCGACGCACGGTGCAGGCAAAGGTTTGACGGAACCGTCTTCTGCCATATCGAATTGCATGAACACGTTGTTCCAGATTTCGATGAAGCGATCACCGTCTTCATCCGGGCTGCCCGGAGGACCGCCTGCAATGTGCGGGCCGTGATCGTAGAAAATTTCCGAGCATGGGCCGCAAGGGCCGGTGTCGGCCATCATCCAGAAATTGTCCGACTTGTAGCGACCGCCCTTGTTGTCGCCGATGCGGATCACGCGCTCAGGCGGCAGGCCGATTTCCTTGGTCCAGATGTCGTAGGCTTCCTGATCTTCAATGTAGACCGTGGCCAGCAGCTTCTCGCCCGGCAGGCCATAGACCTTGGTCAGCAGTTCCCACGACCACATCAGCGCGTCGCGCTTGAAGTAATCGCCGAACGACCAGTTGCCCAGCATTTCGAAGAAAGTATGGTGACGCGCGGTATAGCCGACGTTTTCCAGATCGTTGTGTTTGCCGCCGGCGCGCAGGCAGGCTTGCACCGACGTCGCACGCACATACGGGCGCTTGTCTTCGCCCAGAAACACGTCCTTGAACTGGACCATGCCCGAGTTGGTGAACATCAGGGTCGGGTCGTTGCCTGGAACCAGCGGGCTGGACGGCACGATGGTGTGGCCTTTGGACTCAAAGAACTTCAGGAATTTTTCGCGGATTTCGGACGAGTTCATGTTGTGGCTAATGTAAGGAAATTGGCGTTGCAAAGCGGCGATTATACGGTATATGCGTCTGCGATAAGCGCATAACAAGCCCCGGCTTTGTGCTTGAAACAACAGTAAAACAGCAGCCGGGCCGCAGCAAAAGAGCAGGCAAATATCGCGCGCTACGCCGATTTTCGGATGGATTCAAATCCGGCAGGCGGGTTTCAGCGCAGCACCGTCGCTGCGCCGCTGAAGTTGGGGCCGATCACATCGATGCGATCGGTGCAAAAGCCATCCACGCCCCAGGACAGGATTTCCGTCGCGCGAGCCGCATGGTTGACGGTATAGCAAAACAGGCCGAAACCGGCATCCTTCACCGCGCGCGCCAGCAGCGGCGTCAGGTTCTTGTGGTTGGTCATCAAGGCCATCGCGCCCAGCGCCAGCAGGCGCTCGTGCCAGTCGGGCGGAATTTCATCGACCAGAAAGCCGCGTGGAATATCCGGTGCCGCCAGTTGCGCCGCCTGCAAAGCCTCAAACGAAAACGAAGACAGCAGCGGCAAGGTTGCGGACGACCGGTCCAGCACCGATTCAAACAAGCGCCGCGTCGTCTGCGCCACCACCCAGCCGGTCTGGTCCTCGAATCCGGGGACAGGCTTGATTTCGATATCCATCCAGATCGCGTTGTGCATGCAAAAAGCGGCGACCTGCTCGAAGGTCGGTACCGGCTCGCCGATGAACTCTTCGCCAAACCATGCGCCCGCATCGCGCGCCGCCAGCTCCTGCGCGGTGAAGTCGGCGACACAGCCCTCGCCTGCAATCGTGCGGCCAAAGTTCGGATCGTGCATCACCACCGGCACGCCATCCTTTGCCAGCATCACGTCAAATTCAACCGCATGGAAGCCATGATTGAGTCCGCAGCGCATCGCCGCAATCGTGTTTTCCGGCGCCAGCACACCGCCACCGCGATGCGCCACAATTTTTGGATAAGGCCACATACATCGTTCCCGTCATCAAGTCTGTCTTCAGTTTATAACAGCGTGCGCGACTCGCTATAGAATGTGCAAGCCTTGCGCAGCCGAACCTCGTGTTACCTGTTCCGTGTGTCTGCTTGCGGGTGTTGCATGATTTTGTTGCTTGAGCGCCGCGCATAGCAGTGACAGCGACAACAATCTCCGTCAGCCCGTACAGGACAGACACGCGCAAGCGGATTAAATTCATTCAGGTTGCCGTAAGCTTCCTGATAGTTAATACATGCTGACTACATCCGGACATTAAATATGTACTGACTTAAATACATGGCCGGCTTGATACTCCGCCGCACATAGAGAACAGCCGGTACGACACCGTGAGCAAGCTCACACAACCATCACAGATCAGGACCACACCATGCCGTCATTTGACTGGAGCAATCCCTACCCATCGATACGCCAACCTTTGTTCGCGCGTAATACCGTCGCGACTTCGCAGCCGCTGGCGGCACAAGCCGGCCTGCGCATGCTGCTCAAGGGCGGCAATGCCGTCGATGCCGCCATCGCGGCAGCAGCGGCGCTGACCATCGTTGAGCCGGTATCGTGCGGCTTGGGCAGCGATGCCTTTGCGCTGGTGTGGGACGGCAATCAGTTGCACGGCTTGAACGGTTCCGGCACGTCGCCCGCCGCATGGAACGTCGATTACTTCAAGCAAAAACACAATGGCGTATTCCCCGAACGCGGCTGGGATACGGTGACCGTTCCCGGTGCGATTGCCAGCTGGGTCGCGCTGTCGGATAAATTCGGCAAGCTGCCTTTCGCCGATCTGCTGGAACCGGCGATAGAACTGGCCGCGCGCGGGCACATGGTGTCGCCCGTGGTGCAAAAGAAATGGGGCAACGCCATCCCTATCCTGCAAAACCAGCCCGGCTTTGCGCAGGCGTTCATGCCGCACGGTCGCGCGCCGCACATCGGTGAAAACTTCGTCTTCGCCGATGCTGCAGAATCGCTGCGCAAGATTGCAGAAACCAAAGGCGAAGCCTTCTATCGCGGCGAACTGGCCCACGCCATCGTCAACTACGCGAAGGAACATGGTGGCGCCATGACGCTGGCCGACCTCGCCGGCTTCAAACCGGAATGGGTTACACCTATTCAGAAAAATTACGCCGGCCACACCGTGCACGAGATCCCGCCTAACGGCCAGGGCATCGCCGCATTGATCGCACTCGGCATACTCGACAAGCTCGACATCGCACGCTTCCCGGCCGATTCCGTCGAAGCGCAGCATCTGCAAATCGAAGCGATGAAACTCGCCTTCGCCGACACCTATAAATGGGTCGCCGATGAAAAATACATGACGCAAGTCAGCGTCAAGGATTTGCTCGACGATGCGTATCTGACCGAACGCGCGAAGATGATAGACCTGCAAAAAGCCAATCGTTTCAGCTACGGCACGCCACCAAAAGGCGGCACCATCTATTTAACTGCCGCGGATGAAAACGGCATGATGGTCAGCTTCATTCAATCCAATTACATGGGCTTCGGCTCCGGCGTCGTCGTGCCAGGTACCGGCATCAGTCTGCAAAATCGCGGCTACAGCTTCAATCTCAGCGCGACGCATCCCAACTGCGTCGCGCCGAACAAGCGCCCTTTCCACACCATCATCCCAGGCTTCCTGACCAAGGACGGCCAGGCACAAATGAGCTTCGGCGTCATGGGTGGCAACATGCAACCGCAAGGCCACGTGCAAACCCTGATCCGCATGCTGTCGTACAACCAGCAGCCGCAAGCAGCCTGCGATGCACCACGCTGGAAGGTCAACGTCGGCATGTCCGTCGATGTCGAAGAAGCGATGGCACCGGACGTGCGCGCTGCCTTGCTCGCACGCGGCCACAAGATAGAGAACATCGCCGACAGCTATATGGATTTCGGCTCAGGCCAGTTCATCTGGAAAACCGAAAACGGCTACATCGCCGCCAGCGATCCGCGTCGCGATGGGCAAGCAGTCGGCTATTAAAAAAACGACCGCTCTGCGCGTGATGCTGACTTGAATGTGGCATCGCGCGGCTGGATATCCCATGTTTATGGGGGTGTCTGTGGGGAAACTTTGGGTTCTAATGAAAGCTGATTTCGTTAAAGGATCTTTATGCCTGACGCCGCAACATCCCCAACATTTTCTGCAACTGAACCGTCCGGCATAGCAGGCTGGTTGCTGCTGCCAGCATTGGCAATGCTGATCAGCCCGTTCAAGATCGCATACGACTTTTATCAAAGTTTTTTCCCGATACTCAAACCATCTCTATGGTTCGCCTTGCTGAGTACAAAGTCGGCGCTTTACAACCCGGCTCTGGCCTTGCTGCTGTCGTGGGAAATCATCCTCAATATTGTCTGGTTAGGATTGACTATCTGGCTGGCATTCCTGTTCTTCAAAAAACAAAAACAGGTTCCAAAACTGTATGTCGCCTGGCTAGGTCTGAGCTGCATTCTTCAGATTGCCGATATAGTTTTCGGCTCCTTTGTACCCGGCGTAGTCGAACATCAAGACGGCAGCGTATACAAGGAACTGGCAAAATCCGCCCTCGCCACCGCAATATGGGCACCTTACTTCATCACATCCAAACGCGTGAAAAATACATTTGTGAACGACGCTAAAATCAAGCTACCGGAATCTGATTGGCCTTGACGCAATCCTTGTTTAAATCGCCGCTTGAGTAATCAGCAGGCGCGCAGTTATTGCTATCGCTGCATAAGCGACATTCATCAAATGAATCTCTAGTCGACAAACCATCGTCGGCTAGTTGCACGCAACCGACAGCGCGCTTTTTTTTTTCATTATCTTACTCATTAATATTCTCCGAATCTTCCCGAAATTCACGTTCTGGTAACAACGGTGTCATTGCTTTGTGAGAACATAAATTTCGATGTGACCCAAACACCGTGCGCACGAATCCTGCTTAGTCGTATTGCACAAGTTTGTTCGGGTCCTCGTCCATCAAGCAATGATGGTCATGCAGGGTTTTTCATGCATCAGATACTGGAGAATCAATGAAACGCAGTGAACTTCGTCACAAGATACAAAACAGCAGTCTCGGTTTTCTCGCGGGTTACGTAGATACCCTCGGTTTCGTTGCACTGTTTGGATTATTTACTGCACACGTAACGGGCAACTTCGTATTGATCGGCGCAGAAATGGCGCACCCGCAGGGCGGCCCGCTGCTGCTCAAAATTCTCGCTTTCCCTGCCTTTGTTTTCGGCGTCGTGTTTGCCAGGTTGATGATTGCCGCGCTGCTGAAATATCACTTCCATGCGCTGTGGTACGCCTACATTTTGCAACTCGTCTTCCTGATCGCCTTCATGGTCGCCGGCATCAAGGCCAGTCCTATCGGTGCCGAGCCAACCTTGATGGCAGAGATCGCCGGCATCATCGGTGCGATGGCGATGGGTACGCATAGCGCCTGCGGCCGCTTGCTGCTGTCGCATCTGGCACCGACCGCGATGATGACCGGTAACGTCACGCAACTTGTTATCGATGCGGTCGATGTCATACGTGGTGCAGCCGACCAAACGGTCAAGCAGCGCTGCATCAAGTTCCTGTGGCCAGTCCTCGCCTTTGCCGTTGGCGCGATAGGCGCGGCGTTCGCCTATCAGTTCGCCGGTTTCTACGCGCTGCTGTTGCCTATCTTTATCCTGATCTTCCTGATGTATATCGAGCGCGGCGCGATGCACAAGACGCAGAACATGCCCAAGGTCAAGATCGTCCCAAGCAGCAATTCAAAGTAATTCACAAAGTAGTTCAATAAGACATACGGCGGATGCAGTCCGCCGTATGTTCTTTCGCAGCGCCCTCCGCAGCACGCTCACTTTCCGCTGACCGCCTTTCAGCAGCACAGGCCTCGCCATCCTGTTCAGCCCTGCGTTCAACGGCAAACAAGCGCATTGGCACGCCATTTCCGGCCGGCCCTCATATAGTGCGCAAGCACAACGACCGCTACGGTAAAATGCCCCTTACTTCTTAATATTGCGCACCCAGCAAGGCACAAGCATCCATGAGCAACGATACAAAAAACGGCAGCACCAATCCAAACCCGGCCTCTTCCAACTTCCTGCGCGGCATCATCGAAGCCGATCTCGCCGCCGGCAAACATGAAAAGCGCGTAGGCAAAGACGGCCAGCCGCTGCCTACCGTCATCACCCGCTTCCCGCCGGAACCTAACGGTTACCTGCACATCGGCCACGCCAAATCGATCTGCCTCAACTTCGGCCTCGCGCGCGATTACGCCGGCCGCTGCAACCTGCGCTTCGACGACACCAATCCGACCAAGGAAGAACAGGAATACGTAGACACCATCATCGACAGCGTCAAATGGCTGGGCTTCGATTGGAAGGACGGCGACAAGGAACATCTGTACTTCGCCAGCGACTACTTCGACCAGTTGTATGCGATGGCCGAATACCTGATCACCGCTGGTCACGCCTACGTCGACAGCCAATCCGCTGACGACATGCAAAAGAATCGCGGCAACTTTGGCGAAGCCGGCAAGAACTCGCCATTCCGCGATCGCCCTGCGGCAGAATCGCTGGACATGTTCCGCCGCATGAAGGCTGGCGAATTCAAGGATGGCGAACACATCTTGCGTGCCAAGATCGACATGGCCTCGCCCAACATGAACATGCGCGACCCGGCGATCTACCGTATCCGTCACGCGCATCACCACCGCACTGGCGACAAATGGTGTGTCTACCCGATGTACGACTACGCGCATCCATTGGAAGACGCGATTGAAAACATCACGCACTCGATCTGCACGCTCGAATTCCAGGATCACCGTCCGTTCTACGACTGGATATTGGAGCGCACAGCCGAAGGCGGCTTCTTCAACAAGCCGCTGCCGCATCAATACGAATTCGCACGCCTCAACCTGACCTACGCCATCACCAGCAAACGCAAGCTGCTGCAACTGGTAGAAGAAAACATCGTCGACGGTTGGGACGATCCGCGCATGCCTACCATCGTCGGCATCCGCCGTCGCGGCTTTACGCCAGAATCGATTCAATTGTTTGCTGAACGCATAGGCGTCGCCAAGGTCGATAGCTGGATAGACATGAGCACGCTCGAAGGCGCGCTGCGCGATGACCTCGACGAAAAAGCACCACGCGCCATCGCCGTACTGCGTCCGCTCAAACTGATCATCGACAATTTCCCGGAAGGCGAAACCGTCGAATGCAGCGCACCTGTCCACCCGCATCATCCGGAACGCGGCAACCGCACATTCCCGATCAGCAAAGAACTATGGATAGAGCAAGAAGACTTTATGGAAGTGCCAAGCAAAGGCTACTTCCGCCTCTTCCCAGGCAACAAGGTACGCCTGCGTTACGGCTACGTGGTTGAATGCGTGGGCGCGGACAAAGATGCAGACGGCAACATCATCGCCGTGCATTGCACCTATTTCCCCGACAGCAAATCCGGCACCGAAGGCTCCGCCAATTACAAAGTCAAAGGCAATCTGCACTGGGTCAGCGCCGCCCACGCACTCGAAGCCGAAGTGCGCTTGTATGACCGCCTCTTCACCGATGCGCAGCCGGATGCTGGCGGAAAGGATTTCAAACTCGCGTTGAATCCAAACTCAAAAGAAATCGTAAAAGCGTTTGTAGAACCGGGCGTCTCGGCAGTACAGCCTGATGAGAAGCTGCAGTTTGAACGTCATGGTTATTTTGTTGCGGATCGCGTGGACAGCAAGGCTGGGAAGCCTGTGTTTAATCGGGTGGTGACGTTGAAGGATGGTTGGGGGAAATAATATCCTCCCGCAAAGTAAATCGATCGTGCATGCGAACCAAACGCATTGAGGAAAAAGCGTATGCGAGTCGTCGTTATAGGTGCAGGTGCAAGTTTGGAGGAAAGTCTTCGGCTTGGTTCGCCTGCAAACTTACGACCTCCGTTGATTCGAAACTTTGCAAAAATACTCTGGAGTGATACCAACCTTGCTCTTCCCCAAAGCCTATATGACTACATGCAGCGTTACTTAGTCTCATTAGGGCATATGCCAAGCAGTAATCCGCTTGAAACATTTATTGCATTAGAAGAACTAGGAACTGATGTACACATAGAACGTTTCTTTGAATACGCATGGATGCATCGACATAGCTTATATGATGGCGCATGGGGCGATTTAATGTACGGGGCAGTTGTAAATACGTTAATTTGCCTTTTTCCGCAAAATGGATTTCATGAGAACGGTAAGGGCTGGAAGCCATTTACCGCATATCAAGCACTAGCCAATAAGTTGAGCGCCGGAGATTTAGTAGTTAATCTCAACTATGAACCATTATTTGAAATGGGCGCTATACAAGCAGGCCGCCAAATTACGTACATTCCTAACAACCAAAAAAATGACAGCATTCTCGTTGCAAAACCACACGGCTCAATCAACCTAATTGTGGAAAGCAAGAAGTTCTGGTTCTCGGAGCCGGATATCATTGGAAGCATCATGTCTCAAGGTGAAGATATGACTGAATTTCGAGGAATTATTGCGCCACGCTATAACAAGTCTTATCAACAACATCCAATTGCAGCAAAAATATTTGATGCAATTCGAGACACATCACCAGATAGCGTAACTTTCTGGGGTGTTGGTTTTACCAATAGTGACGCGGATCTTAACGAACTTTATCTAGGTTGGTGTGGCAAGGCATCAAGAATAAGCATTATTCATCCATGTCCAGAAACAGAAATTTTGGACGCCGAAAAATTACTCCATACCAAGGTGGAACACTATAAGAGTCCAGAAGAATGGAATATATAACGGCAACTAGTTTGGGTTCACATGAAAAACAACGAGGTCATAATATTTTTTTGAACATCGATTAAAGAATGAAGTGTCATTGCACGAAGAAAGGGCAGAGTCACTTTCACCGTAGTGCTTCACTAGATGATGAGAATCAAATCCCCTAGCAGCGAAATAGGAGCCAGTTGAATGAATGCCTTCGTCGCCTTTCTCCATCATCTCGCCTTTCTAGCGATCATGCTCATGCTATCCATTGAGATGCTGACGCTTAAGCAACCGCTAACGCTAACCTCCGCGAGAAAAATCCAGATCTACGACGCCATCTACGGCGTCTCTGCCATCCTGATTCTGATCATCGGTGGTTTGCGCGTGATGTATTTTGAAAAAGGCGCGGACTACTACATGCACAGCGCGCCGTTCATCGCGAAAATGATTCTGTTCATCATCGTCGGCCTGATCTCCATCCAGCCGACCGTCACCTTCATCAAATGGGGCAAGTCACTCAAGCAAGGCATCGTCCCGACATTGACCGATGCGCAAAGCCGCAAGCTGCGCATGATCATTCATGCGGAAGTGACTTTGCTGGTGTTGATGATTCTTTGTGCGGTACTGATGGCCAAAGGCATAGGCTATCTGGGTGATTAGTCACCGTTGCTTGCGGCGAGTATCTGGCTGACCTCTTCATCGTCCACCTGGGCAAACAGCGCATAAAACTGGCTGATGACACCGAAGTGCCATGTCTCATGCAGGCACACCACCTTGTCGACCAGCGGTGTTATTTTTTCCAGGCTGTCTGACGCGGCGATCGGGATCGCGCATATCAGTTCGGCAGGTTGTTTGGCGCGCACAGCATGCAATGCGGCAATCATGGTCGCACCGGTCGCCAGGCCATCGTCCACCACGATCACAATCCGCCCTTGCGGATCGATCGGATGCATGAAGGGTGTGTAGCGAAGACGTCGCTGCTTCAACTCAGCCAACTGCCGCTCCTTGATTGTTTCAATCATGGCGATCGTGTCTTCGTCGTCTTCGGTGGTGTCCGGTAGATAAACCCAGCCAGTCTCATCGATGGCGCCAATCGCGAACTCTGGATTGAAGGGGCTGGCCAGCTTGTGTGCCAGCACGATATCCAGCTCCCCGTGCAAGCGCTCCGCAAGGATCTTCCCCATTGGCACGGCACCGCGTGGAATCACCAGTATCAAGGGATGGCGTCCCTGATATTCCTGCAAGCCTGCAGCCAACTGTTCTGCAGCGTCCGTGCGATCAATAAAGATGACTGACTCGCTCATGTGATACACCTGCCATATGTCGAATGGATCAGCGAAAACTGCTGCGCATGATCACTCCGTTGCTGACTTAATATGCTTCAAACGTTGGATTAATTTGCATGCTGCAAGTTCGATCTGGCAGAACATTTAAGAGTACAGTCCGCTACGAATAAGCGACAGGCATACGCAGATAGCGAAGGCAGAAAAGCCAAACTCAGATTTTGATGACTAGCTTTAAAATAAGCGCATGAAACTAGACCACGCCACTGTCGTCACGCCCGACCTCGAAACCGTAAAGCACTTCTTTTGCCACATCGTCGGCTTGACCGATGGTGAGCGCCCGCCTTTTCGCTTTGATGGTCACTGGCTGTATCAGGATGGCAAACCCGTCATCCATTTAGTCAAGACCAACTCGAATCATCCGCCGGCCAAAATTTCGTCGCGCATCGATCACATCGCGTTCAGGGTAGAGAACGAAGCCGAATGGAACAAGCTGATCATCAAACTGCAGGCCAGCAACATTGCGTATCAATCATCCGAAGTGCCAGCTACCGGCGAACGACAATTATTTGTCGCACCCGTACCTGGCGTGATGATTGAATTTGTGACGGCTGGGGTTGGAGCTTAGTTGGAACTTAGTTGCAGCTTAGGTAAAACTTAATCAGCATCAAACTAAGCAAGACTTTAAAAAAATGGTATCGCCCACATAATATCCAGACGGATATACATACAGCGCTGGCAACAGAGCGCAAGCGCCGCCACTACAAGCCGTCTACATAATGTGAAGGAAAGCAAATGAGCCAAACCACCGAACGTGCAATCTTTGCCGGAGGCTGCTTCTGGGGCATGCAGGATCTGTTGCGCCGACGCCCTGGCATTGTGTCATCGCATGTGGGTTATTCCGGCGGCGACGTAGCCAATGCGACCTACCGCAATCACGGCACCCACGCCGAAGCGATCGAGATCATCTATGACCCCAGCGTGACCAGTTACCGCGAGTTGCTGGAGTTCTTCTTCCAGATCCACGATCCAACGACGAAGAATCGCCAGGGCAACGATACCGGCACCAGCTACCGTTCCGCGATCTTTTATGTAAACGACGAGCAGAAGCAGATCGCAGAAGATACTGTGCTGGATGTCGAAGCATCAGGACTGTGGCCGGGAAAAGTGGTGACCGAGATCGCTGCTGCCGGACCATTCTGGGATGCCGAAGCGGAGCATCAGGATTATCTGCTGCATTACCCTAACGGCTATACCTGCCACTTCGTTCGCCCTGACTGGAAATTGCCGGTCAGATCGAAAGCCTGACGGAGCAAGCGTTCTATCACACAAGTTGATTGGACTCAGGCGAAGCTCTGCCCTGCAATCAAAGAATGATGCTGTTCTCGGCCCGTAGCAGCGGCCCAAGTCTTAATGCGTTAACCCTCAGCTTTGCGGCGGACAGAGAAAATCTCGGCAGCGACTTACTTGTTGACAATTTTCCCATTGCCGAAAGAGAATCAGGTAGATGAATGCCTGCCCTGGAGCGAGAAAAAATTATGATTGAAGCGCCTATCCCCGCGGATGAAGATGAGCGACTGCATGCATTACGCCAGTTGCTGATTCTTGATACGCCACCAGAAGAAAGATTCGATCGCATCGTCACGTTTGCTTCGCAAGAGTTCGACATGCCCATGGTACTGATTACTTTGGTGGATGCGGACCGGCAGTGGTTCAAGGCTAGCGTGGGCTTGAACGTATGCGAGACGGCGCGCGACGTCTCATTTTGCGGCCATGCGATCCTGTCGGATGAAACCATGGTGGTAAGCGATGCGACTAAAGATCAGCGGTTTTTTGACAATCCGCTTGTGATCGCCGAACCGCATGTGCGCTTCTATGTGGGCGCACCTTTGACACTGCCTTCAGGCCAGAACGTCGGCACGCTGTGCCTGATAGACAGCTCCCCGCGTGATATGGATGCAATAGGCTTGGCGATACTTTCATCCCTGCGCGATCTTGTGGTGGAAGAATTGATCAATCAAGAAACGTTATCGGATGAGAACCATGGCATCTGAATTACAAAATATTTTACTGGTTGAAAAAAACCATATGGTCGGCAGCGTCATTGCATCGACCGCCAGGCAACTGAACCTGGCAACCGTGAGAAAAGTAGCCAGCATCAGCAATGCTCAACAGTATTTGAGCAATGAAACATTCTCTGGCTTGATTGCGACCATAGAAGATGAAATCGCAGACCTGCAATTTTTATATGCCTTGCGAAATTCATCATTCAAGGGCGCACCCGATATGCCAGTGGTAGTTATTACGCCGGCATGCGACGAAGAATTTGCAGTCAAGCTCAAGACCTTGCAGGTCAGTCGAATCTTGATCAAGCCCTTCAAGGTTAGAGATGTGATTTCAGCAATCGAGTTGGTGACAACTCCTTTGAATGCCTGAAACTGAGCAAGCGAATCCCTACCGGGAAGCTATTTGAGACGGCGATATAAAACCTGGTTCTCTACGCTTTCTGCAGCTTCGTTTTCATCTTCCACATACTTTTTATTCAATGACATATCCGTGTCACTGTGTACACTGTCGCCTTACCATTTTTTGCCTGACCCATGACCATCACCATCAACGAAGATCTGCAAGCCTATATCGATCCACTGACTACTGACGAACACGCTGCGCTGGAACGCAGCCTTCTGGCCGAAGGTTGCCGCGATGCGCTGGTGCTGTGGGGTGATTTGCTGATCGATGGACATAATCGCTACGGCATCTGCCAGAAGCACGACATCGCTTTCAACACCGTGCAGAACGAGTCATTCAAATCGATAGATGACGTCCACTTGTGGATGATCGACAATCATCTGGGGCGACGCAGCGTGTCGGATTTCCAACGTGGCGTACTTGCACTGCGCAAGAAAGAAATCCTGAGCGCACGCACGGCACAAGCAGCTTCTGAATCATCAGACGCTGAAGCTGCAACACAAGCCTCTGAAGAAAAAGCCTTGACGCGTGACATCATCGCCAAGGCAGCGCGCGTGAGTCCTGTGACGCTAGGTCAAATCGAGAAAATTCAAAAAACGGCTGCGCCTGAACTGGTCAGCGCAGTGAAAGCTGGCATCGTCTCGATTAATGCCGCTGCGGCGATATCGTCCTTGCCAAGTGAAAAACAAATAGAAGCGGTAGCCGGCGGCAAAAAGGAATTGCGCCAGGTCGCACGTCAGGTCCGCGAAGCCAAACTGCCACCGAAGCCGGAGCCGGTTCCACCGCCTGCCGATGCGACGCCCGATCAAATCACTATTCACAAATTGAATCTTTTGATCACTGAACTCAATGAAGAACGTGATCAATTGAAAAAGAAAGTTCAGCATCTAACCATCGCGCTCGCGGAAGCTCGCGGCGCGCACTAAAAGGCGATATCTCTCATGCAAGCGGTATTGGTTTGATGTGAGCTGCGGCAACTATTTGGGTGTTAAAGCGCGAAGTGTTAAATTGGTTTTGCGCTGATAACCATTCAGGTAGGTGCAATGTCCAATTCACTACCATACGGATTCCTTGCCAATGTGGTGCTTGCACTGCACGCCTTGATCGTGCTCTTTGTGATCGGCGGCTTGCTTCTCGTAATCCTCGGCAATCTTCGTTCCTGGCAGTGGGTCAATACACTCTGGTTCAGGCTGCTGCACCTGGCCACTATCCTCATCGTTGTCGCGGAAGCTTGGCTCGGCCTTGTCTGTCCACTCACCACGCTGGAAATGTGGTTTAGGGCACAAGCTGGAACTATTCCGTATTCAGGTGATTTCATCGAACACTGGCTGCAAACCATCCTGTTCTGGGACGCACCCTCATGGGTGTTCATAACGACATATTCAATCTTCAGTCTGGCAGTCGCAGCAACGTGGTGGTACTTTCCACCCAAAACAAAGAGACATTGGCACAAGCCAAGTGCCTAATCCCTCTATCGAGCGAACGTGCCCCAAACATCTACTGTCAATTGGCGGGCCAACGGCTTTGGATCGAGAACAAGCCACCCATTAGACGGCACTGCTAGTCAGTAATTGTTAACTCGCACTTGGTATCTTCAGTTTTTCTTGCCGCAGATTAACTCGCGGCGTAGAATTTTTTTAACTCAGGGTAATTAAATTTGGTCGTTGGCGATGACTAAGGGTTTTATCAATGGAGATGACTGCAAACTTGAACAGCAAGCAATCGCTACGTATGCGGCGTGCCTTGCTGTTGAGTTCTCTGGTGCTCGGAGTCATTTCCTTGTTTTGGGGTGCTTACTTTGTGAGCAATGGCAATTGGACCATGTTCCCCATCAATCTGATTTCCGTCATCGTTGCGATAGGTGTGACCTGGATTACTCTGCGCGGACACATTCGCACCGCATCCATCATCATGTTTTGTTACGTCTATGCAGTACTGTGCGTATTTTGCGTGCTGCTGGACGTACCCACGCTGGAAGCACCACGCTCCAATCACAATTATTTTTTGGTCATCGCACTCTTCGCCTGGCTGGTTTTCAAGGGTGACAAACCCTGGCTGCGGCACGGCATGACCTTGGCCGGTCTGCTCGGTTTTATCTTGTTCTCGAGCACTACCTGGGGCCTGCATACAGCCTATGCATTAGGGAATGATGTGCGTGTGGCTGGCACATGGATACACAACATCATCGCAACGGGCTTGCTCTGGACGCTGCTATGGGTGATGCAAGCCAATCTGTCGGAACGCAGTGTGATGGAATCCGATCTGCGCAAAGCGATTCGAGAAAATCAACTGGTCCTTTACTACCAGCCGCAAACTGGCGATGACGGGCGAATTGTCGGTGCCGAGGCATTGCTGCGCTGGCAGCATCCGATCAAGGGCATGGTATCGCCAGCCGATTTCATCCCGCTGGCAGAACAAACCGGATTGATCATGCCCGTAGGACATTGGGTGTTGGGCACCGCCTGTGCGCAGTTGATGGCATGGGAGAAAAATCCAGCCACCGCGCACTTGAGCCTGGCGGTGAATGTCAGCGCACTGCAATTCAAGCAAACCGATTATGTCAGCCAGGTCATCTCGGTATTGGATCGTTCAAACATTAACCCTGCCCTGCTCACGCTGGAACTGACAGAAAGCATGTTGGTGAATGACGTGAACGACATCATATCTAAAATGAATGCGTTAAAAGCCAAGGGCGTACGCCTGTCGCTGGACGACTTTGGCACAGGTTATTCCTCGCTGAATTACCTGAAAAAGCTACCGCTGGACCAGCTCAAGATCGACCAGTCTTTTGTCCGCGATATGCTGAACGATACACACGACGTGACTATCGTACGGACGGTGATAGAACTGGCGCACGGCATGAAGTTGCATGTGATTGCCGAAGGTGTGGAGACGGAAGAACACCGGCAATTTTTGGCTGATCTTGGCTGCCACTCATTTCAAGGTTACTTGCTGAGCCGGCCCGTACCGATTGCCGACTTTGAAGTCGTGGTACTGCCGCATAACGCCAAGGTTGACGCTGCAGCAAAAACCGCTCGCAGCGCGCTACGTATTGCGAAACTTTAGAAGTACAAGTTAGCGCTTCTTTTTTCTAGTGAGTACTGCGAAAGTTTTTTCTTCTATCAGCGGCATCATGGATCGTATCGTTTCCACAAACAGTCGCAGGCGCGCCGGGTAATAGCGCGCATACGGATAGACCAGATAAACCGGCAACGGTGCGGCACGCCAGTCGGGTGCAAGATGTAGCAAACGTCCCTGCGCAATATCGTCAGCCACTATCCACGCCGACACAATACCCGCACCCAAACCCGCCAATGCAGCATTGCGTAGCGCATACAAACTGTCGGTACTCATGCGCGGCCTGATCGCAAAGCGATGCTCTTCACCATTAGATTGTTGTGTGAGCGTCACTTCATCGCGGTAAAAGGTACGCAATGCCAGCCACGGTATGTTGTGCAAATCTTCCACTTTCAATGGCAACGACTTGCCTGCCACATGCTGCGGCGCAGCCACCACAATACGCGGAATGTCGAACAGCTTGATGGCGATGACGGATGGATTGTCGACCGCACCAACCTGAATCGCACAATCTATGCCTTCCGCAATAAAGTCCGGACGCCGATCATGCAATAACCATTCGACAGACACACGCGGAAAGCGGCCAAGATAATTAGTCAGCGGCACAATCAATTGATCCTGTCCGAACGCATGCGGCACCAGCACGCGCAAAGTGCCTTCCGGCTCATCTTGCGTGCCACGCAGGTCGGCTTCCATCGCCTTCCAGTTATCCAGCAAATCCTTGGCATGCGCGAAGCAGCGTTCGCCATCTTCGGTCAGCTTCATCACGTGTGTGGAACGCTGCAACAGGCGCAAACCCAGAGCTCGCTCCAAGGTCTGCAAACGTCGACTGACCGTGGGCTGGCTGGTTTTTAGCTGCTCAGCGGCGGCCGACAAACTCCCCGCCTCGACGATGCGGACAAAGGTTTGCATGAGTTCTATTCGGTCTACGCCGGGATTGCCGGATTGCTTTTCTGCTTTCGTCATACGTTAAGCGTATAACAAATGTGCATTCAAGGCTACTACCAAGCCCGTATCACAGAGAGGAAAATGCAATCCATCGTCAATACGGGAATTTAATCATGTTGGTTATTCAATCTGCAAATACAAGCACCACTAAGCCTGCACTGTCGGCTTCCCTGATCCTGCTGTTAGCAACCGGAGCCGGCTTGAGCGTGGCCTCGCTCTATTACAGTCAACCTATGCTGGGCGTGCTGGGTGCGGATATTCATGCCAGCGATCGCATGATCGGGCTGGTGCCGACGCTGACGCAACTGGGTTATGCGCTGGGAATTATGTTGCTGGCACCTTTGGGCGATCGCTATGACAGACGCAACATCATCCTGGTGAAAGCCGCCTTGCTGGCATTGGCCTTATTGTTCAGCGGCCTGGCACCTAACGTCACATGGCTACTCGCCACCAGCCTGGTCATTGGACTGACCGCGACGATGGCACAAGACATCATCCCGGCTGCAGCAACAATGGCACCGGAAGCGCATCGCGGCAAAATTGTCGGTACTGTGATGACAGGTCTGTTGCTCGGCATCTTGTTGTCGCGCGTCATCAGCGGCTTTGGTGCAGAACAATTTGGCTGGCGTGCGGTGTATGTCGTGGCCGCAGTCAGCGTCGCACTGGTGGTGGTCGCCATCTGGCGTGGACTGCCGCGCTTTCATCCTACAACGCAGTTGGGATACGGCGCGCTGCTCGGCTCCATGCTGGATCTGTGGCGTCGTCATGGCAAGTTGCGTCAGGCTGCATATGCACAGGGTTTGCTGGCAGTTGGCTTCAGCGCATTCTGGTCGACACTGGCGGTGATGTTGCACGCCGCACCATTCCATCTTGGTAGCGCCGCAGCCGGGGCTTTTGGTCTGGCTGGTGCAGCCGGTGCACTTGCCGCACCGTTGGCTGGTCGTCTTGCTGACAAGCGCGGTCCGGAGCTGGTGACGCGTCTTGGTGCAGGCTTGGCCGCCGTGTCATTTGCAGTAATGTGGCTGGCGCCATTGTTGCCGCCACATGCGCAAATCGTATTGTTCATCATCAGTGCAATCGGCTTCGACTTCGGCGTACAAGCCACGCTGGTAGCCCATCAAACTGTTGTGTTCGGCATAGATCCAGCATCACGCAGTCGCTTGAATGCGCTGCTGTTCACCGGCATGTTTGTCGGCATGGCAAGTGGTGCAGCATTGGGCAGCCTGATACTGGCGCAATGGGGCTGGGCCGGCGTGGTAACGATGGCAACCGTTTCATCATTGGCTGCATTGGCGGTGCGCATGCTAGGCAAAAAGAATGCTTGAGCCTGCTTCTCGCACGCAATCATTGTTGAGTGAAGTTGATGTGACTATGCGTTAGGATATCGCCTGAATCTTTACAGTCGATATCGCTCTTTACCGAATGTCTGCTATTGAAGAAGATAGCGAGCATTCGGTTTTTTGCATGCGGCCTTCCCTCTCATTATGAAATGCCATGACCACATTTAAAAACATCGTCCTCTATACCGACACTGACGGCCTCGCAAAATTTCGCGAAGAAGAAATCGCCTTACCGGGCGGTTCGCCCAAGGCCTTGCTGTCCGAGCTAGTTCCATCAAATGGATTCCAGGTGCGACAAAGCCCGCCGGGCGTGAGCAGCGACTTCCATTGCACGACGACTGCGCAATGGCTGGTGGTATTAAGTGGAGAAATGGAAATCGGTTTGCGCGATGGCACTGCGCGCATCTTCAAGGCCGGCGATCATTTTTTCTCGAACGATCTATTGCCTGAGGGCGCAGAATTTGACAGTACCTTGCACGGCCATCGCAGCCGCGTGGTTGGTGACACGCCGCTGGAAACCTTGTTTGTCAGAACAGGTAACTGAGTCGCTGGCAATAACTGAGCTCTAACTAATCACAGAAAATTCCATGTCCCATTTCGCACGCAGACGCTCACTTGTACTCGCTGCCATCGCCACTCCTTTTACTATGCCAACTTTCGCCAGCAATCAAAAGATCAGCGCAGCAAACAATGAGCTGGAAAAACTGGAAGCGTCTGCAAACGGGCGGCTCGGTGTCGCTGCAATCAATACCGGCAATGGCATGCGCGTGCAATATCGCGCGGATGAACGCTTCCCTTTTTGCAGTACGTTCAAGACCATTGTCGCCGCAGCCATCTTGCAGAAAAGCGCGACGGATAAAGGCTTGCTGGCAAAACGCATCCACTACAACAAAGACGAGCTTGTGAAATCGGGTTACGCACCGATCACGCAAAAGTACATTGCCGACGGCATGACGATTGCCGAGCTGTGCGCAGCCACTTTGCAGTACAGCGACAACGCGGCTGCAAATTTCTTGATGAAGGAATTGGGCGGACCGGCAGCGGTGACCGCCTATGCACGCTCTATAGGTGACGACACCTTCCGTCTTGATCGCTGGGAGCCGGAATTGAATTCGGCGATACCGTGCGACGAGCGCGACACGACGACATCGGCAGCAATGGAAAAGAGCCTGCAACAGTTGATGCTTGGCGACGCATTAGCCGTGTCGCAACGGGTGCAGTTAGTCGCTTGGTTGAAAGGAAATACAACTGGCGGCAAGCGCATGCTGGCAGGCGTACCAAAAGACTGGATCGTCGGCGACAAAACCGGCACCGGTTCTTACGGCACGACCAACGATGCCGGCGTACTGTGGCCAGTGAATGGAGCACCCATCGTTGCGGTTGTCTACTTCACACAAAATGACAAAACCGCTGCCCCACGCGATGACGTGATCGCTGCGGCGACGCGCATCGTGATTGCTGCGTTCAACTCAGTCGCTTCGACTTGAGTTCTTCGACATTGTTACTTCTGCAAGGGCCGCAATTTCGCTGCCGCTTTCCGTCCACTTTTTCCTCTTATCCAAAATCTGCAACACATCAAGAATAAATCTCTTGCCCGCTGTAATTTGGTAGAACATTTTGGCTTATAGTCAGGTGCACCAGAGCTGTCGAACTCGAAAACTGACAGCCCTGGATAAAAAAAGAAATTACATAAAGACTGCGGAGAAGACATGAGTAAACAAACAATTGCAATCGTCGGCCTGGGTAGAGTTGGTTCGGTTTTTCTGGCGGAATTGCTGCGCCGCCCCAACAAGGATATTGAACTAATCGCCGTAGCAGAAAACACTGAAACCAGTGGCAAGATCCTGGCCAAGTCACAGGGCATTGCGGTTCTCGATACCGATGCCTTGATTGCGATGGGCGAGAAAATCGATATTCTTTTCGACCTGACCGGCATGCCTGCAGTACGCAGAGAGCTGCGCGAAAAATTGTCGGACACGAATAATCGCCACACCATCATTGCGACCGAAACGATAGCCAAATTGATTTGGTCGCTGATTGCCAGTGATGTTGTATTGCCAAATGTGCATGGGCAAACAGGTTACTGACTCTGCAGATCAGCAAGGCTGATTGCCAGAAGGTAGAAGATTGTCGATATATCTCTCATCAAGAAAGGCAGAAAAAATTGTCACTCAACTTCTTCTGCCTTTTTATTCTTGAGCGCCATATCAATCGATTCCTGGACCATGCATCAAGAACAAGATAAAGAGTTATATGCGCAAGCAATAATCAGTTTTCATCCTCCATATTTGCGCACGCCCCCAACAACAGATATCGTTTTGATGCATGCAACGACACAAGATTTAACAATGAATCGCGACAACATCTGCGCGGGTTATTGATGTCGCGTGGTATGTTGCATTCAAGACTCAAATAATCGTTTATACAAAAATGCCAATATCCTTTTCTCCTGTATCCACGATCAATGCACGTGATGTTTTTTTGCAAAAAATCGATAAAGAACTCGATTTGCCCGCGATTGGAAATGCCGTAGCACGCGTAGTGCAAATGACGTCTTCCGATGAGGATGCGGTAGCAGATCTGACCTACTTCATTCTGTCCGACGTCGCGCTCACGCAAAAAATTCTTCGCCTCTCCAATACCGTCCGTTATCGCACGGTATCCGGCATACAGGTCACCACCATCTCCCGCGCGATTTACCTATTGGGTTTCAACACAGTCAGGGACTGTGCCTTGGCGATGCTGCTGGTCGAACGTTTATCCAGTGCCAAACACAGCCATGCAGTGCGGGCAGAACTGGTGAAGGCGCTGTACGCGAGCGTAATCGGCCGCGAAATGGCGCGCAGCAGCAAACGTTCAGGTGCCGAAGAGGCGGCGATTGCGGCCCTCTTTGCCAACATCGGGCAAGTCCTGGTCGCCGCGTATGATTATCCAAGCTACGCAGAGATTGCCAGCCTGGTCGAAAATGAAAAGATTGCGCAAGACGCGGCCGGCGTGAAAGTCATGGGTTGCAGCTTCAGCCTGATCGGACAATCTGTTTTGCGGGAATGGAATATCCCGGAAGCGATCGTGCAGGCAATGACACCTGCGCCCGGCGGCGCGCTGAAGCCGTCTCAAAAAACTCAGGAAAGAATGCAGCAAATCGCATCCTTCAGTGTGGAAACGAGTGGTGTGTTTTCCCTGAAAAGCGAACTGGCAAAAATCACGGCAAAGAATGCCTTGATAGCCAGGTTTGGCTCGGCCCTGAATATTACGAGCGATCAGCTCGCCGATTTGATCGAGTCTGCCGAAACCGAAACACGCATGCTGGCAGAAATCATGGGCTTGTCGGATACCGATCTGACAGAAGATAGTGCCAGCGCGCAGTCCGAGACTGCCGGCATCCCTAACGAACTGTTGATGAATCCGACGCCAGTCGCCAGCGAAGAAGGCGAAGAGCGACATCCGAGTGGCAAGCCCGTCAAGGCAAGGGACAGGTTACTGGCAGGCGTTCAGGAAATCATGCAAATGACCAGCGCTGGCCATGCACAGGCCAACGACGTCATGCTGCATATGCTTGAAACGCTGTACAACAGCATGGGCTTTCGTTTTGCCACGATCTGCCTGAAAGATGCAAAAACCGGCGAGTACCGTTCACGCATCGCGCTCGGTGAAGATGCAGCACGGCGCAGGGCTGGTCTGATTTTTACCCTTGGCAAGCAACGGGATTTATTCAGGCTATCGATGGAGAGCGATGCCGACCTGATGATTTCTGACGCCAGCGACACCAAGATCAGCGAGCTGCTTCCTGCCTGGCACCGCGAACTTTTCCACGACGCTCGCAGCTTTATTGTGTTGCCTATCATCGTGCAAAAAAATCCCCTTGGATTTTTTTATGCAGATCGTTCCCAGCCTGCGCCTGAAGGTGTGCCTTCAGATGAAACGGCGCTGATTAAAATTCTCAAGAGCCAGGTATTGGCGGCACTTGGGCATAAATAGACGAACCTGCAATCTTGAGCTAATTATTTTTTTGTAGCATGATGCGATCGCTCTCTCATTCGATTAAAACGCGTTAAAAAAGAAAGCCGCGCCATGCCCTTGAGAAAAATCATCGCGATTCTAAGTATCGCAAGCTGCAGTTTGCCGGCCATCGCCGATGACGGCCCACCTGTAACCCCGTATCGACCTTCCGTATCGTCCCCCGCCCAATTGCCTGCGCCCGGCCAGCTTGAACTGGAACTGGGTGGACTGTCGATGAAAACGAATGAAGAGCGACGCGACAGCGTGCCATATCAATTCAAACTCGCCTTCTCTGAAAACTGGGGCATCCTGCTCGGCGGTGATGCCTACGTTTGGCAGCGCGATCCTGATAATCGCATCAGCGGTTTCGGCGATACCAGCATCACCTTGAAGCGCGCATTCCTGATCGATGACAGCACGGCATTCGGCCTGGAATTCACCAGCAGAATGCCCAGCAGCAAAGACAAGCTAGGAAGCGCCAAGGCCGATTACACACTGAACGGTATTTTCAGCAAAGACATAGGCGACTTTCATCTGGACATGAACCTCAACACCACGCGCATAGGCGCACCGGATGCAGAAACAGGCCGTTCGCTGACCGGCATATCGTCATCACTATCGACATCCCTGTCAGAAAAATGGGGCGTGGTCGGCGAACTGTCAGGCACACACCAAAGCGGCACACCGAACAACGCACTATTCCTGACGGCATTAACCTACAGCCCGAGCAAACGCATGACGATCGACTTCGGCCTGGCAAAAGGGCTGAACAAGGATTCGCCGGACTGGGCAGTGTTCACAGGGATAGTGGTGCCGATTGCAAATTTTTGGTGAGCGGGCTCTAGTGATGCTGCTGTCATTTCAGCAATCGATGCTCGTCGCAAACCCGATATAGACCCAGGGAATCCACACAGATGAACAATGCTCCAGCATTGGCGGCTATGGGCTTCACAATACCAACTCCCGCCTATCTGTTTGGCGCGATATTGTTCAGTGTCATCGGTTACGCCGCTTATCGCTACGGTAAAAAAATAGAATTGATGCATCCCAAGTGGATAGGCGTTGCATTGATGCTGTTTCCTTATGCGATATCACGGACGTGGATGCTGTATCTGATAGGTGCCGGCTTGTGCGCGGCTTTGTATATCTTCCGCGCGTGATTGTTTGTCGTTTCATCAATACCACTGGATGCAGCTAAAAATGCGAGGTGACGAAACACGATAAACTTCAGCATTACGCTTTTACTGCAATCCATCATGACCCTCGCCCACTGGCTTACCTTCCTCGTCGCCTCCATCCTGATTGCAGTTTCTCCCGGCTCCGGTGCAGTGTTATCCATGTCGCACGGCTTGTCTTATGGCGTACGCAAAACGACAGGCACTATTTTTGGCTTGCAGTTGGGATTGTTATTGCTGTTGATTGTCGCAGGCGCAGGCGTTGGCTCTTTGCTGATGGCATCTGAAATCGCATTCAATCTCGTCAAGACGGTTGGCGCGCTTTATCTGATTTATCTCGGTTTTAGTCAGTGGCGTGCGAAAGTGGTGATGGCACCAGAGCTGCAGGCAAACCTCGGACAGACAAATGCACCGAGCTTGCGCAAGCGCTTTTTGCTGGGCTTTTTTACCAATGCTACCAACCCGAAAGGCGTGGTCTTCATGGTGGCCGTGCTGCCGCAATTCATCGTCAAGGATGCAGCGTTATTGCCGCAGTTGGCGATTCTGGCGGTGACGATGTGTACCATTGATGTGATCGTGATGCACGGTTACGCATTTGCCGCTGCGGCGATGCAAGGCTTCTTCCGCGATGCACATGCGGTAAAAAAGCAGAATCGCTTCTTCGGCGGTTTATTGATGGTGGTAGGCGCAGGTTTGTTTTTTGTCAAACGCAGCCCCGCAACGTAATCCTGTTGTCAGCCTTGGTCTTTACAATCAGGCCGTGGCAATATTGAGCGCCACAGTTTGAATCGACTCATCAAGCCGACGACTGTTCACACAAGCTGTGTGTTCGCCCTCCTGACGGGCGCACTTCTTGCGTTAAGGTCTTGTCTTACCAACATGCCTCGCCACAAGCGCAGACATGTATTTTCTAGACTAACCCTCACTAGATGAAATTATGGATCTGACTACGCCTGCTTTACTCTTCCCCGCCATCTCATTGTTGTTGCTCGCTTATACCAATCGCTTTCTCGTGATCGCGCAATTGATACGTCAACTACACGTCAAATATCAGGATGGTGCACGTGACGAGGTCACGCGACAAATATCCAATCTGCGCCAGCGCGTGCTGCTGATGCGGCGCATGCAGGCGATGGGCGTGCTGTCATTTTTGCTGTGTGCGCTCTCGATGTTGCTGGTTTTTATTCAACTGATTCCTATCGCAAAAGTGATTTTCGGCCTGAGCATTTTCATGCTGGTGTTGTCCTTGCTGGTTTCCCTGCATGAAATCACCATCAGCACCAAGGCCATCGAGATCGAGATCGAAGATATGGAACAAAGCCTGCGTAACCACGATTAAGTTTGTGCAAATATACGCACGGAAATGATGTCTGTTTGCAAGCGCAAGTCGGTGTCATTTCCATCTGCCTTCCACTCCGATTTGGGCGTATAGTTGCATCCTCAGACGCAACGTTTTAACGCCTTTTTCAGTCCAAATATCTTATGCCGCAAGTGACTCTTCCCATCGCCAAAAACGTGTTCGGCGAACCTCTGGTCCCGTGTTCATTCAAACCCGTGACCGGATATTTCCGCGACGGTTGCTGCAAGACCAATGAGGATGATGTTGGTACGCACATAGTCTGCACGGTGATGACGGCGACCTTCCTTGAGTTCAGTCGTGGTTGCGGCAATGATTTATCGACACCACGTCCGGAATGGAATTTCCCGGGTTTGAAACCAGGCGATCAATGGTGTTTGTGCGCCAATCGCTGGGTCGAAGCCTGGCGTGCCGGTGTGGCACCCAAGGTAGTACTTGAAAGTACCAACCAAAAGATACTGGAAATTGTCCGCCTGGAAGATCTGCGTGAGCACGCTTACGCAATCCCGGAAGAAGAGTAAGACTTTTGCTGCGTACGCGCACTGTACTCTTGGCTGGTTCTTGCATCACGATTCAGTCAGCGTCGCAAAATTTCCTATAGTTAGATACGTCAACAGCGGGATTACTTGCCCGGCATCGCATCCCGAATCGGCTTGACCGAACCGCAATTTGCACTCAGCCATTTGCCGCTGCTATCGGTACGATCGCTGAACGGCATTCCCTGCATCGTTCCCTTGAATTCAGAAGTCGTGCTGAAACTCTGATCGCTGGCGAATACGGTTTTGCTGATTCCCTTGCCTTTCATCTGCGCCCCGTCACAAATCATATCCATCGTGTAGCCATCGCTGGTGCGCTTTTGATTCTTCATCTCACAGCCTGATTCCTTGTGATTCATTTGCGGCAGGTTTTCACGCTCGGCCATGTCCTTCGTAATGCAAATCTTGTTAACGATGGCACCGCTTTGCAGTTGCGCCATGTCGACACCCATTTTGCGCATTTGCTCAATCTGCTCCGGTGAGATTTTCGGCATGTTTTTCATCGAACTGGATTGCAGCGTCACTTCCCACAAGCCCGGCTTTATGGTGCTACCGGCAAAGGCAGGAATTGACCACAACAGCGTAAGCACGGCAGCAACGGAACAAGCAAAGAATTTGGACATGATGGACTCCGTATGGGATGACCTTTACATCGTACATCCGGTTTTTGCGCATCACAATATGCGGTTTTCATGCTTGGCAGCACTAAATTCACCGAATAATGCTAGGTCACAGAAGTTAACAATATTTCCAAAAAGAATCGGCTAAACTTCTATCAGGACAATAAATACTCGGCACCAACACTGATAGGGCCACGTCCCGCATTGGATTCACTATGGATTCGCTAACTGCCGGCATCATCTTAATTCTGTTGCAAATGTGTATTGCGCTGGTGATGGCGGGCGTCTTTTTTGCAGCACCTACCGAAAAAAGCACACGTTACTGGGCGCTCGCCGGCAGCTATATCGCTTTAGGCGTACTGATCGCCATCCTGAATAATCGCCACCCGCGCGCCCTTGTATTGATGACCGGTGCCGGTCTGATCATGGTGGGTCTGATCTATCAATGGCACGGCATTATTGCCTTTTATAAAAAACAACCTCCCAAATGGACCTGGTTGATCTGCGTGATCTTCCTTGTTTTGCTGGGGCTAGCACTGCAGTTGAACGCAGCCAAACCGCAGATATCCATCCTGTTTACTGTCACCACCCTACTCCTGCACATATTGAGTTTCCATACAGTTTGGCAAGGACAGGGCGGACCGCCGCAAACATTTGTTCAACGCTTGGTACAAGGCGCGCTCATCCTGTTGATAGTGGGAAATGTCCTGAAGCTGTGGATCGCTGGCGTACAAATTTACGGGGGAGTAGTACCCGTTACCCGCAGCACTTTCGATGTTGTCGCAACCTATGTGATACCTGCCGCCGGCACCGTACTATTCTCTATCGGTTTGCTGCTGCTGTATTTTGAACGGACGATAGAAGAAAACCGCCATCTGGCTACCCACGACGAGCTAAGCAAGTTATTTAATCGCCGGGCCATCGTGGCGGCCGGTGAGCGCGAACTGGATTTGTCTATCCGTCTGCAACGCTCGTTGACGCTGGCATTCATCGATATTGATCTGTTCAAGCATTTCAACGATGAATTCGGCCATGTCGCCGGCGATACCGTACTCGCTGAAGTAGCCGCGATTCTGCAAAAAACCTGTCGCTCTATCGATATGGTCGGGCGTTATGGCGGCGAAGAATTCCTGGTCGTGTTGCCAGGTGTGGACCTCAGCGGTGCGGCGCTGATCGGCCAACGCCTGATTAATGCAGTGCGCGACTATCGCTTCCTCGGCGAACATCCTGTGACGATCAGCGCCGGCTTGGCTACTCTGCCGCTAGATGGCAATTGTTCATGGGATCAATTAATACGCCGCGCCGATGCCGCGCTGTACGAAGCCAAGGATATGGGACGCAATCGCTTCTGCGTATAAGGCAGCAATCCAGGGTTTTTCATCTTTTGCACATTGAACTATTGTTTTTCGAACCTTGCATTGCCATCCATTTTTCCATTCGTCTTCACTCTGTCTTGATCGTTCTTTCACAAGACGCTTGCATATACAACATCCAGCTATTTCTCGATAGATACATCGTGCGCCCGGTGGTAAGCTAAGCCAAAGAGAAAACAAGAGAGACACCATATGACCGCAATCAGCGCGCAATTTGCATTGAACGACGTCAAGCCGGACATGGTTCTGTCAGATGATCTGCTCGATCAGCAGGGACAAGTCCTGCTGCCCAAAGGCGCCACGCTGACGGAACATATAATCGAATCGCTGCACAGACATGATGTCGTTTCCGTCAGAATTGCGATGGGCGAACTGACGCCAGAGGAAGACGCGATACAGCGCGCACATTTTCAGGTTCGACTGGAACGACTATTCCGCAAATCGGATGACGAGCATGCAAACGGATTGCTGCATCGCTACATTCGCACTTTCCGGCTGGGAGAAGAAGCATGACGCATGCGCTGCCTGAGCCCAACGTTACGAAGGTATATTTCGATCAAGTCCTTGAACAAATCCGCGATTTGCCTGCGCTACCGGCCATCGTGCAAGACTTGATCGCCAGCGTCGGACCCGATGACATCGATATCAACGTCGTTACGCGCAAAGTCATGCTCGACCAGACGCTGGCAGCTAAAACTCTGCGCTTTGCGAACTCATCCTTTTACGGGACGCAAACCAAGGTCACCACCATTCAACAGGCGATTACGCTGATCGGTGTGAATTCGGTGCGGCATGTGGTGACAGCCACCGCACTGACCGGCTATTTCCCGGAAAATAGTTGTGCCGGACTGGATTTCATTTCATTGTGGCGCCATGCAATTGCAACTGCGGTATGCGCACGTGTACTGGCTCGTCATCTGCATGTGAATCAGGATTACGCTTTTACTGCCGGGCTGTTGCACGACATAGGACGTCTGGTCCTGGCAACCTATTTCCGCCGTGAATATGAAGCGGTGGTGGTCTATCGCAAGCTGCACGATTGCCAATGGCTGGAAGCAGAACGGGAAGTGATGGGCGTAGACCATACGATGGCAGGCGAGGCGCTGGCTGCACATTGGAATTTCTCCGATACGATTCGATTTGCGATTGCTGGCCATCACGAACCTGAAGGCCAAAAAGTACATTCGCTTGCATCCATCGTGCATATTGCGAACGCGATCACCCATGCGCTGGACATGTCGGGCGTGGAAGACGATCTGGTGCCGCCAGTTTCACCTGCGTCGTGGCAGGGGCTGGGATTAAGCGAAGAAATTTATCAACAAGTCTTCCTCGAAACAGAACTCCAATTCGATGAAGTAAGCCGCGTCCTGCTGGCAGAATAATAGAAAGAAGAAGTTGGAAGAAATTACGACCTTCGGAAAATCCGGACATACGATAGGCAAGCTGCATTTATTTGACGGCGTCACCGATCCCGACGTCGAGGCGATGCTCGCTCCATGCACTGTGCTACGCATTGCCGCTGACGAAGAACTGCCGAATATGCATGGCACAGAAGCGTGCGTCTATGTTGTCTTGCGTGGCGCGCTGATTAATTTTCTGGTCGTCGATAATACCCAACAGCGTCGCACCGATAAAATTTTGCCGGGCGAAAGCATAGGCGAATTGTCGGTACTGGACGAAGCAGTTCCCTCCAACACCATGACAGCGTTGGAAGAAACTGACTTGCTGATCATCCCGTCGCGCCTGATGTGGAAGCTGATCGATGAAGTCGATGGTGTGGCGCGCAATCTCTTGCGTCAATTGTCCTTCCGCTTGCGTGCGGCCAACGCTCAATTGCGGAGGCGTGAAAAAGTCGGCGAATTTTATCGCCAGCTATCAATGATCGATGGCCTTACCAGTTTATATAATCGTGCATGGATGAATGACAGGCTGCCGGCTATGGTCGAAGACGCGCATATCGCTGCTCGCCCACTGTCACTGATCATGATCGATCTGGATTATTTCAAGAAATTCAACGATGAGTACGGACATGTGGGGGGGGATAATGCACTACGCATCGCAGCCGGCGTCTTGAGCGCAGCATTGCGCCCCAGCGATTTCGCCATACGCTACGGCGGCGAAGAGTTGACTGTGATTCTGCCGGACAGTGATGAGATAGCCGGCAAGATGGTGGCGCAACGACTGTGCGAGCGCATGCGCAAAGCCATTGTCTTTGAAGATATGCATAAACCTTTGCCTCACATCACCGCATCGTTCGGTGTCGCCACACTGGATGCTCAACATGGTGCGGAAGATCTGATCACCCGGGCCGACGCTGCCTTGTATCGCGCCAAGGAAGCAGGACGTAACCAGGTTTCGTTCTAGCTTATCGATTTTAATTCCCGCGCTGTTTTAGCAAGAACTGCTCACTCAGCGCGTCATCACTTCACAGATTTTCATGATGTCCAAGCATACTTTTCTCTGGCACGACTACGAAACCTTCGGTATCAATACACGTCGCGATCGTCCGGCACAATTCGCTGCGATCCGTACCGATGCCGAACTCAATGAAATCGGCGAGCCGGTCATGCTGTACTGCAAACCTGCCAATGATTTTTTACCTGATCCGCAATCCTGCCTGATCACCGGCATCACGCCGCAAGTTTGTCTGGAACGCGGCATCCCCGAATATCAATTCGCAGCAGCGATTGAAACACTATTGTCGGAAACCGGCACCATAGGCGTCGGCTACAACACCATACGCTTCGATGATGAAGTGACGCGTTTCATGTTCTGGCGCAACCTGATCGATCCGTACGCGCGCGAATGGCAAAACAGTTGTGGCCGCTGGGATATCCTCGATGTAGTACGTACTGCATACGCTTTACGCCCGGAGGGTATCAACTGGCCACGCCATCCTGACGGCCGCCCAAGCTTTCGGCTGGAACAATTGACCGCCGAGAACGGTATCGCGCATGAAGCAGCACATGACGCCTTGTCTGACGTGCGTGCGACGATTGCGATGGCACGCCTGATACGCGATCGCCAACCGAAGCTGTTCGATTTCTGCTTTGCACTTCACAAAAAAGACAAGGTCGCAGCCGAAATTGGCCTGCCCTTGCGACGACCCTTCCTGCACATCACCGGCATGTTCCCCGCCGAACGTGGTTGCATCGGTATCGTCTGGCCGCTAACCGTGCATCCGACCAACAAGAACGAAGTCATTGTGTGGGATCTGGCAGCCGACCCGACCGAACTCGCATCGCTGGATGCGGAGACGATACGCACGCGCATGTTCACTCGCTCAGATGCCTTGCCGGAAGGCGTCAGTCGCCTGCCGATCAAATCCATCCATTTGAACAAGTCGCCGGTCGTTATCAATAATCTGAAAACTCTGTCGCCGGAAATGACTGCGCAGTGGGGCCTCGATGTCGTGACCGCATTGCGTCATGCAGAAATAGCCGCGCAAACACCGGACATGTCTGCCATCTGGCAAGATGTCTTTTACAGACCGCAGGAAGCTACGCCGGATGTGGATGAAGATTTGTACGGCGGTTTTGTCGGCAATAACGATAGGCGCTTGCTGCAAGAGTTGCGCGCCTTGTCACCGGAAGCAATGGCCAAGGCTAATCCGAGTTTTAGCGATGTGCGTCTGGAAGAAATTTTCTGGCGCTATCGTGCACGCAATTTCCCGCACACGCTTTCTGCAGAAGAAATACAACGCTGGGAAGAACATCGCGCAGCACGACTATTCGATGGCGAAGGCGGTGCACGATCGATAGAACAGCTGTTTTCTGAAATCGACCGTTTATCCGAAACAGCCGATGAGCGTGGCGAAGAAATACTCGGTGCCCTGTACGACTATGCGGAATCGATTGCGCCTGTGCGTGAATGAGGCATCACCATTTCAAGACAGTATAATTGTCGCGCACGCGAATTTATCTGCTGACAATTTAATGATGCCGCACTGTTACAGGAGATCACAATGAATCTTTCTTATTGGTGCGTGTTGGCGGCTGGCATCATGCCAGTGGCTACTATTGGAATTGCCAAATGGGGTGGCCGGCGTGATTACGACAACTCTGAGCCGCGGCGCTGGCTGGAAAAGCAAAGTGGTGTACGACGCCGTGCTGATTCCGCTCATCGCAATCATTTTGAGGCGTTCCCATTTTTTGCCGCCGGTGTTCTGGTTGCTCAGCAACTGCATGCACCGCAGGATTCAATTGATATGCTGGCGATCGCGTTTATTGCATCACGCATCGTGTACACCGGGTTTTATCTGACGGATCGCGCAACGCTACGCTCAGTATCATGGTTCATCGGCTATCTGATCGTGATTGGATTGTTTTTAATCGCCGCGTTTCAAGGAAGTTGATAGCTGAAACGCAGTATCTTTTTTTATTTCATTTTTAATTCCTTATGTCACAAGATCAAACATTTCAAATCCTGCACGATTCACTGAACGCGGTGCGCGAAAACAAACTGGGCATCACCGAGTTTTGCCAACTCTGGCGCTCGCAATCAGCATTATTGAGTTCACTGCCATCGCGCTATAACGAAGTCATGGAAGATTTGTTAAGCCGCCTGGAGGCAGGAAGTTTATTTACGGAAGAAAGTTGCTCATTCAGTCAGATCGACCTGTTGGCAACGCTCGATGTCTGGCTGGAAACAGCGCGCCAATCACAGTAAGTGTTGGCCATACCATTTGCACAGCAAGCACATCTATAACAATTGCACTCTCATCCAACTTTTAACAAGCAGAACACCATGCAACAACTTGAATTTGAATTGAATGACGAATACGTCGAATTGAACCAGCTGCTGAAACTGGTCGGCGTCTGCGATAGTGGCGGCGCCGGAAAAATGATCGTTGCCAGTGGCAAGGTCAAAGTGGATGGTCAAACCGAATTGCGCAAAACCTGCAAGATCCGTTCGGGGCAAGTCGTTGCGCTGGGCGATGTGCGCATCAAGGTGCTGGCGCCGACGTAAATCGCCATACAAGTACTGCCCTCAGTATTAAGGCAGTACCTGATAATTCGCCTGCTACAACATCAATGTGCCATCCTCTATAGCGCTACTCACGCTTGCGACACAACATTTACCGACGTCCGTTCGCGACTGCCAGCACCTTCTCCTGACGCTGTTCAGGAAAATTCGCTCTCATCTCTTCATGCGTCACGTTCAGCGTGCGCTTAGGTAGTGGCATGACGTTGTTATGCGTAATGTGAATCTCGTTAATCGCAACATCACTCCGGTCATCACTCGCCAATTTGAAGACGGCAACTGTCTCCGATAGTTTGAGAGTTTGCTCGCGCATGCTTTCTGCAGCGGCAGCAGCTTCCTCAACCAATGCTGCATTCTGCTGTGTGATGTCGTCCATCTGCCCGAGTGCTTGATTGATATGCTCAATACCGGTCTGCTGCTCGGAACTGGCTGCTGTAATTTCTTCCATGATGATGGTGACGCGACTGATGGAATCCACAATTTCATTCATCGTTTTACCAGCACTATCTGCCTGCTTGCTGCCGATCTCTACTTTCTCGACAGAACCGGCAATCAATGCCTTGATTTCCTTCGCCGCCATCGCGCTACGCTGCGCCAGATTGCGCACCTCCGCTGCGACCACCGCAAAACCTTTGCCCTGTTCGCCGGCACGGGCTGCTTCCACGGCTGCGTTCAACGCAAGAATATTGGTTTGAAATGCAATGCTATCGACCACGCCGATAATGTCACTGATCTCTCGTGATGATTGCTGAATCGCTTGCATGGTGTTCACCACTTGCGATACCACATCGCCGCCCTGCTCCGCGATACTTGAAGCCGTCTTGGCCAGCTTGTTTGCATGCTGTGCATGCGCAGCATTCTGTCTGACGGTAGTGGTCAACTCCTCCATCGCAGCCGAGGTTTGTTCGAGTGAACTGGCTTGCTCTTCGGTACGCGTAGACAGGTTGAAATTACCTGTTGCGATCTCGCTCGAAGCCAATGCAATCGTGTCGCTACCCAGTCGCACTTGCGAAACCAGATGCGTCAAACCATCGCTCATGCCGCCAAAGGCATTCAGCAATTGCGCGATTTCATCTTTACCGTGCGAGCTGGTTTTCTTGCTCAGATCACCAGATGCCGCGCGTTTAACGGCAGCTCCCAGACGTTGTACTTCTGTCGAGAATGACACATAGAATCCGAGCAGGAAGTACGCGGCGATGAGTAATACAGAGAAAATTGCCAGCATGATCATATTTCGATTGAACGTATCTTTTTCCAATCGCTGCTCCAGCAATTGCGTCAGCAAATTTGCCGAAGTATCCGCCGCTCCATACAAACCGTCTATGCTGGCATGGCCTGCTTCGGCAAATGCATTACCTGAAGTTTGATCCACCGTATTCAGTACTTCATTCCTGGCGCGATCCAGATAACTAATGGCGACAGGAATGGCGGCCTGTGCGGATGCCACTTGTTGTGCAAGCTGCGGACCTTCGCGCAGCAACATGTCGATGTTGCCAGGAATGCTGGCCAGATCGCGACGTGCCAGCAATATCGTCGAACCGAGCAATACTTCTTCATTCGCTTCCATCAAACCACTGTCTATGTAAGCGGCACCACGTCCAGCCACTTCCGACAAGCCTTCTGTAAGGCGCGGGAAATCCTTGCTGAACAATTCGGCCAGATAGTAAGTCGTTCCTTCCGGATCGTGCGTGAGCTTGCTGCGGTCGGCAATCAAGCTATTGAATCGATAAAGCTGCGCGATCAATGCGGTGTGTTCATCATAGATTTTTCTATCTTTTGCACCTGCAAATTTTCCTTGCAAGGTCGTCCAGGCAGTTTGGATTTCTTTCCATGCATCGCCTTCATACAAAGCTGGCTCTGCAATACGCATGACATCAAAGGCACTGATTTCCTGGTTGATTGCTTTTTCCGTTTGCTGCGCCTGCTGCTCTGCACCTGCATTACCCATGATGAACATGTGCTGGAATGCGCGATGTTTTTGCGTCAGCTGAATGATTTGCTGGACCTTGCGTACGTGACTGACACCGAGACGTTCCTGCTGCGTAAATGCGATGGATTTATCCAATTCACTCAATAGGAAAAAGGTCGCCAGCAATAAAGGGGTGACAAAAATAAACGTCAGTACTACAAATTTCGGCAACAAACGCAGACGCTGCATTAGTTTGATGGCGGGTGCCAGCAAGACATTTTTCATTTTGCACTTTCAGATGGGGATGCGAGAGCTTGATTTACCGAGTTCGATCCTGAAGAACAAGGATGGAAGGACCGTGCATGATTTCTTTGGTGTAATTTTGAAGTCGAAATATGACAAGCTGATGAATTGTCTTTTTACTCAGATGTGCTTGCGATCGAGTGCAGCAAAACGCTCCACCATGGGACAATGACGGCTATGAAGCCTTATGAAAAATTGATATTCGTCGATCTGGAAACCACAGGTGCAAACCTGGCCAATGATCGCATTACCGAAATCGGTATCGTTGCCGTACATCTGGATGGCGAAGTCGAGCGCTGGTCGAGTTTCGTCAATCCAGGCCAGCCGATACCGTCCTTTATTCAAGGTCTGACCGGCATCAGCGACGATATGGTGGAGACAGCACCTTCCTTCGAATCGATAGCCGACGTCGTGCACGAACGTTTGGCGGACGGCCTGTTTATCGCGCATAACGCACGCTTCGATTACGGCTTTTTGCATCATGCATTTGCACGCACCGGCCATGCCTTGCAGTCGGAAATGCTATGTACGGTCAAACTCTCGCGCGCGCTATTCCCGGAAGAAAAACGGCACAATCTGGATACCCTAATAGAGCGACACGGCTTGATACCCGAGGCACGCCATCGTGCCTTGGCTGACGCTGATTTGCTGTGGCAGTTTTGGGGGAAGTTAGTACGCGAGATGCCGCAAGAGACGCTGACAAATGCAGTCAAAAAACTACGGCAACGGCCGAATTTTCTTGTGCCATCGGACATTCCGCACTAGGCATCGAATTAGCAATCATCGCTGACCTGATGCTATGCTTTGAAGAATAAATTTGCGATCAAATCCAACCAACAATTAGAAGAAGCCGAGAAAGAGACCCAGACCAATGACAAAACTCATCTACATTGCCGATCCTATGTGTTCGTGGTGCTACGGCTTCGGACCTGAGCTGAAAACACTACGTGATGGCATCCCGGAACTACGTTTTGAAGTCATCGGCGGCGGCTTGCGTGCTTACAACAAGGAGTTGATGGATGAGGCGTTGAAGACAACGCTGTTGTCGCATTGGGGAAAAGTGGAAGAGACGACTGGCTTGCCGTTTTCCCAGGAAGCCTTGTCGCACAAGAATTTTATTTACGACACCGAGCCGGCTTGTCGTGCCGTCGTTACCGCTCGCATGTTGGCACCGGAAATTTCGCTCGATGTATTTCATGCGATTCAACATGGCTTCTATGCGGAAGCGCTGGATGTGACCAAGGGCGATGTGCTGGCAAAAATCAGCACCGAGGTGTTGAACAAGGCGGGGATCAATATAAGTGAGCAGGATTTTCTTGCGACTTGGTCATCGGAAGAAGCAATCACGACAACGAACAATGATTTTCAACAGACGCAACGCTGGGGAGTCACTGGCTTCCCTACGCTGGTATTGGAGCATGCTGGCGAACTGTATCTGGTGACGTCTGGTTTTGCACGAACCGAAGTATTGATTAAGCGCTTGCAGGCATTAGTCGATCAAACATCCGACTCATGATCAACAGGTTAGCCCGATGTAGATTCGGACTAACCGTTAAAATTCAATACATGTGTTGTCCGCCATTGATGGCGATATTCGCGCCGGTCAAAAATGCGGCTTCATCCGATGCAAGGTAAGCAACCAAACCAGCAATTTCTTCCGGCTTGCCCAAGCGCCCCATAGGAATTTGCGGCAGGATCTTTGTATCCAGCACATCTTGCGGAATCGCCGTCACCATCTTTGTTCCGATATAGCCAGGTGAAATCGTATTGACGGTGACTGCCTTGCGCGCGACTTCAAGCGCGAGTGCTTTGGTAAAACCGTGCATACCGGCTTTTGCAGCCGAATAATTGGTTTGCCCGAACGCGCCCTTCTGGGCATTTACGGAAGAGATGTTAATAATACGACCCCATCCGCGTTCGACCATGCCGTCGCATACCGGTTTGGTCATATTGAAAATGGAATCCAGATTGGTAGCCATGACTTCGTCCCAATCCAGTTTTTCCATCTTCCTGAAAGTCACGTCGCGCGTGATGCCGGCGTTGTTGACCAGAACATCAATCGGCCCTATCTCTTTTTCGATGAGGGCAACGCATTGTTGCGCAGAGTCGTAGTCGGATACATCGCATGGGTAAGCGCGGAAATTAAAACCGTTTTCCTTCATGCTGGCCAACCATTCTGCCGCCTTCTTGTTACCCGGCGAATAGGTTGTCACAACGGTATATCCGAGAGCGGCAAGCTTGATACAAATCGCTTCCCCCAAACCACCCATACCACCAGTTACCAACGCAAGACGTGTCATTTTGTGTCTCCTTGTCTCATCTATGTATTCGCCTATTTTTTGCTTATGTTTTATGCTTCTCCCTAAACAAATTTCATCGTTCTACAGCAAGCGCCACTCCCATTCCACCGCCTATGCATAAGCTGGCCAAACCACGCTTTGCATCACGTCGTATCATTTCATGGATGAGCGTCACCAAAATACGGCAACCGGAAGCACCGATAGGATGACCGATCGCGATCGCACCGCCATTCACGTTAATCTTGTTGGTATCCCAACCCATTTCGCGATTCACGGCAATCGCTTGCGCGGCGAAAGCTTCATTGATCTCCATCAGATCGAGATCTTGATGCGTCCATCCAGCTTTTTTCAAGCATAACTGCGCAGCCGGGACCGGCCCCATACCCATCATTGCAGGATCCACACCTGCCGACGAATAAGCTTTGATTTTAACTAATGGCTTGAGTCCGAGTTCGGCTGCTTTCTTAGCGGTCATCATGATGACCGCGGCAGCACCATCGTTAATACCCGATGCATTGCCTGCCGTGACTGTGCCGTCTTTTGAAAATGCTGGCCGTAACGCCGCGAGCGAATCTAGTGTTGTTCCATGCTTGATGTATTCGTCAGAGTCGACGATGACAGAGGCTTTTTTTCCAGCGATCTCATACGGAATGATTTCATCCTTGAACTTGCCAGCCTTTTGCGCGGCTTCTGCCTTGTTCTGCGATGCAAGTGCAAATTCGTCCTGCTCTACGCGCGAGATACTGAATTTTTTTGCGATGTTTTCCGCTGTCGTGCCCATGTGGTACTGGTTGTATACGTCCCACAAACCATCGACGATCATGGTGTCGACTAATTTGGCATCGCCCATACGAAATCCATCGCGCGAACCATTCAACACGTGCGGCGAGGCACTCATGTTTTCCTGGCCGCCAGCGATAATGATTTGCGCGTCGCCACATCTGATAGCTTGCGTAGCAAGATGCGTCGCCTTCAAACCGCTTCCGCATACTTTATTGATCGTGAAGGCCGGCACCATATCCGGCAAGCCGCCACGTATCGATGCCTGCCGCGCAGGATTCTGTCCGCAACCAGCTGTCAGCACCTGGCCAAGTATGACTTCGCTAATCGCGTCGGCACTTACGCCACTACGCAACAGTAAATCCTTGATGACATGCGCACCCAGATCCGCAGCCGGAATCTTTGCAAACGCCCCACCGAATTTTCCGACTGCAGTACGTCCTGCAGCAACAATAACGACATCCTCCATTTAATCCTCCATAAGGGATTGAAAAAACGAGCGTTGCAGTAAGCCTGGAACATGCAAAAAATCAGATAAGCATTAACTGGAATAGCGGCTTGTTCAACTATTCAGCAGATATCTATCAAGCTATCCAATATTTATCAAAAATGCAATACCTTGTTAAAAAATTATTGAAATATCTTTGAGAAGTTGAAGCTTGTAGGGTTCGATACATGTCCGCGTATTACGCAAGGAGATTATATGCAGATGCGTCGTATGCGAATAAAAATAGAGAAGAGAAAATCAAAGATTGGAATGGCTAGTTTGTGAGGAAGAGATGTTCATCCTCACGTGCCCATGCTGAACTGGCTAATAGAACATTAGAAGTCGGCAGCGTACAGTAAAGTAAGCACAGCGAAGTGGCGTGAGCGCACGCCATCTGCTGCCACACAGCTCCATGCAAAGCGATTTTCCAAAAGCAAAAACCCCCGACCAGATCAC
>NZ_PTLZ01000006.1 GCF_003293745.1 Herminiimonas fonticola
GCTTCCACATGACATGGCATCTGCAGGAGAAATGAAATGAAATCGAAATTCGCATTGAAAGCGATAGTCTTGGTATTAGCAGGTGCAGGTCTCGTGTTTGTCGGGTATTGGTTCGGCACGCAAAGAAATATGGATGACGCTACATCTGGCACAGCAACTGAGAAAGTTGACGCGAAGACGGGGCGCAAAGTCCTGTATTGGCACGACCCTATGGTTCCGGGAAATAAGTTCGACAAGCCGGGTAAAAGTCCTTTCATGGATATGCAGTTGGTCCCGGTTTATGCGGATGAAGCTTCAGCAGATGGCGGCGTAAAAATTAACCCCACACTGCAACAGAATCTCGGCATCCGATTTGCAACCGTAAGACTCGAAGATGTACGAGATGCATTTGAAATGATCGGCACAACGCAGTTTGATGAGAGTGCATCGGAAGTCGTGCAAAGCCGTGTGACGGGATATATAGACAAACTGTATGCCCGTTCACCCATGCAGCGCATCAAGCGCGGCGAAGCAATTGCTTCTATTTTTGTACCTGACTGGATTGCTCCACAAGAGGAATATCTGGCACTAAAGCGTAGTGGCAATATTGAACTGGCATCCGCTGCTAGACAAAGAATGCGAGCGATGTCCATCCCTGACGGATTGATAAATCAAGCGGACCGTACAGGGCAATCGCAAAAGTATTACACGCTGAGTTCCCCAGTTGCTGGCGTCATCACCGAGTTGTCCGTACGCGATGGCGCGATGGTAACTCCCGGCATGACGATTGCAAAAGTCTCCGGTTTGAACAAGGTGTGGCTGGTAGCAGAAGTGCCCGAAACACTGAGTAATTCAGTCCACTCCGGCATGACGGTGGAGGCCACGTTCTCCGGTGATGCGAATAGAAAATACAGTGGCAAGGTTCGCGAAATCCTGCCGGGTATCAGTACTGCCACACGGACCTTGCAGGCTCGTTTGGAGCTGGATAACCGTGATGGCAGCCTCACGCCAGGCATGCTCATGCGCGTCCGCCTGGATGCCGAGAAGCCAGTTTCGCGCCTTCTGGTTCCGAGTGAAGCCGTGATTGCAAGCGGCAAACAATCCGTCGTTCTGGTCGCTGGCGAAAACAACAGCATGCAACCGGTGGTTGTGACGACTGGCCGGGATACAGGAAACGATACCGAGATTTTGAGTGGATTAAGTGAAGGTCAGAAAGTGGTCGCCTCAGGGCAATTTCTTATTGATTCGGAAGCAAGCCTGAAGTCAGTGTTACCCAAGTTTGCTGGAAAAAGTCAGGCAATGCAGCCGGCAGCGTCTCCTGTTCATCGAGGCATAGGCACCGTAGAGACAATAACGCCCAAAGCATTGACCCTTTCGCACAAGCCGATTCCGGAACTTGAATGGGGTGCGATGACGATGGACTTTAACAAGTCGCGTCCTGAGTTATTCGGCGAGATAAAAGCAGGACAGGAAGTTGAGTTTTCATTCAAGGAAAATGACGACGGCTACCTGCTCGAAAGCGTCACCCCGGTGGGCGGCAAGCAATGATTGCGCAAATTATTCGCTGGTCCATTGCCAACCGATTCTGGGTGCTGCTTGCTGCGGTCGTTATAGCAGGATGGGGTCTATGGTCATTAAACAAAACACCTTTGGACGCATTGCCAGACCTGTCTGATACGCAGGTCATCATCCGCGCCCAGTATCCCGGCAAGGCGCCGCAGATAGTTGAGGACCAAGTCACTTACCCACTGACCACGGCACTGCTGGCCGTCCCGGGTGCGAAGACCGTTCGCGGTTATTCCTTCTTTGGCGACTCGTTTGTTTATGTTCTGTTTGACGATGCCACGGACCAATACTGGGCTCGCTCAAGAGTGTTGGAATACATCAGCCAGGTGCAAAGCCGTTTGCCTCAAGGTGTGCGCGCCGAGCTTGGGCCGGACGGAACGGGTGTGGGTTGGATATTTGAATATGCACTGGTAGATCGCACTGGACAAAATGATCTCAGTCAGTTGCGAACATTGAATGACTGGTTCTTGAAGTTCGAGCTCAAAACCGTTCCAGACGTCGCAGAAGTCGCCAGCATCGGTGGCATGGTGAAGCAGTATCAAGTCGTCCTCGACCCAGACAAGTTGCGTGCATTCGGCATCTCTCATGCAAAGGTGCTGGATGCATTGGCGAAAGCAAATCAGGAGTCCGGTGGGTCGGTGGTTGAGATGGCCGAGACCGAATATATGGTGCGTTCGCACGGGTATTTGCGTTCACTGGAAGACTTCCGCAATGTTCTACTAAACGCAAATGATGCAGGCACGCCGGTATTGCTCGGGGATGTAGCGACGATACGTATAGGCCCCGAAATGCGTCGCGGCATTGCTGAGTTGAATGGGGAAGGAGAAGTCGCTGGTGGCGTTGTTGTCATGCGCTCCGGCAAGAATGCGCTGGAAACCATAGAGGCAGTTAAGGCGAAACTCGCTACTTTGCAAAGCTCGCTTCCCAAAGGTGTGGAAATCGTCACGACCTACGACCGCTCCAAATTGATTACGGCGGCAGTGACCAACCTCCGTGACAAGCTGATTGAAGAGTTTGTCGTGGTGGCACTGGTCTGCGCGATTTTTCTATTTCATTTACGCAGCGCGTTGGTTGCCATCATCTCGCTACCCTTGGGCGTGCTCGCTGCTTTCATCGTGATGCGCTATCAAGGCGTTAACGCTAATCTAATGTCCTTGGGCGGCATCGCGATTGCCGTGGGTGCGATGGTCGATGCGGCGATCGTCATGATTGAAAATGCGCACAAGCATCTGGAAGCCTATTCCCACACGCATCCAAATCAGGAAATCGGTACGCGTGAGCGTTGGGACTTGATTGCAGAGTCGGCCATTGAAGTTGGCCCCGCCTTGTTTTTCTCGTTGCTCATCGTTACCTTGTCCTTCATTCCCGTTTTCGCATTGGAAGCGCAAGAAGGCAAATTGTTTGCACCGCTAGCCTATACAAAAACCTATGCCCTGGCGGCCGCAGCAGGACTGGCGATTACCCTGATTCCTGTATTGATGGGATACATGATTCGCGGACGTATTCCAAGTGAGGCATCGAATCCGATTAATCGCATACTGATACGGGCGTACCGGCCTTGGTTGAACGCAAGTCTGGTGCATCCGAAATGGACGATTGCGATTGCGTTTTTTGCTCTTGCCCTGACAGTGATTCCTCTATCCAAACTTGGTGGCGAATTTTTACCACCTCTGGACGAAGGTGACTTGCTATACATGCCTTCCGCATTGCCCGGATTGTCCGCATCCAAAGCCAGTGAATTGCTGCAGCAGACCGACCGTCTCATCAAAACCGTGCCTGAAGTCGATACGGTATTTGGCAAGGCGGGTCGCGCAGAATCAGCAACCGATCCTGCGCCTTTGGAAATGTTTGAAACCACTATTCAGTTCAAACCGAAAGACCAATGGCGTGCCGGCATGACACCTGCAAAGCTCATTGAAGAGTTGGACCGGGTCGTCAGGGTTCCGGGACTATCGAATGTTTGGGTGCCGCCTATCCGTAATCGTATCGATATGCTTTCAACCGGTATCAAAACTCCGGTTGGAGTCAAGATATCCGGTGCAGACCTCGGACAAATCGACAAAATCGCGACGCAAATCGAAGCTATCGTCAAAAAAGTGCCGGGAGTAACTTCTGCATTGGCCGAGCGCGTAGCTGGCGGACGCTATATCGATATCGATATTGACCGCGCACGAGCAGCGCGATATGGCCTTGCAGTGACGGACGTGCAATCAGTTATATCGTCTGCGATTGGCGGTGAAAACATTGGTGAAGTTGTAGATGGACGCCAACGCTTTCCCATCAATGTTCGCTATCCGCAGGATTACCGTAACTCTGTGCAGACACTGCGTGACTTTCCTATCGTCACAGAGCGAGGAGCACAAGTAAGGCTGGGCGATATTACGACCATCAAAGTAACTGATGGGCCACCGATGATACGCAGCGAGAACGCACGGCTTTCTGGCTGGGTCTATGTCGATGTACGTGGAACCGACTTGCACTCAGCCGTAAAAGCAATGCAGGCGGCAGTGGCAAAAGACGTAAAGCTCCCGTCTGGATATTCAATAGGCTGGTCCGGGCAGTTTGAATACCTGGAGCGAGCCGTTGCCAAGTTGCAAATCGTGATTCCGCTCACGCTGGCCGTCATCCTCATCCTGTTGTACTTGGCGTTTCGCTCAATCTCGGAAGCATTCCTGCTCATGTTGACTGTGCCCTTTGCACTTATCGGCGGCTTCTGGTTTGTGTGGTTGCTCGGGCATGCCGTTTCGGTCGCCACTGCGGTCGGGTTCATTGCACTGGCAGGATTGGCAGCCGAGTTCGGCGTCGTGATGCTGGTGTATCTTCGCAATTCATTGAATCAGCGTTTGCAGGCCGGACTGCCGTTGACCAAGGAGCTTATTGTAGAAGCGATACGAGAAGGAGCTGTATTGCGAGTGCGCCCAAAAGCCATGACAGTAGCTGTTATTTTGGGAGGACTTATACCAATTATGTTCGGCAGCGGTGCCGGCTCTGAAGTAATGCAGCGGATTGCCGCACCGATGGTGGGAGGCATGATTACCGCGCCGTTGTTGTCGCTGTTTGTGATTCCAGCAGCATGGCGTTTGCTTCAAGAACGCAAATTACGTTTGGCAGTTCGAAATAAATCAATTAACTACTAAGGAGTATCAAATGAAAAAGTCGCTTTTAAATCTAATGGCCGTCTGTGGGTTCTCTCTGCTGACTATGACTGCTTACGCTGACCAAAGCAGCAAAGGTATGGACATGACAGGTATGAAGATGGATAACATGCCATCTAAACCAGCAAGTGCAACAGCTTTATCGGATGGTGAAGTTAGAGCCATCGACAAAGAAAACAAAAGCATTACGTTGAAGCATGGACGTATCAAGAGTACGACGGTAGAGATGGGGCCGATGACTATGCCATTTAAAGTGAAAGACAAAGGCCTGCTTGCCGGTGTAAAAGTGGGTGACAAGGTGAAATTTAATGTCGAGAATATAGATGGAATCTCGACCGTTACAACACTGTCTGTTCAGAAATAATTGAAATGAGGGGATTTCGGCTTGCGCATTCACCAGACATTGTTCATGTCAAATTCAAATTGAGAAGTACCAACAACTTCAGGCATCTAATGTTTATTTTTAGTCTTAGATTTTAACGGTGCAGGCACGGGGCAAGATTACAATCCGAATCTGCCGTGCCCTCGCAGCATTCTACAAACCAAGCAGTCTAAGTGGTACTGCCTGAACTTGAATGTTACGTGCGGTATACGTCCCGCAAATTAGTGTGATGAAAAACTATGCACGGGAGATTTTTTCATCACGTGAAAGAGGAATGTTTATTCCGGAAATTTCGACACGCCCGATGTCGTTCGATCAAAATATTCGAATCATTGATCCCGTCAACAATCCCGGGAAGATATTTAGCTAGGATATATCAGGCTAATTAACTTCGAGCAACATAGGCGTTGGCTTAACGTGTCGTCGTATTCCGGGATAGGCACCAATTTAGGAAGTAGATACAGTTTTCAGACTCCCCCCAACTGATCTACTTACGCGGATAGATCAGGAGCCCCTATCTTCCACGTTAATCTGCAATATCTTTTTTGTATTCGTTCTGTTCGCCAAAGGGTAAATTGACACCTTGGTCTTTGACGGTGATATTCAGTCCGGCCAGCATGCTGTCTACGGAAGTGCCCGCAGGCGCCATGGACACATTGGGCACGCCCAGTCCAAATGAAACAAGCGAACTTGCAATATTGTTTCCATTTGAATTTGCAAAATTCATCGAACGAGCATTCGCTATCGCGTTTTGAACCTTTGTGCTGTTACCGCCGTTTTCAAGAGAGGTGCCTGTAGGGGCAGCAGAGTTATCGTTGGCGGCTGGCGGATTGATCGTCAATGTGCCGTTAACGAAAGTGATCGCATAGCCACCTTGCTGATTGGTCGAGTACAGGCCGCCGGGCGTGACGACGTAGCTTCCTTCATTTACCGAGCCTTGCGAATTTCCGCCATAGCTGAGCGTGCCAAGAAGGTTGCCATTAATAGTACTGGAATAGCTCACGCCATTGCCGCCACTGTAAGCCACACCGTCATAAGTTTTGCTTGCGCTATTCGCTGTAACAGTTAGCGCAGTCATGAACGAACGCAGCAATGGCTTCGTGTAGGTATCGTAGATCACCCAGGTGTTGATGAAATCAAGCCCGGAAAAAGCCGAAGCAGTTTTCATCTGTGAGGTGTTCAACCCTGTCATGCCAGCAACGGAGCCATATCCGGCACCGGCAGTTTGACCGGTGCTGTAGCTGTCCCAATAACCGGCGGTGATCGTGCCCCCACTGGCGTTTGATCCGATCAGGCCACCGGTAGTGTTGCCAGTAACCGCGCCGGTGGCATAGGCCTCGGTGATCGTGCTGCCGCTCAGGTTATATCCGAGCAGACCGCCGACGTAATTGCCGCCGTGGACCGTGCCGGTAGTATAGGCTTGGCTGATTGGTGTGCTGATGTTTTGCCCCACCAGCCCGCCTACTCCGGCGCCGCTGGCGTTGACTGCACCGGTGGTATAGGCTTGGCGGATCGTGCTGTTTTGGCTATTCCCCACCAAGCCGCCAACGGCCTCCCTCCCGTTAATTGCACCGGTGGCATAGATTTGGCGGATTGTGCTGTTCTGGCTATCCCCCACCAAGCTGCCGACGCGGCTATTGCCCGTAACACTGCCGCCAAGCAGGCCGATATTGCGCAGCTTGGCACCGTTCACCTGCCCAAACAGGCCGACGCCGTCCTCGCTTGGGCGATTGATGGTCAGGCTGCTGATGGTATGACCCAGTCCGTCGAACGTGCCAGTAAAAGGTGTGGCCGGAACGGCGACGCCGAAGGGGTCGCCAAAGTCGGGGTCAACTGCTGGCTTGCCCACCGGATCGAAACCGGCGCCGCTATTCCAGCCACTGGTAGAACTGGCATCAATATCGGCTCCCAATACGTAGTTTCCGGCAAGGTTGCCCTTAATGCCTTGCAGGCTAACGCCACCTGCATCCCCGGCCGCGCCCAGGTCTGTGATGACCATGTAATTGACAGTGCTGCCATCACTACCCAGCTTGGTGCTGAAGTTGTTACCCGCTGGTAGATTGATCGGTGCGTTGACATTGACCGTGCTGGTGTTGCCAGCAGCCACTGCGGCTTGTCCGTACTCCAGCGCCAGGCTGGCAGTGCCGGACGCATTCATCTCGGTGTTAATGTTGATATTGTTTTGCGCGTTTAACGTCAACTTGTTTGCCGACCAGGTGACGGTGTCGTTGACGTTGACATCCCCGTTGCCGCTGCCAACAGAGATGCTTTGAATGATGACATCAGTGCTGCCCAGATTGGTGGACAACTGCGCGCCGGTGATGTCGCCGCCTGTCGCGGCAATCGTGTAATCGCTTGGATCGATCAGCCAACTGCCGGTCAAGCCTTGTGGTGCCGCAGTCGTGATGCGCGCGCCGTCGCTGACCTTGACATGCGCGGCCGAGGTTTCGATAAACCCGCCGTTGCCGCCATTCGGCGCACTAGCATCCAGCTTGCCGCCGACGCTGACGGTACCGCTTTGCATGTCACCCAACAATTTGATGATGCCGTTATGGTTTTCAATAGTTTGCGCCTGGATCACGCCAGTATTGTTGACCGCGGTCTGCAGTAGATTACCGGCCGCTTGCGCGGTCATCAGCACTTGGCCGCCATCGGCTTGAATCATGCCGCCGTTACTGACCAGCGCATTTAACGCACCTTCATTTATCGCGACATTGAGCAAGCCATCCCCGACGATATCGAGCGTGATTGCATTGCCGGCAGCAAGTACGACGCTGCCCAGCCTTGCATTGATGATGCCTTCATTGGAAACATTCGCTCCCAGCAGCGCGACATAGCCGCCATCGGCATTGATACTGCCTTGATTGAGGACGCTGCCACCCGTGCCGGCAAACTTGTAATTTCCTGCCATGAAGTCGCTATCGGAAATATTCAGCGTCGATGCAACCAAACCACCGACATTGACCGATGCACTTTTACCAAACAGGATGCCATTAGGATTAACCAGAAACACCTTGCCGTTGGCCGTCAGACTACCGAGGATGCTGGACGGATCAGCACCGATCACACGGTTGAGCGCGACTGAGCTGCTGTTGGGCTGTACAAAGCGCACCGCTTCTGTCGCACCAATGTTGAAGCTCTGCCAGTTGAGCACCACGTTCTGACTAGTCTGGTTGACGGTCATGCTGCCATTGCCGTTGGTGACGCTGGCACTGCCGGCGGCCACCACGCCACCGACCGGCATAGCGTAACTAGTCGAGCCGAATGCGATCAGCAACGAGGTCGCCAGCGCTTTCAATGCAAAGCCGCCGCTTACGACACTTTTTCCTGAGCACGCTTGCTTGCCCCCAGTTTTAGTGTTCTCGGAAACTGCCGTGAATATGCCTGTTTTGCTATTCCAGATTGAGCGGTAAATGTGGTTCATGATGGGCTTTCAGTTGTTCTTGAAGACTGATTAAAGTCAATTTACGTTTCGGTCGTTGCCCTGCACTGCGCTCAAAAATATTTTGCGGCCTGTAGCCAGAAGCGCCCGCTTTCGTCCGGTGCCGACGTGGCTGTCTCGTTGCCCAGCTTGCGGGCGTAATATGCTTTCACCACGAAATTGTCGTTGTCCGCCCAATTAATACCGACCCCAACGCCGCTCAAAGTGCGGCGGTTCTCGCCACTGGCCCATGGATTTTTATTCAGCATTGCGGTACCAGTATCGACGAAGCCAATCAACTGCATTTGCCCCCACTGCCGTTCGGACAAACGCGGTAACAGCACCCTAGCCTCAAGATTAAGTACGTAGCCCTGGTCTGCATACGCTTCGCCTGCTGGATAGGCGCGCACGCCATACGCACCACCGAGCTCCATTTTCTCCGACGTATCCAGATTTTTAGCGGCCAGCTGTCCGTTGATTGCGGCATACAGCGAGACGGTGTCCGTCACGCTTTGTAGCCGCATCGCATTGAATCCGAGTTTGTCAAAGTGTCCGTTGCTTTGCACAGTCGAGGCATCGTTCGCCAGTGCTGCTGCACTCTTGATGTCGATTTCGCCAGAGGTCCAAGTGAGTGCATAAGTGCTCAATCCACCGCCACCGAAACCATCGCGACGATCGCCGATCAGGCTGGCCATCACGGTCTGCGCTTTTTTGTCTGCACGCGTCGCAGTGGAATCCACGTTGTCCTGGAAAGTCTTGTCATCGAAATTGATCACTGCATACAGATTGTTGCTGCGTGACCGGATCAGCGGCACGCTGCCGAAGACGCTGGCGATCTGCGCAGAGCCGTTTGCCTGCAAGCTCTCAAATTCTCGCCCCAGACGGTAGCGCATGCTGGCATAGGCGACGCCTGCCTGGGCGCGACCAATCTGCGCCTGATAGGAAGCACGTGCATAGTTCAGCCCTGAGCCGGAACTCAGCACCTGCAATGTAGCGATGTCGCCATGTCCAGTAGGGTTATTAATGTTAACGGTAGCGCCTGCGCGATTGGTACCGGTATAGCGATTACCGGCGTTGTCGACATTGACGTTTCCCGTGACGCGCTGACCTGGAGTGATATCCACAATGAGGTCAGACGCGCCGACCGACGCACCCGGTACCAGCGTCGATTTCACGTTCACACCTGGGAGGTCAGACAAGAGTAGAAGACTCGTTTCAAGCGGGGCAATTGAGACCGCATCGCGGCTGTTCAGGTCGTTCAGCAAACTGTGCGCCAGACTGTCGGAAAGGTTGCTGCTGTTACGTAAACTAATCTTTTCGTATTGGCCTTCCAGCACCGCGATGGTTACGACGCCATTATTTATGTCTTGCGCTGGAAGGTATGCCTGCGCCAGCAAATAACCGTGCTGCCGGTAATAGCGGGCAATCTTCGACGCCATACCTCTCAGTTCATTTAGCGACAATTCGCGGCTTTCGCTGAAGCCCGTCACCTCCACAAGCGTAGCTTCGGTGTACACCTGGGCACCCGTAACTCGCAAGCTGCGGACTAGAATTTTCTGGGTGTCGGAAGCCACAGCGAAAGGTGCTGCGCCCTGCTCGATACTGATTTCTGGATTAGCTTTGGCAGGTGCAGCAGGGGTTTGTGCCCTTTCAATCTGTTGGTTCAGAGAGCCGGCGTTCGGAGGTGTTTGGGCAATAACGACACCGCAAGCTACCAGTCCCAGTGGTAGTACGGCTTTTGATAAGAGCAAATTCACGGATTACTTTCAGAGGGGACCTAGATCGCTTCATGATAAAGTTTTCCCGCGGCAAGTTTCTGAGGAAATCTGAGCAATTCAATAAAAAATTACTCACATGCAAGCTCGAAAACAACGGTAGCATTTGGAATCAGGAACGTTTGAGCCATATGTCGATAACATGGTAAAAATCGTGCCGCGCACCGTGATCTTGGGTTCAAAAACATAAAGTCGGTGCTTCAATTGCATTTCGACCTTACGACGTTAGTCCGTATCACCGTGCAGATATACAGAACCATCCGCTCCCCAGTTGACTTTCGTAATCCCAGGTTCCTGCTCTTCGAGTCGCCGCGCCTCCAGCTCTTGTGGTTCCAATTCACCACGTTTCATTCTTAATTCATCTGCAAGCTGCCGTTCTTCAAGCGCTTTACCTCTGCGCTCTATAGCCAACAGAAAGATTTTTTTTAACTCTTCCTGAGACCATGGTTTAGAAATAAATCTGAATATCTCTGCCTGATTGATTGCTTCCATCACCGTAGAAAATTCCGTTGACGCACTGAGAATCAAACGTACCGCATCTGGCTGTATCGACTTAACTGTTTTGAGAAAATCGATCCCGTTGATACCCGGCATCCAATAATCGGACACGATAATATCGAAGGACACCTCTCCGACTCGCAACAAGGCCTGTTCCGGATCGGAAAAAATCTCTATTCGGAAATCCTTATCCGGAAAAATTTGGCGCAACGTGCGTTGAAGGGCATGCAGTACATTGATTTCGTCATCCAGTACCAATACTCGCCTCATGTTCCTGCTCCTTCTGCTCGCACATAAATCGTCATGATTCCTGCCGAATTCTCAAATTCTAAAATTTGCCGTATCAAACGTTCGTTAAGGACATGGCCTGCGGAAAGAAGGAGAAAACCATCACTGGTTATCAGGTCGCGTGCAATGATCATTCCCGGCTTCAGATTTTTTGCCTGTAGGGAGATTGCCTGTACTTCATCAACAGGTATGTCGTTCTTGGTAATGCTTCTAAAGGCATTCACGACCTCAGGATCATAACGCTTGCCCCGGCTTTCCAAAATTACTGAAACCGCTTCTTCAGAACGCAAAGAGCGTTGGGAAAGCGTTCCTATTTGTAAATTGTGAAAATCGGAAGCAAGAGCGACAATACGCGCCCCCAATGGAATATTAAAGCCGGTCAATTGATCGGGAAATCCGGCACCATCGAAACGCTCCTGATGTGATCGCACGATCCGCGCCGCACCACGTAAATCCTCAAGAGGCATAAGCAACTGTTCACCGCGTACCGGATACTTTCGATACAGGGCAAGATCCTGCCCATTCATGAGCGAAACCGGCATGGCAAGCAATTCGTCTGTAAAACCTATTTTTCCGATGTTGTGGAGCAAGCCAGCGACAAACACTTGTTGAATTTCAATCGCATCCAAATCCATCTTTTTGGCAATGCTATTGGCGAGGTCTGCCACTCTAAGTGAATGGCCCGCGAGCCTCTTACCTCGGACTTCAATAAGATTTGAGAACATCTTGATCGATGTCAAAAAATTCACCCGAAGCTTTTCATTGGAGACAAGCAAGCCATCGTGCGCCTTTTTCAATTCTATGGTGCGCACTTCAACCTTTTTCTCAAGGCTGGCATTGAGAGCGTTCAGCTCTTCGTTTTGTGCACGTGTAAGTTCTTCTAGTCGTCGCCTTTCCTGCTCCAAAGCTTTGCGCTCTAATGCTTGACGTACGATCAGTAGAATTTCATTTTCATCCCACGGCTTTGTAATATAACGATAAATCTCACCGCGATTAATCGCTTGCATGATGGATGAAACATCGGCATAGCCAGTTAATAGCAGGCGCATTGTGTCTGGCCATTTCAATCGAACAGCTTCCAGAAAATGGGCTCCATCCATCTCCGGCATGCGCATATCGGAGATGACGAGATCGACAGACTCTGTTTCAAGTATATTCAAACCAGCATGCCCGCTTTCCGCAATGAGAGTTTGGTATCCCTCTGATCGAAACAGGCGACGCAATGAAGAAAGGATGTTCGGTTCGTCATCAACAAACAAAATGACCGGCGAACGAGTTTCGTCACTCGCGGAAATATGATCTGAAAAAGTTGTTCCCATCACTTCGCCACTTCTCTTACAGTAGCTTGCTGAACTGGCAGTGAAATACGGAAGCATGTGCCTGAACCGAACTCACTTTCTACCTCCATTTGCCCTTGGTGCTTTTGAATGATGCCGTAGGAAAGCGACAATCCAAGGCCGGTTCCACTGCCTACTGGCTTAGTGGTAAAAAACGGATCGAAAATGCGCGGCAAAACTTCCTTGGGAATTCCTGAACCGGTATCCTGAATTTCAATCCATACGTTATCGTTCCTGACGCCTGTACGAATTGTAATTTTCCCTCGCTGCTCTCCACTGATCGCATGAGCCGCATTAACGACCAGATTCATCACCACCTGATTAATTTGAGAAGGAAGACACTCCACCTCCGGAATGTCACCGTATTCCTTGATGACGTCCGCTTTGTACTTCACTTCGTTAGCGACAATATTGAGCGTCGAATCTATTCCATGGTGAAGATCGGCCCATTGCCATTCCTGAGTCACATCGACGTGCGAGAAATCCTTCAGGTCCTGCACAATTTTCCGCACTCGCACAATGCCCTCCTTCGATTCACTTAAAAGCATGGGCATGTCCTCCTTCACATAATCGAGTTCAACCCGTTTGCGCACAGCATCCAAGCTTGCGCGCGCTTCCGGTGAAGTCATGAGTGATTCTGTCCGTTCGTAGGCATCCAGCATTTCAAGCAGATTGGCAATGTATGTTTCCAGCGCTCCGAAATTTGAAAAAATATAGCCAATAGGATTATTGATTTCATGCGCCACTCCAGCAGCAAGCTGGCCAATCGAGGCTAGTTTCTCAGACTGTATCAATTGCTCTTGGGCTGCAGAAAATTTAGCATTTAGTTCTACGAGTTCCGCATTCCGGCTGCGTAATTCAACCTCAACTTTTTTCCAAGTAGTAATGTCATTGATGGAAACAAGTAAATATTTTCCTTCATCCGTTACAAAAAGCGATTTTCGCGTAACCAGTGTATGTGACGCACCATTTGCCCTTGTAACCACTTCCTCGTTCTCATTATCCTTTCCTGTCGAAAACACGAGATCATCCATTTCCCAAAACTGGCGACTTTGTTCGGCAGAAAAAAAATCCTCGTCAGATTTTCCTATAATCTCAGACGCGGGCTTATCAAAATAAGTGCAGGCAAGCTTGTTGACAAAGACAAATCGATGATTCACGTCTTTGACAAACATAGGAACAGGAAGCGAGTTCAGGATATCTCTGTATCCGGTATTGATCACCGAACCAGAACTTAAAGCCTCATTGAAATTTTCAAATAGTGACGTAGTCATTTTAATTTTTAATTAAGAGAGAAAGAAAATCCGTTTTTCCGGATTTTTGCTCAAGCATCGTAGACGCGGCTCATCATCTTTGAATAGAAAAATACATGAATTTTCGGAAACGTCGTCGGTACTTTTAAACCAGCTCTGTTTGATCACGCTGCCAAAATCTGGCACGCCTCTTCGAAATCGGTCTCGGTATCCCGGAATAGGCGTCGCAAGTCAACAGCACGAATATTCAAACTTTTCCAAACATCTTCAGAAATTTCGGGCACAAGGTCATTCTGGCTGTTGGTAAGATCCAAGCCGTGCACGATCGCATTCGCAGCGTGTACGATACTAGGCATTCCACCCATATCAGAAGGTTCAGGATCGTGATGGTTTGAGATCGCTTTTTGCATGAGGGCTGGGAATTTCCAGCTTTCGGCAAGCAGTCTCCCAACCAACGCGTGGTCAACGCCAAGAACTTCCTTCTCTGCTTCGAGCATATGACAATCTTGCGCATCGCGATACTTTGTCGCGGCGCCATACTCCGACGGAAAACGGGTGACGAGCACGAGCCTCCCAATGTCATGCATCAAACCGCAAACAAACGCGTAGTTCTGGTTCTCGTTGACAAGGCGCGCCAGTTGCTTCGAACAAACGGCGACACCAATAGAATGACGCCAGAACGTTTCAAAGTTGAACGTAGGATGCTTGACGGAACGAAAATTCTCCGTCGCACCTGCCGCAACCACGAGGGCCCGAATACTGTCGAATCCCAGAATGGTGATTGCCTGTTGGATGGTCGTCACCTTGCGCGACAACCCGTAAAACGAGGAATTCGCAAGACGCAGGGTTTTTGCTGCCAATGCCTGGTCATGTGAGACTTTTTCTGCCAGCACAGTCAGATTGGCATCTGGCTGCTCAAAACTGGTGAGTAATTCCATGACAATAATGGGCAAGGAAGGAAGATCCCTGACACTTTTGATAATGTCGGTAACCGCGATTAATTTCATTGCGTGTCCCCCAATCGGTACGCCAAAATCTGTTTCGATAATGTTTCAGATATGCCGCCAGTAGCGCATTTCCTGAAGAGGACTGCCATTCTCTTTTCGACACGTTCACGTTCGAATTTTAAATCGGCTTCAGAAATGGCTTCGTTCACCACAATGATTGAATCAATCCCACGACGCGACAGAGATTTAAGCGTCGATTCCGTCAGCGTAGTACCAGCTGGCAAAAGAACGACATCCTTCACATCGAGCACGGGTTCCGACAAAGTCATCCCCGGTTGTGCGTCGTCCAGTTCTATTTCTATCTGTCTGTTAATCATGGCTGTTCTATTTTTAAATAAATTTATTAATTATCATGACGTGCAGTTCTTATCTCCGCACATTCTGCTACTTATTAATTGACCTCTTACTCCGGTCCAAGCACTCGGAATACTTCCTCCAAGCTAGTCAGACCGCTCTGAACCTTGCAATAGGCGTCATCACGCAAAGTTGTGAATCCCTGTTCGCTGGCATATCGTGTCACTTCAGTAATGGCTGCGCTGGATGCGATCAGATGGCGTAGGTGGTCATCTGGCACCAGAACTTCATATAACCCAATACGTCCTTTGTACCCAGTTTGATGGCATACCGAACAACCTGTGCCTTTATATGCTTGCATAGCTTCGCCCGAAAATCGGCCGCCAAGTCGTTGTAATATTTCAGGATTAGGTTCTATCGGAGCACGGCAGCAATCACATATCTGCCGCACTAGGCGCTGCGCAATAATCGCCTCAATCGCCGTGGCAATAACAAAAGGCTTCATGCCCAAATCGGCCAAGCGGGAAAGAGTGGCGATCGATGAATTGGTATGTAGCGTTGAAAATACCTGATGGCCTGTAAGCGCCGCATGGAAAGCAACCTCGGCCGTTTCCAAATCACGAATTTCGCCGACCAGTAATACGTCCGGATCCTGTCTCAGGATGGCGCGAAGAATCAACGGAAAAGTCAGACCGATTTTTTCCCGCACAAGCACTTGACCTGCGGCATCCAGATAGTATTCAACCGGATCTTCGATCGTGATGTAATTCTTGTCCGGTGTAGCACTGCTTTGCAACAGGCTATACAAGGTGGTGGTTTTACCGCTTCCTGTCGGGCCTGTCGCTAAAACAATTCCTTGTGGTTTATCGCTGGCGTGCCGGAGGCGAGCAAGATTTTCCGGCCCGAATCCAAGTGCATCCATTTTTAAGACCGCGGAATTGCGATCGAGAATACGCATCACTATTTTTTCGCCATTGATCGTAGGCAAAGTGGATATACGAAGATCAACTGCCCTGCTAGAGGTCTTGACTGCAAGGCGTCCATCCTGAGGGCGACGGCGCTCAGAAATATCCAATTCAGCCATCACCTTGATGCGTGATACGAGTGATTGATGCATGCTGTGCGGCACCTGCATTTTATCCACGAGAACCCCGTCGATACGCAGGCGAACCATGACGTTCTTTGCTCTAGGCTGGATATGAATATCCGATGCACCGAGACGAATCGCCTCTAACAGAATAGAGTTCACCAAACGTATCGCAGGTGGCTCGTCAGATCCTTGCAGGAGATCTTCCAGAGGCTGCATGCGTTCGTCGTCATCCAGAACGATCTCGATACCCTCGTATGGATCTGAGGATTCGAAATTTGCCTCAAGATCCTCAAGAGAGGCGTCATCCGATTGATGAATTTCTTCGAGCTTATTCTGGATGGCCGCCATTGTCGCTAATACCGGAACCAGTTCCAATCCGGTAATAAACCTCAAGTCATTCAACAAGCCTGCATCCAGTGGATCGGCCATGGCGAGTGTCAGCCGTTTGCCTTCCACCTTGAGCGGAAGGATTAAATGCCGCCGACAGAGATTGGCCGGCACCAACACAGCGACCGCCAAATCAACTGAAAACTCATTCAACGTCACCTGTTGAATCAACAACTCTCTCGTCAGCACATCATGGATGGCGCGCTCCGCAACCCAGCCGCGTTCAACGATCAATTTGATCGTCGCATCCTTCCGTTGCGTCTGCTGCAAAAGCCTCATAAGCTCCTGCACTTGCTGGGTACTTAGTAATCCATGCTTGTGCAGCATGATCGCCAGTTGGCCACGACTGGATGCGCCCAATTCCAGCAATTGCTCGTTCTCCCTCACCACCTTGTCTTGAAGCTCACGCTGTAAGCTGCGATTTTTCTGTTTCAGCTCATATTGTTCAATCCCCAACGCAGCCGTCACACGCAAATCTTCATCATTCCAGGGTTTAAGAATAAATTTGTAAACGGCACCGGTTTTCATTGCAGCAACCACTGCATTGACATCTGCATGTCCAGTCAACATGATGCGAATCATGTCAGGCTGTATCAGCCTGACCTTTTGCAGAAAATCGCCGCCATTCATCGTTGGCATCATGTAATCACTGATGACTAGCTGAAAAGATTCTCCCTCCAGTAAGGTCAATGCTCTTTCTGGAGAATCACAGCAGACTACTTCGTAATTTTCCTGATGAAAGACACGCCTGAGCGCAGAAAGTACATTGATTTCATCGTCAACCAGCAGAATCCTGTATCGAGGTTTTGGCGCGACGGTGTTTCCCGGTGAAGCAGGCTCGCCGGTAAAAAGATGTCCATAATTCACGTTACGAGTCCTTCCTGCGTATCGCTTTTAATTTGGTCTGATAAAGGAAAAATCAACGTGAAGGTGCTACCGCGACCTTCTTCGGATTCAACCTGGATGCGACCTCCATGAGCGAGCGCTATATCACGGCTTACTGTCAAACCGAGACCCGTTCCTTTTCCCACATCACGAGTAGTGAAAAACGGGTCGAAAATTCGGTTCAAAATGTCAGACTGAATACCTACGCCATCATCATTTACCGCAATCCGGATTTCAGCATTGATTGTTTTGCTTGAAACAAGAATCTGGCCGCCCTTTTCAGTCAGCGCCTGCTGAGCGTTCTGAAGTATTGAAAACAACATTTGACTCATCTGGCCCCGGTCTCCTGCGATGCGGTCCAGCGGCTGCAAGTCCAAACTGAGCGAGATAGTTGGAGGCATTTGATCGCCAACGACCGCGGCCACAGTCTGAATAACTTCATTCAGGTCGATAGGGCCATCATCCATGCAATCAATATTGGAGAATGCTTTCAGATTCGCCACGATATGCGCGATGCGATTGGCTCCGCTGATCGATTCCGCTAGCAAACCGGGGAAATCATTGACAACGAAATCGACATCAAGAATCGCCGCACTGCCTTCACGACCGGGATTCTTGATAGCATTGACCAACAGGTCAACATAACCAGATGCGGTAGAAAGATTGCTACGGATAAAACCGATAGGATTGTTGATTTCATGCGCCATACCAGCAGCCAAACTGCCTACCGAAGCCATTTTTTCAGCTTGATAAACTTGACGCTGCGCTTTTTCAATCGCTGCTACTTGTGACTGCACACGTTCATTGAGTTCTGCGGAGAGCTCGCGGTACTGCCTCTCTGATTCCTGAAGCGCCTCATGTTTTTGTTGCAGCATTTCAAAATCCGAATGGATTGCTTCAAGATGCAAATCCGCTGCCATTCGATAGCGTGACGAAGCGGCCAGTACCATTTCCAGCCATTTGCACGCTGTTTCAAGCTGTGTCCGTGAAGCGCCCTGTGCCATTAATTGGCCGACGATTTCTATATCCATGCGCAATGGGACAGCAATCATGTCGGGCGATGCAATCAATTTAGGAGCTGGCCCGATTATGTATGCGCCTTCGGTGTCGACAATATTCCACCGGTTGCCAATCGATTGGGTAAGCGCGCTCTCCAATCGTTCAAGTGAAACTATTTTGAGCGACTGCGCCAGCGGTACCTCTCGATCAAAATGCAAAAATTGATTGATCATGATCCGCCTTTTATCGCTTGCAAATACATGGCGCGTGAAAGCCCGTGGTTTTGTTCCAGCGAGAATTTCGCATCAATATTGTCGTACAGGCTTCCAAGCAAGGTATTAAAGGTATCAAGCACCCCGGCACCCGCCATAGCAGAAGCAAAAAACAGAGGCCAGGTTGCGGCCGCCCAGCGCGTCTTAATTTCTGTCTCATCGAGAATGTCAGGAAGATCTCGTTTGTTGAATTGCACGACCAAAGGCAAGGTCTGTATATCCAACCCTACTCTGCCGATATTTGTTATCAGATTATCAAACGAGGCTGCATTATTTTCTGCCTGATTCCGCTGCGAATCCGCGACAAAGATGACACCGTCGGCACGCGATAGAACAGCCTTGCGCGTGCCGTCATGCGCGACCTGTCCGGGCACGGTGAAAACCTTCATCTTGATGAGTAAACCAGATGGTGCGGTAAAACCGAATGGAAAAAGATCGAAGAAAAGTGTGCGATCACCTTCAGTCTCCAGCGTCATCATGTCACCGATTAGTTCAGGGGCGAGCAGATCATGCAGACGCGTTAGATTAGTTGTTTTTCCAGATAGTGCCGGTCCGTAAAAGACTATCTTTACAGTCAGGCGATTTCGTTGTTCATCCAATTCCGCCATCGCTATGCAAGCCTTTTGAGAATAATGAGGCTGCCGCGTGATTGCGTTCCTTGTCCCATTCTGCGCGCCAAAATCTGGAAAGGAAGGCCATTGATCATGGCATCGTATTGTTCCTCTGTTTTATGTTCAGGTATCGGATGAGAAAACTCCGGAATGATTTGGTTGATTGAATCACCGAGAATCAATCCAACCTTTTCGAAAAGCTCATACGCTGCGCCATTAGCAAAAACTGCTACTTCTTCTTCATCTAGACCAATTATGGGGAGCGGTACGTGTTGCAACGCTTCGCGCACAATATCGAGGCTGACCTCGCGGCGTTGAATTTGCTGCTGTTTGTATTGGAGCGCCTCTTCGAGTTTTCGATTGGCGCTAGCCAATTCCTGATTGGTAGTTCTTACCTGAATATCAAGACGACGATTTTCGTCTGCCATTTCTTTATGTTGGAAAGCTTCCGCGATATGTCCGCGCAGTTGATCATCCTCCCACGGCTTGGTGAGGAACTTGTAAATCGCACCTTCGTTGACTGCATCGGTAACAGATTTCAATTCGGTAAAGCCGGACAAGACTATTCGTACGGTATGTGGATAAAGCGTTTTTACCTTGCGCAAAAATTCGACGCCGGTCATGCCTGGCATACGTTGGTCAGAGACGATGACGTCAACTTCCGTTTGTGCCAACACGTCAAGGCCGGCTTGTCCATCCGCTGCAGTAATGATGTGATAACCATCTTGCCGAAGTAGTCTTTTTAATGAAGAAAGAATACTGGGTTCGTCATCCACCAGCAGCAATTTGCGTGCTGGCTTGTGCAAACGTAAAAGATGCGCCGGCAGACCTGGCGACTCGCGCAAGATTGGCTCCATCTCCTCCGCAGACAGCGCTTTGGAAAACAGGAAGCCCTGAACTTCATCACACATGTTACGGGACAAGAATTCGCATTGCGCTTCTGTTTCGACGCCCTCCGCAAGTACACGCATGCCCAGACTATGCGCCATCGAAATGATGGCATCGGCTATGGCAGCATCATTACTGTTTTGAGGAATATCCTTAATGAAGGAGCGATCGATCTTGAGCACATCTATAGGGAAGCGCTTTAAATAAGCCAGGCTGGAATAACCGGTACCAAAATCGTCGATCGACAATTGCACGCCGATGTCATTGAGTTCTTTTAAACTGCCGATGGCATACTCTACATCCGTCATCACCAAGCTTTCGGTAAGCTCCAAGTCAAGATATCGAGCCTCCAGACCGCTTGACGATAATGTTGTGCGGATCATTTCCACCAAATTGCCTTGCGCAAACTGACGTGCCGACAAATTGACCGCAACGCGCAAATTCTCAATACCTTTCTTTTGCCACGCCTTCATCTGGGCGCACGCAGTCTTCAGCACCCACTCTCCCAACGGAACGATCAGGCCGATATCTTCTGCAGCAGCAATAAAAGAATTCGGTGAAACAAGACCTAACTCGGGATGCTGCCACCGGACCAAGGCCTCCACAGCAACAATTTTTCCTGTGTACAAATCCAGTTGTGGCTGATAGTGCACTACAAACTCAGATCGCTCCAGCGCACTACGCATTGCTGTTTCAAGCTTCAAACGTTCGCGAATGCGTTCATTCAGTTCCGGCGTATAAAATTTGAAATTATTGTTTCCGAGCGCCTTCGCGCCGCTCATTGCCATTTCTGCGTATTGAATCAATTCATTCGGACTAGTGGCATCTGTGGGATAAGTCGCGATACCTATGCTGCAGGTCAGGAACAGTTCATGATGGTCAATAATGATCGCCTCGCCGATTACCGTTCTGATGCGCTGCAAGATGTGACTACAGGTACTATCTTCGAGATCCCTCTGAAGCACGAGCAGGAACTTATCTCCCCCAAGTCGGCCCGCCACACCATCATTCCGGCAAACTATATGCAACCGATCTGCGATTGTTTTCAACGAAGAATTCGCCACTGCAGGTCCGAAACGCTCGCCCACGGAATTGAAGCGATCAATATCAACCACCATGATGACAAGGGATTGCTGATCCAGCTCAGCCTGGGTCATCATTTTTGATAGCTCTGCCGCTATTAGACAGTCATTCGGCAATCCCGTAAGAGCGTCATGCCCGACTAAATGCTCCAGCTCACGTTGAGCTTTGGTATAGAGGCTGATATCGTTGCCTTGAACGAAAATAGCGGTAACCTGTCCTTCTGCGTCAAACATAGGCTGATAGATAAAGTCGACGTATCTAGTCTCAGCTGGTTTATCAAGATATGCTTGAATGACTATCGGTAGATTTTTTCCGATGTAAGGCTCAGCCGTTTCATATACTCGATCCAGTAACTCATAAAATCCTTGTCCCTCCAATTCTGGTAAAGCCTCTCTCACCGACTTGCCAATCAAATTGCGATGACCGACAAGTTCGTCGTAAGATCTATTTGAAATTTCATAGATATGCTGTGGCCCCGTCAGAATGGCAATAAAACTCGGCGTCTGGTCAAACAGGGTACGAAGATGGGCGCGCTCTTCTTCAAGCTGAAGATTCCTGTCTCGCATTATCTGTTCAAGTCGTGACTTTTCTAGACTTTCCTGATTGAACTGCCTAGCCCGCTCGGCCCGAACAACCAACGCTTGCATGTAGGCCGCTGCCAAGAAACTCGCTAATATTCCGCCGAGTAAAGTAAGAAATGAAGCGAGATGATATTTAAAAAAAGGAAGTGGAGTTGATGACACCACTACATTCCATCTAAGACCTGCAATCTCAAAATTCGATCGTCGATCAACCGGTTGCAGAGCAAAAAATTTCGGGAGTACCAGAATGGATGATGTCGCCGAATATTTCGTGTCTTCTGAGCGGAAGATCAGATCGTTTTCATTTTCTGCATCCCCGGAATACACTGCAACGGCATAACCTTCTGCCTTGAGTAAATCTCGTTTTGACAATGCCTGCTCAACCAATCTTTTCGTATCAAACACCGCACTCGTATAGCCTGTGATGAGATTACATCGGGTATTCACGTTTTGTAGGTTAGTATTTGCCCGATATACAGGCGCAAGCATAACGAAGCCACGCATGGTGAGATTTCGGTGAACCAGCACATAGGGCTTGGTTGCTGAAACCAGACCGGTTTGACAAGCGCGCAGTGCGGCTGCATCTTGACTCTGACGGGATGTAGCATCCAAACCAAATGCCGCTTCATTTCCTTGAAATGGTTCTACATACTCAATTACTCGGTAATTTTCCTTCTGTCGAACAGGTATTATCTTTCCGTTAAGCACCTCAGTTATCAAAAAATTGGGGTAGAACTCACGCATTCTCTTCTCAAATAGAGGTCTTTCCTGCTCAGAAATTAGGCGATGGAAAGTGAAGTTTTGGATGTATGCGTTTCTTTCCAACATTGGCTCAACAAATGCACGGAATTGGTCGGGACTAATAGGACCCGCGAGGGTAAAGAGTCGATTCACGGTTGCTAAATTGTCTTCGGCCATTTGGAGGCCGTTTCGCACCGCGGAGATTCTGTTTTCCGCGCGACGCTGAAAATCAAAAGTACTCCGACTGTTTTCCAGATTGGTTATTACCAAGAAAAGTATGATGGTCCCTGTGAATCCAAGAATCAGGGTACCCAATGCTTGTAAAGACAGATTCTTGGAGAAAGGAAAAGGAGACATGTTATTTTTAAAATGAATGAATGAATGGCATCCAGATGAATAACAGTTAATTATTGATATGATATCGTGCGGATTCGATTGGATGACTCCATCTACAAGGTTAACGTATATTTCCACACGGCAATAATTTTTTGGTGAAAATGTCGTAATAGAACCCCATTTACAAATAAATGTTGATTTCTTGCGGAGTTGACGTTATTCGACTACACCTATTGAACAATCGCAAAATTGTCACGCCCTGTTCGTATTTCTACATCTGAGCAGTAGCAAATAAGGACGGCACAAGGTTTATCGTGAAATGTCGTAGAGACGCACTGCCAAGTGATCATTTCTCTTCAACGTTATGACAATCTCGCGAGTATGCGCTCCCAACCTTGCGTCATAATCTGCCTTGGAGAAAGTAACGGATGAAATCAGTCTACAAAGACGGGCACCACCCCTTATATTGTTAGATTCGCTGAAAAAACAAATTCCCGCGAAGGTCATTCATCTGGTTCGCTATGGAATCGTTTACAGGGGATCTAGAATTAGGCATTTTAAAACAGTGCCTTGATCCGACATAGATGCCGAAGAGTAGTGGTGGGTTTTGATATACGAGCACTCGTACCTAGAATGATGGATAACTATGTAGCAAAATTTCTCGTGCTCAGCGGAGAATTTTTGTTTTTTCGTGAAAGCAGTAGCCTATGCTGCGCAAGGTGCTGACAGGAAGCTGATAACTGCACGCCTCGCTGACCTTGCGCCGCAAACGACGCATTTGCGTGTCTAGACGACGTTGATCGTAATCGAGAAAATCTTCCCCCAAAGCTTCTACTATTGCTTTTCGGGTTACGGATTCTCCACCGCTCATTAACGTCAGTAAGACGATATGATCCTGCCGCGAAAGAGAGATGCTCACGCCATCCGGCGCAATCAAACGGCGTGGTGATGCCGATATCTTCCACAACGCTGGCCCATCAGTAAGCAACTCGCGCCCAACCAGTTCATCATGATCGAATTTGCGTTGAGTCACGTCGCGTGCCACACCGATTCTAACTTGATGTTCCTCAGACCAAGTTGCTGACCAACTGATGTAAACCACCTTTCCATCCTTGCGAATGTAACGGTTCTCAAAATAACGCTGCAGGTAACCAGCCATTACGCGGTCTATGGATTGCAGGGTCCTATCCCGGTCATCTGGATGGACCAGATCCAGCATGAATTTACCGGCCATCTCTTCCGGCGTATAACCGAAAATCCGTTCGCACGCGCCACTTACAGATATGCACTTGCCTTGTGAGTCCACCACGCAAATCGCATCCAGCAACAAATCCCCGTAATCGCTTATCGCGGGGCTGCCCTCTTTTCCCATCTATTACTCTTTCAACAAAAAGTGTTCACCGCAGTCTTCGCATGAGGTGTTATGTAGTTGTGTCAGTGTTGCCATGCGCTCCTTCCTTTTTTTGGACGCATTTTGACAGAGATTGACATTAAGCCTAAGAATCATTCGTATTGGGAGCGTCTTAAACTATGAAAGATACAGATCGTTGAAGCGAGTTGATCGCGTTGACCATGGCGGTAACCTGGACGGCATTAACACCATCATCCATGCAAAACCGAGGAGAGATCAAGGTTAAGGAAGCGTCTCTTACTGAATCAACGTCATGAAAAGGTGCCGCGATATATTGAATTCACCTAATAAGCTGGCCGTTTGTCCTACGCACTATTAAGAATTGCAATACTTGTCGGCAAATCGCCAGCATGTAAAGGTTGCCGCATGGAGGAATTATGGAAAAGAAAATTACTGATGACAAACCAGAGTTGCAAAATCGCGTAAATAAAACAGGCAGCGATGGGCTGGCGAGCTTCGATGAATGGATGGCCCATAAACAGCTTTGCCGTAGGATGTTCGTAGAAGCAGAGCTGTCATTACGCGTCTCCCGGGAGGATTATCTAGCCCAGCTCGAAACCGTTGTATCTCGCCACAAAGGCATGGTTAAAGGTTCTAATAAAGTCTAATACCCAGATTTTCAGACAGCTACGATAATTATTACGCTCAATACTCTACAAATAAGCCCGTACATGTGGGCTTGGTTGAGATACGACGCCGCATTTCCAATTCTCAGGCCCAGCAGCAGGCGAGCTAAAGCAGCTTGGTTGGAACGTCCGCTTTTTTCCGGTAGCGGACGATGGACGACAATCCTTACCTCATGAACTCCAGCCGACGCATGTGAGAAACAATGAATTTTTTGTGCGTTGAAGCAAAATGCAATGTGTTTTTTATCAGTATTTTACGAATTAATTAGCAATTTAATTCAGTTTTTTAGAACTGATAAGTTGGTAGTATTCCACTGTCGCTATTGACGTAATCAAGGAAAGCGCAAGGCAGCATTACGCCAGCGTTTCTTCTTCCCTGACATACAACCATCGCTATGCACAGCGTGATTCGTTATTAATAGAAAGCCGCTCTGGTCATCAGGTAGGCGGTCAATTAAGTGTGCAGAACAAGCTGGGGTTAGTGACTAGCTTGAGTTATTTGACCAATAAAAAGTTGGAATATTAAGTTAACAACTGCTCATAAGGAATATTCGTCTATGCTTTACACACTCAGCTGGTTTGTGGTTTTAAGTATTTTTGTTCTTTGGTCGCTGGCGGCATGGGCGTTTCATTCTGTCGCTCTATGGGCAGTCTCGAGTGCTGGTACGTTCACAAGCACAACGTCAGCCAGCGCTAGCCTTCGTTTACCAGAGGGGCTGGCCCTGTGGGTCCCTTCGGAAATAGTGCAGGCAATGACATCGCTGCTCTCGGGACTGGCCCCGGTTGTCGAAGGTTTACTTCACGCTGCGCCAGCACTGGTTAGCAGCTTGACGGTGGCGACTTGGGTGATCTGGGGCCTGGGCAGCGCGTTGCTGTTCTTCCTGGGGGCTGGCGCGCACCGGCTCATTTCGATATGGGGTCGATACAGTGATGGCTCTAGGACCCCTACGCACGCTAAGGGTATCCGTTGACGGTTGAATCTTGCGGCTTTTTGCAACGGAAGTGATGCACTGGACTCGCATCTTGTGAACGACTCAGCGCTTGGATACTACCGGCAGACGCAACACATTCCATTTTCTTTAATATGGAAAAATGTCGCGAACGAAGCCAAAGCTTCAGGATTTATTCTCCCGAATGCAGAAGGCAATCGGGAGCGGACTGACTGAATAATGAATATCCCATGAATATGGGGCAGTGAAATTGAACGTCCGCTATTAGTGGCGGACACAGCCAGCACACCGGGGCATCAAGCTAACAATGGTGTGTATACCGTCGTATTACACCTTCAATCGCTGCAACCTTCCTTGCCCCAGCAGCTTAGATTTCAGCTATATCCCGAAGTCACATGTACTGCTCAATATCTGGATACTCTTCCAGCATAGGTCGCAGGAAGTTACGCCATACTTCCCTGTTCGGTTGACCTGCTCGCAATCCTTCTATGCCGTATTCCCGCTTAATTCGGGGATCAGGTGATTCCGGCACCTTCACTCGATACTCGATTGTAATCACGTGTTCTAACGTTCCGTAGTCAAAGTCTTGCTCAATGCTTTTTACACTGGAAGACTCTGCATCCTCGAAATGGAATTGCAGATCCAACTCTGTGACATGTCTTGGATAGATGGGCAGCTGCTTCATCACGCAGCTCGCAACGTCGTTTCGGTTATCACATCAATTAACCGTCTGCATTTCCGAGATTTAGTTACAGGCACCTCGTTGATGTCTGCTGATTCGAAGACGTCTGCCTTCGCGCGATACTCAAGCCAAATAACGTGTTCTTGTGTGGCGTTATCGAAAGCTCGCTGTACCGGCTTACAGTTGATGTTGCACCTGCTTGTGTATTAAATGTTTGATTCAGTACATGTAAAAGCTTATTCCACCTGGTCATGTTATACCCCTCCGTTTTGGGTATTTATGTTTGAAGTACCGAAAAAATGTACAACAAACCAACGTGCCATAATAAATTCGGAAAAATCGCGTAACTAGAAACAATTTTTAAATTTAATTTTATAACACGAAACTTTTAATGATAATATTCCCGTTATTGGAAACTTTTCTTGAATATTATGATTAATATACTAAGCGGTGGATTGAAGGAACTGAAAAAGCTCATCACTGAAAATATTCCTCGTGATGCGCTTATGGCTTTCGAAGATGCTTATTACGCTGGCGATGAAAAAGGTCGGCGTCAAGCTTCCAACTTTGTACAAGGACATCGTCCCTCCGCTGCCGGACACGACAAACATTTTTTCACCAATGAGTTTTTCTTCGAAGCTTTGCAAGTTCATGGTGCTGAGCCCACCCCACTTCGTGGAACGAAGTTAGTCATTGGTCGTTTGGGAATTTTTAATATTGCTCGACTTAATGTGCCTGGTCATAAATGGACAAATTTACAGCGAAGCGCTACGCGGAAAAGATTAGCGGAACTCAACGACGCAATTGCTCGTAAGTATGTTCAAAGTGATTTTTTTACTGAAGCTGGACAACCCACCGCCGGGACAATTTTTATTGTCGGAGTAGTTGATGGTCGCGATGAAAATAACATATCACAGTTAACTCAAGTGATGATTGCTGTCCCCGCTGCCGACCTGAAATCGTGGCTTTATATAGAACCTCTAGCTGAATTTGTTAAACTTTACGATGAAGTAGAGAATGTAGTTCAGCTGGATAACGCCACGCCGAAACTTAAAGCACCAACGAAAAAGCAAACAGGAAATGACCAAGGGAATTAATGATCTACAACCGGCCCGTCTTGAGCAGGCTTTGTCCGCCCGCAATCTTTCAAAAGGGCAATTGGCAAGTTTGGTGGGTGTAGCGGCCTCCACCGTTACAAAATGGTGCAAAGGTGATCAAGCACCAGAGGCAATTACATTTGAACGTCTTGCATCCGTTCTCAATGTTCAAGCCGAATGGTTAACACGCCCCATCCTACAAGCTGTATCACCGCCACATTATCGTAGCAATGCCTCTGCATTGAAAACTGCGCGCTCTAAACTTGTTGCTAGGACTGAGTGGGGGCAGGAAATTGCCTTGCTTTTCAATGAATATGTCGATTTTCCAAGTGTGAATCTTCCCGCTCGAACATTCCATGATCCCGAGCAAATTAGTAATGCTGATATTGAGGCTGCGGCTGAGGAGTGTAGATCTCTCTGGCAACTAGGGCGCGGGCCTATACAAAACTTGGCCTTAGCGGCTGAAAGCGCTGGTATAGTTCTTATTCGCGAAGAGACTGAAATCTCAGCCATCGAAGGTTTGTCTAGTTGGAGCGGCCTATTAAAGCGACCCATTATCTTTTTATCCGCTGACAAAGCTAATGGTTTTCGCAGCAGATTCGATCTTGCGCACGAGATTGGTCACTTGATCCTTCATAAACACATTCTCAGGGGTGATGCGCCTGATCGATACAATCTAATGGAAAAGCAGGCGCACCGATTTGCTGGTGCGTTTTTATTACCTGCCGAAACCTTCGCTAGTGAAGTTCGCGTTCCCACTAATCTGGATAATTTGCTGATTCTTAAACAACGGTGGGGCGTTTCGGTTGCCGCTATGATGATGCGTCTGCATGCTCTTGGTCTTTTGAAAGACGATGAAAAACTTGCGCTATTTAAGCGCCGTTCGGCTCGCTGGGGATCAAAAGCTGAACCCGGAGATGATAAATGGGAAGTGGAAATGCCGCGGTTGTTACGGCGGACCGTTGAGCTTTTAGTAAATGAAGGTGCATTATCTCTAGAGACGATCCCCCGTTATCTTGGCTTGTCGTCGCGCGATGTTGAAACATTATGCGGACTGCCTGAAAGCTACTTCGAGGGCCCGGCCGATATAATCGAACTGGCGACTCTTCGTTCATCGAGGTCGCAGCATCGAACTGAACATCTCTCCCAGCCCGGGTCGGTTGTTTCTTTATTGGGTTTTAAAAAACGAGCTAGGTAATACCTATTACTCAACTTAACTGCCATGAAAAAAATGGCCCAGTTTTTCAACGGGCCATATAACGGTTTGATTTACTTGACGTTTTGTCGGTACATCAAGAGCTTAGAAAGCTCTTGATGTACTTTCAAAGTTTTTATTTCCAATCATCTAATCAAAATAATCAATGGTGGTCATTTTGATTCCGCGGGGTTATAAACCACCAAGATCTTCAATTGCATCAATTACCATGCTAGTGCCGATAGTAATTAACAAGATGTCTGTCGCAACCCGCACATATCGATGACCTGAAGGTGGCGGACCGAGGCGGGCTACTAATGTGCTTGGAACCGGGTAATAGACCACATCGCTCGGCAAGGCATAGCCCCTAGACCATTTCTTAGCCTGTCCCGGTGGCTGACAGCCATTGTTCTTTTTTGCCAAACCCGGTGGACACTTGCCAGATTTAAATTGTGATCCATAGTAATCATGAACGGCTTGGCGTTGAGTGCCACCAAAATATGCTCCAACGCTTAAATTAACATCGCTTCTGCCATTACTTTGGCTACCGCCTTGTCCATTCCCTTTGCGATCATCTTTGTTCCCACCTTTTCCATGATCGCCTTGATCACCGCCTTTATTTTTACCGCCACCTGCCCATTCTGGTTTGTCTGCGTATACAGGTGCGGTAGCTAGGCTCAGCATTAAGGCAGCCAACAGTGTGTTAGCGGTTTTTTTGAATAGCATGGTGATGTCCCCTTTGTGTTGGAATTAAAACATTCTACTGCTCGGCAATTCTTATAATGATTTCAGGATAGATACAAGTGTGTCTGTTTGTAATATTTTTTTATTAATTTTGCTGGTTTTCGTTCTTATTTGTAGAGGCCACGTTTCAAATGCTCCACACTCCAACACTTCTCGTTAAACCGGGACGATCAGCAACCTGCCACGAAAACTGGCCCAGTTTATCCAACGGGCCATCTAACTTTTTGATTTCCTTGACATTCTGTTGGCGCACCAAGAGCTTATAAGGCTCTTGATGTACCTGCACTTTGTCGAAAAGTCAGATAGTTCTTCAGAATTACGGACTGCGTAAATTACATTCTCCAAAGAGAAGCAGCAGCCGATCCCAAACAATTTCAAACATATATTCCATACTGAGACTAAGCAACCTCCATTGCGTAGCCATCGTTCAGTACATCTAATTTCATCTCTTAGACAAGGAAAAATATGCAAGAAATAATAAGCTTTCAATCGATAAATCTCGCGCGCGAATCTTCAGAAACGAAGGAGCATTCGACATGAGCCTCACCTGTCCAAGATGCCTATCTCACCGCATCGATATCAAGAGCTACGGCAAGAAGACAGGCGGTACCATCGGCACCGTAGCTGGCGCTGCAGTCGGCGTAAGCAGTGCAATGGCAGGTGCTGAAGTCGGTGCAACCGTTGGGATGCTTGCAGGACCAATTGGCATCGGCATTGGCAGCATTGCTGGCGCTATTATCGGTGGCCTGTTAGGCGGTGCAGCAGGATGCGCTACCGGTGCCACGCTCGGTGAAGTCATCGACGATACGGTGTTAGACAAATATCATTGTAGTGAATGCGGATTCACCTTCAGCAAGCAATAGAAACTGTATGATTTTCAGCTATTCGAGTTTTACAGCTCGTCAGTAGTTCTGCAATTTTCCCTCGTAACATCTCGTAACCCACACCCTTGCACTGACTGTTTGATCGCTACTGTATTCACAAAACGGCATCGTCACGTGCATACAAAACAAAAGGAAAAAATCACCCTATGGCGCACCTACTTGAAAAAATGGCCTATGTCGGCGCAACACCTTGGCATGGTCTAGGCAATCAACTTACCGCGAAACAGCCCATTGAAGTATGGGCACAGCAAGCAGGCATGGACTGGCAGATCCGGGAAGCACCCGTGCGCTTCATGACAGAAAGCGCTGGCAATCTCGGTGCCATCATGTCCTTCCCGGAGAACAAGGTGCTGTTCCGCTCGGACACTAACGAACCATTATCCGTAGTCGGCCAACGCTACCAAGTCGTGCAACCTCGCGAGATTCTGGAGTTCTATCGTGACCTGACAGAAATCTCCGGCTTCGAGCTGGAGACGGCTGGTGTTCTGAAAGGCGGTCGCAAGATCTGGGCACTGGCACGTACAGGACAGTCATCCACCATCAAGGGTAACGATGTGACAAATGGGTACGTTCTGCTGGCCACCGCTTGCGATGGCACGCTGGCAACGACGGCACAGTTCACGTCGATTCGTGTGGTGTGCAACAACACACTGGCGGTGGCTCTCTCCGGCAGTAACGGAGCAGTCAAAGTCCCGCACAGCACGTCCTTCGATCCACAGGCGGTCAAGCAACAGCTAGGCATTTCCGTTTCTACCTGGGATACCTTCATGTACCGCATGAAGGGCCTGAGTGAACGAAAGGTCAAATCAAAGGAAGTACAGAACTACTACCTGCGAGTCTTTACCGACCAAAGTAAAACTGCCTCGGGCTACACCAACGAACGCGCCATAACGAAAGCCATGGCGTTGTTCGATGGGCATGGCAAAGGGGCGGAACTAGCGTCCTCCAAGGGAACCGCATTGGGATTATTGAATTCAGTGACCGAGTTTATCGATCATGAGCGACGTGCGCGCAGTACAGATTACCGACTGGAGTCAGCCTGGTTTGGCCAGGGAGCGCATCTGAAACAAAAAGCACTGGATCAGGCATTGCTGATGATTGCCTAGAGGCTTTATTTTTACTGCGGTGTTCATTGCTTAAGTGATTTTTACCCTATCCGTCTCACACCCCTGCCCGACTGCACTTACCCCGCAGTCGGGCTTTTTATTTGAGGAGTCGCTTCATGAACCATCCTGCGATTGCACCTAAAAGGAAAGCGCCAGCATTACGGCTGGTATCAACAAAGGAATTGAGCCGTGATCATTGGCTCGAAGTACGGAAAGGCGGCATCGGTAGTAGCGATGCTGCTGCAGCCGTTGGTTTGAATCCGTATCAGTCTCAGCTTGAGCTATGGATGATCAAGACTGGGCGGGATGGGGGTTTGCCAAAAATTGATCCGAACGATGAAACCAGTCCGATGTATTGGGGCACGTTGTTGGAACCTATAGTAGCGGCGCATTACACGCGCCGTACCGGCAACAGGGTACGCAAGATCAATGCGGTACTTCAACACCCGGATGCCGACAAGGCATGGATGCTGGCCAATATTGATCGAGAAGTGGTCGGTGCATCGGACGTTCAGATCCTAGAATGTAAAACTGCTGGCGAATTCGGTGTCCGTCTGTGGCGAGATGGTGTACCTGAATATGTAGTCTGTCAGGTACAGCATCAGTTAGCAGTCACCGGCAAAGTATCTGCTGATGTTTGCGTCTTGGTGTGCGGTCAGGAAATTCGGGTACATCGGATTGAACGAGACGATGCTCTGATTGCCGGACTCATTGAACTGGAACGTCGCTTCTGGCAGTACGTGGAATCTGATACGCCGCCACCGGCAGATGGTTCTGATTCAGCTGATGTCGCATTGCGCTGTCTGTATCCAACTGATGGGGGTCAATGCCTTGATCTGACGGACGACCGAGACTACTCCAGCACCTTTGCCGATCTGGTAATGGTGCGAGAAGAAATCACTCAGCGGCAACTACTGGAGCCCCAACTGAAACAGAAAATCCAGCAACGCATGGGTGACGCAAGCAATGCCGTGTTCGAGACTGGCAGCGTCAGTTGGAAGCGGTCGAAAGACAGCCAGGCTTTGAATATGGATGCACTACTGCTGGACCAACCTGATCTTCCTACCCGCTATTCTGTAACCAAGTATGGCAGTCGCCGCTTTCTCATCTCAACGTAATTCCCCTATCCCTGCACGCCATTCTCCATCCGCCGCTATTAGGTCGGATGGCTTTTATGCCGCCCGGTCTCTTATTGAGGCTGGGCTTTTTTATTGAGGATTACATCATGATCAAAGGACTCGCCATCACCCCACCCGTCATCGGACGGATCTCCATCGGCAAGGTCGTCGAAAAGAACGGCAAACGTCTCCCAGAAAAGGATGATCAGTTCAGCATTACGACGCAAGTGCAGAACCGTGACGGCTGGGTCAATCATCCCTTGGACGAAGCGCTGCGTAAATCGTCTGGCAGTGACAAGCTGCGTTCGATTCCGATTCGCTTTCTGTTCAATGAACCGGATTTGAATTTGCGCGCTGAGTACAGCATGTTCGATCGTCAAAGCGGTCGGCCACTGTGTGTCGGTAACGGTGAGACGTGCAAGCGTTACACAGCTACAGGCATGCAAACCCTGCCCTGCCCTTCACCAGATGGATGTGATCTTGCGAAAGGCGGAGCTTGCAAACCGTATGGCCGACTGAACGTGATGATTGGTGATGCTGAAGAAATGGGAACGTTCATTTTTAGGACAACTGGCTTCAACAGTATTCGTACTCTGGCAGCGAGACTCAGCTATTACCAGGCAGCGTCCGGCAATCTACTGGCATGCCTACCCTTAGAACTGCGACTGCGCGGCAAAAGTACGACACTCAGTCACCGCACTGCTATTTACTACGTGGATGTCACGGTCAGGGAAGGACTGACGATAGAAGAGGCGTTTGCACAAGCCAGACAACTTAATGAACGTCGTCAATCTGGTGGCTATGGGCAAGCAGCATTGGATGTGGTCGCTCGCGAAGGATTACGCAACGGTGCGTTTGAAGATTCGGAAGAAGAAAGAACGGAGATCGTTGAAGAATTTTTTACTGAGGCCGACACAGGTACTGCAGGCCGTGCAGCTAAAACCGGCAGTGAAAAGAAAGTCGGGCTACGTGAAAAATTAATCGGTAAAGCTGAGAATTTAAAAATTAGTTCACCGCTCCCGAACTGAGCAATCAACGCGGTGGTTGTTTCTTAAGTTTACCCAACTGAGCCTTATACGCAGTAAGAAAATCAACCACCTTTATTCCAAGCGCCTCTGCAACATCAATGAACTCTGGAACGTCTAGGCGACGCTCTCCCCGTTCGTATTTTGAAACGAACGACTGGTTCTTCTGCAGTTTTTCCGAAACATCAGACTGAAGCATACCTTTGGCAAGGCGAGCTTCAGTGAGCATCTCCCTGAATATTTGATAACGCGGATCGTGAATTGGATTTGGCATGACTATATTCTCAAACCCATCCCGGGATATCCCAAAACCTGTTACAGGTTATGTTATATTTCCATGGAGAAATGACCTTCCTCTATACCAAGAGAGCCAACGAATTAATTTTTACTTAGGAGTCAAAAAATGAGCAACGAAGTGAAATGTCCCGAATGCAAGGGCAAAGGCCAGATCCCGTGTCCGCTCGAATACGGTGATGACGATCATCCCGACAGTTGCCCGGTCTGTGCCGGCAACAGCCGTGCCCGCGTACCCTGCCCTGAATGCGAAGGCAGCGGCAAGGTCGATGAATATTGATCTAACGTGATCCAGGAGGAGTGAACATGGATTTCTTCAAGATCGGCGACAGCGTCGATGATTTTCGGTTTTCTTTCGGCTTTGCCGATAAAGCCAAGGCAGCAGCCAAAGTGGCCGGTATTGCTGTCGCCAATACGGCCATTTTTGCCGGCAAGGCGGCAGTTGCCATCGGCGACCAAGCCATAGAACAAAAGAAACGTCTGGAAGAAGAACAGAAGCGACGGCAAAAATAAGCCTAAGCATACGGCGGGCTTTACCCGCCGTTTATCCGATGCCTCTCCTACCAACAAAACTAGGTGCACGGCATCAGATTCAGCTTAATTGCTGAGGCCGTATGCCTTGCTCCGACTCACTTATAAAGAACAAAACCATGATGAATGTGAATTGGACGAACGCCCTGCGCGTCGTCGTTAGTGCCTGCGTGCTTGCTTCCTTGGCAGCTTGCGGCCAAGACAAAATATTAGATGAACGCCATGCCGAAGTCGTCAACGGTAAGATCTACGAGGAAGGTGCGAATGAGCCCTTCGACGGAAAGCTGACCAACGTCAGTGGTTTGAGTACGCCTGTACTCAATCGTATCGTCAGTCAATTAAAGACGGCCGCACATTTGGGACTGGGCAAGCATTTAGAGCATCCCTTACAGCGCTACTTCTGTGATGTCGATATCAAAGGTGGACTATTTGACGGCAAGGCTATTTGCCGGCTTCCCCAAAGTGAGATCGTTATGAGTGAAATCACCTACGTAAAAGGAACGACAGAAGGACCGGCCACGCTGTATGTGCCGCGCAAATCCGATGTGTTAGTGGCGGCCACGTTCAAGGATGGGGAATTGGATGACAAGCTGGAAGTATCCAACCCTGACAACGGCAAGCTGATACTACGTCAGGAATGGAAGGTCGGCGTCCTGCACGGGAAGCTTAAGCAATACCTGCCAGACGGTTCCCATCTGATCTATACGGGAGAAACGACTGATGGTCTGAAAGATGGAGTCGAAGAGTCATTTGACCATCAAACCGGCAAGCGCAATGGTCGTGTTGAATGGCGTGCTGGCAAGCCGCATGGTGATGTCCAGCAATGGGGGGCCGATGGTCAACTGGTCAAGGATCAAGTCTACAAGGACGGGGTCTTGGTGGAGGACCGTCTGCAAGCTACCCCGCCAGCAGTTGCGGGATTGAATACCGATGTCTGTGTCGATCAATGGACGGCTGCGCATCGCAAGGAAGTAGGTCCTGATGCATCGATCGCTTTCGATCAATTGGATGAGTGGAGCGAATGGTGCAAGGCTGGCAAGGCACCACATTAACTACATCTCATCACTTCCCTTTGCAGCAATTCATTTTTTAACTTTATAAGGATGCACCATGAGCATGGTTTTTTGTCGCGGTTGCGGTAAGGACATACACGACAGTGCTGTTACTTGCCCGCATTGCGGCGCACCGCAAACTTCTTCTCACTCACCGTCCAAGATGCACTGGATGTCCATCGTTGCCCTCATTCTTGCTGTGCTGGCTTTTCTGGCATGCCTGGATGTTGATCAGTACGACAAGGATCAATTGGTCGGCACTGCGATCCTGGGCATCGCTGGCGCAATCTTCGCCGGACTCAGCCTGCAACAGAAAAAGCCTGGCAAGAATCTGGCAGTCGTTGCCCTGACATTTTCTGTTCTCTCTTTATTGGTGCTGCTTGGCACTGTCTCTTAATCATCATTACCAACCTGGCTAACTGAAAGAAATCATGACTACATCTAACAATCCGTCCAATATCGCCTACGCGTCTTACGATCAAATCCCTTGGTTCAGAAAACGCTGGTTTGCGATCATCAGTATTCTGGTATTCATTCCTGCATTCCTGGTCATTGCCTTTACCGGCGATGTGTATTTTGAGAGAAAGGGAGAAATCAAAACCATCCCTGGTTACAGCAAATTTCTCGTGTTGGGATTCTTTGTGCTGGCTATCATTTTGCAGATGGCGTAATCACTTTAATGCGGTTAGCAATTTAAGAGGCCGCTGCATGCGGTCTTTTTTTTGCCGCCCGGCCTATTCATACGAATACAAGGCGGCCTGTATTTTTACTGGAAATATTTTTTTTGCCTTCGAATGAGTATTCTCATCAAAGTAATGTGTGTCTACTCCATGCGCTTACTCAACTAGCAAATGATCGTTATACCTATCGCAGTAAAAAAATATCGCATACCCCCATCATGTGTTCAACGCTGGAGAGCAGTTGATCACTCGGCCTATCTAGTGCGGAGCAAATGCGGGGTTTTATATTCTTTATATAAGGGAGAGAGCTATCTCCCTCCCTCACTTCAGTTAATGAAGCATAGCTTCAATAGCAAGCTTGAGAGACGACATCCAAAAAGATGATTGAGTACATGCCAGGCAGAATAGCCTGGCGTTTATGCATCCGCTGACAAGAGTTTAGTGCTGTCGATAATAAGAACGCAGAGCGAGGCATTATCAAAATTCCGGAAAATAACTAGAATCAGCCACAATCAAATTCATAGAAAAAGAAGAATGCAAGCTATTGCCACAACAGACTTACTAGGACCATGGCGTGCGAGAAAGAATCATCGGAGAAGAAACTTAAATATTCGCAATGCGAACTTAAAGTTGCACTGAGGATGCGAAAGTTGCTACTCGAGCGCAGGACTTGTACTCAACTATTACCGGCCGCTTTCTATCTTGGGTTCAACCGGTGATGCAACACACTAATCGCTGCGTAAGCAGAAGGAATGTTGCAAATGGCACAGAGGTGTCGGATCTATTACACAGAAAGCCAGAAGACATTGATGTGGAAGCGCTTGCAGAGAGGCGAATCTCTTTAGCAGATCGCTCAACTGTTTGATCGCAGCCTTTTTTATCTATACAGCGTAATCTTGCCGAAAGCGGCGGCATACGACCGACCCAACAATCTAGTGCCATTAGCGATGACGTATCGCGGCTGATACATTGCTAGTTGCATCCACAAAGATGTCTACCAGCACTAGGTCGACATCGGTTTTAACACCATCCAAATGGCCATGCCAACCATCATCAAATTCTCGGTTAGCGATACAAAGCCTAATGGAACATTACTGTCACCCCCCACGCATGCACATTTAAGCTCCCGCTTGTCTATGTAGACGGCTTTGAAGACAGACGCGGCACCGACGATGCCAATGAAAAGTGCTATTGGGACAGATATCCACATTAATGTGTTCGCCGCCATAAGGAGTCCGGCCAGCCCTTCACCAAACGGGTACAGGTATGCGTAACGAACCCACCGTTTCGCCAAAAGATCATAGTTTAGAAACATTGTCGAAAAACTTTCGACATCCTTGAGCTTTTGTAGAGCGAGAAGACACATGGCAATGGCAACAAACCATTCAGCAGTCTGAATTTTGAGAACACTATCGAATGCAGCCC
>NZ_PTLZ01000007.1 GCF_003293745.1 Herminiimonas fonticola
GTGGATGACAGGGAGGTTTATCTGGAACTTGTTCCATCCGTTTTGTGAGCTAGCTTTCACGGTACCGCCATGCGCTTCAACAATGGATTTGACAATTGCTAAGCCGAGCCCGGCACCAGATTTCCGTTTCCGAGAAGGATCTGTACGGAAAAAGCGGTCAAACAACTTTGGCAGATCCACTTCAGAAATTTGCTCTCCTGGATTTTCGATAGTGATGCCCGTGTATTTTTCATCTTGTATTAGACGCACGATGACGGAAGAGCCAGGGGATGAATAACGTATTGCATTCGACAGAAGATTGCTTAATGCACGCAACATCATTTCTCTATCGGCCCAAATAGGCTTCGCATTACCCGTCAAGGTTAGCGTAATGCTCGCATCTTCCGCGAGCATGCCAAAGTAATCGAAAAGACCTTGGATCAATGCTGTGACATCCGTATTGGCAAGACGGAGATTGCGCGGATCATTTTCGGTCTGAGCAAGGAACAGCATATCGCTGATCATCAGGCTCATGCGATCAAACTCTTCAAGATTGGAATACAGGACCTCCCGGTACTCGTCAGCAGTGCGAACTTGGCTTAAAGCCACTTGCGTTTGTGTAGTTAAGTTAGTAACGGGCGTACGTAACTCATGCGCAATGTCGGCTGAAAAATTAGCTAGCTTCCCAAAACCATCTTCGATTCGACCGAGCATGTCATTAAACGATACGGCCAATTCTTCCAATTCGATCGGCACATCTGTAGGACTTAGCCGCACATCGAGTTGGGAGGATCGAATGGCGCGGATTTCTTTAGAAACCTTGCGGATAGGGCGATGCCCCCACTGGACGGCAAACCACGCCACTACTAAAGCGATGAGCGCTACGATCAAGGTTGCCCACCACAGGATGCGCTTGAACATGTCTAAAAAATCTAGATGGAAGTCGATATCCATCGCCACAGCCACAAGATAGGGCTCTCCAGCTTGTATCGCGTCGGCGTCCACTTCAAGCGCGCCGCCGCGATAGGACTTGCCGTCCGCCCTCCAAATCACAAGGCGATCTTCTCTGATATGCACACTAGATTTTTCACCGGCAAAGACCGGGGCTAGATCGGGGCCGGAACTCAAATATACAGGCGTTCCTGAACGCTTTAGAACACCGTAGGATATGCCGTGATGGCCAACAGCAATGGCAGATAACTGTTGCGTCATAGCGTCCTTATTCCCTTGAAGGCCTGGCGCTCGCAGGGTTTTAACTACGGCATTAGCTACGGCCTGTAATTCCCCTGCGTCCTGTTCCGCAAAGTGATGCTCAAGCGAACGAACGATAATCCAGTTAAATGTCAAAAAAACGAGTGTAGTAGCGATACCTACCAATACTGTGACCCGCCATGCAAGTGAGATTGGGCGGCGTTTATTTGCGACCTTAATCTCCATTTGGTATATCCAAGGTGTAGCCCATACCGCGTACGGTATGAATAAGCTTAGGCTCGAAAGGATCGTCGATCTTGGCACGAAGCCGACGAATAGCGACGTCAATGACATTGCTGTCGCTATCGAAATTCATGTCCCAAATCTGCGAGGCAATCAAAGAACGAGGTAATACTTCGCCTTGCCTTCTGGCCAGCAATTCAAGCAGGGCAAATTCTTTATTGGTTAGAACAACTTTCTGCCCCATTCGGCTCGCCTTGCGACGAGGGAGGTCAAGAATGAGATCGGCCACCTCAATTCTTTCCGATTGACTCGGGGTGCTTCCCCGCCTCAATAATGTACGCACTCTCGCCAGTAATTCAGAAAAGGCGAACGGTTTGATCAGATAATCATCGGCACCAAGTTCTAATCCTTTTACCCGGTCGTCAACACTTCCACGTGCCGTGAGAAATAGAACAGGCATCTGCTTACCCGCGTCACGCAGAGACTTAACGATACGCCAGCCGTCGACATCCGGCAGCATGACATCTAACAAAATGAGATCGTAAGACTCGTGCATTGCCATATGGTGGCCGTCTAATCCGTTGCGGGCGAGATCTACCATGAACCCGGCTTCCATTAACCCTTGGCGTACGTAATCTGCCGTTTTGTTCTCGTCTTCAACGACCAATAATTTCATTTCACCCTCAAAGTGAGTTTTTGCCTCGCGCAGGCGTGAAAGGCCATACCCTGAATTGCAACCTGAACTAATAGATAGCAATGTACTTCATACAGTCTTCCGCACAGATGACAGCTACATTACATAAATGTAATCAAGATGTCATACGCTAGAAAGTAGGGGGTGACTAGGATGGCGTCATTGGCTCAAAAGTAAGTGGCATTCACGCTTGTTACCATTCAGCCGTATCCATTTTGACTGATTCATAAGGAATACCAACATGTCACGTCGATTACCTCTCATTATTCCCCCATCTGGCATGGGCCGTAGGCGGTTCGTCCAGGGCCTTGTTGCTGGAGGAGTTTTGGCGAGCCTCTCATCGCCAGTCTTAAGCGCTTTGACAAACAGTAACCAGCTAAGCCAAGGAACGGCGCCTATTTTGCGTGGCAACGAGTTTGATCTGGTGGTGAATGAATTGCCCGTGAACTTTACGGGTAAGCCGGGGATGGCGACCACCATAAATGGTTCTATACCGGCACCCACACTACGGTGGCGAGAAGGCGAAACCGTGACAATTCGCGTGCACAACAAACTTCGCGAGCACACGTCAATCCATTGGCATGGAATCATTCTTCCTTATCAAATGGATGGTGTTCCAGGAATTAGCTTCGCAGGTATTCCACCAGGCGCGACATTTACGTATAGGTTCAAGGTTCAACAAAGTGGTACCTATTGGTACCACTCGCATTCTGGAATGCAGGAGCTGACCGGAATGTACGGCGCCATTATCATCGACCCCGCGGGTCCAGAGACGATTCGCGCTGACCGTGATCATGTCGTGCTCCTTTCTGACTGGACTGATGAAGATCCGATGCGGGTGTTCGCCAAGCTGAAGGCGCAAGGTGATTATTACAATTACAACCAGCCCACGGTAATCGACTTCTTCCGCGACGCTGCGCGTGACGGAGTCGGTTCGGCTTTCGAGAAGCGCAAAATGTGGAATGAAATGCGCATGAATCCAACCGATCTAGCCGATCTTTCTTCTCAAACGCTTACCTACCTGACCAATGGTATTACACCAGCAGGCAACTGGACCGCACTGTTCCGTCCGGGTGAGCGGGTACGTTTGCGAATGATTAATGGCGCGGGCAACACTTTCTATGACGTACGGATTCCGGGTCTGAAACTGAAAGTGGTACATGTCGATGGTCTCGATGTTGAACCTGTGACAGTCGACGAATTCAGATTTGGTCCCGGCGAGACGATCGATGTGATTGTTGAGCCGCTTGACGAGGCATATACGATCTTCGCCCAGTCTATGGAGAGAACTGGTTTTGCGCTTGCAACGTTAGCCGTTCGTGAAGGTCTGAAAGCACCGGTGCCGAAACTGGATCCTGTGGAGTGGCTGACGATGCGCGACATGATGGGCTCCATGGAGCATGGAGCTATGAGCGGTGGTTCCATGGCCGGCATGGATCATAGCGGCATGACCGGCATGAATATGATGGATCACAGCTCAATGTCCACTATGGACTCCGGGGATATGACCGGAATGACTGGTATGAACGGAATGGATCACAGTGTCATCGCGGGCATGGATCATAGCGCGATGAAAGGAATGACTGGCTTGGCCGTTCCTTCTACAACGGCACGGCACGCGCGAACTGAATATGGCGCTAGTACGGACATGCGGGTGGATATGGCGCGAAGCAATCTGGATGATCCGGGTATTGGATTGCGCAATAACGGTAGAAGAGTATTGACCTTGGCCGATTTGCACACCCCGTCCGGACCGATGGACAAACGCGGACCTAGCAGAGAAGTTGAGCTCCATTTAACCGGCAACATGGAGCGTTATTCCTGGTCTTTTGATGGCGTCGAGTTCGGGAAATCTACCCCGGTTCATTTCCGGCATGGAGAACGTCTACGCGTCATTCTTCATAACGACACCATGATGACGCATCCAATGCATTTGCATGGAATGTGGAGCGAATTAGAAAGCCCCGACGGCAAATTTCAAGTGCGCCGCCATACTCTGCCGGTGCAGCCAGCACAGCGTATCAGTTTTTTAGTTACAGCCGACGCCGTTGGCCGCTGGGCCTGGCATTGTCACCTGATGTTCCATATGGATGGGGGCATGTTCCGCGAAGTCGTAGTGTCCTGAACTGAACATGAGGAGAAAATAATGTCAAAAGTAAGAGCTATCCATTTCGCGACTATGGTCTGTGCATCACTAGCCAGTGTGTCGGTCAGTGCGCAATCTACAAGCTCGCAAGATCATTCGGCGCACCAAGAAATGGTGTCGCCCCAATCTCAGGGAGACAAATCTAAAATTTCCCTTGAAGCTGTAGATCTGCATGCTGGGCACCGTATGACTGAGGTCGCGGCCGATCCGCATGCAGGTCACAATATGACGCAAGGAGATTCCGCACCACCTTCTCAGATGGATCATGGGGAAATGCAAATGCAGGGTGGTTCTGCACCGCCGGACGCACGGGACCCCCATGCATACTCAAACGGCTTGCAGGTCGGGAAAGGTGATTATGCAGTACCCGGCGTACCGCACCTGATGCTTGCTGATGAACATACTTTTGCGTCGTTTCGTGCTGAACGCCTTGAACGCAAATTCGACAGCAAAGGCGATGACAGCACAAGTTATGACATGCAAGGTTGGTTTGGCACTACCTACGATCGATTCGTAATAAAGGCCGAAGGTGACGTGGCCAAAAGTAAGGTCGAAGAGTCACGCACGGAATTGCTATGGAGCCACGCCATTGCAACTCATTGGGATACGCAGTTAGGTGTTCGTTTGGATACGGGCGAAGGCCCAAATCGACAGTGGATGGCGTTTGGCATTCAAGGTTTGTCTCCTTACTGGTTTGAAGTCGATGCCACAGCCTACCTTGGTGACGGCGGCAGGACAGCTGTTCGCCTCGAAGCAAGCTATGAGCTCTTGATCACGCAACGTTTGGTTCTTGAACCAAAAATTGAAATGCAGGCCTTTGGTAAGAGCGATCCGGAGCGCGGCATTGGAAGCGGTCTGTCAGAAGCCTCCGCAGGGCTGCGTCTACGTTATGAATTCAGCCGCCAGTTTGCCCCTTACATCGGCGTGGAACGCGCTGGGACCTTTGGAGAAACTGCCGATTATGTTCGAGCCGAAGGCGGACGCACTAAAAAAACGCGCGTAGTGGCCGGTCTGCGTTTCTGGTTCTAAGAAACGTCAGAAGTAAAAATTTTATTGAGGAAACGCGATGAATAAATTGAATGAACTTGCTCCTCCCTCCAGCACGCCACTCGTAGATTCGATCAAGAAACTACGTACATTGCTCTCATGCTTTTTGTTGGCGTCAGTGGCTTACACGGCCAGTGCGCAAGGCAATCCGGTGGCCGAAGTATGGAAAGACCCGTCATGCGGCTGCTGTGAGGATTGGGTACATCACATGGAAGAGGCTGGCTTCAAGGTCAAAATTCATAACGACGGTAACGAAGAAGCGAGAAAAAAGTTGCTGGTACCGGTCAAATATGGCTCTTGCCATACCGCTAAGATTGGCAATTATGTGGTGGAAGGGCACGTTCCCGCCGCAGATATCAAACGCATGCTCAAAGAGAAACCAACTGCGCGGGGACTAACGGCGCCAGGCATGCCTATAGGTTCGCCTGGCATGGACGGTCCTGCTTTTGCAGGACAAAAGGCTGCGTATGACGTGCTGTTAATCAAGAACGACGGTAGTACTGCGGTATATCAATCTTATCGTTGAACATTCTTAAACAATGCTTTTAAAGGATTCATAATGTCTATCTCTAAAATCACTTCCAAGCTACTTCTCGCTTCGGCTGCCACCTTGTTCGCTACTTCGGTTTTCGCACATCCAGATCTTCTCTCATCCACACCGGCAGACAAGTCAGAAGGACCAGCTCCAGCAAAAATCGAGTTGAAATTTTCAGAAACGTTGAACACCCAATTTTCTGGAGCCAATCTCATCATGACAGATATGCCCAATATGCCCGGCCATGGCGCAATGAAAATGACAGCAAGCGTATCGAGCGGTAGCGATGGGAAGACGATGATCATCACACCTTCCAGTACGTTGACAGCAGGTACCTATCGGGTTGATTGGCGTGCGGTGTCTTCTGATACTCATCCCATCAAAGGAAACATCAGTTTTCAAGTAAAGTAAATCCATGGCGGACGACTGGCTAAACATTGCGCTACGCTTTGGTCTTTATATCGGCATGGCGACCCTTTTTGGCGTTTCCATGTTCGGTGTGTACGCGCAACGTTTAAGCGCAAACTTCACTTCTTTCGGTCGTCGATTCACTGCATTCTTATTACTCGCAGCATCGGCCGACATTATTCTTTCGTTGCTCTCAATGGTAGTAACAGCCAAGGCTATGTCAGGAGCTGAGACCTATGCAGAGTTGACGGCGCATATATTGGGTATGGTGATTACTGGCACTGACATGGGCATAGCCTGGATTGCGCGCATGTTAAGTCTCATTACTTGCATTGCGATTATCTTCTCAGGGTTGCGCTTCAACATCAGATTTATTTTGTTGACCGCATTCTCAGGCGTGGCCTTGGCTACATTAGCTTGGTCTGGTCATGCAGCGATGAATGATGGGATCAAAGGGGCAATTCACCTGGTGTCTGGCATCAGCCACTTGTGGGCAGCCGGCGCATGGATAGGTGCACTGTTCTCTTTGGCAATGCTTGCGTTGCTGGATCCACAATCTAATCCAGACGCAATCTGTGTTTTGAGCAAAACCTCTAACGGATTCGCTCGACTTGGCACAGTCATCGTCGTGTCATTGATAGCGACCGGCACAATTAACTATGTCCTAATAGCAGGCCCCTCTGTCGATGCCTTGATCTCGACGCAATACGGGCTTTTGCTATCGATTAAGTTGTCGCTCTTCATTGGAATGCTGGCCTTGGCGGCTGCCAATCGCTATTTACTCAGTCCCAAAGTGGAACTCGCAATAACCGCCGGAAATGGACTGGAAGCTTCTCGGCTGTTGCGGAGAAGCTTGGTCATGGAAACTACGTTGGCGATACTGGTTGTTGCTTGCGTGGCCTGGCTGGGTGTCCTCTCGCCTGTAATCAGCAAAGCAAATTGAAACAACGAGTGACGGGAGAGCCTAGCAAAGCTAACCTAAGATTGAATACTGTCACCCAACCTTGATCGCAGCGATAAGTTTACTAGCTTTGAAAAGCATTTGTTATTGAGAAAGGAGAGTCGAAATGGATCCAGTTAAGCACGCCATTTTGTATCGAATGGTCATGCCAGAACACACATGTCCTTTTGGTTTGAAGTCCTTAGACTTACTTAAGCGAAATGGTTACGAAGTCGAGGATCATCATCTCACCAGTCGCGCCGAAACGGATGCATTCAAAAACCAATACGCCGTAGCAAGCACCCCGCAAACATTCATAGCGGGCCAGCGTATAGGCGGCCACGACGAACTTGCAGCATTTTTAGGCGAACCGGTCAAAGATAAGGATGCCGTCACTTATCAACCCGTGGTTGCATTGTTTGGCATGGCACTCGCCGTGGCGTTAGCAGTAAGTTGGGCTGCATTCGATAGTGTTCTCAAAATTCAGACTGCTGAATGGTTTGTTGCCATTGCCATGTGTCTTCTCGCTCTACAAAAGCTCAAGGATGTCGAAAGTTTTTCGACAATGTTTCTAAACTATGA
>NZ_PTLZ01000008.1 GCF_003293745.1 Herminiimonas fonticola
AAAAGAATTAAAGTATTTTCTCAAAAGGGGTTGCCAAGGCATTGGGTGCTTGCTATAGTTCGGCTCCCGTCGCAGAACAAGCAGCGAAACGCAGAGTGTAGCGAGCTGAATTGGGTGTGATGGGGGTGAAGAAGTTGTTGTAGAAGTTGAAGTTTTTGTTAGTCGTTTTGAAGAAATTTAAAACGAATCTTTTTAAAAAGTTTCTTAAAAAGATGTTGACGAAAACGAAGACATGCCACATAATCTCATCTCTCTGCTGCTGACGAACAAAACGATTCGCAGCGACGCTGAAACAGCGAAGCAGACAAGAAGTTCTTTAAAAATTAACAGTCGATAAGTGTGGGCGTTTAATGGAAGCGCGGCAGTGAATTTATTTGCTGCTATAACTTTAAATATTAAATGCTCACAAAGAAATATAGATACTTTCAGTTAAATGAAAGTACCTGTCAGTATTTTGAGTGAGCGACCGGTTCGAAAGAACCATGTCAGCAATGACATAAAACAGAGATTGAACTGAAGAGTTTGATCCTGGCTCAGATTGAACGCTGGCGGCATGCCTTACACATGCAAGTCGAACGGCAGCACGGGAGCTTGCTCCTGGTGGCGAGTGGCGAACGGGTGAGTAATATATCGGAACGTACCCTAGAGTGGGGGATAACGCAGCGAAAGTTGCGCTAATACCGCATACGATCTACGGATGAAAGTGGGGGATCGCAAGACCTCATGCTCATGGAGCGGCCGATATCTGATTAGCTAGTTGGTAGGGTAAAAGCCTACCAAGGCTTCGATCAGTAGCTGGTCTGAGAGGACGACCAGCCACACTGGAACTGAGACACGGTCCAGACTCCTACGGGAGGCAGCAGTGGGGAATTTTGGACAATGGGCGCAAGCCTGATCCAGCAATGCCGCGTGAGTGAAGAAGGCCTTCGGGTTGTAAAGCTCTTTTGTCAGGGAAGAAACGGTGGACTCTAATACAGATCACTAATGACGGTACCTGAAGAATAAGCACCGGCTAACTACGTGCCAGCAGCCGCGGTAATACGTAGGGTGCAAGCGTTAATCGGAATTACTGGGCGTAAAGCGTGCGCAGGCGGTTGTGCAAGACAGATGTGAAATCCCCGGGCTCAACCTGGGAATTGCATTTGTGACTGCACGGCTAGAGTGTGTCAGAGGGGGGTAGAATTCCACGTGTAGCAGTGAAATGCGTAGAGATGTGGAGGAATACCGATGGCGAAGGCAGCCCCCTGGGATAACACTGACGCTCATGCACGAAAGCGTGGGGAGCAAACAGGATTAGATACCCTGGTAGTCCACGCCCTAAACGATGTCTACTAGTTGTTGGGTCTTAATTGACTTAGTAACGCAGCTAACGCGTGAAGTAGACCGCCTGGGGAGTACGGTCGCAAGATTAAAACTCAAAGGAATTGACGGGGACCCGCACAAGCGGTGGATGATGTGGATTAATTCGATGCAACGCGAAAAACCTTACCTACCCTTGACATGTACGGAATCCCTGAGAGATTAGGGAGTGCTCGAAAGAGAACCGTAACACAGGTGCTGCATGGCTGTCGTCAGCTCGTGTCGTGAGATGTTGGGTTAAGTCCCGCAACGAGCGCAACCCTTGTCATTAGTTGCTACGAAAGGGCACTCTAATGAGACTGCCGGTGACAAACCGGAGGAAGGTGGGGATGACGTCAAGTCCTCATGGCCCTTATGGGTAGGGCTTCACACGTCATACAATGGTACATACAGAGGGCCGCCAACCCGCGAGGGGGAGCTAATCCCAGAAAGTGTATCGTAGTCCGGATTGTAGTCTGCAACTCGACTACATGAAGTTGGAATCGCTAGTAATCGCGGATCAGCATGTCGCGGTGAATACGTTCCCGGGTCTTGTACACACCGCCCGTCACACCATGGGAGCGGGTTTCACCAGAAGTAGGTAGCCTAACCGTAAGGAGGGCGCTTACCACGGTGGGATTCGTGACTGGGGTGAAGTCGTAACAAGGTAGCCGTATCGGAAGGTGCGGCTGGATCACCTCCTTTCTAGAGTTTGCGTGAAAGTTAAGCGTCCACACTTATCGACTAGTTAATAAGAAAAGAACAGTGAATGTCGGCGATACGCAGATGGTTGCGTATGGTTGGTTGGTACTGATCCAAACGGGTCTGTAGCTCAGTTGGTTAGAGCACCGTGTTGATAACGCGGGGGTCGTTGGTTCGAGCCCAACCAGACCCACCAAGATATGTATGACCGGTTTCGGGGGTTTAGCTCAGCTGGGAGAGCACCTGCTTTGCAAGCAGGGGGTCGTCGGTTCGATCCCGTCAACCTCCACCAAGATGTCAAACCTAAGTTGATCTGCATGAAAATGTAGTCACGATTTAGGTTTGATCTTTTAAGTAGATCATTAGCTGTTTTTGTTCTTTAACAATTTGGAAGAAGTAAAGATTTATTGGTGCAAACCAATGATGCGCAAGCATTGTTGAGATGCGCTGATGGGTTTTGATTGTATCAAATCAAATAGTATTGGCGATCAGTTGTTCGAAAGAGCAATCCAGTGCCAATACAAGCAAACACGTAGTACTTGTTTGCCTTATGACCGTCTCTTGAAAGCGCAAGCGATTGAGAGGCTAACGTTATAGGGACAAGCGAATAAGTGCACATGGTGGATGCCTTGGCGATATCAGGCGATGAAGGACGTAGTAGCTTGCGATAAGCTGCGGGGAGTGAGCAAACACACTTTGATCCGCAGATTTCCGAATGGGGAAACCCGGCCCTTTGGGTCATCACTCACTGAATACATAGGTGTGTGAAGCGAACGCGGCGAACTGAAACATCTAAGTAGCTGCAGGAAAAGAAATCAACCGAGATTCCCAGAGTAGTGGCGAGCGAAATGGGAACAGCCGCAAGTTTTAGCATTGGATATAGTGGAATGCTCTGGAAAGTGCAGCCATAGAGGGTGATAGCCCCTTACACGAAATGACCAGTGTGGAACTAAGCTTGCAACAAGTAGGGCGGGACACGAGAAATCCTGTCTGAACATGGGGGGACCATCCTCCAAGGCTAAATACTCGATATCGACCGATAGTGAACCAGTACCGTGAGGGAAAGGCGAAAAGAACCCCGGAAGGGGAGTGAAATAGATCCTGAAACCGTGTGCATACAAACAGTAGGAGCGGACTTGTTCCGTGACTGCGTACCTTTTGTATAATGGGTCAGCGACTTACATTCAGTGGCAAGGTTAACCGTATAGGGAAGCCGTAGAGAAATCGAGTCCGAATAGGGCGTTCAGTCGCTGGGTGTAGACCCGAAACCAAGTGATCTACTCATGGCCAGGATGAAGGTGCGGTAACACGCCCTGGAGGTCCGAACCCACTAATGTTGAAAAATTAGGGGATGAGCTGTGGGTAGGGGTGAAAGGCTAAACAAACTTGGAAATAGCTGGTTCTCTCCGAAAACTATTTAGGTAGTGCCTCAAGTATCACCATCGGGGGTAGAGCACTGTTATGGCTAGGGGGTCATTGCGACTTACCAACCCATTGCAAACTCCGAATACCGATGAGTGCGAGCTTGGGAGACAGACGTCGGGTGCTAACGTCCGGCGTCAAGAGGGAAACAACCCAGACCGCCAGCTAAGGTCCCAAAGATTGGCTAAGTGGAAAACGAAGTGGGAAGGCTAAAACAGTCAGGAGGTTGGCTTAGAAGCAGCCATCCTTTAAAGAAAGCGTAATAGCTCACTGATCGAGTCGTCCTGCGCGGAAGATGTAACGGGGCTAAGCCAGTCACCGAAGCTGCGGATATGTGTTTACACATATGGTAGGAGAGCGTTCTGTAAGCCTGCGAAGGTGTCTTGTAAAGGATGCTGGAGGTATCAGAAGTGCGAATGCTGACATGAGTAGCGATAATGGGGGTGAAAAGCCTCCACGCCGAAAGCCCAAGGTTTCCTGTTCAACGTTCATCGGAGCAGGGTGAGTCGGCCCCTAAGGCGAGGCAGAGATGCGTAGCTGATGGGAAGCAGGTTAATATTCCTGCACCGTCGTATGATGCGATGGGGGGACGGATCGCGGAAGGTTGTCAGGCGGTTGGAAGAGCCTGTTCTTGACTTGTAGAAGGCACTTAGGCAAATCCGGGTGCGTAATTCAAGGGGTTGAGACGAGTGAACTTGTTCACGAAGCAATCGGAAGTGGTTCCAAGAAAAGCCTCTAAGCTTCAGTCATACGAGACCGTACCGCAAACCGACACAGGTGGGCGAGATGAGTATTCTAAGGCGCTTGAGAGAACTCGGGAGAAGGAACTCGGCAAATTGGTACCGTAACTTCGGGATAAGGTACGCCCTTGTAGTTTGACCACTTTACTGTGGAAGGATGAAAGGGTTGCAATAAACTGGTGGCTGCGACTGTTTAATAAAAACACAGCACTATGCAAACACGAAAGTGGACGTATATGGTGTGACTCCTGCCCGGTGCTGGAAGATTAAATGATGGGGTGCAAGCTCTTGATTGAAGTCCCAGTAAACGGCGGCCGTAACTATAACGGTCCTAAGGTAGCGAAATTCCTTGTCGGGTAAGTTCCGACCTGCACGAATGGAGTAACGATGGCCACACTGTCTCCTCCCGAGACTCAGCGAAGTTGAAATGTTTGTGATGATGCAATCTACCCGCGGCTAGACGGAAAGACCCCATGAACCTTTACTGTAGCTTTGCATTGGACTTTGAACCAATCTGTGTAGGATAGGTGGGAGGCTTTGAAGCGGGGACGCTAGTTCTCGTGGAGCCAACCTTGAAATACCACCCTGGTTTGTTTGAGGTTCTAACCTTGGTCCGTTATCCGGATCGGGGACAGTGCATGGTAGGCAGTTTGACTGGGGCGGTCTCCTCCCAAAGTGTAACGGAGGAGTTCGAAGGTACGCTAGGTACGGTCGGACATCGTGCTAATAGTGCAATGGCATAAGCGTGCTTAACTGCGAGACTGACAAGTCGAGCAGGTACGAAAGTAGGACATAGTGATCCGGTGGTTCTGTATGGAAGGGCCATCGCTCAACGGATAAAAGGTACTCTGGGGATAACAGGCTGATTCCTCCCAAGAGTTCATATCGACGGGGGAGTTTGGCACCTCGATGTCGGCTCATCACATCCTGGGGCTGTAGCCGGTCCCAAGGGTATGGCTGTTCGCCATTTAAAGTGGTACGTGAGCTGGGTTTAAAACGTCGTGAGACAGTTTGGTCCCTATCTGCCGTGGGCGTTGGAAATTTGAAGGGGGCTGCTCCTAGTACGAGAGGACCGGAGTGGACAGACCTCTGGTGTACCGGTTGTCACGCCAGTGGCATTGCCGGGTAGCTAAGTCTGGAAGAGATAACCGCTGAAAGCATCTAAGCGGGAAACTTGCCTTGAGATGAGATTTCCCAGAGCCTTGAGCTCTTTAAAGGGTCGTTCGAGACCAGGACGTTGATAGGTCAGGTGTGGAAGTGCAGTAATGCATTAAGCTAACTGATACTAATTGCCCGTAAGGCTTGTCCCTATAACCTTAGCAGGTCATAGGCATACAAGTAACGTGTGTGCGATTTGATTCGTGCAATCAAAACCGCTGTCGTCATCACCCATGACCTCAGTGTGATCTTTACTTCTTCCAGATTGGTTTGTTGACGACGTCAGAGTAACGACGACGGCAGCGAACGCTACAAGTTATGCCTGATGACCATAGCGATTTGGTACCACCCCTTCCCATCCCGAACAGGACCGTGAAACGAATTTGCGCCGATGATAGTGCTGCAACCAGTGTGAAAGTAGGTCATCGTCAGGCTTTTATTAGAAAACCCCCTTCCAGTGATCTGGTCGGGGGTTTTTGCTTTTGGAAAATCGCTTTGCATGGAGCTGTGTGGCAGCAGATGGCGTGCGCTCACGCCACTTCGCTGTGCTTACTTTACTGTACGCTGCCGACTTCTAATGTTCT
>NZ_PTLZ01000009.1 GCF_003293745.1 Herminiimonas fonticola
GCTTCCACATGACATGGCATCTGCAGGAGAAATGAAATGAAATCGAAATTCGCATTGAAAGCGATAGTCTTGGTATTAGCAGGTGCAGGTCTCGTGTTTGTCGGGTATTGGTTCGGCACGCAAAGAAGTATGGATGACGCTACATCTGGCACAGCAACTGAGAAAGTTGACCCGAAGACGGGGCGTAAAGTCCTGTATTGGCATGACCCTATGGTTCCGGGAAACAAGTTCGACCAGCCAGGTAAAAGTCCTTTCATGGATATGCAATTGGTTCCGGTTTATGCGGATGAAGGTTCAGCAGATGGTGGCGTAAAAATTAGCCACACACTTCAACAGAATCTCGGTATCCGATTTGCAACCGTAAGACGCGAAGAAGTACGGGATGTATTTGAAATGGTTGGCACAACGCAGTTTGATGAGAGCGCTTCGGAAGTCGTGCAAAGCCGCGTGACGGGGTATATCGACAAACTGTATGCCCGTTCACCTCAGCAGCGTATCAAGCGCGGTGAGGCAATTGCTTCTATTTTTGTTCCCGACTGGATTGCGCCGCAAGAGGAGTATCTGGCACTCAAGCGTGGCGGCAATACCGAACTGGCGGCAGCCGCTAGACAAAGAATGCGCGCGATGTCCATTCCGGACGGATTGATCAATCAGACGGACCGTAGCGGCCAATCACAAAAGCACTATACGCTGACATCCCCAGTGGCCGGCGTCATCACCGAGTTGTCCGTACGCGATGGCGCGATGGTAACGCCCGGCATGACCATTGCAAAAGTCGCCGGTTTGAACAAAGTGTGGCTGATAGCGGAAGTGCCCGAGGCACTGAGCAATGCAGTCCGTTCCGGCATGACGGTGGAAGCTACGTTCTCAGGCGATGCAAATAGAAAATACAACGGCAAGGTTAGAGAAATCCTGCCGGGTATCAGTACCGCGACCCGGACCTTGCAGGCACGACTGGAGCTGGATAATCGTGATGGCAGCCTCACGCCGGGCATGCTCATGCGCATCCGTTTGAATGCCGAGAAGCCAGTTTCGCGACTTCTGGTTCCGAGCGAAGCCGTGATTGCGAGCGGCAAGCAATCCGTCGTTTTGGTGCTTGGCGAAAACAACAGCATGCAACCGGTGATTGTGACGACTGGCCGGGATACAGGAAACGATACCGAGATTTTGAGCGGGTTAACTGAAGGTCAGAAAGTAGTCGCGTCCGGACAATTTCTTATCGATTCGGAAGCTAGTTTGAAGTCAGTGTTACCCAAGTTTGCTGGAAGTACACAGACGATGCAGCCATCGGCAACCGCTGTTCACCGAGGCATTGGGACGGTAGAGAAAGTAACGCCAAAAGCGTTGACCCTTTCGCACAAGCCGATTCCGGAACTTGAGTGGGGTGCGATGACGATGGATTTTAACAAGTCACGTCCTGAGTTATTTGAAGGGATAAAAGCCGGACAGGAAGTTGAGTTTTCATTCAAGGAAAATGACGACGGTTACCTGCTCGAAAGCGTCAAACCGGTGGGCGGCAAGCAATGATTGCGCGAATTATTCGCTGGTCCATTGCCAACCGATTCTGGGTTCTGCTTGCTGCGGTCGTCATCGCAGGATGGGGTCTGTGGTCGTTGAACAAAACACCGTTGGATGCGCTACCCGACCTGTCGGACACGCAAGTCATCATCCGCGCCCAGTATCCCGGCAAGGCTCCCCAGATAGTTGAGGACCAGGTCACTTACCCACTGACCACAGCACTGCTAGCGGTCCCGGGTGCCAAAACCGTTCGCGGTTACTCCTTCTTTGGCGACTCGTTTGTTTATGTTCTGTTTGACGACGTCACGGATCAATACTGGGCTCGCTCAAGAGTATTGGAATACATCAGCCAGGTGCAAAGCCGTTTGCCTCAAGGTGTGAGCGCCGAGCTTGGACCGGACGGAACGGGAGTAGGTTGGATATTTGAATACGCACTGGTAGACCGTACTGGAAAAAATGACCTCAGTCAGTTGCGGACATTGAATGACTGGTTCTTGAAGTTCGAGCTTAAAACCGTTTCAGACGTCGCTGAGGTCGCTAGCATCGGTGGCATGGTGAAGCAGTATCAAGTCATCCTCGACCCAGACAAGTTGCGTGTATTCGGCATCTCTCACGCAAAGGTGCTGGATGCATTGGCGAAAGCAAATGAGGAGTCCGGTGGTTCGATCGTTGAGATGGCCGAGACCGAATACATGGTGCGTTCGCACGGGTATTTGCGTTCACTGGAAGATTTCCGCAATGTTCTACTAAACGCAAATGATGCGGGCACGCCAGTATTGCTAGGGGATGTGGCGACGGTACGTATAGGTCCAGAAATGCGTCGCGGCATTGCCGAGTTGAATGGCGAAGGAGAAGTCGCAGGTGGCGTTGTTGTCATGCGCTCCGGCAAGAACGCGCTTGAGACAATCAATGCGGTCAAGGCCAAACTCGCTACTTTGCAAAGCTCGCTTCCCAAAGGCGTGGAAATCGTCACAACCTACGACCGCTCCAAATTAATTACGGCGGCAGTGACCAACCTCCGTGACAAGCTGATTGAAGAGTTTGTCGTGGTCGCACTGGTCTGCGCGATTTTTCTATTTCATTTACGCAGTGCGTTGGTTGCCATCATCTCGCTACCCTTGGGCGTGCTCGCTGCTTTCATCGTGATGCGCTATCAAGGCGTTAACGCCAATCTGATGTCCTTGGGCGGCATCGCCATCGCCGTAGGTGCGATGGTCGATGCAGCGATTGTCATGATTGAGAATGCGCACAAGCATCTGGAAGCCTATTCGCACTCGCATCCAAATCAGGAAATCAATGCGAAAGAGCGGTGGGACTTGATTGCAGAGTCGGCTATTGAGGTTGGACCGGCGCTGTTCTTCTCGCTACTTATCGTTACGCTTTCTTTCATTCCGGTATTCGCCTTGGAAGCACAGGAAGGCAAGTTGTTCGCGCCGCTTGCCTATACAAAAACCTACACCTTAGCTGCGGCAGCCGGACTGGCGATTACGTTGATACCAGTATTGATGGGGTACATGATTCGCGGACGTATTCCAAGCGAGGCATCGAATCCGATTAATCGCGTACTGATACGAGCGTACCGGCCTTGGTTGAATGCAAGTCTGGCGCATCCGAAATGGACGATTGCGATTGCGTTTTTTGCTCTTGCCCTGACAGTGATTCCTCTGTCTAAACTTGGTGGCGAATTTTTACCACCGCTGGACGAAGGTGATTTGCTGTACATGCCTTCTGCATTGCCCGGACTGTCTGCATCCAAAGCTAGTGAACTGCTGCAACAGACAGACCGCCTCATCAAAACCGTACCCGAAGTCGCTACGGTCTTTGGTAAAGCCGGCCGAGCGGAATCGGCGACCGACCCTGCACCGTTGGAAATGTTTGAAACGACGATTCAGTTCAAACCGAAAGACCAATGGCGTGCCGGTATGACATCCGCAAAGCTCATTGAAGAACTGGACCGGATAGTCAAAGTTCCAGGACTATCGAATGTTTGGGTGCCGCCTATCCGTAATCGTATCGACATGCTGTCAACCGGTATCAAGACACCTGTCGGTGTGAAGGTATCCGGTGCCGACCTCGGACAAATCGACAAAATCGCCACGCAAATTGAAGCCGTCGTCAAAAAAGTGCCGGGGGTGACTTCTGCATTGGCGGAACGTGTAAGCGGTGGACGTTATATCGATGTCGATATCGACCGAGCAAAAGCAGCGCGATATGGCCTTGCGGTGACGGACGTGCAGTCGGTTATTTCATCTGCGATTGGCGGAGAAAACATTGGTGAAGTTGTAGATGGACGCCAACGCTTTCCCATCAATGTTCGCTATCCACAGGATTACCGTAACTCGGTGCAAACGCTGCGTGACTTTCCTATCGTCACAGAGCGAGGTGCACAAGTCAGGCTGGGAGATATTACGACCATCAAGGTGACTGATGGGCCGCCGATGATACGCAGCGAGAACGCACGGCTTTCTGGCTGGGTCTATGTCGATGTGCGTGGAACCGACTTGCACTCAGCCGTGAAGGCAATGCAGGCTGCAGTTGCAAAAGAGGTAAAGCTCCCTCCTGGATATTCAATAGGCTGGTCCGGGCAGTTTGAATACCTGGAGCGAGCCGTCGCAAAATTGCAAACAGTGATTCCTCTCACGCTGGCCGTTATCCTCATCCTGCTGTACTTGGCATTTCGCTCCATATCGGAAGCATTCCTGCTTATGCTGACCGTACCTTTTGCACTTATCGGTGGCTTCTGGTTTGTGTGGCTACTCGGTCATGCCGTTTCGGTGGCTACTGCGGTTGGGTTTATTGCCTTGGCCGGATTGGCAGCTGAATTTGGCGTCGTGATGCTGGTGTATCTACGCAATTCATTGAACCAGCGATTGCAGGCTGGACTGCCGTTGACCAAGGAACTCATTGCGGAAGCGATTCGAGAAGGAGCTGTACTGCGAGTGCGACCTAAAGCCATGACAGTGGCGGTTATCTTGGGAGGACTTATACCAATTATGTTCGGCAGCGGTGCCGGCTCTGAAGTAATGCAACGGATTGCAGCGCCAATGGTTGGAGGAATGATTACCGCACCGTTGTTGTCGCTTTTTGTGATTCCAGCAGCATGGCGTTTACTTCAAGAACGCAAATTACGTTTAGCAGTTCGAAACAAATCAATTTAACTACTAAGGAGTATCAAATGAAAAAATCGCTTTTAAATTTGGCAGCCGTCTGCGGCTTCTCTCTGCTGACTATCAGTGCTTACGCTGACCAAGGTAGTAAAGGTATGGACATGGGAGGGATGAAGATGGAAGGTATGAAACTGGACAAGACGCCAGAGAAACCAGTGAGCGCAAACTCTTTATCGGATGGTGAAGTTAGATCTGTTGATAAAGAGAACAAAAGCATTACGTTGAAACATGGACGTATCAAAAGCTCGACGGTAGAGATGGGCCCGATGACCATGTCTTTTCCCGTGAAGGACAAAACATTGCTATCCAATGTGAAGACTGGCGACAAGGTGAAGTTTACTGTCGAGAACATAGATGGAGTTTCGACAGTTACAACACTGTCTGTTCAGAAGTAGATGCAGGAACGTTTCACTGGCGTTCTGCTATCGAAAACTAGCTCATTTAGCAGGGTGGATGACAGGGAGGTTTATCTGGAACTTGTTCCATCCGTTTTGTGAGCTAGCTTTCACGGTACCGCCATGCGCTTCAACAATGGATTTGACAATTGCTAAGCCGAGCCCGGCACCAGATTTCCGT
>NZ_PTLZ01000010.1 GCF_003293745.1 Herminiimonas fonticola
TCCTTTTCATCTTTTTGCCGCTTAATTGCTTGCTTCCTGGTCATGACCGTTCTGACCTCAGGAATAGCAATGGCTGCCTACGTCTGTCCGCAGACAACGGCTCCTGTGCAAGAGATGGCAATGGGTGACATGCCTTGTGCAGGGATGGATATCGAGAAGCCGGTTCATTGCGCTTCCCAACAATCCGGCACGCAGTTGGCACTTGAACATTTGGCCGCCGCACCATCGCTGGCACCAACTATCGTTTCATTCATCATGCCGGCACCTTTGCCGGTTGTTCCTACCGTTCGGGCTTCAGCCTGGACAGACGCTCCTCTGGAATTAGGCGTAGACCCGCCTTATCTCCGAACGCAACGACTCCGCATTTGATTTAACCCCCCAGTTGTTTCGCTGACCGGCATTGTGCCGTGGTCGGCGTTCGTCTTTTCTACCGGGGGTTATATGTTTTTGCGTATCCACGCGCTACTGAATCATCAGTCGCGCACGCTCTGCCGAATCAGCGTATTACTGGCGCTGGCTTTTGGCACATCTTTTGTTCACGCCCAATCGAACGGCCTCACATTAAACGAAGCATTGCAGCTTTCATTGCAACGATCGTCGCTGACCAAAGCCGCGAATGCATCTGTATTGGCCAGCCGCGAATCAGCCGCGAAAGCCGACCAGTTACCTGACCCGATGCTGAAAGTTGGCATCGACAATCTGCCGGTGACGGGTAGCGACCGTTACAGCACCACGAGCGACTTCATGACCATGCGCCGGGTTGGTATCGAACAGCAATGGGTATCTTCGGACAAGCGCATTGCACGGTCCGAACGTGCAATGCGTGCCGTCGAAATGGAAGAAAGTACTTATCTGGAAAGCGTTGCCAAGGTACGCGAAGAAGCAGCCAAGGCATGGGTCAATGTACTTTACGGTCAGCGCACATTGGCATTGGTCAGTGCGATGGAGAAAGAAGCGGAGGAAGACCTGAATGCGATGAATGCTGCACATCGAGGTGCCAAGGCAAACGCTTCGGACGTGATGCAAGCACAATTAACACTCTCGCAAGCGCAAGATGCAACGCGCAAGAACACACAGGATTTGAAGAACGCACGTCTTGCGTTAAGTCGCTGGACCGGTATGCCAGCCGCCACTGTCGCGGACGAGACACCCAAGCTAACTTCACATGTGCCTGGGTTGCCTGTCGAAGAACTCGAAAAATATCATCCTATGCTTTTATCTGCGCGCCGAGCGGTCAATCTCGCAGATGCCGACAGCACGGTAGCGTCTCGTGAAAGTAACCCAGACTGGTCGGTCGAAGCTGCTTACAGCCAGCGTGGCAGCCAATATTCAAACATGGTGTCCTTTGGCATCAGCATCCCTTTGGCCGTTAATCGCGCACAAAAACAGAATCGCGACATCGCTGAAAAATCTGCTTTAGGCACCAAGGCCAGGATGCAATACGAAGAAGCATTGCGTGAACTGCAGACTGAAATCGAGAATCAGTCATCCACTCTGGAAAGTCTTAAAACCCGTATGACGCAACTCAATGCGCAGTTGCTACCGCCTGCATCACAGCAGGTGGAACTGGCAACTGCAGCCTACCGTTCGGGTGCCGGCAGTTTGAGTGCTGTCTTTAATGCGAAAAAAATGTTATTGGAACGACGGCTGCAAATAGCCGAGCTTGAAAGAGAAGCGGCGTTGACTTGGGCGGCGCTTGAATATCACGTGCTTCCACATGACATGGCATCTGCAGGAGAAATGAAATGAAATCGAAATTCGCATTGAAAGCGATAGTCTTGGTATTAGCAGGTGCAGGTCTCGTGTTTGTCGGGTATTGGTTCGGCACGCAAAGAA
>NZ_PTLZ01000011.1 GCF_003293745.1 Herminiimonas fonticola
GTCTCTACTTGCGAGCCCGTCATCTTCGCCAACTCGCCAATCTTCAACGCTGAACCAGACATGACAACTCCTTTACTATATCTCTTTACCCTATAGCTACTACAGGGTGTTTAATCATGAATATATCTTAAAGGATTCATCATGGCGGATTGCTGCACTGGCCCTTGCTCTTCAGATAAACCACCGGTTGATGCTCGCTATCGACTCATCTTGTGGGTTGCGTTGGTCGTCAATGCCGGTATGTTCGTCGTAGAACTAATTGGCGGGTGGCATGCCGGTTCAGTATCGCTTTTAGCAGATGCCGTAGACTTTTTCGGTGATGCTGGTAACTACGCGGTTAGTCTCTTCGTTCTTGGACTGGCTCCAGTTTGGCGTTCTCGTACTGCGCTTGGCAAAGGTTTAATCATGGGGTGTTATGGAGTGTTTGTGCTTGGTAGCGCTGCTTATCATTTGGCGTCAGGCATCGTGCCCGAATCATCAACGATGGGTTTCATCGGCTTCCTTGCGTTGGTAGCAAATGCATCGGTTGCCGCGCTGCTTTATGCCTACCGAGAAGGTGATGCCAATATGCGTTCGGTTTGGCTATGCTCGCGCAATGATGCCATTGGCAATATCGCCGTCATGCTTGCAGCATTGGGAGTCTATGGCACAGGTTCTGGATGGCCGGATATAGCGGTCGCTACTCTGATGGGTAC